>NZ_OY781365.1:1212500-3725987 GCF_963676815.1 uncultured Draconibacterium sp.
CAGAGCCCTGTGTTTTTGATAAACAGTCGCATGCGCCATTTCTCTGCGGCCTACCGAGGTAGGCTCCCCTTCTCCCGAAGTTACGGGGTCATTTTGCCTAGTTCCTTAGCCGCGAATCACTCGAGCGCCTCAGGATTCTCTCCTTGACTACCTGTGTCGGTTTACGGTACGGGCCCTATACTCGCTTTTCTTGGAAGTAACTTCACTGCTTCGCTTCGCCCGAAGGCTAGGCTCAACGTACTATTCCGTCAGTACCTAGCAGCTACATCGCTCCGTCACTTTTATTGTATAGGTGGCGCAGGAATATTAACCTGCTTGCCATCGGCTTCCCCTTTCGGGTACACCTTAGGTCCCGGCTTACCCTGATCCGATTAGCGTTGATCAGGAAACCTTAGTCTATCGGCGAGCGGGTTTCTCACCCGCTTTATCGTTACTTATGCCTACATTTGCTTTTCCAAACACTCCAGCAAAGCTCACGCTTTACCTTCAACGCAGTTTGGAATGCTCCCCTACCAGACTGTCTTATGACAGAATCCATAGCTTCGGTGGTATACTTATGCCCGATTATCATCCATGCCCGATCGCTCGACTAGTGAGCTGTTACGCACTCTTTAAATGAATGGCTGCTTCCAAGCCAACATCCTAGCTGTCTAAGCAATCAGACCTCGTTTGTTCAACTTAGTATACACTTGGGGACCTTAGCTGATGGTCCGGGTTCTTTCCCTTTCGGACACGGACCTTAGCACCCATGCCCTCACTCCTGTGAAACATTTAGCAGCATTCGGAGTTTGTCTGGATTTGATAGGCGGCGAAGCCCTCGCATCCAATCAGTAGCTCTACCTCTGCTAAACTATCACAAGGCTGCACCTAAATGCATTTCGGGGAGTACGAGCTATTTCCCAGTTTGATTGGCCTTTCACCCCCACCCACAGGTCATCCAAAAACTTTTCAACGTTTCCTGGTTCGGTCCTCCATGTTGTGTTACCAACACTTCAACCTGCCCATGGGTAGATCACAGGGTTTCGCGTCTAGCGCCACTAACTTTACGCCCTATTCAGACTCGCTTTCGCTTCGGGTACGTCTCTTAAAGACTTAGCCTCGCTAGTGACGACTAACTCGTAGGCTCATTATGCAAAAGGCACGCAGTCATCCTGATAAATCAGGACTCCTACCGCTTGTAAGCGTACGGTTTCAGGTACTATTTCACTCTCCTGTTCGGAGTGCTTTTCACCTTTCCCTCACGGTACTTGTTCGCTATCGGTCTCTCAGGAGTATTTAGCCTTACCAGATGGTCCTGGCAGATTCAGACAGAATTTCTCGTGTTCCGCCCTACTCAGGGTACTGCTAGGATTGTATTTATTACCTGTACCGGACTGTCACCGTCTGTGGTAGGCTTTTCCAAAACCTTTCCAGTTTTAAATATGTCTCCATGTCGCAGCCCTACAACCCTGGCATTGCCGAAACAATACCAGTTTAGGCTGTTCCCAGTTCGCTCGCCACTACTATGGGAATCATTATTATTTTCTTTTCCTCCGGGTACTTAGATGTTTCAGTTCCCCGGGTTAGCCTCCTTGCGGATACCCTTGCGGGTGGGTTGCCCCATTCGGAAATCTTCGGATCGATTCATATTTGCTAATCCCCGAAGCTTATCGCAGCTTGTCACGTCCTTCTTCGCCTCTGAGAGCCTAGGCATCCTCCGTACGCCCTTAGTAACTTTCTTTTTAGAGAATCCTCGTATTGATTCTTTTGTATCTCTTGTAAAATTGTCGTCTCTATCTTGTGATTTGACTCTCGATAATTACTTTCGTAATTATCAAAATTTTTCCCAACATGCCAAAGAACTTTAAAGCACAGAAACAGTTGCCTGTTTCAACTTGTGTAGATAATTAAGGAATCGAACCTTAAATCGTGCACCAGCATTATCTCTTGTTCACTATTACGATGAACGCGCCACTGTTTTGTGGTCTTTTTCCGACTTTTCAGCCTCTCGTGGAGAATAAGGGAGTCGAACCCTTGACCTCTAGAATGCAAATCTAGCGCTCTAGCCAACTGAGCTAATCCCCCGAAACAGTAGTCCCGCCCAGACTTGAACTGGGGACCCCTACATTATCAGTGTAGTACTCTAACCAGCTGAGCTACGGGACTGTTTTTTTAAGCGCCAAGCTTCTGAGCTTTGGCTTTTAGCGCAGCTCCCGCTTTGCAACTCATTGTGTAATATTATAAAAAAAGCAAGGACAACTTTTGTCAATCTCGTCACAGAAACTCCTTAAACCTGTGCTCCAGAAAGGAGGTGTTCCAGCCACACCTTCCGGTACGGCTACCTTGTTACGACTTAACCCCAGTTACCAGTTTTACCCTAGGACGCTCCTTGCGGTCACATACTTCAGGTACCCCCAGCTTCCATGGTTTGACGGGCGGTGTGTACAAGGCCCGGGAACGTATTCACCGCGCCATGGCTGATGCGCGATTACTAGCGAATCCAACTTCATGGAGTCGGGTTGCAGACTCCAATCCGAACTGGGATCGGCTTTAGGGATTGGCATCCAGTTGCCTGGTAGCTGCCCTTTGTACCGACCATTGTAACACGTGTGTAGCCCTGGACATAAGGGCCGTGCTGATTTGACGTCATCCCCACCTTCCTCTCACCTTACGGTGGCAGTCTCGCTAGAGTCCTCAGCATTACCTGCTAGCAACTAACGATAGGGGTTGCGCTCGTTATGGGACTTAACCCGACACCTCACGGCACGAGCTGACGACAACCATGCAGCACCTTGTAAACAGCTCCGAAGAGAAAAAGTGTTTCCACTTTATGCAGTATACATTTAAGCCCAGGTAAGGTTCCTCGCGTATCATCGAATTAAACCACATGTTCCTCCGCTTGTGCGGGCCCCCGTCAATTCCTTTGAGTTTCAACCTTGCGATCGTACTCCCCAGGTGGATCACTTAATGCTTTCGCTCAGCCGCTTACTGTGTATCGCAAACAGCGAGTGATCATCGTTTACGGCGTGGACTACCAGGGTATCTAATCCTGTTCGCTCCCCACGCTTTCGTGCCTCAGCGTCAATCGTAGCTTAGTAAGCTGCCTTCGCAATTGGCGTTCTGTGTCATATCTATGCATTTCACCGCTACACAACACATTCCGCCTACCTCAACTACATTCAAGAACTTCAGTATCAATGGCAATTTTACCGTTAAGCGGCAAGATTTCACCACTGACTTAAAGTTCCGCCTGCGCACCCTTTAAACCCAATAAATCCGGATAACGCTTGGACCCTCCGTATTACCGCGGCTGCTGGCACGGAGTTAGCCGGTCCTTATTCATTTGCTACCGTCAAATACCTACACGTAGGTAACATTCTTGGCAAACAAAAGCAGTTTACAACCCATAGGGCCGTCATCCTGCACGCGGGATGGCTGGTTCAGGCTTGCGCCCATTGACCAATATTCCTCACTGCTGCCTCCCGTAGGAGTCTGGTCCGTGTCTCAGTACCAGTGTGGGGGATAATCCTCTCAGAACCCCTAAAGATCGTCGGCTTGGTGAGCTGTTACCTCACCAACTACCTAATCTTACGCATGCCCATCTTGTACCGCCGAAACTTTAATCACAATAACATGCGAAATTGTGATACTATGAGATATTAATCCACGTTTCCATGGGCTATCCCTCTGTACAAGGAAGGTTGCATACGCGTTACGCACCCGTGCGCCGGTCGCCATCTACCCGAAAGTAATGCTGCCCCTCGACTTGCATGTGTTAGGCCTCCCGCTAGCGTTCATCCTGAGCCAGGATCAAACTCTCCGTTGTAAATATAAAAAGTTTAATATCTTTCGCTCCAGGTTTACTTGTCTCTCAGAAATCAACAAAGTTGTTTTAAAATAACCTTGCTTTTTTGTGCTTCAAAATTTTAAAGAACTCGCGTAAAAAAACCAGCACCTCTATCTTACCTATTAATGCCGGTCATCTACTTCTTGTATTTTTTCTCTGACCTCTCTCCTCCTTAAATCTCTCGTCTCAGCCAGAACTCGTTTCCCTTTTAACGGGGCGACAAAGGTAATTACTTTTTCAAAACTCCCAAAACTTTTTTAAAGTTTTTTCGAAAATTTTGTTTCCAAAATCTTGCGGATTTGACGTGATCTTCCGTGCCGTTCCACCAGCCTTTCAATCACTCGTATCTTACCATCAACTTGTCTTTTGAACGTTGCTTTATCTCTAAAGCGGGTGCAAAAGTAATCAAGGTTTTTAATAATGCAAGCACTTTGGTGAAATAAATTGAAAGTATTTTTAGCATAAAACCACAAGTGGCTGATTATCTGAATAGAGAAGATTAATAAATTTTTAGCGAAGCGGATTTAAAAAGACAGTACACTCGCTGGCCTTTCTCCAGGCACATGCTTTTTTGCGAGGCTTCGGTGACTTCTACGATGATGTTTTCCCCCACATCGACTACACAAAAAGCAAGACCGTCTTTTAAAAAAACTTCTTTCATTGTACCTTCTACCTGGTTGCGGAGTGAGATATTTTGGATTGGCTCTTTTGATAAGGCGATGCTTTCCGGCTTGATCAGAACTTTTAATTCCTGATTAACCTCTACTTCTTTTCCGATGGTTTGGGTGAGTGCTTGTATTTGTAAGTCGCTTTTATTGCTTTTCAGCAAAACCATATTCTTCGATTCAAGGTGGGCAAATACCGACAAGTGCATAACATTGTACCATCCCGACTCGTGCATCAGCTCCAAATTCTCAGGTTGATTCAAAAGATCGGTGAACTTTCCGTGCCCCAGCAATTGCCCATTTTTAAGTAATAGTAAATTATCGGTCAGGCTTAAAAGATCGGGGAGATCGTGGCTTACTATTAATATGGGGAGCGAAAATTTCTGATGCACCCTATTTAAATAAGGAATGATTTCGCGGCGTAGATTTACATCGAGAGCCGAAAACGGCTCATCCATCAGCAATATTTTCGAACCACTGATAATGGCACGCCCAATTGCTGCTCGTTGTTTTTCTCCGCCGGAACATTGTTCGGGTTTCTTATTTAATAGATGTGCGATCTGCAATGTGTCGATTACCTCATTAAAAAGCTCCAGATCCGGATTCTTTTCTCCATATAATAAGTTCTTCTTTATTGTATAGTGCGGAAAAAGTCGTTCGTCCTGGAAAACGTAACCCACTTTTCGCTGCCTGATCTTGACGTTTATCTTATTAGTCGTATCGAGAAGTGTATCTCCGTTTAAATGAATATAGCCTGAATCGGGAGTAACAATTCCGGCAATGGAATTTAGCAAACTGGTTTTACCATGGCCTGACGGGCCAAAAATACCGGTAATCCCGTTTGGAATTTCGGCTTTTACATCGAGTGTAAAATCGTTTCGCTTCAGTTTTATATGGAAACTCAACGCTGCACTCATGCCGTTTTACTTTTAATTACACGTCGGTTTAAGAATTCAGCAGCGATCATCGCCAGTAACGATAATATAACAGACACTACAACCAAACGCATGGTTGAGGCTTCTTGTCCGGGAACCTGCATCTCAGAAAATATAGCCAGCGGAAGTGTTTGCGTCTTTCCTTCGATGTTGCCGGCAAAGGAAATGGTTGCACCAAATTCTCCCAGACTTCTTGCAAACGATAGAATAAATCCACTAATTACGCCCGGCAATGCCAACGGAAGTGTGATCGTAAAAAACACCCGAAGGTTTGAAGCTCCCAAAGTGCGCGCGGCTTCTTCCAGTTTCTGATCTACTAATTCAATGGATAGACGAATGGAGCGCGTTACCAATGGAAACGACACAAAAATGGCAGCGATTACAGCCGCATAAAATGAAAAGGCGATTTGAATTCCGAATGTTTCGTAAAAGAATCTGCCAATAAATCCACGGTTTCCGAAAACCAGCAACAATAAGTAACCGGTTGTAATGGGCGGTAAAACCAGTGGTAAATGCAAAATTCCTTCAACCACCGACTTGCCAAAAAACTTTTTACGGGCTAAAAACCAGCCCACGGCAATGGCGAGCGGCAAGGTTACTACAGCACAGATTAGCGCAACACTTAACGATAATTGTATTGCCGACCACTCACTGGCTGTATATTTAAACAATTCACTCAATCTTAAATCCGTGTTTTATCCAGATGTCTGTTGCTTCTTTCGAGGTCAGAAAATTATAAAAAAGCCTGGATTGTTCGTTGTTTTTGTTCTTTAAAATAGATGTGTAAAAACCAATTGGCGGATGCAGGTCGTCGGGAACAAGGGAAACGATCTTAACTTTTTGCGATTTCAACGCATCAGTTTTGTAAACAATTCCCATCTCCACTTCACCTAATTCCACCACCATTAATGCTGAGCGTACATCTTTTGCCGGTAACATCCGGTCAGCTAAAGCATCAGCGTAACCACCGCTCTCGATTGCTTTCCAGGCATAGTCGCCGGCCGGAACATGTTTTGGATCGCCAATGGATAAGCGTCCATTAAACTGCTCCGGGAAATCATCTAAGAATGTGATGGTATCCTTTTCGCTATCTGCAGGAACAATAACCGCCATGGATGTCCCAACAACTTTCTCTTTTGATTCAGGCACAACCAAATCCAGATTAATAAGATAGTCCACCCATTTTTCATTGGCCGAAATATATACTGAAGGTTGTGCACCTTGTTCAATCTGCCGCGCTAATGTTCCCGATGAAGCAAAATTCAACTTGATGTCAATGTTATTTTCAGCTTCATAGATTTCGGCGAGTTCGGTAACCACATTTGTTAAACCTGCTCCGCTGAAAACCAACAATTCTGCCGACTGCTTTTTCTGCGATTTTTGGGCGCATCCAAAAAACAGGAATACTATTAATATATATAGTAGTGCTTTTCTGCTCATATTGCGTCCGCTAAAGTTATAGATTTTGTGGGCTCTTCAAATAAAGAAACCACATTTAAACAGATTAATCAGTAACTATTTGAAGTTCGAAAAATCCTAAACCGACTCTTCTTCAGTTATTGCCGCATTACAATATTCTTTTAGCGCGCTGGTAAAATCTAGCATTCTCGACAACTCCTCTCGTGTTGGCTCCAAAGTTTCCAGCACTTCCAGCGAGCAGAAATTCATAAAACGATTAATAAACCGAGCCTCCACATGAAACTCTTCCGGGATTTCCATTTTCTTACCAATTTGTTTTAACATGGCCGTAATTCCCGAATGTTCGGGCATGTCTCCCGTACTTATACATAAAGCAGTAAGGTAATTCTCTACTGCCAAGCTCAACACATTGTACACTACCATGCTTCCCAATTTCTCTTTGTTATACGAACCAACTGCTGCTTTTGCGTAGCTGTCGGCCTCATCCATGTACTTTGTCCAGTTTGCCATATTTTCAAATTTTAATTATCCAACCTTGTTTATATTATTAATTGTAAACCCAGCGAAATGTAATTCCCCGGATACGTTGTATTTTTAATGAAGCGGTTCTTTACTCCGTCGCCGTCGTGGTACACGTAGTGTAGATTCACTTTTACTTTGTTTTTAGCAGTTATCAGATTTACTCCAACATCAAGTTTTGTATCGGTACCGTCGAAGAACGAAACATCTTTAAAATTCTCGTCACCGGAAAACTTTTCGAACATTGCAGTTGGTTCCAACACCCAATCCTTTTTCAGAAATATGTTGTACCCTGTCCGAACCATAAAACAATTGGCGTTGTATTCGAGGTTGTTTTTCCGAATCAGATGATTGTATTCTCCATCGATTTTTAAATGGCCGAGATAAATAGTCGCATCTGCACTTACTGATTGTGTACTATTAAAAACGTCAGTTTTGCCTTGAGTAGAAAAACCAACTCCAATAGTTGCACTCGTTCGTTTCTTCAACAGGTTGTTCGAAAAGCAATATTTGTATCTCGAAAATTCCTCATCGCCGAAGTTGAGCATAAAATGCCCCAGCAAAACCGGCGACCAGTTTGTCTCCATAATACTTACCGCATCCTGCCGATTTATAATGGATATATTATATATAAACCTTTGTTTTCCTACCTCGCCTAAACCACCAAGATTAATTCCCGGACTTATTCCATTTGCTTTTCCGGTTACAAACTGGCGCAGGTAACACGAGTTCTCTGTTTTATCGAGCGAACTGGTAGTCCAGGGCGAAGTGGTAGATTCGCGGCTCAAATGAGGAAGAAAATAGCCTCCAGTCACATTCAGCCAATCACTCTCCGGCAAAAGGTCGTAGGTAAAGTATGCACTCCAAAGTGCTACCGCACCGGCATTCACCACTCCTTTTGTAGAAGAATAACCATCTTTTGCCAGGTTATCGAAAGCTAACATTACATCGTACGACAACTCGGGCAAAACATTTCCTTTCACTCCTAATCGGCCGCGTCTGAAATACGAAGCAAAACGATCGGCTGCTTCTGCCTCGTCGATAGTCACTCCCTGGCTAACCACATTCCAAAACTGCACCTTTAAATATGGTGTAATGGTTGGCTTAAACGGCTTTTCCTGCACGGTTTTTCCTGCCGTAGCAACAAGTCCTGCGAAAAGCAGCGATATGAGAATTACCTTAAACTTCATAACTCCTGCTTTAAATGTTCGACGAAATCAGATTTTTCACCTCGTTAAAATGCAGGTCGCGCTTTAACTCGGTCGATAGCTTTCTAATCTTGGCAACAAGAATGGCCAATTCGTTTTTCGGCAGAAAGATGTTTCGTTTTTGCAGCATCTCGTCAACTGCGCCCATTCCCGAGTGTTTTCCTATTACCAGCTCGGTTTGCCGCCCTATTTCGTTGGGGTTAAAAGGCTGATACGACAGTGGATTCTCTTTAAGGCTGCGACAATGAATTCCGGATTCGTGCGAGAAAACCAATTCTCCCGAAACAGGTTTCGACAATGCCAGTTTTCGTTCAGAAGCCTGCTCCACCAATTTCGAAAGTTGAACCATTTTTTCACCTTCAAAAGTAAAATCGTAGCCACAGGAATATTTCAGTGCAAAAGCAACCTCTTCCAAGCAGGCATTTCCAGCTCGTTCGCCGAGTCCGTTTACCGTAAGGCTTACACTTTGTGCGCCCGACTGTAACGCCACCACATGGTTGGCAGTTGCCATTCCCAGGTCGTTGTGCCCGTGAAATTCAAAATCAACATCGGCAAAATCGTTGCTTAACCGAGTAAACAGGTTCTGCACCGAAAGTGGATTCATAACTCCAACCGTGTCGGCAATACGCACACGTTTGGCACCATATAAAGTTGTTAGATAGATGTATTCTTTCAGGAAATCGTAATCGGCACGCGAAGCATCCTGCGCACCAACGGCCACAAATTCGAAATGATTCGTAGCAAAATTCATAATCCCGGGAAGGTTTTTTCGCACCCAGTTGCGCGACTTCCCAAGCGTTTTAAGCTGTATATCGGAAACCGGAAACGAAAGGTTTACCCTTTTTGCCCCCGTAGCCAGGGCAGCTTCCAAATCGTTGAAAGTTGCCCTGCACCAGCAGGTTGAAGCGAAGGAAAATCCCTGGTTGATCAAACAGTGAATGTCGCTCTGCTCTTTTTCGCCCATGGCCGGAGTACCAATCTCTAGTTCTGGCACGCCAATTTCATCTAGCTTTTGAGCAATTTCGAGTTTCTCTTTCAATGAAAATACTACCCCCGGAGCTTGTTCTCCGTCACGAAGCGTAGTGTCGATCAAATATGGGAACTTCTCATCCTTCATAATATATAATTGTTATTGGTAAGCAATCCGATAAAAGTACCCCCGGCGCACGCCGGGAATACGTTATAAGTTGAAGTTTGATTAGTTCTGGTTAGAGGGGAAAATCAATTGAGTTCAGCAGTTTAACTTTACTCGCTTATGAGATAATCCTCAACGGCCTCCCCCTCTTCCAGTGCATCTAAAATTTCGTCGATTTTCTCCTCATTAATTCCTCCGTACCAATAGTTATTCGGGTGAATAACCATTACCGGCCCCTGCGAGCAAACGTTTAAACAAGCTGTGGAAGAGACCGCGACGTCCATGCCGCGGTCGTTACATTCTTCCATTATATATTGAATTAAATCGGATGAACCGTTTTTGTTACAATAACCTTGTGCATCGCCGGCAACCCGGTACGAGTTGCATACTAAAATGTGAAATTCTGGTTTTTTCATGTCGTTCTGTATTTTAAGTTGATACTATTTCTAATTATTGTCATTTCGATCCGTCGGCTGACGGAGAGAAATCTGCTCCTTTGAAAGAGATTTCTCCTCCTTCGTCGTCGAAATGACAACCATTTATTATTTACATTTTCCGCTGCATCCGGGAATTTTTTCCACGGAGCAGGTGCAGGTTTGCACCGCTATTCCAATAATATCGAATTGTTCTTTTGGCTTTTCACCAATTTGCACGGTGTACAGCTTTTCGCAATCCCCGATCTTTTCTTTTACTGTTGAAAACCGATCGGATGAGAATTTATGACCGGCAACCGGCTGGTCTTCTCCGCTGCAATACGATTCTACTTCGCGTGTTTCAACGAGTTTCATTTCACCGCCTTCCACGTCGTACACATCAAAGCGGGTAGCTTTTCCAAAGTGCTGATCTACTTTTTCTCCGTTACTTGTTGTTACTGCTATTCTCATTCTTAAAGACTTTTAGAGTTTCAGGTTATTAGACAAAAGACTAACCGCAACCGGTTCCTTTTCCCGAACATTCTGATCCGCATTTAAAAACATCGGCTTTTTTCAATGTCCGGAGTTCTTTGCCTTTGTAAACAGCATCCAACCCTTCATCGATTAAACCGGTCATTTCAACGATCTTAATTCCTGCACGACCAATAATCGACGATGGAGAAGGTCCGATTCCACCAACAAGCAAGGCCCGACAGTCATCGATTACATCAGCAAGTACTGCCCAACGACTATTACCTGCTCCGGGTTTTGGTGTTGCGCGTTGTTCCACCAAACGGTAGCCATTTGGCGTTTCTCTGAAAATGTACAGTTGTGTTGCTTCGCCCAGGTGCTGGTTTACCAGTAATCCTTCGTGACTGGCAACTGCTACGTATGGTTTTGTTTGGTCAACATTCACCGACAGGTTCGATACTTCCGACAAAATTTGTTTTGCCTCTGCATCATCTTGTCCCAGCAGTCCAACAGCATCGGCACGACAACGTGCACAGTGTGTCATCGGAGGTAAATATTCTTTTATACCGTTCTGCAGTTCTTTCATTCGTTTTGGAGAAGGCTCTTCAAAATCCTCGAAAGGCGTTCCTTCAACCGGGTAGAGCGGAATGGTATTCATAATATCCACTTCCATCTCTTTCATCTTTTTGGCGATATCAACGATCACGTTATCATTGATTCCCGGCACTACAATAGAGTTTATTTTTACTGTAATACCAGCACGTTTCAACGCACGGATTGCTTCCATCTGATTTCTTAGCAGAATTTCAGCGGCCTGTTCTCCAAAATATCCGCGCTTCTCGAAACGCACCCATTTATAAAGTTGCGACAATGTTTTTGTCTCGGTTCCATTCAACGTAATGGTAACGTGGCTAACTTCCAGTTCTTTCAATTCATCAACGTAAGGCAGTACATTCAGCCCGTTTGACGAAAGACAAAGGATCATTTCCGGAAATTCTTTGCGAATCAACCGAAGCGTTGTCATCGTTTGAATTGGGTTGGCAAACGGATCGCCGGGGCCGGCAATACCCACCACCGACAAATGCGGCATTTTTTCTTTTAACCTGATGGTGTAGGCCAGTGCCTGCTCAGGCGATAGTACTTCGCTGGTAACACCAGGGCGGCTTTCGTTTACGCAATCGTAATCGCGCTTGCAATAATTACAATGAATATTACATTGCGGTGCCACCGGGAGATGCACGCGGGCATATTTGCCTTTTGCATGCTTATTGAAACAGGGATGTGTTTTAATATCTATCATAACCTTCTGTTTTAGCTGCGACTTCTCGCTTTGTTATTACATATATTTATAGCCTACCGGCGAATTACTTTGTTTGTGTTCAATCAATGCGTTCACTACTTTATCGAATAGCTCCTGCGTACCTGAATAACCAAGGTGTTTTATGCGTTGTCCACCAACACGGTCGTGAACCGGGAAACCTACACGAACAATCGGAATATTCAGTTCGCGGGCGATGTAGTAGCCTTTGCTGTGTCCTATCAGAATATCAGGTTTATTTTCGAGGCTCCACTCGCGGATACTTTCAAAATCATATCCTTCGCGAACCACCACTTTATCTTTATTTTCAGGACAATATTTTTTTACTTCGTCCTCCAGCATGCCACTTTCGCCGCCTGTTGCAACAAGCGCCAGCTCAATTCCAATTTCGTCGAGGAAAGCAGCCATGGCAACCACAAAATCTTCTTCGCCATAAACCACTGCTTTTTTACCAAAGGTGTATTTATGTGCATCAACATAGGCATCTATAAGTCGACCGCGTTGTTTGGTATATTTCTCAGGAATTTCGTTGCCCGAGAGATTTTTAAGCTCCTCAAAAAAGGCATCGGTTTGCGTGATACCAATTGGCATTGGCATATTTACTAACGGCACGTCCATTTCATTTTTAAGGAACTGTGCCCCGGTGCGCGACAATTGTTTGCTTTTTACGCGTCCTGAAAGTTTCCCTTTATTCAAGATGGTTCCGAATTCGATACTGGCTTTAGCAGAGCCACTTTTTACAACATCTTCTTTTGCTGTTCCTCCTTCAGGAATGCGATGATAAGTATCCCAAACCGGATTGTCGAGACTTTCGGAATAATCGGGAAGCATAATTTGCTCCAACGAAAAGTCAGCCATAATTTCTTTCAGCAAGCGCAAATCTTCGGTTGAAACAAAACCGGGGAAAAGATTTACGTGCTCTTGCGGAAGGCCTTTTTGCGCGTAATGTTTTACGACTCCGGAAACTGCTTCGTGGAATCCATCGATGTGCGTTCCCTGGTAACTGGGCGTTGAAGCCATTACAAAATCAGTATCGATTTCAGGGTGCTTCTCCAGAAAATGGTGCAGGAAAAGACTAACATCGTCACCGATGGTTTCGCTCAAACAGGTTGAAGCGATACCAATAATTTCAGGTTTATATTGGTTAATAATATTAAGTACAGCCAATTTGAAGTTTTCATCGCCACCAAATATTGTAGCATCTTCTGTAAAATTCGACGAGGCAATGTCGATCGGCTCTTTGTAATGCGAGATCAGGTAGCGGCGAATATAAGTTGCGCAACCCTGTGAGCCGTGAATTAGCGGAACACAGCCTTTAAAACCTTTGAAGGCTACACTGGCTCCCAGCGGCGAACAAAGTTTACAGGCATTTTGTGTTGCCTTGTAATTTTCTTTTGCTTTTGGTACTGAATTGAGTTCAAACATCCGATTTGTTTTTATTGGAACTCCTCACAGCAAAGCTGTTGAGGAATCCGATTCCGTTAAGGACTTTTTTATTGTCTTGTTCGCTTATCCCGAGGCAAAGCCTTCGGGAAAGCTCACCGGAATTCAATAATTTTTCCGATTCTTTAAAGGGTCCCCCCTTTCTAAAAACACAATCTCGGCCTGTAACTAACCGATAATGTGTCGTGTTATTTTACGAACTTCCACACCGGGCTTGTCACCGAGGCGTAAACTTCTTTCGCAAAATTCATCATGCCGACATAGCCGGCCAGTGCTTCTTTTCTTTCGTGATTGTGATCGCAAAAACCAAGGCCGAGTTTATGGGCAATCGGGCGCTCTTTCACGCCGCCGATAAACAGGTTGGCACCGGTTAATTTCACAAATTCAGAAAGTTCGTTTGGATTGGAATCATCAACAATGATGGTTCCCTCATCACACAAGTCTTTTAGTAGTTTATAGTCTTCTGCATTTCCCGTTTGTGAACCTACAACCACTGTTTTCATTCCTAATAACCGTAAGGCTTTTACCAGCGAGATGGCTTTAAAAGCACCACCTACATAAATGGCTGCTTTTTTGCCTTCCAGCTTTTGGCGGTATGGTTGCAACGCCGGTAACAGTTTTGAGATTTCGTTGGTAACCAGTTCGCGGGCTTTGGTCATCATTTTATCGTCGTCGAAAAATTTGGCTACTTCATACAGTGCTTCCGACATATCCTCGATTCCGAAATACGAAACCTTCATAAAAGGAATGTCATATTTCTCCTTCATCTCTTTAGCCAGGTGCATAATAGAACCCGAACACTGAACTACGTTTAACGAAGCGTGATGTGCACGGCGGATCTGCTCAACACGACCGTCGCCGGTCATGCAGGAAATAATTTCAACACCCAGTTTTTTGTAATATTCAGCCAAAATCCACAACTCACCTGCAAGGTTAAAGTCGCCAAGAATATTGATTGAATATTTTGATGGTGTGTAGTCGTTGTTTGTTCCAACTAATTTTGAAAGCGCTCCGCACGCAATTTTATAACCGTCTTTTTTGGTTCCGTTAAATCCTTCCGACATTACCGGAATAACGTCGATGCCTTTTTCTTTGGTAACCTGGCGGCAAACGGCTTCAACATCGTCGCCAATAACACCAATTATACAGGTTGAAAAAACAAAGGCTGCTTTTGGCTGATGTTTGTCGATTAAATCAATAAGGGCATGGTATAATTTCTTTTCGCCGCCAAAAACCACATCTCTTTCTTTTAAGTCGGTGGTAAAACTCAGTCGGTGCAATTGTGGTCCTGATGATAGCGAACCACGAATATCCCAGGTGTATGAAGCACACCCCACCGGACCGTGAATAACGTGCAGTGCATCGGCAATTGGATAAAGTACCACACGCGATCCGCAAAAAACGCAGGCGCGTTGCGAAACGGATCCGGCTAAACTCTTTTTACCGCAGGAAATTTCTGCAGCGTCGTTTCCTTTTGTAAGGATTTGGCTTTCGCGATCTTTTAGATAGTTGCTCATAATTCAAAAGTTAAAAGATGGACGAAGTTGCCTGCAAGCAGGGCTTATCCTAATTACAATTGTGATTTAAATATCTCTGATTCTCCTTGTAGTGCCAGTTATTTCGGGTAAAGTACAGCTGAGAGCGACTCAGCTGTACTCACCTCGAAATTATTTTGAATTATATTGCAACTACATTGTGAGCTCGAATGACTCTTCAGGAGCTGTGGCATCAATTTTATCCATGATGGCTCCGAGAATGCGTTCCAAAATACGGATACCTCCCATGTAACCTACAGTTGGGAAATAACTGTGACCGATACGATCAAGGATCGGGAATCCTGAGCGAACGAATGGAATACCTTCGTCGCGGGCAATATATTTACCGTAAGTATTACCAATCAGCAAGTCAACAGGTTCCTGCTTAATCCACTGGTGCATCAGGAACATATCGGCCGAGGCACCGTTGCGAACTTTTGCTTCAGGAACTTTTGCTTCAAGAATTTCCATTGCACGTTTCGAGAATTTTTTACCCGGTGTTCCTGAAACCACGTAAACAGGTTTCATATCCATATCAACCAGGAATTCGATCAGTGGCAATAAATTATCAGGATCGCCCCAAAGTGCAACACGCTTACCATATAAATACTGGTGCATGTCAGTAATTACGTCAACCAGTTTACCGCGTTCTTCCGAAATACTTTCAGGAATAGAAACTTTTCCGGCAGTTGAAAGCGCCTGGATAAAACGGTCGGTGGCTTGCAATCCGATTGGAAGGTCGGTCATTGAAAACGGCACTTTGCATTTGTTGTCGAGCGTGATGGCAGCTTTTTGAGTGGCCCACTCGCCCATTGCAACAGTTGCCATGCTGTCGCCCATGCTTACAATATCTTCACGGGTTGTTCCGCCTTTCGGATACATTTTATAGGTACCATCCATTGGCGTATCTAAAACCTCTGAAGTATCGGGCAACAAAATCGTTTTCAAATTCATCATACCGGCAATACGTTTCAGCTCGCGCATATCAGATGGTTCAACCCAACCTGACAACATATTTACCTGACGTTTTTTCTCGTTGGTATTAAACGAAAAGTATTTTACAAATGCCTCCAGCATGTTGGCGTATCCTGTAACATGTGATCCAACGTAACTTGGAGTTGAAGCCTGAACAACAAATTTACCTTCCGGAATTTTTCCATCGTCCAATGCTTTTTTCACGATCTGTCCAAGGTCGTCACCAATAGTTTCTGACAGACAGGTTGAGTGAACGGCAATGATATCAGGATCGTAAATTCCAAAGATATTGTCGATCGCCTGCAGCAGGTTGGCCTGCCCGCCGAATACTGATGATCCTTCGGTGAATGAACTTGTTGCCGCCATTACCGGCTCTTTATAATGTCTTGTTAAGGCACTTCTGTGGTATGAACAACAGCCTTGCGAACCGTGACTGTGTGGTAAACAACCGTGCACTCCAAGAGCAGCGTACATCGCACCTACCGGCTGGCAGGTTTTTGCCGGGTTAACCGTTAGTGCTTTTCTTTCTTTTACTTCGCTTGTTGTATGTCGTAATAACATGATTATTTCCTCCTATATTTATGCGTCAACGGTAACACTTCCAACAATCTCGGGCTCGTGTTTCCAAGGTGTATCAACCAGTTTCCAAATATCAGTACCCAGCATACGTTCCATTTCTTTGTAGAAATTTATAGCGCCTTCGAAAGCGGCATACGGGCCACCGTAGTCGTAAGAGTGAAGCTGTTTTAATGGCACACCATATTTCTGTACCACATGTTTTTCCTTGATACCCGCACAGAACATATCGGGTTTGTAGAATTCAATAAGCTTCTCTGTTTCCCAGTGGTTTACATCGTCGATTACCAGCGAGTTTTTCTGCATATCAGGCATCATACCTTTGTAGTCTTTAAACTCGTAACCGTCGGCTTCCAGTTTGGCTTTTTTCTCAGCCAGGTCGTCGCGGAATTTCGCTTCATCTTTTTCAACCACAAGGTCTTCGATGTTACGTGTATCGGCGTCAATCTTGATGTTTGGAATCACTTCACGTCCTTCGTAGTCGTCGCGGTGAGCAAACTCGTAACCGGCAGAAACTACACGAACACCCAGTTCAGTAAACAGATCCTGGTAGTGGTGAGCACGTGAACCTCCAACGAACATCATTGCCAGTTTACCTTCAACTTTTGGTTTAACAGCTTCGGCAACAGCTTTCACTTTCAGCATCTCGCGGGCAATAACTTCTTCCACTTTTGCTGATAATTCTGCATCGCCGAAGTATTCGGCCATTTTACGCAATGATTTTGCAGTTGATTCGGCTCCGATAAAGTTTACTTTAAACCATGGAATACCGTATTTCTCTTCCATCATCTCGGCAATGTAGTTGATAGAACGGTGGCACATAACCATGTTCAGGTCGGCCGTGTGTGAGTAAGCAAAACTTTCAACGGTTGAGTTACCGCTATAGGTTGAAATCAGTGTTACACCAACCTCTTCGAAAATACGTTCGATCTCGAAAGCATCTCCACCAATGTTGTATTCACCAAGTAAGTTCACCTGGAATTTACCGGTACGTTCGCGGTCGTCGTTACCAACTACGTGTTTGAAAATTCCGTTGTTGGCAATATGGTGACCGGCCGACTGTGATACTCCACGATAACCTTCGCAGCTAAAACCAAAGATGTTGATTCCGAGCTCCTCTTTCATTTCGCGGGCAACCGAGTGAACGTCGTCACCGATCAAACCTACCGGACAGGTTGAGAAGATACCGATTGACTTTGGGTTGAATGTATCGAAAGCTTCGCGGATAGCGTCTTTCAATTTTGCTTCACCACCAAATACAATGTTTTCATCCTGCATATCGGTAGAAAATGCATAGGTGATAAAGTTTGGATCACCTTCAAGCGCTTTGGTTTGGTTACGACGTGTTAACCAGGCGTAAAAGCTACAACCAATCGGGCCGTGTACCAGGTTAATAATGTCGCGTGTAGGTCCTAAAACCACACCTTTACAACCTGCATAGGTACAACCACGCTGTGTGATAATCCCCGGCACTGTCCGGATGTTTGCGCCTATCTCCTGACTCTCGGCAGGATCGTTGATCACCATTGCCTTAGCCCTTTTCTTCGCCACTTTTCGTGGATATTTCGCCAGAATCTCTTCCTTCAGTTGCGAAGGATCCGGCAATCCGTTTGTATAATCTTTTTTATTAGGCATAATTTTGTCTTTTTAATTAAAGGATTGTCGTCCCTGTTTCACCTGTGCGAACCCGATATGTATCATCCAGTGGAAGGACAAATATTTTTCCGTCGCCGGGAGCAGGAGTCTGATTAACTTCAATAATCGTATCCACCGTTAGCTGAACGTTGTGGTCGGAAACCGCAATATTAAGTACACGCTGTGGTCTCAGTCTTGGTTCTTTTCCGAGATGGGTAAGTGCTTCAGGCATGTCTTGTTTTGCACCTTCCATCACCTGGGCATCCCAGGCACCTTTTCCGCGTCCGAAAACTTTTCCGGTTGCCGTCATCGATGTGATTCCAGCTGCGGTAAGCGCCCGTTTTGTTGCATTCATTTTATCGATCCTGATGATCGCCAGTACCATCTTCATAGTCGTCTGATTTTAAGGTTATAATTCTTTTGTTCCTCGACTGATGGTATAAGCCTCATCTACAGCGGTAACAAATATTTTTCCGTCTCCAAATGCACCTTTCGGTTCCGATCGGGCAGCTTCCATAATGGTATTTATTGCGAAGTCTTTGTCTTCATCTTTTATAACCATGATCAGCATTTCTTTAGGAAGCTCATCGTAAGTAACATCGCCAATTTTAATACCACGTTGTTTTCCACGACCTACCACCGGAATCTTTGTTACTGCAATGTATCCTGCTTCAAACAGTGCTTTTAGAACTTTACTTGATTTCTCGGGGCGTATAATTGCTCTTATCATTAACATAACTACTAAATCTTTAATGGGTTAATATTCAATTAGCTGGCAATACCGAAATCGATCAACAATTTCTCTAGCTCTTCTATTTCCAATGGTTCAGGAATAACGAACAACTCGTTTTCGTCGATAGCTTTTGCCAATGCACGATACTCGTCGGCCTGAGGATGGTCTGATTTGAATTCGATTACCGTTTTACGGTTGATTTCGGCTTGCTGAACCATATTGTCGCGAGGAACAAAGTGGATCATTTGAGTTCCCAATTGTCTGGCAAGCTCTTCAATCATTGCCGATTCGTTATCAACTTTACGCGAGTTACAAATCAATCCGCCTAAACGAACACCACCTGCCTGGGCATACTTTTTAATACCTTTACAAATGTTGTTGGCAGCATACATTGCCATCATCTCGCCCGATACTACAATGTAAATTTCCTCGGCTTTACCTTCGCGAATTGGCATTGCGAAACCACCACAAACAACGTCACCTAGCACATCGTAGAATGTGTAATCCAATTCGAACTTATCGTCCCACGCACCTAACTGCTCCAGCATGTTAATAGAAGTGATAATACCACGACCGGCGCATCCTACACCTGGCTCAGGACCACCTGATTCAACACAACGAACACCGCCGTATCCTACTTTTACAATGTCTTCCAACTCTACATCTTCACCTTCTTCGCGAAGTGTATCCAACACAGTTTTCTGTGCCAAACCACCCAGTAATAATCGGGTTGAGTCGGCTTTAGGGTCGCAACCCACTACTTTTACATTTTTACCTGCTTCAACTAATCCTGCTACAGTATTTTGGGTTGTGGTTGATTTACCAATTCCACCCTTTCCATAAATTGCAATCTTTCTCATGATTCTTGTATTTTTAAGTTTAAATCGTTTGGTTTCTTAAGTGCCATAGTTGTGCCAAAAAACATGCTCGACAACATGTTTCGCTCCATCAAATCATAAATAACTAACTGATATACTGTCGATAAAAATTTTTCAAACTTTTATTTTTTGAATGTAAACCACCAAAACAATCCTACATATTTGTAGGACGATACTGCTTGCTGAACATTAAGGTGGAAAATTTTAAGAAGCCCATGTTTAAAGGGCATTACAGGTGTTAACATTGAGATAACCTACATTTAAGTAGGAAAACTCAACTACTGTCTTTTTCGTTTGTTATGAACTTAGAAAAGCTACCTGTTCAAATTTAGTTAACAATAGCAAGGCCATTCAAGCTGCTATTTTTCAACCCATTACAAATCATTTTAAAAAATTTAATAAATATTTACAGTAAATTAGTTGACTTTTGCAACTATTTTATCATAGCTTTGCACGCAGAAACAGGAAAAGTTATGAGAACACAAGAACCATTGACGTATTTGCTTGGGCAAACCATGAAATTGGTACGCTTCAAGTTAATGGCAAAGTTTAAGGAAAACAATTTAGATCTTACCCTGGACCAGTTTGTTGTACTCCACTATATAAAAGAAAACTCAGCATCGACACAACAAGATTTAGCCAATCATTTTTTACGCGACAAATCGATTGTTACACGGCAAATCAACACTCTTATTGATTTGGGTTATGTTGAGCGGACACAAGACGAGGTTGACAAACGAAAGAAAAATCTTAAGCTTACAAAACAAGGCCTTGATATGTTTGAGTTAATGAAAACCAAGTCGGTTGAAGTTTCGTCAGAGCTTTTGGATGGTATTTCTCAGGAAGAACTTACTCATTTTGAAAATGTGATTTCTAAAATCCAGCAAAACACGGGCTTTAAAGAATGCCTGTCGTGCTGTCAATAAGCAATTAAATAATAACAGAACAATAATTACACACATGAAAACAATTAAGCAATTCACAAGTATGGCCATTCTTGCCATTCTATTTATTTTCTCAGCCTGCTCAAATCAGCAAGGGAGCAACCCGATGATGGGCGGACAGGTTGGCGAGTACATGGTACAGGAAATTACGCCGCAAAACATTACACTCTACAAAGATTTTCCAGCCACTCTGGAAGGCGAGCAAACGGTTGAAATTCGCCCAAGAGTTGCAGGTTATATCGAGAAAATTTTTGTTGACGAAGGCGACTATGTAAAAAAAGGCCAGCTTCTTTTTCAAATAAACGCCAACGATATTCGTGCCCAGGTGCGTTCGGCCGAAGCTCAGGTTAAAGTTGCAGAATCGCAAGTGGCCACGGCAAAAATTGAATTGGAAAAAACAAAACCGTTGGTAGAAAAAGACATTGTCAGCGAGTTTCAGCTGGAATCAGTTAATACGTCATTGCAAAGTGCTGAGGCGCAACTGGCACAAGCCAACGCCAATTTAGCAAATGCAAAAGCCAATTTAGAGTATACAATGATAAGCAGCCCAACAAACGGATTTATCGGGACCTTCCCATACCGGGTAGGAAGTTTGGTAAGCAGCTCGGTTGCGCAGCCGCTTACAACCGTTTCGAATACTTCAACCATGCGCGCTTATTTCTCGATCAACGAAAAAGCATTTTTGCAGCTCACTAAAAGCCTGGAAGGAAATACCACCTCCGAAAAACTGGCGAACCTGCCTGAGGTTGACCTGATTCTTCCCGATCAATCAATTTATCCGCAAAAAGGTAAAATTGAAATTGCCAGCGGAATTGTTGATCCGCAAACAGGTGCTATTAATATGCGTGCGTCATTCCCGAATGCCGAAGGTAATTTGCGATCGGGCGGAAGCGGGAATATTCGTTTACCCGAATACCACAAAGATGTTTTGCTGGTTCCGCAACCTGCCAGTTACGAAATTCAGGGGAAACATTTTGTGTACGTAGCCAACAGCGATAACAAAGTTGTGAATACCGAGATTCAGGTAATTGCAGGAGATTTGAAAGACGTTTTTGTTGTTACTTCAGGAATAAAAGCGGGTGACAAAATTGTTGTTGAAGGAATAAACACCCTTCGTGACGGTATTGAAATTAAACCCAAATTAGCCGGACAACAAGCGGTTGCTGAAAACAATCAACCTTCACACAATTAATTATATAAGAGCCAAGTAATATGTTTAGAAAATTATAGAAAGACCGGTTTTATCAACGGTTATTTCAATCATATTGGTGATTCTCGGAGTTTTGGGAATTACCACATTACCCATCGAGCAATATCCTGATATTGCTCCGCCAACCATTCGGGTATCGGCAAACTATACCGGTGCCGATGCACAAACGGTTTTAAACAGTGTTGTTATTCCGCTTGAAGAACAGATTAACGGTGTGGAGGACATGATTTACATGAGCTCTACAGCAAGTAACAACGGATCGGCAACCATACAGGTGTACTTTAAACAAGGAACCGATCCGGATATGGCAGCGGTAAACGTTCAGAACCGTGTGGCACGTGCCAATGCACTTTTACCGGCCGAAGTTACACGTTCAGGAGTTCTTACTGCCAAGCGCCAGAACAACATGCTAATGGTATTTTCGCTGTACAGTAAAGACGGAAGATACGACGAAACTTTCCTCCAGAACTATTCGAAAATTAACTTGCTGCCACAAGTGCAACGTATTAATGGTGTTGGCGAGGCGATGGTATTCGGACGAAAAGACTATTCGATGCGTATTTGGCTAAAGCCGGATATTATGTCGAACTACAACTTAATGCCATCAGATGTAGTTGCAGCGCTTAATGCACAAAACCTTGAAGCCGCACCGGGACGTTTTGGAAGCGAAAACGACCAAAGTTTTGAATACGTAATTCGTTATCGTGGTAAACTTACACAGCCAGAAGAGTTTGAAAACATTGTAATAAAATCAGACGAAGAAGGAAATATCCTGAGACTTGGAGATGTAGCCCGCGTTGAATTGGGATCGATGGATTACACAGCCATGACACAAACCCAAGGTGAACCGGGTATTAGTATGGCAATTTTTCAATCGGCCGGATCGAATGCCCGTGAAGTAATTCTTGAAATTGAAGAAACGCTGGAAGAAGCATCAAAATCATTTCCTCCGGGAGTTGATTATATCGAACTGATGAACACCAACGAATTCCTCGATGCTTCGATCGAAAAAGTGTTACACACACTGCTTGAAGCGTTTATCCTGGTATTTATCGTTGTATTTGTATTCCTGCAAAATTTCAGGGCTACACTTATTCCGGCAATTGCTGTTCCGGTATCCATTATCGGTACTTTCTTTTTCCTGAATTTGTTCGGATTCACCATTAACCTGCTTACTTTGTTTGCATTGGTACTGGCCATTGGTATTGTGGTTGACGATGCTATTGTGGTGGTTGAAGCGGTGCATGCCAAGCTCGACGGCGGTGCCAAAAATGCAAAATCGGCCGCAGTTTCGGCTATGAGCGAAATTTCAACAGCCATTATTTCCATTACGCTTGTTATGGCAGCGGTGTTTATTCCGGTTACTTTTATTACAGGAACCACCGGTGTTTTCTACCGTCAGTTTGGTATAACACTAACGGTGGCAATTATTCTTTCTGCAGTTAACGCACTTACTTTAAGTCCGGCACTTTGTGCCTTATTCCTTAAGCCACACAGCGAAGAGGTGAAAGCTCAAAAAGGCATTATGAAACGTTTTTATACGGCTTTCAATACTGCCTTTGAAACCATGACCGGAAAATATAAGAAGGTCACGCACTTCTTTATCAATAAAAAATGGCTGGCTGCCGGAATGATCGTAATTTTTGTTGCATTGCTGGGCTACCTCATGAAAACAACCTCAACAGGTTTTGTTCCTGCAGAAGATACAGGACGTATGTTTGTTGATATTGCCATGCCACCGGCTTCGTCATCAGAAAGAACTGCCGAAGTAACAAAACAAGTTGATGCCATACTGGCAACCGTGCCCGAGATTAACGGAAGAACAGCTATTACAGGTTTCTCGTTTATGGGTGGACAAGGAAGTCCGTATGCAATGGTAATTGCAGGACTAAAACCATTTGACGAGCGAAAAGGAGAAGGACAGGATTTGAATAGTATTGTACAAAAACTGTACATGCTTACTTCGCAAATAAAAGGTGCTCGTATTATCATTTTCTCGCCACCAATGGTTCCGGGATTTAGTGTTACCGGTGGTTTCGAATTACAAATGGAAGACAAAACCGGTGGCGATATTAAAGAATTTGAAACCGTAACCAACAATTTTCTGGGTGCTTTAAATCAACGGCCGGAAATACAATATGCACGTACAGCCTTTAACACCAACTTTCCGCAATACCGCATTGATGTTGACGCTGCCCGCTGTATGCGTTCGGGCTTACAGGTAAGCTCAGTGCTATCAGCCATGCAAGGTTACATTGGTGGATATTATGCTTCAGATTTCAACCGCTTTGGAAAACAATACCGGGTTATGGTACAATCGGAAGCGCAGTACCGCGGAAATCCAGAAGATTTAAACAGCATTAAAATACGCACCGGTAACGGAGAAATGGCGCCAATTTCAGAATTTATTACATTAACACGTGTTTATGGTCCTGAAACCATTAACCGTTTTAATATGTACACCGCCATTTCGGTAAACGGAAACCCAAATCCGGGTTATAGCTCGGGAGATGCAATTGACGCCGTGCGCGAGGTTGCTGCCGAAATGTTGCCAACCGGATATGATTATGAATTCTCGGGTCTTACCCGCGAAGAAATCAATGCAGGTAATCAAACCATTATCATCTTTATTTTGAGTTTGATTTTTGTGTACTTCCTGCTGGCTGCCCAGTATGAAAGTTACATCCTGCCATTATCAATTATTGTTTCGTTGCCAATTGGTATTGCCGGATCATTTGTTTTTGCCCGCATTTTGGGTGTTGAAAACAACATTTACCTGCAAATTTCGCTGGTAATGCTTATCGGGCTTTTGGCAAAGAATGCTATTCTTATTGTTGAGTTTGCCCGACAGCGACGAGATTCCGGCATGTCCATTATCGAGGCTGCCGTTGAAGGTGCCACTGCGCGACTTCGCCCTATTTTGATGACATCATTTGCATTCATTGTTGGATTGATTCCGCTGGTTATAGGAACAGGAGTTGGTGCCAACGGTAACCGCTCTATCGGTGCCGGTGCTGTTGGAGGAATGCTTATCGGTACTTTAATTGGAATTTTGGTTATTCCGGCCATGTTCGTGGTTTTCCAGATTTTAGAAGAAAAAGTGAAGAAACCGAAGGAAGAACAAGAGATTTCAGAAATGAATAGTTTGGGTTAATCCGATAGAAAAGATTAGATATGAAGACAAATTCAATAAAAAATATACTGCTTATTGCCGTTGTTTCGGTATTGGTTATCTCGTGTAGTACAACCAATCAATACCAGCGTAGCCAGGATTTTACCGACGGATTATACGGAGGCGCAGAAACTGCGGAAAGCAACCTGGCAAACGAAAGCTGGCAAAACCTTTTTAACGATCCAATTCTGGACAGTTTAATTGCCGAAGGATTAAGAAACAACCTTGACTTGCAGGCCGCCGTTCAGCGTGTTGTTGCTGCCGAGTCGAATTTCTTGCAGAGCAAAGCTGCACTGGCACCGTCGTTATCAGGGCAGGCCGGACATACTTACGTTAAAAACTCAGAATCCACCAGTCCGAATGGTCCCGATCATTACAATGCTTCGCAAATAGCTTTGCAAAGTAGCTGGGAAATCGACTTTTGGGGAAAACTGAGCAACGCAAAAAAATCGGCTTACGCCAATTACCTGGCTACCGATGCCGCACACAAGGCTGTGCAGACACGTTTGGTTGCCAACATTGCGTCGGTTTATTACAGTTTACTCGCCTTGGATGCCAACCTTGAGATAACAAAAGCCACAGTACAAAACAGTGCCGAACTGGTTGAAACCATGAAAGCCCTGAAAGAAAGTGGTAGTGTAACCGGTGCTGCCGTGGTGCAAAGTGAAGCTGCGCGTTATGCCGCTGAAGTTACCATCCCGGATATTGAACAGCAAATAAGAGAAAACGAAAATACACTTTGTATTCTTTTGGGCAGAACTCCGGGCAAAGTAGAGCGCGGAAAACTGGAAAGTCAGCAAGCACATGAATTGTTGGAAGTGGGTGTTCCTGCTGAACTTTTGGATAATCGCCCGGATGTAATGCAGGCCGAATACAGCGTTATTAGTGCCTACCACATAACCAACAGTGCCAAAGCCTACTTTTACCCATCGGTTACACTTACTGCAAGTGCCGGATTAGAGTCGTTGGAGTTTGGGGATCTGTTTGATCCGGCATCGTTTGCAGCCAATGTTGTAGGCGGTTTAGTTCAGCCAATTTTTAACAAACGAGCCAACAAAACTCGTTTAGAAGTTGCCAAAGCTCAACAGGAAGAAGCGCTGCTAAACTTTAAAAACACATTACTGAATGCTGGTGCAGAAGTAAACGATGCACTTAGCATGTACGATGCCTCGTTGCAAAAGATAGAGCTGCGTAACAAACAATTGGATGCGCTGGAAAAATCGGTAGATTATACTAAAGAATTATTGGTTTACGGCTCGGCAACTTACACCGAAGTTTTAAATGCACAGCAAAGTTTGCTGAATGCACAACTTAGCGATGTTAACGACCAGGTTCAGCAACTGAATGCGGTGGTTTCGTTGTATCGCGCGTTAGGCGGCGGATGGAAATAAATTATATAGAACAAATAGATTCATAACTGAAAGGGGTCGTTCGGAAACGGATGGCCCTTTTTCTATTTATGCCAGCCGGTGTTACCGAATCACTATCGTTGCAGTTAAAGGGCAGCATTTTTTGCCCCAAACGCATCTCTTTGCATGCAAAGGGCAACGTTTATTTGAAAAAATAGGTGATTATGAGTGCAAAGGATAGCGTTTCGTTGCAATTATGCCCCCCTTTAACTGCAAAGAGATGCACTTTCCAGCAAAAATGGCCTCCTCTAAATGCAAAGGGCTGTGTTTTCTTAAGAAAATGCCCACCTATAAGTGCAAAGAGATGCGTTTTGGTGAAAAAGTAGCCCTCTTTGCATTTAACAATAATTTGTGTTTATAATCAAAATAAGGTGTCAGAGCTCAACTACTTCAACTTGTTTTCCCAGAAGAAATTATTGGGTTCGCATTCCTTAAATCCGGCTTTGCGATACAGGTTCTGTGCTTTAAAATTATCGTGACGAACTTCGAGATTTATCCTGCAGTAACCATTTTCGATAGCATAATTCTCGATGCCTTTTAACAGAAACAGGCCAACTCCCTGCTGACGGAAATCGGGAGAAACGATCAGGTCGTGAATATTAATAAGCGGACTGGCTATCCATGTAGAAAAATTGAGGTTGCAATTGGCAAGCCCCGCAAAGTTATCTCCGATACAAACAAAAAAACCCATGTACGCCGTATGCCGTTTTAGTCCCTCAATAATTTTAGGGCCAAGTCCATCGGGCATCGGTTCGCTGATCCCCATTTCATCTTCCATATAGTCGTTTAGCAGATGTACCACCTGCGCGCAATGAAGAGGATTTTGCAGATCAACCTGAATGAGTTTTTTATTCATATCTGAATGCATTAATGCCAGAATACTTAATTGCGATAATAGTTAAACATATACGAATTTAGAAATTCTTACATTAAACTTTGTACCGCCATGCATCAATTTCGTACTTTTTCAGGCGTGTGCCCAGCATTCGTTCGGTTATTTTTAGCTCTTCGGCAGCTTTGGTAATATTCCCTTTTGTTGATGTTAACGCATCGCGAATCAACTGTTTTTCCACCTGTTCAACGGTGTACATCATTCCGCCTTTTGAGCTGGTATTTGACGAACCGGCCGTTTGTAACGACGGTGGTAAATTGTAACTGTGAATTACATTGTCGGTGCTTAAAATACACGCCCGCTCGATGCAGTTTTCCAACTCGCGAATGTTTCCCGGCCACTTGTACACCATCAACATATCGAGTGCCGATGTAGTAATTCGTTTAATTTTTGTTTGGTTTTCTTTATTGAATTTGCCAATAAAATGATCCACCAATTGCGGAATATCATCTCGGCGCTCGCGCAACGATGGAATGTAAATTGGGAAAACATTAATCCGGTAATACAAATCCTCGCGAAACTCTTCGTTTTCTATCATCTCTTCCAACTTTCGGTTGGTAGCACAGATAATCCGTACGTCCGATTTTATGGTTTGTGTACCTCCTACCCGCTCAAACTCGCGCTGCTGAATCATCCGCAACAATTTCACCTGTGTCGACAACGGAATATCGCCAATCTCATCAAGAAAAATAGTGCCTCCGTTGGCCAGTTCAAAACGACCTTTGCGTTGTGAATCGGCGCCGGTAAAAGCTCCTTTCTCGTGCCCAAACAACTCGCTTTCGATTAACGATTCGGGCAATGCCGAGCAGTTTACTTTTATAAACGTTTTTCCATTACGGGTGCTGGCTTCATGAATGGCATCGGCTACCAGTTCTTTTCCTACACCACTTTCTCCACGAATAAGTACGGTAGAGTTGGTTTTTCCAACCATTTGAACCAGCGAAAACACATCGCGCATTTTCCCCGAGTTACCGATCATGTTCATGTGTTTTTGCCCCGATATTCGGCTTTCCAGCTCCAGATTTTTTTGTTTCAGCGACTCCAGTTCTTCCAGCCTTTCCTGGCGATGTAAGGCTGCCCGAACCACCATCGAACCAATAATCGAAAGCAGTCGGGTATCTTCATCAAAACTTATATATGGATTGTATACGCGCGCAAAACTCAATGTGCCGGTAACTTTTCCCTCATCTATTACAGGCACACAAACAAAAGTGAGCTCTTTGCCATCTTTATACAATTCCTGGTTTGTCCGGTTAAGAAACAATGACGATTTTGATATTTTTTCGACCACCACCGGACGTGCCATTTGAACCACTTTGCCGGTAATTCCTTCTCCGAGTTTATATTTGGCCCGTGCCTGCTGACTATTATTAACGCCATAAGCCGCCTCCATATAAATATGTTCGTTCTCGCGGTTCAAAATGTTTAAAAAGCAGCGTTCGGCACCAAGGTATTCTGCCACCATTTTTACAATGGTATTCAAATCATTTTTGAATTGCTTGCTCTGAATCAGACGCTGACTTATATCGAAAAGTAAAGTCATCTCACTCAGACCATAACATTCCTCCCCACCTTTTCTGCATTTAATTTCCATAGAAAATCGATTTGACATCCTTTTCAACAGCAACAAATTTCACGAATAAAACAGACACATGTAAGCTTTTTAGATATATTATTGTCATTTTAACACTTAATTAATCTACAATACATCTTTATGAAATACAAACAGCACTTTTCAAATCAAATGCATCAAAACATGGCATTGCAATAATTGATTGACAAACGATTTAGAATTAATACAAAAACCTTATTTTCGTTACTTCAATTAAATATTTCAAAACAGTGTCAAAGAATTTAGTAATCATACCGACTTATAACGAAAAGGAAAATGTTGAGAAAATGATCCGCAAGGTATTTTCTTTGGAAAAGCCTTTTCATTTGCTTATTGTAGAAGATAATTCGCCCGACGGAACTGCCGAAATTGTGAAACGAATGATGGAAGAGTTTCCGGGCAAACTACATATCCTGGAAAGAAAAGGGAAACTGGGCCTGGGCACTGCATACATTGCAGGATTTAAGTGGGCACTGGAAAGAGATTACGAAGCAGTTTGCGAAATGGACTGCGATTTTTCGCATAACCCCGATGATCTGCTAAGGCTTTTTGCTGCCATTGAAAATGGTGCTGATGTGGCTGTTGGATCACGTTATATTACCGGAATTAATGTGGTAAACTGGCCGCTTGGCCGTGTGTTGATGTCGTATTTTGCATCGATGTATGTGCGCATTGTTACCGGAATGGATGTGCGCGACACCACGGCGGGTTTTGTTTGCTGGAAACGAAATGTGCTGGAAACTATCGACCTTGATAATATAAAACTAATTGGTTACGGATTTCAGATTGAAATGAAATTTACTGCCCACAAGTTTAAATTTAATATCCAGGAAGTTTCGATTGTGTTTACCGACCGTCAGGAAGGAACATCGAAAATGAGCGGCGGTATTTTTAACGAAGCACTTTGGGGCGTACTAAAAATGAAGTTACGCAGCTTCACTCGAAAATATGAAAGGAACGTATAACATCATTCTCAAATCAAAATATTATGAAGGCTGCCATGTGCAGCCTTTTTTTGTACTTTAATTTACAAATTAGGTGTAACAAATTCTGGGCAGCTTGTCTAAGCATGTAGAAAGACAAAAAATGAATACGAAAGAAATTCAGTTTAAACAGCTTTTCGAGGAGAACAAAGACCGTGTTTTCCGCATCTGCTGCTCTTATGTGCGAAACAGCCACAACCGCGATGATTTGTTCCAGGAAATTTTTAGCAACATTTGGAAAAACCTCGGATCGTTTAGAAATGAAAGCCACGTAAACACCTGGATTTACCGCATATCGATAAACACTGCCATTAATTATTGTCGCCTGCAAAGCAAGAATGACAAACGTTGCCAGGAAATAAAACAGGATATTCTTTCGGACGATGATATAAATCTGGCCAGAAAAACAATACTGGAAAAAGAACTAAAAACCATGTTCGAAGCAATTAACCAACTTCCTGTTACCGAAAAATCAATTATTAGTTTGGTTTTAGAAGGGCTCGACCACACACGAATTGCAGAAATTGTGGGAATATCGGAAGGCAATGTACGTGTAAAATTTCATCGTATTAAAAAGAAATTAAAACAAATGATGGAGGAACAGAAAAATGAACTTTGAATCGCTATCTGAAAAATACAGAGAAATAAAATCGCCGGCTGAACCGATATCAGCAGCAACTGCAAATTCGCGTGATGGAAATGGTCTTTTTGAGAAGATAAAAAAACACGATGCCTATTCAAAAAAACAATCTAAACAGTTCTATATTATTACTTCTATTGTTGCAGTTGTCTATGTTTTCGTATTCATTATCAACCCCGATCCCAATTTAACACTACAAAACAGGTTGGCGGGATGTGCATTTATCCTTGCTTCGCTAATACTTGCTTTTCTGTTCAAGAAAAAACACAAAAAAATTAGCAATGTAGTGTTCTTATCTTCTACCAAAAGTTTCCTGGAGGAAGCCCGAACAAGGTTCCAATTCTGGAATCGAGATCAATTATGGCTCATTCTGGTTGTTCTGCTGGTTGATGTTGCCAGTGTATTTTCAATTTCTAAATATTTCGATTTACTGAGCCAAACAAATTCAATTATTATTACACAGCTTATATATTTTGGCTTGCTTATTTTTGGATTCTTTATGGGCAAGAAATCCTGGACAAAAAGGAAAAAACCCATTCTGGAGAAGATTGAATCAATGCTGTGCGAATTTGAACAATGAGCCCTAAACGGCGTTTGACAAAAGGTTATCTAATTTCGTTGGGTGCACACTAAAAGGGTCTCGACGTATTTTAGTAACTTTGTTATAAATCAAAAATCCGGAAAAATGAAAACGCTGATAAAAGATGCAACGATTGTAAATGAGGGACTAAAATTTAAAGGAAGTGTTTTAATTGATGGTGAAAAAATTGAGAAGGTCTTTCCGCACGTTGTCCCCGCTGATTTTGATTTAAACGAAACGGAAGTAATTGATGCTACAGGTTTGCTTTTAATCCCCGGAGTAATCGACGACCAGGTACATTTTCGCGAGCCGGGATTAACACACAAAGGTGAAATTGCTACCGAAAGTAAAGCCGCTGCTGCCGGTGGCGTTACCACCTACATGGAAATGCCCAACACCAAGCCACAAGCCGTTACACAGGAAGAATTGCAGAAAAAATTTGACCGCGCCGCAGAAGTTTCGGCTGTAAACTACTCGTTTTACATGGGCGCCACCAACGATAATTTGCAGGAGGTGCTAAAAACCGATCCAACAAAGGTGTGTGGCATAAAAGTTTTTATGGGCTCTTCAACCGGAAATATGTTGGTTGACGACGACAAGACTTTATCTGAAATATTTAAAAATGCGCCAACTTTGGTTGCCACACACTGCGAAGACGAAGCTACAATAAAAGCAAACACCGAAATTGCACGCCAGCGTTATGGCGAAAATGTGCCAATTTCGCGCCACTGCCACATTCGCAGTGCCGAAGCGTGTTATAAATCATCGTCGAAAGCTGTTGAATTGGCCTCGAAATTTGATACGCGACTACATGTTCTGCACCTTTCGTCGGCAAAAGAGATGAGTCTCTTCGCGCCCGGAAAAGTAGGTGACAAAAAAATTACAGCCGAAGTTTGTGTGCATCACCTGTGGTTCGACGAGCGCGACTATATTGATTACGGAACACGCATAAAATGGAATCCGGCAGTAAAATGCGAGAAAGATAAAGTGGCACTTTGGGAAGCCTTGCTGGCCGATAAAATTGATGTGATTGCCACCGACCATGCACCTCATACTTTGGAGGAAAAGAATAACTCGTATTTTAAAGCACCATCGGGCGGGCCGTTGGTACAGCACTCGCTGGTTGCTATGCTAGAGTTGAGTAAAAAAGGATTTATTACCATAGAAAAAGTGATTCAGAAAATGTGCCATGCACCGGCCGATCTTTTCAGAATTAACAATCGTGGATACATACGCGAAGGCTATTTTGCCGACCTCGTTTTGGTCGATCCGAATAAAAACTGGATTGTGGCTCCGGAAAATATTTTATACAAGTGTGGCTGGGCTCCGTTCGAACGAACTGAGTTTTCGAACCAGGTTGTAAGCACTTTTGTGAATGGATTAAAAGTGTACCACAACAACCAAATCCTTCATCCAAATTACGGACAGGCAATTACATTTAATCCCTGATCTTTAGAACTAATCTAAAAAGAGTACTCCGTTTAAACCTATTTGGTATTTAAACGTTTAAATCTGCACAACTTATTCGTTAAATAAGTTACACATTCATAAGGTGGTTTCTCTTGGTGGAAATCACCTTATTTTTATTCACTTGCGAAAGTTCACAAGCACACCCCTAATTCTATACCACACAGTTTTCACCTTTCACTCCTTCCAGGTTCTCATTTCGCACATTTTGCGAATTCAAAAATAAAACCATCACATTCAAAGCTAAACCTCACTTCCTCAGATTTCTATAAAATATAACATGCACTATTACTAATTTTATTTTCACTAAAAATCTGTTTTTATAAAAATCAAAATCATGAAAAATTCTACTTTTCTCTTTCTTTTCTTATTTATTGCAAGTTTTACCGGCATTGCTCAAGTTCCCGGTGCATTCAACTACCAGGCCGTAGTCCGAAGTTCATCAGGCGAAATTATAGCCGATCAAAACGTTAGCTTCCAAATCAGTATACTTCAAGACACCGAAACCGGCACATCTGTATATACTGAAACACACGAAGTAAACACAAATTCATTTGGGCTGGTTAATATCCAGGTGGGTCAAGGTACTGCAATTGACGGCGTTTTTGATCCCGGGAATTGGGGTGCCACGGATCATTACCTAAAAATTGAAATTGATACAGATGGAGGCGACTCTTTTACCCACATGGGAACTTCGCAGCTCTTAGCAGTTCCTTATGCATTTCACGCCAAAACTGTTGAAATTGATAATGTTGAAGATGCTGATGCCGATGCCACTAACGAGATTCAAACCTTAAGTTTAAGCGGAACGCAATTAACATTATCTGCCGGAGGAGGTACAGTTACTTTGCCATCGTCAGGAGAAACGACCGGAGACAACTGGGGTACTCAGACTGTAATAAGCGACGCTAGCTTAACAGGAAATGGAACTTCTGCTTCTCCGCTAAGTGTTGATGGCGATTTAACTGATGATCAAACACTATCTCTTTCGGGTAACAACTTGACTATTTCAGATGGTAATACAGTTAGCTTACCAACAGTTACAACTCCATGGCAAGATGCAGACAACGGAATCACCTACCAGGATGGACATGTTGGAATAGGAGACAATCCTACTTCTACAAGTTCGTTAAGAGTTGCCAATTATAACAATATGGCTTCATTGTTTGGCATAAATAACAGCGAGGGAAATGCCACAATTCAGCTACTTAACCAAAATGCAAATGGCCAGTCGGCTTATTTTCGTAGTCCAATTCGAATTGCAGACGGCAGCCAGGGAGAAGGAAAAATTCTGATATCGGATGCCGAAGGTATTGCCACATGGGGAGATTTACCCACAAGTTCATCGCTGTGGAGCCAAGATAACGACAACATTTACTACACAGCAGGCAAAGTTGCAGTGGGTAAAAATCCGGGCAGTGATTTAAGACAATTCCAGTCGGTTACAACCGAGAACCACCAGGCTATTGCTGCCGAAAACAATGGAACCTATGCAACGCTTTATGTAAAAAATAATGGATCTGGTCCGGCAGCTGAATTCAAAAACAGGTTACGAATCTCGGATGGAACACAAGGAGACGGAAAAGTCCTAACCTCAGATGCGAACGGAAATACTTCGTGGCAAACCCAAATGACTCCGATTGCTTACGGAGTTGTAAATCCTAATGGTGTTGAATTTAATAAATCGAGCAATGTTCTTGTTACACATTCTAATACTGGCGAATACAAGGTAACTATTTCCGGCGAAGACTATTTTTATCAAAACTACATTTGCAATGCAACTATTATTGACGATTTTGGTTTTATCAGAGCAACATCAGTAGATGGTAAAATTCTAATTAAAATAAAAGATTCATCGGGTGCTGATGCTGATATGTTCTTTAATTTTGTTGTATACAAACTATAAACAAACACATGAAGAAATTATTACTGTTTTTAATAATCATTGTAAAGGGTACTTTTTTGCCGACTCTAAATGCGCAAGAAATTGTATCGACTGCCGGAACTGTTTACGAAACCAACGGTATACAGCTAAGCTGGACTTTAGGAGAAACAGTTATCGAAACGGCAGAGTCTGGTTCATTGGTTCTCACCCAGGGTTTTCATCAGTCGAAACTGGTAATTACAGCACTCGACGACATTACAATTGCTGATTTTGAAGTAAAGATTTATCCCAACCCAACTTCCGATTTTGTTGTTGTACATTTTGATGAATACAATTTGAATGCTCATATTCAACTTTTTGATCTTGCCGGGAAAAAGCTAAAAGAAAGTGTTACCAATAATACTGAGACCCAAATAAATATGACAGAATATCCGGGAGGCACTTATCTCTTAAAGCTTTTTGATGACAACTTCCATCCTGTTCAGACATTTAAAATTATAAAGCGATAGATTAAAAAAGAAAAGCCGGACAATTTTGTATCCGGCTTTTCTTTACTCAATCATTTATCTAACCGGCAATTATATGCTTCAATTAGTTTTACGATTCACAATTACTCTTCTTCAATATATTTTCCGGGTAACTCTTTCGATGCTTTTGCTCCCAACTTTTTAATATTTTCTACTCGACGTACTAAATTACCCGAACCTGTATGCAATTTATTTACAGCCGAATCGTAAGTTTTACGTGTAGTATCCAGATTCTTCCCTATGGTTTCCATATCGGCAATAAAACCAACAAATTTATCGTAAAGAGCGCCGCCCTGACGAGCAATTTCAATGGCATTTCGGGTTTGGTTTTCCTGTTGCCAGATGGATGAAATGGTACGCAAAGTTGCCAGCAAGGTTGACGGACTAACAATCACCACTTTCTGATCCCATGCATACGAAAACAATTCCTGATCCTCCTGAATAGCCACACTAAATGAAGCCTCGATTGGAATAAACAACAGAACAAAATCGGGCGAATTTAATTTGCTTGCTGTTTGATAATGTTTCTCGCTCAATCCTTTTATATGAGTTCTCAAGCTCAAAAGATGCTCTTTTACAAACCTCACCCTCTCCTCTTCATTCTCTGTATTTACTGCACGTTCGTAGGCAATCATCGACACTTTAGAGTCGACAATAATATGTTTGTTATCCGGCAGATTGATTACGATATCCGGCTGGATACGCTTATTATCCTCAGTAGTATCGCTGAACTGTTTTTGATAACCTTGTTCTCCTTCGTTCAATCCCGATCGCTCAAGAATTCGTTCCAAAACAACTTCGCCCCAGTTTCCTTGTTTTTTCACATCGCCTTTTAGCGCTTTTGTCAGGTTATTTGCTTCTTCGCTAATTTTGTTATTCAGGTCGTACAACTTTTTCAGCTCAGCTTTCAGGTCAGTTTGGTCTTTTAATCCTTGCTTGTAAGTATCATCCACCTTTTTCTCGAAAAGCTGAATCTTTTCTTTCAACGGATTTAAAACTTCGCCAATATTTTTCTGATTGGCAGCTGTAAATTTCTCGCTGTTTTTCTCCAGAATTTTATTGGCTACATTTTCAAACTCAGTCGTAAGTTTCTTTTGTATTTCTTCCAGTTCTTTTTTCTGCTCGCCTAACTTTTCCTCCTGGTTTTTAAACTGTACTTTGGCATTTTCAAGCCGCACATTCAAGGCTTTATTTTCTTCTCTGTATGCCTGCAACTCGGCTTTCCACTCGTCGGCTTCGGTTTTTAATGCATTGTAGCGTTCCTGCCAAATCAGTCCCTGTTTTTCAATTTCCGCTTTTTGTGCTAAAAACTCACTTTCTTTTTCAAAAAGCAGTTTCCCGGCATCGGCCTGCCCACTTTGCGCCTTCAATTTCAGAAAAAGGAATGCTACAATTCCGCCAACTACCACTCCTGCAACCAGATAAATAATTTCCATTTTTATTTTGTTTGAATCTTAAAAATACAAAAATGAAAACAAGCCCAAGCTTTGGTGAGAAAAAATAGTTTATTGAATTTTTAGGGCATTTAATTTTTCTATTTTTAGGAGAAATTTACATGAATTTTATGGAGGTTAAAATTGAAGAAGGCTGGAAAAAGCAGCTAAACGAAGAGTTTGAAAAAGATTATTTTACGGAGTTGAGTGCGTTTGTTCGAAACGAATATAAAACACAACGGATTTATCCTCCGGGCAAACTTATTTTTAATGCTTTTGACCAATGTCCTTTCGAGAAACTAAAGGTTGTCATCATTGGCCAGGATCCGTATCATGGCCCGGGGCAGGCGCACGGTCTTTGTTTTTCGGTGAACGACGGCATTCGTTTTCCTCCAAGTTTACGTAATATTTTTAAAGAACTGAATAGCGATGTAGGTAAACCAATTCCCGAAACGGGCGATTTAACCGATTGGGCCCGTCAGGGAGTTTTGTTGTTAAATGCCACCTTAACGGTTCGTGCACACCAGGCAGCCTCGCACCAAAAAAAGGGTTGGGAACAATTTACCGATGCAGTAATTGAAAAGATAAATGCTGAGAAAGAAAATGTGGTTTTCCTGCTGTGGGGAAATTATGCCATTAGCAAAAGTAAGTTTATCGATCAGGATAAACACTTTGTGTTAACATCGGTGCATCCGTCACCACTTTCGGCTAGCCGAGGTTTTTTTGGCAACAAACATTTTAGTCGTACCAACGAATTTTTAGTCTCAAAAGGACTTGAACCAATTAACTGGTGAACTAAGAAAGAGGCATAAAAAAACCGATCCGTCAAACGACAAACCGGTTTTCAATATCGTAGTTTCAATCTTTTACCACTTATAAACAATGGAGTTGATGTTCATTCCGGCACCCACCGAACAGAATATAGTGTAATCACCTTCATTCACTTCGTGACCTTCCATTTTTCCTTTTACAACCAAATCAACCAGCGTTGGAACTGTTGCAGTTGAAGAATTACCAAGCTTATTAATGCTCATTGGCATAATTCCTTCGGGCACATCTTTTTGGCCATATAACTTTAACACGCCGGCAAGAATTGCCTCATCCATTTTTTCGTTGGCTTGATGGATAAATATCTTCTTGATATCTGCCAAATCAAGACCAGCTTTTTCAATGCTGTCTTTCACAACTCCCGGAACTGTTGTAATGGCGTAAACATATAATTTACGACCATCCATTTTAATAAACAGCTCATCGCTTTCGAAATCGGGATTGCTTGATTCTCCCAAAATAAGCAGGTTGGCATATTTAACCGAATCAGAGCGACTTGAATGCGACAAGATTCCAATAGGCTCTTCGCTTTCTACAGCTTCAACAACGGTTGCTCCTGCACCATCGGCATAAATCATCGAATCACGATCGTGCGGATCTGAAATACGCGATAAAGCATCGGCTCCAACTACAACGCCACGTTTTGCCAAACCACTTTTAATGTAGGCATCTGCAGTAATCATTCCTTGTGTCCATCCCGGGCAACCCGAAATAACATCATGGCAAAAACAAGCCGGATTTTTAATCTTCAGCTTCATTTTAACCTTGTTGGCCAAACTTGGCAACACATCGGTTCTTACATTACCATCGAGGATATCGCCAAAATTATGACAGATAATAATAAAATCCAGACTCTCCATAGAAACTTCTGCGGTTTTGCAGGCGTCTTGTACTGCTATCGCGGCAATATCCGATGTTACCAAATTGCTTTCCATGTAGCGTCGCTCTTCAATATTGGTAATCTCTTTTAATTTCTGAATAATCTCTTCGTTGCTCTTATCCTCAATCTTCTTTTTCGACGGAGTATAAAACTCATTATTCAAAAAGTGTGTATTCTTGATTATTTGAGTTGGAAGCGCGCTTCCGGTACCAATAATTCTTGTATAAGTTTGCTTTGCCATAATCCTTTATTAAGCTTTCACTCTGTCTTTATATGTCTTTAATTCAAATTTTTCACCATCAAAAACACCATACGAGAATGATTTTATCCAATCGCCAAGCAGCACAAATCGGGTTTTTTCATTCATCTTTTCATTCACCAACTGATGTCGATGGCCCATTATAAAATAATCAATTGGATTTGTTGCTAAAAAATCCGCGGCAAATTTATACATTCCATCCCTATTTGCCATAAAATCTTTCTCATAATCCGCATTTGATAACCTACTGGACGCAGACCATTTATGCGCAATTGTAAAAGCTAAATTAGGATGTAATCTTGAAAAAAGCCACCGCATTGTATTATTCGTAAATATCTTTTTCAGAAAAATGTAGCCTTTATCCGAAGCATCGAGACCATCGCCATGTGCCAGAAAAAATTTCTTCCCGTAAATTTCCCGAATAATATAATCGTGATATACGGTTATACCTGTTTCTTCGGCCAGATAATCATAAACCCACATATCGTGGTTTCCGGTAAAAAAATGAACAGAAATTCCCTGGTCGGTAAGATCGGCCAGTCGGCCTAATATGCGTGTAAAACCACGCGGAACAACCTTTTTATACTCATACCAAAAATCAAAAATATCGCCCATTAAGTATAGCTCGGCAACATCAGAGCTGATAGAATCGAGCCACGATGCAAAAAGTATCTCGCGCTCCCGGTTGTTGTTCAGTGCCGGTGCTCCAAGGTGTACATCTGAGACAAAATATATTTTCTTTTTTTGTGTCAATTTTCCGGTTTTACACTAATCGAGAAGTTGAGACAAAGCTTTATTTAAAGCCGGCCCTTTCAGGTTTTTGGCAACAATTTTGCCTTCTTCGTCAAGCAAATAGTTATAAGGAACACTTTGCACATTGTAAACAGCTGCTGCCAGTTTGCTTCCTTCCATGTCGCCAACATTAATCCAGCTTAATTTGTCCTGGTCAATAGCATCAACCCATTCGGCACGGTTAACATCAACACTCACCTGGTAAATCTCGAAACCTTTGCGTTTGTATTTGTTGTATGCCTCAACTAAAACCGGGTTTTGAATGCGCGATCCACGATCGACAGCAGCCCAAAACTGTAACAAAATGACTTTGCCGCGTAACGACGATAATGCTACATCATTTCCTTCAGGATCGGGCAAAACAATTTCAGGGCTGTTATCGCCTTGCTCCTGAATAAATTTCCTCATTTCTGCCGACTGTTGCTGACGAACAAATTGCAGTGTATTGTTATAAAGTGCCTGTACTTGTTCTGATTTTGGATAGATTGAATTTAATGCCGAGGCAGCTGTTTTCATGGCTTGCAAATCGCTAACAATGTATGATTCGTCCTCGTTACTAAATTTTTGATACAACGCCAATACGCTAGCCATTGAGAAAGGATTTTCGCGCACAAAATTTGTAGAAAACTCTACTTGCTCCTCTACAATTTTATCGTATTCTTCCTCCCAAAGAGGCCGCACATTATCATATTCAGGATTACCGGCGTACAAATTATCTAACGATTGTAACGAGTCGAGTTTATGTCGGGTATCTTTTAGTTTTGTATCCAACATTTTTACCTGCGCCGAACCCGGCGACCCGTCAACATTATACTCGCGATAAAAATTGGCGGCATCAGCTTCAATCGTTACAGTTTCTGCCGAATCAACCAGCAGCGTTATAAAATTCTGATCTGAGAGTTTCAACAGGTAAAATGTAGGAATTCCGGTCATTGCCGAAAGCTCGAACTCCCCTTTTTTATTAATTTTTGTTTCTGCTATCTTTTTTAGCGAAGTAGTGTGCAATTCTTCCAAAACAATGGTTTGGTCTTCGGCGTGTGTAATTTTACCACGAATTGTAAACCCCTCTTCTTTTTTACATCCCCCTAATACAAGCAGGATAGCTACTAAAAAAAATAAAACTCTATACGTCATGTTTTTCATTTGATTAAAATATGCAACCAAAAAAAGTATTGTACCAAACGTGCAAATTTACCGTGCTGTAAAGTGTTAGCAGTAAAGTTGCTCGTTTCTATAAAGGCGGTAAAATTAACAATTTTGCATACATCGAAAATAGCAAACACATAAAATAACAAATTTTATAGTATCAATCGCGGCTTGTAGTTAAAAGTGCATGCTAAAAAAACACCGCTAATTTTACTCCGAAACAAATTAAAATACCTTCAAAACTTTATTTTTTTTGTCCGATTTTCAGAAGCCGCTTTAATAGCTTTAAAATTTTCGATAGGTTTGTAGCGCTAAACATTATATTCAAAAAACAGTGAAAATCCATTATTCGCTTGATCATTTTAATGCCCATAATCCTGTGGTAACTATCGGTACATTCGATGGTTTGCATAAAGGACATCAATCGGTAATTGAACAGTTAAAAGAGCTGGCAAAAGAAATTGATGGCGAAACAGTGATTTTTACCTTTTATCCTCACCCGCGCATTGTTACATCGCCTAACGAAACCAGTTTGCGTTTGCTGACAACCAAAGAGGAAAAAATTAAGTTGTTTGAAAAGTTCGGCGTCGATCATCTGATCATTTATCCATTTAACGAAGAATTTGCTGAAATAACATATACAGAATTTGTAAAAGACATTTTGGTAAATAAAATAGGCACCCGTTGTTTGGTGGTTGGCTACGACCATCGTTTTGGAAAAAACCGCGAGGGCGGTTACGAATACCTTCAAAAATGTGCCGAAAAGAACAATTTCACCGTAAAAAAAACGGATGCACTTTCGGTTGAAGCCGAAAAAGTGAGTTCTACAAAAATACGGGCGGCACTGCAGTCGGGCGACATAAAAAAAGCCAACCAATACCTGGGTTACGAATTTACGCTGCACGGAACCGTTGTACAGGGTATGCAACTGGGGCGCAAATTGGGTTTCCCTACTGCAAACATTGAAGCTTCGGATAAATACAAAATTATTCCGGGTTATGGTGTTTATGCTGTTTTAATTGAAATTGGCGACCAACAATACAAAGGAATGCTGAATATTGGCACGCGCCCAACTTTTAATAACAATGCCGACAACCGAAGTATTGAAGTAAATATTTTTGATTTTTCGGGCGATATGTATGGCCAGAATATTACGCTTGTTTTTATCGACAAAATCAGGGAAGAACAAAAGTTTGCCGGCATTGAAGCTCTGGTCGAACAACTCAAAAACGACAAAGAAGTAGCCATAAAATTGCTTAACGATTACTAATCTTTCTTTAATAAACTGCAACTAACCGGCAAGTGATCGGACATGCGGTAATCGAGTGTTTCAAAATTGTACGACTCAAACCGGTCGCCATGCAAAATGTAGTCGATTCGGAACGAAGGTAATTTGCCAATATAAGTTCGTCCAATACCACGCCCCGAGCTAACAAAAGCATCGGTTAATCCATCAGATAAAGTACGGTACGAAAAAGAAACCGGAGTATCGTTAAAATCGCCACAAAGAATTACGTTGTGGGGCGACTCATCGATGTACTTGCGAATTTCGCGCACTTGTTCTGCCCGCATCTCAAAAGCATCTTTAAATTTCCGGCTCATTTCTTTCACTTCCTCAATATCTTTCTCTTCATTAAGTCCGGGCGAATCAATAATCGAATATTTATCCGGATCGATCAGGTACGACTGCAGGTGAATATTGAAAATACGAACAGTGTCGCCATCAATTAAAACATCGGTATAAATGGAAATATTTCGTGTGTTTTCAAAGCGGATCTCCCCCATATGTACAATCGGGTAGCGTGTCATTGTTACCGAGCCGTAAGTGGTACTAGAGCGCGCAAACTGGTAGTGTTTTATCGACTCAAGGTCTTTTACCGTTTGTGCCAGGTTAAAAATGCTGTTCTTTCGCAAACGGGCTTCCTGCAAACAAATAATATCGGCATTCTGTTCGGCTAAAAACGAGATGATTTTTGTTGCATTTTCCTTCTGAGTGCCGCTGGTATCCGCCACAAAATGCTTTACATTGTATGATACCACTTTAATGTTTGCCTCCTCGCTGCTTTCACCTTTCAGCTGCATAAAACGCGTAAAGTAACCCCATCCTACAACTACAAAACCCAGCGATAGCAAGGCATAACGCGGCTTGAACAACAACCAAAGCAATAGAAATATTAAGTTGCCGGCCAGCAAAAACGGATAGGCCATTCCGAACAAAGACGGTAACCAATACTTATCTGGCGGAATGTACACCGAAAGATACGATGCCGCAAGGGCCAGCACCAAAAGAATGTTGACAAGAAATAATATGTTACGGAGTGCTTTTCTCAAAATGCTGATTTAGTTGTGTGCAAAATAAAAAATCGTTCGCAATTATAAACGGTAAATATCCGATTTAATGATGTGCCAATCGTTTATTTTTGACATTTCAACATGCGGCTTTTGCCGTTCAAATCGCGGCGTAATTCTATCGACTTAAATCCCAACTGCTTAACCAGCGCCACCATTTCTTCTCCTAAATTCTCGTTGATTTCAAAAAACAAGTATCCTCCGTCATTCAATTGTTTCGAAGCAAACTGCGCAATGGTACGGTAAAATATCAGCGGATCGGTATCACTCACAAACAAAGCCAACTCGGGTTCGTGCTCCAACACGTTGGCTTCCATCTGCTGTTTTTCTCGTTCCATAACATAGGGTGGGTTGCTCACTATTACATCAAAATGCGGCCACGAACGTTCCTGCCACTTTAAAATATCGGCGTGTTCAAATTCTACGTTCAACTTATTTTTACCGGCATTTTCGGTGGCAAGCAACAATGCTGTTTCTGATACGTCAACAGCCTGAACATTTGCAGTGGTCAACACATTTTTTAGTGCCAGCGCAATACAACCGCTTCCTGTGCCAATATCCAGAATTTTCGCAGGCTTCGGAATTTCCGTTTTACTGATCCACTCCACCAACTCTTCGGTTTCCGGTCGCGGAATTAAAACGCCAGGTTTTACATTCAGTTGCAAACCGTAAAATTCGGCAACGCCCAAAATATATTGAATGGGTTCGTGTGTTTTCAAACGCTCAACAACCCTTTTTATCCGGTTCGTTTCAGTGGTTTCCAATACCCGGTCTTTCTCCAGAATTATTTGCGTATACGACAAATCCAACACACTATTCATTATTAATTGAACAAACCCTGATATTTCGGTTTCGGGGTAAAACGGCGCCAATTCTGCCCGGATGTATTGAATAGTTTTCTGCATTGTGTACTTTTGTTGCTGCAAATTTAGTCTTTCCTTGAAAATGACAACCGAAGAAAAATATATGGCTCGTTGTATCGAGCTGGCCCGAATGGGGGCCGGACATGTTTCGCCAAACCCGATGGTTGGTTGTGTAATCGTTCACTCCGGCCAAATTATTGGCGAAGGATTTCACCAAAAACACGGGCAGGCTCACGCCGAAGTAAACGCCATAAATTCGGTAACCGACAAGGAAAAGCTGAAGGAAAGCACGATTTACGTTTCGCTGGAACCCTGTGCACATTACGGATTAACACCACCTTGTTCCGACCTGATCATTCAGAAACAAATTCCGCGTGTGGTAGTTGGAAGTATCGACCCGTTTGCGAAAGTGGCCGGGAAAGGAATAGAACGACTAAAAAAAGCCGGTGTTGAAGTAAAAACCGGCGTTTTGAAAGCAGAATGCGACGAACTGAACCGTCGCTTTTTTACGTTTCACCAAAAACAACGGCCTTATATTTTGCTGAAATGGGCACAAACCTCTGACGGATTTATTGACAAAGACCGAAGTGCCGAAGATTACGGCGAACCAACCTGGATTACCGGACCGCGGGCACTTTTGCGCGTACACCAAATGCGTGCCGAAGAAGATGCCATTATGGTGGGCACAAACACGGCAGAGAAAGACAATCCTTCGCTTACTGTTCGGCTGATAGAAGGTAAAAATCCGTTGCGGATTGTACTGGATCGTCAGTTGCGTTTGGATAAAAAGCTAAACCTTTTTGATAATTCAACCAAAACCATTGTTTTTAACGGGCTTGAAAATCACAGCTACAAAAACACTGAATACATAAAAATTGATTTCACCGGTCAGCTTCTTCCTCAAATTCTTGAGGTGCTTCACAAAAAAAATGTGTTGTCGTTAATTGTAGAAGGAGGGCAGCAATTACTGGCTACTTTTATTGATGCGGGATTATGGGACGAAGCGCATGTATACACCGGGCATACCTATTTTGGCAATGGCATAAAAGCACCTTCGTTGTCAGCAACTTCCGGACTAGCTGAAACAATTGGAAAAGACAAATTGGTTATTTACCGAAATACAGATAGTTAGAATCACCTGAAATTGTGATCGATTACTATGGTGATGGTACACTAAAAATGTAATGACTTACTGCCTGCCGGCGGCCTTCATTTTTGTCTTACCACAAAAACGAAGCAAAAAAGTCAAGGCTTCTTTTTGCCTTCACTCTACGTTCTTATAAAACCTAAGTTCGGACGGGTGATCTCCTCGATCCCTCGGAGCTTCCCGCTCTCTCTAAAGTTTTATTTCAACTCCGCGCAAAGACCAAAAGAGGCCGTCGACAATTGTAACGTCAGCTACATCGAAGCCTGGCCTCGGCTGATGAACCGGAAAACAAGTGGTGACGACGTTCAAAAATTACTGATGTTTGAGGAGGTACGACGAGTTTCAGGAATTTTAGTTGGCGTCGCGTAGCTTTTCCGAGCGAGTCAGGCGCAGCCTTGGCTCGAAAATGCCTTTCTCGTGTTTACTTATTGTCTCAAGACAAAAAGTAAAATCAGCCCGATAGGGCAAAAGCCAGTTTCTTCTGCTTAACTATAATACTTAAAGGAAGAATCCCATCATTTGACTCTTGGAGGAAATCTCAAAAATACCACTCTACTTAAACACCACGTGTGGCCCTCCGGGAATAATCTTCTTTTTCAGAATATTTTCAACGTACATGAAGTAGTAAAACAATTTGTGGTTCATTTCAAAACCATAATCTTCGGTAGGATCATATCCAACCACCGGCTCAAATGTCCAGTCTGGCGATCCTGCCGCACATTTGGCATTCCACGCACTTACATATTGTTTGTTCCAGCTCTCGTAATACGATTGCGAACGATAGCTGGCCGGAGTATTTTGCCGCTGATACCAAATATCAAACTTGGTATTAAATGTTTCCACATCATACTCAACACTGTCCTTCCCCGTTACCTCAACACTCGTTGATTCGCTTTCAGCAACCTTTTTTGTACCCGAACAGGCGGATAAAAACATTGCTCCCCCAATAAATAACAACAGTAATATGTATCTTGTCTTCATCATTTCTACCTTTAACTACGAATATGAAGCAAATATTGTTTTTACTCAAATAAAATTTAGAAATTTACCTGTACAAATTAGTAAAATATGTTTGATTGGAGTGAATTCTGGAACTGGTTTTACCTGATCTTTCTAATTACGGCAATTCCCGTTGCCCTGATGATTATTTTAGAAAAACGATCGCCATTTAAAACAGCTGCCTGGATTTTAGTACTGATTCTGATCCCCATTTTCGGAATGATTTTCTACCTTGTTTTCGGGCAGGAATACCGGAAAAGAAAAATGTTTTCGAGGCGCGGCATAAAAAGCCTGAAAGCAATGCGCCGATTAAGTGCCGAACAGTTGAAAAACATTGAGCAAAACAAACTTATTTCGCTGGCAGGATTGGAAGAACAGGCACATTTAATTCGCTTACTGCTGAATAATTCCGACTCGTTGCTAACCACCGGAAACACCCTCCACCTGTTAAAAGACGGGCAGCAAACTTTCGATCAGATTTTTAATGCTATTGAAAAAGCACGCCACCACATTCACATGGAATATTACATTTTTGCCGATGATAAAATTGGCAGCAAACTGAAACATTTGCTGATAAAAAAACGGCAGAAAGGTGTTGAGGTGCGCATTATTGTTGACGATGTTGGCAGCTGGGGACTGAGCAAAAAGTTTTTCCGCGAATTGCAGGATAACGACGTTGAAATATACCCCTTTATGGAGGTTCGTTTCCCGCGGTTTACCTCGAGGGTAAATTACCGTAACCACCGAAAAATTATTGTTATCGATGGTAAAATGGGCTTTATTGGCGGAATAAACATTGCCGACCGGTACATTGAAGGAATGGAAGGATTGGGCCACTGGCGCGATACACATTTGCAAATTGGCGGCGATGCAGCAACAACGCTGCAGGTTATTTTTGCTGCCGACTGGTATTTTATCACCAAACAAAATCTTTACGGATACAAATATTTCCCGCCCCTTTCCGATGCTCCGGGGGTTCCTGTGCAGGTTTCGGCAAGTGGCCCCGATTACAGCTGGAAAAGTATTGAACAGGCTTTTTTTGGTGCCATTACCTCGGCACGAAAACGGATTTACATTGTTACGCCCTACCTGATGCCGCCACCTGAATTAAAGGAAGCACTAAAAACGGCAGCACTCAGCCAGGTTGACGTGCGCATTATTATCCCCGAAAAATCGGATGCTTCGTTATCAAAATGGTGTTCGTTTTCGTATGTTGAAGATTTGCTCGAAGCCGGCGTTCGTATTTTCCTTTACCAGAAAGGCTTTATTCACAGCAAATACCTGCTGGTCGACGATTTTATTTCGAGTGTTGGAACCAGTAATTTCGACTTCCGCAGTTTCGAAACCAATTTTGAAGCCAATGCATTTATCTATCAGAAAGAATTTACCGACCAACTGGAAGAGCACTTTTTAAGTGATTTACAACATTGCCGCGAAGTAAAATACCGCGAATGGCGCAAACGACCTTTGATTGACAAAATCCGCGAATCGCTGGCGCATATTATTAGCCCGATGTTTTGATGCTGGATTCTTGATACTTGATACTCGTGTCTCGTAACTCGTAACTTGCCACCGGATACTGGATCGTTGAATATTGATTATTGGATATTCGATTTCAGATATCGGTCACTGAACGTCATCCCCTCTACTTTCACCTTTTCACTTTAGCGTTCTAATTATTTCCCCCATTTTAACGAAACGTGCCCCTTGGGGCGAAGCTTGTGCCCCTGGTTTTTTGCTTTGTGCCCCTTGGGGCGATGTTTGTGCCCCATGGGGATTGTCTTACGAAAACAGGGGCGCGTTATGTGCCCCTGGGGGATGAGTCCGTGCCCTTTGGGGATTGCTTTGCGAAAACGGGGGCATGCTTTGTGCCCCTTGGGGATGACCTTATAAAAACGGGGGCGCCTTTTATGCCCTTTGGGGATTATGTTGCGAAAACAGGGGATTGTTTCGTGCCCCTCTCTTAACCGTCATTAAAACGGCAACTTCCCCAAATCAAGGTTTCCTCCCGAAAGAATAATACCTACTTTCTTTTCCTGCACATCCACTTTTTTTTCAAGGATAGCAGCCAGCGGCACAGCCGACGAAGGTTCGATAATAATTTTCATACGCTCCCAAATCATGCGCATGGCTTCCACTATACTTTCTTCCGAAACGGTTACGATATCATCTACTTTGTCGAGAATAATCGAAAAGTTTCGTTCACCCAAAGAGGTTAGCAAACCGTCGGCAATCGTTTTCGGATTTTCGGAAGGCACCCACTTTTTAGAATGAAACGAACGAAACGCGTCGTCGGCTCCGGCAGGTTCGGCAGCTATTACTTTGCAGGCCGGCAGTAACTCTTTGCTTGAAATTGCCGTTCCGCTTAACAAACCACCACCACCAACGGGCGCCATAATAACATCAAATTCACCTTTGTCTTCAATCAGTTCTTTGGCAGCTGTTCCCTGCCCGGCAATTACGTGAAAATTATTGTAGGGATGTATTTCTGTTGCTCCGGTTTCTTCAATCACTTTTGCCAGCGTACTTTCGCGCGCCTGCAGTGTAGGTTTACAAAAGGTAATCTTTGCACCATATCCGGCAACGGCTTTCTTTTTTATTTCGGGCGAATTTTCTGGCATTACAATATGTGCCGCAATACCGCGCATACGCGCTGCCAATGCCAGTGCTGCCGCATGATTGCCTGAGGAATGCGTTGCCACACCTTTTTGCGCGTCTTCCTCGCTCAGCGAAAACACCGCATTACACGCCCCGCGAAATTTAAAAGCACCTACCTTTTGTAGGTTCTCGCACTTAAAAAACAGTTCGGCACCAACAATTTGGTTAATACTCACCGACGACAAAACCGGTGTGCGGTGTGCATATTTTTGTACGATTTTGTGTGCTCTCTCAACGTCGGTATAATTCGGAATATTCATCATTTAATGTTACTCAGTTTTTCATTTAACAAATCGTAATCGGTATTATATATCGACTGTTTCGATAATTCGCGTAAACGTTTTAAGCCAGAGATGTAGAGGTAAACCACAAAGCCCACAAAAACAATGGTTAGCCAGCCAATTTCGGTAAAAAGAATAAAGTCGTAAATGCCATGCAGCAGGATAGGAAAAAGCAAGGCTTTTTGTTTCAGACTTTGGCGCTGTTTTTCGTAGAACTTTGCCAGGCCAAAATAAAATCCCATGGTAATTCCGAAAATGGCATGTGCCGGAACGGCAGTTATTGCCCGCATAATTCCAGTACTCAGGCCTCCATCCATTACGTATAGTACATTCTCAACCGCGGCAAAACCCAGCGAAACATAAACGGCATAAACAATCCCGTCGAACTTTTCGTTAAACTCGGGGCTTTTCCAAATCAGCAGATAAAGCGCCAGGTATTTAAACAGCTCCTCCGAAAAGGCGGCAACGGCAAAAGCTTTCCAGCCTGCCGCAAGCAACCACGTGAAACGCACAGTAAACCGGTCTAAAAACCCTTCGAGAAATAAAATTGGAATTACGGTTAAACCGCCGGCCAACAAAGCGAATAACAACAGGCGCAAAGGCTCTTTTTCGTATTTGTCGCGAAAATAAATGTAGGCGGCAATAATAACAACGGGTGCCAGCGCAAGTACCAGAAGGTTCATAGCTTGCTAATTTACATCGTTGAAATAAAATGCCTGCACACCTTTAACTCCCGGACGGTATTTAAAAACACCACCGGCATGTGGATATTTCGCTAAATATTCGTCACTTGTTTGTTCTCGTGCCGAGGTGATGTAAAGTGTTCCCAAATCCTCGTCGCCGAAAGCGCAAGAGGTAACATTTTTCGCCGGCACTTCAATTTTATCAATCAGTTCTCCGGTTTTGGGATTCCAGCAACCAACGGCCGAACCACCCCAAAGCGCAACCCACAGGTTATCGTTTTCGTCGATGGTCATTCCATCCGGAGAACCCAATTCTGCCGGCACAGTTACGGCAACTTCCGGATTTGAAATTTCACCTGTAGCATCGTCGTAATCGTAAGCCATAACTTTTTGTGTTGGCGTATCGATGTAATACATTTTTGTTTTATCGGCCGACCACACAATTCCGTTTGAAATGCTGACTTTATCTACCATTTTATGAACGGTAGTATCAGAGTCGAAACGATATAAAGCTGCCACTTCCATCTCTCCGCTAAGACTTATTGTTCCTGCCCAAAAACGCCCCGATGGATCGCATTTCCCGTCGTTAAAACGGTTATCGGGCAAGTCAACCTCCGGATCAACCAGCAATTTTTTTGCTCCTGTTTCAATATTGAAATAATAAATACCATTTTGCAAAGCAACCAGTGCATTATCGCTCTCGGTTGGAACAACAGTGCCGATCATCTGGCCGGTAAACATTTCTTTGTTATAGCCGGTAGTCGGGTAGTAAATGTTCAGAATTTCCTTCTTAATATCGACCCACATTAACTCACCGGTTTTGTAGTTCCATACAGCACCTTCGCCAAGAGTTGATTGAGTGTCGAGCACCAATTCGGCTTTTTTAGTTTTTGTTTCTGAACAGCCAGACAGAAGTACTACGATTGCAATAAATAAAACGGTATGCTTCATAACAATAGGTTTTCGGGTTATTGGCAGCAATTTATCTTTTACGCTATAATTTATTTAATGCTCTGAATGAGCTCTTTCATAATCAAGGTCATTTTGGGTTCGGCTTTCATAGCCACTTCCTGCACTTCTTCGTGCGAAATTTCCACAATTTCGCCGGGCACTCCGCTGTCGGTAACAATCGAAATTCCGAAAACACGCATATCCATATGGCGGGCTACAATTACTTCGGGCACTGTTGACATGCCTACAATGTCGCCTCCTAAAATGCGGAACATTTTGTATTCGGCAGGCGTTTCAAAAGTGGGTCCTGAAACTCCAACATATACACCTTCTTTTACATCGATGTTGTTTTGCATTGCAATTAATTTGGCTTTGTTACGCAAGCCCTGGCTGTATGGTTTACTCATATCGGGAAACCGGGGACCGAGTTCTTCCACATTTTTCCCGCGTAAGGGATGCTCAGGAAAAAAGTTAATATGATCGGTAAGCAATACAATTTCGCCAACATTCCAGTCGGGATTTAAACCACCGCTGGCATTCGATACGAAAAGATTTTTTACACCTACAAACTTCATCACGCGCACCGGGAAAGTTACTTCTTTCATGTTGTAACCTTCGTAAAAATGAAAGCGCCCCTGCATAGCCAGCACTTCCTTGTCGCCCAGCTTTCCGTAAATCAATCGTCCGGCATGACCATCAACGGTTGACACCGGAAAATTCGGGATATCGGTATACGGAATTGATTCTAAGATTTCAATCTCGTTAACCAAGCCACCAAGGCCGGTTCCCAAAATAATTCCAACTTCAGGACTTGCCTGAATTCTTTCTTTTATGAAGTTCGCGGTTACTTTTATTTTCTCCAACATAATTCAATATCTTCTTATTAAACGATTTTTTTTCTTCTTCCAGAAAATCAATTTTTACCGGCAGGTAATACATGGCATTTTTCAGCTCATCGCTCATTTCGCCGATGTCTTTAAAACGCATAGCATCCTTTTCGGTTGTCACAATTAACTTTTTTTCTGATTTTATTTCTTTAAACTTCTTCTCAATCTCCCTTACATCATTCATACTGTAGGCATGATGATCGGGGAAACTTAATGTTTCCATATTGGTACCCATTTTTCGGATAAAGGAATGCATTTGCTTTGGCGATGCAATGCCGGTTACAACCAACATATGGCAGGCAACATTTTTATAACTCGCCTCATCAATTTCGGGCGCATTAAAAACAGATTGCAGCGTACCATAAACCAAACGGGTAAAATACAAACTTTGGTATGGCAGCAGGTTCACATCATTTCCTAAAATACGACGCATTATTGGAGTCACCTCCTCGGGGCACTTGGTGAAAATAATAATGTTTGCCCGGCGCATTTGATACATTCCTTCGCGTAAACGACCAACAGGCAGCAATGCATCATTTTTTAACTGACGGTTATAGTCAATCAGCAAAATATTAATACCCGGCGAAATTCGGCGGTGTTGAAAAGCATCGTCGAGCAAAACCACATCGGGTGTTTTTTCGTTGGCGGGTTCGAGTAACTTCTCAACTCCCGAAACCCGGTTTTCGCAAACGGAAACAGTTGCCTCAGGAAATTTATTTTTTATCTGCAGCGGCTCGTCTCCAACATCTTGTGCAGAAGACCCAACCTCTACCAAACGAAAGCCTTTTGTTTTGCGTTTATAACCACGACTCAACGTTGCCACGCCGTATTTTTCTTTCAGCAATTCTACCAGGTACTCAACATGCGGTGTTTTTCCGGTACCTCCCACAGTAATGTTACCAATAGAAATTACGGGCACATCAAATTCCCTCGATTTCAATAGCTTCAAATCGTAGGCTCTGTTGCGCAGAAAAATTATTGTTCCGTACAACCAGGATAAAGGATAAAGTAAAATTTTTACCATAAAAGTTCTTCAAAACAGGAAGCTAAGATAGCAAAAAAGGATGCACCACAAGTTATGATGCATCCTTCAATTTTATTGTTTGTAAAGCTTAATTCAAATAAATATCGTAAGGCATACGTGCGAATATTCCGTTCATTTCAGTAGCCTTTTTCAAGTGCTCGTAATAACGGTATTTCTCGCCGAGTTCGCCTTTTAAAATGCGTGCCTTTACGTTTCCGCCCAGGTTAAACATTTCTTCAAACGGGCTGGTTAAAGCCGGCAACGAAATCGTTCTGTAGTCGTCCAGTCCTTCCATTTCGGCAGCCAGTTTAATGGCATGTTCCAAACCTCCAAACTCATCAATCAAACCAATTTCCATTGCATTTTCGCCACTCCAAACACGGCCCTGCCCAATGTTATCTACTTCTTCTTTGGTCATCCCTCTGCCATCGGCAACATGCGACAAGAAAGTGTCGTAACCAATAGAAATGTAATGAGTCATGCGTTGTTTTTCGTACGGAGTCATCGGGCGCATTAACGAAACAAAATCTGAGTGTTCGTTCGTTCCAACGGCATCTGTTGTAATTCCCAATTTGTCGTTCATTAGCTCGCCAAAGTTTGGAATTTGCCCGAAAATACCAATCGATCCAGTAATTGTATTCGGACTGGCAACGATTTTATCGGCCGGACACGAAATGTAATAACCTCCCGAAGCAGCTACATCGCCAAACGAAACTACCAGTGTTTTTTCTTCAGCAGCCAATTTAACTTCGCGCCAAATTGTTTCCGAATCGAAAACAGCTCCACCCGGAGAATTTACACGCAAAACAATGGCTTTGTACGAACTGTCCTGGCGAACTTTACGAATCTCGCGTCCAAGCTCGTCGCCGTTAATTCCTTCATCAGCACTTAGTGTTGTGCCTATTTCGCCACTGGCATAAATAACGGCTACTTTATTTCTGCTGTATTTTTTAGTTTGCCCTTTAATCGGTACTCTGGCATAATCTTTTACGCTTACCACCGGAATTGCTTCTGTTCCTTCAATTCCTGTAATTTCGCGCATATCATTCAGTACCTCGTCGCGGTATTTTGCCGCATCAATCAAACCATTCGTAACCATTTCGTTGGCTTTTTTATAGGTTTGTGCTTCGTTGGCCAGTTCGTTTAATTTTTCAACCGAAATTCCACGCATTTCCGAAATTCCGCCCAACATATGGTTCCATAAACTATTCATATAAACCAAACGCTGTTCGCGGTTTGCTTCGCTCATTTTATCCAGCATGTATGGTTCAACTGCCGATTTAAACTTATTGTTTGGGCCACGAATAATCTGCATTTCAACACCCAGTTTTTCAAGAGCATTTTTATAAAACATCAACTCGCTGCTCAATCCGCGAAAATCAAGTGTAACTTCTGGATGAAGAACAATCTGGTCGGCTACTGTTGCCACATAATAACCTTTTTGGTCTAACAACATTTGATCGGCAACGGCGTAAATTGGTTTATCGCAACTGTCTTTAAAAGCAATTAAATCATTTCTGATTTCTTCAACCGATGCAAAACCACCATTTGTTGTCGATAGTTTCAGGTAAATACCTTTTATACGATCATCATTAACTGCCTTTTTTAACGATTCGCTAATATTATCTAACCCGATTGTTTTTACCGAACTAAAAATTCCGGGAAGTTCCAGATCCTCGAAAGGATCGTTTGGTGCCCGGTCGACAATACTTTGGCTTAAATCAATTACCAACATCGATTGATCGGCAACTGTAACCTCCTTATCTGCTGATGCTACAATTGCCCCAAAAACAATAAACATCAAAAATATACCAATCAGCGACAATGCAATAAAGCCAACAATAGTCGCTAATACGTATTTGAAGAATTCTTTCATATTTTTGTAATTTAATTAATATTCCATTTTAGTGAATGAGTACTATTTTAACCACGGAATTACAAATATAAGATACAATGAACAAGGTATTTCTCGGAATAGGTGGAAATATTGGCGATAAGCATAAAAATTTTATTCACGTCCTTAATTTGATTGAACTAAAATTAGGCAAAATAATTCAGAAATCATCAGTTTATGAAACGCCGCCCTGGGGGTTTCAAAGTAACGATGTTTTTTGGAACCAGGTAGTGGTTATTGACACCATACTTGAGGCTGAAGAATTGTTATGGCATATTCACGAAGTTGAAGAAGAGTTTGGTCGAAAGCGAGGAAACGAACGTTACTCATCGCGCGAAATGGATATAGATATTCTTTATTTTAACGATGAGTTTATGGAGTCAAAAGATCTCATTATTCCTCATCCACGTATTCACGAACGACGCTTTGTGCTCGTTCCGTTAGTAGAACTGGCACCAGATATGAAACATCCGCTTCGCCGTTTAACCAGCATAGAAATGCTGGAAAACTGTCTGGATGAATCGGTAATAAAGAAAGTAGATTTACAGTAAAATCTACTCCTGAATTCCTTTTGTCCAATCCGAATTATAGAGATAATCGTTATACGGAAAGCGTTGCGAGTGAATTCCTTTTACCTTTTCGTAAAGTTCGACTTTAAACTCCTCGATATTGGTTTTGTCTTTTGCCGAAATGAATAAGGCAGGTGTATTGCTTTTGGCCATCCACGAGCTTCTCCACTCATCTAATGTAAAGTTATCACGTGTTCGTGGCGAAAGGTCATCCTCGTCTTTCTCTTCGTATGTAAAAGCATCAATCTTATTAAAAATATAAAAAGTAGGTTTATCACCGGCTTCAATTTCCTCCAGCGTGCTGTCAACCGTTTCTATTTGTTCCTCAAATCCAGGGTGCGAAATATCAACAACGTGTAAAAGTATATCTGCTTCGCGAACCTCATCGAGTGTCGACTTAAACGACTCAACCAAACCGTGTGGCAGTTTACGAATAAATCCAACAGTATCAGCCAACAGGAAAGGCAGGTTCCCGATAACAACTTTTCGCACAGTGGTATCGAGTGTGGCAAAAAGTTTATTTTCGGCAAACACTTCCGACTTTGCCATCATATTCATAATGGTTGATTTACCTACGTTTGTATACCCCACTAGAGCCACGCGCACCATTTTCCCGCGGTTTTTGCGCTGCGTGGCCTTTTGTTTATCGATTTTTATCAGCTGCGTTTTTAGTCGCGAAATTTTATCGAGAATAATACGGCGGTCGGTTTCAATCTGAGTCTCACCCGGACCACGCATACCAATACCTCCACGCTGACGCTCAAGGTGAGTCCACATTCGTGTTAATCGCGGTAATAAATACTGGTACTGCGCCAATTCAACCTGTGTTTTTGCGTGCGCTGTTTTTGCCCTTTTTGCAAAAATATCGAGGATAAGATTGGTACGATCAAGGATCTTACACTCCAGTTCGCGTTCAACATTTCGTAGTTGTGTTGGTGTAAGTTCGTCGTCGAAAATTACTGTATCAGCTTCAACAACTTTTATATATTTATTAATCTCGTCGAGTTTTCCCGGCCCAACAAATGTGGCTTTATTGGGAATATCCAGCTTTTGCGTAAATTTTTTTAATACTTGCGCACCTGCTGTATCGGCTAAAAACTCCAACTCATCGAGGTATTCTTTTGCCTGACGTTCATCCTGATCCTGGTTGATCAGTCCTACAATAACCGCTTTTTCTGTTTCTGGTGCTGTTTCTATCATTTTCGTTAATTTTTTTCAAAAAAAAAAACTCCTGCTTCTAAAGAAACAGGAGTGCAAAAATATTGTTTTTTATTATTTACTGCAACACGAAGTTAATTGGTACCGTGTACGATACGTTAACCGGTTTCCCACGCTGTTTTCCTGGCTTCCATGGTGGAAGTGCGTTTACAACGCGAAGTGCTTCTTTATCCAATGAAGGGTCAACTCCCCTCGCAATTTTAGCATCGGTAACTTTTCCGGTTTTACTTACAACGAAAGTTACATATACTTTACCTTGAATACCGTTTTCCTGTGCGATTACAGGATACTTGATAGCATTGGCAATATATTTACGCAATGCAAGGTCTCCTCCCGGGAATTCAGGCATGTCTTCTACAATAAAGAAAACCTGTGCTTCTTCCTCTTCTTCTTCTTCAGCTGTTTCAATAACAGGAGCAACGTCGATTACAGTTTCTTCGTCAGCCTCTGTGTCTTCAATTTCCAGCTCGTCTTCAATCTCAACATCATCGTCAACAATGTTCAGTACCTCAACAACTTTTGGTGGTGGAGGTGGTGGAGGTGGTTTAACCTCTTGTTCACGAGTAATAGGGATGATTTCTTCTTCAACTTCTGCCGTTTGGATACTACCAAGGTCGGCTGCTTTTGTTGGTTTTGTAGTCCACTCAAAAGCCAAAAGCGAAATCCCCAACGCGACAACTAATCCTACCAGCCAAAATGTATTCTTTTTGGCTTCCAGATCAGCTTTTGGTGTTTTTTTAAGTTCCATACTTAATTATTTATTTGTTTTATTTGATTTTTTGCCCTTCAAAATCGGGGCTTAAAGATAAAAAATAATCTTCACATGCAAGTGAATTTTTAATTCATTTCAATTTTCTATTGCAATACAAAATTTATAGGTACGGTGTAACGTACTTTTACTGCCGTATTGCCCTGTTTGCCCGGCTTCCAACTTGGCATTGATTTCACCACCCGAATTGCCTCACGGCCAAGCGATGAATCGGCATCCCGCGCCAATGCAACGTTGTAAATATTTCCGGTTTCATCCACTACAAAACTGACATAAACCTTGCCTTCAATTCCATTTTCCTGTGCAATTAACGGGTAGTTAACATTTTGTGCTAAAAAGCTCAGCAAAGCAGCATTTCCTCCCGGAAATTCAGGCATTGTTTCGGCAAAGTTTAATACTGCACCCAAGTTCTCATCTTCCGGTTCTTCACCCATATTTAACATACTACTAAAATCAATAATCACTGGTTCTTCGGGATCCTCTCCTTCCCAATCTAATTCATTTTCAGTTTTAATATTGTCTTCAATAATATTAAAAACGGGTACTTTTACAATAGGTTTCTCAGGCTTAATTTTTTCGGGTTTGGTTATTGGAATAACCAAGTCTTCCGGTGGAGCATAGTTAACATTTCCCTGAACAATCATCGTTTTTTGTACAGGCTTTTTCCACTCGAAGGCAAATAGCGAAAAACTAAGCGCGATAACCAGGCCAACCAGGAACATTGTAGTTCTTTTATTCTCAAGATCAGCTTTTTTTGTTTTTTTAGCGTTCATCATGGCTTTTAATTTTAATTGGATTGTCAATAAATAAAAGAACGCCGGCTCCTTGTTTTCTGCAGGTAAAGATGTTACAGCAAAAACTTTACCAAAAAATTACAAATAGAAGATTGTTTCTTAAACGAGGTGCTTTTTAATAAGATATTTAGCAATTGTTTTAACAAGAGATTGGTTAAAACAGGAAAAACGAAAATGTTTAGGAAATTTAATTTTTACGATCCGGGAAAATACTTTCTGATCATTTCACTAATGTTTTTCGACATTATCGGTTTCGTCAGATAATCGTTACAGCCTGCCTCTAAAGCTTTTTCTCTGTCGCCAGGCATAGCATAAGCTGTTTGCACAATTATAATCACCTTTTTATCGAACTTCCTTATTGCCCGGGTGGCTTCGTAACCATTCATCTTGGGCATTTGAATATCCATTAATATTAAATCAATATCTCCATGCTCCCGGCAAACGTTTACAGCTTCAACTCCAGTTTTTACCTTAATTAGGCTTTTTTCGAATTCTTTAATTGCAAGCGAAAGTAGCATCTCCGAGATTTCATCATCTTCTGCAATTAGTATCTTCAGTTTTATATCCGACTGGTTTAATTCCTTATCAATATTTACCACTTCTTTATTTTGCAGCGAGTTGGAATTTAATTTACAAGGTAAAGTAAAATAAAATGTACTGCCTACTCCCTCTTCCGATTCAAGCCAAATTTCGCCACCCAACATTTCAACATAAGCTTTTGAGATTGATAGGCCCAAGCCTGCTCCCTGAAGCGCCATTTTATCGGAAATATCAGCTTGAACAAACCGTTCAAAAATAGCTTTTTGCCTGTCTTTAGGAATCCCATTCCCGGTGTCTTTCACATAAATTTCGAGGAAATTATTTTTCTTTTCAAAGCCTAATTCAATATAACCTGCCGAGGTATATTTTATAGCGTTTTTAACCAAATTAGTAAGAATAGAATATACCTTCTCCCGATCAGTTTTAAGAACTATTTGCCCTTCATTTGTATTGTTTACAACCCTGAATTCTAATCCTTTATTTTTTATTTCGGGTTCAAAAAAATCCTGGATATAATTTATCTGCTTAACAATGTCAGCATCGTTAATAAATACTTCCATTTGGCCCGATTCAATTTTTGAAATGCTAATAATATCATTGATAATATTCAACATTCGGGCACCGCTTTTTTCAATAATTTCGATATAATTTTGTTGCTCTGGCCCGATTAATCCTGGCGCTTTTAACAGGTTAGCAAATCCCAAAATTCCGTTCATTGGAGTTCTGATTTCGTGACTCATATTTGCCAAAAATGCCGACTTTAAACGATCTGCTTCTTTCGCTTTTTCAATTTGCTGATCGCGGTCTTTTATAATCTTAACAAGTTGCTTTTTTCGCTTATTTAATTTTTGTGTACGCCATCGAATAAAAGTATAAACGAGAATAACTAGTAATGCTGCATATAAAAAGCGTGCGAAAACGGTATTCCACAGCGACGGTGAAATTACAAATGCATATTCAACCGGGGCGCTCCATTTTTTTCCTTCGCCGATGGCCCTAACGTTAAAAACATATTTTCCTGCTGGAAGATTTCTGAAACTTACTTTTGCATCTTTGCCAGGTACACTCCAACTGTTATTAATGCCATCCAATTTATACGAATACTTAATTTTATGTGGCGCCGACCATTCAACTGCAGCAAAATAAAAAGTTATGTGATTATTGAAATGAGATAATTTTAATCCCAATGGAAGGTTCGTAAACTTATCAACGGCGTTATAACTAATCCCCTCAAAATCGGCCTTTTTAAAATTATTGAAGTCAATAAATTGCTCGTTAATATCGAGTCGGTTTAAATGTAATGCAGGAGGTTCTCTGGAAATTGAGAAACGATTCAGATCGAGCATTGTAAGCCCTTTGCCACTTCCCCACCAAATTCGATTTTCGCTATCGAGCATAACGCTGTTTTTGTAAAAATCCAATGCCTTTAATCCATCTTTTTCGTTGTAGGTGTGTATCTCCGGGTTGAGATAATCAAATGTAACAACTTCTTCAATTTGGCTATTATTTAGGGTTCCTCTTTTGGCCTGGTAATTTCTGTTAGAAGAAACGATGATAAGATTCACTCCTCTGTTTGTTCCTATCCAGATATTATTTTGATCATCCTCAATTATCGACTGTACGCAATTACTACTTAAGCCTTGTTTTGTGGAATAAACAATAAATTGGCTCCCATCAAACATGCACAATCCTCCACCATCCGTTCCTATCCAAATGTTATTTCGGCTATCTTCAAAAACCGACAATACCGAGTTGGAGCTTAGCCCCTCCTTTTCAGTATAATTTATAAAAGTCTCACCATCGTATTTTGACAGGCCGGCATCATTTGTTCCAAACCACAAATTTCCGGCATGATCTTTTTTTATTACATTCACATAATCACAACTAAATCCATCACTTTCGGAGAATTGTTCAAATTGATCGTTAACCAAATGGCTAATACCTCCCTCAGTGGTGGCAAACCACATGTTACCATTGTTATCTTCTGCAATGCTGTTAACAAAGTTATCGCTTAGCCCATCTTTTTCAGAATAGTGTATAAATGTTTCTCCATCAAATTTAGTTACACCTCCCTGGGCGGTACCTAACCAAATATTTTTATGGCTATCTTCAAACAAAGCATAAACATAATCACCGCTCAATCCGTTACTTTCGGCCCATTGGGTAATTTTATCATTCTTGATTTTATTTACCCCATCCCACGAGCCAAACCATAAGTTGTTGCGGCTATCTTCGAGCATCGAAAAAATATGGCTTTCGCTCAATCCATCGGCATCGGTAAAACAGGTAAACAAATTATTGTTGTACAAATTCACTCCACCTCCCCAGGTTCCTATCCATACATTGCCTTTCTCGTCGGTATTCAGTGCGTTTATATCCTTGTAGCTTACCCCTTCTGCTTCAGTTATCGATGTGAATGTTTCACCATCAAAAATGCTAATTCCTTCCCATGTACCAAACCATATTCGGCCATGGGTATCCTCAATTATCGAATTAATACCGTTATAAACCAGTCCATCATCAACGGTATAATTTACAATGCTGTTACCATCAAATTTATACACTCCGGCTTCCCAGCTTCCAATCCAAAAATTCCCCTTACTATCTTCGAATATTGGCAGAATATTGTTGTCTATAAATCCAGTTTCCTCGGTTAGGTATGTAATTTTGTTATTCTTCAAAATATTTATTCCTCCGCCATTGGTTCCAAACCAAATATTGCCGGCCGAGTCTTCCATTATATAACGAATAATATTACTGGTTAATCCTTCGTGCAAGGTGTAATGAACAAAAGTTCGCCCATCATATTTACAAACTCCTCCGCCGTTACTGCCAAACCAGATGTTGTTTTTACTGTCTTGAAAAATGTATAATACCTGGTTATTAATTAAACCTTCACTTTCAGTAAACTGCTTAAACGTATTACCATCATACATGCAAACACCATTGTAGGTGCCAAACCATATGTTTCCATCATTATCTTCAATAATAGATGTCACTGTATTATCGCACAATCCATTGTCGGTTGTAAACACAATAAAAGTATTTCCATTGTATAAACTTACTCCGCCACCACGGGTACCCAGCCAAATGTTTTTTTGGCTATCGTGTAAAATGGTTAAAACATAAGAAGAACTTAATCCTTGTTCAACATCAAGATATTTTAAATTACTATTGGCATGATCCTTTCTTTTAAAACCTAATGCCGGATAAGATTCCGGGTGCTTTAGTGGCACTTTTGCTGGAACAACTTCTATTGCCACACCTGTATAAATTGTGTCGCCTACTAAATTCAATAAAAAAGAATTTGAATGGGTTAAAATTTCAGAAGTTTTTAGTTGGCTAAAATCTAGCGGAACAGCACTTAACTTTTTAGGCACATTAGTAACATAGGGCCTAAACTTCTCACTATCGGAATAACCAACGGGTTTATGTTTTAACATTGAAGTATCACCTATTTCGATGATATCTCCGCTTAAAACAAAGGGTTTCCCGTGAATAATTGTATCTCCGAAAACACTGACTAACGGCTTAATGGGATTGCCTGAGAATTGATTTTCATTGTAGCCATCACCAAGATTAAGTTCGATAATTTGAGATTGAAGAGTTTGATGATTAACCGATTCTAAACTACGCCTATTCTCACTACACGCAATGATAAAGGGGATAAAAGCCAGATATAATAATCCCTTTTTCAAAAAAACTCAGGTTAGTTTGATTATTAACCAAATATATCAAATCTAAAACAAGAAACCACATTTATTAAAATTAAATTTGGGCAAACACTATCTTCTAAATCTCCATCATTTAAAATCTATTTTGTTAAATGCGACTATAACTACTTTGAAAAAATAGTAGGCATCAAATTCAAAAATATTTTTATATTTGCAGCCACGTATTGGGGGATTAGCTCAGTTGGCTAGAGCGCTTGACTGGCAGTCAAGAGGTCACCGGTTCGACTCCGGTATTCTCCACAAAAAAGAGTTGCATTGTATTTGCAACTCTTTTTTTTATTCCCTTTAGCCAATAAAATCGATGTATAAGACAAATCGAATGGGCTATTTAAATTTTACCAATTCAATTAACGGACGTTTATAATTATCGAGAAACCGCTTTAATTTTTTTATCAATATAATCGCTAATTATCAAAGGTGTTACATCCGCACTCAGGTACTTTTTATTGTTGTATACCGAATGTATTGCATGCAGCAATTCCTGGCTCGAATTATTCTTTAATACATAACCATCAATCCCTGCTTTTAGCATTTTAATTACATATTGCTTCTCAGCGTGCATTGAAAGTGCAATTATTTTCAGGCTTGGCAATTTGGTTTTCAAATAACGGGTTGCCTCTATCCCATCCATTTTAGGCATACTTATATCCATAATAAGTATGTCAACATCCAATTCGAATGCCTTATCAATTGCCTCCTTGCCATCTTTTGCCACTCCGGCAATTTCAATCGACTCGTCGGTATTTAATACCGTAATCAATCCTTCGCTAAAAATCCTATGATCGTCTGCTATTATGAGTTTAATTTTCATTTTTACTGAGAAATTGTTTTTTGTTCTTGAATAAAAGGAATAGATATTTACTTCGGATACATAATTAGGCATTATCAAATTGAGAATCAACACTAAATACAACAATCAGAAAAATTCAACGGTAAAATAATCCTTTTCGAACAGCCATGTAAAAAATGCCTATCAGCTTTAAATCTTTATAGCTGATTTTTGCCTCATTGTGTCCTCAAAATGCGACACATCGACAATTTGGAGTTTATAATAAATTTATACCGATAGCATAATATCAGTTAGCGAATCTTCGGGTTGCAAATTGAGTTTTTTGCGCAATTTATAACGATGGTTTTCAACTCCACGAATTGATATGCCCAAAAGCGGCGCTATTTCTTTCGACGATAAATTCATCCGTAGGTATGCACAAAGCTGTAAATCGCTTGAGGTGAGTTCGGGGTATTTGCTTTTCATCTTTTGAAAGAATTGTTCGTGTGCCCGTTCAAAATTGTTTTCAAAAATCTGGCGGTCATCTCTACTCGATATGTTTTCGTCAATCTTATTGTTTAAATAGTTGAAATATTTATCGGGATAACGCGATCCCAACTCTTCCTTTTGTTTTCTGACAATATTTTTGAGGTCGAGCAGAAATTCATTCTTACGAATAATAGCCATTGTGGAGTTAGCCAACTCTTTACTTTTAAATCGTACTTCATCACGCAATTTCTCATTTCGTAATCGAATGAGTTCGCGTTCGCGTTTTTCATGCTGTAACTGTTCCTTTTTTCGGGTTTGTTTTACTCCCCACCTGCGGAATAACAATAATGCACCGATTAAAATAAACATATAAAAAAAGATGGCCAGTTTGGTGGCCAAAAGTGATGGCCGCACCTCAAAACTAAAGTTATATATTTGGCTTTCGTGGCCCCAAATATCAACAGCTTTTACGTGAAGATTGTAGTTTCCGCGCGGCAGTCGTTCAAAATTAAACTCAGGGTTATCGGTACTTTCCGACCACTCGAGATTTAAGCCTTCAAGAAAATATTTGTATGAAACCGGAAATTCATTGAGCATAGGAAACGAAAACCTGAAATGAAGGTTGTTTAGCGTATTCTTAATTTCTGCATTTTTTGTATTCAGCGGTAAATAAACCGATCTGCCGCTATTTGTTTGCAGCTCTATGCTTCTAACTGCGGGAGTATAATTACTCATTAGATTGGTTGTTGAGTCGCTAATCGATGCATCAAGAAATGCAACCCCATTTTGCAAACACAAAATTCCGGTATATTCATTAACCGGCAATATATTTTCGAATCCTTCAACCAAAAGCGGATCTTTAAACAATGATGTTGGAAACTCTTTTATTAGCTGAATATTGGTTTGTACTATTGAGAACAAACCAATGGATGAGGCCTGAATAAACCAATAGTAATTATTTGGTGCAGGAATTATGCGATTGGCTGACGCATATTTCCCCAAACTTGCATTTAAAGTATCGTAGGGTGTAATTGCATCGGTAAGATCATCGTAAGTATACAATTTTTCGCCCGTTGTAAATACAATGCGTTTTTCAATTTTAAATACATGAATGGAATGATCTTTCCCAAAAGTTTCTTCACCAAAGTACTCGAAATTTAAAGCTTTGGTGCGCGCATCATTCACCTGAATTTTGTAGATGCCACGATGCATGTGGCTTGCCCAAATGTTTCCCAGGTGATCGAATTCGATGTAACGAATAAGATTGCCAAAGTCTTCAATATGGTTACGTCGTTCAATTCCCTCGTTTGTTTTATTGTAAACAATAATCCGGTTGTAGGTTGATTGCAACAGTAGATCCGGATTAAACGGATCCTCAATAAAATTAAATGCCCCGCCTTCAAGCGAAACTTCTCTTCTCACACCACTTTTTAACGCAAAACTTCCCTGGTTATGGCCAATTAAAAGTTCATCGTCAATTACTTTCAAATCCCATATCTGATCCTGGGTTCCGGGCACCAGTTTTATTTCATCGTTGTTTAAATCTAACGATGCTTCAAATAACCCCTGGTTGGTTCCGAGGTAAAGTTTGTTTTCAAAAATGGCTGTGGAGTATACTGCTCCGGCTCCACGCAGCTTTTTAACCACAAAGCTTTTATTTTGATTTCCGGAGATAAAACCAATACCAATATCAAGAGCCAGCCAGGTATTTTCTCTTTCATCGCAGTAAATTCCAAGCACTGTGTTATTGGGTAAGCCGTTTCGCGAATTCACCTTTGCAAGCAAATTTCCATAACGATCAAACTCAACAATACCGTCAACCAACGAACCAATAATTATATTTCCGCTGTTTGTTCGGCAAGCCCGGTTCAGTTCATTTTCCACAAAATAAGAGGTCCATTCGTCATTCCACTGGGTAAGGGTTGTACCATCCCAAAGAAAAATTCCACGATCGGCTGTACCAATCAGCAAATTTTCGTCCTCAGCCTGAATCATAAATTTTACTGTTGTACCTATCAAATGATCGTCGAAAATTACACGCTTGACGTTATCATTTTCAACTTCCCATATTCCGTTATCTCTTACTGAAACTAATATCCGATCGCCTACCTGGTTCATTACTGAAATTCCACCATCAAGGTGTAAAGGATAAACACTGTCATTATGATAGGTCAGAATCTTGTTAAACGATTGGAAATAAACATAATCATCTCTTTCTGCAATATTCCAGAACTCAAGATTATTTGTTTCTTCCAAATATTCTCTTGCCTTTTCATTGAGCGACGTGTATACCAACTCGCCCGTTGGAGTTGATTTCCAGTAACCCAATTCCATATATCCGCCGGTGTAAATCAACGAATCGGCAACAGCCTTTACCGAGCGAACAATTGTATTGTTTGGCAATTTGTTCAAGGTCCAGTTGGTTCCATCAAAACACAGAAGTCCGGAATGGTTGGCAAAATAAACCAATCCGTTCCCGGCAATACTAACACTCCAGTTTTGCCTTGATCCTTTATACGCGTTCTGATCAAATTGCACTACCCCCGTATACTCGTTTACTGCATAAACGGGAATGGCCAAAAGGACAACTAAAATTGTATTGACTATCGTTTTTATTGCGTTCGTGCGCATCAAATGTTAATGATTTATCAGATGTAACTTAGATATTATTCCTGCTTTTTATACTGCCTACCCCTTCAAATCGAAGTAAATAATTTTAAATGTATTATAAAAATAAAAAATAATTTAAATCAAGTCAACATATATACATCTGACTTACTGCTTCTTACAATATTTGTATTTTACACAATATGAGGTAATGATGAGGTAGATATAAGGCTTCACTATCTTCCAAAGTATGAATAGTGTGCTGATTCGGTTGTTTTAGGCTAGCCAACCAACGTAACTTTGAACTCAAACTAATTCAAATATTAAAGTTATGCGGAAAACATTCTTTATTCTAATTCTCCTTTTTTCGTTTTCAACCCTATTTGCGCAGGATAGAATTTCTATCTCGGGTTCCGTGGTTGATGCAAGCGGAATTACTCTGCCGGGGGTATCCGTTCTGGAAAAAGGAACAACCAATGGGGTTGTTACGGACATTGACGGCAATTACACATTGTCGGTTAAACAGGGAGCCACTGTAGTATTTAGTTACATTGGTTTTTTATCACAGGAAATTAATCCTCAACAATCAGGAACTGTCAACATTCAACTACAGGAAGATGTTGTTGGCCTAGAAGAAGTGGTTGTGGTTGGTTATGGAGAAATTAAGGTAAAAGACCTTACCTCATCCATCTCAACCGTTAAATCGGACGAACTGGTTAAAACACCAAGCGGACAGGCCATGCAGGCGTTGCAGGGTAAAGTTGCCGGGGTGCAAATTGTTAACTCAGGAGCACCGGGTGGACAGCCAACAGTTCGTATCCGTGGTATCGGATCATTTCCAAGCAGCAGTAATTCATCACCACTTTATGTTGTTGACGGAATGTATTTCGATAACATCGATTTTCTTAACCCGTCGGATATTGAAACCTTATCGGTTTTAAAAGATGCATCGGCATCGGCAATCTACGGTGTTCGGGCAGCGAACGGAGTGGTACTTATTACCACCAAAAAAGGTTCGTTAAACACAAAAACCAGTATTACTTACGAAGGATATTATGGTATTCAGGTTCCGCAAAACGTAATGCAAATGGCCAACGCCGAACAATTTGTTGATTACGTTTACCAAACAGGGTCGGAAGCAGATATCAGTTTTATCGAAAATGCAATGCAGCGTTACGGTCGTAGCCGCGTTAACCCGAACGTACCAAACGTTAACACCGACTGGTATGCCGAGATTATGAAGTCGCATGCTACACAGCAAAACCACTCGGTTTCGGTTTTGGGTGGTTACGATAAAACATCGTATTCAATGGGCGTAAATTACTACGACCAGGAAGGATTGCTGGAAGCAGAAGATTCGTATAAACGAATGAATATTCGAGCATCCATCGATCACCAGGCAAACAACTGGTTAAAAACCGGAGTTAATTTTAATGTAAGTAACGGAACACGATACATTGCAAGCGATGCGGCTTGGTTTAGCGCCTACCATGCAGTGCCCGTGCTACCCGTTTACGACCAACAAAACTATGATGATCTTGTAGCACAAGGAATTGACTATCCAAGCAACTACTCGAGTGCACAGCTGTTAGACTACCGTGGTTCGCAAAACCCGTTTTTGAGTCTTGCTTTTAACGAATCTCGTCAGGATATAAGAAAAGTACTGGCCGGTATTTATGCCGAAGTTGAGCTGCTACCAAATATGCTGAAATTTAAAAGTTCGTACAACTCGTCGATGATGTTTTTGAAAGCACGTAGTGTTGGAATGCCTTATTACATTACCAACTCTACACGAAGAACTTTATCAACTATTTCTTCATCACGAACCACAAACGTTAATCACTTTTTCGATAATACCTTAACGTATACCAACAGTTTTGGCGACCACAACATTTCGGCAATGGCCGGTATGTCATATCGCGATGAGTGGTACGATTACCTGGGTGGTTCGGCAGAAGATATTCCATTAAATGAAAATGCCTGGTACATCAGCCAGTCGCAATCAGAATCATCAAAACAAGTGGGCGATAACGGAGAACGCCTCTATGGTGTTTCGTATTTCGGACGTCTTTCGTACAACTACAACAATAAATACATTGCCTATTTCACTATCCGCCAGGAAGGAACACAAAAGTACCAGGAAAAATGGGGAACTTTCCCTGCCTTTGGTTTAGGTTGGGTTGTTACCGAAGAGGGCTTTATGGAAAATGTTGGTTTTATTGACTACCTGAAATTAAGAGGTGGCTGGGGAAAACTGGGTAACGACAAAATTGCCCGCCAGGACGGAGCAAATACAACCAACCCGGTTTATTTGGCTATCGACGACATGCAGGTTGACGGAACCACCACAACAAGTACATTTGGTTATTTAGGTTGGGAAACCGTTACCGGAACAAACTTTGGATTGAATGCCGAATTTTTGGATAACCGCTTGAGCATTGACGCAGATTATTTTATTCGCGACACCGAAGATGCTGCCATTCCGGTAAGTTTAAAACTACAATCGGGAAGCGTTTTGCGTAATGTTGGAACAATCCGTAACTCGGGTCTCGAACTTGCAGTTACCTGGAGAAACGAAATAAACAGCAATCTTAGTTACACCGTTGGAGGTAATATCTCGACACTTAAAAACGAAGTGCGCGACCTTTACGGACAATCCTACATTAACGGAGGTTCGGCCGAGTTCAGACAACGTTCTCAGGTTGGCGAACCACTGCTTTCGTTCTATGGTTACGAAGTGGCCGGAATTTACCAAAACGAAGCTGAAATTAGTGCCGATCCGGTTGCAGTAGACAATTCACTGGTTCCCGGAGATTTCAGATATGTTGATCAAAACAACGACGATGTAATTGATGATAACGATAAAGTTTTCCTTGGTTCGTACATTCCAACGTTCTCGTATGGTGGATTCATCGGACTGAACTACAAAGACTTTGAATTCTCGATGAATATTATGGGTCAAACCGGAAATAAAATTCTGAACCGTAAACGCGGTGAAATCATCTGGACAAACGATACCAACATTGATGCTGACCTTGCAAACGGATTATGGACCGGAGAAGGAACATCGAATAAATACCCATCGGCTTCAGCATTGCGTCGTGGTTGGAACCAAAACTTCAGCGATTACCTGGTGGAAGACGGAAACTTCTTCCGCATTCAGAACATACAGCTGGCTTACAATATTGACGGCGAAAAATTAATTGGTGCAGGAATGCCCGACGCCCGAATTTTTGTAACTGCCGAAAAGCCGCTTACAGTATTTAAATACAACGGATTTAATCCTGAAATAGCAAACGGTATCGACCGCCAGTTTTACCCGGTACCTGCCGTTTATACAATTGGTGTAAATCTCAAATTCTAAACACTTTAAGACATGAAGAAGAAACTATTTATAAAATATTTTACACCCGTACTTTTAAGCGGGCTGTTATTGGTGTCCGTTATCGGGTGCACCGACAAACTGGACGAACCTTTTGAAAACGAATCGTTTACCAGCGATGTGGATTATACTATTGCAGAAGACATGGTTTTGCCTTTAATGGGAGCTTACTATGGCTTTTATACCCGTCAGTGGGAAGAACCATTAACATTGGGTATTCGTGGCGATGATGTAAACGCTGCAGGCGACCAGGTTCCGATGCAGGAGCAGGATAATTTTACTTACATGGCCAGTCACTGGAATACCAATTCAGTGTGGCAAAATCACTACAACGATATTGTAAATATTTTTACTGCTATCGATGAGATTAATAAGTATCGCGAAGCAAGCGGAAACAATGCATTGGCCGATCAGTACATCGCAGAGTGTAAAGTTATGCGTGCGTATTTATACCTGAACATTGCACGTACTTTTGGAGGTTGCATTGTAATCGATGCACTGGATAATATTCAGAATACGCCTCTTAGCAATAAAGAGCAGGTAATGCAATACATTGTAAGCGAAATGACCGATGCAATTCCGAACCTTCCTGATGTACATCCAAACAAACGTACAGATATTCCGGGAGGAATGACGACTTATACTGCCTACGCTATTCAGGCTTTGGCTTACCAGGAAATGGAAGACTACCAGGGTGTGGTTAGTGCAACTTCGCAAATTATTAACTCTGGCGAGTTTCAGTTGTCCGACGATTACTACCACCTTTTTAAAGTAGCTGGTAAATTAGACGATGAAAACATTATGGAATTTCAATATTCCGATTTCAACCAGGGAGAAGGCGACCGTTTTGGTTTCTTATTTGCTCCGTTTGGCATTGGCGGATGGACACCCGTTGTTACCGGAGCCGGAGCTGGTTGGGGATTTTACGAGCCTACTATGAAATATATTGAATTCATGCTCGACAGGGGAGAAAGTGTTCGTCTGGAAACAAGTGTGATTTTTACTCCTGATGGTATCACCGAGTTGCAAAACGATTATGGTACACTTCCTGAGTGGATTGATAACACCAACCGCGAAGGCGACATTTTTAACAACAACGCCCGTTTGAACTTTGCCAGTGGGAAACACATTCAACCTTCTACTGAATTGATTCCGGGAAGAACATCGCTGGGTAGCAACAAAAACTTTATTGTTATTCGCTATGCCGAGATGTTGCTAATGTATGCAGAAGCAGTTACCCGCGGTGCAAGCGCCGGCTCAATGAGCGCCGACGATGCCGTTAATATGGTTCGTGCACGCGCCGGATTAACCAATCTATCGGGTGTTACCACACAGGATGTACTCGACGAAAAATTTGCTGAACTGGCAATGGAATGGGGTACTCGTTACTACGACATGATTCGTACTAAAAGTGTCAATGAGCTCTCGCATGAAGGTAAAACTTTCACTATGGACAAAGCCTATCTGCCATTCCCGGCCGATCAGGTAGCTGAATTACCACAACTGGAAGAAGGAATTCAATAAAAACGAAAAAACATGAAGACTTATAATAAATTATTTATACTTGCATTGATACTTTTTGCTTTCAATGCATGCGATCAAAACTACATCGATGGAATATCGGCTGTAGATCCGGGAGCAGACGAAACGGCTCCTCAGGTAACCATTAACTTCCCGCCCGAAGGTTATGAAATTCAGACAAACGCTGCAATTGCATCGGTTGATATTGATTTTGAAGTAAGGGACGACATTGAAATCGGATCTATTTCGGTAAATATCGATGGTGCTGAAATTGCCAGCTACTCCGAATTTATGGATTATCGTGTAGCGATGAGAACCTACACTTACGACAATGTAACCACCGGTTCGCACGTGTTAAGTGTTACAGCTACCGACCTTGACGGAAAATCGACAACTGCAACCGTAAACTTTGCCAAGTCGCCACCATACGTGCCGCAATACGAAGGCGAAGTTTTCTATATGCCATTTAATAACGAATTCCGCGAAATGAACAGCCTGCAACTGGCAACATCTGTTGGAAGTCCGGGATTTGCCGACGGTATTCAAGGCGGTACTGCATACAGCGGTGCAGCCGATTCGTACCTCACCTTCCCAACAGCAATACTTCAGGGAGCAACCGAGGTTAGTGCAAGTTTCTGGCTGAAAGTTGATGCCAGCATGGACAGAGCAGGTATTTTGGTTGTGTCGCCTCCGGCTGACAATGACAACGACCGCACAAAAGGTTTCCGTTTCTTCCGCGAAAATGCAAGCGGTATGCAACGTTTTAAACTGAATGCCGGTAACGGAACTGCAGACAGCTGGTTTGATGGTGGCGCTGCTGCCGATGTTGAGCCAAATACAGGCGAGTGGACACACTTTGCTTTTAGTATATCTGAAACAAGTGCAGAGGTTTATATTAATGGCGAGCTGGTGAAAGAAGGTGAATTCAGTGGAATTGACTGGACAGATTGTAATGTTATATCAATTATGTCGGGTGCTCCAAACTGGACAGGTTGGAATCACCTTTCTGACGGAAGTTTGATGGATGAGTTGCGTATTTTTAATACTGCACTTACCCAGGACGAAATTCACACCATCATGTTAAAAGAGCAAGCCTCTTTCTACATGGATTTTAACGGCGATTTTAAAGAAGCAATAAGCAGCGCCGATGCAACTGTTGTTGGTAATCCGGCCTTGAATTACGGAAGCGGAGTTGACGGCGATGCATACGAGGGAGCAGCTGATTCGTACCTGACGTTCTCTACTTCTGATGTTGATATTCAGGGAGAAGAATTCAGTGCAAGTTTCTGGTTGAATATAAATGCCACTCCGGACAGGGCAGGTATTTTGGTTATGGGACCGGAAGATTCGGCCAATCCTGATGCGCAAAACGACAGAACAAGTGGTTTCCGTTTCTTCCGCGAAAATGCCAGTGGAATGCAACGCTTTAAACTGAACGCCGGTAATGGAACTGCAGATTCGTGGTTTGATGGAGGAACAGCTGCCGATGTTGATCCAACAACAGGCAACTGGGTACACATGGCATTTGCCATTTCGGGTACCGAAGCACGCGTTTACATTGATGGTGTAGAAGTTAAACAAGGCGATTTCGCAGGAATTGACTGGACAGACTGCGACCTTCTTTCGATTATGTCGGGAGCACCACGTTTTAACGGCTGGAACCACAACTCGGACGAGAGTATGATGGACGAACTTTATTTGTTCAAAAAAGCACTTTCGGCTGACGAGGTTGCTTTAATGATGCAAGACGGTTTATAGAGCACTATAAGGTAGTTTTAAGAATTGGCCCGCCGTAATCTTCGGTGGGTCAATTCAAACTTTTTCTTTAATTTTCAAAACTCTTATCTGCTGATTCTGATGCGTATATTCCATAATTTATTATTGCTTTTTTGTATAACAGGAATGATCGTTTCCTGTAGTAAGGATGAGCCCGAAGAGGAAACTCCAACTGAAAATGTGACAATTACTTACGCTTACATTGGCGAAACAGCTCTTACTGCAAGCGGCGAAAACACCGGTATTGCCATAGACGAAACAATCGAAATCCGTTTTAATACCGCTGTAAATACAGTTTCTGCCGAATCGAGCATTAAATTATTCGATGCAGATAGCAATCCGCTGGAATTGACATTTTCGTATTTCAACAGTAATCAGTTGGTAAAAATCGATCATCAGGATCTGGAAGAAAATGCATCGTATACCTTAACAATTTCATCCGATTTGAAAGGAGCCAATGTAGAATCCTTTACGGGACAATCGTATGCATTTTCAACACTTATAACACCATTGGCTTTGGAAAATGTGCAAATTGATGAGGTGGCTTACAATCCGCTCACCCGAATTACAAACATTAACCGTAAGCCGGTAATAAGTTTACAATTTGATTCTCCGGTTTCGAAAAACGATATTTCCCTTTATTCATCTTATTCCAGCAATGGAGCTTCGCTTGCTTCAACGCTCAACCAGGTTGACGAAAGAACAATTTCGGTTGAAATTTCGCAGGAACTCGAGGGCTTTAGCAAAAATGTTTTTTCCATTTCATCCGACATTGAAAATCGTATTGGTCGTCCTTTCGTCGGGCTGGAGCTCAACTTTTACGCACAAGCCGATACTACTCCGAAATTTCCACAGATTACCGACGAAGAATTATTAACGCTGGTTCAGCAACAAACATTCAAATATTTCTGGGATTTCGCGCATCCGGTAAGCGGATTGGCACGCGAAAGAAATACTTCTGCAAATACCGTTACAATTGGCGGATCGGGTTTTGGTGTAATGTCGATACTAGTCGGTATTGAACGCGGATTTATTACACGTCAGCAAGGAATCGACAGACTGGAAACCATTGTTGATTTTTTAACCGATGCTGATCGTTTTCACGGTGTTTGGCCACATTGGATGAACGGCGAAACCGGACAGACCATTCCGTTTAGCTCGAACGACGATGGCGCCGATCTGGTTGAAACCGCCTTTATGATGCAAGGATTACTAACAGTAAGGCAGTACCTGAATTCAGGTAATTCGCAGGAATCTTCGTTGAAGGATAAGATCAACACCCTTTGGGAAACCATTGAATGGGATTGGTACACACAAGGCGGGCAAGATGTGTTGTACTGGCACTGGTCGCCCAATAACGATTGGGCAATGAATATGAAAATAAGAGGTTGGAATGAAGCACTTATCATTTACGTTTTAGCAGCTTCGTCGCCAACACACACCATCAACAAAGACGTGTACTCCAAAGGCTGGGCGCGTGATGGAGACATGGTAAACACAGGTAACAATTCCTTCTACGGCTACACTTTACCTTTGCGCACTGATATGGGCGGTCCATTGTTCTTCTCGCACTATTCGTTTTTGGGGCTCGATCCGCGAAATCTTTCCGATCAGTATGCCAATTACTGGGAGCAAAATGTAACGCACTCAAAAATAAATCAGGCTTACTGCGCTGATAATCCTCAGAATTATGTAGCGTATTCCGATGAGTGCTGGGGACTTACCGCCAGCGATGGTTACTCAGGTTACTCGGCACATTCACCAAACAACGACCGTGGCGTTCTTACACCTACTGCAGCGCTGTCGTCGATGCCTTACACCCCTGAGGAATCGATGGAAGCATTGCGCTATTTCTACTATACACTTGGAGATAAATTGTGGGGAGAATATGGATTCTACGACGCTTTTGATTTTACCAACGGCTGGGTGGCTGACTCCTACCTTGCCATCGATCAGGGGCCGATTGTAGTGATGATTGAAAATTACCGGACCAACCTGCTTTGGGATCTGTTTATGTCGTGCCCCGAAGTACAATCCGGATTAGCAAAACTTGATTTTACGTATTAACAGATGAAAAAAAATATATTTCCAATATTACTGATTGCACTGGTCTTTACAATGGGTTTTTCGGCATGTCAAACCGGAAGCAAAAAATCAGTTGAGAAGATGCAGGAAGCCGAGATATCACTTGAGGATTCGTTAATGGATTTGGTCCAATACCAAACTTTTCAGTATTTCTGGGACGGTGCAGAACCGGTTTCAGGAATGGCACGCGAGCGCATTCATATGGATAATGTGTATCCGCAAAACGATCAGAATACCGTTACACTTGGCGGCTCTGGATTTGGCGTCATGGCCATTCTTGTGGGTATCGAACGCGGATTTATCACGCGTGAGCAGGCGCTGGAACGTTTTCAGCAAATTGTTGATTATCTCGGAAAAGCCGATCGTTTCCATGGTGCGTGGCCACACTGGCTTGACGGGCCAACCGGGAAAGTAAAGCCATTCAGTAAGAAAGATGATGGCGGCGATTTGGTGGAAACTGCTTTTATGATCCAGGGATTACTGGCGGTTGCCGAATACTACAAAGGCGGAAATGAAGCGGAGCAGCAGCTGGTTGCCGATATTCAGCAATTGTGGGAAACCGTTGAATGGGACTGGTACACCCAAGGAAAAGATGTTTTGTACTGGCATTGGTCGCCCAATTACGGCTGGGATATGAATTTTCCGGTTGGAGGATACAACGAGTGCCTGATTATGTATGTTCTGGCAGCTTCATCGCCAACGCATTCAATTGATGCAGCCGTTTACGACAAAGGCTGGGCGCTCAACGGAGACATTGCAAAAGATACCGTTTATTACGGATTAAGTACCGTACTAAATTTCTATGAGCACAACGATGATCCGATCGGACCACTTTTTTGGGCACATTATTCGTACCTTGGTCTGAATCCTAAAGGTTTAAAAGATAAGTATGCCGACTACTGGAAACTGAATGTAAATCATGCTACAATTCATTACCGTTATGCTTTGGATAATCCAAAAGATTACAAAGGTTACGGTGAAAATCAGTGGGGATTTACTTCAAGTTATTCCATGCGTGGTTATGCAGGTCACCGCCCGGGCAATATGGATTTAGGCGTTATCTCGCCAACAGCGGCGCTTTCGTCGTTTCCATATACACCGGAACAGTCGATGAACTTTTTGAAATACCTGTATTTGGAAGCCGATTCGCTGGTTGGAGAATACGGTCCGTACGATGCTTACAGCCAAACTGAAAACTGGTATTTACCACGTTATCTAGCCATTGATCAGGGACCAATTCCGGTGATGATAGAAAATTACCGAAGCGGACTTTTATGGGACTTATTTATGCGAAACGAGGATGTGAAGGAAGGATTGGACAAATTAGGATTTACTTCTGACCAGTAAAACCGGGTTGAATTACCCGGCTGAAATAAACTAAAGGCTAGTCAAATGAAAAAACTTGTAAACCAATTTTTTGTACCCATCCGAAAAATCTTTGCACTTGGATTTTTGCTGATCCTTCTAACAGCAGTTGTTGAAGCTCAGGAATTATATACGATGCCGGAAGGGACACATTCCCGCTGGTCGAGTTTTGAAAATCCGGGAGCTGAAAAAGGAAAAGGAGCCCAGGAAAACCGCGATGCCAAAGGTCATGCTTTTAACAAAATTGAAGCCGGAAAGACGGTTACTTTGCTGCAAGTTGACGGGGCTGGAATTGTGAACCGAATTTGGTTAACGCTTAGCGACAGAAGTCCTGAAATGTTACAATCGCTTTGGATTAAAATGTATTGGGACGGTGCAGAAAAACCTGCCGTTGCAGCACCACTTGGCGACTTTTTCGGAGTTGCTTTCGGTAAAAAAATGCCTTTCGAAAATGCACTTTTTTCCGATCCAGAAGGACGTTCCTTCAACTGCATTATTCCAATGCCCTTTAAAACCGGTGCAAAAATTACGCTTACCAATCATTCGGATAAAAATGTTGATGCGTTATTCTACGATATTAATCTGTTAAGCAAAGAAACAGCACAAGAAGACATTCTCTATTTTCATACTTTCTTTAACTACGCAAAAAAGACAGTACTGACTGAAGACCACGAAATTTTACCAAAAATCAGTGGGAAAGGCCGATACCTAGGAGTGAATATGGGCGTAAAAACCGACCCAATTTACGAGGACACCTGGTGGGGCGAAGGAGAAGTAAAAATATACCTCGATGGAGACGGCGAATTCCCGACATTGGTGGGAACCGGCGCCGAAGATTATATTGGCGGAGCCTACGGACAAGGCGAATATTACAATCGTTATCAGGGCTCGCTTGAGGCCAGTAAACAAACCAAACGGTTTATAATTTACCGTTATCACATTCCCGATCCCATTTACTTTTACGAAGATATAAAAGTTACCATACAGCAAATTGGAGGGTGGCAAAAAGAAAAAGTGCTGGAGTTACAAGATAATGGGGCTTCACTGATTCCTGTAACAATTGATACCGGAGGTGGAAATTTGCTAAAACTATTGGAAATGGATCCTGTGCCGGAATTAGATGATCCCAAACTGCCCGATGGCTGGACGAACTTTTATCGTCAGGATGAGGTGGTTACAACCGCCTATTTTTACCTCAATCGCCCAAGTTCTGAATTACCAATTTCAGATGCAGACATGAGCAACGGTTATGAAAAACAATAGCATTTAGCGAATTGAAAACAACATAAAAATGAATAAAACAAGCCATATTCTTGCAAAGGTTCTCTTGCCGGTTTTTCTCCTGTTTGGATTTGCCATTGAAAGCACGTCACAGGAAATTGTTCCGCAGACCTATTGCAATCCACTCGATATTGATTACACTTACATGGTGTACAATTCGGCCCGAAATATTTCGTATCGTTCGGGTGCCGATCCGGCGGTTATCGAGTTTCGTGGTGAATACTACATGTTTGTTACCCGCTCGTTTGGATACTGGCACTCTACCGATTTGGTGCACTGGGATTTTATTAAACCTCAGCAGTGGTTTTTCGAAGGATGCAACGCACCTACCGCTTTTAACTACAAAGATTCGCTGGTGTATTTTGCCGGCGATCCCGCGGGTTACGGAAGTATTCTTTACACCGACGATCCAAAAATAGGCAAGTGGACGCCTACCCCATCGATCTCAAATAACATCCAGGATTCTGAACTTTTTATCGATGACGACGGCAAAACTTATTTATACTGGGGCTCATCTAATGTGCACCCTATACGCGTTAAAATGCTGAATAAAGATGATCGTTTCTTGGAAACGGGGGTAACAAAAGAGCTGATAAACCTGATGGAAGACGAGCACGGCTGGGAACGTTTTGGAGAAAATAACTTTCATCCAACCTTAAAAGAAGGTTATATGGAAGGTGCCTCGATGACGAAACACGATGGTAAATATTACCTGCAATATGCAGCGCCGGGCACACAATTTAATGTTTATGCCGATGGCGTTTATATTGGTGAATCTCCGCTTGGTCCATTCACTTATATGAAAAACAACCCGATGAGTTTTAAACCGGGCGGTTTTACCAATGGTGCCGGGCACGGAATTACAGTAAAACAAACCAACGGACAGTACTGGCATTTTGCTACCATGGCATTGGCATCGAATGCGCAATGGGAGCGCCGCCTGTGCATGTTTCCTACTTATTTTGATGACGAAGGATTGATGCATTCGAACACAGCCTATGGCGATTATCCGCGTTTTGGCCCCGATCATCAGACAAAAGCAGGCGAGCACTGTGGCTGGATGTTGTTGTCGTACAAAGGAGAGGTTACTGTATCCTCGTCCTTAAAACAGATCATGAAATTTACCTCGAATAACGATGAGGTGGAGGTACACGAATTACCACTTGAAAAAAACGACAAAGGCGAAATTATTGCCAATGTGTTGACCGATGAAAACCCGAAAACATTTTGGGTCGCCGAAGACAACGACGATAAACAATGGATAACTATCGAAATGCAAAATCCCGGAAATATTTATGCTTTTCAACTGAATTTTCACGATTATGAATCGGGCATTTATACCCGCACCGAAGGATTACGACATCGATTCATCATCGAAGTTTCAGCAGACGGAAATAACTGGCAAACGGCGGTTGACCGAAGTAACAGTTTTAAAGATTCGCCTAACGCATACATCGTGCTGAATCAGCCGGTGGAAGCAAAATTTGTTCGCTATAAAAACATCGAAGTTCCGGGAAATAATTTTGCCATGAGCGAGCTTCGGGTATTTGGTTTGGGACTGGGTAAAAAACCTGCCGAAGTAAAAGATTTTGAAATTACACGTCAGGACGACCGCCGTGATATTTCTTTCGCGTGGAAACCTGTAAAAGGAGCACAGGGATACAATATCCGCTGGGGAATTGCACCGGACAAACTCTACCAATCATGGCAACTTTACGATACAAACGAACATTTTATGCGCTGTCTCGATCGTGATACTCCCTACTATTTCTCGATTGAAGCATTTAACGAAAACGGGATTTCGGAACAAACGGAGCCGATTAGAATTGATTAGAAACTTTTAAATACTTTAGATATGTCACGCTTTTTATTTTTTATTGCAGCACTATTTTTATTTGCCGGATGTGGAACACCAACGAGCAATTCAGGTGATTCTGAAATGGATGTTTTCGTTTCCGACCTAATGGCAAAAATGACCGTCCAGGAAAAAATTGGTCAGTTGAACCTGATCACGCCGGGAGGTGGAATTCCAACAGGTTCGGTAGTAAGTACCGGTGTGGAAGAGAAAATAAAAACCGGAAAAGTAGGCGGTATTTTTGGTGTTTACGGACCGGAGAAAACGAGACAAGCACAGCAACTGGCTGTTGAAGAAAGCCGCCTGGGAATTCCGATGATCTTTGGTTCGGATGTTATTCACGGTTACAAAACCACATTCCCGCTGCCTCTTGGATTAGCCAGTACATGGGATATGGAACTGATAGAAAAAACCGCACAAATAGCAGCCAAAGAAGCAACTGCCGACGGTATTTTCTGGAACTTCTCGCCAATGGTTGACGTATCGCGCGACCCACGTTGGGGGCGTATTTCTGAAGGAGCCGGTGAAGATCCGTATTTAGGTTCCGAAATCGCAAAAGCGATGGTACATGGCTACCAGCAAAACGATCTGACAGCAACAACAACAATGATGGCAACTGTAAAACATTTTGCCTTGTACGGAGCTGCAGAAGCCGGCCGAGATTACAACTCGGTTGATATGAGCCACCTGAGAATGTTCAATGAATATTTCCCTCCGTATAAAGCAGCGATTGACGCTGGAGTTGGTTGTGTAATGTCGTCGTTTAACGATGTTGACGGCGTGCCGGCCAGTGGAAACAAGTGGTTACTTACCACCGTTTTGCGCGATATGTGGGAATTTGATGGTTTTGTGGTTTCCGATTACACCTCAGTAAACGAAATGATCGCTCATGGTTTGGGCGATTTACAGGAGGTTTCAGCATTATCTTTAAAAGCCGGTCTGGATATGGATATGGTAGGAGAAGGATTTCTGACCACACTGGAAAAATCGCTGGAAGAAGGAAAAGTAACAGAGGAAGACATAAACAAAGCTTGCCGCCGAATTCTGGAAGCAAAATACAAACTGGGGCTTTTTGAAGATCCGTATCGTTATTTTGACAACTCACGTCCTGAAAATGATATTTTGACGTCAGAACATCGCCAGGTAGCGCGACAAGCTGCTGCGCGATCTATGGTTTTATTGAAAAATGAGAATCAATTGTTACCACTGAAAAAGTCGGGAACTGTTGCATTGGTAGGTCCGCTGGTTGACAGCCGCAGCAATATGCTCGGCACTTGGGCGCCAACAGGAGATTTTAACTTTGCTGTTACTGTTTTAGAAGGATTTCAGAATGTTGTTGGCGACGATGTAAATATCATACATGCAAAAGGAGCGAATATTTCTGATGATCCGGAGTTTGCCAAAAAAGTAAATGTATTTGGCCCGAAAATCTTCATCGACAAGCGAACGCCCGAAACGATGTTGCGCGAAGCTGTTTCTGTTTCGCGAAAAGCAGATGTGATTGTAGCAGTTGTTGGAGAAGCAACTGAAATGACAGGAGAATCATCGAGCCGGACGGATATTACCTTGCCTCCAAGCCAAAAGAAATTGTTGAAGGAATTGGCAAAAGCCGGGAAACCACTCGTTGTGGTAAATATGAGCGGTCGACCGATGGAAATTGACGAAGAAGTGGAACTGGCTGATGCTTTTGTGCAAATGTGGCACGCCGGTGTTGAAGGCGGAAATGCACTGCCCGACGTATTGTATGGCGACTACAATCCATCCGGAAAACTAACCGCGACTTTCCCGGTAAATGTTGGACAAGTACCGATTTATTACAGTGTGCGCAATACCGGTCGCCCGCAGAATGGCGATACTTTCCAGAAGTTTAAATCGAACTATCTGGATGCGCCAAATTCACCGCTTTTCCCGTTTGGTTATGGACTAAGTTATACATCGTTTGAGTTTAAAAACTTAAGTGTTGACAAAGCAACAATCACCAACAACGAGGAATTGAAGGTTTCTGTGGAAGTAAGTAACACAGGAGATTTTGATGGTGAAGAAGTGGTGCAATTGTATATCCGCGATATGGTGGCCAGTATTACACCGCCACTGCGTTTGCTCAAAGGATTCGAAAAAATTTTTATTCCCAAAGGCGAAACTAAAACGGTGGAATTCACCATTACAAACGACGATCTCGCTTTTTATCATGCCGATCTCTCGTTTTATGCAGAACCCGGTGAATTTGAGATTTATGTAGGAGGTGATTCAAACGCCTCGCTGGCAACAAAATTTACTTTGAAATAAGAACCTAAACCAACTAAAATGAGAAGTTTATTTGTACTAGCTTTTTTTGCATCTGCTCTGCTTTTGGGAGCTTGTTCGCAAAAAGAAAGTGAACCGCAGCGCCCAAACATTATTTTTATCATGAGCGACGATCATGCGTATCAGGCTATTAGTGCCTACGACGACAAATTGATCCAGACGCCAAATATCGATCGTATTGCAGAAGAAGGAATGTTGTTTACCAATGCCTGTGTTTCCAACTCAATTTGCGCTCCGTCGCGGGCGACAATTCTTACCGGAAAACACACCCACATCCACGGAAAGATCGATAATAACTTTCCATTCGATACCACGAATGTTACCTTTCCGCAGTTGTTGCACGATGCCGGTTATCAAACAGCCATGTTCGGCAAGCTGCATTTCGGGAATAATCCAAAAGGTTTTGATGAGTTTAAAATCCTTCCCGGGCAGGGCGATTATTACAATCCCGATTTTATTACCAACAACGGCGATACAACCATTCAGGGCTATGTAACCGATGTAATTACCGACCTCGCTATCGACTGGATGGATAACCGCAGAAAAGACGATGAGCCTTTTTTGATGATGTACCTGCACAAAGCACCTCATCGTGAATGGTACCCGGCAGAAAGACACTATAAGGAGTTTACCCAAAAAACTTTCCCTGAACCCGAAACTCTATTTGATGATTACAAAGGCCGGGGAACAGCCGCAAAGGAAGCTGAAATGAACCTGCTAAAACACATGACCGTTTCGGCGGACAACAAAATCTATCCGGAGCTGGCAAAAGAGTTGGGTGTTGAGGAAATGTCGGAATGGGGATTTAATGTTTTTAAAAGTAAATACGCCCGTTTTACCGACGAGCAAAAAGCAAAGTGGGATGCCGTTTACGGACCGATAAACGAAGAGTTTGCAGAGCTGTACCCAACGATGAACGACACGGCTTTTATGCGTTGGAAATACCAGCGATACATGCAGGATTACCTCGGATGTATTGCCGCTGTTGACGAGAATGTTGGCCGGCTTCTCGACCATTTAAAAGAACAGGGGCTGGACGAAAATACCATTGTAGTATACACGTCTGATCAGGGATTTTACCTGGGCGAACACGGCTGGTTCGACAAACGTTTTATCTACAACGAATCGTTTAAAACACCACTTTTGGTGAAATGGCCGGGGAAAATTGCTCCGGGATCGGTTTCAGATGAAATGGTGCAAAACCTCGATTTTGCACAAACTTTTCTTGAAGCTGCCGGAATTGAAGCACCATCGGATATGCAGGGCGAAAGCCTGATGCCGCTTTTGGTTGGCGACACTGCCGCCTGGACCCGCGATGCGGTTTATTACCATTATTACGAATATCCCGGTTTCCACATGGTAAAACGCCATTACGGAATTGTTACCACCGATTTTAAACTGGCACATTTCTATTACGATATTGACGAATGGGAATTGTATGACCGTAAAAAAGATCCGCTGGAATTGAATAATGTCTACGATGATCCGGCGTATGCCGATGTGGTTATTACATTGACGAAACAATTACAGGAATTGCGTGCGCAGTATAAAGACTCGAAAGAGTTGGATCAGTATTTTATTCAAAAGTACAAAGACAGAGGATTGATAAAATAACTGGGGTTTTACCTAGATTAAAAAATTTCCAGACCATAAATAAGAAATCTGAGGAAAAGTATCTATCGCCTTTTCTTCAGATTTCTTATTTCTTGAATGTAGGTACTACTCGAAATAAATTTCCATCAAAAAATTTAAAAAGAAAAATTAGTCGAGCTAGCAAAACAATTTATCCTAACTGACTAATTTTAACCAATTTTTCAATATCAAGTAATTCAACATCTTTCCCTTCAAACTCTATCAACTTGTCGTCTTTAAAGTCTTTCATAACACGAATAACACTTTCCGTTGACATCCCGGTTAACTCTGCCAAATCAGAACGGGAAAGGGGAAGGTTAAATGCATCGGTTTTAAAAATTCGTTGCGACAGACATAACAATACATCAGCCATTCGCCCGTGCATTTGTTTATTGGTAAAACAATAAAAACGACCATAGGTCTGCACCGTATTCTCGTTTAAAATATTTATAATCTGAAAAGCAAATTCAGCATTGCTGAGAATCATTTTTTTGAATAACTCAATATCTATCAATTCAACTTCCGAATCAATATAAGAGGTTGCCGAATACAAAAAAGTGTTATTCCCATCATGAATACAAGGTAGTCCTATCAGGTTTCCTGGTGGAGTGATCTTTAAAATCAGATTTTTTGGTTTTCCTTCAAGATAAACCTTCGCCAAACCATTTTTTAAAAATACAATATGCGATGCAAATGCTCCTTGTTTGCATATATTCTCGCCTTTTTTGTACGTTAAAACAATCTTGTTTTCGTCAATTATCTTCTTCTCCTCTTCTGTTAACTTATCAAAACAACATTCGCGGCGGCTAAAAACGGTACAACTATTTGAATATAAATTTTTCATTAGTGGCTAAAAATAGAAAGATTTCCGATATATGAATATGTTTTGAATCATGTTTTAAACTGATGTTGTTCAGTTTTTTAATGACTCATATCAAACATTCATGCAACGACAAGCACACATTTTTGTTACAAACATATGCTATCTACTGCTACTTTTATATCGAACTTATATTCACTTAAACCATGGAATTTATATCATTTTTAATACTATTATTTTTGGCGTCAGGATTTACAAATCTGAGTGCAGAAGAAGCCGACTCGGTTAGTGTAAAATTAAATGTGAAAAACTACACCTGGAAAGCCGACAGAAAAACCAGCTCAATTGCCGACCATAATTCTTTTGAGATTTTACAACAGGACTTTGAAAATGCTCACCAGGTAACTGAAGCCTGCATTTCGTGCCACACCAAGCGCGATGAGGAAATTATGGCGACCAGTCACTGGAATTGGGAGCGAACAGAACTGCTTGAAGGAAAAGGAGAAGTACCACTCGGGAAAAAGAACATCCTGAACAACTTTTGTATAGGCATATCGGGAAGCGAAGCAACCTGCACCCGCTGCCATATCGGGTACGGCTGGAAAGACAAGGAATTCGATTTTGATGAACCGTTGAACATTGATTGTTTGGTTTGTCACGATAACTCCGGCACCTACGAAAAAGGAAAAGGAGCGGCGGGCTATCCGGCTAAACATGTTAATCTTTCGTATGTAGCCCGCCATGTAGGAACACCGAAGCGCGAGAATTGCGGTGTTTGTCACTTTTGGGGTGGCGGTGGTAACAATGTAAAACATGGCGACCTGGAAATATCACTGCTTGAGCCATCGAAAAAAATAGATGTACACATGGATGTTGAAGGAGAAGATATGAATTGTGTGGATTGCCACAAAACAGAAAACCACCAAATGGCGGGGAAATTGTACGCATTATCATCAGAAAATAAAAACCGCGCTACCTGCGAACAGTGTCACACGGCTGAACCACATGCCAATCAATTGCTGAACGAACACAACATTAGAGTAGCCTGCCAAACTTGCCATATACCTACATATGCAAAAGGCAACAGTACCAAAATGGTGTGGGATTGGTCAACTGCCGGCCGACTGGATGATGACGGAAACCAAATACATGAGAGCGATGCTGATGGCAACCACAATTACCTTTCGATAAAAGGAACGTTTGTATACGACGACCATGTTGTTCCGGAGTATTACTGGTTTAACGGAATTGCAAACCACCAGTTAATTACTGATAAAATTGATACAATTCCGGTGCAAATGAACTCACTTGCCGGATCGTACAAAGATAAGGGAGCCAACCAGGAAAGTACAAGCCCCTCAAAAATATGGCCGGTAAAAGTACACCGCGGAAAACAAATTTATGACACAGAATACAACACATTAATTCAACCAAAACTGTGGTCGACTGAAAGTGGTGACAGTGCCTATTGGGTTGATTTTAACTGGGACGAATCGGCAGCCGCCGGAATGAAATATCTTGGGTTACCCTACAGTGGTAATTACGATTTTGTTGAAACAGAAATGTATTGGCCACTCAATCACATGGTAGCTCCAAAAGAGCAATCGCTAAACTGTAAAGACTGCCACTCGCGAAACAATAGCAGGCTGGCCGGCTTAGACGACTTTTATTTGCCTGGCCGCGACCAAAATATATTTCTCGACATCAGCGGCTTTTCAATGCTGGCCTTTATTCTACTTTTTGTATTTGCCCACGGTTCGCTACGCATACTCACCCGGAAAGACAAAAAGGAACACTAACAATTTAAAAAATCAGTAAAATGAAAAAAGTATATATCTATAAAATATTTGAGAGATTTTGGCACTGGTCGCAAGCGCTGTTCATTCTTATATTAATTGTAACCGGTTTCGAAATTCACAGCACATTCTCATTATTTGGTTACGAAACTGCTGTAAAATTACATAACCTTACTGCGTGGGCCTTTCTTGTGCTTATTGTCTTTGCTATTTTTTGGCACTTTGCTGTTGGCGAATGGCGACAATACATTCCTACAACTTCGTTTATTAAGGCACAAATAGATTATTATATACTTGGTATTTTTAAAGGAGCTCCCCACCCCACAAAAAAACTGGTATACAACAAATTCAATCCGCTACAACGTTTAATTTATTTAGGTCTAAAAATTTTAGTAATTCCTGTTCAGGTAATTTCCGGCTTTTTATACCTCTATTTCAACTATCCTATAAAAGGATTCGAATTGGAAAGTTTACAACTGGTAGCATTTTTCCATACGTTTGGGGCCTTTGTTTTACTATCATTCATTATAGCACACATTTACCTAACAACAACCGGGCACAAACCTCTTTCATCTATTAAAGCAATGATTACTGGATGGGAAGAAATGGATGAAGAAACGGTAAAAGAACGACTTGTTAACGATATTGAAATTGCCTTACTAAAAACCAAATCGCAATTTAAAACAAAAGACGACAAAAGCGAAATACTGGATGACGCCCTTATTGAAGCACAAAAGAATATTGGAGCCAAATCACTCACCGAAGACAAACGTTTTAGAGACGCAATTGCCGCCAGTGGAGTTGGCTACTTTGCCATATCAAAACAGGGCTTGCTTACCGAAGTAAACGATGCCTGGGCACAATTGTACAAATACAATTCGCCCAAAGAAGTTGTGGGGAAGCATTATCGGCTTAGCCGCACGGAAGAAGACTTCCACGAGTTGGAAAAATCGATTGAGAAAGTACTGAAAGGCAACACGCTTAACCATGGAGAAGTAAAACGCATTTGTAAAGATGGAAGCTTTGGCTATCACACCCTAACCATTTCACCAATGGTTGTAAATGGAGAGGTTACCGGCGTTGAAGGTTTTATTATTGACACAACCGGAAAACGCATGGCCGAGAAGGAACTTCTGAAGAAAAAAATAAGTGTAGAGGAAGAGTTAAATAAAAACAAAAAAGAACAATAAAACCTATTAGATATGAAACGAGCATTGCAACACTTGTCGCACAAAAAAATGAAAGAAATAGCCCTACTATTTATTGGTATTTTGCTTTTTGGCGCTTGCCAAAAAACCGAGTCGTTTAATTCGGCCGATGAAATGGTAGAAACTGCCAGCAAAAATCTTACAACAATAACTGTTGACGAGCTAAAAACTAAGATTGATAGCTTTGAAATGTTTAACCTGATTGATGTGAGAGAACCCAGCGAGCACAATCATGGCTATATTCCCGGATCGGTGAATATTCCTCGTGGAACCCTGGAGTTTAATATTAGCAACGAAGACTTTTGGGAAAGCACCGGATTTTATTATCCTGAAAAAACAGAACTTTTTGTGCTTTACTGCAAAAAAGGAAGCAGAAGTATTTTGGCTGCCGAAACACTGAAAAAGTTAGGCTACGAAAACGTATACTTTCTTGATGGTGGTTGGAAAAACTGGGAATTAACTTATCCGTTATTGCAAGATAAAAATCTTGAACTTGAGTCGCACGGAGCTGTTGAAGAAGTTGGCGGTTGCTAAGCACAAAAAAAACGCCTTTAAAAAAAGGCGTTTTTTTTATCAGTGTTTGTCTCAATATCTTATTCTACAATTTTCTTACAGCCTCGCGCTACACAAAATGCCGAAGCTACAATGCCGGTTAAAGCAAAGAAAGCTAAGAAACCATAAAATACATTTTCGGATAAATTAGCACAACATGAAAGAAATCCTAAAATCAATGTTGCAAAAAATCCTAACATACCCCAAAGTCCTAAGTTGTAACAAGCTAAAACAAGTATTTTTTTCATGATATTATAAATTTAAATGTTTCGATGTCTTATGTGTAAAATTACAAACTTATATGAACTTTTGTGCGCTAAGCAGTGTGGCATTTTTGCTTTACCTATGAGACTTTTAGCTTTTATTGCAGGCATGTTTTACTCTATGTGTTGTGATTTATATCACGGTTAAACATGTGCACATTTAGCACATATGTTTATTTTAGTCATAAATATTAGAATAAAGAAAAATGCAAGCAAAACAAGAAAGTTGTAAAGATTGCCAAATCAAATCAAGTGTTGTAGCTATACTTAGCCACCAGGAGCTTGAAGTTTTGGAGAAAGGCTGCCTCCAAACTGAGTTTGCAAAAGGTGAATTGATTTTTAAAGAAGGATCGCCTGCCAACCACATTGTTTATGTTCGCGAAGGTTTTGTTAAGCTTAGCAAAAAAGGTATCGGAGGAAAAGACTACATCCTCAACATATCAAAAGCTGGTGCTTACCTGGGCATCAACAACCTAAACAATAAAACCAAGCAGTTTTACATTTCAGCCACAGCGCTTACTTCTACAAAAGTATGTTTTATCGACATTGAGAAATTCAGTACGCTTCTTAGTAAAAATTGCCAATTTGCAACCGAGGTTATTTCGTACATTTTTGAAGATGAAATGAATTATTACGACCGCCTTGTAAATAATGTACAACAGCAGGTTCCGGGCAGACTTGCAAACACTTTATTCTATTTTAGATATAACGTTTACGGTGAAAACCCCTTTAATCTGAATATTACGAAAGTTGAACTGGCAGCATTAATCGGTACTTCGCGCGAGAGTGTAACGCGGCTCTTAAAAGAGTTTCAGGATGAAAAAATAATTGAAATGAATAAATCGGTTATTAATATTATCGACGAAGCAAAACTTGAGCGAATAAGGCAGAAAGGATAATTGCCCGACATTCGTTAAACACTAATTATTCATTACAGTGCCAACTCTTCAGAAGCATCTTCAACCAGAATTACATCGCCTTCTTCAACGCCCGAAATAATTTCACAGTAGTCTTTACCTATGGTTCCCAAAACAATTTCGGTACGGATTACTTCAGTCTCTTTTTGTAGAAGTACATCTAAATGTTTGGTTAGGGCCATTCCCGGTAATTTTCGAATTCGAAGCACGTTTTCTTTATCGTTTGCTTTCACCAGCAACTCTACATTTTCTGCATCGGCCAGTTTTTGCTGATCTTTTTCTGCAACAAAAACATCAAACGAAACCGACTCCGAATTGTCTTCAACATAAACCTGGCCTATTGTTCCTTTTAGCTTTTGGTTGTTTACAGTTACCTCTGCTTCTCCACCGGGTTGAATTGCATGAAGTTTATTTATACCCGCTGTGGCAACAATTTTAAAAGTGTTCCCATCTGCAATTTTTACCATTGCCTGATCGAGCGAAACATAATCGCCTACATTACCGGCAAGCTCCAATAAAGTTCCCGAAACGGGTGCTTTAACTTCAGTTTTTTGCAGAATGCTGCGTTGCGTATTCAGGCTCTTTTTAAACGAAGTAATTTGCAATTCCAGATTGCGTTCATCCATTTCGAGCTGCTGCAATCGTATCGAATTCTTTTCCGCCTGGTTATTTAAATCGCTCTCTGCCAAAGCAAGGTTTTGTTTTATCTGGTCAACACGCGCCTGAGATGTTCCTCCCGCTTCCAACAGTTTTTCCTGCTGCTCAAGCGAATGTTTCATGTTCTCAACACGAGCCTCTTTTGCATCTTCACTATGGTTTAAATCCAGGGCGATACTTCGGGCGTTTAACCTTATTTTTTCAAGTGCATTTTCCTTCTGCTGTATCTGATTATTCAAGGTGGCAATTTCATCTTGTAGCGGTTTTTTGTCAAGCTGCATGATAAGCTCTCCTTTTTCTACCCAATCTCCTGGCTTTTTATAAACGGCTGTAACCGTATTTCGCAAAGGATTGATTACGGCCACAATATTGGCCGGACGAATGCTTGCCTGGCATTTAAACGATGCTATCACCGGGCCACGACTAACAACTTCAGTTTTTACTTCAGTTTTTTCCTGCTTCCCTTTACAGGCAAACAATACGCTTGCAAAAATTGCCAGTATTCCAAAAACAAATAATCGGGATCTGTTATCCATAATGGTTCCAGTTTTATACAAAGTTAACCAAAGGTACTAAAATGCAGTCACAAAAAAAGGCAGCAAAATTCTTGCTACCTTTTCTATATTTAAAAACAAGTTACTAATCGATCTTATCTGTGTATAATTTTTTAATGTCGCTCAAATATTCTACATCCATTTTGTCAGAGAATATACGTACTGCTTCGTATAACAGTCCATCAATATAAAATGATGCACTTGCTGCATCAAACTCATGCCCCTGCCAGTTGTATTTCACATCCATCGATACTTTTGTAAACTCCTCCGAATCTAAATACTTAGGTACTTCAACGTAGGCAAAAGTAGGATCCTGAACATTAAGGTAGATACCGTCGGCAAGTTTTTCCAACTCAAGAAACTTAACAATTTTCACATTGGCTTCAAGTTTCCCTTTCAGCTTCTTCTTCATTAAAAACTGAATACCCTGGGCAACATACGCTTCCTGTATTTTCACCAATAAATCGAGCGATGGTAAATGCTTGATTCGAATGGCATTCAGAAAAGTTGAACCAATCGTCATGTATGCTTTTCCGGCATCAAAATTCCAATCGTACTTTTTTTCGATGGCTTGTGTGGCCCTTAAAACATCCTCAAGCGGATATTGCTGATCAAGCACCAGGTAAATGTACAACGAACCCGGATCGGTTGGTAAATTATGGTAATACCCGGGAAACGGATTTAATGATTCAAACACCAGGCTTCCGGGAAGAATTTTTTCCTCAACCGAAACAACCATATCTTTTTTTGTAAGGTTTACGAATACCTCCATCTTTTTATTTCCCATGATTGATATCTTTGATTTTTATTTTTAACAATAACGTATGGCAAGCCAAGTAGTTCAATTAAAACACATCGGCAAGGTAACATTTTCTCAGAACCAGCGATCTAAAAATATTAAACTTAGCGTAAAACCCGACAAATCGGTGCTGGTTTCTTTTCCTTTTTTTATCACACCTAAGGAAGCGATGGCGTTTGTAGTGAAAAACGAAAGGTGGGTTATAAAGCAGCAGGAAAAGATGAAAGCCCGCTCAACCACCATTAAACCGGGCACCGAGATTGAAACAAAACTGCATAAAATCCGCATCACTCAGGGCGATAAAAACGATGCAAAACGAGAAGGAGATAACATAATAATTTCGGTTTCTGATTTTGAAAATGAAGAATCGATAGCTTTTATCGATGAAATTGTAACAACTGTTTATCGGCACGAAGCCAAACGTTTGCTTCCGGTACGCATTTCCGATCTGGCAAAAAAACATGGTTTTAGCTACAGTAAAGTTACCATCCGGAATAACCGCCGTAACTGGGGCAGCTGCTCATCAAAAAACAATATCAGCCTGAATTTGCAAATGATGAAACTGCCCGTAAAACTGATCGATTATATTTTGCTGCACGAATTGGTACATACCGATATAAAAAATCACGGTCCTAAATTCTGGGAACGATTGAACCAGATAACCGATGGCAAAGCACGCGAACTGGCGCGCGAAGTAAAAAAATACTCCACTTACACTTTCTAAAAAACGTATCTTTACAAAAACGGAGTTAAATAAACCTCAATTTTCAGCACTATTAATACAGTAGGGTACTGCAACTGAAAAAGAGAATCTAACTTTGTTGCGTAATTTTAAAAGCTAAGGTTTGAGAGCATTATTCGCACTGCTTTTAATTTTTTTTCTGACAGGAGCACTACAGATTACAGGAAACAATACTTTTGCAAAAAAAGCTATTGGTTTTAATACGGGAACTGACACAACAGAAATTGAATGTATTGTGTCGGGAGAAATCGGTTTATCCGAGTCGTTGCTTGAAAACCTGGAAGATCAGGATAATAAAATTACTGCATTTGCCTTGCAAAATACACTTTCTGAAAGTGATCCTGCAAGTTTAGCCTGCATTAATAAGGGCAAAATAAACACCATTTTACAATCGGTACTTATATTCTACACCAATCTACCGCCTCCGTGTTAAATGCATCGGAGCAAACATGATTTTTCAAATTGCCAAGAAAAATCGAACTTGTAAATCGTTTGAACAACAACGTTTCCATTTTGTAATTTTATCAAGCTACTGTATTCCACTCGGCTCAATAATTAAAGTTTTTTGAAGAATATTGAAAAACACGAAGCTGTAACACAATGAATCACTGCCATTTTTTTAATACCTTCTGGAAATAAATGAAGCAACTAAAAATAAATACCGCTTTAATTTTACATATTATTTCGATCGTAATTACGTTCGAAAGCCTTTTTATACTCTTAACCGTTTTGGTTTCGTTCATCTATAAAGAGCAAGTATTTTCAGACCTGATTTACACTTTCCTAATCACATTTATTTTGGGAGTTGTTCTGAACCTGATTACAAAAAAACAGCGGCAGGTAGAACCGTCGTTGCGCGAAAGCTTTATAATAGTTACACTGGCATGGGTTGTAATGGCTTTGGTTGGTACGCTCCCCTATTTGTTAACGGGTAGTATTCCTAATTTCACCAATGCTTTTTTCGAATCGATTTCCGGATTTACCACAACCGGATCGTCAATTTTAGCCGACATTGAAGCGCTGCCAAAAAGTATTTTATTTTGGCGTGCCGAAACCCACTGGATTGGAGGAATGGGAATTATTGTTTTGGTTGTGGCGATTATGCCATTTCTGAAAATTAACGGTATTTACCTGTTTTACAGCGAAGTGTCGAGTGTGGCAACTGAAAAAGTTTCGACGCGGATTCGCAAAGTGGCACGCCGACTGTGGCTGATTTACATGGGACTAACCTTTGCCGAAACCATTATTTTATGGATTGGCGGCATGTCGCTTTTCGATGCAATTTGCCACTCGTTTGCTACCATTGCCACCGGCGGTTTCTCTACAAAAAACGATAGTCTGGCCAGCTTCTCGCCATTTATACAATACACGGTTACCTTTTTTATGCTGCTTTCGGGAATCAACTTTGTGGTACATGTTTTCTGGCTGAGGGGCGATTTTAAAACAGCATTCAAAAACGAAGAACTTCGATTGTATTTAAAAATTATTTTGGTGGCCGGAACGATCATCACACTCTCGCTTTTCTTTCATCACCAGGATATGGGATTTGAGCCGGCTTTCCGTCATGCCTTTTTCCAGGTAGTTTCCATTATTACCGCAACCGGTTTTGCTACAGCTGATTATTTACAATGGCCTTTACAATCTATCGGTATCATTGCCATTCTGATGCTGATTGGAGCTTCTTCCGGATCAACCGGTGGTGGAGTTAAAGTGATACGCCATCTGGTTGTTTTTAAACGCATACGAACACTTTATAAAGAATATTTCTCATCGGGCACCGTGGTGCGCGTGGTTCACTACAACAAAAATGTGGTGCGCCCCGAGCTCATTAACCGGGTATTCACTTTTGTTCTTTTTTACTACCTCATCCTTGTAATTGGCACCATGATAATGATGCTTTGGACAAACGACCTGAAAACCTCATTCGGCGCCGTGGCTACAAGTATGGCCGGTATTGGCCCTGGATTCGGAACTGTTGGCCCCGTGAGTAACTTCCTGCATTTACCCGACGGAGCCAAATATTTCTTAACTGCATTGATGGTAATTGGCCGTTTGGAAATCTATTCGGTGCTGGTACTTTTCACCCCATCGTTCTGGTTGGATTAAGGAGAGTTCAAGAATTTCTTATACATTCGTGCAAGAATTTTTGAGACTATGGATTGGAACACACTTCTTTCGCCAAAACGATTGGGCAGCAAGGGCACTTTAGGCCCCGTAACAAACGAAGACCGCACGCAGTTTCAGCGCGATTACGACCGGATAATTTTCTCGTCGCCATTTCGCCGGATGCAGAATAAAACGCAGGTTTTCCCGCTGCCCGAACATATTTTTGTACACAACCGCCTCACTCACAGCCTGGAGGTGGCAAGTGTGGGACGTTCGCTGGGGAATTTATTGTCGGAATACCTCCTGGAAATTCATCAGGATAATCCGTTGATCCACGAAATCGGGACAATCGTTTCAACCGCCTGCCTGGCGCACGATTTAGGAAATCCACCCTTTGGGCACTCGGGCGAAGCAGCTATTTCAAATTATTTCAACAAAGCCAGCGGCCAGAAATTCAAAGACCAACTTTCGGAAGGCGAATGGAAAGACTTCACTTGTTTTGATGGAAATGCCAACGCTTTTCGCACACTCACCCACCAGTTTAACGGAAAACGCGAGGGTGGCTTTGCATTAACCTACTCAACGTTGGCCAGCATTGTAAAATACCCGTTCGAATCGGTAAAAGCTACCAAACCAAAATTTGGCTTTTTCCAGTCGGACAAAGAAAATTACTACCACATTGCCCATGAACTGGGAATTGCACAACGCGAAGATGGAAGTTTTGCGCGTCATCCGCTGGTGTATCTGGTGGAGGCCGCCGACGATATTTGCTACCAGATTATGGATTTGGAAGATGCTTTTAAACTGGGCATTTTAAACTACGACCGAATTCGCGAACTATTCCAAAATTTCTTTGCTGACGAGCGAATTGAGCGTTTTGAAAACACCTTTACCCAGGTAAGCGATGTAAACGAACAAATAAGTTACCTGCGCGCCAATGTGATCGGCGAGTTGATTTACCGTTGTATCGATATTTTTAAAGCCAATTACGAGGCAATAATGGCCGGAACCTTCGCCGGCAGTCTTATCGATCAGCTTCCTGAAAAGCAAGCCGCAGCGATGAATGAAGTACAGCACATATCGTTTAGCGAAATTTACGCACACCGCTCGGTTGTTGAGATTGAAATTGCAGGTTACAAAATTATTGGTACACTGCTGGAAGAATTTGTTGATGCCATAATGAATCCCGACAAAAAGGATAAGTACAGTCAGAAAATCCTGTCGCTTTTACCCGGCCAGTTTAAAACAGATGAAGATTCGGTGTACTTAAAAATCCAGTCGGTGGTTGATTTTGTATCGGGAATGACCGATATTTTTGCACTCGATCTGTACCGGAAGATTAAAGGCATCAGTTTACCCGGAGTGGTATAATATCATTTTGCAAAAGCATTTAATGACGAAAGTTAACAGATAAAATTCCATATCAGAAAATTTAGCGATCTTTGCACAAAATAATTTTAGCAATGCGCAAGAACAACAACAGCAACCGGGGCACTTCACATGGTAAATCATCCGGCAATCCTTCGAAACGTTCGGGGAAAACACCTTCGGGAAAACGAATTGGAAAATCGAGGGTGGTTGAAAAATCGGAGCCTAAAAAAGAATTCAAGCCCCGGAAAAACTTTGGGAAACCTGCAGACAAGAAAAAAGAAGCTGCTGCACCACGACCAAAACTAAAAACGCTTTCGGCCGAAGGAATGCGCTTAAACCGTTTTATTGCCAATGCCGGTGTTTGCTCGCGCCGCGAAGCCGACACTTTTATCGGTGCCGGAGCGGTAACCATTAACGGAGAGATTATTACCGAGCTGGGAACACGCGTTCTGCCGGGCGACGAAGTTCGCTTTGACGGACGTAAAATTGAAGCCGAGCGTAAGGTGTATATTCTGCTGAATAAACCAAAAGATTACGTAACCACCACCGACGATCCGCACGCGGATAAAATTGTGATGGACCTGATAAAAGATGCTTGTGATGAGCGCGTTTATCCGGTTGGCCGATTGGACCGGAATACAACCGGACTATTGCTGTTTACCAACGATGGCGACCTTTCGAAAAAACTGACGCACCCAAAACACAACAAAAAGAAAGTGTACCAGGTTACGCTCGACAAGCCGGTTGAGCGCGGACACATGGATATGATTGCTGATGGAATTGAGCTGGAAGACGGACCGATTGCCTCCGACGCCATTAGCTACACCTCGGATGATAAAACGGAGGTAGGCATCGAAATCCATTCAGGAAAGAACCGCATTGTACGCCGCATTTTCGAGCACTTTGGCTACCGGGTAAAGAAACTCGACCGTGTACTTTTTGCCGGCTTAACCAAAAAGAATCTGCCACGTGGTAAATGGCGAATTCTTACCGAAAAAGAGGTGAAGTTTTTAAAAATGATGTGAAAAAGGTGATGGAAGACTGAAGCCCGTAGCAGGAAGAAAAGCTTTTCCAGCTTCGGACACCGGGCTTCAACCTTCCGACAAAAAAATACAATACTGTAGCTGTTGTTAACCATCAATTGTAATTATTCTCTCTACCCGTTACTAATAAAACGATTTTGGAAAAGGAATTCTTACACATAATCCAGAAAAACCAGGGCATCATCCATAAAGTCTGCAACATTTATTGCGACACGGAAGATGACCGAAGTGATCTTTTTCAGGAAATTGTAGTACAGCTTTGGAAGTCGTACCCCAATTTCAGGAGAGAATCAAAGGTTTCTACATGGATGTATCGTGTGGCACTGAATACCGCTATTACTTCTTTCAAAAAAAGTAAAAGAAGACCTGACCAAAGTAGCCTAACGTACGAAAATTTTCAGATTGAAGATGAGAAGTACGATACCGAAACCGAAGAGAATATAAAAGTATTGCACAAAGCCATTCAGCAGCTTACCGGAATCGAGAAGTCGATTGTGCTGCTGTACCTCGAGAACAAAAAGTACGAGGAAATTGCTGAAATTACCGGAATTACCCAAAACTATGTGCGGGTGAAAATGAACCGGATAAAAAAGAAGCTGAAAAAGCTGATGGTAAACGAAGAGTAGTAGTTATGGAATTAAATGAACTGAAAAAAACATGGAGCAAAATGACCCCCTCCAAAGAACTGGATGAAAACCAGTTGCACACTATGCTCAGTAAACGTACCAGAAGCCTTATTGAAAGGATTGAACGTAATATCAGGATAGGATTTATTATTCTTTTGGGGCTTATTGTTTTGTTCACACTCGATGATTTTTTCTATTCTCCGGAAACAATAGAGAAATATTACAACGATTTATCAATCCCAAACTGGGTACTATTTCTGGGTGTTTTTGGCAATGTACTTATCGTTACCACATTTCTTTATTTTGTAATCAAATATTACCGCGTTAAACGGCAATGTGATGTCGCTTGTGATCTTCAGGGCACGCTAAAGAAAATAATTGAGACGTTAACATTATACCAGCGACTTTTCTATTTGGCACTGGCGGCAATGTTGCTCAGCATGGCTTCTGCTTTTATCTCCGGAATGTTTATCGGAACCGAATACAATGCAGAGGCACAGGGAATGCATTTATCCGATATTGAAACCAGTAAGATCATATTAGCCGTTGGGATAACGATTCTTCTGGTAGCTATTTTTGGCGGAGCAATTTTCCTTTTCCTTCGCTGGGGATTCCGCAAATTGTATGGCAACTACATCAAAAAATTAAAAGCCACACTGCTCGAACTTAAAGAATTGGATTAAATTTTCGAGTTGCGAGGATCGAGGATCGAGGATCGAGTATCGAGAATCCAGTATCCAGAATCTAGTATCTAGTATCCAGTATCACATCAATCAAAGCAAATTCTTCCAACATTTTGGCTGGTTTTATCGTTTAAGCATCCTTAATTCAAAATCGACTTTCTATCTTTACAACTCAAACTGAACATTAGATTATGACATTAATAAAATCAATCTCTGGAATACGAGGTACAATTGGTGGAAAACCGGGCGACGGATTAAGCCCGCTCGACCTGGTTAAATTTACTGCAGCCTACGCCACCTGGGCCAAACAAAAAGCAAACAAAGAAAAAATTACCGTAGTTGTTGGACGCGATGCACGTATTTCGGGCGAAATGGTAGCATCAATTGTTGTTTCAACTCTGTCAGGGATGGGTTGCGATGTGGTAAACATCGGACTGGCAACCACACCAACTACCGAAATTGCCGTTACCGAAGAAAAAGCCGATGGAGGAATTATCCTTACTGCAAGTCATAATCCAAAACAATGGAATGCATTAAAACTCCTGAATGCCGACGGCGAGTTTCTGGATGCAGCAGAAGGCGCAAAAGTACTTGCATTGGCCGATGCTGAAGATTTTTGCTTTGCCGAAGTTGATGAGCTGGGAACAGTAGTTGAAAAAGACTACACCGACATTCATGTGCAACACGTTCTTGATCTTGAACTGGTTGACGTGGAAGCCATAAAAAAAGCCAACTTCTCAGTGGCTGTTGATGCCGTAAATTCGGTTGGAGGCGTTGCTATGCCTGCCTTGTTCAAAGCACTCGACATTGAGAATATTGTTGAAATAAACTGCGAACCAACCGGACACTTTGCGCACACACCTGAGCCAATTCCTGAGAACCTGGTAGAAACCGCAGAAATTATCAGCAAGAATAAAGTGGACGTTGGTTTTGTTGTCGATCCGGATGTTGATCGACTGGTGATCATCAACGAAGACGGCAGCATGTTTAACGAAGAATACACGCTGGTAGCCGTTGCCGATTATGTGTTGAGTCAGACTCCTGGAAATACGGTATCCAATTTATCATCGAGCCGTGCATTGCGCGATGTTACAGAAAAACATGGTCAGAGTTACTCGGCGGGAATGGTTGGTGAGGTAAATGTTGTGGCCAAAATGCGCGAAACAAATGCCGTTATCGGCGGCGAAGGAAACGGCGGAATCATATATCCTGCCAGTCACATTGGTCGCGATGCATTGGTTGGAGCAGCACTTTTCCTTACACATCTGGCAAAGTCAGGAAAAAAATGTTCGGAACTGCGAAAAACCTACCCGGATTATTTTATCTCGAAAAACAAAATTGAGCTGACTCCGGAAATCGACGTGGATGGCATTCTTATAAAAATGAAGGAAAAGTATGCACACGAAGAAGTTACAGCAACCGACGGTGTAAAAATCGATTTTGCTGAATCGTGGGTGCATTTACGAAAATCGAATACCGAACCAATCATCCGGATTTATGCCGAGGCTAAATCAAGCGCAGAAGCGGATAAGTTGGCTCAGCAAATGATAGACGAAATGAAAAGCCTTTTATAAGCTATATTACAGAAGGTTACTCAAACGTTAAGCGCTCCTCTGGAAATAGGGGCAGAAATTAAATTTGAGCTAAGTTTATGTTATAAAACATGTTTTCGTTATTCTCTTATTTAAAAACAATCTACATTTGAACCGAAAACAATAATCGGAATAAAAGCAATTCTGGTTAGAAACATGAAAACAATGAAAAAGAAAAAGAATATAGCGATCGTAGCACACGATAACCGCAAAAAAGATATTATGGAATGGGTGTCTTTCAACTGGAAAGAACTGGCCCAGCACGACCTCATCTGCACCGGAACAACCGGGAAAATGGTTGAAGAAGCATTGGCTACAAGCTGCCACGAACATGGCACTGTGCCGCCAACTGTTACCCGCCTGAAATCGGGGCCACTGGGTGGCGACCAACAATTGGGCGCGATGATCTGCGAAGGAAATATTGATATGCTCATCTTTTTTTGGGATCCGATGCAGCCGCAACCACACGATGTTGACGTAAAAGCGCTGCTGCGAATTACGGTTCTATACAATATTCCAACAGCATCGAACCGTTCTACGGCGGATTTTATGGTTACATCTGAATTATTCCACGAGGATTACAATCCAATCATCAAAGATTATGGCGAGTATATTGCTCGTGATGTAGAAATGAAATAAACTCATTTTTAATTTTTTTAAAAAGACAAGGCATTCTTGATAATTTTTTCAATATTTTTGTCGTTATTGTCCGACATTAATAGTGATTGATCTATGCGAATTATCAGGAATGCCTTTCTCCTTACACTTTTTATAATCAGCAACTTGAGCTCGTCAGCACAAGAACAATGGGGAAAGTATGCCCACTTGTTTACGGTTCCGAATACCTACACGGCAGGCTATAGTAGCCATACGATTAAGATTGACGGGCAGGCCAACGAGCAGGATTGGAAAGATGCGGCATGGACTTCTGAGTTTAAAGATATTCAGGGTGCCAACATGCCTCAACCGACTTACCCCACGCGGATTAAAATGCTGTGGGACGATACTAACCTGTATATTTTTGCCGAGCTGGTAGAGGAAAACATCTGGGCTTACTACGATAAGCAGGATATGATCGTTTACCACGAAAATGATTTTGAAGTGTTTATCGATCCGGATGGAGACACACATAATTACTACGAGTTTGAGGTGAACGCCCAAAACACTTTATTCGACCTTTTTCTGGATAAACCCTACAGAAACGGTGGCAAGCCCGATATTGAATGGAATGCCAAAGGTTTTAAAAGTGCTGTTTATCTGGATGGAACATTAAATGATCCGACTGACACCGACAAAAAATGGTGCGTTGAAATAGCCATTCCTTTTGCATCACTCAGTACTGACGGCAACTTTATACAACCTAAAGCCGGTGATATTTGGAAGATCAACTTCTCACGCGTGCAGTGGCAAACCGAAATAATCGATGGGAAATACGCAAGAAAAACTTCTGACGACGGAAAACTGATCCCGGAAGACAACTGGGTGTGGAGTCCGCAGGGAGTGATAAATATGCACTTCCCCGAACGCTGGGGGCTTATAAAGTTCTCATCCGAATTTCCGGACGCAACATACGCAACATTTGATCTGCCGGAAGAGGAATTGCTGGCCCGCCACCTGTGGCATGTGTTTTATGCTCAACGCGATTATCAAAGTGAGCATAAGACATTTTGTAACAACCTTGCCACACTTGGTATTCCGGCAAACGGGAAAGAAAACAACACCAGTTTCTCGATGGAAATAAATGCCACTGAGAAAACATTTACCGCAACTCTAAAAACCAACAACAACCTGATGATCTCTATCGATCAGGATGGCTTAATACAAAAACATACTGACAAATAAACAATTCAACGATGAACAAAAGAGATTTTATTAAAACCACAATGCTGGCCGGAATGGGCCTTACCGTAGCAAGTGCCTGTGCCAACGAAACAACTCCGGCAACTCCGGAACAAGGATTGAAACACTGGGTTTGGGAGAATCCGAACCACGAAGAAACAGACGAAGACCTGCAAAAAAAATACAATAGTTATTACGAAGCCGGTGTACGCGGTATGTTTTTCGAGCATGACAGCGAACGTCATTTTCGCATAGCCAAAAAGGCCGGACTGGAAACGCATCGCTGGATGTGGACCATGAACCGTGGCGAAAAAGAGCTGCTTGCCAGTCACCCGGAATGGTATGCCGTTAGCAGAGATGGAAAATCGTGTGCTGACAATCCGCCGTACGTGGGTTATTATCGCTGGTTGTGCCCATCGAAGCCGGAAGTAAAAGAATACCTGGCTCAGCGTTCGAAAGAAATTCTGGAGAAGAATTATGTAGATGGACTGCACCTGGATTATGTGCGTTACTGCGACGTTATTCTGCCGGTAAACCTTTGGGACAATTACGGCATCGACCAAAGTCAGGAGTTGCCCGAGTACGATTTCTGTTACTGCGATACCTGCCGCGAGAATTTCAAAAAGAAAACAGGGAAAGATCCGCTGGAGATGGAACATCCCGACCAAAGTCCGGCATGGCGAAAATACCGTTACGAGCAGGTGAATGGTATTGTAAATCACCTGGCAGAAATTACGCATTCATACAATAAACCCATTACTGCAGCGGTTTTCCCAACACCGGAAATTGCGCGCCGTATTGTGCGCCAGGACTGGACGAACTGGAACCTCGATGCCGTTTGCCCAATGATCTATCACGGTTTCTACCGCGAATCGGTTAGCTGGATCGGCAATGCTGTTGAAGAAGGAATCCATTTCCTTTGCGGAAAATTCCCGATTTATGCCGGTCTGTTCCTGCCCGATTTTAAATCGGACGCAGAGCTGGAAGAAGGAATTCGTGTTGCCATTGCCAACGGTGCTTCAGGCGTTTCGTTGTTTGGAAAGGTGGATGAGAAGACTTTGGGGATTTTGAAGAAGGCTTCGGAATAGCATTTTCAAACACTTCTGTTCGATTTAAGTAATCGAAGATAAAAGAGATTGCTTCTCCGCCAGTTGGCGGATCGCAATGACGATATTGGGTGAGAGTTAGAGAGGGCTGGAAGGCGGCACAGCCGCCTTCCAGCCCTCCTTGTGTAAAAACGAATTATGTGTCATTGACACAAGCAATAAATTAAACCACCCCACCGCTGTAAACGCGGTCCTCCCCTCCTGGCAGGAGGGGAATTTTTCGTGCTACTGACCACGTTTTTTTATTTCAAAAGCTGAATTGGAATACGAATACTTTCTCCTCCTTTCAGGAGGAGTACACAGCGAAGCTGTGGGAGGTGGTTTAATGTTCTGCCAGGGTGACTCCGCCAATGATAGCTATTGCTGAATCCGTCGGCTGACGGACAGAATGACGAGACTGTTAACTGTCAAGACCATCCATTGCTTTTTGATTTTCAGGTTTTTCCATTACATTTGCAGGCCAAAATTTTGAGTACTAATTAAGCAGGTGGCATCACCCTGCACCTTAATAATAAAAAAATGCAAAACGAAATCTTATGGCTGGCTATGTTGCTGGCAAATTTTCTACTTATCATTTTAGCCTACCGTTTATTCGGGAAATGGGGTCTAGTAATGTGGATTCCCATCTCGGTAATTGTGGCCAACATACAGGTAATACAAACCGTTGAGCTGTTTGGTCTGGTGGCCACACTTGGAAACATTGTGTACGCCACCTCGTTTTTGGTTACCGATATTTTGTCGGAGAACTACGGCAAGGAGGAAGCTAAAAAAGCTGTGTGGATCGGGTTCTTCAGCCTTATCTCCATGACTTTGCTGATGAACCTGGCACTGGAGTTTCTGCCGCTGGAAGGCGACGAGTTTGCCGGAATTACACACGAAGCTACCAGCACGATTTTTAGCCTGATGCCGCGTATTGCGGTTGCAAGTCTGGCAGCCTACCTCTTGTCGCAGCGCCACGATGTTTGGGCTTACCATTTCTGGAAAAAGCGTTTTTCGAAAGACCATCAGATCTGGCTGCGCAATAACCTCAGTACCATGATCTCGCAACTGATAGACAGCGTGGTTTTTGTTGCCATTGCTTTTTGGGGTGTATACGAATGGCCGGTGCTGCTTGAAATATTTCTAACTACTTATTTATTAAAGTGGGTTGTGGCTGCTGCCGATACACCGTTTGTTTACTGGGGGAAAAAGATCCATCGCCGTAACCGTTTTTGGATGGAGTAGGAAGTTGGTCACTGGTCACTGGACATTAGTCATTGGTCATTGGTCATTAGTCATTAGTCATTGGTCATTAGAAAAGGATCCGATCTGTATTTGCGTTATCTTATACGGATCGGATCTTTCTTTTTATTGTCCTCATTTAAGGGCTGAAGCCCGGCTTTGACAGTGGGATCACTAACCCCAGGCTTAAGCCTGGGGTTAAGCATAGCCCCTCAAAACAGGGCTTTAGCCCTTAACGAAAAGTAGTAGACTTTTATTCCGTCACTACCTGCTTTTTAAATATCAAGTTTCAATTTAAGGCCTAAGCCCACATAAACCCGCTGTAAACTAAAAATTGGGTTTAAGCGAAGCTCGGGTTCAAATACTAATTTCTCCGACAATTTAAGGTCTTTGCCAAGTTTTACCATAGCCCCTAAATTATAATCGCTTTCAATTTCATAGCTCTCAACGTCAACATCGGCAGGAGATGATTTATCTTTCCATCCCAGAAAAACGTCAAAGCTTGGTCCGGCAGAGATATTTACAATTCGCGAGGAGAACTTATAAAGCACGGGGATCGACAAATGGTTTTCACGAATATCAGCATCAAAGGAATAACCATCAATGCGAAACGACATCGCTTGCAGGTAGCTGCGGTAATACACCCCGGCCTCAATGCTACTGTGTTTGCTAAACGATCTTGCGACGTTTAACCCAACGCCAGGCCGTAAATGGTTTTTATCAGCAATTTCATTTACAAAATCAATCCCCAGGTAGGTTTTGTTTTGGGCATTAAGTGTATTTACTGATGAGAAAAGGATAATAACTAAACAAAGGATTGGAAAAAGGTGTTGTTTTGAGTTTTTCATGATAACTGGGTTTTATTGAGTTTGGATTAGGGTTTTGCAATTACTATGCCATTATGATAAGTTAAGGGATGCGGTGCTCTTGCGTGTCCTCGGGTAGCAGTAAGGGGGATATGATTAGTTTATGCCATTTCAAATTGTTTCTCAATTACTTCCGGATAATTTTGCCAAATCTTTCCATTCAGCTCTTTACCGTTCTCCTTTTTATTACGTTTGACTTTATCAGCGCCCCAAGTTCCCCATTGTTTAAAGAAGAAAGCAACATCATTAGCATCGCATTGTTTTTTAACGTTCTCCACCCAAATTTTATCCATCGGTCTAGCTTGATTTCCACTTTCGCCACCAACAATAACCCAATTAATATTAGTTAAATCTATTTCTCCCAAATCTTCGAGAAGTGGTTCAACCGATAAGAACAATACTGATGCATTTAGGTGTCGAAGTTTGTCAATGCGTGGAACACCATCAAATTTATTCTCTACTGTAACACCTAACCATACATTTTTTGGAATTTCCCTTTGGGAGAGATATTCATGCATTCTATCAGCCCTTTTAGTTAGTACTTGATATGTATGATGCGGTGTTTGCTCAATAACAGAAAATATCTTATCTAAGTAATCCAAAGGCATTTTTTCGTGAAAGATATCACTCATTGAGTTTACAAAATAAACTGTTGGTTTCTTCTTCTTTAAAGGCTCATTTAATCGCGATGGAACGATATTAAATCTAAATCCATTTTCGTAACCAACTGTTCCAATAGCCTTAAGCCTGCGAGCCATAGACTCGGCATAACAATGTTTACAACCTGCCGATATTTTTGTACAACCAGAAGTTGGATTCCACGTTGCCTCAGTCCATTCAATTTTTGATGCCATGTCTATTTTAGATTTTCGGGTTTCAATTTATGAATTTTACCACTTACAATACGAAAACTCTCTGAAATTGTTTTTTGCTTTCTTAATTCGCGTAAAACGATATTTGCATGTTTCGGCATACATCCCATTTCAAAAGTCCACTGATAAACCTGAACATTAGTAGTTATTTCGTTGCTTTCTATTTTGTTTCTCAACTCGTTTTGAAAAGCCTGAATTTTATTCGAAACATCGTGTTCTGGCCAAAGTGATGGTTCTCTTGGATTTATTTTTTCATTATCGATATCATAATTGGCGTCTCCAGTGTTTTTATTAATGTTCCAGCAAATGTTTAAAAACTTTTCGATACCAAGGAGATTATGTGTTCCGAAAATCAATCCATAAATATTTGCCCCCTTTCTAATCGAAAATGGAGCAAGGTAGTAATCTGTACCTTCAGGTATTAACTGTTTGTAATAATTAAAAACAACGCGGTGACAATGGTGAGGTTTTGATGGGTCAAAAGATTCTCTTGATAATTTAAGATAGGCTTTAAATTCCTTCTGTTCTGCAAATCGGTTTGCAAAGGAAGAAGATATAAAAAAGATAAAATCAGTACGTTTTAAACTCACCAATTGCTTAAATATTGACTCCGTAATCTGTTTAATCCCAAACTGATCGAGAAACATAAAACGAGGTAGCCCTTCAGTTGCTTGCATTACGGGATACCAATCGTTAAATAACTGTTTAAACTCTTTATTTTCTTCAACGACATTTAATATACAATCATTCTGTGAAGGACATATCTCTGTATTATTACATTTCAACCTTATTTGAGCAATATTTTGCCTTAAGGCTTCATAACGCTTTTTATCAAATTCATTAAAAAGTACATTCAGTTTTATTGACTCCTTCGAAATAGTCCTACAGTAGGGCATTAATTCTTCAAGCATAATTAAGGGACTTCCAGTTATACCTTCATTATCCTTTCCTTCTCCTGCAAACATATCATACAATGAGATATCTTTCCAGAATTTGTCTCTTTTTGCTAGAAAGACTGGCAGCCACTCTTTTAAATACATTCTTAAAATGTGTAGTTTTATCTGTGTCCCCTCATCAAATCCTTTATTGAAAATATCGTTTGATTTTGCCATTGGGAATTAGTTAGTTATAATATTTAATTTTTTTCGAGGCTCCAATTTAGCAATAAATTCAAACTTATGGTATCATACATAAATAATATGTTTCATTGAGCTGTTTTACAATCTCCGCTCCTGCCCATCGTTTGCAACGAGGGGTTTCCCGTCTTGTCGTTTTTAACGACCTTATAAATGGCATTATAAATGCCAGGAAATCTTACCCCTCGTTACAAACGAGGGGTAGCCCTAAAGCCACGGTGCAATAGCAAAAAACAATTGCCCCACAATCAGCGCCACCGGCCCTCCGGCAGGGATTGCAGCGGTAGCTTGCCGCAGCTTTTGCTTTGTGACACCGGGCAGTTGGGAGCGACCACAGGGAGCTACCCAAATGCCTTTGGTGGAACAGGCAAAAGCTGTGGCAACTTTAGCGGAAAGCCCGGCTGCCGGCAACATAAAAACAGGTAGTTGGTAATTATTCGCTCGTGGTTTTATGACGATGTACCGTGGCGAAAATGATAAGCATCATTAGCAGGGCCATAACTGCGCCCGACAGGAAACTGGCTTCGAGGCCACCCAATGCATAAAACACGCCTACCAGCAGGGGGCCAAAGGTTTGTCCGCCGCGCAGCACCATAGAATTTAGCGACATAAAAGCTGCCCGCTCGTTGATGCCGGCAAAACCTACCAGCATATTTTGAATGGACGGAATGGTGATTCCGTGCCCAAAACCAAACACAATAACAGCCACGCCCAGTATTAAATAGCTGTTGGCACCCAGCAAAAGCAAGGAAGCGAGCATATAAAATGCACTTCCGATAATGAGCTGTCGTTTTTGCCCCAGCAGGCGGTTAAGGCGTGCCAGTTGCGAGCTCATAATAGCTGTGGTTATTGACATGAGCGACATCATTAGCCCGATACGCGACGAATCGGCACCGAGGCGGTTTTCCATCATGAGCGGGAAATAGGTAAGGTACGAACCGTAAAGCAGCAGGAAAAGGATGAAGTTAACGGCGAAAAGTCCCCAGACGGTGCGCTGGTTTATGGTCGTCCACACGCGGCTAAAATATGACCGGAGGTGCGCCTTGTTCTTTGGCTCGGGATTATTCAGCCCCCTCATTACCCAAATGCCCAGCGGAATAGCCAATATAGGCAAAGCAAAAATATACTGCCAGCCAAAAATGGCGATCACCCCGCCAAGAGCCGGGTACGATGCTGTTGCAATACTCAGCACACTGGCATTGTAGCCCATGGCCGAGGTACGTTGTTTGCCTTCGAAGAGGTCGCCAACGAGGGTAATATTCATACTCGACAAGGAACTGGCTCCAACGCCTTGTATAAACCGAAGTGCGAGCAGCCAGTGAAATCCGGGTGCAAACATACAGGCAAATCCTGCCAGTCCGAAAATAAACAGCGAGGGCACCAACACCAGTTTCCGGCCATAACGATCGGCCAGAATTCCGGTAAACGGCGTAAGAAAAATACCGGGCAAGGTAAACGCCACAATCAGCCAGCCCACCTGCTGCGGACTGATATTAAAATAACGGATAATATCGGGGAAAGCTGGGGTAATGCTTGCCACGCCCATCATGGCAATTAGCGTTACACCGAAGATGAAATAGAGGTTTTTATTGTGGAAGACGGATTTTTCAGGCATAGTAATTTAATTGGTTGGTGTTAAAAGTAGTAAACTGAGATGGAAGTAAATATAATTTGTAATTTTTTTACCCTCTCTCCTGTCTCTCCCTTCCGGAAAGGAGAGACGATCAGCCTCCAAACCAAACAACGTCAGGCTCATTTGAAAAAAGTGAGCGGGTGACTTGAAGTCACCCGCAGGAGATTAGGGGTAAGAACCGGGACGCTGAACACGAAATCCTGCCAATGATTAACAATATGATTCGTTTTATTGTTACCCCAAACCCCTAAAGGGGCTTATGGCAGGAGAAACAAGGAATATTTAGAAATAATAAAAAGGTTAAAACAAAATAAATGAATGCCAGTCGGAGATGCGAACAAGTCCTCTTCAGGGGATTTAGGGGTAAGAAACGAAGTAGTTACTTACACATCAACAGGCTGAAAAAAGTGAGCGGGTGACTTGAAGTCACCCGCAGGAGATTAGGGGTAAGAACCGGGACGCTGAACACGAAATCCTGCCAATGATTAACAATATGATTCGTTTTATTGTTAGCCCAAACCCCTAAAGGGGCTTATGGCAGGAGAAACAAGGAATATTTAGAAATAATAAAAAGGTTAAAACAAAATAAATGAATGCCAGTCGGAGATGCGAACAAGTCCTCTTCAGGGGATTTAGGGGTAAGAAACCAAGTAGTTACTTACACCTTACGGATGAAAGTGAGCGGGTGACTTTGAGTCACCCGCTCACTCCATGCTACTCAGTTTAGATCTTTACTTTACTTTCCCATTCCAAGCCACTGATATCAATTAATTTTAGCGTGTATTCTTTTGCACCTTGTAAATCGGGTGCCCGCAAATCGATGGCCAGGTCGGCTTTTGCTCCCAGCGGAACAATCAGGCTGTGCTTTCCGGGTTTTACCTGGGTTACATAGTGGTTGGATATTTGGTCGACCGGAAACTTCGCCAAATCTTCGCCCGTTTTTTCGAGCACAACATTTCCTTCCGAATCCAGCAATTGAATCCCGATCAGGAACGATCCGTACACATCCACTCCTTCGGTTCGGTAGATTTCAAACTGCAGGATGTTGTTATTGATGGTGGCATCACTGATTTCGATTTTAGGTTTTACCGATTTGTTGTGCAGTTTGCCATACACTCCACCATGAAAAACCTGGTTGGTAAACAGCGTGAGAAACAAGATTGCCAGCGAACCAACAATCACGGCCGGTTTTATATTTTTTACCGGGAGTTCGCCCGAGCCCAGCCAGACAAACCACCGGCTTTGTGTGAATTTGAGTTTTTTATTCAGCAGCAATTGATCGAGCGAATACGCGCCACTACCACTAAAAAACAGGGTGAATCCGGCAGCTATTCCCAGTACGCCGATCTGCCATTCATCGAGGCAGGTTGTTCCGATCCAACCGGAGCCCAAAAGAATTCCGGCAGCGAGGCCAAAAACGCCAAGGCTCATTAAGCGGGTAAATAGTCCCAGCATAATAAACAGTCCGACAATGGCCTCAACAATAGTGAAAACTACCATGGCCATCCACAACTGCTCGGGATGGGTAACCAGGTGTTCGATAATCGGTTTTATTCCCAAAGCATTAGGGAGAAAGTGATTGAACTTTTCGCCGATGTAGGCAGCTCCTTCCGGATCGAGTTTATCGACCAATACAACACGGCGCCAAAAGGCAGAAAAGTAAGTCCAGCCAACTACCAGCCGGAGCGATAAAGTGAAAAGTCCGGCCACGTTTGCCGACTTATTCGCAAAATTATTCATGTAAAAATGTATTAACGGTTATTAAAATTGACAATATATGGTGTCCGGGAAAGGCGATTACACCATGTCGAATTTTAACCGTTTATAGAGAATGTACAGCCGGGTGTTTTCAGCAACAATTTCCGTTTGTTGAAATGAATATTCCGTGGTGGTGGTTGGCAGTAAAAACAACTCAGCCTGCTCAATTGCAGTACCTAAAAGCTTATAGTCGGAGTTGTGAACATTACTGCTGATGCGGAAATCATCCGGCGATGTATGGCAGTGGTGTTCAAAGTTCGGTGTTGCCTTTGTTTTGTTTAACGGACGCTGGTATTCGGCTCCGATGGCCCTGAACAAGGGCTCTTTTACCGAGCACGATGCAAGCGAAAACAGTGCAACCACTACCAGTAATGCCTGTTTTACCCATCGAATGTATTGTTGAATATGCGCCATTATCTCCCAAACACGGAAGCATTTAAAATGTTCGGTAGAAGAATACGAAAGTCAACCGCAAACGAATAAGGAAGTTGGCACATTAAGGAATCATGTGGGCAAACGTACTTTCAATTTTCGCGCACAATTTCAAGTCCTCTTCGGCCTCGGGATAAATGTAGTTCTGACGGTTGAGGTAATTGCTTACCAGCAAACACTGCAGTGATGTCATCTGTTCAAAATGTGCTGTTAACTGCTTTTGCACCGCTAACTTGCGCAATTTTTTTTCGCGATGTGCCTGATTTAAAAGAATTGTAAGTTCATTAGCACTGAGCTTAGCGGGATTTTCCAAACCGGCTTCCATCATTTCCTTGTCGAGTTGTTTGCCGCTGCCAGGCTGAGGTACCGGATTTTGACGATATACAATATTCCACAACGAAAAACAGGTAAAAGCTGCCCCGTTTACCATTGGTTCATTAGCAATATGCACAGTAGCCCCACTAACTGCGTCGACCGCTTCTGTTTTTTTCTGGTTGTGCTGAACAAGATCTGCTTTTTTATACCGCGCCAGTTTTGAGTCGGGGAGACTTAAAAGCTGAAACAACTGATAATAATCTGATTTTGTAAATGGTACATGCCCTGCTTTTGTAAGTGGCGTATTCGTCGAGACCTGAAAGGCCAGAAATTCTCCGGCAACATCCCAAAACAATGTAATCTGTACCGGGAAACAAAGCTTATCCTCGCATACCTCGGCAACTACATCCTGAAAATAAAACTGTGGACTTCCGGCGCTATCAGCAAGAAAATACACACTGTCGTTTAAAGACGATAATGATGTGTGATCTATTTCTGCTGAGCCAAAGGGAAAAACTCGTTTATCAATCAACATTTGCGCATTTGCAATTTGATTCAAGCAAAACACCACACCAATAAATACTACTATTCCTCTCATCACAAAGCGTTTAAAAACTCCAGCAAAGCCTCTCTGTCTTCGGTACTGAGCTTTTTAAATTCATCTTTCGTGTTTTCTGCTTCGCCATCGTGCCACAAAATTGCTTCGGTAATGCTTCGTGCCCGCCCATCGTGCAACAAAAAAGTATGTCCGCTGGTAACATTCGTTAGCCCCAGTCCCCAAAGCGGACGCGTCTTCCACTCTTTTCCGTCGGCATCAAATTCCGGTCGGTTATCGGCTAACCCATCACCCATATCATGTAAAAGCATATCGGTATACGGGTAAATCTTCTGCTGACTAACTTCCGGAATTCCTTCCAACGATCCTGTTGTAAACGATGCCGTGTGGCAATCGATACAGCCAATTTTTTCAAAAATGCTGCGGCCTTTCACCACTTTCGGATCGTCGAAATTACGACCAGCCGGCACTGCCAGTGTTAGCGAATATAGCGTAACGTCTTCAAGCGTTTGCATGTCAATCTCGGGTTCCGCTTTTTCTGAATTATCACCATTACTTTGTCCGTAAGAACTTTCAATGGGTTTTAACGGATTGGTAATTCCCATATCTTCATTGTAAGCACCGGCACTTTGCGCCAACACGCTGGGTGCACCTGCTTTCCAGCCAAATCGCCCAAGCGCCATTGTCTTGCTGGCAGGATCCCAAACATAATTTGCTTTCCCTGAAATGCCATCATCATTCAGGTCGTCGGGATCGGCCAGTGCCAAAATATCTTCTTCCGGAATGGCCTCCAGCAGTCCCAATCCGAAAACCGGCATGGCAATACGTGGTGAAATCATTACGTCAGAAGGCATTGGCATGTATGTATTACGAATTGAATACTTTGGTTTTCGAAGACTTACCGTTGTTCCGTCGGCAAGTGTTTCCGCAATTTCCTCCCAAACTACCTGCATCTGGCCTTCCTTTTCATAACCATACAACGACTGGTGCTGAAACTGTGTACCAAATCCCGGTACTCCGAGAGGTCCGCCGTGTTCATCGGCTCCCGGCACACTAATTTTAAAAAAGAATCCACTCATCTCATCCAGGTTCGATGGAAATGCGGAACGGCCGTCGCTTACATGACAGCCTACACAAGAGTTGTTGTTGAACACTGGTCCCAAGCCTCCGTTAACCGGGGCATTACCCGATACGAAAATGGCTTCGAAATCGACATCGCCTCTAAGGTGACTTTCCAAATTTTCGGCAGTAAGATTAGGAGCCGGTGTTGAAAAAGCTTTGCTACTTTGCATATAAATAGTTGTTGCTCCTCCGGCAGCTTCTCCTTCAATTTTTTCAGGAAGCGGATCATCGGTCTGGCAGGCACAAAAGATAATTACTCCCAATACCAATACCGCCTTTATTGAAAACCTATTCTTCCAACTCCATGTATTCATGTTAAGCGTATTTCAGTAGTTATAAAACAAAAAAGAGGTGTTTAGCGAACAATGCAATTGTTGCCAATTCTGTGAGAACAGCCTCTTTTTCGTTTCGTGTGTGTTTAATAATTAATTGAGCAGATTTTTAATTTCTTTCAACGAATCAAAAAGTTCGTTGCAAGCATCGGTAGCAGCATCGGTAGCTACTGTATTGTCGAGATTATTGCGGAACGGGTGCCCGATATTTTCGATTGCGGCTATTGCTAATTCAATATTTTCCTTAATCTCGGCATCAAGTTCCGGAGATTCTTCTTTCACGAGGTCGGACAAACTTGTATCACTATTCTCTGAGAAAAGTTTACTCATATAAGCATTTTCAATGCTTTTAATGTTATTAACAAAATCTGTTAACGAATTCCAGCTATACCACGATTCCACATCAAGAACATTCCCCGATTCAACCGGATCGGCAATTTTTGCGTTTCCTACCTCATCGGCAATATCCATGGCTCCCTGAACCATTTCTTCAATCACGGCATTTTGCGATACATAACGACTTCCGGCAGTTCCGGCATTAATCATTTCGGTGCCAAATGCTGCGCCAACTTCAATTTCGGCATCCTCCAGTATCGACACTTTCTGTGCCGTAATATAATCGGTGCCAGCCCACCATGCTTCAAGGGTAATGCAATCTTCGGCTAAAACCTGTGCTACTGCTTGTAAGTACTGATATTCGGCATCGTCGAGGCTGGCAGCATTTCGGGCTTCCCCATCACGAAACAACAGGTACTCTACCGCATGAAATCCACGTAACGAAGCTCCAAGATTATTACGCACATAAGCGGCGTTCATGTCCACCTCTCCACTTTGCAAATCTGCTAATACCTGGTCGAGCTGATCTTTATCAAGCGGCCACGAATCCAACATTGGATCGAGGTTATTAAACGCCGCCGGGCCGAACAAAAAAGCCTCACTTTTCTCCCAGTATTCGCGTGTATCTTTCCAGGCATTGGCAGCTGCCAACATATCGGAATCCGAGAAACCGGTACCAAAGCCGTCAATAAGTTCCATTAAAACAATGGCATTATCGGCCATATTTTTATAGGTTTCAATAACGGTATTATTGGTATAACTGGTAATTACAGCGGTTAATTCTTCATTTTGTTCTACCTCTGCAAGTTCCTCGTCATCAGAACAGGAATAGGCTGCAAAAGCAAATACAGTTAACAGTAAAAAGAATCGATTTAATTTTTTCATGCTTATTTAATTTTAATTGAAAATTCCGGAAAAAACGATGCCCAGGCTTATGGTATTTTCCTGATTATATGGTTTGTCGAACTTTCGCATTCCATACTCGGCTTTTACAGCCACCTGCGGAATAGGGTAATAATTGACCCCGGCCGTGTAGACACTGCGTTTGTATCGGGCGTCGGCCAACATACCAGAAACCGTTTTGTGCATCGAATTGTAATGGTTATAGTGTGCAAACAGGTACAGTTTATCTTCCTGCTGTGGGAAAAAAGAAAATATGTTGTAGCCGGCTTCAAGAAATACCGACATAGCATTTTTGGCTACATCGGTATGTGGTGATGGTGCGGCTGAGGGTAAATTTTTATTGATCCTGGAAATTTCTGCCGATTCCGACAGGTTGCCGTAAACCAGGCTGCCACGGCCTATAAAATTAGAAGAGATGTATTCGCCATCAACAGCTCCAACCCAAACCCGCCCGTTCAGGCCTTCGTAACGATCTTCTTTCAAACTGTTTCCGGTACTATTTCCGACATAAGTGCTAACACCCAAACGCAAACCTTTAACCGAATAATTATCGATACGGACAACGCCTGCCATATTTGTGGCCAGTTTATATTCGTAAGGCGAAACACTTCCACCGTTTACCCAATTAGCCGAACCAAATGCATCAACATCCAGGGCATTCACCAATTGTACTTCGTATTGCCAGTTACGCAGGCGGCCATGAACACTAATTCCGTTCTCGTGCCACGTTTGAGGCAAAATTGTATGTTCTCCCTCAGGACGCAAAACAGTAAAATACTCTACCGGTAAATGTTTTAAATTGGTTAGTCCAACCGGCACAATCAAATGCCCTGCCCGAATATTAAACTGCGAGCTGATGCTTTTTTCAATCCAAAACTGCTCAATTACGACTTCCCCACCTTTTTCAACCTCGGTTTCGTACTCTCCAAATTCTTCTGCTTCAATCTCCATTTCGGCACCAACACCGGCATGTTCAATTTCAATTTCGCTCGAAATTTTCCATCCATTGCCAAAATCATAGGAAAGAAAGAATACCAGATGCGGAATATCCGTTTGACCACGACTAACCTTATCTGAGAAGTTTTCAGGATATGTAAAACGATTAAAATCGGCGCTGTAATCGAAATGTTGGTATACAACTTCACCATATCCACCAACCGAAAGACGCGAAGATTTTTGCTTATTTTCTTGCGAAGAAGCATTTTGCGCAATTAACACCACAAAAAGCCCCAATAACAGAGTAACTAATTTCATAGATAATAGAATTTGAGGCAAAAGTAGGCCGTCACTCTGTACAGGTCAATCCCATTTTCTTGGGATTTATTTTATGAAAAACAAGCTAAAAAGCTACATAAAAGTCAATTCGGAAGTTGTTAAAAAAATAAAAACGGAGCTGTTTACATCTCTTTTACAGCAGATTATAAACAACTCCGTCTCTATCCCAAAAAAATACCAGCTACTCCTAAAAATAGGGATATAACCTTATATAAATAGTTTTCTTGAAAATCCCTTAACTAAGAAGTAGTATCTATTTCAGGTTCTCTTCAAACAGTTTAAAGATACGTTTGTATTCGTCGGTCCAGCTGCTGGGCTCAACAAAACCATGCGCTTCTACCGGATAAACCGCCAGTTCCCAATTTTCTTTACCTAATTCGATAAGTCGCTGCGTTAGGCGTACAATGTCCTGAAACTGTACATTGTCATCTACCATTCCGTGACACATCAGCAGGTTGCCTTGTAATCCTTCGGCAAAGTTTATGGGTGAACTTTTTGCGTAAGCAATGCTGTCCTGCACCGGTGTATTCAGAATATTGGACGTGTAACCGTGGTTATAGTGTGCCCAGTCGGTTACCGAACGCAAAGCTGCCCCTGCGGCAAATGTCTCCGGTTCGTTAAACATCGCCATCAACGTGATAAAACCACCATATGAGCCGCCATAAAGTCCAATTCGCTCAGGAGAAACATCATATTTTTCGGCGAGCATTTTGGCGCCATCAACCTGGTCCGACAGATCGAGGCCACCCATCCAGCGGTAAATTCCGGTACGCCAGTCGCGGCCATAACCTGCACTTCCACGGTAATCCATGTCCAGCACCGTATAACCATTGTCGACTAAAATATTGTGAAACTGGTATTCGCGGAAATAGCTGCTCCACCACTTGTGTGCATTTTGCAGGTAACCGGCGCCGTGTACAAAAATCACTGCAGGTCCGTTTGGCTCCGGCGACTCAGGACGATACAAACGGGCATGCACTTCTGCTCCGTCGGCAGCATTAAAAGTAATGAACTCCGGAACGCGCCAGTTGTATTTATTAAAAGCGTCGGTAGTTGAATGCGTCAACTGTTCGGCTTCTGCACCGGCTTCGTTCTCCTGCAGATAAAGTTCCCATGGTTTGTTGGCCTCCGAATGTCGAATGGCCAAATATTTCTCATCGGGAGAAAGTGTTACTTCGTTTCCACCTTCCAGCGACGTGATCTGCGTGAGCTTACCACCCCAAACCGGCATCTTGTAATAGTGAGTCACGCCGGGATGAACTTTGTTGGCGATGAAGTAAAAACTCTTTTTATCGTTAGAAATGGAAGCTTCCGAAACTTCAAACTCGCCTGAGGTGAGCATCGTTTTCTTTTTTGTCTTGCAATTTACAGCATACAAATGCGAGTAGCCTGTCTCTTCGGAATGGAACCAAACCGACTCGCCATCCGGCATCCACCCGATACTTCCGGTTGACATGCTCCAACCGCCAATTCCGGGTCCGCCTATCCATGCTTCGTCGCGCTGACGATCGAGGACTTCCAGATTGCCGCTTGCAGGATCGAGCAGTAAAACCCAGCGGTCTTTGTTGTCATGCGACAACGCTACCACCACCGCCATATCTTCCGTTTCATTCCACACAGGCCCCATCAGGTTTACTTCCCTGTCTTCTACTTCTTCGCCTTCTTTTGGCATACGTTCCGGGTAATCGCTCAGGTAGTCGGGCAAGTCTTTCAGTCCGGGAATTTGCGATTTATCGATGGTTACCAGTTTGTTGTTCTTCACATCAAAAATGCCCATTTCAACCGATGCCTGCGGACTTCCCACTTTTGCACGGGCATCCCGTTCTTCGGTGTAGCCCGATTCGGTAACATGGTGTGTTACCGAAGTAGCTTTTGCATTGTCTGCCCGTTCGTACAGACTGTAAATAATGTAGTCGCCGGTTGGGCTCAACGAAACATCCATCACACGCTTTTTACCGGTGTAAATTTTCAGAGGCTCGGCTGTCTTCTCTGCTTCCTGTTGGTTTTCGCGTGCTTTGCTTTTAGCTTCGCGTTCCTGCAGAACCACAAACAATTCCTTCTGCTGTTGTTCCAGCCATTTGGCTTGCTCCGACGAAGGCTGATCCTTTTTCTCGTTCCCCGACACAAAGTTGGTCAGCTGCGTAATCAATCCTGTTTCCGGATCGATGGTGAACAGGTTATTGTCTTTTGTGAAAGCTATTTTCGAATCGCCTAAAACAAACTCGGGCGATGATGCGCGCTCCAGCCAGGCTGTTAGCTGCTTCTCTTTTCCGCTTTTAATATCCAACAGAAAGAGATTTCCGTTGCGGGTATATACTTTTTTTGATTTGTCACTGTTGTAATCGCCACGGCGGCCGGGCAATGTCTTTTTTTCCTCCAGGCTCACCTTTGCAATTTCTTCAGTCGACAGATCGTAAGCGTACAACGATTCCAACGTGTCTTGCTCCGGGTTCCACTGAAAGTAGATTTTTGCGCCGTCTTCGCTCCAGTTGATATCGCTTGGCGAAGTACCGATCCATTGAGCCGGATCCTGCATAATTGTTTCGATGGAAAGCGGACTTTTATTGAGTTGGCTAACCTGGCTAAATGCTGTAAAAGAGAATAAAATTAACAGTGACAGAATAAAATGTCTCATGATGTGCAGTTTCTTTTTAGTAATTTTTTCGAAGGCATCTAAATTAATATTTTTGATAAAATGATTTCACTAACACAGATTAGTATTTTGTTATTTCAAAAAATATAGTTTTGTAGGGTTAAACAGCTCGAAGCGCATTGCCCAAAAGCTTAAAGTCAATTTTTATGAAGGTTTTTAAATTTGGAGGAGCGTCGGTAAAAGATGCGGCCGCGGTAAAAAATGTATTTGAAATTATTAAAAGCGAAAGCGGAAACTTGTCGGTGGTTATTTCGGCCATGGGAAAAAGTACCGATTTGCTGGAAACATTGATAAAAGCATACTTTAACAGCGACGAAAAAAGGTGGGACATCTTTACTAACTTTAAGAATTACCACATTGAAATTATTGGTGATTTGTTTGGCGAAAAAGGGATACCACAGGGCGTTTACGAATTATTTGGCGAGTTGGAACACAAACTGAATTCGCGCCCGTCGTTCGATTTTAATTTTGAATACGACCAGATCATTTGTTTTGGCGAGCTTATTTCTACCCGCATTGTTAGCGATTACATTACCGCCACCGGGCATAAAAATACATGGATCGATATCCGCACCTGCCTGAAAACCGATAACACTTTCCGTGATGCCCGCGTTGACTGGGAATGGACCGGCGAACTGATTCGCAACGAATTCACTTTCTCCGACACAGCCTTGTACATCACACAGGGATTTATCGGATCTACAACCACCAACCTCACTACCACACTGGGCCGCGAGGGATCGGATTTTACTGCTGCAATTATTGGAAGTTCGCTCCAGGTTGAAAACGTATCGATTTGGAAAGATGTTCCGGGTGTTTTAAGTGCCGATCCGAAAAAGATGAGCGACACGGTGATGATCAATGAGCTGTCGTATAAAGAGGCGGTGGAGATGACACACTCGGGAGCGAAAGTAATCCACCCCAAAACCATGCAGCCGTTGCACAATCAAGGAATTCCGTTGCTGGTAAAATCGTTTGTGGAGCCAAAAAATCCGGGCACTGTAATTCATAAGATCAATCATAAAATTGAGTTGCCACCGATTTTTATCCTGAAAGAAAACCAGGTGCTTATCACGCTTTCGGCATTAGATTTCTCAATCATTTCAATAAGCGACATTGAACGCGTTGTAAAATTCCTGATGGAAAAACTGATAAAGGTAACCTTGATGCAACAGTCGGCTATCGACCTAAACATTGTTGCCGATGCATCAGACGAAAACCTGGAGGAGATTTTCAGCGAACTTTCAACGCATTACAACATCAGGTACAATACCGATCTTACGCTGGTAACAATCCGCCACTACACCGAAGATGTACTTGACTGGATGGTGAAAGAAAAAGACATTTACCTGGAGCAACACAGTCGTTTAACGGCCCGGATGCTGATTAAAGAATAATCATTTAATGGCAGCCGTTAAGGTTGATACTTGTTTTAAATCATAATTTCCATAAAGCTTCAGAATAAGCTAATGCCAGCTAAATATTATTAATTTTACAGGAATCAATTTTTCTTGTAATTTTAATAAGCGATTTATTACCAATTAAAAAAATAGCTAACTAAGATGAAGCAAAAAAAGACATTACCATATATAATTGGGATTGCAGTTGTAATTATTATTGTGCTTGTTGTGGGCAAAAAGCAAGGATGGCTTGGCAGCGATATTAGTGTGAAAATTGCGACCGAAACCGTTGAAAGTAAAACCATAACCGAGTTTATAACAGCCAATGGAAAAATTCAGCCGGAGACCGAAGTTAAGATCAGTCCGGATGTTGCCGGGGAGATTGTTGAACTGCATGTTGAAGATGGCGATGCTGTTGAACAGGGGAAATTGCTTTGTGTAATAAAACCTGAAATGTATGTTTCGGCGGTAAACCGCTCAGAAGCGGCATTAAACTCATCGAAAGCAAGACTGGCACAGGCCGAAGCACAACAAATTGAAAGTGAACTCTCTTACAAACGTTCCAAACAATTGTATGATAAAGGTACAATTCCGGTATCAGAATTCGAATCGGCCGAGGCAGCATATAAAGTTACGCAGGCCGAAGTTCGTGCGGCCCAATATTCGGTATTAAGTGCTCAGGCTTCGCTTGATGAAGCAGAGGAACAACTGATAAAAACAAAAATTTATGCACCTATTACAGGAACCATTTCGGCATTGAATGTGGAAAAAGGCGAACGCGTGGTAGGAACCAGTATGATGGTGGGAACGGAAATGATGACCGTGGCCGATCTGAATAAAATGGAAGTGCAGGTTGAAGTAAACGAAAACGATATTGTAAAAGTGATGAAAGGCGACACAGCGCTGGTAGAAGTTGACGCTTACCTGAACCGTAAATTTAAAGGTATTGTTACCGAAATTGCCAACTCGGCAAGTGTTACCGGAACCAGTTCCGACCAGGTAACCAACTTCGATGTGAAAGTGCTTTTGCTTAAAGATTCATACGAAGATTTGATCGATCCTGAAAACGGCAACCTCTACCCTTTCCGTCCAGGGATGTCGGCTACAGTTGATATTCTGACTGAAACCCGCGAGAATGTAATTTCGGTACCGATTTCGGCAGTTACCACACGAATAAAAAAAGAGGACGGTGGCACCGAAGAGGTTGACACTAATGCAGAAAATACGGACGATGAAAACACTGCCCAACGCGATGAAAAACAAGAAGTAGTTTTTCTTTATGCCGATGGTCGTGTAATGAAAACCGATGTGGAAACCGGTATTCAGGATAACAACAGCATTGAAATTTTGAAAGGTGTTAAAGAGGGCGACGAAGTAGTTACTGCGCCTTACACAATTATTAACCGCACGCTGAAAGACAGTATGCTTGTTAAAAAAGTTAACGAGGATGAACTGTTTACTTCTGAAGACTAAAACAATTTTAGATCAATAAAAAAACAGGGTTGCGAATCAAATCACAACCCTGTTTTCATTTTATAATTCTTTAATCTTACTCTCCCGGGAAATAATCACGCGAATCAACAACCGTTAAATTATTAGTGTGCGCACGATTCATTTCCAACACCGATTGTTCTGCGAATTTTTTGCCTTTATAAGTGTATGATTTATCCATAGCTACACGCTTTAGCAACAAATTTTTGTAATCCACTTCAAAAGTATAAAGTACATCGGTATAAAAATCCGTATTGTTCTGCCCAATTGCCAGCGCTCTGCCCTGGCGGTTGTTTTTGGGGGCTACGGCTTCTCCTTCAATTTTCAGAATCGAGTAATCTTCTTTATTAATGGTGATTTTTCCTTTGAAAGTTCCTGCATAATAATCGCCGGTAGTTGCCAACGATGGAACTATGGTATTAAAAGAGATAACCCAGTATTCTTGTCCGTCAATTACCGGCTGGCTTTCCAGTACCAGTTTATAATCGCCCAACAGGGCCGGACTTAAAATCCCCGATGCCGAGCGCACCCAGTCGAATCCCAGCAGCTCGTCAAGGTTAATTTGTGCACTCGAAAAACGGTAGTCATCATCGCTCTGCTCCTTTTTTACCGAATAATTTCGAGCCGTAAAAGCATCTGCTTTCGACGGAGCTGAATAACCTGTTTCATCATACAATAAAACTGTGGCTATTTTTGGCGCCTTTACTTGTCCGTCAACAGCTATTTCACTCGAATAAGCAAAGTGCATATTAAACGGCCCCGAGCCATAGTTGTATTTAATATTATCCGATGCCAAGCGCAAAATACGAATCAGAACTTTATTTTGTGCAGCTACATCTACCTCATCAACACCATACGATTGCGACTGCAATTTTACCACAGCAAATTCTTTCGAAAAAAGATCTTTTACCGGAAATTGTTTATTGGAGAATCCCACTGCCGAAAAATAAATAGTTTTATCCACCATCTCTTCCGGAATCTTTAATTCAAAATTTCCTTCGCTGTCGCTGGCAGTACCGTAGAATGTTCCTTCCAAACCAATATTAGTATATGAAACCGGACGATTGGTGTTGGCATCAACAACCTTACCTTTTATGGTGTGTGCCACCTTTGAACCATTCTGTCCCAGTGTTGTAAGGGCAATACAAATTGTAAAAATGAATATAATTGTTTTCTTCATGACCATCAATTTTAAAAAATAAAAGTAAGAAATAAATACCATTCCTACCTAGTTAAACGTTGTAATACCCAATTATTATTGTGTATCTTTGTTTTGAACATAAAAAGATAGTTATGAGTAGAAAATATATTATTCTCGTTATCAGTGTTGTTTTAATTGGGCTAACGTCGTGTGTCTCGAAAAAGAAGTACCTTGAGATGGAGGCAGGCCGATTAAAAGCCGAAGAACTCTCGCGAAAACTCGATGCTGAAAACAATGCAAAAGCCGAGCGAATAAAAGCTTTAATTGCCGATTTTGAAGCCATGAAAAACGAGTTGATGGAAAGCAATGCCATGAAAGAGCAGGACATTGCCAACCTGAAAAAAGAAATGGCCGTGCTGAGTGAAGAGTTAAACAGCAAACAGGAATCGTTGCAGGAAACCAGCTTTAACCTTGATTTTGAAAAACAACGTTTAACCAATGCGCTAGAAAGTAAGGAAGCGTCAATAGAATCATTACAAAACCAGGTAAACGAGCTCGAAAGTGAAGTTTCGGACAAAAACTCGGTAATCGACCAAAAGAATTTTGATATTAACAAGTTAAACGAACAGGCTAAAGTTCTTGAAGGAAAAATAAAAGCTGGAGAAAAAGACCTCAGTTCGTTGCAAAATCAGCTCGAAGATGTACGCTCACAAACGCAACAATTACAAAGTCAGTTAAAAGAAAAAGACGAGCAAATTACCAAACTTACCAACCAGGTTAAGCTGCTTAAAAGCGAGATAGGTAATTAGTGCTTTTATCAAACTGCTGTGCAACACGTGCAAATAATCGAACTATCATTTAACAAAACAAACACTTGCTTGTTATGATGATTTAGAATAGTAAACCCGAATTCATAACCGGGATTATTATTTGATTGCAAAACATAATGAAAGTTTACCCTTTCATTTAGAAAGCCTGGCCTGTGCCAGGCTTTCTTTTTCAATACTTATCTTAAAAAAAGGGAACAAAAAGGTATTCGCACTACAAATACCTTTTTTGCGCTTGGAAATTCAACATCGGTTTCTATGAAAAATTGCTTCCTTATTTCTGAACAGTGTTACCATCGATGCGCTTAAACCACATGCGGTCGCCAACATTGTAATACTGATCTTTTAGTTCAGGCTGCACCGCTAATTCCTCTTTGGTATAAGGGAAATGCGGAACGATAACATCATCGCCATCCTCCCAGTTTGCAGGAGTAAAAACCTGTTCATTTTCAACCATTTTAAAGGCTTCCACCATCCGAACGTATTCGCTCATATTTCTACCAACTTCAACCGGATAGAAATTTACTGAACGTACAATATTTTTGTCATCAATAATAAATACTCCTCTGATATCACGATCGGTACTAACCGGCTCGTGCAACATACCATAAAGTTGAGACGATTTCCCATTTACATCCTCTATTATTGGGAAGTCAATAGTAATCGGGCCTCTGTTTTTGTAATCAAGTTCCTCCATGTGAGCTTTCCACATGTTATGCAGCTCCAAATTATCCGTTGAAATTACTGCAACTTTAACCCCCAGTTTTTCGAAAGTTGGTTGCAAATGCGCCAATTCAAGTAACTCCGAAGTACAAACCGGTGTAAAATCAGCCGGGTGACTAAACAGAATTTTCCAATTATTACCAAAGTCATTCGGAAAAGTCATCTTTCCATTTGTAGTGTTTGCAGTGAATTTTGGTGCTTTTGATCCTATTAAGGGAATTTTGTAATCACCAGCGAAGGCGACTCCCATGGCCAGGACAAAGGCCATTAAGGTAAACATTACTCGTTTCATAACTTTTGAATATTAAATGATTGCACTACGAAATTACAACCTTAGAGAAAGCCATGTCTATGCTCAAAAACACAAACCAAATGTTACTAAGAATATTGCTTTTGATGCTTAATCACCAGTAAATCACAAGAATTACGAAACTGTAAGCAAATTCAATAAAACTGCTTACATTTTAAAGATTTTAATACCTTTATTTATTTATTTTGCAAGCTATATAAGATATACTAAAAAATACCGTTTTGTATTTTATTAACAAACAATTAATAGCCTGTCGAATATTTTGTTCGATTATTCTAAATCGTAATCTAGTTTGAACAATTTATAATACTGAACAATGGACTCGCGAACCTGATATTCGCTGGCGGTATAAGGCAATATATTCTGCCCGTTAAACCACATCATGAAGGTATCGGCATAAGCTTCATTTAAACCGGTAAGTTTCATAACCATTTCCTTATTGTAGTTTTTCGAATGCATCTCCCAATTTTTCGCTATTGCCATATCTTCACGCACTTTACGTTTCCGTTTTTCCCGCTTTCCGTAATATTGTGCAAACGATAAAGGACTTACCAGTGCTGCTATAATCGGAGGTTTTTCGTTAAATGCATCGCCCCTGAGGGTTGGATCAAGATCTATTGGACTCCCATGATCGAAATAATCCAACTGTTGCGCTTCGCCCTCAACAGTAACTTCTCCAACATTATAAAGAACGGGCTCCATATAGAATGTCAGCATCTCGTAACCGGTGTAATACGAGGGTACCTTTAAAATGAAAGGTTTAAAACCTACTGAGGTAATTTCAAGCGAATCGATATTAAGCATCTCTAATGTAAAAATTCCCTCGCCGTTGGTAATGGTTCCGCTGTGGGTGCGGTGGTTAATAATGTTCGCATAGGGTACTGCTGAACTATCTGACGCACTCAAAATTTTCGCCTTCAATTCAATCAACATTGGATCAACTGGATAATCTTCATCTTGCGCCCAAGCCGATATGCAAATTAAAACAAATATTAACGGGAGTAAGTATCTATACATAAATGCCTAATTCTTTTTTGATTGCAAATCTATGCAAAAGAATGTAACCATTTTGAAGATAACACTATTTAACTGGTTTTTAACAGATTTTAAGAGGGTGACATGGGAGATTATTGTCATTTCGAATCTGAGGAACGAAGGTGAGAAATCTGTAGCAACTGTTATTTAATGCAACAGATCTCTCACTCCGTTCGAGATGACATCTATTTCATAGAAGCAATGCGTTCTTCCAATACTTTAATATTGGCTTCGGCATCGGCTTGTTTTGCTTTTTCTTTGGCAACAACCGCTTCGGGTGCATTATTTACAAAGCGTTCGTTACTCAGCTTTTTCATTACCGAATTCAGGAATCCCTTAGCGTATTTCAATTCCTCTTCCAGCTTTTTCAACTCTTCTTCCACATCAATAAATCCGTCAAGCGGAATGTAAAAGTTAGTTGATTTTACGCGGAACGAAGCAGCACCTTTTACTTCCTCTTCAACAGCCGTCAACTCAGTAAGATTACCCAATTTGATAAGGATGCTGTTGAATTTGGCATCAAAACCTTTGTCGCCTTTTTGCACTGCAAAGTCAATCGCATCTTTAAAGGCAATATTCTTGTCTTTACGAATTTTACGAATTCCGGAAACCGCTTCTTTTACATCTTCGAATGCAGCAAGTAGCACGGCATCGTAACTGGTGTTAGCCGGCAACTGACTGATCATGATACTTTCGCCTTCTTTACGCTCGTCAAGCAACTGCCAGATCTCTTCAGTAATGAAAGGCATAAACGGATGCATCAGTCGCAACATCTGGTCGAACAATTCAACAATTTCAGCATAAGTTTTTGAATCAATTGGTTGTTGATAAGCCGGTTTTACCATTTCCAGCAACCAACCCGAAAACTCGTCGCGAACGGTAGTATAAACAGTCATTAATGCTTCCGAAATACGGAAACTGTCGAATTGTGCATTTAATGTTTCTACCACCTGTGCCAGTTTATTCTTAAACCACTCGATAGCCAGTTTTGAATGTTCCGGTTGTTCAATATCAGCAGAAACCTCCCAGTTTTTCACCAAACGGAAGGCATTCCAAATTTTTGTAGAGAAACCTGCTCCCTGTTGTGGCAAACCTTCGTCGAACAACAAATCGCCACCTGCAGGCGAACACAGCAACATTCCTACACGAACACCGTCGGCCCCATATTTGGCTATCAAATCCAGCGGATCGGGTGAGTTACCCAGCGATTTCGACATTTTACGGCGTTGCGCATCGCGCACCATTCCGGTGAAATACACGTTTTTGAATGGGAAGTCATCGCGGTACTCGTAACCGGCAATAATCATTCGGGCCACCCAAAAGAAGATAATATCAGGTGCTGTTACCAAATCTGAACTTGGGTAGTAATAATTTACCTCTTCGTTCTCCGGTTCACGAATTCCGTCGAAAACCGAGATTGGCCACAACCAGCTCGAGAACCAGGTATCCAAAGCATCTTCGTCTTGTTTCAAATCGGCAGCAGTCAATTCTGCATTTCCCGATTTTTCTTTTGCCAATTCCAGCGCTTCTTCTGCTGATTCGGCACAAACATAAGTTCCGTCGGGCAGGTAGTACACCGGAATTTGGTGTCCCCACCACAACTGGCGGCTAATACACCAGTCTTTAATGTTACCCATCCAGTGCTTGTAGGTATTTTTAAATTTCGGAGGGTGGAAACTGATGGTATCGTTCATCACATTTTCCAAAGCCGGTTTTACCAGCTCTTCCATTTTCAGGAACCACTGTGCCGACAATTTTGGCTCGATGATCACATCAGTACGTTCCGAAAAACCAACCTTATTTGTATAGTCTTCTACTTTAGCCAGATTTCCTGCTTTCTCCAGTTCAGGAACAATTTTTTCTCGAACCACAAAACGGTCTTCACCAACATAAAGCTCTGCCTTTTCATTCAGCGTTCCGTTGTCGTTAAAAATGTCGATAGATGGCAAATTATATCTCAGTCCAATTTCGTAGTCATTGATATCGTGAGCAGGTGTAATTTTCAAACATCCCGTTCCAAATTCCATGTCTACGTATTCGTCCTCGATAATCGGGATTGAACGGTTGATGAGTGGTACCAAAACACGTTTTCCTTTCAGATGCGAAAAACGCTCATCGTTCGGATTTACACAAACCGCAGTATCACCCAAAATAGTTTCAGGGCGGGTGGTTGCAATGGTTACAAACTCATCTTCGCCTTCAATTTTATAATTAAGGTAGTAGAGTTTTCCCTGCATTTCCTTGTAGATCACCTCTTCGTCAGAAAGTGCAGTTTTTGCTGCCGGATCCCAGTTGACCATACGCACACCGCGGTAAATCATTCCTTTGTTGAACAGGTCGACAAAAACTTTGATCACCGATTCGCTGCGGGCTTCGTCCATAGTAAAAGCAGTGCGATCCCAGTCGCACGAAGCGCCCAGTTTTTTCAGCTGCTCCAGGATAATACCACCGTGTTTATCGGTCCATTCCCAGGCATGTTTCAGAAATTCGTCACGCGAAAGATCGTACTTGTCAATTCCTTCAGCGTTCAGTTTGTTTACTACTTTGGCTTCGGTAGCAATCGATGCATGGTCGGTACCCGGCACCCAGCAGGCATTTTTACCGGTCATTCGTGCACGGCGGACCAGAATATCCTGAATGGTATTGTTAAGCATGTGCCCCATGTGCAACACGCCGGTTACGTTTGGCGGCGGAATTACAATTGTGTAGGGTTCGCGCTCGTCGGGTGTGGAGTGGAAATATTTATTATCCATCCAGTATTTGTACCATTTATCTTCAACCTCGGCCGGGTTGTACTTGCTCGGAATTTCCATCTGACTCATCTTGAAATATCTAGCTAAAAATTTGAGGTGCAAAAGTACAATTAAAAGTTTAATTCTTAAAGTATCAGATTGCAGGTTTCGGGTTTAGGATTTAAATATTAACGATTGAGGTAAATTATATCATTTTACATCAAATTAAAACACAAACAAAATCAATCAGCCACTTAGTATCAGGTATAGGATTAGCTTCATAGGATTCCATCAAAAATTATTAACATACAGAAGCTTGCACCTCTTTATAGAGTATTTTTATAATAAATAATTAAAATTTTAGAGAACAATGGAATTTAAAGAAAAACTAGAGGAACAAAAAAGACAAAATGAGATGCAGAAAATTACAAGAGGTTGGCTTTGCCTCAACCACTACTGGAAAGATTCCACTGACAGGAAGTATCGTTTTTCCATATCTAATAATTGGGATAAATTGAGTGTAACAATACAGAGTTGTGGAAATGGTATTAACTATGACTACCCAATAATAAACCAAAACGAACCTTTTCATATCTTTTTATCAAAAAATGGTTATTTAGATGGGAATGATGTTTTAAAAGGTGGAAATATAATGTTCAAAGCTAGTGCGGAAGAAGAACTATTAATTTTGACAAGAGGTACACAAGTGGAAGAAGACAAACTTCTTCATCTTCCTTAAGGAAATATCATCACAAGATTTTGCACCGCGGCTTTAGCCCGGAGATTGTCTCAGCAAAAGGGAGCTGGCTTTAGCCTTTAATTCAATAAAGTTAACGGCTAAAGCCATTTCTTATAATCTCAATTCAACACCGCACTAAAGTACGGTGCAAAACCAAACTCTCATAATCATACTAAAACCCTGTCTTTTAGCGTCCTGTAACACTTTCACCCTCCCTGTGGGATTAAAACCCTTCCTGTATGGTTTTTACCCTTCCTGTCGCACAGGAACAGCAAATTTCCCTACAGGATTGAAAAAAAGTGGTACAGGACAACTAAAGATGCTTCAGGATGGGGGAAAAGTAATAGAAAAGCATAAAAATGCCGCAGGACTCCAAATAAGTTAACAGGAACTGGATAAAACCTGCAGAAACAAAAAAACCACGAACAGAATAGTAAAACTACACCGTCCGTGGCTGAATATATAATATGTTATTGGTTTGACTATTGTCGTGCAACCTCGCCATGGTATCCCAGATCGAGGCCTTTCTTTTCATCCATGCGACCCACTTTTACAGGCACTACACGATTGATTGCTTTTAAGACGCCTAAAGTAAAAATAAATCCCCATGCTGAAGCAAAAATTATTGCTATAATCTGCTTAAGTAAGAACGACAATCCTCCGCCCATAAATAATCCATTGGCGCCATTGGCATTCACTGCGGTTGTTCCGAAGAAACCCAGTAAAATTGTTCCCAGAACACCACCGATTCCGTGTACTCCCCAAACATCGAGGGCATCGTCCCATCGTTTACGCTCAACAAACTTAACCGCCTGATAGCACACCATTCCGGCACACAGGCCAATAAACATGGCAGTTCCGAGCGTAACATAACCAGCTGCCGGTGTAATTGTTGCCAGTCCGGCCACCGCTCCGGTCATCAGTCCAATAAAAGTCGGTCGTTTCTTACCGGTAGTCCATTCGATCCCCAGCCAGGTAATTGCTGCCACCGATGCCGCAACATCAGTATTTAAAAAAGCCTGCGCGGTAATTGCGTCAACATCCAGCTCACTTCCGGCGTTAAAACCGTACCACCCAAACCACAACAAACTGGTTCCGATAGCTACCAACGGAATATTATTCGGACCGCTGTTCTTTTCGGCACGTGCCCCAACAAAAAACACCGATGCCAAGGCTGCGAATCCGGCTGTTGCGTGTACAGTTATACCTCCGGCAAAATCGAGCACGCCCCATTCGGCCAGCACTCCACCGCCCCACACCATGTGTACAAAGGGGTAGTAAACAAATATTTGCCAAAGCACGAGGAATATAACATAAGCCTTAAAAGTTACCCGATTAATAAACGCTCCGGTAATAAGTGCAGGTGTAATAATGGCAAACATCATTTGGTAAGCCACAAAAATGTATTCCGGGAAATTACGCTCGGGCGACAAAGGAGTGCTAGCTGTAACGCCATTCAGAAAAGCTTTATCGAGGTTGCCAATAACACCAAAAAGGTCGTTACCTTCTGCCATGGTTCCGCTAAAACACATGGAGTAGCCAAAGCTTATCCAAAGAATGGTAGTAATTCCTAACGACACAAAACTCTGCATCATAATACTCAGGATATTTTTTTTACAACCTAATCCGCCGTAAAAGAACGCCAGCCCGGGAGTCATTAACATCACCAAACTGGTGGCTACAATCATAAAAGTAGTAAGACCTTTGTCGAACATCATATTCATTGTGATTTTTGATTCGGTGGCCAAAAATAGAATATGCATTTAATAATTTGACAGTTTTATGCCTTCTCATGAATCAATTTCATTTCCAAAAACACGTTTTTATAACAAATCAAATCAGTTATTTAATGTTTTAAATCAATTCGTCTTAACAGGGTTCGAATTTCAAATGGAACTTTTTAGCGGAACTTTTTGAATTTTGAAGTGGGGGTAAATTTATCTCATACAAAATATATACGCGATTTTTAAAATTTAAAGGGGTTGAAATGAAAATACGAGAATTGAAAAAACCAGGAAAGAGAGGCTAAAACGATGACAAATCTCAGCTTTTTAAATTCACTCTAAATAACTGCCAGTTAAAGTTGATTTAATATACAAGAGAACATTGCATACAATAACCACCACACTAGTAACAAAACCGGATGATTATTCTACCTGGTAAATTAAAATTAGCGGATTACTGAAATCCTGCTATTTATATGTACAAATTTTATGATTCCTGTTTTGATGAAACTTCGGGTGTATGTTTGTATTTAAAAATGATGGCGAACAAAATGGTAACAACAAGTGCATAAGCTGCAAAAATGTACCACGAAATCCTCCAACCTTCAAGTTGCGCAAGCGGATCGGTTTGCGAGAATACAAAATGATTAACAACCTGACCTGCGGCCAACATTCCTATTGTTGCTCCAAAACCGTTTGTCATCATCATAAAAACACCTTGTGCACTCGAGCGAATACGTTTATCCGTTTCTTTGTCGACAAACAATGAACCCGAAACATTAAAGAAATCAAAAGCGATTCCGTAAACAATCATAGATGAAACAAACATCCACACTCCTGCTCCCGGGTTTCCAATTCCAAAAAATCCAAATCGTAAAAACCAGGCAAACATAGCCAACAACATTACTTTTTTGATGCCGAATTTTTTCAGGAAAAAAGGAATTAGCAGAATACACAGCGTTTCAGAAACCTGCGACAGGGAAATTAATGCGTTGGCGTGATTGGCCCCCCAGGTATCCATGTAGCCCGGAATACTTTTAAAACTGGTAATAAACGGGTTGGCATAACCATTTGTAATTTGCAGCGAAACCCCCAGCAACATTGAAAAGATAAAGAAAATGGCCATCTTTTTATCTTTAAACAAACTGAAAGCTTTTAGCCCCAATGCATCTGCCAAGGTTTGTTTGTCGCCGCCCTTATTTACAGGACACTCAGGCAACGTAAACGAATAAAGAAAAAGAAGAACACCTAAGGCTGCAGATACAAAAAACTGCATATAATTATTCTGGAAACCTGTAAAATCGACGAAAAGCATAGCGAAGATAAATCCAATTGTTCCGAAGGTTCGGATGGGCGGAAATGCCTTAATTGTATCGTAATTATTGCTTACTAAAACACTGTATGCCACCGAATTTGATAAGGCAATAGTTGGCATATAAAAAGCAACACTTATTGAGTAAAGTGAGAAAAGTATCACGAAATTCACACTATCTCCGGCGGTCATTCCGTAATAACCGGCGGCGGCAATAAAAGCAGCAGCGGCGGCATGACAAATTCCTAAAAGTCGTTGTGAAGGGATCCAGCGATCGGCGATGATTCCCATAATTGCGGGCATAAAAATTGAAACAATTCCCTGCATGGCATAAAAAAGTCCGATATCTGATCCTAAACCAATTGTTCCAAGATAGTTGCCCATCGAGGTTAAGTAAGCTCCCCACACACCAAACTGCAGGAAGTTCATTACAATCAACCTTAATTTTATTGACATAAGTTTTTGTGCTATTTTTCTCGTTTATTTAATTCGTCGCGAATTATAGATGCTTTTTCGTAGTCTTCTTCTTCGATGGCCTCGTTTAGTAATTCTTCCAAATCGCTGGTTGAATACTGCGCGTACGACGAACCAATCGTTTCCGGCTCGTCTTCATCCATCACACTTCGTACCGGCGAATCTTCATCGTCCGACTCCAACACTATTCCGGCTTTCTGCAAAATCTCTTCCGAAGTGTAAATTGGGCATCTGAAACGCAGCGCCAAAGCTACGGCATCTGATGTTCGCGAATCGATGCGAATTTCTTTACCATTCATCTCACACAGAAGTTCTGAATAAAATATACCTTCTTCTAATTTATAAATGGTTACCTCTAGCAAAGCAATATCAAATGCCAGGGCCATGTTTTTTATTAAATCGTGGGTAAGCGGACGTGGAGGTTTTAATCCTTCTAACTGAATGGCAATTGCCTGCGCTTCAACAGGTCCGATAATGATAGGAATTCTGCGTTCTCCTTCTTCTTCTGCCAACACCAACGCGTAAGCCCCCGATTGGGTTTGACTTACCGATAATCCTAAAATGTTTAAGCGTATTTTCTGCATACTAACGTTTGGACTCTATCTTTTTTCGATGCAAACAAATATAACAATCATTTTGGTTCCATTCCATTAAATTTGGCCGTTTTCAAAGTATTGGGGCTAAACTGCATGGCTTTAAGCACTTCAACATGGGAATAAATCAGGAAATCATGTATTTTCGGAAGAGACAAAACTTAGTTGCGGGCAATAACGTATATACCTGCAAATAGATTTTCTGCAAAAAACTTCTTTCATCCTGTAGTTTTTTAACTGCTTTTGCGACTTACCAGGTGAAGAGCAAAAAATGAAAAACCGTATTGTAAATAAAACTGAATTCAGCCAACTGATTGAGCAGCATCAGGCAATAATCCATAAAATAACAATGGTTTATGCCGATGGACGATCAAACCGCGAAGACCTGTTCCAGGAGATATGTCTGCAACTTTGGCGATCGTATCCAAATTTTCGGAGCGAGTCGAAATTCAGTACATGGATGTACCGGGTGGCTTTAAATACAGCCATAAGCGACATACGAAAAAAGAAAACGGATATTCATTTTGAGCAGCTACACGACAACGATCGTTTGCAAACAGAAACTTCTGACGAGAAGGAACAAGAAAAGCTACTGTATCAGGCCATTTCAAAACTCAACCGGATTGACAAAGCGATTATTCTGCTTTGGCTCGAAGAAAAAAGTTACGACGAAATTGCTGCGATACTAGGAATCTCAAAAACGAATGTAAGCGTAAAGCTTGTTCGTATTAAACGAAAACTGGAAGAAATGATTTTCAACCTTCAGTAAAAAAGCCATGAACGATAAAAAATTAAAAGACATGTGGAATAAAGCAGGAAACCTGATGGGGGCTTCAGAATACGAAAGCTCGTCCATCGAACAGTTTATTTCAGGACGCTCGAACGATACTACACAAAAAATAAAGAACATGATCATTTTCGATCTTGTTTTGAAAGCGCTTGCAATGTGTGCACTGGCCATTGACTTTGTCCTTTATTTTGGCACCACTAATATAATGTCGGTTACTCTTTTCGGAATAATATTGCTTATTCCTTTAATTTTTATGCAGTACAAAATGCTAAACCGCTTTACCGAGGCGGCCGATAACGGACAAACTACCCGCGACAAGCTGGCATCGATGCTTACCTACTTAAAAACAAAGTTCTTTACTACTTTACTTTCCATATCGGGCACATACCTGTTTGGTTTTATCGCCGGGTCGTTGGTTTATTTTTATGTTACTTACGGTTATGTACGACCGCTCGATGGTGTTGACTTTGTGGTATTTTTAACTTTCATTCTTATTGGCATTGTGCTCAACTTTGTTGTTAACCAGAGTCAGGTAAAATACCACATCAAACACCTTGAAACCTGTTTAAATGACCTTAATGAACGGAACCTGGAATTGGTTTCTGAAAACATTGAACTGCAACGAAAACGCGACCGGGCCAACAAACTACTGCTGGCATTAGTGCTTGTTCTAGGAATTCTACTACTTATTATCGTATTTAAAAACATCGGTTTTATCGTTAAATAAACCAAACTTTGAACAGTGAAAGAACTGTTCAGCAACCAAAAATTTACTGCCATGAAAACAATAAAAACCATAAGCTGGCTATTGCTGTTTGTTTTTTTATGGGTAGCAGCGGCCGGGCAGACTTCCAAAAATCAACCAAAACGAATGACTTACGCTGTTGAAATCAGCGGTGTACTATGCGGCTATTCTGAAATGACAATTTCTCCTACTGAAAAAGATGGCCGGAAATTACTAAGCATAAATACAGAGGCGCTGGTAAAACAACGTGCCCTGGGCGGAAATGTAGAGTTAATTATTACTGAGCATGCACTAATTTCACCCGAAACGGAACTTCCGGTTTGGATTGAACAGCGTTTTATAACCAATGCTGAAGTTTACTCTTGTGCCAGTTTTGATAATAGAGTTGCGCATTTTACTTCCGTAGAAGGTAGCGAACCTCAAGAAATTCAACTACCCGATGATGTCATTCTGGAGAATCCACTTTCTTATCCGCATTTAATGATCGACTTTATACGGGGAGATGCAAATGAAAAAGAATACAAGGTTTTCGATATTCAGAGTGGAGAAATTATATCAAAAACATACAAACGTATTGGTGAAGAAAAACTGGAACTGGCAGGAGACAATTACAATGCCACAGTTTTAGAGGAATTCAATCACCAAACCGGCATTACAACAAAACTCTGGCTGGATAAAGAAAACAGTCAAGCTATAAAAATGAACACTTCAAACCGGGTGATCTACCTGGCCGATGAATCCTTAAAAAAAAGTATTCAGGTTGTTGATGTCGACAATATACTATTTGCCCGCGTTGATAAGGTTATCGCCAATGTTCACGCCATTTCTTCAATGAAAATTGAAGCATCGATACAATCAGAAGGAGAAATAATTACCCCTGAAAGCTTAAATTTTCCGGGGCAAAAATTCGAAGGAACTGTCAGCAATAATTTAATTGAAGGAGTATTTGACGTGGAAAGACAGCACTACACGGGTGAAAATGCTCCCTCCTTCCCGGCTCATTTTTCTGATGAAAAACTCAGAAAATACCTTGAACCGGAAAGACTGATTGAATCAGATCATCCTGTTTTGGTGAAAGAAGCAAAACGAATCACCGCCGATTCAAAAGACGCCTGGGAAGCTACGGTGAAACTCAGTACCTGGGTTGGCGAAAATATTATGGGCGCCATTCCGGGCGGCACATCAGCCATAAATACTTACAACACCCGCGAAGGAGAATGCGGTTCTCATTCGCGATTACTGGCAGCCTTTTGCCGTGCCGTTGGCATTCCGGCCCGACTTTCCATCGGTTGTATGTACATTTCGTATGCAGGCGGTTGCTTTTACCAACACGCCTGGACAGAAGTTTACATGGGTGATGCCGGGTGGGTAGCTGTTGATGCTACTGCACATGAATTCGATTTTGTAGATGCCGGACACATCCGTTTGGGTGAAAAAACTTCCTTTAATCCGAAAGCAATGAAAATACTGGATTATCAAATGGACAATGAATCGGTAGATATTACAGTTCCTGATGAATACAAAAAATACCTCGGCAATTACCTCTTTGAAGAACGGAACAGCGTTTTTAAAATTCTCTACCAAGATGGAAGCCTCGCTGTTGATATACCCAATGCACAGGTACTGGCACTTAATCCGCCCGATGAAAATGGCGTGTTTTATCCAACAGTGACCCGGCAGCTGAATTTTTCTTTCGGAAACGATATCTATGGAAACATTTCAACGATGAAATTACAACAGGTAATTCCTTTGGGTAAAAAATTTGAGCAGGACAGCATCCCATCTGAGGTGCCTGAAGAAATAAGGTCACTTGTAGGAAATTACTGGTTTGCTCAGGCCCGTGCGGATTTTAAAGTGATTTATGAAAATGGAATCCTTGCCTTTATAAATCCTTTGACCAAAGAAACCGTAAAACTACCGAAACAAACTGAATCCGGTTTATGGAAAGATGAACTGGGAAAAAATGAAGTTGAATTTGAAAGAAACGATGCAAATGAAGTTGTTAGAATGCACGTATACGTTAATGTTTATCTGAAAAAACAAGTTGAACTTTAAAACAACAGCCATGGAATATAAAGTGCACAAACTAAAGGTTAACATGAACGAAGATCAGCAAATGCTGGAGCAATTTTTAAATAATTTGCACGGCGAAGTAGTGTCGATTATCCCTAATGTTAAGCCAATCTTCAGGCCCATGGGAGCCACTGCCAAAGTCGATTTCCTGTTAATAATTGAAAAGCTTGAAAATTAGTAATCAAATTATTGGCATTTATTTGCTAATTATCTAAAAATAACTACTTTTGCAGTCCGAATTTTGAATCGATCAGGCTCGAATAAGTGAAATCAGAGACGATATCCGCCTGACGGTGTAAACATTAAAAGTGAAATTATGTACGCGATTGTTGAAATTGCAGGACAGCAATTCAAAGTAGAAAAAGACAAGAAGCTTTTCGTACATCATCTGGATGCAGAAGAAGGTGCATCAGTTGATTTCGACAAAGTATTGTTGGTTGACAACGACGGTAAAGTAGCCGTTGGAACTCCAACCGTAAAAGGTGCTAAAATTACAGCCAAAGTGCTGGAACATGTAAAAGGCGAAAAAGTGATCGTATTCAAAAAGAAACGTCGTAAAGGCTATCAAAAAATGAATGGTCACCGTCAGCAGTTTACTCAGATTCAAGTAGAAACTATTGTTGGATAACGAATAAAAAAAATTTACCATGGCTCACAAAAAAGGTGTAGGTAGTTCGAAAAACGGACGCGAATCGGAAAGTAAACGACTGGGAGTAAAAGTTTACGGAGGTCAGTTTGCTAAAGCTGGTAATATTATTGTTCGCCAGCGTGGAACTCAACATTTTCCTGGAGACAATGTAGGTATTGGTAAAGACCATACTTTATTTGCATTGATTGACGGAACTGTTGTATTCAGAAAGAAAAGAAATAACCGCTCATATGTATCAGTAGCTCCGGTTGTTGATGCTGATGTTGCAGTTGCTGAAGCTCCTGCAAAAGCTGCTCCTAAAAAAGAAGCTGCTCCGGTTGTTGAAGAAGTAAAAGAAGAAGTTCCTAAAGCTGAAGCAAAAGCAGCAGCTGAAGGCGACGATCTTACAAAACTTACTGGTGTAGGACCAAAATTAGCTGAAGTATTGGTTGAAGGTGGTTTTACAACTTATGCTGAAGTTGCTGCAGCATCTGTTGAAGCAATTCAGAAAGTTCTTGAAGCAGCAGGAAGCCGTTACGCTTCAAAAGATCCACAACCTTGGATTGAAGAAGCTAAAGGTTTAGCTTAAGATATTGATAAACCAGAGGGTTTAACCTCCCTCAAAAGAATATTAAACTCTTGTCGGTAACGGCAGGAGTTTTTTTATGCCCGCACGTACAGCAAAATACAAAATCGTATATTTGAATATCACTAAAAAAGAAGTAATGGATCAAAACCTATTTACATTCTCACTCTCTGTTTTTACCGGCTTTTTTGCGATAATGAATCCTATTGCGAATACGCCAATATTCTTGGGGCTTGCCGAAGGACATGAACAAAAAACAAAAAAAGTAATTGCCAAACAAGCAACCATCACAGCATTTATAATTGTTGCCAGTTTTGTTATTCTTGGGAAATACATTTTCGAGCTATTCGGCATCACTATTCCGGCCTTTAAAATTACCGGTGGAATTCTGATTTTTTATGTGGGTTTTGAAATGCTTCTTTCGCAGAAATCTAAAATTCACGGGTCGAAGGAAGTTCAGGAAGATGACAGTATAGCCATTTCCCCTCTGGCCATTCCAATTCTTGCCGGCCCCGGCACAATTGTTACCGCAATGAATAATGTTACCAATGCCAACTACCTGCACATTGCCATTGTAATTGCAATTTTCGGGTTAATGGCTTACCTCACCTACCTGGCTTTTTCGTTAAGCGACTACATTGTGAAAAAAATTGGCGCCCACCTGATTACTGTAATCGGGAAATTAATGGGACTAATTCTTGCTATCATTGGCACCGGAATGGTGGTTGAAGGAATAAAACTGGCATTCGGATTACAATAAGTAAGAGCAGAACATTCCATAACTCTCAACTTATCTTTAAACTTTAAACACGGTGCTTTAATCGCTGAACTTTAATCGCTGAACTTTAAACTTTTCCTATTACATTTGCGCTGCATAAAAAACAGAAAGCTATGCTCAATTTAAAATTTATTCAAGACAACCCGGAGTTAGTAGTAGAAAAACTAAAACGTAAGAATTTCGATGCTTCGGAGATTGTTTCAAACATTATAGATCTTAACACCAAAAAAAATAAGCTGCAGGGCGAGGCTGATTCGGCAAAAGCTGAAATGAATAAAATTTCGAAAGAAATTGGAATACTTTTCCGCGAAGGTAAACACGAAGAAGCCAATGCTGCCAAAGAACGCACTGCCGAGCTAAAAGAAAACATTAAAAACTTTGATGCTGATTTTGCAGCCATCGAAGCAAAGGTTTACGATTTGCAGGTTCAGTTACCCAATCTTCCAAACGAACTGGTTCCGGCCGGAAAAGGAGAAGAAGATAACGAGGTAATAAAACAAGTTGGCGAAATCCCAACAATGGATGAAAAAGCCTTGCCACACTGGGAGCTGGCAGCTAAATACAACCTGATTGATTTTGAATTGGGTGTAAAATTAACCGGCGCAGGATTCCCTGTGTACCGTGGCAAAGGAGCTCAATTACAGCGCGCACTTATCAATTTCTTTTTAGCCGAAGCGTCAAAAGCGGGTTACGAAGAAATTCAACCGCCACTTGCAGTTAACGAAGCATCAGGTTTTGGAACCGGTCAGCTGCCCGACAAAGAAGGACAGATGTACCACATTACCGAGGATAACCTGTACCTGATTCCGACAGCAGAGGTTCCGGTAACCAATATTTACCGCGACGTAATTCTGGATGCCAAAGATCTGCCATACAAGAACACCGCTTACAGTGCCTGTTTCCGTCGCGAAGCCGGTTCGTACGGTAAAGATGTTCGCGGATTGAACCGTTTGCACCAGTTCGATAAAGTGGAAATCGTGCAAATAGCACATCCTGAGAAATCGTATGGAATTCTGGACGAAATGGTAGCTCACGTTGAAGGTTTAGTTGCCAAACTTGGCCTGCCTTATCGAATTCTTCGTTTATGTGGTGGCGATATTAGTTTTACATCAGCTTTAACATACGATTTTGAAGTTTTCTCCGCGGCACAGGAAAAATGGCTGGAAGTAAGTTCTGTTTCGAATTTCGAATCGTTTCAGGCCAACCGTTTGAAATTACGTTTCCGCGAAGAAGGTGTGAAAAAACCACAAATTGCACACACGCTTAACGGAAGTGCACTGGCATTACCACGTATTGTTGCCGCACTTTTAGAAAATAACCAAACACCTGAAGGGATTAAAATTCCAGAGGTACTGGTTCCATTTACTGGTTTTGACATGATTAGATAAAACCTTTATTCATCGGATGACTATTATTTACAACATATAGTCATCCGATGAATTCACCAAGTAAATAAAAAGCCCGGAAAGAAAAATCTTCCGGGCTTTTTTATATTAGTATTTCAATCTCTTATTTTACCTCTCCATTAGCAACCAGCCACTCAGCAATTTGAACAGCATTAAGCGCCGCTCCTTTTTTAATCTGATCGCCAACACACCAGAAAGTAATGCTGTTCGGGTCAGTAACATCCTGACGAATACGACCAACATAAACATCATCTTTACCCGACACGAACAACGGCATTGGATACTCGTTTTTCGCAGGATTATCGATCACTGTTAAACCTTCAAATGCCTCAAAAGCTTTCGTTACAGCCTCTGCAGTCAATGGTTTTTCAGTCTCCACCCAAATTGCTTCAGAGTGCGCACGAGCCACCGGAATACGCACACAAGTTGCGCTCACTTCGGCATCGGTATGCATAATTTTTTTGGTTTCCCAGTTCATTTTCATCTCTTCCTTGGTGTAATCATTATCAAGGAAAACATCGATGTGTGGGATAATATTCATCGCCAACTGATGTGCGAATTTATTTACAGTAACTGGCTTTCCTTCCACTACTTCTTTGGCCTGCTCTTCCAACTCGGCAATTCCTTGTGCTCCGGCACCACTTGCTGCCTGGTAAGTAGCTACACGAACACGTTTGATCTTCGAAAGATCTTCAATCGGTTTCAGCGCCACAACCATCTGAATGGTTGAACAGTTTGGATTGGCAATAATATTGCGCGGACGAACTTTCGAATCTTCCGGATTTACCTCAGGAACTACCAGCGGCACATCGTCAACATAGCGGAATGCACTGGAATTGTCGATCATAATCGCACCATGCTTGGTGATCGTTTCAGCATATTCTTTCGAAACACCGGCACCTGCCGAAGTCAACGCAATATCAATATCTTTAAAATCGTCGCCGTGTTTGAGCTCTTTAACTGTAAGCTGTTTACCCTTAAATTCGTATGTTTTGCCGGCACTTCTTGCCGAACCAAAAATTACCAACTCATCCATCGGGAAATCTCTTTCAGCAAGCACTTTCAGGAACTCCTGTCCAACAGCGCCGCTCACTCCAACAATTGCAACTTTCATGTTTGATTTTTTAAAAAATTTATAGTCTTTTCTGTCTAAATGTGCGTCAAAGTTAGTATTTTGCTTCTAATTGTAAATGCTATGAAACCCAATCTTCTAAAATTATTAACATACTCTTTCATCCTGTTTTTCAACCCGATAAACGCACAAGAGGTCTGGCACGAAAGTTTTTCTGTTCCGGAGAAAGGCGTTTGGGGAAATGGCGATGGAACAGGCATCAATTCTGACTTCTCCGGCATTACTAAATGGGCACTCGATTTTAACCAGGTAACACTCGAAAACGAAGATGATTATGCAAAAACAGTAACGACATCGGGTGGACGTTTTGAGTGCTGCGATATTAACGGCGAAGTAATTTGGCGATCGGAAATTATCGATATTTCCCAGTACAAAGACGTCTCCATTCAGCTGGAAGCCAACGAAACCGGAAGCAGTACAAACGAAGAGCAGAAATACCTGAAAGCATTTTATATTCTTGATAAAAGCGAAGAACAGGCTTTTGAAACCAACGGCGATAACCGTGGGAATTGGGGACAAGTCGTTACCGAACAAAACGGCCTTAATGGAGATGAATTGCAAATTGTGGTTTATATGAACAATCATTATTCATCAAACAAAATTATTCTTGATGAAGTGATTGTTTCGGGTGAAGAACGAAACCCTGTAATCATAAATCCCGGAGACATTGTTCTGAACGAAGTACTTTTTAATCCGGTTGCCGATGGCGATGATTATGTGGAGATTTACAACAACTCGGAAAAAGAAATTCCGCTGAATAAACTTTACCTGGCTTCGCGCGACAACAACATGGAACTAACGCAAGTATATGCACTCACCAGCGAAAAACAGAAATTGCTACCCCGCGAATATCTTGCATTAACTAAAGATACACTCGGTGTTTTTCCGTGGTTTAACATTGCTTGCCCAGAATGTTTTCTGCAAATGGAATTATTCCCGTCGTTTAATAACGATGAAGATTGCGTTGTTTTGCTTAATAACGAGCTGGAAATCATCGACGAATTTTACTACTACGAAAAAATGCACTCACCAATTTTTTACGATCGCGAGGGAATTGCGCTCGAACGCATTTCATTTTCACAGCCAACAAACGATGTTGCGAACTGGCATTCGGCGTCCACACCGTCGGGATATGGAACTCCCGGCTACCAGAACTCACAATTCATGAATGAAGAAGCGCAAAAAGTATCAGTGACTTTTCAACCGGAAGCTTTTTCGCCGAATAACGATGGTTATAACGACAGTTACTCGATCGACCTTTCAATGGACAAACCGGGTTACATCTGCAATATTTTGGTATTCGATTCTTCCGGTCGCCGTCTTTGCAAACTGGCCGACAATGCAGTTTTAGGAACGGAAGAACAGATTGTTTGGAATGGAGAGGACGAATCGGGAAACCGCCTGTCAACCGGCCCTTACATTGTAATGGTTGAAGTTTTTAATACGGATGGTACTGTCGAACGTTTTAAAGATGGTGTAGTTTTAACAGACAGATTTGAATAATATGAATTTTTCATATACCTAATTTGCTTAGGTATTATATTTTTCATAATTTTAATTCATGCAAAAAAACAACCTGTATAAAGGCAGCCTTTCAACCATTGTGCTTTCGCTGTTAAAAGAGCAGGGCAAAATGTACGGCTACCAGATTACCCGCGAGGTGGAAAAAATTACCAACGGCCAACTAAAAGTTACCGAAGGTGCACTGTACCCCACCCTGCACAAACTGGAAGCCAAAGGTCTTTTAAGTGTTGAAATGGCTAAAGTAAACAACCGTGTACGTAAGTATTATTTCATTACCGAAAAAGGTAAAAAAGAGACTGCCAACCTGTTGAATGAAATGAAAAGTTTTATTTCGAACATGGAAGTACTGATTAACCCAAAACTGGCTTAAATGAACCGACAAATTACACAAGAAGAAACCGAACAACTCTTCCAATTTTGCCGAAGACATTATGTGTACCATTACGATGTACAGATTGAGCTGGTCGATCACCTGGCATCGGCCATCGAAGAACAATGGGAACAAAATCCCAAACTGAGTTTTGATGAAGGATTAAAAAACTCGTTTAAAAAATTTGGGATTTATGGATTTAGCAAAATAAAATCGCAAAAAGAAAAAGAGCTCAGGAGAAAATACAACCGCTTGTTATGGCATTTTATGCTTGATTTTTACCGCTGGCCAAAAGTAGTTACAACATTTGTATGTACACTTGGGCTGTTTTTATTGTTTCAACTCATTGGCCATACCTTATGGATTGTTGCCGGTTTTGCTTTCCTCGTTCTTATTGGCGCCATCCTGTACCACCGCTTTATTTTAAAAAAACTCAAACTCAAAATAATTCCGGGGAAATCATTTTTACTGGCAGATCAATTAGAAAAAGTTACATCAATTTATGTTTTGGCAGTCCAACTACCAAATATAACTTACCAGGCATTTAACATTTCAAGAACCTATTCAATAGAAAATACGTCGATACTTTTAGGCTTGTCGTTTTTTATGGTAGCCTTTTCAGTATTGCTTTACGGACAGCTTTTTTACTTACCAAAAAAGATAAAAGAACACTTTTTAGAACAATTTGCCGAGTTTGCTTTGTAACTTTTTCAAAGTACGACTGACCAACAAATAAGAAAAACAAAAAACAACCACTTTTTAATTGTGCTGTATGAATCGAACATGAATTTATATTTTTCATATTCAATTGGTGAAATAATATCAATTCATCGTGAGATACATCGAATACCATTGAAAGATTAACAATTTTAATGAGATGAAACGAAACTTCTTCTACTTTGCCTGGCGCGAATTTCTGCGGTCGGCATCGAAAAACAAAAACATGGCTACCAAAGGCATTCTGATCTTTTTTGCCATTTACTTCTCGCTGGTTGGCGTGGTAATGGGCTTCCAGCTTACCGAGAATTTAAAAGATCTTGAAAATCCGATTCAGGCTTTTAACGCTATGCTGCTAATCTATTTCGGTTACGAGCTGGTTTTGCGAATTATGATACAGAACCTACCTACCTTTGGATTTCAGCCCTTTTTACTCTTACCTGTAAAACGCAAACGTATTGCACGCTACATGCTCAACAAATCGTTGCTGCACTTTTTTAATGTACTGCCATTAATATTAGGGCTGCCTTTTGTTATCCGCATTGCCGCACCAACACTGGCACCACCCGTATTTTGGGCTTGGCTGGCGGCACTGTTTTTTATGATCTTTGTAAATCATTTTCTGGCGCTGTACATTAAATGGCGCACCAACGAATCGGATATCCTGTTCTACAGTTTCCTTGGATTAGCGGCCGGCTTAACCGCCATCGACTATTTTAATATTGTCGACCTGACCGCAGGCTTCGGGAAACTATTTGATTTTGTTGTGGCAAATCCATACGCCGCTATAATTTTCCCATTAGCAATAGTTGCACTGTACTTTTTAAACCAATCGTATATCAACAGCCGCTTTTACCTCGACGAGTTGAGCAAGAAGAAAAAAGAAGGTTCGACACACGATTTTTCGTGGCTGAACAATGTTGGAGACTATGGAAAAATGTTGTCCTTGGAGGTTAAAATGATCATGCGTAACAAACGTCCGAAAAACACAGCAATGATGTCGGTGCTGTTCCTTTTTTACGGGCTTTTAATTTATAAAACCGATGGTGGAGAAGCAGTTCCGGAGTTTATTCTTGTTCTTGGCGGAATGTTTATGACCGGAATTTTCAGTATGATGTACGGGCAGTTTTTCCCGGCCTGGCACGGAAAATACTATCCGCTGCTTATGGCACAAAACGTACGAATGAAACAAGTTATTCAATCTGCCTTTTTCCTGATGGCGGTAACTAACGTGGTTTATTATCTGTTGTCGTTGGGTTATATGTATATTTCGCCAAAAGTGCTTTACATCCATTTTGTAGTAATGCTGTATAATATTGGCGTTAATTCCTGGGTAATTTTTGCCTTGGGATTAAACAGCAAAAAAGCAATTGAGTTAAACCAACGGGCAGCCTTTAACTACCAGGGAGTGGGCGCCACTCAGTGGTTAATGTCATTTCCGGTTATTTTTGGGCCACTTGCTTTTTTCGGGCTCCTCTCATGGATATTTGGCAATACCATTGCTTACGTTATTTTGGGCGCCTTAGGTTTTATCGGAATCATTCTTCACCCACGATTAATCGACTATTTTACAGGCCAGTACCTCAAGCGTAAACATAAAATGATTTACAATTATAAATCTACATAGAGAAGAATTGCTCGCAGATAGCGCTGATTTCGCAAAAAACCTGACAATTAAAATCTGCGATTATCAGCGTAATCAGCGAGAAAACATTTAGAAATAAAATAAAAAATCAACCATATGCCGGAAGCACGACTCTTCCAATTTCGTCCTTCCAGCTTCAAACTTTTTTAATCATGATACAAGTAAAAGACTTACAAAAAATATACAACGGAACAACAGTTCTGAACCTGGAAGAATTGAACATTGCCAAAGGCGAAGTATTTGGTCTGGTTGGTAATAACGGCGCCGGAAAAACAACTTTCTTTTCATTGGTTCTCGACCTTATTCGGGCCAGTAAAGGCGAGGTAATTATCAACGGGATCCCGGTTTCGAAAACCGAAGAATGGAAAGAACTCGTAGCTGCTTACATCGATGAAAGTTTTACAATCGGCTACCTAACTCCCGACGAGTATTTCGAGTTTATTGGCGAATTACGCGGTTTAAATGCCAAAGATGTTGCGAATTCGCTGGAAGATTACCGCGATTTTTTCAAGGATGAGATTATTGGTAAAAAGAAATTTATCCGCGACCTGTCGAAAGGAAACCAGAAAAAAGTTGGTGTTGTTGGCGCTCTGCTCGGTAACCCGGAAGTAATTGTTTTGGATGAGCCTTTTGCCAACCTCGACCCATCGTCGCAATACCAGTTGCGAAACATTATTAAAGAGTTCTCGAAACAAAAGGAAAAAACACTTTTGATCTCGAGCCATGACCTCGACCATGTTGCCGATGTGTGTTCGCGCATTGTTATTCTCGACAAAGGCGAAGTGGTTCGCGATGTAGAAAAAACAGACTCAACACTGGCCGAATTGGAAGAATTCTTTACCGGAGTAAAAGCAGAACCCGATTTTATGGAAGAAGATTAATTCTTCTTCCGTCGCTTATCTCTTAACACATTTTAATATGAATAGAAAAAAAATAATCAAGCGAAGCCTGCGTGGAATTCTCATCATCGCGGTTTGCGGACCCATTTTTATCTTTTTTACTATAAGCAGGCAACACAAAAAAATGATGCAGGGAGAAATAGTATCGGAATCACCAATCGATACCATCCCTTTTACCTATTCATCAACTGGGCACATTGTAATCCCGGTACATATTCAAGACTCAAAAGAAACCTTCTCTTTCATTCTTGATACAGGAGCGTCGAACATGATTTTTAGTTCGCGCAAAGACCAATTCAATTTTAAACGTAATGGCTTTGGAATTGGATTAGGTTCCAGCTTAAACTTTTTTACTACAAAAATAAACCAGTGCAGCTTGGTTCAAATCGGGGCTCTTAGATTTGAAAAAGTAAATTTTGAGGAGGTAAATATAAATTCCGATTGTATTGATGAAATATGTGGAATAATAGGCACCGGAATAATGCACAATTTAGAATGGCAAATTGATTTTAATACGATGCAAATTATTATTGCCGACTCGTTTAAAAATTTAGATACAAATCCCGAAGCCATAAAAATTCCTCTGCATCAAAATCAATTTACGTCTCATTTAAGTACCCGAATTAAATTTCGAAAGAACAAACAATCACATGCTGTTTTAATAGACCTGGGCAACAACGGAACGCTGAATATGAAAGAAAGAAATATCAGAAAAGATTCTATTCCATTTGAAACAAGAAAAGTGCTTGGCATAAAGTCAAACACATTGGGCGAAAAAAAAGTATTAGAATCGGAATTCTCTTACTACCTCGCAGATTCGTTTTTTATAGGCAATCTTTCTGCTTGTCAGTTACCAATTAATGCTGCATCAAAAAGTTTGAACATACTTGGTTTAGGCTTTTTTGAACATTACAAAACAACAATCAGCTACGAAACAAGTCAGTTATTTTTAGAACCTTATCAAACTTCTCCCCGGTTCATTTGGAATACCTATGGTTTCTTCACCAAGTATGATGAAGTTACTCAAAAAACAATCATTAGCAATATCATAGAAAACAGCCCGGCAGCAAACAGTAATCTCCCGTTATACGCTGAAGTTCTTTCGATTAATAACTTTGAGTTTTCGGATAAAGAATCATACTGTCAGTACAAAAACAGAAAACCTTTTGAAGGAGGCAGAGTAAAACTCACACTTAACCACAATGGGGAAATTGAGAAATATTATTTAGAAAGCACTCCAATTTTTGAATGATTTTTTTCTATTTTTATATTTCTTTCTATTTCAACTATATATGGAAAATCACGATCAGCAAATTGAACAAGCCTATTCTAAAATGGCACAACTCTGCAGCCGTTCGGAGCAATGTTCTGCAGATATCCGAAAAAAAATTCTTGCCTACGAAATTGTGGATGAAATTGTAGATGAGATCATTGATAAGCTGATTAAAGAAAAGTATATCGACGACGAACGTTATGCAAAAGCGTATGTAAACGACAAATTCAAATTCAACAAATGGGGCCGCATAAAAATGCGTCATTACCTGCGCCAAAAAGGACTTTCAGATGTTACCATTGAAAAAGGTCTTGAAAAAATTGATGACGAGAAGTACATTAAGGTGCTGGTAAAAACCATGAAAGACAAAGCTAAAACCATAAAAAAGAAAGACAAATTCACCAAAATGGGTCAAATTATACGCTACACTCAGGGGCGTGGTTTTGAACCCGAGCTTATCCATAGATACATGAATGAAGTGTTAGAATAATACCTTTAAGATTCCAGCTATCTTATTTCGAACTTTTTTGAAATATAAATGTCTATAAAAAGAGATTTATATCAATTATGACTAAACAAAACCATAAAACTTATGTTTGGGCACTCCCAATCCGTCTATTTCATTGGCTTTTAGCAATAGGATTTCTTATTACCTACATTACCAGTGAAAATGAATATTTCCCTACTTTACATTTTGCTTTCGGAGCGTTTGTTGGCACGCTGCTCTTTTTTCGAATAATATTTGGTTTTATTGGCCCCAGTTATGCGCGATTTAAAGACTTTCCGATAGGTTTTAGCAAAACAAAACAGTTTATTTCAGGTTATTTTTCTGGTACAAAAAACTATGTTGGCCATAATCCACTAGCCTCGGCAACTATGCTTTCGATTTTTGTTACAGGCCTGTTATGCAGTATCTCGGGCTACCTCATTTACGCCGAAAATAACCAGGTTATGGCCATCAGTGTTAACAGTAACTTACTTAAAACAAGTCATCATTTATTTGCAAAATTGTTTCTCATTTTAATAATCATACATCTTGCAGGTATATTTGCCGACTTAATTTTTAAAAAGAAAAAAACAAATCTGCCTTCTATATTTACAGGCTATAAAAAGCTTGAAGCTGAAAATGTAAAATTAAATGTGATTCATTATGTGCTAGTAATTATCTGGTTTACGCTGCCATTCTACGTTTTTTTGCTTTTTCTGTGGCCCACGGTTTAATTCTGCAGGCAACGCAACTTTACAATCCCAAAATTCATCTTAACAGAAAACAATCAGGACATGAAAAGATTACTTGTGCTAATTTTCATCATTTGTCAGTTTTACGCTTGCACCGACGATACACCAAAAGCCAGTGAACTTATCGGTAAATGGAATTGGATAAGCAGTTCAGGAGGAATTGCCGGATCAACATACACGCCAGAAATTACAGGTGAAACAATTATTTTGGAATTTACCTCTAACTCGGATTACAAAATGTTTCGAAACGACTCGTTAATTATTGATTGCCAGTTCAGCATTATCAAAGCCGAGTCGATTTATAACCACGAAATTACGGACATGATTGAGTGCAACGGCTACCTGAGACGTTCATTCTTGTTTAATGCAGAAGGCGACCTTATTCTGGCTGATGAAGCCTACGACGGGTTCACCAGTCAATATGAGCGAATTGAATAATTGGATGATCCAAATAAATACTAATTCGTTCCTTTTCATCGCTACTCTCCAATAAAATCTTGTAACTTTGGCGTCCAATTAAAAAATATACAATTAAATGATTTTAAAGGAACAGGTAAAAGACCTTGTTGAGCGCCGGGATGCGCTGAGGAGGCATCTTTGACTACGATGCAAAATTAATTGAACTGGAAGAAGAAGAATTAAAAACCCAGGATCCTGAATTCTGGAATAATCCCAAAGAAGCCGAAGCCCAAATGAAAAAAATCCGCACCATAAAAGTGTGGACCGACGGCTTTAAAAAGGTGCATGAAGCCACCGAAGATTTCCTCGTACTATACGAATTTTTCGAAATGGAAGAAGCCAGCGAAGAAGAAGTTGATCAGGCGTTTGCTGAAACGCTGACGTTGATTGAAGAGCTGGAAACTCAAAATATGCTTCGTAACGAAGAAGACCGCCTGGGAGCAGTTTTACGCATAAATGCAGGTGCCGGTGGCACCGAAAGTAACGACTGGGCCGACATGCTATTTCGGATGTACACCCGCTGGATTGAAAAACAAGGCTACAAAATGAAAGTTGCCGACATGCAGCCAGGCGACGAAGTGGGCATAAAAAGTTGCACCATAGAAATTGAAGGCGAATTTGCCTACGGTTTTCTGAAAAGCGAAAATGGCGTACACCGCCTGGTACGCTTGTCGCCATTTAATGCACAAAATAAACGCATGACATCGTTCACCTCGGTTTATGTGGCACCATTGGTTGACGACTCCATTGAAATTGAAATCAATCCTGCAGATATAACCTGGGACACTTTCAGAAGTGGAGGCGCCGGCGGGCAAAACGTAAACAAAGTGGAAACCGGTGTTCGTTTACGACACGCGCCTACCGGAATTACCATTGAAAATACGGAGAGTCGCTCGCAGTTGGGTAACAAAGAAAATGCGTTGAGGCTGTTAAAATCGCAGCTTTATGAAATGGAACTTCGGAAACGCCATGAAAAAACGGCAGAGATTGAGTCGGCGAAAAAGAAGATTGAATGGGGTTCGCAAATCCGCTCGTATGTGCTACAACCTTACAAAATGGTTAAAGATTTACGGACTAATTTTGAATCGGGAAATGTTAATGCAGTACTTGATGGCGAACTTGACGGATTTATAAAAGCATATTTAATGGAATTTGGCGGGCAATAAAAACGCCGAAAACCCGCTTTATCCTTGCTTTTTTCACCGGCTTTTTACATCTTGTAAAAGTCATCTCGTAATTTAATAACCGTTCAATTCTTCATTCAAAATGTACTCAAAAGAAAAATTCATAAATCGTGAAATAAGTTGGTTATCGTTTAACGAAAGAGTGCTTCAGGAAGCTCAGGATCCGGAAACACCTCTTTTCGAACGAATTCGTTTTATCGGAATCTTCTCGAATAACCTCGACGAGTTTTTCAGGGTGCGTGTGGCGGCCGTACGCCGTATGGTCGATCTTGGAAGGGATGAAGAAAACCTTTTGGGCGACATGACTCCTGATGAATTACACAACAATATTCAGGAGATTGTTATTGAGCAGCAAAATAAGGTGCAGGAGATTTACACCAACATCCTTCAAGAACTGGAAGAAAACAATATTTCCATTATCGACGAAAAGGATTTGACAGAAAAACAAGGCAAGTTTGTGCGCAATTATTTCTACGAAAAAGTGCTGCCCAACCTTGTGCCTATTATGCTGAGCAAGGGAAATAAATTCCCATACCTGCGCGATCGTTCGGTTTACCTGGCAGTTAAGCTGTGGAAAAAAGAAGACCCCGAAGATTTGGCTTATTCGCTGATTCGGATTCCCGGACGATCGGTACCGCGCTTTTTGGTGCTTCCCGAGGAAAATGGAAAACAGTTCGTACTATATCTCGACGATATTATTCGTTTCTGCATGGCCGACATTTTCTTCTATTTTGATTACGACATGTATGGCGCCTACACCATTAAAATTACGCGCGATGCTGAACTCGACCTGGATGATGACATCTCGAAAAGTTTTGTGGAGAAAATGAGCCACAGCCTGAAAAAGCGTAAAAAAGGGAAACCGGTTCGATTAATTTACGACCGCGACATGCCAAAAGACTTGCTGAAGTTTTTGCTGAAAAAAATGAAACTGGCAGAAGGCAGCGATGCCATTCCCGGAGGGCGATACCATAATCACAAGGATTTTATGAACTTCCCTGAGATTGGGAAAAAGAAACATTATTATACCAAACTTCCGCCGTTCAGACATAAAGATTTGCCTCCTTTTACGAGTATTATGAAAATGATGCGCGAAAAGGACATTATGTTGCATTACCCTTACCAAACGTTTAATCACTTTATCGACTTTTTGCGCGAAGCAGCCATCGACCCGAAAGTAAAAGAAATCGGACTGACGATTTATCGTGTTGCATCGGCATCAAAAGTGGTAAATGCCCTTTTAAACGCAGTACGAAACGGTAAAAAAGTTACGGTAATTATCGAGTTACAGGCACGCTTTGATGAGGAAGCAAACATATTCTGGTCGAACAAATTACAGGAAGAAGGAGCTACGGTGATCAATGGAGTGCCGGGCATGAAAGTACATAGTAAACTGGCTTGGGTGCATCGCGAGGAGGAGGATATTATGCGTAATTACGCCTACATCGGAACAGGAAATTTCCACGAAGGAACGGCCCGTGTTTATGCCGACGACGGCTTACTTACTGCTGACCCTCGTTTGGCCAATGAGGTGGAAAAGATTTTTGATTTCTTTAAACAAAACTTCCTTCGCCACGATTACAAACACCTGGTTGTTAGCCCGTTTACCATGCGCCAAACATGGGAAGACAATATTGAAAATGAAATTGCACTGACAAAACAAGGCAAACCGGCATGGATGACGCTGAAAATGAACAGCCTCATCGATCCGAAAATGATGAAAAAGGTGTACAAAGCGGCGCAAGCAGGCGTGAAAGTAAAACTTATTGTACGTGGTATTTTTGGATTACAAGTTGGGCTGAACGGATTTAGTGAAAATATTACAGCAATAAGTATTGTAGATAAATACCTGGAGCACTCGCGCATATTCCTTTTTGGTGCCGGTGGCGAAGAGAAAATGTATATCTCTTCGGCCGACTGGATGCCCCGAAATTTAAACCGGCGTATTGAAGTGGCCTGCCCGATTTACGATGAAAATATTAAAACAGAACTGAAGAAAATGCTGGAAATCCAATTGCAGGATAACTCGAAAGCACGAATTCTCGATCCTGAATTGTCGAATAAATATTCTAAAAAGAATACGACCAGAAAATACCGTGCTCAAGAGGACTATTACAATTATATCAAATCGATTACGAAAGAATAAATTAAAAATATAACAATGAAAATATACCATAATCCGCGCTGCTCGAAAAGCCGCAAAGGACTGCAATACCTGGAAGACAAAGGATGTAAGTTTGAAATGGTAAAATACCTTGAACAGGGGCTGAACGAAGAAGAGCTGACAGCGCTTATTGCCAAAACCGGTAAAAAGCCTTTTGATTTTGTACGCCAGCACGAAAAAGACTACAAAGAGCAATACAAAGGAAAAGTATTGAGCGATGAAGAATGGATAAAAGTGTTGGTTGAAAATCCAAAACTTCTGCACCGCCCAATTGTAGTAAACGGCGACAAAGCTGTTCTGGGAAATCCACCTGAAAATATTGATGAAATTCTATAAAAAAACAAAGCCGGTAAATTTTTACCGGCTTTGTTTTTTATGTCGCAGAATTGATTTTACAATCCTAATTTTTCTTTTACCAATCCAGGTATCTCGCGTGGCTCTTTTGCCACCGGAACATCAGCAGCTTTAAAAGCTTTGATTTTTTCTTCAGCTGTACCCGATCCACTTGAAATAATAGCACCGGCGTGTCCCATACGTTTTCCCGGAGGCGCTGATTGACCGGCAATAAATGCAACCACCGGCTTGGTCATTTTCTCTTTAATAAAACGGGCTGCCTGCTCTTCGGCATCACCACCAATTTCGCCAATTAAAACAACGGCTTCGGTTGCCGGATCGTTTTCATACATCTCCAGCAAATCAATAAAATACAGACCTGAAACTGCGTCTCCACCAATACCAACGCAAGTGGTTTGGCCCAGTCCGCTTTCGGTCAACATATTTACTACTTCGTAGGTCAATGTTCCCGAACGCGAGATCAAACCAACATTTCCTTTTTTGAATATCATTGCCGGTAAAATTCCGATCAAACACTCGTCAGGTGTTATTAATCCCGGACAGTTGGCACCAACCAGTTTTGTACCGTTTTGTTTTAAAACCGGAGTTACTTTAATCATGTCCTGAACCGGAACATGTTCGGTAATACAAACCACCAATTCAATTCCCGCGTAGCTGGCTTCCATAATGGCGTCGGCAGCAAAAGCCGCCGGCACAAATATTACCGATGCATTGGCACCAGTAGCTTTAACAGCATCTTCAACACTGTTAAAAACCGGAACACCTTCAACTTCCTGACCAGCTTTACCGGGCGAAGTTCCACCAACAACATTGGTTCCGTAGGCTTTCATTTTTGAGGTATGAAAAGCTCCGTCGCGACCGGTAATTCCCTGTACTATTACTTTTGTATCTTTATTTATAAGTATGCTCATTACTTTTTCACTTTTTACTTTAAACTTTTGCCTTACTTTTTACTTAACTCTATTGCTGTTTGAGCTGCTTCGCGCATGGTTTCAACAACCGGCAATCCTGTTTGCTTAATAATCTCCAGGCCCTCTTTGGCGTTGGTTCCCGACAAACGAATTACGATAGGCACATCAGTTTTTATCTGATCGAGTGCTATTACCAAACCGCGAGCTACATCGTCGCAACGGGTAATACCACCAAAAATGTTGATCATTACTGATTTCACATTCTGGTCACCCAGTAAAATATTCATGGCATCAACTACTTTCTGTGGGTTTGATGAACCACCAATATCAAGGAAGTTGGCAGGTTCGCCGCCATACAATTTAATCATGTCCATGGTTGCCATTGCCAAACCGGCGCCGTTTACCATACACCCAATATTTCCGTCGAGTTTAATGTACGAAAGACCTTTTGCATTTGCTTCAATCTCTTTCAACTCATCTTTATCGGCTTCGCGCATGCTCAAAATTTCTTTCTGACGATACAAAGCATTGTCGTCGAAATTCATTTTTCCGTCGATAGCCAAAACCTGTTTGTCCGGAGTTAAAACCAACGGATTAATCTCAGCCAACGATGAATCGGTATCAACATAAAGCTGGTAGAGTTTTACCAGAATATTGGCGCACTGTCTGATTTCTTTTGGATCTTCGAACAACTGCATGGCAATTTTTCGCGACTGCCACGGCATTAATCCCATCGATGGATCGATAGCCATTTTAATAATTTTCTCCGGCGAAACTTTAGCTACCTCTTCAATTTCAACACCACCTTCGGCACTGGCCATCAGTGTAACCGACTTGGTATTCCGATCGTTGATAAGGCCAACGTAAAATTCCTTTTCAATGTCGACTGCGTCGGCAACCAGCACTTTTTCAACGCAAATGCCTTTAATGTCCATACCCAGTATTTCTTCAGCTTTTTCAACGGCCTCGGCCTTTGTTTTTGCCAATTTCACACCACCGGCTTTTCCACGTCCGCCAACATGCACCTGCGCCTTAACCACACGCAGTTTGTCTTTGTCCGACACATTTTGTTTTACTTCATCAACCGAATGGCAAACAACACCTTCCGGCACAGGAATCCCGTACTTCCTGAATAAATTTCGGGCTTGATATTCGTGAATTTTCATACGATTAAATATTTACTTTAATAAGCATCTTTTGGAATTCGAATTTTGTTCTGATCAACTCTATGGTGCAATCCCATTTGTATGCTCATTTTATTTATTAGTTGTTTACTGTTAAAAGCCTGAACGAAAATAAACCGGTTGCAGAAACCTGGTTTAAACATTAGTTCGTTACGCAATTGACTTTCAGTTTTTTAAAATTTAATGTTAAATGTAATGATTATTTAACCGCTAAACACAGCATTTTGTTTTGAAAATTTTATGACTTACAACACATTTTTTTTGTAACCAAGATCACTTGATTGTAAAAATCTTTTAAAACAGTTCTGTCGTATTCAGCCACTTCGTTTTTTTAAAGTAGATTTGCATCACTAAAACAGATAACGATGAAAGAAGCGATCAGACAAGTTATTGAACACGAAGCAAAGGCTATTCAGGCAATTCCTGTTGAAGACGGAATGCTCGAAGCCATAGAACTGATACACCGGCAAGTACACAAAAACCATGGTAAACTGGTTACCAGCGGAATGGGAAAAGCAGGACAAATTGCAGCCAATATTGCCACCACTTTTAGCTCGACAGGAACACCGGCTGTTTTTCTTCACCCCAGCGAATCGCAACACGGCGATTTGGGAGTGCTGCAACAAAACGATGTTTTGCTGGTGATTTCAAACTCAGGAAAAACCCGAGAAATAATTGAGCTAATCGAATTGGCAGAAAATTTATATGCAGGGCTTCCACTGATCGTTATTTCCAGTAACCCGGAAGGCGTGCTGGCAAAAAATGCCGACGCTTTTATTTACACCGGAAATCCACAGGAAGTTTGCCCGCTGGGCCTTTCACCAACAACATCTACCACGGTTATGACCGTAATTGGCGACGCACTTGTGGTATCGATGATGAATAAAATTGGTTTTACCAACGACGATTATGCCAAACGTCACCATGGTGGTTATTTGGGAAGCAAATCGCGTTTACAGGCAGAGAGTGATAGAAGAATTGATGTAGATTGATAGAAGATTGATTTTTAGATTTATAACCCGAAATTGAAATGAGAATTACAAAAGAAAATACTGTTGGATTAATTATCGATATTCAGGAGCGGCTGATTGCTGCCATGAACGATAAAGAAACACTACTAAAAAATTGCGAAACGCTGACTCAAGGCTTAAAAGAGCTGGAAGTTCCTGTGCTGGTATCGCAACAATACACCAAAGGCCTGGGCGAAACTGTACCTAAAATTCAGGCAGCGTTTGATGAATTCAGCTACTTTGAAAAAAAAGATTTCAGTTGTTTTAAAGTACCGGAAATAGCCGAAAAATTAAAAGAACTGGGTGCAAAAAACATTATTATCTGCGGTATCGAGTCGCATGTATGTGTACTGCAAACAGCTGTTGATTTAAAAGCTGCCGGGCTAAACCCGATTGTAGTTATGGATTGTGTTTCGTCGCGCACAGCCGCTAATGTTGAATTGGCGAAAGAGCGTTTCCGTTTCGAAGGAATTATGATGAGCTCATACGAATCAATCTTGTTCGAACTAACCGGTTCAGCCGGAGATCCTTCGTTCCGCGCCATTTCTAAATTGGTAAAATAAATAAACTCCATAGTCATCGCCTGCAAATTTTACGGGCGGTGACAATTAACAAAACAATATGCTCGAAATTTGTGCCATAGCATCAGGTAGTAACGGAAACTGCTATTACATTGGCAATGAAAATTCGGCGATTTTGATCGACGCCGGAATTTCTACCAAGCAGATTCTGAACCGGATGAAAGAACGTGGTTTGGATTCGAACAAATTACGGGCTCTTTTTATTACCCACGAACACAGCGACCATATGCGCGGTGCACGGGTTATGGGTAAACGACTTCAGATTCCGGTTTACATAACTGCCAAAACCTACGATGGTTCGTATAAAAATCTTCGGCCCGATTACCCACGTTTTTTTACCTCCAACGAAACAATTGCAGTCGACGATTTTATCGTTCACCCGGTGCCCAAATTGCATGATGCTGCCGATCCCTGTTCATTCAGAATTAGCTACAACAACCTGAACATTGGCGTTTTTACCGACATTGGCGAAGCTTGCGACAATGTAAAAACGCATGTTGGAAAATGTAATGCGTTATTTCTGGAATCAAACTACGATGAAGGAATGCTTTGGGCCGGACGCTATCCACAATTTCTGAAAGAAAGAGTGGCCTCTAATGTTGGACATCTATCAAACGACCAGACATTTGAACTGCTGAAAAAACATACTAATGGAGACTTGAGATGTGTCTTTCTAAGCCATATTTCAAAAGACAATAACACCCACGAAAAGGCTTTAAAAACAATGCACCCACTATCTGATCGGTTTGAGATAAACATTGCATCGCGCTTTGAGGCATCTGCTGTTTATCAGCTTTCGTCCGATTCCGGTCATAAAAAACAAATCCCGAACAATCCCCAAAATTTAAAACTTCAGTTTCCTGAATTTTAAACAGCCGAAAAGCGGCTTTGGATCTTATTCGGGCTTTGTTGCTATACAGATTTTCTCCTGTAATTAGCTATTCAACAAATTATCGCTTAAAGCTTGTAATGTTTCTTTTTTACGTTGCGTTGGCACTAATACCGAAATATTATGGCGGCTTCCACCGTATGAAATCATACGAATTGGAATACCATCCAAGGCTTTAAAAACCTTAGAAGCAAAACCTTTTTCTTCCTGAATAATATCGCCAACAATACAAACAATTGTTAAATCCTGATCGATAACTACGGTTCCGAATTTATCGAGTTCTTCCTTAATTTCAGCCAGATACTGTATGTTATCAATGGTTAGCGAAACTGCCACCTCTGAAGTTGAGATCATATCGATTGGCGTACGGTAGTCTGCAAAAATTTTAAAAATCTTCGATAAAAAACCATAGGCATTCAACATCCTGCCCGAACGAATTTTTACTGCTGTAATATCGTCTTTTGCGGCAACAGCTTTAATTCCCTGACCATCCGAATCAGATGTAATCAACGTACCGCCATCAGTTGGATTCATGGTGTTTTTTAACCGAACCGGAATGTTTTGGATTCGTGCCGGCAATACTGTTTGCGGATGCAGAATTTTTGCCCCAAAAAAGGCAAGCTCGGCAGCTTCGTTATACGACAGCTGATCGATTTTTTTGGTATTCTCCACAAATCGCGGATCGTTATTATGGAACCCGTCAATATCCGTCCAAATCTGAATTTCATCGGCATCGATGGCAGCACCAATCAACGATGCTGTATAGTCGCTTCCTCCACGCTGCAGGTTGTTTATTTCACCATCGGCATCTTTACAAATAAATCCCTGAGTAATATAATATTTAGCATCGCCAACCTCTTTCATTACCGGCTTAATATGATTACGAATAAAGTTCAGATCGGCAGCTTTATCTTCGTCAATTTTCATAAAATCAAGAGCAGGCAACAACTTCGTATCATGCCCGTTTTCATTCATCAGCAAGGTTACCAGGTTGGTTGAAATTATTTCGCCCTGAGCCAAAATTGTATTTTCGCCAACAACACCGAAAGTGCCCGATGTAAACGATTTAATAGTCTCAAAAGCATGTTTTATAACCAGTAAGCCCTTCTGCTTATTTTCTTCGGAGGTAAAAAGCTCAGCAACTACCTTTTTATAATTATCCTCAAGTTTGCCGATAAAAATACGTGCTGTATCCTTATTTTTCTTTTTCAAATAATTTGAAATTTCCACTAACGAATTTGTTGTCCCCGACATCGCCGACAAAACAACAATCTTTTGCTCTCCATCGGTTACCAAATCCATAACTGCCCTCATATTTTCAGGCGAGCCAACCGATGTTCCTCCGAATTTTAAAACTTTCATTTCTCTTTAATTCAAAATTTTAGTGCTGCAAATATGAATAATTTTTAAATCAAAAGAAAAGCTTTTATGACTTTACGCATATTTATTCATACATTTTGCATATTTATTAACAAAAGTATGCTGCGTTTTATTCGCTATGATAAGTATCACATCATTTCCTAAAAGCCATTTTCGTGCATAAAGTACATTTGGGCAGAACTTAATCAGTAATAAAAATGAAACGTATTTTTCTATTAACCGCTATTTATCTTTTATCATTTTCCTTAATTCAGGCCCAAGAAGAATCGCCTTATTTTCTTATCAGCAAATCAACCGAATCAGTAGCCGAGGGAATCGCTAAAGCCAAATCGGCATTAAGCGAATCGGGTTTTAAAATAATTGGAGAATACCATCCGGAGCAATCAGAGAATTTAGCCGTTGTATGTTATACTCACCCAAAACTGGAGGAAATTGCACTCGGGTTCAGCGATCGTGGAGCTCTGGCATCGGCACTAAAAATTGGATTGAAAAAAGAAGGAGAAACGCTTCATATCAGCATGATAAATCCAATGTATCTATTTTATGCCTATTTCATTGACGGCGTTGACAAGCAGGAAGATGTGTTGCGCTCGATATCGAATGAGGCTATTGCCGCTATGCAAACCGTTGGAACAATGAAAGAACCTTTTGGCGGAACACTGGATAAGAAAAAACTGCAAAAGTACCACTACAAAATGATGATGCCGTATTTTGCTGATGCCGAAGAATTGAAAAGCTTCGATTCGTTTAACGACGGACTAAAAACCATCCGGCAAAACCTGGAGGCCGGAGCAGGTGAAACACAAAAGGTTTACGAACTTGTATACCCGGATAAAGAAGTTGCTGTTTGGGGCGTTGGACTAAAAAATGCGGAAGATGGTGAAGCTCATTTTTTACCTATAATTGGCAACGATCATGTGGCGGCGATGCCTTACGAAATTATTCTTCAGGGAAATACAGCAAGCATACTACCGGGAAAATATCGAATTGCGCTGCATTGGCCCGAGCTTACAATGGGTACTTTTATGAAAATTATGAGTACTCCGGGCGATATTAAAAAGACAATGGAAAAACTAACGGAATAAAAAACAAGGCTGTTTGTGTGCAAGCATGAGCAGCCTTTTTTACAGCAATTTCTCGATAAAAAATTCAACCACATCCTTACCCGAAAGATCCGAAATTCCAATTGCCGGCGCATAAATAATTGCTTCGGCACCAACTTCTTCAGCACGATCTTTTAATGCTTTGGCATGTAGCGGATGATGGTGCAATTCATCTTCGTTAGTTGGAATGCCGCCAGCATAATGATTGAATACATAAAACGGCGGCGCATTTTTTGTCATTTTCTCCAGGAAATCAAGGTCTGTGCGAATCTCATTTTGCGCAAACAAATCAACTCCCTCTGCCGATTGAAAACCAAATACGCGTGCAATACTTAATAACTCTTCAGGATTTTTATATGGCGGAATTCCTATTAATTTGGGCCAGCGTAAAATATCGTAAGTACTTTGAGTAGAAAAGGCTGCGGCACACAAAATAGTTGTTGATTCGCGTAACACCGGATCATCACTCCCGGCATCGGACATATCATCCGAAAAAGCCAGCCACAAAGAAGTTCCGGCTCCGGCAGAGCCACCACTGCAGGCAATGCGGTTTTTATCTAAATTATACTTTTCAGCATTTGCCCGAATATATTGCAGGCAGCGTTTTGAGTCGTTCATGCTTCCCAAAATTCCGTAGGGCGGCTCGGTCATATAACGGTAATTAATGCAGGCTATTGAAATACCGGCATCGAGTAAACGCACCCAGTCTTCCGATCCGTAGTAACGACTTTTGTCGCCACCAACAAAACCTCCACCATGAATGTACATTACCAGCGGAGTCGGCTCGTTTGAATCGGCCAGCCAAATATCAAATGTATTTCTTTCATGATCGCCATAATGTTCGTTGGCAAAAGTTGCAGCTACTCCTGCTGCATTTATAGCTTGCGGAAAATCTGAATTATCAGTCATTTTTGTTTTTTGTTTTACCGGCTGATTACTGGAAGAATACAACCGGCATTTTTCTGTTAATACATGCGCAACGGCTGCCCGATTTGCAATACCGAGTTTTCCGAGATATTATTCAGTCGGCACAAATCATTTATTGATGTTTTAAACTTTCTAGAGATAACCCACAGCGAATCGCCCGAGCGTACCTTGTAATATTCAGGCACTGCAACATTTGTAGAGTAACCTTTAGGCTTTAGCTTTTTGTGCAGCGCCATTAAACTCTGCATATCAAAAGCATCATCGCGTATTGTCTCTTCTTTAAAATCAAAAACCAATTCAGGATCAAAAGGCTGTCCATTTTCGCGCATCTCAAAATGTAAATGCGGACCACGCGCACGACCTGTACTTCCGGCTAAACCAATCGGTTCGCCTTTTTCCACTTTATCACCTTTTTTCTTCAGAAATGTTGTAAGGTGAGCGTAATAAGTTTGAATATTATTTCGGTGCTGAATAACCACCAGCCGGCCAAAACCATACCCCCAGTTTGCGCGGGCAATAACTCCGCTTTGTGCTGCCACCACGGTATCGCCTTTATACATTTTTATATCAGTGCCGTAGTGCATGCGCCCCGAGCGCGGACCAAAACGACTAATAATATATCCATCGTTTCCCGGTACCAAAAACTGCTCCAGGTAGCCTTTTTGTGCCGATTCAGGAAAACTATCCAATGACGCTTTGAAAACCTCAACATTTATTGTTCTATCAACATCTGGCACTGCCAACGTATTAACATTTGTGCTTTGCCCAAAAACAAAAGACACTGCCAAAAGCAGCAAACAAAAAATTACCCCTCTTTTCATTAACATGATGCAAAAAAAGTCAAAAGATTCTGGAATTGAAAACGACGAACAAAGAAGAATATTCTATCACCAAACAATTTCATTGGCTTGAAATTTAAAATTATGAAGGAAACAGGCAGAATTTGCAGTGGTATTCAATCATTTCTTACGGTGCATAAATTTCTTCGTGTGCTCATTTCATGTTAACAAATTTACAGAGATGCCCGAAAAGATGTGCGTCAGGAAAATCATAGTTATCTTTGCCGTACTTACTAAAACAGAACTGATCGCTTAAATTTTATTTCACATTAAATAAAATAAAGATGATTTATCTGGCAGACACCGCAGACATTCAGGCATTAAAAGATTTGTACAATTTTTTTCCGTTAACCGGCGTAACAACAAATCCTACCATTTTAAAACAGTCGGGCTTAAAACTTTCAGAAGCCATTCAAAGTATTACTGAGATTGTTGGCAAAGGAAGCATTCATGTTCAGGTGATGAGCGACAAAGCCGAAGATATGGTAGCCGAGGCAAAAACCTACAAAAATTATTTTAACCTGGGCGACAATTATTATGCAAAAATTCCGGTATCAATAGAAGGTTACAAGGCCATGCGAATGTTAAAAGATGCGGGAATAAATGTAACGGCAACAGCTATTTTTACACAACAACAGGCATTGGTGGCATCGCGTGCCGGAGCCGACTTTGTTGCTCCTTATGTTAGCCGTCTGGATAACATTTCGTCGCACGGAATTGAAGTAGTCGGCGACATTGTAAAAAACACCAAAGAATTTAATCTTGACACCAAAGTACTGGCAGCCAGCTTTAAAACGGTCGACCAGATTCACCGTGTAAGTATGGCCGGAGCACAGTCGGCAACAATTAGTCCGGAATTGCTTTTCCAACTGATAAAGCACCCAATGACCGACATCAGTATCGCACAGTTTGAGAAAGACGGCGAAGGATTATACAATATTTTTTAGCTAAAACAATTTAGAACGAAAGTCCCGAAAGCAAGTCATCCATATTTCCCATAATAATGTGTGGATTGCTTTTGGGGTTTAGCCATTTTAGCACCCGTAGCATATTTTCTTCGGTTATGGCAACACATCCTGCTGTTGGCTCGTTTCCGGTTTTATTTAAGTGAAAGAAGATAGCACTTCCTTTACCTTTCACCACCGGATTTGTATTGTATTCAATTACCATACAATATTTGTAGGCATCGCTTTTTAACAGCAGGTTTTCGTATGATCTTGCTTGGGTTTTGCCACTTACAAATTGATTGTAATTCTCCGACTCGGGATCGTCAATCCATTTATCTTCGGCAGTGGTTTTCTGATACGGCATTTTTGTATCGGCGCTATCCGGGTAGGTATACAATTGCCCAAGTGCAAAAATACCTGTTGGCGATTTACCGTCGCCTTCAACCTTTGCGTTAATTGGAGCAAAGCCATTTTCCCCAATTCCGGCCGGAATAACAGAAAAAACCGGCCGCCAACCTTGCCCGGACTTTTCGTAGGCTAATAAAATTGCTTGATGATCATCGGCTTCAGTATTAAAAACCACCAATGTCTGAAGTACATCATACCGATCAGGCCATTGAATGCTTTCAAGTATTTTGTGGCCCATTTTCTCAGGTTTATCGGGTGTTGCTTTACACGCTGCCATCAATAAGGCAAACACAACTACAATGCTAATTTTACTAACCTTCAGAATCATTAACAGGCAAGGTAAAAATAAATTTGCTTCCTTTTCCAAGCTCACTTTCAACACGTATAATTCCTCCGTGTTTTTCAACAAATTCTTTACATAACACCAAGCCTAGTCCGGTTCCTTTTTCACCATTTGTTCCGCGTGCAACCTCGGTACTTTCAATGCTAAATATACTTTCTAGTTTATTTTCCGCAATTCCTATCCCATTGTCTTCAACAGCCACTTTGCACCACGCCTTTTCTTTTGTAATTTGTACTGCTATCTCGCCATCGTTGTACGTAAATTTTATGGCATTGGCCAACAGGTTCCGAACGATGGTTGAAAACATATTGACATCAGCATTTACAATAACTTCTTCTTTGGCATAAACCTCAATCAGGATATTCTTTTTTAGTGCAGCCTCTTCATGAAATCGTAACAAATCCCTGATTTTGGCAGAAACATATACCGGCTCAGGATGAAATACAATGGCATTTCGTTGCAGGCGCGCCCAGGTTAATAAATTACCCAACAAGTCGTTAGCCAATATCGACGATTTGTAAATATTTGAAATATGATGCTCTTGTCTGGCCGCATCCATGTTCTTAAAACTCATCAACAAATTTTCAGAAAATCCAATTATGATATTAAAATGATTACGTAAATCGTGCCCGATTATGGAGAAAAACTTGTCTTTTGTATGGTTTAACTCGTTTAGTTCTTTGTTTTTAGCGGTAATTATTTCGTTTTGTTCTTTTATCTGAATTGTGCGTTCAAGCACCTTTTTCTCCAGCCTAATTTTCTCCATTTGCAATCGGCGTTCGCGAAGCGTAATAAATGCCCAAATAATCACAAGAATAATTATAAAATAGGCCAGATAAGCATATTGAGTTCGCCACCACGGAGGAAGAACCACAATTTGTAAACTTGCTCCTTCTTCGTTCCAAACACCATCGTTGTTGGCTCCTTTAACCGAAAAAGTATATTCTCCGGGCGGCAAGGCAAAAAACGGAACAAATTTACGGTTGGCAATTTCTATCCAATCATTCGAGATGCCCTCCATTTTATAGGCATAAGTGTTTTTATTGGTATTGGTAAACTCAAGCGCTGCAAATTCAATGGTAAACGATTGCACATCTCGCTTTAAAACCACTTGCGATTTTGTTGTAATGTTAATTTCGTGCTGTTCATTGTTACTTGTGGCGCTAAAAGAGGTAAATACAATATTTGGCACATAAGGATTACCTTTTAACGAATTGGGATAAAAAGTATTAAATCCGTTCATTCCTCCAAACATCAATTCGCCATCGTTTGCACAATATGCGGCGCGTAAATTAAATTCAGGACTCTGCAATCCATCTTCGGAGGTGAAAACCTGAAGCCGATTATTATCCGTTTCAAATCGGCACAATCCATTGCCTGTTGAAAACCACAAATCGTTATTCTTATCTTCAACAATCTCGTAAATGTAATTGCTGGGCAAGCCATCCTTCTCCGTAAAATAGCTGAATTGTCGGGAATTTTTATCGTAAATATTCAGAGCGGCATTTGTACCAATCCAGATCCTGTTCAGGCTGTCTTCGCACAACGAAATTACAAAATCGCTACTCAGTTCTCCTTTTGCTTTTTTGTAGTGTATTAATTTATCTGTTTCCGGATTATACACATCTAAACCGGCTATTGTTGCCATCCAGATTAAACCGTCAGAGTCTTCCAAAAGCGTATAAATCAGATTCGAACTTGTTTTCCGATCTCCACTCCGTTGTTGATCAAAACGTATAATTTCTTCCGATTGCAGGTCTACACAAAATACTCCAACCGACGTTCCAATCCAAAACCGATTGTTTTTATCCTGAATGATGTGATAAATACGAGTGTTATCAAATGCAGGCCAGTCGGGGCGGTCGAAATAAAGTTGCCAATCTTCAAAACTATTTTTCTTTGAATTCCAAATCACAATACCATCGCGTGTCCCTAACCATATATTGCCATCATTGTCTTTAAAAACAACGTGCACAAAATCATTGGGCAGTTTATGGTTGCCATCATGTTGCGACGAAAAATGTTCCACCACATTGTTTTTCGTATCAACAATATTTAATCCCTGTCCCCAGTTTCCAATCCACAATTTACCATCATCGTTTTTCAGCATTCCGCCAATTACATTACCCAGCAAATCAACCGATGAAGGCGAATTGCCATTTCTGAAAAGCCTGAACTTATCCTTTTTCAAATCGGTTTTACTTATTCCCGCCAAAGTTCCTACCCAAAGGTTCTCTGATTGATCAATCAATAAACTCTGCACAATATTGTGGGCCAGTCCGCTGTTTTCAGAGGTTAGATTTTCAACCGTGTACTTTCCTCCTTCCTCGGTTAAAAAATAAACTCCGCTACCTTCTGTGCCAATAATCAGCTGTCCTGATTTTGACTGAACAATGCTTCGAATGCACATTTTTAAGGTAAAAACATCGCCCGATTTTAACCGAAAATTCTGTTCTTCAAATTGTTTCTTTTCCTGGTTGAATCGATACAATCCATTGGTCGTTCCGGCCCAAATTTGTGAATTTGTATCGAAAAACAATTCGGTAACATTCACATGTTCTAAAGTATCATTGCTTGCGGATAAAAACGGGTAGCAACTAAATGCTTCCTCCTGAAAAGAAAAGACTGCTATACCTTCGGTACAGCCTGTCCATAGATTTCCGGCATGATCTTCAAGAACCGGTAATTTTACATCCTGAATAGCCGGATCGAAAGGGACATCGCTTTGAAAATGGGAGAATTGCCGGGTTTCGGGGGCAAAAACAGAAATTACCGGCGGTGTATGTACAAGCATCTTTCCACTTTTTAAAAGCAGATTATTGTAGCTGTGTGTACTTATTTCCTGCTCGTAGCCCGTTTGGTAACTCACACGCTCAAAACAATCTTCTGCCACCACGTACTTATTCAGCCCGCCCTTTGTTCCTATCCAAAGGTTTCCATCACGATCTTCAGAAATTGCATAAATCCAGTTATTGGAAATTGATAGTGAATCGTTTGGCTGGTAACGATATACCCTGAATTTTTCACCGTCAAATCGATTTAATCCGTTTTGTGTTCCGATCCAGAGAAATCCCTGCGTATCCTGAAACAAACAGTTTACAACACTTTGCGACAGCCCTTCGTTAATTGAATAAGTTGAAAAATTTAATTGTCGGGGGAAAGCAGTTGACAGCAGCGCAAAGTTAAAAATCAGAAAACAGCACAATCGTTTCATGATAACACAAATATATTAGTTAACCAGCGCAATGCGAAGTTCGTGATAAGTTGCGTTATTTCCAAAATTTCAGTTTGATGTGCACTGTGAAGCTAATTGTTCTTTTCCTTTTCGTACTCCCAACTACTCAATCCAATCCGCAATTCGCCATAACTAACCTCGTTACCAAAATGCGACTTTGCCACTCCGAACGACTTGTCCTCTGCTTTTTCAAAATAGTCGGCTATTTTTTTCAGTTTCTCTTCGTGTACCAAACGCGTAGCCTCCAGCTCTCCCAGTTTTATGAAGTGTGCTAAATGTCCCTCGATAGTATTTGCCGAGAGCGCACGTTCTTTAGCAATTTCGTCAATGGATTTTCCGCCATTAAACAACTCAAAACTCACCAACTTTGTGTCCACTTTTTCCTTCTTTTCCTTTTGGTTTCCTGAAGCGGAATTTCCCCTTTTTCAATATTGTTTTCGTTACAATAATGTTGAATAATAGCTGCAATATCGGCTCCAAACTGCGTTATCTTTCGGGGCCCCAAACCATTTATCAGTTTTAACGATGCAGCATCGGTTGGCAGGTAAGTTACCAGGGCGTACAGTACCTTTTGCGAGAAGATCATGAAAGGAGGAATTTCCAGCTCACCGGCTTTTTCGGTGCGATAGTTACGCAATTGCTCAAACAATTCGGGATTCGGGATATTTTCGAAATCGGTAATTTCTTTTGCCTTTTGTTTTCCTGAAGACTTACTTTGTTTTACCAACGTTTTAGCGCGCGAATCCATCAATCGTTTTACATCAAATCCTTCCAGGCACGACTCAAATGCTGTTAGTTTTAACTGAACATCATCTTTCAGGTCGTTCACATAACGTTTCAGCTGGCGTTTGATCTCCTTGTTATCCACATCCAAATCCACCTTTTTAATTCCATCGGCCAGAATATGTTGCACCTTCTCGCCAAAATAGGCAGACGCTTTTTTTATGCGTTCCTGCAAGGTGCCGTTCTGATAAACATCGGGCTGCTGACGCAACAAATCAGTAATCTGGTTATGGAATTTTGCAGCCACTGCCACAATCTCATTGTCATGGCTGTTGCGCATTTTTTCAAGCTGGGTAATGGTAACTTCCGGGAAACTTCCTTTGTTCTCGTTTACCAACTTTGTTATGTTTCGCAATAAATTTTCCGAGCGGTAAAAGCGAAATATTTCCGTTAACTGCTCTTTTTGAAAGGCCAGTTTTGCAGCATTCAATTCCGTTTCGCCGGGTTGATTCTCTTCCACATCGCGAATAAAACCACTTACTTTCTGATCGTTGATAATACTACTTCCGGCAATTGGCGATGAAAGCACCATTCCTTCCAACGACTTACAACGACTCAGCGCCACATAAACCTGCCCGTGAGCAAAAGATGCTTCCGCATCAATAATAGCTTTCTCAAAAGTTAAGCCCTGACTTTTATGAATAGTAATTGCCCACGCCAGTTTTAACGGAACCTGGGTAAACATACCTTCCATCTCTTCGCGTATTTCTCCCGATTCTTTATCGATTGAATATTTGTAGTTTTCCCAGTTTTGTGCTTCCACTTCAATCTCTTCTTCTTCACCCGGACAAAGCACAAAAACACGGTCTTTTTCAATCGACTGCACCTGCCCTATTTTTCCATTGTAAAAGCGTTTCTCAGGATTAGAGTCGTTTTTAACAAACATTACCTGAGCACCAACTTTTAGTTCCAGCTTAAAATCTGTTGGATAGGAGTATTCTGGGAATTTGCCCTCAACCGAAGCAGTAAAAAATTCCTTTTTCCCGGTTAATGCCGCCAGCTTTGAGTCGTTAATGCGTTGCGCACTTACGTTGTGCGTACAAAGTGTTATAAAACCATCCTCGTCACCCGGAACAAAATCCGGAATATGACGTGTATTCAAAAGTTGCCGGGCTTCTTCATCCAGCTTATTCTCACGCACTTTATTCAGTACGGAAATAAATTTTTCATCCTGCTGCCGAAACACCTCGGTGAGTTCGATGCTTACATGCGGAAACTCGCGCAGTGCTTTACTGCTGAAAAAATAAGGGGTATCGTATTCGCGGCGCAACAATCCCCATTCTTCGTTTTTTACCACCGGTGCCAACTGTTGCAAATCGCCAATCATTAAAACCTGTGCACCTCCAAACGGTTTACGCTTGTTTTTAAACCGCCTCAGGGTGCGATCGATGGCATCCAAAACATCGGCACGAACCATACTCACCTCATCGATTACCAGCAAGTCGAGGCTTCGCATAATATTTATCTTCTCTTTGGCAAACCTTTGCTCGCTGCTAAGTTTGCTCTCGTTCCCCACCTGCGGCGCAAACGACAATTGAAAAAATGAGTGAATGGTAACACCTGCCGCATTTATTGCCGCAACACCCGTTGGTGCCACCACAACCATTCGTTTGGGCGAGCGTTCTTTCAGGCTACGTAGAAAGGTGGTTTTACCGGTTCCGGCCTTACCGGTAAGAAAAATATTTTGCCCGGTGTATTGTACAAAATCAAAAGCTAACTGGAGTTGTTTGTTGGTCTTCATATAATTTGTTCAAAAGCTGAAAATCCGATTGATTACTATTTTAATCAATAAATATAAGCAGAATTATTTATTTGGCTTTAGCACAAGTTCGTCATATTCCTTGCTGCTAACGACTGCCTCAATTACAAGTGGCCCATCGGTGGCAAAAGCTTTTGTCAATGCGTTTTTATACTCATCGCTATTTGTTGCACGAACTACCGGAACTCCAAAATAATGATTGGTCGGCTCACCATCAAGCAAATTTAAATCCGTGCCATAACTCGTATCAAAATTCTTCTTATCCTGTTTAATACTTATCAGCGATAAGCTATCGTCGTAAATCACTACAAAAACGATGTTCAGGTTTAGTCGTTTTGCGATTGCCAGTTCCCCGGCCATCATCAGAAAACCACCGTCGCCCATTAAAGCAACAACCGGCAGATCAGGGTTACAAAGTTTAGCCGCCAAAGCTGCCGGAATAGCAAAACCCATACTCGACCATCCGTTGGTCATCAACAACTTCTCCGGTTTTGGAGTGCGCCACTGTTGCCCAACCAAATGTAAATGAGCACCAACATCAACGGTTAATATCCCCTCATCGGGTAAAACTTTTCGCAGTTCATCAACCACAGCAAGCGGCCCAAAACTACCGGTTTTTGGGGTCAGCTTTCTGAAGATCTGCTGCTTATTTGCTTCCAAAAATGAATAATCCCAGGACTTGGGATTTATATCAAGCTTTAGCAATTCGGTCATGGCAACCTCAAGTGCGCCGATCACATTAAATACTTCAGGAATTTGCCCGGTTGCCACATCAGCTTCTTGCCGGTCGATATGAATTAACGGAACTTCAGGCATCCAGTCTTCGTAGTTAAACTCCACCGGATCGTAACCAATACCAATAACCAAATCGGCTTGCGAATACACTTTTGCAACTTCGTTTGACAAAGCATGGAAAAGCACTCCGGCATACATTGGATGATCTTCAGGGAACAGTCCTTTTGCCATTGGCGTAAGAACTACCGGCACCTGAAGTTTTTCGGCCAGTTCAATAATTTGCTTACTCACCTGCGCATGCACTGCCGACAATCCAACAGCCAGAACAGGCTTTTTACTTGTTTGGATAAGCTTTGCAACTTTAGCAATCTGATCAGCAACCAATGGCGACCAACGTTTCTTTTCCAAACGCAGATAATCCACTTCTGCTTTCACTTTCTGAACCTGGTTTCTGCCAATACCGGCCGGAATACCAATATGCACGGCACCCGGCAAATCATCTGTTGCAATTCCGGCTCCTTTTAAAATAATTTCTTCAACGTTATTCTGATTCAGGCGGGTTGTCCATTTGGTGATTGGGAAAAAAAGCTGCTGATGATTAATGTTCATCTGAACAGTGCGCTTTAACAAATCATCGGGCATTTCGTCGGTAAAAGCCAACAACGGGAACCGATCGAGTTGAGCGCCACCAACTCCTGTGCTTAAATTAGTAGCTCCGGGCCCGAAAGTTGCAAAACAGGCTCCGGGAACACCGGTTAAACGACCACAAACTCCGGCCATAAATGCTGCTGTTGCTTCGTGTCCCACTAATATGAAATCGATACCTTCCTCCTTTCGCAACGCTTCAACATAATCGATCATGTTGCCGCTAGGCACTCCAAAAACATAGCGTACTCCAATTTCTTTTAACGTGTGAGCGAATACTTCTGCAACTGTTGACATGCTTCTTTGTTTTGAGCTAATTTAATGCCATTTTCAGGAGAATGCAAAAGCAAAATAATTTAGGGAGCAAACTACCTGAATTAGGAAATCATCTCCTGGAGTCTGTCAAGATCGAAATCGGGTTCGGTGATTTCAAATTGAGCCTGCGAATAAAATTGTTTACGTTTCTTTAATGTATCGTCAATAAAAGCAACCAGTTCGTCACGCGACTTACCTTTGATAAGTGGCCGCTCGGTTTTCGAGCTCATCAGGCGGTCGGCAAGAATTGTCGGATCGATATTCAGAAAGACTGTTTTCCCTGTTTTATTCATCAGGTCGATATTATCAAAGAAACAAGGTGCTCCTCCACCGGTAGCAATTATAACGTCAGTGAATTCGGACAGTTCTTCCAAGGCCTTTCGTTCTCGCTGTCGAAAGCCGTCTTCGCCGTGGTCGGCAAAAATCTGAGGCACGGTTTTACAGTTTCGTTCTTCAATATAATCATCCATATCCACAAACTGCACGCCCATGTGTTCCGAAAGGCGGCGTCCTAATCGCGACTTTCCACATCCCATGTATCCAATCAAATATACTCGCATCTTTCCTCTCTCTGTTATTGGTCTAAAATAATGAACCCTGCCCGTCATCATCCTTTTTGGGCCGGTTTACTTCAAACGGAATATCATCAACATCGTCCTTTTTCTCCGGTTTGCTATCCTGATCTTTTTCCGTTTCGTCTTCTTCCTCTTCATGATGATCGTAATCATCTTTTATAATCGGCTCAATTTCTTTAATATTATCCACCTCGTAATTGCTCAGTCGCTTGCCTTTTGCTTTCCACGATTTTACACCGATAAACTCGGCAACCTCAATGATTTCATTTTCACGCTCGGCATTCTTTCCTCCAAACGTAAGCTCTAAACGCGGATAATGTACCCACGTTAAACTAACCAGTTTATTATCTGCATTTTCGCCAATAAAACGAATCAGCTTTCCTTCCGGCTCATCAATTTCAAAGCGTTTTACGTAGTAATATTTTTGATCGGCATCGTAATAAACCGCCGACAGAATTTTACGCTTATCAAATTTCTCGATAACCAGAATATCTTGCTGGAAGTGATTACTCAGGTCGTAATTATACAACTGAAACTCACCGTTTTTGTATATAACCAGAATTTTATCTTCGCCCGAAAATTCACCAAGGAATGTTCCACGGCTATCGGCATTCAGTCGTAATACATCCGGATCGAACCAGATTTTTCGTCCTCCAAGCGTTGACACTCCCCGTTCTTTAAGGGTTATTTTATGTATGTCGTTTTTACTCAGAATATTCCCCATCGACTGACGGCCTTTAATCGCCAATTCGCTCAGGTCTTCTTCAAAAACAAGCTTCTTCAGCCGTGGTTTTGGTTTAAGTACTACACGCAAAATTTCAGCTTCGCCATTCGGATTTGCCGAGAAATAAACGATTCGCGAGCCTTTGGTTTCTTTTGTCAGGTTATACTCTTTGTCGCGGGTTACGCCCGTTACAAAAAAGCGTTTCATATAAAAATTACCCGATTCGCCATCTTTATACACCACGTTGTAAATGGTGCGTTTATCGTTTTTCTTAAAAACGGCAAGGTGTAAAATGTTTTTACCAATAAAAGCTTTGTCCGAAACTTTGGTAATAAAATACGAACCATCGCGGCGGAAAACAATTATATCGTCGATATCAGAACAGTCGCAAACAAATTCTTCTTTTCGAAGCGACGTTCCCATAAATCCTTCTTTCCGGTCGACATACAGTTTTTCGTTTTTCACCACCACTTTCGAGGCTACAATATTTTCGAAACTTCGGATCTCTGTTTTGCGCTCCTTGCCTTTTCCGTATTTCTTTTTCAGGTGTTTAAACCACTCAATGGTAAAGTCAATAATATTTTCGATGTTGTGCTCAACCTCAGCTATTTCATCTTCTATCGACTTAAGCAGATCGTTGGCTTTATCCTTGTTAAATTTCAGGATACGCGCCATTCGAATCTCCATCAGTTTCAGAATATCTTCGCGGGTAACTTCGCGTTTCAGTTTTGGCTTCCACGGATCGAGTCGTTTGTCGATGTGTGCCACCGCCTGATCCATGTTTTCCGAATCCTCAAACTTTTTGTCTTTGTAAATGCGCTCTTCAATAAAGATTTTCTCCAGCGAAGAAAAATGCCACTGCTCTTCCAGTTCCGATTTACGAATCTCCAGCTCGAGTTTCAACAAGGCTTTTGTTGAATCGGCCGAACGTTTCAGAATTTCGGAAACGCCAATAAAATGTGGTTTATCGTTTTCGATGATACAGGCATTTGGCGACAGCGAAACCTCGCAATCGGTAAATGCATAAAGCGCATCGATGGTTTTATCCGACGAAACACCGGCTGCCAGATGCACAAGAATTTCTACATGTTCAGCCGTATTATCGTCAATCTTTTTTACTTTGATTTTCCCTTTGTCGTTGGCCTTAATAATCGATTCAATCAGTGTAGTGGTTGTTTTTCCATACGGCACCTCGTTTATTACCAGCGTTTTATTGTCGCGCTTCTCGATTTTTGCACGCACTTTTACCGAGCCACCACGCACTCCATCGTTGTATTTGCTAAAATCGGCCGAACCGCCTGTTGGGAAGTCAGGATACAATTCAAAATCTTTTCCCCTGAGATAATTTATTGAAGCATCGAGCAGTTCGTTAAAGTTGTGCGGAAACATTTTTGAAGCCAGACCAACGGCAATACCATCAACTCCCTGCGCCAAAAGCAACGGGAATTTTACTGGAAGTGTTACCGGCTCCTTTTTACGGCCATCGTACGATAGTTTCCATTCGGTAGTTTTCGGATTGAAGAGCACCTCTAAAGCAAACTTCGTCAGACGGGCTTCAATGTAACGGGGCGCTGCTGCTCCGTCGCCGGTAAGAATATTACCCCAGTTTCCCTGCGAGTCGATCAGCAATTCTTTCTGCCCAATCTGCACAATGGCATCACCAATCGACGCATCACCGTGCGGGTGATACTGCATGGTTTGCCCTATGATGTTTGCCACCTTATTGTAGCGCCCGTCGTCCATTTCGCGCATGGCATGCATAATACGGCGCTGAACAGGTTTTAGTCCATCGTTAATATACGGAACCGCCCGTTCGAGTATCACATAAGAGGCATAATCTAAAAACCAGTCGCGGTACATGCCCGACAGGTACGTTACTTCCTCTTTTATGCTATCGTCCTGAATTTCTTCCTGATTTAAATTCTCTTCTGACATTCTTCTCTCTGAAATTTATCGTACTTTATTTGAGGCTCTTATTCCACTTCGTCTTTTTCTACATACAGGTTTTCGATGATGAATTCCTGTCGTTCGGGGGTGTTTTTTCCCATGTAGTAGGATAACATTTCGGCCACCGATTCGTGTTTTTTCATTTGCACAGGATCGAGACGAATATCTTTTCCGATGAAATGTTTGAATTCATCAGGCGATATTTCACCCAGTCCCTTAAATCGGGTAATTTCGGGCTTACCACGCAGTTTATTAATGGCTTTCACCTTTTCTTCATCCGAATAGCAGTAGAATGTTTTTTGTTTGTTACGCACTCTGAAAAGCGGTGTTTGCAAAATGTAAACGTGCCCTTTTTTAATCAACTCGGGGAAAAACTGCAGGAAGAAAGTAATGAGCAGCAAACGAATGTGCATTCCGTCAACGTCGGCATCGGTAGCAATAATTACGTTGTTGTAACGCAGGTCTTCCATGCCTTCTTCAATATTCAGTGCTGCCTGCAAAAGGTTAAATTCCTCGTTTTCGTAAACCACTTTTTTAGTGAGGCCAAAAGTATTCAGCGGTTTTCCTTTCAAACTAAAAACGGCTTGTGTATTCACATCGCGCGATTTTGTGATCGATCCACTTGCCGAGTCTCCCTCGGTTATAAAAATGCTCGATTCTTCTTTCCGATCATCTTTTCCGTTGAAATGAATACGACAGTCGCGCAATTTTTTGTTATGCAAATTGGCTTTTTTGGCGCGCTGACGTGCCAGCTTTTTCACTCCCGAAATTGCTTTTCTTTCGCGCTCCGACTCAACGATGCGTCTCAACAGAACTTCGGCAACTTCGTGATTTTTGTGCAGGAAATTATCCAGCTCTGTCTGCAGGAAATTACCAACGTGTGCACGCACCGACGGTCCGTCGGGGCCAATATCTCTTGATCCTAATTTGGTTTTGGTTTGCGACTCAAATACAGGCTCTTCTACTTTAATGCTAACGGCCGCCACAATCGATGCCCGTATATCCGACGGGTCGAAATCCTTCTTGTAAAAATCCCTGATAGTTTTCACTAAAACTTCGCGAAAAGCCTGTAAGTGAGTCCCTCCCTGAGTGGTGTGTTGGCCATTAACAAACGAATAATAATCCTCCCCATATTGGTTACCATGTGTTATGGCAACCTCAATATCTTCGCCTCTAAGATGTATAATTGGGTAAATTGGGTCGTGATCCATGTTCTCCTCGAGCAAATCGCGGAGTCCGTTGCGTGAGTAGAATTTTTCGCCATTGTATTCAATGGTTAAACCTGCATTCAGGAAAGTATAATTCTTCATCATATTCACGATATAATCGCTCATATAACGATACTTCTTGAACACTTCCACATCGGGGACAAATCTCACCTCTGTTCCGTTTCCCTCATCGAGATTTTGATAATCTTTCTCGCCGGTTTTAATTCCCTGGCTAAAATATACTTCTTTAGCCACGCCTTCGCGCACTGCTTTTATCGTAAAATCGGAAGACAGAGCATTTACGGCTTTTATACCAACACCGTTCAATCCTACCGATTTTTTGAAAACCTTGTTATCGTATTTTGCGCCGGTATTCATTTTGCTGACCACATCAACCAGTTTTCCTAAGGGAATTCCACGACCGAAATCACGGATGGTAACTCTGTCCTGATCGACGTTTACAACGATCTTTTTACCATGCCCCATCATAAATTCGTCGATAGAGTTGTCCATCACCTCTTTCAGCAACACATAAATACCATCATCGGCAGAAGTTCCGTCACCAAGTTTACCAATGTACATACCCGGACGTCGCCGGATGTGCTCCTGCCAGTCTAATGTTTTAATTGCACCTTCGTCGTAGTTTGCGCTCATACTTCAATTTCCAGAATCAACTTTCGAAATTTAATGAACCCTGTGTTTTCTATGGTTTTGTGGTTGCGGGGCTTGCTTTTTTTATAAAAAAACACAGAATTCACCCAATTGTCACAAATATAATCAAATACTCCACTTGGCAAGGGGTTTAGCGCCTGCAATAACTAACAATCAACCGTTGAAAAAGTGTGGATAAAATTAGGAGTATTAGCGGGCGAAGACGACTTCCTCGTTTGAAACTATTGTCAGAGTTCGCAAGGCAAAATACCAGTCTCCGGATTCCGGAAAAACCTCACCTAAATCAACTAAAAGTAATTAGATAATTCCCATTTTTTTCATCAGGAAAGTGGCATTCATGGTTTGTGTAACACCATCCGAAAGTTTGTAGTCAAAAATTAGCTCGTTGTTTTCGATGCGGATTTCGAAACATTTATTAAATACCTGCTGTGGTAATTCCTTTTCCATATCACTCAGTTTCAAATCATGCGTAGCTATCATTGCCGAACACCGGTACTGCGCAAGTTTTCGCACCAATTCTTTCGATCCGTTGAGTTTATCAACCGAGTTGGTTCCTTTCAGCATTTCGTCGAGAATAACAAAGATTTGTTCGCCGGCGGCCAATCGATCGAGCACTGCTTTTATTCGTTTTAACTCGGCAAAGAAATACGATTCGTCCTTTAGCAACGAGTCGGTTGTTCGCATGTTGGTATACAAATCAACCGGCCTTATTTTCATCGATTCTGCACACACCGGTGCGCCAATTTCGGCCAATAAAATGTTGGTTCCCACGGTTCGCAAAAATGTACTTTTCCCGGCCATGTTTGCACCGGTTACTATCATTATTTTCGACCACCCATGAATTTCAATGTCGTTGCAAATCCGCTTTTCTTCCTTCAATAATGGATGCCCAAGATTGGTAGCACCAAACACAAATTCCTGATCTGAGATTTCGGGGAAAACAAAATTGCCGTGATTATTGGCATAATTGGCAATACTGATAAAAGCATCTATCTGAGCAATAATTTCCAACCACTCAGCCATCCTTTCACGGTTCTCGTTGTGCCACTTCCATAGTTTGTAAACACAACGAATATCCCAAAGCAAAAACCCATTTAGCGCAATACCAACCAGAATATTCTGACGGTATTCAAACTCTTTCACCAGACTTTTTAGCTCGCCAAAAACTTTCCCAGCCGAGGGCTCGGTAACCTTTTTCTTTAATTCGCTTAAATACGGAGATTGAAATTCTTTCTCCTCGATCATTTTAAGCAACTGCATATATTTTGCCAGCAAATCAGACTTGCGACCAAAGAATCCGAAGTAATAATTCACTCGTTTTGTCCAGGCAAACAACAGCACAAACTGAATAACCACCATCGTCACCAAATAGAAATTACTCAATCCCATTATTGCGGGGATTGCAGTCAGCACTGTAATTACGGGAACAATTCTGATCAGCCATTTCAACAGGTCCGAATGATTCAGACCGAGCTTCATTTCCGACCACGATCGTATTTCATTATACTGTTCTGCCGATTCCTGAAACAAATTGCCTTCGGTTAAAAAATCGAGGCGCCACAAAGGCATTTCGGCCAACTCTTTTATTGCTTTTTGGCGATGCTCAATTTTCTCTTTTTCTTTTAGCGGCTTTTGCAACCAATCAGCCAGCCGTTGCCGGCCTTCAACAGTTGCTGTGCGGTTTAAATACTGAAACAACGATCCTGCTCCAAACAAATCAAGATCGTACGCAAATGGATGCTCCACATTCAGAAACTGTTCCCCATTATCAAAATGCAGGAATGAATGATTCAAAGCTCTCAATTCGTCTTCGAGCAGTTTCTTTTTTACAAGAAGTGTTTGCTTTATTTTATCAAGCTGAAGATTTCTTTTAATCAGATAAAAAAACAGCACAACAACCGGCAGCGTGCAATACAATGCGATGATTTTCCACCCGAAAAAAATCAGTGGAAGAAAAATGCCAACAAAGGCGATAAAACGATACCAGGCAAAACGCTTTACTTTCGTCGATACTTGTTTCAATTCATTGGTATAAAACGAAAGTTTTTCGGAATAAAGCTGGCCCGGGTTGTTCATTTAAAGAAGCTTATAATGACGAAGAATAAAAACAGCAATAACAAACGTGATTACCACCACCGAAAACACCAAAACAATAGTTCCGGCTTGTTTTGCTGAAAGTGCCGTTTTCTCAATCTTTGGAGAACGACCAAAAAAGAAATGATTTTCAACAAACATCATCAACCGGAACAAGCCCCAACCAATCAGCCATCCTACAAGACCGCCACAAATAAGGTCGAGTGGATAATGCACGCCTACATAAATACGTGAATAACAAAAGATAAGTACCCACGACAGCATTACAAAATAAAAGGTTCGGTTTTTAAATATCCGGGAAACAAGCACTAGCATTGCTACCGAGTTAGCAGCATGAGCCGAAACAAAACCATACGGCCCGCCCTTACCCATTACCTCATGTACTAAATGTCCAATAAACGGATCGTGTACCGGGCGAAAACGCTGAAATGAATCTTTTATAATATTTGAAAATTGATCGGTTACCGTTATTAAGAGCGCCAAAGCAATTAAAACCAAAAGTGTTTTGGTCCGATAATTTTTTACGATATAAAACATTATGCTGGCAAAAAACGGGATCCAGATTTCTTGTCGAGTAACCATCACCATGATGGGATCCCAAAAATCGTTGTGCAAGCCATTCAAGAATAAAAACAGATCCTGATCCAGCTCCAGTATTCGTTGCAATAATTCCATTAACTATTTAAAATTTCCCAGATTCGGTCTTTCAATTGTTGAATATTAAATCCTGAAACAGCAGAAAAAAACATGTGAGGAATATCGCCCAATTCGCTGCTGATTTCCTTCATTAACTCCTCATCCAGCATGTCGGCTTTACTGATGGTTAAAAAGCGCTGCTTGTCGAGTAATTCCGGATTGTATTTTTCAAGTTCATTGAGCAATACTTTATACTCTTTCAGATGATCTTTACTATCAGCCGGCACCATAAACAATAACATCGAGTTTCGTTCGATGTGCCTCAAAAAGCGCAGTCCCAATCCTTTGCCTTCGTGCGCGCCTTCAATAATTCCCGGAATATCGGCCATTACAAACGAACGTTGTTCGCGATGCCCCACAATCCCCAGATTAGGCACAAGCGTAGTAAACGGATAGTCGGCAATTTTTGGTTTTGCCGCCGAAACCACGGATAACAATGTTGATTTTCCGGCGCTGGGAAAACCTACCAAACCAACATCGGCGAGCACTTTTAGCTCCAGAATTTTCCAGCCTTCTTCACCTTCTTCGCCGGGCTGAGCGTAACGCGGTGTTTGATTGGTAGAAGTTTTAAAATGATCGTTTCCTAAACCTCCCCGACCACCTTTAAGCAAAATCTGTTCTTCGCCATGTTTTGTAATTTCAAACAGAAATTCGCCGGTTTCCACATCGCGGGCAACTGTTCCAAGCGGCACTTCCAAATAAATATCTTCGCCATCGGCACCGGTACTGCGCTGCTTTCCGCCCGGCTCACCTTGCCCGGCTTTAATGTGTTTCCGGAATTTCAGGTGGAGCAGTGTCCACATTTGCTCATTGCCCACAAGAATAACATGGCCTCCACGACCGCCATCGCCACCATCGGGGCCACCTTTGGCCACATATTTTTCCCTGCGCAAATGCGCCGAGCCGGAACCTCCGCTACCCGACTGACAATGAATTCTTACGTAATCAACAAAATTGGTCTCTGCCATCTGATTTTTTTCCTGTTCGTTAATTGTCTCAATATAAAAAAGTGAGAATCCTGCCAACCGGCAAATTTCTCACTTCTTTTAAGCACAGTTATAGCTTTTCTACAACTTCTTTTAATCGGCCTGCAATTTCATCAATGGTTCCCATTCCGTTTACATCAAAATGTTTACCCTGCGGATCGTAGTACTCAATTAAAGGAAGAGTTTTTTCGGTGTAAACCGAAATACGATTTTCAATGATCGACTGGTTTTGGTCGTCAGATCGGCCAGAAACTTTCCCCCGGCTTAACAAACGATCAATCAATTCCTGTTTTTCAACCTGCAGACAAAGCATGCCCGAGATTGGTGTACCATTTTCGTTCAGCAAAACATCAAGTGCTTTTGCCTGGTCAACAGTGCGCGGAAATCCGTCGAAAATAAAACCTTTGGCATCTTTGTTGGCTTCCAGTTTACTTTTTATCATTCCAATTACCACCTCATCGGGAACCAGCTCCCCTTTATCCATGAAGTTTTTGGCTTCTTTTCCAAGTGCGGTACCTTCGGCAATTTCGCTTCGCAGCAAATCGCCTGTCGACAAATGGATCAATCCAAATGATTTAATAAGAAATTCGGCCTGGGTTCCTTTTCCTGCCCCCGGTGGGCCAAACAATACGAGATTCAGCATAATTTTTTGGTTGTTTTTTTTTATTTTACTACTGTGTAAATATCGATCAGATTTCTACCGTAGCCATCGTAGTCGAGTCCGTAACCAACGATAAAATCATTCGGGATCTCTATTCCCACATATTTAAGATCAACCTCTTTTTTCAGCGCATCGGGCTTTAATAACAAAGTAGCCACATGCACTTCTTTGGGGTTCAGTTTTGCCAGTTGTTCCTGTATATTATTGATGGTAATTCCGGTATCAACAATATCTTCTAAAATTACAACTGTACGCCCCTCAATTTTTTCATTTAAACCGATCAGTTGTTTCACTTTTCCTGTGGTTGAATCGCCCTCGTAAGAAGCCAGTTTAACAAACGAAATTTCCGATTCAACAAAGTCGATTCGCTTAAAAACTTCGGCGGCAAACATAAACGAACCATTTAATATACAAAGAAAAAGCGGATCTTTTCCGGCCAACTCTTTGTTCATTTTTTCTGCCATTTGTTCAACAACTGAACGAATCTTCTCATATGGAATAAATAACTCAAATTCTTTATCCAGAATTTTAACCTTCTTCATATGTGGATTTGATTTTTATTAATTGCTAATTTGCTGTATTTTCGTGCTGAAAATAAAAAGATACAAAGTAACAAATAAATTATAAAACATGACTCCAAAAGTTAGTATTATTATGGGCAGCACATCCGATTTAAGTGTGATGGAGAAAGCTGCAAAACTATTCGATGAGTTTGAAATTCCTTTCGAGATCAATGCGCTGTCAGCACACCGAACTCCGGAAGAAGTAGAAAGCTTTGCCAAAGGAGCCAAAGACCGCGGTATTAAAGTTATTATTGCAGGTGCCGGAATGGCGGCTCACCTGCCGGGTGTTATTGCTGCAATGACTCCGGTGCCAGTAATTGGTGTACCAATTAATGCCAGCCTTTCAGGGTTCGATTCTATTCTTGCTATCCTTCAAATGCCTCCGGGAATTCCGGTAGCAACAGTTGCGGTTAACGGCGCAATGAATGCTGCTATTTTAGCCACACAAATGATGGCTACAGGCGACGAAGAATTAATGAACAAACTGGTTGCATATAAGGAGAACCTGAAAGAGAAAATTGTGAAAGCCAACAAGGAACTATCAGAGGTAAAGTACAGATTTAAAACAAATTAATTGTTCATAAAGATATTTTACTTAATTTTAAAGAGGTATTAATTAATACCTCTTTTTTTATGCGTAAACCCTTCTACATACTGCTGGCATTTTTCTCATCACTTGCAGCATTGGCCTCCTCACAAAATTATGCTGGAGGAGCACGATCTGCTGCACTGTCAAATGCTTTCGTTTCTGTTTCCGATACATGGAGCACTTTTCATAACCAGGCCACTCTGGCATTATTAAATCAATTTTCGGCCGGCGTTTATTACGAATCGAAATACGGATTGGATGAATTTGCACTGGCAGCATCAAGTGTTGTTTTGCCAACCAATGCCGGAACTTTTGGGTTAAGTTTTTATCAATTCGGAAAAGGAACATTTAAAGAACACAAACTGGGCTTTGCCTATTCCAAACAATTATCGGAGCGTTTTAATGCCGCAGTTCAATTCGATTATCAATCGCAGCATATGCCTGAAAATGCAAATGCTTTTTCGTTCGTGACATTTGAGATTGGCGCAACTTACCAACTGACAGAACAAATTACAGTAGGCGCCCACACTTTCAATCCGGTAAAAAACGGCTACAATTACCCGGAAGAAAAAACAAAACTCCCCGCAGTTTTCAGACTCGGAGCTCATTACGCTTTTGATGAACATGTATTGGTTATCCTCGAAACACAAAAAGAATCAAACCGCGATGTTGTTGTAAAGAGCGGCTTGGAATTTATGCCGCTTCAAAACCTGGCACTGCGTTTTGGAATTTCGGGCCGACCAATTCAATACACTGCCGGATTGGGGTACAATTATAAAAACATTAGCACCGACATCGCTTTCAGCTACCACGGAAATTTAGGTTTTACACCAGCGGTTTCCATTCAATACCATCTGAGATGAGAAAGCTAAAGCGACATATCATTTCCCTCCTGTTTCTGTTAATAGTTTTGGCTACGGCAGCACAAAACGAAACACCGGATCAACTAATTGAATCAATATTGGAATCGCAACTCGATAAAATTGAAGAAGGAACCAATGTTGCCCAGATTATTGAAGACCTTGAATATTTTTTAGAGCATCCTGTTAATATCAACGCAACAAGTGCATCGGAACTGGCCCGGCTTTATTTGTTAAATGAAATACAAATTCAGAAATTGTTGGAATACGTTGCAAGTTACGGCCCGGTTTATTCTATTTACGAACTAAAAACCGTTGACGGATTTACACCCAACTTACTCCAAAAACTACAATATTTTATTGAGTTTGGTCCCGAAGAACAGGAGCGGCAAACATTAAAAGAACAGTTGAAATATGCCGACAATCAATTATTATTGCGAACGCTTGGAAACCTGCAAAAAGCACGCGGGTACAAAGTGAAGGACGATGGTACCATTCCTTACGAAGGTAACCGGTTCCGTTATTACACCCGATACAATTTCAGGGCCGGTGACAAACTCTCTGCCGGAATAACTGCAGAGAAAGATCCGGGCGAAGCTTTTTTTTCCGGTTCCAACAAAAGTGGATTTGATTATTACTCAGCGCACATCAGCTTTAAACTGAATGAGACTTTTGAGAATATTTCTATTGGCGATTACCTTGTTCGTTCCGGTCAGGGATTAGTGCTGTGGCAGGGTTATACCACCGGAAAATCAGAAAATGTTTTAGGAATAAGCAAAACCGGACAAGGCGTTCGGGCTTATACTTCGGTGGATGAGAATTTCTACTTCAGAGGAGCTGCAGGTACGGTAAAATTGGGCGACTCGCGGTTGAGCTTATTCTACTCGCACAAAAATGCCGATGGAAATCTGGTTTACAACGATTCTATTGTTAGCCATTTTTCAAGTTTGCAAACATCAGGATATCACCGAACAGAAAGCGAAATTGCCGATGAGAAAACTGTAAACTTCACCAATTTCGGAGGTGTTTTTACCCATAATTTTAATCATCTGAAACTGGGAGCAACTTTGGTTGTTCAGCAATTCAGCGAGCCGTTCATTCGCAGCTATCAGCTTTATAATCAATTTCGGTTTAGCGGAACAGATAACTACACGGCAGGTGCCGATTATCTTTTCAGCAAAAACAATTACACGCTGTTTGGCGAAGCGGCTATTTCAAAATCGAAAGGAAAAGCGGTAACACAGGGGGCCATTGTTCACCTTAACGACCAGTTGGGATTTTCAACGCTGTTCCGTCATTTCGATAAAGACTACCAAGCATTTTGGGCCAACACCATGGCCGAAGGCAGCAACATCAGCAACGAATCGGGACTTTACTTTGGTGTTCGATTTCTGCCTGCCCGGTTTGTAACTTTATCAGCTTATTCCGATGTTTATCAATCAGAGTGGTTTAATTACTCTACCGCGGGCCCGGCCCGTTCGTGGGATATCTTCACACAGGCAGATTTTCAGATTAGTGAAAAGTTCAGTGCCTACCTGCGTTTCAAAAACGAGGAGAAAGACAAAAAATTCAAAAACGAAAACCGTTATATAAATCTGCCCGAACGTGTTCAAAAATTGCGTTTTCATCTTCAGTTTCAAGCTTCGGAAACCATTTTACTAAAAACCCGCGCCGAGCATGTTTATTACAAAGGCGAAAAAAGCGAAAACGGGTTTCTGCTTTTTCAGGATATTCAATTTAAGCCGAAAGAATTTCCACTGAATCTTGCTGCTCGTTTGGCTTGGTTTAGTACCGAAAGTTACAGTAGCCGAATTTATGCTTACGAAAACGATATTCTTTATGCCTTTTCAATTCCGGCATATTACGGTGAAGGTTTCAGAACTTATCTCAATTTGAAATACCAACCTGCGAAAAAAATCGAGTGCTGGTTGAAGCTGGCAAATACTTGGTGGACCGACCGTGAAACCATCAGTTCGGGCTATAATGAAATAGCCGGACACCACAAAACAGAGCTAAAATTCCAGTTAAGGTTGAAATTTTGATTTTGAATAACTTACTTTGTCAGGTTAAAATTTAAATAATGCGAGACATTGATTTTGATGATATTCGCCCTTACACCGACAAAGAAGTTAAAGCGAAGATAAAGCAACTGGTTAAGGATAAAACCTTTGACGACGTGCTGCATCACCTGTTTAAAAACCGACCAAAGGTTGAAATGGTAAAATTTCAGTTGCGCCGGGTAAGCAGTATCAAACAGTTGCAAGGCGTATTTATTTACGACCTCTTGCACTGGCTGGTTGACAAAACTTCCGACGGACTAAAAGTTACCGGAATAGACAAACTGGATAAAACCAAACCTTACCTGTTTATTTCGAATCACCGCGATATTATTTTAGATGCCGCATTATTGAACTTCCTCATTTTCGAGCACGGTATGAACACCACGCAAATTGCCATTGGCGACAACTTGTTGCAATACGAGTGGATTGAACATACCGTTAAGCTAAACCGATCGTTTGTAATTAAACGAAATCTGCCACCACGCGAACTAATGATGGCCTCTAAAAAGGTTTCGCATTTTATTCGCAAATCAATTACCGAAGACAACCTTTCGGTGTGGATTGCACAACGTGAAGGTCGCACAAAAGACGGCAACGACAAAACACAGGAGAGTGTTTTGAAAATGCTGAACATGAGTAACAAAGGCGGAATTTCAGACGGTTTTAACGAACTGAATATTGTTCCCGTTTCCATTTCATATGAGATTGAACCTTGCGGCTTGCCGAAACTTCGCGAGTTGATTAAAAAAGAACATTACGGCCGTGCAAAACAAAGCAAAGACGATTTGAAAGCAATGTCGATGGGAATGTTTGCACCAAAAGGACGAATGCGTTTTGCTTTTGGAACACCAATCGAAACGCATTTTGAGCTGACCAAAAACAACGAACAGCGCAATGCTTATATACATCGCCTGGCCGAAATGATTGACGACCAGATTTACAAAAACTACAAGCTGTGGCCTAGTAATTTTGTTGCTTACGACATGCTGATGCAGGAACATCGCTTTAAAGACCGCTACACCGCCGAAGAACAAAAGAAGTTTGAGATTATGGTTGAGCAAGCCATGGTACACATCGATTTCCCGATAACCGACATACAGGAACGTTTTCTGAAACTGTATGCCTACCCGGTAATTAACAAATTCGACAGACCTAAAAAGTAATGCAATCAATTATCTGGGACTGGAACGGTACACTTCTTAACGATCTCGACTTTTGCATTTCAACCATAAATGTGTTGTTGAAAAAACGTCAGCTCGATATACTCGATCGGTTTTCATACAAAGAAGTATTTTCATTTCCGGTAAAAGATTATTACGAAGCTATCGGGTTCGATTTTTCAAAAGAAGATTTCTCAATTCCTGCCCGCGAATTTATCGATCTCTACAATTCGGGCGTTCCTCGGTGCAATCTGCATGCTGCTGCCATCGAAGTTTTGGAGCATTTTAAAAACATGGGATTGCGGCAATTTGTGCTTTCGGCAATGCAACAAGATATGCTGGAAAAAACGCTTGAACATCAGAATATCCTCCATTATTTTGAAGGTGTGGCCGGGCTAAACGATCATTATGCCGTTTCTAAAATTGAACGGGGAGAGCAACTAATCCGCCGCTATTCAATAAACAAAGCAGAGGCAACCATAATTGGCGACACCAACCACGATTTTGAGGTAGCACAACAACTTGAAATTGATTGTATTTTAGTGGCCGACGGGCACCAGTCGGTTGAGCGTTTAGAAGCTACAGGGGCAAAAGTTATTGAAGAATTACAGCAACTTAAAACGCTGCCTATCTAGTCTAAAAATTCTCGCTTTTTAATATCACGAATAAATAATTGCAGATTGGTTTTGCCGCGGTACTCATTCTCGTTAATCGAATAACAAACATCAAAAGGCGAACCGGAAGTAATAACATCGTAAGCATCTGACTGATTAAATGCAATACCCGGGAATATTCCTGAATTTACATCGGGCTCAACCAAGTCAAGTTTAAGGTGCTCCTGATTTTTCCCAACCAAGCGGCTGGTTCCGGCATCAAAAACATCTTCGGTAACAAAAACAGGCGTCATGTTATGCGGACCAAACGGCGCAAACTGTTTCAGAATACGGTAAAAGCGTGGAGTAATTTCGCTGAGCGCAATTTTGGCATCTACCTCGATGGTTTGAATTTGTTGCTTATCGGTAATTTGTTTAGTAACAATTTCCTCGAAACGACGCCTGAACTCGGGTATATTTTCAATTCGCATTGTTAGTCCCGCAGCATACATATGCCCGCCATACGATTCGAGCAAATCGCTACACTGACCAATGGCTTCATACAAATCAAAATCGCGCACCGAACGTGCCGATCCTGTTGCCAAACCATTAGATTCGGTTAAAATAATTGTTGGCCGGTAATACTGCTCCGTAACCCGCGATGCTACAATTCCAACAACTCCCTTATGCCAGTCGCGGTTGTATAACACCGTGCTGTTCTTGCCTTTAAACTCCGGGCTGTTTTCAATGGTATCCAGGGCATCCTGGGTAATATCGCGGTCAAGCGTTTTCCGTATTTCGTTAAATGAGTCGATCTCTTCACCCAGAAGATCCGATTTATCCTCATCAGTTGAAACCAAAATCTGCACCGATTTTTTACCGTGCTCAATCCGGCCCGAAGCATTTAATCGCGGCCCTATCTTAAACACAATATCGCTAATGGTAATTTCCGTTCCCGAGATTCCGGCAAAATTTATAATGGTTTGCAATCCAATTCCCGGATTCGAGTTCAGTTTCTTGAGCCCATAATAAGCGAGTACCCTGTTCTCTCCTGTAATAGGAACAATATCAGCAGCAATACTTACTGCTACCAAATCCAGCAGATCGTAAATTTCTTCGTAATCAATTTCATGTCGTTTGCAGTAAGCCTGCAACAACTTAAATCCTACGCCGCAACCTGAAAGTTCTTTGTAAGGATATTTACAATCCGATTGTTTTGGGTCGAGCACTGCAACAGCCGGCGGTACTTCATCATCGGGATTATGGTGGTCGCAGATAATAAAATCGAGCCCACGTTCTTTTGCAGTGGCAATCTTTTCAACGGCTTTAATTCCACAGTCGAGTGCAACAATCAGTGTCACACCTTTTTCAACCGCATAATCAATACTTTTTGGCGAAATTCCATATCCTTCGCTATAACGATCCGGGATGTAATATTCAATATCTTTTATGCGCTGTTTTAAAAACGAATACACGAGCGCCACCGAAGTAGTTCCATCAACATCGTAATCGCCGTACACAATTACTTTTTCGTTATTTTCAATGGCTTTATCCAGGCGGGCAACTGCTTTTTCCATGTCTTTCATCAAAAAAGGATCGTGCAAGTCGCTCAGTCTGGGGCGGAAAAATGCTTTGGCTTCAGCATAGGTTTTTATCCCTCGTTGTACCAGCAAGCGCGCTATCACCATATTCACATTCAACGCCGCAGAGAGGTGCTTTACCTCGTTTTGGTCGCCTTGTTTTTTTAAGTTCCAAATTCTATCCATGCTGCGTTTTAGTGTTTCTCAAGATGTGAATGCGCAAAGATACAAAATGCAACCGCATATGGAAATAAAACATTCACCCTCAACATTATTTTTTGTTTGTTTCCTTGTATTAACAATATTTACAACCAATCAGTTTTATTATCTTTGCCCAAATTTTTTTAAAGGAGAATCAATAAATGGTTCTCCCTTCAATTAGAGGTCATTACCATTAAAAATGACCAGAATATAAAAGAGAAAAATAAATGAGTCATCAGGAATTAAGCGAACAAGAGATCATCAGACGAAATTCGTTGCAAAAAATGCGCGAGTTGGGCATCGACCCCTACCCGGCGGCACAGTACCATGTAAATACCAACACCAAAGATATAAAACAGAACTTCAAGGAAGAGGAGAAGAATTTTCAGGATGTAGTGATTGCCGGCCGTTTGATGAGCCGCCGAATTATGGGAAAAGCTGCGTTTGCTGAAATCCAGGACCACGAAGGACGTATTCAGATTTACGTTAACCGCGACGAGATTTGTACGGGCGACGATAAAATGATGTACAACGAGGTATTCAAGAAATTGCTCGACATTGGCGACATCATCGGTGTAAAAGGACATGCTTTTATTACGCAAATGGGCGAATTAACCATTCATGTTACCGAATTTACAGTGCTGAATAAATCGTTGCGCCCGCTGCCGATTGTAAAGGAAAAAGACGGCAAAACCTTTGATGCTTTTACCGATCCAGAACAGCGTTACCGCCAGCGTTACATCGATTTGATCGTTAATCCAGAGGTGAAAGAGACCTTCAAAAAACGGACAATTATATACAACACCATGCGCCAAATGTTTAACGAGTATGGTTATCACGAGGTGGAAACACCAATTCTGCAGCCTATTCCGGGAGGAGCTGCTGCGCGTCCGTTTATTACGCACCACAATGCGCTGAATATGCCGTTATACATGCGTATTGCCAACGAGCTTTATCTGAAACGACTTATTGTTGGTGGTTTTGAAGGTGTTTACGAATTTGCCAAAGATTTCCGTAACGAAGGAATGGACCGCACCCACAACCCGGAGTTTACGGTAATGGAAATTTACGTAGCCTACAAAGACTACAAATGGATGATGAGTTTTACGGAAGAGATTTGTGAGCGTGTAGCAATGGCATTACACGGAACCACAAAAGTTCAGTTAGGCGATAACATTATTGATTACAAAGCACCATATCCGCGTGTTACAATGGCAGAAGCGATTTTGGAGCACACCGGATACGATATTAACGGCAAATCGGAAGAAGAGCTGCGCGACATCTGCAAAAAGCTTGATATTGAGATCGACGAAACCATGGGTAAAGGAAAGTTGATTGACGAGATATTTGGCGAAAAATGTGAAGGCAACTACATTCAGCCAACCTTTATTACTGATTACCCAAAAGAAATGTCGCCGCTAACAAAAATGCACCGCGATAATCCGGAACTGACAGAGCGTTTTGAGTTGATGGTAAACGGAAAAGAGCTGGCAAATGCCTACTCTGAATTGAATGACCCGATTGATCAGCGCGAACGTTTTGAAGACCAATTGAAGCTTTCGGAAAAAGGTGACGACGAAGCGATGTTTATCGACCAGGATTTTCTGCGTGCACTGGAATACGGAATGCCTCCTACATCGGGAATGGGAATTGGAATGGACCGCCTGACCATGTTTATGACCAATAGCCCATCGATTCAGGATGTATTGTTCTTCCCGCAAATGAAGCCAGAGAAAAAAGCAGTGGAGTTGACTGACGACGAAAAAGCAGTTTTCGAATTACTGAAAGCTGAATCTCCAATTGAGTTACCTGCACTAAAAGAAAAAGCCGGACTAAGCAACAAAAAATGGGATAAAGCCATAAAAGGCCTCACCAAAAAGAATGTGGCTAAAGTTGAAAATACTGATGCCGGTTTGTTGGTGACTGCTTTGTAGAACGTCAAGGAAAAAGTAAAAAATACAGGAGCCTCTTCGATTTTCGGAGGGGCTTTTTTATTGGCGAAAAATGGGATTTGTGGTTCTGAGTGTCACCTATTAAAACAATCCATCAAAACTTATGAACATAAGCCATGTGAGGGTCAATGTTTTAGTATCTTTGAGAAGATCAAAGTTTTAACCTTTAAATAATGATAGAAAAAATTATAAATGATCTAGCCTCCGATGAGATACATCTTAGCAAAGCATTAGCTCAATCAAAAGTATTAATTCGTAAACTCTATAACGCCAATTTTAAAATATGGGTGAATAATGAGCTAATTGGCTATCCAAGCGATAGTGAAGATAACATCCCTGATTATCGAAAATTTTCAGTAGACGTAAAAGGCCAGTTAAGTGACCAGTTCGGTAATTTTTCAGAAATAAATATTGACATGGATCCATTAAGTGACTATGTTGGCGAGGATCTAAATATTCATCATGAGAAAACGAGTATAGTAGCTATTGAAGAACTCTTAAAAGTCCCTGAGGACGACTATGTTCAGAATCCACTATCAAGAGAAATGGTAAGAATTCTTAATGCATCAGTAAAGCAACCTGGATTAAAGCTTACAAAAGCCTACCGAGAATATCATATAAATAATCTCAAACACATCCATTATAATGTTAAGCAAAAACTATTAGACACTTTAATAAATCTCATAGAAGAATTTCCTAAAATAGAAGATGAGTATATGAATACGAAAGAGAATAAATCAAAAGTTCAAAATATCATTACATATAATGTATATGGAGGAAATCCGACTTCCAATTTTGGAGTTGGGGATAAAGTAATTCAAAGGGAAATAACGGTTAACAGAGATTCTGAAGCATTTATAAACAGGTTAAAAAACTTGAAGGTCCCCAACGAAGAAATAACTGAGGTGTCCCAAATAATAAATACTAGTCCTAAAGAGTATTTAAGTCAGAAACTCATGTTATGGTTTGGGAATCTATCAATAAAAATGGTTGAAAAAGGACTCGAACTCAAGCTCCCCCTAATTATGGATAGCATTAACAACTTTATATCTAGCATTGGATAATACTATGTCCTAAACCATATTCGTTTCTTATGGTAGGTGTCACCTATCCGATATTTTAACCCCAAAGATTTTATCATGAAAGTGCACTAAAGAAGGAAGAAATTAGTGAAGTCCACCAAATCCATGCTATAGCCTAAATTTCAGACTATATTTAAAGCACACACCAAGCACCTGTTTTTATATTTTTCCCTCCCCATTATGCGTATTCCTCTAATTTGCCTTAACTTATAGCATCATTAATCAAATCCTGAGAACCAAAAATTATAATATAGGAGTGAATATTATGGAACCATGTATTGTTAAATGGCTTATAATTGGGACTTGCTTGCTTATTGCTTTTACAGGATTATGGCTATCTGTTCTTCGCGAGATCAGAAATATAAAAAGGGGCGAACGCGATATACAAACCTTGCTTTACGATAAGCAAAACGGCACATTTAATTTCTCGCTTGCTATAGGCGTTTTATTAATTGCCGGAGGTTTATTTGCCGCCATTTACACCGAGAAAAACAATATTGGGTGTTCAACACCACCACTTGAAGAAATTGAAAATAAAGAAGCCAAAATACTTTTCAAGCTGGATTACAGTGACGCACCAGATAATTTAAGACTTTTGCAACGGGCTCCGGAATATCAAGCCAGAAATATCGTTAAACAGGAAAGTGGTTATTTTGAAGAAGATGTCTTAATCCCTTCAGATAACTCAAACTACTATGCATTAATAACAAAACGAGTTATTAAGAACAGACTTGGAAACGATGTGATCGAAAATCCTCTGGAAATTTGTTTTAGTCGAACTAATAAAAAGATAGAAAACGAGAAAATTTTAGCAATTCTTACGGCCGGAGAAGACAAAAATTTCAGGCGTGATCCGGAGGATCCGGGATGCATTGAACTATGTGGTAAAGAAATCGCCAGCCAAAGAAAATCATTTCACCTATTTCAGCAAGCGTATGCCCAAACTCCTGAAAGCCGGAACAAAACATATGGCTGGGCGGTTCCAAATCTTCAAACGCTTAAGGACGAAAGAAAAACAGGCTTTTCTCAAATCAATATTTACAGTACATTTTTAAACGAGGATTTACAAGAAGCAGACGCCTACTATTATTCGGTGAAAATAAACGATACACCAATTTTCTTCGATGGGCTTCTTCCAAAATACATTGTAACACCATTTAGTTACGAAAAAGGTATTCAAATTGAATTTGGGATTGAAAACCTCGGCTTTTCAGGAAACGAAAATGGGTACGAGAATATCGAAATTGAACTTACTTTTTTGAGAGGTTCTGAAGTAATCAGGTCGGTTCCTTTAAATTTAAATTATGTGGCCTTACGAAAAAATGACCTGGAAAAGATAGAAACCTCTGATGACTGCCGTTTTGAATGGGAAGCCCTGTTTATTTCAAGAGACGAAAATCAAATATTTATTGGATCAGTTCCTTCCGCTGATGGAGCTGTATTTACAAAAAACAGACTGGCTAGAAAGAACTTGACTTTCAACGACAACAAAATGATTGGGGTAATCCGCCCCCCATATCTCGACAACCCAAGTTATGGCGTTTGTGTAGGATTGTTATTGCCGAACGAGCAAATAAAATTTACTTTTACTTATTCCGAAGCAGAACAAATCAGAGCCGTTCTGAGAGCTAATAATTACCACCCGTTAATACGTACATTAAGTGACAACTAGCCACAACAAGTTATCCTACATCATTATTTTTGGTGCTGCCGTTAATACTGATGGTGAGCCTTCGGGAGCCATGAAACGAAGAGTAAAATCAGCCGTTCTGGCATCGAAGGAAATACAAGACGTTCACTATTTAGTTACCGGCGGAATAGGAAAAGGCAAATCTGTTTCGGAAGCCGAAGCAATGAAAAAACTGCTCCTTCAATACGATGTACCACACTACAATATCTCAACAGAAAACAAATCGCATGACACACTCTCCTCTGTAAATTATTGTCATACCATTTTAAAGGAGCGAAACAATTTTAAAGAAATATTTATTTGTTCCGATGCTTATCACATTCCGCGATGTAGATGGCTCTTTTACATTCTTGGAACCTATACCCGACCGATTCCTGTACTCAGTGGCCGGCAAGCAAACGGGCAATTAAAATGGATGTATTATTACCTGCGCGATTGGATTGCATTACCTTACGACACCCTTTTAACAGTACGATATAGAATTCACCCCACAAAGCACTGACTTTCAACAAATACATGCTCTAAACCATACTCCATTTGTTTGTATCGTTTGAGTTTTAAAGTAATTTTAATCCTGCAAAATCTTTTTAACTGTTTTAGTGTTATAAAAGTATGGAACATCAGGATTTCAATAAGGATTTTCATTTAAAACTGAGTGCCGAATTTGAGCGTATCGACAAATTCCTGGAAAAATTTCAGCGCCACTTTATTCACGAACAATCGCTTGGAATTAATATGTTCCCTGATTCCTATACGGAAGAAAAAGAACTGGAGGAGCAGTTAAGAGAATATGCCAACCGGATGTTTAATTGTGCCGACACGGTTGCCGACAAAGATGAAAATTACAACGAATTTCGCCTGGAACTGGAACTGGATGCAATGACCCGAACAATCAATAAATACCCCGAGCAAATAAAAAAATCGGAGTTAGGAAGGCAAACACACCAAAAAGCCAAAGAGTTATTAATCCGCTTTTTCCCTGAACTGATGGAATTATCGGCTAATGGATTTCGTTTGTTAGAAAGATATTGTTTGTTTTATAATTACGAATTTATTTCCTCGCTTCATAAATAATAATAAATGCAAACGGCCCCACAGCAATTACGAATCGTCTGGATTCTTATTCGCAAATAGTAAACAAGTTGGTACAAATAAAAAACACCAACCAAACGGTCAGTGTCTTTTATTTATTCTAAATTTTTATTTCTAGCGCATAAACGGATGATTTTCCAGATCAAACGTAATTGGAATAACTGCCAATGACGCTACTTCTACTCCTTCAACTTCTGCAGGCTCCCACTCACCCGAGGTATTGTGAACGGCTTCAACTGCCTGTTCCTCGAGATCCTCTAGATATGCTTCAATCGGAGTATCAATATTTGTGGACGTTGTTACAAATGGTATTGTACCATCGTCATCAACAATTACTTTTACATATATCGTTCCTTCAACGCCCCAGTTTTTTGCGTCTTTTGGATATTCAAGGCTGCTTAAAATTTCTTCACTCAGCGCATCTTCTCCATCTGCATACATGGCATGTTTATCAATTTCGTAAAACACTCCAACTCTATCGTCGGTTGGTTTTACCATGTTCCTATGGCTATTCAAATTAAATAATACAACTTCAAGTTGTTTTCTGTCAATTTCGTCATCAACACCGGTAACTACAACATTTTGCACTTTCCCATCTTCAATGCTGTATTTAAATGCAAAAGCCGGATACTTATTGATAATTTCTTTCAATTGATCGCTATACTCCATGTGCTGATCCTCCATGTTGTTAACCGTGTATGCGCTTTTCACCTGGTTTTCCTGAGCCTCTAGCGGAGTAAAAGCTACCATAGTGAAAAATCCTACGGATAATAAAATTGTTTTCTAATAAAATTGTTTTCTAAATCGTTTCATAACTTAATTCTCTCCTTTTCTGTTATATGTGTTAAGCAAGTTGATTTAAACAAACGCGAATAAGCAATGTACAAAACACCATTTCCCCATCCGCCTGTTTCGGCTTTTACTATTTAAAATGAAAATTTCATGCCACTACCGGGAGATTTTCGGTATTCATTTTTTTACCACTGGATAATTATCCTTTTATATACAATACATCTCGATAATTAAGCAGTTCTATTTCCAGAATAACAAAACCCGCCATACACCACTGATAACATGACACTTACAAAAACAAAAGACACACGCGCAAAAAACTTCATTGCCTTATTCCCGGTGAGAAATATTTATTATCCCGCAGAAATAATCTATCAGAAAATATCAATCATTACAAAAACGTTGCTGTGTGAGAATATTTCCACACTAATTCACTGATTTTCCACATTTTACAAAACATAGCCTATAAAAAAAGCCGAAGACAGAGTCTTCAGCTTTCTATTATTTTTTTAATTTCTACTATTTCTTTTTTCCTTCGTAGTCGTACAACACTTCTTCTAATTCGGCATTTACTGCGTCATCAGGATTATATTCTGGCGATTCCTTAATCGCTTCTTTTGTCATATCAACATGTGCTTCTCGGTCTGTGAAACTAATTTTGTCAATCATTTCAATTGGAAGAATAACTTTTTTACTCCAAGGGAATAAATTATTTGTGTCGACTACAAAGTACAGTATTTGCCAGTCAGTATCGTCGATTATAAAATCAGAGATGTGCCCGAAACTATCATCACGCGCATTAATTCCGTACCCCTTAATCTCGTTAAAACTGCGCAGACTTGTATCAATGTCCTCTTCTTTAATTACTTTGCGTGGTGCCCTAAAAGCTACTCCGGGGTAAAAAACCATTTCATTTCCGGCAAAGGCAGCTGAATCGACCAACCAATACGGATTTTGAATTCCATAATAATCGGCTAATTTTTTCTCGTAAACACGCGACACCGGCATATCGAAATTCAAGTTTGGCGAACGTTTTATATTGTCAACACTCAGATTAATATTAAAATTTTTCTCTTCCTGCTCGGGTTCTCCTAAAAAATTGTGCGGTATCAACACCCTTTCCTGATTAAAAAAACTTCCTAAATCTGCATCCAAATAGCGCATTATCCAACTTTTCTCGTCAAACAAAAAGTCATTTACTTTTCCTTTTTCACCATTTTCTGCTTTTATTGAATATCCTATTAATTCTTTTAAACTACGTTTCATACTACTCGATTTTATATGGTTATGTGCACTATTGCATAAATTTTTTCAGCCATCACTTTTATCGTGTATTTCCGGGATTATTAAAATCAATGTGGTGTGCTTTTCTGCTAATTCTTCCGCTGTTTATATATCCGCCTGAGTTTTGATAGGCTTCATTAAACGATTGAATGGAATCGAAAATTCGGGTTTCCAGGTCTTTCAATTTTTCTGAAGCACCAGGTTTTAACAAATTAATTGCATTGTTAAACTCAATTATTTGTTCTCGCCTGTTTTCCAAGTCCTCAATCAATTTAAAAAGCTCCTTGTTGCTTGGATCCTTCTTCGATTGATCTTTCAATTTTAGAATTCTACCATTTATCTCACTGATATATTTGTTAATCTCAATCTTTAATTCTTGTGTTTCCATAATTTTCTCGTTTCGTTTCATAACATAAATCCAAACGTATGCCATAGAAAGAACAGCTTTCAGAAATCGAATTACACAGCTGATAAAGTGTTCATTACCAAACAATTTTACACAATGAATTAGTACAATAAAAATCGAATACTGTGGAAGAAAGACCACAAAAGGTGTGGAAAATATTTGAGGCTGATAATGTAAAACAGCTTCTACACAGGATTAACTACTGGATAAAAAAGAGCTAATTATTAGGATAAGATTTTAACAACCGAGAAGATAAAAAGAGGCAGCGATTTAAACCCAGTGATAAGAAACTATCACTGCTGCTCTCCGGTTAGATTCTTATTGAGGGATAAGGCAAGCCGGAAACTTAATGATTATGCTTGGCTTCCTGATAACTCCTATACATCATAACAGATACGGTCATCAGAAAAAGTACGCCATAAATAATAAGTGCCATACCACTGTTTTTAATTCCCACTAAAGCTAGTATAAAAATACGAGCACACCACACTCATAATAAGATAGTTATTAAGAGATTAATGTTAATATGTAGCAAGTATTTAAATAAAAGAAGGAAAAAGAAATGGGCTCAATACCGCTTTTAAAAATACGAGGAAAACAATACCTGACAAACAAATGATAGAATTAAAAAATAAGAACAAAGCATTCCTGTTATGGTGGTTTCACCATTCAAACTATGGTATTTCGCGGGTGTAGCCCCATACCAGAAAACTCTAGCTATGTTTTACATCCTGATAGCATAAAAGTAATTCTACAACGATTATGGCTATCACGACGATTCCATATAAAAAAATTGCCATAATACCAGTTTTTTAATTTGTTCTTAAATCTGTTTACCAACAAATACGCTGCAATTTGCCTGCCAATCCATTTAATTTCCGGCATTTTAATCATCGTTAATCGTTAATACTGATTCAATAATTTGTACGAGAAAAGCATTAAAAAAGATTACCTTTTTATCCTTTTTAGAATATTATTATAGGACGTTAACAATTTTTTGTCAATTCAAGAGAAACTCATCTGCATCGCGTATACAGCATTTTGTTTTTTACGCTGTATTACGTAACTTTTCTTTATTCTCCCTGATTTACAATATGCGATATTTTGATGGAAAGAATTTTAAAATTCAGCTTATGAAGAAAATTTACACAAACTCAAAATTATTGCTGTTATTAACCGCGATGCTCATGTCTTTTGCTGCTTTAAGCCAGGAATCGCTTGAAATTATTGGCGGAGACCTAACACTAAACCCCGACACGATGTATGCAGTTTCAGCTGTTTATACCGACAGTAGTGGCACCGCGGTTACCGATGCTAAAATTAACTGGCACACAGAACCCGGTTTTCTTGGCAAGATTGATAAGGACGGATACTTAACGACGAACCATTCGGGCGAAGGCTTTCTGATTGCGAAGTACAAGGAGCTGCGCGATTCGGTAATGTTAAAAGTAAATGGCCCTGTAAAAGATGACGACGAGGAAGACGATGAGAATGAAATGGATGACGAGTATCCAAAAATTAAAATTGTTCCTGATCATATTAAAGTTGAAGTGAGTGATTCGGTAGAACTTCGCGCGTTTTACATCGATTCAACAGGAACAAAAATCGACACATCGTTTATCTGGTCGGCCGAGCCAACAGAAGTGGGAATGTTTCCCAATCCCGAAGAAAGTATTTTCCACTCGTCAGACACAGCCGCGCAGGGAATTATCATTGCTATGCTTGGAGATTTGGCTGATACCGCCAAAGTAACAATATATGAAAGCAGGGCAAAAAAAGAGAAGAAAGAAAAGCGTGAACGTGAAGAAAACAACCGTGGAAATCAACTCGTTATTGAGCCTGCCGATATGGTTGTTTATACCGGCCACGAACCCATTCAATACGAAGCAGATTATAAAACAAACGGTGTAAAGCACCAGAATGCCGACTTTATTTGGAGTGTTTCAGACACCAGTATTGCCACTATTACAGAAGGAGGATTGCTTACCCTGAGCGGCGAAACCGGAATGACACTTGTTCATGCCGAATACAGCAATTTTAAGGCTTCAGTCGAATTATTGGTTGTCGACTCAACTGTTGATATGGAAATAAACACCATCTCAATACGCAGGGTTTTTCCGGATGGACAGGAGTTAAAAGCAAAAACATTTAAAGAAGGTGAAAGTTATAAAATTGGCGGTTTGCCTTACCCGCTTAATATTTTGAATGCCGGAATGCTTCATTTCCCTTTTGGTTGCATCGATGAAGATATCGAGATTTTCATGTTTATTCCTGAGGAGTATGCCGAAGTAAGCGATAGCAGCACTGAGGTTACTTTTACTGACGAAGTAATAACAGGAGTTAAATTCAGTGTTATGCCAGTCGGCTCGGATACCATTGTTGAACCATATTATTTTAATGTGCCTGTAAATTTAAGCCTGGTGTTTAAACACGATCTGCTCGATTCGTTGGGTGTTACACCTGAAGAGCTGGATGTATTTTTTGCTGAAAATACCGGATTTGAAGAAATTGACGAACATGTGGCAGTAGACACCGTAAGTAATAAAATTTATGCCAATATTATTCATTTTAGCACAATAGTTGTAAAACAAGGAAATGTTACAACTTCGGCCGAAAGAGTTGATCCGATACCGGAGACTGAACTGATAATTTATCCAAATCCATTTAGTTCAGCTGCTACCTTTCAATTCGCCATTAGCGCCCCTTCAGACGTACAAATAGCTATATACAATCTTTTCGGTCAGCAGGTTCAAATTATTGCTGAAAAACGATTTGATGAAGGTACCCACCGCATAAAATGGACCGGTGACGATGCAAACGGAGCACCTGCAACATCAGGAGTTTACTTGTGCCGTTTTATTAAAGATGGAAAAGTAACACAGGTTAAAAAACTTATCCTGAAACGATAATCTTTCCTCAACATAAAAACTTGAGCCTTTCCTGGAAATTCATTTCTTAAAAGGCTCTTTTTTTTGTCATAAAAAAAGGCCATTCGATTTCTCGAATGGCCTTTAATATATTCTTTTGCTTTTATTAAGCGTTCAAACTATAGCGGTCGAAAGCAGTTACTGTCAAATCAGCATCAGCTTGCTTTAAGTAATCTTTTACCGGCATTTTTCCGTCTTTAACGAAAGCCTGATTCAAAAGTGTTACATCTTTATACCACTTGTTTAACGAACCTTGTGCAATTTTCTCAAGCATTGCTTCAGGTTTACCTTCTTTGCGGTATTTTTCTTTCGCAAACTCTAATTCCTTATCAATTTCAGCTTGTGGAATTGAAGCTTCATCGACAGAAACAGGAGCCATAGCGGCTACTTGCATTGCCACATCTTTTCCTACCTGTACATCAACGGCTTTGTTGAAAGCAACAAGAGTTGACAGTTTATTTCCAGGGTGGATGTATGGAACAACAGCCTCGTCGGCCAAACATTTGTAATAAGAAAGATCAAGTTTTTCACCAGTTACACCAGTTTGTTCAGTAACCAATGATTCGATAGATGAACCATCAACTTCAAGTGCTTTTAATGCTTCCAAACTTTCTGGCTTAGCTTCCAATGCTTTTGCAAGAATTTTCTCAGCAAATGCAACAAAACTTTCGTTTTTGGCAACAAAGTCAGTTTCGCAATTCAATACAACAATTGCACCGAATTTACCGTCTTCAGTTGCTTTTGCAAGAGATACACCTTCAGCAGCGTCTCTGTCTGCACGTTTGTTTGCAATTAATTTACCTTTTTCGCGGATGATTTCCAGTGCCTTGTCAAAGTCACCTTCGGCGTCTTTCAGGGCATTTTTGCAATCCATCATCCCTGCGCCCGATACTTTACGCAATTTTACTACGTCTGCGGTTGTAAAAGACATAATTAAAATCTCTTTTAAATGGTTTATATATTACTTAACCTTTACTTACTCTTCAGAAGTTTCTTCTGCTTTTGCTTCTTTCTTTTTAGGAGCTTCGGCATTTGCTTCTTCTTTATCTTTCTCGATTTTGCGCTCGTTTAAACCGGCTTTAACAGCGTCGCACATCTCACCAACAATAATACGGATTGATTGTGATGCGTCGTCGTTAGCAGGAATTACAAAGTCGATATCCTCAGGATTTGAGTTGGTATCAACAATTGCAAAAACCGGGATACCCAATTTTTTTGCTTCACGAACAGCAATTTTTTCTTTCAATACGTCAACAACAAACAATGCAGCCGGTAAACGGGTAAGGTCTGAGATTGAACCCAAAACTTTTTCCAGTTTAGCACGCTGACGTGTAATTTGAAGTTTTTCGCGTTTTGAAAGGTTATCCCAACTTGTATCTTTCATCATTTTGTCGATGGAGATCATTTTCTTAACCGCTTTACGGATTGTTGGGAAGTTGGTAAGCATACCTCCTGGCCAGCGCTCAGTTACGTAAGGCATTCCTACCTCTTTAACTTGCTCGGCAACCAGTTCTTTGGCTTGCTTTTTAGTTGCTACGAATAATACTTTACGACCTGATTTTGCAATTTGTTTGATGGCTGCAGCAGCTTCATCAATTTTTACAACTGTTTTTTGCAGATCGATGATGTGGATTCCGTTTTTCTCCATGAAGATATAAGGCTCCATGTTTGGATTCCACTTTCTTTTCAGGTGACCGAAATGTGCACCTGCTTCCAATAATTCTTGAAAATTTGTTTTTGGCATCTGTTTACTTTTTCTATGCTCTAAAAGCAACCGCTGAGTAGTCCCGATTCATCGGGAATCACAGCCGTTTTAGATCCATATAATTTGATAAATAATAATCTTAACGTTTTGAGAATTGGAAACGTTTTCTTGCTTTTGGTTGTCCTGGTTTTTTACGTTCCACTTCGCGTGGGTCACGTGTAAGGAATCCAGCAGCTTTAAGTTGAGGTCTTGATTCGGCATCAATTTCAATTAATGCACGAGAAAGAGCCAAACGAAATGCTTCTGCTTGTCCTTTTGGGCCACCACCGTCAAGGTTTGCTTTTACATCATATTTCTCTGCAACTTCTAAAAGATTTAGTGGCTGCATAGCAATGTATTGCAATGTTTCTGCAGGGAAGTATTCTTTCATTTCCCTTTTATTGATGGTAATATTTCCTTTACCTTCACTTACGTAAATACGAGCAACAGCTGATTTTCTACGTCCGATTGTGTTTACTACTTCCATTATTTAATCGTATTTAAATCAACAACTTTTGGTTTTTGAGCCTCATATTTGTGCTCTGCACCAATTACTACATGTAAATTTCTGAATAAGTCGCTACCTAATTTGTTTTTAGGAAGCATACCTTTTACAGCTTTCTCAACCAAACGCTCAGGATATTTAGCTAAAATATCTTGAGGAGTCTGAGTACGTTGTCCACCTGGGTAACCACTGTGACGAACATAAATTTTGTCCGACATTTTTTTACCTGTTAAAACAACTTTCTCAGCGTTGATAACGATTACGTTATCACCACAATCAACGTGAGGTGTGAAACTTGGCTTGTATTTACCTCTCAACATTTTGGCAACTTTACTTGCCAAACGTCCCAATACCATATTTTCGGCGTCAACAACTACCCACTCTTTGTTTACGGTAGCCTTGTTAGCCGAAACAGTTTTATAACTAAGTGTGTCCACTTTTCTAATTTTTTATTGTTTAAAACACTTCTGATTTTACTTTTCGTCGCATTTTTTGTCTCAACGGAATTTTTCGACAAACTGCTTTACTCCAAGAAAATCAACTATTTACACTCCTTATTTCTAAGGATAATAATCGGGACTGCAAAAGTATTCTCTTTTTTCGGATTTCCAAAGAAATAACAGTCAAAAATTCAATTAGTTAAATGATTTTCTGACGGATTTGGATTCCTTTTCCGAAAACTGCTCGAATGTACCATTACCCGCAGGATTTGCAACAATTGCCCCAGATGAATTTAATGTTAACACCATGTTGTAAAAAAAGAACGTAAAGTGAAATTATTGTCGCCCACAAAATTATATACATTTGTATGTGTTAGATATTTTGTAACGGCATGAGCAAAAAACCGAAAAAGTTTAAAAAGCGTTTTTTCAATTCGTGGATTACTTCGTTAATCAGCATAACGCTTGTGCTTATTTTACTGGGCTTGTTGAGTTTTATGCTCATCAACAGCAAAAAACTATCGGATTATGTACGCGAAAAAATCGGGTTCACACTAGTGCTTTCCGATGATTTGCGCGAAACAGAAATCATTCGTCTGCAGAAAATCCTGAGTGCCGGTGATTTTGTAAAATCTGTCGATTACATCGATAAAGAATCAGCCGCCAACGAACTTACGAAAGAATTGGGTGAAGATTTCCAGGGATTTCTAGGCTATAATCCATTGTTCGCATCGCTCGACATTAAACTAAACGCCGCATACACTCACACCGACAGTCTTCAGGTTTTGGAACAGAAATTTTTGGAGTATCCGCAGGTTACCGAAGTTTATTACCAAAAAAACCTGGTTACACTGATAAACGAAAACGTAAGAAAAATCAGCCTCGCTCTGTTGATATTAAGCGGACTGCTTACATTCATATTTTTTGGTTTGATTAACAATACAATTCGCCTGCTTATTTATTCTCAGCGCTTTACCATTAACACCATGCAAATGGTTGGAGCCAGCAAAGGTTTTATACGTAAGCCCTTTTTAATTAAAAGTTTATTCCTGGGTGCTATTGGAGGAATACTGGCCAACACAATACTTATTGGCACTATTTATTTTTATAAACAAGAATTATACGGATTAATAAATTTTGCGGACTTAAAAACAATCGCACTCATTGTTGCCATCGTTTTCATTCTGGGCTTCTCAATCTCATTTTTATCAACCTGGCTGGCATTGGGCAAATTCCTTCGCATGAAATTTGATGAATTATTTTATTAATTATCTTTACACCACCAATCTCAGAAAATAATGGCTAAAAAAAATAAAGAAGTTAAAGAGACAGCAGGATTTGCCTTAGGTAAAGAAAACTATAAACTAATGGCAATTGGCTTTGCCGTAATCGTTATTGGATTTATATTGATGGCAGGCGGAGGAAGTGATGACCCGAATGTTTTCAGCGAAGATATTTTTAATTTTCGGCGCATAACACTTGCCCCAATTGTTTTATTGCTGGGTTTTGGTTTCGAGATTTATGCCATTATGAAAAAACCGAAAGACAACTAACAAGCTTTTTATGACCGAACTCCAGGCATTTCTTCTTGGTTTAATTCAAGGACTTACAGAATTTCTCCCCGTTAGTTCAAGCGGACACCTCGAAATTGGGCATGCACTTTTGGGAATAAAAGATGAAAACAGTTTGCTTTTTGTTTTAACCGTGCACGTTGCTACTGTTTTAAGCACCATTCTTGTATTCCGAAAAGACATTAGCATTTTAGGGAAAGACCTTCTCGCATTTCGATGGAACGACTCGACCGAATACGTATCCAAGTTATTGTTCTCGTCCATCCCGATAGTAATAGTTGGCTTGCTTTTTCGAGATAAAATAGAAGCTATTTTTACCGGCAACTTATTTTTTGTTGGATGCATGTTACTGGTAACTGCAGGACTACTTGCTCTCACGCAATTTGTAAAAAAAAGCGATGGCAAAATAACCTTTGGCAAAGCTTTTATAATAGGTATTGCTCAAACACTTGCGGCCTTGCCCGGAATATCCCGAAGCGGTGCAACCATTGCAACCGGATTATTATTGAAAGGAAAAAAAGAAGATGTTGCCCGATTTTCATTTCTTATGGTATTAATACCCATTTTAGGCGCGGCTTTTATTGATATTGCAAACGGTGAGCTTCAATCAACCAACGTTGATCTGATGCCTTTATTAATAGGTTTTGTAAGTGCTTTTGTTTCAGGCTGGCTGGCCTGCTCGTGGATGATTAAAATCGTAAAACGCGGCAAACTAATTTATTTTGCAATTTATTGCGCTCTTATTGGGCTAATTGCTATCTTTGCAGCCTGATTTTTCAAAACAGGCTTAAAACACTGGAAGATAGATTCTTAATGCCCGATTTCAAAAAAACATATGATTTCCCTGGCGGGGAAATTTTGCTATTCGACAAAGAGTTGGAATGGACATCGTTTGATGTTGTAAACAAAATACGCTACCACTTGTGCCAAATGATGGGCATAAAAAAGTTAAAAGTTGGCCATGCCGGAACCCTCGACCCACTGGCAACCGGGCTGGTTATTTTGTGTACGGGCAAAGCCACCAAAAAAATCGAGGAGTTACAACTGGGCGAGAAAGAATACATAGCCACGCTAAAAATCGGTGCAACGACTCCTTCGTTTGATTTGGAAACGGAAGAAGACAGCAAAAACGATTATTCGTTTGTTACCCGCGAAAAGTTTGAAGAAATACTGCCTCAGTTTATTGGAGAAATTGAACAGGTTCCGCCGGTTTTTTCGGCAGTAAAAGTGAAAGGGAAACGCGCGTTCGATTACGCACGAAATGGAGAAGATGTAAAACTTAAAGCAAAAAACATTGTTATAAGAAGCATTGAAATTAAATCGTTTAATCTTCCGGAGGTAAAACTAAAGGTTGTTTGTGGCAAAGGAACTTACATCCGATCGCTGGCCCGAGACATTGGCGAGGCCCTAAAATGTGGCGCCTACCTTACAGGATTAGAACGAACAAGAATTGGCGATTATAAACTGGAAGATGCGTTTAAAGTGAATTTTTTTCTGGAAAACTTAAATTTAAATGAAACCATTTAAAAAATTCGACGTATAAAGTGGTTCTGAATAAAAAAACCAACTAACTGTATTATTTTTGCAGATCGCATAAAATGACTATTAATAAATAAATTACAATATGAAGTTATCAAAATTCAAGTATAATTTAGATCAGGAAAAGATTGCTTTACACCCGGCCGATAACCGTGATGAATCGAAACTAATGGTGTTAAACAGAGCAACACGCACAATTGAACACAAATTATTTAAAGACCTGCTTGATTATTTTGATGATAAAGATGTGATGGTTTTTAACGATACAAAGGTGTTTCCAGCACGTTTGTATGGTAACAAAGAAAAAACCGGAGCAGAAATCGAAGTTTTTCTTCTTCGCGAATTAAACCGCGAGCAACGTTTGTGGGATGTGCTTGTTGATCCGGCGCGTAAAATACGTATTGGCAACAAATTGTATTTTGGCGACGACGATTTGTTGGTTGCCGAGGTAATTGACAACACCACTTCGCGCGGACGTACTTTGCGCTTTTTGTTTGATGGTCCTTACGACGAATTCAAGCAAACATTATACAGCTTGGGAGAAACACCACTTCCTAAATTTATCAATCGCCCGGTACAGCCTGAGGATAAAGACCGTTACCAAACAATTTTTGCAAAACACGAAGGTGCCGTTGCTGCACCAACAGCCGGTTTGCACTTTAGTCGCGAACTATTGAAGCGTCTGGAAATCAGAGGTGTTGATTTTTCATACGTTACTTTACATGTTGGATTGGGCAACTTCCGCAGTGTTGATGTAGAAGACCTTACCAAACACAAAATGGACTCGGAGCAGATTTGGATCAATAACGAAGCTTGCGAGATGGTAAATAATGCGAAACAAGAGAAACGAAATGTATGTGCAGTTGGAACAACGGTAATGCGTACACTTGAAAGCTCGGTTTCTACACAAGGATTTTTGAAACCATTTGAAGGATGGACCAATAAATTTATTTTCCCTCCGTACGAGTTTAGCGTTGCAAACAGCATGATTACAAACTTCCACCTGCCTTATTCAACTTTATTAATGATGGTTGCGGCCTTTGGAGGTTACGACTTTGTTATGGAAGCTTATGATGTTGCCACTAAAAACGATTATCGTTTTGGTACTTATGGCGATGCCATGCTTATTATCTGATCAATAATTTATACGACAATATTGAAAACCACGGAATTTATTTCGTGGTTTTTTTATTCCAATTCGTAGCACAGCAGGTTTCCGCCTTCATCGCCAACAACCAGGCTCAACGGACCACCGTTTTGTAATTTCCCAATTGCAAATTCACTGTTACCGCTCAGCGGAAATCCATCGTATTGTTTTCCTGATGCATCAAACAGAGAAATCTCGTTTTCATCGGTATCGGTTACTCCAATCATTTTTTTGGTAGCAGTAAAATCGTACAAATTAACAGCCAATACATTATTCTCAAATTCTTCATCAAACAGTTTATCCCCATCTTCATCAAAAACAAACAGGCCTTCATCATCAACAAATACAAACTCCGGCTTTCCGTCGCCATTAATATCATCAACTTTAAAACGATGATCGGGTGAAAATTTACCGGTTTTCTTTTGTGAAAATTTACCATCAAAAAACAGATAAAAGACATCTCCATCGCGACTGGTAGTAACCATTTTAGGCACGCCTTGTGTATTTAAGGTTATGCCGTTTGCCGATGGTGCAAATTTGGCCGAAGAATTTACTCTCGTCTCTCCCCTTCTGTTTTGGATGTAAACTTGCTTTTCATCGCTGAAAACAATGTAATCTTTATTGCTAACCCTAAAAAACTGTATAGGCGAGGTTACTGTTCCGCTAGTCGTTCCAAAGCTCCAGCCACTTATAATTTTTCCTTCGTGATCATAGGCGTAAACCTTTTTGTCTTCGCAAGCCACAAAATATCGATACTGGTTATTGTTGTTGTAATCGAACACATTTACACCATTGGTAGCCACCGATTTTAAAACAATAGGGAAGTTTGCTACGCTGGTTCCGTTACGGTCAATCAGGTAAATCTTTTCCTTGGTATTAAACAGGTATTGCAGTTTACCATTGTTATAATAATCTACCTGATGGATTTCGCCCATAACCTTTCCGCTAACCGGTGCACTCCAAATAATCTTCCCCTCGGCATCAATTAAATGAATCTGATTGTTTACATCCTGTACAATTATTTCCTTTTTTGCTTTATTAGTATGGTTTATTACCAGCTGCGGTTTAATAGCAACCTCGGCTCCTAACCGGGCTTGCCATTTTGCACGAACATCTTTTTTCGGTTTCTGCTGATATGCCAAATTCAGCGAGTTAAAATAAATGTTGTTCTCACACACCACCTGCCAGCTTATGGCATTAAACTTTCTGAAAATCTCTTCATGCTTTTCCAGTCCTTTGTTTATCTCGCTGTTAAACAAATCGTGCCGCAGTGCATAAAGGTTATTTATATTGCCATAAACATTAAGGTTCGCTTTGCTTTCGGCTACTTTGTTAATCGTTTCATAATCGGCATCGATTCGCAAGGTTTCTCCCGAATCCATGTCGTCAAGATATTTTTCCAATCCAGTTTTTGAACTTGCAAAAATTAGCTGATCATCGCGAAAAGCTGCAAACCGTGCACGTGCAAAGTCGAAAGCTCCACCAAGCCAGATTCCCGGCCACGTTGGATAAGGGAATTCGTAAATCCGATAGTTTTGATCGTCAGACGATGTATAAATGCCGCTTAAACTTTCCTGCGAAATATCTTTTCGGCTGGCATAGTTTGATATCATTACCTCAAAAAGCTCACGGCTTTCTTTACTCGATTGGTTGCCTAAAATAAAAAGTGTTCCCATTTCTGCTTCGGTAGGAACAGAAGTAATTGCAGCAACAATTCTGTCTTTTACCATAGCTCCGAAGTTCTCGCGACAATCTGAACGAAGATTCTGTTCTATAATTTTTATTTTCTCTTCCCGGTCGTAATACGCCTCAGAATGCACAAAATAATTTTCCAGGTTTTTAAAAAACAACTCCCTGTCGGAAAAAGAAAATTCGACAAAAAACGAGGTTGACTTTGGCAACAGGCGGTCTGCATTACTATTCACTGCTTCCTGCCCCTGAAAAACCGACAGGAAATGATTCAACGAGTCGTCGGCTGCAGTAATGCCATTCAATGTTAAACGGTTATCATGAAAACTAAAATCAAGCTCACTCCAACTAGCGAAATCCTTTATTCTCAGCACATCGCGTTTCAGATTTATCCGCTCGGTTTGGCCAAATTCATTTTCTTTTCTTTTTGTTGATGAGTTCAGAAAATTTGCCCAGAGTTCCGGAAATCGTCTGTGGTTTATATACCAGGCAATATCCGACTGATTGCTTACTGTACGGTTTACCAGGTTAAAATACTGGTTATCGGTTATGCCCGGCGCGTTTAATTGCCTGATACATTTTTCCACCAAAATAACTTCGGGGCTTATAATTACCAGATTTCCCGCTACACTATAACTGAGTTTATTGTTTCCGGCCGAATCAAAAACATCAATTATTGCATAACCGTTATAGTTCCGTTTTTGAAATGAAGTTCGTGAAATTCCGGTCAGTTTTTCTATTAACAGTTCAAGCCCCTCACGCTCTTTTGCACTTTTTAGGTTGCTGATAATTACCGGATGCAAAACATTTTTCCCTACAAAATCGAGTGCAAGCACAACCGGGCGTTTTCCAAGTTGCTTCTGAATTTCAGGTTCAGTATCAATAACATTTTGTATTTCTGATACCTGATTCAACAACTCATTAAACCCAGGAATTCCGGTTAATTCCACAATCGCAGGATTATCGGCAGGAATGGCTTTTAAGCCATCGGCCTCAAGAAATAGTGGCGCTGTTAAAGGCACAGCTTTATATAACGGCGACTCTTTGGAAAAAGCCACCTCATCCTTTGCAAAGTACAGAAATCCGGCCGCTGCCGCGACCAAAACAAGAAGTATGATTATGAGGTACCGCTTCATTTTTCAATCTTTTTGTCAAAAGTAGTAATAAGCTAACGCTCTGTAGTACCTTTTTCGTTTATGAAATTAAACATTGAGTGTTAATAATTTACCCTCTGGTAGTTTTTACTACTCCTCACACCGTTTTTATCACTTCTCCCATCATTTTAATGCGTTCTCCCATGCTTTAGAACAGTTATCCCAGGCAAGAATATAGTTCTCCCACAACTTTTGACAGTTCTCCCATGGTAACAAGTCGTTCTCCCATACATTTATCTCGTTCTCCCACGGGAGAATTCACAAAGTGTCAGGGATGATGGCATTTTCGAACTGTTTTATCAGATCAATTCATGATAGCATCTACTTTTTCATACGAATTTAACTTTACACAACAGTCTTTTAACGAAAAAAGGCCGGGATAACCCGGCCTTCTTTTCTTGCTATATTATAATGTATCTTACAATGTCTTCGCAACTTCAACTTCCTGGTAAGCTTCCACATGGTCGCCAACTTTAATATCGTTGAATTTCTCGATATTCAAACCACACTCGTAACCATTTTTCACCTCTTTTACATCTTCTTTAAAACGTTTCAGAGATCCAAGCAATCCATCGTAAATTACAATTCCATCACGAATTACGCGGGCTTTCGAGTTACGTGTAATTTTTCCGTCGCGAACAATACAACCTGCAACAGTTCCCACTTTTGTGATTTTAAATACCTCCAGCACCTCAACTGTTCCGGTAATTTCCTCCTTAATTTCAGGAGAAAGCATACCTTCCATTGCCGCTTTAATCTCGTTAATGGCATCGTAAATAATCGAGTACAAACGAATATCAATTTGTTCTCTTTCGGCCATTTTACGTGCATTTAACGAAGGACGTACCTGGAAACCAACTACAATTGCTTCTGACGCGGCAGCCAGTGAAATATCAGATTCGGAGATCTGACCAACTGCTTTGTGAATAATATTGATCTGAATTTCTTCGGTTGACAACTTGATCAATGAATCAGAAAGTGCCTCAATAGATCCATCCACGTCACCTTTAACAATCAGGTTTAACTCCTGGAAGTTACCAATTGCAATACGACGTCCGATTTCGTCGAGTGTAATATGTTTCTGTGTACGCAAACCTTGCTCACGGGCCAACTGCTCGCGTTTATTGGTAATGCTTCTTGCTTCACGCTCGTTTTCCATTACATTGAACTTGTCACCCGCTTGTGGTGCACCGTTCAATCCAAGGATAATTGCAGGCTGCGCAGGACCAACATCCGTAATGTTTTGGTTACGCTCGTTGAACATTGCTTTTACGTGTCCGTAATACTGACCGGCAATAATAATATCGCCAACGTGCAGTGTTCCGCTTTCAACCAACAAGGTTGAAACGTAACCTCTACCACGGTCAAGCTCCGATTCAATAATTGTTCCCTGAGCTTTTTTATCAGCGTTTGCTTTTAATTCCAGCATCTCTGCTTCAAGCAATACCTTTTCAAGAAGATCTTCAATACCAATTCCGTTTTTGGCCGAAATATCGTGCGACTGGTATTTACCACCCCACTCTTCAACCAGGTAATTCATATTGGCCAGTTCTTCTTTTATCTTTTCAGGATTTGCTCCCGGTTTATCGATTTTGTTTATGGCAAACACAATTGGTACACCTGCTGCCGATGCGTGGTTGATTGCCTCAATGGTTTGAGGCATCACGTTATCGTCGGCTGCTACAATAATAATTGCAATATCGGTTACCTGCGCACCACGAGCACGCATAGCAGTAAACGCCTCGTGACCCGGAGTATCAAGGAAAGTAATATCTCTGCCATCTTCAAGGCTTACATGGTATGCACCAATGTGCTGGGTAATACCACCGGCCTCACCGGCAATTACGTTTGTACTTCGGATGTGGTCGAGCAGCGATGTTTTACCGTGGTCAACGTGCCCCATAACAGTTACAATTGGCGGACGAGGTTTCAAATCCTCAGGATTGTCTTCTTCTTCCTCAATTGCTTCGGCAATTTCAACACTCACAAACTCTACTTTGTAACCAAATTCTTCGGCCACTACGGCAAGCGTTTCAGCATCAAGACGTTGATTGATAGAAACGAACATTCCGAGCGACATACACGACGAAATAATTTCGTTAACGCCAACATTCATCATAGTAGCTAACTCTGCAACGGTAACAAACTCTGTTACTTTCAGCACGTTTTGCTCCATCATTTGCTGTTCCATGTCTGCCTGCATTTTTTCGCTGGCAGCAGCACGTTTGTCGCGACGGTGTTTTGCTCCTTTTTTGGTTTTGCCTTTTGTTGTTAAACGGGCAAGTGTATCTTTAATTTGCTTTTGTACGTCCTCCTCGTTAACCTCTTTTTTAAGTGGTCGTTTTTTCTTTCCTGCACCTTGCTTATTGGGCTGGAATTTTCCTCTCGGACGTTCGCCTGGTTTTTGTTGTTGTTGTCTGTCAACGCTAACTTTTCCGGAATCTTTTGAAATACGTTTTCTACGTTTTTTCCTGTTATTTGAGTCGCCTCCGTCTTGTTTTTTCTCGGGAAGATCGATTTTTCCAAGAACAGTTGGGCCATTTAATTTGGCAGCTTTTGCCTTAATTACTGTTGGGCCTTCTCCTCTTTCTTTGTCTTGCCCCTGGCGCTCAGCATTCCTTTGTTTTTTACGCTCTTTGCGTTCTTTTTCGCGTTCTTCTTTTGATTTTTTGGCCGGGCGCGTTTTCTGATTCATGTTGCTCAGATCAATCTTGCCAACCACTTTTATCTTGTCGTCCGATTTCGGCACCGTTGGTTCAACAACCTCCTCTTCTTTTTCTTTCGGAGTACTTTCGGCTTTCGGAGCAGCCTCCTCTTTTTTCGCCTTCGGGGCAGTTTCTTCTTTAGTTTCGGCTGCTGGTTTTTCTTTCACCTCTTCTTTGGCCGGAACTTCTTTTTCCGGCTTTTTTTCTTCGGCTTTAACCTCGGCAGGTTTCTCCTCAACAGGCTTTTCTTCCTTCTTTTTCGGTTTGTTCACCTCGTCCAGGTCAATCTTGTCGAGCACCTTAACTTTTACCTCAGGTTTTTTAACCACTTCTTCGGCCGGTTTTTCTTCCACCTTTTTCTCAGCAGCAGGCTCTTCTGCTTTTGGTTCTTCCTTTTCCTGCTCAGCAGCCTCAGGTTCCATCGAAATTACTTCTTTCTTTGGACGCTGACTCTTCAGGTTCATTTTTTCCGACTCTTTCTTGATGGTAATATCTATTTTATATTCCTTTTCAAGAAGTTGCACGGCGTCTTCTGCAACTTTAGTATTAGGGTTTGAATCAATTTCGTACCCCTTTTTATGCAAGAACTCAACAATGGTGTGAATTCCCACGTTGAACTGCCTTGCAAGTTTACTAAGTCTTGTTGTTTTGCCTGCTACCATATAATTCTTTATTTACTTTTCTAATTTGTATGAATAAAACCAATCTGTTTTGATGGTTACTATTCAAATTCTGAACTAAGGATTTTCAGAACCTCATCGATTGTTTCGTCTTCAAGGTCGGTTCTTTTAATCAATTCAGCACGCGGAATGTTCAATACGTTCTTTGCGGTATCGCAACCGATTCCTTTTAACGCATCAATTACCCAGCTTTCTATTTCATCTGCGAACTCATCCAGGTTCACATCTTCCTCGTCTTCTTCCATTTCACGATAAACGTCGATCTCGTATCCGGTTAACTGACTGGCCAAACGAATATTCAATCCGCCTTTACCAATTGCCAGCGAAACCTCTTCCGGTTTCAGATATACTTCGGCTTTTTTATCGTCTTCCAGAATTTTTATCGAATTAATTTTCGCCGGATTCAGTGATCGTTTAATGAACAACTGAAGGTTTGACGAATAATTGATTACATCGATGTTTTCGTTACGCAACTCGCGAACGATTCCGTGGATTCTCGATCCTTTCATTCCCACACATGCTCCAACCGGATCAATACGCTCGTCGTACGATTCAACCGCAACTTTAGCACGCTCGCCCGGTACCCGAACAATTTTCTTGATGGTGATTAAACCGTCGAAAATTTCCGGAATTTCCAACTCGAACAAACGCTCGAGGAAAGCCGGTGCTGTGCGCGACAAAATAATTAGCGGGTTGTTATTTCGTAATTCTACTTTGTATACTATAGCACGAACGTTATCACCTTTGCGGAAATAATCGGATGGAATCTGTTCCGATTTTGGAAGGATCAATTCATTTCCTTCGTCATCAAGAATCAGAATTTCTTTTTTCCAAACCTGATAAACCTCACCGGTTACAATGTCGCCAATTTTGTTTTTATACTTTCCGTAGATATGGTCTTTCTCCAGTTCCAGAATTTTACTGGCCAGGTTCTGACGCAAATTCAAAATGGCACGACGACCAAAATCGGCTAATTTAACCTCGTCGGTAACATCTTCGCCTACTTCGTAATCGTCGTCAATTTTCAGCGCATCGCTCAAAGTTATTTGCAAATTCGGATCTTCAATCTCGTCGTCTGCAACAACTTCGCGGTTTCGCCAAATCTCAAAGTCGCCCTTATCAATATTGATAATCACATCAAAGTTTTCATCAGTACCATACTGACGGATAAGCACACTGCGGAAAACGTCTTCCAGCACGCTCATCATTGTAACCCTGTCAATGTTTTTTAGCTCCTTAAATTCGGCAAAAGTATCTATCAGGTTAATATTTTCCATCTTTCATCGCTTTATTTAAATGAAATAACCGCTTTCGCACTTTTTATTTCGTCGTATTTTAAAATATGTTTTTTTACTACCAATTGCTTTTTCTTGTGACCTTCCACTTTTTCACGTTTTTTGGTCTCAAGCACTATGCCATCGTCGTTGTTTTCTAAAAGCAAGCCTTCTAATTTCTCATTATCGGCTGTTAAAACCGCTATTTCTTTGCCTGTATATTTTTCGTATTGCTGCCTTACTTTAAAGCTTTCGGTTAGTCCCGGAGACGAAACCTGCAACGAAAAATCTTCTTCATCCCTGTCGAGATTGTGCTCAACGTTACGACTGACAGCAATACATTGTTCGATAGTAATACCGTTAAATCCATCAACGTACACATTAATGTCGTTGGCCGAACTTATCGTCACATCAACAATAAACATCTGATCATCAAGACGTTCATTTACCAAATCGATTACTTTTTGTTTTGCTATCATTTCTCTATATGCAACAAAATAGGGAACCAACGGTCCCCTAAAAACTTCGCTTTTTAGAAAATTCTCGGCAAAAATAGTAATATTATCCAAGATTAACAAATATGCGCAATCACATAAAATGCTGATTTTAAACTAAAAAATCATTAACCGCATTCTGTGCATAACAAATTTATTTTTAGCTGCCTTTGCATTTTATTTCCTAAAAAAAACATTGTCATTTGTATTTATACCAAAAATGCGTGGTTTATTTAATCATTAATGTGGTATTACAGAAAGTTTTGTAGTTTTAAACGAATCGAAAAACAGCCTTGTGCAACAACTTCAGCTCAATAAAAAGAAAATAATAAACGACCCCGTTTTCGGATTTATCAACCTTCAGTCGGACATTATATTCGACCTGCTGGAACATCCAATTTTTCAGCGACTTCGTCACATCAAACAGTTAGGTTTATCGTACCTTGTTTTTCCGGGCGCTAATCACACTCGTTTCGAGCACGCTATCGGCACGGTGCATTTAATGCGGCAGGCCATTTCGGTGCTTCAGATTAAAGGGCACGAAATTACCGACGAAGAAGCCGAGGCTGTAACAATTGCTATTTTGTTACACGACATTGGCCACGCTCCTTTTTCGCATGTATTGGAAAATACCCTGGTTAATATTTCGCACGAAGAGATTTCATTAATGCTGATGCAAGAGCTGAACCGCCAGTTTAGCGGCAAATTGGATTTGGCGATCAAAGTTTTTACTAATAATTACAAAAAGCATTTTCTGCACCAGCTGGTAGCCAGCCAATTGGATATGGACCGACTGGATTACCTTAGCCGCGACAGCTTTTTTACAGGCGTGGTTGAAGGAACCGTTGGCATCGACAGGATTATAAAAATGCTAAATGTACACAACGATCAATTGGTGGTTGATGTAAAAGGCATTTATTCCATCGAGAAATTCCTCATCTCGCGACGGCTGATGTACTGGCAGGTTTACCTGCACAAAACAGTTGTTGCCGCCGAATTCCTTCTAATAAATGTATTAAAACGTGCAAAAGAGCTGATTAAAAACAACGAAGAGTTATTTACTACTCCAACGCTAAAAATATTTTTGACTAACAATTTTACTGCAGAAGATTTTCACAATAACATTTTGGTTAACAACAAAAACGTATTGCAGTGGTACACATTGCTCGACGACAACGACATTTTAATCTCGATAAAAGAGTGGCAAAATCATTCGGACCCGGTTTTATCCGAAATGGCGAAAAGTATCACAAACCGAAAGTTACCACGCACAAAATTTAGAGAAAAACCCATTTCGGCAACAAAGGAACAGAAGTATTTAAAGAAGATTGAACAGCACGTAATCTCAGATCCCCAACTGGCAAAATACTTCCTGATGACAGGTGTTATAACCAACAATGCCTACAATAAACATTACGAAAACATATCGGTATTATATAAGGATGGAACCGTAAAAGAAATCAACGACGCATCCGATATAAACCTGTCTGCACTATCGAAAACAGTGAAGAAGTATTTTGTGTGTTATCCTAAAGAATTGGACATTTACTAGTTAAAACCTATATTTGCATCGCCAAAAAAACAGATAATGGATTTTAAAGCTACAGATATCGCCTCTTTTTTGAATGGAGAAATCGTGGGTGATGATGATGCAAAAGTATCAAGTGTTTCGAAGATAGAAGACGGAAAACCAGGAACTTTGGCTTTCCTTGCCAATCCAAAATACGAGCATTACATTTATACAACCAAGGCCTCGGTGGTGTTGGTTAATAAAAGTTTTTCTCCAAAGGGAAATATCGAAGCTACATTAATAAAGGTCGACGATGCCTATCAGGCATTTGCCTCGTTGCTCGACTTGTATGTACAGGCCAAAGCCGGTATGAAACAAGGAATTGAGCAACCCTGCTACATTGCCGATAGTGCAACGCATGGCGAAGACGGCTATATTGGGGCTTTCGCATATATTGGCAACAATGCCAAAATAGGGAATAACGTAAAAATATATCCGCAGGTACATGTTGGCGACAATGTAAAAATTGGCGACGATTGTATCATCTATCCGGGAGCAAAAATTTACGATGACTGTGTTATCGGAAGCCGCTGTATCATTCACTCCGGAGCAGTAATTGGCTCTGATGGTTTTGGTTTTGCTCCACAGGAAGACGGAACGTATAAAAAGATTCATCAAATAGGAAACGCTGTATTAGAAGACGATGTAGAAATTGGCGCAAACACAACTGTTGATTGCGGAACAATGGAATCTACTATCATCAGAAAAGGCGTAAAACTTGATAACCTCATTCAGATTGCACACAATGTTGAAGTTGGCGACAACACCGTAATGGCGGCACAAACCGGCATTTCGGGCTCAACCAAAGTAGGTAAAAACTGTATGTTTGGCGGCCAGGTTGGACTTGGCGGGCACATTACTATTGGCGACAAAGTTACTTTGGGAGCTCAATCGGGCGTTGTTTCAAACCTTAAAAGCAACCAAACACTTCTTGGATCTCCGGCAATCGACATTAAAACGGCCATGCGCGCCTATGTTCTTTTAAAAGACCTTCCTGAAATTCGCAGGGACGTGCTCCAACTGAAGAAATCAATCAATACAGACAAAAAAAATTAAGAAATATTTCACTTTCCAATGGTTGTAAAACAAAAGACGTTAAAGAACTCATTTAAAATTGAGGGGAAAGGATTACACACCGGTGTTAATGTAACTATGAATTTTTTGCCGGCACCGGAAAATCATGGTTTTAAATTTAAACGTGTCGACCTGGAAAACCAGCCAATTATTGATGCTGATGTTGACCTTGTTATCGACACATCACGTGGTACACTTCTTGAAAAAGATGGTGCGCGCATAGGAACTATCGAGCATGCACTTGCCGCACTTATTGGGATGGATCTCGATAATGTGCTGGTTGAAGTAAATAACGAAGAAGCACCGATTATTGATGGTAGCTCGAAATATTTTGTTGAAGCTATTGAAAAGGCAGGAATTGTTGAACAGGAAGCAGAGCGCGACTATTTTGAGATAAATGAAAAAATCGAAATGTTCGACGATAAGTCAGGCTCACACATTATTGCGTTGCCCGACAACGATTACAGTTTAAATGTAATGATTTCGTTTCCGTCGGCAGTGCTGAACAATCAATATGCTACACTCGAGTCAATCAAAGATTTCAAAACCGAAATTGCCGAGTGCAGAACATTTGTTTTTCTTCGCGAAATAGAATTTTTGCTGAGCCATAACCTGATTAAAGGTGGCGACCTGAATAATGCAATTGTAATTATAGATAAAGAAATTAGCCAGGAAGAATTAGACCGCTTGGCCGATCTTACCAATCATCCGCGTGTTGAAGTTAAACCACAAGGTATTTTAAATAACCTCGATCTGCATTTCGACAACGAATGTGCCCGCCATAAACTATTGGATGTAATTGGCGACCTGGCACTGCTTGGCAAACGTATTAAAGGACGAATTATAGCCTCGAAACCGGGACACGGTCCAAACACCATGTTTGCCGCAGCTCTAAAAAAACAATTACGAAAAGAAGCAGAAGCTGCTCCAAAATGCAACCCGAATGACGAACCACTAATGGACGTTAACCGGATAAGAGAACTGCTTCCGCACCGTTATCCGTTTTTAATGGTTGACAAAGTAGTTTGTATTCAGGAAGACGAAATAATTGGCGTTAAAAACGTTACAGTTAACGAACCGTTTTTTCAAGGACATTTCCCCGACGAACCGGTTATGCCTGGAGTACTGCTGGTTGAAGCAATGGCACAGTGCGGTGGTTTGCTTGTATTGAACAGCCAGGAAGGGCAATTCTCAACCTATTTTATTCGAATTGACAATGTTAAATTCAGAAAGAAAGTTGTTCCGGGCGACACCCTGATTTTCAAATTAAAATTAACTTCGCCGATTAGAAGAGGAATTGCCAACATGAAAGGAACAACTTATGTTGGAGATAAAATTGTTGCCGAAGGTGAGTTTATGGCACAGATTGTAAAAAAGTAGATTATAAAAGACAGTAAAAAGTATAAAATGAAACAACCATTAGCTTATGTCCATCCCGATGCAAAAGTTGCTGATAATGTAGTTATCGAGCCTTTTGTTTCAATTGATCATGATGTTGTAATCGGTGAAGGGACAAGAATTGGTTCAAGCGTAACTATTTTACCCGGAACAAGAATCGGTAAAAATTGTAATATTTTTCCGGGTGCTGTAATCGGAGCTGTTCCGCAAGACCTAAAATTCCAGGGAGAACATTCAACCGTTGAAATTGGTGATAACAATACCATTCGCGAATTTGTAACCATCAACAGAGGAACGGCAGCCAAAGGCAGAACTGTAATTGGTAATAACAACCTGTTAATGGCCTACGTACACGTTGCGCACGATTGTAAAGTTGGGAACAACATTATTTTGGTAAATAATGTACAGCTAGCCGGCGAAGTTCAGGTTGACGACTGGGCTATCCTTGGTGGTATGTCTGCCGTTCACCAGTTTGTAAGAATTGGATCGCATGTTATGATTTCGGGTGGATCACTGGTTCGTAAAGACGTTCCTCCCTTTATTAAAGCGGGCCGCGAACCACTTTCATACGTTGGAATCAACTCAATTGGGTTACGTCGCCGTCAGTACAACAACGATAAAATTCGCGAAGTACAGGACATTTACCGTTACATCTACCAAAAAGGATTGAATACTGCGCAGGCTGTTGAAATTATTGAAGCAGAAATGCCGGCAACTCCTGAACGCGACGAAGTTTTACTTTTTGTAAAAGACTCAAAACGTGGTATTATCCGTGGTTATTTCCCGGATTAATTACCATTAAAAAATATAACACAAAAAAATGCCACCGGTTTTCCGATGGCATTTTTTTATTATCACTGATTGGTGTTATTGCCCGTGATTCCAGCCCTGCGCTTCCAACGGAATTGACGAACCTCCGGTTGTCACAAGGTTTATTCCCTCGCCCGGCTCAGTCATATGACCGATTATGGTAAAATCAGGATCATTCTTAATTTTCTCGTAATCATCAAGCGGCAGAGTAAATAATAACTCATAATCTTCGCCACCATTCAAGGCTGCCACAATAGGATTAATACTTAGTTCCTCGGCCATTTGCTTAGTCTGGTAGTCCATTGGTATTTTGTCCTCAAACAAACTACATCCAACGCCCGAATTCTTGCACAAATGCATAATCTCCGACGACAAACCATCCGAAATATCAATCATCGAAGTAGGTTTTATTCCCAGTCGTTTAAATGCCGCAATAATATCTCCTCTTGCTTCCGGTTTTAACTGACGCTCCAGAATATAATCGTAACCACCAAGCTTTGGCTGCATGTTCTCGTTTACCTTAAAAACTTCATTTTCGCGTTCAAGCAGCTGAAGCCCCATGTAGGCACCACCCAAATCGCCCGACACACATAAAATATCGTTTGGCTGTGCACCACTACGCATCACAAAGTCGTCCTTTTCAACCTCTCCAACAGCGGTAATACTCAATGTTAATCCGGTTAACGAACTGGTTGTATCACCACCCACCAAATCAACATTGTACTGTTCGCAAGCCAGGTGAATTCCTTCGTACAAATCCTCTAAAGCTTCTACAGAAAATTTTCCTGAAACTGCCATGCTTACAATTAGCTGTTTGGGTATGGCATTCATGGCAAAAATATCTGACAGATTCACCACTACTGCCTTATAACCCAGGTGTTTCAGCGGAACATACATCAGGTTAAAATGTATACCTTCGGTTAACAGATCCGATGTCACAACAACTTGTTTTTCCTTAAAATCAAGAACTGCTGCATCATCACCAACTCCTTTAACCGTGCTCTCGTTTTTTATATTTATCGCTTTCGTTAATCGGTCGATCAAACCAAACTCTCCCAGCTCTGAAATATTCGTTTGTTTTCTTTCTTTATCCATTGTTAATAAGAGACAAATAGGTATGTTTTTATATGCTTTTCACCCGCAAAAGTACCTATAGTTTTATATCTTTGCAATTTATACGTGAACAGGAACAAAAAAGCGTTGTTATTTAATCGAAATTGCTGTTATTTATGGTATTAAGCTTCGGAAATTGATTGGGTAGAAATGCCAGCCGAAAGATTACCGCACCAAAAATGAGATGAATAGCAAGCTTTAATAGAGACGCAAATTTTTAATCATTCAAGAGAGAGAAAGAGAGTCAGAAAATGGAAGAACAAGATAAAATATTGAATGACGTAACGCAAGGCGAATACAAATACGGTTTTGTTACCAATATTGAAACTGATATTATTGACAAAGGCCTTAATGAAGACGTGATTCGTTTGATATCTGCCAAAAAGGAAGAACCGGAATTCATGTTGAATTTCAGGTTGGAAGCTTACCGGAAATGGCTAAAAATGAAAATGCCGAACTGGGCCTATTTAAAAGTTCCGCCCATCGATTTTCAGGAAATAAGTTATTACGCGGCCCCGAAAAAAGGCCCTAAATATGAGAGTCTGGACGAGGTTGATCCGGAATTACTGGACACCTTTAACAAACTGGGTATTCCGCTTGAAGAGCAGAAACAACTGGCAGGAGTTGCAGTTGATGCCGTAATCGACTCGGTTTCGGTAAAAACAACTTTTAAAGAAACCTTAGCAGAAAAAGGAATTATATTCTGTTCGTTCTCGGAAGCAGTGAAAGACCATCCTGACCTGGTAAAAAAATACCTGGGACAAGCGGTACCAGTTGGCGACAACTACTTTGCCGCACTGAACTCAGCCGTATTTAGCGATGGATCGTTCTGTTACATTCCAAAAGGTGTTCGTTGCCCAATGGAATTATCAACTTATTTCAGGATAAACGCAGCCAACACGGGGCAGTTTGAGCGCACACTTATTGTGGCCGACGACGATAGTTATGTGAGTTACCTCGAAGGCTGTACCGCACCAATGCGCGACGAAAATCAGTTGCACGCAGCAGTTGTTGAGATTATCACACTCGATCGTGCTGAAGTAAAATATTCAACCGTACAAAACTGGTATCCGGGCGATAAAAACGGAAAAGGCGGTATCTACAACTTCGTTACAAAACGTGGTGTTTGCCGTGGCGAATCGTCAAAAATTAGCTGGACACAGGTTGAAACCGGTTCGGCAATTACCTGGAAATACCCAAGTTGCATTTTGATGGGCGATAATTCGGTTGGCGAGTTTAACTCGGTTGCGGTAACTAACAATCATCAGCAGGCCGATACCGGATCGAAGATGATCCACATCGGGCGCAACACCAAATCAACTATTATATCAAAAGGTATTTCGGCCGGTAAAAGTGAAAACTCGTACCGAGGTTTGGTAAAAGTAATGCCAAAAGCGAAGAACTCCAGAAACTTCTCGCAGTGCGATTCACTGTTGTTGAACGATACTTGTGGTGCACACACTTTCCCCTACATTGAGGTTGGAAATAAATCGTCGATTGTGGAGCACGAGGCAACAACATCGAAAATTGGCGAAGACCAGATTTTTTACTGCAACCAGCGTGGAATCGACACAGAAACTGCAATTGGAATGATTGTTAACGGTTATGCCAAAGAAGTGCTGAATAAACTCCCGATGGAATTTGCCGTTGAAGCACAAAAGCTGCTTCAAATCAGTCTTGAAGGTAGTGTAGGATAAACAAATTTTAAATAACTCAGGGCAAGAGTTCAAGCTCTTTCCCGCAACAGTATACAAGTAAAGATGTTAAAGATTAAAGACTTATATGCTTCCGTTGAAGGAATGGAAATCCTGAAAGGAATCAATCTAGAAGTTAAACCCGGCGAAGTTCACGCAATTATGGGACCTAACGGTTCGGGAAAAAGTACACTTGCAAACGTACTTGCCGGAAAAGAAGAATATGAAATCACGCACGGAGAAGTTATTTACGAAGGAGAAGATCTTTTGGAAAAATCTCCGGAAGACCGTGCCATGGACGGAATCTTTTTAAGTTTCCAGTACCCGGTTGAAATTCCGGGCGTACCAATGGTAAACTTCCTGAAAACTTCGGTTAACGAACACCGCAAGCACAAAGGATTAAAAGAACTTACTGCAGGTGAATTCCTGAAACTTATGCGTGAAAAAATGGATTTGGTTGACATGCATACCAAATTAACCAACCGCTCGGTAAACGAAGGATTCTCGGGTGGTGAGAAAAAGAAAAACGAGATTTTCCAAATGGCATTGCTCGAGCCTAAATTAGCAATTCTTGACGAAACTGATTCAGGACTTGATATCGATGCATTGAAAACAGTAGCCAACGGAGTAAACGCGTTGAAATCGCCCGAAAGGTCGACTATTGTAGTAACGCACTACCAGCGTTTGCTCGATTATATTGTACCCGATTTTGTTCATATTCTTTACCACGGTAAAATTGTAAAAACTGCCGGGAAAGAACTGGCCTTACAGCTGGAAGAAAAAGGGTACGACTGGATTAAATCAGAAAACGGAAATTAACATGAGCGTTTTAGTTGACAAAGCAGATTTATCGCTAAAATATACCGCACATTACAACGAAGTAAAAGATGAGCTTTTTGCAAACTCGTCCGATATTTTGAACGCTCAACGAAATAAGGCGTTTCAGAACTTTGTTTTGCAGGGTATACCAACGCGAAAAAATGAAAATTATAAATACACCAACCTGAATCCGGCATTTGTGCCCGATTTTAAATTCATCCATACAAAGGAAGAAAAGAAAGCTGATATGGGCGAGGTTTTTCGTTGCGATGTTCCGCAACTGAATACCAACCTGGCATTGGTTTTTAATGGTTGGTTCTACAAAAACGAAACAGAAAAAGGAGATCTTCCGGAAGGTGTTATTCTCGACAGCCTCGACAGTATTTCGAAAGAAAGACCGGAGTTGCTGGAAAAATATGCCAGCCTGGCAAAGGTTGAAGAAGACCCGATGGTGGCGCTAAATACAGCCTTTGCCAAAGATGGTTTTTTCCTTTATGTTCCGAAAAATGTTGCAGTAGAAAGTCCGATTCAGATTATTAATTTGTTGCAGGACGAAAAAGATACATTCTCTACTCAACGAAATTTTATCCTTGTTGAAGATGGAGCTAAAGTTCAGGTGTTGTTATGCGATCATACACTGAACCTGAACCAGTACCTGAATAACTCGGTAACCGAAATATTTGCCGGCAACAATGCTGAAGTGGAATTTTACACACTACAAAATCAGCACAATAAAGCCACAAATATCAACTCGGTATTTATCGATCAGCAGCGTGATTCGCGTGTTACTTCGCATACGGCGTCGTTACATGGCGGGCTGATTCGTAACAACCTGAAATTTGCCTTGAATGGTGAAAATGCTGAGGCAAATATGTTTGGTATGTCGTTTATGGACAAGAAACAACATGTTGACAATTTCACGCAGGTTATTCATGCAGCACCACATTGCGAGAGCAACCAGGTATATAAAAATGTGCTCGACGAAAAATCAACCGGAGCATTTTCCGGAAGAATACACGTTGTTCGCGATGCGCAAAAAACAAATGCTTTCCAGCGCAACAACAATTTGTTGCTGACTGACGAGGCAACCATGCAAACAAAACCTCAGCTGATTATTGATGCTGACGATGTAAAATGTAGTCACGGTGCAACAGTTGGTCAGATTGACGAAGAAGCATTGTTTTACCTGCGTGCACGAGGAATTAGGGAGGACAAGGCACGCCTGATGATGATGAACGCTTTTGCCCACGAGGTGGTAAAAGAAATCAAGCTGGAGCCACTGCGCGACCGTATCGACGAACTGGTTGACAAACGCCTGAAAGGCGAAGTTGCCCGTTGTCACGATTGTGCTTACCAATGCGATTGCTAAATATTTCTTTGCGAAACTTTGTAGCCTCGGAATAAAAACAAAGTTTTAAACTCCTGAAGAGTACAGAGTTTCGCAAAGCTTCTTTCCTTTCATTTCGCTATCTTCGCCTTATGAATTACGATATCGAAAAAATCAGATCATATTTCCCCATTCTCCAGCAAAAAGTTTATAATAAACCACTTGTTTATCTCGACACAGCTGCGTCGGCACAAAAGCCGGTTCAGGTGCTTCTGAAATTGGAACAGTTGCACAACGATTACTATGGTAACATTCACCGTGGTGCGCACTACATGGCAGATAAAGCTACGGTTGAATACGAAGAGGTACGCGACAAAGTACAGGCTTTTGTTAATGCCGCTTCGCGTAAGGAAATAATTTTTACTAAAGGGACCACAGAGAGTGTAAACCTTGTGGCCAGCAGTTTTTGCGAAAAATATGTTTCGGAAGGCGATGAGATTATTGTTTCAGAAATGGAACACCACTCTAACATTGTTCCCTGGCAAATTGCAGCCGGAAGACGAAATGCAAAAATCGTAAAACTTCCGTTTAACGACACAGGTTTGCTCGAGATAGAAAAGTTACCTGAACTAATCACTTCAAAAACAAAGCTGATTGCCGTTAATCACGTTTCCAATGTATTGGGAACGATCAATCCGATTGCCGAAATTATTGAACTGGCACACAAGAACAATGTGGCTGTTTTGGTTGACGGAGCGCAGGCTTCGGCACACATAAAAATTGATGTTCAGGAGCTAGATGTTGACTTTTATGCGTTTTCGGCACACAAAGTTTACGGGCCAAACGGAGTTGGTGTTTTATACGGAAAAGAAAAGTGGCTGGAAGAAATGCCTCCATACCAGGGCGGCGGACAAATGATTTCGGAAGTGTCGTTTGAGGGAACTACGTTTAACGATCTACCATACAAATTTGAAGCGGGAACTCCCAATATATCAGGATTAGCAGCTTTTGGAGCGGCAATCGATCTGGTAAACGAAATTGGCGTTGAGAATATGGGGCGCCACGAGCACGAATTGCTGGAATATGCCACCGAAAAACTAAAAGCCATCAAAGGGCTGAAGATTTACGGAGAAGCGCCTCACAAATCGGGAGTGATCTGTTTTAATATTGATGGAATACATTCCTACGATTTGGGTATGCTGCTCGATAAAATGGGCATCGCCATTCGTACCGGGCATCATTGTGCCGATCCGATTATGCAGCATTTCGGAATGTCGGCCTGTGCGCGCATTTCATTTGGCATGTACAACACAAAAGAGGAGATCGACATTTTTATGGAGGCGCTTAATAAAGCGATTATGATGTTCTGATTATAGAACGCTATACAAAAGAAAAATGCCATCCGGATTGAACAAGCAATCGGATGGCATTTTTTATTTTGGAAATTCCACTAAAAGTTTACTAATAATTTGTCTCTTTAATTTCAAAATAAGACTGTGGATGCTGGCACGCCGGACACATTTTCGGAGCGGCAACACCTTCGTGAATAAAACCACAATTACGGCATTTCCAAACCACTTTATCGCCACGTTTAAATACTTTTCCTTCCTCTAGGTTATTGTACAACGTGCGGTAGCGGTTTTCGTGCGCTTCCTCAACACGGGCAATCAATTTAAAAGCCATGGCTATTTCTTTAAAACCTTCCTCTTCTGCTACCTTGGCAAACTCTGGATACAGCTCTGTCCACTCTTCATTTTCACCTTCGGCCGAAGCTTTCAGGTTTTCCATTGTAGTACCAATTTTTCCGGCTGGGTAAGTAGCTGTAATTTCAACCATATTACCATCCTCTAAAAACTTAAAGAAACGTTTGGCATGCTCTTTTTCGTTCAATGCTGTTTCTTCAAAAATGGCGGCTATTTGTTCCAAACCTTCTTTTTTGGCTTGCTTTGCAAAATAATCGTAACGCATACGTGCCTGAGACTCACCGGCAAATGCTTTTAATAAATTCTGTTCGGTTTTTGTACCTGCTAACTTTGTCATTTTACTCTTGAATTTTTAGTTTTTCTGTTCGGAAGTTTAAAGATAGCTATTTCGACATTTGTAAACTATACGAAAAGATAGTTTTGAATTAGTCTGAATAAACAGCATTCATCATTGTCATAAACAAGAAAATTACGATCTTTGCTAACTCTTAAAATGATATTTATGAGCATAGAAGAAATTCAACAGGAGATAATTGAAGAGTTTTCGATATATGAAGATTGGATGGATAAATATGCCTACCTGATTGAATTAGGTAACGATTTGCAAGATTTGGATGCCAAGGATAAAAACGACCAGAACATCATTAAAGGATGTCAGTCGCGCGTGTGGTTGGTAGCCGAATTAAAAGATGGCAAAATTTACTTCCGCGGCGAGAGCGATGCTGTTATAGTTAAAGGATTGGTTGCATTGCTACTTCGTGTTGTTTCGGGCCGTACACCCAAAGAGTTACTTGAAACAAAACTGCATTTTATCGACGATCTGGGATTAAAACAACACCTTTCGCCAACCCGCTCGAACGGTCTGTTGGCCATGGTAAAACAAATTCGTTTATACGCTGTTGCTTATAGCAAGATTGCAGGATAAGGAGGAACGAAATGGATAAAAGAATAGATCTAATAATAAATAACCTGAAAGAGGTTTACGACCCGGAAATTCCGGTGAACGTTTACGACCTGGGATTGATTTACAATGTTGATGTTGACGAAAACAACCAGGCAAATATTTTAATGACACTTACTGCCCCGGGCTGCCCCGTGGTTGATGTGTTGGTTGACGATATTACTCAAGCCGCCCAATCGGTTGATGGTGTTGAAAAAGTTGATGTTGAATTAACGTTTGAACCACCTTGGGATAAATCGATGATGAGCGAAGAAGCCCGACTTGAACTGGGATTCTTTTAATCGCGTTAAAATTTTATTACCTGAACTTACCCCCATTATATCAATCGTCTTTATTTTTGGTATTTTCGTAACGCATGAGCTACCTACCTTTCGAGTCAAAAATTGTCATACTTTGTGATGGATCTTTTCCGAAGCATCACATTCCGTTGTCTGTTTTAGAAAATGCCGAACAGATTATTTGTTGCGATGGTGCAGCCGATAAACTTATTGAATATGGAATGGAACCAACATTTATTGTTGGCGATATCGATTCTGTTTCGGAAAAGACAAAGGCTACGTTTGCCGACCGTATTGTTTTAAACAAAGACCAGGAAACAAACGACCAGACGAAAGCCGTTGAGTTTGTGTTAAATTGGGGTGCTAAAAGTGTAATTATTTTAGGTGCTACCGGAAAAAGAGAAGACCATACCATTGGTAATATCTCCTTACTTTTAGATTACGCCGAAAAACTGGAAGTGCTCTCAATCAGTAATTCCGGTATTTTCCGACCTGTTCTTCATTCTCAGACAATTTCTTCTTTCAAGGGGCAACAAGTTTCCATTTTCTCGTTGGGTACTCCTGCTGCAATCACTTCAAAAGATTTAAAATACCCTTTGAAAAATACCATCCTAAACTCTTGGTGGATGGGTACTTTAAACGAATGTCTTGACGAATCATTTTCGCTTGAATTTGAAAAAGGGAAGTTGATTGTTTTTCAAAAATTTGAATAAAAAAAAGGTGCCCGTAAGCACCTTTCAGTTAATATTTCTAAGGAATTATTCAACCTTCATCGGTTTATCCACTTTTGCTTTTAACAATGCAATATCCAGCACATCCATAATGGTATTTACAAAGTGGAACTTCAATCCTTTTATGTAGGCTTCTTTAATGTCTTCAAGGTTTTTCTTGTTTTGCTCCGAGAGAATGATCTCAGTTATTCCGGCGCGTTTTGCAGCAAGAATTTTCTCTTTAATACCGCCAACGGGAAGTACTTTCCCACGTAATGTGATCTCACCTGTCATTGCCAGATTTTTCTTCACTTTCCGCTGTGTAAATGCCGATGCCAGCGATGTTACCATCGTAACCCCAGCCGACGGACCATCTTTCGGAATGGCGCCTTCAGGAACGTGAACATGCACATTCCACTTTTCAAAAACTTCAGGCTTCAGATCCAACTCTTCAGCATGCGATTTCAGGTATTCGTGCGCTAACATTGCCGACTCTTTCATTACATCGCCCAGGTTTCCGGTAAGCGTTAAAGCTCCTTTTCCTTTGCTAAGGCTGGTTTCCACAAACAGAATCTCGCCACCAACTGCAGTCCAGGCCAAACCGGTTACAACTCCGGCAAATTCGTTGCCTTGGTATTTTTCTTTTGAATACTCAGTTACACCAAGATATTCGCGTACATCAGCTTTCGTCAGTTTCTTATTGTACGATTCCTCGAAAGCAATTTTCTTGGCAACACGACGAATCAGTTTTGCCAGTTTTTTATCGAGCTCGCGCACACCACTTTCGCGGGTGTAACCATCAATAATCAGCTCAATAACTTCTTTCGGGAAAGTAATATCCGATTTCTTTAAACCATGATTCTCCAGCTGTTTCGGGATGAGATGACGTTTCGCGATCTCAATTTTTTCCTCTACCAGGTAACCACTAACTTCAATCAGCTCCAAACGATCTCGTAACGGCGGTGCAATCGTGCTCAGCGAGTTGGCGGTAGCAATAAACATCACTTTCGACAAATCGTAATCGTGTTCGATATAGTTATCATGGAATTCTCCATTTTGTTCCGGATCAAGCACTTCGAGCAGCGCTGATGCCGGGTCGCCATGAAAATGTTTCGATACTTTATCAATCTCATCCAGGATAAATACCGGATTCGATGATTTTGACTTTTTAATATTTTGAATGATACGTCCCGGCATTGCACCGATGTAGGTTTTGCGGTGGCCGCGAATTTCTGATTCGTCGTGCAATCCACCCAAACTCATTCGTGCATATTTGCGGCCAAGGGCACGCGCTACCGATTTCCCTAACGATGTTTTACCAACTCCCGGAGGGCCGTATAAACAAAGGATCGGCGCTTTCATATCGTTTTTCAATTTCAACACGGCCAGGTGTTCCAGCATACGTTCCTTCACTTTCTCCAGTCCGTAGTGGTCTTCATCCAGCACTTTGCTGGCGTGTTTCAAATCGAAATTATCTTCGGTGTATTCGTTCCAGGGCAAATCGAGCAAAGTCTGGCAGAATGTAAATTGTACCGAATATTCTCCGGCTGCCGGGTTTAAACGGCCCAGTTTCTCCACCTCGCGATGAAAGAACTCATCCACATCTTTGTTCCACTTTTTCTCTTTCGCCTTTTCTTTTAATGCATTTATCTCCTGCTCTACCGGATTTCCACCCAGCTCATCCTGAATGGTTTTCATTTGCTGGTTTAACATGAACTCGCGTTGTTGCTTGTCCATGTCGGTTTTCACCTTTTTCTGTATATCCTGCTTCAACTCCAGCATCTGTACTTCTTTCACCAAAAAACTAATGGCTTGCACTCCACGGTCTTTAAGGCTTTCAATTTCCAGCAGCTTCTGTTTATCCTCCACGTTAATATCAGTGTTCGAACAAATAAAGTTGATAAGGAAGGTAGAATTCTCAATATTTTTAACCGCAAAAGTAGCTTCGGGCGGCACATTGGCTGAGAACTGCGCAACCTTAATCGACAGGTCTTTCAGCGAACCAACAATGGCGTTAAACTCATTGTCATCTTTCGAAGTAACATCAGTCAATGGTTCAACCGAGGCCTTAAAATAGGGCTCCTCGCTAACCATCTCATTTATTCTAAAACGGCGTTTCCCCTGAATGATCACAGATGTCGATCCGTCGGGCATTTCCAACACCTTCATTATTTCGGCCACGGTACCAATTTCGTACAAGTCGCTTGCTTCGGGTTTGTCAACCGTATAATCTTTTTGCGCCACGGTACCCAGCAATTTGCTTCCCTGGTTTACATCGCGAATGAGCTTTAAAGATCGCTCGCGGCCAACGGTAATTGGCAAAACCACCCCCGGAAACAAAACGGTGTTACGCAGCGGTAAAATCGGAAGAACCGATGGCACTTCCACATTCTTTAAATCCTTGTCATCGCCATCGGCAATAATTGGAAGAAAGTCTGATTCGTTATCCATCATTCCCGATCCGAACATTGTTTGAAAAGCTGTATTCTTATATTTACCCATGTTTCTTTTTTATATAATGACATTCTGTCGCTAAAAAGACAGAACAGGCAAAACATTGCCGGTTGTTATGTGTGGGGTACTATAAAGCAATTGCCATGCCATTTAAACAGACCGCTTAGATTGTCGGTTTGTTCATCAAAATCGGTAAAATAAACCGACAAAATTGCACTAATATGCTTTGGGAGTAACATTTCTGAATTTTTGGAAATAAAAAAAGCACTCATCTGTTCGACGAATGCTTTTCCTATTATCGGTAAGAAAAATTATTTCTTTCTGTTCTGCATGTGTTTTCCGTAACGGTTCATGAATTTATCAACACGTCCTGCAGTATCCACAAGTTTAGTTTTACCTGTGTAAAAAGGGTGAGATGTGTTAGAAATCTCCAGTTTGTAAACCGGGTATTCAACGCCATCGATAGTCTCTGTCTCTTTAGTATCAACAGTAGAGCGGGTAATAAAAGTATGTCCGTTTGACATGTCTTTAAACGCTACCAATCTGTATTCCGTTGGATGAATGTCTTTTTTCATTTTGCTTTATTTTTTGTTGAATGGTTACACTCTCGTTGTGCAATCCATTCGAAAATTTATATTCTTAATCTATTTTCGGGCTGCAAAGATATATATTGTTTGCAACTTTCCAAAAACTTATTCTATTTATTTGCTTATCAAACAAGTTGTTAATCCTAACTAATCAGCGGCGCTTTTGTTACCTTTTTACTCCGATCGAACATATACCGCATGGTGTAATGAGTTTTAGCTTTTTTAGCGCCTGTTGCCTCGTAAATAGCAATAATTTTCGGGTTAAAATCGCCGGCCCACGACAACTCAACTTCTGTGTAATGCCTATGTGATTTCTGTTTCATTATTTGCTCCTGGTGCCAGAAAATTCCGGACTCGATTCCTGCACGCTGGTATTTTGGATCAACCCCCATCAGGAAGATGCGGGTACGGTTCATCACTTTTTTCTTTTTGTAATAGAAAAATTTGAGAATACCGGGCAGATCCAATTTGCCGTTTAGTTTTATTAAAAGCTGATTAATATCCGGAATCATCACAAACATGGCGATTGGCTTATCTTCGGCGTATGCAAACCAAATCATTTCCGGATCGAGAATGGCTTTTGATTCTGTCAGAAAATCGTAAAGGTCATCGGGATCGAGCGGTTTATAATGTTCGTGAAACGACCAGGCTGCATCGTAAATCGTACAAAAGTCTTTTACAAACTTATCGGCTTGTTTAAAATCGAAATGTTTAAACTGGTACTGTGGCTTTTTAGCCACCCAGCCGGCAATTTTCCAGAAACGCTCGGGAAAAGGCACTGTGTAGTCGAGGTGAAAACAATACTGCTCGAAATACACCTCGAAACCAAATCCGCGAAACAGCTTTTCGTAATATTTAGGATTGTATGGCATTCCAAATCCCTGCGGCATAAAACCATCAACCAGCAAACCCCAGTTAACGTAATTCTCGCCAAAATTTATCGGGCCATCCATGGCTTCCATTCCATTTTCCTTGTTCCAGTGGGCAGCAGCATTAAAAAGCATATTGGCTGCTTCCTGATCGTCGATACATTCGAAAAAACCACAGCCACCGGTTGGCTGCTCGTATGTTTTTGCCAGGTTAAAATTTATAAATGCAGCAATTCTTCCAATTAAATTTCCTTTATCGTCAAGCAAAACCCAGCGAATAGCTTTTCCATTCCGAAAAGTTTTGTTCTTTTTCGGGTCAAAAATTCCCTCAACCATCCCCTGTAATGGAGCTGCCCAGTTGGGATCATTTTTATAAATGATGTGCGGTACCTGATGGAACTGTTTCTTTGTACGCTTATCAACAACTTCTAGTAACTGCATCTTTCAAATTTGTGGCAATATTAGTTTAAAAATCAACAATAAATGGCATTTTTATTCAATAATCGGCGCCCTTACAAATTCTTTGTCCCTATCGAATAAATAACGCAAGGTGCAATGCGTTTGTGTGCGGTCGGCTCCAAACGATTTGAACATAGCATTCATCTTCGGGTTAAAATCTCCAACCCAGCTCATTTCCATATCGTTATACCATTTTTTTCGCAACATAACTTTTTTCAGATGATAAAAAATAGCCGATTCAATTCCTTTTCCCTGGTAGCCCGGAACAACGCCTAAAACAATTACTCTACAACGAGTAATCGCCTTGGTTCTTCGGTAATACAACAGCTTTAAAGTCTGCCAGAAATTCAGGCTTCCGGTTTTTAGTTTTTTCAAAATCTGATTCAAATCAAGTATCTGCATAAAAAAAGCAATCGGCTTTCCGTTGTGATAAGCATACCAGATAAATTCCTCATCGAGAATTATTTTCGCATTCGATAATAAATCTTTCAGCAATTGAAATTCGATTGGTTTATAGTTTCCGTGTCCGCCCCATGCTTTTTCATGAATCTCGATAAAATCGAGAAGGTATTTATCCTGATTTTTAAAGGAAAAGTGCTCAAATGCATATCCCGGCTTTTTGGCCACCCACTCCGCAATTTTCCAGAAACGCTCGGGCAAATCGGGATTTGTAATGTCTAACGAATAGCTATACTGATCGTAATACGTTTTAAAACCGTAGGCCTCAAATAAAGTATTGTAATAGGGCGGGTTGTAATTCATCCCAAATGTTTGTGGCCGAAATCCATCTTTTAATAAACCCCAAAAGAAAAAATTTTCATCAAAATTTACCGGCCCGTCCATGGCCTCCATACCCTTTTCTTTTAGCCACTGTGCAGCCACGTTAAAAAGCTTAAAAGCTGCCTGCTCGTTATTTACACACTCAAAAAAACCGCAACATCCGGTTGGCTGATCGTATCCCGACGAATAATCATCGTCGTAAAATGCGGCAATCCGGCCAAGCAGTTTCCCGTTATTTTTTAATATCCAGCGTTGGGCATCGCCTTTTTGGAAACGACCATTTTTATCCGGATTAAAAGTGTCCTCAATCATCATCCGAAGCTGAGGAATCCAGTTACGATCATTTCTGTAAATTAATTCCGGTACTTTATGAAAATCATCAATCAGGTGTTTCCCGGAAACCTCGATAAGCTCCATGCTTCTCTGGTTTTTGGTTGAACAATCTTCGAAAATAACACTTCGATTTAAAAATAAAAAAGGACTTATCCTTTCACTCCGGATAAGTCCTCTTTTTTTAAAGCTAATTTGATGTTTTTTAATTTCGACTTGCCAATTTCGACAGCAAGCGCAAAATTTCGAGGTACAGCCAAATAAGAGTTACCATTAACCCAAATGCACCGTACCACTCCATATATTTTGGAGCACCGGATTCTGATGCGCGTTCAATAAAGGAAAAGTCGAGTACCAGGTTTAGTGCTGCCACAGCAACAACAACCAGGCTAATTCCGATACTCAGATTTGAATTACCGTATAAAAACGACATCTCGGCACCAAACATTCCGGCAATAAAACTTACAAAATAAACCAGGGCAATACCAGCTGTGGCCGCTACCACACCGAGCATAAATTTTTGCGTCACCTTTATAATTCCCGAGCGATACAAAAACAACATCACCATAAAAACGGCCAACGTAAGCATTACTGCACGCATAACAATATTTTCGTACTGCATTTCGAAAATTGCAGATATTCCGCCAAGGAATAATCCTTCGAAAACAGCATAAATCGGTGCTGATATTCCTGAACTCTGCGGACGAAAAACAGTTACCAGAACCGTTATAAAACCACCAATTCCACCAATTGCCAACCATGGTCCAACGGCGGCTAAACCAGCCTCGGGATTAGAGGCAACCGCATCGAAAAACTTATTCCAGGTAAAAACCGCTCCGGCAATTACCAGCAACAACATTAAAGCTGTTTTATTAACGGTTCCGTTTACAGTCATTACATCCGACTGTGCGGTATAACCCCTGCTAAAAGTACTTTCTTTTAAAACAGGATTTGAAGATTTTGATAGATTCATCATTTTAATAAAATTTTCGTTCTCACCTCAGTTTTTATTTCACTGAGTCGTGTCATTGATAACAAAGAACCTGCCACGAAGTTTGAGTATGACAGCTTTGCAGTTAAAGAAAGTTAATGTGATTATTCCTTAAAACGTTCTTGTACGTATTCGCTGGTTAATTCTTCGAATAAACTCTCGCCAAGCCTAACCGCATTTTCCGATTCGCTTAACTGAAACTCTTTAGCCAGTTCTATACATTGTTGATTCAGCGCTTTTGAACGATTACCCATGCCAACAACAGAACGATAGATTGGAGTATGTAGTTTTTTATCTTTTGCCAGTGTGGTTAATTCTTCGAAAAAAGGCTCGAACATTTCGTCAATAGCATTTTTGTCAGCTATCGCCAGCCGCCCAATCAGGTGAACGCCGGTAAAACGTACCATGTGCTTTTTCCCACGGCACCATTCCAGCGCTTTCACAAAGGCAAACTTACTTTTCACCCACAAATTGCTTGAGGCTTGTTCGGCAATTTCGATATTCTCGAAACTTTTTGTCCAGAAATCCATTTGTTCCTCGGTTACTTCCGCCGGGTTATCAATTAATGTAGCCAAAATCATTGTTTCGCGCCACTGCTTGTTCCAAAGTTTTAGCGCCAGCAAATGATCGGTATCGTATGATTGGGCAATCTCGCGCAAATCGAGCAACGACACGCCCCAATTCATTTTATACAAAATTCCACGTTCGTTCATCGCCTCAGCCACTGCTCCACTTTGACGCAGCCTGATCACTTTTATCAGCTGCTGAAATTTCTTTTCTGTTTCGTGGTTATCGAGAATAAAATCCATGCATTAAAAAATTAGTTCGGCAAAAATAAAAATTACAACTATTCCTGCCGAATAGATCAAAAAAATACGTGTTGGCAAATAATCTGTTATGCCTATGTTTAACCGTTGTTTTACTACTGCTGCCAAATAAATTTTTTCAAACAAGTAGGCCACAAACGTAGCAAATGCAATTCCGGCAATTCCCCAAATCTGCACAAAAATAAGGCTTAATACAACATTTATGATCAGCTCGAAAAATGATGCGGCCATTATTGGCTTCGATATTTTCAACCCATTTAATATGGTTTGCGGCAGCATTAAACGGCTAACAATTAATAACAGATAAATATTAAAAATGGTGGCACTTTCCTGAAATCCGGCATTAAACACCACCGGGAACAACGGTTTAGACACCACTAACAAAATAGCAGTCAGCGGAAAAAGAAAATGCATTAATTTCTGTACACTTTGTTTTAACTGCCCTAAGTTCTCAGTTAACAGTTCTTTTTTAGCAAAAGCCGGAAGCATTGCATTACTTAATGCATTGGCCAGCAACATGGCCAGCGGAAGTTCTCGGGCGCCATAACGGAAAATGGCAAACGTAGCTTCATCAAACTTTGAGGTAACAATAAAGCCATCGACAAACTGTGCCGAGCCACTCAACAAAGTGGCAACAACTAAAGGCAAGCCCAATTTTATATGTTCGCGAATAAAACGGACAGAAAATATTATTTCGCGATTACCAATGAGGGTGATTAACAGCCACAGGTAACGTAAACCAGAACTGAACACCAAACCACGCATCGCCAGCTGAATATCATTTTTTATAAGTACCGGCAATACCACAAATACAAATTGCACCGAAAAAGAAACCAAGGCATAAATAACAATCGCTTTGTTTCGTTTCTTCAGTAAATAATAATATTCTACCAGATTTGATGCAGGACTTACAACTATAAAAACCACCAGCAAAACCAATTCAGGAACCGGTTTCCCATTTAATAATGTGCTGGAGAAGAATGTTTGAAAAACCAATAAAAGAAGTGCCGCCAGCAAACTAAAACTCTGTATAACCACCAACGCACTAAAAACATTGGTTTTACTGCTGTCTCGGCTCATACCAATTGGCAGCAAAGCTTTTAGCAAACCATTCAGCCAGAAGAAGCTTACTGCACCTGCTAAAAACACAAAAGTTTCGTACTCTCCAATTGCTTTTTGTGTGAGCGCAGTTTTGGTAAAAACAATTCCAACCAGAATTAAAGTTGAATAACGTATCAACTGAAAAAACTGGAAGGCAGAAACACTATTTAGGTATTTTTTCACAAATCAGATTTGGATTTAAAAGTATAAAAATTGCAACACATCCAACCATTTAAACACCCTACTTAACCAACACAAAAATGCGAAACCGATAAATCCATTATATTTGTTAAAAAACAAACAAAAATGATTCAACTTAAAGGCTGGACCCGCAATACGCTTTTTATTGTCGGATTTCTTTTTATCATTTTTTTACTCTGGTATTTCAGCGCCATAGTAACCTACATATTAATTTCGGTGGTGCTATCGTTTGTTGGTCGGCCACTAACCCGTTGGCTGACAAAAATAAAATACAAACGACTAAAAATACCAAAAGGACTTGCTGCTTTTGCAACGCTTGTTGCTTTGTGGATCGTTTTTATTTCATTCTTCCGTTTTATGATTCCACTCCTTATAAGTGAAGTGGAAACACTTTCGCAAATTGATTTTACCCTGGTACTTGATTCCATTGAAGAGCCACTTTTAAACCTGATGCACATTTTTCACAAAGATGCCGTTAGTATTGAATCGCAGAATTTTATAGGTATCGTAACCGAAAGTTTAGGTGCAGAAATTGATTTTTCGCAGGTATCGAATTGGTTTGGCGTGGTGGCAGGAACAATCGGCGAACTTTTAATCGGATTCTTTTCAGTATCTTTTATCACCTTCTTTTTTCTGAAAGAAGAAACCATGTTTCGTACCTTTATTATCCTTTTGGTTCCAACTCAGTTTGAAGAAAAGGTTGCCCATATTCTCGATTCTATTTCATATTTATTACGTCGCTATTTTATTGGGCTGCTCTTCGAAGTTTTTATGGTGATGCTACTGGATACAATTGGCCTTACCATTGTTGGCATTGAGTTTAACCATGCTGTTGTTATCGGACTGTTTTGCGGTATGTTCAATGTTATTCCGTATCTCGGCCCGTGGATGGGGGCAGCACTCGGTTTACTTATCGGGGCAGCTTTACATATAAATCTCGATTTTATGAACGAAGTTTTACCAACTTTGGGTTGGATGACACTGGTTTTTCTTTCCGTTCAGGTAATCGACAATGTACTTTTTCAGCCGCTAATTTATTCCAGTAGCGTAAAAGCACACCCGCTCGAAATTTTCCTGGTAATTATGGCCGCCGGAAGCATGGCAGGAATTATAGGAATGATACTGGCCATACCAGTTTACACCATCATCAGAGTGATTGCCGCCGAATTTTTTGAGAACATGAAACTGGTGCGAAAAATTACCGAACACCTTGATAAAGAGAAGACTTAAAACTATTCCAAAGCGTATATTATCGACTTTCTAAATACATAATTCAATCAACATAGATGTAACCTATCGGGTTTTGCAAACATTATTAACTATTTAACGTAAAAAATTGAATTCTTCTAGAACTTTAAGGTCTTTTTATTGTTAATAGATTAATTTTAGGTAAAAAGGCCTTTATTTTAATACTAAACTTAACAGAATGAGAGAACACTTCTTTTGGGGAGGTTTCATGAAAAAAACGCAAATTTTCATATCCCTGTTCGCATTTGTTACCTGTATTTTGCTATCCAATAATTTGTACGCCGATGCTGCTGAATCAGTTGTAACTGATGGACATTCGCACGAAGATGTAAAACGTGGCGAACGTTTTTTCAAAGGGTTACTACCATTCAATCGTGATTATTCGTCGTGTGTTTCGTGCCATAATCTAAACCGGGTCGACACGCTTAACTGGAATCCTTCGGCAATGGATATTGCAATAAAATACGCAGATAAAGATTTTGAAACGTTTCAGGCTTCAGTGCTCAATCCGGTTGGTGTAAAAATGGAAGCATCGCACGTTAATTTCAATATTGAGGAAGAAGACCTTAAAACGGTAAAAATTTATCTCGACAATTTGGCGCACACCGGTGTTCCTCCGGCAAAACCAACACATTACAATCTTATTCTCTTTCTGTTTTTAGGATTATTAATTACCTGGGCAGTTGTTGAACTGATCTTCATCCGAAAAATTAAACTGAAATTCATTCCATTGATAATATTACTGGGTGCTTTTGGCTGGCAGGTTAAAATGATTGTTACCGATGCCATAAAATTGGGCCGCCAGGAAAATTATGCGCCCGATCAACCCATAAAATTCTCGCATAAAGTGCATGCCGGCGAAAACGGAATTGATTGTTTGTATTGTCATACAACGGCCGAACAAAGTAAATCGGCAGGAATTCCGGCCACCAACCTTTGTATGAATTGCCATATTTTGATTCGTGAAGGAACAAACAGTGGCAAATTTGAGATCTCGAAAGTGGTGGATGCCGCAGAAAATGGTCATTCAATCGAGTGGAAACGAATTCACAACCTGCCCGATCATGTCTTTTTTAGTCATGCGGTGCACGTTGGATCAGGCAAGCTCGACTGCATGCAATGTCATGGCCCGGTAGACGAGATGGATATTATGGAACAACACAGCGACCTGTCGATGGGCTGGTGTGTAAACTGCCACCGCGACACCGAAGTAGATTTTGGGAACAATGGCTATTACGAACATTACGTGAAATTGCACGAAGAAATGAAATCCGGAGCTATCGACTCGGTAACAGCAGCTGACATGGGCGCTAACGATTGTATGCGTTGCCATTACTAATCATTCAAGTTTAAAGCAGAATCAAACAAACTATGACAAAATATTGGAGAAGTTTAGACGAGTTAAATAATCCGGCAGAGTTTAAACAAAACGAGATTAAACTGGAACTGGATGCCAAACGTGCCGTAATAAAAAAGGCTTCCGGCTCATCACGTCGCGATTTTCTGAAGGTTTTTGGATTTAGTGTTGCCACCGCAGCGGTTGTTGCAAGCTGTAAACGGCCGGTGGACAAAGCAATTCCTTACCTGGTAAAACCGGAGGAAGTAACTCCCGGAATGGCCAACTATTACGCCTCAAGCTATTTTGAAGCCAACGAATATTGCAGTGTTTTAGTGAAAGTGCGCGATGGACGCCCTATAAAAATTGAGGGTAACGACTTGTCACCTGTTTCGCAAAAAGGTACTTCGGCGCGGGTGCAGGCTTCGGTTTTGGATTTGTATGATGACGCCCGTTTTAAAACGCCCCTAAAAAGAGGCGAAGCAACAAACTGGGAGGAAGTAGACAGCTACATAATCAGAAAATTGGAGCAACTAAATAACGACAACAAGAAAGTTGTTTTGCTCACCTCAAGTATAATCTCGCCAACAACTAGGAAAGTAATTACCAGCTTTCAGGAAAAGTATCCAAATGTTGAATGGGTTAAATATGATGCCGTTTCAGCCAGTGGAATTTTAGAGGCCAACCAACAAAGTTTTGACGCTGCAATAATTCCTGATTATCGCTTCGAGCAGGCAAAAGTAATAGCCAGTTTTGGCGCCGACTTTTTAGGTACCTGGCTTTCGTCGACTGAATATACAAAAGGTTATGCAGCCGGAAGAAAAGTGCTGGATAAAGGCGATGAAATGAGCCGTCATTATCAGTTCGAGTCGGGAATGACTTTGACCGGTTCGAATGCCGATGTGCGCGTACCGATAAAACCATCGGAAGAGAAGACGATATTAACAGCGCTGTATTACCAGTTGATGCAGGCAAAAGGTTTTATGACCATTGCAGCTCCCGGCAGCCCGGTTGATATAACAGGATTGGCAGAAGACCTAATTGCCAACGAAGGAAAATCGCTGGTAGTTTCGGGAAGTAACGATGTAAATATCCAGCTGATCGTGAATGCAATCAACAATTTGCTGGGAAATTACGGCTCAACGATATTATTGAACAGACCATTAAATACGCATCAGGCGATTGATGGCGATTTTGAAAAAGTAATTGCCGGATTAAAAAATAAAGAAATTGCCGGTGTGCTCTGCTGGGGCGTAAACCCGGTTTATAATCATCCGAAAGGAAACGAAATAAAAGAATTGATTGCAGGCGCTGAACTATCAGTTTCGTTTTCCGACAGAAAAGATGAAACAACAGCAGCTTGTCATTGGGTGTGCCCTGCACCACATTACCTTGAAGCGTGGAACGACGCGGAGCCTAAAAAAGGTCTTTTCAGCTTGTCGCAACCTACAATTTCAAAACTCTTCGATAGCCGCCAAGTTCAGGAAACGTTGCTAAAATGGGGCGGTGAAGAGCAGCCTAATTATTACGAAATTTTAAAAGCAAACTGGGAAGAGAATTTCACTGGTGTGCAATCAAAATATTCCGATTCCCGGTTATTCTGGAACGATGTTTTGCAAAAAGGAGTTTTCGAAACCGAGATAAGTTCTGAAGAACTAGTTTATAGTGAAAATGGATTAGAAAATGCCTTACAATTAGGTGGAGAACAATCTCAGGGATGGGAAGTTGTTTTCTACCAGAGTGTGGCATTAAAAGACGGGAGTTCTGCCAACAATCCGTGGTTACAGGAATTACCCGATCCGGTTGCAAAAATTAGCTGGGATAACTTTGCTGCAGTGCCGGTAAAATGGGCAGAAGAAAATGGTGTTCAGAACGAATCGGTGATTACGATAAACGGAATTGAAATGCCCGTTTTTGTGCAGCCCGGACAAGCTCCTGAAACCATTTCGATAGCATTGGGTTACGGCCGCGAAGTTGCCGGTAAAGTTGGCGACGGAGTGGGTAAAAATATGTATGCACTGACATCGATTAAGAATAATGCCAAACAACTTTGGTTAAGTGGTGCCGCTGTGCAGACAACAGAAAAAACTTTCGAACTGGCTTTATCACAAACGCACCATTCGATGGAAGGGCGGCCAATTGTTCGCGAAACAAACTTCGACAAATGGCAACTCGATCCGGCTTCCGGAAACGAAATTCGTAAAGAGCATCTGGAACACCACGTTTCATTATATCCGGAGCAGGAATTTAAAGGACACCATTGGGCGATGGCCGTTGATTTGGGAAGTTGTGTGGGATGTGGAAACTGTTCCATCTCGTGCCAGGCCGAAAACAACGTGCAGGTAATCGGGAAAGAACAGGTGCGCAACCGCCGTATCATGCACTGGATTCGTGTTGATCGTTATTTCTCAAACGACGCCGAAAATCCGGATGTATATCATCAGCCGGTAATGTGTCAGCATTGCGATAATGCGCCGTGCGAAAATGTTTGCCCGGTTTCGGCAACGCCGCACAGCGAAGAAGGATTGAACCAAATGGCTTACAACCGTTGCGTAGGAACCAAGTATTGCGTAAACAACTGCCCATACAAAGTGCGTCGTTTTAACTGGTTCCAGTATGTGCAAAATCCGGAGTTCGATTACGCATCAAACAGCGATTTGGGGCGCATGGTTCTTAATCCTGACGTTACCGTTCGCTCGCGTGGTGTAGTTGAAAAATGTTCGTTCTGTGTGCAGCGTATTCAGGAGAAAAAGGCAGAAGCAAAAGTCGCCGGAAGAATGCTGGAGGATGGAGAAGTTCAGCCGGCCTGTGTTCAGTCGTGCCCGGCCGATGCGCTGGTATTTGGCGATCTGAATAATGAGAACAGCAAAATCAACAAGCTCTTTAAAAACGAGCGCAATTACCATTTACTGGAAGAACTGCACACCCTGCCTTCGGTAGGATATTTAACTAAAGTAAGAAACAAAAAAGCATAAACGCCTATGTATAATTCAGCCGTAAGGGGAAAGCTAATTGATGGCGAGAAATCGTTTAGTCAGATTTCGAAGGAGATATTAGCACCCATCCACGCCAAAACGCCACTTTGGTGGTATGCAGCCATGCTGGTGAGTTTAGGCATGTTCGGATTTGGTTTGTATTGCAAATACATCACCGTTTCAACCGGAATTGGTACCTGGGGAGTAAATAACTCAGTAGCCTGGGGTTGGGCCATCATCAACTTTGTTTGGTGGATTGGTATCGGACATGCCGGAACCGCGTTTTCCATTTTCCTGCTCATATTACGGCAGAAATGGAGAACTGCTATTAACCGTGCGGCAGAAGCGATGACCGTTGTTGCCGTTTTCTGTGCCAGCCTTTTCCCGCTGTTGCACATGGGGCGCCCGTGGTTGTTTTTCTTTATTTTCCCTTATCCGAATACACGTGGTCCGCTTTGGGTGAATTTTAACTCACCTCTTTTCTGGGACTTTGTTGCTATTTCTGCCTATCTGCTTATTTCAGCAAGTTTCTGGTATTTTGGAATGGTACCTGATTTTGCAACCATTCGCGACACGGCAAAGTCGAAAATTAAAAAAGCCGTTTACGGATTTTTTGCTTTTGGCTGGACCGGATCAAGCCGTGAGTGGTTACGTTTTGAGGGACTGAGTTTTGTACTTGGTGGAATTGCTGCAGTATTGGTAGTTTCAGTACACTCGATTGTATCTACAGACTTTGCTGTATCAGTACAAGCCGGATGGCACACCACTATCTTCCCACCATACTTTGTGATTGGAGCAATTTTCTCGGGATTTGCAATGGTGCTCACCCTCGTTATTACGATGCGCGGCTTATACAATATGAATGATTTTATTACCGACCGACACGTTGACGCGGTTTGCCGGATCCTGATATTTATTTCGTTGATTATGGGAACTGCCTATATGACCGAGATTTTTATCGCCTGGTATTCGGCTTCGGAATATGAAACGTATATGTTTTTCAAAAACCGTTTGTTTGGTGATTATGCTTTCCAGTTTTGGGCTATGTTTACGGCCAACGCTGTGATTCCGCAGTTGTTCTGGTTTAAAGCAGTACGCAAACGTATGTGGATCGTATTCATCATTTCCATCATAATCAATATTGGTATGTGGTTCGAGCGCTTTAACATTGTGGTTACCACGCTTAGCCGCGACTATCTTCCTGCCGCATGGGCCAACTACTCGCCAACCTATGTTGAAATAGGATTCTTTGTCGGTACACTCGGAATGTTTTTGGCCGGCGTACTATTGTTCTTCCGCTACATTCCAATGATTGCCATTTCTGAATTAAAAAGTGTGGCAAAATTCGACAAACCAAATAACGGACAACTAAAAGCAAAAAGTCATGAGTAAAAAATATATCCTTGGCGTTTTTGACGATGAAGCAACTTTAGTTGATGCCTTTGAAAAATTAAAAGACAAAGGAGTTATGCCGGTTGAGGTTTACACCCCGTATCCGGTGCACGAAATATTGGAAGGGATGCCCATAAAAACGCGCATTACGCACGCAGCTTTCTTTTACGGATTGTTTGCCGCAATTGGGATTCTCGGATTTCTTACTTATGCCGCAGTTATCGACTGGCCACTGCGCTATGGCGGGAAACCGTTTAATGCGTTCCCGTCGTTTATTGTGGTTACTATCGTGGCTACTATTCTCGCTATAACGTTGCTTACGCTTTTTACCTTTTCGGCACGGGCGAAAGTATTCCCCGGTAAAAAAGCAGAGATATTTCACGAGCGGGCTACCGACGATAAGTTTGTTATGGTTTTTGACGAGGACGGAACCAAAAACGATAGTGAGACATTGAATTCGATCCTAACAGAACATGGTAAAATTGAATAACGTATCGGTATGAAGAAATTAAAATATATAGCACTATTTGGAATATTAATCATCGTTCTGGCATCGTGCGATTACAACCGTAGAACCACCGGCTGGCAGTATTTCGATGACATGGTTACCTCGCCGGCATACGAGAGCTACACGCCCAACCCAAATTTTGCCGACGGTAAAACGATGCAACCACCTGTTGCGGGAACAATTCCGCGAGGGACAGTTCCTTACGCTTACGAGAAAACCGATGAAGACCGGGCGCTGGCTGCTGCCACATTGGTAAACAATCTGGAGCCAAGCAAAGAAAACCTGCAACGTGGTGAAAGAATGTATGGTATTTACTGTATGCAATGCCACGGTGAAAAAGGCGACGGGCAAGGATCATTGTATGTAAGCAAAAAATACACTTACCCACCGGCCAGTTTACTGAGTGAAAAAATGATGGCCAATCCTGAAGCCGATATTTACCATGTGATTACAGTTGGTTTCGGAATTATGGGAGAGCATGGTTCGATGATCAAACCTGACGACCGCTGGAAGATTGCAATGTATATTAAAAACGAGTTACAGAACTAAAAATAACCGGATATGGAAGACCGATTAACACTTTCCAATAAGTTTAAAATGCTCACCTACGGGCTAATGGCCGTTGGTGTTGTGTCGTTTGCACTGGGTTTTGTTTTCGATGCCGAGCGCACCTGGGCAAACTACCTTTTAAACAACTATTATTTTGTGTCGCTGGCTATTGGCGCCGCCTTTTTTGCCGCCATCCAGTACATTACACAATCGGGCTGGTCGGCCATGTTTAAACGTGTGCCCGAAGCGATGGTTGCCTATCTGCCGTTTGCAGCGGTATTCTTCCTGATCCTGTATTTTGGTATGCATTCGGTTTTCGAATGGACACACCACGAAGTTGTTTCGCACGATCATATTTTGCAGCACAAATCGCCTTACCTGAATGTGCCGTTCTTTTTTGCACGGGTAGTTGTATTTTTCGCTGCATGGATTATTCTGTCGAAAGTGTTGCGCAAATTCTCGTTAAAAGAAGATGAAGTTGGCGGGATGCAGTATTTCGAGAAATCAGAGTTCTATTCCAAGATATTTATTTTTGTGCTGGCGCTTTCGTTCAGCCTGTTTTCGGTTGATATGCTGATGTCGCTCGAGCCGCATTGGTTCAGCACCATGTTTGCCGGAAGAAGCTTTATGGCAGGGGTTCTGCACGCCTCATCAATAATTGCATTGATCGTAATTATTTTAGCGAAACAAGGGAAATTCCCACTGCTAAACCACAGTCACCTGCACGATTTTACCCGCTATATTTTTATGTCGAGTATTGTTTGGGGTTACTTCAATTTTGCCGAATTCATGCTCATCTGGTACGGTAATATTCCTGAAGAAACATCGTATTTTGTGCACCGTTGGCACGGCGTTTACAAAATCCTGTTTTTTGCCAATATCGTTATCAACTGGGCAATTCCATTCCTGGTACTTATGCCACGAAAAAGCTCAAGGAGCAAACTATTTATGATTCCGGTGATCATTCTGTTGATGATCGGACAATACACCGAACTCTATTACATTATCTGGCCGGCAACGGTTCACGAAGCGAAGTTTGGCCTGCTCGAAATCGGAACTTTCCTCGGTTACGCAGGTTTATTTTCGTGGGTGGTTGGCACTACGCTTACCAAAGCCAGTCTGGTACCAAAAAATCATCCCTATTTGGAGGAAAGTATTCAGCATCATTTCTAAAATGCCTGTATCGCGCGTAGTTTAAGGCATCCTTAGGGTTACCGCTGCCCAATCCAAGGCCATTTCTTTTGGTTTAAGGAAGAATTCTGCCCTATAACTCAGGCTGGAATATAATCCTCTTTCCAATTCTGGCCCTTATAACATCAATTTTTGAAGACAAAAAGATCAATTTTGACTTGACATATTACTATCCTTTTATCTTATATATCGTGAAATATGTTATGTTCTATTATCTAAATGCTCTCGTTTATCTGAAATAGTTTTTGTATTTATTTCACATTCTATTTCAATATTTAGAATTGGTTTTATTATAAATACAAACTCTTTTCTCACTATTGAAATAGACTTTGTTAATAATGAATTTAGTCTGATATTCAAGAAATAGTGGTTTCAGTGGCAATGTTTAGGGTAGAATTTATCAGTGAGCCTCATCCGGGCACGGCATAAATGGGCAAATGATAGCAGAATTGCATTGTAAATGAAGCATGAAAGAGCAGCAAGCAAAAAGAAGCAGTGTAAATCAGTCAAATCTGTGTCATCAACGTTCCAAAAAACCGAAACCCCAATTCGCGAAATAAATGTAATTCGTGGATCACTTCTTTTCTGCGTAAATCCGCGGAATCTGCGAGCCAAATCTATTCAGCATAAATCTGCTAAATCAGCATCATCTGCGTTCCAACAATAAGCAACATTCCATTCTTCATCCCTCAATAAACTCCATTCGCCGATATTTATTTCAAAAGGCAGTATTTTCAGACTTACTTTATGATTATTTAAAACCAAACCTGTAATTTGCACAGGTTAAATCTTACTATTCAATAAATATCAATATGGAATTATTCGAAGCGCGCAATGTAAACAAGGTTTTTGCCAGCACGCAGGCTTTAACCGATGTTAGCATTTCGGTGAAAGAACAAAGCATTTTTGGTTTGCTTGGTCCTAATGGCGCAGGCAAAACCACCCTCATCCGCATTATTAATCAGATTACCGCCCCCGACAGTGGCGAGATCTTTCTGAAAGGTGAAAAAATGAACCGCAAAGACATTTCGCAAATTGGCTACCTACCCGAAGAACGCGGATTGTACAAAAAAATGAAGATTGGCGAGCAGGCCATTTACCTTGCTCAGTTAAAAGGAATGTCGCAACGCGATGCATCGAAAAACCTGAAACAATGGTTTGAGAAATTTGATATTATGCCCTGGTGGAACAAAAAGGTGGAAGAGCTATCGAAAGGTATGCAGCAAAAAGTGCAGTTTATTACCACTGTTGTTCATCAACCCAAACTGCTGATCTTTGACGAGCCTTTCAGCGGTTTCGACCCGATAAATGCCAACCTGCTGAAAAAAGAGATCCTCAACCTGAAAGCGGAAGGTGCCACTATTATTTTTTCTACCCACAACATGGGGTCGGTAGAGGAATTGTGCGACCACATTGCGCTCATCAACAAATCGAAGAAGATTGAAGACGGGCCAACCGACGAAATTCGAATGAAATATAAATCGAATATGTTCGACATTAAATACCGGGGCGAATTTAAAAATATCGACCAGGCATTAGGTATCAATTATAAAATCATCAGCCACGATGAGTCGGAAAAAGCCAACACGCTAAAAGTGCAGTACCTGAACGGAAATTCGAATAACGAATTGTTGCAGGCCATTATGCCGGCAGCCGAAATACTGGCGTTCGAGGAGCTTATACCAAGCATGAACGATGTATTTATTAAAGCTGTTGAGGAGTCGAACAAAAACTAAATTTGCCACAATGAACAACACATTACTAATATTAAAACAAGAATACCTGAAACGGGTAAAAAAGAAATCGTTCATCATTTTAACCATCCTCATGCCGTTTTTAATTGCAGGCGTTTACGGGCTGGTAATTTATTTCTCGATAAAAGACGATACCGAAGAACGCACCATTGCCGTTTACGATGCAACGAATTTATTTCTTGGCGAATTCAGCGAAGAAGGAACAACCAGCTATCATTTTATCCCGAAAGAAGAATTCTCAACCCTGAAAACCAACATTAAAGGTAGCGGTTATTACGGATTGCTATACATTCCATCAGATATTTACTCGAACAATCAGGCGCAGCTTTTCTCGGAGAAACAGTTGCCTTTTGAACTTACTGAACAGATTGAGCGCAAACTTAGCCGCTTTATCGAAAACGACAAACGACAAAAAGTGATTGCCGAATCGGGTATTCCCGATTTGGAAGAACGCCTAAGTCAAACACGCACCAGCGTTAAACTAAGCACACTAAAAGTTTCACAATCGGGCGAAACAAAGAAAAGCTCGTCGGTCGTGGCATTTATTGCCAGTTACGCCATGGGCCTGCTTATCTATTTCTTTGTGTTTATGTACGGCGCCATGGTTATGCGCAGCGTAATGGAGGAAAAGAAAAGTCGTATAATCGAGGTAATCATTTCATCGGTGAAACCCAGCCAGCTAATGGCCGGTAAAATTATAGGAACCGCCTTGGTTGGCTTAACACAGGTTGCTATTTGGGTTGTATTGGGAGGTATCGGTTTGGTAGTGGTACAAAGTTTATTTACTCCAGAAACAGCACAACAGATGGGACAAAGTATTATGGACTCGCAGGGACAGATTAACCCGGCCGCAACGCAGGCTGCACCCAACCAGGTTACTGAGGCAATGGAAATGATCGGTAATTTAAATCTGCCGCTCATCCTGTTTTCTTTTGTATTCTATTTCCTTGGCGGCTACCTGTTATATAGTGCGCTGCTAGGCTCGGTTGGAGCCGCTGTTGATAACGACGAAGACTCGCAACAAATGGTTTTCCCGGTAACTTTCCCGTTAATTCTTTCCATCATGTTGCTGTTTCCAATCGCTAAAAATCCTGAGGGACCGCTGGCATTCTGGTGTTCGATAATTCCGTTCACCTCGCCGGTTGCAATGATGGCCCGCGTGCCCTACGATCTGCCAATTTGGGAGCTGTTACTTTCAATGGGCTTGCTAATACTTACAACCATTGTATGCATAATGGCAGCTGCCAAAATTTACCGCATCGGGTTGCTAATGTATGGTAAAAAGGTAAATATTAAAGAGCTGATTAAGTGGCTTCGCTATAAAGGGTAACTACCGAAATAGGGCAGTTTTCTTAACAAACGAGTGAAAAACATGATTTTTTTCATGATTATTATTTAGAATCAATTAAAATTACATATATTGCACCCATTATGAAAAACACCGGTAACAATATGATGATGTGTTGTTGTTTCCTTCAAAAAGGGAAAGGTGTTGTAGTGTATTAAATTGAACTTGATTGCAAGATTATACAAGGCCTTTCCATGAACGGAAAGGCCTTTTTTTTGTTTAGTAAGTAATTACCGAAAATAACTCAATAATTAAAAACAGATGAAAGCAAAAAACATTTTGGAAACCATTGGCAACACGCCACATGTAAAAATTAACCGCCTCTATCCGGAGGATTACGAAGTTTGGGTGAAAGTAGAAAAAACAAATCCAGGAGGTAGTATTAAGGACCGTATTGCGCTCGCAATGGTAGAGGATGCGGAAAAGAAAGGAATACTGAAAGAAGGTTCGGTTATAATTGAACCAACATCGGGAAATACAGGAATTGGATTGGCACTGGTAGCAGCTGTAAAAGGTTACCGTTTAATTCTTACCATGCCGGAATCAATGTCGCTGGAAAGAAGAAGAGCATTGAAAGTATTTGGTGCCGAGCTAGAGCTAACACCAAAAGAAAAAGGAATGAAAGGTGCCATTGCGAAAGCTGAAGAACTGGCCAGTGAATTGGGCAATGCCTGGATTCCTCAACAGTTTAATAATCCGGCAAACGTTGCTGTGCACCGTGATTTTACTGCGCAGGAAATTCTAAATGATTTCCCTGAAGGTTTTGACTACCTGATTACCGGCGTTGGAACCGGTGGGCACATAAGTGGAGTAGCCGAGGTTTTAAAAGCTAAATTCCCGAACCTGAAAGTTTTTGCTGTTGAACCGGATTCAAGCCCGGTAATTGGAGGTAAAGATCCTGGCCCACACGGAATTCAGGGAATTGGTGCCGGTTTTATTCCTAATAACCTGAATACCGACCTGCTTGATGGAACGGTAGAAATCAGTAAAGACGAAGCTTTTGAGTATGCACAAAAAGCAGCACGAGAAGAAGGTTTGTTTGTTGGAATCTCATCGGGTGCATCGTTGGCAGCCGTTGCCAAAAAAATTAAAGATCTGCCGAAAGGATCGAGAATTCTTACCTTCTCGTACGATCATGGCGAACGTTACCTGTCAATAGAAGGATTATATTAAAACTAACTTCAATATACAGTTAAGGGAATCATTCAATTGAGTGGTTCCCTTTTATTTTACCCCTTTAACACTAATCAAGCAAATCTATCAAACAAAAGTTTACTGTCTGTTGTTTCTTTGTTTAAATTAATAAAACTAATAATGAAACGAGCATACAAATAAGTACCTCTATAACATAGGAGTACAATGATGCGAGTTACATGAGTTGCCTTAAAAATAAACGATTATAAACGAATGAAAGGATTAACTATGTTTTTAACCGGATTGATTGTAGGAATTCTTTTAACCATTATAATGATTGTGGTTATTCTACCGAAACAAATGTTTGTGGTAAACGAAAGTAAACTGGGTTTTGACGAAACAGTTGCAGCCATTGAACAATCGGCAAAAGACAACGACTGGAGTATGCCGCATTTATATGATTTGCAGGCAACTATGAAGAAACATGGTTTTGAAGTGAAACCGGTAAAAGTATTTTCACTGTGTAAACCGGATCATGCTTACCAAATTTTAAGCAGCGACCACGAGCGTGTTGTCTCAGCATTGATGCCGTGTCGTGTTGCAGTATACGAACGTGATGGAAAAACCTATATTTCGATGTTGAATTCGGGACTATTCTCGAAATTTATGGGAAACAAAGTAAAAACCGTTATGGGGGCTGCAAGCGAAGAGAATAAACAAATACTTGCACCCGTTATTAAATAAAAACTAAAAATACCATGAAAAAACTATTTTATCTAATTGTCCTTTTAGGATTTGTTGCCTGTAATTCAGGAGCACAAAAAAATGCAGAAGTAGCACAACCGGAGCAAATTGTTGAAGCCACCATTGATATTGGCGGATTGCATTGCGATGCCTGCGTGGCCTCGGTAGAGAAAGGAGTAAACACCCTAAATGGGATTGAAACTGTAAAAGTGACACTCGCCGATTCAACTGCCATTGTTACATACAATGCTTCAGCCGTATCAATCGATGAAATTGAAAAAAGCATTGAAAAGCGCGGCTATACTATAAAAGCAGTAAAGTAAGCCATCCGGAACAGGTAAGACACTACTGTTCACAACGTTCTGGTGATAACTCACCAGGTTTTTCGGCATAATATTTGTAAAATTCCGTACATTGCACAAAAGCCACAGAAAACGATGAAAGAGAATTTTAAAAACGGGAAACAGGAATTGACAGAAACAGGGCCGGTATGGAACGTTAAAATCGACATTCCAACTTCGGTTTCTGAAAATTCAATTCGGCTTTACAAAAAAGCCAGGAAACTAAAATTGAAAGTAATTTTGAATTAAATAAAAAGCTTTGACCGAGATTGGATCAAAGCTTTTTTTTATTCTATTTTATTGGGTCAATTGTCACTTTCTTATTTTCCCAACATACAGCCGAATATAGAAATAGGCAATTGTCAGAAAAGCATAACTCCCGGCCTGTATATACAACTTTAGTACCTCTGTTTTAACTTCTGTAATTCCCACGCCCATTGTGCGTAATCGCAAGTAGGCAGGAACAGTCGTTGTTCCGGGTAAGATTTTGGATAAACCTACCAACCAATCGGGCATAGCCGAAACCGGCCACGAAATACCACTCAGAAATAAGGCGATCGGAGACAAGAACATCATAAATACAATCGCCGACTCGCGATGTTTAAAGAATGTTGACAGACCAATTCCTAAGAATATTACCGACAATAAGAACGGAAATAATAACATCAGCACATCGAACATATTCCCTTTGTCGGGATAGTTGAACCAATGATGAATAATGATCACTGCCAGGCAAATATTAAATGCAGAGATGAGCAAATACGCTCCAACCCTGCCAAAAATCAATGGAACAATCTCGCGCCTGCGTTTATTCTCCGGCAACTTAAATGGGGAGGCTTTTGATTCGGAAAAAGTACCGCCCATAATTCCAATACCGATAAGCAAGGTTTGCTGAATGATGATAATGATTAATCCCGGCATAATAAAACTACCATATGATCCTGCAGGAATGTAAAGCATGTGCGTTTGGATACTTAACGGACTAGCCGAAACTTTTGCCTGTCGTAACGATTTCCCTTCGGCCAAATAATGTTGCACGCCCACTCCTGCACCAAAATAAGCATTCACCGTTTGTGCCGCCGTATAGAATGTTTTGTATTTTAACAGGTAACTGCCATCGGCATAAACAGCAACATTGGCCTGCTTCGTTGACAATACATTTTTCTGAAATCCTTTTGGGATAAGCAAAACACCATCAATTTTATTGGACATAAAAAGTTCTTCAGCCTCTTTCAGGCTTTGCGGATTACAGGAAACCTCCACTTCGCGCGAAGCATCCAACATGTTTGTGAATTTCCGGCTGGTAGCTGTTTGATCTAAATCCACAACTCCGACTGGCAAATCGGTCAGCACTTCGTTAAAATATCCGAACGAATATAACAATGGATAAATTAATAATGCCCCGACCAAAATCAACACAGCCCCACTATCCGAAAAAATAGCTTTCAATTCATTCTTAAAATGAATCGCCATTAACTCGAAGCTGCTTATTTTATTCTTGTCTTTCGTCATAGTTACTATTGTTTTCCCCAGTATTTCGGATCGTTCAAGCTCTTCTTATACAGTTTAAATGCAGCCATCCCCGACAGCATAAACAGGATAATGTAACACAAATACGGCAAGGCTTCTTTTATTGGTGCACCGCGTAACGATTGTGAAATAAATAGTTTCTCCCACCAGGTAAAGGGGAAAATGGCTGTAAGTACTTTCACAAACGGCATCATTCCTTCAATCGGGAAAGTGAGTCCTGAAAAGGTAATTCCCATCATTATATATGCACTCCCGACCGACAGCGACAAACGCAGGTTTTTGGTTACAGCAACGAATATCAAACCCAGCATTTGATAGGCGAGAATCGTGATAAACTGCCCGCAAAAAATAATGACAAAGCTGCCGTTCAACGGCATGCATTCAACCACGTATAGCAGATAAGCAATTAACATTGCAAAACCCGAATAAATAACGGTGTACGGAAAAAGTTTCCCAACAATTGCCATACGCACACTGTTGTTTCCGGCCTCTAACAAACTTAACCCGGTTCCACGTTTCAGTTCATTACCAAAGGTGTAAACCGAACTCATAAAGGCAAACAAAAACAGGGTGAAATAAAGCATTGCTGAATTAAGAAAGTAGGCGTAATTTGTATACGGATTGAACAAAACATGCTTTTGAATTTGCACAGGAACAACCCGTGCCTTAGCCTTTTGAGCATTGTTACCGTTAAGTGCCAGCTTTTTAATCTGAATTCCGGCCGATAAAGTATTTAGCGTGGTTAATACCGAACGCTGCACAACACCTGCAACCGTTACATTTGTTCCGTTAATGTAAACCGGAACCGGTGCTTCAACTCCCTGAAATACTTTTTTCTCCAGCTCGTTCGGCAAAACTACAATTGCCTGAACAAGGCCTTGTTTTAGCCATTCCTGCGCCTGAAACATATCCGGTGCCCCGGCAACAATCTCTACATCTGGCGAGGCGTTTAAAGCATTTCCTACTTTTACGGAAAGTGATGAATTATCCTGATCGACCAAAGCAATCGGCAATCGTTTTGTCGCTCCTTGCTGAAAAATAAAAAAGAGCAGCAGAATACCCATGATCGGCCCGAATAAAAGCAGAAACCGATAGGCCGGATTTTGCTGAATCCGCCTGGCCTCACGAACCATTACTTCGAAAATAGGATGTCTCTTTTTCCCCTCCATTTTACTTTGTTTCGGGTAAGGTAACAACGGCAGTCATTCCGGGACGCAAACCTTCAATTTTGGTCACGGGACGCGCCTCAATTTCAAACGATTTTAGATCAAACTCTCCCGAAGTTTTGGTTGCGTTCCAACGGGCAAAATCGGCGGATGGACTAATGTATTTCACTTTAAAATCGAACTCCTGTCCATCAAGACCGGGAATAACGGCTTCAAACACACTTCCCATTTTAAAATAAGTCATATAATCTTCGCGGATGTAAAGTGTTACCCAAATATCATCGAGATCGAGAATAGTTACTACCGGGAAACCGGTTGCAACCAATTCTCCTTCTTCAACATTTACTCCCGACACTTCACCGTCCGCAATAGCGTTAATTGTTGTTTCTTCCAGGTAAGCTTCCACTTCGGCAATGGCAGCATCGGCACGTTTTACCATTGCAGCAGCTGCCTCTTTATCTTCGTCGCGGGCACCCTTTTCAGCTTTCTGCCAAATGGCTTTCGCCGCATTTGCTGTTTCGCGGGCGGCTTTCATTTGTGTCTCAACCTCGTCGCGTTTTTGTGCCGGCACCACTCCTTCATCGAATAAATTCTGAATGCGTGCAAATGTCTTTTCTGCAAACTGGGCAGCTGCCTCGGCTTTTACATATGTACTGTAGGCTGCGGTAATATCCTCTTGCTGTGCTCCGTTTTGTGCTTTGCGGCTTTGTGCGCTTGCTGCTGTGCGGGCGGCATTTGCATTAGCCAGTTTGGCATTAATCTCGGGGCTATCAATTGAAAAAATAAAGTCGCCCTTTTTAACTTTCTGTCCACGGTCAACAGCAACTTTCTGTATTCTGCCGGGAACTTTTGAGGCAATATTGTATTGCTGAGCCTCAACCTCTCCTTGCAGAATTACAGGCTCGGGTTTGGTTACAACAATAAATGTGTACACTATAAATGCTACGATAGCTACAAGTACAATTATTGAGCTTAACGTCTTCTTATTCATATCCTCTGTTTTTGCTTTTGTTTTTAAAGTGATTCGGTTACAGTATTATCTCCACTTGAGAAATCGATGTATTGTTCGGGAACACCCGCTGTTTGAAGGAAATTCGCCAAACCAACATCGTAATTGTATAAAACACTAAGGCGTAATGTTTTTACTTGCAATACTTTTGTGGTGGCCTCAACCACATCGGTAGAAGTTGCAAATCCTTCGTTAAAGGCTGTCTCGGTACTTTGGCGGTATTCGTTTGCCAACTCAAGCGTTGTTTCCAATTCGGTTTTTTGCTCCATTTGCATTTGCAATTCGTTGTAAAGTTTTACCAAATACGCTTCCAAATCGTTGTTGGCTTTTTGCTCCGCGTATTCAACCTGGTTGTGCAAAGTTTCGCTGGCCAAAATGTTGTTTTTGCGACTCATTCCCTCAAACAAATTCCACTTCATTCCAATACCAAGCTCCCATTCGGGCATGTAAGGAGAAAAGTTTTTATCGGCAATGTTGTAATTTCCCATTGCTGCAATAGTTGGTAAATATTCGTTTTTTTCTACCCGGTGTTTTATCTCAACAAGCTCCTTTTTCCCTTGTATCTGTTTCAGTTGAGGATTTAACTCTTTGGCCCGATCAAGCCATGCAGCCAGTCCGGTTAATTCGTTATTGATAAACAAATTATTAGCCGGAATAACCTGCCCGATCGAATCGGTAGCCAATGTTGCTTTTAAGCCGGTACGTAATATTTCAACATTCCGAACTGCCTGCTTCACTTCGCGTTCTGCCTCACTTTTTGCCACCTCGGCATGCAGTAATTCAACTTTTGCAATCATTCCGTTATCGAATAATTTTTTTGCATCGTTGTAGTGGCTCTCCATACTTTTCAGCATTTCTTTACGAAGTTTTTCCACCTGCAATCCGAGGGCAAGCCCATAATAACGCGTAACCAGCTCCGTGAGCAGAACACCTTCAGCATGACGCAATTCCTGCTGGCTAATACCCAGGTTTACCTCGGCAGCCTGGTTCGCTCCATTAATTTTGCTTCCGGCATAAATTGGCATCGCAAAACTCGCTGTCAGCAATGCAAAATTCTTTTCCTGGATAATTTCATCCCAGTCGTGGGCTGCAATCTCTTCGCCTCCTTCAAGTAATTGCTGACGTACGATTTGCGTACTCATGTCGTCACTCAAATAAGGATACATCGCATTGGTTGCCGGATCGGGATTTGGCACACCACTAAAAACACCGTAATTACCAAGTGTTTCGTACAAGGGACTAATGGCTTCACCTACAGGAGTTAAATCAAGATGCAAGGGATCGGACATTGCCACGGCGGTTGCATTCAGCGAAACCTGCGGCAAACGCATTCCTCTTTTCGACTTGATCTCGAATTCTTTCTGCCTGATCTCTTCTTTTTGGCGTAACAGTGCCGGATTTTGTTCCAGCATAATTTGCATGGCCTGATCGAATGACAACAATTGGTCCTGTGGCTGCCCGTGAACCGTTATTCCCACTACCAACAGCAGCAAGAATAATAAAACTGTTTTCTGTTGTTTAATTGTTTTCATTTCTGGTATTGTAAGCTGTATTTTATTGTTTTCTTATTTCAAGAACTTAAAAATCATCTTTAACAAATGCTGAATATCTGATTCGGTAATTGTTTCCTGATGACCGTGTTTATATTTTTGATTGATAAACTGAATGGTGAGCAGCACTAAAACCAAATACAAATCACTAACTGTTAGCTCGTTATCAAACGTATCGTTTGACCGGCCAATCTGCAGCAACTTGTCGATTAACGTTAAGGTATTTTCATGAATTTCCTGATCGATTATAAATGTATAATCGTTGGTTAGCACGTATAAAAACTTCACCCGGATGGGCTGTTCATTAGCATACTGCACAAAATGACGAATCAGGTTTTCAATAGTTTCAAAAACTGGTTTTTCAGGTACTATTAAGGTTTCAAAAAAGCCGAACACTTCGCTGTAAACCTCTTGTAAAATGGTATTTACCAGCTCGTACTTACCTTTGTAATGCATATAAAAATAGCCTGATGCCACTTGTGCATCTGTTGAAATCAATGCCACCGAAGCTCCTCCAAAACCATTATCAACCACCAGTTTCATGGTCGACTGTTTTAGTCTGTCAATTTTTGTTTGATCTGTAATTCGTGCCATATCTTCGAATTAATAAATGAACGTTCATTCATTTATGCAAATGTAATGGCTTTTTAATAATGGCTGGTGGTTCTTTTACTGAAATGATAAAATTTTAGGATGAAATAACATTAACAAGCACAAAAAAACCGGATTCATATGAATCCGGTTTTCAGTGAAAATATTGTTTGCTTAAACAAAAAGCTTCGCATTAATATTATCGATACTTGCTTCTACACCTTCAAAAGGTTTTCCGTTACCCTGGTTGTCGTCTTCAACAAAGAAGTATTTCATACCAGCTGTTTCACGAGCATCGTAAATTCGTTTATAATCTGCAACACCGGCACCAACAGAAACAATATCGTCTTTGTCTACAGTATAGAATGGTTCAACAACCTCGTCGCCCATGCCTTTAAAATGAAGCAGCTGGAAGCGTCCCGGATATTTATTGAACATCTCAACAGGATCCTGACCTGCTTTCATTGCCCAATAGCAATCCAATTCCATAGTAATCAAATCGGCATCCATTTCTTTCAGGAATACATCGTAGTAAGGTACCATTCCGTCGGTTGGTTTAAACTCGAAGTTATGGTTATGGTAACCAAACTGAATACCCACATTTTTCATGATCTCACCAACTTTATTCCACTCGGCAATCATTTTTTTGTAGGTTTCAATATTACGGTCTTTTTCTTCTATCCAAGGCTGAACACAAAATTCTACACCAATTTCGGCGTGTGCATCGGCCATTTTCTGAGCGCTTGCTGTAGTAATTCCTTCGGCTTCAACACTGGTATGGCTACTTACCACTTTCATTCCATTGTCTTCTACCATTTTTTGGAATTCTTTTGGCTCAACGCCATAAAATTTACCATCGGCATACGAAGCCATTTCAACAAATTTGTATCCCATATCGGCAATTTTCTTCAACGAACCGGCTGCATCGGCTGCCATTGCATCGCGAATACTGTACAGCTGAAGACCAACACCCATTCCGGTTGCTGCTTTTACTACCTCTGCTGCTTGCTCAACAGGTTTCTTTCCACCCGAGCCGCAAGCATAAGTTCCAAGTGCCAAAACACCTACTGTACCTGCCGTAGAAATTCTCAGAAATTCTCTTCTATTCTTCATGATTCTTGCTTTAGTTAGTTATACTGTATAAAATTTATTTCATTTAGAACTCTAAAAATAATGAGTTATTTTTTTGAGAGGGACTAAAATTATAAAGATTTTGCAGAAAATACCAAATTCAGTCGAATATGTCGTAGTTACACAACAACAATTAATAAGAGCGTTACGCAATGCTTATTATTTTTTTAGATGAATTAAAACGGGAAACCGATACTAAAATGAAAGCGTGTTTCGCTATCTTGATTATTTTGTGAAACCAGCAGTTGAATTGGTCCTAACAAAGAATCGTATTTTAAGCCAAAACTATAGCCCCAAATATTATGACCAAATGGCTGTGTTGTTATATGGTCGAATAAATCCTGGTAAGTATCGGCAATAGATGCCACATTTACTTTTGTTGTAAGGTATAATCCGGTTGTTACTTCCCAACTTAGTGTCGATTTTGCCAAAGCATAGTTGTAGGTATAAATTTCGGCAAAATTAAATCCGGCCAGGTCTTTAAACTGCAATTTACTGGGGCCAAATTGTGATCCGCCCAACATATAAAGACCATTTGCGCCCGACTCTTTGGAGCTAAATCCTGCACCAGCCTGAAAATTATAGGTAAGTTTATCTGCAAAAGTTTTATACCAGTTATGATCAACCGACAGCGTAGCATATCGATGATTTATTTCACCAATTAAATAGTCGCGCGGCTCTGAAGTCTTTAAATCCATTTGGCTGTTGGCCGATAAAATATGCTGAAAATTAATATTTAGCTTAATCCCTCTTTTCGGGAAATAAAGATCATCAGTAGTATTAACCCGATAATAAAGCTGATAGCCCCAATCATGTGATTTCAGGTAATCAAAATCAGCCTCCGGATATATTGATTGTAAATCGAGGCGTGGTGTTAAACGGTTGTATTTGTAAAAAGCATTGCCACCTAACTGATGGTTTAAGCCAAATAAATACTCTAGCCCGTATCCTCCGTCAAAATACCCACGTTTGTAGTTTCCCAGCCTTTTGCCGGCGTTATAAAACGGAAGTTTATAGCTATAACTATTCATAAAAAAATAATCTGTAAGCCTTTGTTTCTTTCCAACAAACTTATTCAGTTTAATCTCCATTCCGGGATTTTCGGCAATGTTAACGGAAAACAACATACGTGTTGCCGGGGCAATCATATTTCGTAAGGTAAAGTTTGTGGTTATTCCCACACCTAAGTCATCGTCGTATCTCGGAGCCAGTTTTACCATTGCCCGCGGCGTTTCTTTAATGCTAAACAATAGGTTATAACTACCCGGTTCGGCCATTTCATATAGCGAATAGGTGAGTTTGGCGAAGTGCCTTGTTCCGTACATAAAATCAATGGCTTCATCAATATCTTTGTAGCTTACCGAGTCGCCTGCTTCCAATCCTGATTTTGACAAAACAAAGCTTTTATTCAGGTATTGCAATCCTTCAATTTCTATGGCCGCCAATTTTATTCTTTTTGGTTGTTGAATTTTTTCAACGGGCTCAAAAATTCGATTGTTTTTTAGGGCAAGTGCTTTTAGCTGGTTAAATTGCTCGCGGGCGGCATCCTCCCCAGCTTGTTGAATTTCCATACCTTTCCCAAAATCGGCAGCTGTGTAATCGTGTAAATCAGGAATGATCAATACATCGCACTTAGGAAATTGTTCCCGTGCGTCAACTATTCCTCCCAAGGCTATCGATCGTTGTAAAATATCAGTCATCGAATTTATATCGTCAACCGTTATATCATTCTGGAAGCCGACATAAACACCTATAATAATATCTGCCCCCATGTTAATCGCTTCCTGAACCGGGAAATTTCGGGCAACACCTCCGTCAACCAATAACATCGAGTCCATTTGTACGGGCGAAAAAACGGTTGGAATCGACATACTAGACCGAATTGCACGGACTAAATCGCCGGAACTGTGCTCAATGGTTTCTCCCGAAATCATATCAACCGACATGCAGTGAAAAGGAATAGGCAGCTGATTAAAATCTTCGTGGGCAGTAAGTGGCCAAAACAGTTCGGAGAAATAGGCTTCCAGGTGTTGTCCGTTTATCAGTCCGGCAGGTAGGTTTACTTTATTTTCCCTGATCGGAATTTCAAACAGGTACTTTTTGGTTTCCAGTTTTTCATCCATTGCAACGCTGCGCAACCGTTCTTTGTCGGTTAACAACAAATCCCAATTGGCATTTAAATTAATTTGTGTCAGGTCTTCGGCTGTGTATCCTGCAGCATACAAACTTCCAACAATGCTTCCCATACTTGTTCCGGTAATAATATCAGGAGTAATTCCGGCTTCTTCCAGAACCTTTAGCACACCAATGTGGGCAAGTCCTTTGGCTCCACCTCCGCTTAAAACCAAAGCAACTTTTGGTTTGTCCGATGTATTATTTTCTTGAGGATAGACAGGATAAGCAGCCAATAGAAAAAATATAATGGCTACGAGAGAATAAGTTGTGAGGATTGAATTTTTCATGCCCCGATGGCTTAGTTAATTTCTGTTTTTCTTAAAATTAAAATAACCCGGGCCAAAACAAGACAATAATTCCGGCTCCTGTTTATTTTAATCGCATGAATTTAAGAAATTAACCAATTCGTGCACATCTTTTTTTGATGAAAATGGATAACCACCTTTGGTTTGTAATGAGTAAATATTATGATATAAAATACTCTCTTTCTGAGGTGTAGCATCTTCAATCATTGCAATCGCTTCCTGGTATAACTGGTCTCTGTTCTTCATTCTTACGCTAGTTTAACTGACAAATATATTATAATCTTACAGATAGTACCTGCATTTTAGTTATTTCCCAACCCATTCTTTGAACTCGGTAGCTTTTAAGCGGCTAATCGTAATGGGCTCATCAAATGGCGGAATTAACCGCAAAATTAATTTGCCTCCAAAATGGTTTTCAAATTTTCGTATAGCATCAATGTGCACAATCGAACTCCGGTTGGTTCGAAAAAATAATTCAGGATCAAGCTGTTCCTCCAGCTTTTCAATAGTTAAATCAATTACATGCTCTTTGCCCTGAAACGTTACTGCTGTAGTTACCCGGTTTTCGGTATAAAACCATGCCACATCCTCAACGTCGAGTTTAAAATACGATGTTGCTCCACTTATCAGAAAACGCTTTCGGTATTTCTTTTCTCCTGAAGAGATGGCCTGAAGCAGCTCTTTATAATCGGGCGCTGCCGCCGGGGTTTCGTTCGGTACCGAAATCATGTGTTCAAACTTTTCAATGGCCAAACGAAGCTTTTCTTCTTTCATCGGTTTTAGTAAATAATCGATGCTGTTTACCTGAAAAGCGCGCAGAGCAAATTCGTCGTAAGCTGTTGTAAAAATTACCATACTTTCAACATTCACCTGGTCGAATATCGAGAAACTAATACCATCGGTTAACTGAATATCCATAAAAATCAAGTCGGGTGCCGGATTACTTTTCAGCCAGGTAACCGTACTTTTCACACTTTCAAACCAATCAACAATTTGCCAATCGGGCCGCAGTTTCTCAACCATTCCCCTTAGCAAACGGTAGTTGTGCAATTCATCTTCAACAATAATAACTCTCACAATCTGCATTTTTAATTCAACTCGGCAATATTTTCGTGTATTTTATACTACTGCAATATCTGCTATATTCTTTTATTCTACTGTAATCCATGTCGCACAAAACAACTACAAAAGAGGCACTTTCACCTCGAAACGTTTTTCGTCGTACTGAACAACAATTTCTTTTTCTGTTAATATTTCGTATCGTTTTACCAGGTTTCTCAATCCTGTTTTTGTAGAATAAGAAGCGTCTCTTCGGTTCAAATTATTCGAAACCACCAGGCAATCATCCTCAACAAAGAGTTTTATTTCCAACGGCGTTTCGCGACTTGTAATGTTGTGTTTAATGGCGTTTTCTATTAGCAACTGCCCGGTTAACGGAGCAATTTCTTTGTCGAAAACATCGGTAGGCACAAGCGAATCAACATTAATTCCTTCGCCAAGGCGCTCTTTATGCAGGGCACAATAGGCTTTCATAAAATCAAGTTCCTCACCCAGTTTCACGAGGCGTTTATCTTTACTCTGCAAAACATACCTATACACATCGGTAAAGTTTTCGGTAAACTCAACTGCCACATCCGGATCGTATATGATTAACGATTTTAATACACTCAGGTTGTTAAACAGAAAATGTGGATTCAACTGGTCTTGCAACGAATTGTAATCCATTCGCAGTTTTTCGCGTTTCATTTCTGCAATTTGTTCCTGCGAATCGAACCACTTTTGCGTAAAACGTGCAATGGTTAACGAATTGGCCACCATTTGAACAAAAACCAAACCGGTAACCATTCCCATTATAACACCCGAGCGCGAATCTTGAAGTGTTAGTTTTGGTTCGACAAAATACATAATGCCACGATGCGCGACATACAGAAATAATATCCCGACGCTGATTTGCAGAAATAGCCGCAGTTTTATTTTTTTAGGAACCGGCAGAAACCGCTCCAGTATATTATCGAGGATTATTTGTAATTCGGCAGCTACATTAAAAGCCAGGATAACTACCACATAAATAATTGGCGGTATTTTAACCTGCAATTCTTCCGGTATTCGGGTAACATACGAAATAAAGTGCAGCACAAGTACAGCAATCACACTTATGATAGCAAAGCGCCCTAATATACTTAGTGGCTCGTAACTGGGCAGCCTCATTGCCAGGTTTTGCTTTTTCTTGCTATGTAACTCCAAACATTTCATCGTCGTTCAAACAATACTCTATTTTTCTTCTTCGGGCATATAAAGGTTACCGGTAACACTTTGCCATTTGGTTTTCAGCACCTCAAAATTGGCAATGGTTTGTGTTAACTGTGCTTTTGCCTGCACCCATTGTGCCTGCGCATTCAACATATCGGTGGTAGTATTTAAACCAACCTCAAAACTTGCCTCGGTTTCTTCCATACTTTCCTCGGCCTCGTCAACACTTTTTTGTGCCAACCGAATGGATTCGAAGGCTTCTTCAACCTGTACCTTTACCTGCATCACTTCAAGATTAATCAAATCATTTGTATGTTGCAAATCGGTTTCGGCCTGTTGCACTTTTAACTGGGCTGCCCGTTGTTTCTTTTTGCCCTGCCCCCACTGAAAAATCGGGATAGAAACCTGTGCTGCCAACATGGGCTGAAAATCAATTTCCTCATACAAATCTTTTACCCAGTAACTGGTGTATTGCGCACTTACTCCCACGGTTGGTAAATAATCAGCACGAGTAATTTTGGCATCTAACTCCGAAATCTCTTTTTGTTTTTCCAGAATCTTCAATTCATTTCGGTTGTTGGTGGCCTGCACTAATCCATCTTCCAGGTTAAATAATTTTACCTTGTCATCAGTTTCGTGGCTAATTTGAATTTCGGTGTCCAAGGGTTGCCCCAAAATCTGATTTAGATACATTTTGGCAACTTTTAAACCGTTACGTGCTTTCAGTAAATTTAATTCGGCTTCGTTTTTTTGCACAGTTACCCGCAACTTTTCACTTGCCGGTTGAAGTCCAACTTCGTACATGGCCGTCATTTGCTCTTCCAGTTCTGTAAGCATTTTTATGTACTCCCCGGCAATAATAATATTCTCTTCAACGGTTGCCACCTGCCAAAAAGCTCGGTCAGTTTCTTCAATCACTTCCGAGTATTTCATGTTTAAAGCCATTTCGGCAATTGAAACTCCTGCATCTGCCTGCTGGTTTGAGTAGCGTATTTTTCCACCGGCATAAATTGCCTGATTCACTTCGAAACCACTATTTATAAGCGTTAAACTACCCAAATCAATATTTATTCCCGGGTTCCAAACATCGCTGGTTCCTGAAAAATCTCCATTCATAGCAGCATCTTCACTATCGGCCGTTGGCAAAAAATAACCCGGCATGTTAATCGCATCCATTCCCGGGCGATGCATTAATGATGACGAAAAACCAACGGAGGGTAGATAAGCCGTTCTGGCCACTTCTTGATTCACCAGCGCTTCGCGGTTTTGCAAGGCCGCATTTTTTAATTCTTTATTGAAAGCCACTGCCTGTTCGCGGCAATCTTCCAGTGTCATCACTGTTTGTGAATAACCGCTAAATGCCATCAGCAAAAAAACAGCTATGCCGGTTATATATTTTATTGATTGATTCATTCCTTTTTATCTTTTTAGATTGAATTCAGATTTTAAAAAAAAGTTAGCCTCGATTCTTCTAACCAAAAAGGTTCGAAATTGTCGTCCCGCCGACAAAACCGAGGCAGCTTTTTCTACTCTCTATCTAAACTGCATAATTATATTATGCTTCTTTTATTGCATTTAATTTATTGCCGTCAACCCGATACAAAACAGTGTAAAGTACCGGCACAACAACAAGTGTGATAACTGAGCCAATGGCTAAACCAAACATGATTACGATGGCCGTTGAGTTAAACATCGAATCGGTAATCAGCGGCGCCATTCCTAAAATGGTTGTTAACGAAGCCATCATTACCGGGCGCAAACGCGATAATGCTGCATCAATAGTAGCTTTCAGCCTATCTTTTCCTTCCCTGATATTGCGGTTGATTTCATCAAGCAGAACCACTGCATTTTTAATCATCATACCAATTAATCCCAGGGCACCGATAATTCCGGCAAAAGTAAGGTAAACTCCTGTGGTTGCCAGTCCCAGCACAATACCTACAAACGCAAATGGCACCACAAGGAAAATTATTATTGGCTGCTTCAGGTTATTAAATAAGCCAATGATAATAATGGCCATTAGCCCAATTGCCAAAGGCAAAAACATAAACAGCGCACTGTTTGCCTCGCCCGATCGCGCTGTAGCTCCTTCCCAGGTTAACTCGTAACCTTTGGGCAAGTCAATGGCTTCCACTTTATCCTGAAATTTTGCCTGAACCTCGGCAGCGGTATAGCCCTCGGCAGCATCGCACTGTGCTTTAATGGCCCGTTTGTTATCCAAACGATGTACAAGTTCGTAATCCCATGTTACTTTCAACGTATCAACAATTTGCGAAAGAGGAACACTGGTGCGACTTTGTTGGCCCCAAACCGGAATATTCAGTAATTGCTCCACATTTTCAGCCACTTCGTTATCAGTTCGCAACACAATTGGCATCATTTTATCGCCTTCGTAAATGGCTCCAATCGGACGACCGTTGGTAGCTACTAAAATTGAATTCCCCATGTCGGCACGCGACAAACCCAATGGTTGCGCACGTTCAACCGAGTAAACGGGAACAATTTTTTTTGTTTGATTTTTCCAATCGTCGGTAACATGAATGGCAGACGGCTCGTCTAAAAATATCTTTTTAGCCTGATTGGCTAATTCTTTTAATACAGCCGGATCAGGCCCGGTAAACTGTGCTTCAATATCAGCATCAGAAAAGGCTGCACCATATTCCATCACCCTAAAAAAAGCATCCGGGTAATTGGTACTCAGGTAGTGTTCAATTTCAGGAATAACTTCAGCCACCCTATCAGTATTGTCAGTTTCCACAATCAGGTCGCCATAATTTGAGCCACCGTTTTCCATATGTCGCATTAACAGGTAACGAGCCGGCGGACGCCCTAACGAAGCAGTAACAGACTTAATGCCTTCGATATCAAGAATATCCTTTTGAATTTGATTCAGGTCTTTTTCAACAGCCTCAATATCTGCCCCTTGTGGCAATTTATATTCGATAAAAAATTGGTCGTAATCAATTTTCGACATGAAGTCGACCTTTACAAAACGGAAGGACCAGAATGCAAAAATCAGAACGGCAAACGAACCCAATGCAAACATGTATTTATTGCGTATTGCCCATTTTAAAGATTTGCCAAACAACTTATAAAGTCCGGTATCATAAGTTTCGGCATGCTCTCCTTTCGGACGTTCTTTACGGTAAAAATATTTGGCATTGAATGGTGTTTGAATCATGGCAAATATCCAGCTTAAGGTAAGCGAAATAATAAGCACCGTAAACAACGAGGCCAGGAATTCGCCGGCTTCGTTGGGCGACATGCGCAAAGGTAAAAAGGCCAAAATGGCAACAGCCGTTGCACCAAGCAGCGGTAATGCTGTTTTTTGCGCTGTATTTACAAAGGCTTTGCTTCTGTCCATCCCCGATTTCAGGTCGACCAAAATTCCATCGGCAACAACAATGGCGTTGTCAACCAACATTCCCATAGCCAGAATAATGGCTGCCAGCGTTACACGATGTAACGGAAGCCCAATAGCCATCATTACGATCAGGGTTCCCATAATCGTAAAAATTAAACCACTTGAGATGAGCAGTCCTGAACGGTATCCCATAGCAAACATTAACACCACAATTACAATACCCACCGACATGGCAAGGTTCAGCATAAAATCTTTTACAGCATCATCAACGCGGTCGGGCTGGTAGTAAACCTGGTTAATCTCAATTCCAACCGGCAATTCTTTCTGAATTTCTGCCAGTTTTTCATCCAGTCGCTCACCCAGTTTTACAACATTAATTCCGCTTTCGTTCGACAAGCCCAGTGTTAATCCGGCTTTATCGTTGTAAAAAAGTGCCTCGTTTTTTGGCTCGAGATACGACCTTTCAATTGTTGCAATATCTCCTAAACGAAAATTTCCTCCTCCGGGAACCTGAATCAGAAGATTTTCAATTTCTTCAATTGATGATATTTTTTTTCCAACTCCAACACGAATCGACTCGTCGCCGGTTACAATAGAACCGGGATTAATAATTGCCGTTTCGTTTTGAATGGCGGCAGCAATATACATGGGATTAATACTTAATCCGGCCAGCTTTTCAGGCGAGAAAACCACATCAACGGTTTCGGTTTGCTCGCCAAAAACTTGCGAACGACGTACACCATTTACACTTAACAATTCACGTTCTATATATTCGGTGTATTTTACCAACTCGTGATGCGAATAACCGTCAGCTGTAATAGCATATAAAATACCATAAACATCGGCAAAATCATCGTTTACAATTGGTTCCATTGCTCCCGCCGGCAGCGAACCTTTTGCATCGTTAACCTTTCGGCGAAGATGATCCCAAAGTTGTGGCAACTGTGGTGTTTTAACCGTAGATTGAATATAAACGGTAATAAGCGACAAACCGGGGCGAGAAACAGATTTTATTTCATCGATATTCTCCAGTTTCTGAATGGCTTTTTCAAGCGGATCGGTTATTTCAAGCTCAACCTCGTGTGCTGTGGCTCCCTGGTAAACAGTTACAACTGTAGCTGCTTTAATCGGAATCTCGGCATCCTCAAGTTTACCTATGTTGTTGTATGCAATTATACCTCCGAGCAATACTGCAACCAGTATGGTGGAAATCATTGCTTTTTGATTCAGTAACTTCTCCAGCATTACAACAATCCTCCAATGTTAGTTACTGATTGCTCTTTTATGGGTTGTACTTTCTGTCCTTCTACCAGGTAATGTACGCCGGCGGTAACAACTTGTTCGCCATTGCTTATACCCGATTTGATGTTAACGCGGCCCTTGGGTCCGTCGAGTGCAATGTCAACTGTGCGTTTTTCAACTTTACTTGTTGAGGGATTGTATATCCAAACATAAGTACTTGTTTTTTCGTGAAATACCGCCGATGCCGCAACCGAAAGTTGGTTCTCCTGTGCATCGCAATAAACGGTAACTTCGGCAGTCATTCCCGGAGCTACTTCCAAATCATTTTTATTGTTGAACGAAAATTTCACTTCGTACAATCCGTCGTGCATTGCCTTTTCGCTAACACTTAATAATTTTACCGGAAGTTGATGAATGCCTGCATTGGCAACATTCAGATAACTTTCTTTATCGCTTTTTACACGTTGCAATTGACTTTCTGATACTGAAACCACTGCCTCGAGGTGCGAGTTATCAATAATAGAAACAATTGGAGTTCCTGCCCCTACTGTTTGATAGTTTTCAACAAACTTCTCGTAAATGTAACCTGAGAACGGTGCTTTCAGCTCGGTGTCGCGCAATTGGTTTTGTGCATTTTCGTAAGCTGTCTTTGTCATCAGGTATCCCGATTTAATTTTTTCAAAAGTGTTTTCAGGAATTTTGTTTTGCTCGATCAGTTGTTTGTAACGCAAGTATTCACTTTCGGTCTGCTCAAACTGTGCTTTGGTAGTTTCCACCTGCAGTTTATAATCGCGCTTGTCGATCTCGGCAATTACCTGGCCTTGTTTCACGTAATCGCCCTGTTTTGCATTTAGTTTTAACAAAGGACCACCAACGCGAAAAGACAAAGATGTAAGGCTTTTCTCCTTAATCTTTCCGTTAAATGTTATTGTGTTTTGAGAAACCGCGTCGGTAATGGTTTCTATTTTCACATTTTTAATTGTTTCGGCCTGAGGCTCTTCTCCGGTGCTACTTTTGCACCCTGAAAATGCGATTATAGCAGCAGCTAATACGAGAATAATGTTCTTAATTTTCATATCGTTTTTTTGTTTTTGCACTCGAATCATGTAGCAAAATTAATTGTACTGATTACTAAAGATTTAGATTTGTGCACCGAATGATAAAATGTACCCGCGAAATGCCCCTAAAGCGTTTCAACACTTGTTATACGTTCCCGGAGATGCTTCATGTACTTATTTAATTGTAATTGTACACTTGAAATAGTTGATTGTGTGTAATTCTGAGAGTTTTGGATATTGTTTTGAACGCGTTTCATCATCAGGTCGAAATTAGAGATAAGAGCATTGGCAATTTCTTTGTCGCCTGTTTTTAGCGTCTTTTCTTTTTGCTTTTCGCCTTTGCCATTCACTTTCTTCAAATCGCTTAAAGCCTGATAACAAACACGTTTCCCCAAGGCCTGATAATAGATCGTGAGGAATGCTTCAACACCAAAAAAAATTTCTTTTACATCTTTTAAAATGGGAAGTAAATCGGCTTTAAGCATCGCTTTTTCGCCCATTGCCGTTTCGTAAGGAGTTGCGCCATAGTTAATTGTAAAACTGGCAGGATTACCAATAACCATATCGGCTTCGTGGTTTTGAATGGGACTAAGCATGGCTGCAAAATGCTCTTTTCGCAGATGTTCCAGGTTGGCATTAATGAACAACACTATTTCGTTGCTGGCATACTCTACGCCACAGGCCATTGCATAACTCTTTCCATGGTTTTCAGGCAGCTTTAAATACTCGAACTCATAATGAGCAGCCAGGGTTTTCAGAACGTTTTCTGTTCCGTCGGTCGATCCATCATCAACTACAATCACCTCGGCTTCAGGGTTATGTTTGCAACACGAGGCCACAACATTGAAAATTGTGTTTTCTTCGTTGTGCGTGCAAACAATAATGCTTGTTTCCATTGTTTTCTGTTTTCAGGAGCTAATATAAACTGTAAAGAAGTGGTTGAACGAAAGTTACTTCGTGAAATGATTAAACCAATACCTGGAATGCAGCCGAACTAATCTTCGGCCGGATGGACTTCGTATATTTTAATCGAATTTTTCTTTCCAAAAAACTTAATCAGGTCAACATATTCAATTTTGTATTCTTTGGTATTTTTTATCAGTTTAACTGCAAACTCGCTGGTAACCAGAATTTTCTTTTTGTAGCGTTTGCATTGTTTTTGTATACGTGCAGCGGTGTTTAACACATCGCCATGAAAAGCCAACTCGCGCTTAATCTCTCCAACCTCTGCCGCCATTACTTTTCCAACATTTAACGATGCAGTAAAAACAGGCATCATTCCATATTCTTTTTCAAAATACTCGCGCCGTTTACTCAATGCTTTTTCATACAGGTAATAAAAATCAACTGCACCTTTATACGAAGATTCTCGGCGGGCATCCCACGATACCACTACCTCATCGCCAACAAACTGATAAACACGTCCGCGGGTTGCCAACAACGAGTTAGACACACATTTAAAACAATCCTGAATAAAATAACTGTATTTCTTGTGCCCTAATTTTTCGGCCACTGCTGTTGACGATTCCAAGTCGAGAAACATAAAAATCAATTCCTCTTCCCGCGGTTTTTGGTAATACCCCATCATTATTTTGCCCAACGGAGCATATCCAACCTGCTGCAAAAGTGTGTTTATTAATTGGTAAACATAGCCACCAACAAACAATACGATTAAAAAGAAAAGGATGGTTGAGTTGAATAAAAACCGGGGTAAGTGCGATACTGATTCGGAAAAACTCAGATCTTTTGATACGCTGTAGTGCACGATTCCCAAAAGAATACTGATAACTAAAAAGATAATGATATCGAGAAAAACAACACCAATGGCCAATTTCCTCATTTTAAAGTTTCGGACTAAACGCGGATACACCAAATTAAGTGTAAACCAGCTTAGTGTGGCAAACAACGAAATCACCAGTGACGACCATAAAATTTCATCAACCAAAAAACTCATTCCTTTTGACAGCATGTTGCCCATGTGGTCGTCGCGGGCACCAAGCATTCGAATAAAAATAGCAAACCGAATAACGATATTCCAGTAAATTAAAGTGTAAACCAACAATAACAACTGATGACGCCGTACCGATCCCTTATATGTTCTTTCAAGTTTTGGCATTAAATTGTGTTACAAAATTTTTGAAAGATACAGAATTAAAAAAGTAAGTACCGCAACCACAAAACTGACCATAAAAACATGGTAGGAATACCGCAACAGTTTATATTTTTTAGCCAACACTTTTCCCAAATTATACTGATCTTTGGTTAATGTTCCGTACAAATAATCGTAATCGTCCATCATTTCTTTTACACCCTTTTCATACTTCCGGTAAGGCATATTAAAAAAGTTACCAAAAAACAACAAGTTTAGCTTTCGGTTTTTAAGGTCGTCATCGCTGTAATTTCCCGACCCGTATTTTGGTATAACCGAAAGAATGGCAAACACCAGCGATATTAAGCACCCAATAATTAAAATAATACCTGGAATCAGAAAATTCTGTTCGCTCGTACGCAAGGTTAATGCACTGGTACTCATCAATACCGAAACCAACACTGCGTTAATGGTTAGCATTATATTGGCTTTGTTATCAGCTATCGAACTCAAATTTATTTGGTTGCGTGCCGTTAGCCTGAACATGGTTTCAATACCCCGGGCAGTACTTTTTTTGTTGGTTTTTGGTGCTTCAGCAGTTTTGGTTCCCAACAGTTTTTTAATGCGCTTTTTAACTTTCTTAATATTCTCTAAACGCACCGGTTCAAATGTTGTTTTGGCGTAATTGGTATGAAATTTTATTCCCTTAATAAAATCGAGAGTTTGTTCCCAGTAATCGAGTTTCGAGCATTTTCGTTCAACAAAATTGCACATCTCTTTTCGCAACAAATTCGAGATTTCCATAAAATTATCCATCCCGGCATGCGCGTGGTCTGCGTCGCCAATTATTTCTTCAAGTAATGAGTTTTTCGGTGCTCCCATTCTTGTGGCCTCAATGCACTTTTCAACCTCGGCAATAAAATGGTCATCCATTCCTTTGTCAACCAAAAACTGGCGGGCAATCTTGCAGCCCTCTGCTTCGTGGTCTTTTAACGACACTGCGTGGCCAATATCATGAAACCAGGCAGCCACTACCACAATATTTTTATTGCGTTCATCCAAACCTTCAGCATCAGCAATAGTTGCCGACACTTGGGCTACCAACCTGGTATGCTCTACTGAATGATAATTTAACAGGGCCGAAACCTTCTCTTCGTAATATTTTATAGCAAACCGCTTTACTTCTTCAACAATTTCCATCTGCTAATTTTTTTCATTTCTGAATAATCAGAACCTGCTACGTGGGAAAACAGTAGCTCTTCCAATTTTACAGAAGTTAAAAATAACTACTTTTGAATCAAAGTAAACAACAATATACAGGTAACTTTTATTTTTTAAACGGTTATCTGTCAAATCTCTTCATCGAGACCTTTAGCAAGTAGTAAATTAGTGTTTTACAAAGCACACCAATAAACTTGTTTTAATGATAAAAGACCTGATTAAAATTAGCGTTGTTTTATGGGCCCTTGTTGCAGGCTTCAACTCACCGCTTGCAGCGCAAAACGATGTAACTTACAGTGTGTTTTTAGCCGGAAATACGGCCACTACCAAAAATCCTGAGCTCACCAGGTTTATTACTGATCTTACAGAAATTAGCCAGCCACACGCTTTTGTTTACCTCGGCAATTACTCCGAGTCGAACACCAACGACGATGAGCTGCAATTTAATTTCTTCCCCGATATGCAAGACGAAAATGTTCCCTTACTATTTGCTAACGGAACCGACGAGTGGCACAACGGAAAAAAGAATACAAAAAAAGTTCGGAAAGCAGTTCGTGAGAAATTTGCCGACAACGAAGTTTACACCAACGACTGGGGATGCCCCGGACCAACCGAAGTGCAGTTAAGCAACGAGTTAACCGTAATTTTAATTGATACCTACTGGTGGCTCACTGATCTTGATACCCGCTACGGGAAATGTGGTATTGAAGAAGATGAGGATGTTTTTGTATGGCTGAAAGATGCGCTTCGTCAAAATAAAAATAAAACAGTTATTGTTGCCGGATTTCATCCAATAGAATCGGTTGGGCCCCACGGTGGTTACCTGCCAACTGCGGCCGGTATTGCTGCGTTTCCATACACAATTTTTAAAAATACACTAGGCGGAAAAAATGATTTGGTGCATCCTGATTATAAAAACCTGCGCCAGCAAATGCGTGCTGTTTTACATGGTTTTCCCAATGTAATTTATGCATCGGCTCTCGAGAACAGCCTTCAGTACATTAAAACCGATAACATTCACCAGGTAATAAGCGGATCGTTGGTTAAGCAAGCTTTTGCAAATAATAAGAAAGCAGATTTTGCAAGTAGCGAAGCCGGTATTTCAAGGATTGACATTCATAAAAATGGCGATGTTACACTCAACTTTTTTGAACTTGAAAGTGGCACGAAAAAACCGGTTTTCAGCCGCTTGTTGTACACGCTAAAACCGGAAACTGATGAGGATTTGAGCGCAAAACGTCAGGCCATTTTTAAAGATTCGACCCACACCACTTTTGCCAGCCAACAATACCGGGCCACAAAAAGTTATGAAAAATGGATGGGCAAAAACTACCGCGAAGTTTGGGAAACACCCGTTGAAGCGCGTGTGTTCGACATCAGTAAAGAAAAGGGTGGATTGAAAATATTAAAACGAGGAGGAGGACAACAAACCAAATCGGTTCGGTTAGAAAATGATGAAGAGCATCAATATGTTTTACGCTCGCTCGAAAAATTTGCTGAAGGTGCTTTGCCCGATGAAATGAAACAAACATTTGCAAAGGATATTGTTCAGGATCAGATTTCGGCATCAAATCCTTATGCAGCATTGCCGGCAGCAGCATTGGCCGAAAGTGCAGGTGTTTTTCATACCAATCCGGAAATTGTTTATGTTCCGCAAGATCCGCTTTTCAGGCAATACACCGAAGATATGCGCAGTGGTTTATTTTTGTTTGAAGAACGCCCTGCAAACGACAGAAGCGACCTGAAAAGTTTTGGCTACTCGAAAGATATTATTGGAACCGACGATGTAATTGAGGAAATTACGAAAAGCGAAGATCACCAGGTGGATCAGCAGGCAGTTTTGCGTGCCCGCCTGCTTGATATTTTTATAAACGACTGGGACCGCCACGATGACCAGTGGCGTTGGGCCTCATTTAAGGAAGACGGTAAAACCATTTATAAACCTATTCCGCGCGATCGCGATCAAACATTTTTTGTAAACCAGGGAATTTTACCTGGCATCGCATCGTTACCTTTTATATTACCAAAACTTCAAAACTTTCAACCGCGCACAAAAAATGTAGTCGGACTTGGATTTAATGCCCGCTACTTCGACCGTACTTTTCTTAATCAGATGGAATGGGAAGACTGGCAAAAAGCAAATACTGAGCTAATGAAACGGATGACTCCGGAAGCCATTAACAAAGCCATGGCAACTTTCCCCAAAGAAATTCAACCGCTGGTTGCCGATTCTACTGCTAAAATTCTACTCGAGCGAAAAAAGTACATGGAAGAAATGGCGCATGAGCTGTACCTGTACCAGGCTAAAAGAATAAATATTCCGGGAACCGATCGTAAAGATCTGTTCGAAATTGAGCGAAAAAATGATGAAGAAACAGAAATCACTGTTTACCACATAAAAAAGGACGAAAGCAAAGGGAAACTTATTTATGAACGTACAATAAAAACAAGCGAAACACATGAAGTTGTGTGTTACGGGCTGGATGAAGAAGACCAGTTTGAAATTAGCGGAAAAGTTAACAAAGGACCGATAATCAGGATAATTGGAGGGCAGGATAAAGATGTGGTGGTTAACAACTCGAAAGTAAGCGGGATAAAAGCCAAAACACTGGTTTACGACCTGAAAAAAAGTACCGAAATTGAAGGCAAAGGGAGAACAAATGCCAAACTCACCGACAATAAAATTATTCATGATTACGACCGGAAGTATTTTAAACGCGATGTAGGAATGCCACTGGCCAGTGGTGGTTACAATGCCGATGATGGTATTTATCTCGGCTACGGACGGTCGTGGTACAAACAAAAGTTCAGGCGCGATAACAGAACCTCAGTTTTGGGTGATTACTCGCTGGTAAATTCATCGCTTATTTTAAAGGCACAATACGAATCGCTGTCTACCAACAATGGTTTAGATGCCCTGTTTGGAATTGATGCAAGTACCGAGAACTTTACAACCAACTTTTTTGGTTTTGGTAACAACTCAACATACACCAACAGTGGTTTTAACAGCGATTATTTTAAGGTAAAACAACGACGGATTATTGCTCAACTGGCCATACAGAAAAGGTTTGGCGAATCAGTTTGGGCACGTTACAACGAGGAAGACGAACACAAAGACCATCCGGTTAACGAGCACAAAATAGGAGTATTGGCACAATGGAAACTCAACGACACAAAAGAAGAAGAAAATAAGTTTATCGCCAATTTTGGAGAAAATGGCCTTACTCCTGAAAATCTTGGCCAAATACATTATGCCGTTTTTGGAGCATATTACGAGTACCAGAATTTAAATAAAGATTTCAGGCCAACACGAGGATTTACTTTTAATACCTCGGCCAAACGCTACCTAAATATTCAAGGCGAGGAATCCAATTTCACCAAACTGGAAGGATCGACATCGGCGTTATTAAGTTTTACAAAATATCCACGAACCGTTTTTGCATTCCGTGCAGGTGGTGAAAAAATATTTGGCGATTACTTTTTTCATGATGCCGCAATCCTGGATGGAAAAACAAATCTTCGGGGTTTTCGGAAAACACGCTTTTACGGCGATGCAAGTGCCTACTTAAACTCGGAAATACGATTTAAACTTATCGATTTTAAAAATTACCTGCTTACCGGAGAACTCGGCGTTCTCTTTTTTAACGATGTGGGCCGCGTTTGGCTCGATGGCGAAAATTCATCGAAATGGCACAACGGTTATGGCGGAGGTTTTTGGGTGTCGCCGTTTAAAATGGCCATCATAACTACCACCCTAAACAAAAGCCGTGAAGAAACGTTAGTTCAATTTAACTTTAGCTTTTTGTTTTGAAGACACTTATCCAACTCATATTTTTTCTTGGAATCGCTGTATGCGGTCAGCAAACATTGGCACAGGAAGTGATTCTGATTCGGCATGCCGAGGTAAAGCTGGAGCGCCATGGTTGGATGGGAGCAAAAAAAGCATCGGCCGTGCGCGATGAATACGATACGGCTCCAATCAGCCAGTTTAATGCCGACACAGTTCTCAGCAAAATTCCTCAGCGAATTACCGACACCATTTATATTAGTGGATTATCACGATCGATTGCAACGGGGTTGAAACTTTTTGGCGATTCGGCAACAATTGTTTCGCTCGACGATCTCAACGAATTTGAAATGCACATGATTTGGCTGCCATTGTTTTTGCCTTATAAAATCTGGACATCGATATCGCGAACAATGTGGCTAATGGGGTTGGAAAAACCGGGAACCGAATCATTCCAGGAGGCACGCGAGCGGGTTGATGCAGTTTGCTCTTTTATTGAACAGAAAGCGGAACAAAACGAGCAGGCAATTTTAGTAACTCATGGTTTTATAAACCGAAATATTGCCCGCGAATTGCAAAAGCGAGGCTGGCGTGTGATACAAAATAATGGTAAAGAAAACCTGGGAGCCACCATTTTAAGAAAATAAACAAAGCAATTAAACGTTATTAGGCTTGTGAAATATTTTTTTGGATTAATACTGATTTTTGTTTCAATAACAGGATTTGCGCAAGACACCATTTCGCGCGAAGACTGGACGCCCTATTTTGAAAACAATCTGCCAACGCGTTTTCTTTATCTGAAGATGGAAGGCCCTTTTCAGTACAACATTTCGTCAACATCTGAACTGCCACAAATTGGTGATGGTTCGGCCGAAATTACCGGAAACAGAACAGTAACGGCCCGCCTCAAATTTCCGATTATAAATAAACAACGTGTAAAACTTACCGGTGGAATCCGATACGTTAACGAGGAGTTTTATTTTGAAGATATAAAACCCGGAGACTACCCCATGTATGTTGGGTTGAATAACCGCAATCTTAGGCGATTGGGCGTTGATATGAAAGGCTTGTTTCATTTGAAAGACAATCATTCGATTGTGATGCAAACCAGCTGGAGTCTCGCAGGCGATTTTCATATTCACGACGATAAATATTTCACCTTTGGCGATTTGTTAAAATCGTCGCTTGCCATTGGCTATGCCACCCGAAAAGATATAAATACCTATTATGCTTTCGGGGCTTATTTTGGCTACACTTTTGGCGATCCAGCAATTTACCCGGTTATCAATTACTCAAAACGTTACTCCAATGGCATTGGGTTCGATCTTCTTTTGCCGCAGGGTTTTAAAGCATGGAAACGTATTAACAAACGATTTTACATGGTGTGCGATGCCGAAATTTCCGGAGCCAGTTACACTGTTCGTGTTGATGATACTGTGCTTAGTGAGACAGAAAGCATACAACTGCGCCAATCAACCATTGATGCAACGGTTGGAATAATTACACAAGTAAATAAATGGGTTGGAGTTGAAGCCAAGTTTGGCTATTCGAATAATATTAATTTCAATGTAACTGAATCGAACTTTAAACCGGGAAGCACCTTGCCACGACCTGATACCGATTACCTGATAAAATCGACTGTTACAGGAGCGCCATATGCCAGCATTTCATTGTTTTTATCGGTTCCTAAAGATTTGATGGAGCGCTGTATTGAATAAAATTTTGTCTTGTGTTTTAGAAAGATTCATCCAGGATACGAACTGCATCTTCCATCACTTTTACGGCTGAATCTCCTATTTCTGTGGCTCCGTCAATTATTTTATCCAAATCTTCATCGAAATCCTCATCAATATATTTTTCCACTTTTTCGCCAATTCTGTTTACATCATCTTTAAACAAATTGCGAAGCATATCACCAACGCTTTCTTTGTTTTTCAAGGCATGATATTTTATGATCAGTCCCTTAATTTTTAGCTGGTCTTCCAGCGTAAAGTCCTCACTATATTCAAGGTACCACTTCGAGTTATATTTTTCGAACTTAGCATCGGCCCACTCCCAGTCTTTTTTCCCATATTTTTCATGGTTGTTTTCAACCCGGTCTACAAAACGTTCAAACCTGTTGAGGTAATCTTCTTTTGATGTTGGCGTTGAACATGCAACCAACCAAATCAAACAACACACAATTAGGTACTTGCTATACTTCATCTTTCAATAAAATTACTTCACAAAAATAATCAGGGTTTCCACGGCCATTTTACGCAGTCTTTAATTTCGGGAAACAATACATAATCAGCTGTTCCTTTCATTGCGCATGTTTTTACGTGTAAACCTTTCAACTGGCTTAGCGCCGCTTGCATGGTTTTTCCCGATACCGAAACATCGTCGACCAGCAAAATACGTTTTCCCTCCAAATCCCAATTGGCTTTTTCCAGTACTTTGGGTTCGGTATATCGCGGATTATTTTCTTCATCGCGGTAATTCAGTGTCATCACCAAAAGTTCGGCATCAAGATGATAGGCCACCATTGTTGCAGCGGGCACACCACCCGTTCCGATACCAATTACCACATCAATTTTTGGAAACTCTATTATTCTAAGTCGTTCTGTTATTTCTTTAAATGAAAGTGGTACCATATTTTCTCCTTTTATTTGTTTTCAGTTTGTTTGTATACCGGAATTTCAAGGTAAAAAGTTGTGCCTTTTCCCATCTCTGTCTCAAACCAGATTTTCCCGGCAAAATTTTCAACAATATTTTTTACAATCGACAGGCCAAGTCCCATTCCGCTGGTTTTGGTGGTAAAACTTGGACTAAACAACTTATCGCGCAACTCCTCATCAATACCGGCTCCGTTGTCTTTTACCGAAATTACCGCCATGTGCTGGCGCCTGTCGAGTTTAATTCTTATCTCTCCATTCCGTTCCTCAGGAATGGCCTGAATGGAGTTTCGAATCAGGTTAATAATTGCCCTCGACAACTGCTCTCTGTCAGCATTCACTTCAAGGTTTTCGTAACCGTTTGAATCAAATCGAATATCAATTTCACTGTGAGTCTCATACAAATCGATGGACTTTTTCAGCTGCTCGGCCAAACAAAAAACCTGGTTGCGTGCCGTTGGTATTTTAGCAAAATTCGAGAATTCTGTTGCTATGTTCGATAAATTGTCAATCTGCTCGATAAGTGTTGATGTTACGCGTTCAACAAACTCGTTGTATTCTTCGTTTTTGCCTTTGGCACGCTGCAAATACTGAATGTTCAACTTCATTGGCGTTAACGGATTTTTAATCTCATGTGCAATTTGTTTGGCCATTTCGCGCCATGCTGATTCTCTTTCTGAGCGTGCCAGCAAATCAGCACTTACTGCAAGTTCATCAACCTTTTTATTGTATTCCCGCACCAAACTACCAATTTCGTCTTTTCGGTTATACTGAATGGGCTCGTTACGTTTACCCAACTGCATTTTTTGCAGATTCTCCTGAATAACAACAAGCGGCCGTGTAATTTGATTGGCGATAAATACTGCTGCAATAATACTGGCCAAAAACAGCAACACATACAAGTTGATGAAAGCAACAATAAAGGTTGAAATCTCCTGGCTGTAATTGTCTTGCCGGATAAAATAAGGCAAATTAATAACCCCCAGATAATCGCCGTAATTATTTATAATTGGCCGGTAAGCCGAAAGGTACGATAGGTTTCCAATGTTCTCGGGCTGGAAATAATTAATGGAATAATTTTGATAAACTTCGTAGTTGGCGCGGGCATTAATGCGCGACGACACCAGTCCGCGCTCAAAAATTTCGAAACGCGAAGAGGCAATCAGTCGCCCGTCGGTTCCGTAAATATTAATATCGGTTCTGAAAATATTCGAAAGTTTAGCCAGTTCTTCGCGCAACCAATCTTCCAATTCCGGTGTAATCTCGTGTTTATCCGTTAAACGCATATCAATTTCTTCCGAGATCGATTTCATTTTTTCATTCAAATCGTCCTGGTGTTTTTGCCGGTATTCTTTTACATTGTAGAAAAGCGTAACGCCGGCAACAACCATAAGCGATATAAAAACAATAGAAATAATAGCCGCCTGAATCTTAAACTTCAGATCGAAAAATACCCTTTTCTCCCTGATCGACTGATTGATAATTATCAGAACTACAAGTAGCGTAAGAAAATAAAACACAAACAAATAGGGGAAAGAAATCAGGTAGTCGATTGGCGTTAGCAACTCCCGCGAAACAACTACATAATTCTGCTCGCTGGTATGGTAAACCAGGTGCTCGTATTTATCCTGGCGAAGGAACGAAAACTCATCATCCGACTTTAAGTAAACATGTCCGTTGTAGTTGTAATTATAATCGCCGTATTTATCGGTCAGCTCTCCCGCATAATATTTTGCATAATTAAACTTGCGGTAAATATCCGATCGGGCCATCGATTTATCGATCAGCAACTCGGGAAAGCCAATTCCTTCGAACAGTAAATCCGAATCCAAATCGATATAAACTGTTACGCCATTCCCTCCGTCAACCAAAGGATAATCCCAGCGCCCGGTGTACGAGATTCGCCCGTTCATGTTATCCATAAAATAAAAATTGGTACCCGGTATTTGTAACCCCTGTGCTTTTATCTGGTCATCCATAAACGGACGGCACGAAACTTCGCGGTCATCAGGCTGAATAATTAAAACATCATTTGTGCGACACACATAAATGTTTAATAAATATTTTCTGAAATAGGTATTAAAATACGATTGCCGGATATAGTCAATAGCCTCATCATCGCGGTTTTGGTTTAACAAACTTGGGATGGCCGCATCTTTCGCGAGTTGGTACTGTATTTCGGTCATAAAAACTTCGGCTGCCGGATCACGTTCAGCAACCAATGTTACAGCAAGTAATTTCTGTTGTTCTTTATCTTTTTTGCTGATGGTGCGGTTTATAACAACCAAGGAGTATACCGATACTACCGCTACATAAATAATAAGGTAACTTAAAGTAAAAGTTTGCAGGTAATGCCGGCTGATAAGCGACGAAAGAATTACGCATAAAATAAAAAGAAGCAATGCGTAAATAGATACATTTTGAACAGCGAGGTATTGAACTCCGGCATAAAAAAGACTTATCACCAGTGTTAACAAAACAAGTTGAAATGGCTTGTAATACCTCAGAGTTCGTTCATTAATTCTGATGGTGAAAAACACAACTCCCAACAACAATAAACTCACTGCAAAAATTCCCAGTATACTTTGCGGCGAAATATCAATAATCTTATTCAACGCAAACGAAACTGTTGAGTTATAAATCAACTCTTTTATAAAATAATCTACAAGTAAATACAGGCTGGCGTTGAAAAGCAGGAGTAATGCAATAATTCCTTTTCGGGGTAAACCCGAGTTTTTGTGCAACTCCGAAATGTTGACATCGATTGCAAAATTGTATATCCAGAAAAGGAAAAATATGGCCAAAAGGAAAAAGTCGCCCAACGATGGAAGCCAGTCGTTTATGGCAAAATAATCAGGGCTAAAAAATTTCAGATGGAAGAATACTTTGGGAACCTGAAAAATAAGGTGAATCCAGTACACAACAAACAGCGCTACACCAAGCGAAACAAGTTTTAGAAAAAACGTGGCATCGCTTTCAACAAACTCTTTTCTGAAATAAAACAACAAAATTATAAGCCCGATAAAGTAAATGGCTCCCGGAAAATAAAGCTGGGTGGTTGTGCACAAATAATTTCCGTAGGGCAAAAGAGTAAACAGGTAATCGCCTTTCAGGTTTACAATATCATAGCCGTGTTTGTATTGTTTTGTTCGGATAATATAATCGTTCGGGAGCTTATAATTTTTATAGAAATTGTTCTGAAGATATTTGTTTTCGTAGGTATAATTACGCTTAATCAGGTGATATACCACTGCCGTATATTCGCCTACATTCATTGTATCTACAAGATAATAGCCGTTTGGCAGCTTTGTTAGACCACTGGTTTTAGGCAAATCCTCTAAACGATTGTAAAAAGCTATTCCCCTGTCCGACCAAAAAAATAGCTCGCTGTCTTTAAAAACCATTGCCCCAAATCCGGTTTCGCGAATAAGTGTTTGTTCGCGGCCAAAAAATTCGCTTATATCCTCATCCAATTCGTCATCTTCAAGCACAGTTTTTATTTCCAGCAGCTTTTCCTGCAGCTTTTCTTCGTTAGCAAGCAACTGTGTTTGAAAGTCCTGAATCAGCTTTGTTTCCGGATTTCGTCGCAGCAAGCCATTTTCTAAAATAGCCGCCACTACCAAAATTCCTATAGCTAAAGCGAGGTAGGTATATTTATTTAGTTTCACTAACATGGGTTATTCATGATGATACGGTTCGCCTTTTAAAATTGTCATTGCTCTGTAAATCTGTTCTACACACAACAATCGCACCATTTGATGCGAAAATGTTAATCGCGAGAGTGAAATTTTTGAACTGGCTCGTTTATATACCTCATCCGAAAAACCGTAAGGGCCGCCAACCACTAATACCAGCTCTTTGGGGCCACTTATCATTTTCTTTTCCAGAAAACCTGCAAACTCAACCGACGAGTACATTTTTCCCTTTTCATCAAACAAATGCAACTCTTTGCCCGGCGCCAGTTTTGAAAGAATGATTTCGCCTTCCTTATTTTTTTGAATTTCCGGGCTGGTATTTTTCCCTTTTTTAATGTCAGGAATTACTTCCATATCAAAGCCAATGTAATGTTTTAATCGCTTTAAATATTCGTTCATTCCATCGCGTAAATACGCTGCATCGGTTTTACCAACAACCAGTAATGTTATTTTCATTTTTGTAAAATCCTTTTTACAACGAAATTATGTGTGAACATCTGTTATTATTCAAATTTCAGTCTTTATGAATGACAAAAAGACACCACCACATAACATCCTGAAGGCGAATCAAATAAAATTATGTTTCTACCGCAATCGCCCAATTGATTTTTAATTTTATAAATTTACAGTAAAAATAAGCGTATAAAAGTGTTTTTGCATAGTTTTTGCTTATTATGCAGCACATGTACGAAATTAAAGCATGATGAAAAAATTTAAAAATATAATTTCAGTTATCCTGGTATTTTGCAGTTTCATTGCCGTTGCTGCTACTGCCCCTCAGGATAAAAAAATTCCGAACGAAATTAAGATTGGTTTGGAAACCGGAAATGCCAAAGTACTTTCTTCTTACTTTAACCAAAACGTAGAGTTGGTGGTACTTGACAACGACAATGTTTACAGCAAAGCTCAGGCCCAACAAATAGTAGCCAATTTTTTTAGCAAATTTCCACCGGTAGAAGAAAATGCTTTTAGCGTTATTCACGACAGTGGAAAAGAAAATGCCCAATATGTTATCGGGAAATTGAAAACAGAGAAAGGAGAATTCAGGGTTTACTTTTTGTTGAAACAAAACAGTGAAAAAAAATACATTCACCAACTGAGAATTGAACAACAATAATGGCCGGTATGGCAACGGAAAAAATCACTTTTAAGCAATTAAAAAAGCTGGGCGAAAGAGCCGTTGAACACGCCAAAAGTATTTCGCTTCCTCTTTTTGATGGCGTACCTTTGTACGATGTTTTGTTGTTTTTCTGGAGAAGTATAGTCGACGGATCGATAACAACAAGGGCATCAGGCATTGCTTTCTCCTTTTTTATCGCCTTGTTTCCGGGTATAATTTTTCTCTTCACACTTATTCCGCTCAGCGGTTTTCAAAATGAACTTTTTGTAATCATCCACGAGTTGGTTCCGGCAAGCATTTGGCCAACAATTGAAGAAACCATTACCGAGATTATTATGCGGCCGCGAGGCGATTTACTTTCGCTAAACTTTGTGATGGCACTAATTTTTGCCACCAACGGTTTTGTTTCGATGATGAGTGCTTTTGATGCCACCGTGCACAATATTAACCGCCGCAAATGGTGGAGCCAATATTTGGCAGCGGCTCTGATGTTAGTTGTTTTTACTGCAGCTCTTACTGTGGCCATTGCCTTATTAACAGGCGGGCAAATGCTAATTAATTATCTCGACCGTATTGATATTATTCAGGAAAAATTCTTGGTATACCTGCTAATTGTTGGCAAATGGATCATTACCATTACTATATTCTTTTTCGCTTTCTCTTTTCTGTATTATATGGCGCCGGCGAAAAAAACAAAGTGGCGGTTTATCTCTGCCGGAGGAACATTGGCAACAGTACTAAGTATTATTGGTTTTGCAGCCATGTCGTATTACCTGAATAACTTTAGCCAGTACAACAAACTCTATGGTTCAATCGGAACACTACTGGCCATACTTTTCCTGATGTATGTAATGTCGTTGATTCTCCTTATCGGATTTGAGCTGAATGCCAGTATTTACCAGGCACACACCTTTCAGAAAGATGAAGATGAAAGAATGATTTATAAAATCTGAAAAGCTTTTGTCACTTCTTGCCTTGTTTAAAAAGCAACTCCTTTTCTTGTTTGGTTAAACTATCGTAACCTGATTTTGCAATTTTATCCAGAATTCGATTAATCTCGTCTTGCTGCTTATGTTTCTGACGGTTGTATTCATGATCGTCGCGCGGAGGTTTCCGATATGTAACTTTCATTTTACTTTTATGCTTGAAAAGTCCTTCAAAAAACTCGCCAATTTTATTTATCAAACCAACCAGTCCTGCTCCCATATCTTTTCCTTTTCGCAATTGATAAATGTAAAACCACCCCCAAAAAGCACCACCTAAATGCGCAATATTACCACCAGGATTGGTTGATGAAATACCAATTACCGATAATAAAACGTAAAAAGCAGCCACGTATTTCAAGGGGAAACGACCAATAAAAAACAGGTGAATCTCGCGGTTGGGATCGTAAAATGCAACGGCTACCAAAATGGCAAAAATAGATGCCGAAGCCCCCAGTAACAAGGCATTAACAGAACTGAATACCGGAATAAAATTGTAAGCAATTATGTATAAAAACGCCCCCCAGAGACCGCCCATAACATAAACGCCCAATAGTTTGTCTCCCTCAAAATGATAAAGAAACAACTGACCAAACCAATACAGGCCAAGCATATTAAACAAGAGATGAATAAATCCCTGGTGCAAAAACATGTAAGTTATCGGGGTCCAGGGGCGCTGTGCTAAAACATCAACAACCGAAGGAACTGACAACCATTGATATGCCGGGAAACTTTCTCCGCCGAGGTAAAAGAATACTCCAATGATTTTCAGCAAAAGAAAAAAACCAATATTTATATAAATGAGTCGGGTTAGAACCGATCCTTCTTTAAATGTTCGTTTTATGTCGCCTGCAATATCCACTCCTCAGGTATTTAAAATCTGTACGTTCTTTAATAAAAACGGTTGGAATGTTTGTTCCAGTATTTAATCATAAAATACCCAAATAACATTCCACCCAGGTGCGCAAAATGCGCTACACTTCCCTGAATTCCCGATACGCCAAAAAACAATTCCAAGGCACCGTAACCAATTACAAAATACTTGGCTTTAATTGGGATAGGCGGAAAAAGCAACATCAGCTCGGTATTTGGGAACAACATTCCGAAACCTAACAAAATGCCGAATACCGCGCCCGAAGCACCAACGGTTGGCGTATTCATAAATGTTGTAATCTTTTCTGAAACCGTACCGGGGATATATTTCCCCTGAGCCGCAATTTCTTTAAAATAGGCCAGCTGATCGGGTGCAACATTCGCAACTGCCACTTTATACTCAATATAGGTAACCAGCAGTTGTATAAGCGCGGCACCAATTCCTGTAACCAAATAAAAGGTAAGAAAACGTTTTGGCCCCCAAACGCCTTCCAGCACACGCCCAAACATGAACAAGGCAAACATATTAAAGAAAATATGCCCAAATCCCGGCGTACTGTGCATAAACATGTAAGTAAAATCTGATACAACCGGAACTTTTCAGAAAGCGGAAAATACAAACCAAGAATGGAATACAGATCAGTTCCGGTTTGTCTTAAAACTATGGTGGCAATAAAAAACAACACGTTGGCAAGAATCAGGTTCTTTACCACTGGAGGCATATTTAAGGCAGGACGATAATTCATTCGTATATTTTTTAATTTCTTAAAAGGAACTGACGAAAGTCGGAACTTGAACGGTTACTTTCTGAATTCAACATTTTTCGTTTGTTTATTGTTTTAAGGCAAGTGAGTTACAATGACCACGCCAATATTTTAAAACTTCAAATTAACGACAATCTGTCACTTTGAAAAACTTTTTTCGATATCATCTGTCGAAATTATGGTCAACACCTTTTTCCCGTCGGGCGAAAAGTTTGGAGTAGCGCAGGCAAATAAATTGTCGATCAGATGGTCCACCTCTTCCTGTTTCAGATCGGTGCCATAATCCATGGCCGATGCTTTTGCCAGCGACGCCGCTATTTGTTCCTTCGCTTTCGATCGTGCATCAACCGGCGATGTTTTATATTCTTCAAGCAATTTTTCAAGAATCAATTCGGGCGACGAAATATCCAAAACTCCCGGCGTGCCGTTTATAATAAAAGTATCTTTTCCAAATTCGCGAATATCAAATCCCAACGACAACAAATCTTCCAAAATCGATTTCAGTAAAGCCGAATCGGCAGGATTAAGTTCTACGGTTTGCGGGAATAACTGCTGCTGGCTGGCTACGGAATCCGATTTCAGTACCTCCATAAATTTCTCGTACAAAATACGCTCGTGTGCCCGCTTTTGGTCGATAACCATTAAACCCGATTTTACCGGTGTTAACACATATCGTTGTTTCAGCTGCAAAACTTTTTTACCGCTGAACTGCCCGTGCGCGTTGGCATACAAATCATCAGCTTGAATTGAACTGTGACGGTATTCCGGCTCGGGCTTTAATTTCAACTGTGCTCCCTCGTACAAATCTTCCCAGTTCTCAAGGTTCTTCTTTTCACGGCCTGAATCGGGCGAACTACTTCGTCCTTGTCCGGCAGAAGCGTTCTCAAACGGCGAATATCCTCGTTCGGCAAAATCCTTTTCGTTGTTAAACGGATTGTAATCGGGATTGATCTGTATCTCCGGGAAACGAACTCCTTCTCCGTCTTTTTTCGGAACGGGAATATCAATGCTTCCACTTTGGTCGAAATCGATGGATGGTACCACGTTGTGTTTACCTAACGATTCGCGTATTGATGCATGAATAATTGGCCAGATATCCCTCTCATTCTCAAATTTTATCTCGGTTTTTGTAGGATGCACATTTATATCGATCGCTTCCGGGTCGAGCTCCAAAAACAGAAAATATGAAGGATAAGTATCGGGCGGCAACAACTGCTCGTAAGCCTGCGTAATCGCCTTATGAAAATACGGATGACGCATGAAACGACCGTTTACAAAAAAGAACTGTTCGCCTAAAGTTTTACGCGCATATTTTGGCTGACCAATGTAACCAAACACCTTTACGATACTGGTATCTTCATCCACATTTATCAGACTCTGATTCAAGCTCTTTCCAAACACGTCAACCAATCGTTTACGGTGGTTGGCAACCGGCAGATCGTAAACCGTTGAACCATTGTGAATCAACGACAGTTTAATGTCGGGATTAGGTAATGCTACCCGCTGAATTTCCCAAATAATATGTTTTAATTCGGTAGAGTTTGCTTTTAAAAATTTGCGACGTGCCGGCACATTAAAAAACAGGTTCTTAATCATAAAATTGGTGCCGTTATTGCAACCTGCCGGCTCCTGAGTTTTAACTTCGGAACCGATAATATGAATAAAAGTGCCCACCTCATCATCGGCTTTTTTGGTGCGTAGTTCAACATCAGCAATGGCGGCAATCGATGCCAGTGCTTCGCCACGGAAACCCATGGTGCGAATGGCAAACAAATCGTTGGCCGACCGAATTTTTGAAGTAGCATGGCGCTCAAAAGCCATCCGTGCGTCGGTTGGCGACATTCCGCTTCCATTGTCCGAAATCTGAATAAGGGTCTTTCCTGCGTCTTTTATATTGATGGTAATTTCAGTTGCGCCCGCATCAAGAGCATTTTCCACCAGCTCTTTCACAACCGATGCCGGTCGCTGAATAACTTCTCCGGCAGCAATCTGATTGGCTACTGCATCGGGTAATAACTGAATAATATCGCTCAAGATTAAATCTTTAGAAATTAGTACTACGATGTTGACTTTCTAGGCAAAAAAATCGGAAAAGAAGAAAAGATAAAGCACCAAGGCAAGAATAATAACAATCCATACAAGCCTGCGATTTTGTGCTCTCCGGGCCGATTCAGACGACCTTGCCCAACCATCTCCCGACCGAAACTGCCCTTTAATATTCGGACGATAGGGTCGATTGCTGTCTTTTTTTTCATCAACAATTCCCAATTCTTCCTTAATTCGGCGTTCCCGCTCGTCTCTCTCGTCTTTATCGGGATCCCAAAAACGTGGAGTGATACTAAACTTTTTTGTTCCCGGTGTATGAAAAAAATTGCCAATCATCGCGTTCTGTTTATTGTACAAAGATAACTTTTATTCTACAAAAACTGTTCCGATACCGGTTTGTCATTTACAGCGACCGCTGCAAAATCCGAAACAACTGCTCATCTGTCAGTTTTGCCGGATTGCCTTTCATACTGCTCGATACTTTTGCTTTTGCAACCAGTACCGGAAAATTTTCTTCTGTCAGTCCAAATTCCGAAAGCGGCGGTATCTGCAGTTCTGCCACCAATTCCGACGCCCAAATGGCTGCATCACTCGAAATAGCCTTTTCGTTTCCGGTTAGAATTTTTGCCAACTCATCATATTTCGAGCTCTTGAGTTTACTTTCCCGCAACGACTGAATATTTTCTTCAATTACGGCTGTCATAAGGCAGGCGCAAACAGCTCCGTGCGGAATGGGAAACATGCCTCCCATTGGTCCGGCAAAACCATGCACCGCACCCAGTTTTACGTTGGCCAGTGCCATTCCTCCCAAAAGGCTGGCCATGGCCATGTCTTCGCGGGCCGGCTTATCGTTACCGTCTTTATAAGCTTTTCGAAGAGATCGGGAAATTCGTGTTAACCCCTCGCGGCAAACCATATCGATATACGGGTTTGCCTGGTTCGACACAAATGTCTCCAGCAAATGAGTTAAAGCATCAACTCCGGTACTGGCTGTTAATGATGGTGGTATCGACCAGGTGAGTACCGGATCAACCACCGCAACATCGGGGTACATCTGGTTACTACGCAAACTAACTTTCACATTATTCTCGGGCGACTTTATCACCGAATTTTTGGTTACCTCGGCACCGGTTCCGGCAGTGGTTGGAATGGCGATACAGGGCAACGGTTTTTCTGTAAGCGGTTTTCCGCGCCCAATTACTTCCAAATAATCGAGCAATTCGCCTTTGTTGGTTGCCATGGCTGCAATCGCTTTTGCACTGTCAACAACACTTCCCCCACCAAAACCGACAACCACTTCACTTGCATGTTGGCGTGCTAATTTAACACCGGCTTCAATCAAATCGGTGGTTGGCTCGCCGGGAATATTAAAAATTACGGTATCGGTTCCGGGGCTGAATTTCGCCATCAATTCTTCGGCGCGCGAAGGATTTTTCCCTGTTACCAAAATCACTTTCTGCCCAAAACCGGCAACAAGGTCGGGTACTTTCTCCAACGAGTAATTGCCAAAAATGATTTGCCCCGCCGTTGAAAATGAAAAATTAACTGCCATATTCTCTTTCTTAATCCCAACCTTCTTCGTCGGGATGTACATTATAAAATTTTAGTGCCGATCGTGGTTCAGCCATCATATTGACAACGGTGTCGCGCCACTTTTGGTAATGGGCCGTTTCTTTGTGTTTTGCCGGATCGTCGGCCGTTCGATACACCTCTACTAATACAAAACGTGTGGGGTCGTTTTGTTGTTCTACAAAATCAAAACGGGCAATTCCCGGTTCATTAATACTGTTTTTTGCATTTTCGATGGTGGCTACTTTAAACGCCTCGAGACAATCTTCTTTTACATGAATAAATACATGAACGATAAACATAGATTTTTATTTAGACGGAATGAGAAACCTTTGCGCTTTCTTCACTCGTAATTTTTCGATTCTGTTGCTATTGCTTCTTCTTTTTCAGCTGAAACAAATCCTGGCGACGGTCTTTCAGATTTCTTACGCTACCAAACTGATTCAGTTCGCGCAAAAGGCTAATATCCACATCCGCTATCAGAATCATTTCGGTGTTTGGTGTGGTTTCTGCCTTTACTCCATTTGCCGGAAAAGCAAAATCGCAGGGCGTAAATACCATCGACTGCGCATACTGAATATCCATATTATGCACTTTCGGCAGGTTACCTACGCTACCCGCAATGGCCACATAACATTCGTTTTCGATGGCGCGTGCCTGCGCACAATTGCGCACCCGAGAAAAACCATTTTGCGTATCTGTTAAAAATGGAACAAAAACGATATCCACCCCTTCATCTGCCAATAAACGACCCAATTCCGGAAATTCAATATCATAACAAATTAACACACCAATTTTACCACAATCGGTCTCAATGGATTTTAGTTGAGAACCACCCTCCATTCCCCAGACTTTTTCTTCATCAGGAGTAACATGCAATTTCTCAAAACGATCGACAGATCCATCCCGATGACAAACGTAACCCACGTTATAAAGCCTGTCGTTTTCAATTTCCGGCATACTCCCGGTAATGATATTGATATTGTATGCAATCGCTAATTCCGAAAAACGAGCCACAACTTCATCGGTGTATTCTGCCAGCTTACGAATAGCCTCAGGTTCTGAAAGATGATTATTTTCAACCATCAACGGAGCATTAAAAAACTCGGGGAACAAGGCAAAATCTGAACGATAACCCGAAACAGCATCTATAAAATACTCGGCCTGATTCATAACATCATCCAAAGTTTTGTAAAGCCTCATCTGCCATTGAATAAGCCCAAGGCGAACAATTGTTTTCTGAGCTACAGGTTGTGTAATTTCCTTTTCATAGTAAATATTGTCCCATTTTAAAAGAACGGCATATTCATTCGAGTCTTCATCACCCTCGAGGTAATTCTTTAAAATTTTTGAAGGATAAAAGTCATTCGAGATTTGAAAATTTAAAACAGGATCATCAATCTCTTTTCGCCTTACTTTTTCGATATATTCTTTCGGCGTTAATTCATCGGCGTATTTATGATAGTTTGGTATTCTTCCGCCAAAAAGTACCCCTTTCAAATTCAATCGCTCACAAAGTTCCTTCCTGTAATCATAAAGTCTGCGCCCTAATCTCAAACCACGAAATTCAGGTTTTATGAAAATCTCAATACCATACAAAACATCGCCATCATTAGTATGTGTATTGAAAGTGTAATTTCCGGTTATCTTCTGGTAGGTATGCTTGCCTTCAAATTTAGAATAATCAAGGATGAGCGAAAGGGCACATCCGGCTACTATTCCATTTATTTTTATTACTACTTGTCCTTCAGGAAAGCGTTTTATAAGTGACTTTATCTGCGATTTGAGCCAATAATCTTCCGGCATGTCCGGGTAAGATTCAATCATGGCTTCTTTCAGCCCCTCATAATCATCAAGTGTTAAAAAGGATAATTCTATATTGTCAATTTCCTGCATATCTGTTTTGGTTTCTATCGTTAAACTATATCGCTATTCTACTTAAATTCTTTTTAAATGCTGTCGAATAAAACTCAATTCGCCGATTAGTGCAATGTGAATGAAATATATTTACAACCACTTTTTTCGTTTGAAATAAACCAGCAATCCGCCTGCCAGAATTAAAATTATTATCCAGAAAACCAGATAACCATACTTAAATTTCAGCTCGGGAATATATTCAAAGTTCATTCCGTAAATACCGGCAATAAAAGTTAGCGGAATAAAAATGGAGGCAAATATTGTAAGGGTTTTCATTACCTCATTCATTTTGTTACTCATGTTCGAATTATAAATATTCAGCTGGTCCGAGGTCATACTATTATACATTTCAACCGCTTCGGTGCATTGCACAATCAGGTCGTTCAGGTCTTTCAAAAAAGCAATATTCTTTTGCTGAAAGAAAGTGTCTTCCGTTCTCAACAAGTTCGTAATAAATTCTCGCATGGGGCGCACGGCCTTTCTTATGTAATTCAATTCGGTTTTAAACTGGTAAATCTCTTCTACTATTTTGGCGTCCATGTTTTTAAAAAGCCGATCTTCCATGTCTTCCACCTGCCGGCCAATATTCTCAATCAAAATCGAGTAATTATCAACCAAAGCATCCATCAGCGCATACGCCAGATAATCGTTCCCACTAACCCGAACGCGTCCTTTGTTTTTACGGATGCGTTCGCGTACTACATCAAATACGTCCCCTGTTCTTTCCTGCAGTGTTAATACATAATTTTCGCCAAGCACAAGCGTAATTTGCTCGGCATGTATTCGTTTCGATCCTTCTTCCTGATGCAGAATTTTCATGATAAAAGCATCGTAACTTTCTCCATTTTCGTACTTGGGAGATTGGTCAGTATTCAGAATATCTTCGAGCAATAACGACGGAAACTTATATTCCACCCCCAGTTGCTTTATCATATCCAAATCGTGCAAGCCATAAACATTTATCCAGTTCACCTGGTCGGGCTGGTAAACTTGTTGAATTTCAGCGAAAGTTTCGAAAGTCTCTTCCAGCAACTCGTCCTTATTAAACCGCATGATCTGGAAAATTGGTTTGTCCATTTTCTGCCTGCCAATAAGTACCAGCGAGCCTGGAACCATTCCTTTTGCTTTTGACCGATCTTTTAAAAAACGTGCCATATTATTAATTTATGCTTCGGGATACAATAAATTACAGCGAATTGATCCCTAAGAATTTTAGCCAATTTAATAAATAAAATTCGCTTAAACACATAACTTTTGGAGCATACATTATGTTTTTAATATGGAACAATTTTTGCTCATATTTGTAAAAACAAAAACAATGAATCCTACCAGATTTTCCGTTTCGCTGTTGTTATTTTGTATACTCACGACCAGTGTTTTTGCACAACAAACCATTAGCGGACGAATTACGGATGCAGAAACCCAACTTCCAGTTCCGCATGCCGAGGTATTTATTTCAGGAACAACCTTAGGCTGCATTTCCGATTCTGCAGGTTATTTTAAATTGAAAATACCGTTTTTGCCTTGTACGCTTGTTGCCGACCATGTTGCCTACGAATCCTACATCAGCACACTTCAAAACACAAATGAGTTACTCATAAAACTTGATCAGAGCAACTTTGATATTCACGAAGTACAGGTTTCCGGAAAAAACCGACGGAAAAGAAATTTAAGGTTTTTCTATACACATTTTATTGAGGATTACAGTAATAAAATAGAGGTAAAAAATGATAGTGCATTGATTTTTGATCGGGACGAGATGCAATTTACAGCCCGATCGAAAGAACCACTGATCATTGAAAATAATTACCTCGGGTACCGAATCAAACTATTTCTTGAAGAATTTACAGTGACCAGTACCGATGGCCCAAAAGGAAAACAGATTGCGTTAAATTCGCCACGTGGTGGTTTCATAACAAAACTAAAAGGATATCATTATTATGAAACGCTGGAAAATGAAAAGCCGGATAGAAAGAGCTATTTTAATAACAACCGACGAATTACCTACCACGGCTCTTACCGCCATTTTTTGAAATCGATTTACGACAATGAGCCGGGGAAACAGGGCTACAAAATATTTAAATATCCGAAAAAGATTGACGCTGCCTTTTACCAAATCGAGGAGAAAGAGCCCAAAAACCAGGCAAGACAGTATATAATTTTAGCAGATACACTGGCTATTCAATACCGCTTTGATGACGACGAATATCCAATTCCTGCTGAATATCTTTCTGATCGCGACCACTACAACGTGCGAAAATCCTTTATCTACTCTACAAAACAACCTTTTACCATCCGCTCAAACGGAACAAGTCCCGATCCAAATTTTATTATTGAAGGAAGAATGGACAAAAAGAATTTCGCCAATTCGTTACCTGATGATTACGTACCACCAAAACGATAAAAAAAAATCCACCTGCAATACATGCAAATGGAATTTTCTGACCTGGTCTTCCGACTTCCTCTATTTCTGTCTGAAATAAATTTGAATCGGTACGCCGGTAAAATCAAAGTTGTCGCGTAACTGGTTTTCGATATACCTTTTATACGGTTCTTTAATGTATTGCGGCAAGTTGGCAAATAATGCAAACGCCGGTGTTGGCGATGGCAACTGCGTACAATACTTAATTTTTATGTATTTACCTTTAACTGACGGAGGTCCGTATTCTTCAATTGCGTCGAGTAATACCTGGTTTAATTCCGATGTTTTAATACGCTGCTTGCGGTTTTCGTGTACCTGCATTGCAACCTCCAACGCTTTGTGTACACGTTGTTTTGTAAGTGCCGAAATAAACAGAATTGGCACATCGGTAAACGGTGCTATCCGATTTTGAATTTCTTCGGTCAGTTTTTTGGTGGTCATGGTATCTTTGTCAATCAAATCCCATTTATTCACCAAAATAACCACTCCCTTTTTGTTTTTTATGATCAGGTTCAGGATGTTCATATCTTGTGCTTCCACACCACGTGTTGCATCGATCAGCAACAAACAAACATCCGAATTTTCGATGGTTCGCACCGAACGCAATACGGAATAAAACTCCAGGTCTTCGCTTACTTTTCCTTTTTTACGCAGTCCGGCTGTGTCAACGATCATAAAATCGTGACCAAACTTATTGTATCGGGTATGAATAGAATCGCGGGTTGTTCCTGCCACGTCGGTTACAATGTTGCGGTCTTCGCCAATCAAAGCATTAATAAACGACGATTTACCAACATTCGGGCGGCCAACTACAGAAATATGCGGCAATTCGTGTTCCTCTTCCAACGATTCTCTATTCGGAAATTTGGCAACCAGGGCATCCAGCATATCGCCGGTTCCACTTCCGGTCATCGACGAAATACAGTGAATATCGCCCAATCCCAATCCGTAAAATTCCTGTGCATCAAGAATACGGTTATTGTTGTCGACCTTGTTTACTACCAGGATAATCTCCTTTTTGCTACGACGTAAGATATTCGCAATGGCATCATCCAGGTCGGTAATTCCGGCTTCCACGTCAACCACAAACATAATTACATCGGCCTCATCAATGGCCAAATGAACTTGTTTGTTGATTTCTGCTTCAAAAACATCTTCCGAATTTACCACATAACCTCCGGTGTCGATCACCGAATATTCAACGCCAATCCACTCGCCTTTTCCGTAATTACGGTCGCGGGTCACGCCGGCTGTTTCGTCAACAATGGCTTTTCGCTGTTCAATCAAACGATTAAACAAAGTTGATTTCCCAACATTCGGGCGTCCTACTATAGCTACTATTCTGCTGCTCATTTTTTCTAATCTTTAATGAAGAAACATTCCTTTCTTCCAACTTCTGTTTTCGGGCTTAAAATTTATCGTATCCAAATTGTTTCAACTGACCGTCTTTTTCGCGCCAGTCTTTGGCTACTTTCACATACAACTCCAGAAAAATTTTCTTGTCGAAAAACTCTTCAGCATCAGCACGTGCTTCTGTTCCCACACGTTTTATACTTTTTCCCTGATGACCAATGATAATTCCCTTCTGGCTCTCGCGCGAAACATAAATCACCGTGCGGATATTGATAATCTTCTCCTCTTCTTTAAACTCTTCAACTTCTACTTCAACCGAATAAGGAATCTCTTTTTGGTAATGCAAAAGGATTTTTTCGCGAATAATTTCCTGCATAAAAAAGCGCTCGTTGCGGTCGGTTAATTGATCTTTTGAGAAAAAGGCCGGAGCTTCTGGCAAATGCTCCAAAATACGATCGAAAATAGGTTCGATATTGAATTTTTCGAGTGCCGAAATCGGGAAAACATCCGCTCCGGGGAAAGTGTTCGACCAGTGATCGTACAGTTTCAAAACCTCTTCCTGGTTCGACAGATCTATCTTGTTCAGCAACACGATAACCGGCATGTTCGATTTTCGTACTTTCTCGATGTACTCCGGATTTTTGTCTACCTTTTCTTTAACATCGGTAACAAAAAGAATCACGTCGGCATCGATCAAAGCTGTATCAACAAACTTCATCATCGATTCCTGAAGCTTGTAACTGGGCTTCAGAATACCGGGAGTATCGGAATAAACAATCTGGAAATCTTCGCCACTTACGATGCCTTTAATGCGGTGGCGTGTGGTTTGCATCTTTTGGGTAATGATAGACAGTTTTTCGCCTACCAGTGCATTCATAATTGTTGATTTACCCACATTCGGGTTGCCAACAATGTTCACAAATCCTGCTTTATGTGCCATTATTTCAAACTATTAGGTGTTCCTTCCCTTGCGGGAATTCTCTGTTATTTTCTAAAAAATCGGCACAAAGATAATCGAATTCAACAAACTGCATTTACAACGGTATAATATTTTGATTCTCAACGAAAAAGTTTCATATAAACACCCGCATACAACATCCTCTTTCCTTTGATTTCAGGCCTTTTTTTCGTACCTTAAATGATCCGACAGCTTTATTAAAAAAAACTTACGCCATGGATTCAATTGCTTTTTGGGACAAGGTTGGAATCTCCGTACGCGCACGAAAAATTCTTCAAAAATTATTGGCTGAAAATCCGGTGCTTGAAAAGATTATCAGAAATGCCGGCAACGTCGTTGAAATTCATGAAGCTTTGCGCAACTGGGTTTTGCCCATTTTAAAACGCAATCCAGCTGCCGAAAGTTATTACCGGGGCACATCGGCTGACGAAGAGCTGGCGGAGAAACTCTCCTGGCAAGATCTGGCGGCAATTCGCATTCTGGATTATATTGACAATGCCGGCAAAGAATTTCCCGACCAAAATATTGGCGGACAACTGGCGCAGACAAATCCGTTTAAAATGCTTTGGCTGGCAACGCATAAGGGAATTAGCGGAGCAGAACCGGCATTTTTCGAAGACATGCTGCAACTGTTTCGCCAGTTAAATGATACACAAATTCGAACGCATCCTACAAAAAACCAGACAGAAAACTGGATGCAAAAATATCCTTCGGGACTTGATCCGGTGGTCGAAGATTTGCGGCAAGAAAACAAAAAAAGGATCATCCGTATTTTGATCGAGAAAATCGATAGTGGAGACATTTCCAGCAGGAGATATTCTTTCGAACCGGGCTTAAGTTTCGCGGAGAAGGAAAAGCTGATGAACGAGTGGTGGCTCGATAGTAATTTTCATCTACGTTTTGCCATCCGCTCTCCGGAACTGCTAAACGAAATGCTCGACTACACACTTACCGAAGAAACAATGAAAGTGCTGAAAAAAGCTCGAAGAAAAGGTATTCCGTTTTTTGTAAATCCTTATTACCTGTCGTTGTTAAATTCGTACATCCCCGATTATGTTGTGGGTGCCGATATGGCCATTCGTTGTTATGTAATTTACAGCAAACAGCTGGTTGAGGAGTTCGGGAAAATTGTTGCATGGGAAAAGGAAGACAAAGTAAAACCCGGCGAGCCAAATGCTGCGGGCTGGCTTTTGCCTTCGCACAATATTCACAGGCGCTACCCTAAAGTGGCCATCTTTATACCCGATACGGTTGGCCGTGCCTGTGGCGGTTTATGTGCCAGTTGCCAGCGGATGTACGACTTTCAGAGTGGGCGCTATAATTTTAATCTCGACAAGCTGAAGCCTGAAAAATCGTGGAAAGAGCGCTTGCCCGTACTACTTGATTATTTTAGAAACGATGCCCAACTTCGCGATATTTTGATAACCGGTGGCGATGCTTTAATGAGCAGCGATAGAAACCTGAAACAAATTCTCGATGCCGTTTACAAAATGGCTTTGGCAAAAATCGAGGATAATAAATCGCGCGCGGATGGGGAAAAATATGCTGAGATTGTACGAATCAGAATCGGAACGCGATTACCGGCTTATTTACCACAACGCATAACTCCTGATCTTTGTAAAGTCCTTTCTGATTTTAAAAAGAAAGCACAAAAGGCAGGCATTAAACAGTTTGTAATTCAGGCGCACTTTCAGTCGCCAATGGAAATTACAGAGGAATCAAAACACGCCGTTCATTTGCTGCTCGAATCAGGCTGGGCAGTTACCAACCAGGAAGTTTTTACGACGGCAGCTTCACGGCGCGGACACAGCGTAAAACTTCGCAATGTTCTGAATGAAATCGGCGTACTTTCGTACTATACTTTTACCGTAAAAGGATTTAAAGAAAATAAAAGCAACTTTACACCGAACTCGCGAATAATGCAGGAACGTATGGAAGAAAAGATTTTTGGAACGATACCACATAAAAACATGAATTTCGCGCAACATCTTTTAGTTCATCCGGCTAAAATTGTAGAGAATATAAAATTACTGCACAAAGAAACGGAACTGCCGTTTTTATCTACCGACCGCAGTATTATGAATCTTCCGGGAGTTGGAAAAAGTATGACCTTCAGAACCATTGGAATTACACGTTATGGCAGACGCATTCTGGAATTCGACCACGACCCGACACGCGCCCACAGTCCGATTATTCATAAAATGGGAAAGGTAATTGTTATCGAATCGAAATCGCTCGACGAATACCTGGAGCAGCTGGAAGAAATGGGCGAAAACAGGGAAGATTACAACGGCGTTTACGGCTACACCATTGGCCACACCGAACCGCGGATGGCGATGTACGAATACCCGGAATACGACTACCGCGTAACAGCGGAAATTACGAATTTGGAAATCTGAATGAAATTCCTCGCAACAAGATGCAGAATAAAGCCCAATCAGACAACTTGTCTTAGGCCCGAAATCAGTTCTGGTAAAATATCATACTCACAAAAAAACTGCCCCCGGCAAGAGGCAGTTTTTATTTATTCTCATCACTTCTTATGTACTACTCAATAATTTCCTGCCCATATTTTTCAGCAAACTTGTGGTACAATTTTTTATGCTTGTTAATCAGATCAATCTCACGACCATTTATATAAGCCAGGCGAACTTTACTTGTGCGCATATCCAGTAAGTCTCCATCGGAAACCACAACATGTGCATCTTTTCCTACTTCGAGGCTGCCCGCTCTATCGTCGATTCCAAGAATCTTTGCCGCATTTAGAGTAATCGTTTTTAAGGCTTCTTCTTTCGACATGCCAAAAGCAACTGCCTGTCCGGCTACAAATGGAAGATTCATACATTTTTCTTCACCAACAAAAGTAACGGCAGTAAGAATACCGGCTTCAGAAAATTTTACAGCCATTTCATCAGGAGCCTTTGTATAAATATCATTCCGTTTGGGCAAACGATGTACGTGTGCACAAATCACAGGTATATCATTTTCTTTCAAGAAATCTTTCACCAATAATGCATCTTCATCAGCATCGGCCAAAACAATTTTTTTCACCCCCATTTTTTTTGCAAAAGTGATACTCTCAATCACCGATTTCACATCATCAGCCTGAATATACAGGATGGTAGATCCATCGAAAAGACCTTGCATAGCAGCAAGTTTTGAGTTTACAGGAGAACCGGTATAAACTTTTGCGTTTGTAAAAATACTCTCCAGCTTTTCTACATTTTTGGCATAGCTTTTATTTTCGCTTGTTGTGCTATTACCACCGAAACCACTACTTTGATAGTAAGCCGGCCATGATAACCACATTCCCTCATCGGTGTTATACAAAGCATCTTTATAATTCCAGGCATCCAGATTCATAACCGAAGACAGCCCGCACAACATACCTCCCTGAGGAATTACCTGTGCCAACAAAACACCATTTGTGCGAACAACAGGTATTATTTCCGAATCGGTATTATACGATACGCACGATCTGACACTTGGATTTAAAACACCGGTTTCATCTTTATCCAGCGTTGCTGTTACACCTCCAATTTCAACTAATCCCAGCTGCGATCTCAATAAAATCAATCCAGGGTACACTTGTTTTCCGCTTACATCGATGGTTTTATAGTCCGAATAATCATCTCCCAGTTCCGATGCTTTTCCAACAAAAGTTAAAATTCCATTATCGAAAGCTATTGCAGAATTCTCAATTACTTCACCCGTTCCCAGGTGAGCAGTAGCGCCTAGCAAAACAGTTCCCTCTTCCTGTGCAGAAGCCGGAGCAGGTACCTGTGCAAAGGGTGCAGAAGCTAAAGTCAGGAATAAAAATGTGATCGTTATATTTTTTATAATCGTCTTCATTGTTGTCATATTTTGATTATTCATCAATGGTAAAATCGGTAATATTCTCATCGCTGAGCAGATACGGATTGTTCTAATGCAGCGTTGCCTTTTTCACTTTTTGGACCGCCACCAATCGCTAAAATCTTATTTACAATTCGTGAGCGCTCTTCCTGTATCGACTGATACATCTTTTTATCCTTCTCTCTGTCGTAGTAAAGAATACCATCAACAAAGGTTTTTGATGGCAAAGCATACATTGAAAGCGGATGATCGGTCCACAAAACCATATCGGCATCTTTTCCAGGCTTCAATGTTCCCATTCTGTCATCAAGATGAAGAATTTTTGCAGGATTTTTAGTAACCAGTTCCATCGCCTCAATTTCTGACAAACCACCGTATTTTACAGTTTTTGCAGCCTCCTGATTCAGGCGGCGTCCCATTTCATTACTGTCAGAATTAATGCAAACCAATACTCCCTGGTTATGCTGGATGGCGGCGTTATATGGAATAGCATCGTAAACCTCGTATTTATACATCCACCGATCGGAGAAAACACTACCGGCAGCGCCAGCTTCCACCATTTCATCGGCCACTTTATAACCTTCAGTATTGTGCACTAAAGTATGTGGTTTTATGCCAAATTCCTTAGCCAGCTCCATAATCATATTTGTTTCGCTCTGCACGTATGTGTGGCAAACCATAAAACTCTTTTCATTGAACTCATCAACAATCGGATCAAGTTGTAAATCTTTTCTTGGAGCCGGAGTTGATGCTTTTTCCTCATCAGAAAGAGCATTGTATGTTTCCCATTTTTGCTGGTATTCTTTGGCTCGGATATAAACATCTCTGATCGATTGCTCTACTCCCATTCGGGTACGTGGAAAACGAGTACCGGTTGGCATCTTCGTCTGTTTCACGTTTTCTCCCAAAGCGTGTTTCAAAAATCCAACCTGGTTTTTCACCACAATCTCATCGGGAGTAGCCCCCCAGCGAAGTTTGATTAATACCGACTGACCACCAATTGGATTTGCCGAACCATGCAGCAAATGAGAAGCCGTAACTCCACCTGCCAATTGACGATAAATAGTCAAATCTTCCGGATTCAAAACATCGCTCATTCTAACTTCCGAGGTAATCGCATGCGATCCTTCATTAATTTCAACCAGGGCCATATGCGAGTGTTCATCGATAATTCCGGGAGTTACATGCATTCCGGTTCCGTCGATTTCCCAAACATTGCCACCTTTAAGGTCTTTCCCAACCCGGGCAATTTTGCCGTCTTTAACCAGCACGTCGGCATTCTCAAGAACTCCGTCGTCTTCCATTGTCCATACCGTTGCATTTTTAATAATGTAATCCTTGTATTGTGGTTTTTCTTCGTTTCCGTAAGCTATGAAAGGATAAATTACTTTGCCCGGTTCAGAAAGCTCATTAGCTTCCTTTTTGTCTTTTTTCGCTTCACCTGCTTTTGCAAAAGTCATTTTCCAGGTTACATTCTTGCCGCCTGGCAAAATCCCCGTTCCGGCAAGCGTTTCTCCTTCTATCCAGCCTGAAAGACGAGTCCATTCTTCTCCTTTTGGAAACGACAATGAAATAAGATTCTCGCTTACACTTATTTTTCCCGATTCGGTTTTATCGCCATCGGTTTTTACTTTTAGTGAATAAGAAGAAGGTTTACCGTCGATAATAAGTGAATAACTTTCGTCGTTGCTCAATGCCAATGTATATTCACCTTCTAACTCCGGCAATTTACTATCAGTGATTTCGTATTTTTCCCCTATCACCCAGTTTTCGTAAATCACACAATCCGATGAAAAGATCTCATCAGAAGTGATCAGGAAGTTAGCCACTTTCCCGCTTTCTAGCGATCCAAGCATGTCATCGCATCCAATCATTTTTGCGGGAGTTTCGGTCAATGCCTTCAATGCATCTACCTTCGATAAACCACATTCAATAGCTTTAAGTAAATTAGTTCTGAACTGCTTTTTATCCTTTAATCCATCGGTGGTAAATGCGATATCCACATCCGCTTCAGCCAGTCTCCCCGGATTGTAAGGAGCCAGTTCCCAATGCTTCAAATCTTTCAGAGGCACAAGAATGGCTTTATAAGGATCGGCAACATCGGGTGCTGCCGGAAAGTTGAGCGGCACAATTACCGGTGCTCCTGTTGAAGCCACTTCATTAAGCAACTGATACTCGTCGCCGTTGCCTTTCATACAGAAATCGATACCAAATTCCTTTCCTAATTTTGCCACATTCAATAAATTGATCTTATCTTTTACCTGACAAACTGAAGGAAGCGAACGATTTTCATTTACGGCTTCCAACGACACATCAAAAACACTTTTATCTACATTGGCAGCATACCATTCGGCATCGTAAAAAGTTTGACGAATTAATGCGAAAGATCCCATTAACGAAGTTGGATAAGTCATAATTGAACTTCCTTTATCGAATGAGTATCCACTGGCAGCCTGACCTTTTAAAACTACCTGCGTTTCTTTATCCTCCGCCAGAGCAACCAGTGCCGAAGTTCCTCTCATAATTCCATCTTTCTTTTGCGTAAGAACGGCTCCAAATCCGGCATTACGGAAATCGGAAGCCTCTTTTGCATTTACATGAAAAGATTCAGCTGCACTTACATAAGGTTTAATTGCATCGTTCCAATAATACGGGCCACCATTAAGCGAGTCAAAATATCGTGGTCGCAAATAGTACGACATCATCATTTGGGGAGAAGAAGACTGAGCTTCTTTTTCAACTCCGTATTCGGTAAATAAATCTACAAACGAAGGATAAATGTATTTCCCTTCCAGATCAATAACAACAGCACCTTCAGGAACATTGAGATTTTTACCCACATCCATGATTTTGCCTTTCTGAATGATTAGAACTGCATCTTTCAGCGTGGTCTGATAATCGACCACTACCGTTGCATGAGTAAATGCGTAGACTTCTGCGCGCTCATCGCCTACGCCCATTACAGGAGATAAATCCTGTGCCTCTGCGCAAACAAACAAGACTGCAGCAAAAATTAATGTGACAATTTTTTTCATTGATTTTATGTTTTTATGTTTTTCTTACTTGAATTTTCAAATCAATCAATCAATCAATCAGAAACGGCAATTGGCGCATTTATCGAGCCATTTGATTTTACCTTACGTTTATTGGAATTCAGAGTCCATTATCGGGCGCAAAACTGTCGAAAACACCAGCAAGTTAATGTTTGTGTAGCTTAACTTACTGTCCGGTCAACTGAAGCACTTCAACTCTTTTTTTCCAAGCTTTCTCCATACGGTCAAGTGCCTCCTGAAGAACCCAGGTTGGACAAGCCAGATTGATACGTTCAAAACCTTCTCCCGGCTCTCCGAAAATATATCCTTCATCAGTAAACAGAAAAGCTTCCTCTGTCATGAATTTATTTAACTCTTTATAATGAAGTCCTAAACCACGGCAATCCAACCATTGAAGATAAGTTCCTTCCAATGGAATAACTTTTATTTGTGGAAACTTTTCAGTTATAAAAGTCTCCAATAGTTTACGGTTATCTTCCAATACCGCTAAAAGTTCTTCCAGCCAGTCCTCACAATCATTGTAGGCAATTTCGCAACCTTTGTAACCGGCTATATTGCAGAAATAAACTGCCTGACTTTCGCGGTATTCATATACCTTCTCTTTTAATTCAGGATTAGGTATAATTAAGTTCGATGTCATTAATCCTGCCAGGTTGAATGTTTTACTTGGCGCGGTACAAACAACACAATTTTGCCATTTCCTCTGATATTGTTGCATAGACCTTGTGTTTATACCCGGGCATAATCAAATCCTGATGAATCTCGTCGGCAATTACCATTACATTATAGTCGAGACAAATTTTACCGATACGAGCCAGTTCCTCTTCGGTCCAAACACGACCTACCGGATTATGAGGATTGCTTAGTATGCAAAGCGTGTTCCTGGAGTTCTTTGCTTTTTCTTCAAAATCATCAAAATCGATTTCATAACGATCTCCTGTCAATTTAAGCTGCGTTTCAACCAACGTTCTTCCGCCATTTCGAACAGCATTATAGAAAGGATAATAAACCGGAGTGAATAAAATAACACCTTCATCCGGTTCAGTAAATAATTTTACCAGGTGAAATAATGCAGGTACAACTCCGGGATATTCAACAATCCAATCCTTTTTTATATCCCATTGATGACGACGTTTCATCCATCCGATTACCGCGTTATAATAAGCATCCGTAGCGAATGTGTAACCCAAAATTGAGTTCTTTAAATATGCTGATATTCCTTCGGCCACCTGTGGCGGATTTTTAAATTCCATATCTGCTACCGAAAACGGAACAATTCCATCCGGAACATCAGGATTTTCCTTATACATTCCGTCCCACTTGCCTGAACCCGTATTTTTTCTTGATATCAGGGTCTCAAAATCATATTTCATTTTTATCTCTTATTTATATTGAATTAATCTACAATCTCTTCGTAGCTTGGGCTAAGATCAACATGCTTCAAACGCATTTCTGCGAAAATTACAGCGATTATCAGCAATACAACATTTCCAATAATTAATGTCGTAGAAAGCTGCATCACATTTAACCAAATATTAAATACAGCACAGGCTGTAGAAAAAATCAGAATAAATGTCAACATCGGTTTACTGCTTTTAAATTTTGATTTTTCCCATCCGGCCGGGCTAATCTGTGGTAATTTCCAGATAAAAGCACAAATAATTGCTACTGCGAAGGTTGTCAGAATTAAACACAGGTTACCCAATATACTTATTGATAAACCTGAAATAATACAAACAACTGCCAGTACGTATAAAATGGCCAGTAAAACAACCGGAGTTTTATATTTTGGATGTAAATAAGCAAGTTTTTGTGGTAACCATCCATCGTCGCAACCTTGTAAAATTGGTTTTGTTGCCCATGCAAACTGTGCATTCAAGGTAGAAATAAGCGCAAACATTGCACCACAAACGATAAAGAATACATACAATGGACGAGACAAAATATTCTCTGCTACTGTAGCCAGATTTATTCCGGCAACCTGTTCAACAGGAAGAACACCTGCGGCCACTACACCAATAGCACCATATACCAAGGCTACTGCAAGTGTTGAAACAATCATTACAAGAGGAATATCCCGGATTGGATTTTTTGCTTCGGCTGATAAGTTCGCAATAACAGTACCACCACCAACGGCAAATGTAAGTAACCCACCTGCCTGAAATAATCCACCAATACCATTAGTCATGAACCCCGATGTAAGATAATCGGGTTGTATATGACCAACACCAAAGGCAGCAAATACGCCCAGCGCTACACATAAAAGAATTACGATAATATTTTGGAATTTTGCCATTACATCCACACCAATTATGTTGACAACAAAAAACACAGTAGTTAGAATTAACGCTATTATTTTCTCGTCACCAAAATGAAATAATGAAATAAAGTAACTGGCAAACGAAAGCGAAAACATGGCCAAAGACAGGTTGCTTAGAGCATTAACAACTGTATAAATGCCAGCCATACGCTTTCCTGCTAACATGGCAATCATGGTATATTCGCCACCGCGCACGCATACTGCCCCGCAAATTAAAATTTTGGGAATAGAGAATCCTACAACCAAAACTGCCGAAATGATAAATGCAATTGGAACCGAACGACCGGTTAATGCAATTGCCGCTCCTAACAAGGTCATTATACCTGCACCAATAATCTGACCAATTGCGGTACTCATCAAATCCCAAAATCCCAATGTCTTTTTTAACTGTTTTGTAGAATCTCCCTGTTTTGCCATAATGAAATATCCTGTTTTATTTCTTAGTCATAATATCAAGCACCATTTTATCGGTTTGGCTCATTCCTTCCGATCCAATATCTGTAAGGTTCCGGATGGTTTTATCCACATCGTTATCGGCAATTCCTTCCAACGACGAAACCACTTTGTTGTCCATGGCCATCATTGCCGAAAAGGTGGCTGACGATGCAGCATTCGAAACTTTAAGCGCACAACTTGGTTTTGCTCCGTCGCAAATTACCCCGGCAATATTTCCGATCATATTTTTTACCGAGTAAGCTACCTGATCGCGGTTGCCTCCCATTAAGTAGGTAATTCCACACGATGCCCCAATTCCGGCAACTGTTACGCCACACAATCCTGACAAGCGACCCAATCCACGCTTGATGTAAATTACCATAAGGTGACTCAATGCCAGTGCACGAATCATCTGTTCTTTTGTTTTTTTCATTTCTTCGGCAAAAACCACCACGGGCAAGGTTGCGGTAATTCCCTGGTTTCCACTTCCGGAATTGCTCATCACCGGAATCATTGCCCCGGCCATCCGAACATCGCATGCGGCAGCAGTAACTGCAACAAGCTTATTATAAACACTGTCGCCCATAATATTCTGATACGAACTACTTTGAATTACGCGAGCCACAGAGTGACCAAATGTTCCGTTAGCAGATTCATCAGCTGCCAATTTATTCAGAACGGCAGCCTGCTGCAAAAACTCCAACTCTTCCAGCGGTGTTTCTGTAGCAAATTCGTAAATTTTATTAAAATTGAGATCCACCTGATCGGTATCCTCTTTTGTGATTTTATTGCCCGATAGTTTATCCAATATCACTACATCGTTCGACTCCACATAAGCAATATTTGTGTGCGTTCCACAAATTATTGCTTTTGAATGCGCTTTGTCGCCAAAACAACAGGCTTCGATATACAGTTTATCAGGTGCATCTTCCTTCAGGTGCACAACTATTTGCTTCTCTTCAACTACTTGTTTGGCTTCTTCCAGTTTATCGTCATCAATATCCTTCAGCACCTCCAGTCCGTATTCCGATCGGCCAATCACAATTCCTAAAGCAATAGCAATGGGAAGCCCAATCATTCCTGTACCGGGAATCCCAACTCCCATTGAATTTTTTAGAATGTTACTGCTCAGATACAATTCGGTACGGACAACTTTCTCGCCCAAAACTTCCCGCGCTTTTGATACCGCCAATGCTACAGCAACGGGTTCAGTACATCCGATAGCCGGTACCACTTCCCGCTTCATGAGCTGAAGAATAACTTCTGTCTCTTCCTTCTTCATAAGAGAAATAACTTTATATCAGCTTGTAAAAAAACTTTAAAAAATGTGGGGTTAACAATTGAGATCAATTACATTATTCGCTCAGCAAATCAACGTCAAACTGTGCTTTGTACGAAGCATCCAGATAACTGTCAACCCAAGCGTTGAATTCGATAATTTCCTTTTTAGAATATTTCTCATCCAGTTTCGATATCAATTCCTCCGTTTTATCAAAAATCTCATTTTCAATTGGTTTAAGCAGCTGCCAGTAACCTGTTCCTTCTTTATTTAAAACTGCAGAAAGATTAATGTAGTTTGTTCCTTTATCAATGGTAATCGGGAAACATTCGGCTTTAAAATCCAGGGCTGCATTACAAACCGGCGCTCTGTAATCGTCCATGTTCAGTTCTGCTGCTTTTGGTAATTCGTCAGACGATAACCACGCAGGAATTGCAACTGAAGTTAACGGGAATCCAAGAATCGTCCACATCATCATATTGTCAACATGCTCCTCATCCTTTGCTCCAACAAACATAAACGACGAAGCTGTAGAAACACGAGGAATATAATCGATGAAAAAACGAAAATCAGCCACATCTTTTTTCGCAGGAATATTAACAGTTAAATCGGTTTTTGTACGTGGATGATATAAACTACGAGGAATAGCCTGTAACAAATATTCGGCGCTAAGTTTATTTTCAACCCAGGCGTCATTCAATATCCCAATGGCATTATCGTATCGGTTATATCCAAAACCAACACTCAAATCTCCACTCATCGAATGGTTGGTACGAACCACAATTCCGCGTGGTGCTACTACAGGATCGTTAACATCAACTTTTACGTATTTGTAGTTTCCGGTCTCAAAATAAGCAGCGCCACCGTATGCATCGATTACACCATAATTGGAATTTACTCCCATTGGTCGCGACAAGGTGTCGAGAAAGTGCTGAAAGTCTTCAACAGATGCACAAACCATCAGCGCTTTTTTCATTACAACGCCATCCTGACCTTTTAACTTTGTAGTGTCGCCAACATTGTTGGTATATGCAGCAGTGTTAATGATAGCAAAACCTTTTTCGTTGTATCCGCCCCAAACCGATTTGTTCCAACGTTTTTCAACGGCATCAACAAGCCCCATGTATTTGTATTTCCCGTCAGTGAAAAGATGGAGTGCGTTGTCCATTGTTCCGGTGTCGCGGTTTTTAAACAATATCGGTTTGCCGTCAACGGTATATTTACCGGAAACAATAAATGAGGTACAGGCTATGGCGCTACTTCCAAAAAGAAGGAACGAGCCTAAAATTGTAAATAGTATTAGTTTTTTCATGCGATTTAATATTTTATTGAAGAGTAACATCTTCATTTTATTGTAAATAATTCCTTTCTAATTTACGCCAACAGCGGTATTATCAGCGCGAGGATCGGATCCTCCTTGCAGATTGCCATCAGGCAGTACAGTTACGGCATTCAACTGTCCAAGTGTACCTCGTTCCTGCATGGTGTGCCCAAGTTGCTCCAACTGCTGTATCACTGTTGAATCAAGCCCCTTGTTTTCATATAAAATCAAGTCGGGCAACCACTGATGGTGTGTTTTTTTCGCATTTATAGCCTCCTGAATATCCATACCAAATTCAGTTACATTCATTATAGCCTGGTATACAGAAGTTATAATAGTAGATCCTCCGGGAGTTCCGACAACCATAAACAGTTCGCCGTCCTTTTCCAGGATGGTTGGAGTCATTGAACTAAGCATTCGTTTTTCGGGTGCAATGGCATTGGCCTCTCCGCCAACCAATCCGAACTGGTTAGGCACTCCGGCTTTCGCACTAAAATCGTCCATTTCGTTGTTTAAAAAGAAACCCGATTTTTCAACGTACACCTTCGAACCAAAAATTCCGTTCAGGGTAGTCGTTATTGCGATGGCATTATGATCTTTGTCGACGATTGAAAAATGTGTTGTCTCGGTGCTTTCGATCACTTCAACCTCACCTTCCTTAATATCATGCGAATCTGTTTTGGCGTCCATCCGAATATCAGCAAACCGGCCTTTCAAATAATTTCTATCCAGCAGCATTTTAACCGGAACATCATAAAAATCCGGATCGCCAAGGTAGGTTGCTCTGTCGGCATAAACCCGCCTTTCCAATTCGGTTATTACGTGAATACTTTTTGTTGAATTGTGCCCGAACTCGCCGAAATTATATGCCTCACTTCCTTTTAACAGCTGAAGCAAAGCCACTCCTCCACTTGATGGTGGCGGCATTGAGATTACTTTATAATCACGAAATGTTCCTTCCACAGGCGTTCTCCAAACCGAATGATAATCGTCCAGGTCTTCCTGCGAAATAATTCCGCCCGTTTTGGCCATTTCCTCAATTAAATTCTTTGCGGTTTCTCCGGTGTAAAATCCATCGCGGCCCTTATCACGAATTAATTTTAATGCTTCAGCCAACTCAGGCAAAACAACCAAATCACCGGTTTCCCATTTTCCGCCGTTGTAATAATACGTTGTACTATCGTTAGCCAGCAAAATAGATTCCTGACTGCGGTTATATTTCCTTGCTTCTTTTTCTGTTAAAGGGAAACCTTTTTCTGCCAGATCGATGGCCGGCTGAACCAGCTTTTCGAAAGGCAGGGAACCCAATTTCTCGTATAATTGTATCATTCCGTCAACCGATCCGGGTACTCCAACGGCCAATGAACCAAATGAAGAGAGCCGTGGAATTACATCGCCCTTGTCATCCTGGTACATCGTTTCGGTTGCCGACTTTGGCGCTTTTTCCCGAAAATCGAGACTGCCGTATTCTCCATCTGCTTTTCGGTAAACAGCAAAACCACCGCCGCCGATATTCCCGGCGCCCGGATAAACTACCGCCAGCGCAAAATGTACAGCAATGGCTGCATCATAGGCATTTCCTCCCTCTGCCAAAATTTGTGCTCCAACTTCTGACGCCAAAGGATGAGCAGAAGTAACCATACCATTTTCGGCAACAACTCCTCTTCCGGAGATGAGCATCAATTTTCGCTCTGTTTTTACATTGCATGAGGCAAGCATAAAAATGAGGCTAATACCAAAAAGTAATTTACAATGGCTTTTATAAATCATAAGTTTAAAAAAGAGATACAATATAATTGAAAATATTTTTAAAATAGGGAGGATAAAATTTTATCCCCCCTGAATTGTTTAACTTAAAATTACTAACGATTGACCTCAGTTGGAGCATATGCTCCCGGCTCAGCCGGAGATGAGGTATTTGATTCCAGTTCGTCGCTTGGATATATTAATCGCTCGACATTTGCTGTTTGTGTTGGAGTGTTAAAACCAAAAGGAACAGCAATATCCGAGTCGTCTTTTTGCAATCTTCGGGTATCGTTATACGGCATAAAAGTCATAAACCCTGTCAAGTATCTTTCTTCCACAATTTCCCTCAATAACGCCCTATCAGCCGATAAACTTCCGTCTTCATTTTCAATTCCGCCAGCTTCAAAATCGGCAGCCACATAAGCATCGTACACCATTTCCATCGCCTCAACACTTTCGTTAAAAAAAGCTCCGGCACTTAACTCAGCTCTCAAAGCATTCAGGTATTCCAAACCAGTTGAGAAACTATGAGACCTTGCTCCTGCTTCAGCAAGAATTAATAAATTCTCTTGGTACGAAACAAGTGGCTGAGGTTCGAATTGTGCAGCAATACCGGTATTTCCATCGGCATTGTCGTGGTCGATAGTGTAATACTGAGTTCTTGCTTCTTCGTTTGTTTTTGAGTTTGATCGTGAGTCAAGAAGCTCAAGCAAATAGCTTGGATGCGTAGCATCAGGGACAACTCCAACACGGTAACCACCTGTTGACAAACGTGCGTAAAGTGTGTTTTTTGATCCAGGATCTACAACACCTTCATAAGGCACAAACATCATACTATTAGCGGCCGATGAAATACCATTCATTGCAGCACTGTATGCTTCGCTGTATTCTTTGGTAAGCATGTAGTAACGGGCTTTTAAAGTATAAGCCGACTCCAGCCACTTTTCGGCATCGCCGTTAAATATATAATCGCCGTTAACCACATCGCCTGAAGTAACATTTTCCAAATCGCTTATTGCTTCCGATAACAAAGATTGTAGCGAGCTAAACACTGCCTTTTGGTTGTCGAATACCGGATTGTCGATACCGTTTAATGCTTCAGAATATGGAATATCGCCAAATAAAGAAGCGTAAGTTCCGATAAGATGTGCTTCAACAACTTTTGTAATTCCCATATATAGGAAGTTGCCTTCTTTTCTCTCGCGAATATCACGAAGTGGGGTAAGTACGCTTTGGTAACCATCCCAATCGAATGAACGATCGGTAAAAATATAGCTATAAAACTCTTGTTCAATCTGCTCGTAACCAATAAGCTGGCCAGAGTAATAACTGGCAACACGGTCGAATGTCCCCAGTTGAATCATCATGTTTTCAATTTCTGCACCCTTTAAGAAGAGACCGGCATCCACCGCATCAACAGTTAATTGATTTGGATTGTCGTTGATATCATCTACCAGATCCTGACACCCAAAAAATGAAGTAAGAATTGCTAATGCAAATAGGTATTTTATATGTATTCTTTTCATCTGTATTAAATTTTTTGATTTCTGAAGGTTCTACATCCACCAACCGACGGACAGGAACTCATCATGTCAATTTTTACTATTCTATAAATTCAATTGCAGGTTAAACAATACTGAACGGGTACCCGGGTTGTTAAAGTAGTTCATTCCCGACACGATACTCACGCCATAGTTATTCGTCTCAGGATCAACATCTCTAACTTTTGACCACAAGAATAAATCTCTACCTGTTACTGAAACCCTTAACGATTTAATTGCAAATTTTTGAGTAATGTTTACTTTATTAAATGTATATCCTAAAGTAACATTACGGAGTTTTGTCCACGATGCATCGTCGATGAATAAGTCGTTTGCTTTACTGAAACCCAAACCACCACCAATTGATTCGCGATACCATGATTCATCCAACAAAACATTTCCGCCTCCAAAATCTTCGATATTACCGCGTACTGTTGATCCGGCGGGGATAACCTCACCGTTGTGGTTTACCAAATCTTCAGTTAACGTAACCTCTTGCGACACATCTTCGTGTTTACCGAAACCATACAATACAATGTTGGTTCTGTTAATGTATTCACCTCCCTGAGAGTGTTCGAATAAAACACTCAAATCAAAATTCTTATAATTCACATCAAAACCGATTCCTCCGCGCCAGTCAGGGTTTGGATCGCCCAATACACGGTTGTCGGTGTCTAGCTGAGGAAATCCGTTTGCATCCAAAATCATTTCGCCGCTTTCGTCGCGAAGTGTTCCCGGCAGATAAAATGAACTTACCGGATATCCTTTTACAATTTTTGATGTACTTCCGGTATCAACAGTTTCGGCACCGGCTATATCATCAACATTGTTTGTGTTTTTATTAAAGTTGGTATTCAGTTTCAACTGAAAATCTTTCGTATCGATAATTCTACCGCCCAAATCAATCTCAATACCTTTGTTCGACATAGTTGCGGCATTCTTGTAATTATAGGTATAACCTGAACTTGGGTTAGTTTTTACAGCAAAAAGAATTCCGGAAGTCTCGTTCTGATAATACGTAAAATCCAACGAAATACGGTCTTGCAAGAAACGCAGGTTGGTACCTACTTCCCATTCCTTTTTAATTTCAGGGGCAAGATCCTGGCTGCCTTTTTCACTATCAAATGCATAAGCACCTCCGAAACCTGATAATCCTGCTGTTGCCAGCGTTTGGAATTTGTATGGTGCAGGTTGAATACCTACTTTTCCCCACGAAGCTCTGATTTTACCAAAGCTCAGCAAGTCCGATTCTACCAAATCAGTAAACTGCCAGGCCACATCGGCAGAAGGATAGAAGAAGTTTCCTTTAATAGTTGAGGCAGCTTCTACAGTACCGGAAGCTGTTATAAACAGCTGGTCGAACAAACTGAAAGCAAGAACACCGTACCCTCTGTTAGAACGAATGTGGCTAACAGTTTTATCCCACGATGTTGCCTCAGGAGCACCACCTGCAAGCGCTGTTGACTGCAGACGAGAATTTACAGCAAAAGGAGAAACTGACGTTACATCAATCGTTCGATACCTATCGTTGTAGTTTACTCCCAGTGTTACTGTTAAACTGATGTCTTCTGTTAAATCGCGGTCAACAATAGCAATTGCATCCGCATTTATTTCTTTGCTGGTAATATCCTGTTGTTCCATCCGGCCAACAGCTCTGGTACCTCCTGCAGAACCTACAGGAAAAAATTCGTTCCTGTTGTCTTTGTAAAAATCAAGTCCTCCACGAAGAATAAATTTAATCCAGTCGGCTGGGTTAATTTCCAGTTCCGGAGAAACTACAAAGTGCTCAACTTTATTTGGCATCTTTTGTTCGTTAATCGCCCACAGCGGGTTATTGTAGGTTGGGTTTATATTCTCCCCAATGTGTCTTCTGTACGAGCGTTGACGTTCGAATACTGCGCCACTTGCATCAACGTATTGACCTTTGAAATCGGTAATATCAAAGTCGGGAGCATTACGATACAAACCTAAAACAGCACCGTTTGTATTATCACCAGCTTGTTGAATCCTGTTCGATTTAACAGATGTGTAGCTGAATTTATTACTGAATTTTAACCAATCATAAATTTTGGTTTGTGTATTGATTCGGGCATTATTACGTTCCAGGTCGTAGTTTCTGATAATACCTTCCTGATCGAGTCTTTCGAAACCAAAGTAATATGAAGTAGTTTTTCCTCCACCACTTACCGAAACATTGTGTTGGTCGAATCCGCCGGTTTGGAAAATTTTATCGTAGTTACTATCGGTATAAACCTCGGTTGAATTTTTGCTGATAACCGGATAATAAGTTGCACCGGTAATATCGCCAACAAAATAAGCCCCACTGGTATTTACTTCGTCGGCTGCGCCCGACCGATCGGCAATTTTATCGCCCCATGATTCGGCATAACCGGCTGACCAAACACCACCACGTCCCTGACCGTAAGAACTTTGCAGCGGCATTTTCACACTTATCATATCGTAAGACTTGGTGTACGAGTATTGTACGTTTGGTTTTTGGTTTAAGCGACCACTTTTAGTAGTAATTACAACAACACCGTTGGCAGCTCTCGATCCCCAAACTGCTGCAGCAGAAGCTCCTTTCAAAATCTGAACGGATGCAATATCGTTAGCATTAATATCATCTAAACGTGATTGCTGGCTTAGTTCAGCACCATAAGCGATGTTATCGTTACTAAGTGGTGTTCCATCAACAATTATCAATGGTTGGCTATCGCCGTAAATCGTGTTGGCTCCCCTAATTTGAATTGATGATCCTGCTCCCGGGTCACCGTTACTTCGGCGAATTTGCACACCCGATGCTTTACCGGAAAGTGCATTAATAACACCAGTCTCACCCGATTTATTCATATCGCGTGCTTGTACTACCGAGTTGGTTGTTGCTGTTTGGTCGATCCGAACCGTTGTACCAAGTGCGGTAACAATAACTTCATCAATCTCGGTTACCGATGATTCCAGTTGAACATCAATTACTGTCTGTGCTCCTACAGTAATTTCCTGCGATTCAAAACCAACTGACGAAAAAACGAGAACAGCATTTTCATCAGGCACCTGCATGGTATAATTACCATCCATATCTGTTGTAACTCCCGTAACCGTTCCCTTAAGCAATACTGTTACGCCCGGGATTCCCAGTCCGTCTTCACCACTGGTAACATTCCCGGCAACCTGCTTTTTTTGCGGTTCCTCCGCGGGTATCGCCTCCTTATTAATTGGTTTTTCTTCTGGTTTTATAACAATTACATTGTCAATAACCTCGTATCCCAACCCAGAGTCTTTAAGACAATTTGCCAAAACTTCGTCAATAGAAGCATTCTCCAGGCTTACACTAATTTGCTTTACATTCAGTACTTCTTCGTGCGAGTAAAAGAACTCGTAGTCACTTTGACTCTTGATCGTTTCAAGAACTTCCTCCAAGCTGGCTTCCTTAATATTCAGGCTAAAACCTGCCTGAGACTTTGCAGAAAGCGAAATTTGGAATGCGAAAATCAGAATCAGAATTAGTTTCATTCTTCGTAACAGAACAGAGCACCTCCAATGAGGTACATGATTAGAATAGATTTTTTTCATACCTTTAACGTGTTTAAATTAATATCCTTCGTAACTGGTCAGGGTGTTATTTAAATTTCGGAGGATGTGGCCTCATCCTCCTTTTTTCATTTAATTAACAGTTATAGAATTTTCAGTATTTTCAAATTTTACGTTTGTTGTTAGTTCAATAATGTGTAATGTTTCATTTATATCGTGATATTTAAATAAAGTGCCTGAAAAATGTATATTCTTCTTCTCAAGGTTGGCAAACGATACATCAACATCGTACCATCGCGATAGCTTCGACATTACTCCTTCAAGATTCTCATATTCAAATACATACTTTCCAAATCTCCACGATGTAATAAGATCAGTATTGGCTTCATTTTTATCGAGCAACCGGGTTTCTTTATCCAGCGATGCCCTCATCCCAGGCTCTAAAAGCAATTTGCTCTTATCCGTTCTTATTTTTACCTGCCCTGTTACTAGGGTGGTTTCTACGGTCTGATCTTCAGGATATGCCATAACATTAAATGTTGTTCCCAACACTTCAACATCCATTTGGCTGGTTGAAACAATAAATGGTTTTGTTTTATCGTGTGCTACCTCAAAATAGGCTTCACCTGTTAAATACACTTTTCGGATATCGCCTACAAACGAAACCGGGTATTTTATTGCCGACGAAGCATTTAACCAAACCTTTGTTCCGTCAGCTAAAACCACATTGTAAACTTTGCTTCGCGGTGTAACCAGGCTGTTGTATTTTATCTCTTCTATTTTTTCTTCCTCGTTGTAAAGAAGCGTGGAATCTTTATGATGAATCTGCGTTCCGTCTATTTCAACAATCGATTCGTTGCTTTCAGATTGAAGAAGAACAACTTCTCCCTCATCGGTAATCAGCGACGATTCTTTCAGTTCTGAAATTTGCTTTTCCAACTCGGCAAAAGTGGCTACTGAATCTTCGTTTGATAAATTGTGAATAAGGAAATAAGAGGCAACTGCAAGCGGGATAGCCAGAATTGCCGCATATTTTAATGCCTTTCGAAACAACTGCCTTACAGGTGTTGTTTTTTGCGTATCAATTTTAGATATGATCTTTTTCCAAGCTTCATCGTCATCAATTATCTTGTATTCTTTTTCGATTAATGTTAGGTTTTTCCGGTGCAGCAGCTTCCTGTAAAGCGATCTGTTTTGCTCCGATTGCGCCAACCAGTCATCAAGCAATTGCAGTTCTTCCCTGGTAGCTTCCTGGCCTAACTTTTTTAGTATGATTTCCGGAATCTGAGTAATATTTTCTTGACTAATATTCATATTCAATGATTATAAAACAGGTGAGGGCAAAAAAAGAACTATACAAAATCACATTTTATTTGATTTTTTTATACTTTATGACACATATATAATATAATCAATACCAATATGTCGGCCAATTTTAAGTTTTCTTTCAAATATCTATAAGCTGATGCTTTGTGATTTTTTACGGTATAAACTGAGATCTGAAGTTTGTCAGCAATTTCATTGTTCTTAAATCCTTCCAATTGCATTGTAAGAATTTCGCGTGCCCGCGGTGGCAGATCCTTCAACGTTTTATGAATTAAACGTTGGGTTTCATTTTCAATAAAATTCAGATTATAAAAATCGTCGGTAGTTTTTTGGTCGAGAATTGCCTTTTCCTGATAGCCTTTTTTAACGGCTTCGTGCTCCAGCAAATTCAACGATTTATTTTTTGCCGTTTGATAGAGGTACGATTTAAAGGCCGAACAATTTTCGAAGCGAATCTTTTTCTCCCAAATGGTAACAAAAACATCTTGCGCAATATCTTCTACCTGATCCGGATCGGTAATATATTTCCCGATGAACAGGCAAATGCTCTTATAATACGTATCAAAAACGATTTTAAAAGCATCTCTATCGCCTTTTTCAAGACGCAATATCGCTTCAAACTGATCCATTCCTGTAAAACTGCACGAAATTTCTTTTCAATATAATTATGTCCCTCGAAGCAATATTATCACTTAAATGTAGAAAATCTGTTCGGAATTAGTTCTTTTTATTGGTTCAGCTGTTTTATTTAAAATACGCGTAAAATTTGACGTATTTATGCAACATTATTGTTTCACTATATTTTTTGATTAAAAATGCACAAATATTTATTCATTTTGCTACTAGCACTAATTAGCACAACTGCATTTTCGCAGGAAAAAAAAGAGATTGATTTTGCAGCCTTCGATAAAACCAAAGTTGGCGATAAAGTTCCGGATTTTTCATTCAAAACGATTGATGGAAAAAGCTACAAAATATCGGAACTGGAGGGAAAAACAGTCATGCTTGTTTTCTTTGCAACCTGGTGCGGGCCATGTATGAAAGAACTGCCGCGTATCGAAACTGAGATTTGGGAAAAATACAAATCGGACGACTTTATGGTTGTTGCTTTGGGCAGAGATCATTCGATGGAAGAGATTGAAAAGTTTAACGCTAATAAAGGTTTTACTTTTCCAATTGGCCCCGACCCGGAGCACAAAATATATGGTCTGTTTTTCGAAAAGTACATTCCACGAAATGTATTGATAAACAAAGAAGGAAAAATTATTTACCAAAAACAGGGCTACCGCGATGAAGATGTTAAAAATCTGAAGTCGCTGCTTGAAGAGCAAATCATGTAAGGCCAAAAAGAGTTGGCACTCAATCCAACTAAGAAGCAAATCACTGATTTTCCTTCACGTACTTCATAACATTTATAAAGGAGTCGCTGTAAAGAACATCACTGTTTTCACTCACATACTGCAGCAGTTGTCCGTGTACATCTGCTGCAGTATTCAGGTAACCACCACCCACACTGTGAAACATGAAAACCACCATTGTCCCCTTACTTCTGGCTTCCTCAACCTGTGCAACCAGGTCCTCAATTTTTGGATCGATTGATGCGAAACTTGGTGTTTTATAAGTCTTGTATCCATGCATGGTTTCCGGAATGGGTCCATCGCAACGCGCTGCCACAAAAATGTTTTTTACCGAGTCGGTAAAATCAACTCCTCCGGCAACATAATTACTACAAGTGTACCCAAAAGTTCGTTCTGTTTTTCCGTCAATAGCTTTCAATAATGTGTTAGCAGTTGTTAATTCGGCAACAATTTGCTCGGGTGTATAAGTTCTCAAATCGTACTCCGGTTTTACCCAGTCCTGCCCGGTTCCGTCGCACGGGTGAAACAAAGTGTGGTTCCCTAATTCATGTCCTCGTTTTGTAATGGCGCGCCATTCATCGGTTCGGTTATATAAGCTTGGTGAATTTCCTGTGCAGAAAAAAGTTCCTTTCAAACCAAATTCATCCAGTTGCGGCACAGCAACATCTAAATGACAATTCAAGCCATCGTCGTAGGTGAAAACTACAGCCGCGTTGGCTCCGTTTGGCCATTTAAACTGGGCTTTTGAGCTGAATGCGAAAACAGTTAGCGCAAATATCAATACTATTCTCATAGCTCCAAATCCTGAATCAATTCGGCACTCAATGTACCCGATCCAATTTCGCGTACTTCACCGGTCATGCGAATTTCCCAGTCTTCATCTATTTCGATAGCCAGATTTCCACCCGGCATTTTTATAGTAAGGTTTCGTTCGGTCAATCCACGTTTTACTACCGTACAGGCCACTGCACACGACGAACTTCCTGATGCCAGCGTCCAGCCGGCGCCGCGCTCCCAAATCATCACTTCCACTTCGTTTGGCGAAACAACTTTTGCAAACTGCACGTTAATGCGGTTCGGAAACATCGAATGAGTCTCAATTTGCGGCCCAAAAGTTTTTATTTCCTTTTCATCCAATTCGTCTTTTAATACCACACAGTGCGGATTGCCTACCGACACGCAATTAATTTCGTAACCGCGGTATTCCAGTTCAAGCGTTTCACCAATGCATTCCTCTTTTTCGCAATTAACAGGTACTTTCTTCGATTCGAAAATTGCCTTTCCCATATCCACTTTTATAGTGAAGGCTTTGTTGTTTTTTTCTTCGATTACCTCAGCTTTTACCAAACCGCCGGGTGTTTCAATGCTGAATATTTTTGATTGGGCAAAACCATAATCGTACAGATACTTGGCAAAAATACGCAGGCCGTTTCCGCTTTTTTCGGCTTCCGAACCATCGGGATTCAGAATACGCAAACCGAAATCGGCCTTGTTGCTCGGCACTTTCAAAAGAATGCCGTCGGAGCCAATTCCAAAGTGAACATCGCAGATGCGAATTATGGCTTTTTCTGTTAATTGAAAAGTTATCTCATCCTGGTTTAAAACAATATAATCGTTCCCCAGTCCGTGTGATTTTACAAAGAAGTTTTGCATCTCAAATAATTTTTTGTCAAAATTAACAGAGTTTCCAAAACCTCAGCCGGCAACATGCATTAAATTAATCTAAATAACCGCAAAGGAATTCGCCGCAAAAATACTTGCCAATAGTTTTTTTTATCTTTACGCTCCGATTTGGAAAACATTATAAAATAGACAGATATGGCAAAAATTAACGAGAATTACCTGAAACTTCAGGCCGGGTATCTTTTCCCGGAAATTGGGCGTAGAGTGAGCGAATTTATCGATGCCAATCCCGATAAAAAAGTAATTAAAATGGGTATCGGCGATGTTACCCAACCATTGGTTCCCAGTGTTGTGAAAGCTTTTCACGAAGGTGTTGACGAAATGGCCAAAGGCGAAACTTTTAAAGGTTACGGACCGGAACAAGGATATGCTTTCCTGCGTGAAGCCATTGCCAAAAACTCGTACCAGGAGAAAGGTATCGATATCTCTGCTGATGAGATTTTTGTTTCTGACGGCTCGAAATGCGACACCGGAAATATTCAGGAAATTTTTGGCAACGACAATAAAATAGCGATTTGCGACCCGGTTTACCCGGTTTATGCCGATACTACGGTAATGAGTGGAAAAACAGGTACTTGCCAGGCAAATGGGCATTACGAAGGAATAATTTACATGCCTTGTACAAAAGAAAACGGCTTTATTCCTGAGCTTCCAACAGAAACTCCTGACCTGATTTTTCTATGCTACCCGAACAATCCAACAGGAACAGTTGCTTCGAAAGAAGAATTGAAAAAGTGGGTTGATTATGCTATCGAAAAAAATGCGATCATTCTTTACGATGCGGCTTACGAAGCTTTTATTACCGAAGACGGAATTCCTCGTTCGATCTACGAAATTGAAGGTGCCAAAAAAGTTGCCATCGAATTCCGCAGTTTCTCTAAAACAGCAGGATTTACCGGAACACGTTGCGCCATTACCGTTATACCTAACGATTTGGTCGCTTACGATTCAGAAGGAAAAGCACACCAGGTAAAAACATTGTGGAACCGTCGTCAATCAACCAAATTCAACGGCGTTTCTTACCCGGTTCAGAAAGCGGCTGCTGCCATTTACACTGAAGAAGGTAAAAAAGAGGTAGAAGAAGTAATTGCCTACTACCTGGAAAATGCAAAAATAATGCGCGAAAGCCTGGCCGAAATTGGCTACGAAGTGTATGGTGGTGTTAATGCACCTTATGTGTGGGTGAAAACCAAAAACAATATGACATCGTGGGACTTTTTCGATAAAGTGTTAAACGAAGCCAATTTGGTTGGAACTCCGGGATCGGGCTTTGGTCCTGCCGGTGAAGGTTATTTCCGTTTTTCAGCGTTTGCCGACCGCGAAAATGTACTGGAAGCAATGGAACGAGTTAAGAACTTATCGTAACAAACGATCAGATAAAGAAAAATCCGGGTTGAAAATTCAACCCGGATTTTTTATGCTTTAATTTTTCTATTTTTAAATGCTAGCGTTGTTTTCTTCCCGGATAAACTTTTAGCGCCTCTGTTAAAATCTTCAAACAAACCGCCAAATCTGCTTTGTTCAACACATAAGCAATTCGCACTTCATCCTGCCCCTTGTCGGAACCGGTGTAAAAGCCCGAAGCCGGTGCCAAAAACACGGTTTGTCCTTCGTACTGAAAATCGGATAATAACCACGCACAAAATTTATCGGCATTGTCAACCGGAAGACGTGCAACCGTATAAAATGCTCCCATCGGAATTGGCGAATACACGCCATCAATGCGGTTCAGTCCGTCGATCAGGAACTTGCGTCGCTGAACATACTCGTTGTAGTTATTCAGCATGTAATCCGGATCGGCATCCAACGAAGCTTCGGCGGCAATTTGCCCGATAAGTGGCGGACTCAAGCGCGCCTGACAAAACTTCATCACATTCTTTTTCACGGCTGCATTTTTGGTAATCAGCGCACCAATCCGCAAACCACATTCGCTGTAGCGTTTTGAGACAGAGTCGACCAAAACAACATTCTGCTCAATTCCTTCTAAATGAAAAGCAGAAATATAAGGCGCGCCGGTATAACAAAACTCGCGGTAAACTTCATCGGAAAACAAATACAGATCGTATTTTTTCACCAGGTCGCGAATGGCGTTCATTTCCTGCTGTGTATATAAATAACCGGTCGGATTATTTGGATTGCAGATCATAATCCCCTTGGTTTTTGAGGTGATCAGCTTCTCGAATTCTTCGATTGGAGGTAATACAAATCCTTCTTCAATGTCGCCCGGAATCGATTTAATTTGAGCTCCGGCAACAATAGCAAAAGCTTCGTAATTGGCATAAGCAGGTTCGGGAACAATAATTTCGTCGCCCGGGTCGAGACAACTCATAAAAGCAAAGGTTACCGCCTCGCTCCCTCCAGAGGTAACAATAATATCGTCGGCAGTTACATCGATATCAAATTTATGGTAATATTTCGCCAGTTTTTTTCGGAACGACAAAATTCCTTCACTAGGAGTATATTCCAGAATTTCCCGGTCAATCGACCGGATGGCCGCCAGTGCTTCAGGAGGTGTTGGCAAATCGGGCTGACCGATGTTTAAATGGAACACTTTAACCCCTTTCTCTTTAGCTTCATGAGCTAACGGAGCTAATTTCCTGATTGGCGAATCAGGCATTATCCTTCCTCTGTCTGATACTGTCGGCATGTTTTATAATATATTTTAAAAGCAAGCAAAGATAAGATTAACAATCTGAAAATAATAATCTAAATTTTCAGACAAATTAATATCTTATTGGAAACTTAACTTCCAAATTTTAGTATCGCGGAATGCCAGTCACTACATTTAATACGAATTGTCTTAAATCCTGAGAATTTATCATGTTTTAGTCAGGAATAGTGGTCTATTTTTGAACTCAGAAAAAACTCAAATATTTACAAAAATGATAATTGGAGTACCAAAGGAAATTAAAAATAATGAAAACCGCATCGCATTAACACCTGCCGGTGCTGCAGAGTTGGTGAAACATGGTCATGATGTTTATGTTCAGGCCGGAGGAGGCATGGGCAGCGGATTTCAAGATGAGGATTACATTGGCGCAGGAGCAAAAATGCTTCCTAGCATTGAAGATGTATACGGCATTGCCGAAATGATCATCAAAGTAAAGGAGCCAATCGAAGAGGAATACAAGCTTATTAAAGAAGGACAAATTCTTTACACTTATTTCCACTTTGCATCGTGCGAGCCATTAACACACGCTATGATTGAAAACAAATCGGTGTGTTTGGCTTACGAAACTGTTGAGTTGCCTGACCGTTCGCTTCCGTTACTTGTTCCAATGAGCGAGGTGGCCGGTCGTATGTCAATTCAGGAAGGTGCTAAATACCTTGAAAAAACTTACGGTGGTTACGGAGTACTTCTTGGTGGAGTAGCCGGAGTTCTTCCAGCCAAAGTTTTGGTAATTGGTGGTGGTATTGTTGGTACCGAAGCAGCTAAAATGGCTGCCGGGCTGGGTGCCGATGTTACGATTATGGATGTATCGCTGAAACGCCTGCGCTACCTCGACGATATTATGCCGGCCAACGTAAAAACCATGATGAGTAACGAATATAACATCCGCGAAATGGTTAAATCGCACGATGTTATTATCGGTGCCGTTCTTATTCCTGGAGCAAAAGCACCACATTTGGTAACACGCGATATGCTGAGCACAATGAAACCGGGTACTGTTTTGGTTGACGTTGCCGTTGACCAGGGCGGATGTTTCGAGACAACAAAAGCAACTACACACGCCGATCCTACTTTTGTTATCGACGATGTATTGCACTACTGTGTTGCCAACATGCCGGGTGCAGTTCCACGTACTTCAACAATTGCATTAACAAATGCTACACTTCCTTATGCTATTGAAATTGCAGGCAAAGGATGGAAGCAGGCATGCATCGATAATGAGCCATTGCGCAAAGGGCTTAATGTTGTTGACGGAAAAGTTGTTTACAAAGGTGTTGCAGAAGCTTTCGACCTGCCTTATGAAAGTGTTGAAACCGTTCTCTAAAAACCAATACAAAATAATTTCAAAAAGCCTTTCCCTTTTATTCGGGAAGGGCTTTTTTATTTATCGCCAAAACATATTTACAGCATATTTGTATATTTAATCCCGAATATTGCTGAGCATGAATAAAACCAAGGAGAAAATTTACGAGATAATTTTTGAGGCCGACACGCCGGGCGGTAAACTTTTCGATGTGGCACTTCTGTTCGTAATTATAGTCAGCGTTGCACTGGTATTGTTGGAAAGTGTTCCCGCCATACGCGATAATCACCAGCAATTGTTACGTATTCTGGAATGGTGCATCACCATCATTTTTTCCATTGAATACATCTTACGTATTGCCATCGTAAAAAAGCCCTTGCGTTATATTTTTAGTTTCTACGGTATTATCGACCTCTTATCGGTTCTGCCCACCTACATCGGGTTAGTAGTTGTAGGATCGCACAGTTTGGTGGTCATTCGAATATTACGTTTACTCCGTGTTTTCAGAATATTAAAACTTACGCGTTATACCGAGGCAGGTCGCTCGCTGGCAAAAGCCCTTTGGCACAGCCGCGAAAAGATAAGTGTTTTCATCTTTTTTGTAAGCATGCTGGTCATAATCATCGGAACAGTAATGTACCTCGTTGAAGGCCCTGACCAAGGTTTTACCAGCATCCCAAAAGGAATTTATTGGGCAATCGTTACGCTTACCACCGTTGGCTATGGCGACATCAGTCCCGGAACCCCGCTGGGGCAATTCCTGGCCAGTGTTGTAATGATAATGGGTTATGCTATTATTGCCGTTCCAACGGGTATTGTTACGGCCGAGATCATCAATCCCACCACTGAAAAGAATACGCAGGTTTGCCCGCAATGCCTGCATCCATCGCACGACGATGATGCGGTTTTCTGCAAAAAGTGCGGTTCGCGACTTAATCCTTAATCTTGAAGTGATTCTGTCACTAAAATGGTATCCGTTAACAACCTCAACCTAATTGTGAATATTTAAAGTACGTAAATCGGAAGCAGTTCTTTTTGAACGATTATTTTTGTGAGAAATATTTGAAAAATGAGGCAGTACTTAGATTTGTTGGAGACTATTTTGGAGAAAGGAACGGTTAAAGAAGACCGTACGGGAACAGGAACGATCAGCCGTTTTGGGCATCAAATGCGTTTTGATTTGAGTGAAGGTTTCCCGATGGTTACAACAAAAAAACTGCACCTGAAATCGATCATCTACGAACTACTTTGGTTTTTGAAAGGCGACACCAATGTAAAATATTTACAGGATAACGGGGTACGCATTTGGAACGAGTGGGCCGACGACGACGGCAACCTCGGGCACATTTACGGCTACCAGTGGCGCAGTTGGCCAACACCCGATGGCGGCCACATCGACCAGATTTCGCAGGTAATTGATGCGATTAAAAATAATCCCGACTCGCGACGTCATTTGGTTAGCGCCTGGAATGTCGGAGAACTGGACAAAATGAACCTTCCGCCTTGCCACATCCTTTTCCAGTTTTATGTTGCCGACGGAAAATTGTCGTGCCAGCTTTACCAACGCAGTGCCGATGTATTTTTGGGTGTACCTTTTAACATTGCTTCGTATGCATTGCTAACCATGATGATGGCCCAGGCTTGTGGACTTGAAGCCGGCGATTTTGTACATACTTTTGGCGACGTTCATATTTATTCGAACCACGTAGAGCAGGTGAAATTGCAGCTTACCCGCGAACCTTATCCGCTGCCAACCATGAAAATAAATCCTGATGTGAAAAACATTTTTGATTTTAAATTCGAAGATTTTGAGCTGGTTGGTTACCAGTCGCACCCACACATCAAAGGAGCTGTTGCCGTTTAAAATCAAATTATAATGACAGATAAAATTCAAAAGAATATCTCGATAATCGTTGCCATTGCCGAGAACTTTGCCATCGGTAAAAACAACGATCTGCTGTTTCATCTTCCAAACGATTTGAAACGTTTTAAGGAAATCACCAGCGGTCACACCATTATTATGGGCCGCAACACCTTGTTGTCGTTGCCAAAATGGCCGTTGCCAAATCGACGACACATTGTAATTACCGATAAACAAGACGATGTTTTCCCGGGTTGCGAAACCGTGTTTTCCATCGACGAGGCCATTGAAAAAGTAAAAGACGAAAAAGAGGCTTTTATCATTGGCGGCGGAATGATCTACAAACAGTTTTTCCCAGTGGCGGGCAAACTCTACCTCACGCTGGTACACAAACCGTTTGATGCCGATACTTATTTCCCCGAGGTTAATTATGCCGAATGGAACGAGGTAAAACGCGAAGATCTGCACGACGAAAAAAACAATTTTGACTATTCTTACCTTGATTTAGAACGAAAATAATTTTTGCGTTTGTAGCTTAGCTACTCAATTTTTACATCATGAGAAAAAAAACTGCTTTGGTTGTGGTGCTATGCGCTTTCAACCTGTTTTTGTTTGCCCAAAAACCACTGATAAACCTGAAGTACGAGCAAAATTACACGCCAACTTACGACGAGGTTATTGAAATGTATGAACTGCTTGACGCGAAGTACGAAAATGCCACGCTTGTTGAGAATGGCCTTACCGATATTGGCAAACCACTTCATACGTTTATTATCAATAACGAACCGGAATTCAATCCCGAAACGATAAAAGCACAGGGAAAATCTATTTTACTCATCAACAACGGAATTCATCCCGGTGAACCGTGCGGTATTGATGCCAGCCTTGAATTTGCCGATAATATTTTGCGCAACGCCGATAATCTGTCAGAAATTCTTGAGAATACAGTGCTTGTAATTGTGCCGGCGTATAATATTGGCGGGCTTTTAAACCGAAGTGCCTACAACCGCTCGGGGCAAACCACACCTTACGAAACGGGTTTTCGTGGAAATGCCGGAAACCTTGATCTAAACCGTGACTTTGCAAAATGCGATTCGGAAAATGCGCGCAATTTTAACCGCCTGTTTACCAAATGGGATCCGGATGTTCTTCTCGATACACATACCACCAACGGATCGGAACATCAGTACAGTGTAACATTAATAGCACCGTCGCCCGACATGTTTCCGCCAACCCAGGAAAAATTTATTCGCGAAAAGATGCTCCCCAACCTTTACAGCAATATGAAAGAAGGGGAATACGAACTGATTCCTTATGTGAGCTGGATGTATTCGGATCCAAAAAAAGGCATTATGATGACGCAGGAAACCAGCCGCTACTCGTCGGGGTATGCCAGTCTTTTTAACTGCTACGGAATGATGACCGAAAATCATGTTTACAAAAATTATGCTGACCGCGTAAAATCGTGCTACCAGTTTATTGAGGTACTGGCAAAATTTACTTCGGCAAATTCAAAAGAAATTATCGAAAGCCGCAAAACAGGCATTAAGGAATCGATGACAGCAGCAACTTATCCGATCAATTTTGATTTGGATACAACACAATTTCAGATGCTGGAATTTAAGGGCTACGAAGTTGACAACAAGCAAATCAGTCCGGTTACAGGCCTGCCACGGTTTGGTTACGACAAAACCCGACCGTACACCAAAGAAATACCATTCTTTGATGTGTATAAAGCAACCCAGGAAATTAAAATTCCGGAATATTATATTCTGCCACAAACCTGGAACCGGGTGATTGAGCGACTCGAATTAAATGGAATTGAGTTTACCCGTTTACCCAACGACACGACAATGGAAGTGGAGGTGTACTACATTGATGAATATTCGAACGCAAGCCGATTGAACAACGGGCATTATTTTCATGATAAAGTTACTACTACCAGCGAAATGCAAAAAATTAAATACTATGCCGGCGACCTTGTAATTCCGGTTCGTCAGAAAAAAATAAAATACCTGCTGGAGCAACTGGAGCCAAAAGCCCGTGATTCATTTTTCAGATGGAATTTCTTTGACCAGGTTTTGGATCAACGCGAATATTTCTCGTCGTATGGCTACGAAGAGAATGCGCTGAAATACTTAAACGAGCATCCGGAGTTTAAAAAGAAGTTTGAAGAAAAACGCCAGTCGGATCAGGAGTTTGCCATAAATCATCGTGCACAGTTGAGTTATATTTATTACAACTCGGAGTGGGCCGAAAAAACGTACAAACGTTATCCGGTGGCAAGAATTTATTAAAAGTTAACGAGCCTGATTTCGAAAATCAGGCTCGTTAATTTATGCAAGCAGTTTGCCCAAATTCGCAAACTTATTGTTGTAATCTTCAACCGAAAGTTTGATCACTTCAATTGCTTCATCGTGCCCGTAAGTTGTCGCAATTTCGGTGTTTGAATCAACACCCGGCATATCTTTATAAGTAAGGAAGTAGTGTTCCAAACGCTGGATCACAATTTCCGGAACCTGCGACACATCGGTAAAATGACCATAAACGGTGTCGTTATCCAAAACTGCAATTATTTTATCATCTGCCTGGTCGCCGTCTATCATGCGGAAACCACCAATCGGGCGAGCTGTAACCAGCAAGTCGCCATGCGCCAGATCCTTTTCGGTTAGCACACAAATATCAATCGGGTCGCCATCTCCTTTTATACCTTTGCGGTTCACTTTCTCCGAACAATATTCGCCAACTTTGGTACCGCAGTAGGTTTGCGGAATAAATCCGTATAATGCCGGAACTACATTCGAAAATTTCTGCGGCCGGTCAACACGCAGGTAACCACTATCCTTGTCAATTTCGTATTTTACCGTATCGGTTGAAACCACTTCAATAAAAGCGGTTAGTTCTTCGGGGGCATTTTCTCCAATTGAGACTCCGTGCCAGGGGTGCGATTTATAACGCAATCCCATCAGTCGTCCAATGGGATCGGAAAGTCTGTCTACCATCTTAGTTAAATTATGTTTTACTATTTGAAACCAATAGTACGTATTTTAGTTCATACTATTCACCACAAAGGTCATTAAATTTTTGTTACGCCACAACTGTTTCAGCTCTATTTCCAGCTTTATCAACAGTGGCCAGCACAACATTGCCCGGCTTATCGAGTGTATAACTAAACGGCTGGCTTTTTAGCAACTGAGGTTTGTGCTCAACCTTCGCCAGCAACTCACCGTCACGGAATACTTCGTAATGCGAAATCGGTTCTTCATCAGCCAAAGCGGTGTTCCAGGTCAGCACATCGTTCGTTATTTTTGCATCACGCGGAGCAGAAAGCGATTCTTTTTCAATGGCCTGAAAATAATTACTTTTAGGTTTCACACTTTTTGCCTGTTCTTCAATTCTTTTTCGCTCTGTTACGCTCATTCCGTCGGGCTCAATTTGTGCTGCATAAAAGTTTTGTACCAGCTGACATTTCATAGGATCATCATCGATTTGCCCGATCCCAATAATCAGAGTGTGTACACCCGGTGTCGTCAGCGAATATTCAATAAGTGGCTTACTCGGCAACTCATCTGTTCCCACTTTACGGAACACATCAGCAGGTGTTTGCGACCAACGTGGCTCCTTATGGTACATGGCAGCATCGGCAAAAACTTTCATCCCAATAATTCCCATCCCTTTGGCTTCGGCAATCGGAATTACATTGTGCTGCATGTTCATTTTTGTTTTGTCGTTGGCATTTATCGAGACCAGCATACCTTCCAAAATACCATATTCATCGCGCTGAATCATATCCATCATTGCCGGAGGATTAGCATGCCCGGAAAACCCTATATGCTTGATCAACTTCTCTTCTTTTGGGTTCATGCCCGTCAGGTTAGTTCCATCGCGCAAGTCGCGAAGTGCTACCAATGCCCCGAAATTACCGTTAGAACTGAGTGGCGTTTCCAAACCTTCGTAAAGCACATCCACTTCGGCAGCATTATTTAATGTATGGCACAAAACCATGTCCAGGTAGGCGCCATCCGGGTAATAACCTTCTCCGTCGCCAAACAGTTGCGACAATGAGCGTTTCACATCGTCAACCGCACACTTTACATTCTCGCCATTCGACCAGTTATTAACTCCTTCGCGCTCAGGCCAGCCGGGTTTTCCCCAGCGCATAGCTGTTTTACTCGTCAGCCATATCGATTTTCGGAACGCTTCGTTATAACCCTCCTCGCCCGGAATCAGGTTTAAGTGTTTAAAAGCCTTATGGTAATTCAACTGGCTATCGGCATAAAGGTTGGAAGTATCAAAGTAATTGATCCCCAAATCAAATGCTTTCAGAATAATTTTTTCCGGTTCAACATCTTCCGGTGTCCATTGAATAGACGCCTGACCTCCAAGCCCAAGTGTTGTTACATTAAAACCGAGTTTGCCAAAAGGGCGTTTCATGGGTTCCGGTAATTTTTCTGAATTACAGGCACCCAGCGACATTGCCGAAACCGCAGCAGTTGATGCTGCCGATACTTTAATAAAATCTCTTCGCGTTACAGGATATTTTTTTGATTTAGTCATGACGGGTAGATTTTGATTTCTATAAAATTAATTGAAATCTATTGAACTACCTAGTTTTCAATAGCCAAAGTACGCCAACTTAAAAACAAATGACACTAATAAGTTACAAATCCGGCAAGTGCATAAACCAATGCTGCCTGCCAGTTTATCGCAATCTCGTTTTTGCTGTACGACGCTTCTTTATCTTCCCAATCGGTTGCCGAATGCCCGCCGCCAACCAAATACCCCGGCCAAGGGGCGTCAATGTCATCAGCTCCCGAACGTCGGTCGTGCGGATACATTGGCGGATTGATTCCCAAACAGGTAACATACGATCGATTATAATAATTCTTTCCAAAAATATGATCGACAATACCAATGGCAGCCTGTTTGTATTTTGGATTTGGCTGAATAAGATTTGCCACCTGCAGGTTTACAGCCTGGCGGGCAACAGTTCCGTTACATCCCCAGTAATATTTGCCGGCGAGAGCTCGTGAATATACATCCGAATTTCCCTTTTCGACTATTCCATCGGCATTCGCAATGATCTTCTCTTTTATAATATTTTGTACCTCGGCGTTTTTCCCTTCGCGCGAAGAAAGTGCATAGGTATACATCGCCAGGTTCGATACATTTTGCCAGTCCCAGTTTTCCAGAATTTCATAATCAATCGCCGCTGCACGTTTCTCAAAATCTTGCAAACAGTCTTCATCTCCGGTAGTTGCCCAAAGTTCGGCAGCTGCCCATAAGCGATCATCCTCATCTTTCGACTGGTAACCTCCGGTCTGAAAATCACCCTGTTCAAAACGTTTATACTCCGGATTCGCCTGTAGAAAACGATAACTCACCCACGCAGCATCTAAACATTTTTGAGCATATGCAGCGTCGTAGGGTTTAAAATAGCGCGCAGCCATGGCCATAATTCCCACAAAATCGGCTGTTGCCGCCGAACTCCAATCAGTAAAATAGCGTTTGGCATCATCGTCGCTGGCCATTATAAATCCTGAAAAGTTTGTTCGCGTTAGTTTATGCGAAACTCTCCCCGAACCATCGGGATATTGCATTTTTAATATCCAGTCGGTTTCCCATTTTAATTCCTGCAGGAAATCGGGAAATCCGGGTGCTGTTTCGGGAATATCCAAATCCATCTTCTCTAATTGAGGCTGAAAATGCTCCCAGGCGTAAAACAAAACGCCCATTGAAATTCCTGCATTTACCACATATTTTCCGTGGTCGCCGGCATCGTGCCATCCGCCTGTACCGTCGCGTTTCGAACCTTTCTCACCAATGTAATCTTCGTAAGCATCATCTAAATGGCAAGCATCCTGATGGTAGTGATTACCGGCAAACTCGCCATCAACCGCCATTCCACAGCGCCACAAATAAAAAGCACGCATACTTGTTACGGCCGCAAAATTGAATGCATCGTTTGCTATTTTAAATTCATCCGAACGCCCCACTTCGGCTACTTCCAGGTAGTAGTCACCCGGTTTTTGGAAGTCCGAGAAATCAACTTTCCAAACCTCCTGATCTACATCTTTCTGATAAGTTGGACCTGAAACTTTTCCTTCAAAAACAATGTCTCCGGATGAAACAGAAACAAGCTGAAACGAAGTACAGGATTTCGGAATAACGGCTGTTTTTGCGCCATCAGTTAAAAAACCCAGCGAATTAAGATGAATATTTTGTGCAAATAAAATTGGGATCATGCTCAGGCAAAGGAGCACCAAAAGAACAGGCTTCTTCATTTTGTGGTTTTATTGATTTAGGCTACTAAGATATAAAAATAGCTTATTGTACAAAAGACAATATTTAAAACTCTAACTACATTTTGTATTACCCTCCCCAGTTCTCCCGGTCCAGACTGCGATAATGAATAGCTTCCGAAAGGTGATCGGCCTGCACATTTTCTGCTCCTTCGAGGTCGGCAATGGTGCGCGATACTTTTAAAATGCGGTCGTAAGCACGGGCAGAAAGGCCAAGGCGATCCATGGCATTTTTAATCAGGTTATTGCTTTCATTGTCGAGTACTACAAATTCACGTATCAGTTTCGAGGTCATTTGTGCATTGGCGTAAACTCCCTGGTGACCCTCAAAACGTTTCTCCTGAATTTTCCGGGCAATTAACACCCGCTCACGAACGGCCTCACTATTCTCCGATGATTCCATTTCCGATAATTTTTTAAATGGCACGGGAACAACTTCGAGGTGAATATCTATACGGTCGAGCAGTGGCCCCGAGATTTTGTTAAGGTATTTTTGCACCACGCCCGGCGCGCAAACGCACTCTTTTGTGGGGTGATTATAATAACCACACGGACACGGGTTCATGGAAGCCACCAACATAAAACTCGCCGGGTATTCCACAGAAAACTTTGCCCGCGAAATGGTAATATTCCGATCTTCCAACGGCTGACGCATCACTTCAAGCACTGTTCGTTTAAACTCGGGCAACTCATCCAGAAACAAAACGCCATTGTGTGCCAAACTGATTTCTCCCGGCTGTGGATAGTTTCCGCCGCCAACCAGCGCCACATCTGAAATTGTGTGGTGTGGACTACGGAACGGACGGCGTGTCATCAATGAAGTTTCTTTATCGATCTTTCCTACTACCGAATGAATCTTGGTAGTTTCCAGCGCCTCTTTTAGCGAAAACGGTGGTAAAACGGTTGGTATCCGTTTTGCCAGCATTGTTTTTCCGGAGCCGGGAGGGCCCACCAAAATAATATTATGAGAACCAGCCGCTGCAATCTCTAAAGCACGTTTTACATTTTCCTGCCCTTTTACATCCGAAAAGTCGAGCGGATTATTATTTACCTGTGCATAAAACTCAGCCCGGGTATCAATCACGGTTTGTTCCAGGTTCCCTTCGTCGTTTAAAAAGTCAATTACTTCCGTAATATTTTCCGCTCCGAAAACCTTTAAGCGGTCGACAACAGCGGCTTCTCGAGCATTTTGTTTGGGCAGGATCAATCCTTCAAACTCTTCTTTTCGCGCATTTATGGCAATAGGTAAAACACCTTTTATGGGCTGCAAAGTTCCATCGAGTGAGAGTTCGCCCATTAAAACGTATTTCGATAATTTATCATGATTAATCTGACCGGAAGCCGCCAAAACTGCTGCTGCCAAAGGTAAATCGTAAGCCGATCCTTCTTTGCGGATATCGGCCGGAGCCATGTTTATGATGATTTTCTTTTTCGGCCATTTATAACCGTTCAAACGCAATGCCGATTCAATGCGCTGCTGACTCTCTTTAACCGCACTATCGGGCAATCCAACAAGCAGGAATTTTATTCCGGTGGTTACGTCTACTTCAATGGTAATGGTTGTGGCATCGATCCCAAAAACTGCACTTCCGAAGGTTTTAACTAACATAAACGGGGATTTAGTTTAATATGAGTTAAATGTAGTAAAAAGCTCAGAATATTAAAAGGTTAGCTACCAAACAGTATTGGAAGCCAACCTGAGTCTCCTCCGTCAGAACTAACTAAAGTCGACAGGAACGAGAAATTTTTTGTGAATTTTACTCACCGTATTAGCGTATTCCTCTTTCCTGCTCATCTCCCGCCATTCGGGGCTTGGCCCAAATTTAGCCCATAGGGCATCACGTTCTTCCATATCGTTAAACCACAACATGTAGGTTAGTGCCGGCATGTATTGCCCCGCAAGATGCTGACTAAATAGCAAAGGATGAAACCCGAGATTATTAAACAGCTGAATTTCGCCGTCGTTAAACATTTTTACTTTTCTTATTCCGGCATCTTCACAATAACTTTCATAAATGCGCATTTCAAGCAAACCTCCCTTTTGCCCCGGTTCGCTTAAACGCGGAAAACCATCAAAAGCTTCCATCAGAAAAGTTTCGAAGCGTGCATAAACAGGACTATTTACAGGAACCTGTGTATACTCTTTCGCTGCTTCTAAAAATTCAGGATCGGTGCGCATAGCCAGCGTTGTATCGTAATAATCCGATAAACTTTTATGAGCGTGCAGAATGTACATCACAGGTGGTTCTTCCATACTGAACTCATTAAATGCCAAAATTTTAGCACCTCTTTTTTTCAAAAAAGGAATTACGGCTTCAGTATAATATTTCTGTAGTTGGTTCCGCCCGGCACCACCATTTAAATGATAGACTTTTAATTCGTAAAAATCTTTGTCGGTTGTTGGAGCCGGACCGGCGTTTAAAGATGGCGCAGCAACAATAGCACCACTTGCAAAAGCTGATTTTTTAAGGAATGATCTTCTTTTCATGATCTTAGGTTTAATAAGTTTAAGTGAACAGCCAGAGAAGCTGATTCAGGAAACTAATCTACATTATTTCAACGACAAAACAAGCCGTTAATGCGTTTTAGGAAAGGACGAAATAAAAAATGAATACCGGAAATTGAACTAATAAAGCTTCTTCCTTTTTACGAGATAAGAGAAAAGCACTTCCTTAAAATCTTTGTTGATGTCGGCTTCGGCCAAATCGATTTGGTACTGTCCGCACTTTACTTTCAGGTCTTCAAAATAATCGCTAACCGTATTGGTGTAGTGCTCTTTCACTTCCAGGGGGTTGAATTTAACAACCTGCCCGCTCTCCAAATCGACAAACTTGTGCGGACGATTGCTAAAATCAAACTCGCGTTCTAAAGAATGATCGGTTACATGAAAAAGAATAACCTCATGTTTATTGTATCGCAGGTGTTGCAGAGCCGAAAACAACTCATCGTTTTTCGAGCTGTCGAGCATGTCGCTGAAAATAATTACCAGCGAACGTTTATGAATATTCTCGGCAATTTGATGCAGTACCTGTGTGGTGTTGGTGGTTTTTCGTAAACCGGCATTTTCGGGCTGAATGAGTTCCGAAAGTTTTCCGTACATCACCTCGGCATTTACCGATGAAATGCGTGGCGAAGAATGAAATTCAATTTCATCAGAAAACAGTGTTAACCCAACGGCATCGCGCTGTTTACGCATCAGGTAAATAAGAGCGGCAGCTGTATAAACCGAGAAAGCCAGTTTATTGTGTAAATGTTTTTTGCCTTTCGTATACGGAAACAACATAGATGATGAAGTATCGACAACCAACTGGCAACGCAGGTTGGTTTCCTCCTCGTATTGTTTTACAAAAAGTTTGTCGGTACGTGCAAACAATTTCCAATCGACGTGTTTCGTCGATTCGCCCTGGTTATACAGGCGATGTTCAGCAAACTCAACTGAAAATCCATGAAACGGACTTCGGTGCAAGCCGGTAATAAATCCTTCAACAACCTCGTGAGCCACCAACCCCAGGTTATCAAAACGGTGAAATTGTTCTATGTCGATTAGGTTCTTCAAAATGATAAAAACAAAAACTGTCATTTCGGAGATGGAAAAGTTTGCTCTTTTTAACAAGAGATTTCTCCTCGCATACTCGCCGAAATGACAGCTCAGATATAAATGCTATTACAGCAGTGCATTAAGTTTGTCAACAAACGCTTGTTTTGGAGCAGCACCAACTTGTTTGTCAACAACCTCGCCGTTTTTCACAAACAATACTGTAGGAATGTTTCTGATTCCGTATTTCATTGCTACATCCTGGTTGTTGTCAACGTCAACTTTACCAATTACTGCTTTGCCTTCGTACTCAGCAGACATTTCTTCAACAATAGGTGCAATCATTCTACAAGGGCCACACCAAACTGCCCAAAAATCGATCATCACCGGTTTGTCTGAATTCATTACCAACTCTTCAAAATTGGCATCTGTAATTTCTAAAGCCATATCATTATATTTTTGTTATTGTATTTCTTTTCTCGGTTCTACAAAACTAATTAATTCTGTAACTCATTTCCGGTTGTTCATCAAAAAAGTTAAGAAAACCATCCAAAGGATTTACCCTTGTAGTTCTTGAAAACATTTCAATGTACATATTGTTCTCGGTATCAAAAACATTAAACTTGAGCAAGGTCTTTCCTTTATATTCTCCGGCTATGTGATCTATATGTTTTACCAGGTCCTCTGTTAATGATTTTAGCGGAACATTTATGGTTAAACTTTTAATGTATTTTTCGCGCACATCGTCGAGCAACTCAATGCTGTTAATTTTAAATTCGTAATTATCGGTGTTTCCAAAGCGTGGTTTAACTGCCCCTTTCACCATAATAAAAAGCCCAACTTTACAGTACTTGCTAAAGTTCACATAATCGTTTCCAAACAGCCAAAACTCTTTCGAGTCGGAATAATCAGAAAGGGTAAGAATGGAATACATATTCCCGTTTTTGGCTTGTTTCTCTGCCGCTGCCGTAACCATTCCGCCAAAAGTAAATTCTTTTTCTTTGTATTTATTTATGTCGTTATTCAAGTCTTTCAGCATCACATCTCTGGAGCAGAAATTGCTAATTTCAAGGCGATAATCATCAAGCGGATGAGCGGTAAGATAAATACCTATCAGGTTTTTCTCCTTTTCGAGCATAATGAGTTTGGCCCACTCGTCAACTTTTGGAATGGCCGGTTTTTGAATATCCTGTCCACCTCCCATTCCTCCAAACAAACTTTGTTGTGCACTGTTTGCTTCAAGCTGCACCCGGTTACCGTAGCGAATCAGTTTCTCGATAAAATTGGTATCATCGTTTTCGTGTTCGCCGGCAAAAAAGCAACTGCGGTTTACTCCCTCCAAATTTGTAAAAGCCCCTGCCATGGCAAGCGCTTCGAGGTTCTTTTTATTCACCGCCTGCAAGTTTACGTGTTCAACCAATTCATAAATGGTTTTAAAATGGCCACGTTCGTTGCGTACATCAATAATGTGCTGAACAGCTCCGGAACCAACGCCTTTAATTGCTCCCATTCCAAAACGGATATCGCCTTCCTTGTTTGCCGTAAATTTGATAAAACTCTCGTTAACATCCGGCCCAAGCACGTTCAGATTCATGCGCTTGCACTCGGTCATTAACTTAGTAATATCGGTAATATTATTTAGGTTTCGGCTAAGGTTGGCAGCCATAAATTCTGCCGGATAATGTGCCTTCAGGAATCCAGTTTGGTAGGCAATGTAGGCATAACAAACCGAGTGCGATTTGTTGAACGCATACGACGCAAACGCCTCCCAGTCTTTCCAAATTTTATTGATAACTTCCTCAGTGTCTTTACCTCTGTTTTTACATTCATCAACAAACTGGCGATTAGCTTTACAGCCTTCAACAAACTTAACTTTAAGCTTTTCCATCACCGACATAATCTTCTTACCCATCGCCTTACGCAGCGTATCCGAATCGCCTCGGGTAAAGCCGGCCAGCAAACGCGAGAGTAACATCACTTGCTCCTGGAAAACGGTAATACCATAAGTATCACTAAGGTATTCTTCCATCATTGGCACGTCGTAATCCACTTTCTCGCGACCATGTTTACGGGCAATGTAATTCGGGATGTATTCCATTGGTCCCGGTCGGTAGAGCGCGTTCATAGCCACCAGGTCTTCAAAACGGTTAGGTTTCAAATCGCGCAGGTGCTTTTTCATTCCGTCCGATTCGAACTGGAAAATTGCAGTGGTTTCGCCATGACTAAATAGCTCAAATGTCTTCTCATCATCAAGCGGAATTTCATTTATCGGAACTTCAATTCCCTTCGATAGTTTGATGTTTTCCAGACACTCTTTAATAATCGACAGGGTTTTCAGCCCCAGAAAGTCCATTTTCAGCAAGCCGATGTCTTCCACAAAACGCCCATCGTACTGCGTTGTCAGCAGATGTTCTTCATCTTTTGTGGGCATTAACGGAATATGATCCGTCAGCGGGTCGCGGCTGATCAGGATACCACATGCATGCACACCAGTATTTCGTACCGAACCTTCTAATTTCTCAGCATAATTAAGCGTATCAACCACCAGAGGAATTGGAGAATCCTTTTCTCTTGCCAGTTCAGGACTTTCTTTAAATGCCTTTTTAAAACTCATTTTCGGCGCTTCGGGAACCAACTTAGCCAAACGATCGGCTTCGAGTAAAGGTAGTTTCAACACACGGGCTACATCCCTGATCGATGACTTGGTAGCCATTGTTCCGAAAGTACAAATGTGCGCCACTTTATCCTGCCCGTATTTGTTGGTTACATATTCGAGTACCAGCTGTCGTCCGTCATCATCAAAGTCGATATCGACATCGGGGAGCGATATACGATCGGGATTCAGGAAACGCTCAAAAAGAAGGTCGTATTTAATCGGGTCGATGTTGGTAATTCCGGCGCAGTACGATACAGCTGCACCGGCAGCCGATCCACGTCCAGGACCAACGATCACTCCGTTATCTTTTGCCCAGTTAATAAAATCCTGCGTAATAAGGAAGTAACCGGGATAACCCATTGTTTTAATGGTATTCAGCTCAAAAATAAGACGTTCTTCAACACTCTTTTCCAGCGGATCGCCATAACGTTCTTTGGCCCCTTCAAAAGTAAGGTGCTCCAAAAATGCCGACTCCAGTTTTACACGAATTACTTTATCGTATCCACCAAGGCGTTCAAAAGCTGAATCGCCAAATTCCTTACGTAAATCAGCCTCCGAGTATTTTTCTTTAAAACTTTCTTCGGTTCCAATTTTTTCAGGAATAGGGAACACCGGCATAATCGGTGAAGTATTCAGTTCAAAAGGCTCAATTTTTTCTGCGATTTCAGCTGTATTGGCCAGCGCCTCGGGAAGATCTTTAAAAAGCTCATTCATTTCGGCCTGCGTTTTAAACCACTCCTGTTTGGTGTAGCGCATTCGGTTCGGATCGTCAAAATCTTTCCCGGTATTTAAGCAGATCAACAAATCGTGTGCTTCTGCATCCGACTCGTTGGTGAAGTGAATATCGTTGGTGGCAATCAATTTCACGCCCAGCTTCTTTGCTAACGGAACCAGTTGCTTATTTACTTTTACCTGCCAGTCGTATACCTCTTCGCGCTCGCGTTGCGATTGCGCCGGATGCCGCATCAATTCCAGGTAATAATCTTCTCCAAATAGCTTTTTATACCACAAAACAGCGTCTTCGGCAGCCGGTATATTATTGGCCATTATATGCTGTGCAATCTCGCCTCCCAAACATGCCGATGATGCAATCAGTCCTTCGTGATGTTTTTCCAGCAGTTCTTTGTCGATACGCGGTTTATAATAAAAACCGGTAGTAGTTGCTGTCGATATCAGCTTAATCAGGTTAATGTAACCAACCCTGTTTTTTGCCAACAGAATCAGGTGATGCCCGGAGCGGTCTATCTTATCACTTTTATCTTTGATTGTACGGGAAGCCACATACGTTTCGCATCCTAAAATGGGTTTAATCTCAGCCTTCGAACAGGCTGCATGAAACTCTTTTATGCCAAACATTGTTCCGTGGTCGGTTAAAGCCAAAGCCGGCATATTATCCGATTTTGCTTTGCCTACCAGGTCGCTGATGCTGGCTGCGCCATCAAGAATTGAGTATTGCGAGTGTACGTGTAAATGCGTAAATGGAACCATAAAAACTGTGCTAAAAAAGTTTTTAAAGATACCAATTCTCTCAGCCTAATCAGGGGGATGTTAATAATTTTTGATGGAATTTTTGGAGCAAAAAAAGCCCCGATGCTTCGATCGGGACTGCTAGTCAATATTTTCGGCGATGAGCTTTGCCAGTTGCTCCATTTCCTCGGGAGGGAATTTTGTTTTGTCGGCAAAGTTCAGCAAATCGTGTTCGCTTTGCATGGGCACCAAATGAATGTGTGCATGTGGCACTTCGAGACCTAAAACCATTACCCCAACTTTTTTGCAGGGAACAGCTTTTTCCAATCCTTTGGCCACTTTTTTGGCAAACATTTGCAACCCGGCGTAGGTTTCATCATCCAAATCAAAAAGGTAGTCTACCTCTTTTTTCGGAATTACCAAAGTGTGTCCTTTTGCAGTGGGGAAAATATCGAGAAAAGCAAAATAATTCTCGTCCTCAGCTACTTTGTACGAAGGGATTTCACCATTGATAATTTTTGTAAAAATGCTTGCCATAATTCTTACATTGAAATTTCTACAATCTCAAAAGGTATAACTCCTGACGGAACTTTAATTTCAACTACATCACCAACTTTTTTGCCCATCAAACCTTTGGCAATCGGCGTTTCTACCGACAATTTACTTTCTTTCAGGTTCGCTTCACTTTCAGGAACCAAAGTATATTGCATAGTTGCATTATTCTTTTTGTTCTTGATTGTTACCTTGTTCAGAATCTGAACTTGTGATGTATCAATTTTCGACTCATCAAGAATTCGGGCGTTGGCCACTTTTGATTTTAACTGGGCTATTTTAGCTTCAAGCATGCCCTGTGCATCTTTTGCTGCATCGTACTCGGCATTTTCCGATATATCTCCCTTTTCAATGGCCTCGCCAATCTGCTTCGAAATCTTCGGGCGCTCAACATTCATCAAGTGCTCCAGTTCTTTCTTTAGCTTTTCTAGTCCGTCTTTCGTTAAATATGTTACTTGGGACATTTTGTATCCTCCTTAATTTAATTGTTTCGCCTCACTTAGGCATAAAAAAATAGAAAGAATCCCGATTTGCCCGGAACTCTTCCTAATGCAAAATTATATAATTTCTTGAATATTAAAATATTCTAAGCAAAAAAATATCGAAAACGGGTGATTTTTACACAGTTAGACATATTTTCGATTGATAATCTCACTATATATCACCGCTTTCTTTAATGAAAACTTCTCGCCCATTACCATTGCCCTGGCTTTTGATTTCTTAACCGGTTTCTTTCTCCGTTGTAAAGGCTCTGATTTTTTCTTTTCAGTGCTAAATTCATACTTCGGACGTGCCTCCTGAACCGGCTCTTTCTCCTCTATCTCATCGAATACAACTTGTGTTTGCTGCTCGTATGGCGATTCTTCATTGTTATCCATCAGCATATCCCAAAAATCCTGCGCTTTACCTGCTGACGAAGAAGAACCTTCAGGCGCTGAGTTCTTCTTACGCGATTTATTGAGGAAGCCAAACACGGCAACAATAAGGGTCAATATTATAACTACTATATCATCCATAATTTTCTATCAGCAATAAATTGTATTTTTGGCTGTTCAGTTTATAAAAGTACGAAACGCGCACGTAAATAAAAATTTTCGCGTTAAAAAGAACCACAAAGAAAAGTTAGCATCATGCAAAATAGGAACAAGAATAAGAAGTCGGTTTTTTCAGGGATGAAGTATTTGTTTTTTATCGCCTTTTCTTTTTTTATGTATTCATCGTGCAACGAGATCGACTCAGAAATTCCGGACGTTTGGGTTGGGTTAAATATTGATCTTGGAATTTGGAATGACCTGACCGTTCCGGGAAACTCGGTGTATTTTCCGAATGCCGGTTTTGGAGGAGTTATCGTTTATTGCGAAATACAAGGTTCTTATTATGCCTTTGATGCTGCGTGCACCAACGAAATAAGTACTTCGTGCAGGGTAGCCAACGAAGGAGCGATTGGCAAATGCTCTTGTTGCGAATCGGAATTTATTTTTATTGGCGGAACTCCCACAAAAGGTCCGGCGGCAGCCCCTTTAAAACAATATAACACTTCTCTCAATGGAAACATTCTGAGAATATACAATTAAAAATGGGCTCCACTCAGTGAAACCCATTTTCTATCGTATTAAAATATCTTTTTAATATCTGTAGTGCTCCGGCTTAAACGGACCTTCTTTCGAAACGCCCAGATAAGAGGCTTGTTTTTCGGTAAGCTCAGTCAATTTTACGCCAATTTGCGCCAGGTGCAAACGGGCAACTTCCTCATCTAATTTCTTCGATAAGGTGTAAACGCCAACTTCGTAGTTGTTCTCCCACAAATCAATTTGTGCCAAACTCTGGTTGGTAAACGAGTTACTCATCACGAATGACGGGTGTCCGGTTGCACATCCAAGGTTCACTAAACGACCTTCGGCCAACAAGTAGATGCTATGACCATCTTCGTATGTATATTTATCAACTTGTGGTTTGATGTTTACTTTTTCGATGCCAGGCCATTTTTCCATTTTGGCAACCTGAATTTCATTATCGAAGTGCCCAATATTACAAACAATCGACTGGTCTTTCATCGCAGCCATGTGTTCGGCTGTAATTACATCGCAGTTTCCGGTAGTGGTTACATAAATGTTTCCTTCGGCTAGTGCATCTTCCATTGTTTTTACCTCAAATCCTTCCATAGCCGCCTGCAGCGCACAAATCGGATCTATTTCAGTAACAATTACACGAGCGCCGTAACTACGCATTGAGTGGGCACAACCTTTACCAACATCACCATAACCGGCAACAACCACAACTTTTCCTGCAATCATTACATCGGTAGCACGTTTAATACCGTCGGCAAGCGATTCGCGACAACCATACAGATTATCAAATTTCGATTTGGTTACCGAATCGTTAACATTAATAGCCGGAACCAGCAACTCGCCTTTTTCGGCCATGTGGTACAAACGATGCACTCCGGTAGTTGTTTCTTCCGAAACGCCTTTCCACTCGGCCACTGTGCGGTGCCATTTCTGATTATCTTCTTTTAATGTCGTTTTCAGCAACTCAAGAATTACTGCTTCCTCTTCGCTTGAAGCTTCAACATCCAAAACACTGGCATCTTTCTCGGCAGCATAACCTTTGTGAATTAATAGGGTAGCATCGCCACCATCGTCAACAATGAGTTGCGGACCTTTTCCATCCGGGAAACTCATTGCTTCGCGGGTACACCACCAGTACTCCTCCAGTGTCTCTCCTTTCCATGCAAAAACAGGAACACCGGCCGCGGCAATTGCTGCTGCAGCATGATCCTGTGTTGAAAATATATTGCAACTTGCCCAACGAACGTCGGCTCCAAGGGCAACAAGTGTTTCAATTAAAACGGCAGTTTGTACGGTCATATGCAAACTACCCATCACTCGAACTCCATTTAAAGGTTTGCCCGGACCAAATTTTTCTCTAATAGCCATCAATCCCGGCATTTCTTTCTCGGCAATTTCAATTTCTTTTCTTCCGAAATCTGCCAATGATATATCGGCAACTTTGTAATCTAGTGTTTTCTGAACTGACACAGTCATATTTATCGTTTTTATGTATTTAAACAAAAGGGTTGCAAAAGTAACAATTTCAATAACAAAAAGTTGAATTGGATTGACAAGCTTTAGTTACCCAGGTCGGAGAAGAATTTTACGCGCATTAAACGAATGTCATCTTCCGAGTATTCTTCTTCGCCCAATTCCTCAAGCGCATCCTGTATAGAGTCGGTTTCAGCCTCGCGGAAATAATCAAAAATATCGTCTTGATGATCTTCATCAATTACATCGTCGATATAATAGTCGATATTTAATTTTGTCCCCGAATTAACAATGGCTTCCACTTCTCCAATCACGTCGCTCACTTCAATACCTTTCGAATCGGCAATGTCTTCAAACGACAATTTGCGGTCGATACTCTGAATGATAAACACCTTCATTTTCGACTTGTTGGCAACAGTACGCACCACCAAATCTTCCGGGCGTTCAATCTCGTTTTCTTCCACATACGATTTTATCAGGGCAACAAATTCTTTTCCATAACGGCGTGCTTTTCCTTGTCCAACACCCTGAATATTCTGAAGTTCCTGGGTAGTTACCGGATATTGAATAGACATGTCGGCCAACGATGGATCCTGGAAAATTACAAAAGGTGGCAAATTGAGTTTTTTTGCCATTTTTTTCCGCAGGTCTTTCAACATGGCAAACAATTGCGGATCGCCACTTGCTCCGCCCGACGGTGCTCCGCCTGCTGTCCCCGAATCATCCTCCTCTTCATATTCGTGGTTTTTCACCAACATAAAGCTGTGAGGTTTTTCGAGAAACTCGTGCCCTTTCGGAGTGACTTTCAGCAAACCATAGTTCTCAATATCTTTATTGATAATTCCGGCTACCATAGATTGACGAAACACGGCATTCCAAAAACGCTCGTCGTGTTCGCTTCCTGTACCAAACGATTTTAAATTGTAATGTTTGAATGATTTTATTGCAGCAGTACTATTGCCAATAAGAATATTGGCAATGTGGTCGCCTTTATACTTTTCATTTACTTCCAAAATGGCCTTTAACGCAATAACAATATCATCTTTAGCTTCAATCTGTTCTTTAGGATTCAAACAATTATCGCAATTTCCACAATTCTCGGGCTGATAATGTTCGCCAAAATAGTGCAACAAAATTATCCGGCGGCAAATGGCCGACTCGGCATACGAAACGGTATCGAGCAAAAGTTGCTTGCCAATTTCCTGCTCGGCAACCGGTTTCCCGTGCATAAATTTTTCAAGCTTCTGAATATCTTTATAACTGTAAAAAGTAATACACTGTCCTTCGCCACCGTCACGGCCGGCACGACCGGTTTCCTGGTAGTAACCTTCCAAACTTTTCGGAATATCATAGTGAATTACAAAACGAACATCAGGTTTATCGATTCCCATACCAAAAGCAATGGTGGCCACAATTACGTCCACTTCTTCCATCAGAAATTTGTCCTGATTGCCTGAGCGGGTGGCAGCATCCATTCCGGCATGATAAGCAAGTGCTTTAACTCCGTTTACCTGTAAAGTTTCAGCAAGTTCCTCAACTTTTTTCCGGCTCAAACAATAAATAATGCCCGATTTGCCTTCGTTTTGTTTTATGAATTTTATGATCTGCGTTTCTGTTTTCACCTTCGGACGCACTTCGTAGTATAGGTTCTCGCGGTTAAACGACGCCTTGAAAACCTTTGCATCCAAAATACCCAGGTTCTTTTGTATATCGTGCTGAACCTTTGCCGTTGCCGTTGCTGTTAGTGCCACAATAGGCGATTTCCCTATTTCTTCTACAATCGGTTTTATCCGCCGGTACTCGGGTCTGAAATCGTGTCCCCACTCCGAAATACAGTGTGCCTCATCAATGGCGTAAAACGAAATCTTTATCTGTTTAAGGAATTCGATGTTTTCTTCTTTTGTCAACGACTCGGGAGCTACATAAAGCAGTTTTGTTTTTCCGGCCAACACATCTTCTTTAACCTGAGTAATGGCGGCTTTTGATAGCGATGAATTCAGGAAGTGTGCAACACTGTCTTCGGCATGTGTTCCTCGTATTGCATCCACCTGGTTTTTCATCAATGCAATTAAGGGAGAAATTACAATTGCAGTTCCTTCCAAAATTAAAGCCGGCAACTGATAAATTAACGATTTTCCTCCACCTGTTGGCATTAATACAAAGGTGTCGGTCCCTTCCATCACACTCTTAATTGCCTCTTCCTGTTGCCCTTTAAAACGGTCGAAACCAAAAAAACGCTGCAACTCTTCTGCTAATACAACTTTTTTACTCATATATTCAATCTCCCAATATCTGTAGCATAAGCAATTTCTAAATTATTAAAAGTAAGCAAAATGGCAATACAATTTAATAAATTTTATATTTTAAAATTCGGAGTATTTAATTGAGATTAACATTAGCGCGAAAAGTTTAAGCCGTGCAATATATAAGTAATAATTGAGATTTTAAATGCGAAAAATTCGTGTACATTTGTGAAGTTTTTTTGAAAACCAGAATTCATGAGCGAAGAACATACTACCAAAAAGCAGGGGAAAGAAGAATCGAAAGGAGAAATGTCCTTTCTGGAACACCTGGAAATACTTCGTTGGCACATTATCCGGTCGTCGGCGGCCATCGTTGTTTTTGCCATCGTTGCATTTGTTTTAAAATCGTTTATTTTCGATGTGGTCATTCTTAGTCCGCGGATGCCCGACTTTTGGACCAACCGTATGTTTGCCAAGCTGGGCGACCTTGTGGGATCGGAAGCCGTAAAAATTAACCAGGTACCATTAAAAATGCAAAGTATAAAAATTGCCGGGCAGTTTTCTACTCATATTATGGTATCGATAATTGCCGGATTTATTATGGCCTCGCCGGTTGTTTTTTATGAATTCTGGCGTTTTATAAAACCTGCTTTATACGAAAACGAACGCAAACATGCTGGCGGTGCAGTATTCTTTACATCAATACTATTTTTAATGGGTATATTGTTTGGTTACTATTTAATTGTACCGTTATCCATTCACTTTTTAGGAACCTACCAGGTAAGCAGCGAAGTGGAAAATACCATTAACCTCCGATCATATATCGGGTCGGTTACATCGATTTCGCTTGCAGCCGGAGTGGTTTTCCTTATTCCAATTTTCTCTTACTTTTTAAGTAAAGTTGGAATACTTACGCCACAATTCATGAAAACTTACCGTCGGCATGCATATGTAGTAATGTTACTGTTGTCAGCAATTATTACTCCACCCGATATATTTAGCCAGGTAATGGTTTGTTTCCCGCTGGTTTTCCTTTACGAAATTGGGATTGTAATCTCGCGTCGTGTAGTTAAAAATCGTGAAAAAGCGATGGAAGCCATGTAATTGAGTCAAAAATTGACGTTATTTGAACCATTATGATTCTTCGAGCAGAAAATATCGTTAAAAAATACCGTAAGAGAACCGTAGTAAAAGGAGTTAGTTTTCAGGTTGAACAAGGCGAAATAGTGGGTTTGTTAGGCCCCAACGGAGCCGGTAAAACAACATCGTTTTATATGATTGTTGGTTTGATTCAACCGTTTTCAGGAAAGATATTTCTGGATGATAAAGACATTACAAAACTGCCTGTTTACAAACGTGCTCAGCGTGGCATTGGATACCTGGCGCAGGAAGCGTCGGTTTTCCGCAAACTGAGTATTGAGGATAATCTACGTGCGGTTTTGGAAATGACCGACTACTCGAAAGAATACCAAAAAGAGAAACTGGAAACATTGCTTGATGAATTCAGTTTGCAGCATATTCGTAAAAGTAAAGGTATTCAACTATCGGGTGGTGAGCGACGCCGTACAGAAATTGCACGAGCACTGGCCATCGATCCGAAATTTATTTTGCTTGATGAACCATTTGCCGGAGTTGACCCAATTGCAGTGGAAGACATCCAGCAAATTGTAATGAAATTGAAGGAGAAAAATATCGGGGTGCTGATAACCGACCACAACGTGCACGAAACGCTGCGAATTACCGACCGCTCCTATCTCCTTTTCGAAGGAAATATTTTAAAGGCAGGTAGTGCTGATGAGCTGGCAGCCGATGAAGATGTACGCCGTGTATACCTTGGGCAGAACTTCGAATTACGCTAACAAATAATTTCTCTCATTTTTTTTCATTTTTTGTTTGCAGATTAAAAAATGTTTCTTTCCTTTGCAGCGCTAAAATAAAAACGGGGCTTTAAACGAAAAGCAAACCGATTTTAGCTGAGAAAAAAATCCTGAAAAAATTTGGTCGATTACAAAAATGCAGTATTTTTGCAGTCCCAAAATTAAGGGAGTTAAATAGGAAGGCCCGTTCGTCTAGGGGTTAGGACGCCAGGTTTTCATCCTGGTAGCAGGGGTTCGAATCCCCTACGGGCTACTAATTTTTTAAAAAGAGAAGAAAGAAAGAAAATGGCACATCATAAGTCAGCATTAAAAAGAATTCGTCAAGACGAAAAAAAGAGAGTACACAATAAGTACTACGCGAAAACTACTCGTAATGCGATTAGAGATTTGCGCAACACTACTGACAAAGCTGAAGCTGAGAAATTGTATCCTTCAGTTGTTGCTATGATTGATAAATTAGCAAAACGCAATATCATTCATAAAAACAAAGCAGCTAACTTAAAATCTAAGTTATCTACTCAGGTTAATTCGTTGTAAGAATAGAAAAACCACATTATATAAAAAAACCTCTCCGAGTTTCGGAGAGGTTTTTTTTGTGTTTCAAATTCCCGTATGTTCTGTAACTATAATTTAGTATTTCGGAAATAACTAATTATAATTAATTTTAGGATAGAACTCCGGGACAAATGGGAGAATACAAAAAACTAAATATAAAAGACTGGGCTGTAGAAGATCGTCCGCGCGAAAAATTACTAAGCAAAGGACCACGGTCGCTAACCGATGCCGAACTGATTGCCATTTTAATTGGCTCGGGCAATGTTGAAGAAACAGCCGTTGAACTTTCCAGACGAATTTTAACATCTGTTGAAAATAACCTTAACGATCTTGGCCGAAAAAGCATCGAGTACCTAACAAAATTTCAGGGAATTGGCGAAGCAAAAGCTGTTACAATTGTTGCTGCTTTAGAATTAGGAAAACGCCGGAAAGATGCCGATGTATTCAATAAAAAACAAATAACCGGCAGCAAAGACGCAGCTGATTATTTTATGCCTATGCTTGGCGATCTCAACCACGAAGAATTTTGGATTTTGCTGCTCAACCGTGGCAACCGGATAATGGACTCGTTTATGGTGAGCCAGGGTGGAATTTCCGGAACCGTAATCGATGTGCGACTGATATTAAAAAATGCGCTGGATAAAATGGCCAGTGCCATTATTCTCTGTCACAACCATCCTTCAGGAACTATGCAGGCATCAAATGCCGATCTGAATATTACCCGAAAAATTAAAAGTGCGGCTGAAATTATGGACATAACTGTGCTCGACCATATTATAATTGGGCAGAACAATTACCTTAGTATAGCCGACGAAGGAATGTTAAACTAATAAATCGAACGAAAATGATACTTTTTTATTCCGACGAAGTTAACCCACGGATTGAGTACATTGCAAAACTGATCTTCGCGAACATTTTGCAAACGGAAATAGCATTTACTCAGAATTCTGCGGAGTTTCGAAAGTCGGAAATCCCAAAAATCAATTATTCGTATGAAAAGTTTGGCGATGAATTTTACATCAAACCACACAAACTCATCTTTCAAAATGCACTTATAAAACCGGCAATTAATAGTGTTTGGTACGAAGGTGAAAAATATTTCTGCGAAACTTCGAATGACTCCGATCTGCCTTTCGATCCATTTGCAGCTTCGTTCTACCTGGTTACCCGACACGAAGAATATGTGGATAAAAACCGCGATAAACTGGGACGTTATCCATACCAAAACAGCATTTTATCGAAATATAACTTACTGCAAAAGCCAGTTGTAAATATCTGGGCCAAACTATTGGCCAAACTGCTGAAAGAGAAATACCCGGAGTTTAACTACATCGAATCGAAATTTAATTTCATTTCTACCATCGATGTCGATAATGCCTACGCCTACCAGAACAAAGGTTTTCTGCGCACTACCGGCGCCTGGGCAAAAGCATTTGTAAAAAGAGGCTGCGGAGAATTTAGAAAAAGAAGGAGAGTTCTCCGTGGCAAAGAAACCGATCCGTACGATACTTACGATTACCTCGACAAAATATTTGCCGGCAACGAGGATAAAGTAAAATTCTTCTTTTTGCTGGGTGATTATGGTCGTTACGACAAAAATATTGCCCACACCAACAACGAATACCGGGAGCTGATAAAAAAGACCGCCGAAAAGTATGATGTTGGCATTCATCCATCGTTTGGAAGTAGCAAGAAAAAAGGTAAAAAGAAAGTGCGAATGGAAAAACAACGCCTGGAAGAAATTATTGGCAAAAGCATTTCCAAAAGCCGCCAGCACTACTTACGACTCAAATTTCCGAAAACATACACCCGCTTAATAAAAGCCGGAATTGAAGAAGACTACACGCTTGGTTATTCTGCTCAACCGGGGTTCAGAGGTGGTATTTGTACGCCTTATTGTTTCTACGACCTGAAACATGAATCGGTAACTAATCTGAAAATCATACCGTTCAACATTATGGACGGAACGTTGCGTTACTACCTTCAGTTGTCTCCTGAAAAAGCTTTTGAAGAAATAAAAAAGATTATGCAGGAAGTTAAAAATGTTGGTGGTACATTTGTAAGTGTCTGGCACAACGAAACCGTAAACGATTTGGGAACATGGGAAGGTTTCAGAGATGTGTTTGAACAGATGAACAAACTCGGATTTGAATGGGCGAACGAGTAGCCCGGTAGTTTTAAATGAGCAGCGAAAAAAAAATTCACTATATAAAACATGCGCAAATCGATTCCAAAAAATGGAATCAATGCATTGATGGTGCGCTTAACTGCAGGATTTATGCCTACGATTGGCACCTCGACAGAACTGCCATTGAATGGGACGCGCTTGTTTATGGCGATTACGAATATGTGATGCCACTGCCCTTTCGGAAAAAACTGGGCATAAAATACCTTTACCAGCCACTTTTTTCGCAACAACTGGGGATTTTCCCAACGCCATCGAAAGCGATTTTCGATGCTTTTATCGCTGCCACAAAAGATCGTTTTAAATACGCCGACATGCAACTGAATGCGCTAAATATTCCCGGCGAGAATCATGGGGATATTTTTTTCGAGCGAAAAAACTATCTGCTTTCGTTAACAAAGGATTTTAAATCGATAATTTCCGGCTACTCAAAAAATACGAAACGCAATATTGCCAAAGCCCAAAAACAGGATTTGACAATTATTGAGGGCATCAGAATTGAAGCCTACCTGGAGTTTAAAGCGAAAAATCTCCCTCCCGGAGTTGATCCGTCAGCAGTCGACAAACTGAAAAGCATTATCGCTTATGGAGCCTACAAAGGCTTTGGGAAAATTTATGGTGTATATACCCCTGGAAATGACCTTTGCGCTGCAGTTTATTTTTGCCATTGGAAAGACCGTGTAATTTATTTTAATGCCGCATCAAACGAAGAAGGCAAAAACTCGGGAGCCATGTATTATCTGATTAATCGTTTTATTGAAGACAATGCCGAAAAAAACCTTCTATTGGATTTCGAAGGATCAATGATTCCGGGAGTTGAACGATTTTATGCAGGCTTTGGAGCAAAACCCGAAACCTACTTTCACCTTAAATATAATCGTTTACCTTTGCTTTTTAAGTGGCTAAAACGATAATTGGCAATGAGATATTTCCCGCGTTTGGTAAGTAAAAAACTGAGTCCGCTGTTTTCAACCCGAAAACTACTGGCTGGAAAAGCACCCCTGTTTTTACCGTTTTACCACACCATTAGCGATAAACCTTTATCACATGTTTTAAATTACCCGGTAATTGACGAGAAACAATTTAAGCAGGAACTCGATTTCTACTTAAGATATTTCAATCCTGTTTCACTTGAAGAGCTCGCAAAGTCGCCCAAACCCGGAAGTTTTCACTTAAGTTTTGACGACGGGCTGAAAGAATGTGCAGAAATAGTGGCACCAATCCTGTTGCAAAAAGGAATACCAGCGACGTTTTTTGTGAATAGTGGTTTTGTCGACAACAAAGAACTTTTCCACCGTTACAAGGCCAGTTTAATTGCCTCCGAAATGCACATGCAACCCGATGCGGAAGTGGAAAACTACCTATACGAAAACGGAGTGCCGTTAAAGGCATTATTGCAAACTCCCTTTTCAAAGCGGGAAATACTCGATCATGCAGCGGAGTTACTCGAAATCGATTTCCAATCGTTTCTTGAAACACAACAACCTTACATGACTACCGCTCAAATAAAAGGGCTGCATAACAAAGGTTTTTCCATTGGCGGGCACAGCCATAAACACCCTGAATTCTGGAAAATCTCAGACAAAAAAAAGTTGAAGCAGATTAAAAAAAGTATGAAGTGGGTGGTTGAGAATGTAAATCCTAGAGTAAAAACATTTGCATTTCCTTATACTGATGATGGTGTTTCGGGAAAACTGATTAAAAAGATACACGATAACGGAATATGCGACATAAGTTTTGGAACGGCGGGCGTTAAATACGACGAAATCCCCAACCATTTTCAGCGTTATCCGGCAGAACAACCAGGTGCTTTTGAATTGAATATAAAAGCAGAATTTCTTTACTTTAAACTGCGCAAAACAATTGGCAAAGCAACAGTAAAACATTGACTTTACAAGTAAAAAAAATACGACTAAACGAGCTTGAAAACTTTGTAATAAGCAACGAGTTTCAGGAATACGAAATGGTTCCCATTTCTCCGATTCGCGCCCGGTCGTATCTTGCCAATCCGCATGCAAAACCTGATGACATTATACTTTATCTTGGTTTTATACATGAGAAGCTGGTAGCCTTTCGCAGCATTTTTGCTGACACACTTTCTGATAATAACGAAACAATCCGTTTTGGCTGGTGCAGCGGAAACTGGGTGCACGAGCAACACCGTAGAAATGGTTATTCCGGGCAACTTTTACGCGAAGCTTACAACGACTGGGACAAGAAACTGGCATTTACCAATTACGCTCCAAATTCGGAAAAGCTGTATTTAAAAACCGGCTTGTTTCACTCGATTCATCAATTTGAGGGTGCGCGTTTGTATTTATATGCAAAAACAACTAAACTTTTTCAAAGCAAAATAAATCCTATCACAGCGGTTCTATTCAAAATCACCGACTTTTTTATTTCCTTATGGGTTCAATTTATTAGCCTCTTTTATAGATCAAAACCAGCTTCTACAGTTTCCTTTTCCGATACCGAACAACCAGACAAATCTTGCTTTGAGTTCTTACAATCCAATCCGGTTAACAGTTTTTTTAACCGCGATGAGTTGGAATTAAAATGGATTTTTGAACATCCGTGGCTGTCACAACAAAATAATAGTGAGGCCACCCGCTATCCTTTTTCATCCTTCGCCGAAAACTTTTACTACAAAACCGTAAAAGTAAAGCGCGCTGATAAAATGCTGGGCTTTTTTATTTTCTCCGTTCGCGAAGGACATTTAAAGACACTGTATTTTAACCTCACTGAGGACTGCACAAAAGAAATTACTGTTTTTCTAAAAAAATATTGCCTGAGCAACAAAATTGAGTACTTAACTATTTATAAAAAGGAACTTGCAGGCAAGCTTTTAAGCAGAAAATTCCCATTTTTGCATGCGAAAAGATACGGGCAAAAAATATACAGTACTTTTCAGGTATCAAATAAAAAGCAACATACATTTCAGGATGGTGACGGAGATGTCTTCTTCACCTAAAAAAAAAATTATGAACGTTCGAGTTTTAGGCAACACCCACTCCATTTTAGATCAGTACCTGGCAGAAATTCGGGACACAGGCATTCAAACCGATCCACTTCGTTTTCGTGATAACCTTAACCGAATTGGTGAAATTTTTGCATACGAGATTAGCAAAGAAATGCAGTTTGAAGTGAATGACGTTATAACTCCGCTTGGCGTTGCAAAAGTTCCGAAATTATGCAAACAACCTGTTTTGGCAACAATTTTACGCGCCGGATTGGCCATGCACAATGGCTTGCTGCGTATTTTCGACCGGGCAGAAAACTGTTTTATTTCAGCCTTCAGAAAATATACCGAAGGAGGTGAGTTTGAGATTGAATTTGAATACATGGCTTCGCCGTCGCTTGATGATAAAGTGGTTATTCTTTCTGATCCGATGCTGGCTTCGGGAAAATCAATGGAAATTGGTTACGAAGCATTATTCAGCAAAGGAAAACCGGCACACATTCACCTGGTGGCAATTATTGCCAGCGAAGAAGGAGTTGAATATGTAAAGAATGCTATAAAAGACGAAAATGTGACTTTGTGGTTGGGAGCTGTCGATCCTGAAATGACTCCAAAATCATACATCGTTCCGGGCTTGGGCGATGCCGGAGATTTGGCGTTTGGCGAAAAAATCGATTCAAAATAGCATAAACAAAAATGCCAGTCCTCTAGAGGACTGGCATTTTTTTAAAACTCTCTCAAACTATTCTATTGCAAATCTATTTTAAAAATATACCTCAACGGTAATATTCTCTCTTCCAAATCCTTTGTCGCTTAAAATCTCCATCGAATCGAAGATCATATCGCTGTTTCCACAAAGGTAAAAACAGGTATTCTTATCAAACTCTGTCTTTTTCAGGTAATCAGTCACCCTGCCGTTAAAATCGCCGCTTTTATCACGCGATGTGCAAAGTATGTAATTCTCTTTATTGTAATCTTGCTGCTCGTAGCCTTCCTCGGCATAACGAACTCCGTGAATTAACTGGTAGTTCAAACCAGGATTACTTTTCACCATGCTGTGAAATGGTGCAATTCCGGTTCCGCTGGCAATAAAAATATGCTTGTGTGTATCTTTATTTTTCTCATCCAGACCAAATTTTCCGAAAGGCCCATGCACTTCTACCATGTCGCCAACTTTCAGGTGTTTTAGTTTTGGTGAGAAGTAACCGCCGTCAACTTCTTTTACCAAAACCTCCAGATTTTCCCCTTTTTCGGCACTGTAAATCGAGTACTCGCGGCTCTGATAGTCACCTGTAATCGACAACGAAACATGCTGTCCTGCAACAAATTCGAAGCGACTTTTTGGTAACGACAACACAAAAGTGTGCTCTGTTAATTTCCTGATTCCAACAACCTTATAATAATTTGTATCAAGCTGTACTTCTGGTTTCATATCAATTGTCATGATGTATCTAATTTTTCTTCGACACAAAAATATGTGCAATTATTGATTTAAAGACTTTTTGGTATTTTTATTTACCGATAGTTTTAGAGAATTAACCGATTTTTAACACGAATGTTCAATAGTATGCCATAATTTTGAATAGAAATTTTCGAATAACGATCTCAATTTCTTAAAAAAAACCAAGTCATCAGAAAAAATGAAAACATTAATCACCTATTGCACCACACATGGTTGTACAGAAAAAACAGCCACCGAACTGAAACAGTTTTTCGGAGGCGAAGTGTTATTAATTAACCTGAAAAAGGAGCGTGTTCCTGATCTTTCATCCTTCGATCGGATAATTGTTGGCGGCTCCATTCATGCCGGCCAGATTCAGAAAAAAGTTAAAGAGTTTTGCAACGAACATTATGAAACACTGAAAAATAAAGAACTCGGTTTATTTATTTGTTGTATGGAAGAAGGCGAAAAAGCAGAAATTCAATTGCATGATGCTTTTCCTGCAGGTTTGTTGCAAAGTGCCAAAGCAACAGCATGTTTGGGTGGAGAATTCGATTTTAATAAAATGAATTTCTTTCAGAAAATGATTGTAAAGAAAGTTGCCAAAGTGGATGACAGCGTCTCACACATTAACCACGATGCCATAAAACGTTTTTCAAACCAAATGAATACGATTTTTAATCCGTTTCTGTTTTTTGTTTAAAAGTTGAGGTAGTAGTCTCGCGTTAGCATTTTAAATGTATCGCTCCACGATCCATCGTTGTTATAAATCAACAGCCTGCCGGTTTCTGTGGAAAATTCCTTTTTACTCATTTCAACTAAAACCCGGTTTGCCGCTTTTTTCTCATTCGGAGCAACCATCAAAATTCGCTTTACATAGAGTTGGTTTTGCTGTGTCAAATTTTCAATTTCCTTTAATGCCGCTTCCGGAAAAATAAATGCAGATCGTCCTTCTTCCGTTAATAAATCACTGGTAATCTTTAACAGTATTTCATAAGGTAAACTATCCGTGTGTCGCGCTAACGAGCGGCTTTGGGTTCCGGCTTTTAGCGAATTCTGAAAAAATGGGGGATTGGATACGATCAAATCGAATTGCGAGGAAGTTTCACCGGCAAACTTTTGTATGGAAACATTCGTTACTTCTACCCTATTTTTCCAAGGCGAGGCAGCCGCATTTTCTATGGCTTCTTTGGCTGCATTTTTCTCAATTTCGATAGCAGTGATTTGGGCTTGCGAGCGCTGAGCCAACATTAGAGCAATTAAACCGGTTCCGGTACCAATATCGAGAATAGATTTGCAATCCCGAACATCGGCCCACGCACCCAACAAAATACCATCGATGCCCACTTTCATGGCCGAACGCTCCTGATTGATACGGAATTGTTTGAATTGGAAATAATTGTTTCTGCCCATAAATCTGGTAAAGGAAAACACAAAGGTTAGAATTTTTCGAAAACACCCAGCCCAAACAATGCAAAATCATATTTTATCGGGTCATTCGGATCAAACTCGCACAAAGTGGCAGTAATTTCGTCTACGGCTTTCCAGTCGTTTGAGCGACGTTTCAGCAATCCCAGTTTACGTCCCACATTTCCGGTGTGTACGTCTAATGGTAGCATTAATGCCGATTGCGGTATTCCGCTCCACAAACCAAAATCGACTCCCGATCTATCATTACGGCACATCCACCGCAAATACATGTTCAGGCGTTTGGCCGAAGCTCCTTTCGTTACATTCGAAATATGTTTTCGCGTGCGTTCACCTTCCATTTCGAAAAATACAGAATGGAAATGTGCCAAAGCTGATTTTACTGTCTCTTCTTTTTGATATCCACTTTCAAAAACAGTTTGCAAACCACCGTGAGTTTTATAAATATTTCGCAGCGAACGAATAAAATAAATACAATCATCGCCGTTAAACGTACGATGCACAAACTTTTGCAGTCGGTTGAGCTCCTTTTCCGAGGCGTTTAACACAAAGTCGTGTGGCTGATTATCGAGCAATGCCATTAAACGTAGCGCATTTTTTATAATGGCAGCCCGGTTCCCCCAGGCGATTGTTGCCGCCAGAAATCCGGCAATCTCAATATCTTCTTTCCCGGTAAATTGTTTGGGAACCTGGATCGGATCAGTTTGAATAAAATGTGGTTGATTATACTTTTCAACTTTTTCGTCGAGGAAATCTTTTAAGTCGGATTTTGAAAGGGTTGCCGGCATTTTTCCTACTCTATAATTCCGTCTTTGATGTGGATGATCCGGTCGGACTGTTCGGCAAAATGATCATCGTGCGTCACAATAATAAATGTTTGTCCCATATCGTCGCGCAATTTAAAAAGCAGGTCGTGCAATTCGTCGCGGTTTGTTGAGTCGAGGTTTCCTGATGGTTCATCGGCCATCACCACCGACGGGCTGTTAATTAATGCACGTGCCATTGCTACACGCTGTTTTTCGCCACCCGATAATTCTGATGGTTTATGTGTCATGCGGTCGGCCAGTCCTAAATAATCGATCAATTCTTTTGCACGCGCCTCGGCTTTTGCCTTTGGAGTTTTAGCTATAAAAGCCGGAATACAAACATTCTCCAAAGCTGTAAACTCAGGCAACAAATGATGAAACTGAAATACAAAACCAATTTCGCGGTTACGGAAATCGGCAAGTTTTTTATCGTTAAGACCTGAGATTTTTGTATCGTTAAAAAAGAGCTCTCCACTGTCGGGTTTACTTAATGTGCCAAGAATTTGCAGCAAAGTGGTTTTCCCTGCTCCGCTGGCACCAACTATCGAGTAAAGTTTCCCTTTCGGAATATCAAGATCGATTCCTTTAAGCACTTCAAGTGCTCCGAACGATTTCGTTATGTTTTCAGCTCTTATCAATGATGTTCTTTAAAAAATTAAACCCAATCCGTAGAGTTTTAGTATCTCGTTAAGCACATATAATGCATAAGCGGCAATTAGCACAACTCCTGTGAACTTTCCTGCTTTCCATTTTTTAACCAATAAAAGAAAAATCAATAAGAGGACTGATCCCGACAAAATCAGGGTTGAACTAAATATATCTCCTCCCGATTCGATTACGCCTCCGGAAAATACCATTACCAACAAAAATGGTAATCCAAGCCCCACCAAAATATCGAAAATGTTTGATCCGATAGCGTTACTGACAGCCATGTCGCCCCTGCCCTGACGAGCCACAATAACCGATGAAAACAAATCAGGAATAGATGTTCCAACGGCAAGAACTGTTAATGCGATAATGGCTTCGGGAATATTAAGTATATGTGCCGAAGCTACTGCCACTTCAACCAAGACATAACTTAAGGCAGCGATTAAAACAATCGACACAATAAAGACACGGTAATAATTTTTTTCGTTCGGGAAAATAAAACGCAAGAGCTGATCCACGGGTCGGCTAATCTTATTATGCTCGCCGTGTGTCTCTTCCAGTTCGGTAGCTTCCATATCGTTATATGGCAGCCACTTTCGCCAATAAATTACGGCTACAACATATACAACATATACGGCAAGCAAGATAATCGTTTCATTTAAAGTTAAACGACCATCCCAAATAAACAGCAGTAAGAGTGCTACAGAAAGTGAATAAAAAAACAAATCGCGAACCATGGGCTGCCAGGTGAGTTTTGTCTTTTTTACATAGGCTGCGGCGCCAACAATAACCAGCAGATTAAAGATAGCACTACCCACAATACTCCCGATTCCGATTGCCTGATGCTCGCCGGGTTTTATTACGGCAAACAGTGCTACGAACAACTCAGGGGCACTCGAACCAACAGCCATAAGCGTTGCTCCGGCAGCATCGTTCGATAAACGCAGGTCTTTCGAAATTTTATCAAGAGATGAAATAAAAAACAAATCGACAACGCGGGCAAGCAAAATAAAGCAAGCCAACAAAGCCAATATGAAAAGTATAATCATTAACAATGATTTTTTATGTTTAATCCTTCAACTTGTCAGTAATACCTTTTTGAATATCAGTAGTTTCCTTTTTCACTGTTGAAGAAACCTCGTTAATATCTTTTTGAATATCAGAAGTATGGTTATCGAGTTCGCGTTTTATTTCGTTTGTGGCTTTTTTAAACTCACGCATTCCTTTCCCCAGTGTTTTGGCAATATCGGGTATAGCCTTCGATCCGAAGAACAACAATGCCAACAGCATCACCAAAACTATCTCGCCACCGCTTATAAATAATAAATACTGCATCGTTAAAATTGATTTAGATCACAAATATATAAAAAGTTGGATGTCAGAAGACCGAAGACGGAAGATAGTTTTGCACGTACTTACGGATAAATATTCGACAAAATACAGTCCCTGTTTCATCCTTTAACCATCCGCAGCCTGTCAGAAGCTTTCCGCAGGTTAAAAATGTATGTCCGCAGCCGCTGTTTTGCTATCCGCTGACACAAATTAGTCGTCCGCAGACACTATTTTGCTCTCCGCCGACACTATTTAAGCATCCGCTGACGAGAAATACACGTCCTCGTTTACATTTTTCTTGTCCTCCGATCGGCGGACGAGCAATTTGTAGCAGCGGAAGTCTTGTTTGCTTGCGAATATTTACTTTTTGTCAGAATCATAGCGTATTCTCTCACCAAAAAAGGTGAAGCAATTCGAGTAGAGGATTTTATGGATCACCCGTAAAAGCAGGTGGACTTACGTTTTAATGAACTGCAAAGGTGCGGCGCAGAAAGGTTTGTATTTCAATACATTTTACAACTGCGCTTTTTTTAACACTTAGCATTAACCCCGGGCGACACTCTCCTGAATCACATTGAAAAGTAGGTGGAGAAGTAAAAAATACCTCACTCAGAAGTTTCAATATTGAATAAAAGCGACCAAGTATAAGCAAGATTCTTTTGGCTTATCAGCCGGATTCTACTCTTTGATTTAGCCCAAAGAGTAGACAGAAAACCCAAGGCTGCGCCCACTTCCCTCGGAAAAGCTACGCGATGCCGACTAAAATTACCGAACTCGTCGTACCTCCTCAAACAGCAGTAATTTTTTAACGTCGTCACCACTTGTTTTCCGGCTCACCGGCCGAGGCCATGCTTCGATGTAGCAACGTTGCATAAGTGGAGGGCCTCTTTTGGTCGTTGCCCGGAGTTGAAATGAAACCTTAGTGAGAGCGGGAAGCTCCGAGGACTCGAGGAGATCACCCGTCCGAACTTAGGTTTTATGAAAACGCAGGGAAAGGATCAAAAGCAGCCTTGAATTTTCTGTTTCGTCTTTGCTTCAAGGCAAAGATGAAAGCCGCCGGCAGGCAGAAAGTTACAGTTCTTCTCTTGCTTCTCTAAAATTTTTATTCCACCGGATTTTGCAGGTGATGCGATTTTATACCAAATTGGTATTAATACTTCAGGAAAACAAAAAGGATGTCACCCCAATTAAGCGATGACATCCTTTGTATAAATTCGGTCTTCCGTCTTTCAACTTCCGACTTATTTTTCAATCTATTTTTTACGTTTTGCAACTACTTTGGCAACACGGCTACGCGTGTCGTGTGCAATTGGTGTTGCAATAAAAAGCGATGAGTAGGTACCCACAACTACACCCACCAATAAAGCGAACGTAAAGCCGCGGATGGTAGCTCCACCGAACAGGAAGATAGCTAACAATACCACGAAAGTTGACAGTGATGTACTGAAAGTACGACGAAGCGTGCTATTCAGTGCAGCATCAACGTTTTCAACACGGTCGCGTTTTGGGTGTAAGCCCAGGTACTCCCTGATACGGTCGAATACAACCACGGTATCGTTAATAGAGTAACCCAGCACCGTTAGAATGGCGGCGATAAACGCCTGATCGATCTCAAGAGTAAATGGTAATACTCCTGAAAATAATGAGAAGATACCCAGCACGATTAACGAGTCGTGTGCCAATGCGGCAACAGCACCCAATCCATATTGCCAGTCGCGGAAACGAACAAGAATATAAAGGAAAATAATAATCAGCGAGAAGCCAATTGCAATAGCTGCATCCTTACGAATATCATCCGAAATAGTAGGACCAACTTTTTGCGAACTCTGCTGGTATTCCTGAGTAAATTCTTCAAGCGTTACCGATTTGTCGATCAGGTCAGCATCCTGCAAACCTTTCATCAACAAAGCTTCAACTTCGTTATCGATATTTTCGCTGTGGTCTTCAATTTTATAGTCAGTAGTAATTTTAATGTCGTTACCCGAAGTTTTTACTTCTGGAGCTGCATCAAAAACATCGGCCAGTGCTGCACGCACTTCACCAACCTCAACATCTTTCTGGAACTCTACAATGTACGAACGACCACCTTTAAAGTCGATACCGTAATTCAAACCGCGTACCAAGAAAGATCCGATAGAAATCAGGATGAACACACCTGAAATCACGTAGAACATTTTTCTTTTCTCGAGGAATTTAATTTTCATATTACGCAACCAACCTTCTGTTGCTGTAGAAGCAAACAATATACGGCCACCTTTTTTCAACTGCCATTCGAAAATCAAACGGGTTAAGAAAATTGCAGAGAACAGTGAGGTTAGAATACCAATGATCAGCGTAGTAGCAAAACCTTTGATAGGACCTGAACCAAACAGGTAAAGAACGATACCGGTTAATAATGTAGTTACCTGACCATCGATAATTGCCGAGTATGCATTTTTATAACCATCGGTAATCGCCAGTTTTACTCCTTTTCCGGCGCGCATTTCTTCCTGAATACGTTCGTAAATCAGCACGTTCGCATCAACCGACATACCAATTGTAAGAACGATACCTGCAATACCAGGCAGTGTAAGTACTGCACCTAACGAAGCCAGGATACCAAAAATGAAGAACATGTTGGCAACCAGTGCAATGTTTGCTGCCAAACCTGCATTTTTACTGTAGAAGAACAACATGTAAATCAATACAAGTGCAAAAGCGATTACAAACGAGATTAAACCGCTGTTAATAGCTTTCTGCCCCAGTGAAGGACCTACAATATCTTCCTGAATAATACGTGCAGGAGCCGGCATTTTACCCGATTTCAGCACGTTTGCAAGGTCTTGCGCCTCTTCAATGCTCTCCAATCCTGTAATACTTGAACGTCCTCCAGGAATCTCGCCATTTACATTTGGAAATGAACGAACATAACCATCAAGAACAATTGCAATTGATTTACCAACATTTTCTTTGGTCATTCGTTGCCAAATCTTTGCACCTTCAGCATTCATTTGCATCGCTACTTCAGGATTTGTACCGAACTGGTCGTAATCCTGACGAGCATCAGTAATTACACCACCATCAAGAGGTGCTTTTCCGTCGCGGGTAGTAACTTTTAGTGCAATTAAACGATAAAAATTACCAGCTTCATCAACTGATTTCGCAGTCCATGCAAATTTCATATCGCGAGGAAATACGCTTCTGATTTGTGGATTATGAAGGTATGTATTAATCTGCGATGTATCTTTTGCGTTGGCCATACCCACAACCGGGCCAGGATAAAGCTGACCAGTTTGATCAGTACTTGGATTCAAAAGCGCAAACAGAGGATATTGCTCTCTGAAAGCAGCTAAATTATCAGGTGTTGCTGTTGTATCACCTGCGGCGCCGGCTTCCAACTCTGAAAGTAATGAGTTTTCAGTAGTATCAGCCACTGCTTCTGCTTCAGTTACTTCATCTGCAGTTACATCAGCACTTTTCTCTGATTCAAGCACTTGCATTTCTTTAATTCGCTCGTTTGCCTGAAGCATGTATTGATAAACTTCCTGGTTTTCGTAGGTTTCCCAGAACTCAAGATTTGCTGTTCCCTGCAACAGGCTACGCACACGGTTCTGATCTTTAACACCCGGCAATTCAACCAAAATTCTACCGCTTGTTTGCAGGTTCTGAATATTTGGCTGTGCAACACCAAAACGGTCGATACGAGTACGGATGATATTAAAAGCATTGGCAATTGCAGCCTTTGTTTGCTCATCAATAATTCTCAATACCTCGGCATTGGTTGTGTTAAAGTTAACCTGATCGCGAAGTTCCAAAGTGTTGAAAATAGAAGCTAATCGCGCATTCGGATCAATCTCTTCGAAAGCCTCGCCAAAAAGCGTTACGTAATCTTTTGTACTGTTTTCCTGGTTTTTAGTTGCCAATGCCAATGCAGCGTTAAATGTTTCATCGTCGCTATTGTTCGACATTGCACGGATGATATCCTGCACTTCAACCTGAAGTGTTACGTTCATACCACCTTTAAGGTCAAGACCCAGGTTAATTTCCAGTTCCTGAACATCTTTGTAAGTAAATTTTTTCAATCCGAGGAAGTTGTAAACCACTTCGCTCTTCATTGAATCAAGGTATTGATATTCTTTCATCTCATCACCTTGAGCATATTCTATGGCATTATCTTTTACCCGGTTCGACACCACGGTAAACGATAGTTGGTAAAAACATACCGCTGCCAACAGAATTGCAAATGTTAAAATTGCACCTTTGTTTTGCATTTTTAAATGAATTTAAATGTTTATTGATATTTTTTAATTGATTGAATTCGAGCTAATTCAGACACTCTTTGCCTGATATTCTTTTATACGAAAAAAGAATTACGATCAACCTAGCGGGTCTTCATCGGGGGTAAAGACGTGATTTTGGAATACCAGGTAATGATAAGCTGAAATGAGCGGGGTGGTTTGCATAACTACCTCCGCTTTTAAAACCTGGTAATTTCGGATTGAATGATAATTTTGTAAAAACTTGTCGTGCAGCTGAAGTTTTGAATTACGGGCAGTTACTCTGTCCTCCAAAGTCTTAATTGTGTTCGGAGCTGTTTGCGTAATCAGGTAAACTGCGCCCTGTTCGTTGCTTTGCTCCTGCGATTCAGCCTGAATCTTTTCAACTTCTTCAGGATTATTTCCAAAGTAATTATCAAGAATTAAAGCAGCCGAAATCACCGCCAAAAACATGGCCAGTCGAACCGCTAATTTTCTTGTTATTTTAATTTTAGAAATCATTCCTTAAACTTCTCGTCTGCAACTACTTAAAATATTTTTTGTATAAAAAACTTTTAACAATTGATTTTACACCTTATTTTTAAGCGGAGCAAATATACCGAAATACTCGAGCTTTCCAAAGATGATGAGGGTAATTTTGAAGTATTCCATTTAACACCAACAATTTATGACCAATGTATTTGTATATGGTTCGCTGTTATTTTCTGAGATTGCTGACGGTTTATGCGGGCAGACCTTAACAAGCGAAGATGCAACTTTAAGAGGATTTTCACGCTTTGCATTGAAAGAAGCCGACTACCCGGCAATAGTTCCATATAAAAATGCAGAGGTAACTGGAAAGATATTGCTTAATCTAGAAGATGAAGCCATTAAACTCCTTACTTTTTACGAAGGCGATGAATATGAAATTGTTCCTGTAAAAGTTAAAACCAACTCGGGAATTAAAAATGCAATTGCTTTTGTTTGGATTGCCGGCAATGAATTTCTGGAAGATGTTGACTGGGATACAGAACAGTTTAAATCAGAATCGCTGGAATTTTATCGTGATGAAATTATTCCGGCTACACGAAAAGAATTCTACAGAACAGAGTAGTTTATCAGAATGTGTTTCATAATAGGTGCGGCATTCTTTCATTTGTCTCAAAACTCTGTATTTTTACTCGCCTACAACTACAACCAACTAAATTAAAATGGCATGATCAAAACTGCAGTCTTTCGTTTATCTACCGTACTTTGTATTTTATTCATCAGTTACAACTTTTCAATGGCGCAAAACAAAACTGGTATTTTCGATAACCACAGCGATATCGGTGCCTGCAAACATCAGGGATTTGCATCTTTTAATCCAACCGACCAAACCTACACTATTGGAGGATCAGGATTTAACATGTGGTTTGGCGACGACCAGTTTCACTACTTGTGGACAACGCTACAGGGCGATTTCATTTTGCGCGCCGAAGTTAAATTTTTAGGCGCTGGTGTTGATCCGCACCGTAAAGTAGGCTGGATGATTCGGAACAACCTCGACAGCAACTCTCCACACGCCAATGCAACCGTTCATGGCGATGGACTTACATCGTTGCAATACAGAAAAACCGTGGGTGCCGATACCGAGGAAGTAATATCGGAAGACAAGGCACCGGACGTAATCCAACTGGAAAGAAAAGGTTCGACTTTTATAATGTCGACTGCCAAATTTGGAGAACCTTTGAAAGTCGTTCAACTTGAAAACCTGTCGCTAGATAACGAAGTTTATGCGGGCATTTATGTTTGCGCACACAATACCGATGTTATGGAAACTGCAATTTACCGGAATGTACGCATTATTCTACCGGAAAAAGAAGACTATGTTCCTTACCGGGATTACATCGGGAGTAATCTTGAAATTTTGGATATTGAAAGTGGACTGCGCAAAGTTATCCATCATTCAGCACATTCCATTCAGGCGCCTAACTGGACTCCCGACAACGAAAAACTGATCTACAATTCAAAAGGTCATTTATTCACCTACAAGTTGACAAACGGCGAAATTAATCCGTTAAATACAGGTTTTGCCACCAATAATAACAACGACCACGTACTAAGTTTTGATGGCAGTTTACTGGGAATAAGCCACCACAGTGCAGATAATAATGGCAACTCAACAATTTACTACCTTCCGGCAAAAGGAGACTCCACGCCGGTTCCGGTTACAAAAACCGGAATTGGTGCATCATATTTTCATGGCTGGTCGCCCGATAAAAAAACAATGCTGTTTACCGGCGAGCGAAACGGACAATACGACATTTACAGCGTTGATGTTGCAAGTGGAGAAGAAACACAACTCACTAATTTTAAAACGCTTGACGATGGCTCCGAATTCAGCCCCGACGGGAAATACATCTTTTTCAATTCGGCCAGAAGCGGCACCATGCAGCTTTGGCGGATGGACGCGGATGGCAAAAATCAAATTCAGCTGACTAATGACAAGTACAACGACTGGTTTCCACATGTTAGTCCTGATAAAAAATGGATCGTTTTTATTTCATTCCCTGAAGATGTTGATCCAGGCGATCATCCTTTTTATAAACACTGCCTGATACGCTTGATTCCCTATGAAGGAGGCGAGCCACGCATTTTGGCTTATATTTACGGTGGACAGGGATCTATGAATGTTCCAAACTGGTCGCCCGACAGCAAAAAAATTGCTTTTATATCAAACAGTAATTAGAATACAATCTTTCTGGTTTAAGTACTTTAAAAAATCAGCATAAAAAAAGCACCTGCAAATTAATTATTTGCAGGTGCTTTAGTTTTAAAAGGCCCTAACTTTTATTTTTTCGACGATTGTAATTGTTTAGCCATCGCAGCTCCTATTAAACTTTCCAGTGGCGTTCCGTTTTCTCCATCGGCAATAATCATGGTTTCCGGGAATTTTATCTTCGCAATCTCTGCAGCCACTTTAATGTCGCGATCAAGCTCCATTTTCAATTTAATTTCAGGGGTTATACCGGCATTTACTTTTTTTGCAATTTCGTATGCATCGGCATCGGCTTTTACTTTTACTGTTTGTGCACTCAAGCGCTCGGTTTCAAGTGCAATTGCTGCTAATTTTTTATTGGTTTCTTCCTGTTTCAATTTCGTTTCAATGGCAATTAATGCTTTTACCTGCTCTTTTTCCTGTGTAACTCGCTCGGCAGCTTTATCGCGCTCACCTTGTGCAACAATACGTTGCTGCTCGGCTTTTGCAGTTTCAATTTTTTGTTGTTCCAACTGGCGTTTTGCCGACTCGTCACGCTGTGCTTCCAAACGTTGTTTAAAGGTAGCTTCCAAGTCAATTTTGTCAACAATTACCTGCGAAACAATGATGTTATTTTCGGATAATTCGTGCGGAATTCGTTTTGGAATACCACCTTCCAGAATTTTCTCAACACGGTAACTGGTTTCAATCTCTTTAATGGTTCGTTGTTTGTCGGTCATATCTATTTCATTAAAAATGGTATCACGAACCTCCAGTTTGTTTACAGCATAAGTTCCGTCTTTTAGCTGCTCCTCAAATGTTTGTCTGAACGACTGAGCCTCCCCGGAAATGTAGTTCTGAGCGGCAAACATATAACCTGTATTGATCAATTGCTCGCGCACCGTTGGAATGATGGTATTATTTACCAGGTTACTCATGGTACGGTATTTTACTGCCAGATTTATAAAAGAATGTTTGTCTTGTGGCAATTGAAAACGCAGCGAAACATGACCATTCGCCGTAACCTGATCGATAAAACGAATGGGCACCGGGCTCATCACACCTTCCAATTCGTCAACATCCGATTCGGTCTCCTTGCTTACAACTTTAACATCAATGTATTTTTGCCATTTATCAATTTTAGCAAATCCGCGCCACTTTATACCTTGCTCCATAACAGCACTCATGCGCCCGGTTGGCGACACCAAAAGATAATTAAATCCGCGATCGGCAAAAAAGAACAGGTATTGCATCAGCATTAGCGAAACACCGGCTATTATTAAAATATGTCCGTACCTTTTTCGTATCCCTGATAATAGGGCAGGTGCTTTACCTTCTTTATCAAGTCGTGCAAAAAAAATGGCGGCCAATCCGGCCAGTAAAACTAAAAATCCAAAAAATGTAATCATGGTTAATTTATTTATGGTTATTAAAATGAAATTGTTAAAATCTCAGAAAATATTCTGCTGTGCAGCAACAATACTTTGCAGCCTGCGTGCAAGTTTTATCGGGTTTATTCTTCCAGGTGTTATTGAAAATAATCCCCGGTATTACTCAGGATAATTTGGAAAATCAATCATAACAAGACAGACTTCTCCCAGTAGTGCAAATTATATTAAAGAGGCATAAATCGCATGTTTTCAAGTGTTTTTCGGTTTATGAGTTACTACAATATGTATTAAAATTGAACTTATCTAAAGTTAATTAATTTATGTTATGTTTTGCAAGAAATGTCGGGGAAATACACGAATTTATCGGTTGATGTCTTCTTTTAATTTGGGAAAAATTGAAAAGGAAGAATAACTATTAAGTAAAGATGGCTCTAAATCGACAACTTAAGCACGCGCCTTTTATAATCGATAACGGCATTGTATTTTAAAAGGAAATCGCTGCCCAGCAAACCACAGATTTTATAGTCGGTAACTTTTTGATATAGCTCGTTTATATGATTCATGTCCATCAGGGCAACTTTCATGTTATCCACTTTTAGCTTTCCAAAAAATAGTGGGTTTAAAATACCCAGCGATGTTTTAAGAGGTTCCTCGCTCATATTTGCCGCATGAAGATCTTCTGTTTCTCCTTCCTCCGACAAAATAAAACCGGCAAGGTTTTTATCAAAAACTGATTTCGAAGCACCGGTGTCAATTACCCAATAAGCATTTTTATTTCCTTCAAATTGCGATGGAAGGATTAAATGATAATTCGAGGATTCCAGCTCTATAATGTCGATAGGTAGTTTTGTTCGCATGGCTTCAAATTTAAAACAATTTGGCATAAAAAAGGCCCGCAATAATTGCGAGCCTCTGTATGCTGTAATTCTTTTTCCGAATTATAGTAATGCGTTCACTTTTGAAACACCTTCTGCACTTGCAGTCAGTTTTTCTTTTTCAGCATCTGAAAGTTCGATTTCAACGATTTTCTCGATACCGTTTTTACCGATGATACAAGGCACACCGATTGAAATGTCGCTTAATCCATACTCACCTTCAAGAAGCGCTGAACATGGAAACATTTTTTGAGAATCCAATGCAATGGCGCGAACCAATTCTGATACTGCTGCACCAGGAGCATACCATGCGCTGGTTCCTAACAGTTTTGTTAAAGTAGCACCACCAACTTTAGTAGCTTCAACTACTTCAGCTTGTTTTTCTTCACTTAAAAATTCGGTAACAGGAACACTGTTACGAACAGCTTTGTCTACCAATGGAACCATACCGGTATCGCTGTGACCACCAATTACCATTGCAGAAATATCAGACTGTGCACATTCCAATGCTTCAGCCAATCTGTATTTAAAACGTGCGCTATCTAATGCTCCACCCATACCGATGATACGGTTTTTAGGAAGACCTGTAGCTTTGTGTGCCAGGTAAGCCATTGTATCCATTGGGTTACTAACCACAATGATGATTACGTTTGGTGATTCAGCAATCAATTTTTCAGCAACGTCTTTTACAATACCTGCATTGATACCGATCAGCTCTTCACGAGTCATTCCAGGTTTACGTGGGATACCACTTGTAATTACTGCAACATCGCTACCAGCTGTTTTAGTGTAATCGTTAGTTGTTCCAACGATAGTTGAGTCAAAACCGTTTAACGAAGCAGTTTGCATCAAATCCATTGCTTTACCTTCAGCAAAACCTTCTTTAATGTCAATCAATACTATTTCTTCTGCAAAATCTTTAATTGCGATATACTCGGCGCAACTTGCACCTACTGCACCTGCTCCAACTACTGTTACTTTCATTTTACTAGTGAGTTTTATTATTATAAAATCGTGTTATCTTAAACAATTGTCTGTCAAATTGTTTTAAGGCACGCAAAGTTAATTTTTTTTCGCGATGTTCGAAATAATTTGAAGCCCCCAAAATCGGTTTAACAAATTGGTAAAACATACTATTTGTGGCTTGAATCGGAAGTGATTTTAGTCACTTATAATTGTTTTTTACGAATAAGGATGAGAATGGTTTAGCAAGTTTTATTGCCTGCCAATTACCCTAATTAAACCAATAAGTCATTTTTAAAACTACAGCCCTGTTTCGTGAGTTCCAATTTCCGGTAAAATAATTGTCGGTGTACACCAGGTAAATATCCGAAACCGGTTGGTATCGCCACTGAAAGCGTGAGTTGATATTCAGGTTATCGATTTGTTCGTTGTATTGTACAAAAGTAGACCAGAAAATTTTATCGGTAAAGGTGATGTCCATTTTCGGGCCAACCAGCCAGAATTTCTCGCGACTAAACGGGCCACCCAAATCCATGTCGGTGTAGTTAAAATTCATGGTAAGGTTTACGTAAGGCTGAAAGCGGTAACCAATTTCTCCCTCAATAACCTGAATGTCGCCGCTATAGAAACTCCCTTTCACGGCCTCGGCCTCCCATGTAAACAACGATTTTCGGGTAGATTGATAGGAAACAGCAAAGAGTCCGAAATCATATTCCGATCCTTCGGGTAAATAATTATCCGGATCTTGTGTTGGATTAAAATCGCCACGTAGTTTTACAAACTGGTCGGTATACTCAAAACTCAACTGCGCCCGGTTTGCAAAGGTAAATTCGTATTCAAGCTGGTATTCATGTTCAATCAGGTCGTTATCGGGGTTATAATAATTATCTAGTTTTATACTTGGTCCGTGGCTCGACACCTTTCTGTTAGGAACAAAAGTATAGCCAATATTCCCGCCAATAAAATTATAACCTGTCCGGCGCACATAACCGGCCTCTGCACGGTAATTTTCGCCTACTGAGGTTTCGTAAATTCCCAGGTGAATATGTGGTGTACTGTAATTCAACATGGCTCCCTGTGCATATTGTTTATCGGGATTATCAGGCTGAAACGAGCGATGATAAAAGAACTTTCCATCCCACACATTGTCTTTGCTGGCCAGGTTATAATCAAAACCAATCACACGGTTAAACATGCTGGTATCTGATGGTACATCAAAATACTCTTTATTTACAGCAATAAATCCAAGACTCGAGCGCGTAAACATTTTCTTTTGAATAGATGCCACGGTAAAATTTCGCGCCAGGTTTTCGCTGGTTTCTTCGGTGGCCATATTCATAAAACCCACGCGCCAGTCGTTTCCAATCTTTCCACTCAATCGTGCACCGGCAATCACCGGAGCATCTAAACCAATACGGCGCGAGAAAAACGGAGTTAATGTATGCTCGTAACCGTAACTTGAAAACAAGTCGCTGTTTTCGAGAAAAAATTGTCGCTTTTCGGGAAAGAACAGTTCAAAACGATCGATATTGGTTACCTGCTGATCCACTTCAACCTGTGCAAAATCGGGATTGTAGGTCAGGTCTAAAGTCATGGATGACGAAATACCCACCTTGGCATCAAAACCAAAATCTGTACGATAATCAGTACTTGTTCCGGCCTCAAAATCTTTTGCGGCTCCGCCAAGTAAATAGGGAATTACCGAAAACTGTGTTTTTGATTTTGGCAGCGGCTCCTCAAATTTCATGCGGCCGGTGTAGGCCAGCGATGCCGTTGGGAACTGCCGGGGAACAGGTGCCCAAGCTGACTTCTCATCCGATTTTAAATCAAGACGGCTAAAGTTTACGTTCCATTCTTTGCTACCATTCGGGTAACGCACCGATTTAAAAGGAATGCGCATTTCGCTTACCCAGCGGTCGTTGTAATGTTTGGTCTCCATCTCCCACTTACAGTCCCAGTCGAGCGATACGCTGTGTCCGTTACTCATGGTGCCGTCCCACTTTGCCCCCGAGGCCGAAACGCCAAACGAAAAACCGTTTGTCTGATCTAAAAATGTATCGAAAAATATAAGTAGGTTGTCGTTGCTTCCAAAACTAAAATCGCGGCGGAAAGACTCCATAACGCGTTTGCCCGGAATGGTATCGTAAAATATTTGTGCAACATACAAGGCCTTATCGTCGTAGGCCATCATCATTGTTGAGGGCTGTGTTGCAAATCCGGTATCAACTGGCAATACACGGTAAAACTTGTCGGCTTTTTGCGCGCGTCCCCAATCAGGTTCGTCAATCACTCCATCGATGACAATCTCATTCTGAAGCTTTTTTACCTGGTATACATAGTCTTTATTAAAGGTGTTTATGGTGGTATCAGACTTTAAACTCAAACCATTGGCAACACCTGCCAGCGAGAAAAATGAACAGAGGAATAAGACCAAAGACAACTTCATAAGAAATAGCTTTAATTGATTTAGGTATAATAAGTTGAGGACAAAGATATCAATTTGTCGGAATAACAAAGTGTAAATTGTCACGTTCGGGAATTTTTACCAATAAAAAGCCTCCGACTTTTCAGCCGGAGGCACAAAAAACAATGTTCAAGCAAGATCTGCTACAAGGTGATTGGTACACCGTTGTAGAAATCAAGTATTTTCGTTCGGAAAATATATTCGTATTTTGCTTGTAACAGATCCGACTGAGCATTGGTCAGATTTGTTTTACTCTGGTTGTATTCTACTGAGTTAATCATTCCTACGTTAAACTTTTCTTCGGTATAACGGAAAGCTTCTTTCATTGAGGTTACTGCTTTATCGGTTGAGATGTAACGATTAAAAGCAGCCAGAGCATTGGTATACACCTGCTCAATATCGCGACGTAAAACATTGCGGCTTTGCTGCAACTGATATTCGAAATCGGCAATTTGTAACTCGGAGTTCGAAATATTGTTTTTAACCTGGAAACGATTGAAAATCGGAATACTCAACGTTAATCCCAAACTCGAGCGGCTATTGTTTTTCAGCTGTTCACCAAGATCAATTCGGGTTCCCTCAAAGTCTTTGTACTGGTTGTTGTATTGGTTGTAATAGTTGGCACCAAAACTCAAACTCGGGTAACGACTTCCCTTTGCAATTTCCAACTGTTTCATTGCACTTTGAACACGCAACTGAGCTGCTTTAATTTCGGGGCGCACGTTAATGGCGTTACTAAACACATCGTAAGCATTTATCATGGTAAGATTAGCCTGAATCTCGGGCAACAAAGGCTCTTTAATAGTAAAACTCTCGGCCATCGGCAGTTCCAATAATTGAAACAAATTTAAATATGCTAACTGAACCCGATTTTGTGCATTTACCAAATCCAATTCTTCGCGTGCCAGCTGTGCTTCAATTTCCAATAATGCTCCTTTCGCTGCACTTCCGGCGTCAACCAACTGACGCGTGCGCTCAATCTGCTGATTTGTTACTTCAATGGTTGCTTCGGCTACCAACTGCACTTCCTGTGCAAAAAGAATTTCGAGGTATTCGGCCGCAATCGACAGCATAATATCATCTTTCGTTTTTTGCAAATCGGCCATTGTTGCCTGCAAATCAAGTTCGCGCATTTTAACGGTGTTGCTTAAAGTCATTCCGTTATAAAGCGTCATGCTGGTATTTAATCCACCGGCTACACTCGACGAGTTAATATTGTCGTAAGTATTGTCGTAAGTTAGCGACCGGCCAAAACTAAAATCGTTACTCACCTGGCCATTCAGGTTAGGCAGTTTATCATCTTTTGCCTGTTTTACCAGCGTTTCGTTGTACCGTGTATTTATCTCCTGTCGTTTTACCTGAAGATTGTTTTCAATGGCGTAATCGATACAGGCCTGTAAATCCCATACGTTTTGCGCCTGTAGGTTCAAGGCTCCTGCCGACAGTACTATTCCCAAAAATAAGGTTAAAAGACTCTTCATCATGTATTGTTTTTTGTTTTGCTACGAATTTACATAAAGCGATGTGAATTACCTACTCGGACTAGCCGTTATTGGCTTGCTCTTCCTGTACTTTCTTCGGATCGATCTTTTCTCCTTTTACCTTGTCCTCTTCTTTCAATCCTTCGGTTATTTCAATATTTATTCCATCCGAAAGGCCGGTGTGGACCCAACGTTTTTCGTAATTTGGCTCTTCGGCCGAACCAACATTTACCTCAACAAACGACGAGTCGTTCTCAAATTGAAGTAACCCTTCAGGAATAACCATCACATTGTCTTTACGCTCCAGAACGATATTGGCATTTGCACTGTACCCTGCACGGATAAACTGGCCTTCTTTCAGTTTTACATTTGCTTTAATTTCAAACTGAATGGCACCGTTTTCCTCCACTCCTTTTGGCGAAATATATTCCAAAACAGCGGCAAATTTTTCTTTGTCGATAGCACCAATTTCCAGTTCGATTGGCATTCCTTCACGAATTTTACCAACTTCTGTTTCGTCAACATTTCCTTCAAATATCATATCTCCCATATCGGCAACCGACGCAATGGTAGTTCCTGCATTAAAGGTATTTGCCTGAATTACAGAGTTACCTTCTTCAACCGGAACATCCAACACCATACCGTTAATGGTTGAGCGCACCAGTGTATTAGTAGCCGTCTCGGCCTTTTTTGTTACACCATTTTTAATTAATTCCAGATTATTTTCCGCAGCAGTCAGTTCTTCTTTTGCCGAATCGTAGGCTACTTTTGCCGATTTAAACTCTTCGTACGAGATCACTTCTTTATCGAATAATTTCTGCTGACGATCGTAATCGATTTGCGCATCTTCAAAACCAATTTTTGCACGGTTAACACGTGTTTCTGCCGAGTTCAACGTTACCATATCAGGAATAATTTTGATGCGAGCGACAACCTGTCCTTTGGTAATTTTATCGCCGGCCTCAACATATAATTCGTCAATAATTCCGGAAACCTGCGGAACGATCTCAATTTCAAAACGCGGCACTACCGAACCGGTAGCCACCGTTTTCATTACTACATCGCTGTAGAACGGATTCTTGTTCTCAAAAAAATCTGTTTTCTTTTTCGATTTGTTGTACAGGAAGAAAAGTGTTCCTCCAAATATTGCTACCAATATTACAACTCCTAAAATTCTAAATACTTTTTTCATCTCGTTATGTTTTTTGTTTTCAATTGTACTCAATGTAACTCGCCAAATTAACTACCAGTTTTTAGGTTACTTTTTCTGTTGGCTCGTTTCATGGCTTAAATGCTTTTATTGTTTTTTGTAGTTGTTTTGTTTCTACTTATCCTTAATCCTTTTTCTACTCGTCGCGCAAAGCATCAATAGGTTTAATACTTACCGCACGCCGCGCCGGAATTAATCCGGCAAAAATTCCGGAAACCACCAGTACTGAGAGCGCTCCAACTGCCATTTGGAAACTAATTTCCGGACGACGGAAGAAAATATCATCGCCACTGCCTGCATTCATTTCCAATGCCATATTTAGCAGTTCAAGCAATCCTACACCCAGCGCCAAACCAATGTAACCGGCTATTACCGTTAGAAAAACACTTTCGGCAACAATGTGCAAAATCACTTTCCCCGGTGTAGCACCTATTGCGCGCTGAATACCAATTTCCTGGGTACGCTCTTTAATAATTACCAGCATAATATTGCTTACGCCAATTACACCGGCCAGAAGGGTTCCAATTCCTACAATCCAGGTTAATAGCTGAATTCCGGTAAACAAACCCATATATTTTTTCCATTCTACTTCGATATTGAATGATCCAACAGCCTGCTGATCGTCGGGCGCAACACTGTGGCGTTCTTTCATCAGCTCTTTTAAACGAGCTTCTACTTTACTTACAGGAATACCCGGTTGTGATGTTACTGAGAAGAAATGCACATCGTCGCCCATGTTAAAAGTTTTTTGCATGGTTGTGAATGGCATTATTATCGTTTCGTTCTTCCGGCCACCCCCAATATTTACTCGGGTTTCGCCTTTTACAACACCAACCACCTGGAAGTAAACTCCGTTAATTTTCAGGTACTGCCCAATCGGATCTTCTTCCTTGTCAAACATTACCTCCACAACGCGCTCGCCAATGTTTACCACTTTGCGCGAATGCTGAATATCGATGGTATTGATCAAACGTCCCTGCAACGGTGTCCACGGATCAATTTTGAAAAACTCGGGATAATCACCATAAATATTAAAAGAACCTGTTTTTTTACCTCGAACCACATTATCGCCATTTCCACTTCTTGGCCCGAACAAACGTGGAGACAGGTATTCAATATCGCTGATGTTGGCTTTTATGTATTCAATGTCAGTGTTTTTATAGTTCCAGCGCCGTCCGCGTTGAAATCCTTTATACGGTTTGCTGGTGCGCTCGGTCCAGAAGAATGCTGAGTTGGAAGCGAAAGCTTTTATTCCATCCATCACCCCGTTTTCAAGGGCACGGCCAGCTCCCGACATAACAATCAGCATAAAAATTCCCCAGAACACACCGAAAGCGGTCATAAAACTGCGCATCCGGTTTTTCTTTAAAGCGCTTAATATTTCTTTCCAAAGGTCTAAATCGAACATTGTTTTTGCTTTTGTTTTCGTTTCTGTTATTCGTCACGTAAGGCTTCAATGGGCTTAATTTTAGCTGCGCGTTTTGCAGGAATATAGCCTGCAATGGCTCCGGCAACTACCAGTAATAATGTTGCCGACATGGCAATTCCCAGGTCAACAGTAGGATTGCGGAATAAGGTTTCGCCGTTTCCTCCGTTAGTTGCTGCCGATGCTTCAAATTGTTTCTCCACAATAAAGTTCAAACCTTCCATTAACCCGGTTCCGAGCACCAGCCCGATGTATCCGGCGATGGTGGTAATCATTACGGCTTCCAAAAGAATCAACCCAATTACTGACGAAGGGCTGGCTCCAATGGCTTTACGAATACCAATTTCTTTGGTACGTTCTTTTACCACAATCAGCATGATGTTGCTTACGCCGACAACTCCGGCAATCAGGGTTCCTATTCCAATAATCCAGATGAAAATATCAATGGCCTGGAAAATTTTCATGGTTTGAATTACATCCTCCAGCTTACTGTACGATCCCATAGCCGATTCGTCAGATGCATCGAACTTATGTTTGCGGGCCAGCCTTTCACGTACGCGGTTTTCAATGGCCTGGCTTTCTTCTATTGTTTCGGCATTAATGGTTAATGCAAAGTTGTGTAGGCGGTTTGAACCATTAAATACTTTTTGCCCTGTAGTTACCGGTATGTATGCATTTCGGTGACGAGTGCCTCCACCTTCTTTACAAATTCCAACCACTTTAAACGGAATATTATTCACACGAACATATTCGCCAATGGCCTCTTTCCCATCAAAAAGTGCATCGTAAATATCTTTTCCCAATACAACTGATTTCCGGGTTTGATCAATGTCGACCTGGTTCACAAAACGACCGTCAACAATTTCAATCGACTCCACATCTTTCAAATCAGGATGACAGGTTATGGCTGTGTACTCGCCGTACTCATTGCCATACGAGAACAGGTTTCCGCCAATATAATAACGCCCCGAGGTGTGCTCAATTCCTTCCAGATCTTTCAGAATATCGTAATCGGCATTGGTAAAGCGGATTTCCCTGTTTTCCTGCATTCCTTTGTAAGGAATACTGGTACGGCCACTCCATAACCACATAGCATTTACGGCGTCGCGCATAAAATTTTCGGACACACCGTTACTTAAACCATTACCGGCACCTAAAAGGATCATTAACATGAAAATCCCCCAGGCAACGCTAAATCCGGTAAGGAAAGTGCGCATTTTATTTTTTTTGATGGTGGCAAAAATCTCCTGCCATTTATCAATATCGAACATGATAGTTTAAGTTTAAAGTGAAAAGTGGAGAGGCAAATCTGCCTTCTGTAACTGCAAACCGAGACTGCTAACTGAACTATGCAGTTTCCAGCTCTTTGGCATACTGATCCTGAAAATGTTTTAATTCGCCGTTTTTAATAATCTCATCGATCCGGCCATCTTTCAATCGCACAATTTTCTGGGTCATCGAAGCAATATCGTGCTCGTGCGTTACCAGAATAACTGTTATTCCGTCGTCGTTAATTTCTTTCAGAATATCCATTACCTCGTACGAAGTGCTGGTGTCGAGTGCACCGGTTGGCTCGTCGGCAAAAATAATTTTTGGCTGAGAAATGAGCGAACGAGCAATGGCTACACGTTGTTTTTGTCCGCCGGACATTTCGCTTGGCAAGTGTGTTGCCCAATCGAGCAAACCAACTTTATCAAGGTATTCCTCGGCAATTTTGTTTCGTTTTTTACGACTCACTCCCTGGTAGTATAACGGAAGCGCCACATTTTCCATGGCATTTTTAAACGAAATCAGGTTAAACGACTGAAATACAAAACCGACCAACTCGTTTCGGAGTTTTGCAGCCTTTTTTTCCGACATATCTTTTACCAACGATCCGTTCAGATAATACGATCCTTCGTCGTAATTATCCAAAATTCCAAGGATGTTAAGTAAAGTTGATTTTCCGGAACCCGACGACCCCATAATGGAGACAAATTCTCCTGAATTAATTTCGAGGTCGATTCCTTTTAATACGTGCAGAGAATTACTTCCCGTTACGTACGATTTGTGAACATTGTTTAGACTAATCATGGCTTGAACTTGTTTTCTGTTTTCCGGCTAGTGAAAGCCGCTGATTTTTGTTTTCGAATTAAAGTTGATGAAAAAAAGGTTTATGCCGGGTATTTTTTCGATGAACGACCCGTTTTTGTATGTAAAAAAATATTCTAGAACGTTTTTTGTTTTCTGGCTTTAAGGCTTTCCTGATCTGTTTCAATTATGGGACGCACAACTTTTTGATACGTTACAACGAATTTTGGTTTTTTGAGAATGGCCTTCAAAAAGCTGTAATCTTTCCGTATTTTTGGCAGGTAATATTTCAGTACATGGGAACAAAATCGGTTTCGTTAAAATTACCTACCAATTACAGTGCGGATTTGCTGCAAAGCAGAATTGCCAAAACACTGCGGATTAAGAACTTTTCGTATGAGTTGGAAACAAAAAGCCTGGATGCCCGAAACAAATCGAACATTCATTGGGTAATAAAAGCCATTGTAGCTTCGCCGGATTTAAAAGGTGATGAACAGCTTGAAAAAGAGAAACTGGAAATACCGTACCAAAAAAGTGATAAAAAAATTATAGTAGTTGGTAGCGGCCCTGCAGGTTTTTTTAATGCATTTGTGTTGCAGAAAGCCGGATTTGATGTTACGTTGATTGAACGAGGATCGGACGTAAAAACACGCGGAAAAGCCATTTCTACATTTGAACGTACCGGAGTTTTTAATTCGCAAAACAATTATTCTTTTGGCGAAGGTGGCGCAGGAACTTTCTCTGACGGCAAACTCACTTCGCGTTCTAAACGAATTTCGAAAGAAAAACAATTTATCCTGTCGAGTTACGTAGAAGCGGGTGCTCCTGAAGAGATTTTATACATGACTCACCCACATTTGGGAACCGACAACCTACGAAAAATAGTGCAAAATCTGCGTGAGGCGTTTGAAAACCTGGGAGGCAAATTTATGTTCGAAACCATGTTGGAAGATGTGGTTATTACCAATTCGAAAATAAAAGAGGTGGTTACCTCGAAAGGAAATTTACCGGCCGATGCGTTGTTTATTGCGCCCGGTCATTCCGCTTTCGAGACCTACAAAATGTTGATCAGACGAGGGATTCCTTTTCGCACAAAAAACTTTGCCATTGGAAGCCGAATGGAGCACACGCAGGAAACCATTAACAAAGCACAGTGGGGCCGGCCGCAACTTCCGGGAGTTAAAGCGGCTGAATACCGCCTCACTTCGCAAGCCGACGGCAAACACTCGGTTTTCTCGTTTTGTATGTGTCCGGGCGGCATGGTAGTTCCGGCAGCAGCCTACGAGAACACCAACATTGTAAATGGCATGAGCTATTACAAACGCAACGGCAATTTTGCCAACGCTGCCTGTGTAGCCGCTATTCATCCCGACGAGCTGGCAGAGAAAACAGTTTCGCCAATTGAAGCGCTGGACATTCTTCAAAAACTTGAGGAAAGTTTTTACAAATATGCTGAAGGTTATTCCGCCCCGGCCTGTTCCATCAACGACTTTCTGAAACAAAAAGGAAAAGCAGCGCAGTTTGAAACCAGTTACCCGTTGGGGTTAAAACCGGCTCCGCTGTGGGATTTGCTGCCTAAACCAGTTGTTGAGTCGATGCAGGTTGGTTTGCAGGATTTCATGCGTAAAATGCGTGGTTTTGAAAGTGGTAACTTACTGGGTTTCGAAAGTAAAACCTCTGCTCCAATCCAGGTTATTCGCGACAAAAATGGTTTATGCGAGGGCTTCGACAATATATACATTGTTGGAGAAGGTAGTGGATATGCCGGCGGAATTATTTCGAGCGCTGCTGACGGAATAAAGGCCGCGATGCATTACATCGAGCGCTCATAATTGTAAACTTCCGGTTAATTAGAATCTCCTTTATTTAGATTGATTCTACAACATCGAAAAAAAAGTTAATTTTGTAGTCCTTAAAATAATACGACAAAACATGGCAGTTAAAGATTTACCGTTTAGTAAAAAACAGCTTGACAGCATTATTGAAAACCACCCTACTCCGTTTCATATTTACGATGAAAAAGCGATTCGTGAAAATGCACGTTATTTTAAAAATGCATTTTCGTGGAACGAAGGATTTAAAGAGTATTACGCCATAAAAGCGGCTCCAAATCCATACCTGATGAAGATTCTGAGAGAAGAAGGTTTTGGTATCGACTGCAGTTCTGTTGCTGAGCTGGAATTGGCTAAGCGTGTTGGAATGAGTGGCGACGAAATTATGCTTACATCAAACGATACGCCGGCATACGAATTTCAACTGGCAAAAGATTTAGGTGCCATTATCAATCTCGACGATATTTCACACATCGAGTTTGTTGAGAAAAATGTTGGTTTGCCGGATACGATTTGCATGCGCTACAATCCGGGCAGTTTAAAAGAAGGAAACTTGATTATCGGACATCCGGAAGAAGCCAAATATGGTTTCACACGCGAGCAAATGATTGACGGATACCGCATTCTAAAAGAAAAAGGAGTAAAACATTTTGGTATTCATACCATGGTCGCCTCAAACGAGCTCGATCCGGGTTACTTTGTTGAGACTGCCGAACTACTGTTTAATTTAATCGTTGAGGTTTACGAAAAAACCGGCGTTAAAATTGAATTTGCCAACCTTGGAGGAGGTATTGGGATTCCGTACAAACCGGAAGAAAAACCTGTTGATCTGGAGTTTGTGAGTGCAGGAGTAAAAAAACACTACGAAGATATTATTGTAAAAGCCGGACTTGCCCCGTTAAATTTATATTTCGAATCGGGACGTGCAATTACCGGGCCTTTCGGATACCTGGTAACAAAGGTTCGTCACATTAAAAAAACGTATAAAACCTATGCTGGTCTGGATGCTTGCATGAGCAACCTGATGCGCCCTGCACTATACGGCGCCTATCATCATATTACGGTTATGGGAAAAGAAAACGATGAGGCAAATGTAAAATACGATGTTACCGGATCGTTGTGCGAAAACAACGATAAGTTTGCCATCGACCGCATGTTGCCGGAAATTGAACCCGAGGATATTGTTGTAATTCACGATACCGGAGCACACGGCCACTCGATGGGATTTAACTACAACGGGAAACTTAAATCGGCTGAATTGTTGCTTCGCGAGAATGGCGAAGTTGCAGAGATCAGACGTGCTGAAACGCTGGAAGATTATTTTGCAACGCTCGACTTTGATGGTGTGAAAGACTTTTAGAAAAAACAACTTCACAATAAATTAATAAGGCCGGGCTACAAAACCCGGCCTTTTTTGTATTTTTAAAAGCACACAAAACAGCAAACAATGAAGATAGGATACGACGCAAAAAGAGCTTTCCTCAACACCTCCGGGTTGGGCAACTACAGCCGGAATACATTGAATGCACTGGTGAAATATTTCCCCAACCATCAGTACACACTTTTTACACCCGAAATAAAAGCAGCAATGCTTGAGGAACAGGATAAGTTTGAACTGGTGGCTCCGCAAAATGCGCATTCCGGATTTAGGAAAGCCATTTGGCGGTCGATGCAACTTAGTGATGAAATTCAGGATCACAAACTCGATCTTTTTCATGGATTGAGCAACGAACTTCCGAAAGGAATCCATAAAACATCAATACCAACTTTGGTAACCATTCACGACCTTATATTTATACGTTATCCACAGTTTTACAAAACACTTGACCGCGCCATTTATTTCCGCAAAACAAAATATGCCTGCAATGCGGCCACAAAGATTTTAGCCATTAGCCAACAAACCAAAGACGACATTATCGATTTTATTGATGTTGATCCGGAAAAAATAGAGATTCTACATCAGGCAATTTCACCTTTGTTTTTTGAGAATGCCAATACCGGAAAAATCAAAGAAAAATATAAACTGCCAAACGAATTTATTCTTGCAGTTGGAACCGTTGAAGAACGAAAAAATCAACTATCAATAATAAAAGCACTGGTTGATAAAGACATTGATTTACCATTGGTTTTGGTTGGAAATCCAACATCATACTGCAACGATATTCATAAATACATAGCCGAGAAGAATCCGCAAAACAAGGTAATTTTTCTGAAAAATATCCCTGAAGAAGATTTGGCAGGCATTTATCAGCTGGCGCAACTTTCCATCTATATTTCAGTATTCGAAGGTTTTGGATTGCCGGTAATCGAGTCGATGGCCTGCGGTTGCCCGGTAATTACATCCAACGCATCGTGTTTACCCGAAACTGCCGGTGGAGCAGCAGTTTTGTGTTCGCCTGAAAACATTGAAGAGTTGGGAAACAAAATTGAAAAGATACTTAACGACACAAATTTTCGCAAAGAATTAATTATGAAGGGGCGAATCAGAGCCAATGAGTTTCAACCCCAAAAATATGTTGAAAAATTGATTTCTTTGTACGCGCAACTTTTAGCTTAGAACTATGCACGACGATTTAAAAAAGGCTGTTGAAGTTTTGAAAAATGGAGGAGTAATACTCTACCCAACCGATACCATTTGGGGCATTGGCTGCGACGCCACAAATGCAGAGGCAGTAAAACGCATTTACGACATAAAAAAACGCGAGGACTCGAAAAGCATGTTGGTTTTAATGGAAAATCCGGCATTACTCGATCGTTATGTTGATGAAGTTCCGGAAGTTGCCTGGGATTTGGTTGAAATCAGTACCACTCCGTTAACGGTTATTTACCCCGGTGCAAAAAACCTGGCTGCCAATTTAATTGCCGACGATGGAACCATCGGTATTCGTTTTACCAAAGAAGAGTTTACACGCCAATTACTGCAACGTTTTCGCCGGCCAATCGTATCCACATCGGCCAATATAAGCGGAGAGAAATCGCCGGCTTTTTTCGATGAAATTTCAGAGGAAATAAAGGATGCGGTTGATTACATTGTTGAATATCGTCAGGATGATCATACCGCGTCAAAACCATCGAGTATTATAAAACTTGGACCGGGGGGGCAAATCGATATTCTCAGAAAATAAAAAGGCCACCTGAAAACAGATGGCCTCCACTATTTTTAGTTGAAATTAATTACATACTTTTTACTTTGCCCGAACCGGCTACTGAAGAGTCAACACGTGGACTACCTTTATAATACACGCTTCCTGAACCGGCAATTCTCGCTTTTAGCGAGCCATTAGAGTTTACGTTGCAATTGCCCGAGCCGGATGTGCTAACGGTTACATCCTCTGCTTCAAACCTGTCGGCTTTAAAGTTCCCGGAACCCGAGATTGAAACCGAAAGTTCATCGGCAACACCATCACTTTCAATAGTAATATTGCCCGAGCCGGAAATCGCTCCTTTTACTTTCTCCGATGTCAGTTCTTCAATCTCAATATTTCCGCTGCCACTAACAGCCAAATCAATAATACGTGCTTCAATTTCGTCGGCTAAAATATCTCCCGAGCCGGAAATGCCTAATCCACTAATATCGGGCACACTTATATAAATATCAATTTTACCAGGTTTGTAATTACGCTGAAAAATGCTTTTCCCCGGAAAACGAATGACCAGTTTACTCCCGTTTACTTCGGTAATAATATCTTCAAGCGTCGATTGTTTGGCTTCTATCCGCACGCTTTGCGGGCTTCCCTGCTCAAGATGCACAGTTGCCGGAATTCGTAAACTAATTTCCGAAAAACTTGAAACATCGCGTGTTTCCTCTTCTGCCTGAACTGTTGAGGCAATAAATAAGCTCATTACGAAAAGGCTAAATAACAGAACTCTTGTTTTCATGTACTAACTATTTAAATATTATAAACTTTACAAAAGAACAATAATGGTAAGCAAAATGGTTTATTTAGTTATAAACCGGTGCACCAATATTATTATTACGTTTTAATGACGTGCGATCCCAAATAAAGTTGCACACGAAGTAAAAAAAGTTGCACTTTTAAATGCATAAAGAAAGCATTTCATGAAACAGGAACACATTGTACCGGTGCAAATTCGGTTTAACGACATCGACCTGATGGGGCATGTTTACAATGCCAAATACCAGGAATTTTTTGATTTGGCGCGTCTGAAATATTTTAAGGCTTCTTTGGGCGAATTAATAAGCTGGACACACAAAGGACTGATTATTGCTTCTGTTAAAGTGGATTACATGCAGCCTACTTTTCTTGAAGATAAAATTCATGTTGTTACTTCCGTTTCGTCGCTTGGCGAAAAGAGCCTTGAAATGACGCAGGCCGTTTACAAAGAGAATAGTTCGGAACCAGTGGCAGTTTGCAAGTCGGTAATGGTTTGTTATGATATGAAAGCTCGAATCTCAGAACCTATTCCTGAAAACTGGAGAAAAAAATTTATTGATTTTGAGCCCGATTTAGGCGTCAATCAGTCCGTCGGGTAAATTTAAAGTAATAGAACTTTCATTCTCGCTATACGCAACCAACATCTCTTCGTGAAACGGAATTAACAGCTCCTCGCCCCTGTACGAAACAGTAAATACGATGTTTCCAGAATAATCGTCAACATGATCGATAACGCCAATTTCGCCTTGTTTGCTATCAATTAGCATCAAGCCTTCAAAAGTAGATTCGGTTTCTTCCTGCTCGTCAATAATTTCGGAATGAAACAAGTAAGCTCCGGCACCAACCAGGCGTTTGGCGTATTTTTCATCATCCACCCAATCGAACTTTACAATTGCCGATTTCGACGACCGGAAACGGAAACCATCTTTTTCTACAAAAAACGGAACAAGCAAACCATCCAGTTCAACAAAAAAGCGGTCGCATTCTTCCACTGAATATTCAAACTGTTCGTCAAACTCAAGGACTACTTCTCCGTGTACGCCGTGCGTCTTTCTGAAGAATCCAACTTTTTGGCAATCGGTTTTTGGTATCGTTTCCATACTTCAAAAGTAAGGCATTTTCCCTTGAAACGGTAGTTATATGTAGAAAGTTCCAAAAAAGTGCAACATAATTTTTTGGAAAAGAGGTATCACTCGTAAAATTCGGTGGAGAAGAATATGTCATACTTCAATAATCAATAAGCTACAAGCGCGGGAAACATCCTTTTGCCCTATCGGGCCGATTCGTTTTTGTGTCAAGACAAAAATGAAGGCCGCCGGCAGGCAGAAAATAACAGCAGTTTCACTGTTGTCTCAAAATTGTCATCTACCAATTTCACAGGTGACTCAAAAGAATTTAAACGAAGTGTATAAACACAAAAAAACCACCTGCCTAACGACAAGTGGTTTTCTATAATAAGATGAGTTGTCTTTCTTAAGATTCCGCACCTTTTTCTTCTTCCGAAGCTTCCTCTTCAGCAGCAGGTGCTTCAGCTTCAGGAGTTTCTTCAACTTCAGCGGCGACCTCTTCCTCTGCAGCTTCTTCTGCTTCAGCTTCTGCTTTTTCAGCAGCAGCGGCAGCTTCAGCTTCAGCGGCTAGTTCTGCTTCTCTTGCAGCAATAGCAGCAGCTCTTTCTTCGTTGATTTTCTTCTCAGCATCCAATTGTTTTTGAGTCTCTGCATCAGCCTCACCTTTCAGACGATCGATTTTTGCCTGAATTTTAGCTTCTTTTTCTGCAATCCAACTCTCTAAACGCTTTTCAGCTTCAGCTTCGTCGAAAGCTCCTTTTTTAACTCCACCCATGAGGTGTTTTTTGTACATAACACCTTTGTAAGATAAAATTGCTCTTACAGTGTCGGTTGGTTGTGCGCCTTTAACAAGCCAGTCGTAAGCTTTGTCAAAATCGAGATCGATAGTAGCAGGATCAGTGTTAGGATTGTACGTGCCAATTCTTTCAATGTACCTGCCATCTCGTGGCGCCCTGCTATCAGCTACTACAATGTGGTAGTATGCGTAGCGTTTGCGACCGTGTCGCGCTAATCTCATTTTTACTGGCATAATTCTATTTTTTAATTTTGAAAAATGTGGCGCAAAGATAGTATAAATTTCTGTTTCTGAAACTTTTGCAATACAATTTTCAATGTCGTTTCATTTCTTAACACCGAATAACAGAAATGAACATCAATTAACGCTCGCCAGCCTGTTCTTTTGCAGCATTCACCATATCCTCGTTGGCCGTAATTGTAAACTCTACCCTACGGTTTTGCGCTTTACCTTGTTTAGTGTCGTTTGTTGCCCGTGGCTGCGATTCGCCCATACCAACAGAACTCAAACGCGCGGCTTCAATTCCATTTGATTTTAGGAAATTAACAACTGATGCTGCTCGTTTTTCGGATAAAGTTTGATTGTACGATTCTGCGCCATCGCTGTCGGTATGCCCAATAACCAAAATGTCGGTATCCGGATATTTATTAAATATTTCAACCAGGTTACCCAGGTTGGTTTGCGAGGCGCTTGTCAGTTCTGAACTGTCAAATTCAAAACGTACATCAGCATTTTCATCCAGAATTAATTGAATTCCTTCTTCGCTACGAACCACCTCGGCACCGGGCATTGTTGTTTCAATTTCTTCGGCCTGTTTGTCCATTTGTTTACCAATAATTGCACCGGCACCTCCACCAACGGCAGCACCAACCAAAGCGCCTGCGGCCCGGTTATCTTTTCCGCCTATTAAAGCACCTAAAGCAGCACCTGCTGCAACTCCAATTCCAGCACCCTTTTGCGAGCTGTTGGCATTTTGCAACGAGCTACAACCTGTTAAAAACATTCCCGCGATAAAAAACGCAAGAACTAACATTGTAATATTCTTCATAACTGTTATCCTAATTTTTTGTGAACTGATAATAAATTGAAATGATGTCGCCCTCGAACGAAGCATCTTGTGCCAATACAAATTCGCTTTCCGATTCAGAAAGTAATTTGAGTTTATAACCTGCAGTAACATCTTTTGGCTTCACTCCGTCAGGGATAAATTTCCATAAAAAATAAATGTCGTCTCCATCTTGCTCCATAAACCATTTTATAGAGTGGGTAGAATTAATACAAGCCACATCCATAAAAGAATAAGTTCCGGAATTGTTATTGCTGACAAAGCTCCACCGGCTACCCTCGAAACAATCGGGCGATGCCTGGTTAAACAACTCTTTAATTTCCACTTTGTTTCCCTGGTCGGTAGTAATCGATGATAATGTCCAATCGCCTTTTAAGCCTTTCTGCGAATTTCGCACTTGTTTTGTAGTGCTACACGCTGCCAGCAGCGTAACCAGCGCCAGCAGAAGAAATTTTTGTTTCATGTTTCTGTTTTAAATTATGTATGTTCTGAGAACGGATTTTTGTGTTGTTAAGTTACGATATCCAATTTTACAACCAAATACTAAAACAGAAAAGGAGATGCAATGTTGCATCTCCTTTTCTTAATTTTTTTTAACAGTAAGAAGTTATCTTTTTACATACTGTTGCTCGTAGTATTTTTGGTAATCGCCCGAAGTAACATTCTCCAACCATTCGGTATTTTCAAGGTACCAGTCGATGGTCTTTTCAATACCTTCCTCAAACTGCAGCGATGGCTCCCAACCCAGTTCATTTTTAATTTTAGTGGCATCAATAGCATACCGTAAATCATGTCCGGCGCGGTCTTTTACATACGTAATCAATTTTTCCGATTCACCTTCAGGGCGCCCCAGTTTTTCATCCATTTTTCGGCACATTACCCGAATCAAATCGATGTTCGTCCACTCGTTAAAACCACCGATGTTATAGGTTTCGCCAATTTCTCCTTTATGGAAAATTACATCGATAGCACGGGCGTGATCAACCACCCAAAGCCAGTCGCGAACATTCTCGCCTTTACCATAAACCGGCAGCGGTTTGTTGTTTTTTATGTTGTGAATAAAAAGCGGAATCAATTTTTCGGGAAACTGGAACGAACCATAATTGTTTGAACAGTTTGAAATAACTGCGGGCACACCAAAAGTATCGTTGTAGGCACGCACAAAATGATCGGAACTGGCTTTTGATGCCGAGTAAGGACTGTGTGGATCGTAAGCAGTCTCTTCCGTAAACATACCTTCTTCGCCCAACGAACCATAAACCTCATCGGTTGAAATATGGTAAAAACGCTTTCCTTCAAAGTTATCTTTCCAGATTTGTTTTGCAGCGTTCAGCAAATTAACGGTGCCTATTACGTTCGTAAAAACAAATTCTGTCGGGTTCGATATGGAACGGTCGACATGCGACTCGGCAGCCAAATGAATAACGCCGTCGAACTGTTTTTCTTCAAACAGTTTCTGAATAAATTCGCTATCTACAATATCGCCTTTTACAAACTCGTAATTAGGTTTGTTTTCAATATCCTTTAAATTATTGAGGTTACCTGCATACGTTAATTTATCGAGGTTTACAATGTTATAATCGGGGTAGTTATTTACAAATAAACGAACTACGTGAGAGCCGATAAATCCGGCGCCTCCGGTAATCAGAATTGTCTTTTTCATTTTTTCAGCTATTTATGTCAAATGTAGTTTTTTCGGCAGAGACTAAGAAATTGTTTAACGAGAATTTCAATTCCGAATTTCTGAAAATCAATCAGAAAAAAAGCATTGCCGATAAGCAATGCCTTTTTTGTATTTGTTAGAAAATATCTGCTAAACCTGTAGAATCTTATTCAATTCCACGCACTTTTTTCTCCCAGTTCCAGGCCGAAAGCAGTGTCTCATCCAATCCTTTTTCAGCTTTCCAGCCTAACTCTTCGTTGGCGTATGTTGTATCGGCCCAAATTTGCTCCACATCGCCTGCACGGCGCTCAACAATTTTATAATTTAATTTTTCGCCCGTAGCACGTTCAAATCCTTTAACCACTTCCAACACCGATAATCCATCGCCGGTTCCGAGGTTAAAAATTTCGTAGTTCGCTTTGTTCTTACCATCCAGCAAGCGGGCAATAGCCGTAACATGCGCTTTTGCCAAATCAACAACATTAATGTAATCGCGCACTGCCGATCCATCAGGAGTGTTATAATCATCGCCAAAAACTTTTAGTTCGTCACGCAATCCGGCTGCAGTTTGGGTAATAAACGGAACCAGGTTTTGCGGAACACCCAACGGAAGTTCGCCAATTAAAGCCGACGGATGTGCCCCGATCGGATTAAAATAGCGAAGTGCAATCGCTTTCAACTCGGGATAAGCTTTAACGCTGTCCTGCAAAATATCTTCGCTTACACGTTTGGTATTTCCATATGGCGACTCGGCATCTTTTCGCGGAGTTGCTTCGGTTACCGGCAATTTCTCGGGCTGCCCATATACGGTACACGACGATGAGAAAACCATATTTGGTACATTGAATTCGCGTTGACAATCCAACAAATTCATTAACGAAACCAGATTATTACGGTAATAATTCAACGGTATTTGCACCGATTCTCCAACAGCTTTAAAAGCTGCAAAATGTATAATTGCCTCAATTCCCTGATTACGTTTAAAAAAGTCTGAGGTTTTTTCTTTATCTGCCAGGTTAAACTGTTCAAACGCCGGTTTGGTGCCCGATATTTTTGCAATATTATCAAGAACATCAATACTCGAGTTCGAGAGGTCGTCAACAATAACAACTTCATATCCCGACTCTTGAAGCTCTACAACTGTATGAGAACCTATGTATCCGGTTCCTCCTGTTACTAAAATCTTTTTTGCCATGGTAATTTTGGTTTGAGATGTAAAAGTAGAAAAATATATGCATTCTTTTCTTCTAAACTGCAAAGCAAACCGGGCTTTTGTAAAAACTTAATTTTAGGGCAGTTGCAGTTTACTCTATGTTTTGTAATTTTAGCGTCTAAATTAATGCATGTGAGCTTCGGAAAAGAAATATATACGCTTCTGTTACAACACGATATTGTAATAATCCCGGGATTGGGAGCTTTTGTCTCGGAATACCATCCTGCAGAAATCAGCGACGACAGTGACGAAATTAAGCCACCATCAAAAAATATTTCTTTCAACCCGGATTTAAAAAACAACGATGGCCTACTGGTTGGTCACATAGCAGAAAAACTTCACATCTCGCATTTTAATGCATTGGTTCGCATTGAAAAAGAACGCGACGAAATGTTGTTTAAACTCGATAAAGGCGACGAAGTATTTGTTGAAGGAGTTGGAACACTATCGCATGACGAGCATGGAGCAATTGTTTTTCAAGAGTCGTTAGAAGAAAATATGTTGCTTGATTCGTTTGGGTTTGAACCGATGTCGATTAGTGAACCGGAACAAGCTGAACCTCCATTGGAAGACCCCGAGCCTGTTTCTGAAACGGAAGAGCCGGAGCAAACTGAAGAAGAAGTACCCAATGAAGCACCAGCTACAGAAGAAGAAAAGCCTGCAGAACAAACGGAACCCAAAAAGACTGCCCCGGTGGCTGATTTCGAAAGAAAGGAAGAAAAAAAGAAAAAGCCCTGGCTGTTTTTGTTGATTATTATTCCGTTACTTGCCGTTGCTGTTTTCGTTTTTATTAAAGGCTTTAACAATGGAACGACCGACAAAAACGAAATGAGAACCACCACTGTTGCCGAAGAATTACCGGAAGAGCAGGAAGTAGTAGTTCCTGATAGTTTGATTTCAGACACATTGGCAACAACTGTGCAAGACACAAGTGCTGTTTCGGACACGGTTAAAACGGCACCGGAACCAATTGAAACATTACCGGCAGAGCAAGACTCGATTAAGTATTATTTGGTTGGAGGAAGCTTTTCGGTAAAAGAAAATGCCGATGCTTATTTACATGAATTGCAAGAAAAAGGATACGAAGCTTTTCATGTTGGCAAAAAAGGTCGTTTCTTTATCATTGGAATTAACAGCTATAAAACCTTCAGTGAAGCTGAAGCTGCAAAAGAAATATACCTTAATGACAATCCGGGATCGGAAGTTTGGGTTTACAGAAAATAAACTGCCAAAGCTATTTTTATAGCAGCGGTTACGGGCAGGATATAAGGAGATTGTTAAAAACAAGGCAACATTTTGACAGGTAATGGGTTACTATTAAACAAGTAATCCGCAAAATAATAAACAACTCATCGCTAAACAAAAACTGTTATTATGAACGTAGCGCTCTGGATTATACAAATTATTGTTGCTGCTCTTTTTTTAACATCGGGCTCTCTGAAACTGGTTTTACCCAAAGACAACCTTATAAAAGTTTTTGAATGGATTGAAGATTTTACCGAACCAAAACTACGGTTAATAGGTGCGTTCGAGGTCTTGGGCGGATTAGGGCTTTTCCTGCCAGGCGTTTATTCCACGCTCGAAATCTTAATCCCGATAGCAGCTATTGGCCTAACAATTATTATGGTTCTTGCCAGTTTTCTTCATTACCGACGAGATGAAAAAAGCAACCTCATCGTAAACATCGTTATTCTGCTATTACTTCTGCTTATTGCCGGCGGTCGCTTGTTTTTTGTTCGGTAGTTTTCTTTTGGTTATTACACTTCGTTTTATCGTTTTTTTTAACATGCTTCACAATAAAAATGGTATGCTTAAAACTATTTGCTGGTGCTTATCGTAAAAGCAAAAACCTTTAAAGAAATAGTATTAACCAAAAAACTAAAACGTTATGCCTAATAGTGTTTACAAAATTGTTGAACTTGTTGGAAGCAGCCCCGTTTCGTGGGAAAAAGCATCGCAAAATGCCATTAGTATGGCATCAAAATCATTACGCGATTTAAGAATTGCCGAAGTGTGCCAAATGGATATTCACATTACTGAAGGCGAAATTGAGTGTTACCGTGTTAAGCTAAAGGTATCGTTTAAATACGAAGATTAAGCAGTTTCAGGTAACAGACTCCCAATAACGAATTCAGAAAGCAACTATTTATGATGCAGAAATTGGTATTGTTTTGGCTGTGTATTGCAGCCAAAACAATTTACAGCTTTTCAATTGTAAAAATTTCATTTCGGTCGAACTCACTCCAGTAGCGGATTGCCAGCTTTTCAATATACAGCCAGTATTCATCGGTTAGCGCGCCATAGGTTTTAACACCGTATTTTATTTCCTCCCGCATTTGTGCGGCAATTTCCGACTTTACCGAGATTTTTATTTTTTGCTTATTGAATGTTGCGGTAATGGTTGGTACTTCCAGAATTGTATCAGATACGGTAATCAATCCCTGCCCGATTGTGGCACCACTACTAATTTGAATGCCGTCGTTAAAACAACTGAGCGGCGGTTTGCGGCCTGCAAATGTTGTGATAGCAAGGTTATTCACGCCCACATTAAAATACTCCATGGCACGTATGCCCATTTTGGCACCAATAATGGAATAAATGCCCGTGTGACCGTGAATTTCGTTGGTCATACTAATGGCTTTCCATTCAATCAAACCATAATTTTCGATGGTAGATTCCAACATTTTTGCGTAAGCCGGTTTATACAAATCGGCATCAACCGGGAACGAGTTAAACACCCGGTTTGTTGTCTGCATTCCCGATGCAAGTATAGCTGAAATTGCCTTGTTCACAACTTCATCAGGCAACCCGTTTTGCACGGTTACATAACTTACTTTGCCTGTAGCTTTTTCGGTTTGAAAAAGAATTGGCACAGTTAGATAAAGCGCCACCAGATCGTCCCAAAGTTGCAGATGCTCAGCTTCCATTCGCGAAACGATTTCAGGATGTTGGTGCACCCGGGCAATCTGTTTTGCATACTGCGATTCTGTACTTTTAATCGTTTCCAGGTAAGCCGCATCAACATTGTAATGATCGGTATTGTTTCCAACCACTTCCAGCGGAATATTTTTTTGTTTGAAATAGGCGTAACTCTCCGGCGAAACTGATTCATTAAAATCGGTGTCGATATACGGATTATTGTACCACACAATGCGTTCGATTTTGTCTACATATTCAGGATGTTGCTCCACCAATTCGGCATAAGTTTTTAACGATCCCAAAGCCACCAAAGTAATTTTTTCGGGATAATTTTTAAACACCGATGAAATCAGTTCACCCGAACATATTTTTTTAGACGCAAGCTCTGAACTTTTTGATGATGCCCACCTGATTTTTTGTGTGTAAGCTGCCCACGGCGGTAGCTCTTTCTCCAGTTCTTCATCCAGCCCAACCGGAATTCCTTCGTGGTGAAATGCCGAAAGCAAATTATTCACCTTCTCAAAAATCGAATCCGGGGCCAACGTTCCCTGCGAACACGTGATAGCCAAAACACGTGTATCGTTCTGTGCCAAAAACATGGAAATAGCGCGCATATCGTCAATCGCCCCATCGGTATCGATAATTACATGGTATTTGGGTTTGCCCGAATGCGCCGACACAAACGCACTTAAAACAAGGCTTACCAATAATAGTGCTAAAATCTTCTTATACATGGGCATGTAGTTAAATTGTTTGGCTAAAGTATTTATTATTTTGAACATTACCTGTTGATGCAAATGCAGGCGGCAAAGCTTTTAATATTCTTTAAAAAGAGCAGTATTGTGTCAAAGTTAAAAAAACCCTTTTGGCTCTCTGATCCCTCACTTTTTTGAAATGCGCCCCCAGGGGATCATTCCGTGCCCCTGCTTTTTTGCTCTGTGCCCCTTGGGGATCTTTCTTCGCCCCTTGGGGATGGACTTCTGCCCCTGTTTTCACAGAACGCGCCCTTGGGGGATTGTTTTGTGAAACGTGGGGATCATGACGTGCCCCCCGGGGATTGCTTTGTGCCCCTTGGGGATTATCTTATGCCCCTTGGGGCAAGGCTTTCCAAGACAGGGGATTATTCCATGCCCCTCGGGGATTGCCTTGTGCCCCTCGGAAAAATTTCACCGAAAATGGCTTAAACAATTGTAATGGTTTCTCCCATAATTTCGAGCACATCGCCTTTTACCAGCTTGGCTCTTTTCCGAAATTCCTGTTCACCGTTTCGGATAACCTCGCCATCTTCCACAATGATTTTTGCATGGCCGCCCGTTTGTGCAATTCGCAAAAGCTTTAACAGTTTTACCAGTTCGATATATTCGGTATTCAATTGAAACTCGCGCATTACAATTTTAGTTTTGATTTTATTTTTTCCGGAATAGCATCTTTGTGCACCATAATTCCGATGGTTTTCAGGCGTACGTAATCTTCTGTCATGTGCAGGTAACCACCGTACTTGTTACTGGCTGCCCCCCACGAGTTTTTGGTATAGAAACAGTCTTTCCCTTCGGCATCTTTCGACAGGCCTACCAAGTGCATCAGGTGATCGTCGGTGGTTGTGCGGTCGTAAAACGTTTTCTGACGCTCTTCCTGATCAACTTTCCCCATCAGCTTTTTCGGCACGTCGGCTTTTCCCTCTTTATGAACAAAGGTTTTCTCGCTGGTATCGCCATCCCAGGCAACGCTAAAACCGTTGTTTAGCGCGTAATACATTACATCCAGCAAATCGTCTAACGGCAAATTGTAGTACGATGCATGCGCCCAGTTATCGGGCACCTCAACAACACACTGTTCCCAAAACGGGTGATGACTGAAGGAGGTGAGCTCAATATAATCATCGGGATTTAATTCGTATTTATCACGCAATTCGGTTGCTGAATATTTTTTACCGGCAATCTCAACCTCATTTGGCAATTTCCCGATTTCGCTTTTTAAAACCGGCTTAAAACTTTTCAGATCCGAAACATCAATTTTTCCTCTTTTTTTCTCATCAATTTTATCCGTTTCATCACGTAACTCTTTTATCAATGCCGTATGGTTGTATTTCCCGTCTTTTTGAATTCCCGGAAAGTCATCGTATAACATCACTCCCTGGTCGGCCACAACTTTTAATACATCGTGCGACAGACTTCCTTCACCAAAATTGTTTTTACCATGATAAAGCAGGTACTGAAACGCCTTGTTTTTGTAGTTGTAATACACAAAAAACATTTCCGACAGGTTAGTTTCCGGAAACCCTTTGCGCATTATCTCCGACTCTAAAAAACTGGTGGTTGCGAAACTCCAGCACGTTCCGGTGCGTCCCTGGCTAATAACAGGAGTATGTTTTACTTCCTTAACAATGGTAAAATCCTCTTTGTCTCCCTCGGCATAAACGGCTGTTACCAAAAACAGTAATGCCGCTAACATTGAAAATAATTTCATAGTGCTTATAAATTTTTTAATTCTTCTCTTAATTTTTTAGTCAGGCTTGCAACAATCAAATCGTACGATTCATCGATCATCTGCTCCATCATTTTTGTGGGGACCGTTCCGTTTAACTCAATGGTATTCCACATTTGCTTGTGCAAATGATAGCCCTCGTAAATGGCCGGAAACTGTGCACGTAGCTGAATATTTTTATCCGGATCGTTCTTCAGGCTAACCCGATGGTCATCAAGGCCAAGTAAACAAAACATTTTATTCTGCACCTTAAAAACCAATGTGGTTTCATCAAAAGGAAAACTTTCGGTAACTCCTTTTTTCTGCAGGCAATACTCGCGGATCTCTTCAATATTCATGATGCCTAATTTGGAAAGCCTAAAAATAGCAGAATCGGGCTGAAATAAAAATGATGTGGTGGTTTATAATTGAAAAAAGAACGTAACAATAACTCTCAGAATCACCCTACTGTCGTTCCCGTGCATCTGTAGAGAAAAAGGGGTGAATCGCCGCTACAAGTAAATCTACATGGTTGGATAGAAAGCATCTTTAAAATGCTCCAACTCGTGGCCTTGCTGAAAGAAAATAACGGTAATCACATCAAATCGGGTGTCCAGCTCGCTGTTGTGTTCAATAATATAGGCATCGGCAGCCTCAACAATGCGCTTAATTTTGGTATTGGTAACTGCTTCCGATGGGTGCTCGTATCGTAACCCCGAGCGGGCTTTCACCTCGACAATTACTAGCTCGTCGCGATCTTGCGCCACAATGTCGAGTTCCAAATGTCCGTGATACCAATTGGTGGCTTTAATTTCGTAACCCAGCTTTCGGAGGTAGTCTTGTGCCAGTCCCTCAGCCAAATCACCCAATTCGCGTGTTGATACCATGTTTTTTATTTAAGGTAAAAGTAAAAAGTGTAAAGGCAAAAGTAAAAATATCAATCTTCACTCAATCTACACCAATCTCAGTTTTGTTCCTTCCTCAGCAACCTCCATTTCCCATTCCATGCCAAAAGCCAGTGCCAGGTTCTTTTTATCGTGTCCTCCCGGAAATCCGAAACAAACCGGATAATCCTTATCTTTTACGGCCTTTGCAAAAATCTCATGAACCGTTTGCCCAAAAGGCGATTCATTGTCTTTCATGTCGGTAAAGTCTCCTAAAATTAATCCGGCAAGATGATCCAGTTTCCCGCTTAGTTTTAGTTGATGAACCATACGATCAGTGTGGTATAAAAACTCATCAATATCCTCCAGAAAAAGGATTTTTCCAGCCGTATCGATATCGTATTTTGTACCGTGCAAACTGTTCACGATTGATAAATTTCCACCAACCAACTGACCGGACGCCGTACCGGGACGATCAAATTCAGTTGAATCCACGTTATAACTGATCCCCTCTCCTTTTATCAGTTTCATCATCGAAGTCAAATCCTCGCGCGGCGTACCTTCCTCATCAAAAAAATAGCGCGGCATCACCCCATGAATTGTCGGAACTTCAAGATTATGCAAACGCGAATGTAAAATGGTAATGTCGCTAAAACCCACCAGCCACTTTGGTTTTTCCAGAAATTGGGTAAAATCGAGCCGATCGATAATACGCACCGTTCCATAACCGCCTCGCGAGCAAATTATGGCATCGCAATCAGGGTCGTCAAGTGCTTCCTGCACATCGGCAGCACGTTGTTCGTCGGTTCCGGCAAACTGGTAATGCCGGGCAAAAACATGTTCTCCCAATTTTACGGTGTAACCTTGTTCTTCCAACCATTTAACAGCAGGCATCACATGTTTTTCTTCAATTTTACCTGCAGGAGAAACAATTCGTATTGTTGAGCCGGGTTTTATGGATTTAAGTGTAATCATAAATTTTATCTGAAAATCAGGTGATTGACGTTTACATTCAATCAAAAATACAAAGTAAATGGCAAACAACATTAAAGAGTTAATAGCTCAAACAGCTCTTCAACATCCTCTGCATAATAATCGGGATTGGCCGCACGTAGATCGGCCTCTTTTCCAAAACCGTAGCCCACAGCAATTGTCGAAATTTCATTTTCATTCCCGCCCTCAATATCGTAAACCGTATCGCCAACCATTACAATTTCTTCCGACGGAACCAGTTGTTGCATGGTCAGCACATCGGCAATGATCTTATTTTTAGTGGCTTTTTTCGCATGATAATCCGCGCCTTTCAACTGAATAATGTAACGATCCATTTCAAAGTGCTCAATAATTTTGTTGGCATACTTTTCCAGTTTTGCGGTGGCCACATACATTCGTTTTCCCTGCGCATCCAGCTCGGCCAACAATTCCATAATTCCATCATACGGATCGTTTTGATGCCAGCCGTGCTCACCATAATATTCGCGGAAATAGTCCACTGCCAGTTTGGTATCGCGCTCGTTCATTCCAAACTGTGTGCTAAATCCCCACTGCAATGGAGGGCCAATAAAAGTATCCAGAATATTTTCGTGGTAACCATCCACCTGCATTTGCTCCAGCGCATATTTTAATGAGTTTTTAATGCCCTGCGTATTGTCGGTGAGTGTTCCGTCGAGGTCGAATATAATGTGTGAAAATTGTGCCATTCAACTAATTTTTTTGCGAAGGTAAGGCAATAAAATAAATCGGACGAGCAGAACGGTACACTTTTTGAATTTGACATAACAAACGTTCTAACACTTCAGCCATGAAACAATTTTACTATATCACATTGCTTATCATTTTTCAGCTTTTAATCGTTAATACCGATGCTGCAAAAGCCGGTATATTTAACCGCAAAGTAGATTCCATAAAACTGGTTGTCGATGAAAACCAATTGGTACTTCCAGGCGAATCGTTTGAAATTGGAGTTGTGTCCTATCACAAAAATGGGAAGGTTAAAAAAACCATTGGCATGAACAGCGGCTCTGTGTTGTGGTGGCGCTACCAAGCAGAAATTGTTGGTGGAACTTTTACTAGAGGTAAGATTACAGTAAACTCAAAACTGTACCCTACAAAAGGAAAATACATCAGCGTAAAAATATGGCCGCGCAAACAAGAGGATCTAGCTCAAACAATTTTAATCCCCTTAAATTACGAAACACAGCTTTCGTTTAGTCCAACATCGCGTTTCGACAAAGCTCCCGGATGCTATTTTAAAGCGGAATTAACGGCTACTTTTAACAACGGAATAAGCAGAAAAATAAAGAATTTCCGCAATAGCTACTTTACCGATAATTACCGTATTTCTTCGCAAGGAATTTCGCTCAATAAAAACAGCTTTGTTATTGAAAACGATTTCAGAAATATTACCGATCACCAGGTAAACGTTTCGGTTCAATCGAAAAATAATCCGTTGGCATTTACCAATTTCCCAATTCAATTGGACTACAGACACCTGTACAATCTTGAATTATGGGGGCAATCAGGTCGCTCAGGATTTAATGGCATGGACGGGAAAGATGGATTTTTTGGAGAAAACGGTTCTTATGGATATCCAGGTGGCGATGGAGAACCGGGTTACAACGGCCCCGATATCGGTGTGTGGACCGATCTATATTTCGACTCGACACTGAACTGCCAGTTACTATATGTTTATGCCGAAGATTTTGAAACAGGCGAAGAATATTACTACCTCATTAATCCGGATGGAGGAAAATTAAAAGTGAGTTCAGAAGGAGGCTCAGGAGGTAGCGGTGGTGATGGCGGCGACGGCGGTGATGGTGGCCGTGGAAGAGATGGTGAAATTTGGTATGAAGAAGTTACCAAAACAAGAATTGTAAAAAAACCGTTTACCACAACCGTTTCAAAAAAGGTTAAAAAGCGACGCACTACAGGCACCGGAAAAGAAGAGGAGTATGAAGAAACAGTTCAGGAAACCGTTATCGTTTACCGCGATGTTGAAGAAACCTACACCGAAACTATTACCCATCAGAACCCTGGATACAGAGGTGGTCGCGGAGGAGACGGAGGGCCTGGGGGTATTGGTGGTAACGGAGGCTGGGGAGGTAACATCTTCCTGTATTTCACAAACGACGCTAAATTGTTTTCCGGCTGCATAATGCCAAGAAGTTTAGGAGGAAACGGTGGTTCACACGGATACGGAGGTAATGGTGGCAATGGTGGTATGGGCGGAAATGGAAGCCCAAATGGGCCAAAAGGTTCGTGTGGTTACGATGCTCCGCGAATGTTGGGATGGGCTGAGGACGGAGCAAGAGGCGAGATAATTATTGGAACCACCGAAGAGTTTTTCTTTTACGAACCCGTAGCAATAAAATAAGCACTAAAATATTCTGAAACCCGACCAGAATGGAAACTTTAATCCACTGATTTTAAAACGCAAAAAGCACAATACCGACCAGCGTAAGTTAATTGCTGTTTGAAATTTCTTTTTCACTATCTTTGCAGCCCTAAAATTGATATTTCAAGAACGACAAAATATTTCGAAATGAGTAAGTTCAAACGTACGCTGATAACAACAGCACTGCCTTATGCCAACGGTCCGATTCATATTGGTCACCTTGCCGGAGTTTATGTTCCTGCCGATATTTATGCACGTTACCTCCGCTTGAAAAACGAGGATGTAATAATGATTGGTGGTTCTGACGAACACGGTGTACCAATTACACTGAAGGCTAAAAACGAAGGCATTACACCGCAGGATGTGGTTGACCGTTATCACGGAATTATTAAGGAATCGTTCGAGAAATTTGGTATTTCGTTTGACGTTTACTCGCGTACCAGCTCGCCCGTTCACCACGAAACGGCTGCTGAGTTTTTCAAGAAATTGTACGACGAAGGTAAGTTTATTGAAAAAACTTCGGAGCAATATTTCGACGAAGCCAACAACCAGTTTTTGGCCGACCGTTACATAATTGGCACCTGCCCAAAATGTAGTTTTGAAAAAGCTTACGGCGACCAGTGCGAAAGCTGCGGTACTTCGTTGAGCCCAACAGAATTGATCAATCCAACTTCAACTATTAGCGGAAACCAGCCGGTTTTAAAAGAAACCACACACTGGTACCTGCCACTAGATCAATACGAACCATGGTTGAAAGAATGGATTTTGGAAGGTCATAAAGAATGGAAAACCAACGTTTATGGTCAGTGTAAATCATGGATCGACAGTGGGTTGATGCCACGTGCCGTAACGCGAGACCTCGACTGGGGTGTACCTGTTCCGGTTGAAGGTGTTGAGGGCAAAGTGTTGTACGTTTGGTTTGATGCACCTATTGGTTACATTTCGGCAACAAAAGAACTGACCGAGGATTGGGAAACTTACTGGAAAGACCCAGAAACCCGCATGTTGCACTTTATCGGGAAAGACAATATTGTTTTCCACTGCATCATTTTCCCAAGTATGTTGAAAGCGGAAGGAACTTTCAACTTACCTGAAAACGTTCCGGCCAACGAGTTCCTGAATTTGGAGAACGATAAAATTTCAACTTCACGAAACTGGGCAGTTTGGTTGCACGAGTATTTGGAAGATTTTCCGGGAAAAGAAGATGTACTGAAATACGTACTGACTGCCAACGCACCGGAAACGAAAGACAACGATTTTACCTGGAAAGATTTCCAGAACCGCAATAATAACGAACTGGTAGCTGTGCTCGGAAACTTTGTAAACCGCGCACTGGTACTTACACAGAAATATTACGATGGCGAAGTTCCTGCCCGTGGCGAACTAACTGATCACGACAAAGAAACACTGGCCGAGATTGCAAAAATTAAAGGCGAAGTTGAAAAAAGTATCGACAGTTTCCGTATTCGCGAGTCGCTGAAAAATGCTATGGATCTGGCACGTTTGGGTAACAAATACCTGGCCGACGAAGAGCCGTGGAAGGTGGTAAAAACAGATGCCGAACGTGTAAAAACAATCATGAATATCTGTTTGCAGATTACTGCCAACCTTACCATCTGTCTGGAGCCGTTCCTGCCATTTAGCATGGATAAACTGCGCGGCTTCCTGAACTTTGAAAAAATGGATTGGGTGAAACTGGGTGAAACCGATTTGTTACCAGTTGGTCATAAAGTGAACAAACCGGAGTTGCTTTTCGAGAAAATTGAAGACAAAGTAATTGAAGCGCAATTGCAAAAACTGGCCGACACCAAAAAAGCCAACGAAATGGCAGAAGCCACTGCAGCACCTGCAAAAGAAAACATCGAATTCGACGATTTTGTAAAAATGGATGTTCGTGCCGGAACCGTAATCGAATGCGAAAAAGTAGCCAAAACCAAAAAGCTGCTGAAATTGAAAATCGACACCGGAATTGACCAGCGAACTGTTGTTTCGGGAATTGCCGAATATTACCAGCCGGAAGAATTGATCGGAAAACAGGTTTCCATTTTGGTAAATCTTGCTCCCAAAAAACTCAGGGGTATCGAATCGCAGGGAATGATTCTATGTGCTGAGAATGCTGACGGCACATTGTCGATCGTTTCGCCGGATAAGGCTGTTAAAAACGGATCGGAAATTCGATAACCACTGTCATTTCGACGACGCAGGAGGAGAAATCTCTTCGATTGAAACAGATTTCTCAGTCGTACCTCCTTCGAAATGACATGAACATTGACTAAGACTATAAGTGCCAACATAGCGTTGGCGCTTTTCCGTAAGGTTTCTTGCCGCACTAGCGGGTAGAAAACTTACTCAACATATATAACCGTTCTTGTACGCAGGGACGGTTTTTTTAATCTTCCAACTCAAACAACTCTTCCACAGAAAGCTTAAAATACTTGGCCAAAAGCATTGCCGTTTGCACCGACGGAACAAACTTATTCTTCTCGATAGCATGAATTGTTTGCCTTGACACACCTATTGCATCGGCCAATTCCTGCTGCGTTTTATCGAGCATTACCCGGTGAAATTTAAGCTTGTTCTTCATAATCACCCCAAAATATAACGTCCCCTTTTACCGATCGCACAATAAGATAAGCCAGCATTTGAATTACGATAAAAATTCCCGGATGAACTTCAAAACCGGGCTTGAATACTGTCACTACAATTAATATCAAAATCGAAGCAATCAAAACAATAAAAGCTGATTCGTATCTCAGTTTTAATGCGAATTCATCTTCGGTCTTTCTTTTCGAAAGAATTATAATTAACAAACCAATATACAAGGGATAATCCGAAACTCGGGCAAATATTTCGGGCAACATTCGTTCATATATTCCCGAAGAATTTGGACGTACACCCAAAAAACCCATCATAAAATCATCAATCCCCATACAAAATCCAAGAATGATGAAGCTAATTCCGATCCATTTAAAGTAGTGTGGTAGTAATTTCATTGTGCAATAAGTTAGGATTACATGACAAATGTAAAGAATAATTTACAAAAGACAAATAAAATAGAAACTCAGGGGTAATAAAATTAAAAATCAATTGGATAAAATCAGACAATCACAAAGAACAGTACCACCAAAATCAGTAGCATAAAAAGGATAAACTGATTGCGGACAAACAATCCCAGCAGAATAAGAATTTCCACTTCTTCGTTCATGGGTGTAGCCAGTTCAATTGTTCCTTTGTCTTTTGAAATGAACTCGTGCGAGGTAAAAGTTACAATTTCATTTCCGTTGTATTTCCAGCTCCAGCGCGATTGCCAGAAGTTCTTTATTTCCAGCTCAAAACGTTTTCCGTTAATCAACACATCGCTGCGCGGATTAAACACATTTACCATCACCATGGCCAGCAAGGCTTCGCTGTTACCATCGTAAATTTCCAGTTTCGAAAGAAAGAATTCGCGGTTAAGCATAAAATGCCTACCATTAATGATAGCCTGCGCTTTCGAACTTACCATGCTTTCCCAATCAATATTCCCTATTTTCTCAGTGCCCTGCATGATCTCCAGCTTCGACCCAAATATTTGTTTAGTCCACTTCAGCTCTTCCATCAAATTATCCTCCTTATCAAAAGACGCAATTTATGAAAATTAGGAGAAATTATTCAAACGAAATAATCAGCTTCATTTCATTTTTACATTCTTTAACGAAAAAACCGGCTCCTTACGAAGCCGGTTCATTTGTCATGGTAAATCTTTACTTTAGTGTCATAGCGTATGAGATATCCTAGTTGCAATCACCCGATTTTTCAGCAGGAATAAGCACTTTGTCGATTACGTGTATTACTCCGTTTTTCCCGTCAATATCAGCAGCAATTACTTTGCTATCGTTAATCTTTACATTGTCTGATAAGTCGATTTTAATTTTCTTACCATTTAATGTTTCAACCGAAGTGTTCGACAGGTCGCTCGACATTACTTTTCCCGCCACAACGTGGTAAGTTAATATTGGTGTCAACTGCTCAGCTGTTAGGTCGCCAACTCCGTCAACTCCCAAATCGGCGAACAATGTTTTAAAAGCATCGTTTGTTGGTGCAAATACCGTAAACGGGCCATCGGCACTTAAAGCTCCTGCCAAGTCGGCTTTTGTTACTGCTTCAACCAAAATCGAGAAATCCGGGTTTGAAACTGCAATCTCAACTACAGTTGATGATGATGTATCGTCAGCTCCTTTTGCTTCTGAATTTAATGTCAAACCAAAAGTCATTACTGCCACCAGGGCGATCGAGAAAATTTGTTTTACTGTTTTCATGGTAATTTATTTTAATGATATTATAATTTGATTATCTATTTACATGTGAGTTTGTTACGGCAGCAATACCTTATCAATTACGTGAACCACTCCGTTGGCTCCCTGTACATCGGCTGCTACTACGTTACTTTCGTTTATCATTACTCCTGATGAAAGATCAACGGTAATGTTACTTCCCTCGTTTAAGGTTGGTACTTCTCCACTTGACAGATCAGTTGAAAGTACATTTCCTGAAACCACGTGGTAGGTAAGAATTGGCAATAACTGTTCTGCCGTAAGATCATCTATTCCTGAAACTCCCAACTCGGCAAACAGTGCATCGAAGGCTGCGTTGGTTGGAGCAAAAACTGTAAACGGTCCTTCGGCACTCAAAGCTTCTACCAAACCGGCTTTTACAACGGCACTAACCAATGTGCTAAAGTTTTCATTATCAATAGCAATATTCACTACTGATGGAGGAAGAATCACCTTATCAACTACGTGTATTACACCATTATCAGCTTCAATGTCGGCAGCTGTAACCATAGTGCTTCCGTTGATCGATACACCGTCGCCAACTTCAATGTACATTGAAATGTTGTTGCTACTAAATGTTGCCAGCGTTGGTAAATATCCTGACGCCAGATCGGTTGACATCGCTTTGGTACCAATTACATGGTAAAGCAAAATGTTGGTTAATGTTTCAACCGGAATATCGTCGAGCGAAGTCGCACCCAGGTCTGAAAGAAGCGCAGCGAAAGCATCGTTAGTTGGCGCAAAAACAGTCAACTCTGCCTCACTATCTGCAACAGCACCTACCAAGTCTGCTTTCATTAGCGCCTCAACCAGAATCGAAAACTCCGAATTAGCCACAGCAATGTCTGCTATGGTATTCGACTTTTGCATTTCAGGAACCAAAACAGCATCAATTACATGAATTACACCATTTGTTCCCTGTATATCGGTAGCAACCACTTTTATCGTTCCGTTAAGTGTTACATCTCCATCAATGGCTACTTCAAATTCCTCTCCCGAAATTGCAGCTACAGTTCCTGCTGACAGCTCAGTCGACAGCACATTGTCGCCAACCACGTGGTACGTTAAAATCGAAGTTAAATCTTCAACTGCTACATCATCCAGTCCCGAAATTTCGAGTGCTGCAAAAAGCGCTGCAAAAGCATCGTTTGTTGGCGCAAATACGGTGAACGGTCCTTCGGCACTTAAAGCTCCTGCCAAGTCAGCTTTAACAACGGCACTTACCAACGATGAAAAATTATCTGAGTAAGTAGCCAGATCAACTACGGTTGGTGGCAACAAAACTTTGTCGATAACATGAATAACACCATTTGATGCCATTACATCGGCGGCAGTAACGTTGGCATCGTTAATCATCACACCTCCATCAACATTTACTAATAGTGAAAGTGGAGTTTGGTCTGGCGAATCAGTATTTAAAGTTGCTACTGCACCCGACGAAAGATTGTTCGAGTAAGCTAAATCACCGACAACATGATATTTCAGAACCGCTGCCAAAGTAGCTGCGTCTAAATCATCAAGGCTACTTGCTCCCAAATCTGTCAATAAAGCTGCAAAAGCATCATCGGTTGGTGCAAAAACGGTAATGTTTTGCTCTGTGCTTAAAAAATCTGCCAGGCCTGCTTTTTGCGCTGCCTGAATTAATACATTAAATGAACCAGCCTCAGCAGCTACATCTACAATAGTTTGCTCCATTTCAGGATCCGGCATCGGATCATCGTCATCGTCATCACACGAGGTAAAACCAATGACCACTGCCAGTAATAAAACCGGTAAAAAATTAAACCGGATTTTTGTCTTCTTAAAAATTTCAATCGTTTTCATAATTCTAGTTTAAAGTGGATAAAAAATGTTTTCTGTTTTCGTTCTCTGAAATTGTTTTCTTGTTTTCATTTTGTTTAACTATCACTAATACAATCTTAAACACTTTTTGTTTATTATTTAATCTTATTTATTTAACAATTATCGATTAAAAAAGTCCACATGTCAATATATATAGGACTTTCACGTATTTTGTTAATAAATGTTAATCACAAAATTAACTGTTACAACCAAATTTACTCAAGTACATTTCTCAGAAAATTAGTCAACCGGCTTTTATAGAATTTCCTATTATATTCTTTACGATTAATTCAGAGTTATTTATCTGATATCATTATCTACTTTACCTCAACATTAAATTGAGCCCATGATTAATATGATTTTTGTTAACATTAGTCAAAAACCATAGTGATTCTGAGGTGCGTACATATAAAACCCCTAATTTTGCCACTCGATTTTCAATAACAATTTTCAACATGGCAGATAAAGAGCAAAAACTGTTCACCGATTTTGCACCCATCACAACAGAGGAGTGGGAAGCAAAAATTAATGCCGATTTAAAAGGCAAAGACTACGAGCGCTCTCTCGTTTGGAAAACTTACGAGGGATTCAAAGTACGCCCGTATTACCGTCAGGAAAACCTTGCAGGAAAAGAATACCTGGATAGCTTACCGGGAGAATTTCCATATGTGCGGGGAAACAATAAAACCAACAACGATTGGTTCATTCGTCAAAACATCTTTGTTACCGATTTTGAAGAAGCTAACAAAAAAGCTTTAGAAGTGCTTGGAAAAGGCATTACCTCTTTGGGATTTCTTTTCAGCGAATGTGGTTCGGTTACCAAGGAAAGCCTGGGAGTGTTGCTAAAAGACATTTGTCTGGAAGCAGCGGAAGTTAACCTGGTTTGCCCTTGCGACAACTGCAACTGTGCCGAAGCTTTTTCAGCTTACGTTTCGGAAGGCAACTGGGATAACGATAAAGTGATCGCTTCGGCATCAATCGATCCTATTGGCACTTTCGTTTTAAAAGGTAAACTCGAAGAAGATGCAGTAACAAAACTGGTTCCGGCTGTAGAGGCTGCAAAAGCCGTTAAGAATTTCCGCGTAATTGGCGTTCACGGAAAATTCTTCGCAAACAGCGGATCATCAATCGCTCAGGAGTTGGCTTTTTCACTGGCTCAGGGAGCTGAGTACTTAACACAACTTACCGAAGCCGGTGTTAGTGTTGACGATGCAGCAAAAGCGATTAAATTCAACATGGGTATCAGCAACAACTATTTTATGGAAATAGCCAAGTTGCGTGCCGGCCGACTTTTATGGTCGAAGATTGTTGACGCTTACGGAGCAGAGTGCAAGTGTTCGGCAAAAATGATCGTTCACAGCGAAACCAACCGCTTTAACAAAACGGTTTACGATCCGTATGTCAACATGCTGCGTACACAAACCGAAGCAATGTCGGCCACTTTGGGCGGTGCACACTCGGTTACTGTACTTCCTTTTAACGCTATTTACGAAGAAACTACTCCATTCTCGGAGCGTATTGCACGTAACCAGCAGATCCTGTTAAAAGAAGAATCGCATTTCGACAAGATTGCCGATCCTTCAGCAGGTTCGTACTACATTGAAACACTTACTGAAGCCTTAACTGATCAAGCCTGGGAATTGTTCCTTGCTGTTCAGGAAAAAGGAGGTTTTATAGCTGCTTTCAAAGAAGGATTTGTTCAGGCAGAGGTTAAAGCAATGGCGGCTGACCGTGATAAAAAAATCGCTCAGCGTCGTGAAAACCTGTTAGGAACGAACCAGTTCCCTAATTTCACTGAAGAGATGAAAGCTGATTTCGACGGTTCGCTGTTCGAAGCAGTTGACCTGACTGCAGAAGGAGCGGAAGTGGAAACACTGAAACCTTACCGCGGTGCTCAACCATTTGAGACCTTGCGTTACACTACTGATATGTACGCTCGCGAAAACAAACGTCCACTGGCATTTATGCTTACCATTGGTAACCTTACTTTCCGTAAGGCACGTGCACAGTTCGCATGCAACTTCTTTGCAGTTGCCGGTTTCGATGTACAGGATAATAACGGATTCGCAACAGTTGAAGAAGGTGTTGCCGCAGCCAAAGCAGCAGGCGCCGACATTGTTGTGGTTTGTAGTTCGGATGATGAGTATGCTGAAATTGTTCCTGCAGTAGCTGAACAATTGGGTGAAGAAATTTTGGTTGTTGCCGGAGCTCCTGCTTGTGCAGACGAGTTGAAAGCAAAAGGTATCACAAACTTCATTCATGTGAAAAGCAACATTTTGGAAGAGTTAAAAGGTTACCAAGAAAAACTGGGGATATAATTAAACACAAAGACTCGAAGACTCAAAGATGATTTCGAAAACTGAAATAGAAAAGATTGGGAAACAGATTGTGGATGCTGCCTTTGAAGTGCATTCAGAATTAGGACCCGGTTTGCTCGAATCAGTTTATGAAATTTGTTTAGTTGAAGAGTTGAAAGAACGTGGTCTTACTGTTGAGAGGCAGGTTAAATTGCCGGTTGTCTATAAAGACAAGATTCTTCAGAAAGAATTTATCATTGACATATTAGTTGAAAAGTGCGTTATAATTGAGTTGAAAGCTGTTGAAATGTTGTTGCCGGTTCACGAGGTACAAACTCTAACCTACATGAAACTGGCGGACATGAAACTGGGTTATCTAATCAATTTTAATGTACCATTAATCAAACAAGGTATTAAACGAAAAATTAACGGATACTTTTAATCTTCGTGACTTAGTGTCTTCGTGTTAAAACAAAAGAATTATGAAACCGAATTTTAAAAATATAAATATTAAAGCAGCAACCGAGCAGGCGAAAGCATCTGACTGGGCTGCAAAAAATAACATCAAAAAAGACTGGGTAACACCGGAGCAGATTCCTGTTAAACCGGTTTACACCAAAGAAGACCTTGAAGGAATGGAGCACCTGAATTATGCAGCAGGTTTGGCACCTTACCTTCGCGGGCCTTACTCGGCAATGTACGCCATGCGTCCATGGACTATCCGTCAGTACGCTGGATTCTCAACTGCCGAAGAATCAAATGCCTTCTACCGTCGTAACTTAGCGGCAGGTCAGAAAGGTTTGTCAGTGGCATTCGACCTTGCAACACACCGCGGATACGACTCAGACCACGAACGTGTGGTTGGCGACGTTGGTAAAGCGGGTGTGGCTATCGACTCTATCCTGGATATGAAGATCCTTTTCGATCAGATTCCATTGGATAAAATGTCGGTATCGATGACCATGAACGGTGCCGTTCTTCCCGTATTGGCATTCTACATTGTTACAGGTTTGGAACAAGGTGCTACACTGGAGCAACTTTCAGGAACAATTCAGAACGATATTCTGAAAGAATTTATGGTGCGTAACACTTACATTTATCCACCTGAGTTCTCGATGAAAATTATTGCCGACATTTTTGAGTTCACTTCTCAGAATATGCCGAAGTTTAACTCGATCTCAATTTCGGGTTACCACATGCAGGAAGCCGGTGCAACTGCCGACATTGAAATGGCATACACCCTTGCCGATGGTTTGGATTATTTACGCACTGGTGTTAAAGCCGGTTTGGATATCGATGCTTTTGCGCCACGTTTATCTTTCTTCTGGGCGGTTGGAATGAACCACTTTATGGAGATCGCAAAAATGCGTGCAGCGCGTATGATTTGGGCAAAACTGGTTAAACAGTTTAATCCTAAAAATCCAAAATCGATGGCACTGCGTACACACTCGCAAACTTCGGGTTGGTCGTTAACTGAGCAGGATCCGTTTAACAACGTTGGCCGAACTGCTATTGAAGCAATGGCTGCAACTTTGGGTGGAACACAAAGTTTGCACACCAATGCGCTTGACGAAGCGATTGCATTACCAACCGACTTCTCGGCACGTATTGCACGTAACACTCAGTTGTACATCCAACAGGAAACTGAACTTTGTCGTTCAGCCGATCCATGGGCAGGTTCGTACTACGTTGAAGCATTAACTCACGAACTGGCTCAAAAAGCGTGGGCACATATCGAAGAAGTTGAGAAACTTGGCGGTATGGCCAAAGCAATTGAAACCGGTGTTCCAAAAATGCGTATCGAAGAAGCTGCTGCACGTGCACAAGGACGTATTGACGGTGGAACACAAACAATTGTAGGTATTAACAAATACCGTTTAGAGAAAGAAGATCCGATTGATATTCTGGATATCGATAACACTGCAGTTCGTAAGTCGCAAATCGAAAGATTAGAAAAACTGCGTGCTGAGCGTAACGAAGAAGACGTACAAAAAGCATTGGAAGCGATTACAAAAGCTGCTGAAACTGGTAAAGGAAATTTACTGGCTTTAGCTGTTGAAGCGGCACAGAAACGTGCTTCGTTAGGTGAAATTTCAGATGCTTGCGAGAAAATCGCAGGACGTTATAAAGCAGTAATCAGAACTATTGAAGGTGTGTATAAAGCAGAAGCACAAGACAAGTCTGAATTCCAGGAAGCTCAGGCTCTAGCGAAGAAATTCGCTGAAATGCAAGGTCGCCAGCCACGTATTATGGTTGCTAAAATGGGTCAGGATGGTCACGACCGTGGTGCAAAAGTAGTTGCTACCGGTTATGCCGACCTTGGTTTCGACGTAGATATGGGACCATTATTCCAGACTCCGGAAGAAAGTGCTAAACAAGCCGTTGAAAACGACGTGCATGTTGTAGGTGTTTCTTCACTGGCAGCAGGTCATAAAACACTGGTTCCTGCGATTATCGCTGAGCTGAAAAAGCTGGGTCGCGAGGACATCATGGTAATTTGCGGTGGTGTAATTCCTCACCAGGATTACCAATTCCTTTACGATGCAGGTGCAGTTGCCATTTTTGGCCCGGGTACCAGCGTTGCAGGTGCAGGTAAAAAAATCCTTGAGATTTTGATTGAAGCCTACAAGGAAGATTAGATTATTGGAATAATAGAATATTAGAATTCTGATATAAGATATGAAGCCGGTTCCGTTTGGGACCGGCTTTTTTATATTGTTTCAAATCCAAACCAGTTATTAGATTTTTTTAATTCGGTGTATTTTACATGTGAGTATTCAGAGTTACATTTAATTATTTTCTTAATCGTGGCTTTATCTTCTGTTGAAGACAAACAACCTAATACAACCTCTTTTAAATACTTTGGCTTATATTTTATGCCAACATACTCCGATTCAAATATTTGACTAGATTCTTTCTCAATAATAAGACGCACCTCAGATTCATCTTCCCAGTCAATAGATTTTGTTCCTAAAAAATATTGATTGGAAGAGGATATTTCTTGTTGAATTCCAAGTTCTTTTCTTATATGATTAAAAATTGGAATCCCTTTTTTATAGATTATGGGTAGTGGGGAAATATAAATATCGGATTCTAAGTCGAATGATTTTTCAAAATCCAAATCAAATTGAAACCGGAGACAAACACCTCGATGTTTATCCGCATAAGTTCCCCACATTTTTGAATTCTGATAAACTAATTTCTCATTATGAACAAAACATGAAAATCGTCTTTCATTGAAGAATTTATTTCTCAAAAAAGTCTGAAGAAAGGTTTTGTCATTAAATAATTCTTTTGCACGATTTACTACGGATGTTTTATTTGGATAGAACTTTCTGGTCTTGTTTAATCCAATAAGGAATTTTGTAATTTCCTCTAATGAATTATCAACTTGAACCGGCAATTGACAATCAAAAGGATCATTAAATACCCTTGGACTCGAGAACCACAACGTTTTATTGATAAGTGTTTGGAATAGATAACTATCAATTTTTCTGAATTGAAATAAATAAGGTGTGTCGGTCATTTTTCTTTAAAGATACAAAACATAAAGTTAAGCCTAAAAAAAGCCTTTTCGTTGCCTAACCGATTCGGATGCCTAGAATTAACGACGTCGGTTTTTATCCAACCCGTACCGGGTTGTGTTTGCAACATTTTACAATGTTGCTATTAGATTCGAACGCATACTGCGTTCTTTTCTTTCGACCATTTAAATCAACTAATTAAACTCTGTGCAATTTTGTTGGTAGCAAGATCAAGGTAATACGATTATGAAAAATCCAACCCGTACCGGGTTGTTTTCAATGTTTGTAACATTGCTATTATAATCGAACGCATACTGCGTTCCTTTTCTTTTCGATAGATTAATTCAACTGATTAAACTCGGTACGAGTTCGATTTTAGTAACAGCCCCAACAACGTACCCCAACAAAGAATCCGGAACGGATTCGATTATAGTAACAACAACCATCACCACAAGGACAAAACCCGGTACGGGTTTGATATACCAACGGCTAATCAAAAAATTCAAACAGATAACTGGTATCAAAATCCACCTCAAATTTTTCGAGAAAATCAATATATTCCTGCCGAAATGATTTCTTCCCATGATGCTCCTTCTGATTCAGAATATATTTCACCACCCTGTCAATTTGCGATTTGCTGTACGAAAAACAACCATAACCCGCCTGCCACTGAAACTTCCCCGGAAACCAACGCTTTTCGTTTATAAAATTCGATGATGCCCGTTTTATTTCTTTAATCGTTTCAGAAGGTGAGTGCTTCGGATTAAAACTCATAAAAACATGAACATGATCGGGCATTCCGTTAACAGCATAACTTTTGTGCCCCATCGAGTCAATCAATCCTGCAATAAACGGGAAAACTTCCTTTTGATGATGCGGTTGAATTAAAGCTTCGCGGAATTTAACAGCAAAAACAAATTGAAGATAAATTTGGGTGTAAGTGCCTGGTGTCATTTTTCCTTTAAAGGTACAAAACACACCGTTAAAAATCCACACCGTAACGGATTGTGTTGGCAACATCTTACAATGTTGCTATTAGATTCGAACGCATACTGCGTTCTTTATCATTGAGAAATTCGAACAATAACCGGAAAAACCCTGACAAGCTCTAACAGGATAAATTTAACATTCTCCGATATACCAAGCTATACAACAATAGATAAATATAATACTTCTGATGATTTCAATAATACTTCTGATGCTATATTTTATACCTCTGTAGCTATTATTAGTACTTCGGAAGTTATACTTTGTACTTCTGATGTTATAATTAATACTTCAGAAGGTATATTTTGAGCCTCTGAAGGTATTAATAGTACTTCGGAGGATATAATTTGAGCCTCTGAAGGTATTATTAGCACTTCGGAAGATATAATTTGTACCTCAGAAGATATAATTAATACTTCGGAAGATATATTTTGAGCTTCTGAAGGTATTAATAGTACTTCGGAAGATATAATTTATACTTCGGAGGATATATTTTGAACCTCTGATGTTATAATTAATACTTCAGAAGGTGTAGATTAAGGTTCGGAACCTTAAACTTTACCTTTAAAAGGTAGTGTTTACGCAAAATGGGTACAAAACTATATTTCGGATCATGGAATTAATCTCCCGAAAGGCATAAAGTGTTACTTTATAATTGAGTTAGGTATATAATAAAAAGCAAGAGCAACAATAGCAATCCCAAAAAGAATCCTGAACGGATTCGATTGTAATAACAGCACCAAATCACAATCATAAAACGAAAACCCGGCATGCCTCGGTAATATCCCTTTCAAAATATTTTTCAAAAAAAGTATAAATCGCTGTAACGAATCGGCTAGATTCAGGTATTCATTTCAGTTGATTGAAGTAAACATCTCGATTTTAAGCTTGAATGACAAAACAACTTAGCGATGAAATACTGATGAAGCACCTGGTACGCGGCGATAAAAAAGCAGCGGGCCAACTGTACGACAGGTACCATAAAAATGTATATGGGTACTTCGTTCGTATGACAAACGATGTTGAGGTTGCCCGCGACCTTACACAGAATGTTTTTCTGAAGGTGCTAAAGTATAGTCACAGCTGGACAAACGATAAAGTGTTTGCTTACTGGTTGTTTCGGATTGCCCGAAATATTTTAATCGATCACTACAACGAGTCGAGAAAGTTCTTTAACACAGATGATTTCACGAGAGTAGCAGAACTCGACCAGAAAGAATCGGTGCAGGCAATGGAAGCCAAAGAATCGTTTGAATTTGTGCTGGAAGCCATGAACAAATTGTCACCTGCCGATCGCGAACTGATTGAACTAAACCGTTTCCAGGGCTTTTCTTACAAGGAAATTGCGAAAACGGTTGCTTCGAACGAAAATGCTGTGAAAGTGAAAACATTCAGAGCGATACAAAAACTAAAAGAGATTTATACGAACATAATGATTGAATAAAATGGATTGCAACAAGGTAAAAATAAATCTTCCGGAATATATCGACAGAAAGCTCGATAAAAACACTTCGGAGTTGGTGAGCAAGCATTTAGAGACTTGTGCATCGTGCAGAGAGCTTCATGCCGAATTGAAATCCTTCCTGCAATTTACCGATTCGTTTCCCGAACCGGAACCGCCCAAAGGAATGAAAGAAGAATTTATGCAAATGGCTGAATTGGAGATTGAACCGAAAGGAAGAACAATTAGAATTCCCGTGTGGGCAAAAGTTGCAGCGATGGTACTCATAGTATTCGGGACCTTTGCAACGGGCTATTTTACCGGATCGACAAGCAGCGAATTAGGCGAGTTAAAAGCGGAAATGGGACAACTTAAACAGGAAGTACTACTGGCCGGATTGCGCGATTATTCGGGACCACAAAAAATACAGGCTGTTTACGATATTCAATCATCGGGAGAAGCAAACGAAACATTTGTTGATGCATTGGTTTATACCATGAACAGCGATAAAAATGTAAACGTTCGCCTGGCAGCCATCACTGCACTCTCGGAAATGATGGACAAAAACGAGGCGATAAAAACTGAACTGATCAAATCCCTGTCGGTACAGGATAATCCGCTTCTCCAGATTTCACTCATCCAGGTGCTGACAGAATCGGGAGTGAAAGAAGCTAAGGATGAAATAGAATCGATTTCGAATAATGAAAACACCGACCAGCATGTAAAGGAATATGCAAACAATATGATTAAAACCATAATATAATCTGAAAGCAGCGTTCAAAGCCGGCAAACAACGTTTTCGGAAACATTCAGGAATTATTAAAACCAATTGTGAAACAAGCCAGATGAATACTTTGTGAAAAGAAAACAGAAGGCAATTATTAAAAAATTAGAAAAATGAAAAGAGTAATATATTTAGCAGCAGCACTTATCTTCCCTTTGCTGACTTTTGCGCAGGGAAATAAATATGAGTACACACCAAAGGTGAAAAACCGCGTGGAGATTGTGAACGTTTTGGGTGAGATTACATTGCAAAATGCCAGTGGAGATGCCATCGTTATTGAATCGGATTTTGATTTGGAAAAACCCGAGCGTGCCGACGGACTAAAACTTTTGGGTGCGCAAGAAGACAACACCAACCTTGGAATCAGTGTAACAGAAGTGAACGGAATTGTAAGTATCTCGGGCGTTACCAACAAGGTGAAGGATTTTTCATACACCATTTCAATCCCCCAGGGAGTAGCAGTAAGTCTGGACTACCACAGTCCGTTTGCAAGTTCTGATATTGCGGTGGATTCGTATAAAGGAAGTTTTGAGATTAAGACACTGACAGCCGACGTAAAACTTAACAACTGTGAAGGACCTTTCACCGTAAGTTCAACCAGTGGCGATATCGAAGCGGTTTTCAACAGTCTCAACCAAAACGAACCAACTTCACTGGCTTCTGTTAGCGGTTTTATCGATGTGACCGTTCCGGCCGCCAGCAAAGCAACTTTTGATGTCAGCAATATTACCGGAAACATTTATAACAACCTCGATCTTAAAAGCCAATCGGGCGAAGACGAAGACTCACGTGCCGACGGTTTGGGCGCCATCAAACACCAAAATCACAGTATTTATACTTTGAATGGTGGAGGACAGAAACTGATTCTGAAAGCGATTTCAGGCAATATTTATCTACGCAAAAAGTAAGAAGCCATGAAAAAAACAGTAATAATTACAGTCCTACTTTTAGGGTGGGCCCTGTTGGGATTTTCCCAAAAAGTTATCGATAAAAAAATTGAAACTAAAGGAAAGAAGACAGAACTGAAACTGGATTTTGCCGATAATATCAGGATTGAAGCCTGGGATAAAGACTACGTTGAATTCCATGCCACTGCTAATATCGAAGATAATCAATACAACGATTTTTATGAACTAAGCGTTAACGAAACGTCTGGGAACGCTGAGGTTATTGAGAAAATTGATTTTGACGGGATAAAGGAAAAGGCGGGCAAGAAAGAGTTTTGTAATTTCGAAATGGACATTGAATATTCGGTAAAAGTTCCGAAAGACCTTAATCTTAGTGTAAAAACCATTTCGGGTGAAATTGAATTGATCGCCTGCGAAGGTAAAATAGATGTAAATTCGGTGAGTGGGTTTATCGATTATTCAATCCCGAAAAATCTGGGAGCGCAGTTGAATTTGTCCACCGTTACCGGGGATGTATATTCAAACGTAAGTTTTGATGACGGTGATACGGATGAAATATCCTGGGTTGGCACTAATCGTAAACTAACCTTAAATGGAGGAAACAAGGATATCAAACTTAAAACCGTTAGTGGCGATATCTATTTGAGAGAATTCTAACATCCTCAAAGAGTTACAAATGAGTTTGAAGCCGGTTCTGTTTGGACCGGCTTTTATTTTATTGGGATCCTTCTACTCGGTATCCTGATACACTAAAATCATGATTAAGGGTTCCTCTAATTTTATTCTTTTCAACTTTGAGTATCCATTCCTCCGCTTCTGTAGCCTCAGCCATCTCTACATTATTCACGTAATCATATGGATATCGCCCCAACACTAATTTATTCCCGGAGATATCTATTTCTTGTACCTCCATCACTTCTCCTTCTTCCGTAAATTGTGCTTTATCTCGACCTTGTTCATCTTTCCAAATTTTAAGAGTTACTTTAATATCGCCACGTAGAGAATTGAAAACTGTTAATTTATATTCACCATAAACTGAACTTTCTTCTTGAAAAGTCAAGTCAGCGTACGATCCAAACTGAACAAAAGATACTAATATTAGAAAGGAAATTAGTTTTTTCATGATTCGTGATTTTAAACTTCTTTACGAAGGATCAAGAAAAATGTTATTTCACCATATGCCGTTTCCAAACATTAGAGATAAATGAACAGAGTAATAACAAATAGAGTTTCTATTGATTGAGAGATATCGTCCTAAAGAACCAACCAAATCATAGGAAAAAAAAAGAATACTATCTCAGTTACAATCCTTTTAAAACAGCCACCACTTCTTCCACATCAGCTCTTCCTCCGTGGCTTGAGCTTACTTTTGCAAAACGCACTTTCCCTGCTTTATCAATTACAAATGTCGATGGATAGGCTGTTTCTTTTGGGGCATCCCATCTGAGGCCATATTTATTCACCATTGAATAATTCGGATCAAGGGCAAAATAAAAGCCGTCAGGGAAAGTAAAATCTTCGGTAAATTCCTCTGCTTTTTCCTGCAGTACTTCCGATGGTCCGGGATAAATCATCAACACTTTTGCACCGTACTTTTTAAACTGTTCGGCTTCGCCGACAAACTCCCCTACCTGGCGTGTACAAACCGGACACTGGTATTCGGGCCAGCCTCTGAGAACAATCAAAACAAGCGGCGATTCTTCGTACAATTTGTCTAGTGCAACTTCGCTACCATCAATTAACTGTGCATTAAAATCAATGATTTTATCTCCGGTTTTTACAGTGGCTTGAGGTTGCGAAAAAGCCGGAACAAAAAATAAGGTGAATAAAATGGTAATAATCGTTTTCATGTTGAAGTATTTTTGATAGCACTAAAACATATAAGAGAAGGAAAGGTTCCGATTTGCAACCAATTTAGAGCGAATAACTTTTTTAGTGAAATCAATAATTGACAGACTTAGTAACCGAAGGCCGTTGCACTATAATATTTTTAAAATAAAAAAGCGGACTCCAAAATTGGAATCCGCCCTTTACCTTTTCTCTTAAATCACGCCTTAATCTATAACTACACTATATTCGTAGATATTAATAGCATTGGTTAAAACTACATCGTAAACACCGGAATTTAAATCCGACAAGTCAATAGCTTTATGAATTTTAAAATCTTTACCCAAGGCTACTTCTTCAAGTAAAGTTTTATTTTCGTATACATACAATTTAATGTTTTCATTCTCAAAATTCAAATACGAAAGTTTTATTTGATCTCCTTCCTGATGGAAATAAGGATCAACAGTTTTTCGTACATCTTTTACTTCTACTTCCCCGTATTCAATTGTTAATTGCTTGCTAATTTCCTCATCACCTGTTCTTACATAATACCAATAGGTTCCATCGTCCAGATCCGAAAAGTCGTAACGCTTTTCTAACTCAGCTCGCGGAATTTCTGTATCCATTTGATAAATGCTGTTTCCGTATCTATCGGTTAACTCAATTTCGAAATATTGCATTTCGCCGCTTGAGATCTCTACTATTGTTGCGTCAGCTTCACCAGCCTCCATGTTCACTCTCAAATTTCCTGTTGCCATTGCAACACTTGCTACAAGCATTGCAAAAAGTCCTACAAATAATGTTTTCATGATTCTAATTTTTAAATTTCTGTTCTAACTTGTTTTCTAATAGTTAAAGGTTTTATTCCCCCTTTTTGTTTATCTTTTTAAACCTACCATTAAACATTAATGAATATAAATAGACTAAAACCTCAATATTTACAGGCCTTACAAAACGATGTTAATGTTTTGTTAAAATGTCAACATGATGAAAAGATAGTATAGGATTGATGCCTGGGTAAACAGCAAGTATATCAGAAATTTACTTACACGGAAATAAATTCGTTAACAAAGAAGTAGTTCATTTCTGTCAAAAATTCAACCGTTCACCAGTTCCTAAAATTCGATTTTAGTGTAAAAAAAAAAGCGAACCCTACCGGATTCGCCTTACTAAAACTAACTAATCTAACTACCTAAATTTACGAAAAATATTAATTGAGAGTAATGTCGTATTCATACGTTCCATTGCTGCTTACCAATACAGCTTCGTAGCTGCCTTTGTTAAGCTTTGAAAGATCGATTGCGTGATTTACTGCAAATCCCGATCCTAGGTCATCTTCATGAATCAAGCGATTGGTTTTGGCATCGTAAACATACAGTACCACATCGTTTGCAGCATGATTGAGATACGAAATCTTCAATTGCTCGTTATTAAATCCAAAATACGGATCAACCTGTTTGGTTTGGTCTAAAACTTTTACATCACCGTCTTTAACTGCTAATACTGATCTGTTCATTTCCTTGTCGAGCTTCACAGTAAATGTATATTCACCATTACTGAGTGCTGAAAAATCGAAAGTATTCAAAACCAACTTTAGTGGTTGTTGAATTTGTTTGTAATAAACAATATCATTATTCATGTTGCGGATTTCCATTTCAAACTGGCTTTCAACTGCATTAGTAACACGTACGTGAGCTTCAGCACCCTCGCCTTCCGAAATGTTTACACTTAAATTTCCTGTCGCCATAGCTGCTCCTGCAAATAGTACAAGAGCTACTGTAAAAAGAACTTTGTTTAATCGTTTCATAACTTGTTTTTTTTTTAATTGTTTTCAGTACTTATGACAGCAATATATGTATAAAGTTTAATTCGATTGCGTCAACTAATTGTTAAAGACCTTTTTGTCTTTTATTATCAACGAGTTATGCCTGTGTTAATGTCAAGTTAACCTGCAAAAACAGTGTAAAAACAGGCAAAAACATAGATTTCGACATAGGCAAAAATTACCGCTTATTCGCCAGAACCTACCGCTTATTAGCCAGAACCTACCGCTTATATAAAAACAAAACATTATTTACAATTAATCCTATCTTTGTTACTGATGACTAAATACAACGCCATAATAATTGACGATGAGAAGAATGTGCAGGAAGCTTTAAAGATATTGCTTCAGCGCAATTGCCCAAATATAAATATTTGTGCTACCGCTGGTTCGGCAAGCCAGGGGCGTGAGTTATTAAATCAGTGGGATGTTCAATTAATCTTTCTCGATATCTCCATGCCCGGAGAAAACGGATTTGATTTTCTGGCCAGTATAAACAAGGAAGAATATGCCATCATTTTTACCACTGCCTACGAAGAATACGCTTTGCGCGCCATAAAAACCAACGCCATCGATTACTTGCTAAAGCCAATCGACCCGGAAGAGTTAAAAGAAGCAGTAACAAAGGCCACCTCGCACCTCGATTTAAGAAGTCAGAACCGCGATATTCAGAAAACGTACGGAGAATCATTAAACAACTTAACCAGGCAGGCCAGTGGAGGTTTTGAATATGCCCCAAAAATTACGGTTATCGAGAAATTCGGATTCCAAATTGTTGAAGTTGAAAAAATAAGATACATTGAAGCCGATGGAGCCTACTCGGTTATGCATTTATCGGAATTGGAAAAAGTAGTTTCAAGCAAGCCTGTTGGCGAAATTGAGAAAATTCTTGATCCGTCGGTTTTTGTCCGTATACATAAATCAACACTAATTAACTTAAATTTTCTTCGTGGCTTTTCAAGTTTCGAAGGGTTTTATGCCATTATGGACGACCAAACGGAATTGGCCATCTCGCGAAGAAAGTACAACGAATTTAAAGAGGCCGTTTCAAATTATTCCAAATCAATTGATTAGTGAAAAAACTCCTGTTAATACCAACACTAGTTTTGTTTTTTGCCCTGCTAGTTAAAGGGCAAAATCCATTTATTACAAACTATACCATTTCGGATGGTTTGCCAACAAATAAGGTATTTTGTGTATTGCAGGATAAGAACGAGTTTTTATGGTTTGGCACCAATGCCGGTTTGGTTCGGTTTGATGGCACAAACTATGTTCGCTACACCACCAAAGATGGCTTGAGTTATAACAGCATAGCCCGAATGAAAGAAGATGTTGAAGGACGAATTTGGTGTATGAACATTGACGGGTCGGTGAACTACATTTATGAAAACCAGATTTACAACGAAAAAACAACTCCATATCTGGGCGAGATAAAAGCAAACTTTTTTTACCACGATTTTTTTCAGGATAAAGACTCAACCATTTACATGTACAACGGGGCCGGAGAAGTTACCGTAATTAAAGAAGATGAATACATCGACTTTATGCCTTCAAACCAGAATGGTACAGTAATTTTTAATATCTCGCGAAACACAAATAACAACCTGATTATTTGGGATGGCAACCGAATAATAGAAAAAAGTGATGTTGACGGCGCTGCAACCGTTCACCCTCTTGATTTTAATATAAACAATGTTGCCACATCGCCCGAAGGCATTAGCTATGTAAGCGATATTGGTGGGAATATTCATCTATTCCAGGGAACCCGGCTTGTTTCGAAAAATTACATCCATGTTGATGCAAGAATTATAAACGATTTATTAATAAAAGACAACCTGATTTGGGTATCAACGTTTGACAACGGATTGTTTTGTTTTGAAAATGATAGCTTGATTTTTCATCACCAAATGGATAAAATCCAAAACCTGGTTCTCGATGCTCAAAACAATTTATGGACAAGTTCTACAACGTATGGCGTTTATAAAATTAACAACGGCATTTTAAAATACCAGACAATTGAAACTGACCAATTTGACGAAAAGGGGGTAAGAGCAATTGCGTCATCAAATAGTGATATACTTTGGCTGACCAACGGCGAATCGTTATTTGCTCTTAAAGATGGCAAACTTTTCAACCGCAAGCTTCCCATCGGTGAATCAATTCTCGATCAGATTACCCATTTAAGCAATAATACATTGCTTATGAATGGTTCCAACACTCCCCTATATTTTATACATAATCTTTCGCTTAATGCGCAAAACAATACTATTAATTACGACAATATAACAAGAACGAATATTCATGTTAAAAAGTCGGTGGTTGATCAGAATGAAACTAAGGTGAGTTTTTATTTAAATGACTTCCTGTTTTTTCGAGAATTGAAAAACAGCTTCCCTCAATTCAGGCATAATTACAACGACTGGGGACGAATCAGAAATATGTTTCTGAATTACAAACAGGAAATTGTTGTTAATGGAATTACCAACCGCGTAATAAATGGCATTACAATAAGTACCGATTCGATTTACAGCACTTTTGATGGCAAGTGGATAGCCTCCAATGCAGTAATTGATTCTAACAGCGAAGTTTTACAAATTGAAGAAACCGATAAGTCGGAGTTGGTATTAATTCATAATGATAAGATATATAATTTGATTAATAACCTGGAAAATCATATCGATCTGAAGTTAAAAGATATGATTTACTATGATAATACCCTGTTCCTTTTTAACCAACGCACAGTTTATTTTATATCAAATCCATTGTCAGTTATTCAACAAGAGCCGGCGGTTTTAAACCGACTAAATATTGAATTCAACAACATAAACGATCTATATTGCCATAACGATATTTTATACCTCGCCTCCGACGATGGCTTAACTCAGATTCCGGTTAGCGAGTGTGTAAACGCCGAATCAATACCAACAAAGCCTTATTTCTCGAGAGTTGCACTCGACGACAAAACAGTTAATCTGCAAAACGGAGAAGTAACATACAAAGACAAAGACCGGCTAAACATTGAATTTTCAAGTCTTAACTTTTCTGCGTCGCCAACAACTTATGCCTACATGCTTGAGGGCGTAAACAACGATTGGATAAACGGAACTGAAAGACAGGTTGTTTACCTGAACTTAAAACCCGGCCATTATACTTTTAAGCTAAAATCGCGAAAAAATATGGAGCCCTACAGCGAGGTTGTCGAATTGCCTGTAAACGTGGTACCCACTTTTTTTCAACTGCTGGCAACTAAAATAGCCGCGGTATTAATTGTGTTGTTTTTAGGCTTTTTACTTGTTCGAAGTTATTATCGTCAGCAATTGCGCGAGCGCGAAAAAGACAACCAGCTGGTTACCCTTGAAAACAGAGCCTTACAATCGATGATGAATCCGCACTTTATTTTTAATTCATTGGGCTCTATTCAAAAGTTCCTACTTCAGAACAAATCAGAGGAAGCCGGAGCATACCTTTCAAGATTTGCTCGCCTGATACGGCAAACAATGAATTCCATAAAATCAAATTCGGTTTTGCTGGATGACGAAGTGGAGCGATTACGCAATTACATTGAACTGGAACAATTTCGAATGGAAAATCACTTTGATTTCAGCGTAATTATTGACGAACGGCTAAATCAAGACGATTATTATATACCGGCAATGATCGTTCAACCATTCGTTGAAAATGCCATTTGGCACGGCATATCGCAGTTGTCTGGCCATGGTAAAATTACCATCCGGTTTAATTATATAAACGAGAAAAGTATTGAGATAATTATAGAAGACAACGGAATTGGATTTGAGAAATCAAAAGCTTTCTCGAAATCAAAAAATCACCTTAATATGGCTTCCAATCTCACCGAAAAACGTATACAACTTATTGGGGAAAAGTATCGTGTAAAAACAAAACTTCAGTACGAAACACTTTATCCCGGTGAAACAAATCCGGGAGCAAAAATTACGCTTTTAGTGCCAATTGTTGAATAGTGGTAAAAACCGTTTATTCGCCAGAACCTACCGCTTATTCGCCAGAACCTACCGTTTATAAAATACCTAATTTTATTTCAAATCATTTTCTTAATATTGACATGTAATTAAAAAATGGTTCTTTTCATACTGTCCAGATAAAAACAAGAAGAAATTTATCTCCTCACATTCATTTCCTTGTTTCAGCTTGATTTAAGTTAAACACACCGCGGTTTTAACTACACAAACGCAAACTGTCCTTCACTGTCCCTGAAGCAAACTAATAGTTAGATCAAAAAGAATAGCGAACAAGGAAACTTCAAAGCCAACCCGCAGCCTACAGGGTTGGCTTTTTTTCTTTTATATTCCTTGCTAAAACAGCATTTCCAATTCCTTTAACAACTATACAATCATATTTATCTTTAAACAATTTGTTTTAAGGCTAAATGTGGTATTTTTAGAAGTTAAATTTTAAAGGGCAAAAAATGCGTGATCAAACATTAGCAAAACTTTACACTAAAGCTTTCCATCAGAATTGGGAAGAGCAGGCTTTTTCTGATTTCGAAGGTGGCGATTATAAATACAAAGATATTGCAGCAACGATAAAATCACTTCATTTATTTTACCAGTTGGCCGGATTACAGCGGGGTGATAAAATTGCCGTATTGGGCAGAAACTCATCAAACTGGGCTGCAACTTTTTTATCAGCTATTTCTGCCGGTTTGGTTATCGTTCCAATCTTGCCCGATTTTAATAAAAACGACACCAATCATATAATCAATCACTCCGAATCAAAACTGGTTATTGGTGCAACTTCATTACTTGAGAAGGTAGATCTGAATTTTTCCGATCACCTGAAGGCCATTATTAAACTCGAAGATTTCAGTTTCTCTTCCGGAAAAGACGAGAATATACAATATAAACTAAACGATGGATTTCAGTACTACAACGAAAACCAACTTAGCAAAGAAGCTTTTGTTTTTGAAGAATGGGCCCCGGAAGAAATGTGTATAATTTCTTACACATCAGGCACATCGGGTTTTACAAAAGGTGTTATGATATCTGAACGCAGTTTGCTTTCGAATATAATTTTTGCACGGGAACATATGCCTTTGGAACCCGGAAATAAAATTGTATCGTTTTTACCAATGGCGCATGTTTATGGTTTACTTTTCGAGTTTCTTTTTCCTATCAGTGTAGGTTGCCATATTACATTTTTAAGCAAAATGCCATCGCCGGCGGTAATTACAAAAGCATTTGGCGAAATAAAACCACACCTTATTCTTTCAGTTCCGCTGGTAATTGAAAAAATATATAAAAAGCGTATTCTTCCAGCCATTGAAAAGCCATCGGTAAAATTTATGCTAAAAGTGCCTATCATTTCAAATATCATTCTGAAAAAGATAAAAGCCAAAATGGTAGAAACATTTGGAGGACGATTCTTCGAGATTGTTATTGGCGGAGCACCGTTAAGTGCCGATGTTGAAGCGTTCTTTAAACGTATAAATTTCCCGTTTACCATTGGTTACGGAATGACAGAATGTGGCCCGTTAATAAGTTACGAAGCATGGAATAAAACAATGCCTTCTTCGGCCGGAACACTAGTTGACCGGATGGAAGTAAGAATTGATTCGGAAGATCCGTACAATACGGTTGGCGAAATTCAGGTGAAAGGCGAAAATATAATGCTGGGCTATTACAAAAACGAAAAAGAAACGGAAGCTGTTTTTTCTGAAGATGGCTGGCTAAAAACCGGCGACCTTGGCGTAATCGACAAAAACAACTTTATTTATATTCGCGGACGGTCGAAAAATATGTTGCTCGGACCTTCGGGGCAAAATATTTACCCGGAAGAGATTGAAGCGAAACTAGGTAACCAAAATTATGTTGCCGAATGTGTTGTTGTAGATAGAAACCACAAGCTGGTTGCGCTTGTTTTTCCGGATTATGAGGCCATGCAGACCGACAATATTGACAAGAATGATCTGGAAAAGATTATGGCCGACAACATGAGAAAAGCCAATGCGGAACTACCTCGATACGAAAACATAAGCCGCATTGAGCTGGTAGAAGAGGAATTTGAAAAGACACCAAAAAGAAATATAAAACGCTTTAAATACGTATAAAAATAACTCCGGACGTCATTCGGAGTTATTCATTCAATGTTTCCTTCTATTCGCCCCACTACCTTGTACAACATCAGGTTTATTTCTTCCCGAATCGGAAATATTACTACATTTGTTTTTAACTAACTAGTACCTGATGAACTTAAAGTCAAGCAAATTCTTTTCTGAAGATCGGCTATTGTCTCTTGATTTCTTTCGTGGAATTACTATGTTTCTTTTGGTAGCAGAGGGTACACATTTATGGTCGGTATTGGTTCAGCCTCCAATTGCTGGAACTGTCTTCGAAAATTTCTTTTTGCAATTTCATCATCACCCATGGAACGGGCTACGATTCTGGGATCTCATTCAGCCATTCTTCATGTTTATTGTTGGTGTGGCCATGCCTTTTTCATATGCAAAAAGGAAAAAAAGAGGCGACTCAGATTCAGCAATTACACGGCATATCATAAAACGTTGTATCATACTTTTGGCATTTGGTGTAGGACTACATTGTGTGTACAAGCAAAAATTGGTTTGGGAGTTATGGAATGTTTTATCGCAGCTCTCAGTAACCATTTTAATCGCATACTTTTTAATGCGCTACAAATGGTCAACACAAATCATTGTTTCAATTGGACTATTACTTTTAACCGAAGTACTTTACCGAACTTTCCCGATTGAAGGCTACAATCAACCCTTTATAAAAGACCATAATTTTGGCAGCTGGATGGACATGATGCTAATGGGGAAAATAAACAACGGCGGAGGCTGGGTAACTATCAATTGTATTCCTACTGCAGCCCACACCATTTGGGGCGTTGTTGCCGGACAACTTTTGCAATCGGGGAAAAGCCCGACTAAAACAGTTAAAGGCCTGGTAATTGGCGGTTTAATCATTTTGGTTTTCGGATATTTACTCGATTGGACTTCTGTTACTCCAATTATTAAGCTCATTTCTACCTCGTCGTTTGTTTTGGCATCGGGAGGCTGGGCTCTGCTGGCTTTGGCTTTTTGCTATTGGCTAATCGACATCAAAAAGGTCAACCAATGGATTTTTCCTTTTGTGATTGTTGGTACCAATTCCATTTTTATCTACCTTTTTTCGAATACAGTTGGCGGACAGTGGTTAAACGGGTTTGTGTCCATTTTCACCACTGGCTTTTTAAACTGGTTTAATACACCTGAATTTTTAATAAACCTGATAAGCGCCTTAAGTGTTCTCTACTTTGAATGGCTACTTTGCTACTACCTGTTTTTGAAACGAATATTTTTTAGAGTTTAATACATACTTTATATCAACTAAATTTATAAAATGATGAAAACAAATCGTAGAAACTTTTTGAGAACTACAGCTGCTGCAACTGCAGGAACCTTCTTAATTTCGCCAGTATCTGCCATGGATGCAAGCAGCTCGCGTTACAAAATTTCGCTTGCTGAATGGTCGTTCCATAAGGCCTTGTTTGCCGGAGAAATGACAAACCTCGATTTTCCGAAAGTAACCCGCGAATTAGGTATTGACGGCGTTGAGTACGTAAACCAGTTTTTTAAAGACAAAGCAAAGGATGAAAAATACCTTGGCGAATTAAAGAAAATTGCAAAAAACGAAGGCGTTACCAACGTGCTGATTATGTGCGACGGTGAAGGAATGGTTGGACATCCGGAAAAAGAAGAGCGACTGAAAACGCTTGAAAATCATAAAAAGTGGGTAGACGCTGCGGCGTTCCTGGGTTGTCATTCCATTCGTGTAAATGCAGGAAGCCGAGGCACATACGAAGAACAACAAAAACTGGCTGCCGACGGATTACGAATGATTTGCGAATATGGCGACACCAAGAAAATTAACGTTATTGTAGAGAACCACGGCGGACTATCAAGTAATGGCGAATGGCTGTCAGGAGTAATGAAAATGGTTGACCACAAACGCGTTGGAACATTGCCTGATTTTGGAAACTTTACGATTGACCGTGAAACCGGTGAACAATACGACCGCTATAAAGGTGTTGAACTTTTAATGCCTTATGCAAAAGGTGTGAGTGCAAAAACCAATGTGTTTAATGCCGCTGGCGACGAGGCAAATATGGATTATTACCGACTGATGAAAATTGTTGACGATGCCGGTTACAAAGGATTTGTAGGTATTGAGTTTGAAGGTACCGAGCTTCCGGAACGCGAAGGTGTTATTGCCACAAAAGAACTACTGGAAAAAGTATTTAAAACACTGTAGGCAAATCAACTATTATAATTACCTATACCATTGGATATTAACATTAATTTTTGTTAATCCTTCTTTATTTCGAAACAATAAAGTTGTGAACGCGTAAGTTTAAACAACTTTGTATTCCTAAAAGGACTTAAAGGGGTTGATTGAAAAAATTAATACAAAGTTGAAAAGGTAATTAGTTGTTTGTCTTTCAAAAAAGGAAAGCGATGATAATTCATCGCTTTCTTTATTTAAAAATCCTAATTTTTGTTTCGATAGAACGGTAAGCTCGGGTCTACCCGACCTCCGCTGCCTCGTCTGCCACCACCAATTTCCAGCAAATAAACAAAGCCGGCACTTACCTGAGCTGTTAACGACAAACGACGGTTATATCTCAGCAAATCAACACCTTCTTCCTGCTCGTACGTAAAATTCGGAACTCCATCAATAATTCCTGAATTCAGAACCGTAAATGTTCCGTCAACTTCAACGAGTAATTTATCACTAATCGCATAATCAAAACCAATTCCGCCGCCAATATGAAACGCCGGCCAACTATCCTGCTCGCTGTTTTTTGTTCCTCTCGAGTACAAAATATTCCATTCCAAATCCGGATCGGGTAATTCGCGGTACATTAAATCCGTTCTTACAAACGCTACAACACCGGTAAGTTTTACAAAAGGTGTAAAAGTTTTGTCGGGCATAAAGAAGTATTTGTAATTAACGGCCAGGTTAAACAAACGCGTGTTGTATTCAAGCGGAGTAATATAAAACTCATCCTGGTAGTACTGAAAGTAAGGAGTCAGAAAATAATTAAAAACAGGCGGATCATCGTTAAATCCTTTGAGGTGAGAATAATCCAGCTCTACCCCAAAATAAGTTTTTTCGGTAACCTGAAATAAAACTTCACCCTCGAAACCTGCCGATAGTTGTGGCGTAAATTTTTCGCTGCTGGTTGGTGGCGACAACAATAACGCATCGGGGTGGGGAACATCAGAATTTCCGAGCTCCGAAATATGCATACCTGAATTGGCTGCTAACCGGAATCCAATTAGTTGTGCCTTAGCAGCAAACGTTGAAACAACAAGCAGCAAACAAAATAATAGCAATCTTCTTACATCCATTTCTTTGACTTACAGCGTATAAGTTAAGCCGATTTTGTCAAAAAAAGAAACAAAGTAAAACAAAAACTACTTTCGCTCTTTTACTTGCGAGGCATCAACAACTTTAAAAAGTTTATCTGCTCTGCGGGTTACAGCATCAATGGGTACAGAAATTCGTTGCCCTTTAAAACCCTCCTCAACCGGCTGCAAATCAAAACGGATTTCGCTAACATTTGTTTGAAATACGCCTGTTGTGGGGCCGGTTATTATTATCTCATCGCCAACTTTCAGGTTATTGGTTTCGAGCTTAAATTCGGCCACTCCTATTTTTTTGAAATAGTTGGTACATTTCCCAATATACAACTTGCGTTTACTTGCTCTCGAGCCGTAGTTTTTACTCCACTCACCCAGTCGCTGACCAAGGTAATAACCATCCCAAAATCCGCGGTTAAACACGGTTTGCAAACGGTTGTTCCAATCTTCCACTTTCTCTTCGGTAAACGACTCATCGAAATACGCATCAACAGCCTCGCGGTAGCATTGTGCAACGGTTTTTACATATTCGGGAGACCGTGCACGGCCCTCGATTTTAAGTACCGAAACACCGGCATCGAGTATTTTATTCAGAAAATGAATGGTTTTCAAATCTTTGGGCGACATAATATACTCGTTGTCGATCTCCAGTTCGGCACCGGTTTCTTTGTCGGTTACGGTGTAGGCACGGCGGCAGGTTTGCAAGCAGGCACCCCGGTTTGCCGACGAGTTCATTTCGTGTAAGCTCAGGTAACATTTACCACTGGTAGCCATACACAAAGCACCGTGCACAAACATTTCAATTTTCATCAGTTCGCCGTTTGGCCCGGTAATATTTTGCTTTTTAATCTGGTCACTGATTTCCCAAACACGCCCCAGGTTCATTTCGCGCGCCAGCACCACCACATCGGCAAAGTTGGAATAGAACTTTACGGCCTCGATATTGGTAATATTTACCTGCGTAGAAATATGAACTTCGAGACCTATGGAACGCGCATATTGAATTACCGAAACATCGGCAGCAATTACTGCAGAAACACCGGCTTCTTTGGCGGCATCGATAACTTCGTGCATTTTATCCAGTTCGCCATCAAAAATTTCCACGTTCATGGTAAGGTAAGTTTTTACCTTATTCTCTGTAGCAATTTTTACAATTTTACGAAGGTCGTCGAGATTGAAATTGTTCGACGAGCGCGAACGCATATTCAGGTTTTCCACACCAAAATAAACCGATCCAGCTCCTCCCTGAATGGCCGCCATCAACGATTCGTACGATCCTACGGGCGCCATTATTTCCACTTCTCTTCTTTCCATTGCTTAACTGTAAAGTTTTAAAAATTGCGGTGCAAAGTTAAGAGTTTTTGGGAATTAGAGATGGGAAAATAGTGACACCCTCACTTAATGCAAGGGCATCACTTTTATTGCTTAAACAAACTTTTCACGTTTCTGTAAATTAAAGAGGCCGTACAGAACAAACACCAATGTGGCTATTCCCATAAAAATACGGTTCTTCCGAATGATTCCTATCCAAATCACTTCATTCAGGTTATTCGGGATTTCGAAAGGATTCAAGAAAACATCCCACTGCGTGCCCTGCATCACGTCTTCGCGTAAAATTAGCAGCGCTACACCAATTAAAACCATCGTTACCGCCGTTCCGTTCCCGTTTTTAACAACAGTTGAGAACATAAAAGCCATCGACCCTAAGAATATAATCGGATACATTAATTGATACGACATTTCCAGCAGGTTTATTTTATACAGTAACACTGAAGCCAAAGCTGAAAAAAGGAAAATAATAACAAATACAAGCGTATAAATCATTACCAAACGCACCAGCCATACTTTATAGCGGTAGTTCGGAATTCCGAAAAGAATTTCCAGCATTCGCGAATCATCATCGTTTTGTATACCAAAAACCGACGGATAGAAAATAAGTAAAACGCCGGGAAATATTAGTAGTGTATACACCACATCTTCCGACATGGAGCCGCCATTATAAACGGTTTGAATGGCAAAAAACAAAAAGAATGCAAGTGCTGCTACTAAAAACCAAATAAACCGGTTGGCAAAGATGATTCTTAAATTATACCGTATCATTTTTATCAAAATATACAGCCTGTTTTTTATATCGAATTGTCTTTCCATAATTCCTTAAACAAAGTCTTTTAACAAACACAAATAAGCATCCTCAAGATTTGGCAATACACTAACAGCGTCGGGCGCGGGTTTTTCTTTAGCCAAACAACGCAACTTAATATTTTCGCCATCGCGCATATGGTGAACAATCATTTGTTTATTGGCCATATTATCAAATTCCTTGGCCGGAACCGAGAACTGCCAAACAAAATTATTACCCATATTAACCATATCGTTTGGTGTTCCGAAATATTTCAGGTTACCGCGGTTAATTACTGCTACCTGGTTACACGAGCTCGAAATATCCTCGATAATGTGTGTCGAGAAAATTACGATCCGCTCGCGGCTCAGCTCTACCAGCAAGTTCCGGAAACGAATACGCTCGCGTGGGTCGAGACCGGCGGTAGGTTCGTCAACCACCAAAATACGCGGCAGATTCAGCAGAATTTGTGCAATACCAATACGTTGTTTCATTCCGCCCGAGAATGCGCCAATTTTATCTTTGCGGCGTTCCCACATATGCACACTTTTTAGTACATATTCCAAGCGGTCTTCGCGGGTTTTGGTATCTTTTATACCTTTCAGAATTGCCTGATAATCGAGAAATTCCCAGGCCGACATATTTTCGTAAGTACCAAAAGCCTGTGGCAAATAACCAATCAATCCCTGCAATTCTTCGCGGTACTTTTGCGTATCCATTCCGTTAATCCAGATTTTACCGTAACTCTGTTCGAGCACTCCGGTAATAATCCTCATCATGGTTGATTTACCGGCACCGTTTGGTCCAAGTAAACCAAACATACCGGTTTTAATTTCCAGCGTAACACCGTTCAGCGCCCGGAAAGGTTTTTTGCGTTTTCCGATAACCGGAATTTGCCGAACCATGTTGAAGTAACCACGGCGCAAACCTCCAAAACGCCCTTCAATACGGGCAATGTTTACATCTTTATTGTGGATGTACTCTGCCGTTGCATAGAACACCAACAGAATATACCAGATAATTGCTATGAAAATTACCATACCCAGGTTGTCCCAATCTCTGAAGAAGTAGAAAAGGAAAACCAATGGCACAATCCAAAACAGCGTGTTGTAAATCCACTTATTCAATTTAAGATAAAAAGTCTTGCCTGTTGCTTCATATTTGTTTATGAGTACCTGATTTAGTGGCACTCGCAGCAAGAACAGGAAGAAGAATACTCCGTGCGACAATACCCACATCCACAAATGACTTTCAATGTAGAAGAAGGTAAAATAAGTAACGAAAATAAACAATGGTACCTGCCAGATGAGATCTGAAAAATCGCGTAGGTGTTTATAATCTTTTGTCAAACCGGCACGTTCACGAATTTTTAATCCCGATTTCCACTCGCGCATAAAACGTGAGTCGCGGTCGTAAATTTTTACCAGTCTTTGTACTTTAATCCTAATGGGTTCATTTTCGTCCACAACCTTTTCGCTGGCCTGCCGCAAGCTGGTCATGGTAAAGGCTACAACACCAGGTACTAAAACAATAAGCAAAACAAAGTCGAGCAATTGCCAAACAAAACTATCCACTTTCAGGTAGATAAAAATGGCTCCAAGTATAAACACAGCCAGCATTCCCAGTTTTAGGCCAAGATGCAAGGACTTAATCCAATCGAGCGCATTTTCCATTCCGGCATACAAAGTTGGAATGAAAACCAAAGTAAGCAGCGTACTTAATGCCAAACCACCAATTACCGTAATTGCAAACGGAGCACCAATGGCTCCAACATATTCAGCCTGTCCCATTGCCAGCGGAAATAAGGCAACAATAGTTGTAATTGCCGTAATCAAAATCGGGCGAACACGCGAAAGCCCTGCGGCCATTAAAGCACGCGATTTCCGGAATCCACGTTTTCGGAGTATGTTGGTGTAATCAATTAGGATAATCCCGTTGTTCACCACCACTCCAATCAGAATAATAAAGCCCATTAATGTGTTAGCATTGAACAGGCTGTTCCCTGTAAAAATAAGTGCCAGGAATGATCCGATAGCAGCCAGCGGAATAGAGAAAATCAGCACAAACGGTGTTGATACCGATTCGAAAACCGATGCCAAAATCATTAGAATAAGGATGAAAGCCGCAGCAATCAGAAACTTAAATTCGGCATACTGATCTTCTTCGTGAATCACCTCAACAGCAACTCCCGAAGGCAGTTTGTAGGCGCCAATAATATCGTCAATTTCAAGACGATAAGCTTCAAGCAAATCATTCGATTCGCTGGCTTCGTCAACAAAACTGTAGGTTAATTCAATTTGTTTTTCCTGGTTTACGCGCGTAACGCTGGCCATACCTTCGGCATACACCATATCAGCCAGTTCGTCCATATCGTAAGTGGCACCCTGGGCATTGCTAACCTGCAGGCGACGAAGGTCTTCAATTCCTTTCGTATCATCTTCTTCGTCAACACCATCGGGCAATTTTTCTTTTATTACAATTTCGTATTCGTCTGTTCCCTGTTTGAAATTCACACCCGAGGTAAACTCGCGTGTAAACGTTCCCAGCTCCGACATAATATTTTGAAGCGTAATTCCATACTCGGTAAGCAGCATTTGGTTGAAATACATGTGTACTTCGGGTCGGTTATTCGACACGCTGATATTTGCCCGGCGAATGGATTCCAGGTCTTCGATGTAATAAAGCAGATCTTCTGCCACACCTTTCATTACCTCAAAGTTTTCGCCTTTAATAACCACGCGTTCCTGGTTCGATCCAATTCCCATAAACTGCTGGAAACCTTGCGTTCCGGAACGGCCGCCGCCGCCGCCACGGAAACTTGCACTTGATGTTGGTGCTTCAAGACTTACTTCTCCTTGTGAAACATTGCCAATGCGTTCCTCAACATCATTTTTAATTTCGGCAATCGTTCGGTCATCAATATCTTTATAATCTTCGCGAAGAATGAATGTTAGAATTGCTTCTTCAGCCTCTATATTTGCCGACAGATCCTGCTTTTCAGCAATATCCTCCAAACGGCTTTCAACATCAGCAACCACTTTATCAGTAGCCTCCAAAGTTGTTCCGGTTGGCATGGTAACGTATACATTGAATTGCTCTTCTTCAACCTCCTGCAAGTTGGTAACACTAATTGCCAACACAATAAATACGGTTAAAAAGAAGAATACCAACGCACCAATTATGGTACGTGCCGGCACGCGCATACTGGCTTTTAGCAGCAGAATATAAATTTGTATAATGCGGTTATTGGTGGTTACCTTTTCGTAAAATACGTTGTGCTGTCGTTTACCACGAAGCAACAAATGTGCTGCCATTGGAATTAGCAACAAGGCCACAAATAACGAAACAATCAGCGTGGAAATAATGGATACACCAACATGGTTACCAAGCAGTTTCACCATGTAATCGGTAGAGAAAACAAATGGCAGGAATACTGTTACAGTAGTTAGTGTTGCAGCTACAATCGAGCGCCAAACTTCTTTAGTACCCTGCGTTACTGCCTGCTCCGGGCTGACCTTATTCCCGGAGAGCCGATAAATATTTTCGAGCACCACAATACTATTGTCGAGCAGCATACCAATGGCCAAAACAAGACCAACCAGTGTTAAACTGTTCAGCGAAATATTAAAGGCATAAAACAGGTTAAATGCAGTGAAAACCGATATTGGAATGGCCAGTGCAATAAATGAAACAATGCGCAGATTTTTCAGGAACATCCATAGTACAAAAATGGCCAGTAAACCTCCAACCAATGCCAAATCAATAATCTGATCGATATTTTTCTCCATGGTTTCGGCCAGGTTGGTCTGAACCACGATTTGTACATCTTTGGCTGCAAGTTTTCTGTTTAATTCGGCAATCTCTTCCTGCACGTTATGCGACAGTTCGATAAGATTGGCCTGCGAATCACTCACCAGGCTCATCGAAACTGCATCTAATCCGTTTATACGACTAATTGATGTCTCTTCTTTTACGCCAAAAAATACATCAGCTACATCTTTTAAATAAATCGGGCCATCGGCTACAACAATATTTTCGATATCCGAAACTTTATCGTATTCAGCAGTAACATGTACAAAATATTGCTTTTGCGCATCGTGCAGGTAACCGGTAAATGTTCGGTTAGTAGAATTGCCGGAGATAGCACTCTGAATTTGTGCCGGCGTAATTCCGTATGCCTCGCAGGCACCTGCATCGTATGTTACTTCAATCGAACGCTCTTTACCACCGTAAACCGATACCGAAGCCACACCGTCGATGTTTTCCATTTGGGCAGTAACTTCCTGGTCAACGATATTACGCACACGATCAACTCCTCCGCTTCCACGAATTTGCAGTTCCATAAACTGGTTGGTGAGCTGATCGAGGTCAACACGGTTAACTGTTACAACGAAGTTATCGTCGAGTTCCTCAGCAATGAGGTCAATCTTTTCCTGTAGTTTCAGGAAAGTGTATTTAAAGTTGACGTTCTGTTTAAAATTTACCTGTATGGATGCCGAACGGTTGTTAATAAACGACTCCATATCTTCAATGCCTTCCATTGTCCCAATCGCTCCTTCAACCGGAATAACCGCCTGGTTTTCCAGGTAGCTCGGGTCCACCTCAATCCGCGACTGAATCTGTACGAACAGCATCGGGAGCTCGGCATTTGGCATGAGTTCCACCGGCAACTGTTTGTAAGAGATATAACCCAACATGGTTAATCCCAAAAACAGCATACTGATGAATATTTTTCTGTTGATAATGAATTTCATTTGCAAAAAATTAGTTGGAAGACTGAAGACCGAAGACCGAAGCATTGGGTTGAAGCACCAGGTCGAAAGTTTTTACGACTAACTTTAACTTGTTCCTCAAAACCTTTATTTCTTCGTCAAACATCTTCAAATCATCCCTTAATTATCAGAAACTGCCAGCTTTTTCTCTTTCACAAAAACACTCCTCACCCTATCTAAAACATCGTAAACACAAGGGATTACAATAAGCGTAAGTAAAGTTGAAGTTACCAAACCGCCAACCACTGCCAGTGCCATTGGCGAACGCAGCGATGCACTTTCGCCAAAACCTATGGTAAGTGGTAAAAGGGCTAATATGGTTGTTAAACTGGTCATTACAATTGGCCGTATACGTTGCTGTCCGGCTTGCAGAATAGCTTGTTTTCGTTCCACTCCTTCACGGATGAGCTGATTGATCCGGTCGACCAGAATGATCGAGTCGTTTACGGCAATACCCACCAACATAATCACCCCTATAATGGCCATTATGTTGAACGTTTTTCCGAGAATAAAGAAGATGAGAACACTACCCACAACTGCCAGCGGAATAGTTAACAGAATGGTAAACGGGTGAATAAGCGACTCGAACTGAGAAGCCAGCACCATATATACCAACACAATCGAAAGCAGCAAGGCAAAAGTGAGGTTAGTCAACGATTCCTGGCGTTTTTCTTCTTCACCCGTTACCATGATTCGGTAATCAGGTAATAGATCAATACTTGCTGTTTGCAATCGAATATCGTTTGCCACGTGATCCAACGGAATACCGTCTTCCAACTGTGCTGTAACTTTTCCTATACGGTTTTGATTCCTTCTGAAAATTTCTTTTGGCGATACGCCGTAACTAATATCGGCTATTTCGCTTAATCGGAAAACCTGGTCGCCCGATGTGATTATCAATGAACCGATTTCATCGATACTTTTCTCGGGAACTTTAATTGTAATATCCTGCATTTCGCCACTACGTTCCAGTTCGCCAGCATCTTTACCCTGCAACTGATCCTGCATTTGTGTAATTACACTGCTGATATCAACATTGTACATTCCGGCGCGCATACGGTCAACATGAATTTCCACCTCCGGTGCACCATCTTCAATGGATGTTTGAATATTGAAAAGTCCGTTAACTCCCTGCATTTTTTCTTTCACCTGGTTAACAACCCGTTCAATTTCATCCAGTTCTTCGCCACGAACCTCAACCACAACAGGAGCTTCATCGGTTCCAAGAATCGACTGAAGTGCACTTTCTTCCTGTGAGAAGCTAACTTCAAGTCCCTCGATATTAGCCGTTAACTGATCAAGAGTTTTTACAATACTTTCGGTTGAAATAGTTGATTCAGGTTTAAGTATAACTTTCAGCTCTGCTGTATTTTCACCTTCGAAAACAGCATTTTGATCGCCCGAGATACTTGAAGACGGACCAGCCTGCGAATAAATTTTATCTAAATTATCGCCCAGGTAATCCATTAAAATACCTTCCAGATTTCTCACTGTCGATTCGGTGCGCTCTAACTCTGTTCCTTCCTGCAATTTCAGATTAACAGTAAGCTCGTGCGTTTGAGTTTTTGGCATAAATTCGGTACCGATTTGCGGAATAAGCAATGCCGCTCCACCAATCGCTACGGTTGCGATAATTATTACCATCCACTTGGCATCGATTACTTTTGATAAGAAACGGCCATAACCGCCAACTTTTACCGATTTTGATTTCATCGGAGATTTTTTGTTGCGATAGAACCGGTGGTACATCATAGGGATTAAAAAGATGGCCACTACCAACGACGAAAGTAGCGAGAATGCTACCGTCCAGGCCTGATCTTTAAATAACTCACCTGAAGCACCGTGTAAATAAACAATCGGTAAGAAAACGATGATTGTTGTAAGCGTTGATGCTGTAATTGCCCCGCCAACTTCGGCAGTTCCGTTAATTGCCGCATCTTTTACACTCATGCCGTTTTCGTGGTTTCGGAAAATATTTTCAAGAACCACAATGGCATTATCAACCAGCATACCCGCACCCAGCGCGAGCCCTCCCAAAGTCATAATATTTATTGTGAGATGGTTGAAATACATTAGGTTGAAAGTGGCCACAATCGAGATTGGTATAGCAACACTAACAATCAGTGTAGTTCCGAATCGGCGCAGGAAAACAAATAAAACAACAATTGCCAGCAAAATACCCAGCAAAGCAGTTTCCTGCACTTCGCCAATCGCACTGCTGATAAAGCGGCCCTGATTGGTTACGCCAATTAATTCGTAGCCCGGAAGTGCTTTTTCAATATCAACCAATGCTTCGTTAATTTGCTCAACCGCATTTACCGTATTGAATTTTGTTTCTTTATAAATGGAAAGCCCCAAACAACGTTCGCCATTTATGTGAACAATGTTGGTTGGTTCTTTATTACCGATAGAAACCGCAGCCACATCTTTTAAATAAACCGGAGCCATTGCAACCCGGTTTTGATTGGTAGTTGTAGTTGTTTCGGTGCTGCTTACAGCTTTATAACCAACAATCAGATTCTCAAAATCCTCAACGGTTTGCAACATCGATACACCTTTTACAATGTATTGTGTGCCCATATCGGTGATTTGTCCACCTGAAACGTTGCGGTTAAAATTCTGAATGCGCGACGCCACCTCATCCATGGTCAGACCCTGCGCATCAAGCCGGTAAATATCGGTTTCAATAACTATTTCACTCTCTTCCTGTCCCGATATTTCTACCTCGGCTACGCCTTCCAAACGAACCAACTCGTTTCTCACGTAGTTTTCAGCAACTTTACGCAGCTCGTTCATGTTGGTAATTTCGTTGTGCTTCAGCCCAATTATCATTACCGGAGTCGTGTTCGGATCGTGTTGAGTGATCTGCAGTTCGTCAATATCAGAGTTTTGGGTAAGCGTATTCAAGGCCTTTTGCAGGTCGAGAAAAGCTTCATCCATATCTTTATTCCAGGCGTATTCTACTGTTATTTGTGCCGATCCTACCCGTGAAGAAGATGTTACCTGAATTACGTCGGACTGGCGAATGGCAAGAGCTTCGATGTTTTCAACAAACTGCTGCTCCATTTCTTCCGGAGGTCGCTCGCCCGAAGTCACTTCCACAAAAATGCGGGGCGAATTCAGATCGGGAAAGAGATCGACCCCCAATTTATCGTACGAAATGTAGCCCAGCAACAAAACGCCAAGCACCACCATTAAAACGGTAACCGGGTAATCGACAGAAAATTGCGTTAATTTTTTCATAACTGATTTGTCTTTGTTTTACCGGCTACACTATAAAATCACTTTCACTTTTGAATTATCGCGGAGTGTTTCAAATCCTTTTATAATCAAACGGTCGTTCTGGCTGAGGCCTTCAATAACTTCAATTTCATCTTGATTTGAAATACCTGTGGTGATTCGACGATCGTTGGCGGCGCTGTTACGTCCAACAATAAATACATATTTTCCGCGCGAACCGGTCATAATCACATCTTTCGGGATAACTACAGCACTGTCTTTTTGGGCAGTAATAATGTTGGCTTTTATAAACATTCCGGGGCGTAGTTTTAGCTCTGGATTATCAATTTCGAGTTTACCTGCAAATGTGCGTGTTTCGTCGCTGATAATTGGCGACAACTCGGTAACATGTCCGGTAAGCGTATCTTCTGTAAGCGTATAGTTTGTAATCATTACTTCCTGTCCGGTGGTTACATCCGAAATATTTTTCTCGGGCAAGTTAATTTCAACATACATTTTGTTGTAGCTCATCAGGCTAACCATACTTTCGCCGGCCGACACACGAACGCCTTCGGTGTAGTATGGCAGCGCAACGATAATTCCGGAGAAAGGAGCCACAACCTGCATTTTTGCCAACTGAATCTCGGCACTCTCAAAATTATTCTGAGCGGTAATCATCGACACTTCAGAGTTACGCATTTCGAGCAATGTAACACCTCCTTTTTCGTACAACGATTTTTGTTTTTCGTATTCCTGCTCCGAAATTTCAAGGTTCAGTTTTGTCGACTCAATATTTAAACCATTCAGGTATTCTGCATTCTCAAGTTTTACAATAACCTGCCCTTTTTCAACACGGTCGCCCAATTGAAATTTGCGCCCCGTTTTTGGGTTGGTCTGCAAAATGTAATTTCCTTCAATTTCAGAACTCAGTTCTGTTTCGTACACGGCTTTTGCTGTTCCGGTAGTGCTTACAAATTGTTGAATGCTTTTAAGTTTAATATTTTCAACTGAAACAGGAACAGCTAACTCAGTTGATTCAGAACCGGTTTGGTTGTTACAAGACATTGCTGCAACAACAACACCTAACAGGATAAGTAATTTTATATGCTTCATTTTGGTATAATTTTCAGGTTTATTCTTGATTATCGGTCATATACAACTCGGATGGAATAATGGCTTCATTCTTTTCGAAATCGTACAACGACTGTATTTTAAGGTTAAGTAATTCAATTTTATAGTTGATAAGTGCCTGGCTTAATGCAACTTTTTGCGACGACAGCTGGTTTTGATACAAGTTTAAATCCATACCTGTAAGATCGCCATTTTCGTAACGCTCGAGGTTAATTTCGTAGGTTAACTGCGCATTGCGCTCATTTTGCTTCGCCAATTCAATCTGGTTAAGTTGGTTTTGAATATTACGGTATACCTGGCGAATGTCAACAACAATTTGTTTCTTTTCTTCATTCAGGTTCAACTCTTGCGACTCGATTGCTGCTTCGGCTGCTGCGATACGTGCTTTACGCTCGCCCCAGTCGAAGATTGGAATATTAAAACTAATACCCACCGACGGGCTTTTAGTTGGATTTTGATAAATATTACCCAAATCTTTATTATCGCCGGTTATACCAAAACGCAGGTTCATATCTCCCCTGAATTCATTTTGTGCTTTGGTACGAATAAGATCGAACTGACTGGTTTCCACGTCAATTTCGCGCTGGCGCAATTCCATTCTCGATTCCAGACCGTTCTCAATGGCTTTGTCCAAATCAACAGGAACAGGGTTTACGCTAACATCGGCCAGAATCATTATGTCTTCAAAAAGATCCATGCCGAGGTATAATTTCAGTTGATCTTTGGCATTTTCAAAAGATACCTCATTGTTTTGCAAAGTAGATTTTGCAGTTGCCAGGTTCAGTTCGGCCTGGTACTCTTCCTCTTTAGCAGCTAAACCGGCTTCAACTTTATTTTTAATTATATCGTAACTGTTTTGAGTGTTCGCCAGCTCGTCTTTTGCAATCGTCAAATTCATTTGCGCCATATAAACGTTATAGAAAAATTCGGTTACATTTCGCTCGAGGTTTAAGTACTGCATGGCGTAACTTATTCGGGCATTTTCAAAATTCAGCTCCAATTCCTTCAACTCAAGTTTCAGGGTATTGTAGGTAAATAACGGCTGATTCAGATTTAAATACAGGTTATTAAAAAATACCTCACTCTCCAAATTTGTTGAAGAAGAATTATTGCTCGACCATCCAAACTCGTTGGTCAACGATACGGTACCATCGGTTATTAAAATTGGCTGAGCTACGGTGAACAAGGTCCTGGTTTCAAAATTCTCGTTGGTGTACCATTCTGAAACACGGTTATCAAAACGTCGTTGCTTGCTGTAATTTACCGGATCAACCTGCAACGAGAATCTCGATTTTAATGCAGCGCGTTGTGCCTCCAGGTTTTTCTGGTAACGTTCGAGGTTTAATAACGACAATTTCAAATCGGGGCTTCCCGTTTCGGCTATACTTAATGCCCTTTCAAGGGTTAAGGCCTCTTGTGCCTGAACAGCAAAAGTTGCAGAGGCCACCACTACAATGGCAATTACCAGCTTTTGCATAAGTTTGATTTTTGTTTTCATCATCTATGTTGATTTATTTTTTATAATTCCACGATTTTTACCGCATCGGCATATATCATTCGCAACTCGGTTTTGTCCGTTAATTCAATAACCGCTTTGTCTGATGAGAAATAAAACGATCCCAAATGTACCCAACCGGTTTCGGCACTCTGCGAATCAAGAAAAGCTTCTTCATCTCCATCGTCGGCGTGAATGATAAAGTTCAAACTTCCTTTTTCCTCTCCACGATTTCGGCCAAATCCCCGACCTTTATAAAAGTGGTAAAACACATCGTAATACCCGGCTTCTTTTACCGGCACATTCCAGCGGGCAATCTGTTCGCCGTTTCCTCCTTTTATATAGTAAGCTGAGCGAACATACTCGCCGTAAAACTCGTCGCTGGTAGTGGCGGTCCAGCTAATTGGAGGCCTCCACCAGTTTACGCTTGAATATTTTTGTTTTGTCTCTTCTTCTTTCACAATGAGTTTTTCGAGCAAGCTAACCTGATGGTTTTCTGTCACTTCAAAACCAGGATCCTCGTTATCCACAATCGCTTCGTTAGGCAATTTTGTTTGAACAGGAGTATTACTTATTCGCTCTCCTTCCCAAGGTCTGGCTTTTAAGTCTTCTTCCACTTCGCGGAACATTTCCATATAAGTTTGCGGAACATTCTTCGATGTCAGAGAATTAAATACAACCATGCGTGGAGTACCATCAAACAAGTAGCTCAATTCTTTAGTCTGGTGGGCAGTTAACTCTATTAATTTGTCTACTGTATCTTCCGATCCCATTCCTGGAGGGCCAAAACCTCTGCCGCCGCCTCCGCCGCCACCGGAAAGACGGAAAGTCAATTTTATTAAACCATCAACATCCGAGAAATTGGTAACTTTCAGCGAGATCATGGTTTTCATGGCATCTCCCGATTTTACTTTCACTCCTTTTATTGGAGAAACAAGATAACCCGGAAGAGATTTGGCTTTAAACCAACTGTTCATCATTGGCTCCAACTCAATACCAAATTTGGCTTTAATCTCTTCGTCAAATTCCTCAAACGAAATATTCTGATATTTGTATTTTTCCAGCACCCCTCGCAGAAAATCTTCAAAATCTTCTTCACCGGCCTCTAGTTTTATAGTGGAGAAAAGTACATCACCTTTCAGTTTAATTACATCGTTTACAATTTCGCTCTGATCCGGATCGGCAAGAATTTCCTGGAAAGAATAATCCTGCAAAGCAATATTTGCCATAATCTCCGGACTTTCGCCACTCATGCTACTCATAAACAGCGATCGCATATCAGTAGTTTGGCTTTTTAGATAAGCCTCGAAAACCCGGTTGGTAATCGGCCATTTATCCGATTGAATGTTATTTTGGAAATTGTATAACCACGGAAAAATAAAATACGGATTTGGCAATTGCTCCATACTCATTTCGCCTCTCGACCATTGCCTGTTGGTTTCATTTTCTTCAGTAAATTTCTCCAGAAACTGTCCAAGCACACGCAATTCTTTGTCTTCATCAGTCATTTCGGCACCGCCGCCACGACCTCTCCAACGTCCCATACGTTCTTTTTGTTGTTCAAAATCGGCTTCGCGGAACATGTATCCTTTTTCCTGAATTAATATTTGCCCGGGCTGAATAACTTCCTGCACCGATGTCCACATTCGTTCGTAGGTTTTAAACTGTGCCGGAACTTCAACTAAAGCAATTTGATCAGAATTATACTCTAAATTATAGCCACGTTTAAAATCCTGGAAACGTTCGTAAACAACCGAAGCTAAAGTATCTTTCGACTCGGGGAAAGCATCGCTGAAATAATCATGTCCTTCAATCAACCATACTCCAAACTGAAAATCGTTGTGCGTGAAACTTTTTAATTGATAACGGCCTATTGCCAGCGAAAGCTGGGTTAAAGGAGTTTTGGGTTCAAAATGGAATTCTCCAGCCGCAACTTCTGTCATCTCTCCTTCAGAAACCGGCCGTAATCCTTCGGCAGTTTTTACAGTTAAGCTATAGTCCACAAACTCGGGTTTGTACCAGCTTACATCTTCAGAACTATAGGTAACTCCAACTTTCGGATACCAGTTTGCTTCGCGTGTAAGCAACACATAATCAGGCGTTACAAATGCATAGCGTTTATCAACATTCAATACAAACTGTCCGTATTTTTCCTGCCGTTTTTCTTCTTCAATATCAAGGTAACAATATGCTTCGTCGATGGTGCCATCGTAAGAGAATTCAACCTGTACACTATCACCGGGCTGCAGATTTACCTGGTCAGAAATTATAATTAAATGATCTTTGCGAACAAACGGAAGCGTTTTTCCACCAACTTTCAAATCGCTAATCTTCAGTCCTGCGTTCAGGCTGAAAATCAATTTTGAAAGAGGCTGCTGCATGTTGTTTTTTAGCATCATTGCTGATTGAACACTCAACGATTCGCCTTGATGATCGAGTACGATATCATGCGAAAGCACGTCTGCTAAAGGTTCGCTAACGTATTCGTTATTAAGTTCAATAATATCGGCTCGTAAAGCCTCAGTTTTCTTGAAACTATTTATATGATTGTAGGCCAAATATCCGGCGCCGCCAATAAATACAATGCTAAAAATCAGTGAAACATAGGTCATTGTTTCCGACTGTGGCAAACGTTTCAGTAAGAAAATAGTAAGGAAAATAAATCCGGCACCAAGACCAAAATATATACCACGGTGAATTAGAATTACAGCCAAATTACCAAAACCAACTATATCAGAACTTAGCATCGGGATGCTAAAAGCCATGTAGTCGAAAATGTAATAATATTTTGCCTGCAGCAGAAAGAGGGTAATACCAATGTACCCCAATACCAAAACAAAAGTTATGGCCTGGTTACGAATTACACTCATCAACAAAAACGACAACCCCATAATAAAAACAAGGGTTGGAATACTAATCAGTACCAAATACACTGCATATGAAACCCAATCGATGGGAGTACCTTTGGCAAGTGCATTAAAAACCAGCGCAAGTATTACAACGGCAACATTAAGTATCATAAAAACCTGCATGTTACCAAGCGTTTTTCCAATTACATATTCGCCATTGGTCATCGAGCGCATATAAATTACCTCGGTAGTATCCAGTTTTTTATCGCGTTTTAAGAAATCTGATGCCAGGAAAACAGCAATTACTGCCTGTGCCACGTTAAGAATTAACAAATTGAAATAGGGAATGGCACTAGGAATAGCCCGAATTGCCCATCCTTCGCCGCCGCCACCTTCAATCACCATTCCGAAATTCATTCCGAACAGTACCAGCAACGACAGAATGCTAAATATGCGAAAAAACCAACTGCGAAAAAGTGTTTTCCGCTCGTATTTTGCTATCGAAAATATATTGTGTAACGAAATCATTATTCCGGATTTAAGCGTTAGACCATTGGTTTAGTTTGTTTTCCATAAAGTGCACATATGCGTGCTCTAAATTCGGATCCATGGGTTTACCCTGGTAACCGTTTATTTCATCGGCAACAACCTGTACTTCCCAACCTCCATCAATCGGTATGGTAGAAATTACAGGGTATTTCTCATTTATCTCCATGTATTCCTGTTCGGTGGCTTCAATTAGCCAAACATGTCCTTCTGCTTCTTTTACAAGCTGCTCGGGCGATCCTGAAAAAGCCAGTTTCCCCTGGTTTAGCAGCGCCATATTATCGCAGGTACTAGATATATCGCCAACAATGTGTGTTGACAGGATGATAATTACATCGCGGGTACTAATGGTAGAAAGCAGGTTTCGAAACCTGATACGTTCTTCGGGGTCGAGGCCGGTTGTTGGCTCATCAACAATTATAATTTTCGGATCATTTATTAGTGCCTGGGCAATTCCCAAACGACGTTTCATACCTCCCGAAAGTTTATTTGCATTTCTGTCGCGCACTTCAAACAAGCCCACTTCTTCAAGCATTTGATCCACAGCGCTTCGGCGTGCTGCCCCACTCTTCATTCCGGCTAAACGTGCAGTATAATCAAGAAATTCAGAAGTTTTCAATTTCGAGAAAAAACTAAAATCCTGGGGAAGATACCCCAACATTGATCGAATTTCTCTACGATTTTTTGAAAGTTCGTAATCGTTATAATATACTTTCCCGTTTGTTGGCTTCATTAAAGTTACCAAAATTCGCATCAGGGTAGATTTCCCTGCTCCGTTAGGCCCAAGAAGGCCAAACATACCGTTTGGAATTTCAAGGTTGAGGTTGTTAACTGCGTAACTACCTCCCTTGTAAATTTTGTTTAGATTTTCGATTTTAATATGCACGATGCAATAAAATTTTATGAGAACACTGCCTTGGACTTACAAAGCATTAAATCGTTTAATATTGTTTGTGCACTTTTATCATTAAAATTACATTCATTGCGTAATAATTACAAAGGCCTCAACGCAGGCCTGCACAGTTAACTTCTAATTTTGGGTTAAACAAATGTTTCGTATTACAAACACGAAAGGAATAAAAAAAGCTCTGCAATATTTTGCAAAGCTTTTCACCCCCTCACACAAGGGTTAACAACTACAGATTAAAAACACTGTCCACTAAAGTTTTACAGTAAATTTATGATCTTTAACACTATCGGTTAACACAATATCGTAGGTACCTCGTTTTAAATCGCCAAAATCGAGCATGGTTTGAATACTCATCTCGCGGCCCAGGTTTGTTCCGTCAATATGCTCGCCATCGTGGTATACATTAATAAATACCGGTTTGTGCGACGTATTCAAAAACGACACGTTCACTTTTTTGTCATTTACACGAAAAAATGGCTCGTAGCAATGTGTAGCATCACTTACCACAATCTTTTCATCTTTAACACTCACCATTCTGTTCATGCTTTGGTTGCCATAATTTACACTCACACAAAAATCGCCATCCCCCAGTTCCGAAAAATCGAACATGGTTTTAAATTCAGCTTTGTGCTCTGTTTGTTTGTGGTAAAGAATTTCGCCATCGGTATTTGTAAGGGTTACTTCTAACGGTGCTTCATTGGCAAAACTATAAGCCAGCATTGCGGTGTTTTCTTTCACCTGAATAACATTCATTTTTGGTAACTCGGTGGCCATTGCTGCTCCTGCAACAAAAAATGCCAGGACTATAAAAGCCCAAACTTTTGTTTTCATAACTTATCTATTTAATTGTTTTCTATATAAATAGACAGCGAAACAGCACCATTCGTTACGCAATTTTGCGGCTTATCGACGAACAGCAAGCCACCGTCGACCAACGCAAAAAAAACCGATCTCAACAACCGGCTCAAAAAATCAAATTTGGGGTAAATAAAAGTTAAATATAAAAAAAAGGCCATCAGTAAATTTCTGACAGCCTTATCTAAACCAATAACATTTTCTAATCTATTATTTAACTAAACTATATGAAAAATCGTTGTTTAATGAACTCAAAATCACTTCGTACTTTCCTTCTTTTAAAGCTGAAAGATCATAACCTGAAGCTACATTAAAGTCTTTACCCAAGCTGGTTTTGTATACCAAACCGTCCTCGTCGTAAATATTTAAGCTAAGGCTTTCCTGATCGAAGTTCAAATATGAAAGTTTTAATACACCGTCGGCAAATGCGAAGTAAGGATCAATTCTTAATTTTGATTCTCCAACAGAAATACCTTTTGATGCTACTTCAAAATCTTTAAGCAAACGTGTGTCGTTTATACGAAGATCCATTGTATAGTTACCGTTTTCAAGATTTTTAAAATCATAAATTTTCTGATACGAACTCAATGGCTTTGTTGTTTGCTTATAGTATACCAACTCTCCATCTTCTGCATGAATGCTTAACTCGAATAACGATGCATTCTCGTTTTGAATCGTGATTACTGCTCTGTCAGCCGACAAAGGAGTTACACTCATTTTGGGTTTCTCAACGGCTGTTGCAACTGCTACAATTGCTACTGCCAATACTGTAGATAATAATTTAATTGTTTTCATAACCATTCGTTTTTTAGTTTAACATTGAATGACAGAACAAACATAAATGTTTTACAGCATATATGCCATATAACATGTTTAAAAAATTAAATAAGTAAATATTATTTAACATTAATCTTAATAATCAACGACTAATACAACCTTAATACTCTTATTTTCTGTTTTTTAGAAATTCGAATCGAACCTATTACAATTTTCGTGCCATTGTGTAAATTGCTGTATTAATTAATTTTTAGCATATCTACAACAAACCGTTAAGTCACTTCCGCACAAACCCAACCAATACAAACAAAAAAACCAGCTCTGACGCCGGCTTTTCAAAAATAAAAAAAGGCTATCAGGACAATCCTGATAGCCTCATTTAAACCAATAACATTTTCTAACCTATTTCTCTAAACTAAATGAAAAATCATTATTCAAAGAACTCAAAACTACTTCGTACTGACCTGACTCTAATGCCGAAAGATCAAATCCGGTTGCAATATTAAATTCTTTACCTAATTTTGATTCATACACCAAACCACTCTTGTCGTAAATATTCAGATTCATACTTTCCTGGTCAAAGTTTAAATAAGTAAGCTTTAACACATCACCTGAAAAGGCAAAATAAGGATCGATTCTCATTTTCGACTCTCCAACAAAAATTCCTTTTGATGCAACTTCAAATTCTTTCGACAAACGTGTATCATTAACACGAAGATCCATGGTATAATTTCCGTTCTCTAAATTCGTAAAATCGAATACTTTCTGATATTCATTTGATGGTTTTGTAGCTTGCTTATAATATACCAACTCACCATCAGCAGCATGAATACTCAACTCGAACAATGCAGCCTCTCCATTCAAAATAGAAACAACAGCTCTATCTTCCGACAAAGGAACTACATCCATTTTTGGTTTCTCAACCGCAGAAGCAACCACTACAATTGCTACCGCTAATACTGTAAATAATGTTTTAATTGTTTTCATAATCATTTCTTTTTTCTGCTCTAAAAATTAATTGACAATGCAAACATAAATGTTTTACAGCATACATGCCGAAAAACATATTAAAAAAATTGATTAAAGAATAAATATTTAACATTGAGATTAACATTCGGGGTTGCAAAAACACAAAAACCCCTTGTTTACAGTCTTTATGTAGTTTTAACACTATGACTTATCAATTATTGTGCCATTTTTTAATTTCTTGTGTTAAATTTATTTTAGCTTATTTTGAAAAAACAGTTAACAATGAAGATTAAGATACATCAACTTCTTAAGGGAGCACGGGAAGCAAAAGGAACTGCTGTTATAATTGATGTGCTACGCGCTTTTTCAACGGCTTGTTATGCCACAGCCAAAGGGGTTGAAAATATTATTCCGGTAGGCGACATACAAATTGCCTACCAGCTGAAAAAGAATAACCCGGACTACTTATTGGTTGGAGAACGACACGAGCAAAAACCACAAGGTTTTGATTTTGGCAATTCGCCAACACACATTAATAATGCTGTAATAAGCGCAAAAACAATGGTTCAAACTACCAGCTCGGGCACGCAGGGAATTACAAACGCGATAAATGCCAACGAAATAATTACAGGTAGTTTTGTTAATGCTGGCGCGATTATTAACTATATACGCAAAACACAACCCGAAGAAGTTTCGCTTGTTTGTATGGGATTTGCCTGCCAGTACCCCACTGCAGAAGACTCTCTGTGTGCCGAATACATAAAAAATGAACTGGAAGGAATGCCAAACGATTTCCCGGCGATGGTGCAGCACATAAAAGAAACAGATGGTGCACGCTTTTTCGACCCGGCAACCGAAAGCTGGTCGCCCGAAAGCGACTTTCATTTGTGTATGGACATCAATCGTTTCAACTTTATACTTAAAGTTAAAAAAGTGGGCGAATTAAATTACCTTGAAAAAATAAATGTTTAAGCCGATCAGGTAAAAAGGAATAATTTGATATTAACCCACAAACCATTTGTTCTTTTTTGTACAAAAACACTAATATTGGGTTTACAAACAATTAAGAACACAACTTACAGAAAACGCTGCCTCACATGCCAAAGTCAAAACAAACCTGCATCATATTCCTCTGTGCGCTACTTTACTTTATTGGTAGCCCGGTTTATTCCTTTTCGCAAGAAAGCATCGATGTCTCTTATATTTCCGGCTCGGTTTTAGCTCATACAAAAAAGATTGAACCGATCTCTGAACGTCCTGTCGATGGACTTTCCGTTAGTTACACCTTTAATAACCAAGCCGGGCAGCACTGGCGAAAATTTTACAATTACCCTAACTATGGAATTAATTACACGTTTAAATCGTTTAATAATCATGGCGTAATCGGGAATTCGCATGCACTTACAACTTTTTTGCAGGTATCGTTTCTAAAAAGGCATACTTTTTTCGACCTTGGATTAAAAGGCGCAGCCGGCCTTGCCTATCTCACTGAAACGTACGATGAGTTTACCAACCCGGAAAACCAGGCTATAAGCACCCACTTGAATATTGCCGGAGAGTTTGGATTTTATTCCCGCCTTACTTTCCATCCGGTATACATTGGTTATACATACGGGCTAAACCATTTTTCAAACGGCCTCATTAAATCGCCCAACCTCGGATTGAACACCTTAAACAATTACATAACACTTGGCTATGAGTTCGAAAAACATACAGAAAAAGAAGAGGCACACTTTGAAGAAAATAACCAGCTGATAAAAAATGAATTTTGGGCTTATGCATCAACAGGTGTTAATTCAGTTAAAAACTACGATGGGCGATTTGTGTTTTTTGCTGCATCAGTAAATTATTCCAAACAATTAAGCCCTATCAGCAAAATTGGCGTTGGATTTGATTTTATTAACGACGAAGCATTAAATAAATACGCCGAAATCAACTATAAATACGATGGAGAATCTGATCTCAGCTTTCGGTACGGACCAAACTTACAGGGCGAAGTAATGTTCGGCAACCTTAGTTTGCTTGCTGCTTATGGTGTTTTTACAGGAGATGAGACGAACTATGTTTCGCGTGCGTATTATAAAGTAGGCGGTAAATATTATGCCAAAAACATTATTGCTCTTGCCATGATCAGAGCCGTTCCATTGTTTAAAGCACAGGTTGTTGAGTTTGGCCTTGGATACCGATTTCAGCGTATTAAAAATTGACAAGAAAAAGATTTCAATTATCTTCGGCGAACAAAAATTTATCGTGGCAGCTCAATTATTTGCCACACACCATATAGCTTTCATTAGTCATGAAAAAATACAATTTCGATGAAATAGTTCCGCGAAAAGGAACCAACTGTTTAAAACACGATGCCCTTGAGCAATTTTTCAAATCGGCCGATGCCCTGCCACTTTGGGTAGCCGACATGGATTTTAAAACACCCGACTTTATTGTTGATGCTATAAAAAAGCGTGCCGAGCACGAGATTTACGGGTACACTTTCCGTTCCGATTCGTATTACGAGGCGGTGATAAACTGGATGAGCCGGCGTCATCAGTGGGACATTAAGAAAGAATGGGTTTCATTCAGTCCGGGCGTTGTTGCAGGATTGACTTACGCCATTGAAAGTTTCTCGAAACCGGGCGACGGCGTGGTAGTTCAGCCACCGGTATATTTTCCGTTTTTCGACAGCGTGAAAGGCACAAAGCGAAAAATGATCGAAAATCCACTAAAAAAAGAAAATGGCCGCTACACTTTCGATCTGGAAGATCTAAAATCGAAGATCGACGAGAATACCAAACTGCTGCTGCTTTGTAATCCGCAAAATCCGGGCGGAATGGTTTGGACTCGCGAAGAATTGGTTGCACTGACAGATATTTGTCTGGAAAATAATATCATGATCATTTCGGATGAAATTCATTCCGACTTAATTTATAACGGTCATAAACATATTCCGCTTGCCAGCATTTCCGAAGAAGTGGCACAGAATTGTATGGTTAGTATGGCGCCAAGCAAAACATTTAATGTTGCGGGACTTACCTCATCGTTGGTGATTATTCCAAACAAACGAAAACTGGCGGCTTACGAACGCACCATTGGTGTTGGGCATTTACACATGGGTAACATTTTTGGAACCGTGGCCTTAGAGGCTGCTTACACTCACGGCGACGAATGGCTGAGTCAACTGTTGGATTACCTTTGGGGAAATTATCAATTACTCGAAAGTTTTATCCAGGAAAAACTGCCGCGCGTTAAAGTAATGAAACCGGAAGCCACTTACCTGATCTGGATGGATTTCTCGGATTACGGAATGAAAAATGAGGAGCTGGCGAAATTCACAGTAGAAAAAGCAGGAGTGGCATTAAATGATGGTGGACGTTTTGGAATTGGCGGCGACGGTTTTCTTCGTCTGAATATTGGCTGCCCACGAAGTGTTTTGCAGGAAGCATTGAATCGTTTGAAAAAAGCTTTTGGCTAAGAATTATTTTACCTTACCCGGATTCTTTTTAACAAAGTCACCCCAGTTTTTATACTCCTTCGACTTTTGCGGTTTGCTCATTTGTATAAAATGACAAATGGCCACTGCCACGGCATCGGTTTCGTCGAGCACTTTATCCATGTCTTTCAGGTCGTATACTTTTTGCAGAAAATAAGCTACCTGCTCTTTCGAGGCACGCCCCATTCCGGTTATTGCTTGTTTTACCAGCAAGGGTGCATATTCGTGAATCGGCACATCGTGTATTAGTGCTGCCGCCATTAATACGCCTTGTCCGCGCCCAAGTTTCAACATCGACTGTACGTTTTTACCATAAAAAGGTGCTTCAATCGCCATTACATCCGGTTTGTATTCTTTTACCAGGTGCAGCGCCCGCTCGTGCAGGTACTTTAACCGCATGTAATGATCGGAATACCTTTTAGGCGTAATGTTTCCCATGTGCAAAATAACCGGTTTTTTATCTCTCACCTCAACCAAACCATAGCCGGTTACCGTTGTTCCGGGGTCGATCCCCAATATACGAAGCGGTTTATCCATTCGATGAAAATAGTAATTTGTTGTTAGCTGCTGAAATTTCAGTGGATTTAGTTTTTGGAGACCACTTCAGCTCTGCGTTTTCTCCGATCAAGTTGCTGAACCAGCACGCCTGAAATAATAAACAGTAAACCAACGAAAGTTGTAAAGTAGATGGTTTCCTTTAGAATAAGGTGAATAAATACCAGCGACAGGAAAGGGGCAAAAAATACCAGATTCCCGATTTTAGCGTTGCTGCTGGTGAGGTTCATCGCTTTTAACCATAAAACATAAGTAATTCCCACCTCAAAAATCCCCGAGTAAATGGTCGCGATAAATGCCTCGCCCCAATGCACTTTAAACGACGAGAATAGTGCCACAACTGGCACCAGGTAAATCATCCCAATGGCAAAATTAAGAAAGAGTTTCACCACCTGATCACGTGTATCTTTTACATTAAATATCCAGTATAACGACCACAGTATTGAGCTACCTACTGCCAGCACAACGCCCAGTGGATTGGTATTCTGAAATCCATCGAAACCTCCCTGCGACGATATAAAAAACACACCAACAAAACTGATAAGCAGTGCCACAAAACTTATCCAGCTGATCTTCTGCTTGAGCATGGGCACCGAAAGCAGCGCCAGCGTTATGGGCCAGATCATATTAAGCGGTTGCGCCACCTGCGCCGGAAGCAAGGAATAGGCTTTAAACAAAACGAGGTAATAAAGTGGCGGATTAAAAGCTCCCATTAACAGCGAATACAACCATTCGCGTTTGGTTTGTTTAAAAATTAAATGTGTTTTTCGTTGTGCTACCAAAACAAAAAACAGCAGCACCACGGTTACTGCCGACACATAAAATATTAGCTGAATAAAATCGTACTCGCGCAGCGCCAGTTTAAACGATGTGGCTACGGTTGACCAGAATAACACGGCCAGCCCGGCGTATAAATATGTTTTTACTGATTGCGACATAAGCTGAAAAAATCAGAACGCCAAAGTACGAAAAGAAATTGAATGGTTTTACCCATTGTAATGATGGCAAATCGGAACCAGCGTTTGTATCGCAAATACCCCTAAAACTCTGAACTTTCAATAGCCCGCATAAACAAACCTTCTTTATCTTCCGGCTCTTTATCAGGATACACTTTTCGTAATTCCCGGTATTTCTCGCGCGATTCTTCCGTAAACACACTTCCCGGATAGCTAGTCAGCATTTGTTTGTACAACTCTTTTGCTTTTTCTTCCTGCCCAAGATGGTAGTTGTTAATTTCGGCCAGCAGGTACAAGGCATCGTCGCCCAGCAGGTCGTAACTAAAATCGGTAACAATAGTTTGCAGGTATTCAGCAGCTAAAGCGTAATTCTGGTTATCCATCTCAATTTTTGCCTTACGGAAAAGGATATTATCCACCAATGTATGATACGGATAAATATCGGCAATCGAATCCAGCACCAACATCGCCTCATCGGGCCGGTTTTGGAAAAACAACAAATCGGCACTCGAAAACATTTGCAAAGGAACCGCAGTAGTATCGAGGTTGAGGTTGTTTCCTATCAGCATCGATAGCTCCATGGCATCGTTTGCCGTTAATTTCGAAGTACTAGCTTTTAACACATCCAACTGCGCTTTCGCCCAGCTAAAATTCCCCATATAGTAACCCAGCTTTGCTTTTTTCAGTTTTACCTCGTCGCCGAGCGAATTCTTTTTGTTGGCGTCAATTACCTGCGAATATATCAGCATGGCTTCCCACGGATCGTCGGCATACACATAAATATCGGCCATTTCGGCTTTCAGTTGCCCTAGTTCTTCGGGTTTTAGTTGCGGCACTTTCTCCCCTTCCTCCAACACCGAAATTGCTTTCTCTGTGTCGTTAAGGTAAAAAGCCAGCAAATGCGCATACTCGCGCACCAAATTCAAAGTAGCCGGGCCAATACTCAGGTATATTAAACCGTTTTCAAAATCGGTGGCCAATGCTTTTCCGTGCTCCAAATCACCTTCTCCTTCGTTGGTATATTCCATGTATTTTGCATGAATATTTCGGGCAAAAGCCTGCGGGAAGAAAGGTGTTTCCTCGCCTTTATCCATTAAATAGGTATAAGCTTTCTGAGCCTGCTCGTACTCCTTGTTACGCAATGCAAGGTCGCCCAATTGCGCAATCTGTCCGTCTTCGGCACCAGTTCGTTTATCCAATGCAATTGACTGGCGCAAGGCACTCGAGAATTTCTTTTCCTGCAGAAAAAACCAAATCAGCAGACGATTGTAACCAATTACATTGGGTTCGGCCTGAATACGTTTCAACACCTGCCCCCGAAACTGGTCGCGTAAACCATCGTCAATATCCAATCGCATTGCCGACGACAAACTGCTTTGCACCCGCGCCAAATGTTTTTCATCTTCGCGTAACAGGTTTAGGTACTCTTCCATCATATTGGTGTAGTCACGCAAATACAGGTACGCCCGCGCGAGCTCGTAATTAAACGACTCTTCGGGCAAAGTTTCTCTTCCTTTTAAATAGGTATCGCGCGCCAAACCATACTCTCCCCAACCCAAAAACGAATTGGCAGTGGTTAAATAAGCTCCGCGGTTGGCAGGTATATCGTCAATCGCCTCACGAAACATGGCAGCGGCTTCTTCATCGCGGTTCTGCTTTTTATAAACCTGCCCCAAATGCACATAATATTCCGGTCGCGGTGTTTTTTGCTTTTTTATCTCGCGCTGAATTTCAGATTCGGCCACATCATATTGCTCCAACCCGATAAGGCTGTTGATATAATATCTAAAATACGTGCTGTTACGGGTTAAATCATGCACCTCCTTCAGCAAAGGTGCGGCTTTTTCAAAGTCTTTGGCATTGTAATAACGAATGGCCAGACTCGATTTTGTTTGAACCTCGGAGCGTTTTTGTTGCGCAAACCCGGTATTCAATCCCGTAATTAATATCAGTAGTATAATGAAGTGTTTCATTGTTTTCAGCTTGTTGTACAAAAATAACACAGTTGTTTAAACTATGCTTTTTTTCAAAACAATTTTGACACTTAGTAGTTTAATCAATTTTAGTTTGTATTTAAACTTTTACATTTGCAGAAATTTTTCAGGAACTGTCTAAATACAACTGCATTTAGAAATAGAACTGAAAAAGACGCAATACAGAACGATATAATAATTAGGATATGGCGCACGAGTTGAATGGCAGAGAGCGACTGCCGAAGTGGATGAAGATGAAAATGCCGAAGGGAGAAAGTTATTCGAAGGTAAAGAACCTGGTGAATAAGCATGGTTTGCACACCATTTGCACCAGCGGAAACTGCCCGAATATTGGCGAATGTTGGAACAGGGGAACAGCCACGTTTATGATTTTAGGAAACATCTGTACCCGAAAATGTAAATTCTGTGCCGTACCAAATGGAATGCCGCTTGCTCCTGATTTGGAAGAACCGAAAAAACTGGCAGAATCAGTTCGCATTATGGGAGTGAAACACTGTGTTATTACTTCGGTCGACCGTGATGATTTGGAAGATCAGGGAGCAGGAATCTGGGCAGAAACCATTCGCGAAGTAAAACGTGTAAACCCGGAAACCAAAATTGAGGTGCTGATTCCTGATTTCAGAGGAAAAACAGAATTGATACAACAGGTGATTGATGCCGGACCGGATGTGATCTCGCATAACCTGGAAACCACTGAAGAGCGCACTCCGTTTATTCGTTTTGCTGCAAAATATCGCCGTAGCCTTGAGGTAATTAAATACGTTGCCGACAATTTCGGACGGGCAAAATCGGGCATTATGCTTGGTTTAGGCGAAACTCACGAAGATGTGCTAAAAACTATGGACGACTTGCTGGAAGCCGGTTGTAAAGTAATGACCATCGGTCAATACCTGGCTCCAACAACAAAACATATGCCTGTGGTTGAATACATCGAACCAGAGAAATTTGTTGAATACCGAAACATCGGCATCCGCAAAGGCTTTAAGTTTGTTGAAAGTTCGCCGCTGGTGCGTAGTTCATACCGGGCCGAAGAACACGTAAAAGCGTAAGTTGCACTATCAATCGAATTCAATCTTTTTTCAATCTGATTCAATCTTATAACAATGGCAGATTTTAATTACGTCGATCTTGGAATAAAAGAATATAAATCGTGTTGGGATTACCAGGAAGAGCGTCTTCTGGAACTCACCACTCAAAAACGTAGTACCGGCAAACCTACAGCCGACAATCATTTTATTTTAGTGGAACATCCACATGTATACACACTGGGTAAAAGCGGCGATGAAGCCAATATGATGGCCAATGCCGAATTTTTAAAAAAGATTGAGGCCACGTATTTCAAGATCAACCGAGGTGGCGATATTACTTACCACGGACCGGGACAACTGGTTGGTTACCCGATTATCGACCTCGAACATTACAAAATTGGTGTGCGCGAATACATCGAGCGGATGGAGGACGCCATTATTGCAACGGTTGCCGAATATGGATTGGAAGCTGGAAGAAAAGAAGGTGCTACCGGCGTGTGGCTCCAACCCGATCATAAAGTACGCGCACGAAAAATTTGTGCCATCGGAGTACGTGTGAGCCGCTATGTAACCATGCACGGTTTTGCGCTAAACGTAAACACCGACATGCGTTACTACAATTACATCAATCCATGTGGTTTTGCCTCATCAGCGGTAACTTCCATACAGCAGGAGCTGGGTAAGGAGATTTCGATGGACGAGGTGAAGGAAATCGCAAAAAGAAAGTTTAACAAAGCTTATTAAGCGCCGGATTCTTTTATTCGTTTAACAATTTCAACCTCAGCATTATCATACACTTTACGAATTAGCGGGTCGTTAAAATTCATGGTACGCTCTTCGAAAGCCATGTCGTTTATGCGCTCAAAAAGACGTTCTTTTGCGCTGCGAATATCTTTCCCGTAGATGTGGTACGAATCGGCCTGCCAGTTCATGCGACCAAGCTTTACAGTTTTACCGGTTTTCTCTGCAATTCCGGCAGCCACAACATCTTTACTGAACTGAATAAAACCGAACATATTCAGAAATCCGGCATTCCAGGCATCGTTACTCCGGTATCGGATGTTGCTGTTTAACCACCAAATGCCATCTTCGTCTTCCAGAATGCGATACCACAACGATTGTAAACTTGGCGGATCATCACATTTAAAATCTATGTTGGGCATCCACGTGATCATTTGCGCCTGTCTTGTAAACGGTTGTTCAGCCAGCTTATCGATCACATTCTTTATCTGATCAACTTTAAAAGCCCCCACTTCTTTCGATTCTTCGTCCACCAGTTCTTTCCAAACACCATAATTTTGCAGGCGCCCGTGGTAAGTGTATTCCGGTCGTTTATCTTCCGGATCGTTCATGTTTTTTACCAGGTGATCTTTCAAACCTTCCAGTTCCAGTAAATATTCCCGCAGATCATCAACACCTCCGGGAAAAGCCATGTGGATCATCGGATCGATCTCCGGCTCCAGAATCGTCAAATTCATGGTACAGTCGATACTCAGCGGATCACCCGGCCGGTCGTACTGCGTTTTAAAACGGGTTCCTTTTCCGTACAAATAAATAAGTGCTGTTTCATAGGCTTCGGCCAACGATTTTCCTGTTACCGATATCACCGGGATATTCTTCATTTTTGTAAGTTTAAGCTATTCAATTGATCGATCGGTTTTAAAGATAGAAAAAAGGCCAGCGAATGAAACTTTGGCGTGTATAAAAAATGAATGATCACCGTGAACAATTTATTGAGTTTTGCATTTTTTTAATAAGTCTTCAAATTCTTAGGAATTTATTTACAAAACTTTTATACTTTTATCCGACTAAATGAATTTAAATTTTAATCTATAACCAATTAACCATGAGTAATAAACCTACTTCAAGAAGAAGTTTCTTAAAAGGTGCGTTGGCCGCAGGAGCCGGATTCGTTATTGTTCCGCGCCACGTGTTGGGCGGCAACGGATATCTCGCACCATCCGACCAGTTAACAAAAGCAATTATCGGTGTCGGCTCAATGGGCCGCGGTCATATTCCTTATGAGGGAACGCGCGTTGTAGCCATTTGCGATGTAGATACCGAACACCTGGAACTGGCCAAAAACCTGATCGATTACGATGTAAAACAGTTCACCGATTTTAGAGAAGTGTGCCAACTTCCCGAAGTTGATATTGTGCACATTGCCACGCCACCACACTGGCACGGAATTATGGCTGTTGAAGCTGCCAAAGCCGGAAAAGACATTTGGTGTGAAAAACCAATGACACGCACCATTGGCGAGGGCAAAAGAGTAGTTGAAGCCGTAAATGCGCATGGCCGCATGTTCAGGCTGAACACCTGGTTCCGTTTTAAAGATCAGTTTTACGGACTGGGAACGGATGTGAAACCACTGAAAAAAGTAATTGACAGTGGCATTCTAGGATGGCCACTAAAAGTTACGGTTAGCGGAATTACCGGCTACAACTGGAAATTCTACTGGCAAGGTAAATACAACTTGGCTCCACAACCGGTACCAAAAAATCTTAATTACGATATGTGGTTGGGGCCTGCGCCTTACAAACCATACAATGTTGAGCGCGTTCATGCCAATTTCCGCGGCTACTGGGATTATGATGGCGGCGGATTAGGGGATATGGGACAACACTACCTCGACCCGGTTCAATACATGCTGGGCAAAGACGATACCAGCCCGGTAAAAATTGAGGTTGACGCACCGCAACAACATTATGATGCAGTGGGAACATGGCGGCGTGTAACATATACTTATGCTGATGGATGCCAGATCATTCTCGATGGTGAGAACCGCGACAAAGATGCAGCCTACATTGAAGGCCCCAACGGCAAGATCTACCAGGGCTTCCGCTCGGATATTCCAAACCTGCAAAGCTTTATTAAAACCTTACCTGATCCTGAACCTCAGATCGGTATCTTTTCTGAATCGGTGAAAACACGTAAGAAGTTTGCACTGAACGAGACCAACGGATTCCGGTCGGCCACGCTTGTAAACCTTGGTATTACAGCAGTTCGATTGGGACGCACATTGCATTTCGATCCCGAAAAACTGGAGTTCATTGATGATGAAGGTGCAAACCGTCTGATCAATCAGCCAATGCGCGCACCGTGGACGATCTAAAGGATTAATTATTAAGGATTATTGATAAAGAAAAAACAATGAAAAAATATATAGTTCAAATAACAACGATCCTGTTGCTGGCGTGCATGAGCATGGCCGGAATGGCGCAGGATAACCGAACACTCGACACCAAAGTTGCAGATGTGCTGGCACAAATGCCAACCAAAAATCTCACTCACCGCGACAAAGCGATGAACGAAATCTTTTTGATGGGCAACGAAGGTTATCAGAAACTGGCCGCGCAACTTGTTCCACTAGGTACCGGCGACGACACCGCCGTGCGATTTGCACTAAACAGTTTTTCGCGTTATGCCAGTCAGTTTGGCAAAAACGAAGAACGTGCTTTTGCCGAAGAGAACCTTTTAAAAGCCCTTAGCACTGCAAGCGATGTTGAGGTGAAAACTTATCTTCTGAATCAACTAAACCTCGTTGCCGGCGAAAAAACCGTTGAGCAGGTAAAATATTATTTAACAGATGCGCAGCTGGCAGAACCGGCAGCACAAACTATTCTGTCGACTGAAGATCCAAAAACAGCAGAAGTATTTCTTGCTGCTTTCCCTAAAACTGAAGGCAATACACAAATGACAATTGTTCGGGCTTTGGGAAGGTTAAAATGCAAACGCGCCGTTTCGCTGATTACGCCATTAATAAGTGTAGATAATGAACCGATGCAAAAAACTGCACTGGCTGCACTGGCAAATATCGGATCTGCTGATTCGTATAAAACTTTGCTGAACGCGGCATCTGATGTAGATTTTAACTACGATGCAACTAATGTAGCCGAAGCATTTCTTACCTACACCAATCGTTTGGGCGAGCAAAACGAACTGGAATTAATGGAAAAAGCTTGCAAGGCTATTTTTAAAGCCAATTCAGCAAGCGATCACCTGCACAATTATTCAACTGCGCTTAGCCTTTACGCCAAGTATTTGGGTTATGAAGCCACTCCACTATTACTGGAAGCTGTCGAATCTCCTGACAAAGCTTTCCGCTACTCGGCTTTGAATATTGCCGAAAACCTGGGTGGTGTTGCCGACACGCGTAAATGGATTGCAAAAGCCGAAACAGCTAATCCGGAGGTTAAAGCAGAGATCATCGACATGTTGGGAAGACGTGGTTGCGAGCAGGCAAACGATTTTGTTTTGGCGAGCCTTAATTCGGGTGCTGAAGTTGTTCGCACCGAAGCCGTAGTTGCTTTGGCAAAACTTCAGGGCAATGATGCCATCCCAACATTAACGGCACACCTGGTACAGGGAAAAGATATTGAAGCAACAAAAGAGGTGCTGAACACGCTGCTCGACAAAGACCATTTATACCTGATTTCAGGAAATCTGGACGAATCAACCGGAAAAACCAAGGCAGCTTTTATCGATCTTATCGGAGCGAAAGCCGGTTCTCAATATTTTAATGAAATATTAGCCGCCACTTCTTCGTCAGATGCAGATGAGAAAACAGCTGCATTTGCCGCACTGAAACAAGTTTCTTCTTACGAAAATACCGACGCATTGTTAAAGTTGTTGCTTGCAGTTTCTGAGCCTTCTGAAATTACAGAAACACAACTTGCATTGATGGCAGCGGTTGAGGGTGTTGCTGAAGAACAAAAATCCAATGGTAAAGTCTTAAGCGCTATTAAACAATCCAATAAAAAAGCGCGACTGTTCCCAATTCTTCCAACCATTGGAGGCGAAACAGCACTTGAAACCGTTACCGGATATTTCAATACATCAAGCGGAGAGCAAAAAGAAGCTGCATTTACCGCATTAACAAACTGGCAGGATTATGCCGCCTCGAAGCCATTATTCGAAATTTGCAAATCGGGTAACACAACATTTAGTGAGCCTGCATTCGAAAGTTTCGTTCGAATGGTTGCCGGTGCAAATCTGCCCGACGATCAGAAACTATTGCAATACCGCAAGATCATGGAATTCGCATCGTCAGCCGACGACCAGAAAAACGTGATAGCTGCAATCGGACGCCTGAGAACATTCCTTTCGCTGGTTTACCTGGAGCAATACCTGGAAGAAGATGAGCATACAGCAACAGCTTCGCGAGCCATTATGAATATTGCCATGCCAAACAGTGAAGGAGAAGGTGGTTTAACGGGTGACATTGTTCGTCGAATTCTGGGTAAAGCGGAACAAACTTTATCGGGCGAAGAAAGTGCTTATGACAAAATCAATATTCAGAATTACCTGAAAGCTATGCCAAAAGACAAAGGTTACGTTTCGATGTTTAACGGTAAAAACCTGGACGGCTGGCAAGGTATGCTTTTGGATGGCAACCCGATAAAGATTGCTAAACTCAGCGACGCAGAACGGGCCAAAGAACAGGAGGCAGCGGATATTAAGATGGCTGAGAACTGGAGCGTAAAAGATGGAATGATCATTTTTAACGGAAAAGGCGCTAACCTTGTTTCGAAGAATATTTACAAGGATTTTGATATGATCGTTGACTGGCGAATCAGCAAAAAAGGCGACAGCGGCATTTACCTGCGCGGAGCACCGCAAGTACAGGTTTGGGATACCTCGCGTGTTGAAGTGGGAGCCCAGGTTGGTTCGGGCGGCTTGTACAACAACAATCCCGACAATGTGCGTGATCCATTACTGGTAGCCGACAATCCAATTGATGAATGGAACACTTTCCGAATAACAATGGTAGGCGAAAATGTAACCGTTTACCTGAATGGCGAGCTGGTAGTTGACAACATAAAAATGGACAACTACTGGGACCGCAGCATTCCAATTTTTAGCGAAGGAACTATCGAGCTTCAGGCACACGGCAACGAACTGGCTTTCCGCGATGTATATGTTCGTGAGATAAAAACTGAAGAAATTGGCCTGACACAGGAAGAAATAGACGAAGGATTTGTTTCGCTTTTTAACGGTAAAAACCTGGATGGCTGGCAGGGAAACAAAACGGATTATTATGCCGAAAATGGTGAGCTGGTGGTAAATCCTAAAATGGGTGGCCACGGAAACCTTTTCACCGAAAAAGAATACAGTGATTTTAATTTCCGCTTTGAATTTAAACTTACTCCGGGCGCCAATAATGGTCTGGGTATCCGTGCTCCTCTTGAAGGTGATGCTGCTTATGTTGGCATGGAATTACAAATTCTGGATAACACTGCACCTGTTTATGCCGACCTGGAAGAATACCAATACCACGGATCGGTTTATGGAACCATTCCTGCAAAACGTGGGTTTTTAAATCCGGTTGGTGATTGGAATACCGAGGAAGTAATTGTAAAAGGCAGCAAAATAAAGGTCATTCTCAATGGTGAGGTAATCCTCGACGGCGACATTACCGATGCCCGCAACAACGGGACAAAAGATGGCAAAGATCACCCGGGTTTAAATCGAGAAAAAGGTTATACCGGATTCCTGGGACATGGCTCGGAATTATGGTTCCGGAACATACGAATCAAAGATCTGAGCGAATAATCAATCAATTCTCAACAGAATAGTTCGAAAGCGATAGTCTCACTCCGGGTGAGGTTATCGCTTTTCTTTTTCACAAAACCGTATCTCCCTAATAAATAAGGCTGCTGCAGCGGTGCAATTGGCCAGCAAACTTTTTTGTACCCTTGCCGCAGCGCTGCAACAAGCAAAAAAATATTATGGATTGCTTCCCGCAGCTGTGTAACACACCAGAAATTTTTGTGGAAGGCTTCCTGCAGCTGTGTAACAGGCATATATTTTTGTGGCGCCCCTCACGCAGGGCTGCAACATAGGTCCAATATTCGTTAGACCCCTCTCGCAAGATTGCAACATGGGTCTAAACTTTATGGATTGCCTGTTGCAGAGCTGCGGCAAAGGAAAAATAATTATGGATTGCTAAATGCGACCATGCAACACAGGCAAAACAATTGTGCACGGCGGCTTACAGTCGTGAAACAAAGATGCCATCTTTCTACATAAAGTAAAAAAAGATGGCATCTTTCGTGTTAACAGTTTTGTTTAGTTCTTCTTCACATACTGTGTAAGAATAACGATCTGTTGACCACTTACTTTCCCCTCAATTTGCTCCGGATTATCGTGAACCAGCGAAATGTTTCGTACAGCAGTTCCACGTTTTGCAGTAAATCCACCACCTTTTACATTCAAATCCTTAATCAGAACAACAGTGTCGCCGGCCTGTAAAACAGCGCCGTTGCTGTCGAGGTGTTTTACCACATCATCGGGATCGATTCCTTCGCCGGTTGCTTCTGCCCACTCTTTAGTTTCCTCATCAAGGTAGAGCATATCAAGCAGGTCTTGTGGCCAGCCTTCAGCTTTCAGGCGGTTTAACATTCTCCAGGCTACTACCTGAACGGCAGGAACCGTGCTCCACATACTGTCGTTTAAACAACGCCAATGGTTGGCATCCATCGTCTCCGGATCATTAATCTGACCAGAGCAGGTTGCACAAATATAAATGCTGTCTTTTTCGCTTTCCTGGGTTGCCGGCGGCACGGTATATACTCCCAGATTATCTTCTGATCCGCATAATTCACAAACCGAAGTGCGTTTTTGCAATTCTCTTTCTATACTCATTTTCTTATTTTATTGTCACTTCGGTCTTCCGACTCCTGACTTCTTTCTTCCTAGAACAGTTTCTTAAATCCGATTACATCTTTTACTTCCTGCAAAGTTTTTGCAGCTGATACCTGCGCTTTTTCAGCACCCATTTTTGCCACTTTAGCGAGGTAGGCATCGTCTTTCAGAATCTCGATAATACGTTCGCGGATTGGCGATGTATAGGCAATAATATCTTCTGCCAGTTGTTTTTTCAGGTCGCCGTAACGGATCTCGCACTTGTTATATAATTCATCGAAATGCGCTACTGTATCAGGAGTTGAAACGATATCCATTAAGGTAAACAGGTTCTGAATAACTTCCGGTTTTTCCTGGTTCATTTCTGTTGGACCTGAATCTGTAACAGCACGCATCACTTTCTTACGAATCGATTTTGGATCTTCATAAAGGTTAATGGCATTGCCTTCCGATTTTCCCATTTTACCACTGCCATCCAATCCCGGAACTTTAATCATATCGCCGCCACCAAAAGTATACGGACGTGGAATTGGAAATACATCGCATTTGTACATGCGGTTAAAACGTTTGGCAAATTTGCGTGCCATCTCCAGGTTTTGCTCCTGGTCTTTTCCTACCGGTACAAAATGCGCTTTGTGAATAATGATATCCGAAGCCATTAAAACAGGGTAAGTCAACAGTCCTGCATTTACGTTATCCGGATTCTGACGGGCTTTATCTTTAAACGAAGTTGTACGCTCCAACTCGCCCAAATAGGCATTCATATTTAATAAAGCGTACAATTCCGAAACCTCAGGAACATCGCTTTGAATGAAAATCGTTGATTTTTCAGGATCGATACCGCAAGCCAGATATTCGGCAAGCACCTGGCGCACTCCCGACTGCAAATTCTCGGGTGTTGGGTGTGTGGTTAACGAGTGAATATCAGCAATAAAAAAGAAGCAGTTAAAATCGTCCTGCATTTTTAAGAAGTTTTGCACGGCTCCAAAGTAGTTTCCGAGGTGCAAATATCCTGTCGGTCGTATACCGCTTACAACTGTCGGTTTATTCATTATCTGTTTTTTATATGGTGAAGTGCGCAACGCGCAAAGCCATCTGATTTTTAAGTGAGTGCAAAAATAGAGATTCGTGGGGAAAGTAAAAAAATAAAATTCGTTACGGTCTAAAAATTAATACTGAAGCGGCTAAATTGAACGAAAACGAGCGGAAATCACAAATCAATCAGGTCGGACACCTGAGCTCCGGTGCAGGCGATCAGATCTTTTGGATCGATTTTTATCTGCATACCGCGTTTCCCGGCACTCACATAAATGAATTCGAAATTCAAACAGGTTTCGTGAATAAATATCGGATACGGTTTTTTCATCCCCATTGGCGAACATGCACCACGAATATATCCGGTAAGCCCAAGTAATTCTTTCATCAATACCATCTCCGCGCTTTTATTTCCTGATATTTTTGCGGCTTTTTTTAGGTTCAATTCGGCAGCACCGGGAATTACAGCTACAAACACTGCTGTTTTTTTACCTCTTAAAACGAGGGTCTTAAAAACCTGTTCAACATTCTGCCCCAACGACTCGGCTACATGCGTGGCGCTTAAATCCGCTTCATCAACGTGGTATTCAACCAGCTCGTATGCTATCTTTTTGCTGTCGAGTAAACGTGCAGCATTTGTCTTTTTCATGATGGAATGATTTCAGTGCAAAAGTTGAAATTTTTGATCGATTGGGCAAATGAAAATATTCAGTAAGCCACGAGAATTCTCGATTTGGTAACAGTTAAAGCATCTGAAATATTTTTTCAAAAAGAAATATTAATTAGCTTTACGTACTGACAGATAAAGAGATGTACAAAAATAAATTATACGGAAAAGAATGGCACTGGCGTAACGTGAAAATGGAAACACGGGATGTTGCTTATTTTTCTTTACTAAACTGAAAAGGGATTTGTCGTATTCGTAGGGCAAGTCCCTTTTTGTGTTTTAGATTGATAATATAAAAGGAAAAGATTCCTCGCTTTGCTCGGAATGACACTTTGTATTATGTTTTGGGAGTATTGCAGGCGGAATACCGCCTGCAATACTCCCCGCTCCTAGATAACTTGTCATTCCGAACGTAGTGAGGAATCTCTTAACTGCATACATAAACCAATAAAATAACAAATCATGACTAGACAAAAGAAGATTTTTCTTGAAGAATCGGAAATGCCAAAACAATGGTACAACCTGGCCCCCGATCTTCCATCGCCGTTAAACCCACCACTTGGCCCTGACAGAAAACCTGTGGGTCCCGAGATGTTGGCTCCGGTTTTCCCAATGAACCTGATTGAGCAGGAAGTTAGCCAGGAACGTTGGATTGACATTCCTGAAGGAATTCGTGAAATTCTGGTGCAGTGGCGACCAAGCCCGTTAATTCGTGCTTATGAACTGGAAGAAGCACTGGGAACTCCTGCAAAAATATATTACAAAAACGAAGGAGTTTCGCCTGCCGGAAGTCACAAACCAAATACTGCTGTGGCACAAGCCTGGTATAATAAAGAGTTTGGTATAAAAAAACTAACTACCGAAACCGGCGCAGGACAGTGGGGATCGGCACTGTCTTATGCCTGTGCACAGATTGGCGGCATTGAGTGTAAAGTTTTTATGGTACGAGTAAGTTTCGATCAGAAGCCTTTCCGTAAGATGATGATGGAAACCTGGGGTGGCAACTGTATTGCAAGTCCGAGTACCGAAACACAAGCCGGTCGCGATATTTTAGCGCAGTTTCCTGACACGCCGGGAAGTTTGGGAATTGCCATTTCTGAAGCTGTGGAAGCCGCTGTTACTGATCCTACAGGTGGCACCCGTTATTCACTGGGTTCGGTATTAAACCACGTAATGTTACACCAAACTATAATTGGTTTGGAGGCTAAAAAACAGCTGGCTAAAGTGGGTATTAAGAATCCGGATGTGGTAATTGGCTGCTGCGGTGGTGGTAGTAATTTTGCAGGTCTTTCGTTCCCATTTATGTACGATAAAATTCATGGTGCCGACATCCAAATCATCGGAGCCGAACCGTTTAGTTGCCCGACTTTAACAAAAGCACCGTTTATTTACGATAACGGCGATGTGGCGCAAATGACTCCGCTTTTAGCCATGAACAGTTTGGGGCACAACTTTATTCCTGCACCTATTCACGCCGGTGGTTTGCGTTATCACGGAATGGCTCCGCTGGTAAGTGCCGCATTAAAAGATGGCTTAATGGATGCGATAGCTGTTCACCAAAGCGAATGTTTCGAGGCCGGTTTGTTGTTTGCCAAAACTGAAGGTATTATTCCTGCTCCGGAAACAACACACGCCATTGCCGCTACCATCCGCGAGGCTAAAAAAGCCAAAGAAGAAGGAAAAGAAAAAACAATCCTTTTCAACTTCAGCGGACATGGTTTAATGGACCTTGTTGGTTACAATAAATACCTGGGAGGTGAATTGCACGATTACGAATATCCTGAATCGGAAATTGCTGCTAACCTGAAAAAACTGGAAGGTTATCCGCTACCAAAATAGAAATATTGGAAGTTTAGAATATTAGAACAAGCGCACTGTAGTATTGCAGTGCGCTTTTCTTTTAAAAATTCCAAACCAAATCAAATTAATCTATAAAAACTATTTCTTGTTTATTTTTATCCGTGTAGATGCTTCCTTAGAGATGGGTAAACTCAAAACAGCATGTTCTTTCAGACTCACTGTCTCCGACCATGTTTCTCCTGCTTCAACAAGATAATCGCCTGTCAAACCATTTAATTCGAGTGAAAGCTGGTGCTCATCGCCGCTACGGTTTTCTAACGAAAACTCTATTCTGTCTCCGGCTTCATTAAATTGCACCGATTGACCTTTCTGAAAACCATCCCGTTTCAGAATAACATCAAACTTTCGATCATTATCGCGGAAATACAGTTTCTGACGCAAGCCGTCTTTTGGGATAACACTGTATATATCGCCTTCTTTTTCAAGGTCTCCTCCGTAAGCAACCATTCCAAATATCTCATCGTTTGAAACGATCGTTGCAGCAGTTCGCAAAGCGCCACAATATCCAAGATCAATCTCACCATCGTATGCCCATGGACCTCTGCCCTGTGTTTTTTGCATCCAGTTTTGTGAATATTTTTGCGGTTCAAACGCCCAACCCGACGCGCCGTCATTTTCTTTTCCCGGAAACCAAAAGCCGTAATTTGTTTCCGGCGTTCCAGAATTGATCAGGGCAAACGAGCTTAAATACGACTGGTACCCCAAACGGATATTGGCTGCGGGAGAATCGGAAAAATTCAAGCCATAATCAAGAATCGACCAGCCGCCCATTTGCGCCATATAATCAAGTACATATTTGTCGCTTCTGCCCCTGTAATCACTTCCCAAATAGTAGTACATCGGTTCAATGCTTCCGCGTTGTGCAATGTTTGCCTCGTTTTGGCGCTCCATAAAATCGGCGGCGTCCTCCTTTTTTACATCCGGATGCGAATACCAACGTTTGTAATTTTTATCGAACCACAAATTCGAATCGGGCTTCATTTCATTCAGCACGCCGTACTTTGCCAGCGCATAACTCGATTCAAAAGCAGTGGCATCCACCGCATATTCCGATCGAAACGGATACTTATCATCATAAATAAAATACTTCACTTTTTTCTCCCATTCACTCCGTAAAAACGAAGCATCTTCTGTAAACCCCTTTTCTTCCAAAACATTAATGAGCTCAGGAATCAATAGCTCGTTGTAGCACCCCCATTTATAGGTTTCGTACCAGGGAAGGATTTCGTACGGATAAATAAAATAGGCCTTTGCCGTTTCCCTGGCCAGCTCCAGATAACCATCGGCATCGCGAAATTTTGTGAGCTGGGGATACATGGACGCAATCTGGTACATATGATAATACATCATCATGATGTGCGGATAATCGTACGATCGCCACACATGCATTTTAAAACGATTGGGATCGCTTGTTTTTGCTTCGCGGGCTTTTTGGTCGCGGTTAACCAACCAGTTTGGCGTACCATAAACTCCATACGGATAAGGCTCTTCCTGATCGGTTCGTTGCAGACCTCCCCAAACAAAATTTTCGATGTAATATTCAATCGCTTCAATCTCGTCCTTATCTGGATAAACCACGTTTTTAGACGCCAGAAAAGGAGCTTTGCACAAACCCGGATCGTCGCAGGTAAGAATATAGCTTAAGCGACTTGTATCCAAATAATCCGCATTGTCAGGACCACGCAATTCTGCATTTTTCATGTCGTAAACGCCAAATAAACCGTCGTACCACTTTGTAGAATCGCGGTGTTGCTGACGATTTACAAGAAAAGCAGCACGCTTTTTATATAATGTTTCCAACGGCTCGGTAACAAAAAATTCCAGCTGCGTTTTTAAATTATCGCCGTAATTAATAACCAGTTTGTTTTCGCCCAGATGGTTAAACTTAACCTCGTAAATATTCGTATCGTCATCCTTTTTACCTACAAATTGCACACTGGTTTGCTCCCCTCCAAATTCAGGTTCGATACCTTGAATCGACTGTTTGGTGCGCAAAGCAATTTTCGCGCTCAGGTCAGCAGGCACAGTCATTCCAGGCATTACTTGTACATCGATCAGTCCCTCATCAACTAAAATATCGCGAATCTGGTCGTAATCATTGGCCCAGCGGAATTTAAAACCATAGCTCCGGGTTTCGTTGGGCTGAATTAATTCTGAAGTATGGTATTGTCTCCAAGTTCCCCGCTGTTCCTTGTTGCCAGAGTATGACGAATGTACGAATGCTTTAAACAGGCCCCTTTCTGAAGGGATATGCGATGCGGTTGTCCAGTATTCAAGCGAGGTTCCTTGTTGCGGAACCATTACCAGGTATGGCGCTACACCCGTTGGGCGCTCGAAATAAAAGAAGGAATTATCTCCGGCAATGTGATGGTGTTTGATGGAACTCATTTCAAAAATCTGCTGGGGATTTTCGCCATACGGACTTTGGTAGGCAAGAGGAACAACAAGGTCTTCAATGCGAATGGCTGACTCTGCAACGTTGGTTAATTTAATCGTCCAAACAAGCTGACCATCTTCGAGTACAAAATCCTGCTCCAACCTCAACCCTTTTTCTGATTTATCACAGGAACTCCAGTAATATACGGTTTCACCATCCTTTTGGATTTTTGTACACCCATTTAAAGACGCCCGGATTGAATCGAGCTTTGTGTTATGAATATACCGAACCGTGATATCTCCGAACTGCCCTCTTCTGCTAATATAATTTGTGGGATAAATATCGTCCGTCTTTCTCAGCTCCGACAAACCATACTTTTTGGCGTGTATAATAAAATCGTTATTGCTGATTTTTAAGGTGTCGGAATCCTGAGCAGATGCCGCTAAACTTAAAAATGTGAAGAGAAAAAATAGGATGAAGAGACGAAAAAACGAGCTACCCATGATATGCGATTTTTGATAGCTCAAGATATTAAAATGCACAAAGCCTGCCTTGTACTTATGTTTAAAAATGTTGCACTTCGTTGAACACTGTCAACTTATTCACTATCAAAAATCACCATAAACAGACAGCGCGTTGAAATACCCGAACAAAAAGCAACCTAAAAGAATGCATAAATCAACTCTTCGTTATCCGTTTTTAACACATCACGAATAGCATCGTAGAAGTGTTGTTTACCAACCAATAATGCTGATAGCTCAGTAGTATAAGGCTCAACAAAATAATTGCCCTGCAAATTCGCATTTTCAATATGTCCTTTCTTTACTTCCAGATAAATCTCAAGCGTTCGTCCATCGATTTCTAGCGTATTTTTGAACGAATATTTTGGTGAGTAGCCCCAACGCCAGTCCCAGGTAGTAAATTTCTCTTCTACCAACTTTTGGATCGCGGCCTCATCGTCAGCTGTAATCTCATAACTTTCTGTGCCTTCTTTTTTTAGCTGCACTCCAATCAAAAAATCGATAAATGCCTCAATATCCATTTCGTTTTTCAGGAACGGAGAAATATTAGCCACCTTACTTCGGTTGGATTGTACCGCTTTGCTCGTGTATTTTCCGGGGATAACTTTTATACTATTTCCCAGATTTTCCAGATCAGAATTAAATAACAAGGTACCGTGGTGCAACACCCGGTTTTTAAAAACATGCTCGGCATTCCCCGAGATCTTCAATCCCTCGATTAGCAAATCGTTTCGGCCCGATGTAGTGGCTTCAATATCGAGTTGGGCAAGTGCTTCCACCACCGGTTCGGTAAACTGTTTAAACGATATCTCTGCCGGACTTTTTACATTTTTGATAAAGGCGAAGTTCACATTCCCCGCGTCGTGATAAACGGTTCCACCACCGGAAATACGGCGAGCAACAGTAATTTCATTCTCGCGTACATAGCGGTAATTGACCTCTCCAAGTGCATTTTGATGTTTGCCCACCACCACTGTTTTATCGCTTTGCCACAGCATAAAAATATCGTCGTCGAAATTTTTCAGCAGGTACTCTTCAGTAGCCAGACAGTAAAAAGGATTGTTGTTTTTTAGATTAATGCAAAGCATTTCTTCGGTTTTATGTTCGGCAAAAATACAAAATGCCGGGCACAAAAAAACCACCTCTGAAATCAGAGATGGTTTTCTTTCGATATATAGCATATTGCTAATTCACGGGCTTTAACTTAACACTAACCTCGTTTGAGAATATATCAATTGTCTTTTTTTCAATTTCGTTCTTTTCGTAAGAAATGTAGCTGGCAGTAATGTTGTACTCACCTGGTGTAACATCTTCAAAATAGAAGTTTCCGTCGAAATCGGTATACGCTTTTTTGTCGGTTCCTTCCAGCTTCACCTCTACTCCCACCAACAATTCGCCGGTTAGTTCATCGGCAACATTTCCGGTAATCATTACAGTTGATGGTACATCTGCATTTGCCGGTTTGTTATCTTTATCATCAGCCAATGCCGAAAAGAATAAACCTGTAAGCAAAATAAGTGTTAGAAAAATTTTCATTTTGTTTTCCTTAATCTCTTTAGTCGACAAAACTAGCGCAGAGATTTTACACTGTAATTACACAATTATTACAAATCGATTAATCTTACGATTGGACATAAAAAAAGCGTCTGACTAAAATTAGTCAGACGCTCTATGCAGTGTTCAATGTAACTTCAAATTTTAAAATTCAGAGTAGTTTCTTTCATTCACAACTACTCCCATTTCATCGTAGCTTTTCCAGGTTCCGGCTTTTTCACCGTCTTTGTAACTAAGTTCGTACTTTAAATTACCTTCATCGTCCCACACGTACCAGTTGCCATCTTTTTTGCCGTTTTTGTAAGCGGCCTCAGCAACCTTAACTCCGTTGGTGTTGAAAGTAAGCCAAATACCATTCATTTCGTTGTTTTTGTACGAACGAACCTCGTTTAATTCACCTGTTTCAAAATACAGTTTACATTCGCCATCTTTTTTTCCATCGATGAAGTTTGATACCATTTTCAAATTTCCATTTTCAAAATGAGTAGTGTACTCTCCTGAAAACAGTTGAGAATCCTGGTAATACAAACCATCAATTTCTTGCAGTTCTTGTGCGAATACTGTAAATGCTACAAACAAAACTCCTACTAACAATGCTAACCTTTTCATGGTAGCCTCCTTTCTTTATTAAAGTTGTTTGACGTTACTTCTATTGCTGCAAAGTTAACATTAAATTTACATTCGGGCATCCTTCGTGTAATCTTTTTGTAACATTTATGTAATTTTTACGCAATCTTAATCTTGATCAGTAAAGTAAGGAGCCAAAAAAAGCCCCGGGTTTTCACCCGGAGCTTAAGGTAGGCTCTGCAACCTACCTGCCATTAAACACTGCGTATAGCTTTATATCTTTTCTAAAATCGTGTTCTAATTGATCAACTACTATAAAGTAGCGTCTTTCCATGTCCATCCTGAGATGTCGATGGCATCAGCATCTTTTCCTGATGTTAAAGTGTAAGTTTTGGCGTCTGCATCAATTACAGTTCCTACAGCATCTGCTCCATCGATCTGAACATCTGACAGTGCACCTTCAGCTTTCAGGTCAAGATCAACATCGTAACCACTTAGGTGCAAGCTTGTAATTGTAGCTCCCGATTCTTTTTTGAACTGTAGTCCGGTTCCGCCAACAGTTGAAATAGCAGTTACGTTGGTGAATGTTGGATTGTTGTTCACTTTGTCTCCTTCAAACACAGTTGAGAAACCTTCGATAGTGTGCGATACATATGTATTAGTGATTCCACCGCTCCAACCTTCAGTCCAGTCGATAGCGTCGTCTTCACAGTTTTCTACATAAATATTGGTAACTGTTGCTGTACCACCAAAGAATTCGATACCATCGTCAGATCCGTCGAAAATCGCAAGATTCTCAAGCGTAGTTCCTGATCCAACAGAGTACAATGAAACTCCATTGTATTGTGATTCTTCGTTGATTTGAGCACCTGTTCCGCGAATTACAAGGTTAGTTACCGAACCTGAATTGTCAGTATCATCAGTACCACCGTAGATAAATCCACCAACTTCAGCTTCTGCATTTTCGCCGGCAGTAGTTGTTGCTTTTCCACAAATGGTTAAACCACCCCAGTCGCCCGGCTGGCTCAAGTCAGAAGCAATTACAACAGGATCGCTTTCAGTACCATTGATAAAGATCTGGCCACCCATCAATACAGCGATGTAAACATCAGTACCGCCGTTATCAGCATGAATTTTGGTGCCTGCAGGAATTGTTAATGAAGCACCATCCTGAACGATATAAGAACCTGTTAAACGGTAAACTTTGCTCGGATCTAAAGTTACGTCCGAATCAATGTTTCCATTCAATTCAACAATCTCTGCCAATTCAGCGTCAATCCACGACCATGCAGTTGGGTCAACAGTTGCCGGCGCATTGTAAGATTTTGTAGGATCTGCTTCTTCACCATCGATGATTACGTTAGCCAATGGGCCATCGTCTTTCATATCGATAGTAGTTGCATAACCACTTAACGACAAACCGGTGATGGTCATTCCTGATTCTTTTTTAAACTGTAAAGCAGTACCACCAGTTGTAGAAACAGCTGTAAGGTTGTTGATTTTTGGATTATTGTTGTCTTTATCGCCTTCAATCACAGTTGAAAAACCTTCGATAGTGTGCTCAACGTAAGCATTGTTTACTGTTCCGCTCCAACCTTCTGTCCAGTCAATAGCATCATCTTCGTTGTTTTGCAAAAACATATTGGTTACAGAAACGGTTCCTCCGAAGAATTCGATACCATCATCAGAACCATTGATTACAGCAATGTTATTCATAGTTGTTCCAGAACCTAATGCATAACAAGAAACACCGTTGTATTGTGATTCTTCGTTTATTTGCGCACCAGTACCTTTAATTACCAGGTATGAAACAGTTCCTGAGTTATCAGCGTCATCATTGCCACCATAAATAAAACCACCAACTTCAGCTTCTGAATTTGCTCCGGCAGTAGTTGTAGCTTTACCACAAATGGTTAAACCACCCCAGTCGCCAGGATTAGCGTTTGGTGATGACATTACAACAGGACTACTTGCAGTACCGTTGATTTCGACTTTACCACCCATTAAAACGGCAAGGTAAACATCAGTACCACCAGCTTCTGCAACAATATTTGTTCCGGCAGGAATAGTAAGTGTTACACCATCAGACACAATAAATGAACCGCTAAGATCATACGACATGCTCGCGCTTAATGTATAATCTTCTTCTAATGTTCCGTTCATTATACCATTGTCAAGATTTTCAATAACCTCGTCAACTTGCGGAGTTGGAGGAATAACGGGATCATCGTCTGAACAGCTTACAAATACTGCTGTTGCTAAAAAAGCAAGACCTAAAAATTTGATCAATCGATTTTTCATTTTACTAATTTTTTAATTATTCGTTCTACTAATTTTTTAATTCAGATTTATTTTGAGACTTAAACTGAGGCTAATACCTTTTTTGTAAGAATTTACAACATCGGTGAATGCTTCACCCGATAAAGGTTTGATTTCCTGTGTTTGCTCGATATCAGGATTTAACAGGTTTTTTGCTGAAAACTTTACTGCAAAAGTTTTATTGATCACTTTGCTCATTACGAGGTCAACCGTTGTAAATCCTTTTTCAATAATTTCGTTGTTGAACAGCGTTGCACTGTTTACAAAGTCTTCAGGAGCACCCAACGCCAGAATTTTATCCGATGAATAGTTACCGGTTAAAGTGGCCTGAAATTCATTTTCGGTGTTGGTTGAATAACTTAAAGCACCGTTAAAAATAAATCCGGCAGCTCCCTGTAATTCAGTTTCAGTTTTACTATTGTATTGGAAAATATCGTACAGATCCTGGTTGTGCCACATTTTTGTAGCGTTCAAAGTCATATTCAAATCAGGTGTCCCGGTAGTTTCTGCTTTAATAATATCGAAACGGGCCTCCGCTTCCACACCGTAAACGTCGGCACGTTCGCCGGTATTGGCAAAGTAAAAGTTACCCGACGATCCGCGTGTTTGTGCCATGTTAATCGGGTCGTTTATCATTTTGTAGAAACCGGTGACCGAGAACAGTTCTCCGCGATCAGGGAAAAATTCCCATTTCAGGTCGAAGTTGTAATTATCTGATTTTATCAGGTCGGGATTACCTTTTGTTACACGGCCTGTTGGGGAAACATATTCGAAGGGTGCTAATTCCTTAAACTCAGGAAGTGTGATAGTTTTACTGGCTACCAATCGAATCGAATGTTTTTCGTTAGCCTGGTATTTCAACATCAATGCAGGCAAAATATTATCGTATGATTCATTAAGGCCACCAACTCTTCCAACATAGTTGGTAACATTCCAGTTAACTTTTAAATCATCGCGTTCGTAACGTACACCAACATTTCCGCTAAGTTTATCCTTGCCGAAATCAACATTTAAGTATCCGGCATAAACATCTAATGTTGCATCATAATAATCAGGATCAACTTCGCGTACTCTCAGTTCACCGTTATCGTACATATTGAGATTTAATAACGCTTCGTCAATGTTGTCGATTGATTGTACAGTTACATTCTTTGCTCTAACACCGTATGGAAGCGAATAAAAATCTCTGCTTTTCATTCTGAAGTTTCCACCAATATTTAGCTTCAGTGTTTTATCATCTTCATCAATAAAAGTGATAATATCTTTCAGGTAACCATTCAATTCATCATCGCTGATGGTTTGCATCGATTTCTTTTGCTGGAAGTCGCCTACGTAGGCAAAACCAACTGTATTCTCATCAAGCATATTCACTTCGTTGTGAATGCGGTTTGGTTCATCAGCGTCAACCATGTTGTAGCCAACAGCCCACTCTACCTTGTTTTTCTCGGTGATATTATGTGTGCCAAGCAACTGGTTAATAATAATCTGTGTTTCTTTTAAGTTCTGGTCGCGGGTAAACGCAGCTTCTTGCTGAGGCAACTGGTCGTAAGCATAACCTTCACCGTTTCTACCCTGCTCGTACAATTGGTCAACAGTTTTAAAAATCACCATAGTATTGTAATTCAAAGAGTGATCGGTATTAAAATCGTAAGTAAGGTTTAGCAATCCTGTGGTATTGTATTCTGTTTGAAATGTTTCGGCATCGGTGTACGAGTTATCCAAAACATTCGAACGGTATTTACGGTAAACACCATTGCGGTATTCAAAATCGTTTGAATGTGAAAGTGTGGCAAAAACGGAAAAGTCGTTATTAAATAACTCAAACTTTTTGCCTCCCATTAAAGACAAGCCCCTGTTTAAAGGAAATTTCTGATCTTCGGTATTCCAGCTTTGGTATTTAATGGCATCGCCGGGAGCATACGTTCTGCTGTAATTACCAAACAGGTTTATATCGTTGATGTTTTGTGTAGCTTTAAAAGCCCCAAAATTTCCATCTTTTAAAACGTTTGTCGAACTACCTGTTGAAGCTTCAATTTCGATTTTCTCTGAGTAGGTTTTTGAACCAATATTTACAGCTCCCGAAGCCTGGTCGCCGTAGGTTTCAACCGAAAAGGTTTTGTTGATTCCAACATTACCAATAATGTCTGTTGAAAACATATTCAGATCGATGTTTTTCTTTTCTACATCATCAGACGGAATTGGCAAACCGTTCATCGTTGTTGTTAAATAACGGTCGCCCAATCCACGGATATAAATATCGCCACTACCTTCGTTTTTGGTAACACCCGAAATTTTTGATGTTGCTGAAGCAGCGTCAGAAATGCCGAGGCTCGACATCCTTTTCGACCCAATACTTTCTTTAATACCCGAAGCGTTTTTCTGATCGATAAGCAACATGGCTTCCGATTCGCGCTTGGCTTTTGCAACTACCTGAACACCTTCAATTTCCAAAGTTGCCGGAGCCAAATCAACATTTAACATTGTTTCCTGACCGGCGGTAACTTCAACCTGAAATTCCTGTGTGTCATACGAAATAAACGAAACCGCAATAGTATGCGTTCCCGCTGTTACATTTGGGATTACATAATTTCCATCAAAATCAGTAATTGTCCCCTGTGTTGTTCCTTTAATTAAAACAGTGGTCCCGATTAGAGCCTCTTTTGTTTTGGCATCGGTTACAGTTCCTTTAATTGTTCCTGTTTGTGCTGTAACCACTAAACCCTGAATTAGCAGCAGAATGCTAATAATCAATCTATTCATAACTTTAACTTGCAGTGTTAATGACTATTTTCTTTTGTTATTCAGCGGCAAAGCAAAACCTTTAATATTACAGCAGGATTAATCCTCATTTAAACTATTATTACATTTGCTTAATCAAAATGTAATAACACAGCAAGCCCTTGAATATCGGCCTGTTACAGCAGTTTGACATAAGTTTTCCGGATAGACAAACAGGAAATTGAATGTAAATTGTAAAGGATTGGGGTAAACTAAATGTAAACTTTTAGCGAATTAATAACCCTACTCTTTTGAAAGCGAAAACAGAAACTCAACACCGCCTTTTTGCCTGTTTTTAACTGACACGCTCCCTTTGTGCAGCGTAATGGCATTTTTCACAATTGCCAATCCAAGTCCGGTTCCGCCTTTTGCGCGCGACCGCCCTTTATCAACCCTGTAAAAACGCTCGAACAATCGCGGCAGGTGAGCTTCGGGGATTTCAGAGCCTGAGTTAAAAAATGAGAAGTAGTAATAATTATCGTCCTGATGATAACAACGTATATGAATTTGGATTCCCTTGCCACCATAATTTATTGCATTTTCCATCAGGTTTTGGAAAACGGAGAATAGCAGGGATTCGTTTCCGTTTATAACTGTTTCAGGTTCTACGTCTTCAATAAAATCAATGTTGTTATCCTCAATTTTACTTTGAAAATACTCGTAAATATCGTCGCATACTTTTTTTAGGTCAACTTGCTTCATTTCAAACAATTCGCCGGCATCCTCAATATTGTTAATGAGCGAAACATCGTTAATTAATGTTGTTAAACGCTCCGACTGAAAAAAGGCTTTTTCGAGAAAGTACCTTAGTTTTTCGGGGGGTATCGGCCAGTTATCGAGAATAGTTTCAAGGTATCCGCGAATTGAGGATAGCGGGGTTTTTAGTTCGTGTGCAATGTTCGATGTAAGTTGCTGTTTTAATAGGCGGCGCTTTTCTAAACGGGTAACATCGGTAATTACCACCTCAAAACTTTTATCGGCAAAAATAATCGCCTGTATTTTGTAGTACTTTTCGTTTTTCGATACGGTATAAACCAATTGCGGCAGTTTGTCGCTTTTCCCGAAGTCAGGATTAACCGTTTCCCGATTTATAAACTTATTTAGTTTTTCAAATTCGGGCAACTTCAAAATTTTACTTGAAGATGTCACCTCCTTTTTCGACATGAGGTTTACAATTTGCACAAAACGCCCGTTTGAAAGGGTGATTTTTCGTTTTTCCGAAAAGAAAGCAATGGCCTCGTCGAGCGCATCAAGGTGGTTAAATAATTTTTCCCGTTCGGTAGACAGGTCATCTTTTGTTTTCTTCAGGTTATTATAAATGGTAATAATCTGCGAACTGATGATACCCAACTCATTTTCAGGAAATTCATTGTCATACTCTACCAGCTCATTGTTTCCTGCTTTTAAAGCAAAGTCTTTTAGCTTTTTAATTGTTCCCGACAGGCGAAGTGTTACCAAAGTTAACAGCAGCCCAATAAATAAGAACAAGCCAATGATAAACACAATAAAAATACGACTGGTTTTTAGAAAATCTTTTACCTCAACATCGTAAACCAGTGCGGCGCGCACAAAATACTTCGGGTATTGTTTGGCGTAATAGTAAAACTCTTGTTTTGTTGTTGCCGACACGCGAATGTTTGCTCCAATTCCGTGGTCGGTCGCTTTTTGAATTTCGGGCCGGTGAAGATGATTCTCCATTTCCTGATAGTCGTCTACAAAACTATCGTAAAGAACCTTCCCTGTTTTGTCGATAACCGTTATACGGGTATTGCTTTGCGGAAACAAATTGACCACTTCGGCAACCTGATCGAAATTTTTTGTGGCAAATAATTCATTCTGCTCAATAAACCGGTAGGTAATTTCTGAGGTATTATCCAGTAAAGCTTCAAGCTGCGAGGCCCGAAAGTCCTTTTCGCGCTGGTACTGGTATACCAAAACTGTAGCGGTAAATATTACAAATATTACGCTGTAATAGAAAAATATTTGAGCGCTAAAGTTTTTCTTCACTGACAATTTATTGCGTTTTTGTTATTGAAAACAATAACCGTAACCTGATTTTCCTTTGATGTTTGCCCCGTAGTCGCCGATTTTTTTGCGTAAGCGTGCAATATTAACATCCACATTTCTTTCGGTTACAATTACATCGTCTTTCCAAATTCGTTTTAAAATTTCTTCGCGGCTAATGTATTGTCCCATATTTTTCATTAGCAGCGATAAAATTTCGTACTCTTTGCGGGTAAGGTTTACAGGGTCGCCCTCAATGGTTGTGGCTTTTTTCTTAAAATCAATTTTAAGTTCTTTATACACCACTTTTTTCGATTCTTCGTCGGCTTTTAATCCACGTTTTAAAATGGCTTTAATCCGGGCAACTACCTCTTTAATCGAGAATGGTTTTGAAATGTAATCGTCGGCACCTACATTAAAACCGGTAAGAATATCGTTTTCCTCTACTTTTGCAGTTAAAAATATAATTGGCACCTGTAGTTTACGGTCTTTACGGATGATGTTGGCTACTTTATATCCCGACAAACCTTCCATCATAACGTCCAGCAGGATGAGATGATATTCCTCAAGCGGCATTTCCAATGCTTCTTCTCCCGAATTGGCAATATCTATTGTAAATCCCTCACTTTCAAGGTTGAACTGCAAAATTTCGCAGAGATCTTTTTCGTCGTCAACAATTAAAATTTTGTGATTGTCTTCCATATTGACCAATTTATGGGAATGATGTGAATAATGGCGTATTTAAAAATATGTAGTGCTTTCTAATAAAGTGGAAAAATAGTAAAAATACTCGAATTATTAAGGAACGGTTAACCACATTAAAAAGCAATTTCATCCAACATTCGAATTAATATTACCTGTAAGTTATCAAGCAATTACATTTTTATTACATTTTTATTACATTTCAATTACTTTTATACAAATACCTATTACAGAGCAATTAAGAATGAATTACACTTTGATTAAAAATTATATTTGCATCCGATTTTATAAACACTGCGTATGAACCGGCTTGAGAAAATTCTGTAATCTGCAACAGAAACCTCATGCAAGTTACCTACGATGCTAAAAAACAGACTTTAAATCGTATGAAACGAGTATTTAGCTTTATTCCCCTCCGGGCTCTGGTTAAATGGCAAGTTGCATATGGTACCATTGAAATCTATCAATTTTAATCATATGAAAAAGACTTTAGTAATTATTGCCCTGATGGTAGTTTTCATCAATCGGGGTTTTGCCCAGGATGACGAGTTTGTTCCGTCAGGCTCTGGATTTGCAACTATTTTTGCGAACTTCCACCATGGAGTTACCAACGCATCAAGCGACGAATCGGCGTTTGAATTGGTGCGCGGCTATTTGGGTTACGAATACAATTTCAGCCCAAACTTTTATGCTAAAATAAACCTCGATATTGGTAGCCCCGAAGACCTTTCGGAGTACGCCAAATCGCGTCGGTATGCCTATTTTAAAAATGCCTACCTGCGTTATTCCAAGGGGAAACTACAAGTTGAATTCGGATTGATTGGCTTAAAGCAATTTAAGCAAATGGAAAAAGTGTGGGAACGACGCTACCTGATGAAAACCCTGGCCGACGAAAACAAGCTGGGCGCTTCGGCCGACCTTGGAATGAATATTAACTATACAATCTCGGATGTGTGGGATGTAGATTTTACCATTGCAAACGGCGAAGGTTACAACAACATTCAAAGCGATGGTGTTTTTAAATATGCTGTTGGTACCAGTATTCAGTTCCTCGAAAATTTTAGTTCGCGATTGTATTACGACTATACCAGCGACGACATTTCCCAATCAACCTATCATGCATTTCTTTCGTATGATTTTAACGGAAAAGCGAATTTGGCCGGCGAAGGAATTTACCGCGAAAACGATGGCTGGGACAAAGACTACAACCGCTATGGATTTTCGTTGTACGGAAAATACAATATTAACGAACGTTACCAGCTATTTGCCCGCTACGATAAAATAAGTTCGAACAAATTAGATGGCGAGGAAAACCCGTGGAACCTGTCGGATGACGGAAGTGCGCTGGTTGCCGGGCTTCAGTTTCAGCCCATTAAAAACATCAAGTTTGCTTTAAACTACCAGGATTGGGTACCTTATGCTGCCAATGCTGATACCAAAGCATTTATTTACCTAAACCTTGAAGTTAAACTTTAAAATCAGCACAGATGAAACTAAAAATATTCATACTACTACTTGCCGTTATTGTTGTTGCATCGTGCCGAAAAAGCGATTATCTGCTTGAAGGTAGCGGCGAAACAATTACCGATAACGGTTTTGGAACGGGAACCGTTACCTGGAGCAAAGACAAAGATTATGTGCTTGAAGGACTTGTTTTTGTAAACGACGGACAAACACTTACCATCGAAGCCGGAACGGTAGTACGGTTTAGGGTGGGGCAAGCCGAAAATGCCAGTGCACTAATTGTAGCGCGCGGAGGAAAAATTATTGCCAACGGAACACCCGACGAACCCATTATTTTTACCGTTGAAGGCGACGACCTGAACGGCTCGATCGACAAAAACGTGAGAGGCCTGTGGGGAGGCTTAATACTATTAGGGAATGCCCCTATAAACATGGATGGCGGCGAAGCATCGATTGAAGGTATACCACTGGCCGAACCGCGCGGAATTTATGGCGGAATAAATGAAAACGACGATTCGGGAATTTTAAAATACGTTTCGATTCGACACGGGGGAACAAATATTGGCGAAGGCAACGAAATTAACGGACTAACACTGGGAGGTGTTGGAAGCGCAACCGATATCGACTATGTTGAAGTGATTGCCAATGCCGATGATGGTGTTGAAATTTTTGGGGGAACGGTAAACCTGCAACACATGGTTGTATCGGGATGCGACGATGATGCTTTCGACTACGACCTGGGATGGTCGGGTAACGGCCAGTTTTGGCTGGGTGTGCAGAACGGCCTGGTTGGCGACAACCTGATTGAAGCAGGTGGCGGCGTTGATCCGGTTTACGGATTACCTCACTCGCTGCCCAATATTTTTAACATTACAATGGTTGGCAACGGCGACTCGAACGGCGGAAATACCATATTGTTTGATAATAACGCCGGCGGATTGATAGCCAACTCCATTTTTATGAATAAACGAAACGGCGTTTTACTTGAAGTAAGCGACCAGCAACACGATAGTTATAGCCAATGGCAAAACGGAAAACTTGGGGTTAAAAACAATATTTTTTACCAAATTGCCAGCACCACCAGCTCTACGTTTAAACTCACCGGAAACTACACCCCCGAAATGCAAAACGAGTGGCTGGCAGCTTTTAACACCTCGAAGAACGAAATTGCCAATCCAATGATTGATACCGAATCGGGAAGTTATTTACCTGAAGAAAAAATAAAAGGAGATTTACACGAGTTCCCGTTGCCGTGGTTTCAGATTGTGGATTTTAAAGGCGCTTTTGGCGAAGACGACTGGACGCAGGGATGGACATTGCTGGCGGAATAAAAGGCTGGAACGCGGATAACGCAGATTTTTCTGAATTGTACGGATAAAGAGTCCGGGGCTGAATAACTTAATGGTTACAGCCCCGGACTTTTTAGTTTATTTGATCGGTATTAACGGTTGGTACATGTTGTCGGGGCGAATTTCGGAGCTTCGTTCCTGTCCGGCAGGACGGAACGATGTTGCGAGAATCCGCAGTTGGCGAACCACCAAACCCCGCCCTGCAATATGTACCGTGTTAACTGCTGGTTTTTATTTTTCAATTGCATAACTAAGAATTTCAAACTTGTCATAATTATAAACTTTAACTTTTATCCATCCCAGTTTATATCCTGTGTCAGTTTTTTTTCTGATTCCAATATACATTTCCCTATTGTTCAGTTTATACCAAGCACCATAATTCCCTAATAACCAAAATGAGGCAGGAGGTGCTCCCCATAACCATATAGAATTATTATAATATCCCATATAAGCTGTATGATGCATATTAGAATCATGCCAGTCAATAATCTTGTCTATTCTCGTTTCAGGGAGTAAAGTATCTACCATTGCAACACTATTCGTGGTCCCCAAGCCTGTTGGGAATGACATTTGTTTATATGCAACTTCAAACCCATTTTTTAATCTCAGTCCAATAAAAGGAAAGTCATCTTCTTCAAGATAGCTCCTGTTGAAGTCATCAGTCCAATCTAAATAAATTCTTTGGTTAATTAGAATATCAAAACTGTTATCTTGGTCGATATCAATTGAATCAATTCCAAATTTTATTTTTTTTAATGAGTCTGTTTGAAATTGAATTTGTAATGCGGGATTAAATTCATAATGTAGCATTTCCAAGTTAATATCACCAGCAAAAACAGGTGTTTCCTCTTTGTCTTTTTTGCAGGAATTAAGTATCAAAAGAAAGATTAATATGGGAATTACTATTTTTTTCATCTTGGTCTTTTTCAAACTTGGCGGTAACGGTTGGTACATGTTGTCGGGGCGGATTTCGGAGAGCGTTCCTGTCCGAAGGACACGGAACTGCGAAACGAGAATCCGCAGTTGGCGTACCACCAAACCCCGCCCTGCAATATGTACTTTGTTGTGTGGTCGTAATTTTTTTTCAATTCTTTATAAATTTCTGTATTGTTTTTTGTTTGTCAATAGTTTGTCCAACTAAAAAATAAACTCCCGTTTTAAAATTTGAAACATCTATTTTTGTTATTGTTTTAATTTCATCAGACTGATTTTTTAAAACAATTCTCCCTGTCACATCAATAATTTGTATCTCTGAATAATTTCCCCTAATTGTAATAAAATTAGTTGTAGGATTTGGGAAAATATAATTTGTTAAAATGTCTGGATAGTCATCTGTAACAGTATATTTTGCTATGTAATTTTTGAAACTTGGACTTTTTAGTTGTGCTGTTGTTAAAATATTTCCATTGTCTAAAACTTCAATATCCCAAATATTCCAATAGAAGTTGGAGGAATTTTCCCCTCCCAATTCACTCCATTCATCTCCGTCCCATTTTGCAACATAGACATCGTCATTTTCATTAGTGAAAAGTCCTGCTGCATATAAATTACCTTGAATGTCTGTGGTTAAAGTTGTAATACCATTATTAAAGATAGATTTATTTGAATTGTTTAATTCTATCCAGTCTTGTCCATCCCATTTTGCAACGTAAAATTCGTCGTCTGAGTTTTTAAAATTACCAGCACAGAAAACATTTCCGTACAAATCTGTTTCAATTGTAACAACATTTCCATATTGAAAGGTGTTTTTAAAGACGCCCAGTTTAGTCCAGGTTTGTCCATCCCATTTTAATACATCGATATAAGGGATAATTGTTGGATTATAAGTTGTCAAATAAATATTACCCAAATGGTCAGAAGTCATTGAAGTTAATGTCGAATATTGATTATTTGGGTTTTTTAGTTTTTCCCAATTTTTACCATTCCATTTTGCAATATAACTTTCGTTGTATTCATTAGTAAACATTCCTATTGCATATAAATGTCCATTGGAATCGCAAATAATTTGTGAAATTGACTCGTTGAAATTTGATTTATTCTCTCCTCCTAATTCACTCCATTTTTCCCCGTCCCAAACAGCAACATACCAATTACCATTTATATTTGTAAAAGTACCTGCAACATAAAGATTACCTTTATTGTCAGCACACATTGATAAAATACTTCCGTTAAATGTTGAGTTGTTTTCGCCTCCTAACTCCGACCAATTGGTCCCGTTCCATTTGGCAACAAATGTATTACCATTAGTATTTGTAAAATATCCACTTGTATAAATAAATCCATTACTATCGGTGCAAATGTTCTTAGTGTAATCGTTAAATGAAAAATTCGAAGAACCATTTAGTTCAATCCATTGAGCAAATAGAATGCTTGGTATTAAAAAAAATAGAATTGTTGGTAATGTATATTTCATTTTCGTTTGTTTTTGGTTTTTATTATGTCTGACAAGTATTATGCCACACAACTACAGTGTATCATCATTGTTGTTATATCGCTTATAGCGTTTTTTTATTGTTGTTACCCACCCAAATAGGTATGGAAAACACACATATTATGTTTCGTTTGTTTACTGTTATTTCAGGGTACATATGCAACGGTTTAAAGTTATAGCGCATTAAATGTAATTAAAATTGATGTAAATGTTTACTGGCATGGATCATAAACAGCTATTTTAGGAAAGGTCAGGTTCCGCTGCTGGCGGTGAGCTTTCTGCCGCTCAAAATATTATGTCCGCAGGTACTTTTTAGCCGCCCTATACCGAAAAAAGTTGTTCCTCCGACGATAAGAAACCGTCCTCCGATGGCAAAATGTGCTCCTTGATCGAAAAGTAAGTGTCCTCTGACGGTTAAACTAAGTCCTTGATTACATTTGTCTTGTCCTCCGAATCAAGGACGAGCTATTTGTAATCAAGGAAGACTAAATTTTGACAAAAACTGTCATAATGTTATTTGCGCCCCAAATTCGTGCAAAAAAAACGAGGCAACAAATCTGTTGCCTCGTTCTGCTTAATTACTATACTTAACACTATTCCCCTGTTTCGGTATTATCATCCGGTTTATTCTTCGTATAATTTTTATTCTTATAAATATTCCGGTAGCCTTTCAGGCGTTCTTCGTTTTTCCAAAACACATAGCGGCCACAGTTTTTAATTTCGTCGGCAGCTTGTTTCATGTAAGTGTAGGCGCGGTCGCGTGTAATTTTCACGGCACTGTCAATCTCTTTTTCGCCGTTGGCACGTGCCAGCACTATTGCCAGTTCGTCGGCCCAGGTAGCGGCTGTTGGTAGTAAAGTCATCTCGAAATTAATTAACTGCAGCGGCTCGGGGTTTTGCTCGCCCAATGCTGCCAGGTTGCTCAAATCCTGTATCATATCGGCATCGCCATATCCGTCGGCAATGGCGCTTACCCGGCTTAACAGGCGCTCGTCGTTACGAAAAGCATACCTGAAGTCGTGCAGCAAGCGGTCGTGCAGTTCGTAAGCGGCAGGCGAGCGTTCGGCCCATTCTTTTTGGGCATCCTGTGGCGTATTCTGTTCGCGTTTCCACATGGCCTCAGCTGTGCGGCAGGCACCATTGCGCACCGTTAAGTTGTCGATGGTAGTTTCGGGCAGGCCGGCGCCCATTAGCTCGTCTTTGTCGTCGAGGCTCCATAAATAAAGATTCTCGTTTTCCTGAATTGCCACGTTAACAGGCATATCAGGAGCTTTCACTTCCTCGGCCGGAATGGCCATAAATGCATCGTAACATGCATCATAATCTTGTCGGTCTGACATAATTTATTGATTTTTGTTCGTATCGGGGATACGAGGTTTAACATATAATTCACCTCAATTTAGGGCTTATGGAAAACATATGCACAATAAGGTTTTATGTTATTTAACAGCGGGTTAGCATTTAAATCACGATAAATTCAGCAGGCGACTCAGAGCCGCCTGCTGAATTACAGGAGATAAAATTTCCCTCGTACATGAATTAAAAGGATGCCAGCAGAGAATTCCATTTCCTTAAAAAAGGACGTTTATGGTTTGTAAGCAAACACACTTAGTACCTAAATTTCATCGAAACATTATTTCTGGTTTACAAATAACTTTTCAATGGCTTCCCACGAGATGTATTTAAAGTTTTGGCTTACCAGTTCTTCTCCATCGTAGTTATAACCGTCCTGAACCACCAACATTCCTTTTGGGTAGTTTGAACCAAGCGGAACATTGGTAATTTCAATTCCATCGGTTTCTTCCACGCCATCAAAATTGCCATCGGTAATTCGGAAACTACCCAGGTATTTATTATCGCCCTGGCGCTCGAAAACCGCATAACTATAGCTTCCCTGCGACGAAGCCACAAGGTAACCATTTACACTGTCGGTAGCATAAATCGCCAATCCTTCAATATCGTAATGCATATCCGGGTTTTCTTCGGTACTCGTTGCTACCAATAAACCTTCAGTAGATCCATCGGGCTCAGCATCAAACTTAAAAATTCCGGCCACTTCTTCGCCAATGTAAACCACCCCGTTTTCATCGTCGGCAGCTACTCCTTCGGTTTGCGTTCCGAGGTTCCATGCACGAACCAGTTTTGCATCAATTTTATTGTTGCTTGCAAACAATTCCCACTGTTCAACTTCGCCGGCTTTACTGTTCAAAAAAACATAGTACTTGCCCGTTTTTGCACTGCGATACATTCCCAAACCGTAAACTTCGTCCTGCATTTCAGAAGTAATTACACGTGCTTCTGCCGCCTCCAGCACTCCTCCTGCTTTTACTAAATACAACGAAATTGAATGTGATGATCGATTGCTGGCTGCCAACACATCAACCTTCTTTTCGCCGAGCTGAAAGCCGTAACGTAAATCGCAGTTATTCATGTTGCCATCGGGGTAGTAATAAAGTTGCTTTCCATCGAGATCATAAGTTGCCAGTCCGCCCTTTTTATCGGTGCCGATGGTAAACGATTTCATTACATCAGTTGTGTCAATCCAAATTGCCGGATCGTCAGCCGAATCTTCGTTTTTGTCTTGCGGAACAGGTGTTGTTTCGGCCTGTGCAACAACAGTATTTTTAATGTGCTCACCCGCTTTTCGCGATCCTTCGCTCGGTCGATTGATTTCGCAACCAACAATGCTTACCACTACGAGTGCCAGTAAAACACTAGCTAAAAAAATACGATTACAAGTACAATTCATCATCATTTGTTTTTATGAATTTGTTGAATGTAATTAGCTGAGTACACAACGAATTATGTCCTCATCTACATTAATCTATAAAATCTATTCTATGCGGTAATTTTCTTCTAAAAGTTAAACTTCACACCAAAATTAACTCTGATATCGTAATACTCGGCCTGATAGGTATATTGCGACTCTCCCTGGTAATAACGCAACGGTGTATTCAGAATATTGTTGAGTTCGGCAAATACCATAAAGTTTTTGTTGAAATGGAAGCTGGTATTAAAATCGAGATACGAAACCTGATCGTAGTACACATCTTCAAAAGCTTTGTCGCTGTATTCTTCAACAAAGTCGCCGGCGTAATTGTACGATAAACGTGCTGACAGTTTTTTGCCCTCGTAATACAACGATGCATTTAAGGTATTTTCAGGAGTTCCCGGCAAGGTTAAATCATCGTCTTCGCGGTCTTCAATCTGGAAATTGCTAACCGTTGATTTTGTGTAGGTATAGTTGGCATAAAACCCTGTTTGACGAAGGAAACCCGGCAAAAAGTCGAACTGACGCTGAAAAGCAACTTCAACTCCAAACAATGTTGCATCGCCGGCGTTAATTGGCTGCGTGAATTTCTCCCACGTTTGACCCAGGTAGCTATAATCCGACTGGATTCCGTTTACAATAAAATCGCTGATGTCTTTGTAGAAAATTCCTCCCGACACCAAACCGATCGATTCAAAATAATGCTCGGCCATTAAATCGAAGTTCCACGATGTTGTTGGCGTAAGGTCAGGATTTCCGATTTCAACTTCAACGTCTTCGTTGCTGATTTGCACACGCGGAACAAGGTCGATGTATTTCGGGCGCGCCAAAGTATTGGTAACGCTGGCTTTTATATTGGTATTCCTGTCGATCTCGTATTTTAACAACAGCGATGGCAACACGTTGGTGTAGTTGTTATCCACTTCTTCGGTATCCACCAAATCTTCAACATCACCTTCTTCGTCAAGAATAAGTTCTTTTCCCGAGTAGTTGATCGAAGTGTTTTCAACCCTTAAACCGGCAACAACATCAAGGCGACCAAAAGACTGGTCGAAACGTACATAAGCGGCAGTTACATCTTCCGATGCATCAAAGTTTCCGGCCAGTTCTTCCAGGTTCAACTCTCCCTCATATTCGCCCGAATTTAGATTTAATCCACTCAGGTATTTTACATCAACAAATGTTCCGGCAACATAATCTCCTGCAAGAAAATCGTCTTTTGTTTTAACAACGGTATTACTAAAAGCACCGGCATTAAAGCCATTCTCGTCCAGCGGTTCATAATCGTAATAATCATTATCGCGGTTTTTGCTTTTGCCTTTGTATTTGGCACCAAAACGTAAAACACTGGTTCCGTTTTGGAAAGGAAGTTTAAAGTCGACTTTGAATTTTTTGTCGATATCTTCGGTGTACTGATGTTCTTCTGTCAATTCATCAAAATCCCAGCTACTGTTAAAATCCTGCGCTTCGGGGGTATTAATAATCACCTGTGGTTTTTCGGTATCCAAAAGGTTCTGGCTAAACTCTACGTTTTTAATTCGGTACTGCAGGTAACGCTCGTTCGGGCGGTCTTCGTTTGCTTTTGAGTACGAACCTTTCCAGTTCATTTCAAGTGCACCAAACTGATGCTCGCCGCCTAACGAGAAATGATAAGTTCGCTGATCTTCCAAACGTGCATCTTTATTTGTTCCACCTTTTATCTGGCGCTCAATTTTTGCCTCATCTTCATCCAGGTCTTTGTACACAACACGATAACGGTTTTCCCAGTCGTTACGGTGGTTATACATTGCTTTAGCTTCTATTTTATTGTTGGCATTAAAAGTATAATCAAGTGCCCCTGAGGAACTTTGGCGCAAACGTTCTATAAGATAAGTACGCACCTGCATTTCTTTCATTATGCCTTCGTCGTTCCATTCGGCTTCCAAATCGTCCGATCCCATCATATGATCCTGAACGGAAGCAGCAAGAGTTACACCCAGTTTATTATTGAATAAACGATCGGCATACAACAGCGAAAAGTTGGGTGCTACTTTGCTGCGCAGTGCGTTGTAAGTACCGCCAACCGAACCGGTAATACGGCGCGAGTACGGATTGGACTTGGTTACCAGGTTTACCGATCCACCAATTGCATCGGCATCCATGTCGGCAGTTACTACTTTATTTACTTCAATACTCTGAATCATATCCGAAGGAATAAGATCGAGCTGAATAGAACGTGTTTCAGCTTCGGCCGAGGGAATACGATCGCCATCGACAGCTACCGAGTTATACTCCGGTGATGTTCCGCGAATGTTTCCAAAACGTGCTTCTCCCTGGTCGTACTGAACATTGATACCGGGAATACGTTTTAAGGCATCGCCGACATTCTGGTCGGGGAAACGACCCACCTGATCGGAAGAAATGATATTGGTAATATTCATGCTGCTTTTTTGCTGGTTCAGTGCTTTCGACTGACCTTGCAAAGCACCGTTTACTACCACTTCTTCAATATCAATACCGGCTTCAAGTTTAAAATTCAATGTACTTGTTTTTCCTAAAACCACCGAAACAGTTTCAGTAGCCTCTTTAAACCCTATATATGAAACTTTTACTTTATACTCACCTGCATCTAATGCAACAATACGGTAAAATCCATTTACATCAGTTATTGCACCTTTGTGCAAATCCTGAATAACGACAGCCGCTCCGGGCAAAGGAAGGTTTTCTGTGTCGACAATCCTGCCGGCAATCGTACCTTTGTTTGCGGCATTTTCGTCTTCGCCTTCTGCCAATGCGCTAAAAACACTGACATACAATAAAATAAACAGAAAGAGAGATGATTTTTTCATTTTGAATTTGGTTATTTATTTACGCAGCAAAATTGGCTATTACCTCTCTGAAAGCGGTTGCAGAACAGTTAAAAGGGAATTAAAAAAAGTTTGTAATTGGTAATTATTTTGTAATGATTCTGTAATTACAAAAGGCCGAAAACAAAAAAGGAGGCTTAAAAAAGCCTCCTTTCAAATCGTATATTGTTAGTTATTATTTACCGTTTTCAACCGAGTAGCTTACAAAATCACGGTGTGCTTTAATCAGGTTGATTGAATGCATCAACAGGTTTTTGGTTTCGCTGTTTATGTTGAAATACAACATTGAATTACGCGTATTTACATCTTTCGTTTTAATACGTTTAATTTGATTTTTCTCTGTCTTTTTCAGATAATCCACAATTTCATCGCGTTTAACAATCAAATCGTCAAGATTATCGAACGCGTTTTGCTCAATCATTGCTAACCCCATGCTATAAAACTCATCGAGTTTTACTGCCAGTTCCTGTAATTCCTCTGCCTGTGTTTTCGAGAATGGTTTATGGTGATTATCCAAATGCTCGAATAAAGGTTGAATAAGGAAGTTTAGCGAGTGTGCAATTTCGCGCTGATAATCGACTACCTGAACGTAATAATGTCCGGTATCAACATGGTCTTCAATTTTTGAAAGCGTGTCGAATATCTTGCTCTTTATCTTTTTAGATTTTGAATTCAACTTATCTTTCAACAAGATACTTTCCTTTAAATTAGTTCTGTTTTCCTGAAGGAAACTTGTGATACCCATTGAAAAAGCATTATTGCTTGATTGTATTGCATTTACACAGTGCTTTTTACATTTCTGCATCACTTTTTCCACTCCGTCGGTTTCATGAAATGCTTCTTCCTCTTCCTCAATAGCTTTCTGGTTACGCTTTTTAAATACGAACTGTGTGCGAATAACCATAAAAATGGCAACTGCTACAAATACAAAAATCAGAAATTTACCACCAACCGAAATCAACAATGCTACTAATCCCGACACGGTGAAAGCAATTATTGCGGTTAAAAACCATCCGCCAATAACGGCAAATACTCCCGAGATACGGTACACTGCACTTTCGCGATCCCACGCACGGTCGGATAACGATGTACCCATGGCCACCATAAAAGTTACATAAGTTGTTGAAAGTGGCAACTTAAACGAAGTAGCAATTGCAATAAGAATACTTGCTGTTACCAGGTTTACCGATGCACGAATTTTATCGAAAGCAGGCGTATCAGGATCGTTTGCCGGCCCTAATGGAACGGGAGTAAATCGGCGGCTTACCGAATCGCGAACTGTTGATGGCATTGATCGACTAATCGATTTATTGAAATTCATGCTGCTGCGTACCATCAGTCGTGCTACCAACGACGAGCCAAAACGCTCCATTCCTTCTGACTGACGTGCCAGGTTGATTTCGGTTTTTGTAACTGCCTGTGCTTTTTTCGACATGATTAAAGTAACCACCATAACAAGTCCGGAAATCAACAGCATATATATCGGCGTACTGCTTTTTCCGGCCAGTTTATCCATCGAGAACGCTTCAGGACTCATTCCTGATGCCACCCAGGCCTGAAATGATTTAAAACCGGCTACCGGCACTCCAATAAAGTTAACCAAATCGTTGCCGGCAAAAGCCATTGCCAAAGCAAAAGTTCCTACCAGTACAATTACTTTTAGGATATCGATGTTGAAGATCCAGCGTAACAGTTGAATAATGATGGTCCATCCCACAAAACTGGCAATCATTATTAATGCCGTATTGTGTTTTGCCCACTCCTGAACAGTTTCGCCCGAATCCAACATATAACCTGCATATGATGATCCTTTAATACCTTTAATCAGCATAAAATAAGTGATGGCTGTAATAGCCAATCCTCCGAAAGCCGATCCAAAATATTTCAGACTTTTACCATATTCAAACGAAAACAGTAAGCGGGTGAGGTACATAACTATTGCTCCCACCGTAAAGGCCACAAACACCGAAAGCAGAATACCGCTGATTATGGCCAGCGCCTTTTCGGAGTTAATGTAATGGTAGAGTTCGGCAACAACCGATCCTCCGGCTGTTTTAATTTTAACCACCGAAACCGCTACCGCAGCCCCCAACAGTTCGAATACAATGGATACCGTTGTAGATGTTGGCATTCCGAAAGTGTTGAACATGTCGAGCAAAATGATATCCGTAATCATTACGGCCAAAAATATGACCATGATTTCGGCAAAATAAAACTGATCGGGATGAAAGATACCTTTTCGGGCTACTTCCATCATTCCGTTTGAGAAGGTTGCTCCAACCAGAATACCCAAACTGGCCATCAAAAAGATAACCCATTTAGGTGCGGCTTTTGAGCCAATTGCAGAGTTTAAAAAGTTTACTGCGTCGTTACTTACACCAACAATTAAGTCGGAGATTGCCAAAGCAAACAGTACGACAACTAGAACCAAATAAAAATTTTCCATTTAGTAGTATTTAATGACGTGTAAAGTCTTGATTTTCGTTTGTTATTTTTCTTATTTTTTGTTAGCTGTCACCGGCGGCAAAGTTGCTCTAATCAGACAATTAAAATGTTACATTTTTATTACATTTTAATTAATTTACAATTACACACCAATCGAAAACCACTGACCTACTGTGTATTAATACTTAAACTAAAATACAAAAAAAGCCGGGATGATTTCCCGGCTTGTTAAAATATTGTTTCCAGAATATTTAATTATTCTTTTGAAGCGTATTGGTTATAAAATCGCGGTACGCTTTAACCAGATTTACGGTGTGCAATAAAAGATATTCCATCTCCGAAATCAACTTAAAGAACAACTGCGAATTGCGCGTATTAACCATCTTATTTTTAATACGTTTGATCTGGTTTTTCTCTATACGGTAAATCTGTTCAAGAATATCGTCGCGCTCTTCAATCAATGCATCAAGATTTTCAAAAGATTTCTCTTCAATAACTTTCAACACATCTTTAAAGAATTTATCTATTCTATTTTTTACATCTTTTAATTCAGTATGCTGCTCGGCAATAAATGGTTTGTGATTATTCTCAACGTGCTTAATCATTGGCTCAAGCATAAAATGCACGGCGTGCGCCATTTCGCGTTTATGCTCCATCATTTGCACATAAAAGTGGCTCGTATCCAGCGTTCCCTCGGTAAATTTTGTAACTGTTGAATAAACCTTATCGCGATTCTGTTTTGCTTTTTTCGAAAATTTCTTGCACGATTCCTGTACCTTTTTCAATCCGGCCCGGTCTTCTTTCAAGAAGCAGTCAATTCCTTCCGAAACAATCTCATCGCTTGATTTTACAGCTTTGGCCATTTGTTTCGAGCTTTTCTCTAAAATTTGTTCATGAGCATCTGCCTCTTCAATTTCTTCGTCTTCTTCGGCAATTTGTTGCTCGCGTTTTTTCATCATGCTATGCGTACGAATAACCATGATGATGGCTACAACAACAAATACAAAAATCATAAACTTGCCACTAACAGCTATCAGCAACGCAACAATTCCGGAAACGGTAAAAGCAATTAAAGCCGTTAAAAACCACCCTCCGATTACTGCAAATACGCCTGAAATACGATAAACCGCACTTTCGCGATCCCATGCACGATCGGACAGAGAAGTACCCATAGCCACCATAAATGTTACGTAAGTGGTAGACAGTGGCAGTTTCAACGAAGTACCTATGGCAATTAATATACTTGCCACTACCAGGTTAACCGATGCCCGAATTTTATCGAACGATGGCGGATCCTGATCATCTTCGCGTACGTAGCTATGTGGCTCAAAACGCGAACTCACTCCTTCGGTAACCGAGTTGGGCAGAATCGTTCTAAGTCGTTTGTTAAACTTTGTAGTTCCGCGAACAATTACACGCGCGGCAAACGACGACCCAAAACGTTCGTCACCTTCATTCTGGCGCGATAAATCAAGTGATGTTGCAATCACCGATTTTGCTTTTTTCGACATTATCAGTGTTACAATCATTACCAAACCGGCAATTAGTAACATATAGGTTGGTGTACCAACTTTACCTGCCAACATTGCCATCGAAAAAGTATCGGGATTGGTAGCACCGGCAGCCATCCAGGCCTGAAAAGAATTATATCCGGCCAGCGGAACACCAATAAAGTTTACAAGGTCGTTTCCGGCAAAAGCCATGGCCAAAGCAAATGTTCCGGCCAGCACAACAACCTTTAATATTTTTATGTTGAAAATCCATTTTAATAACTGAATTAAAATCACCCAAAAACCGAAACTGTATATAAGCATTAATCCGGTGTGGTGTTTTAACCATTCCTGAACTGTTTCACCATTTGCCAACTCAATACTGGCAAAAGTAGAACCTTTCATTCCTTTAATAACAATAAAGTAAGTGATGGCTGTAATGGCCAAACCGCCAAATATTGAACCAAAATATTTCATTGGTCCACGATACTTAAAGGTAAACACCAGGCGGGTTAAGTACTGCACAATTGCACCAACGGTAAAAGCGATAAACACCGAAAGCAATATTCCGGTAATAATAGCAAGTGCCTTACTCGAATTAATGTATTGCGACAACTCCATCAATACAGATCCTCCGGCTGTTTTAATCTTTACTATCGATACTGACACCGCAGCACCAAGCAATTCAAAAACAATTGAAACAGTAGTTGATGTTGGCATCCCAAAAGTGTTGAACATATCAAGCAAAATAACATCGGTTATCATTACTGCCAGAAAAATGATCATGATTTCGGAAAAGACAAACATGTCGGGATGAAAAATTCCTTTTCGCGCTACTTCCATCATTCCACTTGAGAACGTAGCACCAATGAGCACCCCTAAACTCGCCATTAAAAAGATCACCCACTTGGGCGCTGCTTTCGATCCAACTGCTGAATTAAGGAAATTCACAGCATCGTTACTTACTCCAACAATCAGGTCCGAAATAGCTAAAGCAAAAAGTACAATTACAAGAATCAGGTAAAAGTTTTCCATTTAAATTTGGTTTTTGTAAAGGTCGGCAAATATAAAGTTTGTCAAAAGTTTAATCGTTTTGTAATATTAATAAAATATTAACTAACCATGAAATTACCATTAACCAATTAATAACCACTTTTTTATACCGCTTTTGAAACCTTAATTTGCAACGTTAGATTTACCATTAACGGTTATATCATATTAAAATATACTTGATGAGAACTTATTCTTCGAAATTCCTTGCCACACTGGTTGCCGTAATTTTAACCTTGCTGGCATTTGGCATTACATTACTGGCTCACTACTTTGGCGAGAATATTTTGGTTATTGCAATATCAACATTAGCATTTTTTGGTGCCGCCTATTTTGCAATACTTTACATTGTTAAAAAGTACATTATCGACCGGATAAAACCGCTGTACAACACCATTCGCGATTTACCGCTTAGTGGTAAAAAGATGGAGGAAAAAATAGACTCGAACAGTTTGTTGTTAAACGTAAAGTACGAGGTTGAAGAATGGGCAAAAACCCAACTGAAAGAAATTGAACGACTTAAGGAACTGGAAAAATACCGCAAAGATTTTGTGGGAAATGTATCGCACGAATTAAAAACCCCGATCTTTAATATTCAGGGTTATGTGCTTACACTTTTAGAAGGTGGACTGGAAGACCCGAAGATTAACAAATTATACCTGAAACGTACCGAGAAAAGTATCGACCGCATGGTATCGATTGTTGAAGACCTGGAGTCGATTACCAAATTAGAATCGGGCGAGTTGAAACTGAACATGACCCGTTTTGATATTGTAAAAACAGTTGAAGAGGTAATTGAAATGGAACACTGGCAAGCATCAGAAAGCCAAATAACCGTTCAGATTATTAATAAACCCGACCGACCGATTTTTGTAAAAGCCGACAAAAAACGAATTCTGGAAGTGATAACAAACCTAATTGTAAATGCCATAAAATATGGTAAACAAAATGGTTTTGTAAACATTTCATTTCACGATTTAGAGGACAATATAATTGTTGAAGTTGCCGACAACGGAATAGGTATCGACAAAAAAGATTTGCGCCGTATTTTCGAACGCTTTTTCCGTGTCGACAAATCGCGTTCGCGCGAACAGGGCGGTACCGGACTTGGCCTTTCAATTGTAAAACACATTATCGAAGCTCATAATCAATCTATTAACGTTCGAAGTGTGCTCGACCAGGGAACTACATTTAATTTTACGCTTGAAAAGCAAAAATAGCCCAATCAAAACTTTCCGTAAAAAAAAACGTAAGTGTGGCTATTAATTCGTATTTTGGTTCAATTAAGCACTATTTTCGTTTTGTGTTTATTTTTTGTTTAAAGGAAAGTTAATTGTTCTTTAATAAGTAGCACTTACTTTTGTTCAAGAATTTTTATGTTATGAGTGAAAATCAATTTAAAGTATTATTGGTTGATGACGAGTTGGATATCCTTGAGTTCCTGAGTTACAACCTCGAAAAGGAAGGATATCAGGTATTTACTGCCCGAAATGGAGCTGAAGCAATTAAAGTTGCGGAAAAACAGGTACCACATCTCATTATACTCGACGTAATGATGCCTGAAATGGATGGCATTGCTGCCTGCGAAGAACTTCGGAAAATTCCGGCATTGAGTAGTACCGTTATAGCCTTTTTAACTGCCCGTGGCGAAGACTACTCGCAGATAGCCGGGTTTGAGGCTGGTGCCGACGACTATATTACAAAACCGGTTCGTCCAAAAGTTTTGGTTAGCCGGGTAAAAGCATTGCTAAAACGCACCGGCGAAGCTACCCAGCCTGTTGAAGTGGTAGATACCAATACTGTTACAATTGGCAACCTGCTGATTGACAAAGAACGTTACCTTATTCGCATTGGCGACAACGAAATGATATTGCCACGAAAAGAGTTTGAGCTACTTTCATTATTGGTTTCGAAACCGGGAAAAGTATTTACCCGCGAAGAAATTTATTACTCGGTGTGGGGCGAAAACGTAGTTGTTGGCGACAGAACGATCGATGTTCATATTCGTAAGTTACGCGAAAAAATTGGCAACGACCATATTAAAACCTTAAAAGGAATTGGTTATAAATTTGTTGAATAACAAAGTACAAGATATAATAAAATGAAGGGGCTTTTTAAAGTCCCTTTTTTATTTGTGTGTCACACAAAATAAAGTACAAGATAAAGTACAATAAAACCAAGCCCGTAGCCGGCAATTAATTGTTTCAGATCGTGCTTGCCCAGGATTAGCCGTGCAGTTCCGATTAAGCCGGAAAGTAACACAACAATTAAAACCGAATAAACCGGGTTTACTCCATTGCGAAACGACAATGCAAATAAAGTTCCGGACAAACCACCAATTGCTGCCATGTGGTTACTGATTTTCCATTTAAGCGATACTACAAGAAGTGCAACAATTACCAACACCGAGGCCAGCATAAATAATTTAAACTCGGGCACTGCCTGTACTTTTCGTAACAAAATAAAGCCCAGGTAGTAAAAAACCGAAGTGCTTAACAATGGAACCAACCGATCGCGACTGTTAGGCATATTTACATTAAAACGCGGATTTAGCGAGAGTATCGCTACCGAAAGCAAGGGCAAAATGCATGTAGTAAAAAATACCACCAGTAGCACAAAACGCTTTGCCTCCCAAAAAAGTAATTCGAAATAAAATCCGGAGTGCAAAAGCAAAAACATACCAATAGTTGGTATCAGTACCGGGTGAAATATTATGGATATAATTCGGGCTACTTTCTCCGACATCTTAAAGTTCTTTTCGTAAACGGGCTACCGATATTCCCAACTGTTCGCGATATTTAGCAACTGTTCTGCGCGCAATATTATACGATTTTTCCTTCAGTATCTGAGCCAGTTTTTCATCGGTTAATGGCTTGCGTTTATCTTCACTTTCAATACATTCCTGCAAAATCTTTTTAATCTCGCGTGTCGATACTTCTTCGCCATCGTCTTTTGCCAAGCCTTCAGAAAAGAAATACTTGAGCGGATATATTCCAAAATGCGTTTGAATGTATTTACTGTTCGAAACCCTCGAAATGGTGGAAATATCGAGACCTGTTCTTTCAGCAATATCTTTCAGAATCATCGGGCGAAGTTTTGTCTCGTCGCCTTCCTGAAAATACTCTTTCTGAAAACTTATAATTTCGGACATGGTAAGCAACAATGTTGTTTGTCGCTGGTGTATCGCATCAATAAACCATTTTGCCGAATCCATTTTTTGCTTCACAAAAGTCATCGCTTCTTTGTCTGATTTTTGTGATTTTTGATTTTGGCTCATGGTTTTCAGCATCTCCGAATAAGTGTCGTTGATTTTTAGTTCAGGAACATTTCGCTGATTTAACGATAGGCTCAATTCTCCATCAACCAACTCCAGAATAAAATCGGGGACAATATGCTGATTTGATTTATTTAAAGGGTTATTATACGAACTACCTGGTTTCGGATTTAACTTAAGAACCTCGTCGATTCCCTTTTTAAGTTCCTCATCCGACAGTTCCAGTTTCGACCTGATTTTATCGTAATGCTTTTTTGTAAACTCATCAAAATAGTTTTTTACGATAGCCTTTGGAAGTTCATAATCATCGCTCTCTTTACGTTCGAGTTGCAACAACAAACACTCGCGTAAATTTCGGGCAGCAATTCCAGGAGGATCAAATTCCTGAATAGCCAATAAAATTTTCTCCAGTTTTTCTTCCGGAACATCCAGATTCATGTTAAATGCCAAATCGTCGCTAATGGCCATTAAATCACGCCGAAGATAACCGTCATCATCAATATTCCCTATAATGTATTCGGCAAGCTGCTGCTCCTCATCATTTAAATCTGCAAGTCCCAGCTGTTCATTCAAAAATTCATGAAAACTTGTGCCCACCGAAAAAGGTACATCGATGTATTTATCGTCTTTCGAATAGTTGTTTACATTTAGCTTATAGGTTGGAATTTCATCATCCTCGTAATAGTCATCCATCGAAAACTCCTCATTGTCTACATCCGAGTTATTATCGCGGCTGTCATCCAACTGATCTTCTACTGAAGAGGGAGAGTCCGATTCCAATTCCAAAACCGGATTTTCTTCTAATTCCTTTTTAATTCGCTGCTCGAGTTGCATAGTTGGGATTTCCAAAAGCTTGATCACCTGAATTTGCTGAGGTGATAACTTTTGGAGCAGCTTCTGTTGTAATGTTAGTTTTTGCTCCATAATCCCAAATGTTAACCTCGTAAAAATAACATTTTTTTCCGAGTAGCTTCGCTATATTATTGCATCAAAATTCAGCATTTTTTGGTGCACGTGGAAACGCAATTACGTCGCGGATGTTACCCATTCCGGTAACAAAAAGCATAAGGCGCTCGAAACCAAGCCCAAAGCCGCTATGCACTACCGATCCGAAACGGCGGGTATCTAAATACCACCACATTTCTTCGGCCGGAATATCCATTTCTTCCATCCGAGTGGTTAGTTTGTCAAGGTCTTCCTCGCGTTGCGATCCACCAATAATTTCGCCAATACCAGGAAACAGAACATCCATTGCGCCAACAGTTTTTCCATCGTCGTTTTGTTTCATGTAAAACGCTTTAATGTCTTTCGGATAATCAGTAAGAATTACCGGACACTTAAAGTGTTTCTCAACAAGGTAGCGTTCGTGCTCACTTTGCAGGTCAACGCCCCAATCAACCGGGAACTGGAATTTCTTCTTCTTATATGGTTTCGAGTTTTTCAGCACCTCTATCGCCTCGGTGTATGGTAAACGCACAAAATCGTTTTTCAAAACAAACTCCAGCTTTTCAATCAAGTCCATCGAGCGCTGGTCTTGAGGTTTATTTTTTTCCTCCTGCTTTAAACGATCTGCTAAAAACCTCAGATCATCCATACAGTTATCCAAAGCATATTGGATACAATATTTCAGAAACTCTTCGGCCAAATTCATGTTGTCTTTCAAGTCGTAGAAAGCCATTTCTGGCTCGATCATCCAAAATTCTGCCAGGTGACGAGTTGTATTCGAGTTTTCGGCACGGAATGTTGGACCGAAGGTATAAATCTCACCAAGGGCAAGCGCACCCAATTCGCCTTCCAACTGACCGGAAACTGTTAAATTGGTAGCTTTTCCGAAAAAATCCTGAGTGTAATCTACCTCGCCCTCTTCGGTTAACGGTGGATTTTTTGCATCAAGTGTTGAAACGCGGAACATTTGTCCGGCTCCCTCAGCATCGCTGGCCGTTACAATTGGCGTGTGCAGGTAGTTAAATCCTTTTTCGTTAAAGTATTTATGAATGGCAAAAGCCATTGCGTGGCGGATACGAAACACTGCGCTAAACGTATTGGTACGGAAACGCAAATGCGCATTTTCGCGCAAAAACTCGAGCGAGTGTTTTTTAGGTTGAATCGGATATTTTTCAGGATCGGCTTTGCCAAGCAAATCAATTGATTTTGCATTTAGCTCAACATTTTGTCCGCTTCCTGCCGACTCTACCAATTCTCCGGTTACAGCAATAGCCGCCCCGGTTGTTATATCGTGTAACAATTCTTCGTCAAAACTTTCAACATCAACCACCACCTGAAGATTATTTATGGTCGATCCATCGTTCAGCGCAATAAAATTTACATTTTTACTTCCGCGCTTTGTTCGTACCCAACCTTTGGCAATTACTTCGCTGCCAATTTCTCCATTCTTCAGAATTTCTTTAATTTTTAAACGTGCCATGATGTTTATATTTCTGCCTTTAATTTGTCTGTGTGGCTTTTTACAGCCTTTTTACTTTTCGAATTTTGAGCTTACAAATTTATACTTTATTAGCAATATTATAAACGTAAGGTACATTTTCGTCGGATTTTTAATACTTACGTGAAGAAGCCCCCTGTTTAAAGTATGTATTTATTCAAAAATAACAGAAATAAAAGCGCCGGGGTGTTTATCAAAAGCCGCCGATTAGGCAATACTCGATTGTTTTTTTCACAAACAAAAAAGCTGCCTAAAAAATAGACAGCCTTTTTGCTTAACAACAACTATAATCTACTCAAAAATTATCTGTTCTGACCGTATCTGTAACCTCCTTGTCCATTTCCACGTCCGCCGTTACCATAACCATTTCCTCCTTTACCGTATCCCTGACCGTTTGTTCCGGCTAATATTGCGTCATATTCTTCTTCCGTAATATACTGAGGAGTGTATGTTTCTCCAAGAGCTTCCAAATTCCGCACAAATCCGCGCATGTGGTTTTCCGAACCTTGTAACAAATTCTCATAAACCCGGATTATGTCGGCGTTTTCGGTATTGGCCAACTGTAGTTTCAAATCAGAAATATCCAGGTCTTCAATGGTAGCTCCAACTGCGAGGGCCGCCGCTAAACTTTCCGATCCTTGTTCAGTGAGGGCAACATATAAATCGCCCAAAACTTCGTTTGTAAATTCACCTGTTACTCCTGTTGCCGGATCTTCAATGCCGTATCCATCAAGCAAGTACAGCACCGAACTGGCATGTCGGTCTTCGCTACTGGCAATGTTGCCGAAAATGTTCTGTCCATACATTTCGTAAAAGTAAAGGTAAACATCGCGGGCAAGTATTTCTTCTTCTCGCATCAAAAGCAACCCAGCCGAATCTGCCGCTGTAACTTCATTATCAAAGGTAATGGAGTCGCCAAGTGTGGCGTAAAATTCAACACTCTTATCTTCAAAATTAATAGCTTCGTCTGCGCTATCGTTCTCCGAGCAAGCCGTGAAAGTAATTGCCAGGCCTGCTAACATTGTAAATAAAAAAGTTCTTAATCTGTTCATCGTTTATAATTATTTGTTTGTATCCAATTCATCTTCGTTTGTGTCTACGCTGTTTTCAACGTCGGTATAATTGAACCGATTAAACCTGCCGTTACCCCTACCTTGATTCCAGCTTTTTTTGTTATTTCTGTAATTTGAGGCTTGCAAATTGCCACGGTTTCCTCTTAAACCTCGCTGTGCATAGCTGTTTTCACGATTATTCGCACGACAAAAATTTCCTTGTAAATTTTGGTTACCTGAAAAATTTCCGCGACCTCTTCCAATATTTTGGTTACGTGCATAGTTACTATTTGCCTGAAGTTGATCGTATTGAATTTGCTGCTCTTCCGTCAATAAATTCCTAACCTCAGTACGGTGGGCTTCCACCTTTTTCAACATTTCGGTTCTAATCTCACTTTTCTCAACAGTATTTATTGTTGCACGCTGTTTTGTACGCAGTTCATTCATGGCCAGCTGGTGGTTATTCTCCATTTGCTGAATTTGCTCTTGCTGTGTGTCGGTTAATCCGGAAATATAGTTCACACAGTTATTCCTTTGATTTTGATAATACCCGTTTCCTGTTCTGCGGCCTTGTGCCAAAACGGTTGTACTTGTTAACGCCAGGGCAAAGAACACCCAGGCAATGTTTGTCAACTTGCTAGTTTTCATTGTTTTACTATTTTAAATGGTTTTTACTCTAAATTGCGTCGCCCATGCTGACGGTTACCACGCCGGGGCAACGAAACGTCTTCTTCAGTCTTTGTCATCGACAGGAAAATTTCTTTTAATTTCTCCTGCTGGGTAGCATCACACACCGCTTTCATATCGAGATAATAATCAACAGTTAAGTTTTTTAACGATTTGTGCAGTTCTCCCATCTCGTCCGAAATAGCATGAAGTTTTGTTGTATCAGCATCAGTTTTTGCCATTTCTTCAACCATATCGAAACGAAGAAGTGTTAGCTGATCCGACAAACGCCGTGCATTCCGATTGTAGTTTCTGTTTAAATCCCGAAAAGTGTTTACCTGTTCGGGCTGCAAGTTTAACTGCTCGCGAAAAAAACGCGTCCGTTGTTCCGAGGGCATCTCAACTTGTTGTTGTTTTTCTGCTGCAACTTTTTTGTCCTGGTGTTTGTGGTACCAAAACGAAACTCCCATCGACAAGATTGTTGCTGACAGAATTACAATCACCCAAATTAATATGCGATATGTATTTTTTGTTGCCATTTGTTATTCCATTAAAAAGGTTTCAATTGGCTCGGCTTCCATTTCATTCCAAAAAGGAACCATTTCCTGCTCGCTTAAAGTACTGCTGACCAACGTATTTCTGGGTGTTTCACCTAATTTAAATCCACCATAAATTCCCAGCAACAGCAGTATTGAAAACGCTACCGGTTGCAAAATCCGTAGTAAAACCGGGCGTGTAACCAATTGCTCGTTGTGCTGATTTTCGAGCCGTGCTTTCACCCTGGTATAAAAGAATGGATTCTCATCGGTAACCTTATCGTTTTCAAGAATACGGAGTGTACTTTTCATTTCAGCAGCGAAAAGAGCACAGTCTGCACACTCATTCAGGTGTTGCTTAACCTGCTCCATTTCTGAAACGGGCAGCTCCTTTTCGAGGAAAAAAATTAAATTTTTATGTACGCTATTACACTTCATTTTCGGTATTCGTATTAGTATGACACATTCATTTTTAAAAACTTGCGCTTTACATGCACTTTTTTTTGTAGCATTTATACAGCTTTTTCTGCAGGCCTTTTTTTGCCCGGAATAATAGCGACTCGACTGATGAAACCGAGAGATCCATTACCTCTGCAATTTCGTGGTACGACAGCTCTTCGTATTTACTGAGCGTAAAAGCCACTTTCTGGTTTTTTGGCAAACTATTTATTGCCTCTTTTAAAATTAATGCCCTTTGTTTATTTTCCAGATCGTATTCCGGCTCGTCCGAGTCAGCGGTTTTGGCTCGCAGCAAATCCTTGTTTGCTGCGGCGTCCTCATCATCAAATCCCTGAAACCACTTATGTTTTCTATTATCACGTATGTGGTTTAACGATCGGTTTACAGCAATACGATACAACCAGGTCGACAATTTTGAGTCGGATCTGAATTTCTCGATATTCCGATACACTTCAACAAAAACTTCCTGCGCTACATCTTCGGCATCTTCGCGGTTCTGCACCAAACCATAGCAGGTATTTACCACCAGCTTTTGGTGGGTATCAACCAGCTTTTTAAAAGCCAGCTGATTGCCCTGTTTCAGTTGTTCTATAATTTCGGTGTCAGACATTCTGAGTAGAAAAATACCACTTTTTTAAGGTGCTGCTGTTTATTCAGAAAGTATTTTGTAAACATCGCGTGGTGGAAGATTATTGTTCTCACCAATGGTTCGCAAAGTTTCTGTTGATTTTGCTTCGATGTTATTATTTTCGAGAATATGCATCAACTCATCGGTACTTTTATTGAGTTCTTTCGAGAAATCTTCGATCGTTTTTCGTCCAACGCCCATTCCTTGTCCCTGGTTGGCCGGTTTCTTTTCTATAATCTCGTATATCTCCAAAGGAGTTGAGTTATTTGCTTCTCCTATTTCCTGCAAAGTTTGTGTGTGCGTGTCCTTGTAATCGATTTTATGGCTGTCTAACTTGCGGGTAATTTCGTCTACCGATTCAAGGTCGAGCTGATGGGCCAATTCCGAAAGCGTTAACAATTCGGCATGAGCCACCGGTGCACGCTCTTCGGTTTTCTCCCACGAATTGGTGGCCGTTTCGCCTAAATCCATTACGGTTTTAAAAGGTGGAATTGAAAACATCGTTCCGAAAAAGAACACCAACACAAGGACAATGGAAAAAAGTAATTCCTTTTTCTTATTAAATCCTTTTGTCGATTTTGTTTTGATGTACGACACAAAAGCTTTCCAGTTTACCGAAAACAGGTGAAATATGGAAAGTACAATAAATCCCAGCGAAAATACGGTATGAATGGCCTGCCAGCCTTCTTTCGAAAATCCTGCCAATTCCCAGTTCACCCAATGGGCATAACGTCCCGGAGGAGCTACATACAAAATTAAACCCGATACCAGGATCACTAAAATCGCCCAGCTTAATCCAAAACTGATAAAGGCGCGCCAGCTAAACTTCGTTTTCATTCTATTAAAAATTTATTTTTTATTGATTTTTAAAGTATGACACCGAAGTTTCTGAAAACTTGCGCAGGTATTTGGAAAATGTTTTGATTGATGCGCTAAGCGCTTTGTTAACCATATGCTGGTTTAAATTTGTAATAAGAAAAGTCCGGGGCTGTATCAATGTAATTTATACAGCCACGGACTCTTTTATATCTTTCTTACAACACACCATTCCAGATCTGCTCAAATCTGTAAAGTTAGTGTCATCAGCGTTCTTGTTCACTTTCTATTTCTGCTCCGCTTCTTCTACCGGAGCCTTTTTACGTTCAATCCAATAATACGCAATTGGTAAAACCATAAGTGTTAAAAAGGTAGAGGTTACCAAACCACCAATTACTACAGTTGCCAGCGGACGTTGAACCTCGGAACCCGGACCGGTATTAAACGCCATTGGAATAAAACCAAGACTGGCAACCAAAGCGGTCATTAACACCGGACGCAGACGATCGACCGATCCTTCGATGACCAGTTTTTTAAGGTCTCCTTTTTTCTCTTTCCGCAACATATTTATGTGATCGACCAAAACAATACCGTTCAGCACCGCCACCCCGAACAGGGCCACAAAACCAATACTTGCTGTTACCGACAGGTACATTCCCCTGAGCCACAACAGAAACACTCCTCCTGACAAAGCAAATGGCAAGTTCAGTAAGATCAGGATTGCGTAACGCATTTTACCAAAGTTAAGGTACATTAACCCGATGATGATAAAGATGGAAAGCGGCACTACCAGCATTAAATGGCGCATGGCACGACGCTGATTTTCGAAAGTTCCACCGTAATCAATAAAATAACCCGACGGAATACTGGCACTTTTATCGATTTGTTCCTGCAGTTGCGAAACATAAGTTCCCAGGTCAATGTCTTTTATGTTGATACCTACGATTAATCTTCTCCAGCCGTTTTCGCGCTGAATCTCGCGCGGGCCTTCCTGCAATTCAATATTTGCCACACGCTTTAACGGAATATAACCACCGCCCGGCAAGTGCACCGGAGCTTCGGCAATTTTTGGCAACTGGTCGCGTATATTTTCGGGATAGCGCACCACAATTCCAAAATGTCGTTGTCCTTCGTATAACTGCCCGGCTTCCTGACCTCCAATACCAGCTTCCACCACTTTCTGTACATCGTCAACATTTAGTCCGAAAGAAGCCACCGCTTCACGGTCGATATTTACCGTTAAGTAAGGCTGCCCGGCCGATTGTTCGACGTAATAATTGTCAGTACCCGCTAAGCCGGATAACAGTGCCGAAATATTCTCACCAATATCATCAAGCACATCCAAGTCTTCGCCGTAAATTTTTACCGCCAGATCGGATTTTACACCACTTGTTAACTCGTCAACACGCATGGCAATTGGCTGTGTGAAGTTATACGCCAAGCCGGGTTCGGTTTGCAAGTAGGGTTCAATCCTATTTATAATGTCTTGTTTTGTAACTCCTTTCGACCATTCTTCAATGGGTTTTAGTACCACCCACACATCGGTTTGGTGCACACCCATCCAGTCGTTGGCCAAATCCGAGCGACCTGTTTTTGGTACCACCGTCTCCACTTCCGGAATATTTTCCATGATCTTTCCGGCCAGCCAATCGGCATTTTCCATCGATTCTTCCAACGTTACCGAAGGCATCCGCACCTGCTCAATCAAAATCGATCCCTCGTCCAATTCCGGCAAGAATTCGGTTCCCAAACGTGTCATTAAAAATATTGAGACGACGAAGATGGCCAGTGCCGAAGATCCCACAAACCAAATCTTGTTCATGTTCTTTTCCAGCCCTTTTTGATAGCGCGGACGCATCCATTCGATCAGGTAATTGCGGCGTACTTTTACTTTTTTGCGAAATACAATGGCCGACATAGCCGGAACAAAAATCAATGCCAGTAATAACGAACCAAATACCGCCGCGGCCACGGTTATCGCCATCGGACGGAACAGAATACCTTCCATTCCTTTGAAAGTCATAATCGGCACATAAACCATCAGGATTATGAGCACCCCAAAAAAGATGGGCCGCACCACATGATTAGCCGCTTTTCGGATAATTTCTTCTTTCGACTCTTTCTTGTTCTTTTGCAAATCGTGAACGATGTTTTCCACCATTACTACCGAACCGTCAACCACCATTCCGAAGTCGATCGCACCCAAACTCATCAGGTTGGCTGCCAGCCCGAACTCACGCATTCCGATAAAGGCAAACAACATCGAAAATGGAATAACCATTGCCACAATCAATGCTCCCGAAATTTCTCCTAAAAGTAAAAGCAATACTACAATTACCAGGAAACCTCCTTCGAGCAGGTTGGTAGAAATTGTTGATGTGGTTCGTTTAATCAGGTCCGACTGATCGTAGAATTTCTCAACACTAACACCTTCGGGCAAACTCCGGTTAATTTCTTCAATTTTATCTTCAATTTCGGCAATCACTTCGCGGCCGTTTCCACCACGCAACATCATAACAATTCCGGTAATTACCTCACCTTGTCCGTCTTTGGTTACACCGCCCTGCCTAATCTGTTTTCCTTCAACAACACTAGCCACATCACGAATAAAAACGGGCTTGTTATCAACGTTTTTAACAATGATGTTCCGCACATCGTCCATGCTGGTAATTTGCCCAACACCGCGAATAATATACTGCTCACCATTGTGCTGAATGTAGTTTCCGCCCGACACACTGTTGTTTTGCGCAATGGCATCCATAACATCAGAAATACCAATGCTGTAGGTCCGGAGCAAACCCGGCTGTATGATAACGTTGTACTGTTTTACAAAACCTCCAAACGAATTGATCTCCGTTACTCCCCGAACAATTTTCAATTGCGGGGCAATTAACCAGTCTTGTATTTCGCGTAACTCCGACAGCGAATAATTTTCGCCTTTTACCACGTACTGGTAAATCTCGCCAAGCGCTGTTGAAATTGGCCCCAGCGAAGGACTTGAAACGCCCGGCGGTAACTCATCGACAATGGATTGCAGCCGCTGACTAACAATTTGCCGGGCAAAGTAAATGTCTGTACCTTCATCGAACTCAACGGTAACTGCCGACAGTCCGAATTGCGAAATAGACCGCACTTCTGCCACATCGGGCAAACCGTTCATTGCCGTTTCAATGGGGTAGCTTACCAGCTTTTCCACATCGAAAGGCGAATATCTGCCGGCCTTGGTAATAACCAAAACCTGAACCGGTGTAACATCGGGCTGCGAGTTTATGGGCAGGTTTATTAACGAAAAATAACCGCCAATGGCCATTAATACCACTAATGATAAGGCCACATATTTTTGACGTACACTAAATGAAATTATATTTTGAAGCATCAGCCGAGGATTTTTAGGTTTTATTCTTCAGAAATGATATCGAAACGCGACAAGGCTTTTAAGCTAAAAACTTTTGTAATTGCCACCTCTTCTCCGGCAGAAAGTCCGGAAGTTACAAACACCAGCTCGCCTTTTATTTGCTCTACATCGATGGCACGGCGTTCGAAAGTATTGGCACTTTTTTTCACAAAAACAATGGGCTGGTCGCCATCGTAAGTAAGCGCCTGCAGCTGAATAGCCACGGTTTCCTTTTGCGACTCGGAAGTAATGGCAAGCCGCAGGTTTTCGCCCGGTTTGGGCCAGCCATTTTCTGATGAAATGATAATATTTACCACCACCGAACGACTGTTTTCATCCAGTCCGGGATTAACCGAAGTAATTTCGCCCTTGATGGTTATTTCCTCCTGCTCGCGTTTTGTTATGTCGACCAAATTGCCGGCTTTAACTAAAACTGCATCGCCCGGAGAAACATAACCACGTACCAATACCTGGCGGGTATCGAGCACACGCGAAAGGTTTTCGAGGGCATTTACCGATTGCCCCAGCTCCACAAAATTCTTTTCGATAACACCATTAATAGGCGCCACAATTTTTAATGTGGGCTGAAAGTCTTCAGAATTTGAAAACTGATCAATTTCAGAATCGGGAACACCAACCGCACGCAGTTTTGCATAGGCCGATTTTAACGATGCCGAAGCCCGCTGGTATTCGGCTGTTGCCTGTTCCAGCTCGCTGGTTGAACTAATGCGTTCTTCAACCAATTGTTGTAAACGAGCCTGGCGGCTTTTCTGAAACGATTCCTGGGCAAATGCCTGCAGGTATTCCGAAATCAGGTTTCCGTACTCCAAACTTTGAATACGAAACAACTCCTGTCCTTTATTCACCCAATCGCCCTCGTAAACGTTAATAGCAGTTACCTGTCCGTTTATTGGTGTACTAATAATACTTGAATGCCCCGGCGAAGGGAAAACAACGCCCGGCGCCAGAATCTGATGATCAACAAATTCGCTTTTCACTTCTCGGTTTTTATCGAAAGTTCGTCGCGTTCTTTGTCCGACAACTTTATTAAAAGTGTTTCTTCGGTATCGTCTTTTAACGATGGCGGCACGTCGGTTTCAACCGCTGTTGTTTCTTCTTTTGTTTCGTTTTGAGAGCTACAGGCTGCAAACGAAAAAAGTATAATTACAATTCCGAGGTGAATAAATTTGGTCTTCATATTGTTTTACTTGTGTATTTTTTAATAGATCAATTCTTTATCGAGATACTGCTCGAGGGCAGCCAGTTGCATGTAGTAATCGCGCAAAGCAGTTAAATAGCGCTGCTCGCTTTTTAAGAAAATCTGCTGTGCATTTAGTAGTTCCAACAAATCGATTTCGCCCAGTTGATAGGCACGTAACGACATGCTCTGCAATTTCGACGAACGCTCTTGCATCGAATCGTGATAACGATTAACGATCGACCGGCTCACCGAATAATTGTGCCAGGCATATTCAATTTCCTTTTTCATATTTAATTGAATTTCCTTCTGGTTCCAGCGCAATTCATCTTTTCGGGCGGTGGCCATTTGTATTTTTCCTTTCTGATCGAACGGATACCAAATAGGAATACTCAGCCCTATTTCGAAACCGTTAAAATCGTATCCGGTTCCATAATCTTGTTTATATAAACTAAATCTGATGTCGGGAAGAATATTGCTTTTTGCTTCTTTCAGAAAATAATCCGATGCGTTTAGCCTATTCATTGAAGCGCGGTAAGCGGGCTGCTCTTCCTGCACCGCCAGGGCCTGAATTTGCGAAATATCAATATCGGTGGCATAAAGCGTGTCGGCAAACTGAATGCTGTACTTTTGCTCTTCGATGGGCAATCCCATAATGTTAAAAAGCCCGTATCGCGCCTGGTGCAAAATCCACTCACTCTGGTCGAGGTCATTTCGCGCTTCATCCAGCTGAATTTCGGCATTTGCCAAATCAATGCCATTTCCCAGTCCTGTTTCAAATTTGGTGTAAACGGCATTGTACAGGTCTTGTGCAAGGTTTAGCTGATTTTCGCGCGAGCGCTGCAAATAAAGTGCATAAACCACCTCGATATACTTACTTTTTACCTGCGATTGAATTTCTTTCTCTTTGGCAACAATCAGGTGTTGTTGTGCCTCTACCTCTTGTTTGAGCGCTTTTACCCGATAAACCGATGTTAACGGAAAATCCACCTCCTGCGTTATTGCCACTCGTTTTTCGGCAAACGGCGCTGTTGGATCGTCGCTGATTCCTTCTTTAAAATAACTGATTTCCGGGGCAGAAACTCCGGTGTTGGTTCTCCATTCATTTTCTTGCTGATGCAAACGCGCCCGCATTTGATTGAGCGCTGCGTTGTTGCCAATGGCCCGCTCAACCGCCTGCTCAATGGTTAACATATTGTCTTGCGCATAAACGCTGCCAGCCAGCAATAACAGGAAAACTAAACTGAATTTCGTTAGTCTTATCATGGTTTTTTCAATTTACAATCAAGTTCGTGTGCAATAAGTTACAAAGAGTTTAGCACTTTGTTCAACAATTGCCCAACAAATTTTTTTATGAGCCATAGTTGATAACTATAACCAAGTTAATAATGATATGACACCAATATTTTCGGAAAACCTGCGGTTTGGGTAAGAAAAAAATTACGAATGCTAACCCGCTGCTACATAACATAAAAACAAATTGTGCATATGTTTATTATAAACCATAACTTGAGTATTATTTTTATGTATAACCTCGTATCCCCGATACGAACAAAAATCAACAAATTATGCCAGACAGAGAAGATTATGATGCATGTTACGATGCCTTTATGGCCATTCCGGCCGAGGAAGTAAAAGCACCTGAAATTCCAGTAGAATCAGCAATTCAGGAGAATGAAAACCTTTATTTGTGGAGCCTCGACGACAAAGACGCGCTAATGGCTGCGGGCTTACCCGATTACTGGATGACAGACGATGCAGCAGTACCAACGGCTCCGGGCTTGCCCGAAACCAGCATCGATTCGTTAACAGCACGCAACGGAGCCTGCCGTACTGCCGAGGCTATGTGGAAACGCGAACAGCATACGCCACAGGATGCCCAAAAAGAATGGGAAGAGCGTGCGCCGGCAGCCTACGAACTGCACAACCGCTTGCTGCACGACTTCCGGTATGCCTTTCGTAACAACCAGCAACTGTTAAATAGGGTGAGCGACATAAGCGACGGAACGGGTGATGCCGATATGATACAGGATTTGAGCAACCTGGCCGCCCTGGGCGAGGCCAACCCCGAACCATTGGCACTAATTAATTTCGATGTTACTTTACTTCAGCTGGCGGCTACTACTGCCGACGAACTGGCCATTGTGCTGGCACAGGCCAATGGCGAAAAAGAGATAGACAGCCAGGTAAAAATTACCCGCGACCGCGCCTATACCTATATGAAACAAGCGGCCGACGAAATAAAAAACTGTGGCCGCTATGTGTTTTGGAAAAACGAAGCACGATTGAAAGGTTACCGGAATATTTATAAGAATAAACATCGAAGTTCGGGAAATAACAATAGTGGGATTGTAGATTAATATTTAGAATTTGTGAGTTTTAACGGGGTAGTTAATTGGCTACCCCGCTTTTTTTGCGCTTTTCGCTGGCAAAAAGTGGATATACACACACAAAATCCACTTATCCCTGACAATTTGTAAACTCTCCCGCGGGAGAACCGGACAAATGTAAGGGAGGACACTCCCAAAGCATGGGAGAACTACCCGCAAGCATGGGAGAACTGCTTATAACCGTGGGAGAACACCTTTTTTTGTGGGAGAATTGGTGGCAAACGTGGGAGAATTGCCTTTTTTGCTGCGATAACGGCTTGCTAACGGCCGCGGAAAGCCTGCCGCCAGCAGCGGAACCTGTTTTTTCCCATGCCAACAAGCAATTATATAAGTTTTGCTTATATTTAGTGCACTAAAACTTTAAACCGTTGAATACGCGCCCGAATATAGAATTTAAGCACAAAGTTGGGTTCCTCCCCCAATTTGGGTGTATAACCCAACCCACTAATAGAAATATAACCCAACTTGTTGGGTTCCACACACGTTAGGCTTAATTTTAAAAAACGAATGAGATGAATCCAGAAAGTTGGGGTTTTATTGGGACACTTGTTGGTGCAATAGTTGGAGCTTCCGTAAGCATATTGACAACAAGAATTAACAATAAGAATGCTATTCAGATTCAAAAAGATATTGATAGGAATGCTCGAAAAGAAAAATTTAGAGAATTTCAAAGAAATAACTTTCTGGAACTTCAGGAAAAATTATCCTATGCAATGCGTTTGGTGACAAAGGCTTATTTCGAGGATTTAGAAAATTATAGAAAATCAAATAATTGGAAATCGTCATTTCTATCCCCTGAACTGGATGAAGAAATTGGAAATTGTTTTAGGGAATTGTCCATCAAAACGGAGCGAATAGACGAAAAAGAAATAAGGGAAGAAATTATTAATCTGAGAAAAATGATGACTGATTTACTAATGGAAAGAACTTATGAAATTGTCGAGCAAAAACTAAAAATCCTTTCCGACACATTTGCACAAGTAATGCCCAAATTAGGGAAAGCACTTCGCGAAAATTATTAATTATAGTCAAATAAAAGAATGAATTTAGAATTAATAAAATCTAATCGCCAGACAGAACTTGAGACATTCATTTCTCTTGTTACGGTTCAACTTCTTTCTTTTGACAGAGAATTGGTTCCTTTACCTAATTCAACTGGAAAACTAAAGTGGATTCCAAGATGCAATAAATTAGAAATTGAGATAACAAATAAAAGTAGCGAAATCATTGATAATCTTCTGTTAACAGTTTTTCGGACAAACTCAAAAATTGGAGAAGACAATTTTGATACTGTTCCAATTAAGACTTATAATTTACAATCAAATTCTAAAGGAAAATATGAGATAATTGTATTTGACCCTTTCAATGAAAAGTTTGAGGAAATTGAAGTGCGAATCTCAACAAAGGAAGATTGGGAAAAAAGAAAGAAAAATGAAGATTGGCTAAATCGGGCATCTGATTTTTCAAAACGAATAGATATTGAGGATTAATGGAAAACAAAAAACTAAGCCTAACAAATTGTAAATTGCATTGCGGGGTTCGTGGTGTGTCGTTCGTTGGATTCTCGCAACATCGTTCCGTCCTCGCGGACAGGAACGAGCTCCGAAATCCGCAACGACAACTTACAAGTGACCGTTATGCTTAATTTAATGAAAGACACAGAACTAAATAAAATTGAACAATTAAAATCTGATTCTCTTAGAGAAATTGCTAGATTTTTATTTGAGAATGGAAATCGAATTACGTTTTTTGGACAAGCTTGGTCAAAAGTGTCTGCAAATTGGATATACTTTGACACGACATTAGATTTACCAGGCTTAAAGAGACAATTCAACCTAAAAGATAATATTGTCATACACGAAAATCTTGATCCTAGATCAGGAAGAGAAAGAGGATATATTGACAGGGAAACTGGTGAAGGACTGATGGGAACAATTGATAGACGACTATGATTTCAAACATTTCCTCCGCTGGCGCGGATTGCATCGGGACCACTCCGCTGGCGCGGATTTGCAATCCGTGCCCTGGTCGATAAGACCAGAAATGTATTTTTTAATGATATAACCCCGAAGTAACTCATCGAGAATGTAAAATAGATTACTGACGGTAATTGTAATAAAATAGTATTGCTTGCAGCAATGGCACGGATTGCAAATCCGCGCCAGCAGCGGAGAAAGTCAAAAAACAAAATAAAATTGCGGATAATGATAGATTTTTGGAACTCCATAATCGGTTTAGCAATGATAATTGCAGGAGTATTGGTTTTCATGTGGTTGACAAATAAGCGAATTCATGGAGACAAAGGTGGTTATGGTAACCATACTCAAATATATACGAGTGCGATTGGGATTATAATTGTAGGACTATTTTTACTAATCAGAGAATTAATAAAGCTTTAAATTGTGTTCTGAATTCTAAATTGACTCAATGATATTAAAGAAAAAGCACGAACGCACAACAAAGTACATATTGCAGGGCGGGGTTTGGTGGTACGCCAACTGCGCCCCGAAGCTTCGGGGCTCGCATCGCAGTTCCGTGTCCTTCGGACAGGAACGCTCTCCGAAATCCGCCCCGACAACATGTACCAACCGTTAGGCACAATTTTAAAATAAACATGGAGAATAATATACTATCAATAAACTTGGATGATGTTGAAGGAACGTTTTACTATACTCTATCCGAATACGGAATATTTAATGTAGAACAATTCACGGAATTAATGGATTATGTTTTTAATCTAAACACAACTATAGATGATGCGTCCAGACTAAAACAGGCTGTATTACTTTGGGAAATAGGTTTCTTATGGGAACAACGAAAGGCTAATCACTATGATGCCAATGACGTATTCAATATCACCAATATTAGCGATGACCAAATGAGACAAACTTCAAAAATCTTCTATTATGCATGTAATTGGTTTACATATGGTAAGGAATTGGAGAAAGAATATTTGAGATTTGGGAAATGGTAAAAAAACAGTGCCTAACAATTTGTAATATGGCAGGCGGGAGTTTTAGCGGTCTGACAAGTCAGACCTCGTACCCACTTTCCTGCGGGTCTGACACGATTTCTTACTGACTTGTTTCTTCCGGCCCCTGATAGGGTGATTCCAGTTTCCGCCCGCGGTACGAAAACCGTTTCGACATGTAAGTCAGAATTTCATTAGCCGTGCTTTCAATGGGTTTGTTCGATACATTGATAACGGTAAATCCACCACGATCAAAAACAAACATGGCTTTCCTTATTTCCTCGCGCACTGCCCGCTGATCGACATACGATTCGCTTCGGTGATTTTCCCAACTGGCTATTCTTTTTTGCCGGTGTGCTATTAACTGTGTAGCGCCAATATGCAAACCAAAAACACGGTTCGTATCTACCTGAAACAACTCATCGGGCGGCGGAACACCCGGCACCAGCGGCACATTTGCCACTTTCCATCCGTACATGGCCAGGTAAACACTAAGCGGCGTTTTTCCGGCACGCGAAACACCGGTTAAAATAATTTCGGCATTTCGCAAACGCTCGGGACTCATTCCATCGTCGTGCGATAAAGTAAATTCAATCGAATCAATCCGGTCGAAATACTGATGATTTATTTCGCGGTATAAACCCGGGTGCACCAGCGGCTCAACATCAAGTGTTTCATCGAGGTAATTGGCCAGTTGCCCCATCAAATCAACTACCCGCACCTTAAACTCTTTTCCCAGTTCGTTTATTTTATGGCGCAATTCAGGATTCACCATCGTATGAGCAATCAATCCGTTATCGGCTTTGGCTTTCATTATCACATCAAAAACCTCGTCTTCGCTTGTTACCCGCCCGATAATCTCAACCGGAATTTTATTTTCAGGATATTGTATTAATAAGGCCTGTACCAGGTTGTTGCCCGCAATACCGCGGCCACCCGATACCACATAAATGGGTGCTGGTGATTTTTTGCTCATAATTTCTGCAGTGCTGTTTCAATGTAAAACACCAAGGCTGTAGAATTAGTTTATCAGACTGAAAGAATTATCGAAAAACACGTTGCCGCTTCAATTATTCCGGATTCAGCTGCATTTTAAAACGGGCATTATTTGTCACAAATTCTTTTCCAAACCTGTCGGGATGATAGGCATTGTTCAAATACATTTCAGTTTGATCGAGATAGAAATCACTGGCCGGTATTCCACTTGTTCCGGTAGGAATAACCGTCTCTGATTCGTCCCAGTTTTGTGTGCTGTAAATGTGGCGGTGCGATGCCCCGTGATTGGTTTTATAAAGATTGGTAAACGAATAGGAATAAGGACACACGGTATGGTAACTTCCGGGCATTTCGAACGGGCCACGATTCAGTTTTAAAACCTTGTTTAATACATCAACCACCCCCAGCGGATGTGCAATGGTAAACGAGTGTATTTTCCCCCAATGCCAGTCGTCGAGATTCGGTCCTAAAGTGGCTGTAAGTTCATCAACTGTTTCGCTAAACGACTGCCCAATAATATCATCAAAACTCTCGGTTTTTTCGGTCATCACATTATCCGTCCACTGCGAATTACCATCTGCCAAAAGATTAATCATCAGGTTTTCGAGCAACATTTTTTGCCCCAGCATTCCTTTAAATAATTCCGGCGACAGTTCATCTTTCACCAGGTTTTCCATCGATTTCCGATAAAGTATTTCAAATATGGCTGCCGCCTGACTTTCGCGGGTAAGATTATAATCCCAGCTTTTAAGTTGATCAAAAGCAGCCTGTTCTGTGGCGCTGAAATTGGTTTGATTTTGTAATGACTGAATATAAACGGGTGTCATTTTTTCCGCTGTTTTCGATTTCCAGTCGCTATGCATTGCCTTAAAATCGTCGATTCCCAGTTTTTCTTTTTCCTCCAGCATTTCCCGTATCCGATCAATGCGGCTTGGCGTGGCAAACCAGTGACTGATGTAGTGCGGATAACCGGCCGGCACAGTTTTGTTGTTGGCCGACGACACATAACCTCTTTCCGGATTAAACTCGTAGGGCAGCTCCTCAAACGGGACCAAACCCTGCCAGTCGTATTTACTGCTGTCGCCCGGATAAACCTGAATACCCGAACCTTCGCGAATAGGCAATCCGGCACTGCACTGTAGCCCAATGTTTCCTTTTACATCGGCATAAACCACATTTTGGCTCACCGATTTAAATGTACTTACCGCATTTCGAAAATCGCTCCAGTTATCGGCACGGTTCAACATGAAAACGGTGCGAATTTCATTGCTCATCTCGTTACCCAGCCAACGAATCGACAGTGGCGTTTCTTTTTCCTTTTTAAAACGATTTACAATTGGTCCGCGATGCGTAAATTTCAATACCTCTTCAAACTCCTCGCCTTCTTTGGTTTTAATGGTTTCTTCGTGAATATCTAAATCGCGCCAGGCACCATCAAACCAGTATTTTGTTGAATCTTCGTTAAGTTTCTCGGCATAAAAATCGAGGTCGTCTACCATCACATTGGTCATTCCCCAGGCAATGCTGTCGTTGTGGCCGCAAATTACAAATGGCTGCCCCGGAACCACAACACCGCTTACATTTATTTTCCCCTCAACCACCTGGTGCATCTGATACCAGATTCCCGGAGCAAACAAGCCCAGGTGCATGTCGTTAGCCAAAAGCGGCATTCCTGTTTCGCTTTTTTTGCCAGCAACCGCCCAGTTGTTACTTCCGTTAAAAATTTCGGCTCCCAACTCTTTCAAATTTTCTGTTGCCGATAAAAGTGTTTCGGTACCTTCCAGTTTTACCGAACCAAATTCGGGATAAATGGCCGTTTTATGGTTTTGCAAATCGGGAATCAATTCGGCAATTTTTTCGTCCGCTACTTCGGCACGCAACTGGTGCAGAAAATATTCGGTTCCCCAGCCCATTGATAAGTCCCACGACATGTAGCCAATTAAATTTATAGAATGCACCGGCTCCCACCATTCAGGTTGGTAACCTAAAACCTTAAACTCGGGAGCTAAGGGAAATTTCGCAATATATTGATTTACTCCATCAGAAAAAGCTTCGAGAGCAGCTACAACCTCGGGATCAGATTTCTCAAGTATTTTCTGTGACTTTTCCTGAATGCGTAAAGCCCGCATCATCAAATCAGTTTCCACCTGGTCTTTTCCCAATATTTCTGCTAATCGTCCTTGTGTTACCCGCCTTAAAAGATCCATTTGCCAAAGTCGGTCTTGCGCCATGGCAAAACCAATTGCCCGATAAAGATCATCCTCGTTTTCGGCATAAACATGTGGAATAGCATGCTCGTCGCGAATTATTTCAACCTCCGATTTCAAGCCGTGTAAAACAAAATCTTTGTTGTAATCGGGTACCGCAGCCGTTTTTATAAATTGAAGAAAAACAATACCTGAAATTGCCACAATAACAATAAAGAATAGTAAACCAAGTAAAATCCATTTTGTAGTTTTCATCGTTAAGCGATCTGTTTTTGATTTTTATATCGAGCGAAATATATTTAACTGATTTTTAGGAACGTCTGAAAAAAGAAAAGGTTTTAACACCTGAAACTTTAATTATTTCTATATTTAGAACTATAAAATTAAGTTAATTAAGCTATTATGAAAAAACTAATCATTCTTTTTTTCCTTGGAATTTATGCAATGGCAGGTATGGCACAAGATGCTGATAAGATTGTTGGCGTATGGTGGAACGATGAAAAGACAACCAAAATTGAGGTTGAAAAACAAGATGGTAAATACATTGGAACCATTGTTTACATGATTCCGGAGAAATACGAAAACGGAGCTCCTCCGAAAGATGATGAGAACCCTGATCCGGCATTGCGCGACCGCTCGGTTGTGGGCATTCAAATTCTGAATGGTTTTGAATATGATGCAAAAAAAGAAGAATGGAAAGATGGTACTATTTACGACCCAAAATCGGGTAAAACCTACGATTGCTACAGCTGGATGGAAGGTGACGATGTGCTAAAACTGAAAGGTTTTGTTGCCGGAATACGAATGCTGGGACGTAGCTCGGAGTGGTATAGAACAACACTTTAGTATTGATACAGAAAATTTGTGCAATAAAGTAATTTGAGAAAAAGATTGCTTCATTTCACTGCGTTGCATTCGCAATGACATTCGTTATAAGAGTAAGAGGGAGCTTGGGCGGTAAACCGCCCAAGCTCCCTCTTTTTCATACCAAGGTTGTCATTGCGAAGCCTTTATGAAAGGCTGATGCAATCTCTACATTTTAACCCGAAACCTGCACATCAAAACCTGCTTCGCGTACACGCCCGGCGATCATATTCAGATCTTCAAGCGGAACTTTTTCAAGTGTCTCAATTGGCGTATCGCGGGCAATCGTATAAATCATTACCTGCAAAGGTTTTATTTGTTTCAGCAAGTCAATCCAGGCTGAGACCTCCTCTTCAGTTGTATTATCAATGGTTTTGCCTTTGTAGCTCCCGCGCACAAACATAGTTTGAATAATTACCTTCCCGTTAAAAGCAATCAACTGTTCGATGGTATTGGCAAGGTTAAAATTCCCTTTTGGACAATCCAATAATTTTACGGTTTCCTCGAAAGCCGAATCCAGTTTCTGGATGTTATCTTTAATTTTCAGCAAAGCCTCAAACACCGATTTACGGTGAATCATGGTTGCATTTGAAAGCACTGCAATGCGGGCTCCTGGCGTGATTTCGTCGCGCAAGGCAATGGTGTCGTCAATAATGCCGGCAAACTCGGGATGCAAAGTTGGTTCGCCATTTCCGGCAAAGGTAATTACATCGGGCAGTTCGTTGGCTGCTACCATTTCGTGCAATTTCACTTCCAACCGCATTTTTACATCGGCCCGCGATGGGAACGAAACTTTTTCTTTGTACTCGCCCGGCGTAAAACCACACTCGCAGTAAATACAATCGAACGAACAAACTTTGGCTTCGGTAGGCAGCAAATTTATACCCAGCGAAACACCCAAACGGCGGCTTTTTACCGGCCCGAATATTATTTTATCGAATAGAAATGTTGCCATAGAATAGATCTTTACAGTTATAAAATCACTGAAAAGGTTTGATTTTTAAAGGAAAGTCAGGTATGACCTGCACGAATAAATCCCGATTCTTACCAATTACTGAATCTCAAAGGTTGTTTCGCCAATTTCATTTCCATCGGCAAACAGGTTAATGGTATATGTTCCCGACATCATCTCGGGCTCGTTGGTATTGTCCCAGAAAATAGCGACCGGTAAATCCTGTCCTTCGTAAACTACCTCGCGCATGGCCGAATATTGAATTTTCAAATCTTCAAACTGAAAAACATCGTTCTCCGATTTTACCATCAACAATTGGTCGGGGCGCATAATTCGTGCATAAATTTGCTTTGGGCCACGCTTGGCAGTTGCATTCTGCCCCAATACAAAATAGATACGCACTTTGGCCGTACGGCGGGCAAATTTTGTTTCCTTACTGCGGCTATTCAAAGGCTCGGCTACTAATTGGCGCGTTTCGAGCATGGCTGCACGTTTCAGGTTTTGTTGCAGGCGTTCTTTTTCCTGGTTCAACTGTTGGTTGTGTTGCTCAACCTCTTTGTATTGTTCCTTCACCTCACGGTTCTCGGCCATCAGCTCTTCGTTCCGGCGGTTCAGCGAATCAATTTGCACCACAAAATCGCGCATAATACCACGCAAAGTGGTTACCTGTTTCTGGTAATCCGATATTTTCGAGAAGCTTACTTTTTTGGTTTGCTCCACTTCAATAAGCAAGTCTTTAACTTTATTTTGCGCCACAAACAACTGCTCGCTAATCGTATCGTTTTCGGTTTTTAACGAATCGTAACTGGCAGCAATTTCGGTTAACTGATATTGAATGGAGTCTTTTTCAGCCGTGATTTCGTTCATTATCACTTTATGATCGCGTCGTTGCAAAAAGAACAACACCAACACAACTGCCAACACCACAGCAAGAACAATAACAATTATATTGTTTCTCTTGTCTTTCCAATCTTTTTGCATCGCATCAATCTGGCTACTCATAAACTTTAAATTTTTTGTCCTGCCATTATTAAACGAAACAAAAATAATAATCTTTTATGCGGTGGCAAGTCAGCTTAAAATTTATTCAAACAATTAGCGGATATATACGTTTAATTTATTTATATTGATTCTAAATAAGACATAAAATATTAATTAAAATCACTCTCGCAAAAAGAGATAAAACAGAAAACAATGAATAAATCCATACTACTTTTATGCCTCATATTTACTTCTTTTTCATTGAAAAGTTTAGCCCAGAACGAACACTACGATGCGGTAATTATAGGTCATGTTGTTTCTGAAGGCCAGCATATTCCATTCGTAAATATTTATCTTGAAGATTCCAACTACGGAACCACAACGATGTTACCGGACACTACATGATGGTTGACCTTCCCATTGGTGAGTTTACTATTGTTGCTAAAATGATCGGTTATAAGGAAAGCAAAAAACAAGTGGTTTTAAAGGCCGGCGAAACAGTTGAGATTAAGTTCGATCTGGAAGAAGACGTCATTCACATGGACGAAGTGGTGATTACAGGGACAAAAACATTTAAACGACAAACTGAAAGTGCTGTAATTGTGAATGTGCTGGATGCCAAAACGATTGAAAAGGTAGCTGCACAAACCATTTCCGAATCGTTGAGTTTTCAACCCGGACTACGCATGGAAACCGACTGCCAAACCTGTAATTACACCCAATTACGGATGAACGGTTTAGGCGGTGCATATAGCCAGATTTTAATTAACGGTCGCTCTGTTTTTAGTCCGCTTACCGGACTTTACGGTCTGGAGCAACTCCCCACCGAAATGGTTGAACGTATTGAAGTGGTTCGCGGCGGAGCTTCTGCGCTTTACGGATCGAGTGCCATTGGCGGAACCGTAAATATAATCACCAAGTTGCCACAACGAAATTCGTATGAAGTTACTTCCAATAATTCTATTATCGGCAGCGATGCTCTGGATTATAATGTGAGTGCAACTTTAACTGCCTTATCGCAGAAACGTAACGCCGGAATGTCGATGTATGCTTTTCACCGCCAGCGCGACGCATTTGATGCCAACGACGATAATTTCTCGGAGTTACCGGAAATAAAAAATAACTCCTTTGGTATTAATTCCTTCTTTCAAATCGATGAAGATCAAAAAATTGAAGCCAATTTTTCAAGCACTTACGAGTACCGTTATGGTGGCGAAATGGTTGACGGGCCGGCATACCTGGCCAAACAATCGGAAGAACGGACACACAATGTATTAATGGGAGGAATTGATTACACCTACAATCCAACAATGCGAACCAGTTTTGTCCTTTATTCTGCCGGACAGTACACACAACGCGATCATTTTACCGGCATTGCTCCTGATGGAGGACAGGAATTACAGGATTACAACAACGCGCCTCCTTACGGCGATTCTAAAAACTCGACCTACCAGGTTGGAGCACAGTTAAACCACGCCATTAACGATTTTGCAGGTGCCGGAACCAACATACTTACTGTTGGCACCGAGTTTATTTACGACGATGTTTTTGATGAAATTACAGCTTACGATTATTTAATCGATCAGCAAACCAAAAACTTTGGGGCGTTTGTTCAAAGCGACTGGTCAATTACCCAAAAAACAACTTTGCTGGCAGGAGTGCGTGCCGACAAACATAATTTTGTTGACAAACTGGTTTTGAATCCGCGGGTTTCGCTGCTTTTGAAGCCTGATTCGTATACACAATTACGCTTCTCGTGGTCAACCGGATTTCGTGCACCTCAGGCTTTTGATGCCGACATGCACATTGCTTTTGCAGGCGGAGGAATTCAAACCATCGAGCTTGCCGATAATCTGGAAGAAGAGCGTTCGCAGAGTTTAAGTGCGTCGTTAAACTGGGATAAACCCACCGAAAAACACATCGTTGGATTTACATTGGAAGGCTTTTACACCCAGCTAAAAGATGCGTTTGTTTTGGAAGAAGTGGGAACTGATGACGCCGGAAATTCATTGATGGAAAAACGAAACGGAGGAAAAAGCCAGGTGTACGGAGCTACTTTTGAAGCACGCGCCAATTTCGACCGCAAACTACAGATTGAGGCTGGATTTACTGTGCAACGTAGTGAGTACGACAACGCTGTAAGTTGGTCGGAAGAATTACCGGGCGAGAAAAAGTATTTACGCACACCGGAAACTTACGGTTACTATACACTTACATGGACTCCTACAAACCGGTTTAGCGCTTCGCTGTCAGGGGTATATACCGGAACAATGCTGGTACCTCATTACGGTTTGGCCGGCGATGCGGGAACAATCGATCAGGACGTTCTCTTTGACTCGCCATCGTTTATGGAAACCAACGTAAAAGTTGGCTACACTTTCGAACTAAAAAGAATTGATTCATCGATTGAAATATTTGGCGGTGTAAGTAACCTGTTCGATAATTATCAGGATGATTTCGACAAAGGAAAGAACCGCGACAGTGGTTATGTTTACGGCCCGGCAAAACCTCGCTCAGTATTTTTTGGGATTAAATTGTTTAACTAAAATGCATAAAAAAAGCTGCCCAACACATTCGCCGGGCAGCTTTAAAAGCATATATATTAAAAGTCTAATACAAGTTACCGATCTTTATCCCAAAATAAATAGTTCTTGGAGAAAGCGGTCCATACACATACGATGGATCGCGATCGATGCCTGTATCAAAATCTTCCTGATAGCTGTTGAAGAGGTTTTTCACACCACCGTTCAGCTCTACTTTCATGTAGTCAGATAAACGGAAGTGGTAACAGAGTTTTATTCCTGTATCGAAAAACGAATCGCTTTCACGCAGTTCGCCAATTTCCGGATTTGCTATTTCAGGGCCAAAATAAGGCACCAGCATTTTCCCGGTGTAGTTGCCGGTAAGTGCAATATCGAAAACAGGAGTTGGACTGATATTCGCACTCAAGTAACCGTAAGTATTTGGTGTTCTGAAAAAGCGCTTTTCGCCAAATTCCTGTTCTGCTTCGAACTCACTTTTCTGAACGGTAAACCCGGATTGCAACTGGAATTTTTGCGATGGCGAAGCGTTCAATTCAATATTAATTCCCTGCACACGCGCACCGTCTTCGGCATTTACACGGGTGTAAACTACGGTTCCGTTTTCGTCGGGCGTACCGTATTCGTTTGCAAACGGATCAACCAACTGGGTGTAAAATCCTTCTACCAATAACTGGTATTGCCAGTCGCCAAACTCGTTTGAATAATCAAGCGATGCCGTAAAACTGTTTGATGATTCCTGTTTCAAATCCGGATCATTTTCGTGAAGCACTTTTCGCGATCCCGAAGTTTCAATGTGAAGGTCTTCATCAAATATCTGCGGTGCACGGAAACCACGGCCAAAACTACTTCTGAACTGCAGGTGTTCAGCAATATTATACATCAAACTCACACGCGGACTTAGTACGTTACCATTCACATCGTCGCTGTTTTCAATCTTTTCCTCGATGTTGTAATGATCGAAGCGCAAACCAGCACTAAAAACCACTTTATCAGTTTTCCACTCCGACTGCAAAAACGCACCGTAATTGGTCATCCCCTGGTCGGCAATTTGTGTATTTCCGTAGTGCATATCATCTGCAGGATCGTAATAGCCCAGCTTTTCATCTTCCAATGAACTGCCGCTGGTTTCAATTCCGGAAGTAATGGTTGCCGGAGAAAACAACAGATAATCAATATCTCGGATGTATTGCAAACCCGCAGCATAAGTCAAATCCTCGGTGTGACCATATGCCGAAGGATCCTGGTTTGCGCCGTAATACGAATCGCGGTCAACACTCTGCATCGATACAAAAGCTGAAAACTTATCGTTATCGCGCATCAACAAATCGAAATTCAAAGCTCCGGAATTAATCTGGTGCTGCACACTTTCAGAGATATCCGATTCGTGCAGCGGAAGCTCGAATTTATTTCCTCCGCGGCGGTCTTCATTTATATTAAAGTAATCAACCGTAATTTTTCCGCGGCTCGCTACGCGCTGGTAAAAACGAGCACCAATTGTTGTATTGTTAATGCTTGCCAACTCCGAATATCCGTCGCCATTGGCATCAAAAGGATCGCGTTTTCGGTGAAATCCAAAAATGCTCATCCCGGTTTTATAATCATCGGTTACAAACGAACCATTAATATTGATGTTATAATCGCTGGCTGCATCGTAGTCGCTTCCGGCTCCAACAATACTGTTGTTTACCGAGGTTTCGAAACTGTTCGTTACCGGGTCTTTTGTAATCAGGTTAATGGTTCCGGCAATGGCGTTACTTCCGTACATCGACGAACCACCACCACGAATTACTTCCACGCGCTCGATCATATTTGCCGGAATCAATTCGAGACCATAAACACCGGCCAACCCGCTAAATACCGGACGTGAGTTAATAAGAATCTGTGAGTACGGTCCTTCCAATCCATTCATGCGTACCTGCGAGAAACCGCAGTTCTGGCAATTGTTTTCCATACGTAAACCGGGCGAAAAGTTTAAACCTTCACTTAAAGTGACACTCTGCACCCGATCGAATAATTTTGGGTTGATACTATTTACGATCGTCGGGGTTTCTTTGCGGCTTTTGGCATTTCTATCGGCAGATACAACAACCTGCTCGATACCTATGTTGTCGGGTTCGAGTTCAACCAGAATAGTAACACTCTTTTTTGATTCTAGCTCTACCATTTTTTCAATAGACTGGTAACCAATGGCTGAGATTACAACTACTTGCTTACCTACAGGTAAATCTGTCATTTTAAAGTGCCCGGTGGCATCGGCTGCCGTTCCAATAGTAGTACCTTTTATGGTTACTGTTGCAAACGGAATATGTTCTTCGCCAGCTTTTACATCGCCAAAAAGCATGGCATCGGTCTTATCTTTTTTGTCATCGTCAGTCCCTTCTGCCCAGGCAATCTGACAAGAAAAGAATAGCAATAAAATTGCATATATGGGTTTCATAATCTGTGTAATATGTTGTTTTCAAACTACTAAATCTGTCTTTTTAGAGAAGTGATAATACATCACCTTTTCCATCCAAAAATTGGTTAAAATGGAAGACAAACCATTTGAACTCAGATGGCTGTGGTTGCAATTCTGCAACGCTAAAAAGTATTTTGAAAACTAGGCAGGTGGCGCCCTCGGAATGGTGTGCAACGACACAGGAATTGTTACTTCCTGCTCATTGTAAATTATGTAATCGAAATGAATAACAGGTGCTTCAAAATTGAAAGCAGTAAGTTCCGGAGTTTCATAGAGATCGGAATGCAGCGAGGAGTAAAGATTTATTTCTCGTTGCGAGTGCTTGTGGTCGTTATTGGGGCCATCCGCATCGTCTGTTGGATGCGAGTGCGTAACAACAATACCGTTTGCATAAACGTGCGTATGTTTATTTTGTATTGAAGTTTGAACGATGTACAAATACACCGGAAGAATCAATACAAACAATAAATTTGTATGTTTTCTTATTAAATTCACCCTTTCGAATAGAGTGAGCAAAGTTAAGAACCTTTCTAAATAATTTTATAACAATTGTTACTTTTGCGTTTTATTTAACAATGGCAAAACGGCGACCGACATTTAAAATCTACAGTTACGGCGAGTACTCGAAATGGGATCGGGAAAGCAGAGATATTCCAAAGATATTGGATTTCACCACAGAAATTAAAGCTGAAATTGGAACCGAGTTTGGCTACGTGCTGCACATTAAAAACGGCAAAGGCGAGAAAGTTGATTTCCAAATCGATCATCCGCCATTTACCGACGATGAGGGGAATTTGCGTCCTCCGTTTACCGGCGAACAATTTATCCGCACCAACGATTACGAGTTTTACCTTGGCGATTGTATTTGGGAACCACTTGAAGACAAGTTGGGAAAATGGGAGCTAACCACCTGGTATAATGGGAAAGTGGTTGCCCACAAAATTTTCACGTTGATATAACTATTTGGCTACTTTTTTCACCTCGGCCGACAATTTTTCCAAAGCGGCATCGGCTGCTGCCAACATATCCTGAACGACCTTTTTGTAATACTGTTTTACCAACTTTGGATTATCTTTTCCATCAGGATGAATGGCCCGTAAACGCAATTCGCGATGACTTTGTACAATATCGCCGGCAATTTCGTACACCGCCTTTTCGTCAACATCGTTGTTATATTCCATCACGTAAAAACAATCGCTTAATGCCATCGACATTATTAAATCAATATCCTTTTTCAGGTCTCTAACACTTGCCATAATTATTGATATTAAGTTTATTAAAGGTAAAAAATTTAACCGAAAATGCAGCCGCATGTTTTATCTGCGCTGAAAACCTCCCGAACCGCTTGTTCCGGGTCTGAACATACTATTATTGCGTTCTTCTTCCTCTTCTTTTTGCTGTTTCTCAAGTGCTTCTTTGCGCTTCCGTTCTTCTTCTTCCTTATCGCGAATATTTTTGCTGAACAACGGATCGGGTGTTAAATCCCAGTTGTGGCTCTCGCTCCAGTTCGAACGCAGCTTAATCACTTCCTGAACGTAAGCTACTCGTTCGGGTTGCACTTTATCCTGGAAACTTCCGGCATCCCATTTGCCATTTCCATTGGCATCGTAAATAACTTTTACTTTGTATTTTTCGGGTGCGAGGTACTGAAATATTACCGAACCATTCTCCGAAATTGTACTTTGACGCAACACCTCCTCGTCATCATTATTTTTCAGAATTTGCACAATCATTGGCATGGTAACATTCGTAAAATTAAACTCGAGGCTACCATAATAATCTTCTTCGCGAGTTGAGAAAGTTTTCGAAAAAGCTTTGCTCGAAATACCAAATATATTGGTGGATGCCGCTGAATCAATTTCGAAAGTATAGCTGGTTTGTGGTTCCCAATTGTAACGCAGGTAATAACTACGGTACTTTGAGGTATCTTCCTGAACATTTATAGGCAATGCATACTTCAATGTGTCGTCTGCTAAATACATCTTAACCATTGAAGGATCAAAACTCTGCACAGGTTCGGGCGATACAAACCGAATTACTCCATTTAAGTCCATGGTTGACGGGATATCAGTTTGCCACGTAAACTGAGGTACCGGTTCAGGTTTTGGCTCCTCTTCGTCCTCTTCTTTTCCCCTTCTCCTGTTCCTTTTTTCGGGCTCCTCTTTTGGATCGGCGTAATGCATTAAAATGGTATCGTTCTGCACATAAGGCTGCCCGGCCGAATCAAGTTGCGTGTATGCCAACTCCATATAAAGCGAGTCGTATCTCGAAACCATTGTGTCGGTTATCCACATCAGCACCGAATCTTTTTTAGTTCCGTACTCAAACAGTTGCCAATCGCTGGCTTCATGGTCGATAAGGTTTACAGAAAATGTATCGGCAATTGATTCGTTGAAAAGGAATAAACATTTATTCCGGCTTTCACGTTCAGTCGATTCTACATATTGTTCAAAAATATCTTCCATTATGTAGCGCATGAAAAATGGCTCGGGAGAAAAATGAGTGTGTCCCAAAACCAGCATCGAATCTACTCCGCTAACCACAGTATCGGCCTCGGCATGAAAATGTGCTTCAGGAATTACCAAGGTATCCAGAAAAGCAATTTCTTCTGCACCTTCATTGTACATCAGGTCGTTGTTCATATCGTTAATGGCAAACAGGTTGTAGGTTCCTGAAGCAATATTATCGATCATAAACAAACCTTCCTCATCCGTTTTTGCAATGTAATCGGGGCGCACCCTAAACACAGCTGAATCATGTAAATTTGAATGCAAAACCAGCAGTGAGCCATCTTCGTTTGGCTCAAGATTAAAAGCATTTATTACGCGTCCGGCCACCCGAAGCGAGTCGTATTCCGGCCCGGTGCTAAACGAAAAACGCAGGTTCTTTAGCGGATTTTGCTCGTTGTTATCCACAATCGAGTTTTTAAAATCGAGCGAATAAGTTACGCTGTCTTTTAAATCTTCGTTGAACTCGATGATCAGTGTTTTCGATTTGGTTTTTATTAACGGACGTTTCTCCAGCGGAGGCGAAATTACCAGCTGCTCTGATATTTTATCCGTTTGTAAATATTCGTTGAATGTAAACCTGACATTATCTTTATTAAAGTTCAATGCACGATATTCAGGGCTGGTTTCCAACAAAACCGGTGGCACCGAGTCGCGTGGCCCTCCGGCAGGCATACCAATATTGGCACACGACGAAATAATGACAACCCAGGCCAGCATTGCAACAATAAAAAACGGTAGTTTCCCCTTTAACTTCATAGGCTTAAAATGTCTGTTTTCAAGGCGTTCGCAGGCAAAATACCGAACCCTTAAAATGGTTTACAAACATACAAATTCCTGTAAATATAGGAGGTGCCGAGTTGTTAAATATTCGGAAATAAACGTTTGGGAACCTGAGTTGGAGTTGAATTTGTTCGCAACTTCCGCATTTATTATTGAAACTTGAATAATAATTATTTTAACTTGCTTGTGATAATTGAAATAAAATGGGAAAAAAGAAAAAGAATAAGCTGCGCAAAAAGAAACGCGGCGGCACATACAACAAGAAAAAGCTAAAAAACGCGATACTTTCATCACTATACGAAAACCCCGGAAAAACAGTTAACTACCGCCAGATTTCAGGCTCGCTAAGCATAAAAGACCCGGAGACACGCAAATTGATTAATGTTGCGATGCAGGAACTGGCCGATGATGGGTACCTCGATCAGATTTCGCGTGGAAAATTTAAACTGAAAGCACGCACCGGAAAAGTAACGGGAATTATTGAAATGCAACCACAAGGTTTTGCTTACGTTGTTAGCGACGAGCTGGAACAACCGGCAGTAATTTCATCGCGCAACCTAAACCATGCCATGGAAGGCGACAAAGTACGTATCCATGTGTATGCACGGCGCAAGAAACACGACCTTGAGGGCGAAGTAACCGAGATACTGGAACGTGCAAAAACGATTTTTGTAGGAACGGTGCAAACCACTAAAAACTTTGCATTTTTGGTTCCGTCAGGAAAAGTTGGTTTCGATATTTTTATTCCGAAAGAAAAACTTAACGGCGCCAAAGACGGGCAAAAAGCCATTGCCGAAATTAAAGACTGGCCGGCAAAAGCACGCAGTCCGTTTGGCGAAATCATAGAAGTTTTGGGAGATACCGGCGATAACGATGCCGAAATGCATGCTATTTTGGCCGAGTTTGAACTGCCACACAAATTCCCGAAAAATGTGGATAAAGCAGCCGAAAAAATTCCGCTTGAAATTCCAAGCGAGGAGATTAAAAAGCGGCGCGATATGCGTAAAACAACCACTTTTACCATTGACCCGGCTGACGCAAAAGATTTTGATGATGCACTGTCGTTGAAAAAACTGGACAACGGAAATTGGGAAGTTGGTGTACACATTGCCGATGTTACCCATTATGTGCGCCCGAATACCATAATTGAAAACGAGGCACAAGACCGTGCAACATCTGTTTACCTGGTCGACCGTGTGGTTCCGATGCTTCCCGAGCGACTTTCGAACGGAGTTTGTTCGTTGCGGCCAAACGAGGATAAATTGTGTTTTTCGGCCATTTTTGAAATTACCGAAGATGCAAAAGTAAAAAAACAGTGGTTTGGAAAAACAGCTATTCATTCCGACCGACGATTTACTTACGAGGAGGCACAGGATATTATTGAAACCGGCGAAGGCGATTTTTCGAAGGAAGTGCTTAAACTAAACGAACTGGCGATAAAATTGCGCGACAAGCGTTTCGAAAGCGGATCAATTGCTTTTGAACGTGTTGAAATGAAATTTGATATTGACGAGAAAGGGAAACCCATTTCAGTGTCGTTTAAGGAATCAAAAGAATCGAACCACCTGATTGAGGAATTTATGTTGCTGGCCAACAAAAAAGTGGCCGAGTTTATTGGCAAAGTTCCGGAAAAGAAAACGCCGAAAACCTTTGTTTATCGTATTCACGACAAACCCGATCCTGATAAACTTTCTTCGTTTAACACTTTTATAAAGCGCTTTGGGCACGGAATTCAACTCTCAACGCCTCGTGCCATTTCTTCTTCACTAAATAAATTACTGACCGAAGTAAAAGGCAAAAACGAGCAGAATGTGGTGGAGACGCTGGCAATTCGAACAATGGCAAAAGCAGCCTATTCAACCCGAAACATTGGCCACTACGGACTTTCGTTCGATTACTATACGCACTTTACTTCTCCAATCAGGCGCTACCCCGATATGATGGTACACCGCCTGCTGGAAAAATATTTAGACGGAGCGCGTTCGGTTAACGAGCAAAAATATGAGGACCTGTGTAAACACTCATCCGACATGGAAGCCAAAGCAGCCAATGCCGAGCGCTCATCGATAAAATATAAACAGGTAGAGTTTATGCAGGATCATATTGGTAAAGTCTACCCGGGAACTATTTCGGGAGTAACCGATTGGGGAATTTACGTTGAGCTGGAAAACAAAATTGAGGGCATGATTCCGATTGCCCAAATGGATGACGATTTTTATATTTTCGATGAAAAAAATTATTCATTGGTGGGGCGTCATTCACGCAAAAGTTTTCAGTTGGGTGAAAAAATAAATGTACGTGTTTGGCGCACTAACCTTGAGAGAAAACAGCTCGACTTTAAGCTTGCAGAACAAGAGAAAGAGTAGCTATTCGAATATTATTAAAACAAATTTCAATCAATTTAGGGTATTCAATAACCTAAAACGATTGTCGTCTGCGAGGGTAAAATGTTCTAAAAAATAATAATGGCTAAAATAAATAGTTATATTTGGCCAAGTTTTAATAAAAACAAAACGTTTTAATTCATGCAAAATTCAACGGAAACTGCGAATAAAAAGGATGTAAACAGGGAAAATATCCTAAAGATTGCCCGTGAAATTTTCAGCAAATACGGCTACAAAAAAACCACACTCGACGACATTGCCAATGCAGTTCGCAAAGGAAAAAGCTCGCTTTATTACTATTTTAAAAGTAAAGAAGATCTTTTTCAGGCTGTTATTATGAAAGAAGTCGACATTTTGGCGTACGAGCTTGAGATTGTGATAAACAGAAACACTGACCCGGTGGATAAGTTACGCGATTACATTTTAACCAAAATGGCTACTTTCCGTAATTTAGCGAATTTCTATCACGCCATTGAAAACGATGTTACCGCCGTTGGATTTATCGACGAGGTGAAAGTTAAATACGAACAAGACGAGATCAGGATGATCAAACGAATTCTGATTGAAGGTGTTCGGAAAAATGAATTTGAGATTTACGATTTTAACCTGGCAGCCATTGGTATAACAACAGCTATTAAAGGACTTGAAATGCCGCTTGCCGCAGGAAATTACAGCGATGTAAACCTTGAACGAAGCGTTGATATTATTCTGAAGATTATGTGCTACGGAATAATGAAGAGGTAGTTCTCAATCAAAAAAAAACTATTATACAAAGGCTGTTGGGGTAATCCGGCAGCCTTTTTTTATTTCAATTTATTACTGTAGAAAACTTTCAGATTTATAAAAAAGAAAAGGCTGCCCTTCTGACAGCCTTTTTAACCTAAACCAACTAAACCTAATAAACCACAAACTTGTCAGAACGACAAGCCTGGTGTTTGTCTTAAATATCGTTTTCTTTTTTACTTCGTATATCTGCGACAAAGATATCAATTTTTTTTAGTTGAAAGACCCACACAGTAAATTCTAGCCTTTTCGTTTCTCACAAGATAACATTCTCTTATTTTTGTGCATAACAATGTACATTAATATGAAAAAGCTATTTCTTCTTTTGGTTGTCTGTCTGTTTCTTTCATTTGTTGCTCAATCTCAACCTAAATACGAATTCAGAGCCGTTTGGGTTGCAACTGTAGTTAATATCGACTGGCCTTCGAAGCCCGGGTTAAGTACGGATGCCCAAAAACGTGAAATAATAGACATATTAAATTTGCATAAAAGTTTAGGCATGAACGCCATTATTTTGCAGGTACGCCCGGCTGCCGATGCGTTTTATCAATCGGATTTGGAACCATGGTCGCGTTACCTTACCGGAGTTCAGGGACAGGCACCACTACCTTTTTATGATCCGCTGGAGTTTTGGATTGAAGAATGCCACAAACGCGGAATGGAATTGCACGCATGGCTAAATCCTTATCGGGTAGCTCAAAAACTCGACGATCCGCTTTCAATCAATCACATTGCATTTCGTCATCCTGAATGGATTTTAAAATATGGTACCCGTTTATATTTTGATCCGGGACTACCGCAAGCTCGCGAATTTGTTACCAGTGTTGTTCAGGACATCGTAAAGCGGTACGATGTTGACGCCATTCATTTCGATGATTATTTCTATCCATACCCATTAAAAGAAGAATTCCCCGATACAACGTCATTCAAACTCTACAACCGTGGATTTACAGCTGAGAACAAAGCTGACTGGCGCCGTGAGAATGTGGACATTACCATTAAAATGTTGAACGACACGATAAAAGCGACGAAACCGTGGGTTAAATTCGGGATCAGCCCGTTTGGTGTGTGGCGTAACAAAGTAGATGATCCTATAGGGTCGGATACAAAAGCCGGATCGACAAATTACGACAACCTGTATGCTAACATTATAAAATGGCAAAAAGAGGGATGGATCGATTATACACTCCCGCAACTGTACTGGCAAATCGGGCACCCTGCCGTTGATTTTCAGCTACTGGCCAACTGGTGGAAAAACCATGCCTACGGGCGCGCCATGTACATTGGGCAGGCACCATACAAAGTAAGCCGTACTTCGCAAACCAAAGAATGGACGGAGCCTGACCAGCTCACGAAGCAGATTCGACTACTGCGTTCAATACCAGAAATTCAGGGTTCATCGTTTTACAGCAGCAAATGGTTTAACGGCGACTTACTGGGCTTGCAAGACAGTTTAAAACTGGACTACTACAAATCTCCGGCTATTGTTCCGCCAATGCCGTGGCTCGATAATCAGGCACCGCAACCGTTGATAAAAATCAATAAACGTGGTAGAAAACTGAAATGGATACCTGCCGAAACAGAAAACGAAATGGACAAAGCCTGGAGTTATGTTCTTTACCTGAATGAAGAAGGAGAAAAGTTTGATCCGGACAATTGCAAATATATTTACAGTATTACAAAAGATAAGGAAATTAAATTTAACCGCATAAACCGGAAAAAGAAAAAATACGAGCTACGAATTTCAGTACTCGACCGTTTAAGCAACGAGAGTCGTTTATCGGACCCAATAAAAGTTAAGCTCTAAATCTGAGTTCGGGATAAATAAATTCCTCGATTGCTTCGGGCGAATTGCCAACGGCTTCTTTCCCACGCAATCGCCTAACGGTGTGTGCCTTCAACAGACCTTCGGCAGCAGGTTGAATCATTGCTTTTGCTTCAACAGTGGTACCGTTCAGCCATTGATCGGCCTCTTCATCCTCGAGGACTAGTGGCATTCGTGCTTCCTTCAATTTCGGGTTGTTATGAATTTTTTTCATCAAGGCATTGGCTTTGGTGGTAACAATTGTAAATGAGTTTACCACTTCGCCTGTTTCTTTATTCGTCCATTCATCCCACAAGCCACCTAAAACAATCGGTTCGCCATCAACCCGCTGAATGTAAAACGGATACTTTTTGCCGCCAAAATGGTGATATTCAAAAAATCCATCAATATAAACGAGGCAGCGTTTTGATTTTGCCGAGGTTCGAAATGAAGGTTTTTCAAAAATGCTCTCGCCGCGGGCGTTAATTGTTTTATTCCAGATATCGAGTTGTTGCTGTTCATTTTTTACCCAATATGGAATAAGTCCCCAGCTTGCGATTGCCGGCAGCTCAAAATTCTCGCTGGTATAAATCAACATTTTAGGATGCTCGAAACCTGAAACGTGAAAAAACTCCTCTTCCAGAAAAGGACGAAACTGTTCGATAAGCATTTGTGTAGCCTCCTCGTTGCCATAATGCCGTGCCCGTTTTAATGCTGCTTCAACCTTGGTTTTTATATCGTAACACATAATTTCCGAAACATAAATAACTTATGGAATGTTCTTTTAAATATATAAAATCTACCTAAAACAATCTCGAGCAAGATCACTAAAATGCTTCGATTTCAGGTATAAAAAACGACATAAATTACGTTAAACAAACTTACCTACGAATACGGCTTTGTTAATTTCATTCTTTCCTTTATTCGCGATACCAGCCGATATTAACATTTTAATGATTTTGCATACTTATGATAAATAGATTGGTAGAATCATTAGCTTTAGTATGCTTTCTACCACTTTTTCATTGAATTATTTGGAAATTAATAAACAAGAGTTTATTTTGGCGGTACAAACCCTTATTTTTTATCTTTTTGTTTTTATTATGGGCAGCTTTTTGTGGACGAAGAGTTGCCCATTTGTGCCTTTTTGTGAGGTTACGGGGCTGAAATTTGGCTCAAAAAAGACTACTTGTTGAGAAGTAGTTGACTATACCATTATATCGCAATAAAAGTTTGGGAAGGCTTTTATTGATCTGGGCATTCATTTGGAATGATAAAAAATTTGAGTTTTACAAAAGGCAGGGTTTCCTGCCTTTTCTTTTTTAAGTAAATTATTTCATGTCAGATTTTAAAAAGCCGGCCGTTTTTTTGATTGAAGCTTCAATCGGCTGATAATCATAGCCAATTTTTCGGGAAACCTTAGAACCATCGAAATTATTAACTGTATTGCGGCCCGTTGCAGCTTCTCGGGTTATTAATGATGGTTTTCGTGTAAACCAGCTGGCAAAAGTAGCTGCGCGCCAAACAAAACCCATTAAAAAATCGCTTGCCCAAATAGTAGGTTTTGGCTTTTGCAATGCTTCGGCAATTTGCGTGAAAACCTGCTGATAACTCAAATTTTCCGCACTTAAAATGTAACGTTGATTTTTGCAGTCTTCAAAGTTTTGTTCATCCATCAGCTTTATCATGGGCTGAACAACATCAAAAACATCAACAAAACCGGTAACTCCTTTGGTATAAAATTTCATGCCATCCCAAATGGTTTTGAAAATTTTCGCACTTCCACTCTCCCAGTTAGCGGGGCCAAAAATAATTGATGGATTTACGATTATGGCATCCAATCCTTCTTCAATTCCGCGCCATATTTCGGTTTCAGAATAAAATTTACTTTCCGAATAAGCCGAATTCTTTTTTGAAGGCACCCAATTTGTTTCCTCCGTAACCGGGGCACCATTTTGTAATTTCCCCAATGCGGCGATCGAACTTACATGGCAAATCTTTTTGACATTATTTTCAATAGCAGCATTAACAAGATTTGCTGTTCCCTCCACATTATTCGAGATCATTCGCTGCCTTTCTTTGCTTTCGAACGAAACAATAGCCGCACAATGATAAATCTCCGTAACACCGTTTAATAATTTTTCCAACGAGAAATAATCCAGGATATCACCATCCACCCACTCAATGGTATCGAACAGTTGCTGAGCATCATCGGTATAGTAGGCAAAAGTTTTAAGAACCTGCTCCAGGTTGCTGGTTTCGCGTTTTAAAGCCCTGACCTTTTTGCCCGTTTTACAAAGCTCAAACAACAAATGAGCTCCAACTAACCCGGTACCTCCTGTTACAAAAATCATTGTATTGTTTTATGAATTCCAGGGAGTAACAGCTTTTGCGCCGAACTCTTTCCCTGTAATGTTTTCAATATGTACTTTAAAAACTCCGACGTTCTTTACTGCCGGTGTTCCGAATTTAAATTCCCGGTCGCTGTATTGTTTCATTAGCAACCCAAGGCAACGGTATTTTTCATCAAAGTCGTCGATAAATTCCACTTTCCCTTCCGCATTAACCGTTTTCGATTTTACCCGGTAACTGCAACCAACACGCACATCTTGCCAGGCCAACTCTTCGCCCAACGTCCAGTTTATGCAAACCTGCGGATTTGCTTTTATAGTTTCCCACATGCGCCCTTCCATTGCCGAATGCAAAATAATAGTATCGCCTTCCAACGCAAAATTGAGTGGCAAAACATAAGGTTTATCATCCACCGACATGGCAAAATAACAGGTTTTACAGGCACGGATTACTTCGTCGATTTCTTTGCGGTCTTCGATAAAATTTGTTCGCATTTTGTTAATTTATGGTTCGGCTTCCAAGGCTTTTAGCTAATTCCTTTTCAGCTCTTTTCAGGTTCATATATGTTGATTGTTCTTCAATAACCTTATCGAAATCGTTTTCGGCTGATGCTTTGTCAATGGCTTTTTCAATATCAGCCATCATCAGTTTAATTTTCCGCAGTTTGTATTCATTCACAATTCTCGGAATAAGAATATCCAAAATGTCTTCCTCTTTTTCGGTAAATGCTCCGGCTTTGGTCCAGCGCTTACTTTCGGTATATTTCTCCGAAAGCAGGTCGGTTGCAAATTTGCTCATCGACGCATCGGGATGATAAACAAAGTGTTTCCACGGATCGAAATTTTCTTTGTACAGGTTCTCGCGAACTTCGTAAAATACTTTTCTAAACAATTCATTTTCCGACACCAGCTCATCGGCTTCCAGTTCATCAATCATAAACTCACCAACCGATATAATACTGGTTTCGTGCGTTTCCTCATCCTCCTCTTCAAACAAATCGGTTGCACAATATTTCAGCAGAAAACGCAAAAATTCCAACTCTTCCACCAATATTTTTACAGGACGAATTACAGGTTCTTCCTGAGCAGCTTGCGGAGTTACTGTCTCCCGACGGTTCTTTTCACGAAATTCCCGTTTCCGGAACTCCTCCGTTTGTTTATGTTTTTGCTTCCTCACCTCGGTGTAAAGCACTTCCTCGGCAACACCAAGAAGGCGGCTACATTCTTTTATATACACCGAGCGGGTGATGGAATCAGGAATTACCGACACCGACCGAATGACATCAGAAATAAGGCGCGCTTTGGCAACCGGATCATTCTCGGTACTTTTTAACAGCAGACGAGTTTTAAACTGTATAAAGTCGGTCTCGTTTTGCTCCATATATTCCTGAAATCCGGAAGCACCCATTTTCTTAGCAAACGAATCGGGATCTTCTCCATCGGGCAACGGTAGCACTTTTACGTTCATGCCTTCTTCCAACACCAAATCAATTCCGCGTAACGACGCTTTTATTCCGGCAGCATCGCCATCGTAAATAATGGTAATATTAGGCGTAAAACGTCGCACCATTCGGATTTGATCGGGCGTAAGCGAGGTACCCGACGAAGCAACCACATTTTCGATGCCCACCTGGTGCAACGACATTACATCGGTATAACCTTCCACCAGGTAACATTTATCGGTACGCGTCATTTCGCGTTTTGCCTGGTAAATTCCGTACAACACCCGGCTTTTGTGGTAAATATCCGATTCGGGCGAATTCAGGTACTTGGCCGTTTTTTTATCATCTTTTAAAATACGGCCGCCAAATGCAATTACACGACCGGCCAGGTTATGAATTGGGAACATTACACGCCCTGCAAATCGGTCGCGCAACCAGTCGTCGCGTTTTATGGTTAACCCGGTTTTTTCCAGAAAATCGAGCTTATAGCCTTGTTTTTGGGCTGCTTCGGTAAACGGCGTTTTACCGTCCGGAGCAAAACCAACTTCAAATTTTTTCAGAATATCGTCGCGGAAACTACGTTCGCGAAAGTAGCCCAACCCAATTGTTCTGCCCTCGTTTTCTTCCCACAAATAACGGGTAAAATATTTCTGGGCAAAACCGGAAACGATCATCAAACTTTCGCGCGAATCTTTTAGCTGCTTTTGCTCTTCTGTTTCCTCCTCCTCTCGAACCTCGATATTGTACTTTTTTGCGAGCCATTTCAGCGCTTCGGGATAAGTAAGATTTTCGTGCTCCATGATAAAATTCACCGAGTTTCCTCCCTTTCCGCATCCAAAACACTTAAAAATTCCTTTGGCCGGCGACACGGTAAACGATGGCGTTTTTTCGTTGTGAAACGGGCACAAACCAAGCATATTTACACCTCGTTTTCGAAGCGTAACAAAATCGCCAACTACGTCTGAAATTTCCGCAGCATCAATTATCCGGTCTATCGTGGCGTGATCAATCATCAGTACAAAAATATCAGAATTAGCATGAAACGAACACCTTTTAAAAGGAATAATATCCACAATTAAAGGCCTTTTCAAATAAGCATCAGATTATCAGCCCCGATTTGAATGCGATTATTATTAATTGTACATTTAACCTTGATCGAATATTTTTAAGAATGAAAAAACTCGTAGTTCTTTCGGGAGCAGGTATGAGCCAGGAAAGCGGTTTAAAAACATTTCGCGACATGGGCGGAATTTGGGAGCAATATGATGTTACCGAAGTTGCAACTCCCGAAGCCTGGCAACGCGATCCGGAACTGGTTTTGCGGTTTTACAACGAACGGCGTAAACAACTTTTTGAAGCACAGCCCAACCGTGGCCACCGCGGAATCGCCGGGTTGGAAAAATGGTTTGACGTGCGCGTGGTTACCCAGAACGTTGACAACCTGCACGAGCGGGCCGGAAGTACAAAAGTTACACATTTACATGGCGAGTTGATGAAAGCACGAAGTACGCTGGATTCGTATTTGATTTATGATCTCGACAACTGGGAACTCAAGTTGGGCGATTGTTGTGAAAAGGGAAGCCAGTTGCGCCCTCATATTGTTTGGTTTGGCGAAGCTGTTCCTGAAATTCCAAATGCCATTGGCATTGTTCAGCAAGCCGATATTTTGGTGGTAATTGGAACTTCGCTGGCTGTTTATCCAGCGGCAAGCCTGGTAAACTATGTGCGAAAAGGAACACCGATATTTGTTATAGATCCAAACCGACCGGAAGTTTACAACGAAAATGTTACGTATATCGAAAAAAAAGCGGAAATTGGGGTTGAGATTTTAAAAACAGAACTGGAAAAACTGATATAGATGAAACGGATTTTTATTGCTTTCGCATTAATTTTTATAGCAAATATTGTTGTTGCCCAGCGTTTTGATGCAGGTTTAATAGCTGGATTTAATGGCTCTCAGGTTGAAGGCGATGCTTTTAAAGGCTACAACAAAGCAGGTATTTTAGCCGGAATATTTGTACAAACCGATATTGCCCCGGCCATTGTTGCCGGTATGGAAATTAAATATTCGCAAAAAGGCTCACGAAGGAAATACGATCCAAAAAATCCGGAAATAGAAAAATACGTTATGCGGCTGGGTTATATCGATGTGCCTATATTTATGGCATTTAGAACCAACGAACGCAGCATGATTATTGGCGGAATTGCACCGGGAGTGCTTATTCACTCGAAAGAAATTGGAGCTTACGGCGAGTTCCCGCCCGAAGATCAGCACCCGTTTAAAAACTTCGACTTACAACCGTTTATCGGCTTCCAGTTCGATTTTTTAGAACATGCTTCAGTAGATTTACGTTATGCACTTTCGGTAATTCCGATCCGTGAGAAACCCGGTGGAACAAATTATTACTGGCTCAACAATCAGTTTAATAACGTAATTTCGCTGGCTTTGTATTACCGGCTGAGGCGATGAGATTGAAAAAGATTGATGGAGATTGAGACTCGAAGCTAGCAACTAGTAGCTCCTGCCACCGTCCCCTTTTTGCCTTTGAACTTTCTACTTTTGCCTTAACTCTAGCTGTTTACCATCCACTTTGAGAAATCATCGAGATATTTCCAGAACGATTTCAGCACTTCGTCGGGTAAATCCAGTTTGCTTAAAACTTGTTGGTAACAGTTCAGCCATTCGATACGCCCTTCTGCCGTAATTTTAAAAGGTAAATGCCTTCTGTTTAATTGTGGTTTTCCGCGGTTCTGATTAAAATAATCGGGACCTCCACAAATCTGAATAAAGAAATCAGCCGAGTGTTCTTTTGCTTTTTCCAGTGCTATCGGATTTTTCGGGAACAGATCTTTTATCGGACTCTGCACAATCAAGTCGTAATGATCGCTTACCATTTTACGCATTCCCTCCTCTTTCAGGATTTGGAACATCAACGGAGACGGAAGTGTTACGCCCGGGCGAACTCCCTTAAAATATTTACTGATCTCGAATTCCATGGTTGCTTTTTTGTGATGAAACAACCAAAAGCAAAAGTTGTTTTAAACTACTTGCCAAAAACCCAGCCAATACGCAATCCACTTGTAAGCGCTATCGGAAAATCGTCGGGTGCAACAAGAAATCCGTAGGGCAATGCATCGTAATCATCAGTGCCAACACCGTAACCTACTCCCCAATACATGTCTACTACAAAAGCATCGTCAAAAACCCATTGTTTTCCAAATTTCAACATAATGGCTAAGGTTACCTGGCTGTTTCTGTCCGAGCTTGATGTTACGTGATAATAACCGCTTGAATCGTAATAATAATTGTAATCATTATTATCGTACGACATATAGCGCAAAGCAATTTCCGGAGCAATATATCCTCCTTTCAAAATGTGTGAGTAGTGCATTTTATGCATGTAAAAATCAGGACTGCGCATAAATTTATAAGCAAATTTTCCATAAACACCACGCGGATCTACATCATCAATATCGTTTCCAAGACCAACGATTCCAAATGCTGTTTCCCACGAACGACCGGGTTTTATACTGCGTTCGAAAGCAAACTCGGTGGTGCCAAATAGCGGTGATAAAAAATTTACTTTAAGTGCGTTTTTCGACTGATCAGCATAATACTCAGGATCATCAAAGGTATTTTTTTGAATTTCAACTACTTCTCCGGTACCAAATTCAACTCGGGTAACCAGTGCATTATCAATTCCAAAAATAAGCTTGTCATTCGCATCGTAATAATATTTTACTTCTTCGGCTCCAAGTTCCGTAACTTTACAGTTTATAACATCGCCTGATTTTTTAATAATTTTATCCTGCGACAAAGCAGAAAAGGATAAAATTAATACCAAACACAGTGTAGCTAAGGTTTTCATGACTTTTGTTTTTTATTCGATATGAGGTTGATCAAATTTAGTGCCGAAAGATATAAAAGGCTCGGTTTTCATACTAATTATTTATGTTAAAATTATATGCTCTCCATAATTGATGCAAATACTTCCACGGAAACTTTTTAGCTAATTATTTCCGCTAACCTTAAAACAATCAACTCCTCTGATTTGTCTTAACAGGTGGTGGTTACGTTTAACCAAAACCTTTTACTACGATGAGAAAGAAATACATGAACCCATACCTGGCGGGAGTGTTGCTTGGCTTGGTACTTTTAAGCGCCATGTTCTTTTCAGGACGCGGACTGGGCGCCAGCGGTGGATTAAAATACGCTGTTGTGGCAGCCGTTGAATCAGTTGATCACCAACACGCCATGGAATCGCCGTATTATAGCAAATATTTTGCCGATGGTGAGAATCCACTAAAAAGCTGGCTGGCACTTGAAGTACTCGGAATGTTTTTAGGCGGATTTATTTCGGGAGCCATTTCAGGCCGCTTAAAATTCAAAATTGAAAAATCGCCGAAAATATCGAATGGCAAACGCTTGTTGTTTGCCTTTTTGGGAGGTGTGTTTTTTGTATACGGCGCACAACTGGCCCGCGGATGTACCAGTGGGGCTGCACTCTCGGGAATGGCAGTACTTTCAGTAGCCGGATTTATGACCATGCTCGGCATTTTTGGCTCTGCCTTCCTTTTTGCATGGTTTTTCAGAAAACTCTGGATTTAAAACTCAATTCTTCAGTAACTCAGTAATTCTAAAATTATGGGACCGATTACAATACTTAACAACTTTCCGGAGTGGCTCAACCTCGGCATCGGATTTTTTATAGGAATTGGCTTTGGCTTTGCGCTGGAGCAAGCCGGATTTTCATCGAGCCGCAAACTGGCCGGCATGTTTTATGGCTACGACACTACGGTTTTAAAAGTATTTTTTACCGCTGCAATCGTGGCACTGGCCGGATCACAATTGCTCAGCTATTTTGGTCTGCTCGATTTAAACCTGGTGTATGTAAATCCGTATTATGTAACCGCCACACTGGTGGGCGGCGTAATTATGGGAGCCGGATTTATTATGGGCGGTTTTTGCCCGGGAACCGGAATCAGCGCTTTGTCGATTGGGAAAATCGATGCTTTGTTTTTCCTGGTCGGTGGATTAAGCGGTGCATTTCTTTTTGCCGAAACCTACCCGATGATCCAGACACTGGCCGGAGCAAATTACAAAGGCCCGGTGCGTGTGGATGAATGGCTGGGCGTTTCTCCCGGAGTTTTTTCATTTCTGCTGATTGCCGCTGCCATAGCAATGTTTTGGCTGGCCGAACTGGCTGAGAAGAAATATGCACGAAACGAAATCACATCTGAAATTTGATCAGTTATGAATGCACGAATAAAAATATCTTTATTACTGGCAGGCGTTGGATTAATTCTGGCTTTTCTGCCTTTTAATGCAGCAAAATCATTTCAGTTAAAACCCACGGAATTATTGGAAATTTCATCGAATTCCGACATGTATTTTTCGGTTGACGAAGTAGCGCGTTTTGTAAATAACGAAGACACCACTATTCAACTCATTGATTTGCGTAGTACTTCCGAATTTATGGAAAGTAACATTCCGGGCTCGATAAATATTCCATTCAACGATCTCCTCAATCCTAACTGGGAAGGTTACCTGAATCAGGACAAAGTTAGAAATGTTTATTACGCAAACGGCGACGAAACGGCGAACATGGCGTGGACAATTGTAAGCGGACTGGGCTACGCGAATTCATTTGTAATGAAAGGCGGAATGAATGAATGGTATAAAACGGTAATGTTGAGCAAATTTGAAGGTGAACGGATTACACCACGCGAAAATGCACTGTTCGAAAATCGTTACAAAGCACGAAAAACATTTAATCAAATCAACAGTTTGCCCGACAGTTTAAAAACGCAATACCTCGAAGCAAAACGGCTGGAAGAATCACAGCTTGACGGAGGTTGCTAATAAAGTCAAAACAAAATGAAGAAAAATATACAATGGATTTTAAGTGTTCTGCTCGTACTCGTTGTTCTGGTTTTGGTACGAACGTTTAATCCGAACCTGTTTAAACGAAATGTAAACGAGGCATTGACTTCTTCAAACGAAATGACATTCGCTGTGCAGAATTTGAGCGCATTAAAAGACAACTATTCCATCGTTGAATTGGATGCCGAAAATCAACACTTCCCAAATTCGGTGATGATCCCTTTTGACCAACTTCTTGAAAAAGAAAATAAAGAGAAACTGACCTCACTGGATGGAAAAATCCTGCTTTATTCCAACAACATTGCCACAAGTTCAAAAGCGTGGGTAATTCTAAACCAGTTAGAATTTGAAGAAGTATATGTCCTTTCTGATGAAGAAAATCCGGAGGAGTTAAAATATAAATTCCAGCCCGACACAACGATCAGGCTGGAATAATATCTTTTTGAAATAAGTTTGTGCTTTAATTCTGGATGTAAGGGTAGTCGTGAATTTCGGCTTCGGTAAACGGTAGCCACGATAGCGAACTTTCCTCCTCTTTCATTTTATCGTACATAAAGGCGTTGTTACCAAATGTCAGCGTTTTGGCATCGTAACCAAACAACCGCAGATACGCCGTTGCAAATCCCGAATTGTGCCCGGTATTGCAGTACAATACTACCTCCTCATCAACCGGAATAGTTTGCATCTCGGATACAATTCCAAGTGTTCCGCCGGGTTTGTACCGAACAGCACCCGGTATATGTCCCGACTCGTACTTGTCTTTCCGGTCGTAGTTAATCGTATAATATTGTTCCGGATTTGCAAACACATCGGCAGCTTTCACCAAGGCATCGCTGTATCCGGCTGCAAAAAGCGCCTCTATTCGTCGCTGGAGAATCTCGTCACCGCTGGTTTTTCCGGTGTTTAGTTTTGGAAAATCTGTTTCCGGTGCTTTTTCGAAATCCTCTGTTACCAATTCATCCTGAAAATCAGAACTAATATTTGCGAGCCATGCACTTTCAGCAAAATGTTTGTTCCAGCCACTCATTCCCCAGCGCATGGCATAAACATTTCCGTAACCTGCCAATCGCAATAACGAAGCAGCATAACTCGAAATCTGCCCGGAATAACACACTACAACAATTTTATCGTATTCGAACGGTTTGATATCGTTGGAAAGATAATCTGGCACTTCGCTAAAATCAACACGAACTGCACCTTTTATGTGTCCGTCGTTAAACGCTTCTTCGTTACGCACATCAATAATCTGAATGTTTCCATCCAGCTCCTCATATACCGACGACGGTTTTATCAATGACGGGAAATTACGACTATTGGCGTAATCGCCCATTTCATTCAATGTTTTCAGCAGTAATTTTGCCTCGGCATTTACCTCTACTTTTGGAGTGGTTTCTTTTACACTGCTTTCAGCTTGTTCCGCCTTTTTCTGCCCTCCCGAACAGGAAATCAGAAAGACAAAAGCTGCCAGCGAAAGAAATCGTAAAATCGGTTTTATCTTGATCATAAATTCTTAGGTATTAGCTCTAACTTTCAACAGGATTCATTTCTTTGTCGTAACGCAAAGTTTCTACTCTTCGGCCCTGGTCGTCGTATTTGTACTCCACAATAGCCACACCGTTATTCGGGTTGTTCACCACATTCCCATCGCTGTCTTTCGAAATACTTTTTACCAGCTCTCCTAATTCATTGTATTCATTCTCGGTTACCGGAATTCCTTTTCCGCCAAGCAATTCATCGTCCTGATCGTAAACAACTGTTTTTACAGCATTTCCGTACTCATCTACAATGTTTTCGCGCTTGGCCCAGCCCCAATACAGGTTCGAAAGCTGACCTGTTGTACTGTGCACCGAAAAGCTCAGCACATCGCCTTTGTCGTTATTTTTGAACAGAAAATACGACACACCAACATCGCCACAATTTTCGGCCGTACAGTTGTACATCGTGTCTTCAATAAAGTTGGCCATTCGGGTAACGTAACCATTTGCATCATACGAAAAACGCAGCTCGTAAAACGGGCAAAACGGATTCATAATCGTCTCTTCCTCGGCCAGGTTATAACGCAATTCGCGTATCATGCCATCCTCAAGTTTCGACCACACATAATTGTGAATGTTATTGCGGTTCTCTGTTGGATTTCCATCTTTATCCAGAAAACGCATGGCAACACGCATTCCTGAATCATCGAGTGTATATTCCTGAGTGAATGCACCACCACTTTCAATGGCCTCACCAGCCTCGTTAAAAAAATGTTTAATCTGCTTATTACCATCGTAAGTGTAGGTAATTTTTGCAGCTCGCAAGCCGGAGTAATCCAATAACACCCCGTTACGGTTGTATTCTACCGATGCCAGTGTGCCGTCGTCATTCCAGGTGAATTTGTAGTTATTCACTTTTTCAGCTTCGTCAGCCGAAATTTCATGCGAACCACGCTCTAAATCCCAGGGCGTTTCGCTAAATAACAACTGTCGGTAGTACTTTACGTTAGCATCTTCGTTTGTCGCGGGCTTTTGGTTACACGCCATAAAGCCCATCACCACAAGGGCCAAAAACAATCTTGTAATTTTCATTTTGTTGTATTTTAGTAATATTCAGATCTGTTATTCTGTTGTTTTAACACATTGAAGGGAAACATTGTTTAATGGGGATTCTACGTGTATTGATAATGAATTACGAGAACATGAAATTTGTCCTCAAATATCAGCGTAAGCCAGCGTGGCAATGCTGACTTTTGTGCCGGGCTGTTTTAGCAGATGAATGGCACAGGCTTCAAGCGTAGCGCCGGTGGTTACCACATCGTCAATAAGCAGAACATGTTTGTTCTCAACCGATTTCGGATCAACCAACCCAAAAACTTGTTCAACATTTTGCCAACGTTCGTATCGGTTCCGTTTTGTTTGGGTGGATGTGAAAACCTTTCGATGCAGCGTTTTTGTATCAACCGGCTTTTTTAAAACTTCAGCAATTCCGTTGGCAATCCATTCACTTTGATTATACCCGCGTTTTTTCTTCTTTTTAGGGTGTAACGGTACAGGCATTAAAACATCTATTTCGGCAAATCCGGGTGATTCCAGTAACTGATAACCAAACTTTTTACCGGTTTCGTACCCCAATTCTTTTAATCCTTTATATTTCAAAAAATGAATAAGCTGCTGATATTTGCTCCCTTTTTTGTAACTAAAATAAGCAGTTGCTGCAGCCAAATCTACCCGCCCCCAAAACAACTGGGCAACTTTATTGTCGGGCTTTAAATGAAAATTTGTTGCAGGAATATCATGCCAACAATCAAAACAAACAAACTTTTCCTGCGATATTAAACGTTTCCCACAAGTAACACATAACTCAGGAAAAAACAGGCTTAAAAAATCTGAAATACCTTGTTCGAGATGGTTCATAACTGAAAGGTACAAAATTCTCTATTTAACCATTTAATATTTAGTTAAAAGTTGCTAGTAACTGATTAATAATTCTTTAACCCTCTGATAATTTTTACATAATCCTCTTTGCATAAAACTTGAATAACTTGCAGGTGTATAAAAAATATTTCCCTTATCTCTCTTGTATTCCTCTCAAGAAATCATCTCCAAAGGTTGTCGCGTTCGAGACAACCTTTTTTATTGTACAATAAATAGGTATTTCTGCCAAAACCTGCGTCTTAATTAAAGGCAAATAGCTGAATGACAAACAACTTTAGCAGAACTTAATTAAAGATGTGTATTTTAAACCTGCAAAAGTCAGGATTTTAGCCATATTAATTCGTATTTTTGAATGCTTTATAAAACCAATAAACCTTATATTTCCAATGGCCATATTTAAACGTTTTGGTAACTACCTTCGAAAAAAACTGTTACTGATTATTTTTATCGGATTCATAATTGGTATTGCTGTTACCATTTCTTCGCTTAAAGTCATTGAAGCTACTTCAACAAATGAATCGTGCGAAGTTTGTCACGTACATCCACATGTTTTCGATTCGTGGAAACTCTCTGTTCATCACGAAAACAGAACCGGAATGCATATTGGCTGTGTTGAATGTCACCTCCCGCCAAAAGGACAAGGCTTTTTAATTGAAAAAGCAAAAGCCGGAGCACGCGATGTTTATGGTTACCTGTTTAAAGACAGTGCCGATTTCAACTGGGAAGCCAAGTCGTCGCTTGAGCAGGCGCAACATTTTGTTTTTGAAGAATCGTGTATAAATTGCCATAATAACTTATTTCCGTTAACACTTACTTCCGAAGGCCAGCAGGCGCACCTTTATTATACGCAAAACGAAGAAGAACTTCGCTGTATTAATTGCCACCTGCATGTTGGGCATTACGACCCGAATGCACTGCACGCAAAAAATGTTGAGTTTGGAAGCACCGGCGCCGAGGCAAAAGAAAACTATACTTCGGCAGCAAATGTAGGTGCACACGAAGATTTTACCGAAACGATACCGGGTACTACAATTGCCTTTAATATGAAAGCGATTCCGGGCGGAAGTTTCAAAATTGGAAGTCCAGAGTCGGAACAGTTGCGCGAGAGCGATGAAGGCCCGCAAAAAACGGTTACTGTTAGTCCGTTCTTTATGGCCGAAATAGAAGTAAGCTGGGATGAATACCTGGCATTTTACAGTGCAACCGCCGCCGAAGGACGAACTACTGATACAGAAGGTGCGCGCATTGAGTCCGATGTTGAGGTTGATGCGATCTCTGGTCCAACACCGCCTTACGGACAACCCGATCAAAACTGGGGAATGGGAAGCCGCCCCGCCATTACCATGAGCTACCATTCGGCCGAAACATACTGCAAATGGTTATCGCAGGTTACCGGCAAAACTTACCGCCTGCCTACAGAAGCTGAGTGGGAATATGCAGCCCGCGGAGGCACTGAAACTCCGTTCTTCTTTGAAGGACAACCAAAAGACTTTAAAGAGAAAAACTTTATTGGCAAACTATTCGGAAAAGGAAGCGATATTATTAATAACTATGTTGTTTACGAAAAAAACAGCAGCCTGAAAACTGCCAAGCCCGATGTTGTTGAAGCTAATCCGTTTGGACTGAAAAACATGCTTGGAAATGCAGCAGAATATTGTTCCGACTGGTACACCGAAGATGCCTACTCGAAGTTAAACGATGGAGTTACCGATCCGAAAGGTCCGGCTTCGGGCGAGGAACACGTTATTCGTGGCGGAACTTTTAAAAGCCCTGTTGGCGAAGTTAGAAGTGCTGCGCGCGATTACACCCGTACCGAAGAATGGATGAAAACCGATCCGCAAATGCCAAAGAGTATCTGGTGGTTGTCTGACTGTAATTCGATTGGTTTTAGGGTAGTGTGCGAATTTGATGAAAATACCGGAAAATAACTTATAAACTTTGAATCCTAAATTCAACTAAAACATTAATATCATGAGTGATTACAACTTTTCAAGAAGAAAATTTTTAGCCGGAGCAGCAACAGTAGGTGCAGCAGGGGCTATGGGAATCGGAACCTTGTCATCGTGCTCAGGCGGAGGCTCTTCGTCAAGTGGCGAATACGACTGGATGCAAAGAGAGTACAAATATCCACCTTTGCTTGATGAAGTGCCTGCCGGAACAGTTTTAAAAGCCGGAGTTGTAGGTTGCGGGGGTCGCGGAACCGGTGCAGCGCTTAACTTTTTAGAAGCCGGCGGTTCAACCGTTCAGGTAACTGCACTGGCCGATGTTTTTAAGGACAGACTGGACAGTTGTGCAGAAAAAATTAAAACCGAAACCGGACAGGAAGTTCCTGCCGAAAACTGTTTCCTTGGTTTTGATGCTTATGAAAAAGTGCTCGATTCGGGTGTTGATATCGTAATTCTGGCAACACCTCCAAAATTTCGCCCACAGCAATTCGAAGCGGCTGTAAAAGCACGTAAACACGTATTTATGGAGAAACCTATTGCTGTTGATCCTGTTGGAATTCGCCAGGTTTTGGCCGCAGCAAAAATGGCCGATGCTGCCGGTTTAAAAGTGGTTACCGGTACACAACGCCGCCACCAGCATAAATACATTAATGTATATAAAGAACTCAGCAATAATGCAATTGGTAAACTCACCACTGCCGAGGTTTACTGGAATGGTGGCCAGTTGTGGTACAGAAACAGCAAGCCCGAATGGAGCGAAATGGAATGGATGATTCGCGACTGGGTAAACTGGTGCTGGTTATCGGGCGATCATATTGTTGAGCAACACGTGCACAATATCGACGTTGCCAACTGGTTTTTTGGCAAACATCCGATAAAAGCATTAGGATTTGGATCACGTCAGCGCCGCCCAACCGGTGATCAATACGATAATTTTGCTGTTCGTTATGAGCTGGACGACGGACGCCAGATTTTAAGCACTTGCCGCCAGATTAATGGCTGTACAAATGCAGTAAACGAAGTTATGCACGGTACAAAAGGAAAAGCATTTACTTCGCAGGGAGGCACAGCAACAATTACCGACCTTCAGGGAAATACACTATTCTCAGACGAAGATCATGCAACTAGTCCTTACGTTCAGGAACACAAAGACCTGATCACTTGTATCCGTCAGGATATTCCGTTTAACGAGGCTGAAGAAACTGCCAATTCAGTAATGGTGGCAATTATGGGCCGCGTTTCGGCATATACGGGCAAAGAAGTTACCTGGGAAGAAATGATGAACTCGGACATGAAACTGGGTCCTGACACGTTCATTATGGGAGACATTGGTTATATGGAAACAGCCAGCGTACCTGTACCGGGCACGCTTGAAAGCTAGCAAATTTATACCCTCTTAAAAATTAGTCAATCAATTCAATATAAACCTTCGGCTAAGGCCGGAGGTTTTTTTTGGCACTATACTTGTTTTACCGTTAAAAACAAAGTTTAATTATAAAAGTCTATTTGCTATGAAAACAATTGGAAACAAACACTCATTTACCTTCAAAAAGATTTCAGCGTTTATCTTAATCATTGCTGCAACGGTTCTGGCTTCATGCGAAGGACCGATCGGCCCAATGGGCCCTCCGGGAGAAGATGGCATTTCATATGCCGGATCAATTTATGAAGTTGAAGTTGACTTCACTTTCAGCAACGACTACTCTGTAGTGGTTGATCACCCGTCAACTATAGAAGTTTTACCTGAGGATGTGGTACTTGTCTACATTTTGTGGGAATACGATGGTACCGATATTTGGCGCCTGTGTCCGCAAACAGTAGTTTTACCGGAAGGTGTAATTCAGTATAATTTCGACTATACACAATACGATACACGCTTGTTCCTTGAATATACGGTTAACGAGTTATTACCGGAAGAAACTCAGAATCAAATATTCAGAATAGCCATTTTACCAATTGATTTTGTAGCACAAAAATCAGTTGATATAAATGACTTCAATTCGTTGATGCAGATGCCACAACTTGATATGAATATTCTGGATAAAGTTGAGTTAAATTCAGTTGAAGAAATAAAATAATCATTGCGAATGAATTAAAAAACGGCCGGAGTTTTCCGGCCGTTTTTTGTACTCGCAAAAAAAAGAGCGCCCGGTAAATACCTGTGGCGCTCAGGACATGTGAAAGGCTAACCTACCTTATTCGAATCGACAGATTGCCATTCCAAATATGCTCCATCGTATACTTTTACATTGGGGTATCCCAATCCTTTTAATGCCAGGTAAATAATTCCGGCACGAACACTGGTTTCGCAGTATACAACAACTGTTTTATCTTTTGTAATGCCTTTCGATTCAAACATCGAGGTAAGTGCATCATTCGATTTTAACAATCCTTTACCATCCGCTAAGGTTTCGTAATTCACGTTAACAGCACCCGGAACGTGTCCCGGTCTTTCAAGCTCTGTTTCTGCTGTACCGGCATACTCTTCAGGTGTGCGGGCATCAACAATTACATACGCTGAATTGCCAACCGCTTTTTTCACTTCGTCCATTGTTGCCAACTGACTGGCATCAACATTTGCAGTAAATGTGGTCTTTTTTCCTTTTGTTGCACCGCCAATTGGGCCGCGAATAGCTTTCCATCCGGTAATGTTTCCGTCCAGCATTTTTACATTTGGTGCACCCAAATATTTCAGCATCCAATACATGCGTCCGGCGTATTTAGTCGATCCCTCATCATAAACAATAATAGTTTTGTCTGACGAAACTCCATGATTTCCAAGCTCGGCAGCCATGGCTTCCGGCGATTTAATCATATTACGAACCGGCTCATCGGTACAAAGTGTGCCATGCGGAAGATCGATTGCACCACGAATAAATACTTTCTGATTTGCTGCTGCATTTACAATAACATAATCCGAATTTTTAAAATTCTTTTTTAGCTCGTTAGCCGAGATCAAATCCTGTGCTGAAACTGCAGAAGCCAGAAACAACACCAATCCTAAGAGAAATAATCTATTAATTTTCATATTATTTGTTTTAAAATTAGAATCTTACCTGAAGCTGAACCATAACCATATCATTCGATGTTTCGCCGTACCATTCAGCTTTATATTCGTAATTCACTTGCAAACGCGTCCATTCGTTGAAGAAATAATTAATACCCAGAGTAGTAATATGCTCCATATTGTTATTTCCCAGACTTAAATCGCTGTTATAATTCTCGTATTTAATAACAGGTTGCAAATTGTATGTGAGGTTGTAAAGTGCCATAATCGATAATCCTTCGCGTTTTACACTTCCCTGAACCAATTCCGGATCGCTGCCACATCCGCCACCAACCAGGTACGACCCCTTGTCTTCGGCCCAAATGTATTCTCCCTGAACAAGGAAACCATATTTCTCAATCTCAAATTCGGCTCCCAAACGTGTTCTTTCATCGGGCTCTGTTACGGTTTCATCCTGGCTGGCAGCTTTTCCAAAACGGAAACTACCACCAACATGCATCCAATCGTTAGGCTGAAGGCGCACTCTACCAACAAGATCTTTGTATTTGTCGGCATCTTTTTCCAATAACCCCGTACCGTTCATCAAAGCAACAGAATATTGAATTAAAGTAGTGTCCGACCCACCAAGTATCATCAATCCCATATCGCGATCAGGAGCGGTAAGTTCGTTTACAAACTTCGAGCGATTGATGGTATACAACGAATGACATGGCGTACCCAGTTCCTGCCCGAAAGGCGATTTAAACGACCCCAAACTCACCTTTGCAAACGAGTATCGGTTGTAAGTAATAAATGCATCGAGCAAATAAGCTTTTGGTCCGTCTTTTTTAAACGGACTGGTTTCCATAAGCACATAGTAAGAAAAATCGTAAGGGATGTTTCCCATTACACCAATTCGCGAGCGGTTAAATCCAAAAGTATTTGTATTATCGCCTTCGGCAAAACCATAATCGTATTGCGCCTGCAGGTATCCAAAAAGAGATATGCCCTCGTCTGATGTTGGCTCGGCACAGCCCTGACCCTGGGCATTGTAACCCGAAAAGGCAGCTGCTATAAGTATAAATAATAATTTGCGTAACATAATCTAATCTTTAAATTGATAATTAAGAATATGGATGTATTTGCTGTCATCCACCTCAAAAATTCTAGTTTGATGAAACTGTTGGAAGACTCTTCGGATTTGAATCGTGTCCCCAATGATTTGTTACGCCACCGGCATCCCAGAACGAGTTTGTATGGCTCAATCCATTCATTCCGAAAAGAAGGCTGTAAGCGTCAAAACCAAGTACATTTAAATAAGCGGTAATAACTGCTGAAGTTTGTCCGGTGTAGCAATAAGTAACTACTTTTCCGTTCGGATCGAGTTTACTGCAATCGTCGATTAATAATGGATTGATACGCACTGCTCCATCAACATGGCCAAAACCGGTGTAATGCTCGGCAGAGAAATAATTATTTACATAGTAATCGCCAGTGCTTGCCAAAACATCGGCAGCCGATGCAGTTTTAAATCCAGCAGCAACAACTTCTTCCACTCTTTCAGCCAATATATCGGCACCATTTGTTGAAGTACTTGTCCAACCCGGAGCGTCAAAACTACCTGGCGTAGCTTCACTTGCTGTCCAGTTGTTTGCATCGTTAAGTGTTTTACAATTGGGTGTCCACTTATCAAATTGCGAGTTCCAGCCGCTCATCCCCCATTTTAAAGCCTGTGTATCTTCGTAACCGTAAAGGCGAAGTAATGAAGTTGCATAACATGCCGTTTGGCCGGTGTAGCATACTACTAAAATTGGTTTGTCGGCGGTAGCTGCAGCTGTAAGAATATCGCCAAAAGCTACATTATTAGCACCCTCGATATGTGCAGAAGCGAAATCAGCGGCACCACGAATATCCATAATCCATTTCGACGACAGATCGCCATCCTCAGGAGCTGCCATAACAAACTTCTGTCCGTCGGCATTAGATAGTACATGGTTTATATCCATATCTATTGATTTCAGATAATCGGTAAGCGTTTCGTATGCTACCGGTTCTGAACCTGAACAATCGCATTCTTCCTCTTCGTATTTACATCCGGTAAATGTAACTGAAGCAAAAATTGCAAGTAATAATGTGTAAAAAACGTACTTTTTCATTGTATAAAATTTTAGGTTATTTAGTGTTAGCAACCATCAGACAGTGCTTCTTTTAACGGTCTGATTTTTACCAAAAAATTAGCAGGTAATAAGTAATTGTTGAGTGTTACGTTTAGATACTTACGAAAGAAGAATGGAGAAAAAGACTCAGAAAGAATTGAAACTTTCCGATTGCTGAGGCTTGCAAAATTTGGCCATAATACAAAGCCGAACATCAATAAATTGAATGCCTTTCCCATGTCCTTTTATAAGTTTAGATTCGATTAAAAAATCAACGATTCAAAAGTAACAGCATGGAAATTAAAGGACGACAATTTCAACTATCACCGCCTCAAAACGAATTCAGATTATCGTCATTACAAAATTTGATCTAAATCAAATACATGATTGACTTACTGATTAATTATTAACTTTTTAACTATATTAGCCCACCTTAAAAAGTAACTAACTATGCCATTAAACAAATACAAAAAATGCCTTGGCTGCAGTTGCATGTCGGCACCTTTTAAGGAACTTACAAACGAGGAGTTAATTCAGATTAACAGAAACCGCGTGGAAGTAAACTTTAAACGTGGCGAAAACATTATTAAACAAGGTGCACTGGCCGGACATATTGTATATATAAAAAGCGGATTGGTAAAAGTCTATCGCGAACATGCCAACGATGAGCTCATTCTTTCGGTAGAAAACCGGGGAAAATTATTGGGACTTCAGGCTTTGTATTCAAAAAATATATATCCCTATTCGGTAAAAGCATATACCGACACCAGTGTTTGTTTACACGACATAAAATCGATTGACAATTTTATACATGAAAATGCAAAGTTTAGTGCAAGCATTTTACATCACTTAAACGACGAATCGCTTTTCTCGTACAACCGAATGGCTTGTTTAACTTTAAAACAGCTGCACGGACGATTTGCCGATCTGTTACTGTGTTTCAGCCTGCGCTTGTTCAAACGCAAGAAATTTACAATGCCGATAAGTAAAAAAGACATGGCGGCCATTACCAACATGTCGCAGGAAAGCTTATCGAGGGTTATTAAAGAGTTTGTTTCAGAAAGAATTATTGAACTAAAAGGCAAAGAAATTACCATTATCGATTTCGACAGGGTGCGCCACCTTAGCCAGGTTGGTTAACCTTTTTGTTTAATCTCCTCAAGCCGGGTTTCATTTAAAATGGTGAATACATTTCGTTGAATACTGATTATTCCCATTTCCTGAAATTCTTTTAATATTCGCGACACACTTTCTCTCGAAGTTCCAACCAGCGAAGCAATTTCGGTTTGTGTTAAATTTAGTACAAACGGGTTTTTACTATAAACCTCGCGTGCAAAGTAGCTTATTGCATTTGCTATCCTTCCGGGTAATTGCTGCTGAACGTTATTTACCAAACGATCAAAATAATTCATCTCCTCAGAAAAAACGGTGGAAAGCACTTGTAAAGCAAATTCGCCGTTTTGTTTTAGTAGGTTGATAAAACAATCTCTGTCGATAAAACAAACTTCGGCCTGGGTAAGCGATATTGCCGAGTAAAAATTTGTTTTTGTCTCTTTATTCAGATTTTGCAATCCCAGGTACGAACCTTTTTTTGATATACTAAAGATAAAGTCTTTTCCGCCGGCTCCTCTTTTTACCAATTTTACAAAACCTTCGCGCAAATAAATTATATGTTGCACGGGGCCACCTTCCTTAAAAATAAGTTCGCCTTTTTCGTACCGGGTTCTTGAGCACCCCTCGTCAAGCGCGCATAACTCATTGCTATCCAACACGGAAACAGCATTTGACTTCAAGGTACAATCGACACACGAATTCGTAAAAATATTCATCAGCAATAGTTGTATTGTAATTTATATCACAATTATACGAGATTTTTCCCACATTGTTTATTGAACCATTGCTCTTTATTAGCCGTATACTTGTAAAAATTTAAATGTCATGAAAAAATTACTTACAATTGCTTGTTACAACTTAGCTCTTTGGGGAGTTTTAGGCTTTTTTGCTACCCTGCTTCTTGGATTCTTGTCGTGTTGCGCAAACCTTCCGGCCAATGTATTCTATACCGGCCTTGTTTTATTTGCAGCACTGGGAATTACAGCCACAACTATTTGTGTTTCGCGTGGGTGTAAAAAAGCAAGTTGAAAAGACTGTTCTCTCAAAAATCCTTTTTGCTAACGTTTCCGTTATATTTAAAACCGTTCGAGTTTTGGATATTCTTCGTGCCATGCATTCCAGCCACCATCAAGCGAATAAACATGTTTGTACCCCAACATCATCAGCGTTTTTGTTGCCAGCGCCGAGCGGCTTCCACTGCGGCAATACAAGATTATTGTATCGTCTTTCTTTGGCATTGCATGTTTAAAATCTTCCCAAACTGTTTCTTTGGCAATGTGCGACTCAAGTACACCGCGCTGCACTAAGTATGCTCCCGGTATATGACCGGCCTGGTATTCATCTTTTGTGCGTACATCGATTAAAATATAATCCGGCTTACGGCTTTTTAATCCTTCAACATACTTTTCATGCAATCCTAAAACCTCAATCGCATCAATTTCCTGCTTAGCTGCAGCAACCAACTCTTTATATCCACTGTAAACCTTAGTTTCCTGCGCCGAAAGCACAGCAACAATGCCCATCATCAACACGATGACAACTCCTATTTTCTTCATAATATCAAAGATTTTTTAACTACATTACAAGATGAGAACAATCACCAAAGTATCGTCTTTTAAATCTTAGGCGAACAGATGTGTTTGTCTCACGAACTATTTAGGACATTGAAGGTATAAAGAAAATCTGCCTTATTTTAAGTTTCGGATCCTTAATTCAGTTTTGTTTTGATTTTTTAATAATTCAGCCAGATCATCGGTATTTGTCTCACCAAAATGATACGGATAAAGAACTTTTGGCTGAAACATTTTAGTAGCATCGGCCACCATTTCCGGAGTCATTGTATAAGGTAGGTTCATTGGAAGAAAAGCTACGTCGATGTCTTTTAACTCCGCCATCTCAGGAATATTTTCAGTATCGCCGGCAACGTACACTTTTTTATCGCCAAAGTGTAGCACATAACCATTTCCCACTCCTTTTGGGTGGAAAGGCTGACCCGGCTCGCGCTCGTGTTTAATATTGTAAGCCGGCACTGCATCAACCTTTATTCCGGCAAAAGTTCCCGATTCGCCATTGCTCAGTACTTTAGTTCCGGCGTATTGTTTGTTGCAGGTTTTTGTGAGTACCAGCTCAGTTCCATCCTTTTTCACAGCATCAAGTGCTTTGGCATCCAAATGGTCGCCATGCTCGTGCGTAATCAGAATTAAATCGGCTTTTGGCATTGTTGCATAATCGGCATACCACGACACCGGATCGATATGAATTACTTTCCCATTAAATTCCATCATCAATGTTCCGTGTGCAATAAAGGTTATTTCCAAATCGCCTTCCGAAGTAGCAAAAACATCCTTTTCAAATTGCTGTGCCTGTGCGAAACCAATAAATACAAACATTACTATTAGTGTGACTATATTCTTCATAACCTAAGCTTTAAAATTTACTGTAAGATAGGTATAAAATCATTTTTTCGCATCTTCTTTAATAAAAAACAGAACATATGTGTAAGCTTCGGGCACCAATTAATTTGTACTTTCGGAGCAAAAATTCAAAACTATCTGATATGAAAAGATTATCTCTGTTAATTACCTTCATAGGTCTCGTTTTTTCCCTTTCGGCCAAAGAATATTCGGTTGAATCTCCATCGGGGAAAATACAGGTTAAAGTGAATGTTGACGAAACTGTTACTTATTCGGTATTACTAAACGGAAGCACAATTGTTGCGCCGTCGCAGATTTCGATGGAATTGTACGATGGAACCGTTTGGGGAGTGGATGCAAAAGTACGCAAAACAAAAACCAACAGCGTTTCGCAGTTGCTTACGCCGGTTGTGCAACAAAAAAGCGCAACGATAAAAGACGAATACAAGGAGTTGACCCTGTCGTTTAAAGGTTATGGGCTACAATTCAGAGCGTACGACGATGGCGCTGCTTACCGCTGGGTGTCGGATAAAGATGGCGAATACAAAGTGAAAAGCGAGCTGGCTACTTTCACATTTCCGGCCGACAATAAACTTTGGTTTCCTGAAGAAGAAAGTATGATGACGCACCAGGAACGCGAATACCTGCGCGAAACGCTCTCGAATATTGGCAGCGATCGTTTTGCTTCAACAGGTTTACTGGTTGATTGCGGAAACGGCGTGAAAACCTACATCTCGGAATCGAACCTGATGGATTACCCCGGAATGTATTTGCGTGGAAGCGACGATAACGAATATGCTTTGATTGGAAAATATCCGGGTGTTGTGCTGGAAACTGAAATGTTGCGCGATCGCGATGAAAAACCAACAAAATATGCCGATTATATTGCCGAATGCAACGGCCCACGCGAATTTCCGTGGCGTGCCATGGTAGTTACCGAGAACGATGGTCAGTTGATTGAAACTGAAATGATTTACAAACTGGCTCCTGAGTGTAGACTTGAAAACACCGACTGGATTAAGCCGGGTAAAGTGGCATGGGACTGGTGGAATGCCAATAACATTTATGGTGTTGATTTTGTGGCCGGCGTAAATACCGAAACCTACAAATATTACATCGATTTTGCTTCGAAATATGGCTTGGAATACATCATTCTGGACGAAGGCTGGTATGTGCTTTCTGATATTCTGGAACTGGAAAAAGACGTGGATGTAAAAGAGATCATCGACTACGGAAAAGAGAAAAATGTTGACGTAATTCTTTGGGTTGTTTGGAAAACCATGGATGACAAACTGGAGGAAGCACTCGACCAGTTTCAGGCATGGGGAGCAAAAGGAATTAAAATGGACTTTATGCAACGCGACGACCAGTGGATGGTAAACTTCTACGAGAAAATTGCCCGCAAATGTGCCGAGCACGAATTGTTGGTTGATTTCCACGGAGCATACAAACCAAGCGGTTTGAGGCGTGCTTACCCCAACGTAATTTCGTACGAAGGCGTTAAAGGTCTGGAAAATGTGAAATGGTCGAATTTACCCGATCCTGAGCACGATGTTACGTTGCCGTTTATTCGTATGGTTGCCGGCCCAATGGACTACACTCCTGGTGCAATGATTAACAAAACAAAACTGAATTTCTCGCCGGTATTTAGCGAACCAATGAGCCAGGGAACACGCTGCCATCAGCTGGCTTTGTACCCTGTTTTTGAAAGCCCGCTGCAAATGTTGGCCGATAATCCATCGAACTATTTACGCGAACCGGAATGTATGGAATTCCTTTCTGCAGTTCCATCGGTTTGGGACGAAACGCAAGTATTGGAAGCTAAAGTTAGCGACTATATTGCTGTTGCACGCCGCTCTGGCGAAACCTGGTATGTGGGTGCGTTAACTGACTGGGATCCGCGCGAAATGGAATTAAAACTCGATTTCCTTGGCGATGGAACCTACACCATGAAAGTGTGGAAAGACGGACTGAATGCCGATAAACATGCTGCCGACTTTGCACAGGAAACTGTAGAAGTAACTGCAGGATCAACTGTAAAAGTTAAAATGGCTCCCGGTGGTGGCTGGGCAGCTATTATTAGTAAGAAATAGTTTCAAGCTGCAAGCCATTAGCTACTAGCTAAAAAATGCCATCCTTGTTTGAGCTTTCTCAAAAAGGGGTGGCATTTTTTTGTGATAGCTTATTCCCATAAAGTAATACCCCATTCCCACAAGGCAGTACCCTATTCCCAAGACTTTCGGGCAAAGGGTAGCAAGCCTTGGGAGCCTTCCCCAAGCCTTTGGGAAATGGGTATTATAGCTGGGGCTTATTCCCGAAGGCTTTGAGAATAGGGTACGAAAGTGCTACCCAAGGGTATGCCGTTGCGGGAGTAGACCCGAAGCCTTTGGGAAACAAAAGAATAGAATCGGCTCCAATTTATTTATATACAAAAGCAGCGGCCGACTATCATTTATTAGTCGCCCGCTGAATTATTTTGTGTTAGGCAAAAGCCTGCTAATTACTTTTCTTGCAGTACGAATTTTACAGAAACTCCAACAGCCTTGCCTTTGAATTTTTTAATATCTACTGAAGGAAGCTGCTCTAAAACTCTTTTCAATTCCAGAACCAACTCCGGCACCATTACCTCATCATCTGTTGGTTGTTTTACACCGTTTTTAGCATAACCAACCACAACCACATCTTCCAGGTGCTCAATATTTTTTTGCTTATAATCATGTATTGAAACTACCTTATTTTCTTTACCAAACTCAACAAAAGCCTGAACGGTTCCCTGGCTTCCTGTCTCTACTGCTTTTGTAGGATATTTTATATATTTTGCAATATATTTTCGTAAATCCAATTCCGAAGTTATTTCTTCTGTTTTTGTGCTAATAAGTATCACACCATCCTTAGCATCTTCGCCATAAGTTTCCATGGCTGAAGCATCTTTCAAAACGTCGATTGATGCAATGTCATTTGGATCAATATCATCCATATCACCGGTAAATTTTTCACCGTCGAGAAAAATCAGTGGCGATTTTCCACCAAAATCAGCCGAACCTTTCAGTTTAATTGAAACAGCTCCGTTTTTGGCTATTGGTCCATATCTCTTGGTAGCACTTTCACCTTTTAGCACCTCCATCGATTCAATTGTTTCCGGATCGATATCATTAATATCGCCATCGTATGGAATACCTTCAACAATTACCACTGCATCATTCATTTTGGCTTTAGCTGCTGCTTTTGTTGTTATAATTATTACGCCGTTTTTACCTTTTTCGCCATATAAAGTGGTAGCTGATTCATCTTTGAGAACAGAGATGGATTCAATGTCCTCTGCCGAAAGATTCGCCACGTTGCCCACTTCTTTCTGGTCTACAATATACAAAGGAGCTTCTTCCGGCGAAGTCTCAAAAGCCAACTTGTTAATTTCGATTTTTGGAAAACTCTCTTTGTTTTGATTTCCATAACCAACCACTTTTACCTGTTCAGGATTTCCGCTACCATCAGCTTTAAGTTTTACATCCAGCTGAGTTTTTCCATCTACGGCAGTTTCTTTCTTTTCAAAACCAAGCATCATAAATACCAGTTCGTCAAATTCGTCGTCTGATTGTAATACATAATTCCCATTTATATCCGTGATGGTTCCAATAGATGTACCTTTCATCAACACAGCAGTTCCGGCAAGTGGCTTCCCGTTTTCATCGGTAACTTTTCCTTTTACCATATTGGCTTTGGTCTTCACTTCCTTAACTTCCACCTCTTTCGGTTTTCCGCTACCGTCGGCTTCCAATTTTACATTAATCTCGGTTTTTCCATCTACAGCAATTTCCTTTTTGGCATAGCCAATCATCGAAAATACCAGCGTTGAGTTTTCATCGGTTCTAATCTCGTAGTTGCCTGCAAAATTAGAAATCGTTCCAGTTGTGGTTCCCTCTACTAATACAGCTACTGCAGGAATACCATCGCCATCTTCGTTGGTGATTTTTCCTTTAATGGTAAGTTCCGAACCTGGCGTTCCGTTAACAGCTTGCTCGAAACCAGTATTGGTTCCGGGAACATAATCGCTGGTTTGAATGTAGTACACACCATCCTCTTTCGGATTTTTATCAAACGACAGCGCATTGGCAACTACTTTGTTTTCAAGGCCGAGTGCTTTAACCACTTCGCCACCATCAATTCCGTTGGCAAAATCAAGCTTAATCAAATCAGGGTGATCGGTTGGAAGCTCAACACCATCAACAACTACTTTTAGTTGTCCGGCATCGTGAAGCACTTCGGTTCGTACTTCTTTGTTCGACAAACCCATAACCAAAATGGCCAGCAGGGGCAGTACAACCAACTGTTTTAGCAGGCTGTACCGATTTTCTGTTTTCTTTTTCATCATGATAATACGGTTTTTTAATTGTGAGCCGTTAAGCGCAGTTAAAAAGGGAGCCACACCTTTTTTATGCGCTAATCCTACCATGGCCAATTGATAAGCTTCGGCATTATGATTTTGGGCTACCTGATGATCAGTCAGGTATTCCAGGTTATTTCGCATCGCATCGCGGGTTAACCAGGCAAAGGGGTTAAACCACTGGAAGAGAAACAATAGCTCGGCAAAAAGAATATCGAGCGTATGACGTTCTCTTACGTGAATCATTTCGTGATCGACGATCATTTTCAGATCGGGATTCTTCAATGTTCTTTCCGACAGCACAATTCGCGAGAAGAAAGAGAATGGATGCACATCTTTACCGGTCAGGTTAACTTGTGCTCCAAACAATTCTTTCAGGCGGCTAAAACGGATAATATTCATGGCTTTGAGGTGCCCGATCAGCAGATTCAGAAGAAATACGAAGATTCCGAGTGCATAAATCGCCAAAAGGTAATGATACCATTCGAAGGTAAATTGCGGTTTGTTAGCCACTACAGCTTCGGGTAGAAAAGCAAAACTATCTGACGCAGCTGCCGGAATCGGCTGTATATAATTCACTTTGGTAAATGTAATCAATGGGATAAGGAAACTGACCAAAAACGACACCGGCAAATAGATCCGGTTAAACAGAAAATGTTTTTGGTGCTGAAAAAGAGCCAGGTACGCCAGGTAAAAAGCACCAAGCGCCAAAGCTGATTTTCCGATATAGAGGATAAAATCTTCCATTACTTTTTGTTTTTAATGAGGTTAACCAGTTCGTCGATCTCGTCTTCCGACAGGTTTTTCTCCTTTACAAAAAAGGCCACAGCACTTTTATACGAGTTATCGAAATAGTCGCTAACCACTTGGTTCATAAACGAGCGGCGGTACTCTTCTTTCGAAATAAGCGGAAAATACTGATAGGTATTTCCGTATTGTTTAAACCCGATCATTCCTTTGTCCTGCAACAAGCGCACCAGCGACGAAATGGTATTGTAATGCGGTTTTGGCTCGGGATACAATTCAACAATGTCTTTTACAAATGCTTTTTCCAGTTTCCAGAGGATCTTCATCAACTCCTCTTCCTTTTTTGTTAGTTTCTTCATTGTACTGTCGTTTCAGAAATGATTGTCATTCCGAACGTAGAGAGGAATCTGTAAGAGATTTCTCAGTCATTCTTCCTTCGAAATGACAGTTATAATTTTACAACGACAAACATACAACTGATTTTTCAGTTTTGCAACTGATTTTTCAGTTATGAAACGATTTCATCAGTTTTAAGGTTGTGCAAAAAGATTCAGAACCTACTGATAACAGGCTCTTTGGCGGAAATAAAAAAATGCCATTCTTTTTAAAAGAACGGCATTTCATAATATTGTCTTTGCGTATTATCGTTAGAATTCTCCTCCACCCATATCCATGTCGCCACCGCCGCCGCCATTTCCGCCGCGATCTTCTTTAAAGTTGTTTATCTTATAGCTCAAAGTAAGCATTACTACACGTGGCTCACGTTCAAAACGGAACCAACTTTCAAAGTCTTCGCCGTAGCTTGTACGTTCAAAACGACCTGTTCCCAGTGGGTCGCGAACGCTCACAGTAGCCGAAAGCCTTTTATTCATAAACTCCTGGCGGTACAAAATATTGGTAAAGAACATCGCACCACTTTCGCCCTGCGCCGATACTGATTTACCCCGAAAGAAAGCATTTAACTGAAAACGTGAATCATCAGTAATTTTGAAAGTTGTATTCATTCGTCCACCCCAGTTGGTACTTTCGCGGTCGATGGATTCGCCATTCAACTCTCCGGTAATTTTATATTTGTAAACGTTCACACTGGCATTAAGAATCAGCCATTTCTTGTAATTCCAGTTTCCGGTAACTTCAAGGCCGGTACTGTAATCTTTATCAAAATTGTCGGTGTACAGGTAAAAAATTCCATCTTCACCCAGTTCCTGTGTCCGATCGATTTTATTGTTGGTCACCCTTCGGAATAAATCGGCCGACATAAACGAACGTGTTTCGCCAAAACGTTTCATTAAACCCAGTTCGTATGAATTGGTGTATTCCGGCTCCAAATCAGGATTTCCGAAGCGAATGGTGTAGCGGTTGTAATAATTGGGAGTAGGATCCAGATCGCGGCCACTTGGGCGATTAATCCTGCGACTGTAACTTGCCGTTACATCTGTTGTTTGTGTAACCGGATATGAAATGTGCGCAGTTGGAAACAAATCGAAACGATTTAGTGATGATACATTCGCTGCATTGGTATTTTGTATTTCCCGAACAGTTAACTCTCCACGTAAACCAGCCATATATGCAAATTCGCCAATTTTGTTGCTGTAGGTAGAATAAACGGCGTGTATATCGCGCTGAAAATCGGTAGCACTCGAATATTCATCGTTGATAACCCACGAATTAGTTGCCTGGTTGAAATCGCGAAACTCAAGTGTTTCCTTTTCGCTTTCCAGTCGCCCCTGGTAACCCGCCTCAAACCTGCCATCTTCGCTAAACGGATAAGTGTAATCCAGCTTTAAACGCAAATCTTGTTCATCTTCGGTTTCAAAGGTTGAAACATTAGATAAATACTCGTTGGTAGGATTAAAATTCTCGTCAGCCAGTAATTCACCTTCTATTTCATTGTCTGTTCCTGTTTCATCAGAATAAAATGCAGTGGCTTCAATACGGTGTCCCTGATCATCGAATTTATGTTGAAAATTCATATTCAGCGTATAGAAATCATTATTTCGTTCTGAAGTTTCTTCGCTAATGGAATAAATAAATTCGGATGCTGGAATGGTAAAATTCTCGGTGCGCCCTCCACCTTCGTTTCCACGTTCAGAGCTACCTGTTTCTCCTGACAGGGTTAAGGTTGTATTATTACCAATATAAAAATCGGCGCCTCCTTTAAACCGATGTCCTCCGCGAATCCAGTTGCGGTCGCCACTCATATTCAGATATTCGGTTGTATCATTAAAATATGTTTCACGCTCCGAGGCCATATTCCCGTTATTGATCTCATCGCGCCAGTCGGCACCAAAAAACAGGTTCACTTTCTCGAAACGGTAATTCAACATAAAGTCACCACGATATTTTTCGCCTGTTCCAACACTTGCGTTCACAATACCGTTCAGTCCGTTCATCGAGTTCTTTTTCATTACCAGGTTAATGATACCTGCAGCACCATCAGGCTCGTATTTTGCCGACGGATTGGTGATGATCTCAATATTTTCAATTGCCGAAGAGGGGATTTGACGCAGGGCATCGCTACCACTTAAAACACTTGGGCGCCCGTCAATTAAAACGGTAAAATTTCCTGATCCGCGTAATGATACATTTCCTTCAATATCAACCTGAACAGAAGGTGTATTTTCCAAAACATCAACTGCGGTACCGCCAATGGCACTAATTACCTGGCTTACATTCACTACTTTCTTATCGAGCTTATATTCCACTGCAGCTTTGTCGGCTACAACATTTACCTCTCCTATTGCAACTGTTGATGCCTCCAGGTTAATTTCTCCAACATCGTGTACCCGATTGGTCCCGTCAATTTTTATATCGTTAATGTTTTTCTCATCAAAACCAATAAAATTGGCAACCAGGTAATAATCACCGTATCTTAAATTCTCAATTTCAAACTGCCCTTTTTCGTTGGTTATTCCACCTGTTACCAGGGCCGAATCTACTTCGTTATAAATGGCAATATTGGCAAACTCCATAGGAGCTTCTGATTTTTCATCCACAATCTGCCCTACAATTTTGCCTTTTCCATCATCATCAGGATTAGCAGTATTCAGTGGTTCTTTTGTGTTTGCATAGGTTTGTAGACCCATAAAAACAAGGGCGGGTAATATTAGGTTTCTAAAATTCTTCATTGCTGTTTTAACTGTTTTCATTTTGTCTTAACTACCTATTAAGACCGTTTTATCCTTTTTTGGTTTAATCTAATGTTGTTAATTACATGTTAACGTAAGTTCAGCGCTAACGAAAGCCCGCCTTTTAACCAAGCCAATTCAGGATAAGATTTTCAACGACAGCACTTTGTCATTTCTATAATACATACCTGAATTGTATACATAAAAAAATGCCACCCTTACGGATGGCATTCTACCAAAACTTAAAATCTATGGAAAAAGTGCCTCCTGCTCCTTAATCCATGAGGAGCGCAAAAATAATCCGATTCGAATTTTTTACAACTTTAGGCGATAAGTTGATCGTTAATTTTAATATATTTTAAGATTTAACTTAACATTATGGTGGAAAATACCCCAGATACACCTTGTATTTGTTAAAAGATACTTTGTTTAGCTTATTCGTTCGTTTAACTTTGTTTGCAATCAAGTCTTATTAATACTACTTATCATGAATGAACAAGTTAATCAGCCGCAACTACCACCACCCAATTATTTGGTATTTGCAATTCTTACTACCATTTTTTGTGGTAAAATATTTGGAATAGTAGCCATTGTTTTTGCGGCACAGGTAAATTCGCACTGGAATGCAGGAAATTACGAAGCAGCAAAATCAGCCAGCAGAAATGCAAAAATATGGGCATGGGTTTCGTTTGCCGCAGGAATGGCATGGATCGTTATTGGTATATTATTATCAATATTTGGAGTGCTTGCAGGTATTGCCCAGGGAGCATTCAATTTTTAACAAATGAAACGAACAATTAATAGTATACTGCTACTCGTAATTATTGGGGTAGCAGTTCTTTTTTTTGTACTCGACCCTGCCCGTCACGAAATATTTCCACAATGTCTGTTTCATTCTTTAACCGGGGGTTATTGTCCGGGATGTGGCTCGCAACGCGCTTTGCACAGTTTATTGCATTTAGATTTTGCAGGTGTAATTGGCTATAATTTTCTGTTTCTCCCGGCTGCGCTTTTTATTCTGTATCATTACACGCATAAGTTGCTGAATAAAACTTTTGGATGGAAACTACCCAACCTGTTTTATAAAAAACAAACACCTTGGATTGTTTTATTGATTGTTGTACTGTTTTGGATTGCGAGAAACCTGCCTTGGTATCCCTTTAACGTACTTGCCCCAACAAGTTAGGCACAAAAAAACGGATGCGATAAACACACCCGTTTTTCTATATTTAATCTGGTTAGGATTACTTCACAAACGAAGCTTCATTTAAATAATCATAACATTTTTCAACACCTTCAAATTGTGTCATACTTCCGTCTCTGATTCCTTCCAGTTCCACATAGAAACCTTCCAAACCATTTTCGTAAGCTTTGTTAAAGATGTTTTTAAAGTTCATCATTCCCGACTGGCCTAAAACCGAACGGTCTTTAATATGAAGAACAGGGAATCTGCCGGCATACTTTTCAAAGTATTCCAACGGATCGTTTGAACCCATTACTGTCCAGTACACGTCCATTTCGAAGAATACCAAATTTGGATCGGTACCATTCAGGAACAGGTCGTAAATTACATCGCCAACAGGCATCCAAGGATTACTTGGTTTGTCCTTGTCTTCCGGTTTTACAACACGACCAAATTCCATGTTGTGGTTGTGATAACCAAACTTAATTCCGGCTGATTTTGCAATTTCACCGGCCTGGTTAAACGATTCGCAAACCACTTTAACCGCATCGTGCGTTGGTACATTTGGCATCATTGGCTGAACCAAAGTTTTTACACCAAATTTCACGTGGTCTTCAACAGTTTGTTTCCAGAAATCAGCAATTTCGCCCAATTTATCTTTCGTGATGTCACGAGTTGGAGGATTTACATGCGATCCTGTAATTTTCAAACCGGCATCATCAGCAAGCTTGCGGTACTCCTCAACAGAATACTCACCCATTTTGCGATCGCGGTAACCCGCCAGCTCGATGGTGCTGTAACCGATATCTTTTATTTTTTTCAAGCCATTAGGAACGTCGGCATTCAATTCTCGTCCTACCGAGTAAATTTGCAGACCAATTTCCTTTTTGCCCATGCCCACCATCGAGGCGGCACTGGCAGGCTTCAACGAGCCAGCTACCATGCCTCCGGCAGTTAGCAGACCCATCTTTTTCAAAAATTCTCTTTTATCCATAAGATTTTTAGTTGGTTGATTTATAGTTTATACGAACCACGATAGTCGTAATCATACAAACGGTGGTTCCATGCTTCTTTATCTGTTCCGAAGCTATGCGTTGCAGGATTCCACTTAACCGAACGTTGCAATTCAGTAGCCATGTTTCCTAAGCAGCAAGTGATTGCTGTACTTGCACCCACTTCAACAGGAGCAATTGGTTTTTGTCTTGAACGTACACAAGTGATGAAATCTTCCATATGTGGTGAACTAATCTCGAAACTACCACCACCTTTTGCCTGAGCTTTTTGCATTTCTTCAAACATCTTTCTGCGCTCTTCAGGTGTAAGGTTTCTCGGACGATTACCTCTCAATTCATCAGGAACTAAGTCTGATTTTGAACAAGCCAGGTATCCGCGAGCTACTTCAATCCAACCGTCGTCGCCAATAAACTTAATACCTTGTGCATTTGGCATATCTTCCAGGTATGCTTGCTCTGTCATCTCAACACCATTCAGGTATTTAAATGTAAGATAGTCTGCACCATCAACTCCTTTAGGAATAATTTCTGCAGGACCAGAACCGTCCATACCAATAGCAGCTTGTGCAATATCAAACATGTGTGCACCCCAGTCGGCGGTAAATCCGTTACCAGTTTCGCGGTACCAACGCCATGCACCCCATAATTTTTCTCTTTCTGCTGGATCAAGAGAAATAGGAGGACAAAGATCTGAGTGGTAATGAATTTTCGGATCATTTAATGGTCCCATCCAAAGGTTGAAATTCAAATTAGCAGGAACCTGCATTTCTGGTAAATCAAGCGGTGCTGGTGGGTCACCCACTTTTGCGTAAACTTTGTCGATATGACCAATAGCGCCGCTCTGAACTAATTCAATAGCTTTTTGGAATTCTTTACTTGAACGTTGTTGGCTACCAACCTGAACAACACGTTTTGTGTCTTTAGCTACGCGAACCATTTTTTCTGCTTCGGCAATAGTAAAAGAAAGCGGTTTTTGAACATATACATCTTTACCGGCCTGACATGCGTGAATGGTCATTAAAGCGTGCCAGTGGTCAGGTGTACAAACTTCAACTGCATCAATATCTTTACGCTCTAGCAGTTCTTCATATTGTTCGTACTTGTCAACACGAGGAGACAATCCAAGGCCTTTTTGCCACTCTTCAACAGTTCGTTTAAAACGCTCTGTTTTCATGCTGTCAACATCGCAACCTGCAACTACTTCCACTCCCGGAACTGCCGAGAAACTGCGGAAGTCGTTCATTCCTTGTTGTCCAAGACCAATGAAACCCATTGTTACTCTGTCGCTTGGTGCAATTTTAACTCCGTTGATTGTCCAACTTGGAAGGATGGTCAAACTGGATAAACCCAGTGCTGAAAGACCTAAGAATTTCCTTCGATTTAATTGATTTGATTTGTTTGAATCCATAGGTTTAGATTTTTATTAGTGATCAAATATTTTTCAAAATTCGACACAAGATAATTTAATTTGTCAAAAAGACGCAATGAAAGTGTTAAAAAACTATTTCTATTACAGTAAGTTTAAATTAATCCGTGGTTTTAATTGAAAAAAGAAACTCCTGAACCGGAGATTTAAGGTCTTGAATATCTGAATAATATATTGTTTCAACATCATCACACCCCGCAACCATTGCTGACAAGTTGTTTTTAGCACCTGTTCGAAAAAGACACAACACCGGCTTCCCCATTTCAACAGCTCTGCCAATTTCGTAACCAACCCCCATTGATACGGCAGTTACTTCTGCAACAATTACATCCGAACGCTGCAGCCATTCCATATCTCGATCGTGAATAAACTTATCGTTCGGGCCGTCGTCGCCATCACTGGTTAAATTCAAATCGCCAACATGCTCAGTAAGTACCTGCCCGTAGGTTTTTAGAAATTCGATAATTTTTTCATACAACGCGGCATCTTGTCTTCCTCCACGTATTGAGCCGGCAAAATAAATTTTCATACTTATTCAGAAGTTTTTAGGTTTTGTTGCTCGTTTACAGGGTTGTCTTTTCCATCGCCTTTTTCAAAAACCACTCGTGTGCGTGGTAAACTCTCCGGGTAATTTTTCTGTATAAATTCAATCATCTTTTCGCGAATAAAAACACGCAGATCCCATGCAGTTGGGGAGTCTTTGGCACTCATCAAAGCTCGTATTTCTACTCCAAATTCTTTAGCATCGGTTACCTGTAGTACATTAACTTTTTTGTCCCACAACGAAGTACTGTTTAGCAAACGCGTTAATTCTTCGCGCAACGCATCAAACGATACATGGTAATCGGTATATAAAAACACTGTTCCAAGAATATCGGAAGAACTACGTGTCCAGTTCTGAAAAGGTTTTTCGAAAAAGTAAGTTGATGGTACCACCAACCGGCGCTGATCCCAGATTTTTACCACAACATAGGTAAGTGTAATCTCTTCAATTCTTCCCCATTCATTTTCTATTATCACTACATCGTCGATACGAATGGGTTGAGTAATTGCAATTTGCAAACCGGCCAGCACGGTTGCAATTAATTTTTGTGCTGCAAAACCAATAATAATACCTGCAACACCCGCCGATGCAAAAAGACTGATTCCCAGCTGCCTTACCCCATCGAATAACATTAACGAAGCTCCGATTGATATTAAAACAATCATGAAATAAATGATGCTTTCCATAATGTTAAACTGCGTGAGAAACTTACGCTGACGTAAATTATCTTCTTTTGAGGTATCAAATTTTGAAAGGACTACTTTTTTAGACGCGCGAAGCACAGCAATTGATGCCCAGGCAATACTTATAATTAGTAAAATTGATCCGATTTTATCAAAAGTATCAAACCAATCGGGATCGACTAATTCTCGTTTTTCAACAAAAATTTTGAGAAAAACGGCCAAAAGCAATAAACAAAATGGAATGATAAATTTTATAATTCTCTTCATATAAACTAGTTGAAATAAAATTATTTTGCCTGATCGACAGTGCTTTTAATATGTATATCGCGTTGTGGAAAAGGAATTTGAACGCCGTGTTTCCGAAACTCATCATCGATAGCGTAGCGCAATTCGCTTTTCGTATTTTCTACATAAAATGATTCGCGCACCCAAAAGAAAACCTGAAACTCGAGTGCCGAGTCGCCAAAATTATTGAAGCGCACAAAAGGTTTTGGTTGCGTTGACACATTTCCGTTTTTTGCTGCACAATCGAGCAGGATTTTAGTCACCAGCTTTGTATCCGATCCGTAGGCTACACCTACATCAACCGAAAAACGGGTGTTGTAATCCATCTGGCTCCAATTAATTATTTTATCGTTTACAAATTTTGAGTTAGGAACCACCAAAATAATATCGTCGCGCGTTTTTAGCCGCGATGTGCGCAGCCCGATATGGATAACGCGCCCAACTGTACCATCCTCCAATTGAATAACATCGTTTATTTGCAGGTTTCGCTCAACCAATAAAACAATGCCCGATGCCAAATCGCTGAACAGCTGCTGAATACCAAAACCTACACCAACCAACAGGGCGGTAATACTTGCCAGCAGCACCGATACTTTCAGGCCCGACGACTCCAAAAGAAAAATGATGATAATAACCCAAACTACATAACGCAATATCAGGTAAATAGACCAATACGAGCGTCGCTCTGCTTCCTGCTTATTAATGAAGCGTTTAAAAAAGCGGCGTGTAATTTTCAGGGCAATTAACGTGATCAGAATAACAATCAGGATCAGAAAGATGTTGTAAACGGTTATTGTAAAATCTCCGCTATTGTATAATTCTTTATTCAAAATTTCTTTAAAGGTCATAACTCTTTTATCAAAATAAAATTGGAGTTAGAAATGTACTAAAATCTTGCTGATGAGAAAAGTTTTTGGGGTTGATTGATTTAGTTTTATATAATAGAACAACAACAACACACTGGTATAGTTGAAAAAAAAGGAGGTCTTTTTTTGAAAAACCTCCTTTTTAACGTAACAGAAACAAATCTTAATTCATTCCAACTACCAACCCAGGCTTAAAATAAGCTGCATATGCAGTTTCTGAATGCAGGGCATCTATTGTTTTTTTAATTCCTTTATCATCGTTAATCGATGCTCTTATCGATCCCTTTTGATAATAGAAGCGCGAAACAATTTCGCTTTCAAGCAGCTCGCTGATTTCGGGTCTGAATACCGACAAATCTTTATCCAAATCCGGCTCTATTTTGGCTGCCAGTGCATCGAACTCTTCCTTGGCCAAATCGTAATATTTTTCCTGTTTTGCAGTTTCCAGCAATTCTTTCAAATCGTCTTGCGATGCCGATTCGTATTTAAAATCGCTTTGCTCAACAAAATCGGCAAACTGATTGTAAATATCGTCGGTAATCGAAAATGCTTCCGGCTGCGGTATACTTTCGTTTTCGTTTGAATATTTTGTAGCAAAATCAAAAATCATAAAACGTGTAACCAGCTCAATACTTAAACTACTTAGCTTGTCGCCTTCAATTTTCACATCCGGAACTACTCCGCCACCATCATAAACTTTACGGCCTTTTTTGGTCGTAAATTCCGTAATCAGCGAATCAGGAACATGCCCAACACTGCCGTCTTCGTTGCGGTGCGAATAATCCAACGCCTGAATACAACGTCCACTCGGAATGTAATATTTAGCAGTGGTAACTTTCAGTTTTGTATTGTAGCTTAAATCGCGTGTGGTTTGTACCAATCCTTTTCCGAATGTGCGTGTACCTACAATAATTCCGCGGTCGAGATCCTGAATAGCTCCTGAAACAATTTCGGATGCCGATGCCGATCCGCTGTTTACCAAAACGGCAATTTTCATAGTGGTATCCAAAGGTTCGGAAGTTGCTTTATATACTTTGTCCCATTGTTTTACCTTACCACGAGTGCTTACAATTTCTTCGCCTTTCGGCACAAAGAAGTTTACAATTTTTACGGCTTCAACCAGCAATCCACCAGGGTTGCCACGCAAGTCGAGGATCAATCCGTCAGGGTTGTTTTCTTTCAATTCGAGAAAAGCTTTTTTTACATCGTTGCTACAGTTGGCCGTAAAGCTCGACAGGCGAATATATGCCGTGTTCTGATCAACCATTCCATAATATGGTACAGCATCGATACTGATTTTTTCGCGAATCACATCAACTGTAAACGGCTTTTTCGTTCCGGGACGTTGCAATTTTATGGTAACAGGCTTGTTGGCCGGGCCTTTCAATAACGAACTTACGTCTTCGGTGCTCATTTCCTTGGTATCTTTTCCAGCTACCTCCAGAATAATGTCTCCTGCTTTTATGCCAAATTTCTGTGCCGGAAAACCTTCATAAGGTTCAGCAATTACAATGTTCTCGTTCTGTTTACTGATCAAAGCACCAATTCCTGCATATTCGCCGGTAGTCATAAAACGGAAATCTTCCATCTGATCTTCCGAAATGTAATTGGTATACGGATCAAGCGATGACAACATTTTATCGATACTGGTTTTAACCAGGTCGTTTGGGTTTACCTCATCCACGTAAAACATGTTCAACTCGCGAAACAAAGTATGGTAAATATCCAGGTTCTTTGCAATCTCAAAATTCTTCTCGTCGCGGGTAAAGCTAAAAAAGCTTATACCTATTACCGCAACAATTGTTATTCCTATTAATAATCTTCTCTTCATAATCTTTTCTTTCTAAAATCACTGTCTGCACATTTGCATCGAACTGCCAAAAGTAACAAATCTTGCCTGATATCAGTAACGCATGCAGGCAAACCGTTACGTTAAATTATATTAAAACCAATCGTTTATGTTGTTGCTTTAACATTTTTGATGCCAAAAAGTTAATTGCCGTTAAAATTTGTGGCGCGTTAAACCATTCCTGAACATCACCGTCAAAGTACCCGAAAACGAAACAATTAAATTTTTACAATCATGAAAACAAGAATTTTAAGTTTAGCGCTAATTGCGGTATTTGCAATTTCGGTAACGGCAATGGCACAGCAGCCCGAGCGCAAAAAAAGAACACCTGAGCAACGTGAGATGATGGCCAAACGTTTCGACAGAGAAAAAGCCCGTTCCAATGACTTTTTTACCGAAGAACAACAGGCAAAACTTAAGGAGCTTCGCCTTGAATCGGCCAAAGAAATTCAACCATTAAGAAATGAACTAAATGAGTTGAGAGCCAAACAACAAACACTTTCAACTGCTGAAAAAGCAGACATGAAAGCTATTGAAGGAAACATTGAAAAAATGGCTGATGTGCAGGCTGAAATACAAAAAATAAGAGCAGCTCAGCACCAGGAAATCCGTTCGATGCTAAGCGATGAGCAACGCATTAAATTCGATGAAATGAGAAAAGGAAGGGACAGAGATTTTGACAGAGAACCAACTGGCCGTGATCGTTTTAAACACGGTGCTTAGCGGTTAATAGATAGATGTTTTGAGCCGGCAATTAAGTTTGCCGGCTTTTTTTATGCTTACTTACCGATAAATAACCCCGGTTTAACGAAATAATTTCTTGGTTTTGCCATGTTTGCAATAATTTGCATTGTATTTATAAACCAAACAAAATGTCATGAAAAGCATTATCTACATTCTCACTGGTATTTTTTTAGCTCTCGGTACATCTTCGTGCCTGTTTCAGTCAACCGTAAAAGGCAATGGTAACGTAACCACCGAAGAACGCAATCTTGAAGATTTTAACGAATTAAATGTAAGTCGCGGAATGAACGTTTACGTTACTATGGGAAACGATTACAAAGTGCTTGTTGAAGCTGATGAAAACCTGCACAATAGTATTGTTACCGAGTTGCAAGGAGACGAACTGCGCATAAAAGCAATCGACATCATTCGCAATGCAACCAGCTTAAAAGTGTATGTTACACTTCCCCGGCTTGTAGCTGCAAAATCATCGTCGGGCAGTAACGTATTTTCCGAAAATACCTTAAACGTTAACGATATTGTTCTTTCGGCTTCATCGGGTGCCAACTTACGATTTTCGCTTGAAGCCAATGACGTGACTGCCAAAGCCAGCTCAGGATCGAATATTTTCCTCGATGGCAATGCTGCTTCAATAAATGCTAAAGCCAGTTCAGGATCGAATATAAAAGCCGGCGATTTAAAAGCAAAAGCAGCCAGTGCCCATGTTAGTAGTGGTGCAAATATTTGGCTCAACACCGAAAACCAACTGGAAGCAGATGCCAGCAGCGGTGGAAATGTGTTCTATATCGGAAACCCATCAACGACCAATATTAATAAATCGTCGGGCGGAAATGTGATAAAAAATTAGCTACAACTGTAACTTTCCGTTTTTGCCAGCGTCATTTCAACAGTCTCAATTCAAAAAACAAAAAATAATGCACATGAAAACATTCGCAAAAATTTTATTCCTGTTTATGATTGCCGTTACCAGCTGCGGAACAGTACTTGCCGGTAACCGCGACGAAACTCAAACGCGCCAGGTCAGTGGTTTTAATGCCATTAAAGTCTCAACCGGAATCGACTTATACCTGACAATGGGCGACGCCGAAGAGGTAACAGTTGTTGCCGACGATGATATTATTAATGATTTGAAAACCGAAGTTGAAGGCGGAACACTAAAAATATACATGAAGCGCCGCAACTGGTTTAACTGGGGCAGTGGTAACGAAACCAGAAAAGTTTATGTAACTGTAAAAGAGCTAAACGAACTGTCGGCATCATCGGGTTCCGATGTAGAATCGACAAATACTTTGGAAGGCGAATCGCTGGATGTTAGCTGCAGCAGTGGTTCCGATTTAAAAATAGAAGTATTTTACAAAAATCTGTCGGTTGATACCAGCAGTGGCAGCGATGCAAAACTACGTGGAAAAGTAAAAACACTGCGCGTTGGTGCCAGCAGTGGCTCGGATGTTAAAGCCGGCGACCTTGAATCGGTAATTTGTTATGCCAACGCAAGTAGCGGATCGGATATTACCGTAAGCGTTAGCAGCGAACTTTATGCCGATGCCAGCAGTGGCTCAGACATTAACTACCACGGCAGCCCCGAAATTAGAGAAATTGACGAATCGAGCGGTGGCGATGTTAGCCAACGATAATTCTTAGAACGCTGACAACACGGATCAAACTGATTTTCGCAGAATATATTTGGTCTGTCAAAAGAATTTTTCAATTGATAAATAAAAATCCCGGAGATATTTCTTCGGGATTTTATTTTTAACCCAGGTTCTAAAAATTTTTTCAACCCTCAGTTTTCGGGAAATTGATGGTTATCTTTTTTGTTTTCTGCACAAACCATCCTATTCTGCGTCATCTGCGTTCACATTGGCGGTAGGTTCCGCCTTTTTTCCTGTCTGTTAATTTCTTAATTCAATAGAAACCATATTTTTGCGTTGTATTAGTTGGGATGAAAAACTTTCTGGGTAAAATAAAATTTTATACACTACTGTTTGCTGTTTTGGGCCGGTTTTCGGCAGAAGCGCAAAACGGCAATCCGCTTCAATTTTTGTCCGAAGTAAGTCAATCTTCACTGGCTAATCCTGCTTTTCAAAATCAAAGTGAAAAACTAATAATTGGCCTGCCAGTTTTATCTGGCGCATCATTAAAGTGGAATGCCAACTTTTCGCCCGATTATATTTTCTCCGAAAATTTCTCTTATAGTTTCGACCGCTTTTATAATTCGTTGGGCGAACCCGGAGAAGCCGCAGCTATCGCCACACTACCAATCATTTATTTAAGTTTAAAAAGCAACAAACAAACTTTCGGGCTCTCGCTTTCAGAACGTATATTGGTTTCGGGAAATTTCGATCATGAATTTCTTAAATTTATAGACCAGGGACTTGTTCCTTTTTATGGACATGAGGAGGAATATGGCCCCATCTCGTTAAAAACTCACTTGTTTAAAGAATTGGCCTTTTCGTATTCACGGCAGGTTAATAAAAAATTAAGCCTCGGAATTCGTACAAAGGTATTGTTCGGTCAGTTTTTTTACGACATCGAAAACATGAATTTGACTGTTCAAACCGATGAAGCCAAACAACTTCTTCAAATAATACCAAGCGGAACATATCGGGTTTCGGGTCCAATTGATGTGCAACATCATCCACTTGAGAATAAAACTACCGTTAAACCCGATCTTAGTGCCGGTGATTATTTTTTTAAGTTTAAGAATATGGGGGCGGGCATTGATTTGGGCTTTTCTTATGCACTCAGCAAACAAACCTCCATTTCAGTAGCGATTGCCGATCTTGGCTTCACTTCATTAAAATACAGGTCTTACGACAATACTTTTTCAGGCTCAATCGACTACCACATAAACGATCTTTATCAATCTACTGATCCCGGTTCTTCCAACTATTTTGAACCAAAAGAAGCTTTACTGGCCCTTTCCGATTCGTTGCCTTATATAACATCAGCCGAAGCTTTTACTCAGCGTCAGTATGAGCTGCTTCCGATAAAGCTAAACCTAATGGCTACACACCGCCTAAACGATAGAATGAAACTGAATTTTTCCGACAACCTGACTTATTATAGTGGAGAATCAAATAACTATTTGTCGGCCTATTTTAATATTCTTCTGGGAACGCGTTTTGAGCTAAGTAGCGGGTTAAACCTGTATAATGCCGAACAATTACTACCTGGTTTTGCTTGTAGTTATACCGGAAAAAGTGTGCAAGTTTTTCTTGCTACCAATAATATTTACAAGCTGGTGCAACCGAGTAAAGCAAAAAATTTAAATTTGTGCTTTGGTGTAAACTTATTATTTTCCACACAGCCAAAATTGTATTAAAAAATGACTTTATTTATTACACTATACATCGTAAACTTCCTTAGAACCCTTGTAATAATTGCTGTAATCTACTTCGGATTCCGCTTTGTTATGCGCTATCTTTTCCCTAAAATTATCGACAAAGGGATGAAAAACATGCAGCAAAAGATGCGCGAACAACAACGCCAGCAGCAACCGAAGCGCCCTGAAGGAGAAGTTACGGTTGAAAACCGGCGGTCAAATCAAAGGAACAACCCGGACAATGGCGAATACGTTGACTTTGAAGAAGTAGATTAGAACAAGGCAAAAGGAGAAAGTTAAAAGGCAAAAATGTCAAAAGTTTCTGTCATCCCGACGAGGAACGAGGAGAGATCCTTTACAGATTAGAACTAATTGCCATCTATCAGTCTCAATTTCCAAAACACCGTGTTCAGATTTACAATTCAGCCATCTCACAGTCTCAGTGCCCAGTGCTCACAGTCTCAGCGCTCAATCTTCTTTCAATCTTAAAATCAATCTCCATTCAATCTAATCCAATCCCTCCAAACGAATCATCTTTAATCTTTAATCACTAATCCTTAATCTTTAAGTACTCTCCCCTGTACTTTAGAATTTTATCCTATTTTTGCGTTCACAATTCAGAAATTATAGTTAGATGGCACAGGAAGATATTTTCAAGAAATTAGTAGCACACTGTAAAGAATACGGTTATGTATTTCAATCGAGCGAGATTTACGATGGACTTGGAGCAGTGTACGATTACGGACAAATGGGTGTTGAACTAAAAAACAACATCAAAAAATACTGGTGGGACAGCATGGTGTTGTTGCACGAAAATGTGGTTGGATTGGATTCAGCTATTTTTATGCACCCCACAATTTGGAAAGCATCGGGCCACGTTGATGCTTTTAACGATCCGTTGATCGACAACAAAGACTCGAAAAAACGTTACCGTGCCGACGTACTTATTGAAGACCAACTGGCTAAGTACGAAGAAAAAATGAATAAAGAAGTAGCCAAAGCTGCAAAACGTTTTGGCGATGCTTTTGATGAAAAACAATTCCGCGAAACCAATCCACGCGTACTTGCCAACCAGGAAAAATGGAACAATCTGCATAAACGTTTTTCAGATGCATTGAACGATAACGACCTGGCAGAATTAAAAAAGATAATTGAAGACGAAGGTATTGTTTGCCCGATTTCAGGATCACGAAACTGGACCGATGTACGCCAGTTTAACCTGATGTTTTCAACCGAAATGGGATCGACTGCCGAAGGAGCTTCAAAAATTTTCCTTCGCCCGGAAACCGCACAGGGTATTTTTGTAAACTACCTGAATGTGCAAAAAACCGGACGCATGAAAATTCCGTTTGGCATTGCACAAATTGGTAAAGCTTTCCGTAACGAGATTGTAGCACGTCAGTTCATTTTCCGTATGCGCGAGTTCGAACAAATGGAAATGCAATTTTTTGTTCGCCCTGGCACCGAACTTGACTGGTTCGAAAAATGGAAAGCCACACGTATGAAATGGCACCGTGCCCTTGGTTTTGGCGACGAAAATTACCGTTTCCACGAACACGAAAAACTGGCCCATTATGCCAATGCTGCCGTTGACGTTGAATTTAAATTCCCATTCGGATTTAAAGAAGTGGAAGGAATTCACTCGCGTACCGATTTCGACTTATCGCAACACGAAGAATATTCAGGTAAGAAAATTCGTTACTACGATCCTGAACTGGGTGAATCGTATGTTCCTTATGTTGTTGAGACATCGATTGGTGTCGACCGCATGTTCCTACAAGTAATTTCAGCAAGTTATTGCGAAGAGCAACTGGAAAAAGATACTCGTACTGTACTGAAATTGCCTCCGGTACTGGCTCCTGTAAAACTGGCAGTTATGCCGCTGGTAAAAAAAGACGGTCTGCCGGAAAAAGCCCGCGAAATTATCGACGAGCTGAAATTTGATTTCAACTGCCAGTACGACGAAAAAGACTCGATCGGAAAACGTTACCGCCGCCAGGATGCCATTGGTACTCCGTTCTGCGTAACTGTCGATCACCAAACAAAAGAAGACAACACTGTGACCATCCGCTACCGCGACACGATGGAGCAAGAACGTGTTGCCATTACTGACCTTGGAAAAATTATTGGCGATGCGGTTAGCTATAAAGGGTTGTTTGGGAAGTTGTAAAAACTATAGCTCAATACTATAACCTCAAATTATAATATGTGATAAAATTTATGCAATTTTATCACATATTATTTTATCATAACGAACCAAAATTCCGAATACAATGGATATTAAGTCGATTATAAAAGTCATAGTTCCTCATATTATTGCCATTTCGGCGATGATTATTGTCTCATCCATATATTTTTCTCCGGCTTGGGAAGGCAAATCTTTACGGCAAGATGACATTGTTAAAAGCAAAGGTGGTATTAGGGACAGACTAGATTATAAAAAATATGAAAATAAAAGAGTATTATGGACAAATACCCGATTTTCAGGTATGCCGGATTTTTTAGGTGCACGTTATGAAAGCTCAAATAAATTAAGAAAAATATATTACAAATTTGAAGATTTAGGATTTCCCACGGAAATTATCTTCTTGATTTGGTACATGCTTGGCTTTTACATTTTACTTCTGGCCTTTAGAGTAAATCCCTGGCTTGCACTTGCCGGAGCATTGGCCTTTGGTCTAACCTCATATAATCTAATTATAATTGAAGCAGGTCACTTCAAAAAAGTTAGAACTATTGCATTTATTGCACCAACATTGGCTGGTGTTTTACTTACATTCAAGAGAAAGTATCTATGGGGATTCATATTGACATCTTTCTTTCTTGCCAATCAAATTGCCCACGATCATGTTCAAATGAGTTACTACCTTTTGCTTGGCTTAATCTGCATCGGTTTTGTAGAATTATATCATCACATTCGTGAGAAAAGGTTGCTTGACTTTAGTAAGGCTGTGGGTCTGCTTTTCGTTGCTGCAGTTCTAGCTATCGGACCTAATTATTCAAAGCTATCGAATTTATATCGCTATAACAAACAATCAATTAGGGGGAAAAGTGAATTAACAGAAGGCAAAGAACACATAAAAACCAAAGGTGGTCTTGACCGCGACTATATTAATGCCTGGAGTAGTGGTCGCGCTGAAAGTATGATGCTTTTTGCGCCAAGAGTAAAGGGTGGTGCAAGTGCCTATGTAAAACAAGATCGCAGTTTGTTGAATAAGGTTGACCGCCGAATGCGTGAAACCATTGGAAATATGAACCAATACTGGGGCGATCAAGGAGGTAGTGGTGGTCCTAATACGGCAGGTGCAGTAATCTTTACATTATTTATTATTGGACTATTTGTGATAAAAGGACCAATAAAACAAGGTATTCTCATTTCTGTAATATTATTTATATTCTTGTCATGGGGGAAATATTTTTCTGGCTTTACCGACTTATTCATCGATTATGTTCCCTTATATAATAAATTCCGAACACCAGTATCAATACTTGCGGTTGCTGTAATATTCATTTCTTTTTTTGCATTCCTCACAGTTTCAAAAATCATTAATAATCCTGAACTACTAAACAGGGAATCTAAAATTACAATAGGGAAAAAGAAACTGCCGTTATATTTGGCTGCAGGACTTGGTTTCATCGCTTTTCTTTTACTAAATATTGCTTTTCCGCATCTTCTTAATCGATATATTAACGACCAGGAAATAACCATGTTCGATAACTATCGGCAGCAAGCTGGTGAAACGCAAATAAATGCGATTGTTTCTGCGCTCGAAAGTTTAAGGATTTCTGTTTTCCGTGCCGATTTTTTCCGAACTCTCCTCTTCGCTGCAGCTACTCTTTTTACATTCTACCTATTTAACAAGCAAAAAATCAAAAATACAGTATTAATTGGCATGATAGGAGTTCTGGCATTGATAGATGTGTGGTCTATTGGACAACGTTATGTGAGCAAAGAAGATTTTACACGCCAAAATCTAATCGAACAGGAATATCTCTTAACCGATATAGATAAAGAAATTTTTGCACGCGAAATCCAAAATAATCCAGAACTTGTTCAAAAAATTGAAGCCGCTTATCAAAAATTTCAACCCAAAACAGAAGTAGAAAAAGAAGACATTCAAAAGTATGTTATTCAGAAGAATACTTATTACCGGGTGTACGACCTCACAACTTCGGCTTTTCAGGATAACCGGGCTTCAGGCTCGCATCGTTCTATTGGAGGTTATAGTGCTGCCAAATTACGCCGCTATCAGGATTTGATTGAAAATCATATCATGAAAGGAAACATGCAGGTTTTAAACATGCTAAATGCTAAATACTTCATAACACAACAAGGATTACAAATAAATCCAAATGTTATGGGACCTGCCTGGTTTGTCGATTCTGTGATTTGGGCAAAATCACCGGATGAAGAGATTAGTGCACTCGATAATATTAGAATTGCAAATGAAACAGTCATTAACGAAAAGTTTAAAACTGATGTTGGCAATTTCCAAAAATCAACACCAAACGATTCCATTTCTTTGCATCTTTACGAACCAGACCATTTGACGTACGAGACAAATACGTCAGGAAACCGGTTAGTTGTTTTTTCTGAAATTTACTATCCTGACTGGACAGTAACAATTGACGGTGAACCGGCAAACTATATAGAGGCAAACTACACACTTCGAGCGATGGTCGTTCCTGAAGGACACCACAAAATTGAGTTTGTATTTCAACCTACATATTACACTCAAGCTAATACAATGTCAATGGTGTTTTATTATATTATCATAATAATGGTAGTAGCTCTGATTGGCTATTCTATTTTTCAAGAGGTTAAGAAATTAAAAACTCAAACTGACAAGGCGTAACAAATGTTAAAGTACTCCATCATAGTTGCTGTTTATAATCGAACAGGAGAAGTAAAAGAACTTTTGGAAAGCGCGGAAAAACTTGATTTTGAACGCAAAGAATTCGAGTTTCTTTTTGTTGATGACGGATCAAAAGACGGATTTCAAGATTTTATTGAAAGCTACAAGTCATCTTCAAATTTGCAAACAAGAGCCATCTACCAAGAAAACAAAGGCCCCGGAGAGGCGCGTAATAATGGAATGCGAAAGGCCAAAGGCCAATACTTTATTTTTGTTGATTCCGATTGTATGTTCCCGCCACATTGGCTACGCACTATCGACAACGATCTCAAAACATATAAGTACGAAGCTTTTGGCGGCCCCGATACCTGCCACGAATCATTCAGCCCTCTGTTAAAAGCCATTACATACTCAATGACATCTAAACTCGGTACCGGTGGTACACGAGGACAGAAAAAAAGTGTGGGTAAATTTTATCCTCGAAGTTTCAACATGGGAATTCATCGAACAGTATTCGAAAATATTGGAGGAATGAATAAGTTACGACATGGTCAGGACATGGATTTTTCGCAGCGAATCTACGATGCTGGGTACAAGGTGGGTTTGATTTACGATGCTTTTGTTTATCACAAACGACGTACAAGCCTATCGAAATTCTACCGCCAAATCTTTAATTGGGGAGTAGCACGAATTAACTTGTCCAATGCACATCCTTCAATGCTAAAATTAGTACATCTCCTTCCAGCCATGGTAGTTTTAGGCCTTATCGCATTAAGCATTTTTACGCTTTTCTTTCCAACATTAGGCGGATATCTCTGGACAATAACCGGAATTGTTTATTTGCTGATCATTCTTACAGCTCTTTTTCAATCCTTCTTTCAATATAAAAACCTAAAAGCTGCCTTACTTTCACCTATAACCTTAAATATACAAGTATTTGCCTATGGGTTTGGCTTACTAAAAGCACTTTGGCAAACAAAAGTGATGAGACGTAAAGAAGCGGAAGGATTTGTAAAAGGGTATTATGGGAAAAAGAAATTGGAAAGTCGATAAAACATTAGTTAATGACAAACACAGAGTACAGCGAATCAATATTAAAGATATAATTTCAAGAACAAAAAAACTCAAGGCTCGCAACAATTCATAAAATGAATAAAAAAGTACTCATAATTACGTATTACTGGCCACCGGCGGGAGGACCGGGTGTTCAACGGGTACTCAAATTTGCCAAGTACCTACCTGAATTTGGCTGGGATCCTATTATCCTTACCGTTGCCAATGGAGAATACCCTGCCATTGATGAATCGCTGGCTAAGGACATTCCCAATAATTGTAAGGTATACAAAACCAAAGCACTCGAGCCTAACTTTTTCTACCGAAAATTTACGGGGATGAAGTCAGGAGAAAAAATCCCCGTAGCCAACCTCGCGCAAAAAAATGTGAGCTGGAAAAAGAAACTGGCAAACTGGGTACGTTTAAACCTTTTTGTTCCCGATGCAAAAATTGGCTGGTTACCTTACGCAGTAAGTGAGGGAAAAAGAATCATAAAAAAGGAAAACCCGGATATCATCTTTTCATCTTCACCTCCACCTACCGTGCACCTCATCGCAAAAAAGCTGGCCAAATGGAGTAAAATAAAATGGGTAGCCGATTTTCGCGATCCATGGACAAAAATACACTACCTGCAAAACCAAAAATTCAACCCAGTATCGAAAAGACGAAACGAAAGGCTCGAACGTGATGTAGTTTACAAATGCGACAAAGCCTCCTGTGTTAGTGACAATTTTATTAATCTTATTACCGAAAATCGAAAAGATAAGTTTGAAATTATTACGAACGGATACGACATTGAAACAGATGGCATTGCCAAACCAGTCAAACCAAACGAAAAATATACAATTCTGTATATTGGAGGACTGACCTGGAATCGCTATTATAAGTCTTTCTTTATCTGGCTTATTGAATTAATAAATAATGGTAACTTGGATCGCAATAAAGTTAGGATTAAATTAGCAGGTAGCATCGAGCCCACAATTAAAAGAGAAATTGAAGAGATGTTTAGTGAACTTAACATCCTTGACTTAGATGGTTATCTTCCACATTCCGAAGCTATCTCCCTGATGCAGAAGGCCAATTTACTTTTACTTTTCCTTGAACAGGTTGAAGGTTACGAAGGCCACATTCCGGGAAAACTTTTTGAATACCTTTCAACATGCAACCGAATACTTGGATTAGGTAATACCGGTGGCGAATCTTCGCAAATACTGGAAAATACAAATGCAGGAAAAATATTTGAGCCTCAAAATGAACATGAAATAAAAGAGTACATTATTACTGAGTTCGGCAACTGGCAAAATGGGAAAATAACGGAAATCAACTCCTCGAATATCGATAAATTTTCAAGAAGACAACTTACAGAAAAACTGGCAATTTTATTTGAAAAGCTATGAAGAAAGTCTTATTTATGTTGAAGAAAATGATAGCAGATTTTAAATCGCCCAAACAACGCTATCCGATTGTAAAAGACATGCACTCTTCCACCTTGGGAGATTATTACTTTGTTTTTAACGAAAACCGTGTATCTGCTGGTAAAGATCAGGCTTTAATAAATAAATTTGACGAAAACGGGATACCTATTAATAAAACTTACATTGATGTAAAAGACAAAGATTTTGTCTACTTCCCCATTTCTATTGGTCAAATGGGGCTTGCAGTCTTCAACACCTATCTGAAAACGAAATCTGAAAAAGACAAAAACCGTTTCTTAAAGTATGCTGAATGGTTTTATACCAATGCCGAAATATCTGATAATCTGGGGGCAAGATGGCTAACTGAAGTTAAACTTCCTGCTTATCGAACACCTGAAAACTGGCAGTCGGCCTTCTCGCAAAGCCGGGGTATTTCAATACTTCTCAGAGCTTATCAACTAACGGGCAAAGAAGAATATGCGAAGATGGCAGAGAAAGCACTTATTTCCTTTACAAAACCTGTCTCAGAGGGAGGAGTAACATCTCTTACGCAATGGGGTCCTTTTTATGAGGAATATACTTCTTCGGTCCCAACATTAGTGCTTAACGGAAAGATATTTGCGCTTTGCGGGCTTTACGACTTTGTACGTGTATTCCCGGAAAATGAACTTGCGCGCAAGTTATACGACGAGGGAATTGAAACTATTAAAAACTGTCTACATGCTTATGACATGGGATTCTGGTCGCGATACAATTTATGCGAAGCTTCATGGTATCCCAAAATCGATCCAGCTACTATATCGTATCAAAAGCTACATGTAACTCAGTTGAAAATGCTTTATCAATTAACTGATGAAAAAATTTTTGAAGATTACATGCTGAAGTTCGACAAACAAAATACTTTGTTTAATGCTTTTAGGATGTACTTTATTAAATTCAGGGCGTTAAGAAAATTGGGGAGATTATAAAAAAACTATTTTATATTATTGAAAATCTACGATGATCATTAGTCTCAAGAAAACACTTCTACTCCAGGTAAATAAGATTTATGTGGATTTTTCTATAAATAGAATTCTAAATGCAACTAAACATAACAAACAAATTATACTTGAAACAAGACCTCCTCTTAAATGTAATGGAACTCCGCAGCATTACTACCATTTCCTTTTTGATTTGGTTTTACCTCTTCACATCTTATTAAGTAAGGCAAGTTCGAATGTGCAATTCATTGTAGAAGCTCCCGGACCATTCTCAGATCTATTAATGCGAATGTTTCCAGAAAGAATTATTTTAAACAGCGATGCAGAATGGAATAATGGAATTGCGAGATATAAATTAATAGGGATGAATCCTAATGGTGTTCATATAAAAAGTGAAGTTTTAGAAAATCTAAAAACGTACCTATCAAATACACTGAACATTAACATTGATGGCTACTCCAACCGCGTTTTATTAATTCAACGGCTTCCTCCTGATACTTTTTATAGATCGGCTAAATCAAAAAATAAATCTGCAGGTACTCAGAGAAGATCCATTCCAAATCAAAAAGAATTAAAGAATAAGATCGAATCGATGTTAAAACCAGAATATATTTTCAATAATGTTCAGCTTGAAAAGATGACTTTTGAGGATCAGATCTTATATTTTCATCAGGCTCGACTTGTCATTGGTCAGCACGGAGCCGGTCTTGCAAATTGCATTTGGATGCAAAACGAAAACAATGTTATTGAATTCTCGAACAATAGAGAATTAACACATTTCAGGATTATATCAGCCATCAAGAATTTAAAGCATTTCATTTACAAAACAAATGACAGGCATGCAGCCATTGATCTTGACCATTTTCCCGAATGGATTAAAAGCCAGAAGGAACTAAATAAGTTTTTCGTGTAGTGAGAGTAAAACTTATACGTATTTAGAAGGTAAAATCGTTCAATCTACAGGCTTCGTATAGTCTTGCATTTAATGTCTCAGGATCTTTTGTTTTTTGTATCATCATACTTTTTGAAAAATCGAAATGCCTCTCAAATTGCTTTTTTACCCAATATTTTTGTTTCTCCAGTGAGTTTGGGATGAAACAACTGTATGTATATGCAACTTCAATACCTGCCATATTGTAATCAAAACCATACTTATTTTTTTGCAATCCATTTTCATAGATTGTAGTATTCAAAAAATCCAAAGCTTTTTGAAATTTTTCCGATGTCCAAAAAGGCAAATCAGGGTAGGTTTGTTTTATTATTCCAAATGCACACAGGTTGAAATGATGATAGCCAATAGCTTTATGCCTCATTTTACTATTATCAATGGTTCGACTTTTCAAACTAATTAGCAATCGTTTAATTCCTTCCAATGATATGGGAAAACTTGCTATATAATGCCAGATTAAACCATCTTTGTAAATAGCAAAATTTTTATCTAATCTATCAATAAACACTTTTACCTGATTGTGTATTTCTGGGTACCTTTGAGCATCAAACATACTCGCTGCTGCTGCAAACCAAAGTTGATGATTAAAAGTCCAATCAATACTTAACACCGTGCCATCCAGGTCACAACGATGCCATAATCCTTTTTCCTTATCAAAGAGATGTAGATTGTAAAGATCCGTTGCCAGCTTTTCCAACTTGGGGTTATTCAATTGATCAGAAGCAATTAGTAGAGCTTCAATTGTCCATGCAGCACCAATAACTCCATTACAACTATCTCTGTTTTCTACGGTCCTGTATTTAAAATTTCCAGGATAAAGTTCTTTTTGGTTTTGTATATAATTTAATGCCTTTTCAGCAGCATCCTTAAATTTATTATTTTGGGTTATCTTATACGCTTTTAAAAAAGTAATGGCCCAGTGTCCGGTGTTCCGAATTGGGGTAGAATCGTGAAAATAGGGACCATTATGCCCTGAAGGCATTGAACCATCCACCTTCTGTAATCGCAGGGCTGCTTCTGTAGCATCCGATAAAACTTGATATAAATTCATAATTACAAGGATAATTATTTCTTCTTATTCATCAACACTTTAAAGAGATGGAAGATTGGTTTTCTACTTATTCTTAATGCTTCAATAAATAACTTAACGGCCTGTAGTAAATCCATCTTTTTAAGGTAATAACCTGACATGATCAATTGTATGCGGGAAATACGAGCATTTATTGCTTTGATTTCTTCGTCTTTTACGAAGAATCTTTTCATGGTTTTAAATGTTCTCAATTGCATTTCCTTCTGCCTTATCAAGGTACTCATCCCCCAGACACCTCCTTCATTCAGGCGATAACATCCTGAAATAAAGTCAAGATATGCCGCAGGCCCTTTTTCAGTAACCTGAGCGAAAAGGAAATTATCGCCATTAGGTGCCTCTTTCTTTGTGGCAGGTATTATACTAGGAATTGCTGATTTTCTTATTACCGATGTTAAAAGCTTTGGTTTGTAATCTTCCAGAATAGTTAAATGGCTAATAACAGGCGCTCTGTATTTATTTCCCCAACCAAATTCCTTTAAAAGCTTTCCATGAACATCAACTTCAGAATAATTGGTACAACACATAGAGAATTCTGAATTATTCTCCAGAAAGTCAACCTGCTGTTGTAATTTATTAGGATCTGACCAATAATCATCTCCCTCACAAAGTGCGATATATTTTCCTCGTGCTTTTGGCAATAACAGTTGAGTCATCGGCCTCACACCTTTTGAATACTGATTTTCTTTTTGATAAAAAGGTGTAAAAACGCCTGGATTTTCCTTGACGTATTTCTGTATGATTTGTTTTGAATCATCTGTTGAGCAATCATCGTTTATCAAAATCTCTATCGGAAAGTTTACTTTTTGCATAAGAAACCCATTCAGCGTTTCTTCAAGAAAATTCGCATGATTATAAACAGTACAACATATACTAAGTACTGGTGTCTTTTCTTCTTTTGGATGGTTATCCTCCATTCTATTTCCCTTTTCAAGCAGTGAAGACATTATCGTTCCTTTATGATTTTACATGGATTACCAAAAGCCAGAACATTTTCAGGAATATCTTTGGTTACCACACTTCCTCCTCCAATTACTGAATTCTTTCCAATCTTAATATGATTAAATACAGTTGCACCAGGTCCAATTGTTACGCCCTCTCCAAGTCTGATGTTTCCAGCTAAGTTTGCTCCTGGATGTACAGAGCAAAAATCGTGAATTTTGGTATGGTGACCAATCGAACAATTACGGTTTACTGTAACACCAAAACCAATCTCACAGTAAGAAGAAATAACAGAAAGCGGCTCCATATAAAAACCTGGATTTATTATTGCAGTTGATGCAATAACGCTTGATGGATGTATAATTGAAGCAAAATCATCTTTTTTAAGGTTCCACTTTTTAGCAAAAAAATCCATTAGAAAGATTTTCGTAGAAGGTTTATTGCTGCAAAAACTAAAACCTTGTTTTGGATACGCTGTTAAAGCCCTGCCATCATAAATTTGGTAATTTATTCCTGTTTCAAAAGGGGCTTCAGATCTTTTTTTTCCGTCATTCATATAAATATTGACTTTCCCTCGAAACTGCAATGAATGTAATGTTTCAAAAATCATAGCCAGGTACATTCCACTATAACCTAGTATGTTAATCTCTTTTGCTGTTGTAAAATCCGTCATTTCCAAACTCTTTTGCGGGCATTAATTCTTTCCCGGCTTTTTCAATTAGTGTATGAACATATTTAATCAACTGTATATTGCTGGCCAGTTCATCATTTTTCCTGTTCCACCAAATATTATCTTCCAATCCTACTCTGACTCCTTTACCATGGTTTACCGCCCACTCAATGGTTGGAAGTTGAAATTTTCCAATTCCGCCCAAACCAACATAATGGTTTGCAGGAAGATCATCCAAAGCAAGCTGAAAATGCGATTCGATGGATTGCATCCCTGCTATATTCCCAAAAATAAGATTCCAGTATTGCCTACCTTCCATCATTTGCTTTTTTAGCAAATATTTCCCGTAGTTGATCATTCCAAAATCAAAACATTCCAGCTCAGGCGCTACTCCATATTTCCTCATTTTTACTATTAGCTGCCCAATCATTTCCGGGGCATTAAGCGATGCCTGTTTCGGAAAATTGAGCGAACTCAGCGTTAAAGAACACATATCCGGTTTCAATTCAATTACCTCAGAGCGTTTTTCAAATTCGGGAAAATTACGCCCCGAAGTACTGCCACAAATAACAAGTTCCGGACAATGCTTTCTTACTCCTTCAAATATGGTTTGATAAACTCCTTTTCGATATGTAGGAACCTCATTCTTATCCCTTGCATGCAAGTGAGCAATGGTAATACCCATTTCGTAGGCTTCGTGCACCTGTTCTATAATTTCAGAAGCTGAAACCGGGATATGGGGCGTATCTTTTTTATTCGGAATCATTCCCGTAGGGCAAAAATTCACAATTATTTTTTCCATTTACTCAATTTTCTAGATCAGTTTATCCATTTTATACTATAATCACGCACCAATTTAGCAGAATTCTCAATACCATTGAACATCAATACATCAATTATTGATAAGCCTCCAATAAAACCTGAATTATGCTGGTTATAAGGACTTAGTTGATGCTGTATAAACCCAAGTTCAACTCCAGAATCAATAAAATTTCTCTTAGGATAAAATATTTCTCCTCCTGGAGCATTTATATAGGAATCTGCCCCAAATGCCAAACACGTGTTTAGTCCCCATAAACCGGGCTCATTTGCAATTTTTACTTTGCTCTCAATATTGGAGAACAATTCAATTGCAGTATCTATTTTCAAAAGTGATGCAATAGTTTTTATGCTACGAATGTTGAATTGCAATAAAGATCTCTCTTCTTCTTCAAAAATGACATCTAAAAGTTCTATCGTTTCTCGGTAATATGGTGCTCTCCTTTTATAGTGCTCCAACTGAACCAAAATCTTATTTTTCCATTCACTATTTGAGATTAGCTCGCAATCCGGAAGTTTAGACTTGTAGACTGGTTTCTTTAATCTAATATTGATGTATTGAAATTGTTCTCTTCCCGGCTTTAGAATGCGGTTACGCGACATCCAACTCTTACGAACATACTGAACGTTATCAAAAAACATAAATACATCAGCAGCATGCATAAGGCTGAAATAACCAATATATGGGAAAAAGTATGGCTGATGAAGCGCAAGTTTCATATTAAAGTTGAAAAATTTAATCAATCATGCTTTTATCGAGCAAATAAAGATTGTTTAGGTTAAACCATGGTTGATTGCAATTTTTCCTCTCTTTGAAAATGGGAGACTAAAGACCAAATAGTATCATCCATGTTATATTTCGGTTTCCAATTTATATCCTCATAAAAAGAACTACTATCCATCCCAAATTTCATGTTTATATCTTTCTGTTCGACAACTAATTGCGATCGCCGCCCGCCATTTCTTTGGCTTGAAATTTCAATAGATTTTTCAGCAAATTCCTTTAATGTATGTGTTTTATTCGTTCCCAAATTATAAATTGGCTTCCAATTAACAGGCTCTGTATTTAGCATTTTTATAATAGCATCTACTGCATCTCTTACATCTAGTCGTTCCATCAATTGCATTCCCCCCACTAATTTAATTGGTTCTCCAGCCAATGCTGATTTTACGAACTTCGACAGAAAATCTACTTCAACCAAACCATCAGCGCCGCCCGACAGCGAAGCCAAACGAATTGAGCTGTAGCATATAGTGTTTAAATGTCTTTTCGCATTAGTTAGCATTAGCTCACTGGCATATTTTGCCTGAGCATATACACCTGCAGGAGCAACGGGCACATATTCATCCCATGGAGGCATGGATTGCAATCCATAAACGCTTTGAGAGGAAATATTAATAATGGCCGGAATATGATTTGTGGAAGCCCGGGTAAACAAATCGCCTGTAAACTTAAGACTATCAGCAATTTGTTGATCTGAACCATGCGGCCGTGTAAACCCCATATGCAATAAGATATCAACATTTCCTAAAGAAATTCTTCCTGTTTCCAAATCATCTTCATCAAAAACTGCATCTACTTGTTCGCCTAACAAGTATTTTGTTTTCTTCTTATCTAAACTAAAAGCCCAAATTTCATATTTCTCTTCTACAGAAAGCTTTTTGATTAAGTTTCTTCCAAGGTAACCTCCAGCACCGGTAATTAGTAATGTCTTTCTTGATTTTATTTTTCTCTGATTAATTGTTTGAAAGAGATTTAAAACTTCCTGGTCGCGTTCTAGTGGTATTGATTTATCAGCAGTTTGTCGTACTCCGAAACGGTTATAATTAAACCTCAGTTGGTTCTTTCCTTTATCAATACCTAACCACTCTTTTACGCATGCTTCTACTTCGTTAAATCCCATCAGTGCACGTAACCCGGTAATACCGGTAAAACGGGGATTCATTTCAAACAACTTTAAACCATTATCGGTTATACGACCCTGGATATTCAAAGGGCCACGTAAACCCATCTTTAAGAATGTTGGTGTCAGCTTATCTATAACACTCCACACATACTCATTGTTGTATGGTACAATCTCTATTGGTACTCCATTATTCAATTTATTATAAGAAAACATTCTTCCTATCAACTTTCCATCCTGACTGTAAACAATTTGTATAGAAACCTCGGAAACCTGTGGATTAATATTGTTTTTTATTTGTTTTGTGTAATAATCATAATTTGGATCGGTTTTTACAGGAATGGCCAGTTCTTGAAGAATATGGTTATCCGTAATTTTTACCAAGTCTTCTTTGTTATTAATAATCTGAATCCCTCTTGATGCAAAACCTCCTCTCGGTTTGGCGATGAATGGAAATTTACTTCGACCTGATTCTATATCTTCAATGATTGATTCTTTATTATAGCTTTTAACAAAAACATTTGCAATTCTATTTAACTCGTTGCTCATTCTTTCTTTATCGCGGCAGATAGCAATTAGTTCTTCATCCGGATATATGGCATTAATTCCTGCAGCTTTTAACTTATCGGCATTTTGTGCAAAAAGAAGTACTTCATCATCTAGCCCTGGTATTAATAAATCAATCTTGTGTTCTTTACATTTCTCAATGATGTTATCAATGTACCCTTCTTCGTAAATGCATTTTGTATAATCGTAAATGTCGCAGTCATATGCACCATAAGCAAAGGGATTACTTCCAAAACCGATTGTTTTAAAAGGCAAACGGGATAAACGTAATGAATTGATTATAGATTGACCGATGCCAGTACCAATACAGGAAATTCCAATATTATATTTTTTCACCCTGTTTTTATATTGACCTATGCGTAATCTTTATACTGCTAGGAAATTACAAATTGTTTTTATCTTCACGAAGATAATGCATTTGCAACAATTTTTTTGCATTAGGCAAAACAAGAATATTACTGCTTTTGCATCTCCACACAATTATACAAGGAAAATATAGTTCTTCTGTATTATTTAATTCTTCAAGTTCATCAACTCAATAAAAGGCGAAAGCAGTGGCTTACGACTAACCCTTACCGACTCAACTATTAATTTTATTCCTCCAAATATATTTTTCTTTTTTAAAGAATGAATAGCTAAGATTAACTTTATTCGTGCAATACGAGCATTTATTGCCTTAATTTCTTCCGGTTTCTTAAAGTACTCCTTCATTGCATTGCAAGTCTTCAGCTGCATTTCCTTTTGTTTCTCAATGCTTTGTTTGGCCCAAATCCCCCCCTGGTTTAAGCGATAGGCTCCTGACACAAAATCTAGATAAGCAGCGGGGCCCGATTCTGTAACCAGTGCAAATAAAAAGTTATCTCCGTTTGGAGCCCTCTTACTACATTCAGGATACTTATTTGGCAAACACGATTTATTTATAAATGCGGTTAACATCTTGGGTTTATATTTTTCGATTATAGTCAAATGACTTATAATTGGATTTTGTAGTTTCTTACTCCATCCTTTTTCGGTAATAGTGTTTCCTTTTTCATCAACTTCTGAATAGTTCGTACAACACATTGAAAACATTGAATTTTTTTCAAGAAAATTAAATTGTTTTTGCAATTTGTTAGGATCAGTCCAATAATCGTCACCTTCGCAAATGGCAATATATTTGCCTCTGGCACGAGGAATCTGAATTCTTGATAAAACTCCTTTCTTTTGAGAATACTGATTCTCTGTCTGATATATTGGATTTATAATTCTACTGCACTTTTTTTCATATTCGCGTATTATTTCGGCAGTACCATCCGTTGATGCGTCATCATGAACTAATACTTCAAATGGGAAATTAGTTTCTTGTTTAAGAATACCTTCTAAACACTCACGAATGAAAAACTCATGATTGTACGTTTGACACAAGACAGACACCAATGGAATTGCATTTTTACTATCATATAATTTATTCATATTTATTCAGATTTATAGATAATTGTCCCAATTCCATTCTCAATACTAATCTCTGTACCAAACGCTGCCGATAGTTCTTTGATTTTCTGAAGAACCTTTGCATTCTTTTTTAATTTTGGCATTCCCTTTCTTTGGCGAGGTAACTTATAACCCAGTTCTATTGGAATAAGCTTAATACCTAATCCCTTCTCATCAACCTCAATACTAGCAATAAGGCTATTCCAGACCCTTTCATCAATATTAAGTCCAACACTTCCGTTTTTGCTTCTTTTATCCATGCAGCTTCCCACACCATCATAATACTCTACACCATATTTTTCATAAAAATCTGCTGGCAGGTTTGAAACTGTTTCATTCTGAAAAAGAAAATTTCCTAAACTATAAAATATTACACCCTTTTTATAAAGTTCTATCCCACGAAGTATGTGTGGCCCGTGTCCAACAATGATCGTCGCACCAGCATCAATGCATTTCTTTGCAAAAATTCGAATAAACTCGGCCGGACTCTCCTTGTCTCCGTTTGAAAATTGATGAGAATGAATGCTAACGACAACATAGTCTGACTGTTTCTTCGCTTCAACAATAGACTTAGCAATACGCTCCATATCTTTTTCTAATGGATAAGTATGGAGAATATTTCGTTTGCCTTCTATAAATTCAAAATTAGCAAAATTGAAATTATGTCTTGGCAAGAGACTCCCTTCCTTTATTGCTTGGTTATGATAGTCATTAATACCTGTATCTCTTGCTACTTTTTGCAGATACCGATAGTTTCCCTCCGTAACTTCATAGATAGATTTATGTCGAAGTGGATTTACTCCTGGTCGTCCTTGCATATCAACCCGCTGATTTCCTGCTGCATCAGAATCGTGAAAAGAACTAGTTGCACCAATCACAGCAACCCTACTTTCTGAACACTCAATGAATTTAGGGGCACTAGCATCTGCTAAATTCGGACCAGTTCCGACGTATTTAAAGTCATTCTTTCGCAAATATTTATTCGTTGCTAATAATCCTTTATGGGAATAATCCATAGCATGATTATTTGCCGTATTCAAAATATTGAAACCTAACTGCTTAACTGATTTCAAACAATTAGGAGCTGCCATAGCCCAAATTCCACCAGGGAATGCCGACGGATACCCTTCACTTTGATGAACTGTTGTCTCAAAATTTGCAAACCTCACCTCATGCTTCTTCAATAAATCTTTTAACTCTTCAAGGCCCTTGTATCCTTCTTCAGGCAAAGGTCTAGTGATTAATATATCTCCAACAAGTGCGATTCTCGTCATAAAGCTTCTATATACTCTTAGCAGGTCTTCCTACTACTCTTTCATATTTATTAATTGTTTTTGTAACTAAAGATCCAGCACCAATGAACGCATGATCTCCTATATTTTTTACTTTTGAAGATATAGTCATTACTCCTTGACCAATAAAAACAAAATTTCCAACATCTGTATAGGCTCCAATTGTCGATCCGCCTGCAATAAAACAGCCTTCCCCTATAGTATTATTATGGGATACATTTACCCCTGATAGAATAACAGTATCCTTACCAATCTTTGTATCTGCCTGTATATGTGAAAATGCACTTATACACACTCCATCACTAATTTTTGTAAAACGAGACACCACTGATGTTGGATGTATTAATGGGGGTACTTTGCCTCCAATTTCACGTAGTTTCTTGGCAACCTCTCTTCTTATTACATTGTCCCCCATTGTTAAAAGAAAGTTCATTCCTTCAAGATTATTCATATCATATAAATCATCGAATGAACCTTGAATGCGAAAACCATGTTCATCTTCACCAGTCCTATCACTATTATAATGGTATAGTCCCTTTACCACATAACCACAATGTTCTGCCAAATCGATAAAAACAGGCGTATTTGCACCAATTCCTAATAAAAATATTTCCTCTATTTTTTCCATTCGTTTACAATAGGCTTTCTCTTCCCTGAAGCTAATACCGGAATTTCATCAACTAACGATATTTCAATAATTGAATTACTTCCAAATACTTCCTTTAAGTGTATTTTACAATCAGACAAATCGATATCAGTAGTTAACTTTAATTTTAGCTCATATTTATTAATGTCTTTTTGTATGAATTGCCACAGTTCAACTTCGCTGTAATGTTTTATTAATGCTGCTAGCGTTATTGGATGAATAGCGGTTCCATCAGAAGCATATATTAAATCCCAGCGTCTGCCATATAGTTTACTCAAAACTGAAAATCCGTTAGCGTTTACATTATCATTAGAGTATATACCAGTATCGCCAGTATCATAACGAATTAAAGGAAAAGCATAATTAAACAAATCCGTTACTACTATTCTACAAATCTCGCCAGGAGAAGCTTTTTCATCACTATCCAGTTTAAGAAACTCAAAATAATAACTCGCATGGTTTAAATAATAATTCTCATCCTCATCTTTATCTTGACCTAAGACTCCCTGTTCCTGATTCGCATATCTCGAAATGACCTTGCAGTTTAATGCCTTTTTTAAGCCCACTTTTGTAGTTGGTTGCAACATTTCAGACCCTGCAAGAATAACTTTTATACTTGGTAATTTTATTGAATGTTTTTCGATATAATCTAATAGTTTATCGTACCAACTCGCGTAGCCCAAAATTGCTACAATTTTTTTTGTTTTAATCTTTAAACAAAGATCTGCTAACATTTCATCGTCAATTCTGCTAGAATTTATTGCAAAAATATTTTCCCGAAATGATTGTATCCTACTTTTTGTTTGCGACTTTACCCATATTCTTAAATAAGCTAACTTTTCATGAGATCGATAGCCCGCAAACTCTCCAAAATATTTCAACTCTGCAACCAGCCTGTTTCTCTTTCTTTTATCTTCAAGTACTGTTAGTGTTGTGCCCGATGAACCACTGGTTTGCTGTATATGCAATCTCCCCTTATGCTCCGGAATCTGTGAGGTATCAATTTTAAAATATTCATATTTTTCCCGAATTATGAATTTATTGATTACGGGAAAAGATTCAATATTATTAGGATTATAAGAAGAGTAAAAACTTGCATTTCCCACTGCATGTTTCAAAATATTATCCAAATGCCTTTTTTGGGTAATAATTCCAGTATTGTTTTTATTTTCTAATATTGACTTAATGTCTTTATAATGTCGTCTTATAGGACTATTTTGAAAAAAATCGTTCGCCCAATAAGTTGACCTTCGAATAAAACCACCTAAACTCATTATTTATTAAATTTTGATAAAATACATTTTACAATTGTATCAATCTCATTTTTTGACAAATCGGGATAAATCGGCAAACAAATAACTTCTTCAGCAATTTTTGCTGCAACCTTTAATTTCTCTGGCTTTGCTGAGTCTAATCCTCTGTATGTTGGAAATTGCGAAATCAACGGATAAAAATACCTTCGTCCAAAAATATTATTTGCTTTTAGTTTATAGTATAAATCATCGCGTGTCGCTCCAAATTCTTTTTCATCCACAAAAATCGGAAAATAAGCATTGTTATATTGCAGGCTCTCGTTATAAGTTGCTAACCTAAGCCCTCTTACTCCTTCTAATTTCTTGCGATAAATTCGCGCAATCTCTTTCCGCGCTTCAATATTCTCCTCAATCGTTTTCAACTGCAGCATACCGTATGCAGCCTGTATTTCGTTCATCTTAGCATTTATACCAGGTGCAATAACTTCAGTTTCACCAGCAAAACCAAAATTCTTCAAATAATCGATACGCTTTTTGGTTTTCTCATCGTGACAAACAATGGCACCGCCCTCAATGGTATTAAATACTTTTGTTGCATGAAAGCTAAGAACCGACAAGTCACCAAAATTGAGTATACTTTTTTCATTTTGTTTAACGCCAAATGCATGAGCCGCATCATAAATTACCTTTAAACCATAACGATCGGCAATATCTTGAATTGCACGATCATCACAGGGATTTCCATAAACGTGCACCGGTAAAATAGCAGTGGTTTGCGGAGTAATAGCAGCTTCAATTTTTGCAGGATCAAGATTACAATATTCGGGTTCAATATCCACAAACACCGGTTTTATATTGTTCCACCATAAGGCATGTGTAGTGGCCACAAAACTGTATGGTGTCGTTATCACTTCTCCGGTAATATTCATTACCTGTAAAGCTGATATTAGTGCTAAAGTCCCATTCGAGAAAAGTGAAATATAGGGAACCCCTAGATAGTCAGCCAGGGCTTTTTCAAATTCACGATGGTATTTCCCGTTATTGGTAAGCCATTTTCGATTCCAAATATCCTTTAATGATTCAACGAACTCATCTAAATCAGGAAGTACGGGCTGAGTTACAAATATTTTTTCCATTATTCAAAGATATTAAGTTTTGTTCTCCCACGGAAATTCATCACTTAATGTTTGAATACCTAAGAAATCCGTCAATTTTTTATAGGCCCCTTCTTCTGCAACATTTAACACCAGAAGGTCATCGGGTCGATTTTTAAAATAATCAACAACATTCGTATTATAATCCTCGTAGTGATCAATTAACTTCTCCTTATTATATGGGTCATGTTCAGGAGTTATGCCTGTAACTCTCTTCACATGCCAGGGTCTCCCCTTGTAAATATAGTTCGCATTCATCAAATCTTCTTTTGTTGGAATTCTTCCGTTTTTCCCCCATAATTTAGCATGAAATCTTATTAACGAATTATACCACTCCTCTGACGAATTGCGAACTGTCAGAATGAATTTGCTGTTTGGAAAAGCTTCATCTAAAAACTTATATGTTTTGGGTAAACTAAACGGAGCATCCTGAAAGAACTGTGCAGTTCTGCAATAACTAATTATAGGATCGTAATTATTATTTGCCCAGTCGTCAAACAAAAGCTCTGCTGTTCGTTGATTACCTACAACATATCCCAGGTCCTTCATAGCCTTCTTTAAAGAGGTTGTACCCGTTTTATTGCGACCAATTCCAAAAACCTTGGTTTTATCCTGTTTTATTGTTGTTTTAATAAAATTAGTATAATTCTCAATCGTCCTCTTAATGCCAAGTCCTGTATTTATTTTCATTCTTAATAGTAACTTATGTTATTCGGTACTATGTCTTTAATAAATCAAAGCGTCTATTTTACTTTTAACCACCCTGATAAATCTTTTTTTATCAATTTCCCCAATTCCAACGTATCTTGTTTTGTTAATCGTATAATAGTTTCCTGCTGTAGCCTTGTCAATTTCGGTTTCTCATTAAAGACTCTCTTTTTGCTGACAAATAATCTCTTAATGGATAAAACGAAATTACCAGGCAGCAATCTGATTAATCCTGAAAACCTTCTTAATATCCAATCGTACTTCACATTCATTTTTAAACTATTTACAGAATAATTAGAATGTTCATTATTGTTTATATCAAATTTGTTAGCGGTAATTTCTAAGAAACTAGCCACATCTTCCAATACAACCTCACGCTTTTTAATAAAGTCCTCAAAATCAATAAACAATATTCTCTTCAATCCAAATCGCTCAATATATGGAAGTATTTGAGTATAATACCTGGAACGATTGATTGATTTCGATTTATGAAGTGCTTCATCGATTGTACAATTCAACCTCCCTCTTTGAAAATCTTGCATATATTCTGATATAAACCGATCGATAGGATTCCGCACTATATATATAAACTTCATTTTCGGGTTATAGGCATATATATCTTCCCAAATATTTAAATTCCACCTTGGCAATACGGTGTAGGAATGAGATGCCTCTCCATAAATTTTTCCTTCCCCTTCGCTAAAAAGATTGTGATATTCATTTAAGTTAGCTTTCCAATCGTTGGTTTTACTAAAAAAATCAGGTTCTTTTTCCTTGCAAAAACTAATATCGGGATGGCTTCTTAAAATGTCTGCCATGGTTGTTGTTCCTGCTTTTGCCGCCCCGAGCAATATAAAATCAACTTGTATTGACATATTCTGAGAATCTATTTAAATTTAGATAAAATTAAAGTTATTCCTTTTCTATAAAGTTCAGTTATTTCATCTGAGACATTTAAACCTACAATAACACTTGTATATAGTATCGTTACAGTGCCACTTTTTATTAATATATTCAATACTAAACATTTAGAATCAGGTATTAAACGCGCCAGAAGAACGGAGACAGCAGCAAAAATTAAAACCAGTAAATGTTTATAGCTGTAGCAAAAAAAACCCATTTTAACCTTTAGATAGGTAACAACTATTAACGACCGAACAAAATAAGTCATCAGCACTGCAATAGCAGCACCGGTTATACCCCACATTGGGATAAAAGTTGTGTGAAACAGAACTGTGTAAATGATTTGTGAAGCAATAATTAAGGCCATTACACGATAATATTTGGAAGTACTAATTATATTCCCTCCTGTAGTGTTCGAAACCCGAATCAACATCCCGAAAGAGTAGATAATCAACACCCATTTCCCAAGCGCATACCTCTCGGGTAAAATGGTAAAAATAGAATTAAGATTAACCAGGATCCCGGCAAAAATTAATGTTCCAATAATTGTTTGTGTTAAACTGGCTTTTTTATAAATCTCCTGAATTTTATCGGTATTATTATCTTTCCATGCTTGGGCTATAATACCAACTGCAATTTTAACCGTTGATCGCGAGGGGACAAACAGGATACTTGCAAACAGTGCACACACACTGAATATCCCAACATACTCAAGTGACAGATATTTATTTATTAGTAATTTATCAATATTGTTTGTCAGCACACCACTTAAACCATTTATAATTCCGAAAGTGGATACAAGTGCCATTTCACGAACTAAAGGACGGGTTAAAAAGTTTAATTGTGGTTTAACATTAAATTCGCCACGCCGGATAAGTACTATGATGATAGGAAATACCGGTAAACTCAAAGAAATTACATAACCATAAAAGAAATCTCTAAATTCAATAAGTTCGAAAGAGAACAAAATTATTAGTGCCAAGTTTATGGTTTTATGTACAAACTCATTCCAGAATGCACCAGTAACAGCATCATACAACACTCGGTTATAATTATCTAACAGACGAAAGAGAATTCTAAAAAAGATTAGAGGTACCAACAAAAAGATATATTCTACCAATAAAGGCGATTTTTCCATGTTGCCCTCAACTATAGAGGGTTTCAAAATAAAAAAAGCGACGGTGCTTAATATAAATCCTGTTAATCCCGTTGCTAATAAAACAAATAAAAAGCCATTATGGCTTTTATCCTTATTCCTAAATTCAGGAAACATACGGTTTATTACTCCACCAAAACCAAGTGAAGAAAAGTTCGAAAAAATGGTTGAAATAGCCAGAAAAATTTGTGTTAACCCAATTTGCTCAGGTTGAAAAAAATTGGGCATAATTATCCCAACATTAATATACCCTACAATTAATCCAAGATAGGACCAAATGCTTCCGCGCAACGATTGTTTAATGATAATTCCCATGAGAAAAATTACTATGCCTAGGATGTTTTTTCTTTCACTACCCCAAACTGAAAATGATACCAGGCTCTTTCGTGAAAATAATACAAGGCAATTTTTATAATTACATCGGCAGCACCAATAGCCATTCCAAAATCCAAATCACCAGTAACCACCCAACCAATTATAAAAGTTGTTAACGATGCTACTACTCTCCAGGTTAAAGCTTTTGCCAAATGGCGCTTTGGTTTTACAGTCATACGCTAAAAATTTAAAAAGCAAAAATAAGCTTTCAGAACAATCCTTCTTCGTTTTAATAAAACTTTATTTGATTCTTGGGAACTAATTTATTGGTTCATTCGTTAAACCAAAAACCGTGAAAATGTCCATAATTAGTATTATTAAAGCGCCAAAATTATATATCTATTTATATATATCGAAGGTATGGAACACCACATTAAACATGTGTTGAGCCAGGAATTATTCTAAATCAATAACCGATTTTCACCCGAATTGCCTCAAAAATTTTCTCTACCGATTCATCCAATGGAACTACAGAAGTATCAATCACAACGTTTGCATCTGCCGGTTTATCAAAAGGAGCACTAACTCCGGTAAAGTCTTTAATTATTCCTTTGCGGGCTTTTTCGTACAGACCTTTTACATCGCGTTGCTCACACACTTCAATGGGCGTGTCAACAAAAATTTCGATAAAATCATCTTCGCCAATGATACTTTTGGCCATGTTACGTATTTTATCGGTTGGACTAATAAATGCACAGAGCACAATCACCCCACAATTCATAATCAATTTCGATACTTCGGCAATACGCCGGATATTCTCCAGACGATCTTCCTGCGAAAAGCCGAGGTTATTGTTAATTCCTGTACGAATGTTATCTCCATCCAGCAGCTGCGTAAAGTACCCCATCTCAAATAACTTCTTCTCCAAAGCTGAAGAGACAGTTGTTTTTCCTGATCCCGACAGGCCGGTAAACCAGATTACTTTTGCTGTTTGTTTTAATCGTTCCTCTTTCGCCTCGCGTGATACTATTTTATCAAATACAGGATGTATATTCTTCATGTTCTCAAAGTCAGTAGACGGGAAGTCCGGAGCTCGAAGATTGGATAATCTTCAATGGCCGTATCTTCCTTGTATTATTTGTTATTTCTATTTAATGCACAATAAAAAAAGGATTTAGCAAATTTTCTTTATTATACTTTAACGGTGTTTTATGATCGGCTAAGGTAACATTTTTACCGGCAGCAACAGCAATCGCATGACCGGCTCCTGTATCCCATTCCATTGTCGGTCCAAACCGCGGATAAACATCGGCGCTACCTTCAGCTACCATGCATATTTTTAAAGAACTGCCTTTCGACATGATCTCTATTTCGCCGTGTTCCTCTTCAAGTTTTTTGATGAACGTTGCTGTTTCCTCGTTACTGTGCGAGCGACTTCCAACCACAGTAAATTTTCGTTCCGTATCTGTAACCGGAATTTTAACGCCCTGTTTTTTTAACTCATCAATTGTTAACCCAGTTCCGAAATCGTGTAGCTCCATTTTCCAGGCGCCTACTCGCTGTTGGCCAAAATATAAAGTCCGTGTAACCGGAACATAAATCACGCCCATAACCGGGCTGCCTTCTTCAACCAAGCCAATGTTTACTGTAAATTCGCCATTGCGTTTTATAAATTCTTTGGTTCCGTCAAGCGGATCAACCAACCAAAATTTTTGCCATTCTTTTCGTTCGTTGTATGAGATTTCTTTGCCCTCTTCACTTAAAACGGGGTAAGAAGAACTTTGCAGATATTCGGCAATGACTTCATGACTCATCTTATCGGCAATTGTGAGAGGAGAATTATCGGCTTTACGTTCAATAGAAAAATCGGAATTCGGGTCGTTGTACACTTCCAAAATTTTTTCTCCTGCCCTTACGGCTGCATTTAGTGCTAACGTAATATCTTCCATTATCATAAATTTTTGGTCTGAGGCAACAAAACTACAAATTCATATACAGCTTTCCTTCAATTTTTGGTGATTCTTAACCTTTTAAATGTTCTCCGTCAAATAAATACTCGCCTTCGCATCTTCAACTCCAAAACCATTGCCGGCCAGAATTTGCCAATAGGTTTCTGTATGCAAATCAGTAAAACCATCACTAAATTCAATCTCGTTACCATCTTTTTTTATTGAGCGATAAGTCCGTTTACCTGCATGAGTTGCAGCTTCAGGTAAATCGTTATAGTCGAGACTTAAAAACCAGTTGACTCTTGCTTTTTTCAGGATCAATTCCCCGGATGCTTTTGTATCCACGGAATGCATAATCTTATTCTGCAGAACATCTCCAAAAATCCAGGTTAGCATATCAAAAAAATGGATTCCAATATTCGTAGCAATTCCTCCTGATTTGGAAACATCGCCTTTCCAGCTTTTGAAATACCATTTACCGCGTGATGTTATATATTTCAGATCTATATCAAAAAAGTCTTTATCCGACTGTTCAATCTCCTCTTTCAACCTCAGTATGGTTGGATGATAACGAAGTTGCAAAACGGTATAAACTTTCTTCCCACTATCGGCCTCCCATTCTTTTATTTTATCCAAATCTGCTGAATGAATAACAAGTGGTTTTTCACAAATAACGTTGCACCCGTTTTTTAAAGCCAGATCAATATGTTTTATATGTAGGAAGTTTGGCGAACAAATGCTGATATAATCCACCGGTTCCGCCCTTTCTTTTGCTAATTGAAGAAACTGAACGAGTTCTTTTTCGGAGGTAACAAATTCAGCCTCCGGAAAATAGCTATCCATGCGGCCCATTACATCAAAAGTGTCCATGGCGCAAACCAGCTCGTTTCCGGTTTCTTTAATCGCTCTTATATGTCGTTCGGCCACAAAACCTGCAGCGCCTATTAATGCAAATCTTTTCATTCTTTTAAAATCAAAACACCTTGGTGGCTTGTTAAATTATAGTTTATAAACCTTGTCGGATGCCTCGGCAATCACATTTCGCAAATCGACAATCAAGCGTGAGTGTTTTTCAATAAAACCGGCATCAAAACCCGAATGGTTAGTAGTGATTACAACACAATCGGCAGCTTTCAAAACTGACTCAGACAATTCAACTGAGTTAAACCGACTTCCTGTTGCTATTTCTACTGTCGGAATAAATGGGTCGTGATAACTCACTTCGCCTCCTTTGTTTTCCACTTCTTCCATTATTTTTAGCGCCGGCGATTCACGTTCGTCGTTAATATCCGGTTTATAGGCCACCCCCAAAAACAAAATTTTGCTCGCGTTAATCGCCTTTTTCTGACGATTTAGTGCGGAAGTAATTTTTACCGTCATCCGATGTGCCATCAGTAAATCGATGTGTCCGGCAGTGTGAATCATCGACAAGTCGAAATTAAATTTCTTGGCAATGTGCTCCAGATAAAACGGATCGAGTGGAATACAGTGCCCGCCAACTCCCGGTCCCGGATAAAAGGCCTGAAAACCAAAAGGCTTGGTAGCGGCAGCATCAATTACCTCCCAAATATTGATATCCATTTTACCAGCCAAAAGTGCCAATTCATTAATCAAACTAATATTTACCAAACGATATGTGTTCTCCAAAATTTTCACCATCTCGGCAATACGAGGTGAGCTCACCGTGTGAATTTCATCAACAGCGATCGAATATATCGCTTTCCCGATTTCCAAACCGTCTTCACTAATCGCTCCCAGAACTTTTGGAGTATTCTGTGTCGAGAATTGTTTATTGCCGGGATCAACACGCTCGGGAGAATAAGCCAGCCAAAAATCTTTCCCTTCCTTTAATCCCGATTCCTCTTCAATAATTGGCTGCACAAAATCTTCGGTAGTGGTTGGGTAAGTAGTGCTTTCGAGACTAATAAAAGTTTCGGGTTGCAGATTTGCACCTACTTGCCTGCAAACATTTTCAATATACGACATATCTGGTTTTTTAAACCTGTCGAGCGGTGTAGGCACACATATAAACAATGCATTGCACTCGCGCATTTTAGTAAAATCAGTAGTAGCACTTATTTTTTGCTGCTTTACTAAATCTGCGAGTTGATCATCGCTTACATCAGAAATATAATTGCTTCCTGAATTAATTTTTTCAACCCGTTCAGAAGAGGTATCGAAACCCAAAACCTTCACCTGTTTTACTGCAAAACAAACAGCCAGCGGAAGGCCAACATAACCAAGGCCAATAACTCCAACCGTTAGTTTTTTGTTGTCTATCTTCTGAAATAGTGCTTCTTTATTACTCATTTTCGATACGTTTCAATTCTCCTTTCTCAAGCAAATACTTTTCTCCGGTGCGAGGACAGATTAAATCATCCCCTAATATTTCACCACTTTGACTAACCCACCCCGTTTGCCGTGCAGGCACACCTGTTACAAGGGCAAAAGCTTTCACATCTTTTGTTACAACTGCTCCGGCACCAACCATACAATATTCGCCTAAAGTAACTCCGCATATAACTGTTGCATTAGCCCCAACTGTTGCTCCTTTTTTCACCCTTGTTGGTTTAAACTCTTCCTTTCGCTCAACCCCACTACGCGGATTTATAACATTGGTAAACACCATCGAGGGGCCCAAAAAAACATCACCTTCGCAAATAACACCTTCGTACACCGAAACATTGTTTTGCACTTTTACATTGTTGCCTATTTTTACTTTGTTACCAACAAAAACATTCTGACCAAGGATACAATCTGCTCCAATTTTTGCAGAACTCATTACATGCGAGAAATGCCATATTTTTGACCCGGAACCTATTTGTGCTCCTTCATCAATAACTGCAGTTTCGTGTGCGTAATATTCCTTTTCCATAATTTCTGTCTTATGCTATTTGCGAAAAACTTTTAACTGCCTCAACAATATATTTTAGCTGCTCCTCATCCAACTCGGTATGCATTGGCAACGATAATACTGAGTTCGCTAGTTTTTCGGCCACAGGGAAATGGCCTTCATGATATGCTAAAATTCTGTAGGCTTCCTGCAAGTGCAATGCTTTTGGGTAATACACCATCGACGGAATTCCTTTTGTTTCCAAATGCATTTTCAAAGCATCCCTTTTGTCCAACTGAATCGTGTATTGATGAAAAGTATGCGTACTATATTCGCTTCTTACAGGAATTATAATTCCTGACACATTTTGTAAATGTTCATCATAAAACCGGGCAGCGCTTTGTCTGGCTTTAATGTGCTTGTCGATGTATTTTAATTTCACTTCTAGAATTGCTGCCTGTAAGCTGTCGAGTCTTGAATTTATTCCAATTCGTTCGTATTCGTATTTGGCTTTCATGCCGTGATTGGCAATCGAACGAATCTTTTCAGCCAGGGTTTTATTCCCTGTATAAACAGCGCCTCCATCGCCAAAAGCGCCCACGTTTTTTGATGGGAAAAAAGAGTTACAGCCAATATTCCCGATTGTACCAGCTTTCTTTTTTTTGCCATCAGAAAATATATAATCCGTTCCCAGTGCCTGACAAGCGTCTTCAACAATATATAATTCATGTTTTTGGGCCAAATCCAAAATCGCTTCCATATTGGCACATTGTCCAAAAAGATGCACGGGCAAAATTGCCTTGGTCTTTGATGTAATAACCGTCTCAATTTGTGCAACATCGAGGTTAAAAGTACCCGGACAAACATCAACAAAAACAGGTTTAAGCCCCATTAATACCAAGACTTCAACAGTTGAAACAAACGAAAAAGGGGTGGTAATCACCTCATCACCCGGCTCTAAATCCAAAGCCATAAAAGCCAGTTGAAGCGCATCGGTACCATTTCCACACGCAATTACATTTGTATTGAGGTAACGAGCCAACTTTGCCTCAAAATCAAGCACCTTCCCACTTTTTATAAAGCGCGTTGATTTTATCACCTCCTGAATAGCCTCATCAATTTCAGCTTTCATGGTAAGGTATTGCCCGTAAATGTCCGACATGTGGATGGTTTGCATACCGCTTAGCTTGTTTCTAATAAACTATAAAAGTATAAATTTAGTGCACAGAATGAGTCAAACGATTTTTATTTTGCATATTTCCGATTCGATAAAAACAAAATATGACAACTGATTCAACTCGATTACCAAATTCTTTCTTCCACCGCGAAGTAACCGAAGTGGCTCCTGATTTACTCGGTAAAATTCTGGTCAGAAATTTTAAAGATGGTCGGATTGAAAAATTCCGAATCACAGAAACCGAAGCTTATCGCGGTGGTGACGACAAAGCCTGTCACGCCAACAAAGGCAAAACGGCAAGAACAGAAGTAATGTTTCAGGAGGGAGGATTAGTGTATGTATACCTGATATACGGAATATACTGGCTGCTAAATTTCGTGACTGGCTCGGAAGGTGAAGGTTCGGCTGTTCTTATCCGCGGGATACAGAACATTTCAGGTCCGGGAAGAGTTGGCCGGGCGCTTCAACTCGACAAATCTTTTTATGGTGAAGATCTGGCAACTTCTGCAAGAATATGGATTGAAGATCCGGGATTGAACGCACCATTCACAACTGCTCCACGTGTTGGGATTGACTATGCCGGCGAACCATGGATTAGTAAACCATGGCGGTTTATCGTAAAGTAATTAGTTGAGAAATTTACAAATTATTGCCGCTTACCTTTCATCACAAACTTATCGTACAAGAAAAGCGCAACAACAGCTGCCAGCCCAATTATCAGAATCACCATCCATATTTGCGACGGATTATATTTATCCCACAACTGATTGGTTAGCTCAGCCGGAGTCATTCCCATTTTTGCTGCAGCGGCATTAAAATACTCATTTTGTGTAAGTCCGTCGGCCAACTGAATTCCTTTATCAGCAACCTCTTGTCGTACAAATACGTTTTTATCCGACATTCCGCCATATACATTACCCGAAATAATACCGGCAAACACATTACCTAAAAACACCGGAATAAATGAGTAGCCCATATACAGTGCCTTTTTATCGGCAGGAGCAATACGACCAATGTATTCGGTAATTTTTGGCGATCCTGCCATTTCGCCAATGGCAAAAATATAAATCGCTACCAGCGTAAAAAGAACATTTTGTGTTGAGAGGGTAAGTGCCATTCCAATGGCACACACCAAAAAGCCCGACATCATAGAGCGTAACGGACGCCATTTCATTACTACAGTTGACACTATAATCTGGAAGATGATAATAAACATTGCATCAAAATTGGTAATAAACTCCGCCTCCATCTGCCCTGTTTCCGCAATTCCGTAGTTTTCGCTAAAAAACGGAAGATACTGGTGGAAGAAATTGTAAACGGCACTCGTGTCAACCCACTGCGCAATAAAAACAGGTAAGGTAAAGAAAAGCTGGTTATACATCGTCCAGAAACCAGCCACGATAACAAGGAAAAGCACAAACTTAAAATCTTTAAATACCAAAGCAATATTGGTAAAAACTTTTCCTATCGACACCCAAATTGAATCAGTATTAGCAACCCGGTCGGGCTCCTTATAAAACAACAAAAGAATGAAATTCAAGGCAACAATTCCGGCCGAAATGTAAAAAATCAGTTCCGATTGACCCTTAAAAATTAAGGTAACCAGTGGCCCAAAAAAGGCGCCAATATTTACCATCATATAAAAAATACCAAACCCGATTGATGCTGTTTCGTCGTCAGTGGTTTTGGCAATTGTAGCAGAAATAATGGGTTTAAAAAGCGCGGCACCCAACGCCAGGTAAAGGTACATTACAAACACACCAACAAAAGTATCGAAGTGCGGCAGCAAAATAAACGCAGAAGTGTAAACCAAAAAAGCAATAAACAATACCCGCTTATAGCCGTATTTATCTGCAATTGCTCCTGTAATAACCGGCAAAAAATACAGAATTCCGGTACCAATACCCATTATCAAACCTTTTTGCTCCTGCGAGAATTCCAGTCCTCCCATGTCGGCTGATCCTGTAAGATAATTGGCAAACAGCATAAAAAAGCCGTACCATGCCCAACGTTCAAATAATTCAATTGTATTAGCAACCCAGAAACTGCGGTTGTACTTTTTTAAAACCGAAACAAATGCCATATCGCCTTAATTTGATGAAGCTCGTAAGGTAACATTTTTCGAAATATGTTCAACCTACAAAAATCAGGAGTCTGACATTTCGCATAAAAAAATTGAAAAAAACGGGAAGCTATAATCCCTGATCAAAAAAGACAGAAATAAATGTGATGATCATAATAATAAAAAACAGAAGGATAAAGAAGCCAATAACACCTATTTTGAAACCGTAACTTTGTTTCTCGCGCCTTGTCGAATTCTGCAGTCGTTCTAACGATTCAACCAGCTTTTTAGGCGCCTGGTCATTTTTTATAATGTAATCGGCTGCTCCCAGTTTCATGATCTTCACTGCCACATCAACTTTATTTTGTGCGCTCAGAAAAATAAAATCAACATTGCTGTTTTCGCGCTCAACCTGAAGCATAAATTCCAATCCATTTGTTCCTTCCGACGAATAATCCAAAACAATAACATCGGGTTTTAAATCGATGTGCCTAAGACATTCCTCTCCATTTTTAAACACTTTTAAATTGGTATACTTTTTTGATTGCAGGTAACCAACCATCAAATCTTTGTATACAGTGCTGTCTTCAATCAGAAAAATTAATGGATTTTTTGTCTCATGCATAGTTTATAACTATTATTAGTGTTAGCATTAAAATTACCACTATTTTTTGTAGAAAACAACATAAGCGTTTTGCTCAAAAAAAAGCAAATAACGGCAGCCGATGGCAGAAAATAGATACTTTTGAAATATAAATAAGCAATTATGTTACTGGCAATCGACATTGGAAACACAAATATTGTATTCGGAATTCACAACGATAAGGAATGGGTTAACGACTGGCGCATTCAAACCGACCATTTAAAAACAGCCGACGAGTATGAAGTTATTTTCAGATCGTTGCTAACCGCCGGTAAGATTTGCCGCACTGATATTTCGCGGATTATTGTGAGCAGTGTTGTTCCGTCGCTGGTTCATCCGTTTCGCGAGATGCTTTCGGGACTTTTTGACAACGCTGTTATTAACCAGGTAAATCCCGACATTTACGATAAACTTCCGGTAAAAGTGCTAAATCCATTCGAAATTGGAAGCGATTTGGTGGCTAATGCCATGGCTGCTTATCAAAAGTATGGCAACTATACAATGGTTATCGATTTTGGTACTGCGCTAACATTTACAACTATAGGGGGAAAATCGGAGATATTAGGAGTTGCAATTGCTCCCGGATTACGCACAGCTGTTGGAGCGCTTGCCGGAAAAACAGCACAATTACCACAAATACATATTGCGGCACCGCCATCGGTTTTAGGCGAAAATACCATACATGCCATTCAGTCGGGAATTATATTTGGCTACACCGGATTGGTTGACTCGATGATAGAACGAACAGAACAGGAAATAGGCGAATCAATTACTGTTGTGGCCACCGGAGGGCTCAGTGCGGTTATCGCTCCGCTAACAAAAAAAATAAAAGCTTGCGAGCCCATGCTCACGCTCGAAGGCCTGCTTCAAATCAATACATTTATATAACATCGAATTTCTCATGCTTTATTACAAGTAATTTTATTTCTTTTGTAGTGAACAATCTGTAGCAGAACAGTTGTTATTGTTTCAATAATTTTGGATAAAATGGATGATGTGAAGGGGAAGCTGCTGGAGTCAATAAACAATCCCGACGATCTTAAGAAAATACCGTTCGACCAACTTACAGAAGTTTGTCAGGAATTGCGTGACTATATTATTGATGTGGTTTCTACTAATCCCGGCCACTTTGGTGCCAGCTTGGGCGTAGTAGAACTTACAGTTGCCCTGCATTACGTTTACAATACGCCATACGATCAGCTGGTTTGGGACGTTGGACACCAGGCCTACGGACACAAAATATTAACCGGCAGACGGAACGAATTCGATACCAACCGAAAATTTAAAGGCATTAGCGGATTCCCAAAACGCACCGAAAGCGAATACGATGCTTTTGGCGTCGGACACTCATCAACATCTATTTCGGCAGCATTAGGAATGGCTATTGCTTCAAGAATAAAAGGTGAAAAAGAGCGCAAAGTAGTTGCCGTAATCGGCGACGGAGCAATGACCGGCGGAATGGCTTTTGAAGCGTTGAACAATGCCGGAGGCGAAAATGCAGATATACTGGTAATACTGAACGACAACAATATGGCCATCGATCCCAGTGTAGGTGGCTTAAACAAATACCTGCTGAACATTTCAAAATCGGATACCTACAACCGAATGAAACACGATGTTTGGGAAGGACTGGGAAAACTGGATGGTTTTGGAAAGAAAACACGTAGGTTTATTCAGAAAAACCAGCACGCACTTAAAAACATGATACTGAAAGAGAATAACCTTTTCGAAGCTTTCAATTTCAGGTATTTTGGCCCCATTGACGGGCACGATGTAGAGTATTTGACTAATGCACTGAATGACCTGAAAGATATTCCCGGACCTAAATTATTGCATGTAATTACTCAAAAAGGAAAAGGCTTTAAACAAGCCGAACTTGATCAAACAAAATGGCATGCTCCCGGAATTTTCGATAAAGAAACCGGAGAAATTTACAAATGCGATTGTAATATTGATCAAGCACCTAAATTTCAAAATGTATTTGGCGACACACTTTTGGAACTGGCAGAAAAGAACGAAAAAATAGTTGGCATAACTCCGGCAATGCCCACTGGCTGTTCTATGAATAAAATGATAGAAAAAATGCCGGGGCGTGCTTTTGATGTAGGAATTGCAGAGCAACATGCTGTAACGTTTTCAGCCGGACTTGCAGCCCAGGGCATGGTTCCGTTTTGCAATATTTATTCTACGTTTATGCAGCGCGCATACGATCAGGTAGTACACGATGTTGCCATACAAAAGCTACCGGTTATTTTCTGCCTCGATCGTGGTGGATTGGTTGGTGAAGATGGCCCAACACATCATGGCGTTTTTGATATTGCCTATATGCGCTCAGTTCCGAACATGATTGTATCGGCGCCAATGGATGAAGTTGAACTACGGAATTTAATGTACACTGCCCAACTTGACGATATTAATCAACCGTTTTCAATACGTTATCCGCGCGGCTGTGGTATTATTGCTGACTGGCAAAAGGAATTTGAAAAAATTGAAATTGGAAAAGGCCGCAAATTATCTGATGGCACCGACATTGCTTTGTTGTCAATCGGTAAATCGGGGATTTTTGCCCAACGTGCCGTAAAAAGTCTTGCCAAAAAAGATATTTCGGCAGCCCATTTTGATATGCGCTTTGTAAAACCTCTGGACACTGAAATGCTAACCGAAATAATGAATAATTTCGATCAGCTTATCACCATCGAAGACGGCGCTATTCAAGGTGGATTTGGAAGTGCTGTTCTTGAATTTATGGCAGAAAACGGCTTCACCAATAAAATTAAAATCCTGGGAATTCCCGATAAATTTATTGAACACGGAACACCCGACGAACTCTACAAAGAATGTGGAATTGATACAAAAGGCATTGTTCGAACGGCCAAGGAATTAGTTGGCGCCACAAAAGTTGGCTAAGAAAAATACACTTGCTTCATGATTCGAACACTCGAATTTTTCAAAAATCCGGCATTCCAATTATCAGTATAATATTTTTATCTTTAAGTCGTTCTGAAGAGTGTACTTAAAAACCATTTGCATTGGACATCTATCTTAAAAGACGACGGGGAAAAATCTTGCTGCTTATTATTGCTGTTTTAATTGGAGTAGCTTCGTTGCTGTACACCAACTGGCTTACAAAAAAAATGGCCACTGAAGAACGAAACAAAGTTGAAATTTGGGCCGAAGCAATTAAAGGTATCAATAATGCTACAATAGAAGTCACCACGCCCGAAATGACACAGCTTCAAACACAATATCTTCAGTTTCTGGGCTTGGTGAGCGAGAAAAACACAACGATTCCTATTCTTATATTAAATCCTGACGGTACATTTAACTTCGACAGAAATATAACTTATCGCGAGGATAAAAAAGAAGAAGCTCTGCAGCGCGAACTGGAAAAAATGCAGGATTATGCTGCTCCGCTGCCAATTGATTTAGGTGATGGTTATGAGCAGATGTTGTATTATCGCGAGTCGACATTACTTCGCAACCTGAGATTGTACCCGGTAATTCAACTAATTGTTATCTTGATTTTTATTATTGTGGCATACTTTGCATTTAATGCCACCAACCAGGCCGAGCAGAACCAGGTTTGGGTGGGTATGTCGAAAGAAACAGCACACCAGCTGGGCACGCCAATCTCGTCGTTAATGGCCTGGATTGAATTGCTAAAATTAAAGGATGTTGACCCGAATTTGATAAAAGAACTGGAGCAAGACACGGCCCGGTTAGAACGCATAACAGAACGTTTTTCCAAAATTGGATCGAAACCGGAATTACTGCGGGTAAATCTAATCGAAGTGCTTAACTCGGCTATTTCGTACCTGAAACGACGCTCATCGGAAAAAGTGAAGTTTGAACTGAATTACGATACCAAAGCTTACATTGAAACCCCACTAAACGGTGCCCTGTTCTCGTGGGTAATCGAAAACCTGTGCAAAAATGCCATTGACGCAATGGGAAACAATGGCACCATTACTGTTCATGTGAAAGAAAAAGGTAATCAGGTAAATATCGACCTAACCGATACTGGTTGCGGCATTTCTAAAAATCATCAGAAATCAATTTTCCATCCCGGCTTCTCAACCAAAAAACGTGGTTGGGGTTTGGGGCTTTCATTGGCCAAACGAATCGTAGAAATTTACCATAACGGTAAAATTTTCATCAAATGGTCAGAGCAGGGAAAAGGAACAACATTTAGAATTATTCTGAACAAATAAACTCCGGCATTTTATAACACCTCATTTTTCAAGCATATACAATTGTCATTCAATCAGTTAATTGTAGCTACTAATTGTAGATTTAACAATATACAACTGTTCTAGTCTATTCTTTTCTATTTTGATCTAGGAAATTTAACAAATTTTATATATCATTGCCCCATTATTGTACGATTGACAATAAGACGATTAAACTAAAACTATCAAATATGAACAGATCTGGAACTAAAACTCTATTAGTGTCCCAGTGGCACTTCTCACCCGGGGCCAAAGCGTCCCACGACCTGCTTTAAAATCAAGTCTTTTTTTTTTTTAAACTCAATAAATAATCAAATAATTAATCTATGAGAAAAATGAAAGTTAGCAGAAAGTTCTTCTGGAATTTTTCTAAGTTAAAAATCATGCTGGCTTTTGGGCTAAGTATGGTATTAATGCTGTCGACTAGTTTGTATGCCAATGCCTATTCGGCTGACGGCCAGCAAAAAAAGACAGTTTCGGGTACAGTTGTTTCAGCTGAGGATAATGCACCGGTAATTGGTGCTACCATTAGTGTTGAAGGTACCACAAATGGTACAGTTACAAACATTGATGGTGAATTTACACTTAGTGTTGATGCAGCTGATGTACTTGTGTTCTCGTTTATCGGATACAAATCGCAAACTGTTCCGGTAGGAGATCAAACTACTTTCAACATTACTTTACAACAAGATGTTACCGACCTTGACGAGGTAGTTGTTGTAGGTTATGGTGTTCAAAAGAAGAAACTGGTAACAGGTGCAACTGTTCAGGTTTCAGGAGAGAACCTTCAGAAGATGAGCACGTCGAGTGCTTTAGGCGCGTTACAAAGCCAAACTCCGGGTGTAAACATTACACAGAGTTCAGGTCAGCCGGGCGAGGGTTTTAAAGTTACAATTCGTGGTTTGGGTACCGTTGGTAACTCAAGTCCTCTTTATGTAATCGACGGTGTTGCTGGTGGCGATATCAACTCGCTAAACCCATCAGACATTGAATCGATTGACGTACTGAAAGATGCTGCATCATCGGCAATTTATGGTGCTCGTGCAGCAAACGGTGTAATTCTGGTTACGACAAAACGCGGTAAAGCCGGTAAAATTCAGGTTACTTACGACGGTTATTATGGTATTCAAAATCCGTACAAAGTACCACCATCACTTACTGCCTCAGAGTACATGACTATTTTAAATGAAGTAAACTTTAACGAAGGTCTTGCTCCTTACGACTGGGCATCGCTGATACCAGGATTGTACCAGGATGTGCAAAACGGCTGGAAAGGAACAAACTGGTTAAAAGAAATTGAAAACAGCAACGCTCCTACTCAAAACCATGCATTCAACATTTTGGGAGGAAATGACATGTCTCAATTCTCGATTGGTTTTTCTTACTCGAGCCAGGAAGGTATTTACGGTTCGCCAGTTGAACCAAACTACGACCGTTATACAGCACGTATCAACTCGGATCATGTTATCCTGAAATCAGGAGATATGGATGTGATTAAGTTTGGAGAAAACCTGAGTTACAGTTTCTCGCAAAAAATGGGTATTGGTATCGGAAACATCTACTGGAACGACATTCACAACATGTTGATTGGATTCCCGTTAATGCCTGTTTACAATGCTGACGGTGAATACTGGAACAAAGCAGATAATGCAGCCTCGGGAATCGAACAAATTGATGCGGGTACAGCCAACCCAATTGCATCGATGGATTACAGCCGCGGTCAGAACATTTCCAAAAATCACAATTTGAATATCAATACTTATCTTGAAATTCAACCGATTAAAGACTTGATTTTGAGAAGTAGTTTTGGGTACAAAATGAGTGCAAGTGCATATCGCGCTTATACACCAACTTACGAATTATCGAACACTGCATTAAATACAATTGATAAAGTAAGCCAATCAATGGGCTCGGGTTACAACTGGTCCTGGGAAAATACAATTGCTTACACCCGCCGTTTTAACGAACATAACGTAAGTGCCCTTATCGGTCAATCGATTGAAAAATGGGGAATGGGCGAAAGTCTTGGTGCAAACAACGGCAACTCGCTTTTCAGCGATTTTGAACATGCCTGGTTGGATAACACACCAACATACACTCCGGGTGTAACCGGTTGGAGTGGCTCACCATGGGGAGAAGGAGGTATTGCATCTTTCTTCGGTCGTGTAAACTACAACTACAACGAAACTTATATGTTATCGGTTGTAATGCGTGCTGATGGTTCGTCGAACTTTGCCCGCGGAAACCGTTGGGGTTACTTCCCATCAGTATCGGCAGGTTGGGTAATGACCAACGAATCATTCCTGGAAAATACATCTAACTGGCTCGACTTCCTGAAATTGCGTGCAAGTTGGGGACAAAATGGTAACTCTGCCATTTCTAACTTCCAATACCTGGCAACTGTAGCTTTCGATGATGCTAATGCTTATTCATTCGGAAACTCAAAAGACTCGCAATCAACAGGTGGTTATGCTGATATTCTTCCGAATGAAGATATTACCTGGGAAACATCAGAACAGCTGGACATTGGTGTTGATGCCCGTTTTATGAACTCGCGTTTGGGTGTGGCTTTCGACTACTACCAAAAAACAACAAAAGACTGGTTGGTAGTTGCTCCAACTTTGGCTTCATACGGAACAGGCGCTCCATACATTAACGGTGGTGATGTTGAAAACAAAGGTTTTGAGCTTGCATTGAACTGGAACGACAACATTGGCGATTTCACCTACGGTGTAAACTTAAACCTGGCACACAACAAAAACGAGGTAACACGTATTGCCAACGGAGAAGGTATTATTCACGGTGCGGCAAACATACTTAGCCAGGGAACAACTGAAATGTATCGTGCTGAAGTAGGTTATCCAATCGGATATTTCTGGGGATACGAAACTGACGGTGTTTTCCAAAACGCTGATGAAATTGCAGCTACTGATGCATTTATGCAGTCGAATCCACAGCCCGGAGATTTGAAATTTGTTGACACAAACGGCGACGGAGCCATTACTACCGACGATAAAGTTGAGATTGGTAATCCACACCCGGACCTGACAGTTGGATTTAGCTTCAACATGGGTTATAAAGGTTTCGACCTTTCGGTGACTACAAACGGTGCATTTGGTCATCAAATTGCAAAATCGTACCGCTCGTTTGCCGACTCGAAACTGCAAAACTATTCAACTGACATTTTTGGTCGCTGGCATGGCGAAGGCACATCTAACAAACTGCCTCGCTTAAGCAGCGGTAGCCACGTTAACTGGCAGGAAATTTCTGACATCTACATTGAAGATGCTGACTTTGTAAAAATTCAGAACCTTACTTTGGGTTACGACTTTAAAGAACTGTTCGAGAACCTTCCGTTTGGTCAGGCAAGACTTTACGTAACAGCTCAGAACTTATATACGTTTACAAAATATTCAGGTCAGGATCCTGAAATCGGATATGGGAACGATCAAAGCTGGGTAAGCGGTATCGACCTTGGTTTCTACCCAAGTCCAAGAACTTATCTGGTTGGTGTTAATCTGAAATTTTAATGAGAATTGATATGAAGAATTTATTATTTATACTGGTATTTGCGATCTCGCTTTTACTCATGAGTTGTGAAGATTTTCTCGACACAACGAATTACACAAAAAAGGATACATCAAACTATCCGGAGACTGTCACCGATGCTGAACAGATGATTACAGGTATTTATTCAAACCTGAGTTACAGTTCTGCTTCACCACAAACTTCGTATTACTACGCGGCCGAGTTGGCTTCTGACGACCGTTTTGGTGGCGGTGGAGAAAACGACAAACTAATGCAGGCACTCGACCTGATGATGAACAACGGATCGAGTATGCTTGAAGAATTCTGGAAAGTACGTTACACAGGTATTTTCCGTGCTAATATGGCAATTGAAACATTAGACAACTGCGAAGGTTACGAAAGCGAAGACCAACGCAACCAAATGAAAGGTGAAGCTTATTTTATGCGTGCGTACTTTTACCACGAAATGGCATCGTTTTACGGCCAGGTACCTCTTGTAGTTACTACCGAAGCGGTGAACCTGCCTAAAGCATCGCCCGAAGAAATTTATGCACAAATTGCCACCGACCTTAAAATGGCAATTGAATTAATGCCTTCAAAACCGTATACAAGCGTACAAGCTGGCCATGCTACAAAATGGACTGCCGAAGCATTAATGGCTCGTGTATTCCTTTTCTACACCGGATTTTATAGCAAAGATGCACTTCCATTGGTTGGCGAAGACGGAACAGTTTCAGGTTCGGTTTCAAAATCGGAAGTTATTAGCTGGTTAGAAGATTGTATAAACAACAGTGGACACGAATTGGTTGAAGATTTCCGCGAATTGTGGCCATACACCAACGCCTATACAGTTGATGAATACGAATTCACAAAAGATAAAGGATTAGAATGGGTAGAAAACAATAACGGAGTAAATCCGGAAACCATGTTCGCTATCAAATATTCTAACTTCCCTGACTGGGGTACAACAATTGGTTACTCTAACCAATATGCATTGCACTTTGGTTTGCGCGGTGGACAAGATTACGAAAACACCTACCCATTCGGACAAGGTTGGGGTGCTGGCCCTGTTGTTCCTACTATCTGGAACGAGTGGGTACAAGCTGAGCCAACCGACACTATCCGTCGTGAAGGTTCTATCATTAATATTCCTGTAGAGTTACCAAACTACGCAAAAGGTGGTTGGGCCGACTTTATCCAGGAAACTGACTACTGGAACAAAAAAATGGTTCCTGTTACAGCACGTAACGAAAGCGGAACTTTGGCCTCATCATACAGTGTATTAATGTATGGTACTGAAGACAACATGCAGCTCGACAATACGATGGATCTTATCATTATTCGTTATGCCGATGTATTGTTGATGCACTCAGAATTAACTGAGACAAACACCTACATGAACCAGGTACGCGCACGTGCCGGACTGGAAGGCAAAGAATACTCGCTGCAAAATATCCAGAAAGAACGTCGTTGGGAGTTAGCATTCGAAGGTGTTCGCTGGAATGATATCCGTCGTTGGGGAATTGCAGCTACCGAGCTGGAAAAACAAATCGGCCAGCCAATTTACACAAAAGGTAACGACGATATGAGTAAAGGATTTGGCGGTGGTTATGCAGCTCGTTACGAGGCAACCAACGGAGGATTCTTCCCAATTCCGGATGCACAGATTTTGCTTTCGGATGGAGTACTTGAGCAAAACGCTGGCTGGGGAACTTCTGCAGCAGAATATACCGGCTGGAAATAATTGTGTGAATTAAAATTAAAATGAACTGAGATGAAAAAATCAATCATATATTCATTACTAATAATATTGGCAGCGTTTTACGCTTGCGACCCAATTGAAGACAGTGATAGCAACAGTATGCCCATTACTGCCGATGAACTTGAAGTTACGGCAACACCTTTGCAGGTGAATGGCGTAAACTCGAACAAAGTGATTCTGGAAAATCACAGCCCTGTTCTATCCGAATGGAACTACGGAATTGGCGTGTCGCATAAGGCAGCAGATACAGTACTGCTTGTTGTTACCGGCACAACCAATATTCAATTCACCGGTTTGAATCCTGACGGATCGTACCTGACAAAGGAAATTCCAGTGAATGTTGACGAATTAACTTTCGAGGTTGCTCCTGAATGGGGTTACCTTTGCGGAAGCGGAGAAAGAACCTGGGTTTGGGACGACACCGATGGACAGGCAGTTTGGGGCAACGGCGGTTACCTTGGTTGTACTTCGCCATGCTGGTGGACAGTGCCAAAGGCCGACATGGACGGACAAGATCCTGATTTTGGCGGCGATGGCAAAATGGTATTCTCGTTAAACGGTGCCTCCATTACAAAATCAAATGCCAGTGGTTCGAACCAGCAAGTTGGTACTTTCTCATTCGACATGAGCAAAACAACAGGCGACGGAAACGGTGGAATCTGGGCTAAAGGTAAACTGAATACTAAAAACGTTACCGTTCTGGCAGGTTTCCAGCCAAATGGAGGAAATGCTCCGGTTTACGAATACGACATTCTGCAACTGGACAACGACAAAATGTACTTGTCGTGGCCAGAGCCGGGAGCAGGTTCATGGGGAACTGCATGGTTCTGGATGTTTAAAAAGCAATAATCTTTATTTCTAAATATTGCGAAAAGAGGGCGTTGTTTTTCGCCCTCTTTTTTATTTTTATTGGATGCAAACGATACAGAAAAGAGTGAAATTGACGCGCATGAGAAAAATCGTTTTACCACTTTTGCTGGTAGTATTGGCTTTTACCGCCTGCAACACCGGCCAGAAATTTGAAATTAACGGACATGTTGCGGATAAAAACCTGGACGGAGAATGGGTCTACCTTGTTCCAATGGTAAATGCGCCGGTTGAGCGCGTGGATTCGACACAGCTAAAAAACGGAAGTTTTACTTTTACAGGCAAGGTCAAAACACCCGAAATCTATATTATCCGAACACGCCCATTCCTTCGGCTCTCGCACCAGGAACTACTTGTAGTTAAAGAACCCGGCACCCTTCATGTTTATTTGGGAGCCAATAGCAAAGTGGCCGGAACCGCCTTAAACGACAGTCTTCAGAACTGGAAAGTTCAAAAGGAAATTATCGATAACAAAATGTTGTTTTTGAATCAAAACCTAAAGAATGCCGACGCTGAGAATCAAGCGAAAATTAATACTGAATTAGAAAAGCTTCGTACCGAACGCGCCAACTACAGTTTTGAATTTGTAAAGAACAACCAAAACAATGTGGTTGGTGAAATGGTAGCCCGAATTATGAAAGGCGCTTTTACTCCCGAACAACTGAAAGAACTGGGCATTGAATAACAATGAAACGAACTGATACGCTACAGAAAATCCTTACCCCTCTCGCGATTGCGATCGTAACCTTTCTGTTTTATCAGTTCCTGTATTCTTACCACCTCTTTTTTAAAGAACAACTACAACTGTTTTTATACACTCCCGACTACCTTTTAGCTTACCTCCATAAACCGGCTGCTTTAGCGCGTTTAACCGGAGATTTTCTCACACAGTTTTTTTATCTGCGTGGAGGTGGTCCGTTGGTTTTAGCAGTAGTATTTGCCGTCGAATGGATGTTAATCCAACACACACTAAAACGCATATTCTCGCTAAAAACTGCAGGGTGGTGGGCTTTATTATCGGTTGCTGCCGATTTTGTGTCACACCTGGCACTCGCCTATCCACTGGCAAATTCAATGGGATTGATTTTCGTAATCAGTTTCTTTTTACTGATTAAAAGGATTAACAACAAAGTCGTAAACAGCTTGCTCATATTGGTGCTCTCTTTTGTCGGACACTATTTATTCGGAAGCACAGCTTTTGCTCTCCCTTTCTTAATTCTTTTTAGCAAACGTTTTTATCAACCAAATATCACAGCAGCAGTTTCGCTCTTGCTACTTGTTATCACTCCTAATATTCTCCGGCCTGATTTCCTGTTACCGCTCAGTGCAACTTATCTTTTCCCGGTAACTTCATGGAAAGGAATTCTTCTGCCGGCAATTTTTATACTCTCTTTACTGATCTCGAAACTTATTGCTCCCGTAAAAAGTTTTCAGCCGGGCTTTGCAACAGTGGCGATTTTATTTGCTGCAATAATTGCATTTTTTGGCTTTCGGATAAACGCGAAACAGAACCTTGAAAAAATATTGGCACTCGACAGCGAAACATATTTCGGAAACGACACAAAAGTTATAGAACAAGCTTCCAAGAATAACTTGGAAAACCGCTTTGCCGCCTACTACACCAACATGGCGCTGGCTAAAACAGGACAACTTTCCAATCGCCTTCTCGAGTTTTATCAACCATCGTTTTACGGATTAATTTTACCGGTTTCGCAAAACGAGCACTGGCAAACTATACTTTTCAGCAACGAACTATTTTACCTCATCGGCGACATGAATCTGGCGCAACACTCTGCCATGCTTGGAAATACGTTCTCGCCATACAACCGCAGCGCACGTATGATAAAACGCCTGGCAGAAATTAACATGGTTAATGAAGATTATGCCGGCGCTGAGAAATTTTTGCGTATGCTCGACAAAACCTTGTTCCATAAAAAATGGGCAGAAAAACGATTGGCTGAAAATAACGCTTCATCTAACAGTAAATGGCTTGTGGAAAAACGTAGCCAAATTGCAAACATCGATACCATTCGTAACGGATCGGAGTATTTAAAATCGCTGGAGTTTCTCGTTAAACAGAATCCTCAAAATCACATTGCACTCGATTACCTACTCTGCTATCATTTGCTGAATAAAGATCTGGAAGCCTTTAAAACTTCCTACGACCGATTCGCACTGCCACAATTCAACAATGCACCGAAAATTTATGGCGAGGCTTTGCTGATTATTCTATTCAGAGAAAATGCTTCGGAAGAAACCGTACAACAATACAAAATTCAACCTGACCAAATTCGTGATTTTACAAAATATACAAGTAGATTTGAAGCTGTTAACGGAAAAGGTGAGGCATTAAAGGATAATTTCGGAACCAGCTACTGGTTCTATTACCATTTTGCCACCATGCAGGAAGAAGAAAAATGAAGCTAAAAACAGTAACATATTGTTTCGTATTATTCGCTTTTCTGAGTGCCTGTAACAACACGCCTGAAAACGTGCAGCAAAGTAATCAACATCCAAATATTTATCCTGATTATATAGATGTAACCATTCCTGAAAATATTGCACCACTGAATTTTCTTTTACGCGATTCGGTTGAAAAAACAGTAGCGACATTCGAAGGCAAAGAAACGAGTTTAACCATTTCAGGAAAGCAGAAAATTCAAATTCCGGAAAAGAAATGGCACGATCTGCTTTCATCCGGCGAACAAACTATTTCGGTTACTGTAAGCTGCCTGACAAATGGAAAATGGACGCAATACAAACCTTTTTTATGGTCAGTAAAACCAGATAAAATAGATGGATTTTTGAGCTATCGTTTAATTGAGCCCGGCTACGAAGTATGGAATAAAATTCAGCTGGTTGAACGGAATATACAAACGTTTGACGAGCGTGTTTTAGCCGACAACAACCTTACTGAAGGCAGCTGCATGAATTGTCATATTTATGGCAACCAGGATCCCAATTTATCGATGTTTCATTTGCGTGGTGCTAACGGTGGAACAATTCTGAACAGGAATGGAGAACTGCGCAAAATAAACACCCGAAACAATGAAATGATCGCCAATGTCACTTATGGGAATATCCATCCTTCGGGCCGATACGGCGTATTTTCGTCAAACGTGGTGATTCCCGAATTTCATACTTATCGCAGCGAGCGGCTTGAAGTTTACGACAAAGCTTCCGATCTGATCGTAATAGATTTTGACGAAAATAAAGTAAACACCCGGCCTTTCTTAAGTGATACGTCAGCGTTCGAAACCTTTCCTGTATTCTCTGCTGATGGGAAATCGATCTTTTACTGCGCGGCACCTTATAAGCCGGTTCCCGATAGTATCCGAACGCTGCGTTACAGCATTCTTCGCGTAGCTTTTAATCCCGAAACAGGCGAATTGGGAACAAAAGCTGATACGATTTGGAACGCCGAAAAACACAAGGGTTCGGTAAGTCATTTAAAAACCTCGCCAGATGATAAATACCTGCTTTATACCGTGGCAGATTACGGAACTTTCCCGATCTGGCATCGCGAAGCAGAACTACAAATGATCAATCTGGAAACGGGTGAAATCGACAAACTGGAAGAAGTAAATGGTCCAAATTCTGACACTTATCACAGCTGGTCGTCGAACAGCCGGTGGTTTGTTTTTGCCAGTAAACGCGATAACGGAATTTATGGCAAACCGTACTTTTCGTATGTCGATGAAAACGGAAAGGCGCACAAACCATTCGTCTTGCCGCAGAAAGACCCGGCGAAATACGATTTCATGTTAAAATCATTCAATATTCCGGAGTTATCAAAAGGGCAGGTTCCGTTTGATGCTATGGACATTGAAAAAATATATAAAGACACGTTAACGGAACAGGTTCAGTAAGTAAGCTGGTAACCGAAGTATTTTAAAACTTATGAAGCAAAATATATTTTCAAAAATAATTAGCATCGACACCCTGCTTTCGCTGGTATTTGGTGCTGCCGTATTTGTATTTTTTGGCTTTTTCTATTCCTACCACCTTAACTACCAGGAACAGTTTCAGTTGTTTTTATTTACGCCTCAATATCTGCTCGATTTTATCAATCATCCGGGTGGATTGAGTGACTACCTGGGGAACTTTTTCACGCAATTTTTCTTTTACTCAAAAAACGGAGCGCTCATTCTTGCAGCTTTACTGGTAGTTTTACAACGAACTATTTTAGCCACTTCTGTAAAATTAGTGGTAGCAAAACATTGGATGCCGTTAACATTTATCCCTTCAATACTTTACTGGAACCTGCTTTGCGACGAGAATTATATGTTGGGCGGATTGATTGCTATGATCTTACTGGCCATTTCCTGCTTTATTTATCTTCGGATAAAACGGGGCATCATTCAACGAATTACAGGAATACTTTTACTGATTCTCTTATACTGGGCAGCCGGAGGAGTTTTTATATTCTTTACGCTATTTATGCTGTCCTCAAAATTTACCGGGAAGAGCAAAATTGGGAAGAACGACCTTTTCTTCGCCGTTACTTTAATGCTGGTAACTTTGGTTTTGCCTTACCTTGCTAAACTGATTGTATTGCAATATCCGATGCAAAAATTCTGGATCGGTGTAAATTATTTCCGTTTCCCGGTTAATATTCCAACAACCATAACAACAGTAGCTTTGCTAATTTTTGCTATTCCATTTATACTGTGGTTTGCTTCAAAAATGGCCATAAAAAAGGCCGGACTAATTCTTGCAACGCTGACTATCTTAATCACTGCAATAACCTTTGGTTTTATTCGAAATTCTGCCGATTTCTCGAAAGAAGAAGTGATGGCATACGATTTTCACATTCGCATGCGAAGATGGGACCGCGCCATTGCAATGGCCAACGAAAAAGCCCCAACAAGTCCGCTGGCAGTAACTTGTTTAAACCTTGCACTGGCAGAAACCGGGCAGCTTGGCGAAAGAATGTTTGAATATTATCAGAATGGAATAGGTGGTTTATTACCCGATTTTACGCGCGATTTTACTATCCCGGTTATTACCGGCGAGGTTTATTATCACCTGGGCCTGATTAACACCGCGCAACGTTTTGCTTTCGAAGCTATGGAAGCACTACCCGATTATCAAAAAAGTGTACGTTCGATTAAACGGCTGGCGGAAACCAATATCATTAACGGCGATTACGAGGTAGCTAAAAAATACCTTCATTTACTGCAAAAAACCATGTATTATAAAAATTGGGCTAGCCGGTCGCTGGAGATTATTAAAACCGAAGAAGGTGTGGAACAGCACATCGAATGGGGATGGCTCCGGAAAGCACGAATTCAGGATGATTTCCTTTTTAGCGAACAGGAAAAACTGAACATGATCGGTTTGCTATTTATGAACAACCGGCGAAATATGATCGCTTTTGAATACCTGCTGGCAGCAACACTGCTGGAGAAGGATCTGCAACTTTTTATTCGTTATTTCCCTTTGTCGAGTTCGTTGAATTACAAAGTCATTCCAAAGCACTTTCAGGAGGCGCTATTGTACATTTGGGAAATAACCAACGAAGATCAGACTAAAGAAATTTCGTACCCTATAAACGACGGAATAAGGGCAAGATTAAGCGATTACAAAAAACAGTATGGCAGCACGCGCGATGCCAGGGTAATTGAAAAAGGATTTGGCGATACCTACTGGTATTACCTGCATTTCAGAAATTAAAAACGAATGAGCATGTTAAAGCATATACAACTATTTTTTATCGGACTGACAATTGTTCTGTTCTCCTGCACGCCGGAAATAAAACCGGATGCGGTAAAAGATGAATGGCCCGAAATATTTCCCGACTACTGCAATGTTACTGTTCCGGCAAGTATAGCTCCTCTCAACTTTAGAATGAAAGAAGAAGTGGACGGCATTGCTGCAACTTTGAAAGGTTCAAATGGTGATGAAATTAAGGTGTCGGGGAAGACGCATGTTGAGTTTCCAGCAAAAAAATGGACAAAGCTCCTGAACGAAAATATTGGTAAAGAACTTTCGGTTACCGTTGCTGCTAAAACCAATGAAAAATGGATTGAATATGCCCCCTTTAAAATACATGTTAGCACCGATCCCATCGATTATGGTTTGGCTTTCCGTCTGATTGCACCCGGTTACGAAGTTTGGAGCAAAATGGGCATTTACCAGCGCGAACTGGCTTCGTACAATCAGGATGCAATTATCGAAAATACTTTAATAACTGGAAGCTGTGTAAATTGTCATTCTTTCCGTCTGACTGATCCTGACGATATGAGTTTGCATATCCGTGGGAAAAAAGGAGGTACCGTGCTGAAAACCGATGGCGATGTAAAACTTCTGAATACAAAAACGCCAAAAACCATTTCCAATTTTGTGTATCCGTTTTGGCACCCAAGCGGCGATTACCTTGCTTATTCGGTAAATAATATCCGTCAGGTTTTTCACGAAACAAAAGACAAACGTGTCGAGGTGATTGATTCGGAATCGGACCTGATTGTTTATGATGTGAATAAAAACGAAACGCTTTATTGCGATCAAATAATGACTAAAGATCATTTCGAGACTTTCCCTTCGTTTTCGCCCGATGGGAAAAAACTGTATTTCTGTGCCGCCGACGCCAAACAAATGCCGATGCAATATAAAGATGTTCGTTACAACCTTTGCAGCATTGATTTTGATCCGGCAACCGGAACTTTTGGCGATGAAGTAGATACGCTTTTTAATGCAGCTGCCATCGAAAAAAGCATCACTTTCCCGCGTCCTTCGCCCAATGGAAAATACATCATGTTCACCTTGGTAGATTACGGCAATTTCTCGATCTGGCACCCGGAAGCCGATTTATATTTATACGATGTGGCGACCGGCGAAACCAAACCATTGGACGCTGCCAACAGCAACGACACTGAAAGTTACCATTCGTGGTCATCAAACTCACGATGGTTTGTGTTTAGCAGCCGAAGAATTAACGGTTTGTATACCCGCCCTTACATTTCGCATATCGACGAAAACGGCAAAGTTGGCAAACCATTTTTGTTACCACAAAAAAATCCTGATTACTACGAAAATCTGCTTTTCTCCTACAATATTCCTGAGTTTATAAACAAGCAAGTTGATTTGGATGTGCGCACAGTTGAACATCTGGCCAATACTAAAGGAACGAATGTTGAACAACGCGAATAAGCAATGAAGGGAATAAAAGACAAATATATTATCCGGATTTGGAACGGCCTGTTTTTTATTGCACTGCTGGTATTCTGGCGTTTTTTTTATGCCGATCATCTTTTGCATAAAGAGCAGATGCAGCTTTTTCTGCTCACCTTTGGCTATTTACAAAAACACTTAGCCATTCAAGGTGGACTGGCTATTTATCTTGGCGAATTTATCACCCAGTTTTTCCTGAATAAATGGGTGGCTGCAATACTTGTTTCGGCGCTGCTTATTTTTCTCGCAATTGGAATACAAAAAGTATTGAAAACTGTTTCAGGAAATGGAATTTATCTGCTTTCATTTCTCCCTGTAATCGGCTACCACTTTATGCTTTTTGATCAGTATTATAAATTGGCGGGACTTGTAGCGGTTGTTTTATCCGTTTGGTCAGTTGTTAGTTTTGTACAATTTAAAAAAGCTAATTTAAGAACAGCCATTGGTTTTGTATTACTGCTTCTAAATTATTGGTTGTTGGGAGGTGCATTTATCATTTTTGCTCTTTCTGTAATTCTAATTGAAGTACTGGTTAAATTCAAACCGAACGAAGAAATTGAAGCCAATCATTCACTGCTCAAAATTATTCCGGCGTATGTAATAGTTGCATTGCTAGTTCCATATTTAACCCGTCAGTTTTTAGTTACCGACCATTTACTGAGCGCCTATTTTTCAAGAGCTTTTTACCAGTTTAGTTTTATTCTGCCAATTCCGGTTATTCTAATGTTGGGTTCAGTTCCTCTTCTGATTTTAATCCATGGATGGCTGCCAAAAACTGGTTCTATTCCGGGTTCTGGATTTTGGGGAGTTTTGTTGCTGGCAGTTCTGATTTTAGGATCAAATCAACTCGCTAATTTTAGCGAAGAAAAGGAAATGAGCTACGATAACCTTGTGCACAACAATGATTGGGGCGGCATTATTCAGTTGGCCGAAAATGCTCCGCCGGTTGGCTCACAATCAAAGCTGGCACTTTCGCTGGCCCTGGCAAAAACAGGGCAAATGAGCACTAAACTTTTCCATTTTTATCCGGAGCCGAACGACTTTTTTATCCCTTTCAACATTCGTGGACAGGCACCGATAATTGCCAACGAACCTTATTTCTTCCTGGGATTGACCAATTTTTCGAAGATGTTGTGCATCGAAACGATTGAATCAACACCCGATGAAACAATGCCGGTGCGAGCTGTTAAACGTCTTGCGGAGGACTACATTATCGACGGACAATACAAACTCGCCGAGCGTTATTTGTGGTATTTGCAACGCACACTATTTTACAGAAATTGGGCAAATAATGCACAACAATTCCTCTACAACGATGAAAAAGTAACTATGCATCCTGTATGGGGAAAACTGAGGAAACAGCGTGTGCACGACGATTTTTATTATCAATATGAACGTAACGACCTGGCACTAATCTCGCTTCTGCGTAGTGATCAGCAAAACAAAATGGCTTATGAATATTTGATGGGCTGGTATTTGCTACGCAAAGACTTCGACGAGTTTTTAAAGTATCTGCCGCTGGTAAAAACGTTTGATTACAAAGAGTTTCCGAGAGTCTTCCAGGAAGCACTCGCTTATATTTTCACACTTTATGATGAAGTACCTGAAAACCTGAAACAATTCCCGGTTTCGGCGGAAGTTCAACAGCAACTCAACAGGTACGCGCAGGCGTTTCAACAAGGTGGCAGCACAAAACCGGACGAAATGAAAAAGCTTTTTGGAAACACTTTCTGGTATTATGTACATTTTACAGAATTTGAAGATGAGTAAACTACTTCTGGTCGCCATATTATCCTTTGTATTTTGGAGCTGTTCAAAACCGGTTCCGGAAAATGCTGTTGAAACCGGAATCTTACCCACTATTTTTCCGGAGACTTATGAAACAACCATACCATACAATATTGCACCGATCAACTTTAAAGTTAATGAGGAGGCTGATAATATTTTTGTTTCAATAAAAGGGAAATCGGGGAAAATTGAAGATACTTTCAGCGAGAATAAAACAAATTGGGGAATAAAAGAGTGGTCGGAATTCCTGGCGGAAAACAAAGGCGACAGCATCAGTTTCTTCCTTTATACTTTGCAAAACGAAACATGGAAGAAATACAAATCTTTCAGTTATTTTGTCTCGCCTGATCCGGTTGATGATTACCTTTTTTACAGATTAATCACGCCCGGGTACCAAACCTGGAATAAAATGGGACTCTACCAGCGACAACTGAGTTCCTTCGAAGAATCTACCATTCTGGATAATAAAATTATGCCGCACTCTTGTATGAATTGTCATACTTTGGCGGCAAACAATCCCGACAATATGGTTTTCCATATTCGCGAAAACAACTCGGGAACCGTCCTCATTAAAGATGGTAAAGTACAAAAGCTGGAATCGAAAAAAGAGACTCCGTTTAAAAGCGTTTCTTTCCCGTATTGGCATCCTTCGGCAAAATACATTGCTTTTTCAATTAATAAGGTGCGGCAGGTTTTCCCTTCCGAAGGAAGCGAGCATGCTCATGCTTTCGATATGGGATCGGACATGGTGATTTACGATGTTGATAAAGAAGAGTATTTTACCTCGCCGTTTTTATATGCCGACGAGGCTTTTGAATCGTTTCCGTGTTTTTCGCCCGATGGACGCAGCCTGTATTTTATTACAGCACCTGCAGCACCAATGCCACGCGAACTGCGCAACATTCAATACAGTTTGTGCCGTATTGATTTTGATCCGGAAACAGCCACGCTGGGCAAAAAAGTTGATACACTCATCACTCCTAAAATGACCGGAAAAAGCCTGACAATGCCACGCATTTCGCCCGATGGAAAAAACATTGTTCTCACATTTTCCGATTATGGCAATTTCCCGGCCTATAACGAGGAAGCCGATCTTTACATGTATAACGTTCAGGACTCTTCGATTACGCGACTCAACGCTATTAACAGCAACCAGGTGGAAAGTTATCATTCGTGGTCATCAAACGGACGGTGGCTGGTGTTTAGCAGTCGCCGAATGGACGGGCTGTTTATGAATACCTACTTTGCACATATCGATGAAAACGGAGAATTCAGCAAGCCATTTTTGCTGCCACAAAAAGACCCGGAATTTCATGAATCTTTTTTGTTTTCGTTTAATTTGCCCGAGCTATCAATTAAGCCAATTCCGGTTAGTGCCCTGCAAATTGAAAAGACTGCAAAACAGTCGGAAAGCGATAAACAGAAATTCGATACAACGCACTAATGCAAATGGCTCAGGTTTAACCGATTTGATTTGCAAAGAAATTTGAAATATTTCTACGATTTCTTTAACTGTTAATAAAAAATTTATACTTTTGCATCCACTTTTTTGGAATCGTGAGCTGGAAAAGCAAATATAATATTGAATACAAAGGTCTTAAAGAAGGCCTGCACGATTACCAATTTGAGGTAAACGATAAGTTCTTTGAGCATTTTGAAGAGAGCCTGGTTGACAAAGGAGAAGTTAGCGTAAACGTTCAGCTTGAAAAGCGAAGTGCATTTCTGAAATTAAGCTTTGCACTAGAAGGATGGTTAGAACTGGTTTGCGACCGCTGCCTTGACAACTATGCACAAGACGTGTCTTTAGAAACCGAATTATTTGTAAAGTTTGGCGAAGAAGACGAGTTTGAAGAAGGCGACAATGTAATTTGGGTTTTACCCGAAGAACATGCCATCAACTTGGCTCAGACAATTTATGAATACGTTACACTAAGTATACCGTTGCGACATGTTCATCCGGATGAAAGCGGAGAAAACAGTTGCAACCAGGAAATGATTGACAGATTAAATAATATTACACAGCACGAAGCGGACGAAGATGAAGAAGAAGATATTGACCCGCGCTGGGCTGCATTAAAAAATTTAAAAAATAATAATTAAAAATACATAACAATGGCACATCCAAAGCATAAAACATCGAAATCGAGAAGGGATAAAAGACGTACGCACTATAAAGCGGTTGCCCCTACTCTGGCGACTTGTTCAAACTGCGGAACAACTGTAAAATACCACACAGTATGTCCTGAATGTGGTTACTACAGAGGAAAACAAGTAATTGAAAAAGAAATTGCATTGTAGTTAAATAAGCATCCGGAATTTTTTTTCGGAGTTAACTAACAAAAATCCATCTTTGGTATCTTCCGAAGATGGATTTTTTGTGAACGCTTGCTTGCAATTCTTTTTTCTGATTTTTCGAACAATGTTATAAATTGTTCTGCAACAAAAAACATTTTTTCACCTCTCCAAGCCACATCTATAGGCAATTCTTTGTAGTCTCTTGCAAATCGCTCTACATTTAACCCCGGTTTAAAAAACCAGAATTTATATTTTCAGTAAACACAAATTTGTATTAGAAGAATGGCTAACATCAGGGCAGCAATTACAGGAGTTGGAGCCTACCTCCCGGAATACCGGTTAACAAACGACGAAATCAGCAAAATGGTTGATACGTCGGACGAATGGATTATGCAACGAATTGGTATTAAGGAGCGCAGGATTTTGAAGGAAGAAGGAAAAGCAACCAGTGACATGGGAGCGCGTGCAGTGGAGAACTTGCTGGAGAAAACCGGCACCTCGCCCGAAGAAGTTGATATGCTGATTTGTGCAACCATTACACCCGACATGAACCTTCCGGCCACCGCTAATATTATTGCGCACAAAACAAATATTCACAACGCCTGGAGTTTCGACTTGAATGCTGCTTGCTCAGGATTTATTTTTTCGCTGTCAACAGCTACACAGTTTATCGAATCAGGCCGCTATAAAAAAGTAGTAATTGTAGCTGCAGAAAAAATGTCGGCTATTATTAATTACGAAGACCGCACAACCTGCCCTCTTTTTGGAGATGGTGCAGCAGCTGTTTTGGTTGAACCAACTACCGAAGATCTTGGTGTTATCGACTACATTAACCGGGTTGATGGTTTGGGACGTCATCACCTGCATATAAAAGCAGGCGGTTCGTTAAAACCGGCCTCGGAGGAAACCGTAAAAAACAAAGAACACTATTTATACCAGGAAGGACAGGCTGTTTTTAAAGCAGCCGTTTCGAGCATGGCCGACGTTGCTGTTGAAATTATGGATAAACACAACATCAGTTCAAAAGATGTTGCGTGGCTTGTTCCGCACCAGGCCAACATGCGTATTATTGAGGCCACTGCCCGCCGAATGGGAATTAGCAAAGACCAGGTAATGATAAATATCCGGAAATACGGAAATACCACAGCAGCCACAATTCCGCTGTGTTTGTGGGATTACGAAAAACAACTAAAAAAAGGCGACAACATTATTCTTGCTGCTTTTGGTGCCGGGTTCACCTGGGGAAGTACCTATTTAAAGTGGGCCTACGATCCGAAATAAAAACGGACAATAGCTTCAAAACTTCATCGTTCTATATTTTGCGATATTAAATCATTTTTTTGCTGAAGATTCATTTTATTGTATCTTCAGGCACCCAATTTAAAAGGAACGTTAAGAAGTTAGAAACCATGGCAAAACAAAACGCAAGAACTTTTGGCGAGACTCCCGATCAGGCTATCAATATTCTAGGTGAAGGTACACTCATTAAAGGCGATATTTCTGCCAGCAGCGATATTCGTATTGATGGGCAATTGGTTGGAAACCTGGAAGCAAAAGGCCGTGTCGTTATCGGTCCGAAAGGAAAAATCGATGGCAAAGTTAAATGCAATAATGTTGAAATAGCGGGCTTTATAAAAGGTAAAGTTACTGTTGACGAGCTGTTGAATATGAAAGCCTCGGCAAAAATTGAAGGCGACATTATTGCCGGAAAACTGGCCGTTGAGCCCGGTGCAACTTTTACCGGAACCTGCTCGATGGGAGGAGCCAGTGCTTCTGCAAAAGAAGATGCAAAAGAAAAAACCTTATACAACCAAAAAAGCTAATTCGTTTATTCGCTATTCCAGTCTGGGTTTCGAAATGATGGCCATTATCGGAGGCTTTACTCTGCTTGGCTACAAAATAGACCAATGGATGGATAACGAATTTAAAGGATTTACACTTGCCTTGGTTATATTTGGAGTAATTGCATCTATTGTTTACGGGGTAAAAAACCTTTTGAAATCAGACGACAAATCTAAAAAACCAAACAGTAAATGAAAGCTTTCATCGTAAAACTTACCGGAATAACATTGGCCATTGCCCTAATTGGCTGGTTAGTATTTTCATTGGCTTTCCCCGAATATTATTTGCCGGTGCTGCCGTTTCTATTGCTTTTCTTTTATTTGGCAACCATGGGCATCCACGCCTATCAACTTAAAATGGCCAAAAAAGATATTGGCAAATTCACCCGAAGCAATATGCTCGTTACGTTTTTCAAACTTGTATTATACTCGATAGTAGCAGTCGTTTACATTGCAATCGATAAAGAAAATGCCATTCCGTTTGTAGTTTGTTTAATGTTACTTTACCTTATTTACACATTTTTTGAAGTAACAGAAATTACCAAGATTACAAAGTTCACCGACAAAAAATAGTTCCCCTTTCGTACATTCCTCGTACAAAACAGGTTTTTAAACATTGTTAATTCTCTGCTGAAAATCTTCAAATTCCATTCACGGTTCAAAAAATCTTATAAATTTGTGAACCTTAGAATGAGAAAATTCGTTTTAACACCTTGGTAAAACTCTTACCAAATTGTGTTTGTTTATAATAGTTTCAGACTTGTTACAACAAGAAAAAAAATTAACCATGCTTAAGCTTACCAAAGCCATTTTTATATTCTTCGCCTTTTCATTGTTAAGTTATGGCCAACTTCAGGCTCAGCACGGGCATGAGGAAGAAGAGACACAAGCTGCAGGAAGTCACTCGACTGAAAGCGATGCGCATGCTTCAGACGCACATGCTGAAGAAGGATTTAACGCCGGTGAATTTGTGATCGACCACGTTTCCGATTCGTACGACTGGCACATTACATCGTTTGGCGACAAACACATTAGCATCCCGCTTCCGATAATTGTTTACAGCAAACAACCGGAATTACACGAAGGAAAAGCTTTCCATGTTTTTATGTCGTCGAAATTTCATCACGGACACAGTGCTTACAAAGGATTTCGCATTTCAGAAAGTGAAGAATTTAAAGGTAAAGTGGTTGAGCTGGATGCCGCAGGACACGAAATTGGTACACCCATCGATATATCGATAACAAAAACCATTGCCGGTATTCTGGCATCGGTAGTTATTTTATTGTGGCTGGTATTTTCAACAGCTAAACTGGCGAAAAAGAACAGAGGGAAAGCGCCAACAGGTGTTCAGAATGTATTGGAACCGATTATCTTTTTTATTCGCGACGAAGTGGCAAAACCTGCCATTGGCGAACACAAATACGAAAAGTTCATGCCGTTCCTTTTAACCCTTTTCTTTTTTATCCTGATTAACAACTTTATGGGATTGATTCCAATTCCACCATTTGGCGCCAATGTTACAGGAAATATTGGGGTTACCATGGTACTGGCATTGTTCACCTTTGCAGTAACAACAATTAACGGTAACAAACATTACTGGAAAGAAATTTACAACCCCGACGTACCGTGGTGGTTAAAATTCCCTATTCCGTTAATGCCTATTGTTGAGCTTTCGGGTGTAATTACAAAACCATTTGTACTAATGGTCCGACTCTTTGCCAACATGATGGCGGGTCACCTTATTGTAATGGTATTTGTGAGTTTGATATTTGTATTCGGCAGCCTTTTTGGCCCGGCAGTTGGATTAGGAGCAAGTCCGATATCCATTCTGTTCTCGGTGTTCATTCTGCTGCTCGATGTTTTGGTATCATTTATTCAAGCGTATGTTTTTACTCTGTTGTCGGCACTCTATTTCGGAATGGCGACTTCAGAACATCATTAATAATTAAAATTAAAAGCTATGTTATCAGCTATTTTAACAGTATTGCTACAAGCGGCCGCCGGTGCATCGGTTGGTAAAATGGGAGCAGCAATTGGTGCAGGTTTAGCAGCAATTGGAGCTGGTATGGGTATCGGTAAAATCGGTGCCAGTGCCATGGAAGCTATTGCCCGTCAACCAGAAGCTAGCGGTGACATCAGATCAAACATGATTGTGTCGGCAGCACTTATCGAGGGTGTTGCATTCTTCGCAGTTATTGTTTGTATCCTAATCGTTTTTGTATAGCAAAAAACTTTGGCAGCCATCCCGGGGATTGCCCGGGATGCTGTTGCCACTTTAAATTTTTAAATTATGGGATTAGTAATGCCGAATCCGGGCACCATCTTTTGGATGCTCATCATTTTTGGAGTCGTACTTTTTATACTGAAGAAGTTTGCGTGGAAACCAATTCTTACCGCTTTAAAAGAGCGCGAAGATTCTATTGCAACTGCTTTAAACTCGGCCGAAGAAGCTAAAAAAGAAGTAGCCGGACTAAAAGCCGATAACGAAAAAGTTATTGCTGAAGCACGACGCGAAAAAGAAGCGATTCTGAAAGAGGCCAAAGAGTTAAAAGATAAAATTGTTGCCGAAGCCAAAGAAAAAGCCGGCGAAGAAGCACAAAAAACCATTGCTCAGGCACGTCAGCAAATTGAAGCTGAAAAAACAGCTGCCATTAACGACATTAAAAAGCAAGTGGCCGAACTTTCGGTAAGTATTGCTGAAAAAGTGATTCGCAAGGAATTAAGCAACAAAGGCGAACAGGAAAAAATGGTTGACGGATTAATCGACGACATCAAGCTGAATTAGGTATGGACCAGAGCGCAATAACTGTACGGTACGCCAAAGCTTTCTTTTCAACAGCTAAAGAGAAAAAATTGCTCGATAAGTTAAAAGCCGATATCCAGTTGGTTATGGATGTTTGCACCTCATCGGAAGATTTTATTCTGTTGCTGGAAAGCCCCATCGTAAAATCATCAAAAAAGGCAGCCCTGATAAAAAGTATTTTCGAAAGCAAAATTGAAGAGATCAGCCTTAACTTTTTACTGCTGATCGTTCAAAACAAACGCGAAGTACACATTCCGGGTATCTGCCGTAATTTTCTGGATTTAACACGTAAAGACCTCAATATAAAATCGGCCGTTCTTACAACTGCTTCCGAGGTTGACGCTTCTACACTTAAAAAAGTGAAAGAACTGCTGGGCAAAGAACTGAATGCAACGATTGAGTTGGCGGCTCAGGTAAATCCTGAAATTCTTGGTGGCCTGGTATTGCGATTAGATGATAAACAGTATGATGCCAGCGTGGCAACACAATTACGCAAGGTAAAACAGACCTTGTTAGAAACCGAATTATAAACGAAAACGACAAGCAAAAAATAATAAAAGATGGCTAATATAAAACCTGCTGAAGTATCTGCAATTCTTAAGCAACAACTCGAAGGATTTAAATCGGTAGCCGAACTGGAAGAAGTTGGTACCGTTCTGCAAGTCGGCGACGGCATTGCACGTATTTATGGACTTTCGAACGTGGAATCGAACGAAATGATCGAATTCGAGAGCGGCATGAAAGGCATTGTATTAAACCTTGAAGAAGACAATGTTGGTGCGGTACTTTTAGGACCTTCAGAAGAAATTAAAGAAGGCGACACGGTAAAACGTACACGCCGTATTGCGTCGATTAATGTAGGTGAAGGCTTGCTTGGTCGCGTGGTGAACACCATTGGTGAAGCAATTGATGGAAAAGGCGCTGTTAGCGGCGAACTTTTCGAGATGCCTTTGGAAAGAAAAGCGCCGGGCGTTGTTTTCCGTCAGCCGGTAAAAGAACCGCTGCAAACAGGATTGAAAGCTGTTGATGCGATGATTCCGATCGGCCGCGGTCAGCGCGAGTTGATTATTGGCGACCGTCAGACAGGAAAAACAGCAGTAGCCATCGACACTATTATTAACCAACGCGAATTCTACAAACAGGGAAATCCTGTTTACTGTATATATGTAGCAGTTGGACAAAAAGGTTCTACTGTTGCAAACATTGCCGCAACGCTTGAAAAAGCAGGCGCAATGGATTATTCGGTAATTGTTACCGCAACAGCATCCGATCCTGCAGCGTTGCAGTTTTACGCACCATATGCAGGTGCCGCTATCGGTGAATATTTCCGCGATACCGGTCGTCATGCATTAATTATTTACGATGATCTTTCGAAACAAGCTGTTTCGTACCGCGAGGTATCGTTGTTGCTTCGTCGTCCACCGGGCCGTGAAGCTTATCCGGGTGACGTTTTCTATTTGCACTCACGTTTATTGGAGCGTGCAGCAAAAATCATCGAATCGGATGAAATTGCAAAAGACATGAACGACTTACCGGAATGTTTGAAAGACAAAGTAAAAGGTGGTGGTTCGTTAACTGCACTTCCTATTATTGAAACTCAGGCTGGTGACGTTTCTGCATATATTCCAACCAACGTAATTTCAATTACCGACGGACAGATCTTCCTGGAATCAAACCTGTTTAACTCGGGTATTCGTCCGGCGATTAACGTAGGTATCTCGGTATCGCGTGTTGGAGGTAGTGCACAGATCAAGTCGATGAAAAAGATCTCGGGAACATTAAAACTCGACCAGGCGCAATTCCGCGAACTGGAAGCGTTTGCTAAATTCGGTTCCGATCTTGACGCTGCAACAATGCGCGTTCTCGACAAGGGACGTAAAAACGTTGAAATTCTGAAACAAGGTCAGTATTCTCCTGTAAAAGTTGAACACCAGGCGGCAATTATTTATTGCGGTACCAACGAGCTGCTTCGTAGTGTGCCAATCGATAAAGTGAAAGAGTTTGAAGCTGACTTTCTGGAAACAATGGAAATGTCGCACCGCCCGGTTCTTGATGAACTAAAAGCCGGTAAACTGACACCAGAAATTGAAGAAACCATTAGAAAAGTAGCTGCTGAAACAGCAGAAAAATATAAATAACAAGGACTGATATGTTGATGGAATGAAGGATTGAATTCAGTCCTTCTCCAAATCCATCTTTCAATCAATAAGATATGGCTGGATTAAAGGAAATACGTACTCGAATAGCATCGGTAAAAACTACCCGGCAGGTAACCAGTGCCATGAAAATGGTTTCGGCTGCCAAGTTAAAAAAAGCACAGGATGCCATATTGCAAATCAGGCCGTATGCGGAAAAATTGCACGATATTCTTACGTCGTTGAGTGCCAGCCTTGAGAACGTTGAGGATTCGGTATACACACAATCTCGCATTCCTGAAAAAGTGCTCTTGATTCTGGTGTCGTCGAACCGTGGTTTATGTGGTGGTTTTAATGCCAACATTAGCAAAAAAGCGATTGAGGTAGCTAACACAAAATATGCTCAGCAACTTCAATTGGGAAACCTCGATTTTATGTGCATTGGCAAACAGGGAGCTCGCCAGCTAAAACACCGCGGTTACAACGTTGTTGCCGACGAAAATGAATTGTTTGATGAGCTTACTTTTGAGAATGTTTCGAGAGTTGCAGAAGAATCGATGAAATCGTTTGCCGACAAACATTACGACCGAATTGAACTGGTATATAACCAGTTTAAAAACGCTGCTGTTCAGGTTCAGGCTGCCGAGCAATTTCTTCCGGTTGAAATGGAAGAAGGCGAAGAGGACGGTAATTATGATTTTATTTACGAACCATCGAAAGAGCACATCATTGAAGAGCTTATTCCTCGTTCGTTAAAAATTCAGTTTTACAAAGCTTTGCTTGATTCAAATGCTGCCGAGCACGGCGCCCGAATGACAGCGATGCACCAGGCAACTGATAATGCCACTGAGCTAATCGGATCGCTTACCCTGGAATACAACAAAGCACGACAAGCTTCAATTACAGGCGAAATTCTGGAAATTGTAAGTGGTGCCGAAGCATTAAACGGATAACTCGTTTTTATAAAAATATTGGGAAACCGTTCTTTGTAAAAAGGGCGGTTTTTTTATTTATAAACCGGGCTCACCAACTTTTCTTTTGGCGCGTATTTACTTTCTGCTGCCCAGCGAATTCCACGTTTCATAATTTCAAATACTTCATATCCTTCAAAATCACTCATCACATGGCCCAGTGCCGAATAAAACACGCGTCCCTTTCCATAGTATTTCTTCCAAACTACCGGCATCACACAATCATCAATCCACGAGGAATGCTCTCCCGTAAACTGAGTTGTAGCCAACACTTTTACATTCGGATCGACATGCAGATAATATTGTTCCGAATGCATGCTAAAATCGTTCAATCCTTTTGTTACTGGGTCATCTTTGTCAGTAATCTGCACCGAATAATCAATTACTCCACCAGGGTGAGCTACCCACTGCCCGCCAACCATAAACTGGTACTCGGGATTATTCCGAAACGAATCGCCAATTCCGCCATGCCAGCCCGCAATTCCGGCACCATTTTTAATCGCCGTTAACAAACCTTTTTGCTGTTCATTGGTAATCGTTCCCATTGTCCAGGATTGAATGATTAAATCAACCGAGTTCATCAACTTATTATCAACATAACTATCTAAATCATCCGAAACAACTACCTCTGCTCCTACCGATTTTAACCACGGAACAAAAACATCAACCGACTCATCAGGTTCATGACCTTTCCAGCCTCCATAAACAAAAAGGATTTTCTTCCCTTTTAATGAATCATAATTCTGTGCATTTTTGGCCGCATAACTTAATGGCGATGAAAGTAATAACCCTATTCCTGCCAACGATGCTGTTGAGATAAAATTTCTACGTGATTTGTTTAACATTGCACAGTTGATTTAATATGAATCTAAAAATAAGGTAAAATGTCGGATTTTAAAATAATATACACTTAGTCACAATGACTAATTAAGTTATATAGAACATTTTGTTTCAAAAGTCTGAAAATTAAGCCAATTACATATTTATATTTATTTAAGGTCTTTTTTTCTTTATTTGATCTGACAATCAATAACTTACCCCATATACAAATTTTACACGCTATAAAGAACTGACCCTATCATTCTGTATTTCTGCATCTTACAACTCGTTAAATTTTCTTTTTTATTTGGTATTCCGTAAATTGAAGAAAATAATCCAATTAGTTAAGTGAATGAAACCGGAATTTTTCTGAATTATTAACCAAATATTACATTATGAAAAATTTTGCTGTTTTACTAATCTTAACCCTCCTTGCAAGCACACTTTTTGCACAAAAGAAAAATGGTACTGTTTTTAACGAACATGAAACCATTGATAAAACAAGAGCACTTTGGGATGCCGTAAAAAATGGCGATACTGAAAAAGTGAAGACTTTTTTTGCCGATTCTATAACGATCGTAAGAAACGGAAATGACTGGAAAACCACCGCAGAAACCTTTAGTAATAACACGAGTTGGTGGAACGAAAACTTTGTAAATTTTGATGTTAAAGATTCGCCTGGCGCTTATCCCGATGCCATAGAATATAAAGATGCGAATACCTGGGTTCAGGACTGGTTGATACTAACCGGAACAAATGAAGAAACGGGAATAAATCTTGATCTCCATCTCCACTGTCTTTATGCATTTAATGATGAAGGAAAAATTGAAGCCTTTATTCAATATTATAACAATAATGTTTTTGAAAACATTCGAGACGCTCAAACTACTCGAGAGAACGGGAAGGTGTATATTAACCACCCACACATTGCAACAGTTAGGAAGTTACTAAATGCCTACGCCGCCGAAGATGTTGATAAACTACAACAATTTTTTACCGAAGATGCTATATTCAGCAGCTTGGCAGGAGGCTGGGATAAAAGCATGAACCTGTAAGAAAGAACTGCAGATGTTGCTAGTCACTTTGATACACGAAAAGATATTCATTTTGAACAAATTGGTTACCCCGATTGCATTTTTTACGAGTTGAATAACGGTTATGTAGTTTACTCGTGGTGGAATTATTCGTATACCGAAGAAGAAAGCGGAAAGAAATTTGTGATGCCATTGATGTTGTCACATTCCTTTAATGATGATGGCAAAATTGTACGTGAAATGGCTTATTTTAGTACAAACCATTTGGAGGAGTAAATAACAATTGACCCCATAAAAAAAGGAAGCAATTAAAATAATCGCTTCCTTTTTTGTGAGGCATACTGGATTCGAACCAGTGACCTCTACCCTGTCAAGGTAATGCTCTAAACCAACTGAGCTAATGCCTCAAAAGCGAAATAAAAGTACAAAAAAAGGATTGTCAATTGACAATCCTTTTTAATATTATTGAGTTTGAATTTTAAACGCCAAACCATAAGTTAATAACCGATAAAACGGCAATAACCCACATCAGCCACGAAATTTCGCTATACTTACCGGCTACTGCTTTCAGCACAACATACGAGATAAAACCAAACGATAAACCAATGGAAATACTGTATGTTAAAGGCATAAGAATTATGGTAAGAAATGCAGGTATCGCCTCCGAGAAATCAGCAAAGTTAATCTGCTTAATATTCTTGAACATGTAAACTCCGACAATTACAAGTGCCGGAGCAGTTGCATAACCGGGAACAATACCGATCAGCGGAGCAAAAAACAATGCAAGGAAAAATAACGCTGCAGTTATAACCGAAGCAAAACCTGTTTTGGCACCATTTGCAATTCCGGATGCTGATTCGATGTAGGTTGTTGTTGTACTTGTTCCTAACAACGATCCTGCAACAGTTGCTACAGCATCAGCTTCCAGAATACGATCTACATTTTCCACTTTTCCGTCTTTGTCAACAAAACCGGCTTCGTACGAACAGGCAACAATTGTTCCTACCGAATCGAAAAGGTCGACAAACATAAACGAGAAAACTGCACCCATTAATCCAAAACTAAGCGCCGATAAGATATCTAATTTTAACATTACCGGACTCATTGATGGAGGCAACGAAACAAATGCTTCGGGAGCATGAACCTCACCTGCAATAACAGCAATTATGGTGGTAATAATAATTCCGTAGAAAATACCACCGCGTACTTTTTTCACCTCAAGAATAGCCGTAATAATTAAACCGGCCAAACCAATTAACAAGGTTGGAGTAAACTCGCCAAGGCCCACAAAAGTTGATGGATTGGCAACAACCAGTCCCATATTTTTAAAACCAATAAACGAGATAAATAATCCAATACCGGCTCCGGTTGCCAAACGCAATGCCAACGGAATAGTATGAATAATTTTGGTGCGAATACCGGTCACTGTTAGCGCTAAAAATATTACCCCCGAGATAAACACAACTCCAAGTGCTGTTTGCCATTCAACGCCGGCCCCCAAAACAAGCGTGTAGGTAAAAAAGGCATTCAATCCCATTCCCGGTGCCATTGCATATGGTACTTTTGCCCAAATACCGGCCAAAAGAGTACCAACCAGAGAAGCTACAATTGTAACTGTAATAAGAGCATTTCTATCCATTCCTGCATCGCCCAAAATCGATGGGTTTACAAAAATGATGTACGCCATGGTAAGAAACGTGGTGGCTCCACCAATAATTTCTTTTTTAAAAGATGAACCACGACCGCTGATATTAAAAAACTTATCGATCATAAATTCAGGTTTTAGAATGTATATTTAACAGCCAAGGTAGGTTTTACAGCAAATTCATCGCCTACAAAATTATTGCTAAGTTCTATTTCTGTACCAAACGAAAAGTTTTTACAAGGGTTGTACCACAATTGTGGCTCGGCTAAGAAACGATAATCAGTTCCCCAAAACATTTCTTCTTTCCAGAAATCGGCAAAACCGGTAAAGGTTACTTTGCCTTCTGCCATTTGCACAGTCCAAACAGCGGTTAACTGAAAAGCTGCATCTTCTTTATCTTTAATGTATTTGTAGTTCGCTTGTAAAGTCAGAATTTTAGAAAAATCGGCTGAAGCCCAGGTACGTTCTACACCGGCCAGCCAGCAGTTCTCGATTGGAACCCAGGGCGCTTCTGCAGGTGCCAGTTTCATTGTTCCGCCGTTGTATTCAACACGAGGCATAAATTTCTGGGTTTCGTTCCACTTAAAAGCACGTGCAATTTCCCAGTATGCTAATGATATTCCATTATCAATACCGGTTCCTTCGGCGCCGTAATCCATATCAACAAAAAAGAATGTTGATCCGTAAGCATCCGGACGAAACATTTCAACTGTGGTAGTTAGCATTTTCCGACCCTCTCCGAAATCGTAATGCAACTGTACATTTTGGGCTTTAACAGAAAAAACAAATGCAACAAATGCCATTGCAAGTAGTAATTTTTTCATAGTGTATAAATTAAAAGAATTGATATTTAATGGCTGCAAAAATAGGAATTCTTTCGACTTTGAAAAACATGATACATTGCTAACCACCTCAGTATTGAACGGTTATAAATAACGGCTATAAATAAAGAACCCCGGTTAGAACAACCGGGGCATTTCATTGAAATCGGGAAGATAAAAAATAAGGGTCTTATACTATATATATTCCGTAAAAGCGAAAAAAGTAACCCCATTTTACCACTATTAAGATGCTATAAAAATAACTACCGGGCCAATGCTTCGTATAAATACACGTTGAGCGGATAAAGTTGCTCGTAGAACTTTACCAACTGCTTAATGTAATTATCGCCAGTTACCTCGTTCTCTCCCAGCGTTTTTGAGTAGATAAAGGATTTATATTTTAGCAACTCAATGTGCTCATGATCCTTTGCAAAACCTTTTGGTGCTAACTTCAATTTATCATCAAACATTTCCGGAAATTCTTTTTTAAAATCAGGCTCATTTATAATATCCAACAACTCATCGCCATGATTTGCCACATAGTTTCTGATTGATTTTAATACCGGAGAGGGCGGCATATAAATTCCGCCGGCAACAAAACAACCACCGGGTTCCAAATGAAAATAATAACCCGGGTTCATACTTTTACGGCCACCTTTACATACAAAACTGCCAAAATTTGTTTTATACGGGCGTTTATCTTTCGAAAAGCGCACATCGCGAAAAATCCTAAAAACACAGTCTTTAGGTAATAATCCTCGCACAGCGGGATCGAATTCACCAATCTCATTAATTAATACATCGGTAAGAAAAATTACTTTTTCCTTGCTTTCTTCGTACCATTTCCGGTTATCGTTAAACCACTCGCGGTTGTTGTTTTCTGCCAACTGTTTTAAAAATCCAAGAACTTTCTCCATAGTAGAATATTTTGCACTATTTTAGCTTTCAATGTAGACAAAAACAGAACTGATGCCAAAAAAGTTTGCTTTAATTGTTGCGGGCGGTAGCGGAAACAGAATGGAATCTGCTGTTCCGAAACAATATCTCGAAATTGAAGGGAAGCCCATTTTAATGTACACTTTTGAAGCCTTTCGGCGTTTTGATCCTAAAATTGAATTTGTGCTGGTTTTACCTAAAAACCAAACTGAACACTGGAACAAACTCTGCGAAAAGCACACATTTAACACCAAATACAAACTTGCATTTGGTGGCGAAAACCGGTTTCAATCTGTAAAAAACGGGCTGGAAAAAATTGATGAAGAGGGCATTGTTTTTATACACGACGGTGTTCGTCCGCTGGTTTCGGAAGAAACTATTAAGCACTGTTTTACCGAAGCAAAAAAATCGGGAAACGCTTTGCCTGTTGTTCCTCCGTCCGAGTCGGTTCGTTATTCCGATAAAAGCGGAAATAAAGCAGTAGACCGAAGCAACTATTTCTTGGTACAAACACCACAAACTTTTGATGTTCAATCCATAAAAGAGGCGTATAGAAAGGCTAAACACGAAAATTTTACCGACGATGCTTCCGTTCTCGAAAATGCCGGACACAAAATTAATCTTGTTGAAGGAAACCGCGAAAACATTAAAATTACCTGGCCACAAGACCTCATAATTGCAAAATCCTTTCTTTTTCCACAATAGAATAATCGCCATTAATTGGTAAATATTCGCCACTTACCGATTTACCCCAAGGAAACTTTTTAAAACAAAATAGTTTTACATTTCCTTAATATGTACATAAAAGTGCTCAATTTTAGGAACATTGTAAGTTAAACTTTAAGTAAACTTTTTATATCGACAAAGTTTCCTAGCAAAAAAACAATACTTTTGCCACGTGGAAGAAAAAAAGAAATATATCATTGAAAACGTAGGACGGCTTTATTTTAAGCATGGAATACGCGCTATTACAATGGATGATGTGGCGGCCGAATTTGGCATTTCAAAAAAAACGTTGTACCAGTATTTCTCCGACAAAAAAGACCTGGTTACCCAGGTTATTGAATTTTTTTTGGAAGAAAGTGGCGAAACATTCAAACAGCTTGACGATAAAAATGCCATCGACAGTATGCTTTTAATACGCAAACATGTGGCATTCATTTATAAATTCTACAACAACGGAATTGAAAAGGATTTAAAAAAGTACTACCCCGAGCTGTATAAGAAGATTAACGAAGTTAAACGCGAACGAATATTTACCAATACCATCGATAATCTGAAACAGGGCATGAGCCAAGGCTTTTACCGTACCGATCTCGATCCGTATTTTATCGCCAAACTGCAGGTGGGCCGAATGTTATTTACCATGAATCCTGATTATGGAATTTTTGAAGAATACGAAGTGAATTCGCTCGCATTTTTCGACAGCGTGATGGATTACCACATGAATGCTATTTGTAACGAAAAAGGAATAAAATATTATAAAAAACAGCTAAACAAAGTTCAGTATGAAGAAACAAATTAAACAACTAATCTTGTTTTTATTCTTGTCAGTTGTGGGACTGTCGCTGAAAGCACAAGAGGAAGAAAACACCAGGTTTTCGCTCGACCAGGCCACACAATATGCCATGCAAAACTCGTACGTTTTGTTTAATACGAAACAAGATGTAACCATTGCCCAAAAACAAGTTTGGGAAACCATTACAACCGGATTACCGCAGGTATCAGCGTCGGCCAATTACAATTGGTTTCTGAATCTTCCTGTTTCGCTAATTCCCGGAGAATTTTTTGGTGGAGAGCCGGGTACCTACATGCCGGTAAAATTTGGTCAGGATTACAGCGCCGACTTCGGGTTCAGCGTATCGCAACAAATATTCGATGGCTCGTGGCTTGTTGGTGTTAGCTCGGCAGAGCTATACCTAAACCTGGCAAAACAAGCTAACGAAAAAACGGAAATTGATATTCGTAATGCAGTAGCACAAGCGTACTACACGGTATTAATTAGCGAACGTTATCGCGAAGTAATGATGGAGAACCTTGAAAACAGTACTCGTTTATACGAAGAAACCAAGGTTTATTACGACAACGGTTTTCGGGAAGAACAGGATGTTGACCAATTACGAATTTTACAGAAAAATGCGGAAAACGAAGTACTACGCTCGAATAGAGAATTAAAGATTGCCAAAACAGTTCTGAAATATACGATGGGTTACAATTTAAACCAGCAGATTGATTTAACTGACGATCTTGACGTTTTTGTTTCGCCGCTGGTAAAAGAAATGAATACGATCGATCTTGAAATGGTTGACCATATTGATTACAGACTGGCCCAGTCGAATTTTGAAGTTTCGGAGAAACTATATCGTTTGGAAAAGGTAGCCTATTTGCCACGGTTCGATGCATTTTACAGCTATACCCGAACATCGTACGGCAACAAGGCCAACCTATTTAAAGAAGAGTGGTTCCCATCATCGCTGATTGGTTTTCAGGCTTCTATTCCAATTTTTAACTCCGGAAATAAACGCTCGAAAGTGCAGCAAGCTCGTATTGAACTTGATAAAGCACAAAACGATATGCACTACACCGAGATTACACTTCAGAAAGATTTTTTAACCGCATCAGCAGAAATGGAGACAGCTCGCGAACAGTTTATTAACACACGCGAAAACCGCGATTTGGCAAAAAGTATTTTAGATAAATCGCACATTAAGTTTAACAACGGAATGATAAGCAGTGCCGAGCTATCGCAACAGGAAAGCCAATATATAAGCACCTGGCAACAACTGGTAAGCTCAACCATGTCGTTACTGCAAGCCGATTTAAACCTGAAAAAAGCCGCCGGCGCATTATAAACGAAAACAAAAAAATTACATACGATGAAAAAGATTTTATTCATTCTAACAACCGCCCTAATAGTTTCGGCTTGCGGAAACACAACTGTTACCGACGAAGCCGCTAAACGAAAACAACTACAGGAATTAAAGCAACAAGTTCATGCACTCGAGCAACAAATTCATACGCTCGAAAGCGAACTGACAGCCAACGAAAAAGAAGATTTGGTAAATATTAAAGCTACGGTTGTTGACAACCAAATTTTTGAACACTTTATTGAAGTTACCGGAAAAGTTGAAGCCGAACAGGATGTTGATGTTAGTCCTGAATCAGCTGGTATTATAAAAGAAGTGCTGGTAACCGAAGGACAGCAGGTAAACAAAGGTCAGGTTCTTGCACGATTGAATACCGACGTATTGGAACGATCGGTTGAAGAACTTAAAGTACAATTGGATTTGGCGGTTACCAACTACGAGCGTCAGAAAAATTTGTGGGATCAGAATATTGGCTCCGAAATGGAATACCTGCAAGCCAAAAACAACAAGGAAAGTCTTGAGAAAAGAATTAACAGCTTGTACACCCAAATTGAAATGGCCGAAGTTAAATCGCCAATCAACGGAGTGGTAGATATTGTTTACCAGGAGAAAGGAAATATTGGAAGTCCGCAATCACCATTTGCCAAGGTAATTAACACCAGCAACATTAAAATTTACGGCGACATTTCCGAAACATATATTACCAAAGTGCATAAAGGCGACGATGTTGAAATTCGTTTCCCGGCACTTGACAAAACGGTTCATGCAAAAATTAACCAAATCGGAAATACCATCGATCCGAACAACCGCACATTCCGCGTTCGTATCAACATCGATAACGAATCGAACCTGATTAAACCAAACCTGGTTTCGGTTCTTTCAATGCGCGACTATGTAAACGAGTCGGCCATTGTTGTGCCTTCGCTTTATATTAAAGAAGACTTTAAAGGACACTACCTGTATGTTGTTGAAAACGCTGAAGGAAAAAATGTGGCTAAAAAAGTGTACGTAACTCCGGGCGTTAGCAATAACAACATGACTGAGATTACAGAAGGACTAACTGCAGGAACACAGGTTATTTCTGAAGGCTATAACCAGGTTGTTAACGGAACAGCTGTTAAGATCAATTAAACAATACCTAAAAATTCTTCAAAATGGAGAAAGAAACTGAAAAACATAAATCTGAAATAACGCGTAAGTTTCAACCAACGTTTCTTGCGCTAAAAAATAAAACCACAGTGTATATTTTCACTGCCTTGTTGGTTTTATTCGGAATCTTCTCGTACCAGCAAATGCCCCGCGAGGCTATGCCCGAGATTGTTGTTCCGTACATTTTCATACAAACTTTGTATCCCGGAAACTCGCCGGTTGACATTGAAAACCTGTGTACCCGCCCTATCGAAAAAGAACTGAAAGGGCTAAAAGGCGTGAAAGAAGTAACCTCGGCATCGTACCAGGATGTGAGTACCATTATTGTTGAGTTCAACACAAATGTTACCATAAAACAGGCATTGCAGGATACAAAAGACCGCGTTGACCAGGCAAAGTCGGAATTACCAAACGACCTGCCAAGCGATCCGTATGTAACCGATTTCGATCTTTCGGAATACCCCATTATGAACGTAAACGTTTCGGGCGAGTACAACATGCGCGACCTGAAAAAGTATGCCGAAATAATGCAGGACGAATTTGAAGGCTACAAAGAAATTTCGGAAGCCAACATTCGTGGTATTGAAGAACGCGAAATCCAGATTAATATCGATCCCTATAAACTCGATGCGGTTGGGTTAACTTTTGAAGATGTTGCCTTTGCCATACAACTGGAAAATATTAGTATGGGAGCCGGTCAGTTTACTGCCGACCAAACCCGAAGAACAATACGTACCGATGCCAATTATACCAGCATCGACCAAATTGCCAATACCATTATAAAAGTAAACAATAGTAAACCTGTTTACATTCGCGATGTGGCAACCGTTGTTGACGGCTATAAGGAACAGGCAACCATTGCCCGACTGAACGACCAACCGGTAATTACTTTGTCGATTACCAAAAAATCGGGCGAAAATATTCTTGCTGCGTCCCAAAATGTGCTCAACGCCATCGACCAGCTGAAAGCACGCGGACAAATTCCGAAAGACCTTGATGTAGTTGTTACCGACGATATGACCCACTACATTGAAGACACCATTTCGAACCTTGAAAACAGTATTATTCTGGGGATGATCCTGGTGACATTTGTACTGTTTTTGTTCCTCGGATTCCGCAACGCACTTTTTGCCGGTTTGGCCATTCCGCTGTCCATGTTCCTGTCGTTTGTTATTCTGCAACAAAGCGGAATTACACTCAACTCGATGGTACTTTACGGATTGATACTTGCACTTGGAATGTTGGTTGACAACGCCATTGTTGTGGTTGAAAATGTGTACCGACTGTTTAGCGAAGGTAATCCCTTATCAAAAGCAACCAAACAAGGGGTAAGCGAAATTGCCTTCCCAATTATTTCGTCAACACTAACAACACTTGCGGCTTTCTTCCCGCTATTGGCCTGGGAAGGAATAATTGGCGAGTTCATGAGCATTCTTCCACAAACATTGATTGTTGTCCTTGCCTCATCGCTGTTTGTAGCGCTGATTATTAACCCGGCATTTATTTCATCGTTCATGAAAGTGGATGATATTAACCGGAAAATGAACGTAAAAAAGGTGTTGCGAAATGCAGGCATTTTTGCCGGAATATCAGTTTTATTTTACGTAGCCAAGATTTTCTTACTTGGAAACCTGCTGGCAACAGTAGCCTTTTTAATGGTTGCCAACCTGTTTGTTTTACGTCCGGTGGCACGCTGGTTTCAAACCAAATTCCTGGTATGGCTCGAGCACATGTACACCAAACAGCTGCGTCATGCGTTAACCGGTCCGTGGCCATACATTTACTTTGGCGGAACATTTTTGTTGCTCCTGTTTTCAGTGGGCTTCTATTTTGGCAGCAACCCAAAAATGGTATTCTTTCCTGAAACCGATCCAACAACCGTTTATGTAACCATGGAATTGCCACTGGGAACTTCAATCGAAAAAACCGATGAAGTTTCGCGCGAGGTGGAAAATATTATAAAAGAAACCATAAAGCCGGTTAACCACATTGTTAAATCGGTTACCACCAACGTTGGTGTTGGAATGAGTGGTGGAATGTTCAGCAATAACGAGGAGAGTCCGAACAAGTCGCTTACCTCGGTTTCGTTTGTTGAATACAAACTGCGCGATGGCATTAACACCTCGATAATTATGCAGGATATTGCCAAAAACCTTGATGGTTTTGTTGGTGCAAAGATTTTTGTTGAAAAGGATGATCAGGGACCACCAACCGGCGACCCGGTTAGTATAGATGTATCGGGCGATGAGTATGACCAGCTGATCCGAATCACCGACGATTTTCTGCGTATTATTGAAGATGATAACATTCCGGGAATTGACGAGTTGCAACTAAACATTAATACCAACCAGCCCGAAATGCTTATTGAGGTTGATCGCGAACAGGCACGTTTGTACGAACTGTCGACCCAGCAAATTGCTATGGCTTTCCGTAACTCGATTTATGGATACGAAGCAAGCCAGTTTAAAGATGGCGAGGATGAATACGATATTTTTGTTCGTTTAGATGAAAAATACCGCAACGATGTTTCTACACTTATGAACCAGAAAATTCCGGTAAACGGAAGTAAAATTCCAATTTCGTCGGTAGCTTCGTTTGAGTATTCAACATCATACGATAAAATCAGTCGTGTCGATCATAAACGTGTTATTAGCATAACTTCGGGAGTTGTTGAAGGCTACAATGCCAACGAAATTAACAACCGTATTGCGCAGCTGCTTGAAGACTATGAAATGCCGGAGGGCTACACTTACGAGTTTTCGGGCGAGCAACAAGAGCAGGCCGAAAGTATGCAGTTCCTTATTTATGCATTGATTATTGCTGTGGCCATGATCATGATTATTATGGTAACGCAGTTTAACTCGTTTATCCGCCCGGCAATTATTATTGCAACTGTTGTATTCAGTACCATCGGAGTTTTCCTTGGTTTGGGAATCTTTAAAATGGAATTTGTGGTAATTATGACGGGTATTGGTATTATTTCGCTGGCCGGAATTGTGGTAAACAACGGTATTGTACTGATTGATTACATTGATCTGACACGGGTGCGCAAACGCAAAGAACTGGGTTATTCCGAGAAAGCTTTTTTACCAAAACATGTACAGATTGATGCACTGGTAGAAGCCGGAAAAACACGTTTACGCCCGGTATTGTTAACAGCAATTACTACCGTTTTAGGTTTGCTGCCGCTGGCAATTGGTTTAAACTTTAACTTCTTTACGCTGTACTCGCGTTTCGATCCGCAAATTACACTTGGCGGCGAGAGTGTTGCGTTCTGGGGGCCAATGTCGTGGACCGTTATTTTTGGTCTAACCTTTGCCACTTTCTTAACACTGCTACTCTCTCCGGTAATGTATATGATTACTATCCGGATAAATTATACCATTAAAAAATGGACCGGTAATTTACCGGAAGACAATAAGCCGGTTAAACCGGAAGTTTCGGAATAAAATTATTCTGCGAAAAAAAAACGGGTAGCCTAAAAATGGCTACCCGTTTTTTATTGTTAGAATTGTTCTGGCCGATTATTCATAAGGTATCATACCCCGGGGAAAAACATTTTTCGTGTTGTGGGAGTACTCCCACAGCCTGCCGGCCAACTTTTAAGCTTTGGGACAACTCCCAAACAGAAACTAGCAGTCTTTTATGCTTTGGGATAACTCCCAAACGGAAACTAGCAGTCTTTTATGCTTTGGGACAACTCCCAAACGGAAACTAGCAATCTTTTGGGTTTTGGGATAAAGCTATACCAGCGAATCGCCTTTTTGAATGCGAACATCGGTAACAAACTTCTTTATCTGATCTTCATCATCGCGGCGGCAAATCATTAACGTGTCGTTGCGTTCGGCAATAATATAACCGTCAAGACCATGAATGACTGCCATTTTATTTTTCGAAATATCGACAATACAATTGGCAGTATCGTACAACATAACGTTATCGGCCCTGATGACATTTCCCAGTTCATCTTTTTCTTTGTTTTCGTACAACGATCCCCAGGTTCCAAGGTCGCTCCAGCCAAAATCAGCAGTAAGCACATACACATTTTTTGCCTTTTCCATAATGCCGTAATCAATTGATATGGCCTGGCATTCCGAGTAAGTTTTCCGAATAAAAGGCTCCTCGCTCGCCGTATTCATTTTGCTGCGGCCTTGTTCAAATTTCAGGGCAATTTCGGTAAGGTGTTGCTGCAACGATTCAAGCATGGTTGACAGCGAGGCAATAAAAATTCCCGAGTTCCAGTAAAACTCACCACTATCGATAAAAATCTTCGCCATTTCTTCGTTGGGCTTTTCTGTAAACGTTTTCACTTTATACAGATTATCCAGGTCGCGAAACTCCTTTTTTCGTTTCACCTGTATGTATCCGTAACCTGTTTCGGGTCGGTTGGGCTTAATTCCGAGCGTTAGCAATGCAGGTTTTTCGGCAGCAAACTCTAACCCGTTTCTGATTTGTTTTTGAAATTCCTCCTCTTTCAAAATCAAATGATCGGACGGCGTTACAATAATATTGGCTTCCTGGTCGATTGTTGCAATTTTATTAGCTGCATAAGCTAAGCAAGGTGCCGTATTCCGGCGTAATGGTTCCAGTAAAATCTGCCCGTCGGTAAGTTCGGGCAACTGCGTTTTTACCAGGTCTTTGTACAAGGCATTGGTAACAACAATAAAATTTTCGTTGGGTACTATTGACTGAAAACGCTCGTATGTTTGTTGAATAAAAGTTTTTCCTGTTCCTAAAATATCTAAAAATTGTTTCGGACGTGCTGTACGACTAAGTGGCCAAAATCGACTTCCTACACCACCTGCCATTATCACACAAAAATTGTTAGCCATCTGAATGTGTTTTGTTCGTAATATCAATCTCTACTATGATTGTAACTTTGAAAATACGGAATTATTTTGTTAATGTTGCCTCTGCCCGATTCAAATTCATAAAAATTTTGATTCCGCATATTAAGTTGTAATTTTAGCCGATTACATAAAGCAAAGAAACTTTAAACAATGGGGTTTTTCTTTCACATAGGCCGATATTTTTCGATGCTGAAACGTGTTTTTGCACGACCCGAGAAACACAAACTGTACATCAGGCAGTTGTTTCACGAAATTGAAAACCTGGGAGTAAACTCGGTGGGTATCGTTATCATCATTTCAATTTTTATTGGTGGAATTATGACCATCCAGTTCGCCTACAGTATGGCAAACCCGATGTACCCTTCAGAATTAGTGGGTTTGGGTACCCGCGATACACTGCTACTCGAATTTTCGTCGACCATGCTGGCGCTTATTATGGCCGGTAAAGTAGGGTCGAATATTACTTCCGAAATTGGAACGATGCGGGTTACCGAGCAAATCGATTCGCTGGAGATTATGGGCGTTAACTCGGCCAGTTTTCTTATCCTTCCTAAAATAATTGCAGTTGTTTTTATCTTTCCGTTCCTCTATATCATCAGTGTGTTTTTCGGATTGCTGGGTGGTTTGGTAACCGGCCCCATTGCCGGCGTAATTACCATTCCGGATTACATTGACGGAATTCAGTGGTTGTTTTACCCGTACTACATCACTTTCTCGATTATAAAATCGCTGGTGTTTGGTTTTTTAGTGGCCTCGGTGCCGGCTTATTTTGGCTACTACGTGCAAGGCGGCGCGCTCGAAGTAGGTAAAGCAAGTACAAAAGCCGTGGTAAACACGAATATCCTTATCCTGTTTTTCGACTTAATTTTAACCCGTCTGCTATTAACCTGATAACATGATTACACTTAAAAACATAGTGAAAACATTCGACGGCAATACGGTTCTGAAAGGCATTTCAACCGTGTTTGAGCAGGGGAAAACCAACCTGATTATTGGCCGAAGTGGATCGGGGAAAACGGTTTTACTGAAATCAACACTGGGGCTTTTTGAGGTTGACAGTGGCGAGATTTGGTACAACGACCGCAATTTTACCCAAATGAACGAGAAAGAACGCAAAGTGCTGCGCCGCGAGGTGGGAATGGTTTTCCAGGGTGGTGCTTTGTTCGACAGTATTTCGGTGGAAGACAACGTACGTTTTCCGTTGGAGATGTTTACCGAAATGAGCTCGGCCGAAAAACAAAAACGTGTTGACTTTTGCCTCGATCATGTAAACATTGCTAAACAGGCTTTTAAACTCTCGCCCAGCGAAATTAGCGGCGGAATGCAAAAACGTGTGGCCATTGCCCGCGCCATTGCACTAAACCCGAAATACCTGTTTTGCGACGAACCCAACTCTGGCCTCGATCCCGAAACAGCGACGGTTATTGATAAGCTGATTCAGAACCTTACAAAGGAGTTTGAAATGACAACCATTATTAACACCCACGATATGAACTCGGTAATTGAAATTGGCGAATCGGTGCTGTTTATTTCGCAGGGAGAAAAAGAATGGGAAGGTACCAAAAACGATATTCTGAATTCGGGAAATCAAAAACTGGAGGACTTTATTTTTGCTAATAAATTGTATGCACAAATGAAAAAGGGGCAGTAAAAGATTCTATTTAACTCATCTTTATTTTATTCTCTCCCAAAGATTTTAATCCTTCAAGGTATTAAACTTATGCTATCTTTGCTTGAACTTCGGAACCAGAACTAAAAACATCTGTTCCGGCTTCAAACTTTTTTTAGCATGAACTACGAATGCCTAATTTGCCAGGTTAAAGCGCTGCAAAAACGTATGGATAAATACGAAATTGCTGAAGAGAAACGAAATTCGATTGTTAGCAAGGCCATTTCAAGCCTTGCAGGCATCGACCTCGATAAAAGTTTTTCGCCAGAAATTACCAGCAATATTTTAAATGAACTGGAAAAGGAATCGGAGATTAAAGATCCGTATGCTGCCGAAAAAGCGGAAAGTAACCAGGCTTTGTTAAGTCGTTACAACGAATTCAAAACAAAGGTTGAAGAGTCGGACGATAAATTTGACACTGCACTGCGTTACGCCATTGCCGGAAACATTATCGATTTTGGGCCAACACACCGTTTTAATGTAGACGAAACCATAGAGCGCGTATTTCAAACCGAGCTTGCCATTGACGATTCAAAGGCCTTAAAAGCAGAAATTAAAAAAGCCAAAACCATTTTATACCTGGGCGACAATTGTGGCGAGATTGTAATGGACAAACTCTTCCTGGAAACCATTAATCACCCGAATGTAATATTTGCCGTTCGCGATCAACCGGTGCTAAACGATGCAACCTTAAAAGAAGCCCGTGAAGTTGGTTTGCACAAGGTTGCCACCTTAATTACCAACGGCGATAACACGCCCTCAACTTTACTCCATCGGGTAAGCAAGGAATTTCTGGAAATCTATCGCTCAGCCGATCTTATCATTTCAAAAGGCATGGGAAATTTTGAAGGTTTAATGGATGAAAGCGATCCGCGACTATTTTACCTACTGATGATAAAATGCCCGGTCATCGGCCAAAAAGTTGGCGCCGAAAAAGGGGATTTTGTGGTAAAACGAAGCAAAAGCTAAATACAAAGCCACGAAGACACAAAGTTCTGAAACACATAAGACACAATAGATTGTTTTGCGACTTACAGTTTTGTTGACTACTGTAAATTGTTCTATTGCGTTATTGCATACTAAAAACTGCGACTGCAAACTTTATTCCACTTCCGCAATCAAAAATCGTTAATCATCATTCGAAATTCGATTTTGTGCCTTGTGTTTTATAAATCTACTTTTTAGGATCCAAGGTAATCACCGGAATGATCAGCTCTTCCATTGAAATACCTCCGTGCTGAAACGTATCCTTGTAATAATTTGCGTAATAATTATAGTTATTCGGATATGCGAAAAAGTCGGTTCCCTGTGCAAATACATAGCTGGTACTTACATTTCGCGATGGCAGATAAATGCTTCTCGGATCGCGTATCTCAAACACATTTTTCGATTTAAAATTCAGATTCTTACCCAGCTTGTAACGCAGATTGGTATTGGTTTCGCGGTCGCCAATAATTTTCACCGGATTATCAACACGAATTGCTCCGTGGTCGGTAGTAATTACCACGCGTATATCCTCGTCGGCAAGCGACTTCAACAGCTCCAGCAACGACGAGTTTTTAAACCAGCTCAACGTTAACGAGCGATAAGCTTTTTCGTTATTGGCCAACTCGCGAATCATGTCCATTTCGGTGCGGGCATGCGAAATCATATCTACAAAATTCACCACCATCACCGAAAGATCGTTTTTCAAGATATTATTTAGGTTATCCTGTACCCAACGCTCTTTTTTAGCCCCCGATCCTTTTTCAAAATACAGGCTTTCTTTGCGGGCAAAACGCTCCAACTGTTTACGCAACAACTCCTCTTCATTACGGTTTTTATGTCCTTCGTTATCATCGTCGAGCCACAATTGCGGATACAACTTTTCAATTTCGGAGGGCATTAAACCGGCAAACATGGCATTACGCGCATACATGGTTGCTGTTGGCAATATACCACAGTACAGGTCTTCCGTTACCGTACGGAAATAGTTATTTATTTCGGGACTGAATATCCGCCACTGATCGTAACGAAGATTGTCAACTACCAGCACAAAAGTTTTTTTACCATCGTTAAGGTGTGGAAAAACACGGTGCTTAAAAATATCGGGCGACAACATCGGACGATCTTCAAAATCGCGGGTAAACCAATCCTGGTAATTCTCTTTCACAAATCTGAAAAATGCCTTGTTGGCCTCCTCTTTTTGCATGGTAAGAATCTGATCCATGGCTGAATCTTCCGATTCACTCAACTCCAGCTCCCAGTAAACCAGTTGCCGGTATATATCTTTCCACTCATCAAAAGTCAATCGGTCGTTTATTTTCATCCCAATTTGTGCAAACTGCATCTGGTATTTCGATGTAGTTTGCTCAGTAACCAGTCGCTTCTGATCGATGTTCTTTTTCAGCGATAACAAAATCTGTTTCGGGTTAACCGGTTTTATCAGGTAATCGGCAATTTTCGCTCCAACCGCTTCATCCATTATGTTTTCCTCTTCGCTTTTGGTAATCATTACCACCGGCACATTGGGCGAAATATCCTTAATTTTTGTCAGTGTTTCCAGGCCGGTCATCCCCGGCATGTTCTCGTCCAAAAAAATTATATCGAAGTAACCCGACTCCACTTTTTCAATGGCATCGAGGCCATTGGTAGCGGTTTCAACTTCGTATCCTTTTTCCTGTAAAAATATGATGTGTGCGCGTAAGAGATCGATTTCGTCGTCTGTCCAAAGTATTCGTGGCTTGTTCATTCGTCTTAAATTTTATAATTACCGGTTGATGAGTTAATTAAAAATTTAAAACCCATGTAACCGCTTCGCTTTCGCATAATTTTTTGTTTTCTGTTTCTGTCCTCATTAATTCAAACTAGTTAAAGATAAGAACAAAAAAGGTGCCGTTAAAGTATGTGCTTAACAAACTTTAAGAGTTAACAGTAAGTGCTGTTATTCGTGAAAAAGAAAAGGTATTCTATTTATTCAGATAAACTTGTTTGTAGAAGTCCATGTATTCGGTGATATTCTTCTCCTGAAGGAAAATATTGAAGTTCTCATCCGAAATCAGGAAGTTACGGTACTGCGCAGTTCCCAGCGGAGCAAACAAATCGCGGTTACGCACCACTACACTGAAATACTGACGCGCTGTTGCCTCATCCTCCATACCTTTAACAATAATCAGCTGACGAACCTGATCCAGTTGCTGCTCTTCGATGGTGAAACCCGAGTTGGCAAAATTCGATTGATTGTATGCTTCAATTCCACGAACAAAATCATCTTTGAATACACCGGTAGTAGGAATTACAAACACAATTCGGTGTGGTCCTTCAACAATTTGGTTGTATGGTAAATCATCCACCGAAGTAGCGTCAGGTTGAGCTACAGTTGCAGGTTCGGCTGCTTGCGTAGTTGTTGTTTGGGTTTGTGTTGTAGTCTGGTTCCCGGCAGCCTCTGACGAACTTGAAGCCCGGCGCTGAATGTAGTTATTACGGAAGAAAGTGATGTACTCGTCCACCTTGTTTTCGTCGAGCAAGGTTTGCAGGTTATCATCCGTTATAAGGAAGTTGCGGTAGGTTGACTGGCCAAGCGGCTCGAACAAACTACGTGTTGTAATTGCCCGGCGGAAATACGACATCGACTCGTTTAGTGCCGGTATTCCTTTAACTACCAGCAACTGATAATCGCCCACTTCTTTTAATTGCAAGGCCAGGTTCCACGACCTGAACTCATCGCGGTTAAAGTCGGCAAATCCGCGCATTAACGGACGCAACGATAATCCTTTGTCTTTTACGGCAATCACAAAATTCTGAGTCGTGTCTACTTTCGTATCATATAACCCGGTTGGGCCAGCTTTTACCGTAACAAAGGTTCCGCGCTCTTTCAAGGCGTTTTCTTCTGCTTCGGCGCGTGCCATCAACTCCTCAGGCGAGATATCCATTTCGTCATCGCTAAAATTAGATCGGATAAAACGGCTGTAATTTTTCACAAAGAACTTCATGTAATCGGCCGTCGAGCGCTCTTCCATTATGGCCCGGTAGTTGGTCGACGATATTACAAAGTTCATGTAATCAATTCCCTGCAGGGTTTTAAATACAGAAGCTTTTCTGATGATTGCGCCATGATAAATCAATGCGTTTTCTTTATTTGTCATTGAACGCACTAACAAAAAGGCCAGCTTATCATCGAGGTATTCTGTTTCAATATCGTAATCAATTTTAGTGTAATGGTCGATGTTGTAATTGGCAATGTCAAACTTCAAACGATTCAAATCGATGTTATCCTCTTCATCGCGCGGATAGGCAATTACAAAATAGTGCAACAAGTCTTCGTCGTAACTGAATTTACCACCAAACTCATCGTCGGCAAAAAAGTTTTCGGGCAACAACTCTTCGTTCTGAATTTCTTCGCTGATGTAACCCATTTCTACCAGTTTCTGATAATCGGTTAAAGTGCTGTCCTGAATAAGCGTAAGAATTTCCTGTGCCAGCGGTGATGGTTCTTTTGCCGGATATTCGGCCAGGTAACCTTTTAGCAAGGCTTCAAAATTATGCACATCGGTTAAAACACCGTCGGCCACCATTGCCATAAAATCAATTTTCGGAAGAATGACGGTGTCCGGCTCCATGCTTTTCATTTGTCCGGCGAGCGACAATACATTTTGGTATCTTCCCAGTTTATAGTTTCTGAAAGTCTCCTGGTACAAGCGGTTCAGGCTATCAGTTTTAGCTGCCATTTCCACAAAGAAATTTGGATTTTGCAGAAACTGTGCAAACTTACTTTTTGGATATTCAGAAATAATCAGGTTGCGATAATAATTGGATTTTACGTTGTCGCCCATTAATTCATACAAGTCGTACAAATCGAAATAAGCCGACAACAAATAAATATTGTTGGGATAACGCTCAATCAACTCTTCAAAAGCTTCGGCCGATCGTTCGTAATCTTCAAATTCCGATTTAAATATTTTTCCGGCGTTGTATAAGGCATCACGAATTCGCTCGTGCGAAACGGCCATCAACGAATCGGTTAATGGCAAATCCTGTGTATAAAATTCCTTTTTCAACGGATCTTCCACACGTTGTTCTTCCTCCTCCATTTCTGCCAGCTCTTCTCCCTCTTCCATCGACACAGTATTTTTATTCGATCGTCGCCAGTCGTCTTCAAGGGTTCGTCGTCCCCATTGTTGCTGGAAAGTTACACGCCCATACGAAACGGTTTGCGGATTGTAAAAATACCAGCCTCCGCCACCTGAATTTCCCATTCCCATCCGGTAGCGGTTTGATCGGTAATATCCCTGGCTTCGCGCGCCCTGCATAGCCACATTTTCCATGTTTCGCTGGCGTTCCTGTTCCTCCTTCATCAAAGAGGCAATCAACGCTTCACGTTCTGCTTCGGGCATATTCGCCACTTTTTGCAGGCTGTCCTGACGCTCAACAGTAAGCAGGTTGTCGACCAAACTGGTTAAACTTTTATAACGTGCCGACACATTATCGTAATTGGGATACGTTTCGTCAATAATAATCATTGCACTATCGTAATACGACTGTGCACCGCGGTAATTCAAATCCTCGAAATAAATATCGGCCAGCGTTATTGACGACAGTGCCCGTTGGTATTGATTTTTAAAGCTCGAAGCTACCGATTGTTTGTAATTATCTTTGGCAACATCGCGATTTCCCTCGCGGAAAAATATGTTCCCCAGGGCATAGTAAATCTGGTCGCGGAAATCGACATTTTTCTTGTCGCGCAGCATTTTATTTAGCTGCTTTTTCAGGTCTTCGGTATTTCCTTCTCCCGAAAATACACCGGCCGCATTAATCATCGCGTTAAATGCCATGGTGTAGTCAGGATTCATTCTGGTAACCTTTTTGAAAGCAGCGGCGGCGGCTTCATTCTGCCCCAGTTCCTGGTAAAGCTGTGCAATTATGTATTGCAAACGGGCTTTATCCTTTTTCCAGAAAGTTTTATCGATAGCAATATCAAGCAGACGAATTGCATTATCGTACTCAAATTGCTTTTTATAGTAGAAAGCTGTTGCGATGGCAAAATCGCGTTCCAGGTTTTTCGGAAAATCATCGTAAGCCTGAATGGCCTGAATTACTTCGTTGGCTTCAATGTAACGTTCCAACTCGGTGTAGGCACGAATCAGCCAAACCTGTGCCTCATCCGCAGTTTCTTCGTCGGGGTATTTACGTACTACATACGAGAAATTATCGATTGCTGCAAAAAAGTTATGCTGATAAAAATAGGCCTTACCCATTAACAGGTAACTATCATCTATCCACTTGTTAAACTCGTCCTGACTGGCAAAGTCCTGGTATTTGCGCGAACCACCTCCACGTTTCCGTTTTGGCTTTTTAGTTATCGAATGAATTTCAACCAGTTTCGAACATTTTACAACCGCATAATCCATATCTGATTTTACCAATCGTGTAACCGAGGGATCGCTTTCTTTATAAATAGGCAAAATGCGGGTAAAGTCGTCTTCAATACGTTCGTCAATAGTTGCAACACCTTCTTTTACTGCCTCGTTGGCATTAAAATAAATATTGTAACGCGAAGTAACATTATGGAAAGCTCGCGATGCCCGGGTGTTTTTTTCGGTGGAACATCCGGCAAAAATCGAAACCAATAAGAACAGAAATATGGTATGTAAAAGTCGTTTCTTCAAGCAGTTTTTTGTTAACTCATTGAATAAACTCAGGATTTACAAGATTATTGCCTGCAATTCCTGAATTGTTGCATTTTCTAAACGCTGCAAAAATAAGAAAAAATGAATGTGTTATAGAATTAATTGCCAGGAGGAATAAATTATACATTTTTCGGGGATTTTCTGCCTAAAAAAATAGAGGCAGACAAGTTGTCTACCTCTACGTTTTAATCTTATTTTCTGGTGATTTTTACCTTTTTGGTTGGTGCCATCTGGATGTTTCGCAAATGCACGCGATGTTGCACTTTATCGGCAACTTCGGCAAAAGACTGTCCGGTAATTGTATCGCCGTTGGCAGCTACAGGTGTTCCTTCATCGCCACCTTCACGAATGCTCTGAACAATTGGAATTTGCCCCAACAAAGGCAAGCCCAGTTTGTCGGCCAGTTTTTTTCCGCCTTCTTTACCAAAAATGTAGTATTTGTTTTCGGGCAGTTCTTCAGGTGTAAACCAGGCCATATTTTCTACCAAACCCAATACCGGCACATCAACCGATTTACTCTGGAACATACTGGTTCCGCGAACCACATCGGCCAGCGCCACATCTTGCGGCGTGGTTACAATAACGGCTCCGGTTACCGGAACACTTTGTACCAAAGTCAGGTGAATATCGCTGGTACCCGGAGGCAGGTCGATCAGTAAATAATCCAGTTCGCCCCAGTTTCCTTCCGAGATAAGTTGCTTTAATGCATTCGATGCCATTGGTCCGCGCCAGATAATGGCACTGTCAGTATCAACAAAAAAGCCAACCGATAAGAATTTCACCCCGTATTTTTCCAGCGGATTAATCATTTCTCTGTCGTCGATCTTCACTCCTGCCGGACGTTCGCCTTCAACACCAAACATTTTTGGTATTGAGGGGCCAAAAATATCGGCGTCCAACAAACCCACTTTTGCACCACTTTTTGCCAACGCAACCGCAGTATTTACCGCCACAGTTGATTTACCAACACCACCTTTACCCGATGCAATGGCCACAATGTTTTTAACATTGGGTAAAACCGGACGCTCCATGTCGTGAATAAATTTCACGGCAATGTTATCTTCAATTTCAACCTGCTCGCCAAGGTATTTTTTAATGGCCGCTTCGCAAGCCAATACAAGTGCTTCAATATTCGGATCGTTGCTTTTCTGAAAAACCAACGAAAAACTGATTCGCTGTCCGGCAATGCGGATTTCCTGTGGCATTTCCAGCTGTACAACATCTTCATCACTTCCCGGATATTTAACGGTGCGCAAGGCATCGGTTACATCTTTCGGGACAATTAATTTTCTTGGTATATCTGCCATTTTAAAATGCTTTATTTTGACTTTTTTGAATAACTATTTAATACTGCAAATTTAATAATTGCAATTAGATGAACAGTTTAAACAGGGAAATGTTTTAAATATTATTTTGAACTTTTGATTGATTTAGACTCTTTTAAAGATAACGAAAGAATGTACAGCTACAATTCCTTCTGCGGGTTCCAGAATTTTTCCTTGAAATCGAGGATTTTATCGCCATCGAGTTTCAACCCTTCCGCTTCAAGCATTTCCTGCATGGCATTTGGATTATCGAAATGATGTTTTCCGGTTAACACACCATTGCGGTTTACCACCCGGTGTGCCGGAACAAACTCGTGGTACGAATGACTGGCATTCATTGCCCAGCCCACCATTCGCGCAGCTCCCGGCGAACCAAGGCACGCAGCAATTGCACCATACGATGTTACACGTCCCGGCGGGATCTGTTTTACTACTTCGTATACCTGGTTAAAAAAATCGGACATCTCAAAAGTTAATTGTCATTTCGAACGCAGTGAGAAATCTGTTACAATTATTCACAGATGTCACAGATTTAACTCCGTTGATTTTCAATTCTCAGTCATTCTTCCTTCGAAATGACAGGTTCTCTATAAATCTCGTGCACTACGCCCAAAGCTTCGGTACTCGTCGCGCTCAATATCAATTTCAGGTTCGATGAGTTCGCCGTCATGCGGAATAAACGAGAGGTATTTACTTGGTATTCCGCGGTCGAGCCACTGTTTTTCGTAAAAAGTACGAATGCGCAACACATCAGTCAAACCTTCCCACTCGTACAGATTATCAGTTTCAGCCAATATTTCGAACTTGTTCAGTTTGGCCATTTCCAGCGTGTAGTTGTACTGGAAATTACTGTCGGTTTTTAAATGCACCACACCGCCGGGTTTCAGAAAAGTCCTGTATTTATTCAGGAAAGTTGTTGATGTAAGGCGTTTCCGGGCTTTACGCATTTGCGGATCGGGGAAAGTCAACCAGATCTCATCTACCTCATCTTTGCCAAAAAACTGCGAAATCAGTTCGATGTTGGTACGTAAAAATCCCACATTTGTCATTTCGCGCTGAAAGGCCAGTTTTGCACCTTTCCACAGCCGCGCGCCTTTAATATCCACACCAATATAATTGATGTTCGGATTCATTTCCGCCAGTTCAACGGTATACTCGCCCTTGCCACAACCCAACTCTAAAATCAGGGGTTGATCATTTTTAAAAAATTCGGCCGACCATTTTCCTTTTAAATGAAAATTGTCGTGGCCAACCTTATGAAACGGCGCCTGAACAACATGTTCGAAGCCTTGCATTTCATCAAACTTCTTCAGCTTTCCTTTTCCCACCTCTAAAAAATAAACTGTTGATATTTATAAATTTTTCTGATAATCTATTTGATTTTTTCCACACGCACACCTACGTCGGAAATTCCTTTTAGCTCGTCGTTTCGCATACCTTGCTGCAAACTTATTGTATAATCGCCCGAGTGGGGGAAAAACACATTTCGACGGTAAATTGCCTCACGGGTTTTTAGTCCGCCAAAACCTTCGCCAAGCCATTTCCCCGACGGATCGGCCAGCACCATTTCAAAGGTATCTTTAATGGTTTCGCCACCGGGTTGCTCAATGGTAACAAACAGCCACAGGTTGCTGTAGCGGTAATCTATATTATTGCGAACATTAATATAAAGATTATAATTTTGAAGGGTATCAGTAACCGGCACCTCAAAAACCACCACCGAATCTTTGTTCCAAACGCCTTTGTTTATTGGCTTGTATTTATCGAAAACACTGTTCGAACCGCACGCTGCCAGAAACACCACAATTCCCGTAAAAAGTATAACTTGAAAAAAACGACTCATTTTACTTTAACTATTATTCTTCAAAAGATCTTTAAATCAAACGCTGTAAAACGTAAGTTGTTTTCTCTAACTACGGTTTTGATTCCGATTCTGATTGGATCGTCGGTTTTGATTTCCCCCGCGGTTTTGTTTCGGGCCACGGCTTTGTCCACCTTCCTGGTTGCTATTTTGTTTGTGGTCTTGATTTTGCCCCTGTCCTTGTGCCTTTGGCTGATTCTGATTTCTGCCCCGGCCAGGATTTCGACGGTTACTTCGTTTTTTCGAGCGGCTTTTTTTCTTTGCCCGGTCAAAACGATCCAGATCTTCCTGCCCCACCACATTGTGGAAGGTATCCATCTTTTGTGTTCCGGCATCGTATTTTTCAATCACCAGTTTTTCAGGTTTTTTACCGCTACGATTTAAACGTAATACCTCTTTTACCCGTTTTACAGGAACAGCCACCAGTGTTCCCGGTCCTTCGCCGCGTGGTGCGTACCAGTAAATTCCACCAAAAATATCGGCTTTCAGGAAGGAGTAGGTCATGTGTTCCGTTTCGAGCGGAATATGGTTTGGCGGGAAATCTTTTTGTGCATCGATGTAGGCATCTACCTCGAAATTGAGGCAGCATTTTAATTTACCACATTGCCCGGCAAGTTTTTGCGGGTTTAGCGAAATTTCCTGATGACGCGCCGCATTGGTGGTTACCGACACAAAATTGCTCATCCACGTTGAGCAGCAAAGTGTTCGTCCACACGGGCCAATTCCGCCAATTCGGCCGGCTTCCTGGCGCGCACCAATCTGTTTCATTTCGATGCGGATGCGGAACGATTCGGCCAGTACTTTTATCAGCTGACGAAAATCAACACGTCCGTCGGCAATGTAATAGAAGATGGCTTTTGTTTTGTCGCCCTGGTATTCCACATCACCAATTTTCATGTCGAGTCGCAGGTCTTTTACAATCTGGCGCGACTTGATCATGGTTTCGTGTTCCAGCGAAATCGCTTCTTTCCACTTATCAATGTCAACCGGTTTGGCGTGGCGGTACACTTTGCGGTATTCGCCATTGTTCAGGGTTACTTTGTGGCGTTTCATTTGCTCAAACACCAGCTCCCCTTTCAACGAAATAATCCCAATGTCGTGACCCGGATTTCCTTCAACGGCCACCAGTTCGCCAACTTTAAGTTTTAGGTTATTTACGTTTTTATAGTAGTCTTTTCGGGTATTTTTAAAACGCACCTCAACAATGTCTTCGCCTTTGTATGCAGGCTGAACATCGCCAAGCCAGTCGGTAACCTGCAGTTTTCCGCAGTTTCCAACTTTAGTTTGACAAATCCCTCTATCTGTGGTATTTACTTCTTTCATTCTTTAGGCTTAAGTCCCCCGGCTCTCAGAATTTCTCCGAAAGCCCGTTTTATCCGGCAATGCCAAGATAACTAAATAACTCACAAAAGTAATGATTAATAGCAATTTGATAGCTAATGGCTTGGTTTTTAAAATGAATCTAAAAAGGAACAATTATTTAGAAGAAATAAAAATTACCCCCCATAAATCTTTTAACATATTCTTTGTGATAGAAAAACAAGAAGTCATATATTTGTAAAGTTGATTCAGGATAACCCCTGCTTTTCGACACAATTTTAACGAGGGACAAAAATTTTAGGGTGGAGTTTATAGAGCACAGAGGTGTTTTACAACGTTTTATTTTAAAGAATTGCTAATAAGAGTGGTTAATTTTTAAAATAGAAAACGATTATAACAACATAAAAACCAAGGGCAAAAAGTAACCCAGCCCTTTAAAAGAACCGGGTTACACAACTTGTTCTATAAACCGGAACGGGGAGCAGCAACTCCCCTTTCCACAAAACTTTACAAAGAAATGAAAAAATTAGTTTTGTTTGCTATGACTGTAGCATGTTTAAGCATTTTTAATGCTTGTGAAAAGAGTGATGATTTTATTGATCCGACTGTAGATCAAGAAACAACAAACAATCCCTTGTTTGCAGGACTTGACACCATTGCATTCTCGGTTGAGAATAATATAATGGTATTTGAAACTGAAGAGGACTACCAAAAATGTCTGGACTTTTTGGGAACTTTAGAAGTTAAAGACTACCAGCTTTTTGAAAAAGAAGTTGGTTTTAGTTCACTTCAAGCTTTGTCAAATAGCGTGATGCAAACCTGTCCGATTGAGGATGAAAAATTTGCAACCTTATTAAATCCACAAATGCAAATTATTATTGAACATTACCTTTTCACTTTAAACCATGATGAAGAAAAAGTTGAGGCTTTATTTATTGGCAACGACTATGACCTAAAAAGTATGGATATAAATTCGATGAAAGAATTTAGCTATGATGATGATGTATTTGCAATATTAAAAGGTGAAAATTTAAAAAGTGTTGCAACAGATTATTGTGGACAGGAAAATTCTGTTCATGAACCAGGCGATGGTATAGTAACAAAGGTTGACTACAATAAATATGGTATATATAATTCTTTAGTCTCTAAAATTTATACCGTATTCTCGGGAAAACCACTTTACCTAAAACATGAAACAATAGATTCGCCCCTTGGGACTGTACCGGTTGATGATAATGGCACCCCCACCATCCATTCACGGTGCTTTTATAAAAGAAGTGGTAAAGAAAATGAGATTATATATTCTTATGGATTTTCTTACACAGATCATCTAAAAAAGACATTGTGGGATAATCGAAGAAGACTAATAGGCTTTCGTTTAGACATGAAATACTCGTGGAAATTCTCAAATTACGGAACAGTTTCTTACGATACGAATATGATTGAATGCCACCAATACTAAAAAAAATTTCATCTCCGGAGGAATCCGGAGATGAAATACCAAAAGCTATTTTTTAAACAACAAATAAATTATTTTATACCCATGAAAACAATATTAACTTTTTTACTTCTTTTTCCAGTTCTGGCTTTTGCTCAAACCGAAAACAACAGCACTAAAAAATGGAACATCGGAGCTCATTTTGTGCACCGATCGATGAATTCTTATGAATTTTATGATGGCTACAGTTACCCACGTTTAAGCGCCGAATACAGTTTTACCAAATGTACATCAGCCGAATTGATGGTAGAACGTATTGGAAAGATCAAAACAACAAATTACACTCATTCTTCTTACGCTCCGATTAGCATAGGCTACAAACTCAATGTTTTACCCTGTTTTACGAAAAACGAATGGCTGGTTAACAATTTAAAAGTGTACAACAGTATCAGATATTCTGTTGTTTTTTCAGAAGGTCACATAACTGACAATTTTCGATACGCCCCTGGCATTGATTGTTACATCTACAAAAACTTTGGAATTAACACCGAATTTGTTTTTGGACAAGCCATGAAAACCACTTTTGCTGTAGGAATTAAATACCGCTTTTAATGCATAAAATCTACTTTATTATACTACTGATCGGTTTGTTTTCAGCATGCATTGAGGTTGTTGACCTGAATGTGGAAGAAACACCACACGAACTAGTGGTAAATTGTTTCTTTACCGAAGGCCAGCCTTTTGTTGTAAATGTTAGCCGCCTGGCAGCCTACCCCGATTTAACAGATCGAAACCTTGAAGATGCCACAGTTTCGATTTATGAAAACGACATTTTAAAAGGCACATTAAAACACACTGAAAATGGCATTTACACCAGAAATTCAATTTCCCCTACATACGGAAATATGTATTCCATAAAAGTAGAAGTACCCGGTTACCCAACAGCAACAGCAAACGATTCACTACCTCAAAGAGTTAGTATTGATAGTGGCACTGGGAAATTTGAAGCAGGAAAAGATAATGAAGGTGATTATTACGACCTGTTTACCGCTTCATTTACCGACAAAGCAGAAACACAAAATTATTATTCCATAAATTTAAAACACCAGGGAATTAAATATGATACTCATGAAAAATACTGGCATTCTGTCGAGCTTTTTACAAATGATCCGGTAATACTAGCTGAAGGTATATCTCCAAATGATTACAACATGTACCTTGTATTTAATGATGGTTTATTTGCCAATCAGGACTACAAAGTTGCTATAAAATGTGTGTCCTACTACGAACCTGAAGACCAATTCGCACTTGTATTGAATACTGGCACAGCAAATTACTATCAATATCGCAAACGTCTTCTAAAACACGAGCCCTACTCATACGAAGATCCTTTCAAACCCTATTCTCCTGTTCCTCTCTATTCCAATGTTTCCGGCGGGCAAGGCATTTTTGCCGGGTACCAGCGCGATATTTATTATTTAAACTTTTCAGACTAACGCCACTTGAAAACACTACTCACCATATTATTTGTTTGCTCATGTATCGTAGCTAAGCCGCAGGTAATTGTTCACGGTTATATAAAAGACAAAACCAACAACGAGCCACTGATTGGAGCAACCGTTTCAATAAGCGGAACCAGCACCGGAACGTCAACCAATAACACCGGTTATTTTTCGTTGCGCCTTGCCGATGCCGCCAAAAACAAGTTAACAATGCGTTATATCGGCTACAAGACCGAACAGTTCACAATCAATACAAAGAATTCAGCACCTCAGTATTTTTATCTCGAACCAGGCGTTGAAATTGATGAAGTTACAGTAAAAGCGCCCCTGTTTTCTGAGAAACGAATGGGAGTTAATCTTACCGAAATCCCGGTACAGGAATTGAAAAAACTTCCGGCACTTGGTGGCGAGGTCGACCTGTTACGCACTTACCAGCTTTTGCCGGGTGTGCAGGGTGGAAGCGAAGGAAAAACAGGCTTGCACGTTCGGGGTGGAGGTCCGGGGCAAAACCTTATTCTATTAGATGGATCGCCTTTGTATTACGTCAATCATCTGGGCGGTTTCTCATCTATTTTCGATCCCGAGGCCATTAATAATTTCAAACTTTACAAAGGTGGTTTCCCCGCTCGTTACGGTGGCCGCCTGTCGTCGGTTCTGGATGTGCAAATGAAGGAAGGCGATAAAAACAATAGTGAAACATTTATAAGTATCGGCACTATTTCGGGCCGATTTAATATGCAGGGGCCATTGCAACAAGGCAAAGGTTCTTATTTCCTTTCTGTACGGCGAATGTGGCTCGACTTCCTGATGCGACCTTTTACATTAGCTGTTACCGAAAAAGCCTCAATGGGCTACAGTTTTTATGATATCAATGCAAAAGCAACACTTCAACTTTCGGAAAAAGACAAACTTTTTATGAGTTTGTATTCCGGTGATGACAAACTTGTACTTTCCTACAAAGAAGATTTAATTGGCGCAGATCAAAAAGCAAAACAAAAGGTAAAATGGGGAAACCTGCTTGCTGTTGCACGGCTTAACCACACCTTTAAACCGGGCCTGAGCAATAATACAAAAGTGTCGTTTACCAAGTACCGGTTTATTGACAGAGATAGGTACACCGACAAATCGGATAACACAAAGTATAACTCGGCATTTAAAAGTCGTATTTACGATTGGGCTATAAACAGCGATGTTGAGTTTCAGCCGGGAAATGCCTATAAAATGCTGGCCGGTGCCGGTGCCACTTTTCATTTTTTCATGCCAGGGAAAACATCAGCAAGCAACATAAACGAAGGCGAAACCTACATCGACAGCACTTATGGAAGTACTTCGTTACGTGCATTCGAAAGCCAGGCCTATATCGAAAACATATTCTCGTTCAAACACCTGAATTTTAATCTTGGTGCGCGTCTCAGTCATTTTTTGGTTGACGGCAAAAATTACTTTTATGCCGAACCCCGTCTGTCACTTGGTATTCCCATCACCCCATCAACATTGGTAAAAGCATCGTACACCCAAATGCACCAGTATGTTAATATGCTTTCGAATCCAACAGCAGGTTTCGAAACCGATTTCTGGGTGCCGGCAACAGAAAAAGTTCCTCCAAGCGGATCGCGACAATTCGCCGTTGGCATTGAAAAAAATACCTCAAAATTTGAGGCCGGAATAGAAGCGTATTATAAAAAGTTGAACAACCTGGTTACTTTTAAGGAAGGCGAAGTTTTCCAGGGGAATGCTACCGACTGGCAAGATCGTGTTGCAATTAACGGAACAGGAACATCGAAAGGAATTGAATTTTTTGCCCGCAAGAAAACCGGAAAAATAACAGGTTGGGTGAGTTATACTTTAGCAAAATCGGACCGGCAATTTGATGAAATTAACTTTGGGGAGACCTACCCGTTTAAATACGATCGCCGCCATGACTTAAGTGTAGTTTTGAGTATTCCGATAAACGAAGAGTGGAATTTTTCGAGTACCTGGGTTTATGGTTCGGGCTACCCCATTACACTTGCTTTGGGAAAAATGAATACCATTGAAATGAATGATATCCCGAATGGCTCGAATAACTACTATCAGTTTGATGAATATGGCGAATACTACGGAAAGAAGAATTCGTTTAAAATGCAGGACTACCACCGCCTCGACATTGGTTTTACCCGAACACGGGAAAGTTACGGAGTAGAGCGCACGTTAACCATTGGTATTTACAATGTGTACAACCGCAAAAATCCGTATTACTACTTTTATAAACAACGAAAACCCTGGCGCGGCGATTACACCACCGAATTATACAAGAGTAGTTTTTTACCCTTTTTACCTGCAATAAGTTATAGTTGGAGGTTTTAAAACAGGAGTTACCTACATTCATAAAGAAACCCTAACTCATTCACCAGATGACCTTTGCGCTCACCGCGGAGTTAAATGTTTTATCCGCCGACTTCTATGTTTTCATCACAGAGTTAAATGTTTTACCTCCCGACTGCTATGTTTTAATCGCGGAGTTAAATGTTTGCTTTCATTTGTTCTATGTTTTACCCGCTGTGTTAAATGCTTTAATCGTCAACATCTATGTTTTAATTGCCGAGATAAATACTTTACTTACCGACATGTGTGTTTTACTCACGAAGTTGAATGTTTAAAACTGCGAGATAAATGTTTGAATTGCGGCCTTAATTGTTTGCCTCTTAGAGTAGTTTGCTTAAATCCGTTTGCATTAGGTTTGTTTAAAATCAACTAATGTTCTGGCTCCATTAACACCTGATTGCACTATGTGCTGAGCGGTTCAAAACCACTAAGCGCTTGAGGAATCACAAAACATCTACCTTTTTATCAACCGCACCATCCGCAAACCGGTATCCATAAAAACAATACGTGGGTTACCATTCATGGAGATGTGTTTTATGGCCAGCTCAAATTCGTCGGCAAAAGCCACAATATTGCGCTCGTTAATAAAAGGTGCGAATTTTTTGCCCCAATCTTTTTCAGCGCGGTTCATATACACAATTTCGCTACGTTTCATGTTCGACACAAAATACTCGCGCACCAATCGCAACGAAGCTGCAAAAAAGGCTTTTTGTTTGTCGCGGCCAATTTTTGCCATTTCATCGGCCCAGTCAATCATATCTTTTACCTGCCGGGCGTAGGCAAAACGCATCATCTCCTGAAACTTTTGGAAATAAAACTGCTCATCTTCCGACGGCGATAAATAACTGAGCGCTTTCAAATAACTGCCCGAAGCCAAATGAACGGCATCAGGAATAATCTCCGGATCAACTCCCTCAATTTTCAGCAAAGCATTTTGTATGGATTGGTTATCGACAAACGGAAATTTTACCAGTTGTGCCCGCGAACGAATAGTGCCAATCACTCCTTCCTCGTTTTCGGTAACCAGAATAAAAAGTGTTTTGCTTGGCGGCTCCTCAATCATTTTCAAAAGCTTGTTAGAGCAGGCGATGTTCATTTTTTCCGGTAACCAGATAATCATCACTTTAAACTCCGACTCAAACGATTTGAGGTTCAACTTTCGCAGAATCGACTCACTTTCGCGCTCGTAAATTTCGCCCTGTGCATTTCCGGCGTCAATGTGGCTCAACCAGTCGCTCAGTTCAAAATACGGATTGGCCAATACCTTCTCGCGCCACATCGGAAGAAAATCGTCGCTAACCGGTTTGTTAAACTGTTTTGCATTAAAAATAGGAAACACAAAATGCAAATCGGGGTGTGCCAGTTTTTGGTATTTGTGGCACGACGGGCAGGTTCCGCACGAATCGGTTTCGCTGCGGTTTTTGCACGAAACATACTGCGCATAAGCCAGAGCCATGGCCAGCTTGCCCGTTCCCGAAGGGCCGGAAAATAGTTGTGCGTGACTGATTCGTTGCTCCTGAACCGACCGGATAAGGCGGCTTTTTATATTCTCTTGTCCTACTACGTCTTTGAAAAACATAAGCCAAAAATAGTACTTAATTCTGAAAGTTGGCAATATGCAAAATACAGTTGGCATAGCTACAAGCTATGAGCCGCTAGCCACGAGCTTTTTCTACTTAGTGTGGCTTGGTGCCTTCTTTGTGCAACTTTGTGGTATAACCCTTTAATCTCAAATGCACGAAAACCTGAACCACAATAGACACATAGAAGACATTAGAATTTAAACTCTTCAAGTTTTATCTATTTGCCCATTGCTATTTGCCCATTGCCAATTTAGACCTTTAAATTGTCCTACTGCTAAATTGTAGAACTGAAAATTGCGACTGTAAACTTTCTTCCAACTTCTGAAATCTAAAATCGTTAATCTGCAATCATAATTCAAAAGCTCAAAAGTCCGAATAACATTATTCCCTTTCTAATATTCTAATTCTCAACCATTCTTCCGCTCCTCACCTATCTTACCGCAACATTAAATTATGAAAGGCCTTAAAAATCCACTGTTTTTTCGAGCTATTAATTTTTATCTTTGGTTGAATTTTTCAAAAAACATTAAAATTATAATATCATGCAAACTATTAGCAGCTATGACTTTAAAGGAAAGAGAGCTCTTATCCGCGTTGATTTTAACGTGCCTTTAAACGACAAATTCGAGATTACCGACGATACACGTATGCGTGCAGCGCTTCCTACAATTAAGAAGATTATTGAAGGTGGTGGTTCACCAATCATTATGTCGCACCTTGGACGTCCGAAAAACGGTCCGGAGGAAAAATTTTCGCTGAAACCGTTGGTAAATCACCTGAGCGAGCTGCTTGGTGGTGCTACTGTAAAAATTGCTCCTGATTGTATTGGCGACGAAGTAAAAGCAATGGCCGAGGCTGTTCAGCCGGGGGAAGTTCTTATTCTGGAAAACCTGCGTTTTTACAAAGAAGAAACTGCCGGCGACAAAGAGTTTGCTGCTAAACTGGCTGAAAACGGCGATTGCTGGGTGAACGACGCTTTTGGTACAGCTCACCGTGCACACGCTTCAACAGCTATTATTGCTAAGTTTTTCCCGAACGACAAAATGTTTGGTTACCTGATTGAAAGCGAAGTAAAAAGCCTTGACAAAGTTGTTAAAGAACCACAGCGTCCGTTAACTGCAATTATGGGTGGTGCTAAAGTTTCGTCTAAAATTACCATCATCGAAAACCTGTTGAGCAAAGTTGACAACCTGATTTTGGGTGGCGGAATGACATACACTTTTGTGAAAGCAAACGGCGGAAAAGTAGGTAGCTCAATTTGCGAAGACGACTTTATCGAAACTGCAAAAAATATTGAAAAACTAGCCAAAGAAAAAGGTGTTAACCTGGTTATTGCAACCGACGTTATTGCTGCTGATGATTTTAGCAACGATGCAAACACTAAAATTTGTGCTGCAAACGAAATTGAAGACGGATGGCAAGGTTTGGATGCCGGTCCTGAAAGTGTTGCAAAAATGAAGGAAGTAATTGAAAACTCGGGTACTATTCTTTGGAACGGTCCTGTTGGTGTTTTCGAAATGGAATCTTTTGCAGCCGGAACAAAAGCAGTTGGTGCTGCTATTGTTGAAGCAACTAAAAAAGGTGCTTTCTCGCTTGTTGGTGGTGGCGACTCGGTAGCTGCTGTTAACCAGTTCGGTATTGCTCCGGGAGTATCGTACATTTCAACTGCAGGTGGCGCATTGTTGGAATACCTTGAAGGAAAAACACTTCCTGGTGTTGCTGCTGTTCGTGGCGAATAATCAAAAAATACAATACTTTTCAAAAGCCTGGTTCTTTTCGAACCGGGCTTTTTTTATGCAATTCAATTTGAACACAACATCCCACTTAACTGTTTCATAACAAACTTAAAACAAAGAAAAATGAAAGGTAATGTTGGATCGGTTGACAGGCTTTTACGAATTATTGCAGGATTAATTATTGCCATTGTTGGTGTTATTTTCGACAGCTGGTGGGGATTAATTGGTATTGTTCCATTAGCAACCGGACTTTTCAAATTCTGCCCGTTATACGTTCCTTTAAAAATTTCTACAACGAACAAGGAATAGTCTGTGCTCCTTATTTCCCCCATTTTTTTCATTTTCAGAAATCAATTTTTTTTGAAAACAGAAGCATTTTGTTTTTACCAGACTTATCGGCCCCCAAAACATTATAAAATTTAGAAAGAATAATAGTACAAAATCCAAACTCCTCCTTTTCTTATTGTACTTTTTACATATTGAAACTTCTATAACAAGAATTTTGAATATATTTGGGGTCTATCTTTAGGTTATTCCTACTGATTTTATCAATTTTGAAAACTAATAAACTATTATACTATGAATGCAATTAATCGCTGGCCGCTCCTGGCCATCTTTGCGCTGCTCTTTTCGGTAGCTTGTACAACTAATGAATCTGGCCCCAACCTTATGATACAAAAAGAATTAAATACCAACTGGACCTTTAGCCAGGTGGGTGAAGACGAATGGTTACCCGCAACGGTACCGGGAACGGTTCACACCGATTTACTGGCCAACGAAAAAATTGAAGATCCTTTTTATCGTTTGAATGAATTGGACCAGCAGTGGATCGATAAGGTAGATTGGGAATACAAAAGCACTTTCACAGTTGACAAATCAATTTTAAACCGCGATAAAGTGGTTCTCGATTTTGAAGGACTAGACACTTATGCCGACGTTTCTGTGAATGGCGAAACAGTACTTTCGGCCGATAACATGTTTCGCGAGTGGCAGGTTGATGTAAAAGACCTGTTAAAAGAAGGTGATAATGAAATCCACATTGTTTTCCGTTCGCCAATTGTTGAAGGATTGAAAAAATACGATGCCAACGGTTTTGTGTATCCGGGTGGTGAAAACGACCAGGCCGAACGCGGTGAAGTTGAAGGAAACAAACGCGTGAGCATTTATACACGTAAAGCCGGTTATCATTTTGGCTGGGACTGGGGACCACGTTTGGTAACCAGCGGAATCTGGAAACCTGTTTATTTAAAAGCATGGGACGAAGCAACCATCGAAAACCTGCAGATCGTTCAGCACGAAGTTTCGGACGAAAAAGCAACATTCACAGCAGTTTTTGAGGTGGATGCAGTAAAAAAAGCAAACGCTAAAATTACAATTAATAACGAAGGACAAGCTCTGGCTTCAAGCGAAGTAAGTTTAACTCCGGGTGTAAATAAATACTCGGTTGATTTTGAAATTGCCAATCCTCAACTTTGGTGGACCAACGGTTTAGGCGAAGCACATTTATATAACCTGTCGGGCGTTTTGGATGTTAAAGGCCGCACGGTTACGGAAGATACCCGTATCGGTATTCGCACACTGGAGCTGGTTCGTGAAAAAGACGACGCCGGTACTTCATTCTACTTCAAACTGAACGGACACCCGGTATTTATGAAAGGTGCCAACTACATCCCGAACGATATGTTCCTGCCACGCGTTACCGACGAAAATTACCGCAAAGTGGTTATGAATGCCAAAAATGCAAACAACAATATGTTGCGTGTTTGGGGTGGCGGTATTTACGAAAACGATATTTTCTACGACCTCTGCGATGAAAACGGCATTCTGATCTGGCAAGACTTTATGTTTGCCTGCGCTATGTTCCCGAACAATCCTGAATTTTTGGATAACATCAAACACGAAGCCATTGATAATGTAAAACGTTTGCGCAATCACCCAAGTATTGCCATGTGGTGCGGTAACAACGAAATTCTGACTGCCTGGAACACCTGGGGTTGGAAAAAAATTGCTGCCGAACAAGGCGACGATGTTCCGGATAAAGTTTGGCAAGCTTACGTAGATATTTTTCACAAAACGCTGCCCGATGTGGTGAACGAGTACGATCCTTCACGTAGTTACTGGGGATCAAGTCCATCGTCGGGTCTTGGCGTACAAGCCGACCTTGTTAATGGCGACGAACATTACTGGGGTGTTTGGTGGGCTAAAGAGCCGTTTAGCACTTATGCAACTCACCTGGCGCGTTTTATGAGCGAATACGGATTCCAGAGTTTCCCGGAAATGGCGTCGGTACGAAAATATGCCGAGCCGGAAGATTACGATATTTACTCGGAAGTGATGAAGTCGCACCAGCGCTCATCGATCGGTAACGGAACCATTGAATATTACATGCTTCAGGAATACAAAAAGCCAAAAGATTTTGAGTCGTTCCTGTATGTAAACCATGTGCTGCAAGCCGATGGAATTAAATTCGGTTTGGAAGGACACCGCCGCGCAATGCCTTTCTGTATGGGTAGTTTGTACTGGCAAATCAACGATGTTTGGCCGGTGGCTTCGTGGAGTTCAACCGACTATTACCAAAACTGGAAAGCGCTACAATACTACGTGAAAAAAGGTTTCAGCCAGGTTTTGGTTAGCCCGTACGAAGAAGGAATTAAGTTTAAAGTTGGGATTGTTAACGACAACCTCGAGCCAATACAAGCCGAGCTTCGCATGCAAATGGTTGATTTCGACGGACAAGTGATTTGGGAAGAAGCTCACCTGGTTGATATCCCTGCCAACTCGAGCGACGACTATTTCGATGTAAACAAAAACGAGTGGCGTTACAAATACAGAAGAAATCTGAAAAACGTTGTTTTCACTACCGAGCTGGTTGCAAATGGCGAAGTACTTTCGAAAAACAATTACTACTTCCTGCCATTTAAAAACCTGAGCGTTAAAGCTCCACAGGTTGAATACGCCATTACAAAAGCAGATAACGGTTTCGATATTGCGTTGAAAACCGATAAACTGGCTAAAAACCTGTTCATGGAAATTGGTGACGAAGATGGTTTCTTCTCCGACAATTACTTTGATCTGCTGCCAAACGAAAAGGTATCGATCAATTTAAAAACTGATATTTCGGAAGAAAAGCTAAATGAAGTGCTAACCATTCGTACTTTGGATGATGCTTTTTAAGCAATGATATTTTGAATCATAAGCGCGAAGCGCATTGATAATAATAATTAAGGATGTTCTGAAAGATTTATACTTTCAGAACATCCTTTTCTTTTGTTGACATCCCGCTGTTTAAAACAAATCAACGCACACAGACTTATTCAATTTCAATTTCCCGACCTTTAAACTATGAACCTATTGATTGTACTCTTTTATAGCATTCTGTCAATTTTCATTGGTAAACCGGCCGAAAAAACCGAAGTGTACCTGGAAAAAGGAGGCCAGCTAATTGCTTTTCAGGCTACCGGCGAAAAAGGGAAAGTGAGCTTTAAACACCTCGACGAGGGCAGCTACAAGTTGCTTTTGGTTTTTCCGCAGCAAGAGGGCAAATACATTAAAGAAAAGCCCAAACACGAAACCATGACCAAAGCCACGTACAATCCTAAAAATAAAACCTACTATTACCAGGGGACGGAAGGATTTTTCGCCATAAGATTCCGCGGAATATCAAAAATAAGGAGTGAAAACTTTTCTGCTATATTTCGCGAAGAACGTGATGAAGAAGATAAATATAATGCCATTGCAGAATTTGGGATTCACAATTCCGGCGGATCTATCGGGATATCTGTAGAAGCAATAACAGCTGCACAATTCAAAAAAGCTGCAGATAAAATTGGTCAGGATATTTCAACGCAATCCATTCGGGGGATAAAATAAAAGGGCCAACTTTCGCTGACCCTTAAATATCTTTTTCGAATTAAATAATTCCCAATTCTTTACCCACCTTAATAAAAGCGTCAACAGCACGATCGATTTCCTCTGACGAGTGCGCAGCCGAAAGCTGAACACGAATCCTTGCTTTTCCGCGTGGCACAACCGGGAAACAGAACCCGATAACATAAACACCTTCTTTCAACAACTTATCGGCAAATTTTATGGCAAGTGGCTCGTCATAAACCATCACCGGAACAATAGCAGTATCGCCTTTCACCAGGTCGAAACCAGCAGCTTCCATTTTACTGCGGAAATGCTGGGCATTAGCCATTGTTTTTGCAGGCAGATCAGATCCTCCCGAAAGCATTTCGATAACTTTTAAGGTTGCTCCAACTGTTGCAGGTGCCAAAGTATTCGAGAACAAATACGGACGCGAACGTTGGCGCAACATATCAATTATCTCACGACGCCCTGATGTACAACCGCCGTTTCCACCACCCATCGCTTTTCCGAAAGTAGTTGTAATAATATCTATTTCACCCAGCAAACCATAATGTTCTGCAGTTCCACGACCCGTTTTTCCGATGTAGCCTGTTGCATGCGAATCGTCGACCATTACCAGTGCATCGTATTTTTTTGCCAGCTTAACAATGTCAGGCAAATTGGCGATATCTCCGTCCATTGAGAAAACTCCGTCGGTAACAATTAAACGGTACTTTGCACCCGATGCATCTTTTAAACACTGCTCCAGCTCTGCCATATCGGAGTGTTTGTAACGGAATCGCTGTGCTTTACACAAACGTACTCCGTCGATAATCGAAGCATGGTTTAACTCATCAGAAATAATCGCAGAATCGGCACCTAAAAGAGGCTCAAACACTCCACCGTTGGCATCAAAACAGGCACAGTATAATATGGTGTCTTCCGTTCCCAAAAACTCAGAAACCTTTTCTTCCAACTGTTTATGGATAGATTGTGTACCGCAAATAAAACGTACTGAGGAAAGTCCAAATCCCCAGTCGTTCATAATGTCTTGCGCAGCTTTAACCACCTCAGGATTGTTGGCCAGCCCCAGGTAATTGTTGGCACAAAAATTCAGCACCGATTCTCCCGTGGACACTGCAATTTCAGAACTTTGCGAAGTCGTAATAATCCGTTCGCTTTTATATAATCCCTGCTCTTTTAATTCTTCAAGCGTGTTTCTTAGGTCGTTCTTAATTTTTCCGTACATGATTTCAATTGTTTGTTAAACCAATACACAAAGTAATGGAAAGCAATAGTATTAAACATTGATAAAAGGCAGAAATTTTTAGTTGACAGTATTCAGTCTCAGTATGCAGTTCTAGTTTAAATGTTACCTCAATTAAACTGCTGGCTGCCACTGCCTGCTGATCACTAATTTCTTCTATCTTTGCAGCGAATAAAAAAACGACAGAATGAGCGACAAAAAAGTACGGGTACGATTTGCCCCGAGTCCAACCGGGCCGTTGCATATGGGCGGCGTGCGAACAGCTTTATTTAATTACCTGTTTGCAAAGAAACACGGTGGCGAATTTATACTCCGAATTGAAGATACCGACCAAACCCGTTTTGTTCCGGGTGCCGAAGATTATATTATTGAAAGCCTGAACTGGTGCGGATTAACACCGGTTGAAGGCCCCGGAATTGGTGGCGATTTTGGCCCATACCGTCAGAGTGAGCGGAAAGAGTTGTATAAAAAATATGCCGATCAGCTGGTAGAAAACGGCTGGGCGTATTATGCTTTTGACACTCCTGAAGAAATAGATGCGTTACGTAAAGATGCCGAAGCCAACAAAGAAACTTTCTCGTACAGAATTGGCACACGCGACAACCTGAATAACTCGCTCAAATTAACGGCAGAAGAAGTTCAGCAAAAAATAGCAGCAGGCGAAGCTTATGTAATTCGTTTTAAGATGCCTGCGGATACCGACGTTTCAGAAGACGACCTGATTCGTGGCAACGTAACTTTTAACACCACAAAAAGTCTCGACGATAAGGTGCTTTTTAAATCGGACGGAATGCCAACTTATCACCTTGCCAATGTGGTTGACGACCATTTGATGGAAATCTCGCACGTTATTCGTGGCGAAGAATGGTTGCCGTCGATGCCGCTGCACGTTTTATTATACAAAGCTTTGGGTTGGGAAGAGACCAAACCTCGATTTGCCCACCTTCCGCTGATTTTAAAACCAGTTGGAAAAGGCAAACTCAGCAAACGCGATGGCGACAAACTTGGATTCCCTGTATTTCCATTGTTGTGGACTGATCCCAAAACAGGTGATGTTTCTCGCGGCTACCGCGAAGACGGTTATTTCCCTGAAGCTTTTATCAATCTGCTGGCGTTGTTGGGCTGGAATCCGGGAACAGAGCAAGAGTTCTTCTCGTTGGAAGAACTGGGAGAAATCTTCAGTTTAGAGCGCGTGGTGAAATCGGGATCACGTTTTGATCCGGAAAAAGCCAAGTGGTTCAACAAACATTATTTCCAAGAGAAATCTATAGACGAACTTTCTGAATTATTCAAACCTTTACTTGCTGAAAAAGGAGTGGAAGCTTCAGATGAAAAAGTAAATGCAGTAGTTGCTGAAATTAAGGAACGTTGCGAATTTGTTGCCGAATTGTGGGATCAGAGTAGCTACTTTTTCGTGGCTCCGACAGAGTACGACGAAAAAACAGTGAAAAAACGCTGGAAAGAAAATACTCCGGCCCAGTTGACTGAAATCGTAAACGTTTTTGAAACCGTTGAAAACTGGAAAGCTGATGCAATAAAAGAAGTTTTCTCGGCTTTTATGACGGAAAAAGAATGGGGATTTGGTGCCATTATGAATCCGCTGCGCCTTGCTCTTGTTGGAGGAAATATGGGCCCGGACCTGTTTGTTATTTGCGAGCTGCTGGGTAAAGAAGAAAGTATTGCACGCATTAAAACAGCAATCGAAAAGATATAATAGCAAAACTATAATCCATAAAAAAACCGGCCTTAAACAAGCCGGTTTTTTTGTAATTAGGTTTCACCCTACATTACTTTTTCTTTTTCTTCATAAAAAAGAAAACAGCTGCCGCGATAACTACAACTGCAACAACAATAACTATTACAGTGGTATTTGATCCTGAAGCTTGATCAACTCCAGTCAGCGGAGCTTCTTCCAGGTACGAACTGTCCTGAGCACCCAAATTGTCAATGTATGTTCCCTGGTCTTGCGCCATTACTAACATTGTTGGTAAACTCATTATGAACAATCCGATCATTGCAATTACTCTCTTCATTTTTCTAAATTTTAAAATTCGTATTACTTATTTAATTTCTCTTTCACTTTCTTGAGCAGTGGTGCCGCATTTTTGTAGCGCGGATTCACCTCGATCAGCTCGTTTAAAACCGCATAACTTTCGTCAAACTTGCCTTGATCGAATAATTTTTGCGCTTCGAGCAAATACAACGGCTCGTAATAAGGATGTATTGCCCTACCACTTTTCAACAATTCGTCAAGCTCGGCATACTTGCGTTGCGCCAGTTTCAAATTCGCCAAATTTACAAACATCCAAACATTATTGGGGTCGGTTTCCAGTTCCTTTTTTAATAATGTTTCGGCATCATCCCATTTTCGGCGTTTCAGAAGTTCGATCCCTCTTAAATCATCTTTCGATTTCCTCTCCAACATTACCACCAGCGGATTTCCTTTGTGGTAAAAAGTCTTTACAATTCGAGTCGATTGCCAGGTCTCATTTTTCAGCAAATACGGATGAATATAATTCACACCAAACAGTGCGTAGTCCCAATCTGCCGAACTTCGCTCAAGGTAGCGTGTATATTGAAAATCAATATTGGGTATCTTCTCAAAATAATTTGGCAACTGGCAATTCATTGCAACTTTGGCTTTTTCATCACCGATTTCGGAGATTAAATAATCCGTCGCCTCCTTCATTCCATGGAAATAGTAATCGTACTCGTAATTGCTCCAGGCAGCTTTATTTCCTCCCGAAACAGCATTGAAATAAATATAATCAGCAGGGAAAGCTTTTGCCTGATGCTGAAAGGGCAAAATCATCAAAACAAAAAACAGCGCCACAGCCGGTATCTTCATCCACTTTTTGGTATTCGATTTCATCATTTCAAACAAACCGCTTACCGCCAAAACAACCATTACAGGAACAACAAACAACATTTGCCGCAACCCGCTATATAAGTTCGAACCAATAACAATTACGTACACCACCGGAAAAAACAGCGTAAAAAAGACGAACAACTCGATGATGAGTTGTTCGCTTAACGGTTTAGAAAATTTATAGGTTAAAAAGGCTACAAAGTATAGAGTCCCGAGTAAAATAAACTCGGGTGTTGCTATCAAAATCCATTTTATAAGGTAGTGCCAGGGCAGCGACGAACTCCAGATTACATCGCCTTCAAACAACTGCTTGATGCTGATTTTGTAATGCTCCATTACCGACAAACTTTCGAGCGGATGACGCACCACGTCCTGCAAGGCATAGGGCCAGAATAATAGTCCGAGGAAATAACCTGCAAGTACTATTACCAGCCACTGGCCCAGTAACCTTACAAAACAAGATTTAGTTGAAACGATATATTTAAGTAAAAAAGGCTTCGAAAGAACGATAACAACAATTCCCAATCCCAGGTAGGCAAACAGAATAAGCCCGCCAATCCGCACCGAGCAGGTAAAAGCGATGGCCAGTCCAAGACCGATCACTGTTTTCCAGTTCACTTTCGGAAATTGTTTTAGGTATTTTATGATGAAGTAAATGCCGGCCACATAACCGGCTGCAAACGGAATATCTTTTAAGTTGCCAAACGCCTGCCCAAACAAACGCGGCGTTAGCATCAGCGATAAAACTACGGTTGCGGCTACCCAGTATGAACCGGTTAGTTCTTTACCCAGTAAACCTGCAAAAAGTAAAAGCAACAAGAAAAATACAGCGCCAGTAAAATGCCGTGTCAGAAATTCATTTTCAATGGAAAATGCACGGTTAACAAATGCTGTGAGGTTGTCAACCGACTGACCGTAATATTTTAAATTGTCAATAGGAGTATCTAGACACGATGCATCTTTTCCGCCGGTGTAATACCAGTTCACTACACGTTTGGCATGGGGATAATGCAATAGTTCATCGACATTAACGGCCGCCTTTGGCGCTAACGACAGCAAAATAACAGCAGCCACAAACAGGCTGATGCGAAACATATTGCGTGCAGTTAATATGTCGATCAATTTATTCATAAACCTCCTTTACCAAATAAACCGGGCGCTTTTGTACCTCTTTGTAAATGCGGTAAACGTATTCGCCAATGAGCCCCAAAAAAGTAAGCTGCACCGACCCAAAAAAACTGATGGCCAAGAATGTCGACGACCAACCAGTTGGGGCCAATCCTGTAAATTTGGAGATCAGCGTGTAAACAATGGCCACCAAAAAAACTACCACGCCCAGCAATCCCAAATACAAACACAATTTTATGGGCCATTTCGAGAACGAATAAATAGCATCGGCAGCCAGCGAAAACAATTTCTTGCTACTCATTTTGGCAGTTCCATCAGCACGTTCCGGCCGATCGTAAATAATCGTATCATGCTGAAATCCGATAAAATTGCGGATGCCAGGGAAATAACGATTGTGCTCAGTAAATTTCAAAATGGCTGAAACAGCTTTGCGGCTCATAATGCAAAAATTACCGGCCTGCTCCAGCTGTTGCTCATCCGAAATATTCCTGAAAATTTTATGAAAAATATTGATATAAAAGCGCTTACTTAGCTTTTCGCCACGTTCCGAACGAACTGCAGACACTACGTCTCCTTTCGTTTCCCGTACCTTTTGGTAAAGCTCTTTTATCAACTCCGGCGGATCCTGCATATCGCCATCCATTACCACCACAAACTCTCCAATTGTATATTCCAAACCGGCGGCAATTGCAGCCTGCAGTCCAAAATTTCGTGATAACGATACTACTTTTAGCTCCGGCTTCTCAGCTTTCATTTTAAGAAGTTGCTGAAGTGTATCATCAGTACTTCCGTCGTCGACACACACTATTTCGAAAGCCTCGCCCAAAGTCATCAGGTTATGATGCACATCGTTTATTAGCAACGATAAAACGGCGCTTTCGTTAAATAATGGTATGACAACAGAAAGTTTCATATGCTACTTTTATGCTTTATGTTGAGTTCCTTGTTTTGGTACCGGAAATTCCATATCAACCGGGCCCATTTCGTATTTATCCGGACCAAGTTTTTCGTTCGATGTCATCATTTCTTCCCAGGTTACTTTTTGTCCGGTGTAGGCTGCAGTTCTTCCCATTACTGCGGTCAGTGTAGACTCTGCAGTACGGTGCGCCTCAACAACCGGTTTGTTTGTACGGATAGAAGTTACCAGGTGAATGTGTTCCTGCACGTATGGCGAAACAGCAACAACACCAGTTGAACGACCATCTTTATTTTTCGGATATTCGTAAGTCCATTTTACAGATCCATCGTGATTGAAAACTGTATTTTTACAGTTGGTATAACCTTCAGTTCCCATAATCACCTCGCCAAGCTGGTTGGCACAACCATCAATCTGGCGTGAGAAACTATGCGACGAAATACCATTTCCAAAATCGAAATCGATGCTGAAGAAATCGTACTGATCGCCGGTTAATCTCCGGTGACGTCCGCCAAAACCAATGGCCGATTCAGGTGTTTTTCCCATAAACCAGTTTACAATATCAATATTGTGAACGTGTGTATCCAAAATATGATCGCCACCCAACCAGCAGAAACTGTTCCAGTTGCGCAACATGTATTCCATATCACTCCAACCTTCCTCGCGGGTACGGAACCAAACATGCGATTGCAACCAGTATGCTTTTGCTGAAACCAATTCGCCAATTGCACCCGAAGCCACCTGGCGATAAGTTTCATTATAATCGCGGCTATGGCGACGTTGTGTTCCGGTAATTACCGATAGTCCCAGGCTCTCCGCTTTTTTTGCAGTGGCCATAATCTGGCGAGCTCCAACCGGGTCAACGCAAACAGGTTTTTCAAGAAATACATGCTTTTTTGCCTGTATGGCAGCATCAAATTGCATAGGACGGAAATGTGGCGGTGTAGCCAAAATAACAACATCCAAATCCACATCCAGCAAACTTTTATAAGCATCAAAACCCCAGAAACAATTTTTCTCAGGTACTTCAACACGTTGTTTTAACAATTTATCGCGGCAATCCCAAACCTTATCTTCAAACACATCGGCAAGTGCAACCAATTGCAAACCATGACCAGCAGCTAAAAAGTTCAGTGCTGCTCCGGTTCCCCGGTTTCCGCAACCTACCAATCCTACTTTTAATTCTTTCCCATCCGGCGCCTGATCAAGCAACGGCGGAAATTCGTAATCAACTTCTTTTGTCGTGTTTTTACAAGAACTCAGTGCATTTAAACCAATTACTCCGGCAGCACCAATTAATGCTGATTTCTCCAGAAAATTCCTGCGTGATAGTTGATCTTTACTCATCTTATTTCGTTTTAATTTTTTTCTGTTGTAAACATTTCTTCATTATACTCGCAAACCACCCTAAAACCAACACTTTTCGTATCAGAATACCACCAGATACTTTTTGGAATTTGCGGATCGGTAACCAACCACGCTTCGGTTTTTGTAAAATCGCGTGCGGCTACACGTAAATCTTTTGGCGAGTTCCGGAACGAACCTCCACGAACCACGTGTTCCATTCCGTTGCGCGGTCCCCTTGGGTTCTTCACCACTCCTTTCGGATATTTACCGTACACTTGCGGGTCGTAATAATCGAGGCAAAATTCAGCCACATTACCCAACATATTTTTCAAACCGTAAGGATTGGCCTCAACCGCATCGGGCTGTTGCGTTTTATTCGGACTGTTCAGTTGTGATATCACATATTGATTGATCACTTCTTTGTTACTGCCAAATAACTTTTTCAAGAAACCGTCGGCTTCAAAATCTTTTGGCGAACCTTCGAAGAAGTAAGGCATTTGTGTTCCTCCGCGTGCTGCATATTCCCATTCGGCCTCGGTTGGCAAACGGTATTTTCTTCCTGTTTCCTGCGTCAACCAACGACAATAAGTTTGTGCCGCATGATGACTCATGGTAATAGCGGGGCGTGTTCCTTTTCCCCAGCCCTGATCAGGTGCCCCCCATGGCGGTGTTGCACCCGAAACGCCATCGGTTTCTTCATCAACCTCAACAGCTTCTTTTCTTCCCTGAGAACCCGTGGCAGTAAAAAAGGCAAGGTATTCATTCCACGAAACTTCAATTTCCGCCATCCAGAAATTTCCTACTTCCACATCTCGCACCGGGCCTTCATCCCGTTCGCGATAAGGCTCATCTACCGGACTACCCATTTTAAACTGCCCCCCCGGAATAGCAATCATTTTAAACGATACTGCCGTTCCCGGAATTTGTTCTTCAAAAGTTTCAAAAGCTTGTACTTTGGCAGGTTCGGTATAAATCTCCGTTGGATCAACTGTTTCATCCAATCCAACTAGTAAGTTAGTTTCGCCACGATAATGGCCAACGTCATGATGACATTGCATACATGAATTATTTTCCGGATCGCGGATATATTTTATATGTTGCAGACTCCCTTGTTCATTCAGGGTGGCAGGGAACATATTTGTGTGACACTTCAAACATCCGTCTTCGTAAACAAAACGTTTTGAGGCTTCAACAGATCTCTTGGCTGCCCAATCAATTTCTTCAGGATCCATGGTGAGGTAAGCGTATAAATCATGAAATCCATGATAGGCTTTTCGGGTCAGAAAACGAACAGTTTGATCTTCCGGAGGCAAATGGCAATCAACACATTTTGTAGAAACGCCACTTGAGGTATTGTGATGAACTGATAATTTCCAACTAGTTTCCGCATGTTCGTGTACGTGACACGAATTACAAAATTCGTTTGTTGAAGTATAATCAACGGTTTTATTAAATAACAGCAAAAAGAGTATTACACTCAGTCCTCCCGCAATAAACAGCATATAATGCTTGCGTTTAATCGTCTTATCAGTCATTCGTAATCAATTTGAACCGCAATTATACGCGCGCGTAATTAGCTGCTTCTTAATATAAGTGATAAATGTGTCTTAACGACATCTTAATTTCATCTTAATTAATTTTGTAACTAATTGATTAAAAAGTATTTTATTCCTCGTTATTTTTTGAATAAAAAATATTGCATAAGCTATATTTTAATATATTTGAGCTGAAAATAATATCAAATTAAGGACATTATCATTCAACTCAGAAAAACATATAAGATGCTGCTGAAGATAAGATTAAAGCTATTCTTATTGCTTTTTACGGGAATTGTCTTTTTTGTGCAAGCAAGGGCCAACGATTTTGCCGACAACTCATTTTTGATAGGGCAATTAACGCCTGCTGAATATAGCAGCAACAGGCTTTTCGACTTTATAAAAGACAATAACTGGACCGGGCTTGAATTGGCTATAAATTCCGATAACAAAGAAATCAATCTCACAAACAGTACTATTCCGTTTTCTGAAATTCTTGAAAAGATAGAACTTCTGCTTCAAAATGAAGAGTCTAAAATTATTCCTGTTTTTATTAATTATTCAGGTAATGTTCATGTGTTGGATTCGGTGATAAATGCCTCACGTCTTTCTAATCAGATTTTTTATTTGCCACAGGGCGAACGATGGCCATCAATTGAATACCTGGTGCAAGCCAACCGCAGAGTTATATTTTTTGTTGAGGGCGACATCCAAAACGAAAGTCGTATTTTACATGAAACCACGAATTATGCACTAGAAATCGGAGCCAGTCAAATCACCCCGAATTCTGCTATTCTGAAACGCGAATCAAATATCAATAAAGAACTATTCAAAATCAGCAATTTCGACCGCTTACCAACAGGTGTTTCCACCTCATTGGTTAACCGAAACCTGTTTCCGGAATATATTAATTTCTTACTCGAGAGCTGGACCAAATACGGCAAGAAACCCAATTTCCTTTTTGTTGAAAACAGCATTTACAATTTTGGATTCATCATCGAACAATTAAATTCGTTTGAGGCAGTAAAAGGCCAGGTTCGCACCATTGGAAAAAACTTTGAACGTGTATTCTGGAAAAATGCAGAAACACTGATCACCGGCGGAAAATTCAGCTTTCCTATTCGTGGTGGAGAGGAAATGATACTCACACCATTCGTTCCCGGATTTAGCTTAGCACCATCGCAACTTACCATTACCGCCGAGATGGTGAAGCCGGAACAATATTCCATTTTGGCAACCCCGCTCTTACTTAACCGTGGTTTGATGGCCAGTTTTCATTTTGAAAATGAGTTGGCTGACGTGGTAAATCCGGAACGCAATTTTGATGGAAACGGTTATACTTTTAGCCAGGATATTGATCGCGGAAATGTGCTTCGTTTACCCGAAAATGCCAATGTGAATTTAGGTCATCCTGAACTGTACGGCCTGCCAAACAGTAGTTTTACTATCAGCTGCTTTGTGAAATTTATCGATATTCTGGAATTTGGAGATAATGCAATTCTTGGTAATGACGAAACGGGATACCGAAGAGGACTCCACCTGGTTTTGCGCTCGGGACATCCCTATTTCGGACTTTGGGCCAACGATTTTATGTCGGACGAGCTACTGGAAACCAACAAATGGTATCATCTAACGTGGCGCTATATTCTGGAAACCGGGCAACAAGCCATTTTTGTTAATGGCCAGTATGTTGGAGGCTCTGACGGGCACCCACCCTATTCCGGCACCAACGACATTTTTATTGGCAGTGCGCTTTCAGGTGGCGCAAGCCTGAGGGGCTACATCGACAACCTGTATATTTGGAACCGCCCGCTGGGTAACGAAGAAATAAACCGGCTGGCACTGGATGAAGAAATAATATACGAACCAGCAGAAACACCGACTACTTTATTATCAACCCGAAACATTGTCATTATTCTGGCTTCAATCGCGTTTATATTTCTCCTTTTCATTCTTATTCTGCTTCGAAAAATGAATGCCCGAAAACAGTCGATTTTGGTCAATAATCCTGAAACACCAACAAAAAATCAAATTCAGCTTTTTGGCGAGTTTAAAGCCATCAATGAAAACAATGAAGACGTTTCTGATCTTTTCACTCCTAAAGTGCGAGAGCTGTTTATATTCACATTAATACATAGCATGAAATATGGAATAGGAGCACCTATTCCCGATGTAAACGAAACGTTGTGGTATGGAATTGAAGCTAAGAAAGTGGCAAATAACCGCGCGGTTACGCTCAATAAGTTGCGAAAGATTTTGGCACATTTTAACAAGGTAGAAATCACGTCTCAAAATGGTTATTTGCACTTAAATCTGTCGGAAGACTTTTTCTGCGACTATGTGGAGGCATTTAATCTCTGTAAAATACCAGAAGGTATGTCGCGACAACAGTTACAGCTATTCTTCCATTTAGTAAAAAAAGGCCGGCTGCTAAAAGGTGTTGATTGGGCATGGCTCGATGAAATTCGAGGATTTACCGGCAACCAGGTGATTGATAACCTTTTAAAACTGGCATTAGATTACAAAAAGGAAAACAAACCCAAAGAAGTTGAAAAGGTGTCGCAACGAATTTTAGATTATGACGACTTGAACGAAGAAGCGCTGTACCTTCAGATTTGGGGGTTGCAGAAAACAAACAACTCTCACCTGGCCAAATTCAATTTCGAATCCTTCTGTTCAAAATATCAAAAAACAATGGGCGAATCCTATGCCTTAAATTTTAAAGAATTCACCCATCATTACGCCGATCAGCTGTAGTTTTTCAACTTATTTTTTGTGTTCTTTTTCAGCATGTTCCAGTTCCACCGAAAAGTGGCGCATAATTGGAGCTTCCTTTTTAATGCGGTAACCATGATCAATCTCTTCGCGTCGATCGAAGATATTTTTTAACGCCACCGCCACCACATCCATGTGATTGTTGGTGTAAGTTCGGCGCGGAATCGCCAAACGTAGCATTTCCAGTTTTGGATAACGGTTTTCGCGTGTAAGCGGATCACGGTCGGCCAACAACGTTCCCACTTCTACACCACGAACTCCTGCCTCAAGGTACAACTCAATTGCCAGCGTTTGTGCAATGTATTCCTCTTTCGGAACGTGGCCCAAAAATTTCTTGGCATCAACAAAAACAGCGTGACCACCAATAGGTTTCTGCACCGGAATTCCCCATTTAATCAACCGGTTTCCCAAATACGCAACCTGTTGAATTCGGTTTTCGAGGTAATATCCTGTTGTAACTTCATCCAGTCCAACGGCCAGCGCGTTCATATCGCGGCCAGCCATTCCGCCGTAGGTATTAAATCCTTCGAACATAATATTAAAAACCGAAGCTTCTTTTAGCAGCTCCTCCTCTTTCATGGCTATAAATCCGCCAATATTTACCATGCCGTCCTTCTTGCTACTCATTGTCATCGCATCGGCATACGAAAACATTTCAGCCACAATTTCTTTAATCGTGCTGTAGCGGTATTCATCTTCGCGTTGCTGAATAAACCAGGCATTTTCAGCAAAACGTGCTGAATCGAATACCACTTTAACCCCATATTCTTCTGATAATGCATGCACATCACGAAGGTTTTGCATCGACACCGGTTGCCCGCCCGAAGTGTTGCATGTGAGCGTTACAATAACCATTGGAATTTGTTCTGCCGGATGTGTGGAATAAACAGCTTCAAGCTTCTCCAAATCGATATTACCTTTAAACGGGTGCAACGATTCCGTATCAAAAGCCTCATCGATAGTACAATCTACAGCTGTCGCTTTCCGGTATTCAATATGGCCTTTTGTTGTATCAAAATGACTGTTTCCGGGAACCACATGGCCTTCTTTTACCAACACCGAAAACAACACATTTTCGGCAGCCCGCCCCTGATGAGTAGGCAGAAAATAATCAAAACCCAATATGTTCTTTATCGCATCTTTTAAGTGATAATATGACGATGATCCGGCATAACTCTCGTCGCCGGTCATAATTGCGGCCCACTGGTTTTGACTCATCGAGCCCGTTCCGCTGTCGGTTAACAAATCGATAAAAACCTGTTCGCTTCGTAAATTAAAAAGGTTGTAGTTCGCCTTTTTAATCCACTCTTCGCGTTGTTCGCGCGTACTTTTATAGATGGGTTCAACCATCTTAATTTTATATGATTCTGCAAATGGTAATTCCATAATTCTTAATTGAATGAAAGCTTTCAGCCTTGCTGCTACAAGACAAAATACTTTCGTGTTACTAAATAAATTGATTGGCCAGAACTTTCTCCGGCGCAAGAATGAATTACAGAAGAGTATATGCGTCCCTGTTCTTAATGTTCAGAAAACTACGGTTGTGGAGGTAGATAGCCATCAAAAATTTAATCATGACTTTTAATTTTACTCCCTACAAATTTAATGAGCTAAAAACGAATTGCAACACGATAAATATCAGTTTTATACATTTTTAAATTCAGGTGTGTAAGAATTGTCTAATTTTGCTCCAAATTAGAAAACGAATAGAAAATGGGAAACTTAGCATTTGAAGCAGTTATTTTCGACATGGATGGTGTAATTACCAAAACAGCCATTACGCACGCTGCGGCATGGAAAAAAATGTTTGATGAATACCTGCAGAAACACGCTGAAGAGACAGGGGGAATATTTAAAGAATTTACACAAAGCGACTACCTGGCTTATGTTGACGGGAAGCCACGTTATAAAGGAGTAGCATCGTTTTTAGAGTCACGAAGAATAATCATGGAACTTGGCAATCCTTCTGATGAACCGGGCATGGAAACGGTTTGTGGATTGGGTAACCGCAAAAACGAAGCTTTTAACGAGGTAATTGCACGCGATGGTGTAGAAGTTTATGAATCGACAGCACAAATGCTAAACGATTTGAAAGAAGCCGGTATAAAACTGGGAGTTGCATCGTCGAGCAAAAACTGTGCACCGGTTTTGGAAGCTGTTGACATGTTAAAGATGTTTGGAGCCCGTGTTGACGGTGTTGTTTCGGCCGAGTTGGGATTACATGGTAAGCCGGAACCAGATATTTTTACCACTGCATGTGATATGCTAAAATCGACTCCGGCAAAAGCCATTGTTGTTGAAGACGCTGTTTCGGGAGTACAAGCCGGTGCAAAAGGCAAGTTTGGTTTAACACTTGGTATTGCCCGTGAGAATAACGAGAAAGAATTGGCTGAAAACGGTGCCGATTTTGTGGTTACCGACCTTGAAGAAGTTGGAGGAATTTCAGGCTTAAACGAACTGTTTGTAAAGAACAACAAGTAATATCATAAGGTCAAACTATCAAATTACATTGGTAGTTTGACTCTAATTTTCTTTTATTCCACCCAGTTCATCAACACTTTTTCGCAGAAAATCGCGGGTGTAATAATCTTCATCCACCACCGCTCCATTCCACACAGCAATATCCAAATCGATACAACGTGGTCCGAATTTCGGCCCTGTTCGGTCGCGCCCCATCCCGTCTTCAATTTGTCTGAGTTTTGTTTTTAGCGCAGGCAATTCCAAAGCAGTGTTGATTTTTACTGCTCCGTTGGTAAAATCTGGTTGGTTTTCAATGCCTATCGGTTTGGTTTTTATCATCGATGAAACCTGGAGTATGGTCACTTCTCCTTTCAGTATTTCAAGCATTTTGGCGATATTTTCGTCTGCGTTAATGTTCGATCCGATACCGATAATCACCGTGTTCATCGCCGGGCCTCCATTTCCATCGATACCGATTCAGCAAAACGCAAAGCATGTGGTTTATCCACTTCAACGCGGGCCCACGTTACTTTTTCGTCTTCCATTATCGTATCAAGTATGCGCTTGGTGAGGACTTCCAGGAGTTTGAAACGCCCCTCCTGAACCAGTGCAATTATTTTTTTAGTGATCACTTTATAGTTAAAAATATCTTCGGGTTCGTCTGATTCCAAAGCCGATTCAGGAATATCCGTCTCAATTTCGAGGTTGATTAACACATCCTGTTTATTCACTAATTCATCAGGATTAAATCCGATGTATGTTCTGATTAGCAAATCTTTAACACGTATTTTTGCCATATTCAACGATTTTTTCCAAGGTTTTCACCCCCGTCGGCGAAAAGTAATTGCCCGGTAAGGTGATCGTTTTCCAAAATATAGTCCAAACTTTTCAAAATCGGGTCAACTCCACCCGGTTTTTTCATCGGAATGCCTTGTGCCAGCTTTTCCAGATAATCTTCATCCTCGTCTTCAGGAGGAAGTGTAACGCCGGGCGCAATTGCATTCACCCTAATATCCGGAGCAAATTCCAAAGCCGCCATTTTTGTTAATTCCCAAAGTGCTTTTTTAGAAATGGAATAAGCAGCAAAGTTTGAAGCATTTGATGTTATTCGCGTATCAACAAAATTGATGATGTTGCCGGCTTTAAAATAATTGGCAAAGTCGCGGATAAGAAAAAACGGGGCTTTGAGGTTTACATCCAGTTGCGAATCAAAAAGCTCAGCCGACGTGCCTCTCAAGTAGCCACGGTTAAATACTGATGCATTGTTTATTAGCAGATCAATCTTGACTTTTTCAGCAGCAAGTTTTGGAATCAAAGCCACTACTTCATCTGTTTCTGCAAGGTTTGCTTTAACCGTTTTAAATAGCTGATTCGGATATTTTGACGACAGTTCGTCAACTAGTTCGGTAGCATCTTTTGCCGATGAGTTGTAATGTACAACCACACTCCAACCTTGTGTGGCAAGATGCTCTGTTATTGAATGTCCGATTCTTTTTGATGCTCCTGTTATTAAAGCTGTTCGATTCATATGTAAAAGTTAGCAATTTTTTCTAATAAGAACAGGCCGGCCAGACTTATGTTCATAAAAAAAGGTCCGCAAAACGGACCTTTTCAAAAACACTATATGGTTTTTCTATTTGCTGTACGAATTTAATTTGCTCAGGTATTTCCCGATAATATCAAACTCAAGGTTGATAACCGATCCCACTTCAAATGTGTGGAAATTGGTAACTTCCTGCGTAAAAGGAATAATAGCAACCTGGAAAGAATTGTCTTTTGAGTTTACAACAGTCAGACTAACACCATTCACTGTTACCGAACCTTTTTCAACAGTCATGTAACCTTGTTTTGCCTTTTCAATGTCAAAATCATATTCAAAAGTGTAATACCAACTTCCGTCAGCCTCATCAATTTTAACACACTTTGCTGTTTGGTCAACGTGGCCCTGCACAATGTGGCCATCCAAACGGCCATTCATCATCATACTGCGCTCCAAATTCACTTTCGAGCCCACTTCCAGCAAGCTAAGATTCGACTTGATCAAGGTTTCTTTAATGGCAGTAACTTTGTATTTCTTTTCAGCTTTATCTACCCAAACAACGGTTAAACAAACGCCGTTGTGCGATAAACTCTGGTCAACTTTCAGCTCGTCGGCAAACGAACAGGTCAGTGTAAAATGTACATTCTCCTGATCTTTTTCAACGGCTACAACAGTTCCGTATTCTTCAACTATTCCTGAAAACATATCTATTTGCTTTGCGAATTTTGATTAACGAATTTCGATTTGAGGACTTCAATAATCAATATTCATCATTCTACATTTATTTCAAACTCCACTCCACACCATCTTTGGTATCTTTTAACTCCACGCCGATGACATTTAACTCGTCGCGAATTTTATCGGCAGTTGCCCAGTCTTTATTGGCTTTTGCATCTTTTCGCAGATTAATAAGCAGTTCAACGGCATTTGCCAAAACTTCGTTACTTCCGTCGCCGGTTTCTCCTTCCTCCTTCAATCCAAGTACATCAAAAACCACCGCATTGTAAAAGGCTTTTAAATCTTCCAAATCATCTGCTGAAATCGTTTCGGTACCGGCCTTTATCGAGTTAATTATTTTCACTCCATCAAAAAGATGCGCAATAGCAATCGGGCTGTTCAGATCGTCGCTTAAAGCGGCAAAACATTTCTCTTTTATGAATGTAATATCCACTGTCGACGCATCAGAAGCACTAAGTTCTCCCAATGTTTTCATCGCTGCCATCAATCGCTCCAGCCCTTTTTCCGAGGCTTGTAAAGCTTCATTCGAGAAATCGATAGTACTGCGGTAATGCGCCTGCAAAATAAAAAAGCGTATAGTCATTGGCGAATAGGCCTGCTCAAGTATTTCGTGTGTGCCGGTAAACAACTCATCCAAAGTGATGAAGTTACCCAGCGAGCGCGCCATTTTCTGCCCGTTAATGGTAATCATGTTATTGTGCATCCAGTAACGCACCGATTCCTGTCCGCGACAAGCTGTATTTTGCGCAATCTCACACTCGTGGTGCGGGAAAGTCAAATCCATTCCACCACCGTGAATATCAAACTGCTCGCCCAAATATTTTGTGCTCATTGCCGAACATTCGAGGTGCCAACCCGGAAAACCATCACTCCAACGCGAAGGCCAGCGCATAATATGCTCGGGCGCCGCTTTTTTCCACAAAGCAAAATCGAACGAGTTCTTCTTCTCATCCTGCCCGTCCAACTTGCGGGTGTTGGTTTTTATATCATCCAGATTACGACCGGAAAGTTTTCCGTATTTGTAATCGTTGTTATATTTCTCCACATCGAAATAAACCGAACCATTTGCTTCGTATGCGTATCCGTTTTTCAGAATACCTTCAATCACCTGAATTTGCTCGATGATGTGGCCCGAAGCACGCGGCTCGATACTTGGAGGCGTAACATTCAGATCGTCCATGTTGCGATGGAATGTGTTCATGTATTTCTGAACCACTTCCATTGGTTCCAGCTGCTCCAAACGCGCCTTTTTGGCAATGCGGTCTTCGCCAACGCCTTCCACCTCATCTTCAAGGTGGCCAACATCGGTAATGTTGCGCACGTAGCGAACTTTGTTTCCGAGAAAAGTGAGGTAACGGTACAACAAATCGAAGGTAATAAACGGGCGGGCATGCCCCAAGTGTGAATTGCTGTATACTGTTGGCCCACATACGTACAAACCAACGCGACCTTCAACAAGTGGTTTAAATTCCTCTTTTTTGCGGGTTAGTGTATTGTAAATAAAAAGTTGATTACTCATGGTTATTCTGAAATCGTATGATTTTGCAAAGGTAAAACAAAATGAGTGATTTTGTGACTGTTAGCAATACCCTTTGCATAAAGGTAAATCGTGCTTAACCTGAACGTGAATTTATTGTGCTGTTTGCTCAGCTTCAGCATTTTCGTTATCGCTTTTATTCTCCTCAATCTTGTTAAAATACTTGCGGTAGAACAACAATATTGAAAAGATACCTACGGTAATAGCCGAATCGGCAATGTTAAATACAGGGCGGAAAAAGATAAACGGATTTCCGCCAATTCGTGGTATCCATTCCGGATAACGACCTTCAAGCAGCGGGAAATAGAACATATCAACCACTCTTCCGTGCAAAAAGCTGGAATAACCACCTTCGGCCGGAAATAACGTAGCAATTTGTCCGTAACTATGATTGAATATTATTCCGTAGAAAAGACTATCGATTATATTTCCGATGGCACCGGCAAAAATAAGGGCAATACAGGCAATAAAACCAAATGGCACTTCTTTTTGTCGCGCCAGTTTAAACAAATACCAGCCAATGGCCATAACAGCTACAATGCGAAAAACGCTTAAAAACATTTTTCCATACTCGCCGGCAAACTCAAAACCAAAGGCCATCCCGTTATTCTCAACAAAATGCAGAATAAACCAATCTTTAAAAACCACAATTTCATCGCCGATCATCAGGTTTGTTTTAATCCAAAACTTTAAAACCTGGTCGACAATTAAAACCGCAAATATTATAATTAAAGATTTTACGCTACGCGACATATGCTATCCCTTTATAACAGAAATGCTCTTCGAAATCTCTGTATAGTTTTTTCGAAGAGCAATTCCAATTCTTTTTCTTTTACTTATTATTTTCCTTGTTTCGCATCAATACTAAGTGTTGCATGAGGAACTGCACGCAATCTTTCTTTGGCAATTAATTTTCCGGTATCACGACAAATACCGTAAGTTTTATTTTCGATACGAACAAGAGCAGCTTGTAGGTGCTGAATAAATTTTAACTGGCGCTGAGCTAATTTCCCGGCTTCCTCTTTAGAAAGGGTAGCAGCACCTTCTTCCAATACTTTAAATGTGGGTGATGTATCTGAGATATCATTACCGTCACTTTGAGTTATGGAATTTTTGTACATTTTATAATCTTCCCGGGCTTTTTCAAGTTTATCAAGAATGATTTTTTTGAATTCCATCAACTCCTCATCCGAATATCTGTTTTTGTCTCCCATAATTGTAGGGTTTTTAAGTTCCTCTCTCGTTTTTCAACAAGGCCCTAAAGTAATAAAAAAGTCCATCATTTTCAGTACCTGTTGACAATTATTTATACAACCTTTTCTATCTCAATTTTGGCTGTTACATCTTTGTCAATTTCAACTTCATTTGCCTTTGCCGAGTCAGTATTTTCAACCAATTCAAGGCTATCGGCAAGTGTTTGCGCACAAATGTAATCTTTGTAGTTTTCAACCGCTACATTGTACTCCTCGTGTTTTGCAATACGCAAGTTTATCCGGTCGGTTACTTCAAAATCACTTTCCTTTCGTAAGTTCTGTATTTTGTTGATAAACTCACGCGCTATTCCCTCTTGTTTCAACTCATCTGTAAGGTTAATATCCAAAGCGATTGTCATCTGTCCTTCGGTGGCGACTGTCCATCCCGGAATATCTTCGGTTTGAATCTCAACATCGTCCAACGACAGTTTGATTTTCTCATCTCCAACTGTCAACTCATATTCGCCAGTGCCTTCAAAAGCTGAAATCGCATCCTGATCCAGTTGATTAACCGCCCCGGCAATTTGTTTCATCATTTTACCGTATTTCGGACCGAGCGCTTTAAAATTCGGCTTGATTTTCTTTTTGATCACCCCGGCCGTGTCGGTTAAGAACTCTACTTCTTTAACGTTAACTTCTGCCAAAATAATAGTTGAAACCGCTTCAAACTGCTCTTTAAAGTGCGGATTTAATACCGGCACCATAATTTTAGCAAGCGGCTGGCGTACTTTCAACTTCTCTTTTCGGCGCAGCGCCAAAATCATAGAAGAAGCTTTTTGTGCAATGGCCATTTTTTCTTCCAGATCTTTGTCGATCAATTCCTCGGCATAAGCAGGGAAATCAACTAAGTGTACGCTCTGATTTTCTGCCTTACCTGTAGCTTTATTCAAATCGTTGTAAAGCAAATCGGCATAAAACGGCGCAATTGGCGACATTAATTTCGATACCACTTCCAAACAGGTGTACAGCGTTTGATAAGCTGAAATCTTGTCGGTAGAATATTCCCCACCCCAGTAACGTTTACGGCTTAAACGCACAAACCAGTTACTCAGGTTTTCGGTTACAAACTCCGAAATAGCACGGCCTGCACGTGTTGGCTCGTAATTTTCGTAACTGTCACCCACTTCTTTTATCAGCGAGTTAAGCAATGAAATTATCCAGCGATCGATTTCCGGACGTTCATTTACAGGAATTTCTTCTTCGGCATATTTAAAGCCATCAACATTGGCGTACAATGCGAAGAAATTATATGTATTGTAAAGTGTTCCGAAGAACTTACGTTTAACCTCTTCAACACCTTCGATATCAAATTTCAGGTTATCCCATGGCTGCGCATTGGTAATCATGTACCAGCGCAATGGATCAGAACCGTATTTATCGATGGTTTCAAACGGATCGACTGCATTACCCAGACGTTTCGACATTTTCACGCCGTTTTTGTCGAGTACCAAACCGTTTGAGATAATATTTTTAAATGCTACCGATTCGTCGATCATGGTTGCGATTGCGTGCAGTGTGAAGAACCAACCACGTGTTTGGTCAACACCTTCGGCAATAAAATCGGCAGGGAATACATCTTTAAAGTTTTCTTTCCACTCGAAAGGATAATGGCGCTGCGCAAATGGCATCGCACCCGAGTCGAACCAAACATCGATCAGGTCGGATTCGCGCTCCATTTTTTGTCCTGACGGTGAAACCAGAATAATATTATCGACATGCGATTTGTGCAGGTCGATTTTTTCGTAATTGGCTTTTTCGTAATCGCCAACTTTAAATTCGGCAAATGGATTTTCCGGCATAAATCCGGCTGCAACCGCTTTGTCGATCTCTGCCATCAGTTCTTCCATCGAACCGATACAAATCTCTTCCGAGCCATCTTCTGTTCTCCAGATTGGCAGCGGCGTTCCCCAAAAACGAGAACGGCTCAAGTTCCAGTCCACCAGGTTTTCCAGCCAGTTTCCAAAACGTCCTGTTCCGGTTGATTTTGGTTTCCAGTTGATGGTGTTGTTCAGCTCCACCATTTTATCTTTAACGGCGGTTGATTTAATAAACCACGAATCAAGAGGATAATACAATACCGGTTTATCAGTCCTCCAGCAGTGCGGATAACTGTGAACGTGTTTCTCAATTTTGAAAGCTTTGTTCTGCTGTTTCAGCATTACTGAAATGTCGATATCCACAGTTGGAGCATCGTCATCCAGTTTGTCATCGTATTCGTTTTTCACCGAACGACCTGCAAACTCGTGATATGTTTCTGTGTTCACGTACTTTTCAACAAACTCCGGATCCAGATCGATGGTTGGATAAAAACGTCCTTTTTTGTCGACCAAAGCCTGACGTTTACCTTCGGTGTCAACCACTACAAGCGGCGAAATTCCGTGTTGCTTTGCTACGCGATCGTCATCGGCACCAAAAGTTGGAGCAATGTGTACGATTCCGGTACCATCTTCAATGGTTACAAAATCACCGGTAATAACTTCAAAAGCTTTTCCTTCCGGTTTCACCCAGTCGATCAGCTGTTCGTACTGAACACCTTTTAACTGCTCGCCGGTGTACTCGGCCATCACTTTGTAAGGAATATTTTTGTCGCCCGGATTGTAATCTTCCAATGCCAATTCGGCATTTTTCGAGTTGAAATAAACAGGAAACAGGTCTTTTGCCAAAATCAACGTTACAGGATCACCGGTGTATGGGTTATACGAACGAACTTTTACATAGTTAATGTTCGGTCCCACACAAAGCGCTGTGTTCGATGGCAGTGTCCATGGGGTTGTTGTCCAGGCCAGGAAATACAAATCAGTTTCCACTCCTTCGAAAAGGAACTCCGATTTTTCGTTTCGTGTAGCTTTAAACTGGGCAATCGCTGTTGTATCTTTTACATCGCGGTAACATCCCGGCTGGTTCAGCTCGTGCGAGCTCAAACCTGTTCCGGCTGCAGGCGAGTAAGGCTGAATAGTGTAACCTTTGTACAACAAGCCTTTGTTATAAATTTGTTTCAGCAACCACCAAACCGACTCAATGTATTGGTTTTCATAGGTAATATACGGATCGTCCATATTCACCCAATAACCCATTTTGCGGGTCAGTTCTTCCCACTCGCGGGTGTATTTCATCACCTCTTTACGGCAGGCGTCGCTGTATTCTTCAACGGTAATTTTCTTACCGATATCGTCTTTTGTAATGTTCAGCGCTTTTTCAACGCTTAATTCTACCGGCAAACCATGCGTGTCCCAACCCGCCTTACGGTGCACACGGAAACCTTTCATGGTTTTGTAGCGGCAAAAAATATCTTTAATGGCACGCGCCATTACGTGGTGAATACCCGGCATTCCGTTTGCCGATGGCGGTCCTTCGTAAAATACAAATGTTTCGTGCCCTTCGCGGGTTGAAATACTTTTATGAAAGGTATCATCATTCTCCCAACGCGCCAGCACATCCTTGTTTATCTGTGCTAAATCTAACTGCTTATATTCCTGAAATTTATTACTCATAGTAATACCTTATAATCCACTGATTTTAAAAAACATGCAAATATAGAAAAATTTTGATGGGCGACGAGGATGAAACAGGCCTTAATTAAAACCGACTAAAAAGCTTATTACAAATATTTTACATTGTGGCACAATGCATTTTAAGAGTCGTTTATACAGCCCTGTAATTTACTGACTAATAGCGTCCTGTTACATCCTGAGCCGTCCTGTTAACTTTTATGGCGTCCTGTACCATTTTTATCGCGTCCTGTTAAGTTTGGGCTTCCCTGTTGGTTTTTGGGGCGTCCTGTTACCTTTTTCCCTCATCCTGTTATGTTTTTGGGTGTCCTGTTAAACAGGATTCGGAGATTTTGCAACAGGATGGGGGAAATGGTTACAGGGAAGGAAAATTCTTTTCCACAAAAGATTATAAATCATACATGATTTTCGGGAATCACCAACAGTAATGGAAGTAATGCAAACTTTCAGCTAACTCTCCCTCATTCCCTCTCTAAGGGAAGAGAGGGACGATTGTTTCGAAGGCACAATCAGGGTGAGTCTAAAAATTTTGTAGTGGATTTTGCTATTTATTTAAGAGTACTTTCAAAAGAAAAAGCCGCTTCATCAATAAAGATAAAGCGGCTTTGTGGAATACCTTGTGAAGATGCCCGAACAACGAACGGGTCTTAATATTTTTCAATCTGCAGTGAAGCTAACCTTGCCGATTTGCATCCCTTTGGGAAATCGGGCGTAACAAAACACCAAACTTAGTTCTGCGAAAATTCTCTTTTCACTTAGCTACAGATCCATTATGTTTTTGATTAATAGAAATTGATTAATTCAGGTCGAGTACCGAATTAAACTCGCCTTCAACAATACCGGTTGGAGCGGTGCTGTCAGCTTCGCTATCGTTTTCCCAAACCGAATTGTCGATCAAATATTTAAACTGATAGGCTTTACCTGTTTCAAGATTTAGCGTTTGAGTAAAATCGCCGCTCTTTAGTTTTTTCATTGGCTCAACGTCTTTGTTCCAGCCGTTAAATTCACCCACTATTTTAACAGTATCTGCAGTTGGAGCATCAGCTTTTGCAACTCGGAAAGATACTTTACACTCGGGTTTACTTTTTAAATATTGTTTTTTTATACTCATAATTCAAAGTTTTTTAGGACACAGAACAGCTCCGAAAATGTAGGCTGAGAAATTGTATTCCGAATTCCCATCTGCGCGCTTGATGCAAACTCAAAAATCATTACTCAACAAAACAGATTCAATCAGCTCATCTGAATCGTTCTTGTTTTCAATATTAAATCGTTTTTAGTTCTTGTTGGTTTGGATTTGATTATCTATCAATTTGTTAATCAAAAGTATGGCATTAGTACAAATAAGTAATCATTCAATAAAAAGAATATTCTGATATTTAACACTTAAATAAAATTAAAAAATTTTAGTATCTAGCTGTATATCAGACAACTTTAACAAGAATGAAAACAAAACAACAATGTGTCGAACAAACACAAAGTGCTAACCCAAAGGGTTTTTAGATGACAAATGTTAGCTATTTTTTCGCAAATTGCTTACCCTTTTCATAAAATCCTGAACACGTTCCAGCTCTACTTCGTTTTGCCAGTTTCCGGCAATTTTAAATGAAGAACCAACAATAAATGCATGGGCATAAGGCCAGAACCCTGCAATGTTTTGCTCATCAATTCCGGAACCAATTATTACCGGCAACCCGGCAACGGCTTTAACGGCTTCAACATCGTTTAACGATGCTTCTTCGCCTGTTGCATTCCCGGTAACAATTACCCCATCGGCTAAAAAGAACTCGGCAGCTTTGGCCATTTCGCCAATCGAAACATCGGCCGAAATGGCATGCGACGAGTGTTTCTTTTTAATATCGGTCCATATTTTAATGCGGCCAGCTCCTATTTTCTTTCTGTAGCGCAAAAGTTCAGCAGCATCGCTGTTCATCATTCCCTCGTCGGCCATGTGCCCAAACACAAACCCTTCGGCCCTGATAAAATCGAAACCTGCCGAATGTGCAACAGCCAGTGCTTGTTTATTCGCTCCGGCTAAAATCTGAATCCCCAACGGAACAGAAACAACTTGCCGAATATTTGTAGCAACAGCTGTCATTGCCGCCACAATTTCGGGGCCCACCTTCCGGTTTAAATACGGCCGGTCGTGCATGTTTTCAATCATTATGGCATCAACACCACCTTTTTCGAGTTTTTGAGCATCGCTTGTTGCCTGCTCAATTATTTCTGCCACCGAGAGACAGTTTTTTGGTGTACCCGGCAAAGCTCCCACGTGCACCATTCCAATTATCGATTTATTGATATTCACCCCGAATCATTTTGTTTGCTTAAAGTTAAGTGAAATCATGGACTTTCTATTTTACACAAAAACCGATTTATCGAAAATGCACAGAAAAATTATCTTTGTCGAAAACATTTTCAATAATGGAAATTACTGCATTTCGCGATCTGAAACCTTTCTCGCAATTGTTTTTTGCTGCATTTATTATTGTAGCCAGCATTTTAGCATTTTTCGTGTTATCGTTAATTGTTGCCATTCCAGTTTGGGGTTTCGATACTGTTTTACACTTGCCTGAGGTAAATTCCGAGACTTCGCAAAATATTATCAACCTTTACAAATTCATCCAGGTTGTTCAGGCAATCGGCTTTTTTATCGTCCCGCCATTTATTTTGGGCTACCTGTTTCACGGCAAATCAAACGAATACCTTTTTCTCGATAAATCATTCAATTCTCAAAGTGTAATTCTGGTTGTTGTAATGATGTTTTTTGCAGCTCCGTTTATTAACCTTATCGGAGAACTGAACAGTAACATGAGTTTCCCCAACTGGTTATCGGGCATGGAAGAATGGATGCGGAATGCAGAAGAAAATGCGGCAGTAATAACCGATGCATTTTTAAATGTAAAAACCATTGGCGGACTTGCGTTTAATGTATTTATGGTTGCATTGTTACCGGCTGTTGGCGAGGAGCTTTTATTTCGCGGAGTAATTCAAAAAATATTTAGCAAAATGACCCGCAGTCACCATTGGGGAATTTGGATATCGGCCATTCTTTTTAGTGCGTTGCACATGCAGTTTTTTGGTTTTGTTCCGCGTGTTTTGCTCGGTGCCTTGTTTGGTTATTTGTTGGTTTGGAGCGGATCGATGTGGCTACCCATCATCGCCCATTTTCTGAATAATGCCATTGCTGTAATTGCTATCTACTTTATTAATAACGATATGCTAAAACCACAGTACGAAGAGATTGGCTCAACGTCTGACAGCTATTACATGGCCGGAATTAGCCTAGGTCTTGTTCTGATACTTTTATTTATGCTAAAAAAGCAGAACCGCAAAAATGCTATAACACTATAATTTTTTGAGTACTTTGTTCCGAGGGCGATTTAAAACGAACATAATAAATACCACTTCCCAGATTATTAAGATCGATAGTCGATTTCTTTTCCGAGAGATTAATTGATTTTTTCAGCAAGCCTGATTCTGATAATATATCTACTTTATAATCGATACCTATTTCAAAATCAACGATATCAAGTTGCATAGTACTTCCATTTCCGGGGTTGGGATAAACTTTAAAATCCAAATGAGTTTCAACTTCCGGAACGGACATAACCGCCGACAGCTGATAAGCATATTCCAATACCCGGGATTCCCAACCAAGTTTCATCCAGCCAAAAATGGTTTCCGAAGAAGATACCTTTCGAAATGCCAACATTCCTTTTCCATACACGAACTCGCCTGTAGTTGTATACGCTCCATATCCACCATTTTTATAGTATAGCTGAAATTCGCCCGACGACCAGTCATAGTTATTATTAATCGTACTAAATAAAGATATGTTCATTACCAAACCCTCATTATAGCATACAACTTCGGTGCTATCAGCAGTACGTAAAACAATGTTTATATCGGAATAATGATTTTCTGTAAATTCAACAACATCGATAATAATATCTGCCTTCCCGTTCCCGTCAATATCGATTGAATTAGAGATGTCCGCTACAGATGCATCTACATAAGTTAAGTTCTCTCCTGCAGACTGTCCTGCATAAATACTATTTGGACTACTTAAACTACAGGCATTCGAAGCCTGAGACAATGAAGACACATTCGTAGATATATTATCATGAACAGCTAATACACATACCTTATAGAATTGCCCCGGCATTATTGTATGACCATATATATCCGCAATATTCATATCCTGTACGGAATACAACGAATCGTTTGTAGGTTGCAGCTTAAACCTGTTTTCAACTGGCACCTCCAGGGCTTTCGCTAAAGTAAAAGCAGAAGCCGAATCTGCAGGAAGAATAAGTATTTGATACTCTTTTACAAACTCTTCCTTTTCATTTCTCATAAATTCAACACCAAAATCAGTACTATTACCATAATTCAGAAGATCATAGAGTACTGGGGTCTCAACTTCTGGAAGATTTGTTACTACTTTAAAACTGTGAGTTAACGAATAGCTGTCTGCAAACAGAGTAGTATCGGCAGAAATTGCCACGATACAAGCCTGGTATTCTTGCCCCAAGGCTAATCCTTCATTCTCCAGATCAAGCAATTCATTCCGCAGAAATACAGTATGAGAATAATTTGCTGAAGTATCTACTTTTTGATAATTTGTTTCTGCCAATGAAAGCAAATCTGCCAGGGTAAAATCGCTGTTTTGTTTTATCAAATAAATTCGGTACTCACTTACGAGTTCTTTAATATAGGGAGGGTAAAACACAACTTTATAATCACTCCATTGATTATTGTCGGCAACATTAGAAACCTCTTCAACAATCGGTGCAATTGATTCTATGCCCTCGCCAGCCCGTAAAGATTTATCAGGTTGTAACTGTATTGCGGCATCTCGTATTATACCATCTTCATAATCAACATTGCCACGCAACCTTATCCAACCATAAAAATAGCCTTCATCTTTCTTAATTCTTATTCCCACAAAATAATCCTCATCTTCCCACCACTCATCCGGTTGGTGGGAGTACTCATCATACAAAGTCCAAATATCAGTCGTCCAGTTTTCTGTTTCCGAAATAGTATCTCCAGTATTGAACAACGTTATATAATCGTCGGCTCCACCTTGCCTGGTGATTGTTCGCGAAACAATTTCTGCTCCATTTAAAGGAGTTAAAATACAGTACTCAATACTGCTTTCATAGGCCATGGCGTATTTTATTTCGAATGAATAATCGGGCACTCCATCGCCATTCAAATCATGGGTTACATTTTGTAAGTGTTGTATTTGACCAAAAGAAGCTACTGATACTCATAAAAAAACTGCAAGGGAATTAATATGTTTCATCGCTTTAAACTTTTAACGGATAAAGCTAACAAAATAATTTCGCAATAAAATCAGATTTTAAGCAAACTCAAAAAGCAAATCAGTCTGCATTTCTTCTGCCGATAATTTTTTCTTTTCGTTACGACGGAATACATAAACAATACCATATTCCTGTGCCAACTGTCGTTTTGCTTTTGGCGATTCAGCTTCCAGACTTTCTTCTATTTCTGTCCACAGCTTACTTATAAAGTCGTTGGTAATCTTTCTAAGTTTCTGCATTTTATCGAACGAACGTAGCGTATTTCGTTTTAATGTTTGTTGAAAAACTGAAGCATCATGCAACTCTTCCACCTTAAATTGCACCAGTGCGCTCGACGGATTATAAATAGCACTTCCGCCATTTTGCTTACGCTTTTGCTCGCCTTCTACCATAATTTTGCCCCATTCAAGAATATCCTCTTCTGTATTCAGCGGAGGAACTTTCCCTTCAAACGAAGCCAGATTTCCGTAGAATTTTATTCCACCGTTAATCTCACCGCGCTCTGATGCAAACAGTAAAACCTGTATAAAATGCGAAACGTACATTTTAGCCCGATCAAAAGCTTCTTTGTACTCTTTTATATTTTCCGACTGAAGGCGTGTATCTAATTCGTATTGCGTAAGATGATTCTCGAAATTGTTCTTCACATTTTGTAATTCTTCAACCGAATGATTGGAGAAGGCCAGCTTGTGTTCATTCTTAATCACCTTTGCCAGCGCCGCATTTAGTGCACGTATTCTGGCTTTATCCGTAGTGGGCAAACGTCTGTATGGCATAATGTTCCTTTGTGTTTATGCGAAGTTATGGATTGTGTATGGAGAATATATGTGTTCGCCCTTGCACTTATACACATCTGTTTGTTTATTATTGTGAAAAACCGGAGGCTTATTTTAGCGAATGACCCTATTTTAATACCTTTCAGTCTCTATCTTCGTAAGAAGTTAACAGGGTTAGAAACAAGAAAAGTAACGTTTATTGAAGTTCAACAATAACAATGAAAGCGAATTTCCTCTCAACTTTTTCCTGCCGGAGGCCTTCATCTTTGCCTTAATGCAAAGACGAAGCAGAAAAATCAAGGCTGCTTTTAATCCTTGCCTTACATTTTCATAAAACCTAAGTTCGGACGGGTGATCTCCTCATTCTTCGGAGCTTCCCGCTCTCACTAATGTTTTATTTCAATTCCAGGCAAAAATTAAAAGAGGCCGTTCCACTAATGAAACGTTGGCAAAAGAAAATTGAATGTTTAAAGATTCTTTCTCTGCAGCACATCATACTTAAGTAGATACTCGTGCGGGCTTGTCAAAAATCCGTCAGTCGGGCTAATTGGTTACATTGAAAAAATGCAAAGGTTGTTTTTTGATCCCGATAAATCGGGAGTTCCTTTTGATCGAATGCAAAAGGAACTGCCCGTCTGGCATGAAGACAAAAGCTAAATAAATGAGCTACACTTTTCTGATACAGGATGAGGCAGCCAAAAACAAAAAAGCCCCCTCAGAAACTGAGAAGGCTTTTCAATTGTATAGCTTGAATTTCTTACTCGCTAATTCTTGCTTTCAGGTATTCGCGGTTCAAACGTGCAATGTTTGTAATGGAAATACTCTTCGGACACTCGGCCTCACAAGCCTGCGTATTGGTACAGCCACCAAAACCAAGTTCATCCATTTTACCCACCATGTTTTTCGCACGGCTTGCAGCTTCAACTTTACCTTGTGGCAATTTTGCCAGGTGCGAAACTTTTGCCGAAACAAACAACATAGCCGATGAGTTTTTACAAGCTGCAACACAAGCACCACAACCGATACATGCTGCTGCATCCATTGATTCCTCTGCATCGTCTTTTGCTACAGGAATAGCGTTTGCATCAGGAACACCACCGGTGTTTACCGATACAAAACCACCTGCCTGAAGAATTTTCTCGAAAGCAGTACGGTCAACCACAAGGTCTTTAATTACCGGGAATGCACGTGCACGCCAAGGCTCAATAACAATGGTTTCACCATCTTTGAACTTACGCATGTGCAACTGGCAAGTAGTAACCTCAGTGTCTGGTCCGTGAGGACGGCCATTAATGTATAGACTACAAGTACCGCAGATACCTTCGCGGCAGTCGTGGTCGAAAGCAATTGGATCGATTCCTTCTTCAATAAGCTGGAAATTCAGGATATCCATCATTTCAAGGAAAGAAGACCCGGTTGAAACATTCTCAATTGTATATGTTTCGAATTTACCTTTTGATTTGGCATTCTTTTGACGCCAAACTTTTATTTTGAGTTTTTTTAGAATCTTATCAGCCATAATCTTACAGATTTATGATTTATAATTATTCGATCGATTATTTGTAAGAACGCTGCGTAAGCTTCACATTCTCAAACACCAAATCTTCTTTATGCATATCCGGCTCAACGCCCTCTCCTTTGTACTCCCAGCACGAAACGTAAGTGAATTCTTCGTCGTTACGTTTTGCTTCACCTTCTTCGGTAGCCGACTCTTCGCGGAAGTGTCCACCACACGATTCGTTTCTGTCGAGTGCGTCGCGAGCCATCAACTCACCAATATCGAAGAAATCGGCAACACGACCGGCTTTCTCCAACTCAGGATTAAGGTTATCCAATTCGCCAGGAATACGAACATCTTTCCAGAATTCTTCGCGGATTACTTTAATCTCCTCAATGGCTTTTTTCAGGCCTTCAGCATTACGGGCCATACCAACGTAATCCCACATTATCTGTCCAAGCTTTTTGTGGAAATAGTCAACCGGTTTCGAACCTTTAATGTTGTATAATTTCTCGATACGATCTTTAACCTCTTTTTCAACTGCAGCAAACTCAGGAGCGTTCGTGTCGGCCATCGGTGTCATAATTTCGTCTGCCAGGTAATCACCAATAGTGTATGGCAACACAAAATATCCGTCGGCCAAACCTTGCATCAGTGCCGAAGCACCCAAACGGTTAGCACCGTGATCGGAGAAGTTAGCTTCACCAATTGAGTACAAACCGGGAACCGAAGTCATCAGGTTGTAATCAACCCAGGTACCACCCATTGAGTAGTGGATAGCCGGATAAATCATCATTGGCGCTTTGTAAGGATCAACATCAGTAATCTTTTCGTACATCTGGAACAGGTTTCCATAACGTTGCTCGATTACATGTTTACCTAAACGATCGATTGAATATTTAAAATCAAGGAATACAGCTTTACCTTCGGCGTTTACACCGAATCCGGCATCGCAACGTTCTTTTGCAGCACGCGACGCAACATCACGAGGTACAAGGTTACCGTAAGAAGGATATCTTCTTTCCAGGTAAAAGTCACGATCTTCATCAGCAATATCGTTCGGGTGAAGCTCACCTTTTTGTAATTTTATTGCATCTTCTTTTTTCTTCGGAACCCAAACACGGCCATCGTTACGCAACGACTCCGACATCAAAGTCAGTTTCGATTGCTGGTCGCCATGAACAGGAATACAAGTTGGGTGAATCTGTACGAAACATGGGTTCGACATGAAGGCACCACGTTTGTAACACTGCCAGGCAGCAGAACCGTTACTTCCCATTGCGTTAGTCGACAGGAAGAATACGTTTCCGTAACCACCGGTTGCAACAACAACGGCGTGTGCACCAAAACGTTTGATCTCTCCCGAAACAAGGTCGCGGGCAATAATACCACGGGCTTTTCCATCGATTTTAACCAGGTCCAGCATTTCGTGGCGGTTGTACATTTCAACAGCGCCTTTCGAAATCTGACGGTTCAACGCCTGATAAGCACCAATTAACAACTGCTGACCGGTTTGCCCACGTGCATAGAACGTACGACTTACCAACACACCACCAAACGAACGGTTGTCTAACAAACCACCGTATTCGCGACCAAATGGAACACCTTGTGCAACACACTGGTCGATAATGTTTGGAGAAACTTCTGCCAAACGGTAAACGTTAGCTTCGCGTGCGCGGTAGTCACCACCTTTAATAGTATCGTAGAACAGACGATAAACCGAGTCGTTATCGTTCTGATAGTTTTTAGCAGCATTAATACCACCCTGTGCAGCAATTGAGTGTGCACGACGTGGGCTGTCCTGGTAACAAAATGCTTTTACTTTATATCCTAATTCTGCTAAAGAAGCAGCTGCCGAGGCACCACCTAAACCGGTACCCACAACAATAATTTCTAATTTACGCTTGTTAGCAGGGCTCACTACTTTAATGGCAGCTTTGTGTTTGCTCCACTTTTCTGCTAATGGCCCTTCAGGTATCTTATTCTCTAAAATGCTCATAATTCTTTCCTCTTTTTTATTTATACAATCCTACCATGAAATAAAGTGGAATAACGGCGAAACCCACAGCAACAAGAATTGCGTAAATCGTACCAATAACTTTCCAGCGGTTTAACCAATGTTTGTTGTTTAAACCTAAAGTTTGGAAAGCCGACCAGAAACCATGCGACAGGTGAATTCCAAGTAAAATACCACCAAGAATGTAGAAAATACCCAGTGCAGTGCTGTTAATAAAAGCGGCCGAAACCAAAGCGTATGCATTGTGCATGTGTTCGCCGTTTACGGTAACTTCTGCCAAAAGCGGATCACCGGTAAACTTCATCTTAATAAAGAAGTTAATGATGTGGATGATAAGGAATACCAAAACCAAACCGCCTAATACCAGCATGTTACGCGATGCCCACGAGCTTGCTCCGCTCATGTTCTTTTTGGCATACTTAACCGGGCGTGCTTTCCAGTTTTGATACTCTAGAAAGAATGACCAAACAATGTGAATGATAAAACCCAATCCGAGGATAGGTTCCATAATTTTAATCAGAGGGTTAGTAGCCATAAAGTGAGCTCCCTGATTAAACAAATCACCGCTGTTGTCAAAGATCAGTAATAAGTTGAGGCCCAAGTGGACTGCAATAAAGACTACCAGGAATAATCCCGACAGGCTCATCACAAATTTTCTTCCAATCGAGGCTGTTAAAAATTTGCTCATAATCTATTATTTATTTTTGGTTGATTCTTAATCTAATTTTAAGCGCCACAAATGTAGACGAACACAAATATTCCTGCAAAAAAGGCCATCTAAAATAGCTAATTTATAACGATTCTACAACTGATTTAATTTTTGGTTTAGATTGAACATTCGGTCGAACTACTTTAACAATAAAAACACGCCTGCTTCCCTTTGTTTTCATTGATACCGCGAATATATTACATACCAAAAACTATTGCTAAATTTTTCTACAGGCCCCCGAAGGTAGCAACTATTATTTTGGAAGAACAACTACAAATTCTAACTTTAGCGAATACTAAATCTAAACCAAATGGGTACACCTTTTCTGATTTTCATGGTGCTTTCGGCAGTTGCGTTGCTGCTTTTTATGGTACTTAAACTCAAAATCTCGGCCTTTATAGCTCTACTTATTACCGCCATTTATGTTGGTATTCTGGCAGGAATGCCTTTAAAAGAAGTTACCCAATCCATTCAGGACGGGATGGCCGGAACTCTGGGTTTTGTGGCAACAGTAGTTGGCCTGGGAGCAATTTTTGGGCAAATGCTAGAGAGCTCGGGCGGTGCCGAATCGCTGGCTCATTATCTGGTTAAAAAGTTTGGAAAAGACCGTGCCTCGTGGGCGATGGTTGTAACCGGTTTTATAATTGCCATTCCCGTTTTTTTCGATGTAGGTTTTATCATTCTGGTACCTATTATTTATGCACTTTCGCGCGATACAAAAAAATCGCTGTTATATTATGGCATTCCGTTGCTGGCCGGACTGGCTGCCACACACAGCTTTATTCCGCCAACTCCGGGCCCCGTTGCAGTAGCCGACATTATTAATGTACAACTGGGATGGGTGATTTTGCTTGGATTGATTATTGGTTTTCCAACGGCAATTATTGCCGGGCCGGTGTGGGGAAAATATATTTCGAAAAAAATACACCTCACTCCTCCTGAAGAATTTATGATACAAACCAAAAAGGAGTACGATGAAAACAACCTCCCTTCTTTTCGTTTGATTGCATTAATTATAGCAGTTCCATTATTTCTCATTTTGGTCAACACTTTTACAGGGCTGGCCGTTTCGAAAAACGCGGTAGAACAAAGCATTTATACCGACATTCTCGAATTTTTGGGACATCCTTTCTCTGCACTGATCATTGCCACACTTATTGCTATTTATTTCCTGTGTATAAAACGTGGCATGGGAAGAGAAAAAGTGCTGGAATTGTCGACCAAAGCACTTGGCCCGGCAGGAATAATTATTCTGATTACCGGTGCCGGTGGTGTTTTAAAACAAGTTCTGGTAGATAGCGGAATAGGAAAAATAATGGCCGAGTCGATGGCAAACTCTGCCCTTCCTCCAATTTTGCTGGCCTGGATTTTAGCTGCCATTGTGCGCGTAACTCAAGGATCGGCAACTGTAGCCATGATTACAGCTGCGGGAATTATTGCACCCGTTATGAGCGAATTTGGCTTAAACGATCCGCAACGTGCGCTGGTGGTTCTGTCAATTGCATCGGGAGCAACTTTACTATCGCATGTAAACGACAGTGGTTTTTGGCTGGTAGGCAAATATTTTGGTATGAACGAAAAACAAACCCTGCAAAGCTGGACGGTTATGGAATCAATAATTGCCGTTTGCGGGCTGGCGTTTACGATGTTGGCCAGTTTGTTTTTTTAAAACAATCGGCTTCCTCTGCGGTGCTGCGCAATCCTCCCTTTGGCGAGAAACAGAGATAGTGGTCTCATTTCAAAATCGCTAATTTTATTCACCGACCCAAAGTCCCCTTCGAGGATTTAGGGGTCAGAAATGCAAGCAAAGAGTTCCCAAAAATTACTATCATTGCATCTACTATGACTTTTAAATTCAAACATTTTTCAGAACTCACCACAAACGAACTTTACGACATTCTTCAACTTAGGGCAGAGATTTTTGTGGTTGAACAGGACTGTGTTTACAACGATATTGATGGGCTGGATAAAAATGCCATCCACCAATTTATGGAAAAGGACGGACAAATTGTGGCCTACTCACGCTTATTGAAACCGGGCACACGGTTTAATGATTATTCGATTGGGCGAGTTGTGGTTAAAGAATCAGTGCGTGGGACAGGATTGGGAATACAAATGATGGAAGAAGCCAAACGCTATATTCTGGAAAACTGGAAGCCAGAGAAAATAAAAATAAGTGCGCAAAAATACCTGCGTAAATTTTACGAAGACCTGGGATTTAAAATCGTTACCGACGAATACCTTGAAGATGGAATTCCGCACTACGGAATGCTGTTTGAAAACCACGCAGATTAAACATGCAAAAATTTGTAATTCTCCTATTGTTGTTTCTCCCCTCTCAGGCTTTTGCATCCACAAAAGATAGTATTGTTGAATGCATTTTTAACGAAATGTACAACCAGCATTATACACAGGCTGAAGAAATACTTCGTGCCAACAAAAACAACATCGACTCCATTTTTTTTGCCGTACTTTCTGTTGACATGAGTTACTGGAAAAATGTTACCGGCACCGACACTCCCGATTATCAAACTTTTGAAACTGACTTACAAAATCTTTCACCTGTAAATCCAACATCAACAACGCAGCAGGCAATTCACCTGGTTACGTTGTCGTATCAGTTGCGTTACGAGCTCAAACGTTTTAAACTCATAAAAGCCATTTCAACACGGCAGGAGACAAAAGCGCTTTTCTCTTCTCTAAAAACAAACGAAGAACTTCCTCCCAAGCAAATGGAACTGTACCAATTGTATTCCGCTTTGTTTCAATATTTCGACAATTATTTAAAACCATTTTTTGTTTCCACCAAGAAAGAAAACTGCAGCGAAGCATTAGCAACCATGACCAGGTTGTACCAATCGGAAAACCAAATTACAAAAACGCTGGTTGCTTATTTTTTGGGAAAAACCTGGCTAAAATACGAGAACAATCCCCAAAATGCTGTCGACTACTTTCAATGGCTGCACAAAACTTACCCCGAAAATATAAAGTTTAAAGCGCTGCTGAACGAATGCTACAAGCAGTTAAAATAGGTTTTCAAACATTTTGCGTAATTTTCTGTTATATCCGCAAGATTTGATCAAAGAAACTTTTTACTTTACACAAAATTTGTGAGATGATTCAAAGGGTACTTTTTTCGATTTTTTTAGTGTGTTTCAGCCTGTCAACGTGGGCAAATAATGCAAATAACGACAGCATTGCCAACCGTGTTTTCACCTTAATTTACCAGCAAAATCTTATCGATGCCGAAAAAACTTATACAAACGGCAAAGACGAACTGAACGACTTTTACCGCACTTTTTTAAACCTCGATTTGCATTGGTGGAAATACCGCACTACCTATTCAAAAGAAAACTCGAACAAATTAGGAGACTTAATTGATGCATCGCTGCTTCCCGAAACCGATACCTACGAGCAAAAGATGCGTCAGATAATTGTACGATCGTACCAACTGCGTTACGACAAAAAGAAATTCAACATTTTCGGAATGCTTTCCGCCCGCTCCGATATCAGAGATTTAATTGCCGATATTGAAAAAGAAGATCCGCCTTTTACCGGCGACGAACAAAAACTTTTCGAGAGCTATGTAATTATGTATCAATACATCGAGAACATTAACTTTTTTGCCAACGCCAAAAAATCGGAAGCCCGCGAAAAGAAACTTAAGCGAATGGAAAAACTCGCCGCCGAAGACAATGTGATATTAAACACCGTGGCTGATTTTTTCCTGGCGCGCATGTATCAGAAAATTGAGGATAAACCGGAAGTTGGGTTGCAACATTTTAAAATACTCACCAAGAAATACCCAACAAACAAAACCTTTGCCGAGTACCAGGCCGAGTGCGAAGAAAAAATCTAAGGAAATAATTCGTGCTGCGCATAATCGCGATGAAAAGTACGTTTTCGGCAACGCGGACAAATTGCTCTTTTTAAGCGATGAATATTGGTGAGTTTTAAGCGCGCCTTACAATCGCGGCAGCGGAATTCGCTTTTGTGAACCACTTCTTCCTCGTCAAAAACTGTCACCTCAATTTTATCATACAAGGTTTTGCAATGCGGGCATTTATAAACCTGAAACCCGGCTTTCAATTGCAGATTTTCATTGGTTTTAGCCATCTTCCAAAGCAGGTTGTGCGTTTTGTAATGAAAAATACGGGTACGTTGTTTCAGGTACTCGTTAACCGGCTGCGAGTGCACCAAAAATCCATGTCCCTGGTTAAAACTTTCGGTAAAGCCGCAATGATCGCAACGGTATGAATAGGCATGTCCCATTTGCTAAAATTAACGATTTTCATGCGGCTTTTTAATGTTATATAAATTGTTCCTGAAAAAAACTCCTCTGCCAGAAACAATTTTTAATCTCGTATGTATTAATGACATACATATAAAATATTCAATCATGAAACTTTTTGTAATTGCAGCACTTTTACTAAGCATATCTTTTAGCAGTTTTTCGCAAGAATTAAAGGTTGGCGACAAAGCACCAGCATTTTCTACCTTGTCCGATGATGGCTCAACATGGAATATGAATGATTATTTGGGCGACAAATTTATTGTGGTTTATTTTTATCCGGCTGCAATGACCGGAGGTTGCACCAAACAAGCCTGTGCTTATCGCGACATGAAAACTGCGATTGACGGAGCCAATGCTGTTGTTGTTGGAATTAGCGGCGACAATGTTGACGGTTTAAAACTTTTTAAACAGGCCAACGATCTTAACTTCCCCTTATTATCGGATGAAAGTGGCGATATTGCCAAAAAATTTGGTGTTCCGGTGCGCGATGGTGGAACGATAACACGCGAAATAAACGGGCAAGAATTTGATTTGGTTCGGGGAGCTACAGCGTCGCGCTGGACATTTATTATTGATAAACAGGGCAATATCGTTTATAAAAACACAGAAGTAGACGCAAGTAAAGACTCTGCGGAAATATTGGAATTTCTAAAAAACAATTCATAAATTGCACAAATTACAAACCCATAAATAAGTGAAGATGAAAAAATTGTGTACGCTTTTTACACTGATTTTTGTTTTCTCCCTTACCATTTCAACGAATGCTTTTGCTCAGGCAAAACCAACATTTAACTCTGATGTAACCATTTCTTTCGGAAACGATGTAATATCGTTTACACTGAATTCAGGGATTGAAATGATTAAAATTACTCCTTCCGGTAATTTTGTTCGAATCCTTACTTTTCAGCTTGATCCGGACGATCCGTTACTTAATTTGGCAATGCCTTTTGCAATTGTAAAGGTTTCGCTAAAAGCCGATACAGATGGCGATGGTGAAACAGATTTAAGTTTAAAAGATGAACGCGCTGTTATTACACCAAGTGGAGTAGTAAAACTGGTGTACCATCTCAACGGGAAAAAGAAAGAATAAATTAATAAAAGGAGCAAAATTGCTCCTTTTTTATTTTCATCTGTAAGGTAAAAATTATCTTTGCCAAAAATTCATCGTTTGGAAACAAACACGTTTCTAAAATATTTTGAGGGGCACAGTGCCATTACCAAAGTGGTAAAACAAGCGGATGCCCCCCCGGGTGAAAAAATTCACCTGCATGGGCTTATTGGGTCTGCCAAAACCGTTCTACTTGCCAGGGTATTTCTTGAAACCCAAAAAAATTGCATTGTTCTGCTAAATGACCGCGAAGAAGCAGCCTATTTTTACGACGATCTGAATAACCTTGGGTTGGCTGAAAATACACTATTTCTTCCATCATCGTACAAACGGTCGGTGCAGTACGATAATCCTGAACAGGAAAATATTGTGCAGCGCACCGAAGTGTTAAACCTGCTTTCGGCGGCAGAAAAACCCTATTTTGTTATTTCGTATCCCGAAGCGATCATCGAGAAAGTAATCTCAAACGACAGCCTCGTGAGCAATACCCTTCAGGTTAAAAGTGGCGATAAAATCTCTATCGATTTCATCAACGAGTTTTTGTATGAATATGGTTTCGAACGGGTAGACTTTGTGTACGAACCCGGTCAGTTTTCGGTGCGAGGAAGTATAGTCGACATCTTTTCGTTTTCGCATGAAGATCCGTTTCGCCTCGATTTTTTTGGCGATGAAGTAGACTCTATCAGAAGTTTTGATATTGAAAACCAGCTGTCAAAAGATCGCCTAAACCGCATTACCATTGTGCCGAATATTCAAAACAGTTCGGTTGAAGGTGATCGAATTTCATTTATCGAATTTCAGAATAAAAAAAGCCTGTGGTTTGGCAATAACTCGAACCAGTTTGTAGACCGGATTGCAGAGTTACACCGTCAAACAATCATCGCACGTGAAGATGAAGATATTGTAGACCTGCTTTTAACTTCGGGCGAGCTGGAAAAACAGTTGAAAGCAAAAACAGTTTTTGATTTTGGTAACGACCTGGCATTTTCGGCTCACGAAAAGATTGAGTTTAACAATTCGAGCCAGCCCGTATTTAATAAGAATTTTGAACTACTGGGATCGAACCTGACTGAACACCGGAAAAATGGTTACGAATTGTTTATTCTCTCCAGTCAGGAGAAACAGATAGAACGGCTGCAAACAATTTTTAAAGATACCAATGTTAACGTCAGTTTCAATCCGGTAAATTTTGTGCTGCATGAAGGCTTTATTGACCACGAACTAAAAGCCTGTTTTTATACCGACCACCAGATTTTTGAACGCTACCATCGCTTTAAATTAAAAAACCGAAAAGCGCAACGCGAAGCCATTTCTCTTAAAGAACTAAATAAACTTCATCCGGGAGATTATGTAGTACACATCGACCACGGAATTGGAAAATTTGCCGGGCTGGCACGTACCGAGGTAAACGGAAAAATGCAGGAAGCCATTCGTTTGGTTTATAAAGATAACGACTCGTTGTTGGTGAGTATTCACTCACTGCACCGCATTTCGAAATACAAAGGTAAAGACGGTGGCGAGCCAAAAATTAACAAACTGGGAACCGGTGCATGGCAAAAAATGAAAAGCCGCACCAAGTCGAAGGTGAAGGACATTGCTAAAGAACTGATTGCCCTTTATGCTAAACGGCTCGCTGAAAAAGGTTATGCGTTTTCGCACGACTCGTACCTGCAAAACGAATTGGAAGCATCGTTTATATATGAAGATACACCCGACCAGGAAAAGTCTACAGCCGCGGTAAAAGCCGATATGGAAAAAACCATGCCGATGGACCGCCTGGTTTGTGGCGACGTTGGTTTTGGAAAAACGGAGATTGCTATTCGGGCAGCATTTAAAGCCGTTACCGACAGCAAACAAGTGGCCGTTTTGGTGCCAACAACCATCCTGGCATTTCAGCATTTTAAAACTTTTACCGAACGTTTGGCTGATTTCCCGGTAAAAATAGATTATGTAAGTCGCCTGAAATCTACTGCCCAGGTAAAAGCTGCGTTAAAAGATGTTGCCGATGGAAAAACCGATATTATTATTGGCACACATCGCCTGGTAAGTAAAGATGTAAAGTTTAAAGATCTTGGCTTGCTGATTATCGACGAAGAGCAAAAGTTTGGTGTTTCGGTGAAAGAAAAATTAAAGCAGTTTAAAGTAAATGTCGATACCTTAACGTTAACAGCAACGCCAATTCCGCGTACTTTGCAATTCTCGTTGATGGGTGCCCGTGATTTATCGATTATTCAAACGCCGCCACCCAACCGATACCCCATTGTTACCGAGGTGCACGGTTTTAACGAGCAAATGATAAAAGAAGCCATCCTGTACGAAATGGACAGAAACGGGCAGGTTTTCTTTATTCATAACCGCGTTCAGAATATTTACGAAGTTGAATCAACAATAAAACGTATTGTTCCGGGTGTAAAAACAGTGGTTGGCCACGGACAAATGGAAGGTCCGAAGCTGGAAAAAGTAATGCTTGACTTTATAAACGGAAAATTCGATGTGCTGATTGCAACTACAATTATCGAATCGGGGCTTGACATTCCAAATGCCAACACCATAATTATTAACCACGCACAAAATTTTGGATTAAGCGACCTGCATCAATTGCGCGGACGCGTTGGACGTTCGAATAAAAAAGCGTTCTGTTACCTGATTGCACCGCCACTTTCAACGGTTAGTGCCGAAGCACGCCGACGTTTGCAAGCCATCGAGCAGTTTTCAGAACTGGGTAGCGGCTTTAACATTGCCATGCAGGATCTGGATATTCGTGGTGCCGGAAATATGCTGGGTGCCGAACAAAGCGGTTTTATCGCCGACATTGGTTTCGAAACTTATCACCGCATTTTGAATGAAGCGATTCAGGAACTTAAACAAGACGAGTTTAAAGACCTGTTTGCCGAAGAAGACAAAGCACAATCACAGGCATTCCTGAATATTAAATACGTGAACGACTGCACCATCGATACTGATATGGAGCTGCTATTGCCAAGCGATTACATTCCGGGCAACTCGGAACGCATGATGCTGTACCGCGAACTGGATAACATTGAAAGCAAAGAAGAACTGGATAACTTTACCAAAGGATTGCAAGATCGTTTTGGTGAATTGCCACGCGAAAGCCGTGAACTGATCGACATTTTACCTCTTCGTTGGAAAGCCATTGATTTGAGCATGGAAAGGATCATTCTGAAAAACAAGAAAATGATTTGCTACTTTGTTGCCGACCAGAAATCATCTTTCTACCAATCGGGCGACTTTATTAAAATTGTGCAGTACGTTCAAAAGGGAAAATCGAAAGGCCGGATGAAAGAAACTAATGGAAAACTAACGCTCAGTTTTTCAAATGTTCCGAACGTAGAAACGGCAGACTACATTTTACGCGAAATTGTTGATGAAGTAAAAAGCGAGGTGCCAAACCACTAAAATCGCAATTTATAAATTGATAATTGAATTGCCAATCCGCTCAATTCGACGCAATTAGTAAATGTTGTTTAAAAAAAATTCACGATATTGGCATTCGCAGACAACCAAATTACATGAAACAACGTCTGTTACATAGTAGAAATCAGAAATACCTTTAAAAAATTAGAAATATGGACAAAATGATGAAACTTGGAAAAGCACTGACAATTGTATTAGTAATTGCCGGAGTATTTGCGTGTAGCGATGATGATAACTCTGCTCCGTTTGAAGTAATTGGAGATGTTTTTGTAATTAAGCGGAACATTGACGGCGAAGATCAATTTGCTAATTCGTATGTTGCATGGGGCAACCAGCCAATGAGTCACGCGGAGGTAACAACTCCCAACGGGGGGACTATGATTTTAGATCCGGCTTCTGATAATTTAAATACTTATGCTAAAGAACCAACTCTTGCCAATTTCGGTACTACTATACCTAACCAAGGTAACTATCAGTTTTTAGTTATAAACGAAGATATTACGCACCAGGCTGTTGATTTACTGGATTTTGACAATATCGATTACACCGGAATTGTATCTGCAACTGTTGATATGGATTTATTGAGTGTTGAATGGGAATCAAACAACAATGCCGAAGCTTTTTTAATTCGACTAATTAACGAAACAGGCGAGATAGCCTTTCTTAGTCAAACGCTCCCAGTTCAGATGAGTTACATTGAGATCGGATCGAATACAGCATCAGGATCATGGCTTGAAACGCCACAAACCGGAAATATATACACCTTGGAATTGCTTACTTTCCGTTTTGAAGACGACGCTGTTAGTAGCGATGCGGCATACCATATTCAAGAAGTTGCAATTACCGAACAACAAATTACATGGCAATAAACAATTTGCTAAAAATAGATCAACCGTCTGAATTCCAGGCGGTTTTTTTATGCCCAATTTCTATTTTACTATTTTTATAGTAGTTTTTCTATTAAAATAGTTTTGTTTCTAAATAAATAGTACTATGTTTGTAGTAGAAAATAATTTGGCACGATAATAGAACCGAAGAATAAGATGAAAACATTAACAAAAGCAGAAGAACAGGTAATGCATATTCTCTGGAGTTTAAAAGAAGGAGTTGTTAAGCAGGTAGTTGACGGATTTGGCGAAGATAAACCAGCCTACACCACTGTGGCAACCGTTTTAAATGTTCTGGAGAAAAAGGGATTTGTAACCCACAAAAAGATTGGCAACACGAATCTTTTTTCGCCTGCTGTTAGTAAAACGGATTACACAAAAGTGCAGTTTTCGTCTTTATTGAAAAACTATTTCAACGGCTCGTTCCCGAAAATGGCCACCTTTTTTGCCAAAGAAAATAATCTGGGAATGGAGGAGCTGGAAGAAATGCTAAAGCTGACAGAAAACGAATTAAATAAAGAAAAGAAAGAATAGCCATGGAAACTTCATTGTTCTATTTATTAAACGCATCCGGAGGAATTATACTTTTCTACCTGGTGTACTGGTTGTTTCTTCGTAACGAAACGTTTCATGTAGCTAATCGCTGGTTTTTAGTAGCATCCTTGCTACTAGCTATCCTGCTACCTTTAATACCTGTTCGCTACGAAGTTTTGATTGAAGCAACTGAAGGTGCGAAATCCGGCGCACATACCATTGCCGATACTTTCAAAAACATTCCGGTTTTTAAATCTACCGAAGAAAGTACCACAACGTTTGGGTGGCAACAAGCAATTCTGTTGATTTACCTTACCGGAGCGGCTATTTTCCTATTACGTTTGTTGACACAAACTGTTGTTCTCATTCATTTAATGATAAAACACCGCGTTAGTTCACTTCAAGGAATGCGCGTGGTAAAAAACGAAAAATACGGACTCCCCTTTTCATTTTTCAACGTTGTATTTATAAATCCAAAATTTCATACACAGGACGACCTGCCGGAAATTCTGGCTCACGAAAAAGTGCACATTCGTGAGAATCACTGGTTCGACCTGCTTTTTATAGAACTGTTAACAGTCATCTTTTGGTTCAACCCATTTATTTGGATGTTTGAACGAGCAATTAAACAAAACCATGAGTACCTGGCCGACAAAGGTGTTCTTGCGCAGGGACACACTGTGGGCCGCTACCAGGCTTTATTAGTAAACCAGCTGATGGGCATGCAAATTATTGGAATTACCAATAACCTGAATTTTGCCATTAGCACAAATCGATTAAAAATGATGACGAAAAAGAAAACATCGGCCCGCCGGCTGATACGATTTACCTGGGCACTGCCCGCTCTTGCGCTGTTGTTGTTCGCTTTTGCCGAACCACAATACAGTTACACCGAGACCGAGATTGTTGAAACAAACTTGTTCCTGCCGAAACACAATCGGGAAAACAATTAACTATTCACGGAAAAGTGGTTTCGAAAGAAACCGGCGAAGCAATTCCCGGAGCTTCAATTGTTATTAAAGGCACAACTATTGGCCGTGTCTCTGACCGCGACGGAACTTTCACCCTGGTTGACGACGACCCAACCATAAAAGCTGATGGAAGTTTAAGTACTGAGGTTGTGGTTTCGTTTGTAGGAATGAAAACCGTTGTGAATAATATTTCTGCTTCAGGTTCCGGCGTGGACAAAGCGAAATATACTTTTAAAATGGAGGAAGCGATACAGGTATTGTACAATCCAAATTATTCAGGGGAACAAATGATTCCACCACCACCTCCTCCACCACCAGCTGCAGAAAGGGAGAAACCGGCAAACGGAGAAACTCCACCACCGCCTCCACCACCTGTTGCTGATAGCGAAAAAGAAGTATTCTTTGTTGTGGAAGACATTCCAAAATATCCGGGAGGTTTTGGGGCCTTACAAGAACAAGTGGCAAAAATGCAGAAAAAACTTGCGCGCGAGAAAAACCTAAAAGGAAAAGCTACAGTTACATTTACTGTTAATGCAAAAGGAAAAGTAAGCGATATTAAAGTGGTAGAAAAAGATAATGATGCTGCAGCAAAAGGCGCTTTTGCAATTGCAAACGAACTGGAAGACTGGAAACCTGGCAAACAGCGAGGCAAAGCTGTTCCCGTAAAATACATGCTTCCTGTAGAGTTTAAGTAAACAGAAAACAAAATACCATTTAAGTAATTCACCCGTTGGCTTGTAGTCATCGGGTGTTTTTTTTTAACTTGTACCTGACCATCAAAAAATTGAACAATGCAAAAAAAGTATTTCAAAAGCAATACGGAATGGGAAAAGTGGCTGCAGCAAAACCATAACAAGGAAAAGGAATTGTTGCTGGTCTATTACAAAAAGCACACCGGCAAACAATGTATTTCTTACGACGATTCGGTGAAAACCGCACTGTGTTACGGTTGGATAGACGGATTGGTAAAACGAATCGACGATGAATGTTATACCCGGCGATTCACGCCACGAAAAGAAAATAGTGTATGGTCGGAATTGAATAAAAAACGCGTTACCAAATTATTGAAAGAAGGCAGAATGAAACCTCTGGGTTTAAAACTTGTTGAAGCCGCCAAACAAAACGGTAATTGGGAAAGGGCTTATTCATTTCCACGAACTGGCCTTGAAGTATCTGATAAGTTTAAAGATGAACTAAACAACAACAGCGAAGCCAGTGCTTATTTTGACAGCCTGACTCAGACACAAAAAAATCACTTTATAATGTGGATTAATACAGCTAAACGACCTGAAACAAAAGAAAAAAGGATTAATGAATCCATCGAATTACTCAAGAATGGAAAGAAGTTGGGTTTGAAATAAGACCGTTATAAAAAACGAAAGGCCGGTTCAACAACCAGCCCTTTCTCAATCAACCTAAACCTAAACTAAACCAAAAACCAAACCATCTTTTATGGTATGTAAATCTTTATGAAAAAAGATTTGTAACAGTAAAACACCAGTTTCTAGAAAAGGTTTACCGAATTGTGATTTTTTTTATTTCAATGCTATTTTTTCACGCAGATAGCGCGGATAATCGCAGGAACTTGTTTGTTCTACTTTATTCTGAGACATCTGAAAGCACATCCATTTTCAATATGAATGATTCGAGTCCTGCCAATTCCAGTTCAACCTTACCCTTTCCGTTTTTCACCTCCAGTACAAATTCATCTTCATTTGTTAGTTGGTCAATTAGATTATATAACCCGTCTGTTAAGTGCAACGCTTTTACCGTTTCCTCATCCAACTTAAGTTGAAAATTGTGTGCTGCTTCCTCAAAGTTACTTATCACAATCAAGCGGTCATTCCCACTCCAACGAACAAACGAAAATACTTTATCGTTGTAGCCTTCCGTGTTTTGACGATTGTATGAGTGGATTTCTTTGTAATCGCCCATCAAAGCGGCAGATTGTGCAGAAAAACTAAGCAGGTTTTTGTAAAAAGCATTTAGCTCTTTCTCAGCTTCGGTTGATTGCCCACCATCAAATTTTCCGTTGTTCATCCATCGTTGATGCGCCGGCACACCACAGTAATCAAAAATCGAAGTTCGTGTTTCATCACCAAAACCCATGTCACCATCGCCGGGTTCACCAACATTTTGCCCAAAATAAATCATGGTTGGCGAAGTGCTCAAACAGGTTGAAACCACCATTGCCGGTTTTCCCTTTTCGGCTTTCCCTGCAAATGCTGCGCTGGCAATACGCTGTTCATCGTGGTTTTCCAAAAAGTGCAGCATATGATGCTCGATATCTTCTAATCCGTCGTAAATCGCCGGAAGATTATCGGTACTTCCATGCCCCTGCATAATGTGTTTCAATATATCATAAAGCTCCACTTTGTCGTACAGGTAATCCATTTTTCCTTTGTGAATATAGTCGCGATAAAGCGCAGGATTATAAACTTCTGCCAACAGAAAAGCATCAGGGTTTTTCACTTTCAGGGCTGAGTTCATGTAACTCCAGAACTCCACCGGAACCATTTCAGCCATATCGTAACGAAAACCATCTACTCCTTTATCCATCCAGTATAGAGCAATATCTTTGAATTTCTTCCACGAATCAGGCACATCTTTATCTTGCCAGAATTCGTAGTGAGCTTTGTAATCTTCCCTGTCAAAACCTTCCGGCAACAAATCAAAATCGTAGGTTCCGTCGGGTTTTACTCCGTAATTTACTTTTACTGTTTCGTACCAGTCGTAAAATCCGGGCTGTGCTAAGCGCGCCCCGTTGCCGGTCCATTTCGCCGGATTTTCATCAAACTTTCCGTCAGAAAGTGGATTGTCATCGCCACCTAAAGGTTGGTAACCGTTCAAGAATTCCGGTACCTGAAATGGTTCGCCGGGAATGTAATAAAAGCTATTATCGAGTTTATAGTCCACCGAAGTATCATCGTTTTCACCAAAATCAGCAACTCCTTCAGGTTTCGAAATCGACTGATAATTACGCGCAACATGATTTGGAACGATATCGATAATCACTTTCATTCCGTGTTTATGAGTTCGCTCAATCAGGGCTTCAAATTCTGCAAGTCGGTTTGCCGGATCTACAGCCAAGTCTGGATCAACATTGTAATAATCTTTCACCGCGTAAGGCGATCCGGCACGGCCTTTAACCACATCGGGGTCGTCGTTTGAAATACCGTATTCTGTGTAATCGGTTATTACATCATGATGCGGAACACCCGTGTACCAGATGTGTGTAACACCCATCGATTTTATTTCTTCGAGCGCCAGGTCGGTAAAATCGTTGAACTTGCCAACCCCGTTATCTTCAATGGTTCCCCACGGTTTGTTGGTAGTCTTCGTGTTCCCAAACAAACGGGTGAAAACCTGGTAAACCACGTATTTCCCTTCCGGCAATTTGGGTTGAGCAGGCTCTTGTTTTTGGGTGGGCTGGCAGGCAAAAAGAGCCAGAATTAAAAATATGGATGATAGCTTTTTCATGATAGTGAAACTCAGATAACACGGATTTAAATGATAAACACAGATTAAATCAGAGCCAATCTGTTTAATCTGCGTTATCAGTGTTCAAATTTCTATTTGTTCAACTCAACAATAATTGCTGATTTTGCAGGAACCGTTACTTCCGAGATATCAGAAATCGTGTTCCCCGAGATAATTTCCTTACCCGATTTATAATCATCGATCACTTCACTGAAACGATCAGTATTTATGGTTTTTGCCTCGGTATTTTTATTCAGAATAACCATCACCGCTTCATCATCAGTGTAGCGGAAATAGGTGTAAGTTCCATTTTCGGGAACAAAGTGCATCAATTTCCCATCGTGAATTACATCATCACTTTTACGCCAGTTTTGGATTTTAGAAACGTACTGCTGCATGTCTTTTGCAGCATCGCTCATTCCTTCGCCGGTAAACGCATTTACTTTGTCGCCTTCCCAACCTCCGGGATAATCGGCACGAATATCGCCATGTTCGCTTCCATCGTGACGCATTAAAATTTCGGTACCGTAATAAATTTGCGGAATTCCGCGGGTAGTTAAAAAGAACGCAACTCCCATTTTCAGCAGATCAACATCTTCGCCAACCTGCACATAAAAGCGCGACATATCGTGGTTATCTGGGAAAATTGTCAATTTGTAAGGATCTGGATATAAAAAGTCGTTAGACAATGCATAATAAAGCTGAATCAATCCAAAGTCGAAACTTTCTTCGTTTCGCAATCCTTCAGCGGCTGCACTCTGCAATGGGAAATCCATCATACTCGGAGCGTAATTTTTATAGCCATCCTGATTGTATTTTCCTTTTTGCCAGTACGAAACAATGGCCGGATTAGTAGTCCACTCTTCTCCAACCACATTAAAATTCGGATATTCTTCCAACAATTCTTTTGTCCAATCGCTCATCATATTTTTGTCGGGATAAGGCCATGTGTCCTGGCGAATTCCTTCCAGTCCAACATATTCAACCCACCAAATACTGTTTTGAATGAGGTATTTTGCCAGAAATGGATTTTTCTGATTCATATCGGGCATTGATGGAACAAACCATCCATCAACCATAGCTTCTTTATCTGCTTCCGAAGCGTGTGGATCTTCGTTCACTGTACGGCGGTGACTGGTAATTTTCATATCAGGATAATTGTTGATCCAGTCGCTCATTGGCATATCATGCATCCACCAGTGTTCCGATCCACAGTGGTTAAAGATCAAGTCCATAATCAGCTTCATGCCGCGTTTATCAAGTTCTTCGTTCAACTCGCGGTACTCATCATTCGAACCATAACGTCTGTCAACTTGGTAAAAATCGGTACAGGCATATCCATGGTACGACGATTCGGGCATATCGTTTTCCAAAACGGGATTTAACCAAACGGCTGTAAATCCCATGTCTTGCAGATAGTCTAATGAATTGATAATTCCGCGGATATCACCACCGTGGCGGCCGTAATTATAATCGCGATCAAGACCTTCTTTCATTCCTTCCACCTCATCGTTGCTGGTGTCGCCATTTACAAAACGGTCGGGAGTAATCAGGTAAATTACATCTGATGAATTAAAACCTTCTCGTTTTGCTGATCCTTGTTCGCGATCCCACAATTCGTAATTGTAACTATCTACAACTTTATCACCTTGTTTAAATTGAATTTCAAACTCGCCGGCTTTCACATCTTTTGCCAGTTTCAGATCGACAAACAGGTAATTCGGATTCTCCACTTTTGTCGTGGCCTCCAAAGCCACTCCGGGATAGTCAATTACTACATCGGTTTTTGAGATATCCTCGCCATAAATTAATAATTGCAAGTCAGCATTTTTCATTCCGGCCCACCAGTTTGGCGGCTCAACTCGCGCCACTTCCTGCCCCACAACATTCAATGTAAGCAGGATGATAAACAAAGTGATTAGTTTCTTCATTATAGTTGGATTTTAGATTTACTACTTTTTTATTTCAAGGGTTGAATTTCCGGCAATCTTATGTTCCGTTCCCCAAACTGTTGCGGCAACATCAACAGCTGAATGATTGATGATTAAGAACAACTCCCGCTGCTTTTTCACCTCCAGGTGGGCACCTCCAAAATCAATGCGGAATCCGTAAGATTTCCACGATTCAGGCAGGAACGGATTAAAAGTGAGTTTGTTATTTACTACACGCATTCCACCAAATGCCATTACAAACGACATCCACGTTCCGCCCATACTTGTAATGTGCAAACCGTCTTCAGTGTCGTTATTGTAATCATCCAAATCGAGGCGCGAAGTGCGCAGATACATTTCGTAAGCTTTGTCCTGGTAACCGATTTTTGCTGCCAGTATTGAGTGAACACAAGGAGACAACGACGATTCGTGAACAGTCAAAGGCTCGTAAAAATCGAAATGTCGTTTGAGTTCTTCTGTGGTAAAGTTCTCCTGAAATAGGTACAAACTCTGCAAAGTATCGGCCTGTTTAATGTAAGGAGCCCGCAAAATACGGTCCCACGACCAGTTTTGGTTAATGGGTAAATCCTCTGCCGGAAGTTCTGCCACCGGAGTCAAATCCTTATCCAAAAAACCGTCCTGTTGCAGGTAAATATCGCGCTTCTCATCTCTCGCGAAATACATTTTATCAATGATATCCTTCCAGCGTGCAGTTTCGTTCAACTCGTTGAATTTCCATTTTTTCACCATTTCCTCGAACAGGAACGGGAATTCCTTTTTCAGGTAATCAATGGCTTCAAGCGTATATTTTAATGTCCACACTGCCAGGTAGCTGGTATGGAAATTATTGTTTACGTTATTTTCGTATTCGTTTGGCCCGGTAACGCCCAGCATTACATACTTTTCTTTGTCGGCCGACCAGTTTATGCGCTGGCTCCAAAAACGACTAATTCCCAGCAACACCTCAAAACCCATCGGAGCAAGGTATTCTTTATCGCCGGTGTAATTTATATAGTCGTAAATAGCATAGGCAATGGCGCCGTTTCGGTGAACCTCTTCAAAGGTAATTTCCCATTCGTTGTGGCATTCTTCGCCGTTAATGGTTACCATCGGGTACAGTGCTGCACCATTTTTAAAGCCTAGTTTTTCGGCATTCTCAATAGCTTTTTCCAGATGTTTGCGACGGTAAACCAACAAGTTCCGCGAAACTTTTTGTGGCGCAGTGCTCAGGTAAAAAGGCAAACAATAAGCCTCAGTATCCCAGTACGTTACACCACCATATTTTTCTCCGGTAAATCCTTTTGGCCCGATATTCAGCCGCTCATCTTCGCCCGAATAGGTTTGATTAAGCTGAAAGATATTAAAGCGAATTCCTTGCTGGGCAGCTACATCGCCTTCAATTTTTATATCGCTGGTTGACCATTTTTGCAGCCAGCGGTTTTTATGATTTTCGAACAGGGCATCGAAACCGGCTTCAACAGCTAAATCAACAGCTTCTTTTGCCTTTTCAGGAAGAGCTTCTTTGTCGTAGTCAAGGGAAGAAACAGTTGAAGAGATTTTCTCAACAACTATTTCATCACCTCGCTCTACCGAAACATATTGAGATGCCTCAACATACTTCTCCCTTTCCCCGTTCGTAATATCTGATTCTACTTTTTTTCCATTTTTTGTAACCTGAAACCACATTCCGGAAGTTACCTGAAATCCGGTTTTTAAGGTTTCAACTGTGAGATAACCTTCCGGTCCTCCAACGGCGCGGGCAACTTCCACCCAGAATTTCTCGTCGTAGTTGGAGTCTTCATTTTCCACGTCACCATCGAGATAAGGCGTTACTTTTATCTCGCCATCGAAGTTGAGTGCTTTAACGGTGTATCGAATGGTACCAATTTCGGTGGCTGCAATACTTACAAAGCGGTGCGAACAAACCTCAACCTGGTTACCATTTTGCAACTCCGCAACAAAACAACGGGTTAGTAAACCGTGTTGCATGTCGAGCTCGCGTTTAAATGAATGTACTTTTGCTTTTGCCAGATCGAGTTCCTCATTGTTTACGGTAACTCCAATTCCAATCCAGTTGGTTGAATTAATGATTTTGGCAAAATACTCCGGATAGCCATTTTTCCACCATCCCACGCGGGTTTTGTCGGGATAATAAATACCGGCAACATATGTTCCGTTCAGCGTGTCGCCTGAATACTTTTCTTCGAAATTGGCACGCTGGCCCATTTTCCCGTTTCCGATACTAAAAATACTTTCGGAAATGCGGTTATGTTCCGGTATAAAACCCTCTTCAACTATTTTCCAGTCGTGATGAATGATATAATTCTTCATCTCAGTGTTTTTAATTTTTTAATTTTCTGTTGCAACGTCTTTAACAAACAGTACCAGCACGGCTGCTATTACCATTGATACTCCTCCAAAAACGAGTGCTAAAATCGACTCTCCTCCAAACAAATCTTTTACCATGAAACCCAAAATGGTTGCCGCCAGAATTTGCGGTATTACAATAAAGAAGTTGAAAATCCCCATGTAAATTCCCATTTTGTTCGATGGCAACGATCCGGTTAAAATGGCGTAAGGCATTGAAAGAATACTTGCCCAGGCGATACCAATTCCAATCATTGGTACAATTAGCCAGTTTGGATCGTGAAACAGGTAGATGGAGGCCAGGCCAACACCACCAATTATTAAACTAATAAAGTGCGTAATTTTTCGGTTGGTATACTTTGCTATAACAGGCAAAGCAAATGCCATAAGCGCAGCAACCCCGTTGTAAACGCCAAAAAGAATGGTTACCCAATCGGCACCGTCGTTATATAACTGCGATTGCGGATCGGTAGTACCGTAAATATGGCTGGTAATTCCTGATACGGAATAAATCCACAAAGAAAACAGACCAACCCAGGTGAAAAACTGTACCAAAGCCAGTTGCTTCATAGTAACCGGCATGCGTAATAAATCGCTGAAAATTTCTACCAACGCATTCTTGTCCTTCTTTTGCGATTTTAGCAAGGCTGCCATCATCATCAGTAAAAAGAACAGAAAAAGAATACCTCCAAGAATGTACAGCTCCTTTTCCAGCTTCATCAGTTTTGTAACCACTACTATCAGCAAACCGAGCATTCCGAGTATTCCCCCAACTTTGGCAAACCGGCTACTCACCACTTCCTCTTCGTTTATTACCTCTTCTTTATTGGTTGTCTGTCTTTCACTTTCTTCAAAATCCTTTAAATCTTCAGGCGGATATTCTTTCGTAGTAAATATCGTCCAGAGAATAGCCAGAAAGAAAACAATAGCCCCAATGTAGAACGACCAGCGCACCGATGGTGGAATAACTCCTTCGGGGGCGGTATTGGCAATGTTTAGCCAATTGGTCATTGCATATGGAAGTACAGACCCCACAACGGCACCGGTACCAATAAAAAAGCTTTGCATGGCAAAACCCCTGGTGCGTTGTTCGTTGGGCAACATATCGCCAACAAACGCGCGAAAAGGTTCCATCGAAATATTTATCGAGGCATCCATAATCCATAGCGTTCCGGCAGCTACCCACAAAGCGGGCGAATTTGGCATTAAAAAGAGGGCAAGCGAAGCGAAAATTGCCCCAAACAAAAAATACGGTCTTCTTCGTCCGAGTCGGTTCCAGGTTTTATCGCTCATGTGCCCAATTATGGGTTGAACTATTAAACCGGTAACCGGTGCAGCAATCCACAAAATGGGAATGTCTTCAACATTGGCCCCAAGTGTTTCGAAAATACGACTTACATTGGCATTCTGCAGGGCAAATCCAAACTGGATACCCAGAAAACCAAAACTCATATTCCAGATTTGCCAAAAACTCAGCGTTGGTTTTTTGCGCATAATAGTAGTTTTAATTTATAGCTTAGCTGTACGTAATAAAGATACCACAGCAAAAGAACTTTTGCTGCTAAACACGAAGTATGCTCAAATTGAAAATTGCCTGCACAAATATACGTTACAAATCAGGTAAAATGCAAACAGCTCATTTCGTGAACACCTGAAAACAAGGGCATTTTAGTTAAAAATGATCATTTCAAACGTTTGCGGAAAGTGAAAATATATTTTATAACATGTTTTTGTGAAATGACCGAAATCGATCAATAATTGCAAAATTGAGGAAAATTTTATGGTATATTATATAATTGATGATCCGCGAACAATTAGATTGGCATTCAGCACTTTTGTTTCAGCCGGATATTCATCGTCTTCCGAAGTAATACGTTTCAGCAGCATTTGCGTTGCTATAGTTCCCATTTCGTAGCCATGCTGATCGACAGAAGTAAGTGTTGGATCAGTAATTCCCGAAAACCGACCATCAGAAAAGCCAACAATAGCAATCTCGTCGGGTATTTTATAGCCTTTTTTCTTAATGGTTTGCATAGCACCAATGGCTGTCAAATCATTGGTAGCAAAAACACCATCAAATTTTTTCTTCTGATTGATAAGTTTCATAATGGCCATTCGGGCTTTCTCAAACGAATCAGCCTCAAGAATAAGATCCTCATCTTCAGGAATTCCGGCTTCGTTTAAAGCTTTCAAATATCCATCTTTTCGGCGCTGACCGATCAACAGTGCCATTGGGCCTCCAAGGTGTGCGATTTTAGTTCGGCCGCTATCAATTAAATGACGGGTTGCTTTGTAGGCAGCATCAAAATCATCAATAATAACCTGGTCAGCTGTTATGCCCGGAGCAACACGGTCGTAAAACACCATGGGCACTTCGTTATGGTGGAAATTAAATAAATGCTTGTAATCGGTGGTTTCTTTCGAAATCGACACCAAAACACCATCAACGCGGCTCGAAAGTAAGGTTTTTGCATTGGCTACTTCACGTTCGTAACGCTCGTTGCTCTGGCAGATAATTACGTTAAAGCCTGCATCGTATGCCACATCTTCAATTCCACTAATCACCGAAGAGAAAAAGTAATGTACAATTTCGGGAATGATAACACCAATAGTGTTGCTGCGCCGTTGTTTTAAGCTAAGTGCAACGGCGTTGGGCTGGTAATTTAATTTTTGAGCCAGTTCCTGAACAGCGCGTTTTGTTTCTTTGCTAATGTCAGGATGGTCTTTTAAAGCACGCGATACCGTAGATGCTGAAATATTTAATTCACGAGCTAAGTCTTTTATGGTAACCAGTCCACTTTTCATCTTCCTCCAATTCCCCCTGTATTGATTAATGTCTATAAAATGCTTGCTTTAGGCTTTACACAAATGTAGCAAATTACCCCAAATCTTTGTATAAATTCTGTTTGTTAAATGGAGCCACCAGTAACCACCTGTTTTATAACATATTGGGCGCAAACGACACCGCAAACGTTTGCGGTATCCACAGTGTTAAAAAACGTAATTTTTTCTTAACATTTATTATACATTCGCTGTTGAATTTTAGCATTTGTTGAACACGAAGTCTCTGTAACCAATTGATTTATTGCCTACTAAAATGAGTTAAAAGAGAATTTAACAAACAAAAAATTCATAAACTAATAACATGTAAAATGAGGATTATTCGTAAAAACCTTAAAGTAGTCTTGTTTTTGTTTGCTATGCTAAGTATTACGCTTGGTTATGCGCAGGTAAAAACAGTTACAGGTAATGTTAGCGATGCCGGAAGTGGCGAGCCTTTACCTGGTGTTACCATTGTAGTTAAAGGAACTACACAAGGAACAATTACCGATTTTGACGGAAATTACAGCATTGATGTTGAGCAAGGACAAACCATTGTTCTTTCTTACATTGGCTATAATCCGCAAGAGATTGTAATATCTGCTTCAAATCAGGTAAATGTTCAGTTGGAACAATCAATGGAAAACCTTGACGAGGTTGTTGTAATTGGTTACGGTCAGGTTAAAAAAGAAGACGCCACCGGATCAGTAGCAGCAGTTAGTTCTGACGATTTTAACCAGGGTGCCATTACCTCTCCACAAGAGCTGGTTACCGGTAAAATTGCCGGTGTACAAATTACCAATAGTGGTGGTGCTCCCGGAGAAGGATCAACAATTCGTATCCGCGGAGGTTCTTCGCTTTCAGCAAGTAACGACCCATTAATTGTAATCGACGGTGTACCTATTTCAAGCGAAGGCGTTTCAGGAATGAGAAACCCGCTGAATATGATTCACCCAAGTGATATTGAAACCATGACCGTACTTAAAGATGCTTCGGCAACTGCCATTTACGGTTCGCGTGCATCAAACGGTGTTATACTTATTACAACTAAAAAAGGTCGTAAAGGTGCTGGTCTGAAACTTAGCTACAACGGCTTTAGCTCATACAGCACACCATCCGGAAAAGTTGATTTTCTGTCGACCGATGATTTCAGACAAACAATTATTGACCAAAACGGTGCGGATTCAAATGCAGCAAGTTTGCTTGGCTCATCAGATACCGACTGGCAAGATGTTGTTTTTGATCCGGCAGTAAGCCACGACCATAACTTTAGTGTAACGGGTAATATTAAAGATATTCCATTCCGTGCGTCAATTGGTTATTCTGACCAAAATGGTATTTTAAAGAAATCGAGCATGGAACGCTGGACCGGAACTGTTGGTTTTAATCCAAGCCTTTTTGATGATCATTTAAAAATGAATCTGAACTTTAAAGGGATGAAGATTAACAACAATTTCTCAAATCAAGGCGCTATTGGAACAGCAGTTAGTTTCGACCCTACACAACCTGTGTATGTGGGAAGCGACAGATACGGTGGTTTCTACACCTGGTTGCAGCCTAACGGAAATCCGAATACGCTGGCACCAACCAACCCGCTTGCAATGATTATGATGCACGAAGATACTTCGGATGCAACACGTGCGATTGCCAATGCTCAGTTCGATTATAACTTCCATTTCTTGCCCGACTTAAAAGCTACGCTTAACCTGGGTTATGAATACACCGACTCGGAAGGAACAACCATTGACGACGACGATGCACCGTGGACAATTGGTAACGGCGGTGGTTACTACGGCGAATACACACAGGAAAAGAAGAACAAACTGCTCGACTTTTACCTGACCTACGATAAAGAGCTTGCATCAATTGAAAGCAACATTAGCGTAATGGGTGGTTACTCGTGGCAACATTTCTGGAGCGAAAACTACAATTTTGCCAGAAGTGGAATTACCAACGAAATTATCAATCCTGAAAACTGGGATCCAACAGAATATTACCTGGTTTCGTTCTTTGGTCGTTTAAATTATTCATTTAAAAACCGCTATCTGCTTACATTAACTGTTCGTCAGGACGGAACATCGCGTTTCTCGCCTGATACACGTTGGGGACTTTTCCCATCGGCAGCTTTTGCATGGCGAATTAAAGAAGAAGAATTCCTGAAAAACAATACTGTTGTTTCTGATTTAAAACTGCGTTTAGGTTATGGTATTACCGGCCAGCAAAACATTGGTAGTGGCGATTATCCTTATTTGGCTCGATATACATACAGCCAGGAAAATGCACGGTACCAGTTTGGCGATACCTACTACACAACAATTCGTCCTGAAGGTTACGACTCGGAAATTAAGTGGGAAGAAACCACCACCTACAATATTGGTTTAGACTATGGTTTTATGGACGACCGCATTACAGGTACCGTAGATGTTTACAAGCGCGTTACCGACGACTTGCTGAACTTTATTCCTGTTCCGGCAGGTACCAACCTAACCAATATGTTGCTAACCAACGTGGGCGACCTTGAAAACCGTGGTATTGAGTTCTCTATTTTAGGACGTATTATTTCGAAACAAGACCTTTCGTGGGAAGTTGGTTTTAACGCCACTTACAACGAAAACGAAATTACCAAACTTACTGCAACTCAAATGTCGTTAGAAGATTATCCGGGGGTAGAAACAGGAGGTATTTCGGGTGCTGTTGGTAACAACATTCAAATTCACTCGGTAGGTTATCCGGCCAATTCGTTCTATGTATACGAGCAGGTATACGACGAAGCAGGAAAACCAATACAAGGACTTTATGTTGACAGAAACGAAGACGGACAAATTACCAGCGAAGACAAGTACCGTTACGAAAAATCGGCACCAGACTGGTTCTTGGGTTTCAACTCGAAACTGTACTGGAAAAACTGGGACTTCGGTTTTGCAGGAAGAGTTAGCCTGGGTAACTACGTTTACAACAACGTTTGGTCGTCAAGCGGTTCGTTAAACAACCTGTACTGGTCGTCGAACTACCTGCTGAATGTAAACCAAAATGCACTTACAACAGGATTCGAAAATCCTGAATATTTCTCTGATTACTATGTAAAAAATGCGTCGTTCCTTCGTTTAGACAACATTTCATTGGGACACACATTTAAAAATCTGAATGCCGACAAAATGAGTCTTCGCCTGTATGGTACGGTTCAAAACGTATTTGTTGTTTCAGATTATGAAGGTCTTGATCCAGAGGTTAGTAATGGAATTGACAACAACATTTATCCACGCCCACGCGTGTTTATGATGGGCTTAAGCATTGATTATTAATCTCTAAAAACTGATAACCATGATAATAAAGAAATTTAAATATATAAGCATTATTGTACTTGCAGCACTGCTTGCAATTACATCATGTACCAACGATTTGGACACCGTGCCGATCGATGAAGATGTGGTTACCTCGGAAAGCGTTTACGAAAATCCGGCAAACTACATCAATGTTCTGGCAAAACTTTATGCAGGTTTGGCAGTTAGTGGCCAGCAAGGACCAAGCGGAAACAACGACCTTAGTGGTTTAGATGAAGGTTTCGGTCAGTACCTGCGCGCTTACTGGTATGCACAGGAACTCCCAACCGATGAGGCAGTTATTGGATGGAACGATGCTACTTTACGCGACTTTCACGATATCGACTGGTCGGCCGACGACGGTTTTATTACCAACCTGTATTACCGTATTTTCTACCAGGTTTCGTTGTGTAACGAATTTATTCGCGAAACAACTGCCGACAAGTTAGACGGACGCGGAATTGATGGCGCTACACGTACCGATATTGAATTGTACCGTGCAGAAGCCCGTTTCCTGCGTGCATTAAGTTACTACCACGCTGTTGATTTATTTGGTAGCGTACCATTTGTTACCGAAGACGATAATGTAGGAGCATTCTTCCCCGAGCAGATTTCGAGAACTGACTTGTTTAACTACGTTGAGTCGGAATTACTGGCTGTTGAAAATCTACTTTCGGCACCCGGAAGTGCAGAATACGGAAGAGCCGACCAGGCAACAGTGTGGATGGTTTTGGCAAAAATGTATTTGAATGCTGAGGTTTATACCGGAACAGCAAGATACACCGACGCATTGAACTACTCAGAAAAAGTAATTAATGCAGGTTACTCGCTTGATCCTGAATATACTCACTTATTTCTTGCCGATAACCACACATCGAACGAGACAATTTTCCCTGTTATACAAGACGGAACAAATATTCGTACCTGGGGTGGAACAACTTTCCTTGTTCATGCACCTGTAGGAGGAACTATGGATCCGGCCGCATTTGGAATCGACGGAGGATGGAGTGGATTAAGAACAACCAAAGAGTTTGTTGGTAAATTCCTCGACCTGGAAACTATGGCGCCAAAACTGAAAAGCGCCAATGCTACTGCCGACTACCCTGTAATTTATGTACCCGGAGGATACCAGGTTGCAGCTGGTTACAGCGAAGGCGACTGGTCGCCTGATGTTGCACCAACACTTGCATCAGTAAATTCGGATGACAATTACGAAGGATACGTTTATTTTGCCGAAGCAGCAGAATTTAAATTCACTGCCGGACCAAACTGGGATGTAAACTGGGGAGACGACGGAGCTGATGGCTCACTGGAAGCAAATGGCGCAAACCTTTCGGTTGCCGAAGCCGGTTACTACAAAATAAATGTAAATACTGCCGATCTTACCTACTCGGTAATGAAAACCGATTGGGGAATTATTGGCTCGGCAACAGCTGATGGCTGGGATGCTGACCAAAACATGGAATTCGATCCGGAAACTAAAAACTGGGTTGCAGAGATTGATTTAGCTGCAGGCGAAATTAAATTTCGCGCCAACGATGGTTGGGATTTGAACTACGGCGACGCAGGTGCCGACGGTATTTTGGAAGCCGGTGCCGACAACATTGCAATTGCTGAAGGCGGTAGCTACAAAATTACACTAAAATTGGGAACACCTGATTATACTTACATGGTTGAGAAATTCAGTTCGGATGGCCGTGCATTGTTTTACACCGACGGACAGAACCTCGAAATTAACGACCTGTTTGAGTTTACCGATGGATATGCAATTACAAAATGGCGTAACATTACATCTACCGGCGAAACCGGATCAGACTTAACACATCCTGACACCGATTTCCCAATGTTCCGTTTGGCCGATGCGTACCTGATGTATGCCGAGGCAGCACTACGTGGTGGCGGCGGAAGCATGAGCACAGCAGTTTCATACGTTAATGCCGTGCGCGAAAGAGCTTATGGCGACGACTATGGAAACATTACAGAAGCAGACCTTACGCTCGACTTTATTTTAGATGAACGTGCACGCGAATTGTACTGGGAAGGACACCGCAGAAGCGACTTGATTCGTTTTGGCAAATTTACCGGTTCCGACTACGTTTGGGCATGGAAAGGAGCTGAAAAAGATGGTATTGGAGTTGACGACAAATACAAGTTGTACCCACTTCCTTCTTCAGATGTAAGTGCCAATCCAAATCTTAATCAAACTACGGGATATTAATCACTTGCAAAAAATTTAGATCATGAAAAAGATAAATTATATATTAAGTATTCTGGCTGCTTTGCTGGTGTTTGTTTCTTGCGAAGATGAAACTTTCGACCCGGTAGTTGGGGTATACACCGCGCCAGCTCTTGAAGACGTTTCGGGAACTTATGTTTTCACTGAAGACATGACCGACCAGGTTTTCAAAACATTTAGCTGGACTGATGCCGATTTTGGATTTCAGTCGGCAACTACATACACGGTACAAATAGACTTTGCCGGCAATGAATTTGCCAACGCAGTAAACCTGGTAAATACTTCGGGCTTATCGGCAAGTGTTACCGTTGGCGAATTAAACCAAAAATTATTGGCAATGGGAGCAAAAACCAATGTTCCTTCTGATATTGAAGTGCGCGTTACTGCATGGGTAAACGACAATGTTCAAACCCTTACTTCAAATGCGCCGGTAATGAATATTCATCCGTTTGATGTTGTTATCAGCTATCCATCGCTGTATCTTCCTGGAAGTTACCAGGCAGCCAGTGGTTACGGTTCAGACTGGAGTCCGGACCAGGCACAGCAAATTTACTCGGTAGCGCAAGATGAAAAATATGAAGGTTACGTAAACATGGCCGGCGATGATATTCAGTTTAAATTTACTGATGAACCAAACTGGGATGTTAACTGGGGCGACACCGACGCCGACGGTACCTTAGACGATGGTGGCGATAACATTCTTATTTCGGAACCAGGCTATTACCGCCTTAATGCCGATATCAATGCATTAACTTATTCTGTAATGAAAACAGACTGGGGATTGATTGGTGATGCCACTCCTGACGGATGGGATGCCGACCAGAATATGACTTACAGCACCGATACCAAAACTTGGTCGATTACACTCGACCTGGTTGCAGGAACGATTAAATTCCGTGCCAACGATGACTGGGCATTAAATTACGGCGATACCGGATTTGATGGTAGTTTGGAACAAGATGGCGATAACATCGCAATTGATGAAGCCGGAAATTATACGATTATTCTTAATCTTGAAGTGGCAGGATATGCCTACGAGGTTATTAAAAATTAATACTTAGTAATTTAAGGAATGGGTTGTCGGTCGGCAAGACGGGCAGCCCTTTCCTTTTTTATAATACCCAACGAAATGTTACAAAAATTATCACTTGTCGGCTTTTTGGTGTTGCTACTGTTTTCTGCAAAAGCACAAATAGCTACCAGCCCCGAAATTCCGGTGGCATCGCAGCCCCTTACCATAACTTTTAACTCGGCCGAATCAACCGGGTTGGGTTATTACACAGGAGATTTATATGCTCACACCGGAGTAACAATTGAAGGTGTTGGCCAGTGGCAATATGTAATTGAATCGTGGGGAGACAATACCACACAACCACAACTTACTTATGTTGGAGACGGCATTTACGAACTGGAAATAACTCCGGACATTAACAGCTTTTACGGTGTTGGTGCAGGAGATAAAGTTACTGAACTATGCTTTGTTTTTCGAACAGCAGATGCCAACGACCAAACTGCTGACCTTTTTGTAACGGTCTTCGAAGACGGACTTGTGGTGAATATTACCGAACCTTCGGGCTCATCAATTCTCAAAATCAATCAGGAAGTAACCTTTTCGGCACAAGCATCGGTTGAAGCCGATTTAAAACTTAGCCTCGACGAAACAATATTAACCGAAACAACCGGCACCGAAATTACCGCCTCACACACTTTTACCGAGGGCGGAAACTACTGGCTGATTGCTGAAGCCACCGCCGACGGCGAAACAGTTTACGACTCGCTAAATATTTTTGTTGGCAGCGAAGTAATTAACGAACCGCTACCAACCGGTTACAAAAAAGGAATTAACTACATTGACGATAACACCGCGGCGTTAGTCCTGTGGGCACCGCTAAAAGAATTTGTATACCTGCTGGGCGATTTTAACAACTGGCAACTTACTGATGAGTACCTGATGAAAAAAGACGGCGATTATTTCTGGCTTGAACTTACAGGATTGAATGCCGGCGAAGAATATGCCTACCAGTACCTCATCGACGGAAATATTAAAATTGCCGACCCGTACACCGAAAAAATATTAGACCCCTGGAACGACAGCTACATTGATGAAGCTACCTACCCAAACCTAAAAGCTTATCCTGAAGGATTAACCGAAGGAGTAGTTTCAGTTTTACAAACGGCACAAACTCCCTACAACTGGCAGGTTGAAAATTTTGATGTTCCGGAAAAAGAAAAACTTGTTATTTACGAATTACTTGTTCGCGATTTTATGACCGAGCACACCTACCAGTCCGTAATCGACCAGCTTGATTACCTTGAAGACCTGCGTATAAATGTGCTGGAACTTATGCCGGTAAACGAGTTTGAAGGCAACAGCAGTTGGGGATACAATCCGGCATTTTACTTTGCACCCGACAAATATTACGGGCCAAAAGACAAGCTAAAGGAACTGATTGACGAATGCCACCAACGCGGAATTGCAGTAGTTATTGATATGGTGTTAAACCACAGTTACGGGCAAAGTCCGTTTGTGCAAATGTACATGGACAACTGGCAAGTTACAGCCGATAATCCATGGTACAATCAGCAAAGTAATTTCCAGAATCCGAGTGCGCAGTGGGGCTACGATTTTAACCACGAAAGCGCAGCAACACAAGAGTTGGTTGACAGCGTATCGGCATTTTGGATGAGCGAATACAAAGTTGATGGTTTCCGTTTCGATTTTACAAAAGGATTCTCTAATACGCCATACGGACCATCGAGCTGGGGGAGCGACTACGATGCCGATCGTATTGCAAACCTCGAGCGAATGACGGATGAAATCTGGAACCGAAATCCTGAAGCACTTGTAATTTTCGAACACCTGGCTGATAACTCAGAAGAAACAGAACTGGCCAACCACGGCATATTACTGTGGGGAAATATGCACGGCAGCTACCTGAATGCTGCCATGGGTAACACAAGCTCATCAGATTTAAGCTGGGCAGTATACTCCGAAAGAAACTGGAACAATCCCAACCTGGTTTCGTACCCTGAAAGCCACGATGAAGAACGAATTATGTATACCCTGAAAAATTCAGGATTATCGAGCGGCGATTACAATATTCAAAATCAAACAACGGCATTGCAGCGCATTGAACTGAATGCATTGTTTCACCTGCTACTGCCCGGTCCAAAAATGATTTGGCAGTTTGGCGAACGCGGTTACGATTTGTCGATAAACCGTTGCACCGACAGCTCGATTAGCAATGACTGCCGCCTGTCGGAAAAACCACCTTACTGGCAGTACCTGAACAATACCGACCGAACCGATCTGTTTCAGGTTTTTGCAAAACTTAACGAGCTAAAACAAACCTACGATGAATTTTCGCCCGAAACGTTTACTCACAGTCTTTCGGGAGCTACAAAGTGGTTTGTGTCGAGCAACGCCGGCAACCACGCCGTTGCTTTGGGTAACTTTGGAATTAACGAGAATGAGGTGAACATCAACTTTCCTGAGACAGGGAAATATTACGAATTCTTCAGCGGCGATTCTATCGAAATTACCTCAACAGACCAGACATTCACATTTGCCCCGGGTGAATATCGCTTGTATTCAACACAACAATTTGACGATCCGCATGTGATTACCGACATAGATGAAATTGAAAATACAACGGGCGACCTGCAGATTTATCCTAACCCGGTATCAAGCCGTTTAACGATTTCATCAAACAAGGCAATTTCTGCTGTTCAGGTGTATTCAATTGCCGGAACGTTGCAATATCAGACTGCCGAATCACGTGAAAATAAGATCGAAATTGATGTGCAGGATTTTACTCCGGGGGTGTATTTAATCCGGGTTGTACAGGCCGGAAACAGCACAACTCAAAAGGTTCTGGTAAAATAAATGTAAGAAATTATACTATGAATAGGCCGGGCTAATACCCGGCTTTTTTATTCCACTTCAATCCTCAGTTTCATCAAGTACGATAAGCAGCAGTTTTTCAAAAAAATGCCAATTATCGCATGCGATAGAGGGTATTTTCGCGTAAATCTATTGCCTTTCGCAGTTACCGGAGGGCATTTTAGTGAAAAACCATTGACTTTCGCTTGCGATAGGTAGTACTTTTGCAGAAAAACACTGCCTTTCGCATGCGATAGGGGTCACTTTTTTGTAAAAACACGATCTGTAGCATGCGATAGGTGGTACTTTTTACAGAAAATGCCCTCTTTCAAGTGCGATAACATACATTTTCGGAAGCAATTTTTTGATTGCCAAAGCGCCTGCGGGTTACTTATCAGCTGTTTCTTCGCGGTTACGGTTAAACAGGTCGAGATCGTAGCTGAACATGATTTCGTGCGTGCCGCTGTTAAAAGCGCTGAGCTCTGAAATAGTAACGTCGTACGAGTAACCGATTGTCATTCGTGGCGAAGGTTTAAATTGAGTAAGCAAACCGTAAGCATCGCCAAAACGATACATGGCACCCACCCAGAATTTATCTCTGAAACCGCCCAGTGCCGTTAAATCAACCGAAACCGGAGCGCCATTTACCGAGCGCAACATTCCGTTGGTTTTTAACTGAAAATCTTCGTTAAAAACAAAACGGTGTCCGGCAACAAAATAAAGGTGCATTAACTGTTTATTAATGTAATCCACCGTAACATCTTCGTGTGTAATGGTATTTTCAATCAGTTTCGGAACCGATAAGCCAAAATAGGTATCGTCTGAAAACAAAAACATTCCCACTCCCACATTGGGCAAAAAGTTCTCGTAAATATCGCGGCTAAATATGGGGTCAGAATCAACCGTTTGAAGGGCTACAAGATTTGCGCGGTAAAAACTTACTCCACCTTTTAGCCCAAGCCCCAGTTTAAACTTTTCCGACATCCGAATAAAGTAGGAATAATCGGCATAAAATCCGGTTTGTTTCAATGGTCCTATTCTGTCGGACATCAGCGAAAATCCAACGCCAATATTTTTGTTATCGTAGCCAACATTATAAGTAAACGAGCGTGTTGCCGGGGCGCCTTCAAACTCTACCCACTGACTGCGTGCCACCATTAAAACATTACCAACACCATTAGAACCGGCATAACCCGGGTTAATTACCTGCAGGTTATCCATATACTGCGTATACATCGGATCTTGTTGAGCATTGGCAACTTTTACGTGCAGTAAAACCACAACGGTAAGAATAAAAAATGCTGCTATTTTAATTGTTTTCCCCATTATCTGTCGATATATACCGATCCGGCAATTGCTTGTTCCCCGTTTCCTAAATCCAATACATAAAAGTAAGTTCCTGTTGGCAGATCGGCGTTACCTCCACTCTGGTTCGATTTACCATCCCAAAACCTTGGTGTGGTTGATATTCCGTAGCCTTGTGCTTTGTAAACCGTATTCCCCCAACGGTTTACTATCGTTATCGAATTTTGCTCGAAAAGCTCAATTCCGATTATCTCAAAAAAGTCGTTTACATTATCGCCGTTTGGTGTAAAAGCCTCCGGAATAAAGAAATCGGCTGCCATTACATACACATAAACATAAGCGTTATCGCATTTTTCGTAGTAATTACAAATGCTGTACTGAAATGCATCGCCACCCAAAAAGCCATTGTTAGGTGTATAAATTACCGTTCCATCGCCATTTAAATCAACTGTACCATTTAGCGGATATTGCAGAATTTGCATCGACAGTAAATCGAACTCGCCCTGCTGATTTTCATCGTTGGCCAGCAAATCAATTGTTACCGAAGTTTGATAATCGGTAGTGTCGTAATCATCATTTACAATTGGCGCCGAAATAAAACGGCTAACCAAAACCGAATCGGTTGATGTGCAGCCATAAATATCGCTTACTGTAAGATAATATGTTCCCGGACTGCTTATTTCGGGCGAGGCCGTTTGTTGGCCAGCAACAAAAACTCCGTTTTCGCTTGTCCAGCTGTACTGAATTTGTGTTCCAAAACTTCCGGTTCCGTTAAGTAGTGCAGTTGCTCCGTCTTCCAACATAAAATCTTCGCCTGCATTGGCTACCAAATCCGATACGGTAATTGTTACGGTATCTCTTGCCGCTAGCCCCGAAGGTGAACTTACCGTTAAAATATAAGTGCTGGTTTCTTCGGGAGTGAACACCGGATTGGCAATTGTTGGATCGCTTAAGTGCAAAGCCGGCTCCCACATATAAGTAAAAGTATCGGCTGTTGGAAATACATCGGCAAAAACATAAGGCTCGCATGCGCCAATTGTTGTATCCGGTCCGGCATTTATAACTATTGATGGTGGATCAACAACTGCTGTGTCACTATCAAGTACTTCTATATTTGTCTCAATAGTATCTGCCAAACAACCATTTTCGCTGGTTGCCCAAACTTTAACTGAGTATGTACCTGCTGGGCCATCCCAGGTAATTGTCGCTGTTTCCGAATTTATGGAACTAACATTGGTAGTTGTTCCTTCCGGCGGATCGACAATCCAGTGATACGCAGAAGCACCGGAAATATCATTAACAAACTGAACCTCGTACTGTCCGGCATTATCGTGGAAAACCGAGTCATCGATGTATACAAACTCCAGAACTGGAATTGCGTTAATGGTTCGGCTGTGTGTATCGCCACCGGAAATAACAGGAATATCATTTCCCTGCTGATCTCTTGCAGCAGTAAGCTGAACTGTTACTACCGATTCCCGGGCAGGATCTGCAGTAAACCATGTTTCATCAATACTTAAAAATTGTTGGGTATAACTCACCAATTGTGTTTGAGCAATTCCGTTAACCGCAAAACTTACAGTAACTGGAAAATCTGCTTCATCCAAAGCAACTCCTCCATCGCCGAGCGCTTGAATTGGCAGGTCGAATCCATTTTCGGAATAACTATAACATGCTGTACTTTGCGAAGAATTGAATACAATGCTCCGGTTATTTGCATTTACATGAACCGCAATAACTTTTCGGTTGGTACAACCAGTAATATCGGTTTCAATAACATCGAGGTAATACCATCCGGCAGCTCGCCATTGAACAGTAATTTGATGTGTTCCGTTGGCCGTGGAAAAGTTATAATCATTTGAATTTGCTTCCGCATCCGGCCTCAAACCGGTTAAAATCCTCCAGGAGTATTCACTTCCGGGATGATCTTCAACAAAATAATTTTGTTCGGCACCTTCAAAAACAACATAGTCCTCCTGGGCTGCCCCACACAGGGCAGCCAGAAGGGTTATTATCGTTATGAAAAATGCCTTAAACTTCATTTCGTTTACCAGACAGGATTAGTTCGAACCAATTCCTGATGTTGCAGGACGTGCTTTAACAGTTTGTGTTTGAACTGGTGAAGCAGTAATATCCGCATCACTGGCATCCGTAATTTCTGTAACAGCAACATTTCCTGTTCCAGTAACATTAGAAAGAGTTAACTCTACTGTTTGTGCACTTGTTCCTTCTTCTGAACTACTATTATCAACAACTACACGAACATAAACATCTTCCGTTCCGGCAGCATTGTACGGTATCGTTACAGCATCGCCCGATGTAAATGCAGACCACGATCCGCTTGTTCCACCAACCTGGTATTGCAATGTTGGAGTAGCTGCTCCAATGCTATTATTGAATGTTCCAGTAAAATCCCATGCCGAGAAAATGTCGGTTGCAATTAATTTGAATGCAAGTGTATCCGATCCGTAATCATACGAAATTGTTGTTCCTGATGCAGAAATTGCAATATCAGGAGCACAACGATCCAGATCATTACCTGCATCTCCGTTAGCAGCCAATGCCACAAACTGTAATGCAAAGTCGCTGGCAACAGGCTGGACTGCCATTGCTTTCAGGTTCTTACATCCTTCAGCATCGGTTTCTTCAACAACAACATAATAAGTATTTCCTGCTGCACTGTTATTCCAGGTGATATCAATGGTGAAATTATCTTCGCCACCCACTCCGGCATACGTTCCTGAGTTTACAGTAAAATCAGTTCCGGCAACTTCCTGATCTGTTAAGTCTGCAGTATTTGTGCTTACCCACCATGTGTAGTTATTTCCAACACCCGATGTTTGATTTGATTCGCTGCTAGCATTTACCCAATAATCATGCGATGAGCCAACAATAGGAGCACCTCCCGTTCCCTGTGCAAATACACTCGAACTGAAAGCGGTTACAACAACCGCCGTTAAAAGAAAGACTAGTTTTTTCATAATAATAATTTCTATTTTTTTTGATTTGTAATTTTTAATTCGCTGAGATTTCAGAAGTATTTGGTAATGGATTAACTGTTAATACCTGATCCTTGTTTCCTGATCCGTTATCCGGAGTTGTTGATGTCCCATCAACAGCTTCACCGTTGCTGACTGTTACAGTAACGTCGGTTCCGGCAGAAACAGGTCCGGTAATAACAACAGCAATCTCTGAACTGGCCTGTGTTCCTGCAACTGAGATATTAGCGTGAGGACCGGCTCCCAATTCTGATCCGCCATCAACTTTTACCGACGAAACTGAATAATCAGTACCTGCCACAGCTACTGAGAAATCGTATTCCCAACTATCAATATTCCAACCAGCATCTTTGTTTAGGTTAACTGTAAAATACAGGGTTGTTGGTCCTGATGCACCATTTGCAAGCACCAATCCGGTTGAATCATGACACTCAGCAGCATCGGCTGCCATGTCAACATAAAAGGTATTGGCGATAACTTCAACCTGTAATTCCCGAACCGTGGCACACGACGTACTTTCATCGGTTTCGGTAAATGTAATTGTATAAATTCCGGGAGTGGTTCCCCAATCGATAAGCACAGAGGTTTCATCATCAACTCCGCTAATGGTTCCACCGCCGCTAACTTCCCACAAGTACGACTTGTTTGCTGAATTGGCATCGGGTGTTACCGAGTAACTGTGTGTTGATCCTGCATAAGGACTAGTTCCATCTTGTGCTTTTGCTACGCTACTAATAGCTATAAAGGCTATTGCAACGATTAAATAGGTTAATTTCTTTTTCATTTTGTTCTTTATTCTGGTTTTATATTCTTAATCTGGTATTATTTCTCCCGTGTCTGGCAACGGATTTACTATCATTATAATTTCATTCGATGTTGCAGTTCCGCTTCCTGTACATGTTGCACTTGATGTCATTTCACATGTAACAACATCGCCATCGGCAGGTGTGTAGGCAAAACTGCTACTATTCGTTCCGTTATTTATTCCGTTAACTTTCCATTGATACGTTGGTGCTGAACCACCATTGGTTGGTGTTGCTGAATAATTTACTTCGGTGCCGGCGCAAACTTCATTGTTTCCAGTAATAACAAGCGATGGCGGAGTACTTTCGGCAACTGTAATACTCACCGGATAATCGTTACTTGTGCACGCCGGATAATAGGTAAACACCGTTAAGGTTCCATTGTAAGTTCCGGCAGCAATACTATAAGGAACATTGATTGAAATTGCTCCTGGTGCAGGATTTAACGATCCGTTTTGATTGCTAAAACCAGCAGATAATGCACCAGCATCAAAAACCAAACTCCAATCATCCGGCGAACCATCAGTTGCAGAATAAGTAATTGATGCAGTTGTTATATTTTGACATACTTCAGGATTAGCTCCCAAAGTAATTGATGGTGTAGCATTTACTGTAACAGAAATTGGCGTTGAATTAGCAGTTTCGCAACTACCGCTTTGTACCACCGCACGATACTCCCATACACCTGCTGATAATGGAGTTTCAGAATAAGTTACATTTCCTGCATTCCCTATATCTTCCCAACTTCCGGTATTAACCCGACGTTCCCAACGCAACACTGTTCCAACATAATTCTGCAATGTAAGTAATGGTATTTCACTACCGGCGCAAACCGGATCGTAGTTTGCCGGCTGAACCCAACCACCTTGTGTTGGAGCATCTACAACCACATCAATACTATCGGCTAAACTTGTACAGCCACCAACCGTAACAGCAAGGGTATATGTTCCCGAGTTTCCGGTCCATGTGCTTGAAATTGTCGGATTTTGATCGCTTGAATTAAAACCATTCGGACCAGTCCATGCATATGTTGCTCCCGGTACCGATGAAGTGGTCAGCAGCAAAGCAGATCCCGCACAAACCGGGCTATTACTTGAAGCCACTGGTGTTGAGGGACGCGGATTAACCGTTAATGACACGGAATTGCTATAACCGGTTCCGCAACTATTGGTTGCATAATACTGTAATATTTTGCCATCATCGGCATCCGACACAGTGTATGGAACCGTGATAAAATCACCTCCAAGTTGCCAACCTTCGTTTGTTACTGAAGTTCCATTGTTGTTTACCGCTGGAACAGCAGGGTTGATTATTTCTCCGGCACATAAAGCGGCCAAAGAAGAAATGGAAGCTACAGTTGGGGAGTCGGCCAGCGAAACCGTGACACTGTCGGTTGCAGCACTGGGAAGAATTTCAGAGATCGACAAATTATCGAATGTAGGAATGCCACTTCCCGAAGCATCCATTAAATTTCCGATGACCAAATCGCCAGCTCCCGACCAGTCCAATATTTGCCCCGGAGTTGCCGACGAGGAAATCCAAACCTGACCACCATCGATAAATAATCTTCCTAATCCATCCAGTGGATTATATGTAAAACGATATTGATGTAATCCCAGATAATCATTTCTTGGATTGGCAATACTTCCGCTTGACTGTGTTGTTGACACTCCAAATTCATCAACAACGGTGTATGTAACACCAAAGCTGCCTCCACCCAGAATCGTTAACGAACTGCCTCTATTTACTATATCTGCCGTATTTTCATCGGATTGATAATAAACAGAAAAATCGATTCCTTCCAGGTTCAGTTCAGCGCTGTTGGTAAAGGTTAAATTAATATCTGCTCTTGTTGGGTCGGGTGTTGGAGCCAATGCAGTTGAGCCAGCAACTCCTCCGGCAATTATTAACCCACTGCCCGAGTTTGCATTTAGTCCATAATCAGCTTCTAATATTGTTTTCGAATTGTCATCCCACGAGAAATAAGTTACGGGAACCGAGCTTGATCCGGTTGCACACAACGCATCAGAAACCATTACACAACTAACTACATCTCCATCAGCTGGAGTGTAACTGTAACTAGCTGAATTGGTACCTACATTTGTGCCGTTTACTTTCCACTGATAAATAGGGTTTGCTCCTCCATTAACAGGAATTGCCGTGTATGTTACACTTGTGCCTGAACAAACCGCTCCGGATGGAGAGGCCATAATATTTACGTCGATAGATGTTGGTTGAACACTTAATATTACATTTTGCGAAAAAGACTTCGTACAATTTGGCGTAGAACCGGTAATCGTAATTCCTGTTATTTGCAAGGTTTTACCATCTGCATTTTCATCCAATACCGGCGTAGCAAAAGAACTATTTCCACTACCATCAGCCGTTAAACCGGCAAGTTCAGACTGGGATACTCCATCAATAGAGTAATTAAGCGAAAATGTAGTATTGGGAACCAAACCCGATAAGTTTATTGTTGCAGCCGTTCCGCTACAAATTGTGGCATTTTGCGCAGCTCCTGATAACGTTGGTTCAGGATTCATAACAATAACTGCATTTCCAGTCATTTGTAAATCACAATCTTCTGAAACATTATGCCCAACTATCGTGTAGGTTCCGGCAACAGACTGAAACCCAAAACTCAAGGCATTGCCATTTCCTGAAATAGCGGAACCTACCGGTGTTGCTCCCTCGCGATAAAGCTGATAGTCAATCCCTATTTCAGAACCATCAAGCCCTATTTCAACTCCAGTACTCCCCTCGCAATAACTTCCTCCGCCAGTAACATTGTAGGTTGCAATTGAGCAAAATGGATTGATATTCACGGAATAATCTTCAACTTCTCCCCACGTAAAAGCGCCACAAGGCAATGCCCCTGTATTATCAGCATCTCCTTCAATAACAACTCTCATTCGGGTAATTCCAACACTGGCATCAAGAGGTATTGAGACTGTTCCCGACATTATTTGATTGCCCGTATAAGAGCTTTCAAACATTAATTCATTTGTTTCATCAAAGTCTCCATTCTGATCGAGGTCAATATAAACTTTACAGTAGCCACCATATTCATCAGCCAAAAACTCATCTGTTATGGCAATTGTATAACCTTGCCCCTGCATTACCTGCCCAGGACTTACAGTGCCTGAATAGTCTGTATATCCAACCGTTTTCGAAACTGGTGAAGAATTACTAATACCTGCAAAATCTACATTTGTTATCGACTCATACAAATCATAAGATGTTGAGTTTGCCGCACAGTAACTTATATTGGCAGTTGAAAACGTCCATACCGAACAGCCACTTGCACTTCCGTATGAATTATAAGGGACAATTCGCCAGTAATAATCGGTTAAAAAATCAAGGTTTACAGAAGGAGTATACGAGGTAACGTTACCTACATCAGTACCATTTTCAATATTGCTTGCAGCACCGTCGGTCCCAAAATACAGGTAATAACCGGTAGCTCCTGATGCCGGCTCCCAATCTAATGTGGCATCAACTGCAATGTCGCTTTCGCCATTTGAAGGAGAAACCGGAGTAGTACAGATTGGAGGATCTGTTAGTGTTCCCTGAACAGAAATATTATCGAATGTATAATCCTCATTATTTCGATCGTTGTTCAGACGTATAATAATCTGGATTGTACTCCCGTTCAATCCGGTTTGACTTGCAGTCGCCGACCAATCTCCTCCTCCCTCATTATTCCCATTTGTTGAAAAATAGGTCTCACTTCCCCCGTCAAGCTTGTATAAAACCCTTATATAATCACCAGTCTCATGGTTATCTGAGATCAAATCAACCGCCAAAGAAACATTATCAAATCCTGAAATATTAATAACTTCCGACGTCCATACATGTTCTCCGTCAAGGTCATCAGCATAAAATGCATTCGAAAAAATTCCCCAGGCATCTGCACTACCTTGTGAGCTAACCGACCACTTTCCCTCTGGGTCGGAGGTTGTTCCATCACTCTCCGGAAAATCCTCACTCCAAATAATTGTTTGGGCAAATAATGAATTCGAAAACGATAATGAAAGAAACAATGAAAAAAAGACAAGTAAGGACATTAACCGAACCCTAGTAAACACCCGGGTTACTTGAGTCATTGCCATATTGATAGCATGGGGTATAGTCAATATGTCCCTAAAGCACACTGTCCTCACAATTCTTTTACTCTTACAATTCGTTCATTTAGACTTTAAATGATCATTGGTTGCACATTCCAATAATCACGAAACTTCAACTTCAGGAAAATCGAAGAATTACACTGATAACTCTATCAATCTACTGCTCCTTTTTTTGCTAAGCTGATAGTTTCCGCCAAATGTTTCAAATATAACAATTACAACTTGTTACATATTAGCCGCCAAAAATAAAGAATTAACATAAAGGTGTGAACTCAAACCCCTTGACTTTAGGGATTTGTTTCATTTTGGGACAAGATTTAATATAGAATTGTTGTTACAAATACAATTTGACGCAAAAAAAAGGTCGTTATAAACATATTTGCTTATAACGACCTTTCTATAAAAGAACTTTTAAATCTATCTATTCAGACATTTCTTTTCCCTGGGCTCCCAGTTTTTTGATATCGTTCACATTAAAATCACCAAAAAACGACACCACAAAACAGTTACCATCCGGATTATCGTTTGTTAGAAAAACATGACACTCGGAATATTTTTTCTTCCCGCCAAGCAAGTAGATCTCGGCATCCGAGTCTTCATTATCATCTTCGAATTTTTTGTATTTAGCGGGAAGAAGTGCAATTGCTTTTTTGGTAAAATCGCTACTGTTTAAATTCCCTTTTTCCGGATTGTATGACATAAACCTTACCTGGTGCAAATCGCCGGTAACATTTTTCTCATCATCGTCGCCAAGGTCAATGTCAATTGCATCAATCATATCTTTGGAAAAAGAAAAGCTTGTTACGCCATCTTTATTGGCAAAGGTATCGTACATTTTATCCGACTTGCTTTGCCCCGAAGCCAGCAGTCCGGCCAACAATAGACCAAGGGCAAAAAGTAATGTTGTTATTGTTTTCATAGCTCATGTTTTATAAACACCAAATAGCAACTATAATCAGGTTTCATTATTGGTGTTTCTCTGTTTTAATTACTTTATTTTTTCTGTCAATCCTTCAGGTTTCATTTCCCAGTATTTACCAACCATATCGCCATCCCAGGTATTCGATACGTTTTCAATATCATGAATAATTTCGTCCATGTCGTTTCCAAGGAAAACTGCTTTTCCTTCAGGTACGCGTACTTTTATATCCACTTCCTGACCTCTCCATTTTGCCTCGTCGCCGATAAAGAAATATGGATCGAAATATAGCGTTGAATCAGTTCTTTCGTATGTGTACACCATTTCTTCGCACCACTGTTTAGCATTGTCACGCGTTTTACCTCGTGATGAATAACGAACGGTTACCACAAAGTCGTCGCCCGATGAGCGGATAACATCCAATTGCGGATAACCAACCACTACTTCTTCTCCATCAATAACAGCCACTTTAAAACCTTCAACATCCCAGTCAATTTCGGCGTAATCATCCAATTTATCATCGGCTACCCGCAGATAGAGAGTCTGGCACGAATCGCACGAAATGGTTTCGCTTTTGGTAATTGATGAACTTTGTTTGTAGTTTCCAACCTGTCCAACCGAAAGAATTAACAGGGCGAAAAGCGACACCAACCAAACACCGGCCAGTGACAGAGCTACTACCGCATTGTTCGATTTATACCTGAAAACCAACTTCGTTCCGATATAAATAAGTGCAAGTAATGGAAGACCAGCAATCAGCCCAACCAATATCAGCCCCCAGGTAACCGCACCCGGTTCAATAAAGTGGTTCAACATATTCGGCACATGAATTTCGGGACCCCAAATCAGTGGCATTCCTTCTACAAACGAATGGCCAATTATCATTGACGAAACCAACCCAAGTATACCGAAGAAACCTGAAATGATAAGAAACACACCAAACACGATTACAAACACTTTCAGAATTACTTTGAAAATATTATAAACCACGTCGCCGGCTCCTTCCATCGACTTTTTTCCTTTCGAGTAGGTATCCGATTCTTTAAACTTTTTATAGCTTTCCTTTACTTCTTTTACTTCTTCTTTAATCGATTTCTCGATGTTTTTCACGGTAGCTTCCTGTCCGCGCATTTCAAGGCGTTGAGCAGTACTAACAGCTTTTGGAACAGCAATCCACAAAATTAGGTATGCTAGTCCGGCAGCTCCCGATGTTACAAAAAACAGAATTACCAGGATGATACGCAAGATTACGGGATCCATGTTAAAATAAGCTCCCAAACCTCCACAAATACCTCCCAGAACACGGTGATCGGGATCGCGATACAAACGACGTTTCCGTTTGGCTTCCGATGCAATAGAAACATCTTCTTCTTCGCCTTCTTCCTCGGCAAAGTCTTCCGGAGTTCCCATTATTTCTACCATATCGTTTACCCACTCAACGGTGATTACCTTTTTCTCATCAGTGCTTTTCGAACTGAAAATTTCTGCTATACGTGCCTCAATATCAGCTATAATCTCTTTTCCTTCCTCGTCAACTCCAAAATGATTTTTTAGGTTGATCAAGTATCTTTGCAGCACCTCGTAGGCATCCTCCTCAATATGAAATATTGTGCCGCTTATATTTATTGTAAATGTCTTCTTCATCTTGTTTTTTGTTTGAATTTATTAGGATGGACTAAGCTTTGTTTTCTCTGATTTTATCAACTGCGCCAACCAGTTCACTCCATGAACCCTCAAGTTCAATTAAGAATGTACGGCCTGTTTCGGTAAGTTCGTAGTACTTTCGCGGAGGCCCCTGTGTTGATTCTTCCCAGCGATATGCCAGCAAGCCGGCGTTTTTTAATCGGGTTAACAAGGGATACAGAGTTCCTTCCACCACGATCATTTTGGCTTCTTTCAGCGATTGAATAATATCGCTGGCATAGAGTGGTTTCCCATCGAGAACGAGCAGGATACAGTATTCCAATACGCCCTTTCTCATTTGTGCTTTTGTGTTTTCTATCTTCATTTTATGTCCCTTTCTATCTGTTAGTCCTCTATTTTCCTGTTTGTTAGCTAGCTGGTCCTTTCGTTAAATACTCCAGGTCTGAGTTTCAACCATCCAGGCTTCAATTTGCAAAGCGGCTTCTTCCTCTTCATCAGACTGAAATATCGTTTCATCCATCATCCAGCCTTCTAATTCCAAACTTTCATCTGCTACCTCTTCATAATAAAACCCGGTGGCAAATCTCGAATCATCAGTCATCCAGCTTTCCAGTTCCATTGCCGGCTCTACTTCGTTAGTGTAATAATAAAATGTTTCTGTTTCTGCCGGAACTCCTGAACTTAAATCGTTATCAGCCGGTGCTGCCATTGCCATTGCAATATCGCTGAAACCTGTGTTTTCAAGTAATCGTTTCCAAAAAGTTTGTGCGCTTACGGTAAAACTAATAAGAACAAAACTTACAACTACTGCTGCCGAACGTAAAATTGCTTTCTGAACATTGTTTTTTGTTTTCATGACTTTGAGTTTTTGTTTTCTGTTTCTGCTTTGTTTTTGTTTTCGTCTTGCGATTTTTCACTGAAGTTCGCTCTTCGTTTCTGCTTTCTAATTGTTTTCTGTTTCTTGTCGTTAAGACGACCGTTTTTTGTTTTCGTTACAACCTGTAAAGAACTTTTTTTAGAAATGTACTTTTTTTTACATCGTTGTTTGCATTACAAATATATGTCATTAATCTAGTACTTTGCTACACATAGTACCATATTTTTTAAATTTACACCATGCAAAAACTTCTATATTGCTGGTTTTCTGTTTTTTGTAAAATTTATTTTTTTTCAATATTTTTTAAGAGAATTTACAAAAACAAGGAATATTTAACAATAAGTAGCATTTTTAATTGTTTTTCATTTTTGAAAAATGTATTTATTGTGTATAAAATTGTTAATAACTCTAAAGAATCATTTAACAACTTAATAGGTGTTGGTTTGTTTTTACACTGCATTAATATCAATTTTATCTTGTTAGAAATGATGTGAAAGTTAAGGCATAGAACACAATAAGATAACATCTATTTAACAAAACGAATTAAAAGAAAAGTTTCCTTTGCTGCCGTAGTTCAGAAAAGGAGGAGATTTGATTTAACAATCAAAAAACTTCAGAGATTTAAGAAATGAGAGCCAATTTAATAGAAACAGTTCAAGATCTTTTCTTTAGCCCCAATGCATATAAGAAAATACAAAGTCATTACTCTATTCAGAAATTGATATAAATTCAATATTTATTTTAAATCCAAATCAAAAGTTTTATGAAAAAAGCATTTTTTTCGATTGTATTACTGGCTGCATTCAGCCTGTTTTCGCTCGCAACTTATGCCCAAACAATAAAGGGTGTAGTTGTTGATGCCGAAACTAATGAAGCCCTTATTGGGGCGAGTGTAGTACTGGACGGAACAACTACCGGTACTGTTACTGACATTGATGGAACATTTTCGTTGTCGGTAAAATCTGGCGATCAAAAAATCATTATTTCGTACATTGGTTATACTGCCAAAGAGCTTAACGTTAGCCTGAGCAGTGGACAAACCAAAGACCTTGGTGAAATTGTGATGGAATCGGATGCAGTAGGTATTAACGAAGTTATGGTATTAGCTTCGGTGGCAATTAGCCGCGAAACACCTGTTGCTGTGTCAAACATTCCTGCCGAAATGATTCAGACAAAACTGGGTACACAGGAATTCCCAGAAATCCTTAAATCAACTCCTGGTGTTTATGCGACCAAATCAGGTGGTGGTTTTGGTGATGGCCGCGTAAACCTTCGTGGTTTTGAGTCTGAAAACGTTGCGGTAATGATTAACGGTATTCCGGTAAACGACATGGAGAATGGCCGGGTATACTGGAGTAACTGGGCCGGTTTGGCCGATGTTACCCGCACTATGCAGGTTCAGCGTGGTTTAGGAGCGTCAAAAGTTGCCGTACCATCTATTGGTGGTACAATCAACACCATCACAAAAACTACCGATACCGAAGAAGGTGGTAATTTCTTCTCAGGATTCGGACATGATGGTTACAAAAAATTTGGTGGTACACTGTCAACCGGTTTAATGAAAAACGGTTTTGCAGTAACAGCATCTTTTGCTCAAACATCTGGAGATGGATATATTGACGGAACTGAATTTAAAGGATTCAACTACTTCATCAATATTTCAAAGAAAATTGGCGAAAATCACCGTTTATCACTTTCTTCTTTCGGTGCCAAACAGGTTCACGGACAAAGACAAAATAAAAGTTTGATCTCAACATACAGAAATGCCGAGAGTGAAAACAAATTTAACCCTGACTGGGGAATCCTGAACGGAAAGGTTACACACGTAGAAGATAACTTCTATTTTAAACCTTTAACTTCATTGAACCACTATTGGACAATCACTCCAAATACTAACTTATCCACTTCAATTTACGCCTCGTGGGGAACCGGTGGCGGCGGTGGCCAGGGAGGCGAAAGCAGCTTGTTTAATGTAAGATTGGGCGGTGATGACCAACCCATCGATTTAGATAACATTATGGCAACCAACCGTGAAAGCGGAGCGAATGGAGCAGTATCGTGGCTGAGAGCATCACACAATGACCATAGTTGGTATGGAATTATTTCTTCGTTAAATACCGAAATTACTGACAACTTATCATTTGTTGGTGGTCTTGATTTAAGAACGTATACCGGACACCACTTTTACGAAGTAACCGACTTAATGGGAGCCGAGTACATCTATAACGACGATGACATTAATGAACCAAACCGCGCTCTTAAAGTTGGCGACAAATACAACTATTATAACGACGGAGTTGTTGGTTGGCAAGGTGTTTTCGGACAGCTTGAGTATTCAAATGATGTATTATCAGGATTTGTTTCGGCATCGGTTTCAAATACATCTTACAAACGTATCGACTACTTCCAGTATTTAGACTCTGACCCGCTACAGGAATCTGATCGTTATAACTTCCTTGGATACATGGTTAAAGGTGGTGCAAACTACAACATTAACGAACACCATAACGTTTTTGCCAACATTGGCTACTTTGAAAAAGCTGCAGGATTTGATGCAGTTTTCCTGAGATACAATAACACTGACGTTAACGAAGATGCTGAAAACCAAAAGATTTTCAGTATGGAGTTGGGCTATGGCTACATAACCAAAAACTTCTCAGCCGATGTAAACCTTTACCGTACAGCCTGGAACGACCGTACATTTACAAGGTATTATCCAGGAACGTCAACTACAAGTCCAATCTACCTTAATATGTTGGGTGTAAATGCTCTTCACCAGGGTATTGAAGTTGATGTTAAATGGAGCCTGACCAATAATTTAAAACTTACAGGTATGTTATCTGTAGGCGATTGGCATTGGGCAAACAACGTAAAAGATGTTCAGGCATACGACGAAGACCAAAATCCAATTGGCGACCCTGTTAACCTGTATATCAAAGACCTGAAAGTATCGGATGCTGCACAAACAACCGGTGCCATTGGCCTGGAATACCAATTGTTGAGCAAATCTTACTTCACTGTTGATTATTTCTACTTTGCTGATTATTATGCTGACTTCAGCCCAGAGACAGTAACAACAGAAGGCACTCCTCAACCATGGAAAGTACCTGATTATGGTCTTTTTGATGTTGGTTTACGTCACGGTTTTAAAATCGGAAATTTTGATGCAACACTTCTTGGTACTGTTAACAACGTATTTGATACAGAATACATTGCTGATGCAACAAACGGCTCTGGCAACAATGCCCAAACAGCCCTTGTTTGGTACGGATTTGGAAGAACATTTAGTGCCAGTTTAAAAATTGATTTTTAATTAAAAAGATATTAGTACGATGAAAAAAATAATATTTCTTTTCACGATTGCTGCATTATTTACAATTACGTCGTGTGACCCGATGGGGGATATTAACGACACAATTGATGCACAAGACAATCCCATTGTTGGTGATGCAGAATACACATTAACCGACGATGACTACGATGCACTGGACCTGAGTTACGGCAACTTTAGCAGCGAAGACGATGCTAAAGCAATGCTTCCCGCTTTCTTATCTGATAAATACCCTATTTGGGGAAAAGGTTCTTCTGTTTTAGTTGGATATGAATTATATGTTGGTTCTGCTCCTGGCGTAAGCGATTATACTTATGCTGATGATTACAGTTTAGCAAACGATGATTATCCGCAAGGATGGATTGGTGCTGTTGCATTCTTCCCTGAAGAAGATCCGGCAGATTATTTAGCCGACATCCTTGCTGCAGGTGTTGAAAGCCCTGCAGAAGGCGACAACATTTTAGTAAAATACAAACAATACAGTACTGAACCAGTTGCCGGTTACTCTAATTTCTACGAAGTTGATTTTACCAATGGAAGTCTGAATTCATTCGAAGCTTTCAGCGTTGTTGGAGACCAAGCATGGGAAGGCAGTAACTATGGTGCAAAAATGTCGGGTTATTCGGGCGGAAGCCAGGAAAACGAAGACTGGTTGGTTTCACCGGAAATAGATTTAAGCGGTGCTTCAAATCTATTGTTCCAGGTTAGTCAAATCATCAACTATTCAAGCCAGGTTGAGCTTCTAAATATTATGGTTTCAACAGACTATACAACTGGCGAAAATCCAGCAACTGCAACATGGACAGCTTTAACAATTGAGACAAAACCTGACGGAAGCAACTGGGATCCTGTAGAGTCAGAATTGGTTGATTTCTCGGCTTACGAAGGCCAAACTATCCACATTGCTCTGAAATACGAATCTACTACATCTACTTCGGCAACTTGGGAAGTTGAAAGCTTTGTAATTAAAGCTGCCGGTGTTGAAGGCGAAACAGCTTCAAAAGAGGTTTTCTACACTTACGATGGCGAAGAATGGGAAGCATCAGAAGGAGTTTATTTTGTTAGCGATGCCGACTTCGATTCAATGGGAGAAGGATATGGACAACCTGGTTATTACAACAATTTTAGTAGCTCAATCACTCCTACTGATTATCTAGGAACTTTCCTTTCAATCAAATATCCGTATGCACAAGATGATGATGAAATTATCGTGGTATATGATTATTATTCAAGTAGCAGTGGTGCGCAGCTTCGTGGCAACTTATATACTTTCACTGATGGTGCATGGGCCAACTATGAGTCGACACAAAGTACCACGCTGCAATTTGGCCACGATGGAACAACCTGGGTGCCGGATAATACAATAAAATACACGCTTACTGCTGCAGATTATGCGTTTATTGTAGATACCTATTCAGATGAATATGCATCATATATTGCAACAATCGCAAACTATCAAGACTTTGACTATAACTGGACAGACGAGATGATTCTTGATGTTCTGAATGGTCTTCTATTCAACAATTTCCCTTCTGCCGAAGAAGGACAAAAATTTGCAGTTACCTATTTAATGTATGATGGTGGAGCATTTTTCGAAACCATGTACGTTGTATTACAGGGTGGAGAATACGTTCTTCAATAGGAATTTACCTTAATTCAATATAAAGAAAGCCGCTATTATGCGGCTTTTTTTGTGCTTCAAAACCAAACATTTAACTGATATCACTGTTTTTTTTACAGGAATTTATATTTTTGCGCCCTGTTTATTCAGAACAAGAGAGATGGAACAGCTTCAGATAGATAAAATGTTGGACGAGAAGGGTTATATTGAAGAAACAATTGATCCAAGCCTGAAATTGGTTGAAGAAATTAAACGCCTTAAGAAAGAAAAGAATGCTGTAATTCTCAGCCATTTTTATGTTGAAGGCGAGTTGCAAGACATTGCCGACTATGTTGGCGACAGCCTTGGATTGGCGCAAGCCGCTGCTAAAGTTGATGCCGACATTATTGTTTTTGTGGGCGTACACTTTATGGCCGAAACAGCCAAAATCATTAATCCGGATAAAAAGGTAATCCTTCCCGACCTGAAAGCAAGCTGTTCGTTGGCAGAATCGGCACCGGCAGAAGAATTTGCGGCGTTTAAAGCCAAATATCCCGACCACAAGGTAATTACATATGTAAATGCAACAGCCGCGCTTAAAACCATGTCCGACATTGTTTGTACATCGGCAAACGCGCAAAAAATTGTAGATAGTTTCCCAAAAGATGAGAAGCTGATCTTTGCTCCGGATAAAAACCTTGGAAATTACATTAACAGTATTACCGGCCGCAGCATGGTGCTGTGGGACGGTGCCTGCATGGTTCACGAGCAATATTCGGTAGAAAAGATTGTGGATTTGATGGACGCACACCCCGATGCCGAATTTATCGCGCATCCCGAATGTGAAAAACCGGTATTGTTGCTGGCCAAACACATTGGGTCTACAACTGCATTGCTAAACTACGTACAAAGCAGCGATGCAACGAAATTTATTGTAGCTACCGAAAGTGGTATTCTGCACCAAATGACCAAAGCTTGTCCGGATAAGGTATTTATTCCGGCGCCATCAAACGATTCAACTTGCGCCTGCAACGATTGCGAGTACATGAAGCTAAACAGCCTGCAAAAACTGTATATCTGTTTAAAACATGAACAGCCGGAGGTTACACTTCCACGAGAAGTAATTGAAAAAGCCCGCATCCCAATTCAACGGATGTTGGAGATATCGAAATAAATTTCAAAAAGAAGCCCGGTAATTTATAAATTACCGGGCTTCTTTTTATCCATAATTCCTAAATTAGTTTATTCCAACTACCGAATCAGTAGCCACCACATTTTGTACCATCAGGTTTTGCTGCGAAACCTCAATGGCACGCAACAATGTTTTATCGATCTGTTTGATGATCGGGTAAAAACCTTCTTCACCAATAATATTTCGGGCAACGTACGCTTTCATTTGTGTATTAATAACCTCTCCCGATATTTTTAAACCTTCCGCATCTCTTTTCACACCTTTTTCTTCGGCATAAGCAACAAACTCATTCAAGGCATTGTGTTGGTCCATGTAGTCTTCAAACTCGCCGGCAAAAGTAAACTGGGTGAGTTCCTCGCGGTGCGAATCGGCATAGGCATAAGCAAACGAATAAATTAAACCTTTGCGGTAAATCTGGTCGAAATATGCCGAATTACCAGTGGTGTCGGCCGGAACAAAAAAGTCGGGCATAATACCGCCGCCGCCATAAACAACACGTCCGCCTTTGGTTTCGTAACGCAGCGAGTCGGCAAAATGAATACTGTCGGCCACCAACTGTTCCATGTTATGAAAACGTTCGTAAATATGGTTGTAATACTCCTCGTTACCATCTTCGTAAGAACTTTGGATACAGCGCCCGCTTGGCGTATAAAAACGTGCTACTGTAAGGCGAAGTGCCGAACCATCCATCAACGGAATTTGCTCTTGTACCAGTCCTTTTCCGAACGAGCGACGCCCGATTACAAATCCACGGTCGTTATCCTGCATAGCGCCGGCAAAAATCTCGCTTGCCGATGCCGAAAACTCGTCAATCATCACATAAACATCAATATCGCTGAATGTAGCTCTCGACGAAGCGTTATAAGTTTTTCGAGGCTGATTCAATCCCTCGGTATATAAAATAGGTTCTCCCTTTTTCAAAAACTCATCAACCATTTGCAACACACCAACCAGCGATCCGCCCGGATTACTGCGCAAATCAATAATTACTTTTTGCGCCCCATCGTTTTGCAGTTTCATCATTCCCTCCATAAATTCTTTGTAGGTGGTATTGGCAAAACGGCTAACTTTTATAAAACCGGTGTGCTCGTCAATCATATACGACACATCTACACTGTAAAGCGGAATATCGCCACGGGTTATTTCAAACTCAAGCGCATCGTTGTAGCCCGCTCTTACAACACCAATTCGCACTTTCGAATTTTTTTCGCCGCGCAATAACGACATCACCGTGTTGTTATGAACTTTAACTCCGGCAATTAACGAATCGTTTACCGTAACAATCCGGTCGCCGGGCAGCACACCCACCTGGCTCGACGGGCCACCTGAGATTACTTCTATTACCCGCACAGTATCTTCCTGAATAGAAAACTGAACGCCAATACCCGAAAAGTTTCCACTCATTTCTTCCTGCACTTCCTGCATATCCCGAACCGGAATATAGCTGGTGTGCGGATCAAGGTTCTTCAGAATTTCGGGAATCGTTTCTTCAATTATATCACCGGTGTTAACACTGTCAACGTATCCTTTATTAATCAAATCAAGAATAGTGGAAATTTTGTTTGGCTGCGAGAATCCCATGCCATGAAAGGCCGGTGTTGCAGCATTTCTGTTCAACAAATTTCCAATCATAATTCCTACTGCAACGGCAATTGCAATTAATACGGGTAGAAGTATTGTTGTTTTCTTGTTCATAGGCTTTCTAATTCCGGCAGACTTTCTGTTACGCTCGACTGCCTTTTATTTAATTGTTTCTGAAGGCACTAAAGACCTTATTTAATGTCCACCTGTTTCACTTCAATATCAGCACGCTTTAACAGGTTTATACCGTCTTCAAGCCGGTAACTTTCGGTAAATACCACACGTTTTATTCCGGCCTGAATAATGAGTTTTGAACACTCTAAACATGGCGAAGAAGTAACGTATAAAGTAGCTCCATCGCTACTGTTTCCCGATTTGGCAACCTTTGTAATTGCATTGGCTTCGGCATGCAATACATATGGTTTTGTTTTGTTATCCTCGTCTTCGCAAATATTTTCAAATCCCGACGGAGTACCATTGTAACCGTCAGAAATAATCATTTTATCTTTTACTATTAAAGCTCCAACCTGCCTGCGTTTACAGTATGAATTCTGCGCCCAGATATCAGCCATTTTCAGGTAGCGTTGATCGAGTAATCTCTGCTTTTCGTCTTTACTCATAAAACTTTTCTTTCTAGAATGGGTATATTTTTTTTGCAACGATTACAAATGTAATACTGATTTCCAATAAATTCTGAAAATATAACACCGATACGCCCTTTGTTGTTGATTTTAAGAATTTTTAAAGATTGATATAATGATATAGCAACAAAAAACGCCGCATAAAGCGGCGTCTTCAAATCAATTTGAAATATTTTCTACTCTTTAATTAAAAGCCATACATCGGAGTATTTCGGGAAAGCATTACGTACTTGTGCTACTCGGCCACGTGCTTCGGTTTCGGCTTTGTAAGAGTTTACACAAACACGGTAATAGCCGGTTTCGCTGTGCAAAATGATTGGTGTAAAACCTTCATCAATCAGTGTAGTACGATAATTTTTTGCATTGTCTAACTGGCTAAACGATCCTAAAATCACAAAGAAAGTGTTTCCGGCATTTGCAGTTTGATCAGTTTCGCTGGTAAACGAAACCTGCTCTTTACGCATTGCAATTGGTTTTTCGTCGGCAACGGGCTCAGGTTTTGCTACGGCTGTTGGCTGCGTATTGGTAGTTTCGCTACCCGGAACAGTAAACACCTTTGTTGGTGCCGTGGTGTCGGTTGTGTACGCCGATTCGGTCTGACCCGATGATTTTTGAAATATTTTACATGAAGATGCAGTAATTGCAAGAATCGCTAAAAGAACAACTATCCTATTCATTGTTTTAAATTTTTAATTCTGTTTTCTGTTTAAAAACTCAATACGAAGATACGCAATACACCTGCGCTCGTTTTTGTAAACAAACGCAAGTTTTGCACAGTATGTTGTTCGCAACTACAAAATATATTGAACTGCGGGCTATTTTTTGCATTTAGCGCCGGCACCACCACCGCCAAAAAACAGCATTACTCCAATTAAATAACCAAAGTTGTACCAGCCACCTGCGTTGGGGAAAGCATAAATTTCGTAATCGGTAAAAAGGCTGGCAATAAAACTAAACAGTAAAATAAAACCATGAAAAACTCCCTTTATAAATCCGGGCGGATTGCCAATATTCTGGAACGATTGCGTTGCACATCCGGCAAAAAGTATGGCTGCAGCTACAAATACTGCCAATAAAATTAATGTACGTTTCATCATTATAACTTTTTTGATTTGTGCCACGGAAAAATCCCGCGCTCTCCGAACAAGTTAGGTTTTATTTATCAAAAAGAAAAGCGAAATAAACGTACTACTCTTGAATAATTTGCTGCATAAAAGCAACAAAGTCGGGCATATTGAGCCGTTCGTTTAACATTACAAAGTGTGGATTTTTAAGAATGGGTTTATTGTAGGCCATGGTCTCAAAGGTGTCTTGCCTAAAAACAGTACCGCCAAATTCTTCCACCATTAATTGTCCGGGTGCGGTATCCCACTCGGAACAAGGACCTGCTTTTAGGTACATATCGGCATTTCCTTTTATTATTTCGATTTGCTTTTTTGAACTGCCGCAATGCAGAATCTCAAGCTCAAAAGTACCTTTCATTTTTTCAATCAATTCGGCTTCGCGCGGTTTAAAAAACGAGCGACTGGTAGCCACTCTTATTTTTCCGTTGTAGGCCTCCGGCTTCTTCATTTTTTCGAAATTCCCTTTGCTGTCGAACGCATAAATCCCATCGCCTTTTTCGCAATACCAGCCTTTTTCTTTCAGCGGTTCGTAAATCCATCCGTTTATCGGGGCTGTTATATTAATCAGCGCAACGTTGATGCAAAACTCCCCGTTTCGTTTAATAAACTCTTTGGTACCATCCAGCGGATCAACCAAAAAGTAATTCTCCCAGCTTTTACGAATTTCGTATTCCGGGAAATTGGTTTCTTCATCTAATACAGGTATTTCGGGGAATATTTTAGCAAGTCCGGCGTTTATTATTTCACTCGAAGCTTTATCGGCCCGGGTAACGGCTGTGTTATCCGATTTCCGCTGCTCATCAAAGTCGTTACTTTCGTACACTTCAATAATTGCTCTTCCGGCTTCGGCCAGCACATCAATAACATTATGTACCTTGTTTAAGTCCATTCAGATTTAGTATTCACGTAAATTTACGTTATCTGTTTTATCTTGTAAATCGCTTCAGCTAAAAATAAGTGGTATTTAAATGTTTCTTCACAAACCGGCGCCCAAACCAATTTTATGGAGTTTCGTAATAGAATTACTACCTTTTTGCAGAAAGGAAGCATATGATATTTAATAAAAATACAAACAGAGTCCCTGCAGTGGCCGGTCAGTTTTACCCTTCTTCGGCCAGTGTTTTACAAAATGAGCTGGAAGAATTATTCCGTAATGCCACTACTTTAAAAACTTCGCAAGCGCTGCGTGCCATTGTTTCGCCGCATGCGGGCTACATATTTAGCGGAGAAGTTGCCGCCGCCGCTTTCAAACAAATACCCGCTAACAAAAGCTACAAGAATATTTTTGTGTTGGCATCAAGCCACCGATATTCCTTTGGCGGTGCCGCTGTTTACACCGATGGAAATTACGAAACTCCGCTGGGCGAGATTACGGTGAATAAAAAGATTGGGAAACAACTGCTGGCCTCATCAGCGGTTGTTACAAACCACAATAAATCGCATTTAAACGAGCACAGTCTCGAGGTTCAGTTACCATTTCTCCAATATCGTTTGGCGAATGATTTTAAACTGGTACCTATTATTTTAGGAACTCACTCGGCCGATACCTGCAAAAAACTGGCTAAGGCGTTGCAGCCTTATTTTTCTGCAGAAAATCTGTTTGTAATCAGCACCGATTTTTCGCACTACCCAAGTTACGAAAACGCAAACCTGGTTGACCAGTTAACCGCTGATGCCATTTGCACAAATAAGCCCAAAAAGCTGTTGAAAGCAATTGAAAAGAACAAAGACAAGAAAATAGGCAATTTAGCCACGTCGCTATGTGGCTGGACATCGGTATTAACACTGATGCACATGACCAAGAACCAGGATTTTGAGCTGAAAAAACTAGCCTATAAAAATTCGGGCGACAACAAATTTTATGGCGAAAAAGACCGCGTGGTTGGCTATTGGGCGATTGGTGTTTACGAAAAAGCTGTTTTTGAAATCAGCCCCTCGGAGAAAGAGGAAATTTTGGAACTTGCCCGCCATTCGATTTCCCGTTTTTTAGGAAAGGATGTAGCAGAAAAAAAAGCTAAAAAGAGCAACAACGGTATACTGGATCAGAAAGCCGGTGCTTTCATCAGTATATACATCCACAACGAATTACGTGGTTGCATAGGCGGATTTGCCGGCGAAAAAACATTGCGCGAAATGATAAAACGTTTTGCTGTTTCGGCCACCAACGACCAACGTTTTAACCCGATTGAACCTTACGAACTTGACAGCATGACGTTGGAGGTTTCAGTTTTAACTCCTCTTAAAAAAATTAAGTCGATTGATGAATTTGAGTTGGGCAAACATGGAATTTTTATCCAAAGTGGTTTTAACTCGGGAACTTTCCTGCCACAAGTTGCTGATAAAACAGGATGGAGCAAAGAAGAATTTCTGGGAAGATGCTCAAAAAATAAAGCCGGAATAGGATGGGACGGATGGAAAACCGCCGAACTTTACACCTACGAAGTTGCGATTGTAAAAGACGATCAGGAAAAAACCTCCTGAAGTACTTTTAGTGATTTTATTTCGCCCAGCGTATCAAAATGCAAGCGGTAGTAATCCACTAATTTCTCAAGCAACGATTCGCGTATACTGCGATTTAGTTTTAGTTTATCCAGTTCATTAATCTTAAGAAGAGCCAGTTTTACCAAAACTGCCGTTGCCTCTTTGTTGGCAAACATTGGGTGCGAAGGCTCAAAAGGAACAACTGCACCTTTTTGCAAATCGAGCCAGCCTTCAAAACCGGTTTGCGAAGTATCGGGCATAAAACCGAGGTATTCGGTTAAATGAAACAGAAAATATAAGTGAAAATTTGTTTTGCCCTCGTCCATCAAATCGAGATAAAGCAATGCACTTTTCATAAACTCAAACAGCTCGGGATAACTTTCCTGCTCGTGAATGGTTTTATAAAGCAACTCGGCCAAAAAAATAGCCTGTGTTGATTTCACAATATCAAAAGGAATTTCCTGGTAAGTTGTCAAACTTTTTAGTGCTCTTATTCGCTGAAGATCGCGGGTTTGTTTTTGGTAAGCTTCCAGTTCAACCAAAAACAAGGGCTGTAACAAAGCAGCTTTATTTTTTGATTTTCTGCTTCGGGCTGCATTTATCAGGTAACTTTGCCGCCCAAATTCTTTGGTAAAAACAGTGGTAATAACACTGCTTTCGCCATATTTTATGGTGTGCAAAACAATACCTTCGGTAGCCGTAATCATAAGTTAAACGAGTTCTATTGAATCAGGTTCAATGTATGAACAATATTTTTGTGATGTGGGTTTCTTCGCCGTTTTCGTCGTTACAAAACACCAGGTAAACACCGGTTTTCACCCGGTTGCCGTTCAGGTTAGTGCCGTCCCAAACCGCCTGGCCACCAAACGATGTAGTTTTGTACACCAGGTTTCCGCTGATATCAGTAATTTTAACATCGGTATTTTCAATTAATCCGGCAATGGTTACCGGGCCATCGTAAGTTTCGCGCACCGGATTTGGATACACGTAAACATCGCTGTACGAATCTGCTCCTCCGGTAGCTTCTCCCTGGTAGGAGATCAGTCCCTTGTCGGTACCAAAAAATACTTCGCCATTTTTCTGGTTTATTGCAATCGACAAAATATTATTCGAAAGCAAAGGACTGTTTTCGGTAGTGAAATGTAATACTTCGGCTTCTCCCGTTTCAGAAACCAAAAACACACCCGAGTTTTGAGTTCCCAGCCATTTCTGGTTAGCTCCGTCAACTGCAATGGCAGTAACAGTTTCTGTTTCTAAAAGTGGGTGATAAATGCCGTCGTTTAAATCAAGTCCCGGTTGGGAAGCATAAAAATTATCCGAATTCCAAATGCGCGAAGGGCTGCTATACACCGCCACGCCTTTTGAACTCCCGATCCAAATTGCACCGTCCTGATCTTCGGCAATGGAATACACATCGTTCATTCTTGTTGTAATCTCATCTGTTCCATTACTAAAATAGGTAGTTACCAGCAACCTTTTTTTCTGATCGCCGGTTTTGTTAATCACATAAGCATCGTGGCCACCAGGTACCAATAACCATTTATCATCGTTTTCGGTAACAATAATGTCGGTAACGTTGTAATTATTGGCGATTTCCGGCAACTCAAACGACTCCCAATCGCCCGATGGCGAGAACTTATGTACGTTGTGTGAACACTCGGCATTGGTCATCCACAGGTTTCCTTCCGAGTCGAAACCCAAACCTCCAATACGCGTAAATGGCTCGTTGGGTTGCTCGGGTAAAGCTGTTTCCAAAGGACTGTTCAGGTTATAATACCGCTCAACGAACTCGTCATTTTGATACTCTAATAAACCGCCGCCCCAACTTGCCACAAAAAAATGATTCGGATCGCGGGGATCTACTTCAATCGCTAAAATATTATGAAATCCTATTAATTCAGGATGAGTTTCTTCGGTAAAATATGTCCAGCCACTGCTTCCAAAACGCTGAAAAAGCGGTTCGATGTAACCCGATGTGCTTCCGGGCGCCATCCAGACATCCGAATTAAAAGCTCCAACAAAAAACATATCGTTATTTATTGGTCCGGGAGGCAGGGCTTGTTCAAAATTTTCGCCGGAATAACGCACCAGTACCTCACTTCCATCTGCAATCCAAACCGAACCATCAGTGGAAACGCCTGCACTTTTCGGTGCAATATTTTCCTCAGTTCTGTTGCCAAACGCATAACTTTTTATTTCACCAATTTTTGTGTGATTACTATCAATAATAAAAACCACATCGCGGCTGGCAATAGCCAAATAACCTGCGTTGCTTTGCATATCAAAGGCATATCGAATAGACGTATTATAAGGCTGCCAGTTACCATTATCCAAAATATACATTTCGTCCTGGTACCACTCGCCGGCTGCGTAATTGGCAATAATATTTCCGGCATGATAAACTAAATGACTAAAAATATCATCGGCATGCGGAATATCGTTTACATGAATCCAATTGGCAAAATTGGCCAGATTCGGGTCGTTTTTATCGGCACGGTAAATTCCCTCGTTGGTAGCCGCAAAAATCGAACTATTATCCGTTTCTACATCGTTAACATTTAATGATGATCCGCCATCACCAATGTAATAGGTGTCTTTCACTTCCTGACGATCCAGATCCAGCACTACAATCCCAAAACCACAGGCTAAATATGCCTCATTTCCCGAGAAAGAAATATTGTTGATCACCTTGTTGCCGGCAATCGTTTTTCGTTTAATATCCGATAAGTTAACTACCTCGCCATCATCATAAAGTAAATCGATATTGCTGTTTGAATAAGCAATTACCAACACTTGATTTGCTTCATTGTATGCGATGGTACTCACTCCAAAATCGGACAGCTCGATAACATCGCCAAACTTGTTTACGCTGTTGTCTTCCAGGTCGTAATAAAACAACCCGCCTTCGGTAACACAGAAAACTTTGTTGGGTGAAACCGCAATTTTGCTGGCCTTGTTATACGAAAGATAATCTTGCCATGTTCCCTGTTCGCGCTGGGCTTGCGACACAAAAAAGGTCAGTAAAATTAGGGTAGAAAGTATAAATCTTCTCATCATTTAATCCAGCTTTTTTAAATAGTCCACCAGTTTTTGAACGGCTCTTCCCCGGTGACTGATCTTGTTTTTATCTGCAAGGCCCATTTCTGCGAAAGATTGATTAAAACCTTCCGGCATAAAAACGGGGTCGTAACCAAATCCCGAGCCTCCACGTTTTTCCTTCAGTATTTCGCCGTTTACTATACCTTCAAACTGCTTCTCTTCTCCATCAATAACCAGCGAAATTACAGTTCTAAAACGCGCTTTCCGCTCATTTATTTTAGCCAGTTTTTCGAGTACTTTATTCATGTTTGCTTCCGAGTTTTTATCCTCGCCGGCATAGCGCGCCGAGAATACTCCCGGTTCGCCGTTTAATGCATCTATTTCCAATCCGGTATCGTCGGCAAAACAGTTCATACCAAATTTGTTATAAACGTAAAAAGCTTTTTGGCTGGCATTGCCTTCCAGTGTTGGCTGCTCCTCCGGAATTTCATCAAAACATTCAATATCTTTTAAACTCATCAAAGTGAAATCATCACCCAATATGGCCTGTAGTTCTTCTAATTTATGTTTGTTGTTTGTCGCAAAAACGAGCTTCATAATTATATAATTTTAGGTAAAAATAAGAAAATGGCTCTACTTCGCAGGCTCTTTGTCGTGTTGCTTCTGTTTCATCTAATTCAATTTTACTTTTAGCCCGTCAACATCAAAGCTGGCTTGCGTTCTGTTCCAGAAATAAATATGTATTACATCGCCTGCAAAAAGTTCTTTGTCAAACTTTTTAACCACTGCAAATCTTGACCAGGAGCCCACCTCCGCCGGAAAGTCATTAATTTTTCTGGTGTAATATTCCATTTCCTCTTTACCGCGTGATACCGAAATAACCACGTTTATATCACACAATGTTTCCGGAAACCGCAAATCTCCCAGGAGGGCTAATTTTTTCAAATTAGTGTTTTCTTCATCGATTGTTATTTGTAATGACGCGCCCCACTTTTCGTCCGGAGAGAATGTGTAGTATCTATTGTTTGCAATGGAGTCACTTTCAATCCTTTTTTCATCAATTTGCCACGCTGATTTAGTTCGTAATTCAAAATCTTCACTGAACTGATATGCAGAATTTTCTCCTGTACGCGCCAGAATTAAGCCGGAATTTTTCGTTTGCTTTTCCATTTCTATTAGGGGAAAATAGGAGAATAACATCTCCATATTTTCGGCACTAACGGCTCCGTTTACCCAGCCTAATGCAAATTTATGTGTTTCCACCTGAGCCAGTATTTTGCCAAAATCAGCAATAGTAAGGTCCTCATCCAAATAAAACTGATAATCTGCATTAGCCACATCAACATCAGTTGACGATGCATAACTCAAGAATGTAGTAACATCAGAACTTTTATTGCCTTTTAATGCATCAAACTCCTGTTCAATTTTTGGCAATAATCCTTTTTGGTTTTTCTGATATCGTAGCCTGTTATTTACCGTTAAAACAAGAAATAGCAGCACAAAACCGAATACCGACCACAGCATTTTTCGCCTACTTTTCGAATCCTCCTTTACATGAAACATTAAAAGAACGATAGCCAATGCCAGAGCGAGCATCATTGAAACGACAAAAAACACAAACACCAGGTTATTCCTGTATTTAAACTGAACAACGTGTGCTCCGCCTGGCACCAAAACAGCCATTAATGCTGAGTTTGCTGTAACAATTTCCCGTTGTTCTCCATCCACCCAAACCTGCCACCCGGCAAAATTATTTTGCTGAAAAACCAACAGCTGATTAGTTGTTGTATTGGTTTCAAGGATAATATTATTGGGCGAAAAACTTGTAATCTTTAAGTTATCATTTGGTGAAGCATTTATCTTGATATCTTCAAAATTTCTGATATTTTCAGGAGCAATAAAAACAGTTTTTTCGCTACAATTAGCCGTATCACTCTTGGTTCTCACATCATCTGAGAGAAAGAAAAGTGGCTGCCTTTTCATCGCATCCATCAACTGCGGATAATCGCGGCTTAAGGTGTAATAACCATCGGTTTTAAACGAAACCAACCCATCGAAAGTAGGCCTTTTGGGAAACACATTGTTGTTGAGCCAGGTAAATTTATCAGCTGCATTTTTATCCGAGTTTTCACCAACAGGATGCAGGTCGGGAATTGGAAATCCTTTGGGTTTCGCATCCAAAGCGGATTTAAATGCCGTGGGATCATCGCTGCTAACAACGGTATAATGCAAATTCAGTTGTGTTGAAACAATTCCATCAACAGCAAACAACAATACAAAAATCAAGGGTAAATACTTTCGACTGTTTTTTAAAAGCACTACAGTAATAAATGTTACCACCAGAAAAATATGAACAAGCGCCTGCAAAACAAGGGTTTCGCTCATTGTAATATGTTGTATTTGCTCTGCCCATGATTGGCTAAAATCAGGAAAATGAAAAGTTTCAATATTGTTAAATGCCCTGATTGCAACAACCAAAATAAAAACGATGAGCACACTACTTGAAGCCCATAATCTTTTTCTATGCTCACTTGCCAGACTTTTAAATTCGCAATTTAATCCGGCAAACGCTAAAAATCCGAATATGCCAACCGCCCTGAATATGGAGGGATACTTAAACATATTCATAAACGGAAAATAATCGAACATAAATTCGCGCAGGAAAAAATGGTTTCCCAAAGCTGCCAGCAAACTAAAAGCGGCCACTAGCAAAAACAATAGCGATACTTTTTCTTTAATTTTTCCGGTTATCGCAATAAGAAACAGCAGCAAACCAAACAGTCCGAAATAGGCATTCGACATTGAAATATCGGTTCCAAAATAAGCAACGTCGGCACCGGTTGACATGGGAAAAACAAAAGAAATGAACGAGCGCAAAGTAAACGGATTCATTAAAGCCTGATCTAAACTTAATCCGGAATATCGACTAAAAAATGGCTGCGCCTGAAAATAAGCCAACAAAAAAACAGCACTGCCCGCAAAAACAATTACCGCTACAATTGAATGATAAATTAAAAACCGCCGAACAGGTACTTTCCGTTTTATAAATGTTGCCAAATAATAAATAAAAACCACCAGAAGCAGGTAAGTAATAATTACCGTTAACCCCGGATAAGCCGCAAACACCAACATTAAAAACACAAGGCTAAACCGTACCAGGTTTTTTGTTTTTAATTGCCACAACATTTGTAAATAAGTAGCCACAACAAGCGGAAGCAGTGCGTATGCCGCAACAAAACTCAGGTGTTGTGCATTACCAACCGTAAACCCGGATAGCATGTAAGCAATGGCCAACGACAGTGCAACCGGTTCGGTAACTTTAAACCTTTGCAGAAAATACCTGAAGTTAATGCCAGCCAAAAATACATAAGCCAAAAACACCAACTGCAGTGTAATATTGTTGTAACCAAACATATTGGCCACAATCCAGAATTCGGGATTAAAAACGGAAACCAGATCGGCATAAAAGGGCACACCGTAAAGTATGTAGGGATTCCAAAACGGAAATATATTATTCAAAACTGCTTCGGAGAAAAAGTAGCGGGCGGGAAGATAAGCATCAACAAAATCCCATTTCAAAGCATTTTGCAGAAAGGCTACCTGCCAAAATGCAACAATGCAAATTGCAAGTAGAATAAGGGTTCCCCACTTTTTTATAAACCGGTTGATTTTCAAGGTTACTGAGCAATTTTATCCAAAAATAACATCAAATATCCGTTTCCAAAAGAAGTGGCTAACAAAAGACATGTTAAAAGTCTTTCACAAAAAAAGCCGCTTGATCGAAATCAGCGGCTCTTGCTATCTTATTAAATCTTCTTAATCGCAGGTGCAGGTTTCCAAACAATCAACAATCTGGCTTAAAATATTATATCTCAGGTAGTAGTAGGTATTCTTTCCTTCGCGCTTCGAGCACAACACGCCTTTATCGCGCAAAATGCCCAAATGGTGCGATGTAGTTGATTGCTCAATCTTTAACAACTCGTGTATCTCGGTAACTGTCAGTTTTTTCCCACCCTCTAAATGCTTCAAAATAGCAATCCGCATGGGGTGCGCCATTGCTTTCAGCATGCTTGCGGCAACTTCCAAACGTTCAACGTTTATCTCCTTGATATCTACCATGGTTATACCTTTAAAAATGCAAATATATAAATATTTGAGATTTGTTTACTGCTTTTTTGCCCCGTGATATCTAACATTTGTACAAATCCGGTAATTTTTAGTTTTTTTAAATAAAATGTCTGTTTTTATTTAAAATTATTCTATGTTCGTTCATCGAAAGCGAAGTAGGTAAAAGGAATGACGACGATTAAGAAAATAAAGGCCCCCATAGAACAAGAACTGCATGATTTTGAGCCTTATTTCAAAAAATCGTTGCAAAGCGATATCCCATTGCTTGGAACCATTCTAAATTTTCTTTATCGCACCAAAGGAAAACAACTCCGCCCCATTTTTGTGTTCTTATCGGCCAAATTACATGGCGGCACCAACGAATCTTCAAAACTGGCTGCCTGTTCGGTTGAATTGTTGCACACTGCCACCCTGGTTCACGATGATGTAGTTGACGAATCTTACGAACGACGCGGATCGTTTTCGGTAAAAGCACTCTGGAAAAACAAACTGGCCGTTTTAGTGGGCGATTATATTTTGGCCCGCGGACTACTGCTGCAACTTGAAAGCAAAAAATACAACTTCCTTCATTTGATTTCGCGCGCTGTTCAGGACATGGCAGAGGGAGAAATCCTTCAGATGAAAAAGAGCCGCAAGCTGGATATTGATGATGAAACTTATTTCGAGATCATCCGCAAAAAAACAGCTTCGCTAATTGCAACCAGCATGGCCATTGGCGCTGCATCGGCGGTTGATGATGAAGTGATTATTGAAAAAATGTACAGCATTGGGCAGGATGCAGGAATTGCTTTCCAGATAAAAGACGATATTTTCGATTACCAGTCGAAAGGCCTGTTGGGCAAACCAACCGGTAATGATATTAAGGAAAAGAAAATTACACTTCCGCTGCTACATGTTTTAAACGAAGCCGACAGAAATGAGCGGAAACGGATTTTAAGACTCATTAAACGCAAGAACAACAGCTCTGATGTTGTTGAAGAATTGATTCAACTGGTGATTGAAAAAGGCGGGCTGGAATACGCAGAGAAAAAAATGAATGAGTTTAAAGATAAAGCAATTGCCGGCTTAAAAGAGTTTCCTGACTGTGAAGCCCGCGAATCGCTTATCGAGCTGATGAATTACATTGCCACCCGCAAAAAATAACCATTGTGTTTGCGGATATTCAGAACCCGGCTATCATCAAAAATTAAATACTGCCCTTTTATACCGGCCAGCGTTCCGGTAACTTCCGGGAGCTTATCAAAACCAATACTTTTAATTTTTGCCGGAAACTGCTCAACCGGATAATTAATTTTGGTTACCTCATTTTCCTCATCAATGTATTTCTGCAACTCCAGCGGCAGCAAGTTGGTAATTCGTTCTTTTTCGGCAGCCAGGTCAAAATCTTTCAATACTTCGTTTTTAAGCATAGCCCGCCAGTTGGTTTTATCGGTAAAATGATTTTTAAGAAACACCTCGATAACACCGGCAATATGGCGGTTTGGCGTTTTTGCGATTTTAATTGCATAGCTGGCTCCCTGATCGATCCAGCGCATAGGAATTTGATGCCCACGTGTAACACCAACTTTTAATGCGCTCGACACGGCCAGGTATACAAAATGGTCAATCAGGTCGTGTTTTTCGGCCCACTCCATATCGCGGGCTATTCCCAAATGTGCTTTCGATAACTCGGGACGAATAATCGACTCACTGGCTTCAGGAGCTGTTTGTAGACAGTTGTAACAAAATCCCTGATTAAACGACGTTTTTGTTTTCTTCCCGCACGAAATACAATTGATTTGCCCGTCGAAACGCATCGAGATTTCTTTCCCGATCAATGCATTCATATCAATTAGTTCGTCGCCAATAGGCAGGGAATAGTTTACCGGCTCATTTAGCTCGGTTCTCATTTTACGTATGTTGCCTTCGTATATCATAGCTTTTTTAAGTCTTTTTAATAAGATTTAGTTGAATCCATAAAGCAAAGAGCGGATCACTCATCTCATACTTTTTCCCCTCTTTCAATATAGTTCCATTCATTTCCAGCGTTTTGAGTGCCCTACTAGTATTAATCCCAGTTCCTTTTAATACCGAATATATTTGTGAATCGGTACCACAAACCGCAAGTACTGTTTTAACCAATTCTTTTCGTGAAGAAATTTCTTCCCATGACTTTTCCAGATAATTTTTCTCTATCAAAAGCAGGCGCTCTATCAGCTCATCAAAAGTTGGAAGCTTCTTATTTAAAGCATGAAAAATAATTAACTCCTGCAGCGCCAGCTGTGAATAGTAGGGATGACCATCTGTAAAGTCCAGTATCGACAACAGAAAATTCTCATTAGAAGAAATTTCCTTCTCAGCTAACTGCTTCTTGTAAAACTCCAGGAATATGTTTTTATCCATCTTGCCCAGGTTTATTATCCGGGCAAACCGAAAAAACGGAGCTTGTTTCTCAATGAACAAACCCGACATAACCAACTCATAACTTCCTGAAAAAATATAGCTTGTGTTGTCATGTAGCTGAATCTTTGATCGAAATAATTTGACAATTTGATTACCATCCAATTTTCCAATATCTCCAAATTCGTCAAAAACACAAATCATCCTTTTTTTATGCTTCCCCGGAAACTGATCGATAAAATCAATACTTTTCCCCAGTAACTCCCAATCATTTTCCTTTTTTTCAGGGAATCCAAGAATAAATTCAAAATCTTCAACAACTGTTTTCATTTTCAAATTCTGAATCATTGCCAAAGCACTGTTTTTTGATTTGGCAAATATCTCGTCAAGCTTATGGTTCTTTAGAACAGCTTTTGTAATTTCTGAAGAAAGTGATTCTAATGTTGGAGTTGAAAAAATATCGATAAATGCCGAGTATAACTTTTCGTTTTCAAGCTGCCGTAATGCCTCCAAAATCAATGAAGTTTTGCCATAACGACGAGGCGCAATGATGACCACATTTTGATTCATCTGAATCAACTTTGTTAAATAATTCAGCTCATCTTGGCGCCCAATAAAGTTCGATCCCAATACCGGTTTCCCAACATTTATCTGAGTCATTCTTTTTTATACAAATATAGTACAAATACTGTATCATACAAATTTTGTACTATTTAGTGCTTAGACGATAAAAGCCTGTATAAATCACAAAAACAGAATAGTACGCAATATGTACCATACACCTTTTGTACTATACATTAATCATCAAAACCCGGCCGTTTGAATTCCATTACACCGGGGAAAGTTTTTAGCATTTGCTTTTTTATTTGCGACAGTTCGAGTAAAAACTGCAGGATTTCATCTTCCATTTCGCTAAACCCGGAGTAAAACACCGACAGAGCATCCATCGATCGTTTAATGGCTATAATGGCAATTTTTGCCGATCCCAGGTTGTCGGCATACAAACCATACTCATCATTCGGATCGTTTTTGCGCTGCTCCAGCTCCAGATGTGCACGATGAACTTTTGCACCAATAAAAGCACTGTACCACTGAATAACCTCGGCGGCATCGCGGTATTTAAACATCGATTCATCATCATCGATCATTACCAGTTTTTCAGCTTTATCCGAAAAAAGATCTTTATGATCCTTCATCCATTTATGAATGTTGATTCCATAGTCGCGGGCCTGCACTTCAAGCGGCGTTTCAATGTGTTCGGGCAGTTCAAAGTCTTCCACATCGCTCAGGTCGATTCCTTCCTTATCGGCATCTTCTTCAATCATTTCCATGGTCACTTCCCATGCAAGGCGAATTTGTTCCCAAAAATTCTTATTCTCCTCATCCGGGTTTTGCGAATCTTCATCAATTTTGTTTTCCTGTTCGTGTAAATAGGTCAAACATTTTTGTGTCATGGTGCAACGTTCGCACCAGCGGTCGCAGTAATTATATATTCCGGGAACCAGATCTTTTCTGTTTGCAAGATCGAGCAATGTACGTTTGTAATGTTCTTTTCTCTTCTCCATAGAAGTTGGCCAAGTAGTAGTGTTTAGAGAGTAACAAGACAAATCAGAAAAAAGTTGAACCGATTGCAATCATCCACTAAAGTTTACTGTCGTTGGCCACCCCCAAAACGCCAAGGTAAAGCAATTTTGCTGCATCTTCCATAATTTCGGGCGTCAGCACATTTGTTTTATCGGCAGGCATATGGTAGTGCACCGGATACACCGAATTGCGTGTCCACAAGCCAAAGGTTTTTATTCCAACATTCTCGAAATGTGATGCATCGGAACGAGGCCGCCCGTAGTTTTTCGCAACTGCCGAAGTCCCCATTTCGCGATGGATATAGTTATTATTGGCATTCTCGAAATGGCCGAATAATGCTGAGTGCGTTTTTCCTCCCGACACAAAAAATCCGGTTCCGTTACCCACCATATCCAGATTAATCATCATTTTGGTTTTCTCAATCGGAAACAATGGATTTTTGCAGTAATATTCCGAGCCGTATAAACCGCACTCCTCTCCACCAATCAAAATAAAAAGTACCGAACGTTTGGGTTTAACTTCGGAGTTTGCCAAAGCTTTTGCAGCCCCTAAAATATCGCTGATTCCTGATGCATTGTCGAGCGCGCTGGGGAACATTACATCGCCCATTTGGCCCTGCCCGTCGAGATGGCCGCCAATAATTATTACCTCGTCTTTCAAATCAGAATCTGAGCCTTCTATCATTCCAACCACATTGCACGCCTGTGCATCGGGGAAATATTTTGTTTCGGCGCGGATAAACACCTGCTGTTCTGCCGGCAGTTCAAACGACGGTGTTTCCATATTTTTTAGTTGTTGGCGAATTTGCTGGTAATCTTTTCCGGCATCGGCCATAATTTGCGTAACAACTTTTGTATCTACATGTGCATACACAAACCCTTCGAGATTTACCGTGTTCGGATTGGCCAATTTACTGGCGTATATCATTCCGGCAGCACCGTGTTTTACTGCATTCCTGAATTTGTAGCGGTGATAAGCGTATGGTGTCCATTTGGCCAGCGTTTCATCGTTTTTGGTGTACGGTGTTCCGCTTTCCAAAATGATAATTTTACCTTCAACATCTACATTTTCGTAATCATCGTAACCCAGTTCCGGAGCCGTAATTCCGTGGCCAACATAAACCAGCGGAGCCTGTACAGTGCCACTTGCCGAATTAGAACCGGGCAAATAATCTTCCGGAAAATCGAGGTATGTTTTTTCTTTTCCATTGAAATAAACCACTGATCCCAGCGAGTTTACCTCTGAATATTCATTCGGAAAATACTGAAAGTAACTGCCGTTGTTTGCAGGTTTAACACCCCACTCTTCGAATTTTGAAGCGCACCACCTGGCAGCCTCCAAATATTCAGGAGTGCCCGACAAACGCCCTTCGTATTTAGCAGAACTCAGCTCGGTTGCAAACTCCATTAATTCGTTACTCGAAATGGAATGAAGCGTATTCAAATCCACCGTTCTCTGCGCACATAAAGTGCCTGTTAACACTACATTCAGCAGAAGTATTAAAACCTGTTTTTTCATTTTCCGTTGCATTAAAGAGCCTAAAAGTACAATTTTATGTTGAAAGGTATTTTGTAATCATTGAACGCCGGTGCCTAATTGCTTTTTGCCGCTTATTCCAGCTCAAGTAAGGCTTCGTATGCATTGCCTTTTAATCCAAGTTGCAACGCAAATGCTGGCTCGGTTTTGTAGCCCTGTCGTTTTAAATCAATAATGCTTTCCCTGAAATCTTTTCCGCGCTCAAGAAGTATTTTGTGTTCTACCAGCATGTGCCGGTAAGCATTTTGTTGCTTGCTTGGCCTGTTTTGGCCAAAAACTTCAAGCACAAAACCGTCGATTCTGAAATTGGCCACCACGGCCGGTGGTTCTACTGTTGTGTTCTCCCACAGTTCAAACCCGGGAAAACCGCCGAATGCTTTTATTATTTGTTGCCTGAAATGCGTTTTATTGGTGCAGCAGCAAATAATGTCGAGGTCGCTGTCGTCAATGTCAATGTTTATGGGGATTGTTCCCACAAGTAAGGGATCAAATTCGTTGAGCTGCTCCAACACTTTGTTTTGGCTTAAAACACGGTAAGCTTGTTGTTGTTTTGGGTTTCCGTCTTTCAGGTAATCCAGCTTTTCAAAATTGATATCCATTTCAAATCTATTCAGGAAAACCTTCAAACTTTTTTATTTCCTCCAGTGCCTCGTCCCAATCTGCTTTACTCGACATAAACAGATGTGCATCGGGGCGTTTTTCCAAACCGGTATCTAAACTTCCGGCCGGAACAACCAACAGTTTATCGCCCATTTGTAAATTAGGCAGTGCCGAGCCACAGGTAGCACAAAATGACTTTTGGTGTCTGCTGCCAGCAAGCTGAAAAGTTGTAATTTCAGTTTCCTTTTTTGTCCATTCCAGTTTTGCACTTGTTGAAAATAAATTAGCTGCATGGGCCGACCCTGTATCTTTTTGGCAATAACTGCAATGACACAGATAAAAGCTTTTAAAGTTGCCAATTACTTTAAATGTAACTCCTTTGCACAAACAAGAACCCTGGTATTCCATATGATAATTTATTATTTCCGGTAATTAATAACTGAATTGATGCTTCAATTCTGTTGCAAACACCGCTCATGCCATTCCAATACGAAAATAGTATCTCTTTGATTAAATCTATCGATCGTTTTCGCTCTTTCTGCTTATTGGTAGTAAAGCCCCCGCCATGTAGTTCGTTACGTGGCGGCGGTGTTTCTTTACAAAATCTATCGGCCACTTCCCTGGCGTTCAATCATCCAGCCCGGGTATTCCGGATCGAGTTTACTTACCTCATCCAACTGTTTTAGCTCATCGTTATTGAGTTGCACGTTTACTGAATCGAGATTATCGGCTAACTGCTCTGGTTTGTTAGCACCAATAATAACCGACGAAACCGCGGGTTGATGCAATAACCACGACAAGGCAATTTGTGCTACGCTCACGTTTTTGGTTTCAGCAATTTTGCGCATTACATCAACAATATCAAATGCTTTTTCTTTGTTTACCGGAGGAAAGTCGAAATTCACCCTTCGCCCTTCTTTTGTTTCGGCATCGCGGCTGTATTTGCCACTTAGCAGTCCTCCGGCCAGCGGACTCCACACCATCAGACCAACTTTCTGGTCGAGCAATAAGGGCACAAGTTCCCGCTCTAAATCGCGCCCTGCAATGGTGTAATAAGCTTGCAACGACACAAATTTACTTAAGTGTAGCTGTGCCGAAATTCCCAAAGCTTTCATCAATTGCCAGGCAGCCAAATTACTGCACCCAATGTACCGAACTTTTCCGCTTTTCACCAGCATATCGAGCGCTTCAAGCGTTTCTTCCAAAGGTGTAAGCCGATCGAAGCCGTGAATCTGATACAGGTCGATATAATCCATACCCAGCCGTGCCAGGCTTTCGTCGGCCTGTTGCAAAATGTGTTTTTTGCTCAAGCCAACTTCATTCGGGCCTTCGCCCATTTGTCCACGCACTTTTGTGGCAATTACCAGGTCGTCGCGTTTTAGTCCGAGGTCGCGAATGGCTTGCCCGGTCATTTGCTCACTCAAACCTTCACTGTAAATATTGGCGGTATCAATAAAGTTAATGCCACCGTCAACCGATTGTTTTACCAGGCTGTTAACCTGATCCTGCGGCAATGTACCAATGGCTGTCCACATTCCACGACCACCAAATGTCATGGTGCCCAAACAAAGTTCTGATACGTATAATCCTGTGTTTCCTAATAAATTGTATTTCATACTATTAAAATTATTTGTTTTTTACGGTATAGTATGGAACTCGCACATAATTTAATAATCCTCTGGGATGTATTATTTTACAAGCTCGTTTCATTATGTATGTTTTGGATGAATCATTCAATACTGAATGATATGTTTTGTTTGTTACTAAAACAATACGAGATACAATTAGTTTTGTTGAGGTGGAGCTAAATAAAATTTTACGATTGAGAGCTTATTCGAAATTATAGGTTTCGTTTTTTCAACTCTCTCCTTAAAGCTTCATATTGTTTTGGTTTCTTCAGCAACAGATAAATTAAAAACAAAGGAATTAAGGTAAGAAAGCCCCAGGTGTTTGCGGTAACACTGTAAATGATTATCCCGACCAAGAACCCAATAAAAAATGCATCTGTTATGGGTTTTGGCTTGCTATTCTTTTTCGCTTCCAGCAGTTCTTCGTCGGACAATTTCGATAATTCTTCTTTATTCATTGCTTTGTTTTTACTTTTCCGGTACTGATTTGAATGTGCTATTTTTTAGCTTTGGGGTAACAGTTAGTACATGTTACTGAGGCGTTCCGAACCCCGCATTGCAATATAGCAACTTGTTAGCGGTTTTCCTTTTCCAGTTAAATTGAAGTTGCTACAATATCGTCAATTGTTGATTTTACTATTGAACACCCAATAAAATACATGATTGCTGAAAAGAGTAATCCAATAATCAGTGAGATTATTATCATTGAACTAACAAATCCAGCAATCGCACCTATTAGCAATCCAATTGAGATGGATAAAAACAATAATGAGTCTAACTTAACTTCCCAAAATATTTTAATTTTCTTTGAATCAATTCTTTCAATTCCAATTAATCCTTCTCTAACTATTTTCATTGCTTCGATTTTATTCTGTCCGGAGTGTGTAGTAATTCTCACAATCCTTTTGAATTTTATCGTATCGTTTTGAATTTCCGATCTGGCATCAAAGTTTTTTAATGTTTCCTGAATTTTTTTCTTGAAAGAATCAATATAAACATCCGAATTTACATGAATTGCCTTTTCTTCTGTGTTCGAATATTTTAGTAAGCTCATATACTTTCAATTTTTATAATTTTTCATCGTTGGTGCGTCCCTATGTTTCGGGATGTAATCCGTTTCTCAGCCAGCAGCTGAAAGTTTGTTAATTTCAATTTTGCCGAATTGCACACCGATTGCAAATCGGCGCGAGCAGCGAGGTTGAGGATTGGTTACTTAGGGTTATTCCATCCCACTAAAATTTCTCCGAAAGCATAATCAAGCAACACAACTATCACTATTATTATTGCAATAATCCCAATAACCTTTAGTATTTTCTTTTTCATTTTTAATTTATTTAGGTTGATATTTCGTTGATTCCCCGGCTTTCGGCTAACGGTTAGTACATGTTGTCGGGGCGGATTTCGGAGAGCGTTTCTGTCCGAAGGACACGGAACTGCGAAGCGAGAATCCGCAGTTGGCGTACCACCGAACCCAGCCCTGCAATATGTACTGTGTTAGCCATAGTAGTTTTTATTCACTTTTAACTCCATAAATTAAAAATTCTTCAATGTCTGACTCAACAGGGAATAATAATATTTTTCTGTTTTGTGTCAACGGTGGCTTGATATAGCCAACTGGCTGCAAAATTTTCCGTGTGGAGTTGTCTTTATATATTGATTTTAATAAGTCATTTAATTTGTAGACAGTAATGAATGTGTCATTGTCATACGACTCAGCATTTATTGGGTAAATCATAGGTTGGTCAGCTGGAACAAGATTGTATTCATTTAGTTTCTTAATACATTCACTAACAGTCTTATTTCTCCTGTCATTCCAGTCAACACTACATGCAAATTTTTCCCAAACCATTTTATTGTCTATGAAATTGTAGATGTAAAAATATTCTTCCCACTCACAAGCAAGTACCGACATTGGAGAAAAAATGTATGATACAAATCCCTTTTCAGACCAGCCAACTATCCTCAATTCTCCAAAATCTTCTTTTTCTGATTCTTGTCCATTTTCAGAAGTCTCAATTTTAATAGGAGTATTCTTAAACCATTTTAATTCGGTGTCATTATTCTGAGCATTTACATTTAAAATGATTAGAAGGAATACTATCAATATGTATAGACTGTTTTTCATTTTACTATTATGGCTAACGTACATGGAACCCAACAAGTTGGGTTATATTTCTATTATCGGGTTGGGTTATACACCCAAATTGGGGGAGTAACCCAACTTTGTGCTTAAATTCTATATTCGGGCGCGTATTCAACGGTTTTGGTTTTTAATTGTGTATAAAGTTAGCATTCTGTTTAACAAAAACAATATGTTCTTGAGTAAGAGACAAAACAGCAAGCGAGCACAAATTTGGTATTTTAATCCGCATCTCCCGTTCTGCCTTAACTTTCGGGGCTTACACCTAATCTAAAAACTTATAACTACCTGATTTTAAACCTCCCTGACGTGAGGAAAGTTGGTTTCAAACACGTTTTTTTTCATCCTGACGCAAGGAAAGTTCATTTCAAACACGTTTGTTTCCTTCCTGACGGGAGGGAAACTGGTTTCAAACGCATTTTTTTTGATGCCGACGACGATGCTACCGGTTTAAAACGCGTTTTTTCCCTTCCCGACGCAGTGAATATTAGTTTCAAACACGTTTTTTTTCACCCTGACGCGAGGAAAGTCGGTTTCAAACACGTTTTTTCGCGTCCCCAGCTAACAGAAGTGGGTTTCAAACGTATTTTTTCTTGTGCACAGCACATAGTTGGTGGTGCAAAATGCATTTTGCAGGGGAATTACTATCGTGGGCAAACAAACAGTTGCCTTGGAGACAGGGAACCGATCCGTATTTATGCAGTTATACGGATCGGCTTCCCACCTATCCACCAATCTCGGCCTCAATACCGTATTTCCCGAATATGGCAATCGCCCTGTTCTGTTCTTCTTCGGTGGGCTCTTCCATATTGAATTCGTTGTATTTCGACCCAAGTTTGTTGTACTTGTTAGCTGCAATATTGTGGTAAGGCAATAAGTTTACCACGGGCTTTTTACCCGGCAAGGCAGCAATAAATTCCGCCATTTCGGTAAGCGTGTTGTGGTCGGCATTTACATTGCGGATAAACGGCACTCGAATATTGATGTTCGCACCATTTTCGGCCAGCAGCTGAAGATTTTTCAAAATAAGCTTATTGCTTACGCCTGTCCATTTTTTATGTTTCGCCTCATCCATCAGCTTTAGGTCGAACAGGAAAAGTTCGGTCTTTTTAGCGACTTCCAATAGAGTTTCGGTGTCGGCAAATCCGCAGGTATCCACGGTTCGGTGCAGTTTGTTTTCGCCACAGGCATCCAGCATCTGCATCAGAAACTCCGGATGCATCAAAGGCTCACCACCCGAAAACGTAACTCCACCGTTCGATTGCTCGATGTGTACGCGCTCGCGTTCAATGATCTGCATCAGCTCCTCCACCTCGTAGGTTCGTCCCGACATTTCGATGGCTTTCGTTGGGCATACATCGGCACAAATACCACAAAGGGTACAGGCCTGGTAATCGGTAACAATTCCTTTTGGCGTAAGTGTAAGCGCATCTTCCGGGCACATATTTACACACTCCTGCGCCCCGATACATTTCGACTCGGTGTACAGTTTTTGTACACCCGGCGACTGGCTTTCGGGGTTGTGACACCACTTACAGCTCAACGGGCATCCCTTCATAAACAGGGTGATGCGAATACCCGGACCATCGTTAATGGCGTAACGTTTTATATCGAATATTAATGATTGATTCATTTTAAATGTTTACCAAGTTATTGTTGCATACCCCCCGTTTCCGCCGGGCCTTCTTCGAAGTCTCCGGCTCCAACTGTCCCCCTAAATTAGGGGGGACAGTGGAGGCCGCAAGCTCCGTTTACGGAGCGAGGCCGAAACGGGGGGTACTTATAACTTTATCCTCACTTGCTCTATTAAAGCACCTCGTTTTGTGTGCGGTCAATTACCTCCTGTTGCAGATCGGCATTCATGTCGTTAAAGTAATCGCTGTACCCGGCCATACGAACCAGCAGGTCCTTGTAATCTTCAGGACAAGCCTGTGCCGCCAAAAGCGTAGCCGTATCAACAATATTAAACTGAATGTGGTGACCGCCCAACGAGAAATAACTGCGGATAAGGTGACCCAGTTTCTCCACGTCTTTGTCGCGTTTCAGCAAACTTGGCACAAAACGCAAATTCAACAAAGTACCTCCCGATTTCGACTGATCGAGTTTACCCAGCGAGCGGATAACGTTTGTTGGTCCGTGTGTATCGCAACCATGCGACGGTGATGTACCATCGGAAATTGATTTACCTGAAAAACGTCCGTTTGGTGTAGCTCCCAGCACCAGTCCAAAATACACATGGCACGTGGTCGATAGCATATTTAAATGGAATACTTCTCCTTTGGTATTTGGTTTTCCTTCAATGGCAGCTAGTAAATCGTTGTACACCTGCACGGCAATGGTATCGGCATATTCATCGTCGTTACCAAAGAACGGCGTACGGTTCAGAATACGCTGGCGCAACACTTCTTCGCCTTCGAAGTTTTTGGCCACAGCACCAAGAATGGTGTCCATCGAGAAGGTCTTGTCTTCGAAAACATGCTTTTTCAGCACCGATAAACTATCAGTTGTTGTACCCAAACCGGTACATTGAATGTAGTTGGTGTTGTAGCGCGGACCTCCGTTGTAATAGTCTTTTCCTTTCGAGATACAATCTTCAATTACCACTGAAAGGAAAGGTGCCGGCGCATATTTGGCAAACATCTGGTCGATGTAGTTGCTTACACGTATTTTCTGGTCTACCACAAAATTCAGCTGCTTCAGAAATGCTTCATACAGCTCATCGAAACTTTTAAATTCGCGTGGATCGCCGGTTTCAATACCGGCCACTTTTCCGGTAACCGGGTCGATACCATTATTCAGTGTAATCTCCAGCACTTTCGGAACATTAAGGTAACCGGTAAGCAGGTAGGCTTCTTTACCAAAAGCGCCCACCTCGATACAACCACTGCAGCCGCCTTCGCGTGCATCCTGCAACGATTTCCCCTGGTTCACCATTTCCTGGATGTACATATCAGGATTAAACACCGATGGATAACCGTGTCCCTGTCGGATCAGTTTTCCGGCGGCCTGTAAAAACTCGTCGGGAGTAACTTTGGCAATGTGCACCGAGTTACCCGGCTGCAACACGTGAAGTTCTTCAATTACTTCCAGCATCATATACGAAACCTCGCTTACGCCGTTGGTTCCGTCGGGTTTAACACCTCCAATATTAATGTTGGTAAAATCGTTGAATGTACCACTTTCGCGCGCTGTAATGCCCACTTTTGGTGGCGCAGGGTGGTTATTTACTTTTATCCAGAAACAGCTGATCAATTCTTTGGCCCCATCGCGGGTCAGCGTTCCTTCTGCCAGTTCTTTTTCGTAGAACGGAGTAAGGTGCTGATCGAAATGGCCCGGATTCATGGCATCCCAACCGTTTAATTCGGTAACGGTTCCCAGGTGCACAAACCAATACATCTGAATGGCTTCCCACACGTTTCGTGGTGCGTTGGCCGGAACCCAGCGACACACTTCTGCAATTCGCTTCAACTCGGCAACACGTTTCGGATCGCTTTCGGTTTTTGCCATTTCCTCTGCCAGGTCAGCATGGCGCTCAGCAAAAACAATAGCTGCGTCACACGACACGTCCATCGCTTTTAATTCCTCCAGCTTCTCAGTGGCTTCCGGGTCGTTCATAAAATCGAGGCGATTGATATGATCGTTGATCTCCTTTTTATAATCGAGCATCCCCTTTTTGTAGATCGCTCCATCCAACGCGGTATGACCGGGAGCACGTTGCTCCATAAACTCGGTAAATACACCGGCTTCATAAGCACGTTTCCATTCGTTTGGCACGTGACTAAAAATACGCTCGCGCATGGTACGGCCTTCCCAGTATGGAATTACTTCCTGTTCGTAGGTATCAATATCTTCCTGCGAAATGGTGTACTGTTGCTGATCGCGTGTGTTCAACACATGAAAATCCTCAACGCTGTGACAGGTTAATTCCGGAAAGGTTGGAACCGATTTCGGCACCGGACCACGTTCGGCAACAATCAATTCATCGTCGCCTATATAGATGGTTTTTTGCTTACAAATTTCAAGAAAATTAAGGGCGCGCATCATCGGATCGGAATACTTGCCGTAGTTTTCTTTGTAAAACTTTGTGGTGATCAGGGCGCGTTCAATCGACAGCGACTCCTGTGTTTCAACACTAAGTTTGCGTAAACGCTGAACGCGTTCGTTCATACCCGGACCAATGGCATCAGGGTGCGGTGTATAAAAATTCCCTTCAGCACCAGCCGGGCGCTCGGGTGTCTTTATGGTTAGTTCATCTGCAAAAGACATGACTTGAAAAAATTAAGTTAAACAAAAAGTAAAAGAAACAGGGTTAACCTTTGGGGTAGATTCTAAGCATACAAAATCCAGCACTCAAACAAGCACCGGTAGCTTACTAATAGATTCGATATTTTTAATTTCGATATCACTTTACTTCTTTAATGCGGTAAATTTAGATAATTATTCATTTCGTTCGCACAGTAGCTGCTTAAGATCATAAAAAATATAACAATTTAAATAAAGTTCCAATAAACTATAAACCAGCAGTATCGAGCCATAATACCGAAAATAAAAGTACTGAATTTGAATTTTGAAGATCGGTACCGAACAGATTTGTAATAAACACAAGCTTCCGAAATACGTAAAATTCTAAATTTCAGCACTAAACCTATCAGGTGAATCACGATTAGAAGCAGGCATAGTACGAAAAGCTCGTTGAGACTTTAAGTAGCGTGTAAAATTTGAGTTAAAGGGCATTGCCGGTAAAGTATGTTTCCCAAATCGGCAGCTATGCGCAAATATTTTTTTGTTTTTTCGCAAAAAAAATAGTACTCTACCTCTGATTTCATCTTAATAACAGCAATTATAGGATTAGATGTTTATTCAAAAAACGGAATTCAGAAAAGCATAACAACAGCTAAGGATTAAAGCACATATCAACTAAAAAAAGAAAATGTACCTCACGAGGGAGAAGCTCACCTGATAAGCACCAACAAATATTTTGATGTTGACGGACCTGTGTTTTGGCCGGCCGCGATATTAATTATCGTTTTTATTGCGATTACCTTAATTGTAGGTAAACCAATGGACCAGATTTTCTCTACAATCCAAACTTCAATATCGGATTATTGCGGATGGTTTTTTGTTATCTCAGTAAATTTATTTCTCTTTTTCGTGCTGTTTATTGCATTCAGCAAGTTTGGAAAAATAAAGCTGGGAGGAAGCAAAGCCAAACCCGAGTTCTCGAAAGGCGCTTGGTTTGCCATGCTTTTTAGCGCCGGAATGGGAATTGGTATTTTATTCTGGAGTGTTGGCGAACCGATTAATCACTTTATCCATCCTCCGGGTGGCGAGCCACGAACCATTGAAGCAGCCCGCATGTCGATGGAGATTACTTTTCTGCACTGGGGCCTGCATGCCTGGGGAATTTATGCGCTGGTAGGCATGTCGCTTGCCTTTTTTACTTTTAACCGAAAACTGCCACTTACCATCAGCTCGATTTTTTACCCTTTGTTGGGAAAAAAGATTTATGGCCCCTGGGGAAAAGCCATTAATGTACTTGCCGTTGTTGCAACTCTTTTTGGCCTGGCAACCTCGCTGGGTATGGGGTTCAACAGGTTAGCGCCGGATTGGCTCATCTTTTTAATATGCCCGACACGCTAACCTCGCAGGTTATTTTAATCATCGTAATCACACTTGCTGCAACAGCCTCGGTAGTAGCCGGGTTAAGTGGTGGTGTAAAACGATTGAGTGAATTGAATATGATCATCGGGGCAGTGTTCCTGCTTTTTATGATCGTTGTAGGACCAACACTTTTTATTTTCGATTCGTTTATTCAGAACGTTGGAGGATATGTACAGAACTTTTTCGAGCTGTCGACATGGACAGAAACCTACCAGCAATCGAACTGGCAAAACGACTGGACCGTTTTTTACTGGGCCTGGTGGATTAGCTGGTCGCCATTTGTGGGTATGTTTATCGCCCGCATCTCAAGAGGAAGAACAATAAAAGAATTTGTTTTGGGCGTATTGATTGTGCCAACACTTTTAACATTTTTATGGCTGTCGACATTTGGCGGTAGCGCCATGTTTATCGAGCTAAACTCGATGGCCGACATTGCCGGTGCGGTAACCAGTAACATTGCCACTTCGCTTTATGTGCTGCTGGAACAATTTCCGATATCTGCCGTAACTTCTACGGTTGGAGTAATTTTGGTAGCCAGCTTTTTTGTTACTTCTTCCGACTCGGGTTCGTTAGTGGTTGATTCGTTAACTGCCGGCGGAAAACTGGATGCACCGGTACCTCAGCGTATATTTTGGGCCTTAACCGAGGGCGCCGTGGCTGCAGTGTTGTTAGTAGGTGGCGGACTGGGAGCTTTACAAACAGCAGCAATATCAACCGGTTTACCATTCGCTATAATTTTACTTTTTGTGGTTTGGAGCTTGCTAAAAGGATTGCGCGAAGAACACAATGACCTTATGGAAGTGAAACGCGAAAAAGAGCATCAGGAATATTTAGACACCATTTCGAGGATGCTGCAAAAACGCGGAAAAACACAAACAGCAGTAAAACCACAAACAAATAAAGACAATTCATAACCCTATAAATAGTATAAACATGTATCAATTAAATCATATTCTGGTGTGCCTCGACCTAACCGAGATGGACGATTCGCTTATCCGTTACGCAGGTTTTTTAGCCAATAAAATTAAGCCCGAAAGTATCACATTCCTGCATGTTATGCGGCCTTTCGATATACCCAAAGAAATACTTGAAGCTTTTCCGGAGCTGGACGAGCCGATTCCTGATATTATTCGCGAGGAACTAAAGGAAAAAGTTGACGAACAATTCAGCCCCGATGTCAATCTTAAAATCAATACAATGGTTAAGGAAGGATACCCAACTGAAACTATTGTGAAATATACCCAACAAAATAACATTACGCTTACTTTAATGGGCAAGAAAATGGGCTACAAAGGAAGTGGTGGAGTCGTGAGGAAGATTCTTGGTATTATTCCGTCGTCGGTGTTATTGGTTAGCGAAACCGTTCACGAGAAAATCGAAAATGTTTTGGTTCGAATGGATTTTTCAAGAATCAGTGAAATAGCCTTACAAATGGCACTTCGGATAAAAGAACTAACCGGAGCCAATGTGGCCTGCCACCATGTACACAAACTGCCACTCAGTTATTTCCCGCAAACACAATCGGAAGACGATAAAAAACTTCAGAAATACGTTGATAAGATCAGCAATAAGGAGTTTCAGAAATTTGTTAAACGCTATAAACACGAGCAGGACGAAATTCCTTTTTCTTACTCGTTGGACACCGAAAATGAAGAAGCCCAGATTTTATACCGTCAGGCACTAACAACCGGTGCGGATATGATTGTGATCGGGTCGATTATAAAGTCTGAATTAAACGATATTATTGTGGATTCAACTTCAGAAAAACTGGCCGAATCGGAGAAAAATATTCCGGTTTTTATTGTAAACGACCGCAAGCAATCGATGGGATTTTTAAAATCATTATTTAACTAAAACCAGGCAATATGAACCAATATTTATCACATACCAAAGTAATAGCACTATCGTTATTGTTTGCTTTTTTTGTTTCGTGCAGCACAACCACAAAACCCGAAGATGATCGGTCGTTAAAGATTGTTTATACCGATTGGTCGGAGAGTGTTGCTCTAACGTATTTATCGTCAGTACTTCTTGAGGAACATATGGATTACAAGGTGATTTTAAAGTTAACCGATGTTGAAACAGCGTACCGTGAAGTGGCGAACAACGAGGCAGATGTTTTTACCGATGCTTGGTTGCCCGAAACGCAAAAACAGTATTTTGATGAATACAAAGACAATATCGAAATGCTTGGAATTACCTATCCTGAGGCACGCACAGGTTTAGTTGTACCCAGTTACAGCCAACTAAGAACAGTTGATGATTTAAAAAACTATAATCACCCTATTGTGGGTATCGACGCCGGGGCTGGAGTAATGCAAAAAACAAAAGATGCTATTGATGTATATTCGCTGTCGAATTCGCTTTTGGCACTCTCTGAAGAAGAAATGGTAGAACAATTGGTCGACAGCATTCAACGGCGTAAAGAAATTGTTGTAACAGGATGGGAACCTCACTGGATTTTTGCACGTTACGAAGTTCGGTTTTTAGATGATCCGGATAATATTTTCGGACAAAAAGAGAACATTTACTCCATTGCAAACAAAGAACTTGCAAACAAACACCCGAATGCCGTTCGCTTTTTCGAACGCATGCAACTAACAGAAAAACAATTAAACAGCCTTGTTTATGAAGTAAGAGTTAGCGAAGATCCGGTGAATGGTGTTAAAAAGTGGATGGAGCAAAACGAATTCATCGTTAACCAGTGGATTAAAAACCTATCTAAGGAGCGCTTAAAAGTTATGTAAAACCACATTTCTGGTTGTAAAAAAAAGGCCGGTTCAATAACCGGCCCAATATGAATGTGTTCCTCTTAATGCTTGTTAAAGTCTATATACAGCACATTAAGTTTAACCTTTGCAAGTTACGACAAATAAGTAAAAACACGTACATCACAATACATATTTTTTAACCTAACCCTCTAGTTTTTAGATATTAACAATAATTTTATTATTTAAAATGCGAAGTGTTTCTGTTGAAAATATGATTAAAATCCGGGGCGTTTTAAACGAAGAAAGGGCAGTTCAACAACTGCCCTTTTACTAATGTTAACCCCCAAACACACATCGTGCTGAACGCACGACAATACAAATGAACAAAAAAGAATTTAGTTATCAAAAACATTGAGATTTTTTTTTCCTGATTTTGCGTATTTTTCCCTTAATCTGTCATTTCTACACATCTGGTTTTAACGCATCCTTTGCTGTTCAATTTCTACACGAATTGCTTTTTTTAAACTTCATAAAAATTGTAGCTTTGGTAGTAATTCGAAAAACTTAAATCACCAGCATGAATACCGTTATTGCAGCAATAAAAGAATTTGGACAGAATTTCTCAAGCGAATACACCATTCCGAAACGTAAATTAGGTAAAACCGGCGAAGAGTTATCTGTAATAGGATTTGGAGGAATAATGCTGAATGATAATCCACAGGACTTTGCAAACGAGCTGGTTGCGAAAGCTTTTGATTTGGGTGTAACTTATTTTGATGTGGCACCAAAATACGGAAACGCCGAAGATCGTTTGGGCCCAGCGCTAAAGCCTTATCGAAAAAATTCTTTTCTGGCATGTAAAACCCGACAACGAGATGCTGCCGGAGCACAAAAAGATTTGGAAAAATCGCTGTGCAAGATGCAAACAGATTATTTCGATTTGTACCAGCTGCACGAGTTGGCAACTGATGAAGATATACAAACCGTTTTTGGAAAGAACGGAGCATTGGAAACCCTCGTAAAAGCAAAAAAGGAGGGCAAAATTAAACATATCGGTTTTTCAGCACATTCGGTTAAAGCAGCTTTATTTGCGCTGAACAACTTTAACTTCGACTCCATACTTTTCCCCATAAATTTTGCCTGCTGGAATGCCGGTAATTTTGGCCCGCAGGTTTATGCCGAGGCAGAAAAACAAGGAATCGGAATTCTGGCTTTAAAAGCCATGGCACTTACTACATTTCGTGAAAAAGAAGATTTGATTTTTAAAAATTGCTGGTACAAACCAATCGACGATGAAAGGATTATGAAGCAAGCACTCCGCTATACCTTATCGAAGAAAGTAACTGCAGCAATACCTCCGGGAGAATACACCCTGTTTTTAAAAGCCCTGGAGTTTATGCAGGATTTTGACCCCATTGAAGAAGAAGAAACAAAAGAATTACTGGCTTTAGCCAAAAATACAAAACCGGTGTTTATGCATGGTTGACTAAGAAAAACAAAAGGCCGCTGATTTTCAGCGACCTTTGTAGTCCCGACGGGAATCGAACCCATATCTACAGTTTAGGAAACTGCTATTCTATCCGTTGAACTACGGGACCATAAATGTGGCGCAAAAGTAGTTAAAAACCTTAATCCCGACAAATCAGTCCAAAATATTGTTGCCCTGTTCTTATTCACTATTATCTGAATCATTATCTTTGCACCTCAGTTTAAACAAACAAGGATGTTAGACAAGATCAAAGCGTTACAGGAAGAAATCGACAATATTGTGGCTTCAAGCAAGGAAGAGGTAGAGGAGCTACGCATAAAATACATTAGCAAAAAAGGACTGATTGGTCAATTATTCAACGACTTTAAAACCGTGCCTGCTGAACAAAAAAAGGAGGTTGGACAGGCTATTAACACACTTAAAACTTTCGCTTTAGAAAAAATTAACACGCTAAAAGATGGTTTTGAGAATAACGGAAGCGAAACTGCCGGACAGGATTTAACCATGCCTGGCGAGCCCATGAAACTGGGAACCCGTCATCCGTTGTCGCTGGTAAAAAACGAGATTATCGGAATTTTTGCCCGCCTTGGATTTACCGTTGCCGAAGGACCGGAGATTGAAGACGACTGGCATGTATTTTCGGCTTTGAACTTTCCACCGGAACACCCTGCCCGCGATATGCAGGATACTTTCTTTATTGAAAAAGATCCGGATGTACTACTGCGAACCCACACTTCTAGTGTACAAATTCGTGTTATGGAGCGTACCGAGCCGCCAATTCGTGCAATTTTCCCGGGACGTGTTTTCCGTAACGAAGCAATTTCCGCACGATCGCACTGCATCTTCCACCAAATTGAAGGTTTGTATGTAGACGAGAATGTTTCGTTTGCCGACCTAAAACAAACTTTATTGCAGTTTGCCAAAGAATTGTTTGGCGAAGACACAAAAATTCGTCTGCGCCCATCGTACTTCCCGTTTACCGAGCCAAGTGCCGAAATGGACGTAAGCTGCTCGATTTGTGGTGGAAAAGGATGTAATGTATGTAAATACACCGGCTGGCTCGAAATTTTGGGCTGCGGAATGGTTGATCCAAACGTATTGGAGCTATGTAATATCGACAGTAAAAAATACACTGGCTTTGCATTTGGAATGGGTATCGAGCGTATTACCATGTTGCGCTATGGCATTAAAGATATCCGTCATTTCTTCGAAAACGACGTGCGTTTTCTGAAACAATTTGAGTCGGCTACCTAGTAAAAAATACTTTGCAAAATAGATCAAGAGGAGCTTAAAAAGCTCCTCTTTTTGGTACATTATGGCCTTATTCTCAATTGATTTATCCCACCCGTATTCCGATCCGTTCTGTAACTATCAGGTTAACACGAATTTAACAAACGAGTCCTACAAAATATGTTTTTTAGCATATTAATTTAAAAAGCCATACCTTTGTATCATACTTTTAAGTCTTTTATTAGACAGAAAAGAAAAAATTAGAAACAGCCCGATACTGAAGAACACAGAAATTAACAATTAAAATGATTACAAATTTTTGGATTGGGCAATTAAATAATAATTGAATGGAAACAAAAGCAAATCAGAATCAGATTGTCATTAAGATGAATACTGAGAATGAGAAAAAAATGCTGCCATTAAACTTTATTTTTACACTGGCGGCAGGTGCTATTGCCGGAATGGCAGTTATTTTCAGTCTCTTTTGGGGATTGGAAAAGTTATTTGGAATGTAAACCACGTATTATAGAACTGAAAAAGGCTCGCCATTGCGAGCCTTTTTTATGCTTCAATAAATTTTCCCTGAATACTTATTTCTTACTTTAAAACCGCTTCAATTGCTGCTAACTCTTCTTCCGAAAAACTGCGGTTCTTAAGCATTGCCACATTATCATCAATTTGTTTTACCGAGCTTGCGCCAATTAAAACCGAGGTAATTCGTTTATCGCGTAATATCCAGGCCAAAGCCATTTGTGCCAGCGACTGTCCCCTTTCCTGAGCAATGTTATTTAAAGCCACTATTTTATCGTGAGCTGTTTCAACATCCTCTTTTTTCAGAAAAACTTCGCGTGTTGCTCTCGATCCTTCAGGAATTCCTTTGAGGTATTTATTTGTCAGCAATCCCTGCGCAAGCGGCGAGAACGGAATACAACCAATTCCTTCGTCTTCCAAAACATCCAAAAGGCCGTCTTCAACCCATCGTTCAAACATGGAGTAACGAGGCTGATGAATCAAACACGGAGTTCCCAGGTCTTTCAGAATACATGCTGCTTCTTTTGCCATGTCGGCCGGATAATTTGAAATACCAACATACAATGCTTTTCCTGAGCGCACTGCCCTGTCGAGTGCCATCATAGTTTCTTCAAGCGGCGTGTCAGGATCGGGGCGGTGCGAATAAAAAATATCCACATATTCCAGTCCCATACGTTTTAAACTCTGATCGAGGCTGGCCAGCACATACTTTCGGCTTCCCCATTCGCCATATGGTCCGGGCCACATTAAATATCCTGCTTTGCTCGAAATAATCAGCTCATCGCGATACGCACTAAAATCCTGTTTTAAAATTTTACCAAAGTTTTCTTCAGCCGAACCCGGTGGCGGACCATAATTATTGGCCAAATCGAAATGTGTGATGCCCAAATCAAAAGCCCTGTGTAACATGGACCGACCATTTTCAAACACATCAATTCCACCAAAGTTATGCCATAAACCCAACGAAACAGCAGGCAGTTTCAGCCCCCATTTTCCGCAACGGTTATACACCATTTCATCATATCTCGATTCTTTTGGTAAATAGGTCATACAAATTAAATTTAATTGGTTATTGATTAATAAGTAATCCAAATCGTTATTCAAACTGTTCGGATTATCCTATTCAAAGTTATTATTCTTTTCGCATTTTTCTAAATCAGTGCCCTTTCAACTTGTTTCTTCCCCTACCTGAAACAAGCAGGCATGCATAAGATTTCAACCAATTTCTGAAACTAATCGGTATTAAAACCATATAAATAATATAGAAACTAAAATCGAATAGCCATGAGTGAAAAACTAGTTACTATTGTAGTATTACCTCTGGCGCGGGCCCATATTTTGAAAATGCGTTTAGAGGAAAAAGGAATTAAATGCGAACTGGAAGACGTTCATTTAATTGAAGGAGCAGCCACCTCAACTGTTCGGGTTAAGATTTTGGAAAACGACCTGAACGAAGCTTTTAAAGAAGTAGACAAACTGCTTGGATTAGAACCCGAGAAACAAAAAAAGGTGAGTAAACCCGGGCAGATTCTTGTGCCAATTGATTTTTCTGCCGTATCAGAAAAAGCCGTATTAATGGCTTTTAATATTGCCAGCCACCTAAAAGCACAGCTGGTAATTATGCACTCCTACATTAGCCCAATGCGATTTTCAATACCCTACGGCGATATTTACCCCTACGACACCACCCTGCTAAAACAAACCGAAGATGCCGAAAAAGAAGCCAACGATCAGTTCAAAAATTTTCTGGCAACACTGGTACACGAAATTGGACCCGATCGCTGGGAAACAGTAAATCCTGAATACATTGTAAAACCGGGATATGCAGAAGAAGACATCATAGCGTTTGCCAACGAACAGCCCACCCGGTTGATTGTAATTGGCCGTGGCGGAGATAAAACATGGCCCGGAACCGTTGGCAGCGTTACTGCCGATGTAATGTATAACGCTTCTGTACCTGTTTTGGTAATTCCTGAAGACATGAAACCAAAACCGGTTGAAGAGTTTAAGGAAGTGCTTTACGCTACCAATTTTGACGAAAAAGACTTTACTGCACTTGATAAACTGATGAATATTGTAAAAACTTACGAGGTAAGAGTAGTATGTGCTCATGTTGGAATGCCCGATGAATATGGCTGGGATATTGCACGATTGGAAGGCATGAAAGATATTTTACACAAGAAATACGAAAACAAGGAGTTTGAGTGCAAATTAATTATGGGAAACAACGTTTTAGATACGCTTGAAAGCACCCTGAAAAACGACAACGTTGATATTCTGGCACTCACCACCCATAAACGAGGTATGATTTCGAGACTGTTTAATCCAAGCCTGGCGCGTAAAATGGTGTTTCATACAAAAATTCCGCTGCTGGTATTTCACGCATAAACTTTAATTGACACTTATATGATCGGCCATAAATCAAAAACGGGAACCTTCTGCAAAAGTCGGGTTCCCGTTTTTTGCAGAAGCAATCCACCTAATCATATTTACTTGAAAGACTAACAAATTTCCATTTTTTAAATAAATTTGCTAAACTCGTTACCGGTTTTGTTGTTGAAATAGCTGGAGAATTTATTGGAAAACAATACGTACACACAGCCGTATAATGCTGTTACAGAAAAACCAGAACGGAAAAAACGTAGACACGAATGAATAGAAAAATAGAGCTAACATCTAGCTTTCTTTTTACCCTGTTACTTTTAACTTTTCATACAGTTTTAGCTGCCGGTGCTATTCATCAAGTCGATAGTTTGCGCCAGGTAATTCAGAATAACACCGGCGAGGAAAAAATAAATGCACAGTTAGAATTAGCAAACTACTACCTTGAAGACGATAACAACCAGGCCCAAAGTATTGCACAATCAGCTCTGATTAGTGCGAAAGAATTAAACAAGCGGGAGCTGCAAATGCGTGCCTTTTTTGTTTTAGGAAGAATAGGCCACGAACTGAATAATGTTAACCAATCGCAGGCTAATTTTGATAGTGCCCTAACCATTGCCAACCAGCTTAATGATTATTCCTTTCAAAGCGACATTTTGTTGCGGACCGGCATAAACAAACACACCCAGGGCGAACATTTGGAAGCATTGCAGGCATTTAATAAGTCTATTCAAACCGGCCTTCAGTCTAATAATTTCAGGGCTACCGGAGCATCGTATTCAATGATGGGAACTGTTTTTAGAGTGAATGGTTTGTACGACAGCGCCATAGAATACATTATTAAAGCCCGTTTAAATTACGAAAAAGCTGGCTATGTTGAAGGCTATGCGTGGTCAGCCTATTTGCTGGGACGAATATACACCGACCTTCAGCTGTTAGACAAAGCTATGGAATACTACCAACTTGCGCTTAAAAACTACGAACAGTTGGCACAGGATGATAAGAACCAAAGCGGAGTTATTATATGCTACGAACAAATTGGAATAATCAATCTTCTATCGGGGAAAACCGACGAAGCACGCAAAAACATTGAATACACACTGCAAATACACGAGGCTACCGGATCGAAATATGGTATTGCCAACGCCCTCAAAAATCTGGGCCGAATTGAATATGTTTCAGGCAACTATGCTTTGGCCAAAACTCACCTTACAAAAGCACTGAGTTCAAAAATTGATATGGGAGATCTTCTCAGTCAGCCATCCATTCATTTGTACCTTGGCTTGTGTTTAGTAGAAACGGGTGAGCCTGATGCCGGGATTGCTGAAATAAAAAAAGGATTGGAGCAAGCTGTATTTAATAACCAAAAACGTATTCAGCTCGATATTTATTCAAAACTTAGTGACATTTACCTCGAACGTAACGATTTGCAAAATGCACTTGCCTGCCAGCAACATCAACTTAGTATACAGGATTCGATGTTATTGGGAGCAGCAAATATTAAACTCGAACAGCTTCAGGGAATTTACGAAGTTGATGCGAAAAACAGCCAGATTGCAGATTTGCAGCAACAAAACGAAATCAACAGGCTTCAACTAAAACAGCACCGAACTTCAACCATGCTGTTGATATTAGCCATATTGCTTGCCATAATTATTGCAAGTATTATCTATATTTTTTACCAGCGTTTGCGCCAAAAAAATATTCAGCTTAACGAAGCAAACATGGCTAAAGACAAGTTTTTTGCCATTATTGCCCACGACTTGCGAGGCCCGATACACACGCAAACTTCTTTTCTCGATCATCTGTATGAAGAATTTGACTCGCTGGACGAGAATGAACTGAAGAAACTTTTAAAACTCCTGGTTTCCTCATCCGAACACATAAGCGACTTACTCGATAACTTGCTGCTATGGGCACAATCTCAGGTAAAGAAAATGGAGGTAAAAACCACAGCGCTGAACTTATCGGATGTTATTACCAGCACGGTTGACAAACTTCAGCAATCAGCACGATTAAAACAAATCAGTATATCGCTCAACACCAACAACCAGCTAAAGGTACTTTCAGATGCCAACATGCTACAAACCATAGTGCGTAACATTGTTAGCAATGCTATAAAATTTACACCACGTGGCGGATCGATTCGTATTGAAACATCTTCCGATGAGCATAGAAAAGTAAGCATAACGATTACCGACTCTGGTGTAGGTATGGCTCCGGAAAAGCTGAACAAACTTTTCGACATCAGTTCTAAAAGTCATTCGCAAGGAACCGAAAATGAAAAAAGTACCGGACTGGGCCTTATTTTGGTGAAAGAATTTGTGGAACGCAATAACGGAACCATTCAAATTACCAGCGAACCAGGAAAAGGTACATCAGTTATTGTTACGCTTCCTGGTGCTTAAGTTTTACGCGCCATGTAGATGATATTGTTATTGCCTTTGCCAAACACTACAGACTTTCCTAAAAGAATTACTTCTCTCCTAAACAAAGACTCCAGGCCAAACAAAACAACCTGAAGTCTTTTAATTTAAACGTAAAGCTTTTTCTACCGTTTACCTTTTTTCAGTTTCAGATGACCGTGGCTCCAAAAATCTGTTCTAAACTCAGTTCCATCGCCAACATAAACATAGGCATTGGTTAAGGCCTTGCCCATTGCACCTTCAAACCGGCCTGTTCCACCCATAAAATACATGGTGTCGTTAAAATGTGCCACATAGCCTTCTACATCCGATCCGCCCATCACCTGTCCTGCCGGAATATCAATAAAGAGCGAATCCCCGTTATCGGCAACAAAATAGCCCAATTCACTAAATGAATACATCGAGGTAGCCTGCTCAACACAAAAAGTCATAAAAGTTGTAATTTCTCCCAGGTGGGTAATGTCGCCTTCACCATACATAGTTTCTCTGAAATACCCTACATCACAAGCTTCTCCACCTCCCGGAGGCAAAGCACGCCAAACAGAAAAATCGGCTTTAAAAGGTACGGTCACCATTTTGTCATCACCCGATTTATCGGCACCATACATGCTACTACTTTTTAAATCAATCAAATCGGTTTCGTCAACCACATCAGAGCATGCCACAATTAAAGCCACACAGCATGCTGCAAACAGCAATGTTTTCAATTTTTTCATCGTTGTAATTTTTAGTTAAACAATAGCTGCCGGTTTTATCCAATTAATCGGGTAATTGTAATGATGTAAAATCTGCTCCTTACAGATATTAAAAGCTTATTCCCGCACAGCAGGTTTAAGCTATGTTTAATAAAATTGCACTGGGATATTGTTTCCTTTTCGACTGTTGTTAACCGGGTAGCAACTCTGAAAAAAGATGTTACCCAATTCCTGTTTTCTGTATTAAAAGATACAGTTTTTTAAACGAAGAATCAATATAAATTATATTACACCTTCTCGTAATAATATTGTTATTCAATATATTACACAGCGAACAACAATTTACAACTCAACCAAAAATGTCATTAAGCACTTCAAAAAACAACGAAAAGTTGAATAGATTTTGTAACTTGGGAATACAAGAAATTGTACTGATTAATTCAGAATTTTAATACAAGGAACCAGCATGTCTGCACTACCACATACCGATACGGATCCCATTTATACGTTAAGTGTTGCAGCCAAACTCTCGAATACTCCACCTCACTCTATCCGGCAATACATCGATAAAGGTTTATTGTTGCCTTATAAAAAAGACACCAACCGTCACCTGTTTTCCAATGCAGACATTCAGCGCCTCATCTGGATAAAAAAGAGAATTGACGAGCAGGGACTAAACTTTGCCGGCATAAAAAGTATGCTGGCCATGCTACCGTGCTGGAAGATCACTAAATGCAGCACTCATTCACGAAAAAACTGTGAGGCTTACACCAACGGCAGTGCGCCTTGCTGGCAGGCCTCAGAAAAAGGGCAAGAATGCAAAAACAAAGAATGCCGCCTTTGCAAAGTTTACCTTTTAATAAAACCCGGCACAGAAGTTAAAGCAGTTTTGCAACAACTTATTCATTAAACTTTAACGAGCTGAATCCCCACGATTAATACTTATTAAGAAAGCATATTAAGATTCTTTATCCGGCAATTCCCGGATTTCTATAACAACAAATGTTTTCAAACGAGAACAATATGGAACAGATTGCGTTTAATTAAACCTAACGGCAATAGATAGCCAATAATATTTAATACCAGTTTATGCAAACAGCTACAACCGATTCGTTACCGGTTTCAAATAACAATCACCCCTCATCCATTCCGTTTTCGCAGTTTTTAGAAAACCTGAAAGAAAAAATGAAACAGGTTTTTCATGTTCGGGCCGATATTGATCAGCTGAGTTTAAAACGTGGGCTTCCGCCGTTTGTAATGCGCGAAATCATGTCGGTAAATCCACTGTCGGTGGGTATTCCTAAACAATATGGCGGCCGTGGCGGAGTAATGAAAGAAAACATTGGATTGCTGGCGGCGGCATCGTACGAATCGCTGGCACTGTCGTTAACTTTTGGTATTAACTCGGCCTTGTTTTTGCAGCCCTTTGGCAAATTTGGCCAGGATGAGGTAAAAGCCCCCGTTTTCAATCGGTTTTTAAACGACAAAGCCATGGGCGGCCTTATGATTACCGAGCCGGATTATGGCAGCGATGCCTTAAATATGCAAACAGCCTACACCGAACAGGATTCGAAATTCCACCTGAAAGGAAAAAAGCACTGGGCAGGATTAACAGGCTGGGCTGATTTTTGGTTGCTTTCGGCACGTCAGCAGTCAAAATCGGATAAGCTACAGCGCGACATCGACTTCTTTTTGTGCGATGTAACTGCGCCAAATCAAAATATTGTTGTAGAAGAGTTTTTCGAAAACCTCGGTTTGTATGCCATTCCATATGGTCGTAACCGCATTGATGTACAACTACCGCAAACCCATAAACTGGTGCCCGAAACAACGGGCGTAAAAATGATGCTTGATTTGTTGCACCGCAGCCGTATGCAGTTTCCGGGAATGGCTATGGGCTTTATTCAGCGTATGCTCGACGAAGCTTTAACGCACTGCAAAGAACGATTGGTAGGCGGAAAAAGCCTGTTTAACTACGATCGTGTGCAACATCGTTTATCAAAACTGCAGGCTTCGTACACCATTTGCTCGGCTATGTGCGCCAACAGCAGCGAAAAAGCCGGATTGGATGTCGACCTGTCGGGAATGGGGATGGAGGCTAACGCCGTAAAAAGTGTGATTACCGATTTAATGCAGGAAGCAGCTCAATCGGTGGTTCAGCTGGTTGGTGCGAAAGCCTATAAACTGAACCACATTGCAGGCCGCGGAACAGCTGACAGCCGACCATTTCAGATCTTCGAAGGATCAAACGATATTCTTTATGCTCAAATTTCGGAAGGACTGGTAAAAATGATGAAACGCGCCAAAGAACGCAACCTTTTCCAATTTCTGCAAGGTTTTGATTTGACCGACAAAGCAGTTCATTTTGTAAAAAAACAGGTTGACTTTAACCTCGACCTTCAGTTACCACAGCGTAAGTTGGTTGAAATGGGCAAAATTATTGGCCGCGTAATTTCAATGAACCAGGTACTTGATCTTTCGGAAAAAGGATTTAACAAAGAACTGATCGATGGCAGTGTAACTTTCCTGCAGCAGGAAATAACCAAACTGATGTCGGCCTTTAATTTTAAAAACGACGAAAAAGTGATTGACGGTTACGATGAAAATACATCGTGGCTGAACTTTGTTGCAGGGTAAACTTAGTTCTGCTAAGATTACTGCCCCACTTGCCTGCTGACGGATACCCCCGGCCTGCTTAACGCATGGCAGGCTGGCAAAAAGGGAAAGTTCCGTGTTTTATTCTGGCTTTCTATCTCAAAAATGAAATGGGACAATTGTCAATTCTGACAAAACAAACTTTTACCTAAACATTTTTACATTTGCAGCCTTATACTAAACATGCGAATTTTTAACGATTTAAACCCGCAGGAAAGCCATACCCTGAAGCTGCATTTGTTTTACAGCGGTATTGAAGGGATTGCTGCCGGAGCGCTGCTGCTCACGGAGTTTATCTTTATTAAGTCGCTTAAGGGAAGCAATGTACAGCTGGCATTTCTGTTTCAGTTTAACATGGTGGTATTTTTATTTGCCATGGTGGCCAACGAAATTTTGCGCCGTTATACCAACCGCAAGGTATTGTTACGCAGCATTGCCGTTATTTCAAAATTACCACTGGTTGGACTGGCCTTTTTCCCCGATGTGAGTCACCAGCAAGGACTGCCACCCATTTACCACACTCTTTTTCTCGGCATATTTCTCTTCTATTTTATTACACGTATCGTAGTTATTCCCTCCGTAAACCAATATTTAAAGGGCAACTACCGGCACGAGAATTTCGGGCGGCTGTTTGGCTACTCTGTTACCATACAAAAAGTGGCCATGTTGCTTTCTACTTTTGTCGCCGGATTATTGCTCGACATCAATCCGAATTCCTACAAAGTTTTTTACCCCATTGTTGGTATTCTGGCTATGGTATCTGTTTTCCAGCTTACCAAAATAAAGTTCATTCAAAAGGAAGAAATCATCGATACGCCCTTGTGGAAATCGCTGCACCAATCGTTTATACGGATTTTCCAGATTCTGAAATTCAACAAATCATTCCGGCACCTCGAAATGGGATTTATGATTTACGGTTTTGCATGGATGAGCACCCACGCTGTAATCACCATTTTTTACGAACGCGCCCTGCACTTAAACTATTCGAGTGTGGCCTTTTACAAAAATGCGTTTAACCTGGTTGCCATTGCCTTTCTTCCCTTTTTCGGAAAAGTAATTGGTAAACACGATCCACGCCGCTTTGCCATTATCACTTTTGGTTCGCTGCTGCTGTTTATTCTGTTTACTGCACTAACCGAGTACTACAACGGCTACACCGAAGTGTATGGCATAAAAATTTACTACATGCTAATGGTGGCTGTGGTTTTTAACGGATTGTTTATGGGAAGCATGCCCATTTTGTGGGGCATTGGCAGCTCGTACTTTTGTCAACCCGACGAAGCCGCCGACTACCAGAGTGTACACCTGTTTTTAACCGGAGTACGTGCGCTGCTGGCTCCTGTTATCGGAATAAAATTATACGAATGGGCAGGTTTTAGCTATACCTATGCCACAGGAGTTGTGCTGCTGTTTTTTGCTATTCTACTGATGATCTGGTCGGAGAAACGCTTTCCAAAGACAGGGTGACGAAACTTGCTTTAATGAAAATTTCTCCTCCTTCGGGGAAGAGAGCCTGTCCCGACCAAGTATAACAAGCGTCGTGAGGACCAGCACAACAGGTAAGCAGGTTGTCTACCCCACACTTCTCAAAGCCTCAATTTCCTGCTGAACGGCTTCTGCTTCTGCATATTTCTGATCGGAGAGACGACGGTTAGTACGCGACAATAAAAAAGCTTCTTCCGTTAACTTATCGTGTTTTTTGAGTAAGGCCTTTACAGGGTCCTTTTTAAATAATCCTAACATACTTTATCTGTTTTCATGGTTTTCACATCAGGCTACCTTTCCTGCATTTGCTTGCGGCAGGTAGTTATCAATTACAATCTTGTTGGCCTTCAGCATATGCATCAGGTTGTAAAGGCCAAAAAACGTACGGTTCATATAAATAAAATGCCGCGATCCGCGATTTCCGTTCATATTCCGCAGCTCTGTATTTTTTGAATATTCCGTTCCCAGATCACTGAGGCGTTTAAAAAAGTTGGCATCAGAAAAATCAAAGGTTTCCGATTCAAACGGACGGGTAAACAATCCCAGCAAGCGCCTGAACATTTCAGTAAAAAATGCCACCTCCTCATCACTATCGTCCTTACGCAAAATCTCCAGCTCGTACAATTTCGCGGTAAAAATCTCCGGGTTATTGCGGTTTTCAGGCAGTGCCAGCTCGAAATACGGAATGTAAAACGAATCGGGGATGCTTTTCATACAGCCAAAATCAAGGGCTACCAGCTCGTTCTGTTCCGACACCAGGAAATTCCCGGGGTGCGGATCGGCATGAAACTTTCGCAGGTGGTGAATCTGGAACATATAAAAATCCCACAGCGCCTGCCCCAGTTTATTTGCCAGCGTTTTGTCGGTATTACGGGCCGCAAACTCCGAAAGATGCTGCCCGTCAATCCAGTCCATGGTAATAAAACGCTCTGTCGACAGGTTTTGGTAATAATTCGGAAAACGCAAATTTGGAATGTGACTGCACTGCTTAATGGTCTCCAGGCTTTGCTCCACCTCCAGCAGGTAGTTGGTCTCGTCAAGCAGCTTTTCTTCTACCTCCTTAAAATACACATCCGAACCTTTTCCGCGGATATTAAACAGTTTCATGGCCATGGGTTTTACCATTGCCAGGTCGCTGCTGATGCTCTCCGAAACACCCGGATACTGAATCTTAACGGCCAGGTCTTTTCCGTCTTTGCGGGCTTTGTGTACCTGCCCGATACTGGCCCCATGCACGGCATCGGGGTTAAATTCATCGTAAATTTCAGCCGGTGCTTTACCAAAATATTTCTGAAAGGTTTTTACCACCAGCGCTGCCGACAGCGGCGGAACAGAGAACTGCGAAAGCGAAAACTTCTCGATGTACGCCTCGGGCATAATATTCTTTTCCATGCTCAGCATCTGCGCCACTTTCAGTGCACTTCCCTTCAGGTTTTTCAGTCCGTCGTAAATATCACTGGCATTCGATTCGTTGAGTTTCTCGCGTGCGGCTTCTTCGGTCGAGCTTAACTTATCGCCATAGTATTTCAGGTAGTTCATCCCCACCTTAGCGCCCGTTTGCACAATTTTGGTGGCACGCTCTATCTTCGATGTCGGTATGCGGTCGATGGTTTTCATTAGTTGCTCATTATTTTTTCTTGGTACAAAAATTTTCCCAGGTCGAAAACCGAGTTAAGCGTTGTAGCATCGAGCAGGGCAAAAGCCGTATTCACCGATTTCTCGATAAAAACATCGGTCTTTTCAAAGTCGGGCGATGTGTCCTCCAGCCAAAACCGTAGTGTAAAAAGCAGCTGTGCCCAGGCCGATTCGCGCAGGCTGCGTGCTTTTACTTTTTCAATTTTTTCGTGAGGCAGCTCAGGTGTTTCTATCCCCAGCCCATCGACATATTCTCCATAGCCTTTTTTTAAAGCCGATAACGACGCCAGTACTTTTAGTTTGTCTTTGGCATCGTTTAGCGCCAGCAACACATAACTGCGGTTAGCTTTCAGTACCTCGAAAAAGGTATAGTAAAAAGCAATCAGCTTGTTCTTCGCATCAAAACGCTGGTATTCTTTGTTCTGCGCGAGCAGCTCCATGCTTTGGTCGAAGAACGCTTTAAACACCGCTTTCTCCAGTGCCTCAAACGATCCGTAATGTTTATAGAAAGCGGCTTCTTCCAGTTCCAGATCGCGGCAAAAAGCATATACACTTGCCGGACGCAATCCTTTTTCGAGCCGGTGATTCATGTATGCCGACATAATTTCGGCTGATGTTTTCTTGTTTTCCATACTCGAAAAACAGCAATTTTGTCGTTTTGTTCAACCATTTGCTTTTATTCTTAAACAAAAGGATTGTGATCTACTGTCAGAAGGTGATAAAAGCTGGTACGGCGAACAGATTGCTTCGGCCTCCGACCTACCCCTCGTTTGTAACGAGGGGTTAATATTTTGTCGTTTGTAACGACGTTGTACAACACGGAGAATTTACCAGATGATGTTGAGAAATAAGATTGCTTCTCCCGATTCGTTTTACTCATCGGAATCGCAATGACGCACTGATAAACGTTACAAGCCCGCGGACGATTAACTTATTCATCCCGGCATGATTGACTCCCGTCCGCGGTGTTTTGCTCTCTATATTTTCTGTCATTGCGAGACGATCCGTCAGCTGACGGAAGGAGAAGTAATCTAAACTCTACGCTTCGTTTGCCAACTTTAATTTTATAAATTTGAAGTATCAACAGCGCAAGAACAGTTATGGAAGAAGAAAATAAAAAGCCAACAGAATCGGAAAACACGCCCGAAAAGAAAAAGGAAGAGACGTGGATTGACAAAGCCGAAGCCAAAATTGACGAGACCGCCGAAAAGATCCATAAAAGCGAGGCCTACCAAAAAGCCGACAAAAAGCTGGAAGACGCCACCAAAAAGCTCTTCCGCAAAGCCGGGCGCCTGTGGGGGAAGTTGTGATGCCTCACTGCTCCGCCTATCCCTCGTAGCAAACGAAGGGAGATAAGATTGCTTCTCCCGATTCGTTTTACTCATCGGAATCGCAATGACGCGCTGAAAAACGTTAAAAGGCCGCGGACGATTAACTTATTCATCCCGGCATGATTCACTCACGTCCGCGGCTCTTTATTCATGATAATACATGTCATTGCGATCCCGATTTATCGGGAGAAGCAACTACTTCTGATAAATAGAAACAAATACCTTAATCCACAGCTTCTTTCATGTGCAGCTCCATACCGAGTTGCCGCATCATGCCCAGTTCATCAAACAGCTCAAATTCCTCTGCAATTTTACCGTGCTCAACCCGGCAAACGGATATCGCCTGCATTTTAACTTTTTTACCGCTGGCAGGAAGTCCGTCCAGATCGCCGGTATGCACACAGGTAAACAAAACACGGGTAACTACTTTATCATTGCTGATTATCATATCCTGTATTTCGTATTGTGCTTCTCCAAAAGCTGCGGCATACATCTCATACATATTTTTGTATTCTTCAATACCCTTACAGCTCCCACCTGGCGATGTATACACCACATTGGGTGCAAGACACTCATACAGCACAGCGCTGTTACGCTTGTTCCACAACTCATCGTACACGTGCTCAATCAGCTTTTTGTCTCTACGTTCCTGTTCTTTTAAATGTCTAAACTTTTCGGATTCTAACATGGCTATTTAATTTTTGGTTACGCCGGATTATACGGCTCACCAGGTAAAAAGTTTGTGAGGCAGAAGACTTAGATTTGATTCTCGGTTGGTAGCAAACAACGAGTAAATAATCATCTATGCCTTTACCGAATTGCTCATGGTCGGCGTCCATACCCGTCAGATTACCCGTCATTGCAAGACGATGAAGGAGGCGAAACAATCCAGGGTAATCCATACCAAAAGGTTCGTGCGGCTGGCGGGGCGAAAGTATTGTGTTTAAGCACGCAAAGCTTCGGGGGTGCGGGAGCCGCCTGATAAATAAAATTCAAACAATTAGCCATTCTGACAGTTGGAATAAGTAGGAACCAAAATTTTTTGTATGAATTATTTAGTAAAAATCAACGACATTAAAACAAACGATGAACTGGAAGGAGCCTGGAGTAACGAAGACTTTAAAGCCTTGCTGGCACGGTTTGAGTACCCCGATGCAGCGCAGTTAAAACCTGCGGAACTGAAAGAATTTCTTTTTCTGGCCATTACCGACTTTGAACCCAATGAGGCAGCCGCCATTTTACTCGATTACAAATGCTCCGACCGATTAACCGAAGGACAGATCGATAACCTGTCGCACGAAATGCTGCGGACAAAAACCTTTGAGAATTATTCCGAAATCGATCTTCACCACGATCTGTTCAACATTAACCAGTTGCTGTACAAAGCCTACAACGGCAAGTTTCCGCCGGGCACGGTAAATAGTGTGGAGCTTGAAATAAAGAGCGAAAACGACGATGCCGGCGAGATGACAAAAGAAACCGCACTGAAAGCACTGAGTTACGGACTGTCGGAAAACAATTTGATTAACCGCCTGCTGAGCGACCAAATTGAAGGACGCAAAGCTTTTCCCGAAGCTGAAGGGATTGTTTGGGATTTACAGCACAAAGGAAACGATAGTTATGCCTTAACGATTTCAGAAAAATGGCTGAGCAAAACCGACATTACCACCCCGGAATACAAGTGTACAGTTGTGCCGTTTGAAGACCCCGAAGAAGCGGGTTAATCAGCCGTTCCTCTTTCTGCCCAAGATAGCTGAGATTGCTTCGTTCCCGAAAAAAGTCGGAACAGGCTGTACCTCCTCGCAATAACGTCAAGATAAACATAGATAAGGCCGCAGACGATCAACTGGTTCATCCCGGCAGATATCATTTCCGGCCGCGGCCCTTACCCCTTACCAGAATAGCATTGCGAGCGTAGCGACGCAATCTCCTGCCCCTCGTTTGCAACAGGAAAAACGGAATAACCGCGAAAAAACAAACAATTTAATTTTCAACACGTTTTACTTATAAGGACATTAAAACATTAATAATATGGAGTTTACCGAAAAGATAAAGACAGAATTAGAAGGAAAAATTAAAGAACTGGAAGACCTTATTGCTGAAAGAGGAGTTGGCTCGAAACAACTTCGAAAAGCACGAAGAACGCAACGCAATGTTAATTTTGCCATTATTGTTGGAAGTTTAATTACCGTTGCAGGAGTTGCCGCCTGGGCAATGAGCAGCAGCTCGCGTGAAGATTAAGGGGCAACTGTTGCCCCCTACGCCAACCCTATCATTTATTAAAACATTCGACATCTGGAATAAATCCCTTTTTGCAAGCGATGAGCAGATAAAAGATTGCTTCTCCCCTGCTTTCACATGAAGAATACAAAAGGTATTCGCGCGGCAACAGGGGCAAAAGGAGTATAAAAGATTACTTCGGTCGTTCCACTCCCTCGTAATGACATTGCCATTTAGCTGTAATCCGCCGCGGACCGGAAATACACATGCCCGGACCAACTTTGTCGTGGTCGGCGGCTATCCTACACAGTAATCCCAGTCATTGCGATCCCGATTTATCGGGAGAAGCAATCTATGGCATCACCAAATGCCCCTCCTGTTCCACCTTGCAAACAAGGGGTTGAGGAAGGAAATGATTGCTTCTTCCCTGCTTTCACATGAAGACCACAAAAGGTATTCGCGCGGCAACAGGGGCAAAAGGAGTATAAAAGATTACTTCGGTCGTTCCACTCCCTCGTAATGACATTGCCATTTAGCTGTAATCCGCCGCGGACCGGAAATACACATGCCCGGACCAACTTTGTCGTGATCCGCGGCTATCCTACACAGTAATCCCAGTCATTGCGATCCCGATTTATCGGGAGAAGCAATCTATGGCATCAGCAAATGCCCCCTCCTGTTCCACCTTGCAAACAAGGGGTAGAGGAAGGATATGATTGCTTCTCCCCTGCTTTCACATGAAGACCACAAAAGGTATTCGCGCGGCAAAAGGGGCAAAAGGAGTATAAAAGATTACTTCGGTCGTTCCACTCCCTCGTAATGACATTGCCATTTAGATGTAATCCGCCGCGGACCGGAAATACACATGCCCGGACCAACTTTGTCGTGGTCGGCGGCTATCCTACACAGTAATCTCAGTCATTGCGATCCCGATTTATCGGGAGAAGCAATCTATGGCATCACCAAATGCCCCTCCTGTTCCACCTTGTAAACAAGGGGTAGAGGAAGGAGAAGATTACTTCTCCCCTGCTCGAAAACATATTGATAATCAGGTGTATTTTCCATAATTTGCATAATCGTTAAAAACCAAAAGCACGATAACACCTCGTAATGCAAGGTTACATCGTCATTTTTTAACACGCGCTCCGTCCACATACCACTGCGGTGGTGTGTACACCGGTGTATTTATGCCGGCGATACTAAAAAGGCCACCTGCGCCGTGACAAGCTTGCAGATGGCCCGATGTTTAAATTTATCATTTAAAACACTTTGCAATATGGCAAAAATGAACGAATCGGGAAAGCGCGATTTTGTTTCGCAGATGATTACTATTCTGCAACAAAATTCAACGCTGCTTACCGATGCCGGTTTTGATCCGACAGCAAAAATTACTCAGCTCGACACGGAGCTAACTGCTGCCGACGATGCCGAAGGTCGCCAAATCGAAGCAAAAGCCGCTGCGAAAATTGCTACCCGCGAGGCACAGCAAACGCTAAAAACGGCTTACGACGATGGTTCGGCTACTGTAGAGATCATTGCGGGTTTTTTGGGCAAAGACCATCCATTGGTTCAGGAGCTCCGGAAACTGCGCAAAAGCAATGGCAGTGCGGTTACACCTCCCGCAATGCCTCAGTAATCATCCTTTTAGAAAGGCCACTTTGTTGTTCAGGGTGGCTTTTTTCTTTCCCGATCCACGAAATTGAGTTACTGCTTTTCTCCCCCTTAAAAGTGTAGTTTCCCCCTGCTTTTTCAGACCGTGCCCCTTGGGGCGAAGTCTGTGCCCCAATCTTTTTGCTTTGTGCCCCTTGGGGACTGTTATGCGCCCCAAGGGGATTGCTTTGCGAAAACAGGGGCGCGCTTTGTGCCCCATGGGGATCTTTTCATGCCCCTTGGGGATTGCTTTGCGAAAACGGGGGCATGCTTTGCGCCCCTTGGGGATTGTTCCGTGCCCCTTGGGGCAAGGCTTGCCAAGACAGGGGATAATCGTGTGCCCCCGGGGGATTGTTCTGTGCCCCTAACTCTTAGTTTCGCTGAAAGGCTTGTGGATAAAGGGATAGTGAGCTTTTGCAATAAAATTACGGTACTTAAAACTTCCAAAGGAGGTTATTAAAATTCGTATTTGTCGAACTCATTTACATGCATTCCTTTTTTGCCCGTAAACGTAATTTCAACATAACGAAGGTGTTCTTTGCCCGAAGCATCTGTTGTTTCAATAATACGGTGGTAAGTTTCGGCCTGTGGAATAAAAAATCTAAAGGCAGAGGTATAAAGACTAACCAAAGGATTAAACGGAACGCCATACTTAAACTTATCTGCACTGTTCAGCTTCGAAATACTGATTAGCTCTATATCCTGCTCGCGGTAGTATTCGCGCAGTAAATGTTCCAGGGATTTTATGGTGGTATAGCGGTTAAAATACTGATAGAGCAGAATTAAAATAACCACCCCTGCCATTGACAGGAGTACCAATAATTCTTCGGATTGGAAATAGTCCATTGTGATTTAAATAGATTTCTTGAATTTGGTTTTGCCTTAAATTTTACTCATCCTAAAAACCGTTCATCCAAATGTTTTTCCAAAAGGAGTAGGCTGGGCAAAAAGCGCTCCGGTCGTTTGATTTCCTTATTGTGATAATCGGAGAAATATTGTTGAATAAATGCGTCCTTCGATTTCCTAAATTCAGAACATATTAAAATCTTGTAATTTTTATCAATGGCTAAATAACCATTTTCAAATGCCTTGTCATGTAAATTATTCAAGAGTAATCCATTTTGAGGATTTAATCGGTTCTCCACATCTCTTGCCCAAGGAGCAATATGGCTTGCAATTAAAAAATCCGTATTTGCAAAACCAGTTATAGTGCAACTGCCCTGATAATTTGCAAGAACGATATCCCGAAAGACTTTTTGATTTACTCTGGTTTTAACCTCTCGTATTTTCGTTTTCCCTTTAAGATTATCTGTGCCATCAAGAATCTTCTTGTACTTTTCTTCAATGGTAGTATTCTGGATTTCTGCTAAAATCCGTTCACTTTCGAAAACAAGTTCTTCCTTGTTCTCGTGAAACTCATCCCAAATGGGTTGAACTTGCTTTATCCCACCCGTTAGTCCTTTCACTCCGCGTTCTTGATGATAAGGATCGACACTTGCAAAATTACTCAAGCGCATTGACACTGCACTTGGCGTTCTGCCAATCAATTCTGCGAGACGAATTATATCACCATTGCTGTGATGAAATTTACCAAATGGAATTTTCAGATATAAGTTAAATGCTAAGATTAATTCAGCTTTTGACCATGGTTTTCTTTGCGACATGTTCGGAATAGTTTCTTAGCATAAAACTAATAGAATTTTCATAAAAAAACCTAGTTTTCAACTAATAGAAAGACAAACCTACAGTTCGGCGCCAAACAGATATTTATTTGTTCTTCTGTTTCGCATGTGTTAAAACCGTTCACTATCTCAGTTCTTATACCACATTTAGGGCAGGTGGTAGGTTGGTCTGAAACGAGAAATATTTCAAGTTCAGACATACTGAAGAGATTATGGTCATTCACTTGATTGTTTTAACAAAATCAATTCACACCAGTTATGATCTAATTCCACGTTATAAACAGGAAACTGTGGTTTTATCAATCCAAAGTCATGTGGCACAAAATATAAATCGTCGATTAGCTGACTTCTAAACCACTTTTCAAATTCTTGCAACGATAAATTTCTTGGGTTATCAATCTCCGCTTCTCTATATAGCTTATAATTTGCAGCATCGCGATACAAATATTCGATAATGATTTTATGCTTTTTCATTCGTCAAAAGAATGAAAGAGATTTATATTAGTCAACGGACAATAAGTAACATTTAAAACTTCCGCACCAACACCTCAGGCTTGGTATTTTTGCCTTTAATGCGGCTCATATTATACGAGCGTGTCTTTTTGTCGTGTACGTCGGCCATGCCTCTAAAGTAAAAAGGAAAAAGTAGAAAGGCAAAAGTGGTAGAGTGGGAAGGCAAAAGGAAAATCACGGCCTTTGCCTGAACCTTTCCCTTATGTGGTTTAAAAATTCCTGCACTACCCCATGCACCCGTTTATAGTTGCTGCACTTTTCGTTTGTTCCGGGTTTCAGGTAGAGTCGGCGGTTTACTTCCAGCATCAGCGATTGCACGCGTTTGTCGTTGTTGTACCAGCGCATGGGCACCAGTGTTCCGGCATAGGGGCGGTTAATTTCAACGGTAAATCCGCGTTCAACAAAAAACTGTTCAGCAAGGTTGGCCAGTTCGGGCGAGGTATGAAAAGCATCGGTACCCAGGTTAAAATCGGGGCGCTGCGGATCCTGGTCGATATCGCGCAACAATGGCGTATCGGAAACGAATGACAGTCGATCAACAAAGCCCTGTTGTATTGCTTAAGCTGTCGTTCAACAGCCTCCGTTAAACCCTGGTGGTGTTCGTTGTAATACTTTTCCACTACCTCGAAGCGTAAAGCGGCACTCACATGTCGCATTGGCTTTCCCTCATCGGTTTTTTCATACAACACGCCCATTCCGTATTTCGCCATGGGTTCAAGGGAGTCGTCGGTAAACCGTTCCACATCGCAAAATACCCGCGAGAAGGGAGCGATAACTGCCTCATCCTGATTATTGGCAAACAGCTCGTCGGTGTACCAGTCGGTGAGTTTTAGTATTTCTTCCTGTAAAGCTTCACCACTTAACAGAAAGCCTCTGCGATCAGGGATTTGAGTTGAGGCATGGGGGATGTGGAGAATAAGTTGTTTCATTTTTGTTTTGTTTGTGATTAGATAAATGAGTTTGCTTCGTTCCCGAGTAGTCGGGACAAGCTGTTCTTCCTCGCAATGACGGATACATTTTAAAGGAATAGCAGCGGACAATGAACAAATTCATCCCGGCACGTCTTTCTCCTGTCCGCTGCCCGACATACCTAGGTTCAGAAGTCATTGCGAGCGTAGCGAAGCAATCTTGTAATAAGACATTGCTTGTAGGTATGAGATTACTTCGGTCGCTTCACTCCCTCGTAATGACAAATACAAGTATACATGATAGCAGCGGACATCGACCATAATGGTTCGGGCCGATTTTCTCCTGTCCGCTGCCCGACATACCTAGGTTCAGAAGTCATTGCGAGCGTAACGAAGCAATCTTGTAATAAGACATTGCTTGTAGGTATGAGATTACTTCGGTCGCTACACTCTCTCGTAATGACAAATACAAGTATACATGAAGGCAGCGGACAACGACCATAATGGTCCGGGCACAATTTTCTCCTGTCCGCTGCCCGACACCCTCACATATAAACGTCATTGCGAGCGTAGCGAAGCAATCTTGTAATAAGACATTGCTTGTAGGTATGAGATTACTTCGGTCGCTACACTCCCTCGTAATGACAAATACAAGTATACATGAAGGCAGCGGACAATGAACAAATTCATCCCGGCACGTCTTTCTCCTGTCCGCTGCCCGACACCCTTACATATAAACGTCATTGCGAGCGTAGCGAAGCAATCTTGTAATAAGACATTGCTTGTAGGTATGAGATTACTTCGGTCGCTTCACTCCCTCGTAATGACAAATACAAGTATACATGATAGCAGCGGACATCGACCATAATGGTTCGGGCACGATTTTCTTCTGTCCGCTGCCCGACACCCTCACATATACACGTCATTGTTACTCGCCTTTCCGCCTCCGCAACATAGCTTCCCGCATTTCTTTTGATACGGGCATCATAATACCCCCGGTTTTTTGGCCCCTTTTAATACCATGGGCTTCCAGCCATTTTTCTCCCTCTTCCCGGGTCATTTCGGAAAACTTCTTTTGATCTTCTTTCATTTTACACAAATTTTAAAACGTTAATATTTGTGCACCATGTACTTTCGGAAAATTGTCTGAATTGTAATTGTTTTTGACAGACTGTCCGCATACTAGTGTTATTACACTCAACCACCGTGGCTTTACTTGCTCGGTTGGCGCCGGATTGCTCCGGGCTCATGATGCATTACAAATATGTTCAATAAAGTTGAAAGAAACAAATCAGGGAAAAAGGAAAAGGTGGGCTAATTGTTTGCTGTTTCGCGGCTGTAGATAAGCGGCATTTGTCCTTTACAGCGCTTCCAGGTGTCGTTGTCGCATATTAGTTCGGCCATAAAACGGGCAACGTTTATGCGGCTTACTTTTCCGGGATTTAAGACAGCACTTCGTATGGGTGAAGGATGGATCTCGTAGGGGCTCACGCTGTCCTCATCGATCAGGCCGTCGGGGCGTACTGCTGTCCATTCAATAAACGGATGGTGCTGCCCGATCTGTGTCCGGAGATATTCGGCGGCCTGTATATTATCGGTAACAGGAGGCACCAGTGCACGTAGCAGTGAAATCGCAATTTTCTCAGCCGAAACAAGGGGCTCGTTCAGATCGCGGTTTTGATTGCCGGAAGTATTCATTAATATAAACTTCACCGGCCTTTGTGGTTTATTCACCGCAATGGCTTCACACAGCCGGCGTACAGCATCTGTTACCAGGCGACGCGGTTTTCCGTACATACCTTTAAAGGTCATGTTGTGCCCCAGACATGAAACTACGGCATCGCAGTCGCGAACCAATTCGGCCATCGTATTATCGCTAAGCTCCAGCACCGGGGCTTCAACTACTTTCAGGTTCTTATCGTGCAGCACCGCACTCAGTTTTTCTGTCGACCGCACAACGGCTGTTACTTTTTCGCCGCGATCCAATAAATCTTTTACCAGCAGGCGCCCTGTTGCCCCGCTTGCTCCAACAATTAAAATGTTCATCGTTTCTTCTTTGCGTTATAAGGTAGGACATTTTGAGTTGGATCGACAAATAAATACGACCTATACGAGCACAGGATCGACGAAAGAGGGATATGTGAAGGTTGCTTCGCTCGCAAGCAATTCTTGCCCCTTGTTAGAAACGAGGGGTAGAAGAGAGATTGCTTCAGTCGTTCCTCCCTCGCAATGATAATACTTGAATATTATGAAATGCAGCGGACAAATAACATCTTCATCCGGGCACGATTCACTCCTGTCCGCTGCCAACACACCCAATTATGCATGTCATTGCGAACGAAGTGAAGCAATCTGGTATCAGTAAGACATTGCTTATTTAAAAAGGAGATTGCTTCGGTCGTTGCACTCCCTCGCAATGACAAAACTTGAATATTATGAAATGCAGCGGACAAATAACATCTTCATCCCGGCACGACTCACTCCTGTCCGCTGCCTAATAGACACTACAGAACATTCATTGCGAGCGTAGCGAAGCAATCTAATTACTGTTTAGCTAATATTAGAGAGATCCCTTCACCACAATTTCACTAATTTTTCCGGCTACTTCGAGGGCTGCATTACGACCGGTGTCGCGGAAAAGAACTTTGCCGCTTTTTTTGTCGGTGAGTGTAATTTCGAGTGTTGAAGTCATGCTTTCGCTGATACGACCATCCATAAAGCCGGCAATAGGCGATGCCAGTTCGGTAGCATGATCGCGGTGTGCCAGTACTTCGAGGCGGTATTTTTTGTTTTCCATCAACAATTCAACCTGCTCCCTGTTGGCAAAAGACCGTAGCAGTTTGGTGCCGTTGTAGGTGGTGAACTGATACAGCTTGCCGTTAACATACAAACCGGCAATAAAGCCCACAAAAGAACTTCGCAGCCATGGTATTTTTGCCACCGACGCTTTAAAAGAAATGCCGGGTTGCGCAAAGTGGTTCGACTGCATCCAGAAATACGCCGATGGAAAAGAGTGGCCCCAGTCTTTTTCGATGTAACCGCGTCCGCCACTAAAATCGATGGATTTCCCCCGGATTTCTATGGTCCCTTCCAGTTCATGATCCATACTCACGATTCCGTGGTAGCACTCCATAAAAGGCACAAAAGTATAAGGCCCCATAATACCCGGCGAGTACCACCTGTTGGGCCAGGGAACCGTGTTTTTGAACTGCAGCATTCCGGAATAATCGTTGAGTGCCAGCTTTATGCTGATGCCCGTAAATTCATTCTCTCCAATGCGGACATGAAAGGAACCGGAAGCGGCAGAAAAGGTATCGGCAGGAAAGGAAATATATTCAGCTGTTTGTGCTTTGCCATCGAGCACCTGGATAAAAGTATGCTGTTCGCCCTGATCATCCATAGCTATTCCGGGGATAAAAGCAAAAGCCTCCTGCTCATCGGCTGAGATAACTTTATAGTACCACCCTTCGAAATATCGTTTGGTGCGCCTCCAGCCATGGTAACGTTCGGGGTGGAACAGTGCTTTTATTTGTTTAATGGTTCTCATTGTGTTTAAAGGTAATAAGAATAAATTATGATGCCTTTCTGATTCGGGATTTGAAGCGTGAACATTGTCAGTCCAACCCCTACAGGGTTGTGGACATTATTCACACCTATTTGTTATGAAAAACCAACCCGTTCCGGGTTGAATAAGCTACCCTGCTGTAGGCTTACGGGTATCCAAAATGTATATTCTCTTAATTCGGACAAAGGGGTTTATTCCTCCAGAAAAAGGATTTTGTCGATTTCAATGCTAAAAGCCTCTTCCTTTTTGTTGCCGATTAGCAGGGCAAACTCCTGAATTTTCCCTCCTGCAAAATTGGGCAGATCGAGGGTGCATCCCCGGAATGACGGATACATATCTTTTAAAGCAACTTTGATATCCTGCCACTCTCCCGATGTGGTGAAATAGGCAATGTACGAGTAGTTGTCGCCTGCCCGGTCTTTAATGCGCATCTGGTAACGTTTTCCATCGCCTTTTACACGCAGCGCCAGATATTGATAGCCCGTAGTTTCCAGCGGAGTAAAACGGTAGTGCACCGATGAAAATCCGCCATTGTTTTCGAGCGAAACTTGTCCCTGAAAAACGGCATTGCCTTGTTCGTTGAACAGAAATGAGCAGGTAGAACGTCCACCCATAACTCCGTCGTTAACGGTATACCAGTCCTCGAGTGTGGCGGTTTTGCTAAAATCGTACAATACTCCGGTGTTCATTTGTAAAAAAGCGATTACGATGAATACTAACATTTTGCAGGAATTTCAGTTACGGACAATCAACTGTTTTTGATGACCGCAATTCATTTGCTATCCTTACTAAGGTAGTGAAATTATGGGAAGTTGGAGGATTGTGAATTTGGTGGATTTGGTATTGAAGCCAGACCACCCCGTCAGCGAAATCGTTTGTGGTATTTCATAGCCAATACTGTATCGCTACCACCCCTCCTGAGAGGAGGGGAAATTATAGTGCTGTGGGTTTGTTTTTGGTTCAAAATCGAATTGGAAGGCGAATAATTTCTCCTCCTGTGAGGAGTACCGATGATGGAGCGCAGTGGAATCAGGGGGAGGTGGTGATTCGTCGCAAACTAGGGATATAAAAGATAAAGGAGCTACTCTGTACAGAGTAGCTCCTTTATCCCAGAATATTTTCAATAAGCTTTTAAATCCTCCGGATTTTTTTGTGGCTATAAACTAGCTTTCCTTTAACTCCACACAGACCAGCTTTTCGTTATCGCGGGCCAGTAGTTTGCCATCGGCATAGGCCATTGGTGCCCATGCCTGTGAACCTTTCATGGTGAAAAACGAAGCTTTACCCACTTCTTTGTAACCGTCGGGTGTAGGATCGATCAGGTGCAGATCGCCATTTTTACCGTTTTGGTTGATGATCATTCCGTCGATCATAATGATGGCTCCCAACTCGAAACCAGGTGCAGATTTTTGAGGCCAGCAACGTTCGCCCTGCCAGTTTAAACAGGCCATTTCGTTTACCCGGTGGTTGTTGTTCAGGTAAATATGCTCGCCAATAACTACGGGAGGATGCATTTTACATCCTGCTTCTTCAGTCCGAAAAAGTTCGTTAAGGCTAAATGATTCGCCATCGGCATTTACTTCCAGCAGAATGGTAACGGGTTCGTAAACATCTTTATAAGCACACGAAGTTAAGAGCAAATGTGTATCGTCAACCGCAACCGGTGGCGCAATACACGCAAACGAATCGAAGCCTTTATAGCTCCACAGTTCTTTACCGGTTTTTACTTCGAAGGCCACTACTTCGTCGGTGGTAAATCCATCGCCTTTAACACACGAGCTGGTCATAATCACCTGCTCAATACCGCCATAGTTGCCTAATATTGGCGACACATGAAAACGGTAGCCTGTTAATCTGCGGCTCTCCCAAACCACGTCTCCACTGCGTTTATTGTAGGCCACCACCCCGGCTTTTTCGCCTTGCGGAGCCACAATTACCAAATCGCCGGTAACAATGGGCGATGCTGAAAATCCCCAGTTATCCAGTTCTCCGCCATAATCGGCTAACAAATCGTGCGACCAAACCGGCTGGTGGGTACTTTTATCGATACAATGAAAATGCCCGTGCGGACCTACGCTCCAGATATAGTTTTCGTCAACCACCGGTACTGCCCGCGATCCCGGGTAAGGCAACTCGCCTTCTGCTTTGTAGGTATAGTTCCATTTTTCGGCTCCTGTTTCCAGGTCGATGCAACGCAACACATCGCTTTCGCCTTTTATACGGTCGAGGACAAACACCTCGCCGTTATATACTGCTGCTCCGCCAAAACCAGGGCCAAGCGGGAACTCCCAGGCTTTTTCCGGGCCGGCTTCGGGCCACTCGCGAAGTATACCTTCCTCGCTGATGGTAGCATTTCTGTCGGGGCCAAGGTATTGCGGCCAGTTGGTACTTTTTTGCTGCGAACAGCTCACTAAAATAAATGTAAATACGGCTAGAATAAGTCGATTTTGCATAATGAGATTATAAAATGGTTTTTCTCAAAAATAGCAAAAAAGTGATTGAAGAAAAGAGCTAATGAGGTTAATGGGTTGTTAAGCACTACTCTGCCACTCGTTTGTAAGGAAGAGCTGGCTAACTGTTGATTGTATCGACACCAACAATATACCTAGTTACTCTGCACTACCTCCCTAAAAAATGCCACCACATCCTCTTTTACTTCCTCCGGATGTTTATGCCCAATGCCTTCGTAAAGACGGATATCGGCATTAACCTGAGAAGCTTTGTACAGTTGCCTGCAGTTATTCCAACGTTCGGGCTGCATTTCCTCTCCCAGAAGATTAAAAATCTGTTCTCTTTCGGCTTGCGAAAAAGCGTCGTCGTAAGGTACAGCATCATTATCATCGAGCTGTCCCATAAAATAAAATTGTGGCGTTTTCAAAAAGCGGTCTTTCTGAAAGGCGCTACCGGTAAGCTTTTCCATATCGTTGGTGCCGATAGGGTAATTCAGTGTATCCTGCTCCAGTTCTGCTTCAGGAAGCATTAATAATCCATTCAGTCCGCCTGCTGCAACAGCACGAACGTAAGCAGGGTGAAGCAGTGTAAAACGGTTGGCAAAAGTTCCTGAGGCTGAAAATCCGGTTAACAGAAATTGGTCATGCGACAAAATATCTTTGTCATTTAAAATCGTTTGTGCGTGCTTAAACATTTCGATGAGTTGCAGATCGATGCGTTGTAAAGGCGGTTGCTTTTGTAACATTACATCCCGGTCGAGTGCATGGGTATAGACCTTCCAGTTTGTTTTCGAGCGCGGAAACACCGGTACCATCAGTGGACATTTGAGCTTTCGTGCCACATAATTTCCCAGGTAATAATCAATGGTTGCAGTTCGTTCAGCCTTTTCAACATGTTTTTGCAAATCATCATCGGCAAACCCCGAATTATTTGGCTCAACAATTACAAATGTCTTTTCTTTTTCCGTCACCCCGTTCGGGATAAATAGAAAATAGGGGAATTGGAAAGCATCTGTTTCCCTGGGTTCTACAAATATAAGTTCTCCTCCGTGATTCTTGCACCCGGCAATAAGCACAACCAGGAAAAAATAAATCAGTCGTTTATTCATTGTTCTGCTTTACGTTGAAAAGTTAGTTTATTGGTCTCTTTTATGTCGGTTCTGTTACGTTCTTTTTACACTACTTTTTTAATGCCCGGCACTTGCCTGATCAACCATGCCACTGTAAAACACGCCAACAAAGCTACCGGTGCCAAAACAATAAATTTTAACAACTGATTAATGCTCTGCCAGCCCACAAAAAGAGCACTTAATCCAACAATTACAGGGGTATGAATAATATAAACGCCGTAAGCACTGTTGGAAAGCTGTTGCGCCAAAGCACCCTGTTTATTGAAGTATTTTTTACCGATTCCCAACAAGCCAATGATCATGGCTACACAAACCAGCTGTTCCCAAATGGCCCAGGCAAAACTCTGCCATGTTCCGCCACCCACAAAAACTTCAACACCGCTTTCTTTTCCTCCAAAATAAAGTACTAATGGCAGCACCAGCCAAATCATTAGCTGAGCAAAAATAAACCAGTGTTTTGCGCTTTTAAAGCTGATGGCTTCCAGCCAGTTGTTGTTATAAGCGATAACTCCAAAAACAAGCATTACAATGTACTGCACAAAAAACGGGAACTGTAATCCGGTGTGAGGTAAACTCCATCCCACCGGCAGCCAAATGCGGATGAGGTACTGACTAAATCCAACAGCAAATGCGGCCAGCACTAACTTGCCTGTGCCGGGGTATTTCATCTTTATCGTTCTCTGCGGATTAAAAAACAGGAGATAAATCAAGGTAAAAATCAGTAAGGTCTCCACAAACCACATGGGGCCAAATCCCCATGACCGGGAATCAGTGAGAAACCCGACAAAAGTTACCGCTTCGTGTTTGATAAAATAATAGTGAATAAAGTTGGTTAGCGGACTCAAAAAGAAATAAAAAACGACAAGGGGAATGCCCAGGCGTACCAATCGGTCTTTTAAAAACCGGCCGGTTGATTTACGTTTTAATGAGGCCACGGTAAAATACGCCGAGATAAAAAAGAACATGCCCATAAAAAAGGCCTGGTTAGTCATATTAAACATTGTTTGAATAATAATTTCGGGGAATCCGGCTTGCGATTCATTGTAGTACCAATCGCCCGGAGCTCCATAAGTGATATTAAAATGTAATAATACAACTAAACAAATTAGAAAAATGCGGAGGTTGTCGATGTAAAATAATCGTGATGATGACATAGTTGTTGAAGTTTTTGGTCTGTTTAATTTATTTATGGCTTAAACGGAATTCACAATTTGTAAGTTTTCCGTAATTCTTTGCAAAAATTGTGAGTATCATCCATTTTTCGAAAAGATTTCGACAACAAGCTGATTTAATTCGATAAACGACTAATAATGAATAACTAAAACCATAAATCAGCGCTTTAATAACCAATTCCAACTGTTTTCGTAAAGAGAAGAGTAAATCCATAAAATTAACCAAAATGAAAGCAACAGGAATTTTTGTTTGTGTATTCCTATTTATGGGAATTGTTTCACTCCAAACACAAGCGCAGGAAGCACCTGCCATGCCCGAAAATTTTTTAGTATTTGAAGAGTTTGTACAACCTGCCGACCTAAAGCAATTTAGCGAAGTGCAGCAGGAGGGAATCGAACTGTGGAAAAAATTTGCATTCGATTTCCCTGTATTTGCCTACTCAACCGATGTAAGTTCGTTTTATTGGGTGGTGCCTTTCGAGAATTTTTCTGCTCTCGACAAAATGTTTGCAAAAATGGGCGAGTTAAGCACTAAAATGAAAGAAGAAGGATACGATGCCGACTCAAAATTCCGCGATCTTTCCACAACCCGCGAAACGATTATCCACTGGGAGAAAGATTTATCGTATCACCCCGAAGGTGACGTTATGCAAACACGAGACAACAGGTATTGCGAGTGGACATTTTTCTATTTAAAGTCGGGCCACCAAAAAGAAATGGCTGAGGCAGTGAAAAAATACATCGAATTCAGCAAGAGTATCGACGAAGAATGGAGCTGGGATTTGTACAGTGTTTCCATGGGCTACGATTCGCCCTGCTGGGTTGTTATGGATCGTGCAGAGAGTCCTTTGGCAATGCGCAAACTCGAAGCATCGCTTCAGGAAAATCATACAGAAAAATTAAGCGAGTTGTGGGGAAATATACAACCACATCTTCGCAAAATGGAAGTTGTAACCGGTTGGTTTCAACCCGACTGGTCGTTGAATTTTGAGCAATAAGCAGATATATAGAAAAAGCCGGAGCTGCTTTAAGAAAATGCAGCTCCGGCTTTTTTTATCAGACTTTCCTATTAATCATCATCGTGATGGTCGTCATCATCATGGTGATCATCATCATCGTCGTGATGTTTGTGTTTATTATACGTGCGGTGGTCATGCTCCAGATTACTTCTAACTTTTTGGTAAATACCCGTATTACTGTCAGATGAAATCAGTAACACACCATCTACCAGCTCTGCATTGTCGAGGTCGGCCACATCCACATCTACCATCAATTCATCCAAATAAAGCTGAATGATTGAAGTAAAATCAATTTCTTCCTCTGTTACCTCCACGTTTTCCCTTTCAGTTTTAAAATACACATCGTGGCTTACCATCACAACAATCGGTGTGGTACCGGTGTCGTTTGTGTAAGTGCCTGCAAGGTAGAAAACCGGATCGTTGCCGGCATCTTCCTGATCTCCCGTTACCTTGAGTTCAATTTCATCGTAATATCCCGGCTGAAGTACAAAGTTTCCCATAGTAAGTTCGTTGTTTAACAGATCCACCATTTCGGGACCGTACCATTTGTATTCAATTTCAATCGAATCTTCACCGGTAACGATACTTTTTAATTCTGCCTCAAACTTAATACTCGAAACCACCAGGTGTGCCGAATCCCATGCAATGGATTCTGAATCAACGGCAGCCGATTTCATCAAAGCCTGCACAGGCAATGTAAAGTTGGTATTTAGCGCCTCAATGCGCACGCCAAATACCGATTCTCCGTCGGTAATCATATCCTCCGTGTCGCTACAGGATACAAAAATTGCCGTCATCATGGCCAATGCTAAAAATAATCTCCTTCCTGTTTTCATAACTTCAAATTTTGTTTTGATTGTTGTGTAAAGACAAAACGAAAATTCTCTTAATATATTTTAAGACCTTTAAGTTTCTTTTTTATAAAAATATTGGCAAGTCTTCCAGTATTTAAACTTTAATAGCTTAAATTAATGCGTAATCCGGCAAGGAAATGTTCATCTTCGCCGGATTGCGTGGTTTTTATCCACTGCACGTGAGGCGAAATAAAAACCCATTGATTTAGCTGGGTGCTGAAATAAAATTCGGCCAACTGTTCGGGATGTTCGTAGTGTGTTGTTTGTGTTTCGGCATAGGCCAGCCCTACTTTCAGCTCACGATTCAGTATATATTGCCGGAAACCAATACCACTGCTCCAGGCATTTTTTATACCCAGCCAATCGGCCAGCTCGGTACTGTTAGCGCCGTAACGCCCAAAAATGGTAAAATGGTTGGCAATCAGCTGATCGAAAGAAATACCAAATCCGCGACTGTCGCCGGCCAGCGGCTGTTCATGGCCAAACACCCTGAGATTGGCTTCCCAGCCACTTTCCGGTAAAAGTTTAATACCCGTTTCCAGTAGTTTCAGGTGGTTTTCCATTATATTCTCTTCCTGTGGGTTGGCCATAAAAAGGCCGTACTGAATGTAAAAGCGCTTTACAAAAGTGGTACGAAAACGAATTCCGGGACTGTTAACACCCACCGGCAAAACCGGATTATTCACAAACGCACCACTGATAAACTGCGACGTTTCGTCGTTGGCGTGCAGGTTATTATCGAAATAGTTGGTGGGATCCAACTTACCAAAAGTTACCGTAAAAATATCCTGCAGCATTTTAAATTCTGTCCAGGCTTCCAATACGGTAAGGTTCTCTCCTTTTCCATCGCCTCCTCCGGCATCAGCATTCAGCACCGAAACATTAGGAAGCAGTGCATCAGGGCCATCGCCTCCACCGGCTTCCAGATCGAAAAACAATAGTGCTGATGGTCCAAAACTTACGAAAGCAAAAATATCAAACGAACCTACCCCTTTCCAAACCGTTTCGTTTTCAAGCGGCGCTTGTATCGATGCTGTTGCCACACCGCTAAACTGCAACTTGCCGGGTTCTTCTAAAATTGACTTTAACAACGCATCAACCTGCTGTCGCCTCGAGCGTTTTGTTTCTGGAATCTGGTCGAGATCGCTTTCCTGAAACAAGCCCAGAAACTGATCGACCAGCGTGGTATCAGTATTCGTAGTATCTTGTTGCACCTCTGCGGCATCGGCAACTACAGATAATACAAAAAAGATGAAAGCAAAAATTGGCAGGATGTAATATTTTGGCATCAGCAACTTATTTTCTGACGAATAATTTAAGGAATTTCCGGCGGAGTGCAAAAAGGATACGCTTAGCTTTTTTAATTTTCGAATGCACGGTTACTCCGGAAATATCTTTTCGAAAGCTTTCTTTCGGTAATCAAAAATCTCCTCCAGCTTTCGTCGAATAACCAGCGCATTTGCAATTTGCCCAAGAAAACCCAATGGCGGACTGTAACTAACAATATCTTTCATTAATACGCCGCCTTCTACCGCTTCGATGTGATGCTCGTGATGCCAGAGTTTGTAAGGTCCCACGCGCTGCTCATCAACAAAATACTTTTGCGGAACCACATGTGTAATTTCGGTTACCCAGGTGGTTGGAATTCCCAACAGCGGCCGCACGGTATAGGCGATAATCATTCCTTCGTAAGCCGCATCAGGTAAATTTGGAGTACGAATATCAAATCCCATGTAGGATGGTGTAATGCGCTTCAGGTTTTGTGGCGTAGAAATAAAATCCCACACTTCGCTGATGCTGCTCTTTATAAATTGCTCACGTTTGAACTGATAGAATCCCATTGGCTAACTGTTTTCTTTTTGTTTCACTTTTATTAATTCTGAAGTATCGTAACCCCTGTCAGCAATTCGTTTTAGCAAATCGTTGTACACTTCAGGCTTCATTTGGGGAGTACGGCTCAAAATCCAAAGGTATTTGTCGGTACTGCTGCCAATCACTGCCCACTGGTAATCCTCATCCAGTTCCAGCACATAGTAATCGCCATAAAATATCCAGAAAAAGGAGACCTTCAATTTGGCAGGTTCATTTACCGGATCGGGTATTTTGGCTTTTCCAATGGCTTCTGAATATTCACCGTCCAGCGTATTTTCATAGCCGCTGTTTACTACTTTTATTTTGCCATCGGGACGCATGGAGTAGTTGGCAGTAACGCCCACCAATCCTCTTTCAAAGCGATGATCGTAACGGGCAATTTCGTACCAGGTTCCCAGGTACTTTTGTAGGTCGAGTTCTTTAACTACACTATTATCAATCATTTGTTTTTGCCCCGAACAGCTGGAAAATAAACTGCTTAGTATAAAGCTAAACAGAACAAGCGAAAAAGACCAATTGTGTTGAATTTTTGTTTTTTTGTACATCTGTTTTGTTTAAAGTTATATATAAAACAATAAACAAAGACTTTGGTTCGGTAAAAGGAAAACTATTCGTTCAATGAGATTACTAAAGGCAACGAGTAAAGATTCTTCCAAAATAAAATGCGCTTGTTTCCTGATATAGATATTTTTATATCTTCGCGGCGTATTAACCACGTGTTCTTGATAACCACGTTAAAAACAAGAGAAATGAAGAATAAAGTATCCGTTCTGTTTATGCTTGCAGGTATTCTTTTCGCCACCTGCTTATTGATTTCCAACATTCTTGCTTCAAAAATTATGATGATCGGTCCGTGGTCGGCACCGGCCGGAGTATTGATCTTTCCACTGGCTTACATCATTAACGATGTGCTGGTTGAAGTATGGGGTTACCAAAAAACCCGCCTCATCATCTGGGCAGGATTTGGAGTAAATGTACTTGCCGTACTATTTTTTACCCTTGCAATTACTGTAAATGCCGCGCCTTTCTGGGAAAACCAGAATGCCTTTGCAACTGTTTTGGGCAGTACGCCGCGAATTGTAGCTGCCAGTATGCTGGCCTACCTGATGGGGTCTTTTCTGAATGCATACGTAATGAGCAAGTTTAAAGTACTTACCAAAGGAAAAGGTTTTTCTATTCGTGCAGTTGTATCAACGCTTGTTGGCGAAAGTGCTGACTCGGCCATTTTTATTACCATTGCTTTTGCCGGAATATTTCCTGTAAATGCGCTGTTAACAATGATCGTTACCCAGGCGATCATCAAAACCGTATACGAAATTGCAGTGCTTCCGCTAACCATTTGGGTGGTTGGTAAAGTAAAAAAACTGGAAGGTATCGATACTTACGATTACCAGATCTCTTACAATCCGTTTAAACTGGGGCAGGTTTAATATTTGACAAAATGATTTCAACAGATAAGAAAAAAGCGCTGGTGGTATTTTCTGGCGGCCAGGATTCTACCACATGCCTGTTTTGGGCAAAACAGGAATTCGACGAAGTATATGCCATTGCATTTAACTACGGTCAGCGCCATGCTATTGAGCTGGAATCGGCCAAAAATATAGCTGAAAAAGCGGGGGTACCGCTACAGATTTTCCCGATGGATCTGATCGCACAACTGAGCCAGAATTCGTTAACGCACCACAGCATGCAGGTTGACCGCCACAAACCGGAAGACACGCCACCCAATACGCTGGTGGAAGGCCGGAACATGTTGTTTTTAACTTACGCTGCCATTTTTGCCAAGGTGCACAACATCCATCACCTGGTAACCGGAGTGGGACAAGCCGATTTTAGCGGTTACCCCGATTGCCGGAATGATTTTATCGTATCGTTGAATGAAACGCTGAACCTGTCGATGGATTATCCGTATCAGATTCATACACCGCTGATGTGGAAAAACAAAAGCGAGATCTGGCAACTGGCCGATGAACTGGGCGTTCTTGAACTGGTACAAAACGAAACCGTTACCTGCTACAATGGCATAAAAGGGAAAGGTTGTGGTGAGTGCCCGGCCTGCGAGCTGAGGAATAAAGGGCTGAAGTTATATTTGGAAGCGAAAGTTTAAACAACAGAATAATGAGCGAATTAAAACACCTGGGAAACGAAACAAATTACGATTTTAACTATCGTCCTGATGTATTGGAATCGTTTGATAACAAACACCCTGAAAATGACTATTGGGTAAAATTCAACTGCCCTGAGTTTACCAGTTTGTGCCCCATTACCGGGCAGCCCGATTTTGCTACTATTTACCTCAGTTACATCCCTGATGGGAAATTAGTGGAAAGCAAAAGTTTGAAGCTCTATTTATTCAGTTTCCGCAACCACGGCGCTTTTCATGAGGATTGTATCAATATCATGATGAAAGATTTGATAGCTTTAATGAATCCAAAGTACATTGAAGTGTGGGGTAAATTCTTGCCGCGTGGTGGCTTAAGTATCGATCCGTTTTCTAACTATGGAAAACCGGGAACTAAATATGAAGAGATGGCCTGGTTTCGCATGCAAAATCATGATTTGAATCCCGAGGTGATTGATAACCGGTAATAGACTTGTTAAATGCATTATCATCAGAAGGCTTAACAGGAGTACCCCATTCTAACATAGCCAATTGCTTACCGAGAAAAAATAGCAAAATACAATTTCTCAAATCAGAATCAGTAACATATGCAAATAACACTAAAAGAGCACATTAAGAGATTTGTCGATTTCAGTGATGAGGATGAACAAATACTAAATGAATACATAAAATCATTCTCGGTACAAAAAAAGGAAGACCTGCTTTCGAATGGCCAAATATGCAGGTCGATGTATTTTGTTGAAAAGGGCTGCTTACGGATGTTTTTTATCAACTCAAAATCAGCAGAGCAAATAACACAATTTGCCATTGACGGTTGGTGGATTTCCGATCTTTTCAGTTTTATGGACAATACACCTTCTGAATATACGATTCAAACAATAGAGGCATCAAAAATTGTAGCAATCGATAACCGTGTTTATAACACTTTGCTTGAAAAACTGCCTCAGCTGGAGCGGTATTTCAGAATAATTATGCAGAAGAACCTTGCAGCATCGCAGCTTCGTGCTAAGTACATGTACGAAATGACGAAAGAAGAATTTTACTTCCATTTCAGCACCTCGTTCCCTGAGTTTATGCAACGTGTTCCGCAATACATGGTCGCTTCTTACCTTGGGCTAACTCCCGAATATGTTAGTGAATTACGAAAAAGAAATACTAACAATTCTATTACGAAATAAGGTAAAGCTTGCCCTCCTGTTAAATTTTGAAAGTAGAATAAGTCACTCTTCGATTTAGTTTTGAGAGACTCCCCGATTTCTTAAGCCAGTTTAATTTTTCTGAAAAACCTTGCCAATATCTTTGTTGCACAAATAATTAAAGAAAATAATATGGAAGCAACAGAGATCGTTTTGGAAGCTATGAAAAAAAGCGGCACTCCGTTAAACGCGGGAAAAATTGTTGATATAACCGGTCTTGACCGGAAAGTTGTTGACAAAGCAATGGCACAGCTAAAAAAGGAAGATGTCATTGTATCACCAAAGCGTTGTTACTGGCAGGCAAAATAATTCAATCACAAAATTTAAGAAAAAAAGTATGTCGAAAACTATATTTTTAGCAGGAGCTACCGGCGCAATTGGTCAGGTACTCACCCCTCTACTCATTGAAAACGGATGGAAAGTGTATGGCACAACCCGTTCAAAAGACAAGATAGCTCTACTTCAGGAATTGGGCGCTGAACCCGTTGTAATAGACGTGTATGAAGCCGGGCGCTTAAAAGATATTCTTATCGAAATAAAACCGGATGTTGTAATAAACCAGCTCACCGATCTTCCGTATGCCTTAAATGCCGATGAAATGACAGCAGCATTGGTGCGTAATGCAAAGTTGCGCACCGAAGGCACAAAAAATCTGGTAGAAGCTGCACTATCGGCAGGTAGCAAACGGATTATTGCACAAAGTATATCATTTGTATATGATGAGGGCCCAATCCCGCATCTTGAAGAAGATCCTTTATTGCCATTGTCGCACCCGGTTTATGGCGAAACAGCTGAAGGTGTCCGTAATTTAGAGCGTCAGGTACTTGAATCGGGAATGGAAGGAATAGTGCTGCGCTACGGTTTACTGTACGGACCAAAAACCGGTTTTGATGCCCCGATAGCCCCTGCATCGGTTCATGTTGAAGCTGCTGCAAAAGCTGCGGAAATTGCTGTAACAAAAGGCAAAAAGGGCATTTACAACGTTGCTGAAGCCGATGAGTCGTTATCGTGCGAAAAAGCCATTAAAGCTTTTGACTGGAATGCCAATTGGAGGGTAACGCAATAATTTTGTCTTCCCGAATCCTTAACATTCAGCAAAAAAAATGAAGAAGCATATTATTTACCGCTTCTTCATTTTTGTACCCGCAGGGAAATCATTCACTACTGATTTGAAAACAAAATCCGAATTTAACAGGCGCCTGATGAACTGACTAGCTACTCAACTTCGCAATCTCATCCAGCCACTTTTGTTTCTCTACATCAGTCAGGAAACTGGCTGTAAACGAATTGGAGGCCAGTTTTACAATATCTTCGTCTGAAAGATTAAGCGCCTCGTTTACAGCATGGAAATTAGCATTCATATAACCACCAAAATAGGCCGGATCGTCAGAATTAACAGTAGCAACAATGTTATGATCCAACAACTTTTTTAACGGGTGATCAACCATATCATCAACCACTTTTAGCTTCAGATTTGATAATGGGCAAACCGTTAAAGGCATTTCAATACGCGCCAGTTCATCCAACAATTTTGCATCATCGATCGAACGCACACCGTGGTCGATACGGGCAACCTTTAGCATTTCAATGGCATCCCAAACGTTTTGTGCAGGCCCTTCTTCGCCGGCATGAGCGACAGTCAGAAATCCTTCGGCACGTACCATTTCAAACACCTTTTTAAACTTGGCAGGCGGATGACCTTTTTCGCTGGAATCGAGACCGTATGCAGTAAACAACTCTCCAAATTTCAACGATTCTTTAAAAGTCTTAATCGCGTCCTCTTCACTCAGGTGACGCAGAAAATTAGGAATAAGTCGGTAGGTTATGCCCCATTCATTTCGGGCATCGATACAAGCCTGTAGAATTCCGTTAATTACATTTTCAAACGGAACGCCGCGTTGGATATGTGTTTGCGGATCGAAAAAGATTTCGGTGTGCACCACATTTTCCTCGAAGCACTTTTTCAGATACGCCTTTGTGAGGTCGTAAAAATCCTGCTCGTAAAGCAATACGTAGGCTCCGGCATAATAAAGATCAAGAAACTCCTGGAGGTTATTGAATTGATAGGCCGCATGCAAATCATCAACTGATTTATATTTTAACCGTATGTCATTCCTTTCAGCAATGGTAAACATCAGTTCCGGCTCAAAAGTGCCTTCAATATGTACGTGCAGTTCTGCCTTTGGAATTTTATTGATCAACTCAATTTGTTTTCTGGATTTCATTGTTTTCTTCTTTATTTCAAATATACGGATACCGTGGCTTATTTAGCAAATTCAAATTTCCAGTAAATAAAAAAGCAGACACCAAATGAGTCTGCTTTCTTAAATATCTGGTAGTTGTCTTTCTACACTTTAGGCAATTCCCATGGTGCACGGTAGGTTGGCACCAATAGTTCGTTAGCCGCATCGTTACCGATGAATTTGCTGTTATCAGCATCCCAATACAGGCGCTGACCTGTTTTTAAAGCCATGTTTCCTAAATGCGCCACGCGAGCAGTATTAGCTGCAATACCAACATGACAGTTCGTATTCTGATCGCCTTTTTTAATACAATCAATAAAGTTAGCCGTGTGGTTGTTCAATCCCTGGCCGTCGCCTTTTTTCAATTCAACGCGCTCCATTCTTGGGTTTCTGCCACCTTCAGGAATAACTTCCCAGCCGTTACGGTCAACCACCAAAGTTCCGTTTTCACCAACAAAACCTACTCCGTGGCTGCGGCCATAGTAACCACCGTCGATTCCCAAACCGTGGTCCCAAAGCAAGGTATAATCGTCGAATTCGTATAATGCCTGCATACTGTCAGGAGTTTCGCAAGCATCATCAGGGTAACCAAATTTGCCCCCCATTGCCATAATAGATTTAGGTGCCTTGGCTTTCATACCGTATAAACCGTAGTCGATGATGTGCACACCCCAGTCGGTCATTAAACCACCGGCATAATCCCAGAACCAGCGGAAATTAAAGTGAAAACGGTTCGGGTTAAACGGACGTGCTTTTGCAGGTCCTAACCACATATCGTAATCAACACCTGCAGGAACAGGTCCGTCGGGCATTACCGGAATCGATTTCATCCAACCCTGATACGACCAGCAACGTACGGTACGAATTTTTCCCAGCGCGCCGGTGTAAACAAAATCAACAGCATCTTTCCAGTGCTTGTCGCTACGCTGCCATTGCCCTACCTGGGCAATTGTTCCGTAACGTTTCCAGGCACGCTCCATAATGTTGATCTCTTCGATGTAGTTTGCCAGCGGTTTTTCACAGAAAATATGTTTTCCTTCCTGTGCTGCATACACAAAAGGCAAACAGTGCCAGTGGTCTGGCGTACCAATAATGATCACATCAATACCGGGCTCTTCAAGCAATTTTCTGAAATCTTTAAATCCTTTTGGTTTGGTTCCCTGGATTTTCTCAACGTCGGCAATACGTTGGTTCATAATCTTCTCATCCACATCGCAAATGGCCGCGCACTCCGTATTTTTTTGTTTTAAGAAAGCCTGAAGATCAGTAAAACCCTGACCTTTCGCCCCTATCAAACCACAAACCAGTTTTTCGTTTGCTCCCGAGCACGATTCCATCGCTAAAGGCATACTTGACGCAATCCCTACGCCCGCTGTTGCCATTGCCGATGTTTTAATAAAGTCTCTTCTATTAGTCATTTTAATATTTAGTTGGTATTAGAAAATAAATCTTAATTCATTTGTATTTAGCTCAAGAAGATCTTCTTTCGCGAAACCGACCTCAAATTTGTAGAATAATTTTAAGTTATCCATTTTTAATGTCGACTTTTTATTTCTTCGTGATCACTTATTAACGTACTGCGAAACAAAACGTAAATAAGCGAAGAATTACTCAAACTCAATTTTATCTTTCTTGCGATAAACTGTTCCTTTAAAATGCGCAATGTGTTCATTTGCTTCGTTTTTAATCTCAACCAGGTAAGTACCCAGTTTTCCGTTTAGCGAAATCTCCTTTGCCTCAGCTGTTAATGTTCCTGTTGATGTAGCTTTAAAAAAGGAAATTTCGGCATCGATAGCCAGCGCCACCCTTCCGTGCGAATTAGATGCTACGGCAAAAGTAAAATCAGCCAAAGTGAACAAAGCTCCACCATGCACAATTCCGACTGAATTATAATGACTTGGTTTAATTTCCATGATCGATTTTGCATAGCCGGGTTTCGCTTCTACCAATTTTATGCCATTGTTGGCAGCAAACACATCTTGGTCAAATGTTTTGTGGTATTTTGATTTGGTCATTTTTTCTCTCTGATTTTAATTTTCGTGAAAGTACAAAAAAAAGAAAGCCGGAAGCGTTGTTGCTTCCGGCCTGTAAAGTTGTCTATTTCTTTCTTTTTATTCTTTTTGCATGGCATCGTCAAACGCAATATTCGACGGTGCAAAGTCAACCTTTTTAACAAATTCGCAGGATTCTGCAGCCCCGGCTTCACGGTCCATTCCGCTGTCTTCCCATTCTACCGAAAGCGGTCCGTTATAACCAATATCATTCAATGCCCGAATAATGTTCTCGAACTGAATTTTTCCTCTTCCCATACTTCTGAAATTCCAATAACGGCGGTTATCACCAAATTCCATGTGGCCGCCAAAAACACCCACACCGGTTGGCACATCGCTCCAGTACACATCCTTCATGTGTACATGGAAAATACGATCGGCAAACTCGTATATAAAACGCACATAATCCACGTGCTGATAGCCCAAATGGCTGGGATCGTAGTTGTAACCAAAAGCAGGATGATAATCCAGTGCCTTTAGTGCCAGATGAGCGGTGTGAATATCAAAAACAATTTCGGTAGGATGTGCTTCCAGTGCATATTTTACACCCAAACTTTGGTATTCGTCGAGAATCGGTTTCCAACGGCGTGCAAATTCGGCATAGCCTTCTTCAACCATTTCGGCTGATACCGGCGGAAACGAGTATAACATGTGCCAAATGGGGCTTCCGGTAAAACCAACCACGGTATCTACTCCCAAACGTTTTGCAACTTCAGCTGTTTTTACCATTTCTTCGGCTGCCCGCTGGCGCACTCCTTCCGGATCGCCATCGCCCCAAACATGAGCACTGGCAATGTTTTTATGCCGTTGATCGATAGGATCGCAAACACACTGACTATCCAAATGTGTTGAGATCGTATACAGCGCGAGATCGTATTTATTGAGTAATTCTCTTCTGCTATCGCAGTAGGCCTGATCGGCTATTGGTACATTTATGTGCTCGCCCCAGGTACAAAGCTCCAAACCATCGTAGCCAAATTGTTTCGCTTTCTGACACATGGTTTCAATTGGTAGATCGGCCCATTGTGCGGTATAAAGTGTTACTGGTCTTGCCATTATTGTTTTAGTTTTTAGTTCATATATATTTTAATGAGCAAGCGACCTGAAGTCATCTGCTCATTCATGTCAAATTATTTCGCCAAATTTTACCCATTTCACCTCATCGTTGTACCCGGCGCTAACTACCGTATCGATAAATTGCATTCCGCGAATACCATCTTCCACTCCCGGGAAATCGAGCATTTCGGGTGTAGGCTCTTCGCCATTGGCTTTGGCACGAACGGTAAGTGCAAAATTGCGGTAGATGTTAGCAAAGGCCTCCAGGTAACCTTCAGGGTGCCCGCCCGGAGTTCGTGTATTGTGCAAAGCTGCCGCAGCATCAAGACTGGTTCCGGTTCGTAAGATCTGCGCCGGCTGATCGGTCCATTTTAAGAGCAATGTATTGGGTTCGTGCTGGTTCCATTCCAGACCGCCTTTTTCGCCATAAATCCGAAGTTTAATAGCGTTTTCTTCGCCGGCTGCCACCTGACTGGCCATTAATACTCCTTTTGCTCCATTATCGAAACGTAACAAAGCAGCACCATCATCATCCAACAATCGATTAGGAACAAAAACGTTGAGTTCGGCACAAAGCTCCGTTACTTTTAAGCCTGTTATATATTCAGCTAACTGGTGTGCATGAGTTCCAATGTCGCCCATACAACCGGCTTTACCCGAACGTTTTGGATCGGTACGCCAACTAGCCTGCGCATTGCCGGCATCTTCCACTTTCGATGAAAGCCAGCCCTGCGGATATTCAACATATACTTTTCTGATTTTTCCGAAACGTCCGTCAGCCACCATTTGTTTTGCCTGTTTAACAGCCGGATATGCCGAATAAACATGTGTTAAAGCCAGTGTTAACCCGGTTTCTTCAAGTTTCGTTTTTAGTTGCAAAGCTTCATCAAGCGTAAAAGTAATTGGTTTATCCAGCACCACATGAAAACCATTTTTAAGTGCCATTAACGCCGGAGCAAAATGCACAAAATTGGGCGTTACGATCGATACAAAATCCATGCGTTCACCTTCGGGAAGTTTGGCTTCTTTTTCAAACATTTCCTGATAGGTTGCATAAACTCTGTCATCCGGTAAAAAATAGGACTTCCCTGATTGTTTTGAGATTTCAGGGTTAACACTAAAACAGCCGCAAACAAGTTCTATTTGGTTATCCATAAAAGCGGCCAATCGGTGTATTGCCCCAATAAACGCGTCGGTTCCTCCACCAACCATTCCCATACGAAGTTTTCGATTCATCATGATCTATTAGTTTTTGTTGATTCAGTATCAATTTTATAAAAGTAAGAACTCTTTTTTTAGGAAGCAACAGACATTGTTGTACTTCTGCATCCCGCTTTTACAGGATCCAACCTAAAAAATGAAAGATAACACAACAGCTTTTGAAGTGTTATGAGCTTCCTCTATTTATAAAGATTCATGAAACAAGGTTTTTACCTATTCCGGTTGATCTAAAATTCGATAATAATTCCGATGGTTGGTAAAACAGTTCCCGACTTGTTTTCGATTTCATTCAGCACATAACGCGTTCCGTTGTCGGTTGTAATAAAATTCCCGTTTGCATCTTCGGCACGTACAACAATATCGTTCTGCTGCGCCTGGAAATTGTACAGGTTTTGAATGTCGATGTAGAATTTAGCCGTGAGTTTATCGAAATAATAGGATTTGTCGACACGAATATCAAGCTGATGAAAAGGATCGAAGCGTTTAGCGTTTAACTGCGTGTAATCGTAATACGGTTCGCCCTGTAAATTCCATGCTTCCACCAGCGAGGATTTTTCTATATCCCACGGAGTGTAAGGCAAACCACCCACAAAACGCCAACGTGCTCCTACCCGCCAGTTGCGTTTCAGGTCTTTGGTTGTTGTGAGCGTAATCAGGTGTTTGGCATCCCAACTCGATGGAATATACGAACCTTCTCCGTCTTTAAACTCACTGCGCACCAAGGTGTACGACAGGTTAAAATTAAATCCGTCGGTTGAGTTAATACGTGCCTGAAACTCGGCTCCGTAAGCTCTTCCCTCTGAAGTTGAAACCACTTCTTCATCACCAACCACACCAAAATCGGCTCCCAAATTTGCCAGACTTACCTGATCATTCACCGAAAACGGATATTGCGAATAACCTTTCCAAAATGCCTCGGCTGATAGCTGAATTGTTGGTTTTGGGCGATATTCCAATCCGCCAATAATATGATCTACCGCAATGTATTTCAAGTTGTTGGCTTTGTTTACCAAAACATCGTTTTCTTTGTATCCCAGCGAAGTATAAGCGGGCAACTGGTAATAACGACCGGTATTAAAATTCAGGCTCCACTGATCGGTTAAGGTATACGATGCTGAAAAACGTGGCGAAAACTGATCCAAGAGATTCTTCATACTCGACGAGTAATTATTGGCATCAGCACGCACACCAAGCGACAAAGCCAATCGTTCGCTAAAAACCGATTTGCTCAACTGCGCAAACAATCCATATTTTACCAGGTTTAGATCGGTGTTGTACATTACATCAACCGGCTGGTCGTCGTAAAAGCGGCGGAATTGAGAACTGTTTTTGTAGCTCACAAAATCGAGATTAGCACCAAAATTCAGCTTAAAACCATCCATGCGCGAGGTGTTCTCGAACCGGAACTTGTTTTCGGCCTCTTGCGAGTCGTAATCCAGAATTTTATTCTCTTCGGAACTATCGTCGTTATCGAGATATTTATAGGCGTTGTTATCTAAATGACTGCGACTTACCACAAAAGTCTGGTAACTGTTATCGCGGTAATGTTTGTAAACCGCCCCCACCGTGTACGACCATTGTTTGTTCACCGGAATTTCGCTGAGAATGTACTTTTGCTCGTCGTCCGGATCTTCAATGTCTTCGTTTAATTCAAACAAATCGTTGGCTCCCAAACCAATCAAAGTCAACTCATTCTTTTTATCGAAACGGGTACGCATTTTAAACTGCATATCGGTAAATGTGGGTAAAAAAGGCAGTTCCAGCGCGCTAAACAAAAACTGCAAATACGACTGACGTACAGAAACAACAAAGTTTGTTTTTTCACCTATCGGGCCATCCAATGTTGCTGCAACTTCCGATGCTCCAAGTGTTCCGTGAAAATTCAGTTTCTTTTCGTTTCCATCGATTTGGTAGAATTCCATAACACCACTTAAAGCATTTCCACGATTGGCCGGAAAAGCACCTGAGTAATAATTTACCTCGCGAATAAAATCGGCATTTAAAATACCAACCGGACCACCGGAAGCGCCCTGTGTGGCAAAGTGGTTGATAAACGGTACCTCAACACCATCGAGGTAAAAACGACTCTCCGACGGGCCGCCGCCACGAATAATAATATCGTTTCGGAAAGCGGGCGTTGACTGTACCCCAGGAAATGACTGAATGATTTTTGAAATATCGCGGTTGGCACCGGGGCTTTTTTCAATTTCTCCAATACCAATACTACGCAACGAAACCGGGCTTTCAATGGTTTTTCGAAATGGAGAAGCCGTAACCGTAACCTCATCAAGTTTCGATACCGACTTTTCGAGTAATATATCTACAAAATGAGTGCTTGAATTCGTTACCTCAACTTCAGAAGAAATAGCTTTTTTATAGCCTACAAAACTTGCTTCAATTCTGATAAATCCAGGTGTTAAGTTTCTAAACTCAAAATGTCCTTCCTCATCTGTTACCGTACCGTTTGATGTACCCGAAACCAGCACGTTAACAAATGGCAACGGCTCGTTGCTTACTGCATCCACAACTTTTCCGGTTACTGCAGCATTTTGTGCAAACATCCAAAATGGCAATCCAAACAAAAGTAAAAGTAATACGACTTTTCTCATTTATTCTGTTTAATTTTTATGTCAGTTCCTCAAACAAAACTAAATAATAAAAGTTGAGAAAGGATTATTGTTTTTATAAATTAGCCATCGAAAAAGTAAAAAGCACATGCGTGTTGTCATTCAAAAAGTAAAAGAGGCCTCGGTAACCGTTGAAGGCGAAAAAATATCGGCCATAAAAAATGGTTTATTAATTCTGGTGGGAATAGAAAACGAGGATACACAGGAAGACATTGATTACCTGGTAAAAAAGTCGACTCAACTTCGAATTTTTGATGATGAGAACGGAGTGATGAACCGCTCGGTAATTGATATTGACGGCGACATTATTGTAGTAAGCCAGTTTACGCTGCAGGCCAACACAAAAAAAGGCAACCGACCATCGTATATACGGGCTGCCAAACCTGATATTTCGATTCCGATGTACGAAAAATTTATAGCTGCCATGGACGCCGCTCTTGGCAAAAAAGTAGGAACCGGAAAATTCGGTGCAATGATGGATGTTGCCTTGATTAACGACGGTCCGGTAACCATTATCATCGACTCGAAACAAAAGGATTTTTAATTCCCGTAACCACAAAATTCAAGACGAATGAAAAACGAACTTACATTACCCGAAGCCCAAAAACAGGTTGATGAATGGATAAAAACCATTGGCGTGCGCTATTTTAGCGAATTGACGAACATGACAATTCTTACCGAAGAAGTGGGTGAATTGGCGCGTATTATGGCGCGAAAATATGGCGACCAATCATTTAAAAAGTCGGACGAAGAATATAACCTTGCCGATGAAATAGCCGACGTACTTTGGGTTTTGATTTGTCTGGCCAATCAAACCGGTGTTGACCTGAATGAAGCCTTTCTGAAAAACATGGAGAAAAAAACAAAACGCGATGGCGATCGCCATAAAAACAACGAAAAATTGAAATAGGCCTCTTTTTCCATAAATCTGCACTTTTGTTATTTTGAAATATTATTCAGGCCTTTCGAATAAAATTTACAGAAAAAACGTCAAAATCTTATTCAATTAAAAAAATCAGAAATTACCTGTACGTTATAAAACATTTACTACAAACGGGTTTCATGATTAATTTCCTGCTTTGATTAAAGAAAAATCGCTTACTTTGCTAATGCAACAAAAGTTGCAAAATAGAATACAACAAGCAGACTTAAAACGTAAACAATGGAAAATCTCGATTGGCAAAACATTGGGTTTGGATACCGTGACACAGACTATAACGTTCGTTGCTACTATCGCGACGGCAAGTGGGGAGAATTGGAGATCAGCTCATCAAACGTCATTAATATTCACATGTCGGCAACGGCATTGCACTATGGGCAGGAAGCTTTTGAGGGCCTGAAAGCCTTTAAAGGAAAAGATGGTAAAGTCAGGGTCTTCCGCATGGATGAAAATGCCAAACGTATGCAAAATTCTGCTGATGGTATTCTGATGGCTAAACTTCCGGTTGAGAAATTTCAGGAGGCTGTTCGAATGGCTGTTAAAATGAATGAGCGCTTTGTTCCGCCTTACGAATCGGGTGCTGCATTGTACATTCGCCCGCTGTTAATTGGTACCGGACCGCAAATTGGTGTTGCTCCGGCCGAAGAATACCTGTTTATGGTATTTGTAATGCCCGTTGGTCCTTATTTCCCTGAAGGATTTAAGCCAACCAACCTCGTAATTTATCGCGAATTCGACCGTGCTGCTCCGCAAGGAACTGGAAAATATAAAGTTGGCGGAAACTACGCTGCCAGCATGTACGAAGGTAAAAAAGCGAAGAAAAACGGTTTCTCGGCAGTACTTTATCTCGACAGTAAAGAGAAAAAATACATCGACGAATGTGGACCGGCCAACTTCTTTGGCATAAAAAACAACACTTACATTACACCGGAATCGGCTTCTATTCTTCCATCGATCACCAACAAAAGCCTCATCGTTTTGGCCGAAGAAATGGGATTGAAGGTTGAGCGCCGCAAAGTTCCGTACGAAGAACTGGCTGAGTTTGACGAAGTAGGTGCCTGCGGTACTGCAGCAGTAATTTCGCCAATTAAAGGTATTTACGATAACGACAACGACAAGTGGTTTAAATACGGCAACCAGGAAGAAGCCGGAGAATGGTCGACAAAACTGTACAATAAACTTCGCGCCATTCAATATGGCGACGAACCCGACACTCATGGTTGGGTGGAGATAATTGAATAAAACAAAAACTACTATAAATGAAAAGCTTCGAACAAATTCGGAGCTTTTTTTATTTCTACTGTAACTATCCCGTAACTTGTCCGTCGTATTTTACGAACGAGGTTCAGAAACAAATGACAATTACCGAATATAACCTTGCAGTTGACAATTACTCAGATCGTCTGTACCGATTTGTGCTAAAGAGCATTAAAGACGTACATGCCGCTCAGGATATTGTACAGGACAGCTACGAGAAATTGTGGAAGAACCACGATAATGTGGATGGCACGAAAGTAAAATCATACCTTTTTACCACTGCCTACCACACGATGATCGACCGAATACGCAAGGAAAAACGTTCGGCATTTGCGGAGGATTTGAGCTTACCGGAAGAAGGACACGAAAGCAATTATTCCGATTTGAGCGAAATACTTCAGGAAGCCGTGAATAAACTACCGGAGATTCAACGAATGGTAGTGTTGTTGCGCGATTACGAGGGATACAACTACCAGGAAATTGGCGAACTGACCAATTTAAGCGAATCACAGGTGAAGGTGTATATTTATCGGGCAAGGTTGTTTTTGAAGAAATATATTGGCAGCATCGAGGCTGTGGCATAGAAAGAGGGGCGGAAATGAAAGAGATTAACAGAACAAATTACGAAGCTTATTTTATCGATTACCTGGAGGGCAACCTCGATGAAGGGATGATCGATAGCTTTATTGCGTTTCTGAAAGAAAACCCCGATTTGAAACAGGAACTGGACCTTTACGAACCTATTTCGCTGGAGCCCGAAAAGGTGGCTTTTGGCAAAAAAACAGAGCTTTATAAAAGCAGCTTCGATAATGAAGAAGCTTTTAACACTGCTGCCATTGCATTGCTCGAAAACGACTTAAGCGAGGATGAGAAACAAAAATTTGCAACTTACCTGGCCAGTCATCCGGAAAAGGAAAAACAGGCAGCAGCTTTCCAGAACACCAAATTGAAGGCCGATGAAAGCATTGTTTTTGGGAATAAGAAAAAGCTGTACAAAAAAGCGCCGGGCAAAACAATTCTGCTTTGGACAAGCCGGGTGGCGGCTGTTTTAATTCTTGGCCTTCTAATTTTTAATCTTGTAAACCGAAATAACGCCATTCAAGAAAACTTATCTCAGCAAATTGCAGAAGTGGAAAAAACACCACAACAAACAATTGAAGAAACTCCGGTAATCGTTCCGGAAAACGATATAAAAACTGAAGTTGCCGAAAATACACCTAAAGAAACACCGGTGCCGGTAGAAGAAATCAGTCCTAAAAGGCCAGCCGTTAAAGACATCTTTGAGGAGAATAGTATAACGGAGACTCCTGATGTATTACTGGCCATGCGCGAAACGCTTATCGTTCCTGAAGAAATGCACTCAATCACTGCCTCGATAAATACGGCTCAACCAAGCGCCACTTTGGCAACCATGTACATTACTATCCCTGCAGAAACATACAATGATGAAATGCTGCTGGCCGACCGCGTAAAAGAGAAACTCAATTTACGAAAGATCTCAAAAGCCGGTCTCGATTTGATTGCAAATATTTCTGACGACCGGTTTGAATACGAAACCAACAACAATGGTAGAGTGGTGAATTACACCTACGAATCGCGTTTGCTGGCGTTTTCTATTCCCGGAAGAAATGAGGCGAGTGAGTAATATTTTTTTAAAGAAGCTAAAGCGTCCCTAATATTTCTGTCGAAAATGAAGCAGTAAATTTCACAAGGCTGTTTTCCGCGAAAAAAAGCAGCAAAATACTTTTTCAACTCATTTCTCCGGAAAAAACATTGCCGAAATACTTTTTCATGTCATTTTCCGTGAAAATGAGACCACAAATCATTTTTTCATCCCATTTCCCGCGAAAAAAGGTTTGCTAAACAGTTCGGCACGTCATTTTCCGCGAAAAAAGCTTTAAAAACCATTTTTTCATGCCATTTTCCATGAAAATGAAACCACCCAACATTTTTTCATGCCATTTTCCGTGAAAATAAGCTACGGATTCAGGAATCTACTCTTTTTCCCGGAAAATAAAAATAAATTTACTGTAACTTTTAAAACCGTACGTCCGTCACAGCATCAGAAACATTTAAACGAAGAAAGATGAAACAATTATTGACACTAATTTTATGCTGCGCACTGAGCACAAATCTATTCGCGCAAAACGATACAACAAAAGTTAATGTATTAAAAAAGAATGTGGTTACCGTTGTTGAAAACGACGATAAAGTTCAAGTGGTAGTTGGCGACGGCGTTGAAGTTATTACCGACGACTGGGGCGACACTACTCATGTGAGAATCGGACGCCGCACATTTAAAGTAATTGAAGGCCATAACGGAACTTACGTAAGAGTTGAAAAAGACAATAACCGCCCAAAATGGTCGGGACGATTTAATCCACATTGGGCAGGGCTTGAAGTGGGTGTAAATATTATGACCGGAACCGATTATTCAATCTACAACAATAATCCTGAATTTAGTGATTATGATGGTGATTTTCTGGATCTTAATCCCGGAAAATCACTCACCTGGAACCTAAATTTTGCCGAATTTGCTTTTAAAAACGAACGCAAAACCTTTGGTGTTGTAACCGGACTTGGACTCAGTTTTAACGACTACACGTTTAACGATCCGGTAACCATTGAAAAATATAATGGTGATGGAATTATTGTTCCTGTAAACCTGCCTAACGACAACGACGGACACAGCATTAAAAAATCGAAATTACACGTAAACTACATTACTGCACCGTTAATGCTTGAAGTAAAAACTCCGCTTCGTATGGGTAGTTCGCGCATGTATTTGGCCGGTGGAGTTATTGGTAGTCTTTACCTGGGCTCGCACACCAAATACAAATATTACAAAGGCGACAAAGAAAAATCGAAAAGCGGCTACCACGTAAATCAATGGAAATACGAACTTTCCGGACGTATCGGTTTTGGCGACTTCTGCATATTTGCCAATTACAGTATGACGCCGTTGTTTAAAGATGGAAAAGGCCCGGAAGGCGCTCCATTAATGATTGGTATTTCGTTCCCGAATATTTAGAAGATACACAAAATATGTAACTCATGTCCCCGGTAATTTTTGCCGGGGATTTTTTTGCTTTAAGAGTTGCTTCACGTACTTTTATTTCGTGGAAATCATTCGTTTAATACCAATGTTTGGCTTTTTGCTTTTTTGCCTGCAAATTGGCATTCGCTACTTTGTTTTAAAAAGGAAAGGAATAAAGTTATCCTCCGGTAAAAAGCAGGTCGCGAAAGTAGTTTCTACTTTTGTTCTAGCCATTTTTTTTCTGGTGTATATAATCGAGCTTGTTTATAAAGCAGGTTTCATTCAATTTTCTATACTTCCTGATGCATTGCAACCCTTACTTACCGGCAAGATTTTTTTGGTAATATGTGGAATCACATTTATTTTTATCGCCAACCTATTAATGCTGTTCACTTTACGCGATCTAAACCAATCGCTGCGTTTTGGATTAAACGAGAGTAATTTAGGTAAACTGGTAACTGGCGGAATTTACGCTCAGTCGCGCAATCCTTTTTTCCTGGCCATAAACTTTTTGTTTGCTGGAATTTCGTTAATATTCCCCACTCCATTTTTTATGGGAATAAGTTTACTTACACTATTTTCCATCCACTTTTTTATTCTGAAAGAAGAGCGTTTTATGCGCGAAAATTACGGAATGGAATACATGAATTACTGCAAAAAAGTGAGGCGCTATTTTTAAAATACTTTTTCCCCGGCACTCCAGGTACTTAATATTTTTGTTTCTAACACTTCTTCGGACGAAGCACTCATCAGATCAGTATCAAGAATAACAAAGTCGGCCCACATTCCCGGGGTTAAAGCGCCTTTTTCATCTTCTTCGAACGATGATTTAGCAGCCCAGCTTGTCATGGCGCGCAGCGTTTGTTCGCGTGTCAATCCTTCATCTTTGTGCCAGCCACCTTCGGGCCAACCTTCATGATCGGTGCGGAACACAGCCGAATAAAAGGTATATAGCGGATAAATATTTTCTACCGGGAAATCGGTTCCGGCAGGCACCCATCCCAATTGATTCAGTAAGGTTTGGTAGGCATAAGCACCTTTAATGCGCTCCGGCCCCAAACGATCTTCTGCCCAAGGCATATCGCTTGTGCAGTGTGTTGGCTGAATGGATGGTACAACAGAAAACTCGGCAAACTTTTTAAAATCATCCGGATTAATGATCTGCGAATGTTCGATTCGCCAGCGACGATCGTTTTTACCTTTCAGAAACTTGCCGTAGGTATCCAGCATTAAACGGTTTCCACCGTCGCCAATGGCATGTGTTGCTACCGTAAAATTATTGTCGTAGGCCAACTGACAAATCATATCGTAATAATCCTGCGTTTCAATCTGCAGGCCGCTGTTTCCTTTGTCATCCGAATAATCAGCCATTAACAGTGCTCCTCTTGATCCCAGCGCTCCATCGGCATATATTTTTATGGTATTCACCAGCAAACGATCGGTTTTGTAGGCTTCTCCCTTTTTCACAAAATAATCAAAATTCTCCTGCGTAGGATTCAACATAGCATTCACCCGCATTTTTAAATTGCCGGCATTTTGCATTTTATCCATCAGCAAAATGGTTGCTTTATCCAGTCCGCAATCGGTAACCGATGTAAGCCCGGCGGCAAAACAGTTTTTCTGCGCCTCCAACAAACCTTTTTCCTGTTGCTCCGCAGTAATCTCCGGAATCAGTTTACCAACAAACCCCATGGCATTATCGATTAGAATTCCCGTAGGTTCGCCGTTTTTCACTAACACTTCCCCACCCTGAACTTTTGTATCCGCATCTATTTCTGCCAACTCCAAAGCTTTTGAGTTGCACCATCCGGCGTGTCCGTCAACACGAACCAGGTAAACCGGAATGTCGGTGAATAGCTCATCCAGTTTTGTTTTGTCAGGAAAACTAGTGTCTTCCCAATCGTTCTGATCCCAGCTTCTTCCCAAAATCCATTCGCCTCCAAATTTATCGTGATGTTCCTTTAACAAGGCATAAATTTCATCCGGACTTTTTGTGCCGCGTAAATCGGCATATTGCATCAGATTCACGGCATAACCGTTAAAATGACAGTGTGCATCATTAAATCCCGGGTAAACAAATTGTCCTTTTGCATCAAAAATATTATCCGATTCGTATTTGTCGCGGATTTCTTGAGAAGAACCTACGGCCACAATTTTTCCCTTGTTAACAGCAAATGCCTCAGCAGTTGAAAACGCCTCATCAACAGTATAAACAGAGCCTCCCGAAACAATCAGGTCAACTTTTTCTTTTGGTGTGCACGATGCCATTATAAACAATAAAATTAATGCCTTAAACAATCTCATTTTAAAAATGTTGGTTAGCCACAAAAGTAGCTTTTTCGGGCATATTTTAAAACAGCTCATTCGATCGGTATTTGCAACGATATATTATTATATTTGCCCGACTTACAGGAACTAACAACGCAAAAAGATGTTTACAGTCGGCATATTTACAACCCATATTCCCTACATTGCATTTATTGCTTGTTATGCCTGGTTTTTGCTTTTTGGTGTTGAGCAGGCTACCGAGGGAAAAATTCAAATTGCCGAAAAATCGATACAGATCGAGTACCATGTAAATCAAGCACATGCTAATGCCGACAGATCATTGGCGTTTTTTGATCAACCCGAAATTGATTTTGAAACCCATAACAATTGCAATAATCTTTGTAGTAATCAAAAGTGGAAAGTCCATCAATCGCTCCGCTTTTATGCTAAAGATATAATTCTCGACTCCCTGTTTTGCCGTCCACCTCCGGCCGTGGCATAAAGCTTTATGACTTAGAAATATACCTCCATTTCTCCAATAGGAATGACCCAGTTATCTATTCTCGAAAAGATTAACAAAATTCAATATATTTTGTTAATTGGATGAACAACTTAAAAAAATGAAAAAGATCAATCTTCTGCTTGTCTTCATTTTAGTGATTGCAGGCTACGCAAACGCCCAGAATATCAGGGTAATAACCGACACCACCGAAACGAACGATATTTTAATCGACGAGATTACCGTTAAATCGGCAAAAGAACTTCCGCGAGTGAAGGACGTTCCGGCATCGATTTCACTTATTTCTGCACGAATGATTGCCAACGACGAAATCACCAGCCTCGCTGATATTTCTTCGAAAGTACCCAACTTTTTTATGATGGATTACGGATCGAAATTACAATCGCCGGTGTTTATCCGCGGAATTGGTTCGCGTCTTGGCTCGCCATCGGTTGGACTGTATGTTGACAATGTGCCGTATTTTGAAAAAACAACTTTTGGTTTCGACTTCTTCGATATCGACCGAATTGAAGTACTGCGTGGTCCGCAAGGAACGTTGTATGGCCGAAATACAATGGGCGGAATCATCAATGTTTTCAGTAAATCGCCGCTTTATTTCGAAGGCACAAATATGAACCTGTCGGCCGGCACACATGGCTACTACAACGTAAATGTGAACCACTACAATACAATCAGCGATAAGGTTGGTTTTTCGTTAAGTGGTAATTACATGGCACACGACGGTTATTTTACCAACGAATTTGATGGCGATCCGGCTGATGATCAGTACTCTTTCAGCCTTCGCGGACGTTTGGTTTGGAAGATATCTGACCAGTTGACACTTGAAAATATTGCGACTTTCGAAAACAGTGAACAGTACGGATTTCCGTATGCCCTGTATAACACAGAAACCAATACTGCCGGTAAAGTCAATTATAATCAGGAAAGCACATACAAACGCGATTTGTTCTCGGATGGACTGATTTTTAAATACCGCACCGACGATTTTGAGCTGACATCGACAACCAGTTACCAGTATTACGACGGTGTAATGGCGGTTGATCAGGACTTTACAGCCGACTCGGTTTACTTTTTCGAAATTGGCGATAACCAGGATATGTGGTCGCAGGAATTTGTAGCAAAATCGCTGAATAACGAACGATACAACTGGTTGTTCGGGGCTTACGGCTTTTACCAGACGATGGATCAGAAAACCTTTGGCGACCTGTATCACTCGAACATGCAACAGGACATCAGAAGTAAATTCGATATTTCAGGTTTTGCGCTTTTCCACCAGTCAACTATAAACGACTTTTTAATTGAAAAACTGACCTTAACTGCAGGAATCCGACTCGATGTTGAAAAAGACAAACTGGATTATTCAATGGCCATGTCGGTTGGAGGAGGCCCTTGGAACACTTCCATTTCAGAAAATTACGAAGAAACATTTACAGAGATTCTTCCAAAAGTGGCTTTAAAATACGAGTTCACCAATGAATTCAACACCTACGCAACCGTGTCGAAAGGATATAAATCGGGTGGTTTTAACACCAACTCATCGGTAGATTTGGAAAACCGTTCGTACGATGCCGAGCAAAGCTGGAACTACGAGTGGGGATTTAAATCGTCGTTGGCGAACCACCGCCTGTATTTTGATGCTGCTTTGTTTTACATCGACTGGCAAGACCAGCAAATTGATGTACCCGTTCCGGGAGGCCGTGGAAACATGAAAAACAATGCCGGAGAATCGGTTAGTAAAGGAGTGGAACTGTTTGTGAGAGCGCGCCCGGTAGATAACCTGGAAGCAACAATTGGTTACGGTTATACAAAAGCCACTTTCTCGGATTATGTGGTTAGCGATGAGCTGAATTACAACGACAATTATATTCCTTACGTACCGCGTTCGACTGTTAATGCCAGCATCAACAAAACCTTTGAGTTCGAGAACAGCTTCCTGGAAAAAATGGTTGCTCATCTTTCGTACCGTGGAGTTGGGAAACACTACTGGGACTTGAACAATTCGTTGTACCAGGATTATTATGGTTTGGTTGACGCCAAAGTATCTTTCTTCTCCGGCAAATTTCAATTTGATATATGGGCGAAGAATATTTTGGATACCTCGTACAATTCCTATTATTTTGAGATTTCATCGCTTCAAAATGCTTATACCCAGTTGGGAAAACCTGCAACGGCAGGTGTAAACTTGAAGGTAAACTTCTAAAATGAGAAATAGCGAAATTAAAAAATACTATACGCTGCTGAGCCTCTATTTGGCGCAGTCGATCCCGATGAGTTTTTTCTCTACGGTGATCCCGGTGATCATGCGGATGGAGAATTACTCGCTCGAATCCATCGGTTATATCCAGTTGATAAAACTGCCGTGGATTCTGAAAATGCTGTGGGCCCCACTGGTGGATAAAACCAGTAAAAACAAACGACACTACCGCCGCTGGATCATCACGTCGGAGGCGTTTTATGCATTGATAATTATGAGCATCGGGTACTTAAACCTGCAAACTGATTTTACCACCATTATCATTTTGATGGTAATTGCGTTTACCGCTTCGGCAACACAGGATATTGCTACCGATGCGTTTGCCATTCTTATTCTGAACAAAAACGAACGTAGCCTGGGAAACAGCATGCAATCAGCCGGTAGTTTTATCGGAACCATGATGGGCAGCGGTGTTCTACTCATTATTTACCATTATTGGGGTTGGTTATGGTTGTTGCGCTCGCTTGGCTTGTTTGTGTTGTTTGCACTTATTCCGGTGTCGTTGTACAACGCACGCAACGGAAAAGAAATCGATCGTTCAACAAAAAATGTATCGCCACTGGAGTTTATCTACTTTTTCAGACAGAAAAAAATTGGCGCTCACCTTTTGTTGCTTTTCCTGTTTTATTCAGGAATAATCGGGATTTTAACCATGATAAAACCCTACTTTGTTGACCTGGGTTACGACATTAAAGAAATTGGAATCATCTCCGGAATATTCGGAACGGCTTGTGGTGTGCTGATGACCGTACCTGCAGGTTTTCTACTCCGCAAAAAAGGAATTACCAAAGCGGTGTGGATATTTCCGGTAATCAATGTACTGGTGGCCACTTTCTTTTTCGGGTTAACCTACACCAATCATGCCTTGTGGCTGGTTTATTTGGGTGTTGCGCTGCTTTGGGGAGCCTATGCCATGTCGTCGGTATTTGTGTATACCATGAGCATGCACGTAGTTCGAAAAGGACGCGAAGGAACCGATTTTACCATTCAGATTGTAATTACACACCTAAGCAGCCTTGTTATTGCCATAATGAGCGGGAAAGTGGCCGATGCGCTTACTTACCGCGGGCTGTTCGCTATAGAAATCGGGCTCGGAATACTTATACTTGCCTTGTTGCCGTTTATCTTCAGAAAAAGTTTTTACCTGAAGTATGAACAAGAAACCAATTAAGACTATTTAAATTAGTATCATGAAAGTATCACAAAAGCTAATAGAAAAATACAACACCCCGGTACCGAGATACACAAGCTATCCACCGGCAAATTTCTTTTCTCCCGAGTTTACTCCGGAAGAATACATTAAAGTGTTGGAACAGTCCAATTCTGAAAATCCACAGAATATTTCCATTTATATCCATATTCCGTTCTGCCCGAAGATCTGTTATTTCTGCGGCTGTAACACGCACCTCACGCGCGACAAAAACAAAATGGAAGTTTATGTTGATGCGCTGAAAAAAGAGATCCGAATGGTGAAAAAGTTGCTTAGCGACGACCGAAAAGTGTCGCAGGTGCACTGGGGAGGCGGAACACCAAACTCGTTGTCTATTGAGTTGGTAGAAGAAATTATGAATGTGATTCACGAGCTTTTCGAGTTTATTCCCAAGCCGGAGATTGCCATGGAATGTCACCCGGCAATGCTCGATAAAGATTACATCGATCGTTTGGTAGCACTTAAATTTAACCGCTTTAGTTTGGGTATTCAGGATTTTAACAAAGAGGTGCTCGACAATGTAAACCGCGATCCTTCGATTCTTCCCGAGGAAGATTTGGTGGCCATGATTCGCAGCCACGAAGGTACCAGCGTGAATTTCGATTTTATCTATGGTCTTCCGTTTCAGGATGAAGAATCGTTTGCTAAAACCATCGAGCGCGCCATTAGTCTGTCGCCTGATCGTTTGGTAACGTTCTCGTATGCGCACGTTCCATGGGTGAAAAAAGCACAAAAAATACTGGATGCACGCGGTTTGCCGTCGGCAACTAAAAAGCTAGCCATGTTTGAGGTTGGTTATCGTCTGTTAACTGAAAACGGTTACGATGCCATTGGTCTCGACCACTTTGCCCGCCCGGATGACGAGCTGAGCATTGCCTTTAAAAACAAGACACTACACCGTAATTTTCAGGGATATTGTACCCGCGAAACTACCGGACAGGTTTATGCTTTTGGAGCTACGGGAATCAGTCAGCTGGAGAATGCTTACGCTCAAAATGCCAAGGACACGAATACCTATGTTGACCAGATCAACGCCGGGAAATTTACGATTGAAAAAGGTTATCAGCTGAATGAGACTGAGAAGATCATTCGCCACGTTATTAACGAAGTGATGTGCAACTATTATATTTCGTGGGAGGAAGCTGCGCAAGTGCTAAAAACAACTCCCGACGTTATTAAACAAAGCATTGTTTACGACGAAGCATTCCTTGCCGGTTTTGTTGAAGAAGGACTTTTATCCGTTTCAAAAGAAGAGCTGCATGTCAGCAAACAAGGACGGTTTTTTGTGCGAAACATCGCTGCCAGCCTTGATCCGAACATGCGGAATGCAACCTTAAAATTCTCAAAAGCGCTATAAAAACCATGCAAAAAAACCAACTAAACATTGTCGTAATTGGGGCAGGACTAACCGGACTTACAACAGCTTATTACCTTAATAAATTTGGTTTTAAGGTAACGGTTTTTGAAAAGAATGACCATGCGGGTGGTGTGATTCAAACGCATCGTAAAAATGGTTTTGTCTTCGAATCTGGGCCAAATACCGGCTCGATGGGCCAGGAAGAAGCTGCCGAGCTTTTTGAAGATTTGGCAGATGACTGTACGCTTGAATACGCCAACAAAAGTGCCGAAGCACGCTGGATTTGGATGGATGGCAAGTGGCACGCAATGGAAATGGGCGGAATAAAAGCCGTTACCACTCCCCTTTTTACCTGGTACGACAAGTTCCGTATTCTGGGCGAACCTTTCCGAAAACCGGGAACTGATCCGAATGAGACAATTGCCGAGATGGTGCGCCGCCGAATGGGAAAAAGCTTTTTGCGAAATGCAATCGATCCCTTTCTGTCGGGTGTTTATGCCGGCGATCCGGAAAAACTGGTAACACGTTTTGCCTTGCCTAAACTTTACTGGCTGGAGCAAAACTATGGCAGTTTTATTGGTGGAAGTATCAAGCAAAAAAAGGCACGTAAAAAGGAACCTCCTCGAAAAGCCAATCGTCAGGTATTTTCGGTTGAAAACGGTTTGGATAACCTGGTAAAAGCGCTGGTAAAAAATATTGGCGAGGAAAATATTAAACTGGGCTGCAAAAACCTGGAGGTCAAAAAAGAAGGAGAGTTTAATTATTCTGTGGATGGACAAAGTTTTACCCATGTAATTTCTGCGGCAGGATCGCATGCTTTACCCGGCTTGTTTCCATTCTTACCCAGAGAAAAACTTCAGCCGATCGAAAAGATGAGTTATGCCAAAGTTACCCAGGTGGTGCTTGGTTTTAACAACTGGAAAGGCATCCCGATAAAATCGTTTGGAGGACTGGTTCCTTCGGCCGAAAAACGCGATGTGCTGGGTATTCTTTTGCCGGGATCGTTCCTGAAAAACCGGGCACCGGAAAACGGAGCTTTGCTTTCCGTTTTTATGGGTGGTATTAAAAAGCCCGAAATGTTCGAATATCCGGATGAAAAAATAAAAGAAATTGCCGAGCGCGAAGTACGCGAAATGATGGGCCTCGACAGTTTTGAGCCCGATCTGATGGAGATTTTCCGTTATCCGCATGCTATTCCGCAATACAGTTTCGAAAGTGAAGAAAAAGTACAGGCCATAAGCGATTTAGAAACCGAATTTAAAGGGCTGACACTGGCCGGAAACATGCGCGACGGAATTGGAATGGCGGACCGGATAAAACAAGGAAGAACAATTGCTAACCAATTTGCAGAAGACTTTAAATAATGAAGAAAACAGCTGTTTTGTTGATGAACGTTGGTAGTCCCGACAAACCAACCGTACCTGCGGTTCGGAAATACCTGACTGAGTTTTTAAACGACGAACGTGTGATCGATCTTCCGTACCTGCTTCGGAAATTTTTGGTGAACGCGATTATCATTCCGTTCAGGGTGAAAAACTCAACCAAATTATACCAGCAGTTGTGGACCAAAAATGGATCTCCACTAATTTATATTTCCGATGAGTTAAAGCACAAACTTCAGGAAGAACTGGGTGACGATTACGAAGTTTTTATGGGAATGCGCTACGGAAATCCGGGTTATAAAGCAGCTTTGGCAGACATTAAAAAGAAAGGTTTTGAAAAGCTGATCTTGTTGCCGTTGTTTCCGCATCATGCCATGTCAACCACTGAAACATCGCTGGTTGCAGCACAAAAAGAGATAAAAAAGCTGGGAATAAAAGCGGAGGTAAGTGAGGTTGGGCAATTTTATCACGATCCAAAATTTATTGATGCTTTTGCCGAGCGAATTCAACAATACAAACTACAGGATTTCGACCACATTATTTTTTCGTACCACGGTTTACCCAACCGGCATTTGGAAAAGTGCCACCCGGGAATTACAGTGGAAAATTGCAATTGCCAAAATGCAATGCCGGAACATGGAGCATTGTGTTACCGCGCTACCGTTTATAAAACAACGCGCTTACTGGCAGAAAAATTAAACCTGGAATCCGACGACTTTTCTGTTGGTTTTCAGTCGCGATTATCGAAAAACTGGCTGACACCTTTTACCGATGAATTGCTGGCGGAATTGCTCAACAAAGGCAAAAAGAAAATACTGATAGCTGCGCCTTCGTTTGTTACCGATTGCCTGGAAACTACGCTGGAACTGGGGGTGGAATACGGCGAAGAATTCCTTGAAAAAGGAGGCGAAAAACTGCAATTGGTTGATAGTTTAAACACCGAAAAAAGCTGGGTAAACACGCTTGCACATCTTGTACGATCAAGCATTTCGTAAAATTACAAACATGCACACGCACGAATGGAACATTTTTTACACCTGCCTGGCTACCTTTGTGGTTTGCCTGCCGTTTGGCTACCTGCGCGGTGGTTTCCGGAAACTATCATTTTGGTGGTTTGTGGCCATTCATGCACCTGTTCCGCTAATCATATTTATCCGTAAATTTTTTGATGTACAACTGAGTTGGGGCCTCGCTCCGTTTCTCTTCGGAAGCTTTTTTCTTGGTCAGTTTGTTGGCCGGAAAATCTATGGATTAAAACCTTGGATACGAAAATAGACCGACCGTTATACCGATTTAATATCAAAATGAGTCTTTAGTTCGCAAACTCCTAAAGTCTCTTTCGTTTATTATCGGCATTAACCATTGTAATCTCAACGTTTCGCTTAAAGCTCACGTTGAAATACAATTGGTATTATTTTACAAAAACGGTTTTCACATTCATAAATTCTTTGATACCGTGCGCCGAAAGTTCGCGGCCAAATCCGCTGGTTTTTATACCGCCAAAAGGTAAACGCGGATCCGATTTCACAAAATCATTCACAAAACAGGCACCGGCTTCCAGTTCAATTTCGGCAATGTGTTCGCCTTTTTTCAGGTTGTTGGTAAACACTGCTGCCCCCAATCCAAAATCGGTATCATTGGCCACACGAATGGCTTCTTCCTGGTCTTTTACTTTTATTACCGACGCCACCGGACCAAACAGTTCTTCCTCATACGCCGGCATTCCCGGTTTTACATTCTCCAAAATAGTTGGCGGATAGAAAGCACCTTTACGATGCGGAATTTCGCCGCCTATAATTACTTCAGCGCCTTTATTTACCGAATCTACAACCTGTTGATGTAATTCGTCGCGAAGATCTTCGCGTGCCATTGGCCCCATTGTACTTTCCTCGTCGAACGGATCGCCAAAGCGTGCTGCATTCATTTCATGGGTGAAAAGCTCCAGAAAATGCGCATAAACCGTCTCCTCAACGATAAAACGCTTCGCACCGATACAGCTTTGACCTGCATTTAACAAGCGGCCTGCAGCGCATTTTTTTGCGGCCAGTTCCAAATCGGCATCTTTTAAAATCAGGTACGGATCGCTGCCTCCCAATTCCAATACACATTTTTTTAGTTCAGCACCGGCCAATGCAGCAACGCTTTTTCCGGCCGGTGTACTTCCCGTAAGGCTCACTCCTTTTATGGCTTTGTGTTTAATCACTTTTTCAACCATTGAGCTGTCAATTAACAAGCTGCGAAATACGTTTTCTGGAAATCCTGCTTCGCGGAAAATCTCTTCGATAGCCATTGAACAACCCGGCACATTGCTGGCATGTTTTAAAACTGCTGTGTTGCCCGCCATAAGTGTCGGAGCAGCAAAGCGAAACACCTGCCAAAAAGGAAAATTCCAGGGCATAACGGCCAAAATGGTTCCCAGCGGCTGGTACGAAACATACGATTTGCTGGCCTGTGTAGTGATGGTTTCATTTTCGAGAAACGACTCTGCATTTGCGGCATAATACTCGCAAACCCAGGCACATTTTTCAATTTCGGCAACTCCTTCGTTTCTTACTTTTCCCATTTCCTGCGCCATCAGCAAAGCCAGTTCTTCCTTTTTGCTGCGTAAAATACTGGCTGCATTTTGCATTAACTGCCCCCGGTGATGAAAGGAAGTACTTCGCCAGTGGTGCCATATTTTATCTACTGAATTAATGATCTTCTCAACGCCCTCTTCTGAATGTTTCTGATGGGTTTTTACAGTTTCGTTCGTTACCGGATTAATGGATTTTAACATAGTGAGATTCTTTAATAACCTATAAAATTATAAAAAAAGCAACCTCCTAAAAAGATTGCTTTCAATATATTTTTCAGGAACCGGAATTTATTCCACGATCCTGATCTCTGTTTTCATATCCACAGCCTCACGATACACAGCACTAACACCGCAATATTTTTCTTCTGACAGTTTAACAGCTTTCTCCAGTTTAGCCATCGGAAGGTCCTTACCTTTAAACTGGTAAACGATCGTCATTTTGTTGTAATATTTCGGATGTTCTTCCGTAAGTTCACCCTCAACAATTACATTAAAAGCCTCCAGCTCAACCTTCATTTTTTTCAAAATCATTACCACATCAATACCCGTACAACCCGCCAATGCGGTCAACATTAATTTCTTCGGACGAGGTCCTAAATCGCTGCCCCCCACTTCTTCTGTGGCGTCGATAACAACCTTATGTCCATCCATATCTGTTTCAAAAGCCAACTTGTCGGTCCAGGCCATATCTACTACATGCTTCATAACATCCTTATTTTAAATTGCTTTACATTACATTTGCACACAAATATACAACATCTAACTATCTATATAAATAGTTTTTCGAAATATGCAGATAATTGTATTTTTAAGGCAAAATTAAATAAAGGTTATTCCAGTATTAAACGTATAATCAGATCAGGAAATGAGAAGCGCAATTAAAAGGCCGTCGGACGAAGAAACAAATTTAAGTGGTTTTCAATTGTTTAAGAAGTTAACCGACGATGAATTTACCCGGCTGAATTATGAAAAAACTTGTTCGCTTTATAAAAAAGGCACCATCATTTATCGCGAGGGTAGCCGGCTAACCGGTTTTTTCTGTGTTACAAGGGGAATTATTAAAATCTTTAAAACAGGAATTGACGGCAAAGAACAAATAATTCGCTTTGCCAAAAAAGGCGAAATTATTGCCTATCGGTCGTTGCTGAGCCAAGAGCTGGCTTGTACCACGGCAAAAGTAATCGACGATGCAGCCTTGTGTCATGTTCCTTACCAAACCTTGTTGTACCTTATTCAGAACAACTGGCAGTTTTCGCATCACATGTTACAAATTGTTTGTCGCGAATTACGTGAAGCCAACGATTACATTACCGATATTGCGCAAAAAACAGTGCGTGAGCGACTGGCAGAAGTACTTCTACTTTTAAAAGAAAACTTTGAGCTGGATAACCAGAATACACTTCAAATTTCGTTAACCCGTGAAGAGCTGGCTAACATGGTTGGAACCGCAACAGAATCTGTAATTCGCTTATTATCAGAATTTAAGAATGATAAACTTATTGAATTACAGGGACGTAAAATTAAATTTTTAGATATTCCTGCATTAAACCGGGTGGCTAATTTATAAGCTTACTACATATTTTCTGAAACCGGCTAATGGCCGGTTTTTTTGTTTTATACTTAAACCTTATTCTAACCGTTTTAACCTAAAAAAATGCTATTTCAAACGCTTGAAAACCAAACCATAAACGAACTATGCAACTTATTTAATGCTGCATTTGCCGACTACGTGGTAAAAATTGAAATGACTCCCGAAAACTTACAAGATAAATTCGATTCGGAAGATGTTAGTCTTGAACACTCGGTGGGCCTGTTTAGCGAAGGAAAACCGGTGGGTTTTATCTTTCATGCCTTGCGCGATTCCGCTTCGGGAAAAATGGCTTACAATGCCGGAACCGGTGTTATTCCAAAATTCAGAGGTAAGAATGCCACGGTGCGGATGTATGAATACATACTTCCAAAACTGGCAAAATATGGCGTAAAAGAAGTCGTTCTTGAGGTTATCGATAAAAATCCTCCAGCAATAAAATCTTATAAAAAAGTTGGATTTACCATCCTTCACGAGTTGGAATGTTTCAAGGGATTTCCGGATATCTCGAGCCCGGATAAACCTTTGATCGTGGAAGAATCGGCAGATAAATTCACGCCTCCCGAACACTTTTGGGACTGGCAGCCCACCTGGCAAAATACCACACAAACGGTACTCCGGTCTGGCCAATACAAAACCTGGAGTATTTTACGTGGTAACAGAGCAATTGCCTATCTTACAGGAAATCCGGGATCAGGAAGAATAGCCCAGTTTGCTGTCGATCCGGACCAGCGTTGGAAAGGTTTGGGAACTTCGCTGTTTTGCCATTTTGCAGGGCTGTCGTCAAACACGCCGATGGTGATAAATATAGCCGATCAATCGGGGCAAACACAGGACTTTCTGAAAGCCATTGGAATGACCCTTTTTTTGAGACAATATAAAATGAATTTAATACTTCAATAATATGAAACTCTTTGGTATTCAGATGAACAGACGCACATTTATTCGTTGGAAAATTTACGTCGACCGTGCACGCATGTACATTGGTTACATCAGTTTTGTAATGATAGCATTTATGTTTTTAAACGATTTTAAAGACGAGACGATTCGTACTTTCCTCGATGAAAACAAAATGATTACCTACCCGATAATGATGGTTTTATTTATGGTATTTTCGTTAATCCTCGGACGGCTCGACACCAAGCTGGGCCTGCGAAAAGAGGAAATGCGCAATGCCGCCAGCGAAAATCCCGTTACCATGGAAATTCTGCAAAACATTAAAGAGATTAAGCAAAAGTTGAATGAGGAATGATGAATTTCGATTAACGATTTTAGATTGAAGTGTGGCTAGTATGATCTGGTTTCTTTGAACGTAATTCATAAATCTTCACTCGTTAATCATCATTCCAAAATCCGTTTTTACCGTCCGATCCAGTCCTCGGGATTAAGTTTGGTGCTTTCTTTCCAAATCTGAAATTTCAGGATAGATTTATTACCGTCTTTTGTGTCGGTATAAACCGTGCCGATGGGTTGTTTTGTCGATACTTTATCGCCCTTTTTAACTACTACCTCGCGAAGGTTGGAATAAACGCTCAGATAAGTTCCGTGTCGAATAATAACGGCAGTATTACCACCTGAAATACCAAACACCCGGCTAACTTCGCCGTTAAAAACAGCGCGCACTTTTGCCCCCTCATCGGTGGCAATATTTATCCCGTTATTCTGTACCTGCACATTGGTTAATACCGGATGGCGGTGTACACCAAAATGCTCAACAATTACACCTCTTTCCAGCGGCCAGGGCAGGCGTTTTTTGTTTTGTTCAAAATTATCACCTATCAGTTTTTGTTCGGGTGTTAAGGCAAAACCCGAACCTCCTGTTTCTCTGTTTTTGCTGGCTTCTTCTTCAATAATTGCCTGAATTTCACGCTCCAGCTGTTGCTCAATTTGTTGTTGTTGACGCAGTGTTTTTTGCAGACTATTTTTCTGATTTTGCAGTTTTTTCAACTCACTGCTTTGTGTACTTTTTTCCTGGTTAAGCGCTAGCATTTCCTTTTCGGTCTGTCCGATTAATTTTTGTTTTTCAGCTGTTTGCTGTTCCAGTTTTTCTATACTTTCGTCGAGTACTTCCTGCACAGCATCAATCATTTGAGCCTGATTTTCGCGATACGTTTTGTAGCGTTTGAAATAGAGCAAACGACGATAAGCCTGATTTACATTTTCGGCCGACAGTAAAAACAGCACTTCATCATACGAATTCAGATTTTTGTAGGCCATCCTAATCATTTCGGCATATTCATCCTTTAATTGCTGAGCATCGTTTTTAAGCATTTCTACAGCCAAAATGTTATTGGCGACACATTGCTCATAAATTCCGATTTCGTGGTTTATATTCGAGATAAGCGTGTTTCTCGAGTTGATTTTTGTATTAATGAGCCGTAGCTTACTTAACGACGAACGTTCATTTTTTTGCGTTTCGTTGAGCAAACGTGTGGTGTATTCGATTTCCTTTTCAGCATCAGCCTTTTGTTTTTGCAGTTCTTCGATGGATTGTGCGAACACAGAAAGACTCACCAGCACGAGAGCCAGCGTAACGAATAGTATTTTTATCCGCAAAATCATATTTACGAATGTATCGATTTAGGATTTAATCTACTCGAATCTCCTCGTATTTTTCCGGAATTTTAATGCTGAAAGAAGTGATCTTCTCGGTTGAAAATCCGCTCATTCTGATTTTCATGTCAATTTCTTCTTCGGGCGAATGAAAGTTCATTTCAATGGTTCCCGGATACGCTTTGTTTTCTACTTCAGTATAGTCTTCGAAAACCAGGTTCATATTCCGGTCGTTGGTTTTATCGCTGATTAACAAGTGGTTCAAAGCAAAATTACCCGGATCAAAAAACATTTTTTGTACAATGAGCGCCTGATCATCCAATCGTTTTAAATGGCGCTCGGCTTTGTTTTCCTTCTCTTCCAGTTTGCTAAGCTTCCGCGTTTTTTCCGATTGCAAAACATACCGGTTATCTTCAATTACGGCATCGAAAGTTTTAAAATCCTTGTCGCGTGGATCATTCCGGTACGAAAATGCATTGTTTGAAATAATACTTTGTATGGTAGCAAAATCAAGGTCGATGTTCAGAAAACTGCTGAGGTAGGAATAATCGTCGATAAAATAGTTGCGGTCGATGTAATTCACATATTTCACACTGTCGGGGGTAAGTAAAACACGGCCAACCGGAATATTAAGTTTACTTATCGATACCAGAATACGATCGTCTTTTTTTGCCTTTAAATTGATTTTAAAAGCTGCTTTCGACTGGCTACTTGAAAAATTACAATTGATACGTTTTATGGTAAGGTATTCATAATCGAATGCGTTTTGCTCGATTCGTTTCAGCAACTTACTGGTGCTTATCGGGCGTGCCTCAACAACAGCCAGTTCCGATGGCGTTTTACAGGATGAAACAGCAAACAGAACTGCTGCCATAAATAGTGAAATCCTGAAATATTTTAGAAACTTCATCGCCTACTCTTCAATGTATTTTTTTTCCTCAATTTTGCGGTCTAAAGTTTCCGACTCGCTCCCACTCTCTTTTGCCTTTTTCCAGTACTCTACAGCCTCCTCAACTTTGCCTGTTTTATACAAAATATCGCCGTAATGTTCCAGCAAAGTATCACTTTCATCGTCGCTGTATTTCATGGCCGAATCCATGTAAAATTTCGCCAGCGTATATTCACCTTTTTTAAACAGCACCCAGGCATGTGTATCAAGGTAAGTTGCATTATCCGGAAAGCGTTCAACCACTTTACCACTCATTCTTTCTGCTTTGTCGAGCTCAATGCCGTCAACTGATAAATAGTAAGCGTAATTGTTCAGCGTAAGGTAATTATCAGGATCAACCTGAACAGCCTTGTCGAATATTTTAAAGGCTTCGGTTTTGTTTCCGTTTTTGTAAACGGCCTCGCCTTTTAGCATCAGAAAATTGGCTTCCAGTTGTGGATTTTCAACTACATAATCCATTCCTTCTTCACTGATTTCAATGGTTTCATCAAATTTTTCCAGCTGCACACAAGCAATTGCTTTAAAGAAATATCCTTGCGGTTGATTCGGAAATAATTCGATGATCTTTCCGGTATGTTCGTACAATTTGTCCCACTGTTGCAGGTCGTTGTCGATGTACATTATTCGTTCCCAAATCATATAATCATTGGGTTCAATCTCAATCGCTTTTAACAAGGCTTCACGTCCTTCTGCCAGTTTATTTTCTTTCAGCAACGATTCAGCATGAATGGTGTGTACCAACGATTCATCGGGATGTTTTTCGAGTAAAATACCGATCAGTTCATCGCGCTGCTGGTCGTTAAGATGCGATTGTGCAGGATTTGCTGTTAACATCATAAACAGCTGCATTTTTGTTTGAATATCAACTGCATCGCTTTCAAAACCGGCTTTTGTTTCTTCGAACGACTTTTCAGCCTCACCGTTTTCGAGGTAATAATTGGCCAGCGAAAAGTGTACAAAACCATTTTCCGGATCCATTTCCTGGATCTTTTTATAGTTTTTTAATGCACTTTGAGAATCGCCCTGGCTTTGATATAAATCGGCCAATAATCCATAATATTTTGATTCGTCCGGATTGTTCTCAATCAGTTTATTAATCTCGTCAAAAGCTTTGTCAACCTGTCCTGTTGATACAAAAATCTGCTGTTTGGCCACCGAAATTTGCTCATTAATGCCGGTTTCTTCTTCCATTCGATTATAAGCTTCAATAGCTTCCTCGTAACGTTCTGCACTGGCCAGCAACGCAGCATTCATGTATATGTACTCCAGGTTTTCCGGCTCCTTTTGCACCAACTCGGCATAAATATCGGCTGCCTCTGAGAATTTTCGGGTTTGCTGATAAATTTGTGCCAATAACAGTTTGTACCATTTATTGTCGGGACTAATACTGATGGCTTTTTCCAGCAACAACGAAGCGCTGGTAAAGTCGTTATTTGCGGCATGAATATTTGCCAATTCAAACATGGCCGACGATGAATTCGGATCAATCTCTAAACAACTCGATAACAACTGAATAGCCTTTTGTGCGTTGCCAAACATTTTCTGTTTTAGCGCCTCCACAAAAAGGTACTCAAACTCCATCTGCTTTTGATCTACTAACTCGGTGGTGGGTGTATTTACTGCAGCTTTTGCCACTTGTTGTTCGGTAACTTGTTTTGTTGATGAACAAGACACTAAAGCCAGCGAAAATGCTGCAATACCTATTCCATTTATAAAAATTCTCTTCATGTTAATGTTTTCCGGTGTGGCCAAAGCCACCTGCTCCTCTTTCTGTTTCTTCCAGCACTTCTACCAAATCCCATTCCACAGTTTCGTGTGCGGCAATAACCATCTGGCAAATGCGTTCTGCATTCTCTATAACAAAATCTTCTTGCGACAGGTTGATGAGAATAACGCCAATTTCTCCTCGATAATCAGCATCAATAGTTCCGGGAGTATTTAAAACCGTAATTCCCTTTTTCAAAGCTAAACCACTTCGCGGACGAACCTGCGCCTCGTAACCCTGAGGCAATTCAATAAATAAGCCGGTTGGTATAAGTTTCCGCTCCAGCGGTTTTAAAACCACCGGTTCATCAAGGTTTGCACGTAAGTCCATTCCGGCCGAAAAGGCTGTACTATAAGCCGGTAGTTCATTCTTTGATTTGTTAACGATTTTAACCTGCATCAATCTGTTTTTTTAAAAGAATCGCTAAGATAGATAAATAATGCGTCCGTTCGGTAGGTTTAACAAGTTTTATGATTGTGAATAAATGAATCAACTGATTGTATAACAATTATATAACTTTCTTTCGGATTAAATAATCATCAGATCGGCCATGATCTCGTCAGAAACAAAAAGCCCTTTTCGGCTCAGTGTAATTGTTTCGCTTTTAATATTTATATCGCCTGTATTTTTGTATTTGTCCAACTGACGGGAAAAATAGGCGGCTTTCTCATGCCCAAAACGTTGTTTCAGTTCCTTTACTGACACGCCCCATTTTGTGCGAATCCGTGTTAAAATATACTCGTTGTACTGGTCGTTTTCGCTTAGTTTTTCTTCCTCGAAATACGGCTGGTTATTTGCCTGCGCTTTAATGTATGCTTCTACGCTGGAATCGTTCCAGCGCCGCGAAACACCGTCAAACGAATGTGCCGACGGTCCCAGTCCAAGATATTTTACACCCATCCAGTAAGCTGTGTTGTGGCGCGAATACAATTGGTCTTTTGCAAAGTTCGAAATTTCGTAATGCTCGAAACCGTTAGCCAGCGACAAATCAACTAATGTATTAAACTGATTTACACTTTCTTCCTCTTTCAACTCTTTTAAAGTTCCTTTTTTTAGCCAGGTGTAAAAAGCGGTTCCTTCGTGGTAAGTTAAATGATAAGCCGACAGGTGTTTTACCGGGAGACGGAACATTTGGTTCAGACTTTCTTCCCATTCTTTAGGCGTTAAATCGGGGAGACCGTAAATCAAATCGGCACTTAAATTTGAAAAGCCGTTTTTTGATGCATTTTCAATGGCTTCAACAGCTTGTGCGGTGTTGTGACGGCGGTTCATCTTTTCTAAATGACGGTTTTGAAAAGCCTGAATTCCGATACTTAAACGATTTATTCCCTCTTGTTTTAGGGCTTTCAGGTAATCGTTGCTCAAGTCGTCCGGATTAGCTTCAAAAGTTATTTCGGCATCCGAATTAACTTTAAATTCATCATGCAGTACAGACAGTATTTCGGCAATTTCCGGCGCGGTTAACACCGAGGGAGTGCCGCCACCAAAATATATGGTTTCAACCGTTTCGTCGTTCAGGTAGTTTTTGCGTACTTTAGCCTCGTTTTTCAGGGCAGCAATAAAATCATGCTGCAGCGAAGTATTTACTGTTTTATAGAAATCGCAGTAATAACATTTCTGACGACAGAAAGGAATATGAATGTAAATACCCGCCATTACAAGAGCTGGAAAATTTATAATTAAACAATTGAAAACATGAAGATAGCACCCTACTGGAGACTTGCAATTTGGTTATTAATAATGACTTACCTGCTTTTTGTGCCTGCCAGTCAGTTACCAACAAAACCCTTTCTACAAATTCCGAATTTTGACAAAATAGTTCATTTCGGAATGTTTTTTATTCTGTGTATGTTATCTTTTCGTCCGATAAAACAATTCACTCCTAATTTTTATTTCTGGACACCTTTATTGACATTTGTTGCTGCCGTAATACTTGAATACGTTCAGCAAAAAATATCGCCAAGCCGGCACAGCGATGTATACGACCTTTGGGCCAATGCCGCCGGTTTATCGTTTGCCACCTTTTTTTATGCTCTTTTCGTAAATAAAAAGTGGCTGGAACGTATCTTTTAAACCAAAATCAGAGCTTAACTAAATCTTCGTATTTATCAATGTCTTTTCCCACTGTTTCAAGCGAAGTAGTTTTGTAAAAATGCGTAATATCCTGGCGTAACTTTTCGTATTGCGCATGTACCGGACAAAGTGGTTTCGACGGATCGTGCGTTTTACACGGTTCTAAACTAATGAGGCAGTTAGTGAAAAACTCCTCGCCGTCCACTTTAATTACAATGTCCCACAACGAAATGTCTGATGCATCACGCGAAAGTGAAAAACCTCCATTCGGACCTTTTGTAGAAACCAGTAATTTTTGTTTTACCAGGTTTTGCAGGATCTTTCCTAAAAACGGTGATGATAAACCCAAATCTTCCGAAATTTTTTTGATTCCGATACGTTTGTCTTCCTTCGAAAATTTACCTAGATAAATCAACGCTCTGAGTGCATATTTGCAAGTATTTGATAACATCTATTTTAAATTTAAAATTGTTTTACTGTATGAATGATCTGCAAAAGCAGGAAATTTCTTTTGTTTTCCCAATACATTTTTGTTGGCTTTTAACAGCGTGTTTTTCATTTTTCCATTCACCCTGTCAAGGTTTTTTCGCTTTTTAAATGCCCATTCGTAAGCTTTCATTCCCTTGTTCCAGGCAAAAGAACCGTGGTTTTCATCAACTGCAATTTTCCGGTTTAAAAGCAATAAATCGTGTAGCGGAATTTTTACGGGGCAAACATCGGTACAGGCACCACAAACCGTACAGGCGAAACTTAAATGATTGTATTCTTTAAAGCCTTTCATAAAAGGCGTTATTACCGATCCGATAGGGCCACTGTAAGTAGTGTTGTACGTGTATCCGCCCACATTTTTATAAATAGGGCAGGCGTTTAAACACGCTCCGCAACGTATGCATTTTAGCGCGTCGACATGTTTTGGTTCGGCGGCTATTTTTGTGCGGTTATTATCGAGCAAAACCACCACCATTTTTTCTGGTCCGTTTGCTTCATCATCGCGTTTTGGGCCGGTTATCAGCGAATTGTATACTGTAACCTGTTGTCCGGTTCCCAACGCCGAAAGCAAGGGAAACATCAGCTGTAAATCGCCAATCGACGGTATCAGTTTTTCAATTCCCGCAATTACAATATGCACTTTTGGGAAGGCCACCGACATAAATCCGTTTCCTTCGTTTTCGGTAAGTGCCACTCCGCCAACATCAGCTACCAAAAAATTAGCACCCGTAACACCCACCTCGGCAGAAGTGAATTTTTCGCGCAATACTTTTCGCACAAATTTGGTTAATTCTGTTGGTGTTGAATCCTCAGGAGTTTTAAACTTTTTATGAAAAAGCTCGGCAACATCTTCTTTCGATTTGTGCATTGCCGGCGTTAAAATATGGTAAGGTTTTTCGCCAGCCACCTGAACGATAAATTCTCCCAAATCGGTTTCAACAGGTTCAAAACCAGCTTTCTCCAGGTTTTCGTTCAATTCAATTTCTTCCGAGATCATCGACTTACTTTTTACCAAAAGTTTTGCCTCATTCTCAGTCAGAATTTTTATGATTTCAGAAACAGCTTCTTTGCCATCGCGAGCCCAAACCACATCAATTCCATTGGTTTTGGCATTTGTTTCAAATGTTTCGAGATAATGTGCAAGATTGGAAACTACTTTCTTTTTGAGATAAGAAGCACGGTGTTTCGCCAAATCCATATTCCGGTAACGAAGTTTACCCTTGGCAACGGCTTCGTCGTACTTCGAAATATTAAAATTTAAGGTCTTCCGGTGTTTTTTATCAAAAGCAATTTTCGAATCCTTCAGAAATATTTTTTTATGCGCTGTCATTTATTTCTCAACAGGAATCTGATCAACTCTTCGGGCGTGTCGTCCGCCTTCAAAATCTTCGTTCAGAAAAGTTGAAACAATAGCAATGGCTTCTTCATCGCTTACAAAACGACCGGGCACTGCACACACATTTGCATTGTTGTGCTGACGCGCCAGTGCGGCAATTTCTTCTTTCCAGCAAACCGCTGAACGTACTCCCTGATGCTTGTTCGCAGCAATACTAATTCCCTGGCCACTTCCGCAAAAAGTGATACCGATTTCGTATTCACCACTTTCAATTGCTTCACCCATTTTATGAGCATAAATAGGGTAGTCTACGCTTTCGTCGGTGTAACATCCAAAATCTTTAAAAGCAATGTTATTATCGCTCAAAAATTTTAAAATCACTTGCTTTTTTGCAAATCCGGCATGATCGCTTGCCAACGCTATTACTTTTCCCTCTAAATTCTTCATTTGTGCAAAATTAATACTTTTTGATATTTATTTCATTTATTCCTAATATTTGTTGACTGAGAGGAAAACAATAGTGGATTTTACAGTTAATAAAAATATAATAATCAATATTTTACGACTTATTTATAAAGGGAATAAATCGCTTTAACTCGTTTATTTCCCATTTAAAAACAAGTACAATAAAAGCCAGGGCTAAAACTAAATTGATTGAATATTTAAGTATTACCTGTAAATCGAGCGTAAATTGAGCGATGCCCACAATAACCATGGCTGCAAGAAAATAACTGCCAATTCGTTTGAGATCGTACGGCACCGGAAAATGTCTTTGCCCCAGAAAATAGGAGATGACCAGCATAACCAAAAAGCAGACAAACACTGCAATTGCCGATCCCATATAACCCATAACCGGAACCAAAGCAAGGTTTAAAACCAATGTAATTGTGGCGCCAATTAAAGCCATATAAGCGCCGTAGCGCGTTTTGTCGGTTAATTTGTACCACAACGACAGCGTGAAATACATGCCATAAAAAAGATTAGCCATTAACACGATTGGCACCACTTTTAATCCCTGGTGATATTCGGTATCGACAATCACTTTTATGACATCAATAAATAACACCATTCCGATGAAAATAACCAGCCCAAAAATGACAAAATATTTCATTACAACAGCATATATTTTTGGGTCGTCTTTTGATCCTTCACGGGCAAAAAAGAAAGGTTCAAAAGCATAACGGAACGCCTGAATAAACATATTCATCAGCACGGCCAGTTTGTAGTTGGCACCGTAAATACCGAGCTGAAACATCGGATCCTGATTCTCAGGCACCAAAAACGGAATCAGCACTTTATCGATATTTTGATTCACCATTCCAGTTAATCCAACAATCAAAATCGGGAAACCATAACTCAACATTTGTTTCAGCAACTTTTTATCAAACTGCAATGAGATTTTAAAGATCTCTGGAAGCAGTAAAACAAGCGTAATCAGCGAAGCCAGTAAATTAGAAATAAACACATAACCAACACCGATATCGGCTGAATAAATCGTTGAAATTATTGATTCGGAATTATTGGCTAAAATCTTTGGACACAAGGAAATAAAGAACAAGTTAAATCCAATATTAAAACCAATATTTACCAGTTTAATGAAGGCAAATTTTATGGGCCGGTTCTTTAAACGGAGCCGTGCAAATGGAATGGCTGTAAACGCATCGACACCTAAAATTATGGCAAACCACAGAATATACTCAGGGTGATCGGGATATTGAATCCAGGCAGCTATTTCGTTTCGAAAAGCTGCTGCCAGCAACACAAACGAAAAAGTGGTAAAAAACAAGGATACCATCGATGTGGAATACACTTTTTCCGGATCATCACTTTTTGAGGCGAAACGGAAATAGGAAGTCTCCATTCCGTAAGTGAGCAACACCAATAAGAATGCAACATATGCGTACATGTTGGTTACCACGCCGTATTCGCCGGGCAAAAACATAAACGAATAATAGGGGACTAGCCACCAGTTTAAAAAGCGGCCCACAATGCTGCTTACCCCGTAAATAGCCGTATCGCTTGCTAATTTCTTAAAAGGATTCAATTGTTGAATTTTTAAGCAAAGATAAAATCATTTGCTTTGATGCTTTTCGATAAAACAACGTTTTACAATATGTTTTATCTTTGAAGTCAAAAATAACAGTGTAATGAAGCGTAACCTTTTCCCGTTAGTACTTATATTTTGTTTGTTTGTGAGCTTTTTTTCGTGTTCTAATAAATCGAATAAACGCCCACGTAAACCGGTGAGCACAGTAAACATTAAACCAGGCAAACAAATGTATACTTCGGGCGATAAAGTAACACTGGATATTAAAACCCGCTTACGTGACGGCGAATTGAAATCGGTAAAAGTTTATTACGAGGGAGAATTACTAAAGGAAAGCACCGAGCTTAATTTTGAAATTGCCGGTGTGGAGCTGGATCAGGTTGGAAACACCAGTTTTAAAGTAGACGCTGAAAAAACCGACGGATTAAAAAACAGCCTCACAAAAACGATTAATGTAATTTCAGATATAGCACCCAAACAACTGACTTACCAGGTAATTGAAAAATATCCGCATTTAAAAACTTCGTATACCCAGGGATTGGAATATTACAATGGTTATTTGTATGAAGGAACCGGTGAAACCGGCCATTCAAAACTGATGAAAATCGACATCAAAACCGGTAAACCTCTTCAGTCTATCGACATGGACGAAAAGTATTTTGGCGAAGGAATTACTCTATTAAACGGTAAAATTTACCAGCTTACTTATCATGCCAAAAAAGGCTTTGTTTACGATCTTGAAACGTTTGCGGTAATCGATAGCTTTACGTACAAATCGGAACAAGGATGGGGTTTGACAAACGATGGTACCAACCTGATTATGAGCGACGGAACCAATATTTTAACCTGGTTGAATCCGGATGATTTTTCAATTGTAAAAACCGTTCAAGTGGCCAATAACCGCGGAAATATGAATGTTCTGAATGAGCTGGAATACATTGACGGAATTATTTACGCCAATATTTATACCACCAACTACATTGTTAAAATTGACTCGAAAACCGGTAAAGTTTTGGAAGAAATAAACCTGGAAGGTTTGATAGATATGTATCATCAGGCAAGCGACCGCATCGATGTGTTAAACGGAATTGCCTACGACGCCAAAAACGACCGCATGTTTGTTACCGGAAAACTGTGGCCCATGTTATTCGATGTAAAGTTTATTGAAAAATAATAATGCATAAATGCTAAAATTCTTAAATGATTTAATCATTAACAAATTAAAGCATTAAAACAGGCTAGGGGAGTCGCCATACCGAACGCGGCCCAAATGTTTGTAAGCCAAATCAGTAACTTCTCTTCCTCGTGGAGTCCGTTTTATAAAACCTTCTTTAATTAAAAACGGTTCGTACACCTCTTCAATAGTTCCGGCATCTTCGCCAACAGCCGTTGCAATGGTTGTAATTCCCACCGGTCCACCTTTAAATTTATCGATTATAGCTTTTAAAATGCGGTTATCCATTTCGTCCAATCCGTATTTATCGATGTTTAATGCCGATAAGGCATGACGAGTAATATCCATATCGATGGTTCCATCGCCTTTAACCTGTGCAAAATCGCGAACACGACGTAACAATGAATTTACGATTCGTGGAGTGCCACGGCTTCGGAAAGCTATCTCATGAGCCGCCTCGTCACTTATCTCCACATCAAGAATACCAGCGGACCTTTTAACGATTTGCGTTAAAATATCGCCGTCATAATACTCCAGGTGCGAATTGATACCAAAACGTGCCCGCAATGGCGAGGTTAATAATCCCGATCGGGTAGTGGCTCCAATCAACGTAAAAGAATTCAGCTCGATTTGTACCGAACGTGCACTCGGACCTTTATCAATCATAATATCGATACGGAAATCTTCCATAGCCGAATACAAATATTCCTCAACAATAGGAGAGAGGCGATGAATTTCGTCGATAAACAAAACATCGTTTTCTTCGAGATTGGTTAATAAACCGGCTAAATCGCCTGGTTTATCCAGTACAGGGCCGGAAGTGATTTTAATACCAACTCCCAGTTCGTTGGCAATAATATTCGATAAAGTTGTTTTACCCAGTCCCGGAGGACCGTGCAAAAGAACATGATCCAAAGCTTCGCCGCGTAAAAGTGCTGCTTTTACAAAAATTTCGAGGTTTTCAACAATTTGTTTTTGGCCGCTAAAATCATCGAATTGTAGTGGGCGTAAACGTTTGTCATGCTCTTTTTCCGTATCGGTATATGAATTTCCCCTAATATCTAAATCATCTTCCATCAGCACTAACTCTTATTCGGGAATAAAGATGCGTATTTTTTCAATAAGCTGAGCAGATGTGAAGGGTTTTGGCAGATATTCGTTCATGCCAACACTAAAACAACGTTCGCGGTCGTTGTCTAAAGTATTAGCAGTAATAGCAATAATAGGAACGGGGTTATCAACTTCGTTTTCGGCTTCATATTTACGTATGGCCTCAGTAATTTCGTACCCGTTCATTTCGGGCAACATAATATCCATTAAAACTAAATCAAAAGTTTGTTGCTTAACTTTTTCAATAGCTTCAAAACCATTTGTTACTGCGGTAACGTTGTAATTATATTTCCTCAAATTAAATATAACTACTTTCTGATTTAATAGGTTGTCTTCTACAAGTAGTATGTCCAAACTTCTTCTATTATTATTTATAATTAAACAAATTTAAAAATTAATACTAGTAATTATATCCTGTTAGTAAGTGTTAATTACTATTTTCTACTTTTTATGCAGGTAAAATAAACATGTTTGTTCGTCAGTTTTCAACAACTATTTCGAGTGTTAAATTGTTCTAAGGTAAACATATAATTTTACTTACAAACACATGTTAATAGTGATTGTGAAAAAAGATAGCAGGTTTTTAACAGGTGGATTTCCTGTGAATAAAGTGGCATTAAAAAATAGCGAGATTAACCGCGCTATTTCGTTAGCTGGTTTATATGAAGAAAAATTTGAATAATGCAAAAATTACTATAAAAGATTACTTTTGTTTTTTTACCGGTTTATCCACAGTAATTAACAATTGTGGTTAGAAATAAACGTTTGAATAATAAGAACTTTAAGCAGAATGACAGAAAATTTCAACATACTTGTTAATAAACTAAATGCGTTTAGGTTTAAATACGGGTTGTACAAGTTGGTAAGAGGGGCAGCTTTGGTTTTTGTATTGTTAATTACCTTATACACAGTGTTCTCTGTTATTGAATATTACATTTACTTATCGTCGTTAACACGTAAAGTTATCTTCTATGGTTTTCTAATTTTTGGAAGTTTAATTAGTCTGCAGTTTATATTAATTCCCTTATTTCGTTTACTGCACATTTTAAAACCCATTGATTTAAAATCTTCAACCAAACTCATTCAAAAGCATTTTGGAGAAATTAAAGATAAATTACTGAATATTATTGAGTTATCTGATTTACATGAGAAAAAGTATTCTAATGAACTATTAGTAGCCAGTATTGATCAGAAAATTGATGAATTAAAAGTATTTAATTTCAATGAAGCAATTGAATACAAAAATGTTAGAATTGTTTCTATATATTTAATAATCAGTGTTTTAATAGCTTCCGGAATATTATTATCGAATAAAAGCATATTTACCGAATCAACAAATCGTTTGGTACATTATAACCAGCAATTTATAAAGCCTGCTCCGTTTACCTTTAACATACAGAACCAAAATTTAAAGGCAAAAAAGGGTGATCCGTTTACAGTAAAAGTTATAGCCGAAGGAGAAGAGATACCACAGATTGTTTACATTAATATTGAAGGAAATAATTACTTGATGAAGACAACTGAAAGCGGTTATTATCAATTTGAAATGGCTTCAGTAATTAATCCTGTTACATTTTATTTTACTGATTTAAAATATAAATCAGATAGTTATTCCTTGCAGTTATTACCAAAACCCGGCATTAATTCGTTTCGTATTTCTACTAACCCTCCTGCTTATACTTTAACTGATAATCAGATGCTTGACAATGTTGGAGATTTGCAGGTTCCATGTGGAACAATTGTAAAATGGCAATTTAATGGAGTGGATGTTGATTCGTTATTTCTTCAATTTGACGATTCAACACAAGTTACAGCAGAACTTACTGATAGAGGTTTCGAATTGCAAAAAACGATGTTAGAATCAGCCGGTTATAATGTTTTCATCAAAAACAAAATTACTGAACCTGAATTGGCACTGTCATATCGTATTGATGTGATACCTGATATTTTTCCTGAGATTGAAGTTCTGAGAATAGAAGACTCAACACGTTTAACACGATTCTTTTTTAAAGGTGTAATTGGCGACGATTATGGTTTCTCGAGTTTAAAATTTCATTATAACATAAACAACGAAGATACAACGATTGCACTTCCGGTATCAAAAAATTTAAGCGACCAGGAATTTTACTACAGCTACGATTTTAATGATATTGAAAATGAAGGACCGGTTTCATACTATTTTTCAGTGTCGGATAATGACGTTATAAATGGCTTTAAAACAACCACATCAAACAGTTATAGTTTTACTTTTCCTGATAAAGAAGAACTTTTAGCTAACGAAAAAGAGCAGTTTGAAAATATTGAAAAAATGGTCGCTGAAAGTCAGGAACTGGCGAAAGACATACAAAACGATTTGCAGAATTTGCAAATAAAGAACATGGATACCAACACTTCAGAGTGGGAAAAATCGCAGATGGTAAACGATATTGTTCAGAAGCAAAATCAGCTTGAAAAGTTGTACGATAAAATTAAACAAGACAATGAAAAACTAAATAATTACCTCAATTCTTTTCAGGATAATTCGCAGGAAATTGTTGAAAAACAAAAGCAGATTGAGGACTTACTGGAAGAAGTTTTCACGGATGAGTTACGCGAATTAATGGAAGAATTTAATAAGCTGGCTGAAGAATTCGATAGTAAAAAGCTAAATGAATTGTCGCGTGATATGAACGTTACAATGGACGATTTGCAGAAGCAGCTTGACCGTAACCTGGAAATGCTTAAAAAGTTTAAAGTAGAACAAAAATTACAGCAACTTACTGATGAAATGCAGGAAATGGCCATACAAGAAGAACAAATGGCTCAGGAAGTAAGTGAAGACAAAAATTACGAGGAAATTAGCGAAAAGGTGTCGGAGCACCAGGAAAACCTGAAAGATCTGCAAAACCGGTTAAAAGAAACCCTTGACATGAACAAGGAATTGGAAGAACCGGTTGGTTTTGATGATTTTGATGAGGAATTTGAAGAAATGCAAAAAAGCACCGAAGAAAGCAAGGAGAATCTGGAAAAAAAGAACCGAAAAAAGTCAAGCCAGAGTATTCAGAAAACCTCGGAACAAATGAAAAATGCTGCTTTTGCTATGCAACAAATGCTCGACATGAACAGCATGCAGCAAAATCAGGAAAACATACAAAATCTACGACAGATTTTAAGTAACCTTATATTGTTATCGTTTAATCAGGAAGATGTGTTAACCGGCCTTGGTGGAATAAGTGCAAAGGATCCACGGCTTAATGAGTTAAATAGGAAACAAAAACAAATTGAAGATCAGAGCCGAATAGTACGGGATTCGTTGTATACTTTAGCAATGAGAACACCGCAGATTTCCAGTATGATAAATAACGAAATTGTTGATATGGAAATTAACCTTACAAAAGCTGGTGAGGAACTCGAAGAAGCCTTATTTCCACAGGCTCGCAGCAGTCAACAATTTGTAATTGCGGCCACCAATAATCTGGCACTTTTATTAAATGAATCGCTTGAGCAACTTGAAAAACAACAAGCAAACGCGCAGCCCGGAGATCAGCAATGCGAAAATCCGGGAGGACAGGGAAGTAACGGAATGCAGAATTTGAAGGAATCATCGGAGAGTATAAAACAGCAGTTACAGAAGATGATTGATCAAATGAAAAATGGTAATTCGCAAGGATTAAGTAAGCAAATGGGGCAGAGTTTAATGCAACACGAAATGATGCAACAAATGCTTCGCGATCTAATGAATAATGGTCAGGTGGGTAGTCAGGCACAAGAAACCTTCAAAAAGATTGATGAAATGCTGGAACAGAACCGTAAAGAATTGATGAATAAATCGATTAACGCCGAAACAATTGCTCGACAAAACCTGATTACCACAAGATTACTGGAAGCAGAAAAAGCCGAAATGGAACGTGAATTCGAAGATAAACGCGAGTCGGAAAGTGCAGATGAGTTCTATAGTAACCCTGTTAAGTTTTTCGAGTATAAGGAAAGAGAAAACTTCTCGATTGAATATTTAAATAGAAATTCGAATACATTAAGTAATTTTTACAACAAAAAATATAAAAACTATTTAAACGAAATACAAAACCAGAGTGAAGAGTAAACCACCTAACATATTGATTATAAAATCAGTTAGTACCGAGCTTGATAGAGTAGAAATGTTTATTGCAGATATTTTTCAATATCATCAATTTTCGCATAAATGTTTTAATGCTGTATTTTTGTGCATTTCTGAAGCGGTTACAAATTCAATTGTACATGGAAATAAGGAGGATCATAAAAAGAAAGTTGAATTAAATGTTGATTGTAAACATCATTTGATTCAGGTACAAATAACTGATGAAGGTGAGGGTTTTGACATTGAAGATATTCCTGACCCAACGCATAAAGAAAATATTCTTAAGGAAACGGGTAGGGGAATACATATTATAAAAAGTATAGCGCAAAATGTAAGTTTTAATAGAAAAGGTAATAGCTTACGATTTGAAATAGTCTGTAAATGAATAATATAGAATTTTATTTCGAAGATATCGAACCGATATCGATACACCAGGAATTTTTAAAAACACAGATAGAAGCACTCATTTCGAATGAAAAATACGATACAGGAGATTTAAATATTATCTTCTGTTCGGATACTTATTTATTGGAAATGAATAAACAATATCTCAGTCATGATTATTATACTGATATAATAACTTTTGATTACGTTGATAATAATGTAATTTCGGGCGATTTATTTATTAGCCTTGATCGGGTAAAAGAAAATGCAGATTCTTTTAATTCGTTACAAATAAAAGAGTTATATCGCGTAGTTTTGCATGGTGTACTGCATTTAACAGGATACAAAGATAAAACAGACGAAGAACAAAACGAGATGACAAAAATGGAAGAGTTTTATCTTGCAAAAATTGATTTTAAAGAACTGAAGGTATGATGGAGAAATATGATGTAATTGTTGTTGGGGGAGGACATGCCGGATGCGAAGCAGCAACTGCAGCTGCAAACCTTGGATCGAAAACATTACTGATTACGATGGATATGACCAAGTATGGTCAGATGTCGTGTAATCCTGCTATGGGAGGAATTGCAAAAGGTCAGATTGTAAGGGAAATAGACGCGCTGGGTGGTTATTCGGGTATTTTGGCTGATAAAACTACCATTCAATTCAGGATGTTGAATAAGTCGAAAGGTCCTGCAATGTGGAGCCCGCGAGCACAGAATGATCGTTTCAGGTTTGTAGAAGAATGGAGAAATATCCTGGAAAATACGGATAATCTTGATTTATGGCAGGATGCTGTAGTTCAATTAATAATTAAAGATAAAAAAGTTGTAGGTGTTAAAACAAAAATAGGCATCGAATTTGAGTCGAATACAGTTGTTTTAACAAATGGTACCTTTTTAAACGGTTTGATGCATATAGGGCAGGAAAAGCTTGCTGGTGGACGTATTGGTGAGGCTGCCTCTTATAACATTTCCGAACAGTTACTTGATGCAGGTTTTAAAACCGGAAGAATGAAAACCGGTACACCTGTTAGAATTGACGGACGAACTATAGATTTCTCAAAACTTACTGAACAAAAAGGAGATACAGGACATTATAAATTCTCGTATTTACCAGGTACCGAAACAAAATTAAAACAACGTTCGTGCTGGATAACACACACGAGCGCCGAGGTTCATGCTGAGCTTCAACAAGGATTTGAAGATTCACCAATGTTTGATGGTACTATACAGAGTACTGGACCGCGTTATTGCCCAAGTATTGAATCAAAACTGGTTACTTTTGCTGAGAAGGAAAAACATCAGTTGTTTTTAGAACCGGAAGGGGAGAATACAATTGAGTATTATTTGAATGGCTTTTCTTCCTCGTTGCCGTGGCAGGTGCAGTTAAAAGGTTTACATAAAATTGCAGGTTTAGAGAAGGCTAAAATATTCCGACCGGGTTATGCGATCGAGTACGATTATTTCGACCCGACTCAGCTAAATCATACGTTGGAAACAAAAATTATTGAGAACTTGTATTTCGCCGGACAGATTAATGGAACAACAGGTTATGAAGAAGCAGGTGCGCAAGGAATCGTTGCGGGAATAAATGCGCACTTAAAATGTGCCGGAGAAAATGAAACGTTTATTCTGAAACGTAACGAAGCCTACATTGGTGTCTTAATTGACGATCTTGTTACAAAAGGTGTAGATGAACCTTACCGGATGTTTACAAGTAGAGCAGAATTCCGAATTTTACTTCGACAAGACAATGCCGACATCCGATTAACTGAAAAGTCGTATAAATTAGGCCTTGCTTCGCTAGAACGACTGGAATTGTTGCAAGAAAAAACATCATTAATTCAGGAAATTATTGGTTATACTAAAGATTTTTCGGTTAAGCCAAGGTTTGTAAATCAGCTACTTACAGAGAAAGGAACTTCGGAATTAAAGCAGGGAGTTAAATTATTTGACCTAATTTTACGCCCTCAGATTTCAATATTTGATTTGATTGAAGTGATTACCCCGTTTAAATCGTTTCTGGAACGTGTTCCGGAAGACAGAAAAACGGAAATTGTAGAGGGAGCCGAAATTGTGATCAAATATGAAGGATATATTAGTCGCGAAAAACTACTGGCTGAAAAGTTAGATAAATTTGAAAACATTAATATTGAAAATAAATTTAATTATAGCGAATTAAAGTCGATATCTACGGAAGCACGTCAAAAATTAGAAAAAATAAACCCGTCAACAATTGGGCAGGCAAAGCGAATTTCAGGCGTTTCACCGTCTGATATAAATGTTTTGCTGGTACTTTTAGGACGATAATGTTTCACGTGGAACAATTGTATTAAAATGGATTTAAAAAAAGAAATACGCGAAATTCCGGATTATCCCAAGGAGGGAATAAGTTTTAAAGATGTGACAACGCTTTTTAAAAATAGAGAAGCGGTAAGATTTGTAACAAATACAATCGTAGATAATTTTAAAGAGAAGGGGATTACAAAAGTTGTAGGGCTTGAAGCACGTGGTTTTGTTTTTGGCGGAGCAATTGCTGATCGTTTGGATGCAGGTTTTGTTCCAATACGTAAAAAAGGGAAATTGCCAAGTGCTGTATTGAGTGAATCATACGAGTTGGAATATGGAATGGATAGTGTTGAAATGCATAGTGATGCATTGGAAAAACACGATGTGGTTTTAATTCACGACGATTTGTTGGCGACCGGAGGAACAGCAGTTGCAGCATTAAACCTGACAAAAAAGTGTGGTGTTGAAAATATTTATTTCAGCTTTATTTGCGACCTGGAGTTTATCGATACACCAAATAAATCGATACTGAAAGAATATGAAACTCAGGTATTGGTAAAATATCAGTAATTGAAATATAAGACAGTAAATAAAAATATTGATCACTTAAAAACGCTTATTTCGGTGTTGCCGAATAAGCCCGGTATTTATCAGTATTTAGATCAATCGAATACTATAATTTACATCGGAAAAGCTAAGAACCTGCGGAAGCGGGTTTCTTCGTATTTTACAAAGAATCATGATCACCGGAAAACGGCTTTATTAGTACGTAATATTGTCGACATAAAACATATGGTGGTGGAGAGCGAACAGGATGCTTTGTTGTTAGAAAATAACCTGATTAAAAAGTATCAGCCGCGCTACAATATTCGTTTAAAAGACGACAAAAGTTATCCATGGATTTGTATCAAAAATGAGCCTTTTCCAAGAGTTTTTAAAACCAGGAGTCTGGTTCGAGACGGATCGAAATATTTTGGTCCATATACTTCAATTTATACTGTTAGAACATTGTTGGACTTGTTTAAGTCGGAATATAAACTGCGTACCTGCAATTATAATTTAGCGCCCGAAAATATTGCCGCAGGCAAGTATAAAGTATGTCTGGAGTATCATATTGGAAATTGTAAAGGACCTTGCGAAGGACACGTTTCGATAGAAAAATACGACCAGGGAATAGCAGATATTACAGACATTTTAAAAGGAAATATTTCAGGTGTTATCAGGCATTTAGAAGATATGATGGCTGAAATGTCGGAGAATTTAAACTTCGAGGAGGCAGCCGCTATCAAAGAGAAATATGATTCTCTTAAACGCTATCAGAGCCGTTCTACAGTTGTTTCTCCCGTTATTACAGATGTTGATGTTTATTCGATTGAGGAAGACGAAAATTTTGCTTTTATTAATTACCTTAAAATTATAAAAGGAGCCATAATTCAGACCTTTACATTAGAGATAAAAAAGGGTTTGGACGAGAATACAGAAGAACTTCTTTTGGCTGGCATTATTGAAATAAGACAGAAAATATTTAGTAATGCACGCGAAATTCTGGTGCCATTCAAGCTTGAAAATGTAATAGAAAATGTCTCATTTAAGGTGCCACAAAGAGGGGAGAAGAAGCAATTATTAGATCTTTCGAAGCGTAATGCCAAGTATTTTCGTCTTGAAAAAGATAAGCAAGCAGTGCTTAAAAATCCTAATATTCGGACAGACCGTATATTAAATACCATTAAAAAGGACCTGCAATTAAAAGAATTACCTGAGCGTATCGAATGTTTTGATAATAGTAATCTTCAAGGAACAAACCCGGTTGCAGCCTGTGTGGTGTTTAAAAATGCAAAACCAGCAAAGAAAGAATACCGTCATTTTAATATTAAAACTGTTGAAGGACCAAACGATTTTGCTTCGATGGAAGAGGTGGTTTATCGACGTTACAAACGATTAAAAGAAGAAAATAAACCGTTGCCTAACCTGATTGTTGTTGATGGCGGAAAAGGGCAATTATCGGCAACGATGAAGGCCATGGATCAACTTGAGTTACGTGGTAAAATTACGGTTATTGGTATAGCAAAACGACTGGAAGAAATCTATTTTCCCGGGGATTCGGTACCCATTTATATCAATAAAAACTCTGAAACGCTAAAAGTAATTCAGCATTTACGTGACGAAGCACATCGGTTTGGAATTACTTTTCACCGGGATAAACGCTCGAAAGCGTTTATTACTTCTGAATTGAGTAGTATAAATGGAATAGGGGAGAAGACAACCGAGAAGTTATTAAAGGATTTCAAGTCGGTAAAACAGATAAAACTGCAAAAATTAGATGCTTTGGAAGCATCAATTGGGAAAGCAAAAGCTAAGGTTGTTTTCGATTATTTTCAAAACACGGAAGAATAATACACGCAAATGTTAGTTGCTGGTCAAACCAAAACTTATTAGTGAGTTTGTTGAATACCATTAATAATTTATAAGCATATCGATATGAATAAACGCGTTTTGCTGGGGATGAGCGGAGGAATTGATAGTTCTGTTTCAGCTATGTTGTTGCAGGAGCAAGGGTATACAGTCATAGGAGTTACTTTTCTTTTTAGTGGTACCGATAGCCAGAATCATCACTTTTTAAAAGATGCAACTGATTTAGCTGATCGTTTAAAAATACAACATATTACGGTTGATCTGCGCAAAGAATTTGAAGAGTACGTTATTCGTTATTTTATCGATGAATATATTAAGGGACGCACACCTTTTCCTTGTGCATACTGCAATCCAAATCTAAAATTTAAGTATTTAAACAGGTATGCCGTTACAATGAAATGCGATTCGATTGCAACCGGGCATTACGTGAATACAGGAATTTATAATGGACACAAATATTTATTTCAGGGTGAAGATCCTGAAAAAGATCAGTCCTTTTTTCTTTGGGGATTGCCTCGGGAAATTACAGATAAATTGATTTTTCCTTTGGGTAATTTTCGAAAATCGGAGATCAGAAATATTGCCCGGGAAAAAGGATTTTTATCGTTATCGGAAAAAAAGGACAGCCTTGGAATATGTTTTATTGAGGGAAATGACTACCGACAATTTTTAAAACAGCGGGGAATTAAATCGCAACCCGGAAATTTTGTAGATGAAAACGGGAACATTTTGGGTGAACACAAAGGAATTTTCAACTATACTATCGGACAACGTCGCGGATTGGGCCTGCATCTTAATTTTCCGCTATTTGTAGCCGAATTTCGTCTAGATGAGAATGAAATTGTGTTAGCAAAATACGACGATTTATACCGTACAAAATTGTATCTGGAAAATTATCATATGATTGATAAAGAGATAGTTAATAGAGGTGTAGAGCTAATTGTTAAGGTGCGTTACAGGCTTCAGGAAACGCGCTGTAATTTGCATATTTTAAACGATACTGTGGCTGAGGTCGAATTATTAGAACCTGAAGCCATGATTGCACCCGGACAAACAGCAGTTTTTTATCATAACAATAGATTAGTAGGTGGTGGATTTATAAAATCGGCAGAATAGATATAATCTATAAAATTCTAAATTTTGATATAAATATTCGAGTTCGCATTTTTTACGAATAAATACTACCAAGCTTCTTAAAAGGCACAAAAAGGAAATTTGTGATAATAAGCGAAATCAGCGAGAAAATTTTTGGAAATTAAAATGCCGGACGATGTTTGTCATCCGGTTCCAATAATCCTAAATAACTTCTGAATCGGGAAGGAGCGATTTGGTAATTTTCCACCGCCTCTTTTACGGCACAACCGGGTTCGTGAGTGTGCGAACAATTGTTGTACTGGCAATGCTCCGAAAATTTAAATATCTCAACAAAATAATGCGAAATCTCCCATGGCTCCATTTCCAAAACACCAAAGGCTTTTATTCCCGGAGTATCGATAATGTATCCTCCAAAATTAAGCTTAAAAAGTTGGGAATAAGTAGTGGTGTGTTTACCGGTTTTGTGTGAATCTGAAATCTCCATGGTTTTCAAATTCAAACCCGGTTGAATCAGGTTGATCAGTGTTGATTTTCCAACGCCACTGTGGCCGTTAATTACGTTGGTTTTATCTTTTAAAGCGGCTTTAAACTCATCGATACCGGTTCCTTCTTTAGCCGATGTTTTAAGGCATTTGTAGCCAATATTTCGATAGATCTGCATCAACAGGTCCATCTCTTCCGTTTCATCCTCGTTATATCGGTCAGCCTTGTTAAAAACAATCATAACAGGAATACGATAGGCCTCGGCTGACGCCAGGTAACGATCGATAAAAGTGGTTGTGGTAACCGGGTATTGCATGGTTACTACCAGCACTGCCTGGTCGATGTTGGCAGCAATAATATGTGCCTGTTTCGAAAGATTAATAGAACGGCGAATGATATAGTTTTTACGCTCGTTGATATTGGTAATTAAACCAATCTGCGCTACTTTTTCGTCGGCAGAAACGTTTTGGAGCGTAAATCCCACACGATCACCCACGGCAACGGGATTCGTATTCTTAATTCCTTTAATGCGGAATTTGCCCTTAATTTTGCATTCGTAGGTATTTCCATTTTCATCTTCTACGGTATACCAGCTGCCGGTCGATTTTATTACTAATCCTTCTTTCAAGTTATATTATTTTTTGCAAAGGTAGTTTTTCTGCTGTTTTTCAGGAAATTTACCGAAGTACCAGGAGATTTTTCACGTGGAACAAATAAAAAAGCACCAAATTTCTAAACCTAAAAATGATGCTTTCTTTTATAAAAATTAGTATTCTTAATCCCAATCCAATATGATCTTTCCGCAATCGCCCGATTCCATAATTTCGAAGGCTTCCTGATAATCGTCGGCTTTAAAACGGTGGGTGATAATCGGCGAAATATCGAGGCCGGTAGTCAGCATCATTTCCATGTGGTACCAGGTTTCGTACATCTCGCGGCCATAAATTCCTTTAAGCGTTAACCCTTTAAATATAAGCTTACTCCAGTTAATTTGCGTACGCTCGGGCAGCAATCCAAGCAAACTGATTTTACCGCCATTGTACATGTGATTTACCATGTCGTTAAAGGCAACAGGCGATCCGGAACATTCCAATCCAATATCGAAACCACTAACCATATGATGCACTTCCATGGCTTCTCTTATGCTCTCTTTTGTTGGATCGATAACACGCGTAGCGCCCATTTTTCGGGCCAGATCGCGGCGGTATTTACTTAAATCGGTACCAATAATATTGCGGGCTCCGGCAAATTTACAAATGGCTGCAGCCATAGCACCAATAGGTCCGCCAATACCGGTAATTAACACATCTTCGCCCAACAGCGGAAAGGATAAGGCTGTGTGCGTAGCGTTTCCAAGTGGGTCCATAATGGCCATCATTTCATCCGAAATTCGCTGATCGATGTGCAGTACGTTTTTTGCCGGAACAGAAATATATTCGGCAAAACCACCGTCGCGGTTTACTCCAATTCCAATGGTATTGTCGCAAATGTGCTGACGACCGCGCCTGCAATTACGGCAAAAACCACACGAAATATGACCTTCAACAGTAACTCGCTCACCCACTTTTACGCGGTCAACTTCCGAGCCCACTTCAACAACAGTTCCCATGTATTCATGGCCAATAGTTACAGGTGTTTTTATGGTTTGTTGCGCCCATTCGTCCCACTTATAAATATGTAAATCGGTGCCGCAAATGGCGGATTTGTGCACCTTCAAAAGAATATCGTTGGGTCTGACAGTTGGCATCGGAACATCTTCCATCCAAATGCCTTTTTCAGGTTTACTTTTTACAATCGCTTTCATAAAAATATAACTTGTTAGTTGTTATCAGGTGCAAGTTAAAATAAAAATATGGGCGAAAATCTAAGGAAAGTCAGTTTTGAAAATTCGTTAATTAGCTGATATTTGAAGGTACTAACTGTTTGTTTGACATGAATTTAACCGGATACCACGAAGCAATAAAACCAATAATTAAAACTGCGACAAAGGCCAAAATGATGTCGGTAAAAATGATATGAACCGGGTAGGCTGAAATTACGAAAGAACCACCGGCTCCGGGCAATTTAACCATCTCGAAAGTAATTTGAAGCCAGCACACAAATACACCCAGAATAGTGCCTAAAACACCTCCTGCTAACGAAATTAACCAGCCTTCGTACAGAAAGATCCGGTTGATTTGTTTTAAAGGAAGGCCCATGCTATCGAGAATTGAGATGTCCTCTTTTTTATCAATGTATAACATCGTGAGGTTGCCGATCATATTTCCGGAAGCCAGTAGCAGGATAAAAACAAGTATAAAATACACCGCCCATTTTTCCGATTTCATGGTTTTAAAAACCAGGTCGTGTTGCTGTTCTTTGTTTTTCACGTGGAACGAGGGACCCACAATTTCTACCAGTTGTTCCTGAATATCATCAACATAGGCCCCATCGGCAAGGGCCAATTCAATTGCAGAAATGTCGTTTCCGCTGTCAAAAAGCTGTGTTGCGAACTCTTTCGATACCAGCATGTACTTGGAATCTACATCTTCGAGCACGGCAAAAACTGCCGACGGGTACAGAGAGTCGTGGTTAAAAACCCGTGAAGGGTTTAGCGAAACCTGTTTTCCCTTTTTGGGCACATAAACATGCAACGGATCAAGGAAAGAAACACCCACGCCAAGATTATTGGCTATTCCGCGGCCTACAACAGCGTAATCAATCCCGTCTTTTTTCAGGTAATATTCACCTTCAATCAATAGTTTATCAATATTGGTATAATCGGGATAATTATCAGGTACACCTTTAATGGTAGCCGGAAATTGTCGTTTTCCATACCGAAGCATCGCAACCTCTTCAATAATTTCAGCGTATGAAACTACATCAGGCAAAGATTTAATATTTTCAATATCAATGGTTTGTGGGTTAAACATTTTTCCTTCTACCGAAGTAATTTTTATATCCGGATCAAAGTCGCTATAAAACATACCAATCAGGTCGGTAAAACCATTCAACACCGAAACGATGATAATAATAGCCATTGTACCCACCACAATTCCGGCCATCGAAATCCATGATATTATGTTAATAATGTTCTGTTTCTTTTTCGAGAACAGGTAACGTTTTGCTATGAAAAATGGTAAGTTCAAACGCCGGTGTTTTGTTTGAAAACGAAAAGTTTAGGAAACTATTTTTTCAGCAGTTGATCAATATTGTCGATGTAATCAAGACTGTCGTCAATATAGAAGTCGAGTTCAGGAATTACGCGCAGGCTTTTTCCTGTTTTTCGGCCAAGCTCGCCACGTAATTGTTTACCCGAAAGTTTTATTTCTTTCAAAATATCTGCAGCAAATTCCGACGGGAAAATACTTAAGTGAATACGTGCTATTCCGAGATCTTTTGTAACCCGAACGTTTGTTACACTAATGAGTTTGCCCGGGAAGCGTTCTTTATTCATTTTTAAAAGAATATCGGCCATTTCGCGTTGAATTAGCCTCGAGATTTTATTCTGTCTTGTGCTGTATTGTTCCATTGTTACTGATTATAAGCCACAAAATTACGCAAAAACCTTGGAAAAAGGGCAGAAATCAGTTAAACAGCGATTCTTTAAAGGCATTTCGCAGGCTCTCGTTGGGTTTTATGATGTTGTAGTTTTCCCAAAATTTCTGATCATACGTTCCCAGAACTTCCACAAAAATATCGTTTCGGTTAAAGCGTTCGTCTTTGTTAAAACGTTTTAAATCGGTTGGTTCAATGTTGGTTATTAACAAGTCAGATACGCTGTGAAATGTTGAATTCAGCTTGTCGCGTTTGCTGCGAACTTTAAATTTTACCGATGCTTTTGCCGATGCAAGGTGCCATTTTCCCTGATACTGCCGATAGTTAACCTGGTAATAAACATAGGTAGGGCGTGCTTTCACTTTGCGGGGTTTCTTTTTAATCATAACCTCCTCTGCCTGTTTTAATCCAATTTTGTTTAAATGATAACTGGCATGAACCAGCGCAAATGTTTCACGATGAACATACATTTCACCTTCAAAAGGTGGGTAAAAGTCGTTAGTTTTCGGTTCAAACTTTACCACATAAACCGGCTGGTTTTCATACCGGATAACATCACTAATCTGGTAGGAATAAGCATATTCATATTCCGGATTGATAAATGTTTCAACCGTTTTCACTGCATCCAATTCGGTGATTGTAAATGGTCCGCCCATTAGTTTAAAATTAAGCCATTTGAAGGGTTGAACATCACGGCTTTTGCGTCCTTTTAGCAAGCGTACCAAATCGCCACGCGTGGTGCCTATGTATGGTGCTTTTAATACTTCCATTACCGCCTCAGAAACACTTATATAATTTTTATCCTGTTTAACAGTTTCGCGATAAAAAGCAGTCATTAGTTTTGTTGAAGGCGTATAATTTTTGGAATAATTTTCCCGCATATTCCTCAACAGTTTTTCGGGTGTAACAGCCGTAACTTTAACTTCTTTTATTTTTATTGACGCCGGTTCGAGGATAAAAAGATCTTCATCGAGCAACTGATTGGCCGGCAACAGTTTTTGCTCGTATCCCATACACGAAATAATAATCGTATCGCGGATGTATGATGGATGAACTTTTAGCAAAAACTCGCCATCGGTATTACTGATTGTACCAATTGGTTTTTTTTGGATTGAAACAGAAGCAAAAGGAATGGGGCGGTCTTTGCGGCTTTCGATTAATTTACCCGACAAGAAAAAATATTTTACGGGAACTGAATCTTGTTTGACAGATACAACTTTTTCGTCTGTTTTACGGGTTATAATAATTTGATTTTGTAATTCGCTAAAACGATATTGAGAAGCATCGAAAAGCTCATTAAGAATAGTATAAAGTGATTTGTTTTGTGCAGCAATACTAACTTTTTGTGTTGGATTGAGAATGCTTGCATCGTATGAAAAAAATACGTTTGCCTGCCAACTGATCTGTTCTAAAACAAAATCGAGCGACTGATCGGTTTGATAAATACTAATGCGACGCTCGAAAACAGAGCCATCCTGTTGCTGGCCTTTTGCAGTAAAAGATAGCAACAGGATGGTTAATATGATCAGCTGTTTTGCCGTGTTCATTAAAACATCTTTTTCAAATGAAAGGAAGTTTTAAATTCTTCGCCGTCTCGTAATACAGTGAGTTTAATTTTTTTGTCTTCGCGGCTTTGAAGCAACAAGTTAATATCATTCAATTCAAGCGACTGGTGATTACTGCTGTTGATGCGAATAATCTGGTCGTTTTCCTGCAATCCTGCGATATGTGCAGGCGAGTTTTCACGAATATCGGCAATGGTGAAAATGGGCAGGCCAGGCATCGGGTTGGTAACTTCCATTCCACTCATATTGTAATTAAAGTCTTCTTTAATTTTATGATTAGGGCGCAAAGTTAAGCGGTTGTTTCGGTAATCGATTGTTACATAAAAACGCCTTAAAATTTCTGCGCCAATGGTTCCGTTTCTGTCGTTCACCGAAATCAGGCTGTCGATGTGTTTTGAGTTCGGGAAAGCTACAATTGGTTTTGTCAACAGAAGTGGCCCTACCCAAATGGCATCAATACGTCCTTTTGTTCCGTAAAGGTCGCCATTTAAACCACGACCCAAAAATGTTTCAACATGTTGCTGTGGAAGATTGATACGTTCATCTGATTTTTCGGATAACCAAAGTGCATCGCTGGCTCCGGTGTCAACCAAAAGTTTTACCGGAACCTCTTTCATTTCGTCGGTAACAATTGTAGTGCGAACAAATGGCTTGTTTCCATCAAAATGCAAGGGCATAATAATGTCTTTATTGCGGTCGCGATACTTGTAATATTCGGGTTTGTACAAGGTTAGCTTTTCATTCAGGTAATCAACTTTTACAATGTAATCCTTAAACAGGTTGAAGCCAATTAAACCGTGAACCGGAATTCCGAGCATATGCGAAATCTGGAAGTTCTCGTCGATAATCATTTGTACTTCCTGATTACGTGCTGTTAAACCGTCAATTTGCATGGTATTGTTCCCCGATCGGTAAGCTGTCAGCGATTCTCCTTCTCCAAGCCCTTTCACCTGAACCGGCATCATATAATTCAAATTCAGCTTGTTAATAAAGGGTAACTCGGTAATAATGGGGTAACGAACGCCGGTATCGAGAATAAAATTCAACGTATCCGAATCGTTAATATTTACCGGAATGATGATTAAGTTACTTGCTGATTTAAAATTGATGGTAATGTGTTTATCGCGCGGATTATCGAACAAAAAACCACGGTTACTGCCGGCAAATTGCTGCGTTACATTTTCGTATTCCATACTTTCATCAATAGGAACGTAATCGCGCACTACCAGCAGGTTGTCTTCAATTTCAAAAAGCAGGTAAAAATCCTTCATCAGTTTATCGAGCACATATTTTATGGGCTTATTCGATACGTTTAAACTGATTTTTTTGTCGGCAACAATATCTGCGTTGTACGAGTAATCAATGTCCAGGTATTTACAGATTTTTTCAATAACATCTGAAAGTGGCTCGTCTTCAGCATAAATACTGATGTTTTGATCGAGCGCCTGGCTCTTTGTATCCTGGGCAAAACTGGTGTTAGGTACCACTAACAAAGCCAGCAAGGCCATGAGGACGATAAGTTTTATTTTATTCCATTTTATTGGTTTCATGACTTTAAAGCTTTACTGTTTGTTTGTACGGCTCATCAAAGTGTAATGTTTGCCTTCAACCGATAAATTCAGATCAAATGTGAGCCGAATTACATTCAAAACGAAATCAACCGGTTTCTGATCAAAATGACCTTCGTATAAGAGGTCGTTTAGCTCCGGTTCCATCACGTCGATATCAATGTGGTAAGCTTTTTCAAGACAATCCACCACTTCGTGTAACGGAACAGTGTTGAAAATGAGGTCGTGTGTTTTCCAGGCCAGAAAATTCGGATCGCTGTTCACTGTTTTCATCAAATCAAGATTCGATACATGCAGCGTTCCTTTTTCGCCGGGAGACAGAAATACCTCGCGGCTTTCCAGTTCAGGATTGTCGTTTTTGCTGATTACCTGAACTTTACCTGTTTCAACAATAACCTCAACAGTTTCTGCGTCCGGGTATGCACTAACGTTAAAAGAGGTACCTAAAACTTTAACCTGTGCATTGCCGGCATTAATTACAAACGGTTTTTCGGGATTACGCTGAACATCGAAAAATGCTTCGCCAATGATGGTAACTTCGCGGATGTCGCCTTTAAACTTTTTCGGAAACAGCAGTTTCGAGTTGTTGTTTAAAGTAACCACCGAACCATCGGGTAAAACATATTCGTTCAGCACCTGATCTTTGGCCGAGATCGTTTCGCTGTAATAAGCCTTGTCCGGGTTGCGGAAACCAAGGTAATATGCAACTGAACCCAATAAAAGCGCGATAACAACTATTGCAGCATATTTATAAAATTGTGCAATAACCTCCTTTCTTCTTTTTTGTAGCTGAATAGTACGAGCTTTAGCAGGGCGTAATTGTGTATGTACATTTTTCCAGGCCGCTTCGTTATCGAATTTTTTTGCCTGGTAATAGGAATCTACTTTGTTGAGCATGTTTTTATACTGCTCAAACTCCGCCTGGTTTTTATCAGATTGATTCAACCAAGCCTCCACCTCGTCATTTTCCTGCGAGCTGGTTTCCTTATTCAAATATTTGGTAACCAGTTCCCAATCAAAATTTTCTATGTTCTCCATTTTTCCCATCTCGTTTTAATGACAATACACAATTAATTTACCCCTAAGCTTTTTTCGTTTTGCTAATAAAAAAGTAGAAGATGAAGGTGTTATATTTTTTTAATTTTTCTCGTAATAATTTGATTGCCAAACTCATTTGTGCCTCAACTGTTTTAATTGAAATATTTAATTTTTCAGCAATTTCGCGGTATTTTAATCCTTCTTCGCGGCTTAATCTGAATATTTCGCGACGTTTTTCCGGCAGTTCTTCAATGCTTTTGGCAATGTCGGCAGCCAGGTCAACTTCAATATAATCGTTGTTAAAACTGTTTGTTTCCGATTCGGCAATCACTTTTTGTGCGTGCTGTAATTTTATATTATTATGTTTAATATGGTTTAGGCAAAGATTTTTTACCGAGCGGAAGAGGTAGTTTTTTAGCGACGATTCCACTGAAAGTTCAATACGGCGTTCCCAGAACTTCACAAAAAAATCCTGAACAATTTCTTCGGCAGCCACATCGTCTTCAATAATTTTAGTGGCAAAGTTACACAGGTAGCCGTAATACATTTTAAATAGCTTTTCAAATGCTTTCTCATCGCCCTGCTGAATAGTTTCGAATAGTCTGTTTTCTTCGAATGAGTTCATGTACAAATAGTTCTATCGGTAGTTGCTAAGGTATGAAAAAGAAATTCTTCGCAAAAGATTAAAATTATGTTTAAAAAATTTTTATCATTTTGTGCTTTGCTTTAAGCTGCTATTTTTGTTGACCTTAATTATCGATAAAACTAGCATGGAAAAGAAAGTAAAAGTAAAGTTCCCGAAAGCATTTTGGGTAGCTAATGCAGTGGAATTATTAGAGCGCGCTGCATATTACGGAGTGTTTATTGTGATAACGCTTTATTTGTCGCGGATATTAGGATTTAACGATTTTCAGGCGGCAATGCTGGCCGGATCGTTTTCTGCAGGACTCTATTTCCTACCGACATTTGCAGGCGCTGTAGCTGATAAAATAGGTTTTAAAAAATCATTGCTCATTGCCTTTGCATTACTTTCTATAGGTTACTTTTCGATGGGCGTACTGCCAACAATGCTCGAATCATCGGGTTTGGTGGAATACACCAAAACCACGCAGTTTAACGGGCTTCGCGAAAGCAATCTGAAATGGATTATCGTACCAATTATGATCGTGATTATGATTGGTGGATCGTTCATAAAATCGTGTATAACCGGAACTGTTGCGCGTGAAACAACCAAGGAAACGCGTGCGCAGGGCTACTCCATATTTTATATGATGGTGAACATTGGCGCTTTCTCGGGTAAAACCATTGTAAAACCATTGCGCGATGCTATGGGTAACGAAGGATTGGTTACATTGAATTACTTTGCAGGAGGAATTACTCTTTTGGCGGTAATTTTGGTGGCTTTGTTTTATAAAGCAAGCCGATCGCAAGAAGAATCAAAGAGTTTTTCTCAGATTTTCGATGCACTGGTTAAAGTGCTTTCAAATGCGCGTTTAATAATACTTATCATCATTATCACCGGCTTTTGGATGGTGCAACACCAGTTGTATGCAACAATGCCAAAATATGTATTGCGGCTAGCAGGAGAGGGGAGTGCTATTTCGTGGTTTGCCAACGTAAATCCACTGGTAGTTTTTCTTACCGTTGGTTTTGTTACACAAATGATGCGCAATAAAACATCATTGTTCTCCATGACTGTTGGGATGTTTATTATGCCTGTTTCGGCACTGTGTATGGCCTCGGGGCATTTAATGGGCAGCGATCCTATTTTAGGTCTTCACCCCGTTGCATTTATGATGATTGTAGGAATTGTTTTTCAGGGACTGGCCGAGACATTTATATCGCCACGCTACCTGGAATATTTTTCGCTGCAGGCACCAAAAGGTGAAGAAGGACTTTATCTAGGCTTTAGCCATTTGCATTCGTTCTTGTCTTCTATCCTTGGTTTTGGCCTTTCGGGCTGGTTACTTACCAAATATTGCCCCGATCCCTTACTGTTTGACACACATGCCGAGTGGGAAGCAGCTTCGGTAAATGCACATTATATCTGGTTCTATTTTGTGGGAATTGCTTCTGTATCAGCTGTTTCTTTGATTGTTTACGGAAAAGTAGTCAAACACATCGACCGTAAGACGCAAATTTCGGAATAATATTTTGCTGATTCGGGTTAAATAATTAGTTTTGCACACCAATTTTCCACAAAGGAAGTTTGCCCGGGTGGCGGAATTGGTAGACGCGCTGGATTCAAAATCCAGTTCTGGCAACGGAGTGCGGGTTCGATTCCCGCCCCGGGTACTTGGTGAAACACCAAAAAACATTAAAAGCGCTTAAAATCAATGATTTAAGCGCTTTTTTTATTGTGCGACCCTAGCAAAAAAGGTCGCATAAAACCATATTAAATGCGACTAAAATGCGACCCTGATATACAAGGAAAGAAGGGTCGCACGAAATCTCGTAACTCGCTGATTCATTTAATTTTATTTGATACAAATTGGTTCTTTTTGCTGTTTTTAGTCAAACTTATTAGACGTAATTTTAAAAACAGATAAAGAGCCTGAATTTTTATAAAATTTATGGATTATGAGGATAAGTATTGGATTTAAATTAAAAAGATCGAAGAAAAGGAATGATGAATCAATTCCTGTTTATGTGAACATTATTTTGAACCGTCGGAGAGTAGAACTTTCAACACGTATATTTGTGTCTCCAAACAATTGGGATCAAGCAAAAGAGCGAGTTTCAGGAACTAGTAACAAAGCTAAAACAATTAACAATCGTTTGGACAAGATGGCTACAAATATTTTGGATATTTATAATCAGTTTGAAGCTCAAAACAAAAAGTTTAATGTTTTGGATATCAAAAACAAACTCAATGGAGTAAGTACTGAACATGGAATCGTTGAAATGTTTGATACTTACATGAACACAATAGAATCCAATATTGGCAAAGGCTTTTCAGCAACTACATTAAAACACTATAAAACCTCTAAAACACGTCTTTTAAACTTTTTATCTGACGTTTACGGTAAGAAGGAGTGGAATCTTAGCAACATAGGTTATAAGTTTATCAACGATTTTGATATGTATCTAAAATCTAAATACAACAACAGTGTAAATACTGCCTGGTGTTACCATAAACACATGAAGAAAGTATTGAATATTGCAGTTGCAATGGATTATATTTCAACGAATCCCTATGTAAAGTTTCAGGTAAAAACAGAACAACCTAAACGTGAATTTTTAACTCAAAAGGAATTAAAAAAAATAAGGAAAAAAAAGATTGAGATTGAACGGCTTGCTATTGTTAGAGACATTTTTCTATTTGCCTGTTATACCGGATTATCTTATGCTGATATTTCAAAGCTGGCAAAACACCATATTAGAATAGGGAATGATGGAAATAAATGGATTATTATAGATCGAACTAAAAATGGATCAAGATGCAGAGTTCCATTATTGCCTGCTGCCAAAAACATTTTAAAGCGCTATAAAAACTATCCAATAAATGTTTCAAAAGGACTATTGCTACCTGTAAATTCAAACCAAAAAATGAATGCATATTTAAAGGAGATCGCTGACATATGCGGGATTAAAAAGAATTTATCAATGCACGTAGCCAGGCATACATTTGCTACAACCATAACATTAATTAATGGCGTTCCAATTGAAACTGTTTCTAAAATACTTGGGCATAGCTCACTGAAAACAACTCAGATTTATGCTAGAATTTTAGATACAAAGATTTCAAAAGATATGGAAAAGCTTATGAAGCTAATCTGAAAAATTAATGCGTTTATGGTTTAAGTGATTTTAATAACTGTAACCTGTTTCAAATTTTAGAAGTCAGCTTTTATAAAATCATTTCAATTATTTCCTCAATACAATCGGGGCACAGGCAACCATCAAAACAGGCCATAATATAATCCCGTACTTTTTCCGGGATTTCTACGTCCACGCACCAGCAATGGTAGTTGCCGGTACAGGTATGTAATTTGCCGCATCGGGCGCAAGCGTGTGGTTCATATTTTGGGTTATGCTCCATTTATTTCGATTCGAGAATAATAAGTTCCTGATCGCTTAAAACGGTTTGTTCTTCCTTAATTTTTAGTTCGCGAACAATGGCATCTTTTGACGCTAAAACCTGATTTTGCATTTTCATTGCTTCTAAAATCAGCAGAGGTTCACCTTTTTTTACCATTGTGTTTTGGCTTACAAAGATATCTTTTATTTTTCCCGGCATAGGAGCCGTTATCGCATAAACTTTATTTTTGGCGGCATTTTGTTTAATGGTTTTTACACGCTTTGCTGTTTCTTCCTGCTCCAGAATAAAATGATAAAAATTGCCGTTTACTTCAACCTGGTATTTGTTCTGCTTCTTTTTAATCACAGATCCTGAAAAAGCCTTATTCTCAATATTAACAGCATACAGGCCATCTTCAGTTCGGTTTATTTTACGGTTTTTTCTTTTCCTGATTTTATAGTTCGATACATTGTACCGAAACCTTTTTGTTCCTGAAACAATGTATTTTGATATCTTGGTTTTCATACGTTATTTTAAAATAGTTTATTCCACATTTTTGTAGCCCAGGGAGTTGTTGTCTCCGTTTTAATTGTTTCCTGGTTTAGTTTTTTCAAGTCATTCAAATACGATTGCAACGCAATCATCGCCGCCGCTTCTTCCTCAAAATCTTCCCGGTGAATATGTGTTTGCATTTCCTCTAAAAAGGAAGTGGTAAAATTACCTTCAACAAAATCTTTATCACGGAGAATTGCTTTAAAAAACGGGATGGTGGTTTTTATTCCGTCAATTCGCGAATGTTCCATAATCTGAATCGACTTTTCGATTACGGATTTCCTATTGCGGCCTGAAACAATTAATTTGGCGACCAGCGAATCGAAAGCATTGGGAACGACCGATCCCGGAACAAAACCCGAATCAATTCTCAAACCCGGATATGAAGGGAAATTCATTTCGTCGATAATTCCGAAATTTGGGGTGAATCCTGCCTGAACATCTTCGGCGTTGACCCGGAATTCAATGGCCGCACCGTTACAATGAATATCTTTCTGAGCAAAGGGTAATTTTTCTCCAATCGCGGTTCGTATTTGCCATTCAACCAAATCGAGGCCGGTGATGGCTTCTGTAACCGGATGTTCAACCTGGATACGCGTATTCATTTCCATAAAGTAGTATGAACCGTTTTCGTCCAGTAAAAACTCAACAGTACCAAGTGTAGAGTAGTTGGTTAGCCGTGTTAAATTAAGCGCATCGTTGGTTATTTTTTCTCGCAAATTGTCGTCGAGCGCCACCGAAGGTGCTTCTTCCAAAAGTTTTTGGTGATTGCGTTGAATGGAACATTCGCGCTCGAAAAGGTGGATGGCGTTTCCAAATTTATCGGCCAGTACCTGTACTTCGATATGACGCGGATTTTCGATGAATTTTTCAATAATCATGGCTGCGTTTCCAAACGCACTTTTCGCTTCGTTTACGGCCATTTTATAGGCCATTGCCAGCTCTTGTTGGTTTTTAACCACGCGCATTCCTTTTCCGCCGCCACCGGCCAGTGCTTTCAAAATAACCGGGTATCCTATTTTTTCAATCTCGTTGGTACATTCTTCGAGCGACGAAACCGGTTTTTTTGTACCGGTAACAATGGGAACACCGGCGCGTTTTGCCAGAATACGAGCCTGGTTTTTATCTCCCATTTCAGCAATGTTTTTCGCTACCGGACCAATGAATGTTATCCCCGACTTTTCGCAAAGTTCAGCCAGCAAAGGGCTTTCAGAAAGAAAACCATAACCGGGATGAATGGCATCAATTTTTAAATCGACAGCATATTTTACAATGGCTTCGGCATTTAAAAAAATGGACGAAGAAGCTGAACTTTCGGGTAGTGTAATTATTTCGTCGGTCCAGTTCAGGTAAATTGCATTTGCCTCTTGCCGGGTTTGAAAACAGTAGGTTTTTATCCCCATTTTTTGCGCAGTTTTGATAATGCGAATGGCAATTTCGCCCCGATTGGCAATTAATATGGATTTAATTTTTTTCATAGCTTTTGCTTTAAATTAAAGAGGAAGGTTACCGTGTTTCCGTGGCATTTTTTCCAGGTTTTTGTTTTTCAGCAGCTCAAAAGCCGAAATGAGTTTTTGGCGCGTAATTGCGGGGTCGATAACTTCGTCGATAAACCCGTATTCGTCGGCAATGTATGGATTGGCAGTTGTTTCGCGGTATTCCGAAATAAAGTGTTGCTTCAATTCCTCTGGGTTTTCAGCACTTGCCAGTTCCTTTCTTTTCAGGATTTTAATGGCTCCTTCAGGCCCCATAACTGCCACTTCTGCCGATGGCCAGGCATAGTTAAAATCGCCGCCCATGTTTTTGCTGTTCATTACAATGTAGGCGCCGCCATAAGCTTTTCGCGCAATAACGGTAATTTTTGGTACAGAAGCCTCGCCAAAAGCATAAAGCAATTTGGCACCATGGCGAATTAATCCGGCGTGTTCCTGTTCTGTTCCGGGAAGAAATCCGGGAACATCTTCCAACACCAGCAGAGGAATATTAAATGCATCGCAAAAGCGGACAAAACGTGCGGCTTTAACCGATGAGTTTACATCAAGAACACCGGCCAGAACTTTGGGTTGGTTGGCAACAATGCCAATAACCTGTTTGTTTAAACGGGCAAAGCCGGTTATCATGTTCATGGCAAACGGTTCTGCCACTTCGTAAAAACTGTCAACGTCCACAATGTTTTCAATAATATCGTGCATGTTGTAAGGAACCACTGTTTCGTTGGGAACAATGGCGCGGAGCTTTTCGGGTTTTGCCGGAGCAATAGTGTTTTCGTTGGTAAATGGAGGCAGTTCAATATTGTTGGAAGGAAGGTATTGCAAAAGTTTTCGTGCGCCAAGAAGGGTATGTTCTTCGTCGTCAAAAACAAAGTGTGCAACCCCGCTTTTACTGGTATGAATGTCGGCACCTCCCAATTGTTCGAAAGTAACGTCTTCATTTAGTACTTCTTTCACAATTTCGGGGCCGGTAACAAACATGCGCGAAACATGCCGGGTCATAAAAATAAAATCGGTGAGGGCAGGCGAGTACACTGCTCCACCCGCTGCCGGACCGAGGATTACCGAAATTTGAGGGATAATACCCGAGGATTTTATGTTGCGGTGAAATATTCCGGCATAACCGGCTAAACTGGCAATTCCTTCTTGTATGCGTGCGCCACCCGAATCAATTAATCCAATTATTGGGTGACCCATTTTTCGGGCCATGTCCTGTACTTTCATGATTTTGGCGGCGTGTGCTGCTCCCAAAGAACCACCCATAAAATTAAAATCCTGGGCGTAAACAAATACTTTTCTACCATTAATCTGGCCATAACCAATGATTACTCCATCGCCGTAAGCTGTCGATTTTTCGGCATTTGCAGGTCGTACAAAGGTGTCGAGTTCTTCGAAGGTTCCTTCATCAAAAAGTATTTCAATTCGTTCTATGGCCGTAAGTTTTCCCTTCTTATGTTGCCGCTCGAAGTATTCTTCTCCATATTGTTCTTCCAGTTGTTTATTGCGTTCGCTAAAACGAATAAAAGCTTTTCTATAATCTTCCTGCATTTTAAATTACAATTTGAGTTTGAAAAATAAGTGTGCCACGGTGTCTTTCGATATCTGTTTCCGCAGTATTTAAAACAGGACGGGAGGAATATTGCAGGCTAAATTTGAGCTTTTGACCTGCCATGTAATAATTAACTCCCATATCCTGATTATTTAGCGCAACGGGCAGTCCTTCAAAATCTTTAAAAGCATATGCATAAAAAAGTTGCAAACGTCCGGGTAAGTGTAAAAATTCTTCTTTAAACAGATAGCCTAAAGTAGAATACGAAATAAAGCCTGTTCCTACTTTGTATTCCGAATTACCGCCATTTTCCCAAATATTCATTGTCCCGGAACTTCGGAGATAATTGTTTCCGAAATCGTAATGGTAGAGCACCGAATAAAATGTAATTGACTGGTTTTGTGTAAAGGGAAGTTCGCAAAAAACATCACCCCCTAATAGCATTCTGTTGTCGATTTGTGTGGTTTCTTCTGCGGTGTAGCTCAGTACCGATTCAGGATAATAGTCAAAACCCAATCCCACATTCAGCAGCTTTTTTTTTCCAAGATAAGTCATGCTTACATAAGGAGTGTTGAAATACTCTTTCTCCCACAAATGCCAGGCTACATACGCTTTACACGACAATTTATCGGATGAAATTTCATAAGCCTTAATTTTTTCCGGTTTTTCAGGGACTTTGTCGTAATCAAAAGGTTTTGAGAGTGCTGCACGATAAGAAAAAGCACCGGCATTTCCATTTAAGAAAATGCCTAATTGGCGGGTTTCCAAATCGCTGTGATTGACAGCCGGAATGTTAAATCCCGGATTATCAAGCGTAAGCGTTTTCTGATAGCTGGTATTGCTTAAACGCGAAATCCCGTTCCAGCCATTCAAACCAAAACCAAGATACATTGATTTTGGTACCAGTTGAAACATTGCCCAAACATCGTGTAAATAGAGTTGGGGTTTATCGGAACATTTGTGAATATTGTTGTATCCCAACTGGGTGTAGAGTATTAATTTGTCATTCAGGTTATTTATTATTGAAAAACGTGTTCGCCGTAATGCAAAATCAAACTCCGAATTATAAGCACCTGTAAGCGATTCGTCGGGTTGGTTTAACCAGGTTTGTCGGCCCCAAAATTGCGTGGCAAACGAAAATTTGGTATACGAATTTCCTTCTCCTGATAAATCGAACTTAATTCCTTTTTTCAGGAAATCGAGATGTTTATCGGGCTCTGCAGCCGATAATTGACTAACAACAAATAAGAATAGAAAACTTATTTTTAAATATTTGTTCATTTTTTATAAAAATAGTAATACGAGTACCTGAGCTAATAGAACCCGCATAAACATTACCAGCGGATACACGGTTGCATAAGCTGTTGATTGTGCCTGAATGGGCGAAATAGAGTTGGCATATTCCAAAGCCGGGGGGTCGGTCATCGCTCCGGCAAGCAAGCCGCATATTGACAGATAATTAAATTTTAAAAATCGGGCGGTAAAACCGATAATCAGCAATGGTAGTGCCGTAATGGCTACACCATAAACCATCCACATGTAGCCGCCGTTTACAATGGTTTCAACAAAATTCTTTCCGGCACCAAGACCAACACAAGCCAGAAACATAATAATCCCCAGTTCGCGAATAAACAGGTTAGCTCCGGGAGTCATGTAAAAATCGAGTTTACCAATACGCCCTTTATGGCCTAAAAACAGTGCAACAACAAGCGGACCGCCGGCAAGGCCTAGTTTGGCAGGTGCCGGCAAGCCGGGAATATTGATCGGGATGCTTCCAATTAAAACACCGCCCAATATTCCGAGAAGAATTGGGATAATATTAGGATGCGATAGTTCTTTCATCGAATTTCCCAATAACTCCACAACCTCTTTTAATGCTTTTCTATCGCCAACAATACGAATGGTATCGCCAAATTCAATGGCATCGTTTTCATGAGCCATTATTTCGTTTCCGGCACGGAAAATACGCGTAATATTCACCGGGTAGCGTCGTGAAATACCAATTTGTTTAATGGTTTTACCAGCCAGCTTTTTGTTGGTAAATACCACATGGCGCATTCCCATTCGTCCGGTAATTTCGGTTTCACCGGTTTTATTTAGTGCACCTACTTTTAGCTCCAGGGCGTTGTAATGCTTTTTATTTGAAACACCGTAAATTATATCGCCTTCGCAAATGGTATCTTTTTCTTCAGGAACAAAAAACTCGTTGTTTCGGAGTACTCTCGACAACACAAATTCGCCTTCAAGCGTTTCGCGTAAAAGTGCGTATGCCTTGTTATATAGGGCTTGGTTGGTAACTTTCAGATTTATTGCCTGTAGTTTTCCGCTTATGCCCGATAGTTTGCTTGTGTACTCTTTAGCTTCACTTTTTACGTTTACTTTAAAGAAAAAACGGAGCAACAGCATAGTGAGAATGATACCAATAATTCCGAACGGATATGCTACTGCATATCCCATTCCGGTTAATTCGGTTAATTCGGGATTGGCAAACTGTTCGGTAATAACCTGTTGGGCAGCACCGAGTCCGGGAGTGTTGGTTACCGCTCCACTCATAATTCCGGTTATAACAGGAGTTGGAACATTAAATAACAGTTTTATGGTTACGGCAACCAAAAAGCCAAGCACAACTATTCCCATGGCCATTAAATTGAGTTTTAAACCGTTGCTTTTTAGCGAAGGAATAAAGCGTGGTCCAACTTCTAACCCGATGGAGTAAACAAATAAAATAAGCCCGAATTCTTTTACAAAGTGTAAAACATTATGGTCGGTTTCGGCACCCAGGTGCCCGACCAAAAGTCCGGCAAAAAGTACCCCGGCAATACCTAGTTTAATATTGAAAAAGCGGATCTTTCCCAGCAAAACCCCGGCAATGCCCGTGAGGCTTAAAAAAATTAGTGTTGAAGCAGTTCCCGTGTGGGAAAATAATTTTAATAATTCCATATGTTAGTGATTTTTGTTTGCATAAAAAGGAGGAAACCACTTGTGATTTCCTCCTGAGCAACCGACAGCAATTCTATTGAGGGCTAATCGCTTCCCTCATACGAATTGCTGCATGAATCATATTTTTGATTGTTTTTTTTGTTTCCTTCCAGTCTCTGGTCTTTAATCCGCAATCAGGATTTACCCAAATGTTTTTTGCCGGCAAATATTTCGAGGCAGCAAACAAAAGGTCTGTCATTTCATTTACATCCGGAATTCGTGGAGAATGAATATCGAAAACTCCCGGACCAATTTGATTTGGATACCGAATTTTTGAAAACACGTCCAGCAGCTCCATTTGCGAGCGTGATGTTTCAATGCTGATTACATCGGCATCCATATCAACGATAGACTGAATGATATCGTTAAACTCGGCATAACACATGTGGGTGTGAATTTGTGTTTCGTCTTTTACGCCCCAGCTACAAAGTTTAAAGCATTTTACGGCCCAGTTTAAATAGTCGGTTTGGTTTTCTTTTTTTATTGGCAGGCCTTCGCGCAAAGCTGGTTCATCAATTTGAATGATTGGCAATCCTGCTTTTTCGAGGTTAAGTACTTCGTCGCGAATGACCAGCCCCAGTTGTATGGTGGTGTTTTTTCGTGATTGATCGTTGCGCACAAACGACCACTGAAGAATAGTAACCGGACCGGTGAGCATTCCTTTCATCGGTTTTGCGGTAAACGATTGTGCCAACTTCGAGATATCGACGGTCATTGGTGTTTTGCGAAAAACATCGCCGAAAATGATGGGTGGTTTTACTCCACGCGAACCGTAACTCTGTACCCAGCCGTTTTGAGTCCGGGCGAAACCTTCCAGTTGCTCACCAAAAAATTCAACCATGTCGTTTCGCTCAAATTCGCCATGTACAAGCACATCAATCCCAACTTCTTCCTGCCAATTAACGGCATTTTTTATAGCTGCTTCGATAAACTCATTGTATTTCTTTTTCGAAACGTCTCCGTTTATAAAATTGCGGCGCATTTTCCGAACCTCGGTAGTTTGCGGCAACGAGCCTATCATTGTGGTTGGAAAAGGAGGCAGATTTAGTTTTTTCTGTTGTTTGCGAATTCTTTCATTAAAGTCTGATTTTCGGTCTATTTCACTCCATTTATTCTGAACTTCAGAAACTTGCTCTCGCACTTTAGAATTGTTTATTGCCGGATTCTCAGACCAGTTTTTAAACACCAGGGTGTTGTTTTTTAGCTTCTTTTGAACTTGTTCTGAAGGCTTGTCTGAAGCCAGTTCTTTCAGTAATACAAGCTCGTTTATTTTCTGAAAAGCAAAAGCCATTTTCTTTTTGACAAAAAGAGGGAGATTGGTTTCGTCGTTTTCGTTTTCAAGATTATACGGAACGTGCAATAATGAACACGAAGGAGCCAGAATAATCCGGTCGGTGCCAATTTTTTCAGCAGTTTTTTGTATTATCTCCAGCGACTCTTGCAGGTTGTTGGCCCAAATGTTTCTGCCATCAACCAATCCAAGCGAAAGGGTTAAAAATTTTGGTATTTTTTCGAGGAACAAATCCAACTGTTTAGGTGCACGTACCAAATCAAGATGCAAAACTTCAAGTGGCAAACATTTTACCCATTCAATTTGTTTTTCAATCCCATCAAAATAGCTGGTAAGTATAAATTTTATCGAAGGGAAAGAACCAAAAAGTTCGGTTAATACAGCACGGAAGAGTTGTTGTTCGGGGTGGCTTAAATCTCCTGACAGGCAAGGCTCATCAATTTGGATGCAATCGATACCGGTATTTTCCATTTGGCCGATAAGTTCGATATAAACCGGTAAAAGGGCATGTATCAAATCCAAACGATTAAAGTCGGTCGATTTTTCTTTACCAAGTTTCAGAAAAGAAAATGGCCCAAGCAAAACCGGCTTTGTTTTAATTCCGGCTTTCAGAGCTTCATTAAACTCATCAATTACCTTGTTGCTGTTAAGTTTAAATTGTTGGTTTTTTTCAAACTCCGGCACCAGGTAGTGGTAATTGGTGTCGAACCACTTTGTCATTTCAAGCGGAGTAACATCAAATCCATCTTTTTGGTATCCACGGCACATAGCAAAGTACAGATCAATGTTTTTTAGCTTTGAGGACAGTTTGTTAAAACGTGAAGGAATTGCACCAAACATAAAAATATGGTCGGCTACCTGGTCGTAAAACGAGAAGTCGTTTGATGGGATAATGTCAATTCCTGAATCTTGTTGAAATTTCCAGTTTTTAAGGCGTTCCTGTCGCCCTGTTTCCTGTAATTCTTCCAGTGTTGAAATACCTTTCCAGAATTTCTCGCAAGCCCGTTTCAGTTCGCGTTGTGCACCTATACGGGGAAAACCTAAATTTTGTGTAAGCATACAGCATTTTTAAATTTATAATTAAACCTGAATACTTACGCGATTAGTAAAATAGTATGGGGACGAAAATGAAGGGGTTTCGATTCGTTCCTCGACTATGCCTTATACCGCGAAAGCAATTGCCGTTCATAAAAAAAGACAGGTCTCCTGGCTTGTCCGTTTTACAACGCCTTCCCGCTCCGAAGATTCGGCACAGTGGCATTAAGTTGCAAAAACTGAAATGGACTTTACAGTTGCGCGACAGCTCACGATTTTCACGTGATTCCCTATTAAACCCGTTTTACCGGGTATCTTATTTCAATAATAATTGATGAACGTGTGGACAAATGTAATGTGAAAAGTTAGAAATGGTACTTCCAAATTGAAAATAATTTGTGATTCATTCGCTTTTAATGTTTACTTAATTTTTTATTTCGGACTATGCAACCTCTCTTTCCAATGCTAAAAAATGTATTGAATTATTACTGCCTGTAAGCGGAAAGATTTGAATTTCGCAATTATACATTTCACCGTTTTTTCGGTAATTAACTACCACTTCTTTGAAAGGTTTGTTTCGTTCAATTTTTTCGCTTATTCTGAGTTTTACTGCTTCCGAAGTATTTTCGCCTTGCAAAAATACGGGACTCCGGTTTATGGCATATGATTTCGGATATCCCGTCATCTCTGAAAAACCATCGTTAACCCATAAAATTCTTTTGGTTTCGTTGGTTAATATTAATGCTTTGTATGGATAAGTTTTTAATACCTTTTTTAGATCTGTTTTCCAGTTAAACTTACCAGAATATTTATGAAGTGTTTTAAGTTCTGTTTCTCTTTCGGCTTCCTTTAAATTTTGTTGGTATTTGGGATAATAAAATTCCCAGCACATAAGAGGAGGCACAAGCCTTTTTGATGGTTTTATATCTTTTTTTACTTTTTCTAACTCAGCCTTCGAAAGACTCGACAGGTAGATATCGAGGCACATCATGTCTCCAAGGTTCTTTTTCATTTCTTAGTTGTTAAAATTCAATTCCTTTTCGAGCATTAACTCCGTTTTGGTAGTAATGTTTTATTTCCTTCATTTCGGTTACCAGGTCGGCAATATCAATAATTTCCTGCGGGGCATATCTACCGGTAATAATCAGCTCGGTATTTTCCGGTTTTTTCCTGATGGTTTCCAATAGTGATTCCACCGGAAAAAGCTTGTAATACAAAGCGATGTTGGCTTCGTCGAGAATTACCACATCGTATTGCCCCGATTGAATTATTTTAGTAACCTCTGCCAATCCTTTTTGTGCCGCGTCAATATCTTTCTGTGTTGGATTTTTCACGATAAAACACCCCAAGCCATATTGTTTGATGGTTATATCGGGCAGAAACTTGTTCACAGCTTCAATTTCAGCATAGGTTTTTCCTTTTACAAACTGGGCAAAGAATACTTTTTTATCGGCACCAACTGCTCTTAATGCCAGGCCAAAAGCACCCGTTGTTTTGCCTTTTCCGTTGCCGGTGTAAACTTGTGTATAGCCTTTCATTTGTTTGTTTTTTAATGAAATAAATAACTCACATCTTTCATAAAACCATCTTGCTGAATTTCGAATAAATGCTGGTTAGTTGTATCGCTTTTTAAGTTACCTAAATTTTCTACGTATCCGCCCAGTTTTATGTATTGAAAGTTAGTGCTGTCAAAAGCTTCGGGTAATCTGGCACAACCCGAGTACCACGCAGTTTTAGTTTCCGGGTAATGAAGGCGTATAAAATTAGCCAATTCTGCTACTCTTTGAGGATCGCCATCTCCGCCCATAAAACAAAAACAGGTGATGGATGAGGCGTATTTTTTCATCAAGGAAACGATTTGCACTTCGTTCAGTTCTTCGCCAATATCTTTCTGCAAATGCGGACTGTGGCAGCCTTTACACCGATTCGGGCAATTGGTAATATTTACTGCCAGTGTAACTTCGTTCGGAATTTCCTGAAAAACGATATCGTAGTTGTAATATTTAAGCATATTCTTCCACTTTTTCTTCCTTATTTTTTTGAGCGTAATAGCGTTTTGCAGCTTCTTTCTGGCGTGCATCAGAGAAGCTGCTCACTCTTTTCATGTAACCAATAATACGGGTTAAATAGTCGATATTTTCAGTCTTACAATTTGGGCATTCTTTTAGATACCGCTTGTCGATATGGCCACATTCATTGCAAATGGTATTCGGAATATTAAAGGTGAAATAATTGCAACCTTCTTTGGCAGCTACCCGAATTAGCTGGCGATATTGAGCAGCACTTAAATGTTCCTCTAAATTCATATGTAATGCAGAGCCCCCGGTTAGGTGTTCGATGTATTTTTTCCCGTGAACCTTGAATCTATCAATTACATTCAATGACTCGTCTTCTACAACATAGAAATAGCTGTTGTAACAATCTCGCGGAACAAAATAACCATCTTCACGATCCCACTTGGCATGTTTTACGCCCACGTTTTCGGCCGGAATCATTTCGCAATTGAACAAGGTGTCTTTTGTGCGGTATTTTTTATTGTATGTTTCAATTAAACCAAGTACTTCGCTGGTAAATGCTGCGTAATCAGGATTGTCGTTTATTTCAATTCCAAGGAATTCTGCGGCTTCAACCAGGCCGTTTACACCAATGGTAAGGTACTGGCGACCCATGTTTATGTAACCGGCATCAAACAGCGGAAGCATGCCTTTTTCCTGCAGTTCTTTTAAATTTTCGTTGTAGCCCAATTGTACTTTGTGTACCAGGTCAACCACTTCTTCAAGGAAATTAATGTAAGGAATTCGTTCCTTTTTAGCTTGTTGTACGCAACGGTTCAGGTTAATTGTTAATACACTTTTTGAGCCGGTTGAAACGCCACCTGCTCCCAGTGTGTAACTAAAACCATTGTCCTGAATTTCGTTACGTAAACGGCAGCATGAACTTAAACTGTCGGCATTATCGCTTAAATAGGTGAAAAACGAATGACCATCGGCATACATTTTTGCTGTGAATTCGCCATATTCTTCATCTTTTGTATCGCCGTTTTCTGTAAGCATTGCCATTGTTTCTACCGGGAAAGTCAGCATGGTTTTCGTACGCTCTTGGTTAAACCAAAGCATAAAACGTTTTTGTAACCAGTTTAACGAATCCCATTCGGGTTTACTTCCGTCGGGGAAAACAAATTCGCCAAACAGGCTTTCAAAATAATACTTATCGTAATAGGCAATGTTCCAGAATACGGCCTGGAAATTTCGTGCTCCGGTTGGTTGATTAAGCGAATAAACAATTTGCTCGAAACAATCAGTAATCACTTTATCAATCGAGCGTTTTCTTGCCGATAAATCAGCGTTTTCGTGGCTGCGTTTGTAGTAATCGTTGCCATATTCTTTAGCCACAAAATAGTTCATATACATTAAAAACTCGGGTGTTGCACAAGCACCGCTCAACATACTTGAAACGATAAATACCATGTTGATAAAACCACCACAAAACGATTTTAAGTTGGTTGGTGCAGTTGAATTTCCGCCAATTTTCGAGGTGCCATCCAACAACCAGGGGTACATGGTAATGCTGGCGCAATAGGGAGCCAGGCTGGTTTCGTCGTTTTTATAGATGTAATGTTGACTTAAAAAATTAAGGTATTTATTCGATAACTCTTTCCCAAACATATCTGAAAGGCGGTCGGTGAGCAAGCGGCGGTTTAAGCGGATAAAATTTCCTTTCGGAAGCTCGCCAATAAGTGTGGCAATGTTTTTTTTATCGACATTGGCATTGGCATCAAATTTACTTCCACTGGCAGCATTCCCGGCAGCACAATATTCAATCAGAAATTTAATACGATCACGGGTTTCCCTGTCTTCTGAATGTTTCTGGCGATAAAGCATATACGATTTAGCCACGGCAAAATAGTTTTCGGCCATTAACGAACGCTCCACCTGGTTTTGAACTTCTTCAACATTCATATCTTCCTGAATATTTACCCGGTGCAGAATGTTGGTAAGGTCATCGTCGCTTGCAAAACTTCCTACAGAAAGAAAAGCTTTCCTGATTGCATTTTTTATTTTATTCATGGAAAACGGAACCCGCTTTCCGTCTCTTTTTACGATTGAGATTTGCGTACTACTCATACTATTGTTTTTTGTTTTTAATATGCTGTTTTGCTCGTGTTTTATGATTGAAAAATCTAACCGGAAGCCAAGAGGTACGCATTCAAAACAATTATCTGCTGATCGTATGAAACAAGAAAATTATTTTACTTGCGAACCAGACTTCAACTCCCGAAAGTCTAATTATTAAAAATGATTTTGGCAGGTCTTCTGGCTTGTCCTGTGCTGAATGCCTTCCCATCCGTTGACCGACGGACAGTGGCAATTGAATATCAGACATTAATGGACTTACAGCTGCGGGTACAGCTCCTGATTTTAACAGGATTCCCTTTTCATACCGGATAGTGTTGCTACACGATAAACCAATAATCGAAAACAAGTTTAATGTTTTTATGTATACAATGTAATTCGGAGTTTTAAACAATTTAATTGATAAAAAGAGTAAAAGGCTTCTGTTTTCAGCACTTCTGTCGTGTTAATAATTGCGTAAAATTGAGAAGACTTCATGATATTTTATTGCACAAAATCGAATTTATTATTGTTATTTAAAAAAATAGCAAGATTCATTTTATTTGGTTGATATTGAGCCTGTTTGCTGTTTTTTTTCTCTGTTCTGTTACCTAACTTTATTTCCATAAAAAGACCCTTTCGAGGTAGGATAGCAAGTTTATGTTTTGGGCAGACCAAAACCCATGTTTAGCATCCCGTTGGTCTAAAAAATGGTAATAAAATATGGTGCAATTTAACAAAGGCGGACGTCCACGAAAATTGGATGGTGAGAAGATGAAATATAAGGTAACGGTAAAAATGTCGACCGTTGAATATTTCTCCTTAATTGGCAAATCGAAAGAGGCCGGGATTTCGCAAAGTGAGTTTGTCAGGCAGTCAATAATGAATACCACAGTTGTTCAACGTTTAACACCCGAGCTGAATGCAGAAATAAGAAAACTTTCAGGAATGGCCAATAACCTCAACCAGATTGCACGAAAAGCCAATGCCCTTGGGTACGATCACGTTCGTAGCGAATACCTGTTTCTTGCGCGTAAAATTGATCGAATCATAAACAAAATGCTATGATTGCCAAGATTACAACGGGAGGAGACTTTGCCGGGGCAGTAGAATATATACTTGATCCCAAAAAAGCGGCTGAGCTGTTAATGGGAGAGGGCGTACGTTTGAAAAATACCAATTCGATTACAAAAAGTTTTGTTGCTCAAACAGAACTTAATTCGAGGGTAAGCAAACCGGTAGGTCATACTTCCCTGGATTTCTCAGTCCAGGATAAAGCAAAGTTGAATAATGAGTTTCTTCTAAATATTGCAGATGATTATCTAAACAAAATGGGAATCATAAATACCCAGTTTATAATAGCCCGGCATTACGATAAAGAGCATCCCCATATTCACATTGTGTATAACAGGGTAAACAACCTGGGGAAAACGATTTCCAATAAAAATGATCGTTACCGCAGTGAAAAGATCTGTAAAGAGCTTACTCGGAAAAATGACTTGTATTTTGCCAAGGGAAAAGAAAATGTAAAGGTTCACCGGCTAAAAGAACCGGACAAAACAAAATATGAAATTTATTACAGCCTGAAAGAGCTTGTACCCAAATGTAAAGACCTGGACGAACTGGAAGCTAAACTGAACAAAGAAGGGATAACAGTAAACTACAAATGCAGGGGGAATACAAATGTTGTTCAGGGGATTTCCTTTACCAAAAATGATTTAAAATTTAATGGTTCCAAAATCGACAGGCAATTCAGCTATTCAAAAATCAAGTACAGGCTGGATGAGAATAAGAGACAGGAGCATTTTGATGTAATTGATAATCCATCACTGGATAAGGCTTTGCATCAGTTGATAAAGGAAGGTCTGCTACAGGCAGAGAAGGATGAAGAAAGACGACGTAAAAGGGAATCCTATCAACAAATTAAACCCAAAAAGAAAAGGAACAGGGGGTACCGGATGTAGGTCATATGGTTTACCCAAATTTTCAACAAATTAATTTCAATTCAGTCAAACGTCAAAAGCTTACGGCATAAACGCAGCCAGCAAATTGACAAGAGTTTTGGGATTGTTAGTATTCTTTGCTGCCAATACACCTTTCTCATACTTCGAAAGGAGACTTGACATCAAAGTATTGGAAAAACACTTGCCAATTTACTGTCATCCGGCGCAATCTTTCAGTCCATTTATTCCGTTTCCTTTTGCCTAATGCCTGAATTGGAAAGAGCCGGTGTTTACGATTTGGGATTAACGATAGCCTTGGGAAATGAATGAAAATGGGAGTATTTTTCATTTCATAGGCACCAAAAGTCGTTCGAAAAAATGTGGCAAATTGCAAAAAGTCGTTCGAAAAAGTGTATTTAATGAATAAGAAAGTACAATTTAAAGAGTAGTATTTAAAAAAATGTCGAATAGAAACGACAAAAAATAATTATATTTGTCGAATAGAAACGACAAAATGGAAGTGTTATTCGAATTTCAAGAGAATATTCTGCGGAATGTAAAGAATGAGTTTAGACGATATCTGCATGAAAGAATAAACTGGAATCAAAGAATGATTGCAATTAAAGGTCCGCGTGGTGCGGGAAAGACCACTCTGATGTTGCAATATGTCAAATTTGATTTGGGATTACCGGAAACAGCTTTATATATAACTGCTGATCACACCTGGTTTTACAATCATACATTACTGGAGACCGCAAATGATTGGTATAAACAAGGAGGAAAACTTCTTGTTATTGATGAAGTTCACAAGTATAAAAACTGGTCAGTCGAATTAAAAAACATCTATGATGGTTTACCTGAACTGAAAATAATTTTTTCAGCTTCCTCGGCTTTGGATATATACCGTGGAGAAGCAGATTTAAGTAGAAGAGTTGTAAGTTACATGTTGGCAGGTTTATCATTTCGTGAGTATTTACAATTTTCTGATAAAGTCAATTTTGATCCAGTTACAATTGATGATATCTCTACGAATCACCGTAATCTTAGTCGCACAATAAGTGAAAAGCTGAGACCATTACCGGTATTCAGAAAATATACCGAGATGGGTTATCTACCCATCTTTATGGAAGGAGAAGATTCCTATTTGTTGAAATTGAATCAAGTAATAAATACAATTGTAGACACTGATCTGGCCTATATTGCTGCTTATAATTCGGGCACGGCCAATAAAGTAAAAAAATTGCTGGCAGTAATTGCTGAATCCGTACCATTTAAACCGAATATCGCTGCGCTGTCAAGAAAACTGGATTTGAGTCGTGACAGTGTTTATCAATACATTTACCAGCTTGCAGATGCACGTTTGTTAAATACCTTAAGCACTGAAGGAAAAGGCGTTTCAACTTTGCAGAAGCCGGATAAAATATATCTTGAAAATACGAACCTGGCATATGCTTTAAAGAGTAAACCAGATATAGGAAATGTTCGTGAAACGTTTGTATTTAACCAGTTACATAATGCAGGACTTCAAGTATATTCACCAAAAGCCGGTGATTTTGTTTTCGACGGTTATACTTTGGAGATAGGAGGGAAGAATAAGACCACAACACAAGTGAAACATTTGGATAATTACCTGATTGTATCTGATGATATTGAAGTTGGAACAGGTAATAAAGTTCCTATCTGGTTGTTTGGTTTTTTATACTAAGATTAGTTAAGAATTGGGATCACTATGGCTTGAATAAGACCACAAAAATTTGTATTTTTAAGCTATAAAATATTGAAAATGAACCAGTGAGAGACAAAAACGAGACCTCATAATTTGTATTGGAATAACATATTGATTATAAGCGCATTAGGGGCGTGGTTCGATTCCCGCCCCGGGTACAACAAAAGCCTGATATTCGATAAGAGTATCAGGCTTTTTTTATTGATTGAGTTTAAATCCTCTAAATAGTTCTTTTTAATTCCTCAATACATTCGGGGCAAAGGCAGCCATCAAAACAAGCCATGATGTAATCGCGTACTTTTTCGGGCATGTCAACTTGTGCACACCAACAGTGATAGCTTCCGGTGCAGGTATGCAAATTGCCGCACTTGGCGCAGGCATGTGGTTCGTATTTTGAATTATCTTCCATCATTGTCCTGATTTTAGGACTGCAAAAATGAATATTTCTTACGACATTGCAGTTTGAGTTTTAAAATAGGTGAAACAGGATTTCTCAAACGCAATGTTTTTTATAATTTGACAAATTTTGAACTACTTTTCCTTTTCAAAAAAATGATGAAAAAATACACTTTGAAATGCAATTGAGTTTTCCCAGTATTCCCATGTATGTCCTCCGGGTCTTGTAGTAAAATCGTGTGGAATATTTCGCTCAAGAAGTTTCTCGTGTAAGCTGCAATTAACTCCGTAAAAGAAGTCGCTCACACCACAATCAATTGATATTTGAAGCGATCCGGATGTTAGTTTGTATACAAGATTGATTACAGAGTTTTCTTCCCAATTTTCCTTGTTTTCAGCGTAAGTGCCCAACCTTTTCGAAATATCCCAGTTATTGGGGAACGGGCGAATATCAACTCCTCCACTCATACTTCCCGCTGCGCCATAAACATCCTGGTTTCTGAAAGCAAGATACAAGGCTCCGTGTCCGCCCATACTTAATCCGGTAATGGCACGTCCTTCGCGTGAGGCAATTGTGCTAAAAGAGTCGTCTACCCAGTCAATCAATTCATGTGCTACATAGGTTTCGTATTTTATGCTGTTGTCAAGCGGGCTATCGAAATACCAGCTCGAAAAAGCGCCATCAGGGCAAACGATAATAAACTGGTACAAATCCGCGTAATCTGTAATTTCAGGCACGTTGTTAATCCAATCGTTTTGATTGCCACTATAGCCGTGCAGCAGATACAGCACCGGATAAGAGTTGTTCTCCGAATAACCTTCCGGAGTGATTACAACTGTTTCTATGTCTTTATTCATCGATTGACTGTGGGTTGATAAATGTTGTACTTTGGCGGCTTTAGTTTGTAGCACGGCGCCAGTAATAACGATCAGCGAAATAATTACCTTAAGGAAGAGTGTTCTTTTCATATTGTGTTATTCAATTTTTTAAGCGTTTAAAATTAGCCACAAAAATTTTATGTCAGGCATTGTTCACCAATTTATGCGTTTACTCCTCAATTTTATCAGGGAATAAAACAACAAAAAGCCCGACGTTTCCGCCGGGCCATTCAGCTAACCAAACTTAACACTATGGTTATTAAATGGAATGAAATCTCAGAAATTTTGCCTTAACGATTTAAACAATTCCATTTATCGAATTCAAATCTTTAATCCACCGCTTTCAGCATAAACACTGCACTGTCATACTGATCAGCTATTTTTAGTTCCACACCAACATTCATCAGGTAATCGGCCGAAAATGTTTGTCCGTCGCCCCAAAAACGACTTTTGCCATTTTTATTGATTTCTTTGATCTGATAGTTTTTATTCGGATCCAGTCCGTTCAGTTTTATCGTTGGATAAATACCCCGCAAATGCGGCTCTAAACTAAAAGCATAAAACACTGCTGACTGCTTGCTTTTTGCTACAAATAGTTGCGATGCCCAGCCCCCTTCATCGTATGGAGATTTTAAGCGATACAAATCACCGTGTGTTACCAAAGGCCTTACAAACTCTTTGTAATTTTTAATGGCTTCTTCAGCAAAAACGCGATCGTCTCCCTGAATATCTTTTGGTTGCAGTTCCATTCCCAAACGGCCGGTCATTGCCACGTCGAACCGAAATTTTAAAGGAGTCATTCGTAGAGTTTGGTGATTCGGACTGGTTGACACATGCGAAGCCGCTCCAACAGGTGGATAAATCAATGTTGTTCCATATTGAATAAATATCCGCGACAGAGGATCAGTATTGTCCGATGTCCAGTATTCATTGTGGTATTTTAATGCTCCGTAATCCAGACGGCCACCTCCCGATGCACAATCCTGAATCACAAAATCAGGATATTTGGCACGAATCCGATCGTAAATAGAATACAATCCCTGTGTGTAAGCCACCCAAAAATGCATTTGTTCAGAGTCTGATAAATAAGTAGAACCAGCCTGCTCAACATGGCGGTTGGCATCCCACTTTACATACTCAATTCCCGGATGTGTTGTAAGCAGGCTGTCGAAAACATTGAATACAAAATCCTGTACTTTTGGGTTCGACAAGTCAAGCAACAACTGGTTTCGCCAGGTAATTTTTTCTCGACCGTTACTTTGTACGATCCACTCCGGGTGATTCTCTGCCAGTTCACTTTCCGGATTCACCATTTCCGGCTCAATCCACAGTCCAAATTTTAAGCCTTTCGAATGTGCATAATCGATTAGGTAATCCAGTCCATGTGGTAACTTTTTGGTATTCGTTTGCCAGTCACCCAATCCTGCATCATCATTATTTCTTGGGTATTTATTACCAAACCAACCATCGTCCAGAACGAAAGTTTCGATGCCCATTTCTGCTGCGTCATTCATCATTCCGGACAGTGTATTTTCATCAAAAGTAAAGTACGCGCCTTCCCAGCTATTAAGCACGATATCATGGATTTCGGTTCCTCCAGTCATTCCATATTTGCGTCCCCAATCGTGTAAATTTCGCGAAACCTGACCGCGTCCTTCGTTGCTGAAAGTGTATATCATTTCAGGAGTGGAAAAACTTTCACCCGGTTTCAGACTCCAGGCCGAAAGGAAAGGATTAATACCGGTAACCACATTCAAGGTTCGCCATTCATCAACCTGAAAAGCCAGTCGGTAATTCCCCGACCAGGCTAACGCTCCGCCATAACATTCGCCTGAATTCTCCAATGAAGGATGATTCAAACTTAAAATAAACGAGGCATTTTCTGTCTGTGTGGTACGAACACCTTTTTTACATTCAATCACTTTAATACCATTTTCCAGTTTCTCTTCGGCTACGCTCATTTCACCGGCCCATGCACCGTAAAAATGCGTCAGATAGTAACTCTCGGCTTTCAGTGGCAGAAACGATGAGGCAAAATTGTTCAGATTTACCGCACCATTTTCGTTGTTTTCAATTACAGTCCACTGCGTAATCACATCCTCATTATAATAGGCTTTGGTGTGCAATTCTACGGTAAAATCGTAAACACGGTCTTTTAAGTAGATAACCGTTTCAGTAAAGTCTGAGTTGCTTTTTGATTCAACGCTTTCAAAAGCCAGTTCTGTATTTAAACTTCCGTCGGCGTGAATAACTGCCAAAGCCGGTTCGTTAATATTTCCCAGTCCAAAAGTTGGATATGCCTCATACGAAAAATCGCGGTCGGTATCCGGTTTTGAATAGGATTTATGGTGTCTGAAATTTTCTGCATAATCAACCGTCTTTCCATAATGCTGAAATATCAACCGTCCGTTTTGATCAACTGCATAAACCAGCGACGTTGATCGGGTATCGATCTCAATTACCTTTTTATTTTGTGCCTTCGTTACCGTGCCAATCAAACCGACCAGCAATAAACTGATAAGAATTGTTCTCATAACTTATTCTTTTACCAAATGCTATTAATACTTGTAAACTTTGCACTCTTCAAAGTAAGAGGCTGCCCTTCGGCAAAAACTTTTAGTTTGCTGAATGGTTGTGAGTTGAAAAAGATCTCTGTCATTACCAAATCGCCACCATCCACAAAAATTTCAGCAGATGCGGCATCTACAAATAGCTCCAGTTTTATGGTTGAACCAACTTCGTAAGGAGCTACAGATATCCCGGCGAATTTATCAGAGAAACTCATGTCGCCTGATTGGTTTCTATCAAACTGAAATTGCTTGTCAGCAGTTGAATAGCTGAATTTGACATTTTCGCCCAGTTCATTTTCAAGCAGAATTCCAAATGATTCAGGCAGCGTTTCACCCACCTGTAATTCCAGCGTTAGGTGACTCTGATTCAAGGTTACTTCTCCCAAATTCAATGTCATTTCTCCTGAAATCTCAACAGTTTCAATGTCTGCTTTAGTTGAGTTGTCTGTTATCAGCTCTGTTTCTTTTACAGGAGTTGATTTCAAAACATATTGATCATTCTTTTTAACCAACGAAAGTGTGCGGGGCAAAGTCATGGCACTGCGCCATTCTTCAGTTGGCACAACATTCGCATATGCCCAGTTACTCATCCAGCCCAGGAAAATCCTGCGGCCATCTTCTTTTGGCACATCGCTCCAGGTTACGCCGGCATAATTATCGCGACCCCAGTCTACCCAACTCGTGTCTTTCGAGTCAGCAATAAACTGGTGTCCATCAAAGTCGCCCAAAAAGTATTGCGTTCCGGAACCACCATTCGGCCCACCGGGATTGATATTCACGATCAACACCCATTTCGTTTCATTTGTTCCCTCAACTTTCAAAGGAAATAAATCAGGGCATTCCCAAACACCGTCGTGTGTGCCGGCATCAATGCCAAAATCACTTTCGTGTTTCCAGTTTTTCAGATCATCAGAAGTATAAATCTGGACATGATCGTGAGCAGAAAGTACCAGGTTCCATTGCTGAATTTCTTCATTCCAAATCACATTCGGATCACGAAAATCCTGGTTACCATCATTCGGAATAACCGGGTTTCCATCATATTTTGTCCAGCTTCGTCCTTTATCCAGGCTGTAGGCAATGGCTTGCGATTCAACATCAACTCCACCGGCCTCTACAATTTTTGGATCGTGGTAAGTAAATATTGCTACCAATGGCGGATTTTCTGCTGAGCCAAATCCGGTAGTATTATTCCAGTCGACCACAGCACTTCCGGAGAAAATGAAGCCCAAACTGTCGGGATATAATGCAATGGGCATGTGTTGCCAGTGCATCAGATCGGTGCTTATGGCGTGTCCCCAGTGCATAGGTCCCCAAACTGTACTGTCGGGGTAATATTGATAGAATAAATGGTATTCACCATCGTAATAAACCATCCCGTTGGGGTCGTTCATCCATGCCGAATCCGGTGAGAAATGGAATTGCGGGCGGTACTTTTCGGTAAATGGTTTTGCCTCTTCTATAGGTTCTGTCGTTTTGGTTGGACCTGAAGAACAAGCCACTGCGAAAAACAGTAGTAGCATGGCCAGGATATTAAAATTCTTGTGGTTCATTTGTATATGTTTAAATGGTTTAATAATCGTTTAAAATTCAGTTATTGATCCTGTCTGTAAATTAACTTTTCCTTGCTCGCCAAATAATTGAAGCTGCACTGAATTGCTTTTAAAATCGAATTTCTTTGATACCGAAACCAATCCGTTCATGGCAAATAATTCTGCCGAATTTTGGTCGATAATCAAGGTCATATCCAATTGTGGCTCGTTGGTTACATAAGGCGCGTAATAGAAACCATCCCAGCTATCAGGGAAATCGCGCTGTATCGAAGGATCGGCGATATAGAAATATCTTTGCTCGGCCTGGTATCCCATCATCAACTCTTTGCCTTCCTTTGTTTTTATACTGACGCCAAAAGATTCCGCCATACCCAGATATAATCGACTGTTAACATCAAAGGTCAGATCGATTCGTGCTGGCAGATTCAAATTCTTTTCTATCGATTTGCCGTCAGTTAATTCAGTTTCGTTTATTGTTTCTGTTGTCGGTTTCTCATTGGCTTGTACGGGGCCTGCAATTAAATAGTAATCGTAGAATTTTTCTTTCAACGTCAACTGGCGGGGAAGCGAAAATTGAGTTGGGGAATTATTGGGGATACTAAATTTTTCGTAGATGGAACTGTATAAAGTTCCGATTAAAACAGGTGATTTGGCAACCATCCGGTAATCGGATAAAACGACAGCTTTGTAAAGATCGCTTCCATGATCAATCCATTTGGGTTTATTATGCGACGCCTGGTAAACATAGCCGTCGAAATCGCCAACAAAATACTGAACACCGCTTCCTTCGTTGGGCGATCCGCTGTCGGCACTAATAAAAAGCACCCATTTTGTTTCGTTGGTTTCCGCCATTTCCATCGGGAAAAAATCAACGCTTGTCCATTGTCCCGATTTCAATGCAACGTCATCACCAAAACGGCTTAAATATTCCCAGTTTTTCAAATCTGCAGATGAATAAAAACGTACTTCATAACCCGAAAGCGTCAATAGGTTCCACGTCTGCATTTCGTCGTTCCAAAATACTTTTATATCCTGTATAGGCTCATAAAAATCGGCAAGAATTATTGTGTTCTCAGTGTCCTCTTTCCATGAAGAACCATTGTCATTACTAAATAAGACTGTCAATGTTCCGGGTTCATCAGCATCTGTAACAAAAGCAATTAATGCTGAGGTTTCGGCACTGTAATCCGTTGTTTGATTCCAATCGGTTACAACCGTTTTTATATTTTGAGTTCCGGCTTCTTTCGACTCAAAACTCATTGGATTAGCGGTCCAGTTTACCAGATCCTTACTTTGAGCCAATCCACATTTTTCTGTTCCGCCATCAACCTTGTAGCTAAAAAACAAATTATAACTGTCTTCTGCATAAGTTAAAGCAATCGGATATCGAAGTACTGAATCTTTCAGGTTGAAATGCAGAGAACCAGTTTCTTCCGGTGTTTTATTTCCTGAGCATCCCCAGAAAACAACCATTATCAATACTAAAATTGTGGCCGGATTCTTCATGTTTTATGCTTTTGTTAGTAAAATAAAAACAGATCATGGCGGAGAGAATGTCTCCCAACCATGATCTTGAGTTATGAATTAATACCCTACATTTTGTTCGTATAAACCTTTGGTGAAGTCAATTTCACGCTGTGGAATCGGGAAATATTCATCTCTTCCGGCAGTAAATTGAGCATCATTCAGGAAGTCTTTTCTTGTCTTTTCTTTATCCAGGTAGTCATTTAATACAGGTTCTGCAATTCCCCAGCGAACCAGGTCGAAGAAACGAGGACTCTCCATAGCAAATTCCAAACGACGTTCCCATTGTAAAGCTTTACGTGCGTTATCCTGTGTCCAGGCTAAGTTCGATCCGTCGTATTCTGCGATCATATAATTTGATGGCGCTGTTCCGTCGGCAAAACGTGTTTTTCCTGTACTTTCCGAAGCCCGTTTACGTACTTCGTTGATCAACGGGCGGGCCATATCCTGTTGTCCCAGTTCGATGTAAGCTTCAGCCTGCATTAACAGTACGTCGGCATAACGAATGATATCGATGTTTTTTGAAACGCCCATAAACGGACCTTCTTTTTTGTAACACGAACAATCAGCAGCCTGCTGTTCTTTCATACTTTGGAAGTATCCATAAACACCCGGATCACGTACCCAACTGTTACTGAAAATATACGCATCTTCGTTGCGGTATTTGTACGGGTGCCCGTCGATACCAACAGTGTGGTCGATACGTGGGTCAACAGTTACGCCATCAGGAGTAATATCTGCTGCACTCAATTCAACATCGTTAAAAGTGTCGAACTTTGGCAGACCATTAGCGTCAGTGGCGAAAGCGTTAACCATGTTCTGACTTGGCTGGTGGAATCCGCAGCATCCGTATTGAGGCGCACCGTGCGGGTAGTTCAAACCTGTTTCAAAATTCAAACGACCAACTGTTGTACCGTCGCTAATAGAGAACTGGATAGCAAAAACGGATTCGGGGCCATTATCGTAACCACCTGTAAAGTTCTCACCAAAATCAGATTGCAAACTGTATTGACCAGATGCAATAACCATTTCGCACAGGTCAACGACTTCCTGCAAACGACTTTGGTTAATATTTACAACCTGGTTGTTTTCATCCTGTTCGTAGGCCTGGTACAATCTCAGTTTTGCTAAATATGCAGCAGCTGCGTATTTATTCGCTCTACCAACTTGCGACTGTGATTCAGGCAGATTATTCACTGCAAATTCAAAGTCCTCAGCAATTTTGTTCCACAATTCATCATTCGAATATTCGCGGTTCGACTTTTGAAGAATTTCTTCGTTGCTAAGATTCTCATCGATATATGGAACGTATTTAAACAACACTTTTAGCATAAAATGTGAATGGGCACGAAGGAAACGGGCTTCTGCAATCCTCGTCTGACGCAGTGCAAAATCTTCATCAGAAAGCTCGTTCAAAGTACGCAATGCTGAGTTGGCACGCGAAATAGCACGATAATAATTCTCCCAGGTATACGGCAAACCAGCCAACCAGCTTTGGAAAGGTTGAGTAAGGTTGTACTGCTCGTAAAAGTTGTAAGGTTCAACATCCGAAACGCCACCGCCTCCTTTGTAAGCATCGTCAGAGCGCACACTTCCATAAACCCACATGCTGGCAATAGGGCCAATCATATCGTTATTTCCAATTCCGGCATAAGCCGCGGTCACCAAACCTTCAGCGCCTTCAGCCGTTGGGCTTCCGGCAGAGATAAATCCTTGCGGCTCAGTCTCCAGGTAATTGTCGCACGAAACCGCCAACAGGCTAATCAGTGCAATAATATATGTTTTAATATTTTTCATTATTTCTTAGTTTTTATTGATTAGAATGAAACATTTACGCCAACAGAGAACGTTCTCGGAATTGGGATGGCATTTACATCTGTACGCTCCGGATCCGGTCCCTGAAATTCGTTGGTTTTAATCCAGAACAGGTTTTCTGCCATTACATAAAAGCGCAGTTTATCCATGCCAATTCGTTCTGTGGCATTGGCCGGTAAAGAGTAACCCAGCTGAACGTTGCGCAATTTGAAATATGAAGCATTTACGTTCAGGTAGCTTGAAGTACGTGTTTCGTTGTTACTGTCAGACAGTGTTAATGCAGGAACGTTAGAATCCGAATTTTGAGTTGTCCAGGCATCAAATACGCCGGGACCAACATTGTCGCGGCCACGTATAAAGTCGTTGTAGAAAGTATATGGATCGTAACCGGTTTTTCCGGCAACACCCGAACCAAATACCGACAAGTCGAAATCTTTGTAATTCAGGTCGACACGTAAACTGTATTCCAGTTTTGGAAGTAAAGTTCCAAGGAATTTCTGGTCGAGCGAGTTAATTACACCGTCATCATTTAAATCGGCCCAGCGAATACGTCCGGGAGCAGCACCAACCTGGCTGGCGTGTGCATCAACTTCCGACTGGCTTTTGAAAATACCGTCAGCAACATATCCAAAAATTGAAAGCTCAGAATGACCAAGAACGGTTTGTTCCGAGTTACCCGGATAAGCGGTTCTTACTTCTTCAGGAAGTTCAGTGATTTTATCAGCAAAGTGACTGGCACTACCTGCTACTTCGTACGAGAAATCGCTGTTTACTTGTTTTCTGTAGCTCAAAGCAAATTCCCAACCTGTATTTTTCTTAGTGGCTCCGTTCAGGAACTGCAATTGTCCTTCACCTAAAGCAGAAGCAACCGGCGGCTGAATCAAAATATCAGTGGTTTTACGCGTGTACCAATCAAACGAACCAACTAGGTCGCTGTTGAAAAATCCGAAATCGATACCAAGGTTCAATTCGTCGGTAGTTTCCCATTTTAATGCAGGGTTTCCGGCTTGTACAGAAACAAAACCTGATGGCAGGTTCCCGGAATCTTGTCCATCTAATGCATACGCTGAACCAACGTTCCAGTAATTATCGAAGAAATCATTATGAAATACACCGTCAACCTGGCTGGCTACAGCACCGTAACGAGGTTCGAATAAACCGAGGCTGGCAAAATCACCAACATCCTGGTTACCTACACGACCAACACCGGCGCGGAATTTCAGGTTCGAAAGTTTTTCCATGTCTGCCATAAATGATTCCTGGCTCAGGCGCCATCCGAAAGTAGCTGCCGGGAAGAAACCGTAACGATTGTCGGCACCGAATCGAGATGAACCATCGCGACGTAATGTCAATGAAGCCAAAAAGCGTTCGTCGTAGTTGTAATCAATTTTTCCGAATTGCGAGAATAAACGGCTACTGGTTGCAGTTCCAAAACTGTTACCATTGCTGGTTCCGGCGCTCAACACAAAGAAGTCTTCAGTTTGTGTTGAAAAACCTTCTTTGTATCCTCTAAAGTCCTGGAAGTTGTCGCTAACAGCTTCAATACCAAACAGGAAGTTAAATCTACTTTTATCCAAATCAAGTTGATATTGCGCTGTGTTCGACCAGGTTATACTAGTAAAGTCGCTGTTGTAAATTCTTAAATTGTTAACCGATCGGGCGATAAAACCATTCGTAAAAGCAGGCTCAATATCCTTATCTTTCACCATCGAATAATCGACACCCAAAGTTGTACGCAAAACCAGATTTTTGACAGGTTGTATCTCTGCAAAAACACTTCCGAATAAGTAGCGTCTGTTTGTGTTGTCCCACTGGTTGATATCCTGCATCATAACCGGGTTGTTACGGTCAGAATAACCGGAACCGATAGGACCACCATAATTCCCGTTTGCATCGTACAATGGGATTGTTGGAGCCAGTGTAATAGCCAGTCCTGGTGTCGGAGAACTACCAAGGTCGGGCGTTTCCAAAGTTTCGTTCGACGAAACAACCTGAGCGTTGATACCAAACTTCACTTTATCATCCAACATGCTGGTTTGTCCGTTAATACGGGCTGTAACACGGTCGTAGTTAGTGTATTTCAGCATACCGGTATTTTTGATGTAACCAACATTCATTAATACCGATGATTTTTCAGTTCCTCCCGAAACGGTAAGGTCGTTGCTGATTACAAATCCGGTTTCGTAAGTTGCATCCTGCCAATCAGTATCTCCAGCCGGAACGTTAGTATCTCCACCAACATAAGGCTGAACCGTTACGCCATTCAGAACAGGATTACTGTAATCGCCATTCCAGTCGAAGTTGTAAATTTCTCCGTATCCGCTTGTTGGGTTAACACCATCGTTTACCGAAGCCTGCCACAAAGCACGACCACGATCAACAGCATTCAACATATCGTAACGTTGTGATTTTTCGCTCTGAACCGAAAAGTTCGAGTTAAATTGAACTTTCACTTCTCCTTTTCTATCCGATCCGTTTTTGGTGGTAACAATTACAACACCGTTTGATGCACGCGCACCATAAATAGAAGAAGCTGATGCATCTTTCAACACCTGAACAGAAACGATTGAACCGGCACTCAATCCCTGAAATACTTCGGGGCGTTTGGTTGGAACACCATCGATAATATACAGCGGATTGTTGTCGCCCAGCGTGTTTACACCACGAATAAGAATACGACTGCTGGTTGCACTCGGCGTTCCTGATTTTTCAATATAAAGTCCCGGAACATGACCCTGCAAAGCCTGCATGGGGTTACCCGAACTTAAACTCACATTTTCAATAGCATCCATTTCTACCACTTCAACCGCACCGGTTAAATCGGCTTTTTTCTGAACGCTATAACCAACGGCCACAACTTCTGCCAAACCGATGGTTTCTTCTTCCATGCTAATGTTAATGGTGGTTTGTTCGCCCACTACAATCTCCTGCGATTTCATCCCGATAAACGAAATCTGCAGCACAGCATCAGCACTACTTACATCGATCGAATAAATACCATCAATGTCAGTAATAGTACCATTTGTTGTTCCTTTTTCAACAATTGTTACTCCCGGTAAAGGTATGCCGGCAGCGTCGTTTACAGTACCGGAAACACTTACCTGTTGGGCAAATGCTGCCGGGGTGATCATTACACAGAGGACGATCAGAATCCCCTGAATTACATTTCTAATTTTGAATTGTTTTAACATAATCAGATTAGTTTAATTAATTTGAATATTATTTCTCTCGATAGTTGGTTGGTCGGTTGACAGAATCTCCTCAATTTCATCCATATTATATTTAGGAGTAGCGCCTGCTTTCGATGCCACAAAAGCACCGGTAGCGCAGGCAAATGCCAATGCGTCGGCAGGTTCTTTTTTATTGAGTAGGGAAGCAATCAGTCCGGCAAGAAATGCATCGCCGGCACCAACGGTGTCAACTGCATTTACTTTAAAACCGGGGTGTTCGTAGAATTTACCATTGCAGTACAACAAGGCTCCTTTTTCGCCTTTTGTAACGCACAGCATTTCAATATTGTATTTCGTAACAAACCATTCGATAAGTTTGTATTCGTTTGATTCTGAACGGTTATGCCATGCTGCAAAAACTTGCAGTTCCTCATCATTTAATTTTACGATATCCGTTCTTTCCAGCAGCCGTTCTACCACTTCCTGCGAATCGTAAGGTTTGCGAAAATTTACATCGATCAGTTTCACACCATCGTAATCCAGCAAATTAAGGAGTGTTTCGCGTGTTAACGGATCACGTGAAGCCAGAGATCCGTAAATCAGCAAACCAGCTTGCTTGGCTTTTTTCATTAATGAATCGGTTAATTGGATGCAATCCCAGGCTACCGGCTCACAAATTTCGTAAGTGGCGTTGTTGTTTTCATCCAAGTGCACCAGAACTTCGCTGGTAGGCAGTTGTTCATCGGTTTGCACGTAGGCGATAGACATTCCCGAATCCTCAAGGAATTTTTTTAGTTCCTCGCCCGCCTCATCGTTTCCAACACTACTTGCAATGGTAGCATCCAAACCGATTGCATTCAGATGAAGTGCAACGTTCATTGGCGCTCCTCCGGCTTTGGCACCGGATGGCAATCGATCCCATAGCACCTCGCCAAAACACAATATTTCGTTGTTTTTAATTTTCATGTTCGGTTAGTTTTAATTTGTTAGTTTTTTAATTTCCTCTTGAATTTCCTCCAGCGATTTTCCTTTGGTTTCGGGAAGTATTTTCCAGGCAAAAAAGAAGTGAAGCACCATCATCACGGCAAAAAACCCAAAGGAGATGCCTCCGCCAACGGTGTTGTTCAATACCGGGAAACCCCAGATTAGAGCGGCTGCAAAAATCCAGTGTGTAAATGTTCCGAGAGCCTGGCCTTTTGAGCGTACTTTATTCGGGAAGATTTCGGAAATAACAACCCACAGTACGGCACCCTGCGAAAAAGCAAAAAAGGCGATGAATCCCATCAGATAAATCATTACGCCGTAGCCACCCAAATCGCTGTAATTCTGGGTGAAAAACGATTTTGAAAGCATACCCAGGAAAAAGACCATACCAACTGATCCGGCCATTAATAAAGTGCGGCGACCGTATTTGTCGATTAGAAAAAGGGCAACAAAAGTGAAAATCAGGTTTGTGGCTCCCACCGATATGGATTGTAACAGCGAAGCATTAGTTCCGAAGCCCGCCATCTCGAAAACGCGTGGTGCATAAATCATAATGGCGTTAATACCGGCCAGCTGGTTAAAGGCAGCAATTAAAATGGCGATCATTACGGGGAAGCGATTTTCTCGAACAAATAATTTCCCGTGTTCAATGGCTTCCTCTTGCTCAACAGCCACTTTTACAATGCGTACCTCTTCCTCCGGATTTTCAGCTTTTATGCGATGAAAAACCGCCAGCGCTTCATCGGTTCGGCCCTGGTTGATCAGCCAGCGGGGACTTTCAGGAACCAAATTCAGCAATAGAAAAAAGATAGCTGCCGGAATGGCTTCAACACCGATCATCCAGCGCCACGATCCGCTTTCGAAAATATTAGCTAAAAGGTAATTAACCGCAAAAGCCAGAAAAATGGCTGTAACCACAAAAAACTGATTGAGCAAAACCAACTGTCCACGTTTTTTTGCCGGCGATATTTCAGCAATAAACATAGGTGTTACCACTGTAATACATCCCAGTAAAATGCCGGTTACAAACCGGAAAAAAAGCAACATTCCCCAGCTTAGCGCAAACGCACTTCCCAGCGAAGACAGGGCAAATAATCCCGATAAAAGAATCAGTGATTTTTTACGGCCAAATTTTTCGGCGGGTTTACCTATTATAATTGTACCTACTATTGTACCGATTATGGCAACGGCAGTGGTAAAACCCAGCCAAAAACTATTTAAATTATAAAGCGATTCAAGTTGTGTGGTGGTTCCGGACATCATCGCAATGTCGTAGCCAAAAAGAAAACCTCCAAGGGCTATAATAATGGCTATCAGAAGAACATTTTGTCGTCTCATTTAGATTCAGAATTATTGGTTTAAAACTCTGAATCAAAAGTAGGGTCAGATAAAATCTTCAGCTTTTAGTTATGATACAATTTCTCAAAATCATGTAACATTATCGGTCTGATAATGAATCAGGTTACAACTATGTTACATCCCTGTCAACTATGATACAAAACGCGAATTAAAATCTGTTTTATTTAAACTTTCGCAGGTGTTTAGAGAGAGGGATAGATCGAAATTTATTAAATTCACAACAGTATTACTATCGGACTAAACTATATGACGAAGAAACGAACCATCGTATTTCTTTTCCTCCTTTTCATTTCTATCTGTGGTCTTTCGGCAAAAGAAAAATACACCATTGGTTTTTCGCAATGTACCACAGGCGATGACTGGCGCAAATCGATGCATCGCGAAATGATGATTGAACTTGCCTTTTATCCCGATTTTGAACTGATAATAAAAGATGCTAACGATAATAACGAAAAACAAATAAAAGATATCAGGCAGTTGTGGGAAGAGAAAATCGATCTGCTCATTGTTTCTCCTAATGAATCGGAACCGATAACACCGATTGTTGAGGAGGTTTATAATAGCGGAATTCCGGTTATCGTAATCGACAGGCAGATAACCTCGGAAGCTTATACTGCATATGTTGGCGCCAACAATTATTTAATTGGTAAAGAAGCCGGAGATTATGCGGTAAAATTGTTAAATGGCAAAGGTAAAATCGTTGAAATTACAGGGCTGCAAGGATCCTCACCTGCAATTAACAGGCACAATGGTTTTATGGAAGTGATTTCGCAATATCCCGATATTGAGTTGGTTGCATCAGAATCGGGGAAGTGGAATTATGGTGACAGTAAAACGGTTATGCAAAATTTTCTTGACCGGGAACTGGACTTTGATCTTGTTTTTTCGCATAACGACAGGATTGCAAGAGCAGCCTATGAAGTAATTGATGCCAGCAACTCCGGTAAAAAGTTTATTCTGGGCATCGACGGATTATTAGGCGATGACGGAGGAATAGAAGACGTGATCGATAGAAAAATTGATGCTACCTTTCTATATCCTACAGGGGGAGAAGAGGCTATTCAGCTAGCCGATAAAATTCTTAATGAGCAGCCGTTTGATCGTATCAATATTCTTGAAACGGTGGTTATTGATAACAATAATGCCAAAATATTAAAACTTCAGTACGAGGCCGTTGCCGACCTCCAAGGAAAAATAGAAGACCAAAAAACAATTCTAGCAAACCAAATTGCCCGCTTCAAAAGTCAACGGAGCTTTTTAATTGTTGTTCTGGTTTTATTGGCGGCCATTGTTATTTTGGTTATTCAAACATTCAGAGCTTATCGGATTAAACGATCGGCTAACCAAAAACTGGAACATCAAAAACTCGAAATCGAAAAGAGAAATCGTGAGATAATAAAACAAAGGGACCAAATTATTGAAGTATCGGAAAAATTGGAGGAGGCCACACAAACCAAGCTTCGCTTTTTTACCAATATGTCGCATGAGTTCCGAACACCGCTAACGCTTATCGTTGGTCCGCTGGAAAATATGATCGACTCGGCCGACATTCCCGAGCGTTTTAAAAAGCAGGTTTCGCTGATGCACAAAAATGCGCTGCGTTTGCTCCATCTCATCAACCAGTTGATGGATTTCAGGAAAATAGAGAATAATAAAATGCAATTGCAGGCTGCGCAATATGATGTTGTAAGTTTTCTGAATGAGGTCATAATGCCCTTTTACGATCTGGCTGAAAAGAAAAAGATATCTGTGTTGTTCGAAACGGAAGAGCGCAGTATAAATGCCTGGTTTGATATGGACAAGCTGGATAAGGTAGTTTTTAACCTGCTTTCGAATGCCATTAAGTTTACGCCAGTAAATGGCAGTATAAAAGTTTCTTGTTCAACGTTAAAATCGGTGGTAAACAAAGTTTGGGATGAGGAACTTGAAATAAAAGTTGCTGATACCGGAAACGGAATTCCTCCAAATGAGGTGAACCATATTTTCAATCGTTTTTACCAGGCCGAAAGCTCGCACGGCTTTATGGGAACCGGTCTTGGGCTGTCACTCTCGAAAGAGTTTGTCGATCTGCATCACGGTAAAATTGAAGTGAAAAGCGAAGTAGGCAAAGGCACAACTTTTACCATTCGTTTGCCTTTGGGAGATCAGCATTTAAGCGATGCCGAAAAAATAGAAACACCGGTGAGCCACTCGGCCAGGCAGCCAACAAAAAGAAGTAGCGAAATTCAAATCGATACGATTGCTGATAAAGCGCTTGCACTGGATTTTGACGAAACGCCGACCATTCTTTTGGTTGAAGATGAAAAGGATGTACGTGAATACATAAAAGATAGTCTGCACGACCATTACCGAATTTTACAGGCCGAAAACGGAAAAAAGGCATTGGAAATAATACGCGAGGAAGAACCTGACCTGATCGTGAGCGATATAATGATGCCCGAAATGGATGGACTTGAACTGACACGTACGCTAAAAACCGATTTAAAAACCTGCCACATTCCTATTATTCTGCTTACTGCAAAAACGTCGCAAGAGCAAAAGTTTGAAGGCCTGGAAGAAGGTGCCGATTCCTATATTCCGAAACCTTTTAACAGCAAACATTTACAAATCAGGGTGAAGAAATTGCTCGAGCTCCGGAAGAAAATGCAGGAGCGTTACAAAGGACAGTTACTTATAAATGAAGATGATAAGGATCTGTCGCGTCTCGATCGGAAGTTCCTGAATAAAATTTCGCAGATTGTAGAAGAACACCTTGAAAAAGAGGAGTTAACGGTTGAAGAATTGAGCCAAATGCTAGGACTTTCGCGCGTACATGTTTACCGAAAAATCAAAAAACTAACGGGTATGTCGGTTAGTGAATTTGTTCGGTCGGTAAAATTGAAACTTTCGTTAAACCTGATTAAAACCAGCGGAAAAACCATGGCAGAGATTGCCTACGAAGTTGGTTTTTCATCGCCATCGTATTTCACTAAGTGTTTTAAAGATCAGTTTGGGATGTCGCCCAGTGAATTTGGGAAAAGATCGTAACCATGTCTGGTTTCATTAACAAATAAATAAGTAAGCAACAAGCGTTTCATTCAGGTAATAAGTATAAGTACTATCCTGTAAAGCCATTACTGACGATTATAAGGTTTCGCTGAGCAGGATGTATTAATTGAGTTGAGCATATACTTAAAAATATGATTCAAAATATAATCAACAGTATTGTTTTTACCGAAGTTGTTATAATAATAACCCATTGTATTTGATGCAAATAGGTAGAAAACAGAAACAAGTTGCAGGGATTTTTCAAGAAAGTAGTTAACCCATAAATATCTAGTTTTCAGATGCTTCTTTTTGTAAAACTGAATTGAACCTTTTCAAATTCAGATTAAAGATGTTATTTTGCATGCCATAAGCTAAGTGGATTAAACAATGACATTTTCGGACAGGGACATTTTCGAAAAAATAAAGAATGGAGACGATGCGGCTTTCAGTCAGTTATTTGACGAAACCTATCCTTCGCTTTGTTTTTTTGTAAACAAATATCTGGCCGATATGGATAAATCGAGATCGTTGGTTCAGGAATTTTTTGTCGATCTCTGGATCAATCATTCCAAATTAACTGTTCCTCATACTCCAAAATCATATTTATTCAATTCGGTAAAAAACAAAACCATCGATTTTTTACGTAAAGAAAAGCGAATCGGAACGGTTGGCGAACCCTTTGAAAACAGCGAAACAACACCGTTTCGTGACTTGGTAGAAGAAGCAGAGCTGAATAACAAGATTAATCAATCGATTCAGGACCTGCCTCAAAAGTGTCGCGAGATATTTATTCTTTGCCGTTTTGAAGATTTAAAATATGCCGAAATTGCCCAAAAGCTAAACATTTCAGTTAAAACAGTTGAAATGCAAATGGGAATTGCACTAAAAAAATTACGAAAAAATCTTTCTGATTACCAGATGTTTAATCTGCTGGTGTTTGTTTTTTCAAAAAAAAACTAAATCTGTTTACAGGGTAAAATTGAAAAATTTCGTCTTGTAAATAATTAAACCAAAATTTAAGTGAACGAGCTAATTCATAACTTGGATGCAGATAGCCTGTCGGCTAAATTTCTTTCTGGCAATATGTCTTCGGAAGAACAGAAAGAATTCGAAATGTGGCTAAACAGCTCCAGGGAAAATCTAGAGACTTTTCAGAAAAACAAAAAAGTTTGGGAGCAAAGTAAGCACCAAATGTCTCAGGAACATATTGCAGCTGATAAAGCAAATATGTTTCGCCAGCTATATTCGCAGCAAACCATTAGCTTATCGCGTTCACGTCGTAAAATCCTCATTTATAAACTCGCGGCAGTTTTGGCAATTCCATTAACATTTGCCTTAAGTTGGTATTTCTTAAATACCGGAGAAGTTGAACAACCGCTGCTAGCCGAAACCATTTGCGAAATTACAGCACCAAAAGGCCACGTTGCCAAGTGTATCCTTCCCGACGGATCGGAGGTTTGGGTTAATACCGGGTCGTCGTTAACCTACGATGCCAGCTCTTTTAACACAAACGTTCGCGAAGTTGAACTGATTGGTGAAGCTTATTTTGAAGTGGAGAAAAATGCAGAAAAACCATTTACTGTAAAAACGGAGATGGCTGATATTCTAGTAACTGGAACTTCATTCAATGTAAAAGCCTATTCAAACAGCAAAGTTTTTGAAACGATTCTGGCTGAAGGTGGGATTGACATGAAGATTAACAACAGTACTCAACAAAAGATAAAATTAGCGCCGGGCGAAAGAGCGATTTATAAAGACGGTGTTAAAAATATTTCAATTGATAAGGTTGATTCAGAGTATTTTACTTCGTGGAGGAATGGCGAGTTGCTTTTCAAAGATGCAACACTTAACGATTTAGTTGTTGAATTGGCACGCATTTATGATATTGAGTTCCATATGATGGATAAGAAGCTGGGCGAGTTCCGTTTCAGAGGAATGTTTAGTTACAACAACAACCTGATTGAAGCACTTGAGAAGATAAAACGAACCGCACAGATTGAATACCGCATTGAAAATAAGGAAGTATGGCTAACAAAAACTAACTAAACTCGTTCACTCTAAATAAACTAATAAAACTAAAAACTTTAATATTATGACTAAAAACATTCGATTCGGGTAGTAGAATTGTATCTGTATTCTACAAAAAAAGAGGAAAATGTTGGTCGCATTCCCTCTTTTTAAAATCTCATTAGCCGGAAAAAACTAAATCAATTTATTAACTAAAAACGTTCAAATTTATGAAAAAAAAATCGGAAGCATTGGGTATTTTATACCCATTTGCGAAAAAAATGATGTTAATTATGAGGTTAACAATTTTCCTTGTTTTGGTATCAGTTTTGGCCAGTACGGCCAGCGTTTATTCACAAACGACTAAACTAACTGTTAAAATGAATAACAGTAGAATAGCTGATGTATTCGATGCTATCGAACAACAAAGCGATTTCTACTTTTTTTATAACCGCGATCTATTCGATGATAACCAAATTGTATCGATTGAAGTTGAAGGAAAAACTGTTGAAGCAATTCTGGATGAATTGTTTGAAGGACAATCGGTTACATACGAGATTGTAGATCAGGATATTTTAATAAAAACCGTTGAAGAAAAAGTAAGTAGCGATTCAAAGGCTCAACAAGAAAAATCTGTAAGTGGTAAAATTTCCGACAAATCAGGAGAACCATTGCCGGGTGTAACTGTGGTGGTTAAAGGAACAACCAATGGTACCATTACTGATTTTGATGGTAACTATACCATTGCCAGTGTGCCAGATGGAGCAACATTGCAATATTCTTTTGTGGGAATGAGATCACAGGAAATTGTAGTTGGCGACCAAAGTGTTATCAACATTACCATGGAAGAAGAAACCATTGGTTTGGAAGAAGTTGTGGCAGTAGGTTATGGTACGCAATCAAAAAGAGTTGTAACCGGTTCTATTCAGTCGGTTGATTCAGATGAATTGTCGGATATGCCTGTAACAACTACTGCGCAAAAACTTCAGGGTAAATTGTCGGGTGTACAAATCAGTCAAACAACCGGTAAACCGGGCGAAGGAATGAAAGTTCGCGTACGTGGACAGGCATCATTAACTGCCGGTAGCGATCCGTTGTACGTTGTTGATGGATTCCCGATTGAAGGCGATATCAGCTTCTTAAATCCAAACGAAATTGAAAGTCTTTCAGTACTTAAAGATGCTTCGTCAGCAGCACTTTATGGATCGAGAGCTGCCAACGGTGTAGTTTTGGTTACTACAAAACGTGGAAAACCGGGAAGAACAGCCATTTCGCTTTCATCAAATTTTGGTTTTCAACAAGTGCCTCAGGAAGGTCGCCCGGATATGATGAACGCGACAGAATTTGCAACCTTTAAAAAAGAGTCATTAGAAGACTTAGGTTTGGCTGTTCCTGAAGTATGGCAAAATCCAACAAAATACGGTGCAGGAACCGATTTTTACGATGAGTTGTTGCGTATTGCACCAATGCAAGATCATAGTTTAAGTTTTAGCAGTAGCGGTGAAAATAGCAGTACAACAGCTGTTTTAGGATACCTGAACCAGGACGGAGTAATTAAAAATTCAGAATATGTTAGGTATTCATTGCGTATTAATTCTGACTTTAAAATTAGCGATAAAGTAAAAACAGGATTTAGTGTTGCACCAACTTATATCGACCAGTGCGGACCAAATACAGATGGTGTTAACTGGGGTGGTGGTTTGTTGGCAGGCGCATTAACAACATGGCCAATTTTTGATCCTTACAACGAGGATGGTACCATGGCGCAAAACTTTTACGAGCCAACAACCGGAACGCGGCAGGCAAACCCACTTTGGACAGCTGAAGCTGAATCGAGAGATACTAAAACCATGCGTTTATTGTCAAGTGCTTTTGCACAGTACGAGCCAATTAGTGGTATGGTATTCAAAACATCAATCAACTACCAGTATTCGAGCACAAAATATAAGCAGGTTACACCTTCAACTGTTGGTGCAACAACACCATCAGTACCAAATGCAGTAATGCGTAAATCGGGATACAGCTCGTGGTTGAATGAAAACACCCTGACGTACAAAAAATCGTTTGGCGACCATAACTTCGATGTATTGGGTGGTATGACTATCCAAAAATTTATGTCGGATGTTGACCAAATTACTTTCCGTGGTTTTGCCGACGACAGAGTTCCTACAATTGCAGCAGCTCAAGATATTGTTCGTAGTGCACACTGGTTAACCGGAGCATCAACTTACAACGATATCCAGGAGTGGAGTATGATGTCGTATTTGGCACGTTTGAACTACAACTATAAAAACCGTTACCTGCTATCGATGGCAATACGTTCTGACGGTTCTTCACGTTTTGGTAAAGACAACCGTTGGGGTAATTTCCCATCAGTGTCTCTTGGTTGGATTGCTTCTGACGAAGATTTTATGAGCGACTTCGAAAAACTTTCATTGCTAAAAGTGCGTGCTTCGTTTGGTGTTGTGGGTAACAACAACATTGGTAACTATACTCAATATGCTTCAGTAAGTTCTGGTGCTGCTGCAAATAACGCAATCTTCGGAAGTTCATTATACAGTGGAGCCGTTCAAACATCGTTGCCTAACTCAAGTCTTACCTGGGAAAAAACACAGGAATATGACCTCGGTTTCGATGCCGCATTCTTCAACAACAGAGTTAGTTTAAGTTACGATTATTACAACAGAAAGACTACAAGTTTGCTTTACAGTGTAAGTGTAGCACAAGAGTCGGGCTTTAGTTCTTTTATGGCAAATATTGGTGAGCTTCAGTTCTGGGGACACGAAATCATGGTTAATACTAAAAACTTAACCGGTCCATTCGAATGGAATACTTCGTTTAATATTTCATTTACTGATAATAAGGTGCTTGAACTTGCTGGTGATATCGACAGAATTTACAGTAATATAAATGAAGCTAACATTACTCGGGTGGGCGAAAAAATTGGCCTCTTGTATGGTATGGTTTGGGATGGTGTTTACGATGATCAAGCGGAATACGACAGCAGTCCAAAAGCAGTGGCTTCTGAAGTTGGAACCATTAAATTCAAAGATGTTAACGACGATGGTATAATTACACAGGGAGGTGATGATGATGACCGCACAGTAATTGGAGATCCAACACCTAAATTTACTTTCGGTATGACAAACAGTTTTTCATACAAAAACCTTGATTTATCAGTAGTAATGGCTGGTGCTTATGGTCACGATCTTATCGTTTGGTCTGATCAATCATTAGCTAATCTCGATGGTAACTTCAATGTATATAAAGATGTGGCAGACAGATGGCGTTCTGAAAGCAATCCGGGAGAGGGCCGCTATGGTAAAACCACATCAGGAACGGCCAACGAACGCGACTGGATGAGTTCTAGATTTGTTGACGATGCAAGCTATCTGACAATTAAAAACCTTACCCTCGGATATACTATCCCTACAAAGGTATTTACTAGTTTACGTGTATTTATGAGCGTACAGCAATTATATACTTTCACAAAATACAGAGGTGCTAATCCTGAATCAAGTAACACTTTTTATTCAGGCAACTCAACCAGTGCACTTACTCTTGGTAGCGATTTTTCAAGTTATCCGGTTCCTAGAACGATATCTTTTGGTATAAATATAGGACTGTAAGGCATTAAAATTAGTAATGAATAAAATTAAAAATATTGATATGAAAAGCAAGATAATTTTAATCGGAATATTAGGGATGTTTTTGATGTCATGCGGTGATGATTTTTTAACCATTTCTTCTGAAACTGCTTTGACTGATGATATATTCTATAAAACACAAGAAGATATTGAAGCTGCAATGAATGCGGTGTACGCGCCATTAAGATCTTTGTATTCAGGTAGTTCGGCTACGGGTAATGGCGCCAATGCTGCCTATGTTATGGGAGAAACTCATTCGGACAATGCACGATATATTGTTAATCCATTATTCAGAGCTACTGAGTATCAGGAGCAGGTTGCAGATTTTATTCAACAACCATCAAACAGTGTATCTACGTTTAAGTATCGTCAAAATTATCAGGTAGTTGCAGCGGCCAATAAAGTACTTGCAACGGTTGATGATGCAGAGTTTGAAGATGAACCACTAAGAAATAATATAAAAGGACAGGCATTGTGCTTGAGAGCTTTCTCTTATTTTGACCTAGTACAGTATTTTGGTTCTGTTCCATTACACCTGGAACCTGTAACAACATTTGAAGGTACTGCACTTCCTTTGGCTAATACTGAAGAATTGTTTACTCAAATCATTACTGATTTGACTCAGGCTATTGATCTTCTTCCTACAAAAAGTAACCAGGAAGATTTAGGTAGAGTTACTAAAGGTGCTGCTCAAATGATTTTGGCCAATGTATATATGGTTCAGAAAAATTATGTTTCAGCAGAAACGGTACTTAAAGACATTGTTGCTTCAGGACAATATGCTTTAATGGCTGATTATTCTTCTGTTTTCGACCCTGTAAATAAGAATAATTCGGAGTCGATTTTTGAGATCCAGTACCGTCAGGGAACTGATGGTTATTCAAGTACATTCTTTTACGGAATGGTACCACGCCCTATGGATCAAAGCACCATTGCGGCATTAACTTTAGTTGGCGATCCATTACCAATCGGTGATGCAACAATGTGTACTCCTTCTCCTGACCTCCCCCCCCCCCCCCCCCCCCCCCCCCCCCCCCCCCCCCCCCCCCCCCCCCCCCCCCCCCCCCCCCCCCCCCCCCCCCCCCCCCCCCCCCCCCCCCCCCCCTCCCCCCCACCCCCCCCCCCCCCCCCCCCCCCCCCCCCCCCCCCACCCCCCCCCCCCCCCCCCACCCCCCCCCCCCCCCCCCCCCCCCCCCCACCCCCCCCCCCCCCCCCCCCCCCCCCCCCCCCCCCCCCCCCCCCCCACCCCCCCCCCCCCACCCCCCCCCCCCCCCCCCCCCCCCCCCCCCCCCCCCCCCCCCCCCCCCCCCCCCCCCCCCCCCCCACCCCCCCCCCCCCCCCCCCCCCCCCCCCCCCCCCCCCCCCCCCCCCCCCCTCCCCCCCCCACCCCCCCCCCCCCCCCCCCCCCCCCCCCCCCCCCCCCCCCCCCCCCCCACCCCCCCCCACCCCCCCCCCCCCCCCCCCCCCCCCCCCCCCCCCCCCCCCCCCCCCCCCCCCCCCCACCCACCTTATTGCTGCTTACGAAGAAGGCGACCTCCGAAAAGATGCTACTATCGACTATGCACCAGACTTATACGGAACTGTATTTCCTTTCTGTAGAAAATATCTGCACCCACATCAGTACCTAAACAATACCGACGACAACTGGCCGGTGTACAGATACGCAGAAGTTTTATTGTTCTTAGCTGAAGCTATTAACGAGCAGGGAAAGCCGGTAAATGAAGCATTAGCGTATATCAACAGCCCGGTTGGAAACAGTTCGGTTAGTATTCGCGAAAGGGCCGGTTTGGAGCCTATTGTTGCCGGTTCTCAGGATGTGTTAAGAGAGGCAATTGCTAAGGAGCGTAGAGTTGAGTTGGCTTTCGAAGCAAAACGTTGGCTCGATTTGGCAAGAACAGGTAAAGCTGTTGAAGTAATGTCAGCTTATGGCGCAAGAGTGAAAGCTGATCCTGCTGCTTATTATTTCCCAACCGGGTATAATCCTCCTGTATCTGCATTCAGCCAGATTGACTTGTTATGGCCATTGCCTGCCGCTGAAGCAATGTATAGCCCTTATTTTTAAGGTACACAAGATTTAGTATTAAAATAAAAAGACTGTTCCGAAGGCCTTTTGGCTAGAGGAACAGTCTTCTATTAGGAGGCTTTTGAATAGTAACGTAAACAAATTTTGAAGCTAATTAGGAAATTGTAATTATAATGTATCAAACTTAATGAATGATTCAAAATTCTAATCACTCCTCATAAGTTATAGTTTAGACTTTTTAGTTAGAAGATACCCCGGCAGGCTTTGCCTGCCGGGGTATTTAAAAAATACTAAAATTTACTATTAAAAAACTCAATTCCACGAATCAGCTTCTTTTTGTTTCTACAAAAAATCTAGATCACTCAAGCTCGGCCACAGATATTAATAAAGACGCCAGATACGGATTTGACGGCGATTCTTGAGAATCAGTAAAATTACTTTTAACAAACGATTTTTCAATTTCTGGGGAAGCTTATGAAAAACAAGTGCGAACAAAATATGGAATTGAAAAAAATTATACAGGGCATTATTTTATAACAAATGTGGAAACAAAACTGAGAGTAGATGATATGATTTCGTTAACTAAAGATACCATGTCGGGAAAAGAAGGAGGGGAAGAAAATCCACAGACACTGTTGGGACTAAATCTTGTAATCTATAATTATGGAGTTCGTATTAATTACAACGAAAAATCATTAAAGTAGTTTTAGAAATCTTAACCATAGCTAACCATAATACAAATGGAAAAAAATAATATTCAAAATCGGAGAACAAAACCGGGTATTTCTCTCATTGCTTTCATCTCTCTTTTCATGATTGTTTTGAGTGCACATTCTACAACTTCTATTAAAAAACTTAGAGTAGAATCATTGAATCGTCCATTGGCAATTGAAGATGCCAATCCATTTTTTAGTTGGCAAATGGAATCGGATGTTACTGGACAAAAGCAACTTGCTTACCAGATTCGGGTTATTAAAGAAAAAGATGGCAATCTTGTTTGGGACAGCAAAAAAACGGCCAGTGGATTATCAAATAATATTAGTTACGAGGGCAAAGCACTTGAACCCGAAGCTGCGTATACCTGGAAACTTACCGTTTGGGATGCTGACGGTGAAGTATATAATGAAGAATCGCGTTTTGAAACCGGTTTAATGAATCCTGAACTTTCTGCCTGGAACGGAGCACAATTTATTGGCACTAACTCATTGACTTTGGATGCAGCATCTGCTGTTTTATTTGAGATTAATACCGATTTTCAAATAACAAAAGGAAATGCTGTTTCTCTGATTTTAGGTGCAAATGATTTTCGTTTTAACGATAGTTTTCAAAATATTGAAAATGTTGCTGGCGAAAATTATGTAAGGGTAGAATTGGATGTTGCAGGAGTTGGAACCGAAACAGGAGCCGTATTAAACATTTACCGGGTTGGTTATGGGAAAGATGATTCACCGATAAAACCTTATAAAGTCATTTCTACGGCTTTGTTCCCGGAAACAAATATCAATGAGATTATAACCAGTGAGAACAGAAATAATAAACACAACATAAGCATTTCGGTTGATGCAAGTAATATCTCAATAAAAATTGACGGTAAAGTAATTCAAACAGAAGCGCCTCTGAAAGATACGAATCAAAATCAATTTAGAAGAAGAACGCCTTCAATAACAATCACAAATTATGGTTCAGGTGGCAACAGCAATTCTTTTCCTAATTTAAATTCAATAGGTTTTGCCTGTAACCCTGGAGATGAAGTCGTGTTCACCAACTACAAAATATTAAATACAGGGCAAAGCAATCCCAAAAACAATGTCGTATTTGGTCCAAAAACCGGAGCTACATACAACATTTTCAAATCTCTCCCGGGAATTACAGTTGAAGATAATTCAATCAGAGTCAGAAATTCATTGCCGAAAACAACAATTGCCTACGCCGATCCCAGTTTTGGTTCATTATCCATGCTTCGGACCAATTTTTCAACTCAAGCCGGGAAATCTGTTTCAAAAGCAAGACTATATGTTACTTCAATGGGATCCAACGAAGTTTATATTAATGGGAAAAGGGTTGGAGAAGACTGGTTCGGTCCGGGTGCCAGTCAGTTTCGCGAGACGCTGGGTTATTACGCCTACGATGTAACAAAAATGGTACAAAGTGGAAAAAACACCATGGGGGCAATTCTCATTCCCGGCTGGTACACTGGTTATATGACTTTCACTCCCGGCAACTTTAATTTTTTTGGTGATACCGAAGCGCTTCTGGCGAAATTGGTAATTATTTATAATGATGGTACAAATGAAACCGTGGTTACAAATCCAGGCTCGTGGAAATTATTCAAAAATGGCCCTATTGAATACGGAAGTTTTTTTAATGGCGAACGCTACAATGCTTTAAAGGAATCAAATATTTCAGTTGGAAACGATGTAAATGGTTGGACAACTGTTTCTTTCGACGATAGCGACTGGACAAAAGCTGAAATTGTTCAACCCAGGGAATGGATTGATTTTGACATTGTTGCCCGCTACGATTTGCCGGTAAGAGTTGTAGAAGAACTTGAGGCAACTGAAGTGATGAAAACCCATAGCAAAGACAGTCATACTTATACGTATAACATGGGTGTGAATATGGTTGGAGTTCCTTCAATTACCATTCCTGAAGGATGGCTAAATAAAGGAGATGTTGTAATTCTTCGTTACGGAGAGCAGGTTTATCCCGGTTTTCCAGGCGATAAAAAAGAATATATTGATTTATATGGAAATGAAGGAAAAGAGGTTGCAGGCCGGATTTTAACAGAAACTTACAGAGCGGCTTTTGCCACCGACTTTTATACAGCCAAAGACAATAAAGAGGTGGTTATTCATCCCCGTTCAACTTTCCGGGGTTACCAATATATTCAAATAACAATTCCAGGACATGAAGGGCCATTGCCATTGTCGAATATTAAAGGAATTGTTTTGTCATCCGACAAATTACCGACCGGAACCTATAAAGCTGAAACTACTGATGGAAAAACCGGAGAACTGGCGAACCAGCTTTTCAAAAATATTCAGAGAAGTCAGTTGGGGAACTTTTTTACTTTACCAACCGATTGCCCGCAACGTAACGAACGCATGGGCTGGACCGGTGATGCACAGGCATACACCAGAACCGGTATTTATAATTCAGACACCCGCAATTTTTATCGTCAGTGGATGGTTGCATTACGTGACGACCAGGGGGTGGGAAGCGATACCGAAGCTCCAGGAGGAATTGGAAGCACGGTTCCTACTTACAACACGTCCGATGCAACTAATTTTTCCGATGGAACTACCTGGGCTGCCGCAGTTTGTATGGTTCCATGGCAATTGTACATTCAATACGGAGATAAAAAAGTAGTTGAAGAAAATATGGAAACAATGATGCTTTGGCTGAATGGAATGGATTTCTATGATTTTAGCGAAGAATATCCGCATCTTTCTTCCAAAACTTCCGGACTATCAGATTGGTTGGCAATGGACGGCCATACTCCTGCGCAACTGGTCAACAATGCCATTTATATTTATATGATGGAAGTAACTGCAATTATGGCTGATGCGATTGGCAGAGAAGATTATGCAGCATTGCTTCGCGACCGACATAAAAAAGCAAAAGCAGAATGGAACGAAGTTTTTATAGAACCGGTTTCAGGAAGAACGCGTAACATGGAAGGTCAGATTGTACACTCGCAAACCTCGTATGCCACTCCTCTTAGCTTCAATACTTTTAGCGATGAGAATATTGAAAAAGCACAAAAATATCTTGCTGAACTTTCAGCCAATCCTTCATTAAGTAATACAAATCCTGATGGTTCACGTGTTGAATATCCTGAAAATTCCGGAAGAGGTGGTTTTGGCGGAAGTACAGCCAAAACAGAAGATTTCCTTCCGTTCACGATAACAACCGGATTCTCAGGAACTCCAAACATTTTGCCTGCTCTCAGCAGGGCTGGCAACGTTACTGACGTTTACAAAATGTTTAGTTCTACCGATTATACTTCCTGGTTATATCCGGTTACCATGGGAGCAACCTCAATATGGGAGCGCTGGAATGGATACGAGGCCGCATTCCAGGAAAACAATCAAAACAGCATGAACTCCTTCAATCATTTTGCTTTAGGGGCGGTCGGACAATGGATGTATGAGTTTCAATTGGGTATTACAACCGATCACGCTACCGGTGAAGCTGGATATAAACACTTTGTTTTACAGCCTCAAGTGGGCGGAAATTTCACATCATTATCAGGAAGTTATGATTCAAATTATGGTTCTATTTCAAGCAGTTGGGAAGCCGATGGAAAAGGAAACCTGACATTGTTCACCGCAGTTGTACCGGCAAATACAACAGCCACTCTTTATCTTCCCGTAAGTGATTATATGAAAAACCTTAAATCAGTTGATACCATAACATTTACAGGAATCTCAAAACGAAACGGAATTACAGTGGCTCAGTATGAATTGATCTCTGGCAAGTTTGAATTTACGGTTGCTGATAATGTCATAACAATTAAAACGCTTTAAGCGGCACATTGTCAGTAATTTAAAGTGCTAAATAGTAATAACTAATTCAGAAAAATAAAGATGAATTGCAAGAAAATAAATCCTTCGAAAAGGATAACCGGTGTACAGATTCTATCGCAAAAAATTTTAGTTTTAATCTTTCTAATCAGTTTTGTACCCTTATTAGTTGTAGCTCAGGCTCAAAAAATAAGTTTTACTGAAGGATTCAAAAATCCGGAAGCAAAATACCGTCCACACATGCGGATGTGGATTCCACAGGCCGCCATCGATGAAAATACCCTAAGATCGCAAATCAACGACCTTGCCGATGCCGGAGTTGGAGATATTGAACTGGTGGCATTCGATATTGAACGCCGGAGATTTGGTGCATCTGAAGAACCAGCAGAGCCAGCCATCAGCACTGAAGTTTATGGATGGGGAACTCCCAACTGGACCAATACCATGCAGATTTTATTGGATCAGGCTGGAAAACGTGGAATTAAAGCAACCTTTACCGTAGGACCTGCCTGGCCGGTGGCTTCTCCTCTTTTAAAAAAATCATCACCGGGTGTCGAAGTTCAACTGTCTTGTACAAAGCATGATGTTACTGAAAGTTCATATAATGGAGAAGTAATCGGCAATATAAACCGAGATGGTGTTCCTTCGCAGTTAATGGCAGTTGTGGCAGGTAAAAGAACTTCAAATGATATCGAATCAGAAGTAGATATAAATTCGTTAATTGATTTAACAAAGAATGTTGTAAATCATGGTCAATCAAATACCATCAATTGGGAAGCACCAGATGAAAGTGGCCAGTGGTCGTTATATTTCTATTGGAGCGAGCCGGTTGGAGAAATAAAAAGCGATTGTTTTGTTGTCGACCATTTTAGTATGGAAGGGACACAGGCGGTTCTCGCTTATTATAAATCTGTTTTCGAGATTTTCGAAAAAATGAATTTGCTGCAATACCTGAGCGGACTTTTTGGTGATTCGCTGGAATACCGGGCCCAGGTTGACTGGACGCCTGAGTTACTTGCTATTTTCAAAAAATTAAAAGGATATGATTTAACTCCTTATTTGCCCGCCATTAATAACGGAATTAAAACAGAGGGAGGTGCTTATGGTGGAATATTTGGTGGTGGATTTGGAAAAGAATCGTTTGGCGGATTGGGCGAAAAAATTTTAAATGACTATTACGATGTACTTACTTATCTTTTTAATGAAAATCATTTAAAGCCAATTCAAGCATTTTTAGAAAATTATGGTCAGAATCTGCGATACCAGACTGCTTACGGGAAACATATGGAACAAGCCAGTACATCAATGAATGTTGGTATTCCGGAGGGTGAAATGATGATGATCAGGAATACTTTCGACAATATTCGTGCACAGTCTGGTGCAGTACATATGACAAATAAAATAGAATACAATGCGGAATTACAGGCAGAAGGAAATAAAAATCATGCACAGAGTTGGGAAAATTTATTGTTTTTTGTTCAGCGCACATATTCCGCAGGAGTTAATAATACCACACTTCATGGCTATAATTATAATGGAGTTTTTAATGGTCAGGGAAACGAAAACGGTCATTTGCCTAATTTAGCCTGGCCGGGCTGGGAAGGATTTGGGAGAGATGGCTATTCAAATAGTTGGGGGGCAGAACCATTGTGGCGACATGCAAGAATTTATCTTGATTTTATGGCTCGAAACTCCTTTATATTAAAACAAGGAAAGGCCAAAATTGATTTGGCAGTATTTCGTGAATCGTTTTGGGATAATGCTTCTTTTACCGTTAAAGATGGCGATGCGTGGTACAAAGATGGTGGTTTGTTGCAGGATATGGGATATTCCTACGATTTTATTGGATTACCAAATTTGAAACTACCTAATGCCTCAGTAGTAAACGGAAGACTAGACAATGATGGGCCGGCATATAAAGCATTAATATTAGACCAGTCGCTGAATACTTCAAATGATCCTGTTTTGGCAGAAGATAAATCGATTGGAATTGAAGCTGCTCAAAAAATTCTTGAGCTTGCCAAGGCCGGATGGCCCGTGGTTTACATTGGAGAAACTCCTCAAAATGCTACTTTTTTAAATCCGGTTAATGAGGCTGAATCGACACAAAAATTACAGGCTCTAGTGAATGAATTGAAATCCCTGAAGAATGTAAAAAATGCAAAAACATTCAACGATGTACCAGTAGCATTGGCTTCACTGGGTATAAATCCCGATGCTCAGTATTCACTAAAATCAAACCAGTCAAAATTAATAAACATACATCGTGCAGCAGAAGGCGTGGATTATTACTATGTGTACAACCGGGGATTTAACAGTAACAGTGGGCCGGCGTATGATTGGAATTACGATGGGGTTCAGGAACAAATCATCCCTGATGTTTCAACAGAAATCACCTTTAACTCAACCGGCACTCCGTATTTGTTGAATACCTGGACCGGCGAAATTACACCAATTGCCTGCTACGAACAAACTCAGAATTCAACCCTTATTCCAATTCGTTTGAAAGGCAACGAATCAACAATAATTGCTTTTGATAAAACCAATGTATTGGGTACTCCAGTTTTGACACAAAAACATATTATTTTTTCAGGAGATACACAAAGTTGTTTCGATAAGTCGGGCAAACTTGCAATAAAAGCTAGCAGCAACGGTCAGCATTTTATCAAACTGAGTGATGGTTTATTAAAATCGATTACAGTTGAAGAACTTCCGGCTCCAATAAATTTGACCAGTTGGAACTTAAGTGTCGAAGACTGGGGGCCAGGAACAAATCCAACCAGTACTGCAAAAACCACTATTAATGTACAGCTTGATTATCTCAAACACTGGGGTGCCATTGAGGAATTAAAAAATAGTTCCGGAATTGGAACCTATTCAACAACTTTTGAGATGGGAAAGGCCTGGGATGAAGGAATTGGTGCATACCTCGACCTCGGAATTGTAAACTACGCCTATAAACTTAAAATTAATGGTTCAGCTATAAAAGTGAGCCAGATAAACACAAAAGTTGACATTGGCTCTTTTTTAAAATCTGGTAAAAACACCATTGAAGTTGAAGTGTCGACAACACTAAACAACCGCTTGAAAAAACTATACGATGTAACCCGAAGAACAGATGATTTTTACGGATTAATTGGTTCCGGAAGTAACAGTGCAATTGATGGCTCGGGTGGTAGTGTTAAAGTGATACCGTATTCAATAATGGTTATAGACTAAATCCTTGTTAAAGAGAAGATAAATAGAAAAAATCAACGTGCCCTTATTAAATTAATAATTTGGAACAGAGCAAAATGTAAAAATATAATAACATGAAAAACCTGACTACTTTACCCTTTGTTAAATTGCTAATTAGAAAAAGACATTTAAAAATAATGCAAGTTACGTTGTTAGTAATTGGTTTATTGATGGTGTCATGTTTAAGAAACACAGAAAATAGAGGTTCAGACATACTTGAACAAGGATTTCTAAACCCGCCTGATGCAGCCAAACCACGCGTGTGGTGGCACTGGATGGGCGGAAACGTTTCTTGGGAAGGTGCTAAAAAAGATATGGACTGGATGAAACGGGTTGGCATTGCCGGTTTGCAATGTTTCCATGCAGGAATGGGGCAGGGACCTGAAAATTCAGTAGTTGAAAATTATTATCCATACATGTCTGATGGTTGGAAAGCGGCTTTTGCAAAATCAGCTGCTTATGCCGACGAACTGGGGATGGAATTCGCCACCGCAGCATCACCGGGTTGGAGTGAAACCGGTGGTCCGTGGGTAACTCCTGAAGACGGTATGAAAAAAATGGTTTATGCCGTTACCACTGTTGAAGGTGGAAAACCTTATTCCGGTATATTGAATCATCCGCCGGTTGTAACCGGAGTTTATCAAAACAATACCGGAGGTTCAGGTCACCAGGGAAATATGGGGGCCGAAAAACCTCAGTTATATAAAGATCAGAAAGTACTGGCTTTCCAGATTGCGGACGATGAAATTCTGCCAACGCCTAAAATGACGGCAAGTGGCGGTAAAATTGATGCAAAAGTTCTTGCTGATGGTTTTTACGATCATTCAGGAATCACACTTCCGGCAGCAAAAGAAGAAGGCGGAATTTCGTGGGTACAATTTGATTTTGGAAAACCGGTTACCGTTAAAGGGTTGGTTTTATCAACTCAGGCTCGCGGCCCTGTTGGATTTAAACTGGAGTCGAGCAACGATGGAACAAACTGGACAGACACCGGAGCTGATATTTTGTCCGGATCAACAGTTCGTACCAATTCGGTTGACAATGTAAACGCCCGCTATTTCCGTTTTGTAAGCATAAAACAACCTCCATCGCCACCGGCACCTTGGTTCCGTTGGGGATTTGGAACACCTCCTCCTCCGACAGCAATCGATATCTCGGAATTGACTTTGTTGGGAACTCCAACAGTTCATTCGTTTGAAGTGAAAGCCGCATTTTGGGGCGAAAGAGGTGAAAATGGTTACTTTGGTTTACCAAGCGGAACGGCTGGTACCGACGAGGCCATAAAAACTTCTGAAGTAGTTGATTTAACCGATAAAATGGCTGAGGACGGTACCTTAAGCTGGACTCCGGCTGAAGGAAAATGGCTGGTTCTGCGAATCGGTTATTCGCTTACAGGTGCACAAAATCGCCCGGCAGCTCCCGAAGCTACTGGTTTGGAAGTGGATAAACTTGATTCGGCAGCGGTAAAACGTTACATGGATTATTACATTGATATGTATCGCGAAGCTGCAGACGGCCTTGTTGGCGAAAAAGGATTACACGCTTTGATGTTCGACAGCTGGGAATCGGGTTTTGCGAACTGGACTCCAAAAATTCTTGAAGGTTTCGAACAGAATATTGGTTACGATCCAACTCCTTGGGTTCCGGCACTGGCAGGTTATGTGGTGGAAAGTCCCGAAAAAACAGATAAATTCTTGTACGACTGGCGTCGAAATATTCAGGTAATGTTAAAAGAACATCACTACGATTTCCTTACCCGTTATTTGCATGATATTGGTATGATCCGTTACGGAGAAGCTCATGAAGCAGGATTTGCAACTATGGGCGAAGGAATGGAAATGAAGCAGACTGCCGACATCCCGATGGGTGCCATGTGGATGCATCACGAGCCGGGTTATATGGAAGGCAACTATTTTAACGATAACCAGGAATCAGCTTCTGTAGCTCATATTTATGGTCAGAACATTGCTTCAACCGAATCATTCACCGGAGGTCCCGGGTATGGAACGGCTCCATGGGATTTGAAATCAACAGCTGATGCAATTCTGCTTTCAGGATCAAACCGCTTTATCATTCACACTTCGGCTCACCAGCCAATTACCAGAGGTCCTGGTGTTACACTGGGCGTTGGGCAAATGTTCTCGCGTAACGAAACCTGGGCAGAGCAGTCAAAAGTGTGGATGGATTACTTGTCGCGCTCGTCGTATATGTTACAGGCTGGCAAAGCGGCCAACGACATTGCTGTTTTCTATGGCGAAGAATCATCGATGACGGCCATTTATGGTAATGATTTTAAGATTTTACCTGATGGTTACCGTTATGATTTCGCCAGTGCCGATGTGGTATTGAACATGTTATCGGTAGAAGACGGCGATTTAACAACTGAAACAGGAATGGACTACAAAGCGATCTTTTTAGGTAGAGGCGCTTCAAAAATTACACTTCCTGTACTAAAGAAATTGAAGGATTTTGTTGAGCAGGGAGCAACTGTTATCGGAACACGCCCTGAAGGTTCGCCAAGTTTGGCCGATGACCCTGCAGAAGTAAACGATATATTAGATGAGCTTTGGCCGGGAGCTGCTGTTGCAACAGTGGGACAAGGCAAAGTTTACAATACAAAAGAAGCAGCTACAGCTTTCAACCAAATGGGTCTGGAGCCTGACTTTAGCTACCAGTCATCAGCAGAAGAAAGCGACGTAATGTTCCTGCACCGCAAATTAAATAATGGTGGTGGAATTTATTTCGTGGCAAGTCAAATAGACCAGTCAGAAACCATCGACGCAAGTTTCCGCATCAGCGGTTTCAAAGCTGAATTCTGGGATCCTGCCACAGGAAAAATCAGTCCTGCTTCTTATGAATTCGATGGCGAACGCACTGAAGTTACCATTCCACTTGATCGCTTAGGTTCGGTATTCGTTGTATTCCGCGACAAAACAAAACAGAGCAGCGTTACGATTCCTGTTCCGGTTGAAACAATGGTGGCTCAATTGGAGGGGCCATGGCAGGTTGAGTTCGAGGAAGGTCGCGGTGCACCGGCATCAGCAACTTTCGATAAACTGATCGATTTCCGTGAAAGTGATAACGACGGAATTAAATATTTCTCGGGAATTGCCACTTACACCAAATCAGTAGATGTTGAACAGGAAACAATTGACCAGGGAGAGGTAATTATTGATTTGGGCTTGGTAAACAATTTAGCCGAAGTTTGGGTGAATGGTCAATTGGCCGGTACCACCTGGAAACCTCCTTACCGTGTAAATATCACTGATTTTGTAACTGCCGGTTCAAATACCATCGAAATAAAATCTGTAAATACATGGGTGAACCGTTTGATCGGTGATGCGCAGCCGGGACTTAGCGATGATGAAAAAATTACATTGACAACACGCCAGTTCTACAGGGCTAATTCGCCACTTGTACCGGCAGGTTTAGTTGGACCGGTGAATTTGATAAGTGCAAAATAAATCACACCAAAAAAATTCAAATATGAAGTCAATTCGTTTTTCAATAGTTACAATGATTCTGTTCTTAGCGTGTAACATTGTGTTTGCACAAAGCAGAAGTTATCCTCCGTTAATTGAAACCGCATCTCATGTTGAAACCTTTAAGGTAGTCGACGATTTTGAACTGAAATTATGGATTTTTGAGCCGCGTCGTCATCAGGTAACTGATTCAGCTCCGGCGATCGTTTTTTTCTTTGGAGGTGGATGGACCAATGGAAGTCCGAGCCAGCTTACCAAACAATGCGAGTATCTGGCGGCAAGAGGAATGGTTGCGATTACAGCAGATTATCGTGTAGCATCGCGTAATAATGTTACCATGGATAAATGTGTTTCAGATGCCAAATCGGCCATCAGGTGGGTTCGCGAGCACAGTTCGGAATACGGAATTGATCCCAACCGAATTGTGGCCAGCGGAGGTTCAGCAGGAGGTCACCTGGCAGTTTCAACGGCATTGCTTCCTAAATTTGATGAGCCCAGTGAGAATCTGGAGATTAGCTCAAAACCAAATGCCCTGGTACTTTTTAATCCTGCGCTGTATTTCGATCCGCAGGATAACGGAGAAGCATCAGATGCTGAGAACAGATCGCCAAATCCTGTTGACAGATATGGAGACAACACTGCTGAAGATTTGTCTCCCTACCATCATATTACCAAGGGCGCACCGCCAACAATTGTCTTAAGTGGGTCAGAAGATTTTCTTATCACAGAGAAGACCATAAACATGTTTGGAAATAAAATGAAGGAGGTAGGCAGTGAATGTACTTTCGTTATCTACGAGGGTGAACCGCATGGTTTCTTTAACTGGGGAATGAAAAACAACGGCCCTTATATTGCTACGACAAAGAGAGTGGATGAATTCCTGGTTTCCATCGGTTACCTCGATGCACCGCCTGAATCAACTGAATATAAATTTGAATAACATATTGAATACCAACAATAAAACTTAATAGTATGAAAGCACTAAAAAATAATGGCAAACTGATACTTTGGAGTATTATTTTGCTTATCGCTATCCCGGCTTTTGCCCAGGCCGATTTAAAAGTTGGGGCAGCAAAAGTAGATATCACACCATCACAAAGCGATTTGAAGATTTCGACTGATGTGATACGCGACAAGCTTTTTGTTCGCGCCATTTTTATCAATGACGGAACCAATTCAGCAGTTCTGGTTGCGGTGGATGCCGGAGCAGTACATGAAATTAATTCCGTTTTAGAGGTTTCTTCTGCTTCAACAGGATGTCCAGTAGCCAATTATGTGGTTACCGGAACACACACACACAGTGGCAACACCGGAGGACTTTTTGGTGGAGCGCCAACAAATGAAACAATTGGCGATGCCATCATCAAAGCTGTTGATATGGCAAAGTCGAACGTTGCTCCTGCACGAGTTGGATATGGAACAACACAGTTAGACTTGAATGTTAATCGTGATAATTATAACGATTGGTTAGAGTGGCGTCAGGAACCAAATCCAAAGGGACCATCGGACAAAACACTTTCTGTTATGGCGTTTCTCGGAGAAGACGATGTGCCAATTGCAGTTTATATGAATTATGCAATGCACCCCGTTAACTTCTTCCTAAGTGGCGTTATCAGCGCTGATTTTCCGGGTGATGCAACAACTTACATCGAAGAGTTATACGACAATAAAACAGTGGCATTGTTTAGCCAGGGAGCATCGGGCGACCAAAACCCAAAAATGGCGTACACTTCTATCTTCAAAAATGGCCCGATAAAAGGAGTTCTGCCACCACATCAGGCACCAAACCAGGGAAATCCTCGCCCTGCAATGGTTCCACGAGAAGCGGTTGCTGATGCAGATCTTGCTGATCATAAGAAAACAGTAGCACGTAAAAGCGACTACGTTCATATGCTGGGAACTATGATCGGTAATAGTGCTGTAAGAGTAATGCTTTATGATATGGATTTTAACGAAGATGCAGACATTTGGGCCGGTAAACAAGAAGTTACTTGTCCGGGACGTATTCGACTGGATAACTCAAAACGTGAGAATTATGATCCCGGCTACAAAGAGGGACCGGATGCAACAATTGGAATGGGACTACTTCGTATTGGCGATATCAATATGGTAACTGTGGCAGGAGAAGTTTATTCTGAGATTGGTACGCATGTTAAAGCCGAATCTCCGGCGACAAAAACAATGGTTGTTACAGTAGCAGGTGGTTCAATGGGCCCCGGTTATATTTATTCAGACGAGGCATCGTATCATCAAACATTTCAGGTGTTAGGTTCGCGTTTGCAACCTGGTTATGCTGAATCTGCTGTTGTCTCAACTGCATTGGACCTAATGAAACAGTCTGTTAATTAAATAAGTTATTGATAATGAAACGAACAAATAATAATAGTAGTAAGTTTATTTTACTGGGATTGATCATGTTTATGATTCTTCCCGCATTTGCACAAACCGGCTTAAAAGTTGGTGCTGCAAAAGTTGATATTACCCCGGATAAAAGCGATTTAGTAAGTTCAACAGATATGATTCGTGATAATCTTTATGCACGAGCCATTTATATTGATAACGGAACAAACTCGGCAGTACTTGTGGCTATTGATGTTGCAGGTGTTCATGGTATTGAGGATGTTCTGGAAAAATCATCGAAATCAACAGGATGTCCTGTACAAAATTATGTGGTTACCGGAACGCACACACACAGTGGTAACACCGGCCCCGGTTTTAATGGAGCACCTACAGCAGAAACAATTGCCAATGCAATAATTGCTTCTGTTGATCAGGCAAAGGCAAATATGGCTCCGGCTCGTGTTGGGTATGGAACTAAACAGGTTGATTTGAATGTAAACCGCGATAATTACGATGAAAATTTGGAGTGGCATCAAACTGCAAACTGGGATGGTTCATCTGATAAAACTCTGTCAGTAATTTCTTTCCTTGGCGAAGACGATGTGCCAATTGCTGTGTACATGAATTACGCCATGCACCCGGTTAACTTTTTTATGAGCGGTGTTATCAGTGCTGATTTCCCTGGCGATGCAACCAAATATGTTGAGGAAATGTTTGATAATAAAACCGTTGCTCTTTTTAGTCAGGGAGCTGCCGGCGATCAGAATCCAAAGATGGCTTACACTTCAATTTTCCAGGAAGGACAGATAAAAGGTGTATTGCCTTCTGCTGCTGAGCCTTCTACCGGAAGACAACCAACATTCGACGGACCGGGTGAAATACCTGCGGAACAACTTGCTGCACGTCAAAAAGTTATTGACCGTAAAAGCGACTATGTTCACATGTTAGGAACAACAATTGGTAACAGCGCTATAGAAACCATGCTTTATCATACTCAGTATGAGAAGGACTCAAAAATCTGGTGCAAAAAAGAAGACATCACCATCCCCGGTCGTACACGTATTGATACAAATGGTCGCGAGAACTATGATCCTGGCTACAAAGATGGTCCGGATGTAACGATTGGTTTGGGATTGATTCAAATCGGCGATATCAATTTGGTAACAGTAAGTGGTGAGGTTTATTCTGAAATTGCAAAGAGATTGAAAAAAGAATCTCCTGCAAGGAAAACAGTACTTGTAACCTTGGCCAACGGATCCCGTACCGGCTATATTTATTCTAATCAGGCTAGTAACCACCTAACTTTCCAGGTAATTGGTTCAAACATAAAACCAGGTTATGCTGAAAATGCAATTGTAGATACGGCTCTTGATTTGATGGAAGAATCAAAACTTTAAAAGCGAATTTTTAACTTGCAGAAATGCTTAAAGATTTAGTTGAAAACGATATAAAATTGTGAAAATGAAAAAATCAATAGTATTAATAGTTGCACTGGCTTTGTGTCAGTTAACATTGTTTGCTCAAATGCCAAGAGCAAGTTTCGAAGGCGAAGAGGTTTTTAAAAACGACGATGTTGTATTTCATAAAATCGACGATCATACCTGGGTGGGAACAGGGAATAAGTCATCGAATGAAAGTATTTACCTGATTGAAGGAGATGACAAAGCTGTTTTGCTGGATGCCGGTACAAAGATGACGGATCTGGATAAAATTGTGGCTTCTATTACCGACAAACCGGTAACGCTGATGCTTACTCACGTACATCCTGACCATGTGGGTGCTGCCGATTATTTTCCGGTGGTATATATGAATCCGGGCGATAAAGAATCTGCCGCGCAAATGATGCCAAATTACAAGGGTGAATTCAAATACCTGGAAGATGGTCAGATTATTGATTTGGGTGGCCGTCAGCTGCAGGTGGTATTTACACCGGCTCATACCTGGGGATCTACAACTTTTATCGACAAAGAAGCCGGTTACGGTTTTAGCGGCGATTCATTTGGTTCAGGAAACTTGTTATTGTTTGCCGGAACTTTCTCAGACCTGATTGCAACCTGCGAGAAAATGAGTGCCATTATGGAAAAAGAGGGTATTGAGAAACTGTATCCAGGTCACTTTTTTGGTGGAAATCCGGAAACAAAACAGCGCGTTGACGATATGGCAACTTTGAGTAAAGACATACTTTCTGGTAAAGAAAAAGGTGAAGAAACTGAAGGAAACCGCTTTGGATTTAACCACATCATCAGCAAATATGGTGTGCGCATTAACTATGGCGACAAATCAATGAAATAGTAGTGTCAGGAAGAAAAGTTCAACTTCTGCGTTACGCTCGTCCGAAAAATACTCGATTACATCAGTAAACTCCGTTTTTTCGGCCTTCGCAAGCCTTGAAATTGAACTTTTCTTATCCGACGCCTGGATTTACATTCAAGGACGATAACAAAAAATCTAACAGGGGAAAAATGATACCAATAAACAGACGACAATTTGTAAATCGCTTATCGCTTACAGCAGCCGGAACAGTTGCTTTTTCCGGTCTTGCCTATTCATCGGGTAAATTCTTATCGGGGATTGGAGCAGACGAGTTTGTAACCGCAGAAACTGCGTACGGAAAACTGCGCGGTGTACGACAGGAAGGCGTAAATATTTACAAAGGAATTCCATACGGAGGTTCTGTTTCGGGAGAGAATAGATTTCGTCGTGCACCAAAAGTGGAAGCCTGGACAGGTGTTCGCGATGCACTTGAACTTGGTGCTCCGTCGCTGCAAACTTCCGGTTGGGGACCAAAACCCGCTGAAGATTGCCTGTTCCTGAATGTATGGACACCCGCAAACGATAATAAAAAACGTCCGGTGATGTACTACAATCACGGAGGTGGATATGTTACCGGATCGGGTGGTTCCGGCGGACAAGATGGCGCAAACCTGGCGCGATATTTCGATGTAGTGGTGGTGCAAACCAACCACCGGCTGGGTTTACTGGGTTTTCTGTATTTAGATGAAATTGCCGGTGCAGAGTATGCAGGCTCAGGAAATATGGGCATTTTGGATATTGCTGCAGGACTGAAATGGGTAAATGAAAATATTGCTCAGTTTGGCGGCGATCCGAATAACGTAATGGTATTTGGCGAGTCGGGTGGCGGCGGAAAAACGTCGTGCATTTATGCTATGCCGGAAGCTTCGCCCTATTTTAATAAAGCTTCCATTGAAAGTGGACCGGGTGTTCGGATGCTCACCAAAGATCTGGCAGCCGAAACCACAGAAATGGTGCTGAAAGAGATGAATGTTGGCAAAAAAGACTGGCGAAAATTGTTGGAGGTTTCACCGGAGCAATTGTTGGAGATTCAGAATAAGTTCATGTTTATTCCGCCGTTCCAGGCAGAAATTGGAATGCCCGAAATGCACGGATTTGGCCCGGTGGTTGATGGTACTGTTTTGCCAAATCATCCATTCGATCCAACAGCTCCGAATATTTCAAAAGACAAACCTCTTTTAACCGGATGGAATGAGGATGAGTACGCATTTTTCGCGATGCAAAACAGAAATACCGAATTCACAAAATACACAATGGATGAGCTGCCTTCAAAGCTGGAATCGCAATTTGGCAGCAACGCTGCTGAAATTGTCAGCGCATACCGAGAAGCTTCACCTGATGCAACGGCGCCTCAAATATTTATGGCGGTTTCTTCAATTAATATGATGGGGCTTGGTTCGGTAGAAATTGCCGAGCGAAAAACCAAAGAAGAAGGAGCGCCTGTTTACCTGTACAATTTTGGGTATAAATCAGACATGAAAATTCCGGGTAGCGATTACCCGATGGGAACGCCGCACGCAATGGATATTTCCTATAAATTCAACAACATACAGCCGCCAAAAGAAGGCGAGGAGCAACGACGTATGTTTGGCGACAGTTCGCCGGCAAGTTGCAAAGCATCGCACAATTTTGCCGAGTTGTGGACAAATTTTGCGCGTACCGGAGTTCCTTCAGCAGAAGGTGTGCCGGAGTGGCCGGCATACAACTTTAAAGATCGCCCAACGATGAGAATCGATACAGAGTGCACGATAATAAACGACCGATTCAAGGTTGAGCTTGACATGTGGAGAGAAATTGGAAAATTACATACCGTTTGACTAAACGAAATTCGAGTTGATTAGTCAAAAGACTTAATTATCAAGGCTGGAGTTTGGCTGTAATCAAAAAATTGAAAATGAATTAACCTTATAAAATGAATAGAATGAAAAAATTTACGCTTCTGAGTTTTGTGCTATTGGTAATAGGTATTTCTGCTTATGCACAGGGAGGCTCAAATGGTCTGTTGCGGCCTAAATTCATAAAACCTACGGATAACAGCACCAGTACTTTGCTAAAAGATTTCTCGACAGAACGACACTTTTTCAGGGAACTTCCGGCCGACAGTGAAATGGATCTTGTAAAAGACGTTGTTTTTCATAAGTCGGAAAGTATTGATGGCGACCCGATGGAACTTAAAATGGATATTATTACCTACAAAGATGATAACACACGCCCATGTGTTGTTTATGTTGTTGGCGGTGGATTCTCGCATGCCATGAAGGAGCGTAATTTATACGATCGTTACGAGGTAGCCAAAGGTGGTTATGTTGTGGCAAGTGTTCAATATCATGTAATCAGTACCGGAATTTACAGCGACGCTGTTAAAGATATTAAAGCCGCAATCCGGTATTTGCGCGCCAACGCAAAAGAATATGGAATCGACGCGGAAAAGATTGCTGTTTGGGGCGAATCTGCAGGTGGTTATTTGTCAGCAATGGTTGGAACCACAAACGGTGTAGAAAAATTTGAGGTAGGTGAAAATCTGGATCAAAGCAGTGATGTAAAAGCAGCTATTGATTCATATGGTTTGTCTGATTTGACTAAAATTGGTGATGATTACGACGAAGAAGCTGCAAAAGCTCACTTCACTGTTATTTCTCCCGACGGACAATTTATCCACGGTAAAAACAGTGGTTTAACAAGTCTCGACAAACCCGAAGTTGTTGCCCAGGCAAATCCAATAAATTATGTTGACGAGAACGACCCGCCATTTTTGCTTTTCCACGGAACGCAGGATATGATCGTTTCTCCAAGCCAAACTTTGTTGTTGCACAATGCTTTACGCGAAAAGGGTGTTTCATCAACTCGTTATGTTTTGGAAGGAGTGGGGCATGCTTCTCCTGAATTTTCAGATCCCAAAGTGATTGATATTATTGTCGGTTTTCTGGATGAAAATCTGAAATAATAGCTAAATTTTAAACCGAAACTTATGAAAAAATTAGTGTTCAATATTATCTTGTTGCTTGCACAAGTTGCATTATTTGCACAACCTCAGTTTAAAATTGATGGCGAAGAAGTGTACAGCGGCGACGATGTGATTTTCCATAAAATCGATGACCATACCTGGGTGGGTACCGGACATGTAATGTCGAACGAAAGCCTGTATTTGATGGAAGGTAACGATAAGGCCTTATTAATTGATGCCGGAACGAACATTAAGGATCTGGATAAAATTGTAGCGTCGATCACTTCAAAACCGGTTACGCTGGTAGCTACGCATGTTCATCCCGATCATACCGGGCCATCCATCGATGTATTTCCGTCGTTGTATATCAATCCGGCCGATACCGTGGGAATTCCAACGTTTATGCCCGATTACAAAGGCGAGGTGAAATTCCTGAAGGACGGACAGATATTTGATCTTGGCGGCCGTAAACTGGAAGTGGTTTTCACACCAGGACACACGCCCGGCTCAACAACCTTTATTGATAAAGATGCAAAATATGGTTTCAGTGGCGATTCGTTTGGATCGGGAAATTTATTGCTGACAACCAACTTTTCTACCCTGCAAAATACCTGTGAGAGAATGAGTAAAGTTATGGCCGATTACGGCATTACTGAACTTTATCCGGGGCACTTTTTCGGTGGAAATAAAGAGACGAAAAAGCGGGTTGATGATTTGAACACAATCAGTAAGGGAGCCTTGTCGGGCGAAATTAAGGGAGAGGATAATCCCAATAATCGTTTCGGTCTAAACTATATTATCAATAGAGACGGCGTTCGTGTGAACTATGCCGGGAGTGCATTGAATTAATCAAAAACAAATAATAGTTAGAAACCAATAAAAACTTAACAAATGAGAAAGCTATTTACGATCCTGTTTCTTTTTTCTGTTTTTGCAAGTTCTGCTCAAATGTGGAACCGCAATCAAAATAACGAATGGGATGCCAGTTGGATTTGTGTACCCGAAGCCGGTGCAACAGACGCAGGTTTGTACCTGTTCAGAAAAACGATAAATTTTGATGCGGTACCCGATAAATTTGAGATGCGGGTAACAGCTGATAATCGTTACAAATTGTATATCAACGAAAAACTGGTTTCATTGGGGCCTGCTTTGGGCGACCTCAAGCACTGGAATTACGAAACGGTTGATATTGCGCCTTATTTAAAACAAGGAGAAAACATTATTGCAGCTGAAGTTTGGAATGAAGGAGATATGAAACCTGTTTCGCAATTTTCGTGGAAAACAGGCTTTTTGTTCCAGGGAACCGACGATGCAACGAAAGTGTTGAACACCAACGATTCGTGGAAGTGTATTGAAGACAAAAGTTACACGCCAATACGTCAGCAGGTTCGTGGATATTATGCTGCCGGAGCTGGTGAAAAAATTGACATGAATAAAGCTGTAAAAGGCTGGAAAGTGCTTGATTTTGACGACAGCAGCTGGAAATCGGCTAAAGCCGTTTTCGAACGCTCGGCAAGAGGAATGGGCTTTAATACCCGCGGCGGATGGACATTGATTCCATCGATTATTCCGCAAATGGAAATGACTTATCAGCGACTGGCTGCAACCCGTAAAGCTGAAGGCGTTTCTGTTCCGAAAAATTTCCCTGCCGAAAAAGCAGCTTTTGAAGTGCCTGCAAATACTACTGCAAAAATATTACTCGATCAGGAAGTTTACACCAACGCTTTTCCAACTTTGGTTTTCAGCGGTGGTAAAAACGGCACGATTGTGATTACCTATTCAGAAGGTTTGTACAATGAAGATGGTGCAAAAAATAACCGTAACGAAATTGATGGAAAAACGATTTCCGGACGTATGGACACCATTATTTCGGATGGTTCGCAAAACCAGAGTTTCACCACGCTGAACTGGAGAACCTACCGTTATATCGAGTTAAAAGTGGAAACAAAAGACAGTCCGCTTACCATCGAAGATTTCTACGGAACGTTTACCGGTTATCCGTTTGAGATGAACGCAAAAATAAATGCCAACAATGCTGAACTGGACAAAATTCTGGAAATTGGCTGGCGTACAGCTCGTTCTTGTGCAGTTGAAACCTATATGGACTGCCCTTATTACGAGCGTTTACAATACATTGGCGATGCACGTATTCAGTTGTTTGTATCGTATTTCAATAGTGGCGACGACCGTTTGGCAAAGAATGCATTGAACCTGATGGATAATTCGCGCCAAGTGGATGGTTACACTTTAAGCCGTTATCCGGATACACAAAACCAGGTGATTGCTACCTATTCAATGTGGTACGTTTGTATGTTGCAGGATTACCTGATGTACGGAAGCGATCCGGAATTTTTGGATGACAAATTGTTGGGCTCGCGTCAGATTTTGAACTACTTCATCAGTTTTGTGGACGACGATGGTTCGCTAAAAAATCTTCCGGGATGGAACTTTACTGACTGGGCAAGTAACTGGCGAATGGGAACTGCTCCTGCTGCTGAAGATGGTAGTACTGCTTTGCTCGACCTGCAGTTATTGCTGGCCTTACAAGCCGGTATCGATTTGGAAAAAACTGAAGGAAGTGCCGAATATGCAGCCATGTACGAAAGCCTGGCCAATAAAATGGCAGCTACCATTAAAAGTAAATACTGGGATGCATCGCGTAACTTGTTTGCCGACACTCCTGATAAGAAAGATTTCTCGCAGCATACCAACTCAATGGCTATTCTTGCCGGTTTAACTACCGATCAACAGAATGTAGCCATTGCCAAGCAAATGTTGGAAGACGAGTCGCTGACTCAAGCTACCATCTATTTCAAATATTACCTGCATTTGGCCTTGGCGAAAGCCGGTATGGGAGACGACTTTTTAGAGTGGCTGGACATCTGGCGTAAAAATATCGAGTTGGGTTTAACAACCTGGGGCGAAACTTCAGAGGTGGAAACTACCCGTTCCGATTGTCACGCATGGGGAGCAAGTCCAAACATTGAAGCTTACCGCATAATTTTGGGAATTGAGAGTTCAGCTCCGTATTTCAAAAATGTAAAAATCGAGCCAAATATTGGTGCCTTCGAAACAATAAGCGGCGAAATGCCACATCCGGCCGGAACAATTGCGGTTGATTACGACAACTCGGCAAGTGGTTTAAAAGCGGCAATTAGTTTACCTGAAGGAATTACCGGAACATTTGTTTGGGAAGGAAAAAGCCACGAATTAAAAAGTGGAAAGAACAATCTTGATCTATAGTCAATCATTAGATAGTTATACTTGAGTTAAACATTATTGAGTCATCCGGGGAATTTTCCCGGATGACTATTTCTATTTAAGCCCGGGAAATTTAACGGCAAAATCAATAGACCTGAAGACCGTAAGCTGAACTTTAAAAACCAAAAACTATGAAAAAAACGAAATCAATAAAGAATGTATTTCTCATTCTTGCAGGGTTGTTATTCATGACAGCCTCTCAAGCACAGGAAATACAACGCAACCGGGGACCTCAGGTTGTTTCGCCCGAAATAGCAAAAGACAACAGCGTAACCTTCCGCATTCATTCAGCAGATGCCAAATCGGTTAGCGTAAATGGCAGTTGGATGGGAATGGGTGAGTCGCTGGAAATGACAAAAGGAGACGAAGGAGTGTGGTCGGCCAAAACCGGAGTGCTGGAACCTTCGATGTACCATTATAATTTTATTCTGGACGGCGTAAGTGTTCTCGATCCAACCAATCCGCAGGCTATGCGCGACGGCAGACGCTATGCAAGTACCTTGATTATTCCGGGTGAAGGTTCGGAATTTGTTGAAGTGAATGATGTTCCTCACGGGGCGCTGACAAAAGTGTGGTACGATTCACCAACTCTTGATCTTAACCGCAGAATGTATGTGTATACTCCTCCCGGTTATGCCGACAGCAAAGAAAAGTATCCGGTATTGTACCTGCTGCATGGCGGAGGTGGCGACGAAGATGCATGGACTTCTTTGGGCCGCGCCAATTATATCATGGATAACCTGATTGCAGCAGGAAAAGCAAAACCGATGATCGTGGTGATGACCAATGGAAATCCTGATCAAACTGTGGCTATTTCCGATCAGAAAATGAAACCTGCAGCGGATACTCCTGCTGGTGGTGGACCAATGACCATGGGAGCTATGGATTTCCCAAACAGCATAGTAAAAGATGTAATTCCTTACATTGAAAAACATTATCGTGTGCTCACTAACAAGGAAAACCGTGCATTAGCAGGATTGTCGATGGGGGCACTTCAAACTCAATTAACAGGAATGAATAATCCTGAGTTATTCAATTACCTCGGTGTTTTCAGCATCGGGTTACAGATGGAGTTTGGCGATACTACTACCGACCTGATCAAAGCTTATGATACCAACCTTGATGTGTTGAAGAAGAATGGCTTTAAGCTGTTTTACATTGGAGTGGGAAAAGAAGATTTCGTGTACGAAGGCGTTACGCTGCTCCGTAAAAAGCTTGATGAGCACGACTTTGATTATATCTATAACGAAACCGGTGGTGGCCATACATGGGCCAACTGGAGAACGTATTTATCGGATTATGCTCCCCGCCTGTTTAAATAATCAACCAAACCAAAAGAACGAGAAAAATAGTTATTTCAAAAAATCAAAACATAAATCTATTTAACATGAAGTCAAGAATTTTATTCGCTTTCCTGTTTGTGTTCGGTTTGTTTTTTACAGCCTGTAATTCAGTTCAGGAAAAGGAAACCGCACAACGCCCCAATATTCTGTTTATAATGGCCGACGACCACGCCTTTCAGGCACTGAGTGCCTACGGTGGTCCTTTGGCAGAATTGGCACCAACGCCCAATATCGATCGTATTGCCGATGCCGGAATGCGTTTTAACCAGTGTTTGGTTACCAACTCGATTTGCGGCCCGTCGAGAGCTACCATTTTTAGTGGCAAATACAGCCACCAAAACGGTTTTATCGATAATACGATGGGATCGAGATTCGATTTCAGCCAGAATTCTTTCCCAAAAGAATTGCAGAAAAATGGCTATAAAACGGCTGTAATTGGGAAACTGCACCTGGGCGGAACTCCAACCGGTTTCGATTATTTCGATATTCTTCCCGGACAGGGAGCGTACTACAACCCAACTTTTATTAACCAGGAAGGCGAGTACCAAATGGAAGGTTACACCACCGAAATTATCACCGACAAAACGATCGACTTTATTAAATCGAATCAAGATTCTGAAGATCCGTTTATGGTAATGATGTGGCACAAAGCACCACACCGCGGCTGGGATCCGGGTCCAAACGAATTGGGAATGTATGAGAACACCACTTTCCCAGAGCCTGAATCGCTTTTTGATGATTATGAAACGCGCGAGCCTGCATCGAAAAATTACATGAGTATTGCTGATGCAATGTCGATGGAGCGCGACCTGAAAATGACCGATCAGCCGCGAAGAGGTTTGAACGAAGAACAGATGAAAGACTGGAATGCTGTTTACGGACCGATTTACGAAAAATACAAAGCGGAAAATCCTCAGGGAAAAGATTTGGTTCGTTTTAAATTTCAGCGTTACATGCGCGATTACCTGGCCTGTATTTCGGCAGTGGATAAAAGTGTAGGTAAAGTGCTTGATTATTTGAAAGAAAGCGGAATGGATAAAAATACGATCGTGATTTATTCCTCCGATCAGGGATTTTACCTGGGTGAACACGGATGGTTCGACAAACGCTGGATGTACAAAGAATCGTTAAATACACCGTTGTTGATCAGCTGGCCGGGTACTATTAAAGCCGGTTCGGTGAACAACGACTTGGTTTCGAACCTGGATTTTGGCGAAACACTGATTGACATTGCCGGAGGCGAAGTTCCAGCGGATATGCAAGGGCGCAGCATGCTGCCAATTCTTAAAGGCGAAACTCCCGACGATTGGAGAAAAGCTCATTACTATCATTATTACGAGCATCCGTCGGAGCATAATGTAATGCGCCATTACGGAATTACAACCGACAAGTACAAACTCATCCATTTTTATTACGATATGGACGATTGGGAATTGTACGATTTGGAAAAAGATCCGAATGAAATGGTTGATGTTTATGGTGATCCTGCTTACGCTGATGTACAGGCCGGTTTGCATAAACAGTTGGAAGATTTGCGTACAAAATACCAGGACAGCGATGAGTTAAACCAACATTTTATTGATGAGTACAACGAAAAAGTGAAAAAGAATCCACGCATAGAATACTGGAAAATGAGCCGCGAGGATATGCAGAAAATGTTCTCGGAACAGGCAGCTGCAGCTGAAAAAGAGAGCGAATAAATAGAAATAGGAGATGGAAAAATATATAAAGCATACCCTCGAAAACGGAATTTCGCGCCGAAGTTTTTTGTCGCGTGCCGCTGTTGCTTCATGTGCTGCCGGGCTGGTAGGATTTACGGGTTGTAAACCCGACAGTCCCAGTGAAGAGGCCTTTAGCGAAGGTGTGACTTACGGAAGAAGTATTGATGATTCAGCGAAACTTTCGTTTCTTCCAAAACCGGAAGTGATTCCTGAATCGGAAATAAGTAAGACCGAGACGTTTGACGTAGTGATTATTGGAGCCGGAGCTTCTGGAGTTCCGGCAGCACTTTCGGCGCTGGAAAACGGCGCTTCTGTTGCGGTACTTCAAAAGGAGAATATTGCCATTTCGCAGGGGAATTCCGGAGCTGGTATTGATTTGGAAACTAGCGATAAAGCAGGTGTGGAGGCACTTGTTTCGAGATTGATGGGCGACAATGCACACCGTTGTAATCCCAAGTTGCTCCGGGAATGGGCATACAATTCGGGAGAAGCAGTTTCGTGGGTGATCGACCGTGCTCAAAAAGCCGGTGCAAAAGTGATTAACCAGGGGAATTTGCAACAGGTAAAAATTCTCAAAATGAATGGCTATAAACTGGGTTTTCATACTGCATATTTCGGATCTAAACCTTATACTAATGGCGATGGAATGCGAGACCTGGCTGCTTATGCCGAGAAACAAGGTGTAAAGTTTTACTACAGTACTCCAGCTGTTCAGCTGGTTCAAAAAGAATCGGGTGAAATTACTGGTGTTATTGGTAAGAAACAGGATGGCCCCTATACCAAGTTTCTGGCGAAAAAAGGTGTTATTCTGGCTACCGGAGATTACCAGAATAACAAAGCTATGTGCGATTATTTTGTTCCCGATGCTAAGAATTTCGGACGAAAACAATCGCGTAAAACCGGCGATGGATTTGTGTTGGGATACTGGGCAGGTGGCGTAATCGAGCCAATCGGTCACACAAAAATGTTGCACGATTTTGATGCCGGACCGGCTACTATGTGTGATATGCCGTTTTTGTCTGTCGATCACTCGGGAAAACGATTTGTGAACGAAAGCGTAGAAATGTCTTTGTTGTGTAATTATTTACGCGGTCCTGAGAAAACCGGACAGTATTCACAGATATTCGATGCCAATTACATGACCCAGGCTAAAGGCTGGCCGGGCGTTTTGGTGTCTCCTGAGGATATGAAAAATTATATGCCCGATGAAGATGTTCCTGATCGTCATGGCGTTTACGAAGCATTTATAAATACGCATAAAGCAGATACGTTGGAGGAGCTTGCAGTAAAAATTGAGGCCGATCCGGCAACCCTGAAAGCAACCGTGAGCAGGTATAATGAATTGGCAAAATCGAAACAGGATATTGATTTCGGTAAAGCGGCAGAATTTATGAAACCAATTGATACGCCGCCTTTTTATGGTATTCACCGAACATTGCGTTTGTCTGCCGTTTGTTCCGGCCTTTTGGTAGATGAAAACCATCAGTGTATTGATGGCAATGGCGAGAAAATAAAAGGCTTGTATGCGATCGGTAATCTTGGCGGCGGTTTTTATGGTGGAGTGGATTACCCGCTTACTGTTTATGGTTTGTCGCTCGGGCGCTGTTACACATTCGGTTACCTTGCCGGAAGACATGTGGCCAACTTACAACCTACAGCTTAAACCAATTATTGGTATTTATAAACTTTAAAATCGATTGAAATGAACGATAAAACAAAGCGGCGAATGCCGCGAATACTAATAATTGCGGCTGTTATAGTTGTTGCCTTGTCAGGATTTGTAGGAGGTAAACACTGGCACGATCAGCCCGGTTTTTGCGCGAACTGTCATTCACCGATGACCGAATACGTAGAGAATTATTATGGTGGCGATACAACGTTAATGATTACACGGCATGCTATGGCCGACACGGTATCACTCCGTTGTCTTGATTGTCACGAACAGACAATAGATCAGCAGCTTACTGAAGGAGTTCACTGGCTTACGGGGAATTATACTTTTCCTTTAGAGAAAAGAGAACTCGGAACACGCAGTTTTTGTATGACGGCAGGATGCCACATTGAGGAAGATATTATAAAAGCGACAACTAATACACAGGAAATGTCGTTTGCTTTTAGCCAACACGATCCGCGCCACGGGAAGCAGGAATGTTACACTTGCCACTCCATGCACGGGCAGTCGGTGTATTCCTGTAACCAGTGTCATCATTTTGAGTTACCTGAAGGATGGATTTCTCCTCAGCCAAACGGGGTAGTTGCCAGTAACCGCGGGCCTAATTAATATGACAGATGATGAAGAATAGCGAGTTTACCAATTTTATAATTTAATTTTCTGAAGAACCTGTAGGGTGTACCATTCGCCCTGCAGGTTTGTTTTTTATGCCTAAATTAATAGCTGCGAATTCACATTTTCTAACGACCAATAAAACCTAAAAAATGAAAAAGCATCCAACAATTCAAAAACATCTGAATAGCAGTTTTTTACTTGTTTTGAGCCTATTGTTTCTGCTGTCATCCTGCAGTGAAAAACCAACTGTTACACAAGCTGAGTTGGGGGTGAAATCGGTGAAGCTATTGCAGGAAGATGGCTTACAATTTAAAGACCTGAATAAAAACAATAAACTTGATAAATACGAAGACTGGCGGCTGTCAACCGATGAACGTGTTGCCGATATACTCGGACAAATGACGCTAGAAGAAAAAGCCGGTTTTATGCTGATTAGCACCATAAACATGGGGGGTGCTTCAGGTAGTGGATTTGGCGGAAGTCGGAACGTTACCAGTGATCTGTCGGAAGAAGACAACATTAACGAAACCAACTTTTTTACGTGTCAACCGCTTCCTGAGCCAACCTTAAGTGTTTCGGGAACTACAAAAGGAATTCTGGAAAGAAATCTGCGCCATTTTATTTTGCGTGCCAACACCAAGGCTTCAACAATTGCTAAGTGGGCAAATAATGTGCAGGCAGTGGCTGAAACATCGCGTTTGGGTATTCCTGTTCTGATCACTTCAAATCCACGAAATCATGTTACCATCGATAACTCACCGGGGTTGAGCCTGGGAGAAACTGGTTTTTCGAAATGGCCGGGAGAGCTGGGTTTAGCAGCCATGCGCGATTTTGATATGACACGAGAATTTGCAGAAACAGCCGCAAAAGAATGGGTAGCTGTCGGACTTCGAAAAGGTTATATGTACATGGCCGACTTAGCTACCGAACCGCGGTGGGGGAGAACTGAAGGAACGTTTGGTGAAGATGCCGATCTGGCTGCCAATATGATTCGCGAAGTTGTACTTGGATTTCAGGGCGAGAAACTCGGACCGAAATCCGTAGCGCTTACAACAAAACACTTTCCGGGTGGAGGACCACAGAAAGACGGGCAGGATGCGCATTTCGACTGGGGAAAAGATCAGGAATATCCCGGCAATATGCTGGAGTATCATCTGAAGCCATTCAAAGCCGCAATTGATGCCGGAACATCGGCTATTATGCCATATTATGCGGTACCTGTAAATACCGAATACGAAGAAGTTGGTTTTGCATTTAATAAAAGAATCATTACTGATCTACTCCGGGGCGAACTTGGTTTTAAGGGAATTGTAAACTCAGATACCGGACCTATTTTTATGATGCCATGGGGAGTTGAGAACCTCTCCGTTTCGGAACGTTATCAGAAAGCGTTGGAAGCCGGTGTCGATTTGTTTTCAGGTGTGGCCGACCCAGCGTTTTTACTGAAAACTATAAATGCTGGATTGGTATCGGAGGAGCGAATTGACGAATCGATAGCCCGTCTGTTAAAGGAGAAATTTGAATTGGGAATTTTTGAAAATCCTTATGTTAACGTGGAAGCTGCCGGTCAGATTGTTGGAAATGCTGACTTTCAGGAAAGAGCAAACCTGGCGTTGCGAAAATCCATTGTTTTGCTTCGAAATGATGATGAATTATTGCCATTCAAACCAAAAACCAAAGTTTATTTTGAAAAATATGTGGTTTCACGAGGTAGTGACAATCCGCATATTGTAATTATTCCCGAAACAAATAACTGGGATCTTGAATTTGTTGATTCGCCTGATAAAGCCGATCAGGTTGTGTTGTGGCTGATTCCGGGTTCGGGTGGCTTATTTGGATCGGCAGGTGCTGAAATTCATAACGAACTGTCAAAGAATAATATCGACGTGGACTATGTCAATCAGATTAAAGCTAAAAAGCCAACTGCGGTTGCCATAAACTTCAGCAATCCCTGGGTGATCAGCGAAATCGACAACGGAAATATGAACACGGTTTTGGCCACTTTTGGTACAACTACCGATGCTTTTCTTGATGTTATTTCCGGTCAATTTATTCCAACAGGCAAAATGCCATTTTCCATTCCCGCATCCACCGAGGCAGTGTTGAATAATCTCCCTGATGTTCCCGGAGCGAAGGAAGCGGAAGGTTATGCCGTTTTTGATTTTGATGCAGGAATCAGTTACTAAGGAAGAGACGGATTAAAATATCACCATGTATGATTGTGCAAACAAAAATGCCGATGAAACAAACTTCATCGGCATTTCTTATAGTATTTTTTCAATATTTATTCTTCGTCGATGGCCCGGTAGTTAAAGTTCTTAAACGTAACCTGTCCGTCACCGATCGAGCAAAGCCCGATACGCAAACTAAGGAATCCGCTTAATACATTGTGGTTTAATCCGGTTGTTTCAAACGAATTTTCAGTTTTAATCCATTCTTTTCCATCCAGACTGTAATACATGTCAACTGTGTTATTTACACTTTTTAATCGAAGATAAGCGTGTCGGTTGATCGCATCAGGCTCGGTAGCAAACTGCCATCCCCTCAGGTTTGTCAAAATGTTTTTGCTGTCCGCCAGAATTCCCGAAGAGGCTTGTTGATTGTAAAACAAAACCAAACCACCAATTGCATCACCTTCAATTTCTACTTCTACGTCGGCCGTGTATGCATGATCGGCTGGGATTGTCAACATCGGCGTGCAATCAGCAATTCCGTGTCCTTTCCCTTCAATTACAACACTGTTGTTTTTTACTTCAAAACGATCAGTGTCGTAATCGCCAAAGAATTTCCATTGCGGATTTAGTTCGTCTCCTGCAAAATCGTCGCTCAGGTCCATTGGTTTTTGCACCACAATGGCTTTTCCCGGAAGTACCATTGGTTTTGCAATATCAATGTCGTCAGGAACTTTATACCAGCCGTCTTCTGTCCACTCAAGCGGCACCAGCATCGTTTGGCGTCCCATGTTATAAAAACCGTTTTCGTAACCATGAAAAAGCATAAAAGTATTGCCGTCAACATCATCGAAAATGGTTCCGTGCGCTACCGACCACCATTGATCTTTGTTCGATTGTGCGCGGAGAATTGGATTAAACGGAGAATTCTCCCACGGACCAAGCGGTGACTTCGAGCGTGCAGAAATTACCATATGACCGGTTGCCGGGCCTGCAGTTCCGCCTTCAGCAACTGTCAGGTAATAATACTCGCCGTGTTTGTAAAGTTTTGGTCCTTCCATACAAAAACATTCGATCGACCACTCGCGCGGAATTTCCCAGCCATCGTAACTGTGCACCGGTTCTCCGGCCACCGAAAGTCCGTCTTTGGTAAGCGGAACATAAGCGCCGCTACTGAAATACAGGTAGCGGTTTCCTTCTTCGTCCACCACATGTCCGGGGTCGATCATGCTGATGTCGATCAAAACAGGTTCCGTCCACGGGCCTTCAATATTCTCGGCTGTAATAACGTAGTTTTTATTGTCGGCAGGGAAATAGATGTAATATTTCCCGTCATATTTTGCAAGGTCGGGTGCCCATACCGAACCAACATTGGTGTGCAGTGCGTTGGCTACCGGTTCCCAGTTGATCAGGTCGGTTGAGTGCCAAATTAAAAGTCCCGGGTAGTAATAGAACGACGAATGAACCATGTAATAATCTTCGCCATCGACTAAAATACTTGGATCGGGGTAGTCGCCGTGAAAAAGCGGATTAGTAAAAGTTATGTTATTGTCTGGTTGAGTTTTGTCCTGTCCGTTTGAAAAAAGGCAGAAACTAAAAAACAACAATCCGAAAAATAGTGTCCTGTAGTTCATCTTATTTATTGAATATGCTTTATTGATTTTAATATCAGCACAAAGCTAATGCACGCCGGCATTTGGGGGAAATTTTCAGGTGATTAAAATGTTTCTGATTGATGTGTGATTTGTTTCAAAAAGGGGAATTCAGGTTAATAACCATATTCGCTCACAGAAAAAAGGCCGCTCTCCATTTGCGGAGAACAGCCTCGTTTTTCGTGCCTTAGATGAAAAACTATACCAGAACAGCTTCAGATACAGACACCCCCTCAAAGCAAGCCTTATAAATTGCTTTAATATCTGCAGCATCCGGCTGAATCGGGTTAAACAGTGTACATGGGTCTTTCAATGCATTTTCAACCATTGTATCCAACTTTTCGTTCCATGCATTTTCGTCAACTCCTGCTTCTCGGAATGATGCCGGGTTGCCCACACTGCTTCTCAATGTTTCAATTTCAACTGCGAAATCTTCGGCAGTGGTTTTGCCAAACAATGCAGCCAAATCTTCGTATTTATCCGTTCCTTTCGAGTTGAAACGAACTACGTTAGGCATTAGAATTGCGTTGGCACAACCGTGAGGGACGCCGAAAGTACCACCAACCTGGTGCGACATAGCGTGTACAATTCCTAACCACACGTTGGTAAATGCCATTCCTCCCATACACGATGCATCGTGCATTGCCTGACGAACTTCTGCGTTTTCAGGTTCTTTAACTGCTGTCTCCAGGTTTTTGAATACCAGCGAAATGGCATCTTTTGCCAACGCATCATTGTAACGGTCGGCAATATTCGATACATAAGCTTCAACACCATGGCTTAACGCGTCGAGGCCTGTATTGGCAGTAACATTTAAAGGCATCGATTTACAAAGCTCACCATCGATAATTGCCACATCCGGAGTTAATTCGTGAGATACGATCGGGTATTTTGTTCCTTTTTCGCGATCAGTGATCACTGAAAGTCCGGTAACCTCAGTCCCGGTACCACTTGTTGATGGCACAGCCACAAAAATTGCTTTGTTGCGTAATGGTTTCACAGCAAAAGGTTTGGCTATTTCTTCCAATGTTGCCTCCGGATATTCATAAAATACCCACATTGCTTTGGCCGCATCAATTGCCGAACAGCCACCCAAACCGATAATAATATCAGGTTGTTGTTGCGTGATGAATTTTGCTCCGCATAGTACGGTTTCAATCGACGGATCTGCTTCAACACCCTCGAAAACTGCCGATTCGATATTAACTTCTGCCAGGTAAGCCTGAGTTTTCTCCAGCGAGCCATTCTTTTTTACCGAGCTTCCGCCGATAACGATAACTGCTTTTTTACCTTTTACTTCTTTCAGGTTTTCCAAACTACCAAGACCGTGAAAGATCTCTTTTGGTACAATAAATTTTGCCATTTTCTTATTCCTTAATTGTTGATTTTTTAATTCAAAGCTCACTCCTCAATTCCGAAACGGTCATTGATTAATGATGGGGACAAAAGTATAGGAAGCAGAAATGGCGGTTGTTACTAAAATGGGTCAATCGTTTATGAAAAAAGATCAACTTGAAATAGCGACCATTCAAAATGGTATTAAAAGCACTGTAAAATGGAATTAATAAGACTTTTTGGTCTGATTTGGAAAATTGTTTTGAGAAACTGAGCTGATTTCATTGGGGTGGTGAGGCTCAGTTTTTTAGCTGTTCCGGTGCAAATCGCTCGGGTTAATTCCAAATTTAGTTTTAAAAGCGGCACTAAAATTCGAGAGGTTGCCGTAACCAAAATCAAGGTAAATATCAGATGCAGTTTGTTCACCTTGCTGCAGCAAATCGTAGGCTTTTTGTAAACGTTTATCCTGCAGCCATTTTCCCGGCGATTCGCCAAACTCCTGTATAAATTTTCGTTTAAACGAAGAAAGGCTCATGTTGCACAGAAAAGCAAATTCCTCGAGTTTTAAATTCGAACAGGCATTGCTTTCAATGGTTTTTCTGAACGGAGATGATTCTTTTGATATCAGCGAATGCAGATAACGTTCGAACTGTTCGCCGTATTTGGCCAGCAAATAGGTCATAATTTCTTCGAACTTAATGGTAAGCATTTGAACAGAATAGCTTTCGGGCATAGACGACATTTGCGACAGAGTCCCCAGAAAAGAAGCAATGTAAGCATCGTTTTCGATGATAAAAAACGATTGTTCGTTGCCCTTGTTGTAATCCAAACTAGAATGTCTTTCGAGGAAAGCTTTTAACCGGCTTTCGGAAAAGAAGAACAGCTTGCAATAATAAATGTCGTCGTTATCCAAAAGCTCTGTCCACAGCCAGTTTCCCTGTCTGATCAGTAATGATTGTTCTTTGTTCACCATCACCGATGCATCGGCAAAATGTACCTGTTTTTTACCCACCTGCAAAAAACTAAACATGTTCATGCTCAGTTGTACTTTGCTTTTTACGACATCTTCTGTCATTTTATAGTCGTAAATAAAAAGATCGTCGTTCAGACGATCTTCCTGCTGGTATATTTGTGGTATATTTTCTACCTGCATCGTTTTTTGTTTATGCCGGACAAATATACTTCTAGAATCTAATCTTTCGGCAACGATAGGGTAACCGTTATATTCCCTTCACCAAGTACTTGTATCAATTCCTCTTTTGTAATGTCATCAATCTTTCCGAGGCGGGTGAAGTTCCAGGTATTTGGTGCGTAATAAATTACCAAAGCACTTCCCTGATACAGAATTATATCTCCCGGTTCGGTGGTAATCGATTCGTTGTTTGTTGGGAAATCCCGGCCCAGCGATCCTACTTTTTCCATATTTCCGTAGTCGCGCATTTCAACAGTTATCGGTGCTTCGGCAAGCGCCTCAGCGAGTGCTTCTGCCGAAGAATTGTCAGCAAGAGTGGCTGTGAGTGTTGTATCTCCAATTTGTAAAATCATTTTATTCGTGTTTGTTTCATTATTTGTCTGTTCATCAACAACTTCTTCATTTATCGGATCATTCGGATTCAAATCATGGCTTTCACCTGAACAGGCCGGAGCCATAATGAAAAGAATGGTGCTAAAAAATAGAATAGTTTTTTTCATGGTGTTAATTGTTTTATTATAGCTATTGGCAGATTACTGTTCAACTAAAAAGTCGACAGCAATTTTGGCATCCAAACTCTGATTCTGATTAAACATATGGTTTTCTCCATCAAGCAAATGTAGTGTGCTGTTATCGTAAATCTCATCGTATTTTTCGGCGTATTTGTACGGAACAACCTGATCGGCTTTTCCCTGAATTATACAAACGGGGCCTTTGTATTCGGCGGCTCGGGCATAAATATTTAGCGTTAAAATGGTTGCAAGATATTCGCGCCCAACCTGGTGATTGAATACGGTAATCGATTCAGGAATATTCTCCGGATCAAAAGTTACGCCCATCATCATTCCGGCACTTACCTGGTCTTCCATAACTGCGGCGGGTGCCAAAAGTACCACACTTTTAACGGCATCTTTCAGTTCTCCGGCAGCTAGCGATGTTACCACGCCACCCTGTGAGTGTCCAAGCATACTAATGTCAGACACAAAATCAAGCGTTTTGCAGTATTCAAAAACTGCCTTTGCATCTTCCACTTCCGAAGGAACAGTCATGTCTACAAATTCACCGTCGCTTTCGCCGTGTCCGTTAAAGTCAAAACGGATGGAGGCAATTCCTTTCGACTGAAGTGAATCGGCAATTTCAGTGAGTACCGGAAATTCTCGGTTAGAAAATACGCCGTGCATAATAATCACTAGCGGGCATTTTTCATTGGGCTTTAATGCCGGAATTTGCAGCTCGGCCACTAAATTTCCTACAGCTCCCTGTATTTGTACTGCCTTTGAAAACGGGGCGGCTGCTTTTTCGTTTTCGGAATTATTTCTTTGATTGGAGCAGGCCATTGTTAGTGTCATAAAACCAATAAGCGCTAAAAATATTACTCGTTTCATTGTTGATTTTTTATAAATATACAAAAACGCCCCGCATGTGCGAGGCGTTCTGTTCTCTATGTTCATTTACCCTTCACAAAATCCTTACTTCAGGTTTTCTTTGAAGAATGATTCTAATTTATCAAATGGGATAACGTCAACTTTATCATACAAATCGGTGTGAACGGCATCCGGAATGATCATCAGTTCTTTTGGCTCGTTTGCCGCTTTGTACGCATCTTCGCTAAAGTAACGAGAGTGTGCATTTTCGCCGGCAATAATCAATACCGGGCGAGGTGAAATTTCGTTGATGTATGTTAGCAACGGCATATTCATAAACGATAATGCGTTGGTTACAGTCCACGATGCGTTTGAATTGATCGAACGTGGGTGAAAACCTCTTTCTGTTTTGTAGTAGTTAACGTAACCTTGTACAAATTCAGGTTCTTCACCGGTTAGCTGATCAGCTTCAGGTAATCCGGCAGGACCATAAGCAGGTTCTCCGTTTTCGGCGTCTTTCCAACGTTGTTCGCCCAGTTGTTCCAGCATTTGAGAACGTTGTTCCGGTGTCATACTATCGAAATAACCTCTCGCTGTAACACGCGACATATCGTACATACTGGCAACGGCAACCGCTTTTACGCGTTTGTCGACAGCCGCGGCATTTAAGCCCATTCCGCCGAAACCACAAATTCCCATGATTCCAACCTTTTCACGGTCAACGAATGATTGAATTCCAAGGAAGTCGATAGCTGCGCTAAAATCTTCGGTGTTAATATCGGGTGAAGCTACATTGCGGGGCTCGCCACCGCTCTCTCCTGTAAACGAAGGATCGAAGGCTACTACAGCAAATCCTCGTTGTGCGAACTGGTTGGCGTAAAGTCCTGATGATTGTTCTTTAACTGCTCCGTACGGACCACTGATTGCCAATGCAGGTAGTGGCTCGGTGCCTCTGTCTTTTGGTAAATACAAATCGCCAGTGAGGGTGATTCCGTAACGATTTGTGAAAGTTACTTTTTCGCGAGTGACCTTGTCGCTCAATTCAAAAGTGTAATGTTCTTCTGTTTGTTTCATCTCTGTTTTGTTGTTTGTTTCTTTGTTTTCTGAATATGCCTGTGACAGTACAACGACTGACAGCAGTGCCATTGCAAATAGTTTTTTCATCTGCTAAATAATTGTTTCTGTTTTCTAAAATGTTTTCTGTTTGTTCGTTATACCAATTTGATTATAAAATGCCGTATTGGATATGTCAGTTATTTTCTGTTTGTACAAGGCGAAAAATTTGAGCATAGCTGAGCTCTGTTAAAATTTTTCAACGCAGTAGAAACGGAAAAGAACAAATTTATATGCGGCATTTTGTGGTCAATTTGGTATTAACCCAGCTTGTTGTATTCTTCGTCAGTTACCGGACCATTCCACTCCGTAGTAGAGTTTTCTACCGGAACTGATAATGCGATGTGTGCAAACCAGCTGTCTTTTGCTGCTCCGTGCCAGTGATTTACTCCGGCTGGAATATTAACAGTGTCGCCCGGGTTCAACTTTTGGGCAGGTTTTCCTTCTTCCTGGTACCATCCTATTCCGGCAGTGCAAAACAAAATTTGTCCTCCGCCATTGTGAATGTGCCAATTGTTGCGGCATCCCGGCTCAAATGTTACGTTGAATGATGGAACACCTTCCAGTGTTAATACTGCCAAATAACTCTGGCCTGTAAAATATTCTGCGTAAGCATCGTTTTTCTGTCCTAGTGGAAAAGGTTGTTTAAATTCACTCATTGTTTTTCCTCCTATTATTTAATGTTTTTATTCTAATGTCGTTTAATTAAGCATTGCCTTTGTTTTACCCCCGGCCCCTAAAGGGGAGAGATGTAAGTCCCCTTTAGGGGATTCCAGACTGCCGGCTGGCAGGTAGGGGTCACTTGTTTTCTGGTATAACTTCGTTAATGCACGCCAGTGCATTCAGTGTTCTTGGGAATCCCATGTAGGGCAAACATTGTGTTACTGCTGTTAGTAGGATGTTTTTGTCGTTACCAACACTGACGTTACCATTTACATGCGATTTTACCTGGCTTTCGCAACCGCCCAATGCACTTAAAATGCAAAGTGTGAGTAGTTCGCGGGTTTTTAAATCCAGTGTTCCGCGGGTATAAATATCACCAAAACAAAATGCCGATAAGTAGTTTTGTATATGCTTCTGATTTTCGGGAGCCATCGCTTGCATTTTGTCTATGATCTCACCAAAAATGCTTTTTTGCACTTTTAATCCATCGTTGAAACGTGTTTCTTCGGTAACCGTTTTCTGGCTTTCCACCGGAAGCGAAATATTAGCTGCCTTAAAAACCTCGTTGGCTTTATTAATAGCATTTAGGGTTTTTGGAAATCCAAGGTAAGGTGCACATTGGTAAATGGCTTCTTTAATTTCAACCGGCGAAACCCCAATATTTAAAGCTGCAAAAACATGTGCCTGTAACTGTTCGAGCGTCTGATTGGTTGTTAATACTACAATTGTAATTAGCTCGCGCAATTTGTCGTTCAAATCGCCCTGATAGAAGACCTCGCCAAAAATGAAACGGTTTAGCATTTCCTGCAAATCCGGATCGGTTTCGGCTAACGGACCTGCGTGTTGTCCGAATAATTCTTCAAACTTTTTCTTACTTAATTCTATCCTGTCCATTTGTTTGTTTTTAAGAATTGTTCAACCTCAGACATTTATGAGATTTTCACAATGCAAATATCATTATTAGCTATCTTATAAAATTACCAAAATAACGGATAGAGTTACCCCGATTACGGAATGTTATAGAAAAGGAGGAAATTGAGGATGAGGGATTGCTATAACTTGCTAAAATATAGCGCGATGATTTGTTTGGGGAAGATAAGAGTTGGACATAAGAATTTTGTCTGATGATGGAAATCAGGTATCAGTGCGTGTTGAGGAGGTTATGAATAAAATGTGCTAATTGGTAGGATGTTATTTATCCTTCAACCGGTGCAAGAATTTGCCGCATCTCAACTTTTCTGCTGGTTGCCAGATTTACCAGTAGATTTAGTTTCTCTTTATTAGCGGTTGTGATCTCCGTAGGGTTTTCTGCATCAAACAGCGTTCCTCTAACCAGCGGTGCACTAAATGGAACCGGCCAGGCACGGAGTGCTTTTGCAATCGCATCCATGGTGTTAATGCCCTGCATGGCCTGAATACCGTCGGCCCAGCAGATCATTCCAATATTTTTGTCGGTAAGGTAAGGTATCGGTGCTTTCGAACTAAGTTCTAACCAGTCGATACAGTTTTTCATTGCCCCGGGAATACTTCCATGATACAAGGGAGCCAGCCAAAAATGAACGTCTGCTTCCAAAAACTGTTGATTCATTGACTCTACCGATTGTGGAATTTCTGTAAAAGCAGTATCGAAAAGTGGGATTCCGGCATCGGCTAAATTGAAGATGTGGTTTTCAATACCCATTTCCTGCAGTTGACCGGATAGGTAATTGGAAAGTAATACTGGTGTTGATTCAGGTTTTCTTTCCATGGCTCCGTTAAATATTATGGCTTTCATATCTGTTTTCTTGTTATGGATTTGGTTAAAGTCTAGCGCTTGAATAGAATTTTTGGGATTGTTTTTCTCTTTGTCGGTAACCGGAAAAAATCAGGCCCTGCTAAATTTTGCAGGGCCGACTTTTTTGTATCAAATTGTTGTACTATGCTATTATTGGTTTTTCCAATAATCCAGTCATTATAGTTTTGACAAAGCTTCTTCGTATTTTTTCTCTACTGAAGCCCAGTCAAGCACCGACCAAAATGCATCGAGATAATCGGCTCTTTTGTTTTGGTATTTCAGGTAGTACGCGTGCTCCCACACATCAACACCTAAAATCGGGAATCCTTTTTCTACTGATTCCAAATCCATGAGCGGGTTGTCTTGGTTTGGCGTTGCAGTAACTGCTACCGAACCGTCGGCTTTTACGTAAAGCCATGCCCAGCCCGAACCAAATTGTGTTAAACCTGCTTTTTTAATTTCTGCTTTCAATGAATCTACATCGCCAAAAGCTGCGGCAACTTGCTCCGCCAGTTTTCCTGTTGGATTTTCCTGTGGAGTTGGCGACAAGATTTCCCAAAACAGCGAGTGGTTGTAATGTCCGCCACCGTTGTTGCGTACGGCTTTGCTGTATTTGCTTACTTCTTTGATTATTTCTTCCAGACTTTTGTTTTCTGCTTCTGTTCCTTCAACGGCATTGTTCAGGTTGGTTACATACGCCTGATGGTGACGTTGATGGTGAATTGTCATTGTTTCATTGTCGAAATGTGGCTCCAAGGCATCTGTTGCATATGGAAGAGCCGGTAAATTGAATTTGCTCATTATGTTGTTTTTTAATTGTTATTAACTGAGAGCAAATTTACAACATTGAATAATAAAACAACTAATAAGTTGCTAAAAAGTAAATTGGTTTTGTCTATACTTCATCGATAATAGTCATGAAAGGCTGTTATCTTGCTTATTGTGAACTATTTTTCTATTTTTACCTTTAATTAATAAAACAACTTAATGTTGTCAAAAAAATAGTATGAAGAAAAATTCGTCAGAACAAATATTAATGTTGCTTAAGATGCGGGGAGAAGCCACAGCGCTTTTAATCGCGGAAGAGCTTGGTATTACCAAAGAGGGAGCGCGGAAACATTTGCTGAACCTCTCGGAGGCCGGTCTTGTGGAAGCAACGGTTAAAAGTGAAGGAGTGGGCCGTCCTTCAACTTATTATTCGCTGACTGAAAAAGGCCTGTCCCGCTTTCCGAATACACATGCCGATATTACGGTACAGTTACTTCAGTCTGTTAAGAAGCTTTTGGGCGAAAATGCGCTTGACTTGTTAATCAGCGACAGGGAGGCAGTCATTTACGAGCGCTACGAAAAACAAATGGAAGGTTTGGAAACTGTCGAGCAAAAGTTGGATGTATTGAGCAAAAAGCGTTCGGAAGAAGGATATATTGCGGAATGGAAAAAAGAAGACGATGCGTATTATTTCATTGAAAATCATTGTCCGATTTGTGCTGCAGCCACAGAATGTCAGGGATTTTGTCGTTCGGAATTGAAAAACTTCAAACAGTTAATTGGCGAAGAATACGATATGGAACGCACCGAATATATTATTGAGAATGGAAACCGCTGTGTGTATAAAATCAAAAAATCAAGCTAGACATTTTTACAACTCTTCTTACCCAAATTTTAACATTTGTAAAAAGATAGCGCTGACAAATCCATTAATTTAGTACGATATTTTAAGCTTGAATTTTTAAAGGAGGATACAGTTATGTCACAGTTAACAGCAGAAATGAAAGAAATGGTGATGAGCCAGCAATGCTTTCACGCAACCGTTAGTAAAGATGGAATGCCAAACAACGCACCAAAACGATCGACACGTGTTTTTAACGACGAAACTTTGATTTTTAATGAAGGAGTAGGAGGCATCACTTACCAGAATATTTTGGATGGTTCGAAAGTGGCTACGGCTGTTGTTAACCGCGATGTTATGGAAGGTTTCCGTTTTATCGGTACTCCGGAAGTTATTACTGATGGTGAGCTTTATGAAAAATCAGCTGAAATGTCGCTAAAAGCCGGGATGCCAAAACCAAAAGCTGTGATCTTATTACATATTGATGAAATTCATAGCTTGAAACCCGGTCCGATGGCGGGTAAAAAAATTGGCTAAGATGTTAGGTAATTGAGATTATAAATGCCGGGATTTATTTGTGTATAGCAATAAGTTCCGGCATTCTTTTTTATCATCAATTGATAAGTTTATGTCATTATCTGATTTTCGTGAAGGCTGAACTTTTCTTCTAGTAAACACGCACAGTCGCCGCTTTAGCCCTCTCGCTAATCATTGAATTTAAATAGGCGCTATCGCTGTATTTTTCGCGGTATGCATCGTCGATTTTATCATTAAGTTCTGTTTCAGAAACGGTTTCAAATTGCACTTTTTTTACCAAACCGGCAGCTTCAATTTTGCCGGCCTTTTGTTTTACAGCCGACTGGTACCATCTTGATCTGATTCCGTTATAAGCTCTAACATAAAGCTTGTCGTCAACTGCTACCGACCAAATCCATGTTGGCGTTCCGTAGGTCACGCCGTCTTCACGCAATGGCGCAATATGAAAGTCGTCTTTCTGTGCAATTTGCGCTATATCTTCTGTTGTTAATGTTTCTGTATTTGCTGTCATTACTTTGTGTTTTACATTTTATAACCGGGCTTTTTGTATAGTAGTTCCTCGTTCCCCATAATATCGTCGGGGTAAACTTTGTTTTTCCATTCATCCAATGAATATTCCTCGATGGCAACCGAAAAAGATTCGTTACCATTTCCAAGAACCTTTTGAGCTACCTTAACTACTTCATCAGTTAATTCTTGTTTCTGTTCTTCGCTTTTTCCTTCAAGCAATTTTATTTGAAAATGTGGCATCCGTATAAATTTAAAAACAGCCTCCAGATTTTGCTGAAGGCTGTTCGAATGAATCGTATTATTTCTTATTTCATTTTTCCGCCGTATACCGGGAAAATGCTGGCATCGCCATAATCCTCAATCTGTTCCATATTTTGCAAGGTTTCCATATCTGCGGCTGAAATCTCAAAATCAACAGCTGCATTGTTTTTCATGTGTGCAGGATTTGCTGTTTTTGGTATTGGCAGCAGACCCAATTGCAGGGTGTAACGAATGGCCAATTGTGGTACTGAAACACCGTATTTCTCAGCCAGTTTCTTTACTTCCACGTTTTTCATTAATTCGCCATGGCCGATTGGAGAATAAGCCTCAACAAGAATATCATTTTCTTTGCAGTACTCAATCAGTTCTTTTGGAGTATTGCTAACGTGTGCCAGAATCTGGTTCACCATTGGTTTTACCGTGCATGATTCAAGGATGTTTTCAATATCAGTTTTCTGGAAATTTGAAACACCGATGGCTTTCAGTTTACCTGCCTTGTAGGCTTCTTCCAAAGCTTTCCAGGCTTCGCGGTTCCCGTCTTCATGACCGTCTTCTTCGTGGAATTCCATCCATGGTTTCGGACTGTGAATGATCATCATATCGATGTAGTCGAGCCCCATTGTTTCCAGCGACTGATCGATGGATTTTACGGCTTCATCATACGATTTTACTTCGGCAGCCAGTTTTGTGGTTACAAACAAGTCTTCTCGTTTTACACCACTGTTTCTGACTCCTTCTCCAACTCCGCGCTCATTTTGATAAGCCTGAGCTGTATCGATGTGACGATAACCCAAATCAACAGCATCTTTTACTGCTTGAACTGAATCGTCATCGCTAATAAACCATGTTCCAAGGCCGAGTTTTGGAATTTCAACTCCGTTTGATAGCGTATAATTTTCTTTTAATATCATAATAAATCTGTTTTAAAATTTGTAATTGTCTGTTTATACCTACTAATTACTAAAGTGTTGCCGTATCGATTACATAACGATAACGTGCCTCTTTATTTACCACCTTATCCCATGCATCGTTAATTTGATCGGCACTGATAATCTCGATTTTAGGATGCACATTATTATCGGCGCAGTAATGGACAACTTCCTGTGTTTCGGGAATACCACCAATTAAAGAGGCATTAAAGTTAACCCTTGCAAATGCCAGCATCAGGTTATTAATGGTTAGTTCTGATTTTACCGGCATTCCGACAAAAGTGAATGTTCCGCCAGGTTTTACACACATAATGTAAGGCGCTGCATTAAATTCGTACGGGATGGTACAAATCATATAGTCCAGCGTTTTGCTGTGCGCCTGCAAATTGCTTAATTCGTCGTTTACTACGATTACTTCTTTGGCACCGAACGACTTAATATCGTCAACTTTATCGGCCGATGTAGTAAAAGCATGCACCTCAGCACCTTTTGATACTGCAAGTTTAACAGCCATGTGTCCGAGACCACCAATACCGGCAACACCTACTTTGTCGCCAATTTTAAAATCAGCTTTCATTAAGGGAGAATAGGTGGTAATACCCGCACACAACAGCGGAGCAGCTTCCTGCAGACTGATATGTTCCGGGATGTGAACAGCGAAGTGGTCTCTTACCACAATATTTGACGTGTAACCACCTTGACTGATTCCTGAAGGTGATGATTCTTGTGGATATCCATAAGTAAATACGGTTTGGCCATTTTCGCAAAACTGTTCTTCGCCATGTTCGCAGCTATCGCATTGCATGCAGCTATCTACCATACAGCCAACTCCGGCACGGTCTCCAACTTTAAATTTGGTAACATTCTTCCCAACGGCAGCTACAATTCCGGCAATTTCGTGCCCCGGTACCTGAGGATATTTTTGTGGCCCCCAATGTCCTTTCATTTGGTGAATATCGGAGTGACAAATACTGGCGTATTTTACATCGATTAAAATGTCGTTGTCGCCAACTGGTCGGCGTTCAAATTCCCATGGACTTAATTTTCCTGATTCGTCGGTGGCTGCATAGCCTTTTGATTTAATATTTTGACTCATAATACTTGAATTTAACTTATTGTTTTGGGCAAAAACCTGCATTGGATTGGATAGTAAGAAACTTGCTCCGGCACCGGCCATAGCCGATTTCTGAATAAAATCTCTTCTCGATTGCCTTTTGTTTGATTGCTTTTCACTCATGATATAACTTTTATATTTGTTAATACTGAAAACCGTATTTCAAAAACCAACTTTCTTCGTCCGTTAAATGCTTTTTCCTCGACTATTTGATGACGAAGCTGCAAGTGCCCATTCGAACAATACAAATATCGAAAGACAGTCCCAATAAAAATTACCATAATAACAGATTTATCTACCTGTATTACTGTTTTGTTGTTTTTTGAGCCATGCCAGTCTTACCTTCTTTGCTGTTTTGTTCTTTTCAAGGTGTGCTTTACTCCACATTAACTTTGCTCTTTTAAAACTTATATTGATGAAAAAGGCAATTAAAATCATTGAAAAACCAACCATACAAACTCCGCTCCAACCGTTAGTTTCCCAGGCAATTGATCCCAGAGTCGATCCCAAAGCTCCACCTATAAAAATAGATACAATGTATACTGTATTCAGCCGGCTTCTCTCATTGTTGTTCAAACTAATGATTACCGTTTGATTCGATACCATTGTTCCCTGAACTCCAAAATCCAAAGCAATTATTCCGGCAATAATTATCGATATGGTAACGGCTGATAAACCCAAAAGAGAGTACGAAAAAATTCCAAGAATGATACAGGCGAGAATTATAGAACTGGATCTGATTTTATCATTTAAGCCGCCTATCATCCGGGCACCAACTGCACCGATTACTCCCACTAATCCAAACATTCCTATTTGGTTGCTGTTCATTCCAAAAGCAGGACTTTCGAGTAAGAAAGTTAATGTGGTCCAGAAAACGCTGAAAACTCCAAACATCAATGCTCCTGTAATAGCGGCTTTTCTTAATGTTTTGTATTTGACGGTTATTTGGAGAAGCGATTTTAACAGCTTCCGATAAGTTATATTTTCTTCTGAGGCTGTTTCGGGCAGCTTTAAATACAATACAACTCCCAATAATCCCATTATTGCGGCGGCCAGTACAAACATATACCTCCACCCAAGCAGGTACCCAACAGAACCTGATAAAGTTCGTGCCGTTAAAATACCTATCAGCATTGAACTGGCGATGGTTCCAATCGCTTTTCCCCTTTTCTCCGGTGCAACCAATTGAGCGGCCAACGGAACAATCAACTGTGGAATTCCCGTGGAAAGGCCAACTGTAAAGCAAAAGATATAAAGTAGGTAAATATTTGGAGCAGATGCTACGCCCAAAAGCGATAAGGTTACACCGGCAATTAAAATCAATATAACTTTTCGTTTTTCTTTGATATCTCCAAGTGGGACGAAAAGAAATATGCCTGATGCGTACCCGAGCTGGGTAAAAGTTGATAATAGTCCAACCTCCTGAAACGAGATGTGAAATGTTTTAGCAATATCTGCCAGCAGCGGTTGATTATAGTACAGATTGGCAACCGATATGCCTGCTGCTATTGCCAGTAAAAGAATAAGTCCTTTTGAAATATCGGGAGTGGAGTTTTGTCTTTTTTCCAAAGAAAATTTTTAAATGGGTTAGAAAGAAACCTGTGATAACTCCTCACAGATGGCTAAAAGTTTTTCCTGTATGTTTTGTTGCGCGGCCTGCTTATTAAAATCTACTTCTTTTTTATGAAATAATAACCGGCCACTTTTTAGTGCTTCAGCATCATTGGAAGTTGCCAGCCATACTTGCGTTTCAAAACCTTTTTGCAAACTATCGGGAGCACTGCTGCCTCCCATTTTTGTAGGAACCCATCCGGGATCAACGGCATTTGAAATTACTTCGGGCCATTTCCGGGCAACAGAAAGAGCCAGAATTAAATCGTGTAATTTGGTGTCGGAGTAACTCGGATTTTTTTGGCCTTCGAGAATGGCGTCCAGCTGATCTTCCCGTGCATCACCTCCCCGGTGCATACTTGAGCTCATGTAAATCAATCGTTTTGGTCGATTGATCAGAGCGGTTAAAATATAGGGCGCCAAGGTGTTAACTGCAAACAATAATGGCAAATCGTCTTTGCTTTTCGCATTCGAAGGAACATTTAAAATACCAGCATTATGGATTATCGCATCGAAAGTTCCCAATTCATTTACCTGCTTTGCAAGGTTTTTGGTTTCTTCAATACTTGACAAATCTGCTATCAGCACCTTTTCTGCATCGGGAACTTTATTTACTGCGTGTTTTGCTCTATCCTTATTTCGGGCATGAAGAACAACCTGGTGTCCTTCTGCAACCAGTTTTTTGGCTGCCAGTTGTCCAAGTCCATCGGCTGATCCTGTTATAAATATTCGCGCCATCTTCCTTATATCTTTTTTATAATTTTTGCGGGAATACCACCCACAACCGTGTTATCCGGAACATCCGCATTAACCACTGCTCCGGCAGCAACAATCGAATTTTCACCTACTGTGACTCCTGGTAATATTGTAGCTCCGGCGCCAATCCAGGCACCGTTTTTAATTACAACCAGCCGAACCATTAGCGCTTTTCTATCAGCCGGATTTACAGGATGTTCTTCGCTAAGGATATTTACTTTCGGACCGATCAGTACATCATCGCCAATGGTAATTGTTCCCATGTCGAGCATGGAGCAGAGATGATTGATGTACACATTTTTGCCGATGCGTGTAAACTGCCCGATGTTCACATAAACCGGTATCTGAATCATGCTACTCGGGTCGAGTTCTTCGCCTGAGATTTCACCCCACATTTTGCGGTTCTTTTCTACATCTGCAGTCGCGTTGAATTCGATCAATAGCTTTGTTGTTCGCTCCGCCGCTTCCCCGATTTCGCTGTGTGCCGGATCGGTATAAGATACCGCTTCACCGGCCTGTAATCGTTCAAAAATACTCTTGCTCATTTTATTTCCGTCGTTTAGTTTTTCAAGTTAGTTCGTTTCGTCAAATGTATCCGATTAAATTTCTTTAATCACTTTTGCAGGAATTCCACCAACCACCGTGTTGGCCGGAACATCTTTATTTACCATTGCTCCGGCTGCAACAACAGCATTCTCGCCAACGGTAACACCGGGAAGTATTGTTGCTCCGGCACCAATCCACGCATTGCGCTTGATTACTATTGGTTTAACAATCATCGCTTTTCTATTGTTTGGATCGAGCGGATGACCTTCCGACAACAAATTTGCTTTCGGACCAATCAGCACATCATCTTCAATGGTAATTGTTCCCAAAGCCAGCATAGAACAAGCATGATTGATGTACACGTTTTTGCCGACCGTCACAAATTCGGCATGGTTGATATGCACCGGAATCTGAACGTAACTGGTTGGATCAAGTGTTTTTTCAGTTAGATCGCCCCAGATTTTACGAAGTTCGCCGGGATCGGATGTAGAATTGTATTTTATCAGTAATTCGTTGGTGCGAAGGTTTGATTCGCCGACATCAGTAAACTGAGGATCACTGAACTGAACCAGTTCGCCCGCTTGCATTCTTTCAAAAATATTATTACTCATCTTCCTGAAATTCTTTGTTTTTCACTTTGGAGCGTACGTTGTAAGCATCTTGTTCCGTCAAATCAATTCTTGCTTTAATATTTTCAATGGCTTTTAATGCTTTTGCATTTCCATCGAGCTCTCCGATTTTTATTAAGCCGCTCGAATATTTTGCGTCTTCGTAGAAAATGGCAATGTTACCCAGTGGCGCAAAGTAGATGATGTCGCCGGCTTTGGGAGTAAAACTATTGTTTACATCAGTAGCATCAAGCCGTTGTTCTAATTTGCTGATTTTGCTGCTTTGTCCGTAGTCGTCAAGGTTGAGGTTAACGGGCAGCAAAGCGGCAAAATTTATTGCGGCTTTGCTTTCGTTTAATGTTGCTGTTAGAACTGTATTTTTACTATGTATTTTTATTTTCATGGCTCCTCTTTTAAGTGGATATAAACTCACTTTACAAATATCGGTAGAAGCATTAACATGAAATAACCAAAATTACAGAGTAACTTACCTTTATTACGGATTATTTATTTTAGATGGAATGTTTTAGCCACTTACCTTGAAAAAGCCGGTAGAGAAAAATGATACCGCGGAAACACAGCTCGATACACATGGCAATCCAAACGCCTTTAAGTCCCATAATCGGAGCTAAAATTGCTGCCAGTGTCAAACGGATGGCCCACATGCTGCCTAAGTTCATAATGCTGGGAACGAAAGTGTCGCCGGCACCAACAAAAACTCCGTAAGCCACAATCGACGCCGCAAACATCGGTTCGGCAAAAGCTTCAATGCGCAAAGCCATAACTCCCAGCGAAAGAATTTCGGGATCGGGAGTCATAAAACCAATGATTTGCGGGGCTGCAAGATACATCACTGCACCCAGAATGGTCATAACTGCCATTCCCATAAAAACCGTGATGTAGGCAAAACGTTTGGCCAGATCTTTTCGTTTGGCTCCAAAACTCTGCCCTACAAGAGTAGTTGCCGCTTCGGCTATTCCGTAACCGGGCATGTAACACAAACTTTCGGCGGTTATGGCAAAGGAGTTGGCGGCAATTGATGCCACTCCCAAAGGAGCCACAATTACAGTGGATAATATTTGTGCACCCATAATTACGGTGTGTTCCAAACTCATGGGCATGCTAATTTTGAACGCTCTGCGCAGGGTGCTTTCTTCTGGCTTGAAACTTCCTTTTTCTTTGGTTAAACGCAGGTTCTCGTCTTTTGTAAACAGGTACCAGAAAAGTATTACAGCGGTTATCAGGTACGCTGAAGCAGTTCCGATTGCGGCTCCTGCAACTCCAAGGTCGGCTCCCGGTATAAAAATATCGAAGCCCAAAAATTGTAGTTCGCGTGATGGAAAGATCAACAGGAAATTGAATACGACATCCATAACACACATTACCACATTAAGAACGCTTGGGATGTGCATGTTTCCGCTGCTTCGTAACATGGCACTTGCCAGAAAATTCATTTGCAGCGCCGGCAGCGACAAGACAAAAATGAGAAAGTATTTTGATGCATCGGCGGCAATAGCGGCATCGCCACCTAGCCAGTAGGGGAGTTTTGAACTTACTGATGCCCCAATGGCCACCAGGATTAAACTAAAAAGCAGTGTTGATATTATGGCCTGACGCAACACCGACCGTGCTCCTCTGCGGTCTCCGGCTCCGATGAGGTGTGCCACCTGAACCGAAAATCCGGCGGCAACGGTAGTGCAGATTCCCCAAAACAGCCAGGTGGAAGTAATTACGAGGCCAATTGATGCCGATGCGTTTGCACCCAAACGTCCTACCATCGATGCATCGATATATTGCATGATGATGGATGAAAACTGCGCAATAATTGCCGGTATACTTAACAGCGCTGCCAGATGCAGTTGTTGCATAAACGTCATTGCCTGCTTGTTTTGCACAAGCGACAATAAATAAGCACTCTTTTTCAATTGATATCTCTAAGCAAACGTTTTTCGAAAAACCGTTGTATTATTTTTTCAGACGAACTGAAAACCGCAGAATACTCCTTTTAATTTTGTGCGGTAATCAGGTCGATAGCTTTTTTCATTCTGTTCAGCCCTTCCTGTAAAGTGACTCGTGGGCATGCAATATTCAGGCGCATAAAACCTTCGCCGGCCTCGCCGTAAACCGTTCCTTCGTTCAGCCAAACATTTCCTTTTTCTATCATCAATTCGGTTAGTTTCTCCGACTTAATGTTTAAAACAGAGGTGTCGATCCAAACCAAATAGGTAGCTTCCAAAGGTAATATCGGGAATTGTGGAAGGTTTTCGGCAAAAAAGTCTTTTACCAATAAATAATTGTCCCACAAATAGGCTCGTAAATCGTCGAGCCATAACTCAGAATCTTCGTGCGTATAAGCCGCAATCAGTCCTTCAACGGCAAACGGACTCACGTCGCACACTTCGTTAATATTGATGGCTTTATCGATCTTCTTGCGGATTTCCGGATCGTAGGTTAAAATATTGGCAATCTGTAATCCCGCCAAATTAAAGGTTTTGCTTGGTGCAACGCAGGTTACCGAGTTTTCTAAAAACTGCTGGCCCAATGATGCAAACGGAATGTGTGTATGTCCCGGGTGAACCAAATCGCAATGAATCTCATCAGAAACCACAATTACATTATTCCGGAAACAAATTTCTCCTACTTTCTCCAGTTCTTCTTTGGTCCAAACGCGGCCGGCCGGATTATGCGGGTTACATAAAAGCATCACTTTTGCTTTCGGATCAGCCGTTTTTTTCTCGAGGTCATCAAAATCGATGGTGTATTTTCCGTTTTTGTATATCAGATCGTTGGAAAAACTCTCGCACTGGTTATTTCTTATCGAAGAGAAAAAACAGTTGTAAACCGGCTCCTGCACAATTACTTTATCACCCGGTTCGGTAAGTGCTAAAATAGTTGCCGAAATGGCCGGAACCACACCAATGGTGTAGATCATCCATTCTTTTTCAACCGTAAAATTGTGCCGGCGTCCAAACCAACTAATAACAGCATTGTAGTAGTCTTCTGGTACTTTTGTGTAGCCAAAAATACCGTGCTGAACCCGATTTGCCAGTGCATCGATAATCGGTTGAGCGGTTTTAAAATCCATGTCGGCCACCCACAACGGAATAATATCATCGTTGGTTTTTGAATCCCACTTGTATGAATTAGTGCCTCTGCGTACTATTTTATCGTCGAAATTGTTTTGCATGGTTATTAAACGTTTACTTCGCTTTCAACAGTAATTTTGCACCCACCCGGGTTTTTACAGTTTTCGTCGAAAATAAGCTCGCCAATGCTTTGGGCTACAATTTCGCCGGTGCTCGGATTTTTTACGCTGGTAACCGGACTGTTAATTTCTGCTTTTAACGAACTATATTCAAATGCCAAATCAGCATTCTCTTTCATAATGCAGTTCTCCATCACCAAATCTTTGGCATAACATAAAGGCTGAGTTCCGCCAATTACACAGTTTACTAAACGCAGGTTTTTGGAGTGCCAACCCAGGTATTCTCCTTCAATAACCGAATCGTAAACGGTAACATTTTCGGTATTCCAAAAAGCATCTTTCGAGGCCAGATGAGAATTGTGTATTTCAACATTACGGGCATACTGAAAACTGTAGTTTCCCTGTAGTGTTAGATCTTCAACTTTGATGTTTTTGCTATCCTTAAAAATGTAATCGCCATTCTTTACTTTCACATTTTTAATTTTAATGTTTTTACACCACCACAAACATTCTTCAGCATCGGTAAGCTCAACATTTTCGAGGTACAAACCATCAATTTCGCGAAACATTTTTGGTGCATCAACACGCGTGTTTGTCATGCGTAAATCGGTGCAATACCAAATGGCAGCACGTCCGCCAGGTGTAAATAATGAATCTTCAATAATACTGTTCGTATTGTGCCAAAAGGGGTATTTTCCTCCAAAAGTACAACCTGTAGCTTTTATGTTGCTTGCTTCTTTGAGGGCTGATTCTCCTAATCCAATTTCTACATTCTTTATGTGTAAGCCTTTTTCGGCAAATAACGGTCGTTCTCCTTCAAAAAACTTGTTTTCTATTGTTTTCATTATTGTAAAATTATTCTCAGTAAAATTATGAGACAAATATCCGGGTAATAAGTTTAAAGAAATTACCAGAATTCCTGTATTAAATACCAAAATTACGGAATTGGCAGAATAAACACTTAAATCCGTGTTAATGAGATGTTAACGAAGATTGTTGCCTTGGATTTTATTAAATATTGAGGTGCAAGACAGTACATTATTACAGGTGCGAATAAAATGATTGACTCAAAGAATGTTGGGGTCTTATTAAAAAACGATTAGCGGAGAAGTCAATATTTCTGAATAAAAATGCTTCGGAGCTTTTAGCAAAACGGAAATAAAAACACCGGATAAAGTGTCAAAACACGGAGCGAATTACCAAGATTACCGAATTACTTACCTGGATTACGGAATCTGAGTTCGGACAGTAACACCTTAAACAATAGTTGTTTAAATTTGTACCAGTTTTAAAGCGAAAGATTATGAGCGATGTAAAAAAGATAAATTCAGTAACCGAATACAATAATCTGGTTGGTCAGGAAACACTGCACCCGCTGGTTAGCGTTATCGATTTCTCAAAAGTTGAACCATTTCGTTATTTTAAAGGACAAATGGATGTGTATGCCATCTTTCTGAAAGATATTAAATGTGGTAATATAACTTATGGAATTAATGATTACGATTACGAAGAAGGCACGCTGTTGTTTATTTCGCCCGGACAGGTTTATGGCGTTGAAGATAATGGCGAAAAGCAACAAGGTTCCGGAACAGCCATCATTTTCCATCCCGATTTAATACATGGTACATCGCTTGGGAAATCGATAGACGAATACACTTTCTTTTCGTATGAAGTAAATGAAGCCTTACACCTGTCAGCGCGTGAAAGAGTGCTGATAAACCAATGTATTGAAAATATTAATTTCGAATTGCAACACGCCATCGATACGCATAGTAAGGAATTAATTGTGTCGTACCTGGAACTGTTTCTAAAGTATAGTAAACGTTTTTACGAGCGCCAGTTTGTTACACGTAACCACGTAAACAAAGATGTGTTGGCTCGTTTCGAACACATTCTGAAAGATTATTTTACATCGGAGCAGCCGTTGATTTCAGGTTTACCATCGGTGCGTTATTGTGCTGATAAGTTGTTTATCTCACCCAACTATCTTGGCGATTTGCTGAAAAAAGAAACTGGTAAATCGGCGCAGGAACACATTCAGCTTAAAATGATTGATGTGGCCAAGGAAAAAATTTACGATAACGAAAAATCGATTAGCGAAATTGCTTACGAACTGGGTTTTAAACATCCACAACATTTTACCCGCATGTTTAAAAAACAAGTGGGAGTATCACCCAACGAATACCGAAATCTGAATTAAGGGAAAGAAAAAACCGACTGCTTATTCTTTCAAATTGTTAACATTTGCTTGCTTTGTGTCCGGGTAACACGAAACTCTGAAATTTTGGCTATCTTCAACACTGATTTGGCTTGAACAGCTAATAAAATTTAGAACTACTTAAACTAAGCAAATGAAACGAATACTTCTTTTTGTTGTATTTATAGCTGTGGTGCAGCTTGTAAGTGCACAAGAAGCTGAAAAGACTACTTCCCTAAAACATTTTTCCGGTTCTGTATTGGTTACCAACAACGGTATTTCTATTGTTCCATCATTCTCGTTGGGCGAGCCGGCAGCGGTTTTCGATCTATCGATGGGAGGAGATAAATTTCGCTTCGAACCACAATTTCGATTTTCAATGGAAGGGAAACCCTGGGCATTTATTTTCTGGTTTCGCTATAAATTTATCGATAACGAAAAATTCAGTTTAAAGGCAGGAGCGCATCCGGCAATCATGTTTCACGATGCTACTTTTGAAGAAGATGGTTTTACCGAAGCTGGTTTGGAAGGCCGAAGATTTTTGGCAGCGGAAATAGCGCCAATTATAAAAATTACCGAGCATTTTAGTTTTGAACCCTACTACCTGATTGGGCAGGGTTTTGATCGGGGATTGGATAATACACACTATTTAACCATGCGTGGAAATGTTTCCGATTTGGCGCTTTCAAAAACATTGCTCTTCTCGTTTGCCCCCGAGGTTTATTACCTGTGGATGGATAGTTTAGATGGTTTTTATGTCGCCTCGTCCATTTCACTTGAACATAAGGAGTGGCCATTTAAACTGGGGGCAATGATGAACCAAAAGATCAACACAGACATTGTTAGCGATGATTTTATTTGGAATGTCAGCTTGACTTATTCGTTTGGAGACTAGCTACCAAACCAATTTTACAGCATGTCCTTTAACTCTGATTCACTCATCGTAAACTCCGGATCGAACATCTTGGAGTCCATGTAATTCAACAGCGATTTGTAAAGTTGCTTAGCTTCTGTTTTGTCCAGAATCTTATTCAGTTGCGACATACAAACAAGCAGTTTTCCTTCGCCAACTTTCAGTTCAAAAATCAATCCCAGTTTATGATTTCGCTCCAGGTTATCCACCACCTGAACAATGGGGTAGTAGTCGTTTGGCAGCTCATCCAGAATCAACGAATTGCTGGCTTTGATTATGGAGAACCACTGCCAGTTGGTATGGAAATCAGTTGGGAATGCGTTAAACAGTGGATGCGAAGGATCGGTCAGCAATCCGAGCGTTCCCGGTGAAATCGGCGTTCCATTATTCTCGCAGATGGATTTAAACATACCGTAATTCCAGAAATCCGGAGGAAATAAACCGGGTACACTTTTCGTTTTCATGGCATCAGTTTGAGGAAACAACAACACTTTGCCACCGCTTTGAAGTTGGTTAATTACTTGTTTATCTGCTTTTGTTGCCACCAAAATATCATCCGGAATAGTGATCTCATTTTGGGCAGGATAAACCCAAATCGGATAGTCGTTTGAATAATCACTTTCGTCAATAGAAATGTGCAGGTTTAGCTTGCTTGCCTTGTTAACCGATGACAAATCTGCTACAACATCACCAAGTTCCGTTAGTCCACCAAAAGGAACTTCGGAGCCTTTAAATGTACCTTCTCCAACAACAGTTCCGTCTTCCTGTTTTAATGTCCATGAAATAGCGCTTGAAACCACTTTGTTGGAGTAGTTTGCCACAACGGCTTTAGCATTAAATTCTTCTGCGTTTGTGTAGCAATATTTTGGGAATTCCAGCAGTAAAACTACGTCGTTACACGACTGTTTCCATGCTTCGGGAGTGATTACATTTTTGCTGTCCATAAAAGCGTCCAATATTCCTACAAGCGCTGTTCCCTGACCCGGGAAATCCTGCAGGTCGAGTAACTGAAAACCTGCAAAACCGTTTGTGCGGATGGCAGCTTCCATTTCGGCTTTGTAACAAAGTGCCGACCACGCCCCGGTTGCCTGCTGAAAAATGCTGTCTTTATCCAGCATTCCGGCTTTTTCCAGGCGGCTTTTAAATATCTCCAGATTGGTTGCGCGGAGCACTCCAGTGTATTTTTCTATTTCATCATAATCGGGAAAGATTTGGTACTGCCCAATTTCGTGACTGATAATCGGCATATTCATGTGTTCAACCGCATAACTAAAATCAAAATCGGTTGAAGGTGTTACTGCGTTTAACCGTGCGCCGTCTTTCGAGTCGGCAAATGCATGCGTTAAGCGTGTGTGAGTTAGAATGGTGTCGTGGGCATATGAGGTACGTGCACCAACAAAGAATTCGGAAGTTGGTGTTGGCGGAATATAACCGATACCGTTGTTGCAGCCCATGGTGTAAAGCGGACGGTCGTCATACGCTTTTAGTGCTGCAATGTTGGCCTCCACATTATCCAGACCGCCCCAGATTTCATTTCCGTGTGAGAAAAGTACAAACGACGGGTGATTGGCATAAGCATCCAGCATGGCAAAACCTTCTTCCCGTAACTGGTTTGCAATGTTTACCGAGTCTAAACCTCCCCAAAACGGCAATTCAGGTTGTAGGTAAATTCCTTCCCGGTCGGCAGCAATAAAAGCCGCTTCCGGTGGGCACCAGGAATGAAAACGGTAATGGTTGATGCCGTAGTTTTTGGCAATTTTAAAAACACGTACCCAACCTTCAACGTCCATTGGTGGATGACCGGTTAAGGGAAATACACAGGCATCGTGTTTGCCACGCAAAAATGTAGTGTGCCCGTTGATCGAAAATTGTGTTCCGTCAACAGCAAAATTACGCATTCCAAAAGTCTCCGACTTTGTGTCCTGAATACCTTCTCCGGTAACTGCGGCAGTGAGTTTATAAAGTGGCTGGTTGTATTCGTCCCACAACTGGCAATCGTCGTCAAAGTCGTATTCCAGTTCAATTTTTTCTTGTGCATTTACTGTTGTCTTGAATGTTTTTAAGTGTTCTGTTTTTCCTGCCTCCGTTTTTTCAACATGAAGCTCAATTGCTAATTCTCCCTCGGGCTGATTCTCAATTTTCAGATCGATGAGGGCCTTTTTATTTTGAACATCAGGCGAAATTCGCAAATCGGAAATGTAAGTTTTTGATGTAGCTTCCAATTGAATTTTACCAATTATTCCGTTCCAGTTGGTTTGTGTATCGTCTGAGTAAATATGCACATTTCCGTAGGGTGTTAATTTCAAGTCGTTGTTAACCAGTATTGTTATGGAGTGCTCGCCGGGAGTAAGAAATTGGGTGAGATCGTACTTTTGTATCGATTGCAGCAGGAATGACGAACCAACAAACTGATCATCAACCCAAACTTTTGATGGTTTGGTACGCTCCAGTTGAAGTTCCAATCGCTTATTCGCCATGTTTTCAGGAATAGTAACCTTTTTCCGGTACCATGCTATTCCTTCGTAAGTATAAACCCGGTTCAGGTGAAGAGTTGTTGAGTCGGTATTTAAAAATCCTTTTTGATTCGAATCTGTAGTGCCTGGCAACACCACCGAATCATCAAAATCAGAGAGGTACCATTGCTCTTCTTCACCGATTTGTGCGGTGTCGAGCGCAAACTGCCATTCGCCTTGCAGATCAATTGTACTTCGGTAATTGGGTGTTTGAGTTGTGCACGAAATTACGGCCAATAACAGAATCAGATACAAGTTTTTCATTCAAAAATATTTTAGGACACACTGCCCGGTTTTTATTTAGCTTATTGTAAAAATAACAAAATAAAGTTCAGGTTCACTTATATAAAATGACGGGTGGAATTGCATATTTGTTTAAAATTTTGTCAGTCAGCGCAATCGCGTTTGCAAAAAAATACCCGCCTCTATAAAAAGACGGGTAAATTAATTAATATAACTATTCGATTTTACATCAAAATCTGACGGGCGTAGTTCACGCAGGTTTTTACTTCTTTCACTGCATTCGACCATGGTTTTACGTCGTATTCCAACTCAATGTCGCAATAAATCGGCCATTTTTCCTTTTTGATCAGAAGCAGTACTTCTTCCAATGGCATCTGCCCTTGTCCCCAAACCTGGTTTTGGTTAGGCGGATCAGTTTCCGGTCCGGTTTTATCTTTAATGTGAATACTAAAAATACGATCGTGGTATTTCCGCAGTATGTCGCAAGGATTTTTGCCGGTAGAACCAAAATAGTGCCCGGAATCAAAGTTAAACATCACCGCCGGCGAAATGTCCATGAAATTGTCGTAAGTAAAACCTTCTACTTCTGCAAATTGCATGTGCTGATGGAAAACGGCGTACATTCCGTGTTTCTCGGCAATTGGCCCCAACTTTTTAGCTGCGGCTTCGCTTATTTCTTCGCTAACACCTTTAGCACCCATTGCTTTAGCCACTGTAAAAGCGTATTCAATTTCTTCGTCCGACCATTGCGAAGGCGAGAATTTTACAATGTGTGGTTTTATTCCGGCATCATCCAGCAGTTTTCTGGCGGCTTCTACTTTTTTCATGTCAACATTCAGACGGAACTTACGCACTTCCTCATTGTATTTATCCATTCTGGCTTGCTGTTCGGCATTTAATTGCGGACGACCCCTGCGGCGTGGTTGTGGTGCCTCACCGCTTGCTTCTTGTTCCGCTTGCTGCTGTCTCCTGATTTCCATGAAAATTTCCATCATCGGACTTTCGGGGGCTCCCAAATAGGTTTCTAAATCGCCGCTCATTAATTCAATTGAGCTGATGTTACACTCTTTGCAATACTTTACAATATTTTCCAGTCCGCCCGGCATAGTTCGCCAGCTGTAGGTAATGGCACCAATGTGTACTCCACCAAAATTCGAGTTGGGATTGTCATTTTTCTGCGCCGGATTTGCCATGGCAAAGTTTACCGGAACCATTGAAACGGCCGCTAAAGCAGCTGAGCTTCCTAAAAATTTTCTACGCGATAGCCCGTTATTTTTGTTTTTACTCATCACAATTTAATTTAGAATTTTACAATTTCCATCCGTTACGGTACTCGTAATGGAAGTAGTTATTTGCCTCTTCACAGTTGGTAATTTTCATGTTCTCAGCATCGTATTCCAGCGTTTTGTTCAGCTGTTGCGAAACCACTGCAATGTTTGTAAGAAGCATTATTTCAGTCAGTTTTGAAGAAACTTCGAAATCGTTGGCTGCTTTGCGGCCTTCTTTAATAGCTTCAATAAAATCAACATAAACGCTACTCGGGCGTTTCAACCATTTTTCAGGTTCAACAAAACCCGGATCGTTAGGAACCAGCTCGGGTGCTGCTCCGTGAGTTCCATGCATCAACATGCCTTTATCGCCGATGTACAGTGCTTCACGAAGCTGACGGTCGGTTTCCAGTACATCAGGACGGGCAGGTTTAATTCCACCGTCGCTCCAGGTTACTTTTACTGGAGGCATGTTTCCACGTGCAGGAAATTCGTATGTAACGCTTTCTGCCTGGGGGAGATACTCGTTGTTGAAAGGTGTTGTTGTAGCCTGGATTTTTGTTGGCATTCCAAGGTTTAAGGCCCAGATTGGCGCATCGAAAGTATGTGCTCCCATATCGCCCATTGCACCTGTACCGTAATCCCACAAACCACGCCATGCAAAGTGAGTTGTTTCAGGGCTGTAAGGTTTTTCGGGTGCAGGTCCTAACCACAGATCGTATTTTAAATTGGCCGGAACTTCAACTCCTGCCGGACGATCAATATATCCTTGTCGCCAAACCGGACGGTTCGACCACATATGAACTTCCGAAACATTTCCGATTGCTCCCGACTGGATCCACTCAACGGTTTGCATGGTTCCCTCAATGTTGTGTCCCTGGTTACCCATTTGACTAACAAGGCCGGTTTCTTTTGCCAGATCGCGTAGGAAACGAACTTCGTGAATAGTTTTTGCCATTGGCTTCTCTACAAAAACGTGTTTGCCGGCACGCATAGCGTAAGCCGCAATAACAGCATGTGTATGGTCGGGTGTTCCAATTAATACCGCATCAATTTCTTTTTCATTATCTATCATTTCGCGGAAATCGTGGTATTTTTTGGCTTTGGGGTAGCCAGCCATAATATGGCCGGCATAGTCATGATCAACATCGCAAAGGGCATAAATATTGGCATGTTTAAACGATTTGTCCTCGGCAGCAGCGCCCATTTGTATCGGAGCATCGGAGTTTGCTACGCCTCCTCTTTGCCCAAATCCTCTTCTTTCAGGTTTGATACCTGCATAAGGTTGCACTAAGAAACCACTCATATTAAAGGCTCTTTTGATAGGAACATCAGGAGTAGCAATGTTCTGAATGTCGCCGCCGCCTTGGCTACCAACACCAATACCGGCTATGTTTACCATATCACTTGGAGACATGTAACCGGTTCCACCTAAAACGTGGCGCGGAACAATTGTAAATCCGGCAGCTGCAGCTGCTGAAGTACCAATAAAAGTTCTTCTTGAAAAACTTCGGGAGTTCTTGTTGTTTGAATTCATTTTTTATGGTTTAGTTAATAAAATGTTGTACTCTGATCTTTATTAAGATGAATAGAATATTAATAGGTTTAATCAGCGGCATATGTTATTGAACATCATGAATAAACGCGGATACATGAGCTATTTATTGAACACAAAAAAAGCTGCACTGTACTAACAGAGCAGCTTTTCATTTCAGAAATATCCTGGAACTATTTTGTCAGGTATTCTATCCAGTCGAAATCGGCGTTGGCTTCCGAAGTTTTGCCATTTCCGGTGGCGTACAAACCAACATAAATGCCGGTGAAAAAACCAACAGTTTCGGTAGCCAGGAATTTGGCATCGGCAGTTTCAACTGCGGTAAATTCATCGTTGCCCTGCGCAAACGAAAAGGTGAAAGTAGTTTTATCTCCACTCACGCGCAGTTTTACCGGTCCCGGTTTCAGTGTATATTCTTTCGAACTATAAATGGTTTGACCAAATTGCAATTTCACGGTTAAAATTCGGTCATTGCCTTTTTTGCTCACAATGATATCAAAGTGCGAACCGTTGTTTAGCAATACCAATCCGGCTTCTTCATTTTCATTTTTCGGATCGAATTCAAGCTGGGTAGTTGCTGTAAAATGGTGATGTTTTAAACGACGTCCCACAAAGGTTGAGGTGTTGCTGGTGCTGATGGTTTCAGCAGCTCCCTTTAAACGCAAAAAGCCTTCACGTTCGGTCAATGAAAAATTACTTTCTGTTGGCGCCTGCACATAATTCCAGTCCAGACCAAGTTCTTCATTGTCAAAATCAACTTTCGATGGTGGTGCTGCAACCGGTTTTAATGGCAGAGTAGGGCAGGTCATATCAACGTCAACAGTTCCGTTTCCGTTAACTACCGGCCAGCCGTTTTTGGGCCAGGTTACCGGAGCAAGGCAGGTTTCGCGGCCCAGAATGTGGTGTGTTTTGTCGGAAATATTGCGGTAACCATGGAAAACAATCCACCACGAATTGTCGTGTGCCTGGATAATATCGGCATGGCCAATTCCCTGTATCGGTTTTCCCTGTCCGGCGGCGTTACATTGTGTTAAAATTGGATTGGCCGGATTATCGATGTACGGCCCCCAAATGCTATTGCTGCGTGCAATGGTTTCCGAGTGTGCTTCTTCTGTTCCGCCTTCGGCTGCCATCAGGTAGTACCAGCCGTCTTTTTTGTAAATATGCGGTCCTTCGGCGTATCTGCCACCCGTTCCGTTCCACACTTTTTTACCTTCTGATAACTCGCCGGTTTCCAGGTCTACTTCATACAAAATAAAGGGAGAGCTGATGATGTAGGCTTGTCCATCGTCGTCCCAAAACAGGTCGGGATCGATACCCGGAACGTTTACCCAAATTGGATCGGACCAAGGACCTGCCGGATTACTTGCTGTTACATAAAAGTTACCTCCCCCTATAATATTGGTGGTGATCATATAAAAAGTTCCGTCATGATAACGAAGTGTTGCGGCAAAAATGTTTATTCCGTTTGGAATTTGCGATTCGCGGGTAATGCAGTGCCCTATTTGTTCCCAGTTTACGAGGTCTTTACTGTGAAAAACCGGAACTCCCGGGAAATACTCGAAAGTACTGGTGATGAGGTAATAATCGTCGCCAACACGACAAACACTAGGATCGGAATAGAAACCCGGAATAATTGGATTATTGTAAGTTACAATTGCATTGGGTTCGGGCGCTTTTGCAAACGGGTTTGGCGCGACTTGCGCAAAAAGGTTAAGACTCAGACAAAGTGCAGTTAGCAAAGCAAAACTCTTTAATCCTGCTACTGAGCGCGATTCATTTCTATTCATGGTCTAATTAATTTTAGCTGGTTGTACAATTTTGTTTGAACAATAATTAGCCTAATTTACTAAAGTTAAGCTGATGTGCGAAACTAATTCATATTGTATAAATAACAAAATGGAATATGAATGTTGTTAGCCAGCCTAAAATGGTGCTCTCTGAAAGAATCAGTTTTATCTTATAATCGAAATGTATGAGTATACTTCAGCATTATGGTTCTACTAAGGTATTTTGGCATTTCAGGAACTGCGCCCGATTTGTCGGCGTTTCTTAAGTCGTTGAACACCACATAAAGGTCGTTTCCATCGCGTGGATTGTACCTTAGCCGCAGGTTTGTAACAATAATATTTCCGCCTTCGTTGTACTGCACAAATGAACTCAGCGAAATTTTGGTGTTTAGCATATAAGTTGCTTTAACGCGGGCAATGTTGTTTGAAAACTGCTGCTTTCGGGTTGAGAATTCAACTTGGTCATAACGATAAGTAGCTGAAAACTGGAAGCTTGCAGAGAGGTTAAAATCTGCATCAAGATCAAAAGTGTACTGTGTTCCATCGTAAAACTCCCCACCGTTCAGGCCTAAGCGACCCACCAGTTTTTTGGTTCGCGGAGTAAAAAACATGTTTCGTACATTCCAGAATGAATAATCTTTGGCCGGAACAAAAACATCGTCGTCAAGGTAAAAGTCTTCAAGTATTCCCTCTTCATTGTATGCCAGCGAAGTAAAAAATCCAAAACCATTTTTAAAATTCATTCTAAATTCAGGAGAAACCTGCATGCTTTCGGTTCCACCATTTTCGAGTCTGCTTACCAGGTCAAAATCTACTCCGGCACTTATGTCGTAAATAGATGAATTCTCGCCCGGAAACCAACCGTAACCCAGGGTAGTTTTAAATCGCTGAATATTATTCAACATCATAAAACCAGATTCCGGATTAAAATTCTTTCCCCAATACGAATATTTTGCATCGTAGGTAAATCCTTCTTCTGAACGACGTTCCATGAAAATTGTAAAATATGTAGGATCCATTGAAAGTGCTTTCGATTCAATGTCTTTATCTTGTGTTTGGGCAAGTTTTACTTCCAGGTAATCAACATCGGTAAGTTTAAAAATACCATCGAGACCATAGGCAATGTTGTAATTACCATCAAAATCAATTCGCGAAGTTACCATTCCGCCAACGTACGAATTTTCGTTAATAACTTGTTTCCGCAGGCGTGCCACACCAAAATTTTCGGCAGCATAACCGTTATATGCTTCGGTATTCATATTTAAAAATCCTACGTCCCATTTTCCCGCCCGGCCAACCAGGCGTGCACCTCCTAAAATATCTACCACATCTCCATCGGGCGATATCCCAATTTTTCTACTGTAAAATAGGTTTTGTCGACCTCCCAGATCGAAGCTGAAAATACTGGCTCGTTCCTGAAAGAACAACCTTTTCTCGGGGAAGAAAAGCGAGTATCGGGTGAGGTTTACGACCTGATTATCGGCCTCTACCTGCGCAAAGTCGGTATTCACGGTGAGGTCCAGGGTCATGTTTCCGTTTATGTTGTATTTTACATCGAGGCCACCGGTAATTTCCGGATCATCGGAGCTTATGTATTCGTCTTCAGTCTCATTTAATTCGTTGTTTTTTGATGTACCACCCAGTATGTAAGGCGAAATATAAACCGGGTTACGTTCTTGTATTCCGTCGAAAACAATGGTTTGACTGAATGAAGGGCGTAGGTTTGCTCCTCGTCCGTATTTATTATCGATGGCAGGATAAGTGTATTTTTCGTTATGATGACTGATATTACGATTAATGATCAGCCCCATTTTTGTAACGTCGTTAACACTCTGAAAACGCAAACTGGAAAAAGGGATCCGCATCTCCACGTGCCAGGCATTTTCGGTAGTTACAGTTTTTACGTCCCAATACGAGTTCCAGGTATAATTGCTGCTTCCACCGGGGCCACCGCCTTGCCCGTCGTTCGATATGGCATAATCAATTTTTAGTCCCGAAGGCATAGTAAAAAAAGCCAGACCATTTTCGTTGTCGTCATACGAGTCGAGTAAAATTCCAAAAGAATCGGAATTTCCTGATCTTTCGTCGCGCTTTTTACTGGTTGATACCAGTTCATTTATGTTGTTGTAATACAGTATCGCTCCGATCCATAAATAGTTATCATCAAAAGTGATGTAAACCTCGCTGTTTTCTGTTGTAGGTTTATTAAATACCGGATAGTGCATTGAGAGAGGGAAATTCGTGCTCAGTTTCCATTCTGGTTCTGCCACCTGTCCGTCAAAATTAATTTCGCTGTTAAGCGGTTTAATGGCTACCTCATCCTGTGCCTTTAATCTTATTCCTGAAAAAATAAGAGACAGGAGAAAAAGAGCATAAAATGTCTTAATCTTCATAGTTTTAACAGTTTAATGGTACAGTAAACATTTGGTGCTCAGAAAATGAATGATGGTAGAAAAATGGTTGTGAATGTTATAAATCGGTAAAAACTAACATTTACTTTTTCCCTCTGAGATGCTGAATTAGCTTGATGCGTTTTTGAATGTTTACTGTTTAGTTAGCTACAAAATTTTAATTTTTAGTCGTTTATTTCTGGTTGTTTTTGTTACAAATATTCAGACCGAAAAATGATGTGAAAGTTTAATTTGAATGAATGCCACAAAAAAATATCCCGGCAGGAAAACGCTGCCGGAATATTAAACTAACTATACCAACTAAACTTATGTTTATGGTCTTTATTTTGAACTAACCAGTACCACCGGGCCAATTAATCCGGAAGCTTTTAACGGTGAGTTTGCCTGGTAAAATGGCATTGTTGTATAGGTCAGTTTTTCGGTAACATCAGGTTGTGCATCGCCAATCAGGCGGTTTACCCATAAGTTGGCTACTTTAATTTCAATTTCATTTTCACCTTCCTGAAGCGCTGACCCAATTTCAATACGGAATGGTTTTTTCCATACCACGCCAATTTCTTTGCCATTTACTCTCACTTCTGCAAGGTTCTCAACTTCGCCAAGATCGAGGCAGATGTTTCCTTTTGCCAGCCATTCGGCAGGAATAGTAATGGTTTTGGTGTAAGTGCCTGTTCCTGAAAAGTATTTAATGTTTTTGTTGGCATTTTCATTCCAAGGCGAAAGTGTTTCAAAAGTTGCATCAAAAGGCTCACCAACTTTTGATTCGAAACTTACTTTCCACGGGCCTGTGATATCCGCCAGTTTCGTTTGACTAATTTCAGGAACAACATACGAATTGGCTTTTGTAGCATTGCGGAAAACTACAAAAACAGCATCGTTTGGTGCAAGTTGTAGCGGAACAGTGGTACTTCCGTTTTCAATAGAGTAGGAAGTTTTCTTGATCATTCCGGTTTCAGGTTGCCATATTTCTGCCTCTTTTCCTTCCACTCTGAACGTGGCCTCCAGTTCTTCTGCACGATCTTTTCGGTTATTTACCCAATAAATGTCAATGTCTCCCAGTTGTCGGTGCACATACAATAACTCTGTGTCTTTTTCCGGTTTGGTGTATGTAAAGTCTGCAGCTATCTGTTCTGTGCTTAGCACTTCGTCAATCGGGTATCCGTTGTATATTTTCCCTTTTCCGATTGTATTTACACCGTTTTCAATTGGCCAAAGTTCGTTTGCTAAAGAATTGAACTGACCGGCGTCGTCCTCTAAACTTGGCGTTCCTATTGGTTTAGGACCGCAAATTGTTGCACCGGCCGCTGCCATATCTTTTATACGTTGTAAAACGGGCAATGTCATGTATGCAGTACTTTTATCAAGCACCAGTAGTTTGTAAGCAGCTCCTGCCGGCGATGTGATTTTGCCATTCTCTACTTTCAGCGTGTTTAACAGTGCGTCAGCATTTATAAAATCGTACTCGTAGCCAGCAGGAACTTGAGGCAACTGCTGTCCAAATAATTCAGTGATGTTGTGACTTTCGCCATACAAATAGGCCACATCGGCAACAAAGTTTCCCTGTTGCAACATGTACGAACTTCTTGCCAGATAGTTGATCCAGGAATCGGCTTGTTCAGCCCAGGTTTCGTGGCGGTTAAACCACTGTCCGAATGGCCCGAGTCCCAAGCCCGGTATTTTATCGTCAACCGGTTGATGTACTGATGTATGAATTACAAAGCGATTCAAACCACTTGCCAGCTCTGCATCAGCCACCGGTTTTAAAAGGCGTGGCGACCATGCCCAGGCTGTTCCAATTGCCGTCAGCGATTCGGCAGCCACATATTTCTGTCCGTAAATATGCGAAACGGATGCTGATTCACGAACATCTGCTTTGTGACGAACTGCAACATCCGGTCCGGGGCCTCCAAAACCACCGGGTGTCCAGGTAGCGCTCATTGGTACGGCTGCTGTGCGTTTAACTTCCATCCCATCGGCAATTAATGCGCGGCCGCCTTCGTGTGATTCGGAATAGCGTCCCATACCACGTTCGGCAAGAATTTTTGTAGACTCATCGTAGTGGTATTCGGCTACCAATTCTTCGAGTGTACGTCGGTAGTCCCACAAAAATTTATCGGTTGCTTTGGCGCTTTCAATTACTTTTCCGCTGAGTGCAGGTAACCATGGCAGAAGATCGTAGCCACGGCGGGTTTTAAATTCATCCGGCATGTTGTCGGTCCAGTTTTGGGTGCCGGCTTCCCAACTGTCGGTAATAATGTATTGCAATCCATGTTCTCCCATCAGTCCGCCGGTGGCATCTTTATACTGATCGAGGTAATTGGTAAAATAATTTCTAACATATTGTGGATTCAGCTTATCCACCTCAAAACCTGTAGCTTCGGGCGATGCCGGATGATTTTGGCGTCCGGTTAACGAAAATCCCATGCGTATAATATTCCATTTCCCTTCAGGAATTTCCCAGTTTAAGCTACCATCTTCAGCCATTTGAGCAGTAAGGTCGATAATATTTTCTGCCGAAACAGCATTTGAAGTTTCCGGTGTTGGAACTTCTTCCAGATCGGTAGCTGTGGCAAAACCTGCCTTGTCTTCAAATCGGTTAACGCGTGCTCCTGTATGCAGCACAAGTTCCATTACTTTAGTGCCGGTAGGAGCCGGTTGATTTCCACCGCCAAGTCCCATCATAGCCATTATACCCCCGCCTCTTGATGGTTGCGGAGTGATGATATTTACGCGGAAATATTTCCCGGTTACGGGAGCAAAAGCCAGCGTTTTTTGTGCGGTTCTTCCTCCCTGGATATCAATAACTTTTTCGAAATTAGTTCCGTCGTTACTCACTTCAAGATATTGACTGGCAGGTCCTCCGCCTCCAAAATTAAACTGTCCTCTTCCGCCTCCGGTAACAATAGATATTGATTGTATAGTTGTTGGTTCATTAAATTCGAATTGAATCCAGGAGAATTCTCCCGGTTTTTTGTAAGGAAGTTCGCTGGAGTTTACCAGATCGCCATCGCTTAGTTGCGCTAGACTGAAGTTCCCACCGCTGGAAGTAATTTTAGGCTGTAACTCTTGCATTGAGAAATCATTATCAGGAATTGGATAGGCGATTACAGAAATATCCTGGTAATATTCAGGTAAATTGTGTTCACTATCCATTGCTCCCAATGCTCCTTCTGCTCCCAGGTTTTGGAATGTTCCTGATTTTGTTGGTGGATGAGGCAGAGTTCCGGTGAAGTTTTTTCCTCCTTCTACCCGAAGTTCACTCCACACTACTTTTTTCATAGCTTCTTCGGGTTTCACCCAGGGGCCGCCACTTTCGCTCCATCCGGGCGAGCCTGCGATTGCCATTTCAAGGTCAAGCGAATCGGCCAGCTGTGTTGTAAACCGAAAAGCATCTTTCCACTCGAGAGTCATGTAAACCAGGCGATGATCAACAATTTTTGGAGTTGTCATTCCGGCATCAAAGTTTTGGAACCCGCCAATGCCTGTTCTGTGCATCCATTCTAAATCTTTCTGAATTCCGTCTTTTGTAACGTTTCCATTCATCCAATGCCACCAAACACGGGGTCTGGCTTCGTTAGGGGGATTTATAAAGTCTTCTTCTAAATTTACTTGTAGGTTTTGCTGGCTTGAATCTCGTTCGCACTGCACAAAAATTAAAGAGACGAATACCAGTAATCCTGCTAAACTGTTTTTAAGCATGATAGGTTAATTTTCAGTTTACTAATAGGTTCCAGTTGTAATGAAAAGTGTGGGGATACAACACAGTTTTCGAAGGGCAATATTTAATTGGGTACCGTTTGTTGAGCTATAAATTGAAGAAAAGGATGGCTTGCATTCACAAACCATCCTTTCTGCCTTTTTACTTTATATTAATTCCAACCTGGGTTTTGATCAAGTCCTCCTTCTGTATTTGCATTAATAACAGTTTGAGGAATTGGGAAAAGAGTCCAGTTGATACTACCTGTGTAGTAAGGAACATCACCCATAAATCTTGAATGATTTGTAAGTTGAGTAACCAGTACTTCGTTTGAACCAGAACTGCTGCCCATACGAAGCAATGTTGGGAAACGATGTTCTTCGTAGCACAATTCACGTGCACGTTCGTCAAGAATCAGATAAATATCGACTTCGCCTGCAGAAACCATTTTAGTTGCCTCAGCACGGGTACGAATTTCGTTGATATCGTCAGCTGCCGAAGCAGTGTTTCCTTTTCTGTAATAAGCCTCGGCACGAAGCAATAAAGTTTCTGAAGAACGTACTGCATACCAGTCTCTACCATATTGGTTAATGTGCATTGGTATTTCTGAAGAATGCCAGCCCCAGTCGTCCATTTTAATTTTAGAACGCATTGGAGTCATCATTTCAGGAACTGTAATCATATCGGCAGTTACAGGCTGCAAATACAAACTGTGATCACGGTCGAGACATACAAATTCGCGGGTAAGGTTTATCGGAAGATTACGCATATCATCGGCATAATCGCCAGCCCAAACTTTTTCTGCAACATAATTTGTTTCGGCAGTTCCACCAGTTGAGAATCCACCCAGGTAGGCAGATGTAGCTCCTCCAGGGAACAGGCTTTGATCAACATTTCCGGCAAATGGGCAAGCTGCTGCGCCCTCTTCTGCTAAATCTGAACGCCAAACCATATTTCTGAAAACAGGACCAATAAAGGCTGTTAAACCATAATATGGATTAGCTCCGGGCCAACCACCAATAAGTCCGTTTGCCTGAGCTTCTTCATAAGTTGCTGCCTGTAAAATCCACACTGCTTCGGTATTTCCTGCGCTATAGTCGTAGTTTCCAATTTGGAACATATCAAAGAAAACATTACCATCTTCGCGGTAGGCAGGAACACCATTATTGGTTGACATATCAGAAGGATTGGCACGAGATCCAAAGCGTTGAGTCATAAGTGGATGAGCATCAATTGTTTTTGTAGCCGCGGCAATCGCTTTATCGTAGTTACTTGCATCGTTGGTTTCAACACCAAGTGCTAAGTATGCTTCAGCAAGAAAATGGTTAGCCGCTCCCTTTGCAATACGTCCATCTTGCGAAGGATACATGGGGAGCATTGATTCTGCAGCTACAAAATCAGCAATTGCAAATTCATAAACTGCCTGACGAGAATCACGTGTGTAATCTAACTTCAGCGACTCGCTAACTTCCTGAACAATTGGCACGCCACCAAAACATTCAGCTAAACGCAAGTAACCGTATCCGCGGAAGAATTTAGCCTGTGCAATAGCAAAATCTTTATCTGCTGCATCTGACCATTCAACCAATTCGGCTCCAGCAATTGCAAGGTTGGCATAACTAATTAGCTGGTACATATCAACCCAAAGGTTGTTAAACATGTTAAAGTCAGGCGACCAGCGTGAATAGTTTGAAAACGCATTAGCGGTTGGTGCTGCTGCACCTGTATATACATTGTCGAAAAAGTCGGCACCTTGTCCGTGTAACAATTGTTGCGTAGAAGCTCCGGTCCAGAACATTCGGTAACCACCATACATATTAAAAGCTTTGCGGTAGGCAGTAACCAGCTGGGCATCTACCTGGCTGCTTTTCTCAAAAGCGGTTTCCGGGGTGTAAATCGTTTTTGGATCTTCAGTAAGAAAATCCTCATCACTTTCACAAGCTGGTAAAAATGATGATATGGCAAATAAGCCTATAATTAAATACTTAAGATTTTTCATTGTTCAAATAAGTTTAGAGTGTAAAGTTAATACCTAGAGTAAAAGTTCTTGGCAATTGTGCTGCATTCCAACTTCTGATTTCAGGGTCACTGTATTCCCAGTCTGGTGCGAAAAAGAATAAGTTAGAACCCGATACAAATATTTTCAGACTAGAAAAATTAAATTTCTTAAGTAGGTCTCTGTCAAATGTATAGGATAAATTTAACTCTTGAAGTCTTACAAATGTGTATTTCTGCAACGCGGTTAACCGGGCGTCAGTAAAATTAACACGAGGATAAGTTTCACTTGGATTCTCTGCGGTCCACCAAGGGTGATTTAGCATGTTATGATATTGGAAACCATCAGAACTGAGGTAGGCAATATTATTTTCCTCATAACCATAATCTCCACCACTGAATATTCCGTTAAACAACGCGTACAGTTGGAAGTTTTTGTATGATAAGGTATTACTTAAACTCATTCTGAAATTTTCCATACCGAAACCGAGGATTTTTCTGTCGGTTACGCCAATTACTCCGTCTTCACTTCCGTCAATGTTAGCATACATTGCATCGCCAGGTTCTCCACCGTTTGCTGCAAGATACTCTGTGTCATCGGCCTGTACAATTCCAACCCATTCATAACCATAAATGGCTGATAATGATTCGCCAATGAATAAACCGGCGTTAATGTCATCTTCTTCGTCGCCACCATACAATTCAACAAGTTTGTTACGGTTAAGCGAGAATGTTAATCCTGACGTCCAGCGGAAATCGCCCGACTCAATATTTGTGCTGTTCAGAACTGCTTCAATACCCCAGTTCTCAACTTTACCCATTGTAGCCATTTGCGATGTAATACCAGCTCCCATTACCGGGATTGTTCTACTAAAAATCTGGTCGGTTGTAGTAGATTTATAACCATCAACTTCTAAATGAATACGCTTCATCAGATCGATTTCTGTACCAATATTAAAAGAAGTTGTGGTTTCCCATGCCAACTCGGTGTTACCAAGTGTTGCAAGGCTTTGTCCCCATATAATTTGATCATCGAACCAATAACCAATACCTCCACCTCTACCAACATCCATAGTAGAAAGTGTTCCGTAAGGACGTAAAGTTTGGTTACCGTTTTTACCCCAAGAAGCTTTTAACTTTAAATTATCGATTAAAGTGCTTGAACTCAGGAATGATTCGTTCGACATGGTCCAGGCTACACCAACAGCAGGGAAATTACCCCATTTTTTGTCGGCTCCGAATACAGAACTACCGTCACGACGGAAAGATGCGTTAAGGTGATAGGTGTCTTTGTACGAGTAACTTGCACGAGCCAAATATCCTACATCATTGTGTAGCGTGTAACGAATTGGCTGAATTTCCTGAGTTACCGCATTCGATAATCCATAGAAACCAAGATTGGTATTACCAATACCTGTAAAGTCTGTACCATTCATACCAAAGTAATCCATTTTTCTTGAATCACGGGTATATACTGCAGTGGCACTAATAAAGTGGTCGTCGAACTGGTTGGTGTACGAAAGAATATTATCGATTACCCACGAAGCTGTTTTTTCCTCAGATATCGATCCATTAGCTCTGTCTAAATATGCAGCTTGTGCTTCAGAAGTATATCCATCTTCGCCAAGAGCTAAGTTTACAAAGTTAGTTTCGTAAGTAAACGCGCGTTGTAATCTTTTATTGGTAGTATACGAACCTGTTAATTTATAACTCAATCCTTCAATTCCAGGTATTTTAAAATCAACGGTACCACCAATTATTGTTGCATTTCTGCTATCTTCGTCGTCTCTTCCAACCCAAGTATCCCACAATGGGTGTTGTGTTGATTCTTCACGGCCATCAACATATAACCTAACTCTTCCGTCTGATAAAGTAGGTTCTGTCCAAGGCGAAAGTGTAACTGCGGCGCCATAGTTCGGAACTATTCCATCGTTGTTGTTAAACGATTGGTCGAAACTGGCACTTACAGAAAGATAGTCGTTAACTTTTGTATTGATTCTTGCTGTAAATGTGGCTCTTTTGTATTGGTCGCCAACAACAAAGTTTTTATTATCTAAATACGAAGAACCAATAAAATAATCCATGGCTTCGCCTCCACCTGAAACATTTACCGAATAGTTCTGCTGAACACCAGTACGTGTAATCATATCATAATAGTCGGTAGGTGTATTTGCATCAATATTTTCTTGCTCTAATGCTGACATCCATGTTGTTGATGCAGTACGGGCATTCATTAATTCAATATAACCTTGAGGTCCTCTCATGTCAGGTTTATAGTTTGGATTTGAAATACCAAGAGAAGTGCTAACAGAGATACGTGGTTTACCTTTAATACCTTTTTTGCGGGTAATCATTATAACTCCGTTTGCAGCTTTTGATCCGTAGGCTGCCAAAGATGTTGCATCTTTTAAAACCTGAATGTTTTCTACTGTTGTAGGATCGATATCATTCATGCTTCCGGAGAAGATAATACCGTCAACCACTAATAAAGGAGCTGAACTATTGAAACCATCAGGTGCATCGGCATCATTGATTGATTTTTGACCGCGTACCAACAGTTCTGTTTCTGCGCCGGCTTCACCCGACTTTGAAAAGTTAATACCGGTTGTAATACCATCGAGTAATGAAAAAGCATCAGTAGTTGCTTTATTCATAATCGGTGAATTTTCCATATCAACCTGTGTAACAGAACCGGTAAAGTTTTTACGTTTTGTTACCCCGTAACCAATGGCTACAATTTCTTCCAAACCAATGGCATCGGCTTCAAGAGTTACCATAAAACTGGTTTTTCCATCAATCGGAATAATTTGTGTTTTCATTCCAACAAATGAGAAATGCAGTTCTTGAGCATTTTCAGGAATAGTTAAAGTAAATCCACCATCAGGATCAGTAATGGTACCGATAGTTGTTCCTTCAACAATAACGGTAACACCCGGTAGCGGCAGTCCTTCTGCATCGGTAACTACCCCGGTAACGTTTTTCTGATCTTGCAATACTCCTAAAACCGACTCATCGGTTTTACGAATAATAACCTGTCTGTCGTAGATATTGTAAGTTAAATCGCTTCCCTGAAGCAATTCATTTAAAATAGTTTCAATATCTGCATCTTCCAGGTAGATGTCTACTCGTTTGTTTGAATTCAGGTCTTCGTCTTTATAAAGGAAGATGAATTCACTGTTGTGTTCAATGTAATCAAAAGCAGCGGTAATTGTGCTGTTTTTTAGTTGAACACTCATTCGTTTCGCTTGAGAATAGGAATCACTGGCATTTGCCGTAAAAATAATTCCAAGTAGTAAGATGATAGTTAGGCGCATAGCTCTAAGAATTTTCTTAATGATCCCCGGGTCAAGGGAATCACTTAACCAATTTTTTTTCATAAGTTTACAATGTTTTTGATTAGTACTATTGTTAAGATGGTATTGGTTTAACCGGTATATGTTGCAGCATGTACCGGTTTTTATTTTATTAGGTAATTTCTTTCATTGATTTTTTCAAAGTTTAAGCCGGTTAAAGAATTCATGTATTCAAATACTACATCCTGTTCTTTCGATATATCAAGTTTCCCTGAAATCCGAAGTGACCCGTCAAGCGGATCTAAATACTTCATATGGATGTTATAGTAGCGCTCCAGTTTTTTAACCACACGATTTAAATCGCTATTGGTAAAGGTTAAGTAACCTTCTTTCCAACTGGTAAAATATTCCGTATCTACATCGTAAATATTTGTACTTTCATTTTGCTTGTTATACGATGCCAGTTGTCCGGGTTTTAGGATAATGTTGCGTTCGAAAACACTTTGTGATTTATGACTGATTTCAACACTTCCCTCTGTTAATACGGCATGCGCAACATTTTCATCGGGGTATGCCGACACGTTAAATTGTGTTCCAAGCACTTTAATGTCAATGTCGGGTGTTTTTACAACAAATGGTTTGTCTTCCATTTTGCTCACATCAAAAAATGCTTCGCCTACTAATAAAACCTCGCGGGTTTTGTCGGTAAAACGCGATGGATAAATTAATCGGCTACCAGCATTTATCCACACTTTTGTTCCGTCAGATAAAGTAATTGTTGAATGATTGCCGTAAGGAATTACCAACGTATTCATTTTTACTTTTTCCAAACTTTCATCTTCAATTACCTTTTCTTTGTCAACAATAATCTGGCCCTTTTCAGAGTATTCCAACTCCGATTGTCCTTTATTCAAGGCAATTTCCTGTTCGTTTTCAATTATTAATGTTGGTTCTTGAATAATTAAGTTCTGGGGCGTAGGAAACTGGGTATATCGTTCTGAAATGGTATCTTCCATAAAGAACCAGGTTAAAGCACTACCAACCATTAAAAACAAAATGGCAATGGCAGCATAACGCATGGTTAAACGAATAACTTTCCGGTATCTTTTTTTGTGATCAACCTGCTCAATTTTTTTCAAAATTCTTATGGCTAATTCTTTCTTTTCCTTTTCCGAAAGTTGATGTTTTTTGTATTGTAAATGCTGCTCGAATCCGGCTTTAAATTCGCGAATAACTTCGGCATCATTGGGATGTTCACTTAGGAAATGATCCCAGTAATCATTTATTTCAGGAGAGTTATGATATATCCATTTAAAAAATAGAGGATTCTCTATCAGTTGATGATATAAGTTCATAAGCCAGGTTGTTTTAACAGCTATAAGAGCTGCGTTTTTTAAAAAGGGGACGTTTTTTAAAAAGATAATTTCTATGTTTTAGAACACATTAGAAAAAATATCTTGATTTCGTCACCAATTTTCTTCCTTAACTGATTTAATATTCGGTACACTTGTTTTTTAACTGTATTGGGTTTTAAATCCATCAGTTTACCAATTTCAACATAGGTTAAATTGCTGTTGAATTTTAAAAATAACAATTCGCGTTTTGATGGTTTTAGCTCCGAAATCTCTTTTTGCAATAACTTAATTGTATGGTCATCATCTTCGTCAAAACTTTCTTCTTCAATGGAAAAAAACAGGTTGAAAATTGCAGGAAATTCCTGTATGGAAGAGTATTGTTTTTTTTCAACCAATTTTTTGATAATGATTCTTTTAAGCGTTTTGAAAAGATAAAACTCGAGGAGCTCGGGTTTTTTTAAATTTGAACCATAGGTATAAACATTGATAAAAAGATCTTGAATTGAATCTTTTATAAGTTCACGGTCGGTGGTAAATCTGGCGCCGTATGAGAACAAAGAATCACTAAATTCATTGTAAATGGTTTTAAAAGCAGACTGATCTCCACTCTTAAATTTATTCCATACAAGCTGCCAGTATTCTGCATCAATTTTATTGTCCAAAATACCTTTGTTTAGTTTAGTAATAATTAGTCTCGGAAGTAAAGGTATAAAAATATGCACCTTATACAAATTGATTGCAGCCAGCATTAAATGGCTGATAGAGAAACAGTGATTTTAATTTGCACAAATGATACTTTAACGGGATTTTTCAATTTTTGGGGACGCATAAAATAGTTTAGAGCAGCATAAAAAAAAGGAAGCAAGTGCTTCCTTTTCTATTTTATAAAACGATAATTGCTTATTGTAATTGTACTAAAACAACTGATTTTGATGGGAGTTCAACGGTTAATTTTCCGTTTTTAGGCTTTGCCACATCAAAGTCTTTTAAGCTTACCGTTTCCTGTCCGCCAAAATCGTTATAGTTATTCATTTTATCCGAAGTGATAATCTGTCCGCTTGCCGATGCAAAATCATCGCCGGTTACGTTAATTTCAATTGATTCACTTTTATTTGGATTCAGGTTACACAGTGTAATCGAAACAACACCATCTTTTGTTGAGGCCGAAGCATGAACTGTTGGAACTGATTTACCGTCGAATTCATATTCCTCCGTTTTTAGGTTCGATGGAATTAATGTTGCATCCTGGTGAACGCTGTACATTTTAAATACGAAGTAGGTTGGTGTTAGCACCATTTCGTCGTCTTTGGTAAGAATAACCGATTGCAGAACGTTTACCGTCTGCGCAATGTTACTCATTTTTACACGGTCGGCGTGGTTGTTAAAAATATTCAGGTTAATACCGGCTACCAAAGCATCACGCAGTGTGTTTTGCTGGTATAAGAATCCAGGATTTGTTCCCTCTTCCACATTAAACCAGTTACCCCACTCGTCAACAATAAGGCCAACGCGTTGGGCCGGATCGTATTTATCCATAATGGTTGAATGACGGTTAACCAGTGTTTCCATATTCAGTGTATTATTCAGCACCGAAATCCATTCTTTTTCGCCAAACTCGGTAGCATGTCCTTTGTCTTCCCACGAATTGGTAAAAGTGTAAGCGTGCAACGAAACTCCCTGAACAAGGTGCGGGTGACGCATTGTTTTTTGCATTACCACTTCCATCCAGTTGTAGTCGGCAATATTTGGTCCGCCTGCAATTTTATATTCGGCACCACCACAGTAGCTGGCAAAACGGTTGTATAAATCAGAATAGTATTCCGGAGTCATGTTTCCTCCGCATCCCCAGTTTTCGTTACCAATTCCCCAGTATTTTACATCCCAGGGTTCTTCGCGGCCGTTCTTTTTACGCAGGTCGGTCATTGGGCTAACGTTCGATGAAGTAACGTATTCTACCCACTCTGATGCTTCCTGAACGGTTCCCGATCCAACATTGATGTTGATGTATGGTTCGGCACCAATAATCGAGCAAAAATCAAGAAATTCGTGAGTTCCAAAGCTGTTATCTTCAGTTACTCCACCCCAGTGAATATTTACCATCGACGGGCGCTCGTCTTTTGGGCCAATTCCGTCTTTCCAATGGTAGGTATCTCCAAAACATCCTCCGGGCCAGCGAAGTACCGGAATATCCATTTCCTGAAGTGCAACAATTACATCGTCGCGGAAACCACGGGTATTAGAGATGTCGGAATCTTCTCCAACATAAATACCGCCATAAATACAGCGCCCAAGGTGCTCGGCAAAGTGTCCGTAAATTTCTTTGTTGATTTTTGTTTCTGCCTGATCGGTGTGCAGTGTAAGTGTGCTTTGTGCAAACGAAACCGATACTGCAAGAATAAGAATAGCAGATAAAGTGATTTTAAATTTTAACATGATTCAGCTAATTTATATTTGTTTGTATTCATTTTTTTCTCCAGATGAAGTGCTAGTACTAAGTTAGCCTTTCTGTGCAAAGTTTCCTAAAAGCAATAAGGTTTATAACAGATTTCTGCTCTTATTGATTTTGGGTAAATCTATTTAACAATTTTTCCTTTCAGCATGGTAAACGAATGTGGAGGAAACTGGTAAGTAATGGTTTCTTTATTCATCACCTTAATTGACTCTTTTTTAACTGTTTCAACGTTGGTTTTTCCAAAATCGTTTTCGGCTTTAATATTCGGGCCGTTTACTTCGAACACCTCAAAGTTGCCGTTAAACAAACCTTCCTGCGAGATGATATCGGTGGAAATAGTTTTGTCGAGATGACGGTTAACAACTCCAATTACCACTTCTCCATTTTGGTAAGCTGCCGATACATCGAGGTAAGGCACGTTCTTTTGCTGAGTACTTTGTTCTGCCAATCCCAGGAAAAACTCATCGGTATCGTAAGTGCCACAATCTACATAAACATCCAGTGCGGTACCAAACATGTTGTTGGCAAAAAGCTGCAGCGGATAATAAATGGTTTGTTTAAACATGTCATTTTTTTCGGCAAAAATTGGTGCAATAACATTTACCAACTGTGCCATATTTGCCATTTTTACAACATCGGCATTACGAATAAAAGCATTAAGAAAACCTGCTATCACTAAAGCATCTTCAAGGTTGTAGCGCTCTTCCAGCGCGCGCTCGCCCGCCATTGTTTCGTCTTGGCGCCAACGGTACCAAATGTTGTATTCGTCCCAGGCAATGTAAATCGGATCGCGATCGCCACGATTGGCTTTTTCCATTTCGCGTTGAATCATTCCTTTAACAACTTGTGTGCGCTCTTCCAAAACAAGGGGAGATGAGACAAAATTATAATAGTTATCCTGGTGATTACCGACGTACATGTGCAAGGCAATGTAATCAACCACATCTCGTAATTCGGCCAAAACAGTAGCATTCCATTCGTGCGGATCGTTGTTGGGTCTGAAATTAGATGCACCGGCGGCAATCAATTCAATATCGGGGTCGGTAAGTTTCATTAATTTGGCTGCTTCGCGGGCTTTCTTGCTGTAATCTTCTGCATTTAAGTGGCCCATTTGCCAGAAGCCGTCCATTTCGTTGCCCAGGCTCCAGTATTTTATCATGTGTGGTTCCGGGTAGCCATGTTTTTTGCGCAATTCGGCGTAATACGGACCTTCTACTACGTTACAGTATTCTACCCATTCCTGAGCTTCTTTTATGGTGCCGGTTCCAAGGTTTACTGCAAAGTAAGGTTCTGTACCCAGTTTTTTTGCAAAGTCAATAAATTCGTTTGTTCCAAATTCATTGGTTTCCAAACGTTCCCATGCCAGTTCCATGCGTGGCGGCCTATCTTCTTTTGGGCCAACACCGTCTTTCCAGTGGTAGTTTGATACAAAGTTTCCTCCGGGATAGCGGGTTAACGGAATATTCAATTCTTTGGCGGCTTCGAGTACATCAGTTCGAATTCCGTTTTTATCTGATAGTGGCGAATCAGGGTCGTAAATTCCGCCGTATACACAGCGACCCAGGTGCTCAACAAAATTTCCGTAAATATTTTTGTTTATAGTTCCAATCTGGCGATCGATATCAATTTTTATACGTGCATTTTCCTGAGCTGATATTTTTCCCGAGAACAATGCTGCTATTATCATTAGGTATAAGTTTATAAGTTTTAATTGGCTGGTCATAAGGTAAAAATTATTTCGTTATTTCAACTACAGGCCAATCATCGTTGTCCCATTTCATTTCACGAATAATTAATTTCTGTCTTCCGTTATCGTGTGCGTCATAGCCATGACAAACCAAATAATCTTTTCCATCAAAAGTATACGCTGCGTTGTGTCCTATTGCGTACCAGTCATCGTCGCCTTTTAGCACCAGCGATCCTCCGCCGGTAAGCAATGATTCTCCTTTTTTATCAAAATATGGGCCCTGAATTGTTTTTGCGCGCCCTACCATAATTTTATAGGTACTCTCGGCACCACGGCAACAATAATCGAACGATACAAACAGGTAATAATAGCCATTCTTTTTGAAGATAAACGGGGCTTCAATAGCACCATCTCCTGCTTCTGTTTCATCAATCTCAATGCTTCTTTCGCGTCTTGCTATGGTGTGCCATTCTTCTGGCTGAGCAATGGATTTCAGGTCGTCGTTAAGTTTCACCAGTTTTAATCCATTCCAAAACGAGCCAAAGGCCATCCAGGGTTGGTCTTCATCGTCAAAAGCAATGGCCGGATCAATAGCATTCCATTCATCTCGGCCCGGAACAGATTGAATAACTTTTCCGTGATCTACCCATTTAAAATCAGGATCAGCCGGGTCGAGCGTTTTGTTGGTAGCTACGCCAATACACGATGTATTTTTCCCGAATGCCGATGCTGAATAATAGAGGTAATATTCTCCGTTATGATATACAATATCGGGTGCCCACAAGTGTCCGGCAAAATTGTCGAGAGATTCAGAGATCCATTCCGGAGTTTCCTGAAAAACTCGGCCTTCTTTTGTCCAGTTTTTCATGTCGGGCGATGACCATGCTGTGATTCCCAGCCCGGTGCAAAACAGATAATATTTATCGTTTTGTTGAGTAACCACCGGATCGTGAACAAAGATTTGTGCGAAAATATTTCCGGAGAATAGAATGAGGGCTATGAATAGGATAATTTTTTGCTTCATGATAATGTGTTTATTGAATTCCTTCCGATGTCATGATAACCCGTTGCATGGTTCCATCTTCGTTGTAATAAAGTCGGTCGATACAAACCGACCGGCGAAAACTACCTCCGTTGGGTTGAATTCCTCCGGTGTGATAAAAGAAATACCAATTGTTTTTAAACTCGATAATTGCCTGGTGATTGGTGTTTGAATTTCCCGCCAGTTCGTTTAAAATTCCTTTAAATTCCCATGGCCCGGTAATCGAGCGGCTCATGGCATATGCTGTTTTTTCAGGAAACTGGTAGGCGTATGACAGGTAGTACCAATCGCCGTGTTTATGAATCCACGGAGCTTCCGTAAAATTTGGTAAATCCACTGTGTGAATCTCGCCATCCAGTTCAATCATATTATCTTTAAGTTTTGCCCAGTAACAGACTGTATTTCCCCAATACAGGTATGCTTGTCCATCGTCGTCGATATAAACAGTCGGATCAATGTCGTCCCAGCTAATTTGGGTATGTTCAGTGGTCATATCGTTTGAGATTAAGGCTTTTCCCAATGCATCTTTAAACGGTCCAACCGGGCTGTCGGCAACAGCTACTCCTATTGATTTTCCGGGAATGCTGCCATGTTCAACAGTTACATACCAATAGAATTTTCCGTTGCGCTCTATAACCTGAGCCGCCCAGGCGCTGTGTGCCGCCCATTTGAAATCGGCAGGTTTTAGCGGAACAGGGTGTTCTTTCCAGTTTACCAGATCGGTTGACGAATAAACCAGCCATTCGTTCATCTCGTAGAAATTCTTTTCTATCGGTGCCTGATCATGCCCGGCATACAAATAAACCGTATCGTTGTATACCAACGCAGCCGGATCGGCTGTGTATTTGTCGGTAATTATTGGGTTGTTTATGCGAAGTTCCGTAATGGAAGTATTATTTGCAATTTGTGGTTTTTCGTCTTTTTTTTCTGAAGAGCAACTGCAAAGAACACTACCCAAAAGACAAACTGCTACTAAGTTTTTTATTAATTTCATTATTCTGATTTTTTACCCCAATAGGTTGCATTCAGGTTTTTCTCAGTTCCTGCATATACCAATGTCACCCGGCGAGGCGAGGCTTCCCAGTCAACTTCACGTTCAACGCAAACAATTACGTTACCCAGTGTAAGTTGTTTTTTGGTTTCGTCGTAGCTCCAGTTTCCTGTTAGAGCGCCGTCCATAGTTCCATCACTGTTAAGTGTTAAAGCAGTTGCGCCATCTTGTTGGGCATAGCGATAACTTAGGTTAATGTGCTCCCAGGTTCCTACCAGTTCGTCTTCGGTAATAGCACCGTAATCGTCGGGTACGCCGGCATAACGTTCGGGTAATGCAATTGGCCACAAGTTGTCGGGTTCGCTGGCCGAAGCCGGGCACCAAACAATACGGCGAACATGACCCATCATTATGGCATTTGAGTAGGCGTTGCCTCCAACGTTTTTAGGTAATCGTCCTTGCGACATGTAGAACCACTCGTCGGTATTTTCCTTTTGGAAGATGCAGCAGTGGGCAATTCCAACCCAGCCGTAGCTTAAATTAAATTTATATGGATGTGTAACAATCGGGTAAGTATCTCCTTCTCCGTTTGTAAAATTACGACCCTTAATATCAAGATACGGACCTTCGATATTTGTGCTTCGAACCACTCGTGTGTTGTATGGTACATCAAGGCCATCGTAAGCCAAAAACAGGTAATAGTAACCGTCTTTGTAAATCACTTCTGGTGCTTCGCTACCTTGCCAGCGCGATCCTGCTGTGCGTGTTCCAATTCTCACCCCATAACGGGCCGTAAGCTCCGCAGCATTGTTGGCCCAGGGATTACCAAGAGTGTTAAGTGGCTTACCGCTTGTTGGATCGACTTGCAAAAGTGCAAAACCGCTATGCCACGAACCATGTATGAGGTAATGGTCGCCTTCGGGCGAAACAATGTAAGTTGGGTCGATGGCATTGTAGTAAAAGTATCCACTCCAATCATTTGTGCTGGCTCGACTATAGTCAAGTCCCCGATCGGATGATGAGGTTGTAACAAAACCTTTATCTTCCCAAACTGCTCCGGCCGGATCTGTTGATTCGCACATACCAATAAAGGCGCGCTCTGTCCAGCTTCCGTCAAAGGCAGCAGTATTAGGATTACCGGTTTTTATGTAATTGAAGATAACAACGCTGTAGTACATGCGCAGTTTTTCTTGTCCACCCACATTTACACGGCGTACAACCGGAGCCCAATAACCGTATTGAATGTCTTCTTCAGCAATTGGGTCGAGACTCATACGAGAACGAATAGCATTTAATGAATCGGCAACCCACGAAGGTGCATCATAAAATGGTCCGCCAACCCAGTCCCAGTTAACCAAATCGGTTGAACGTTTACCCTGAAAATGTCCGTGTCCTTCGTGCGCATTACCATACGATGCATCGGTGGCATACATGTAGTAATAGCCGTTATAGTAAGCAACCGACGGATCGTGCACGTTAGCCAGATTCCATTCGTTACGGTTATCCCATGATGCTATTGCCGAATAATCATCGGGATATGATGGAATGGTAAAATCCGGATTTGTATCGGGATCATCATCCGGATCATTCGGCTTTGTTGTAATGCCGGTAGGGTCCAGATCATCTTCACTGCATCCTGCAAACGACAGGGCGAACAGGCTAATAACGATTATCAATAAATACTTTAGTCTCATATGTAGTTTGTTATCATTTGAAAAACTTCCTCGTCAACATCCAAAAAGTACGCTGACAAGGAAGTCTCTATTCTTGAGATCGATTTTAGTCGAGATCTACAACAGGACGAACTGTGTAACCTTTTTCAAAAAAGGCTGGTCCGTTGTCCTCGTTGTTATTTGCCGAGTTTCCTACAAGATTAGGATTCGCATTTAGCGTGTTTTGATAAATCGGGAAATACTCGTGTCCCTTGTAGTAATACTGAAACGATGATGCACTTGCAGTTTCAGCAGTAAGTTCATCGGTATTAGCGGTGCCGTCAAGCACATAATACGCATGTTCAGTTATCTGGTTCAAACGCGCATTATCATAAAAGAATCCCCAGCGCAGCAAGTCGATACCACGACCGTTTTCGCAACCAAATTCTTTCGGACGTTCAACATTTGCGATTTGTTCGAAAAGCGCATCGGCTGAAGGGAAATCAGAAAGCTGAAGATCTTCGAGCGCAACACGGCGACGTACTTCGTTAATGTAATCGATAGCCGTTTGTGTTGGACCGTTGATTTCATTTTCGCACTCAGCCGCACGTAACAATACATCGCTGTAACGCATTAGTCGAATGTTTACACCACAGTGCAATCCATTGGTAATCGACTCGTAGATATTGTTTCTGGCATTGGTGAACTTAGCGATTGAAATACCACCTTGCGCATTGTTTGATAGAGGTGTTTCTGTTATCTCCTGTTGGTAGATTGTGTTACTACGCGGATCGCCGTCAGGATATGCAGCTGTTTTCAGCCCAGTGTATGTGTTGTACTCATCTTCGTAAGTTACCAGAGTCCAGTATAAACGAGGGTCTAAACGGCCATCGGTACTGGTCTCTTTTTTATACAGGTTGTATAACCATGGAGAGCCGGCAAGGTCGCCCCAGCTACCTAATTCCTGCGAGGCATAGTTACTTTCAACTGCATGGCCTTGTGTTGCCTGCGAGCTGATATTTACCGGAGTCCATTCCTCGTCAACACCACCTGTACCGTAGTCTAAGAACTGAACTTCGAAAAGGCTTTCCGAGTTATTTTCTGTGTCTTCTTTAAAGTTGTCGCCAAAATCGGCAGTCAGTGCGTATGTTCCGTATTTACCGGCAATAATGTCTTTCAGTACGGTATATGCTTCGTCAAATTTATGACGGAACATTAATGTACGCGCCAAATATCCGGCTGCAGCACCACATGTTGCACGACCTCCGGCCCATTCGCCACCTTCGTTGCGCGATGGCAACATTTGCATGGCTGAAGTGAGGTCGGCTTCAATTTGATCCAATACTTCGTCTTGTGTATTATTCGATGCATACATGGTATTAATGTCGGCATACGATGCATAATCTGTAATCAACGGAACTGTTTGGTAATAAGTAGTCAGTTGATAGTAAGCCAAAGAGCGCAGGAACAATGCTTGTCCGGCAATTTGGTTATACGAATCCTGAGACATTTCAACATCATCAACTTTCGATAATACGAAGTTGGTGCGGTTAACCACGTGGTACAAATCGCGCCATGGCCATTCTGCCATAAAAAATGTAGCCGGGCCATTCAGGTTGTCGGCCTCTAAATACCACTGTTGTGATGAGTTCCAAACCTCGTCGCCACGTACGGCATCCATTGTGTAACCAACACGGGCAAATGTTCCTTCAAGGCGTATACGGTTGTAACACGCAATAATAGCTTCCTGGAGTTCCGATTCTGAATCACCAAAATCAAAAGTAGTTTGATTATTCGGATTCGTAACCTCCAGTTCATCGTTGCAGGAAGCAAAGCCTCCAACGAGTGCCAATAATATTAGAATTTTATATATATTTTTCATTTTCATATCCTATTATTGATTTGATTATTAGAATGACAAGTGTAGTCCAAACATTACTGTTTGTGGTGTTGGATACGATGCGTAGTTGTAACCCGGAGTAAATGTACCGCCGGCAAAATCTACGTTGTAACCTTCGTATTTCGTGATTGTTGCAATATTCTGTGCCGAAACATACATACGCACATTGTGAATATAGCCACCAAACCATTGATCAGGGAAATTATATCCTAATTCGATATTTGCAATTTTCAGGTACGATGCATCTTGAATGAATCGCTGGCTGAACATATCGTTTGTAATAGAACCTGTTGATTTGTAGGCTACACGTGGTACGTCGGTATTTGTATTTTCCGGTGTCCATGCATTCAGCGCGTCGGTTGTTTTATTAAGCATGCCATACGAGCTGCTTAAAGTAACACCAACAAAGTCTACTGCTTTAAATCCTGCTGCACCATGTGTTGAAATACTCAAATCAAAACCATTCCATTCGGCACGTGCATTAAACCCAAAGTTTATGTCAGGTAAACCACTGCCCAGGTAAGTTTGGTCTTCGTTGGTAATTTCGCCATCGTTGTTAAGATCGGCGTATGCAACATCACCAGGTTGTGCACCGGGTTGGTTAATGTATCCGCCTTCTGAATTTACACGGGTATCAATTTCTTCCTGCGACTGGAAAATGCCCTCGTAAACGTAACCATAGAACGAACCAACTTCGCGTCCAACTTCTGTTCTGCTGTTGCCATCGGTACGTGGTTCGCCCGAAACACCCAGTTTAGTTACCTCGTTATTAAGAGTTGATAAGTTGGCAGAGATATCGAACTTAACAGCATGTTGATGATTGTGATAGGCAGCCAGGAACTCTAAACCTGAGTTTTCCATGGTTGCAGCATTCATTGTTACCGTTCCGTTTGTAGCTCCTGCATTGGCAGGTACAGCTACACTATATAACAGATCTTCTGAAGTTGACTTATACCAGTCGAAAGTAAATTCCATTTTATTATTGAACATGGCAAGGTCGAGACCAAAGTCAATAGTTTTCTTTTTCTCCCAACGGATGGCAGTATTTACATAGTTTGAAATGGCCGAGCCGGTTACTTTGTCGTTGTCGAAACTGTAAGTATAATCGCCTCTTGCCATAATATCCATATACTGATATTCTCCAATGTTCTCGTTACCCAATTCACCATAACTACCACGCACCTTCAACAGGTTAATGGTTGATTCGTCAACCGGGAAGAAGTTTTCGCGTTCAATACGCCAACCTGCTGATACAGATGGGAACCAGTCCCAACGATCGTCAGAAGAAAGACGGCTTGAACCATCGCGACGTACCGTTGCCGAAAGCAGGTATTTATCGTCGTAATTGTAGTTGATACGACCAATGTACGAAGCCAGCACATGTTCAGTTTCGCGTGTGTAACCCGATGTTTCTTCGGCGTTACCTACCTGCAGGAAGTAAGGCTCTGGCATGTTAACACCTGTACCTGTAAGTGTGTGGAAAAGCTCGCGCTGGAAAGTTTGACCGGCAAGCATATTTACATGATGACGACCAAATGTACCATCGTAAGTTAAAGTGTTTTCAATCAATGCATCGCTAAAGCTACGGTAGCCTTGTGTCAGTTTTTCGTTGCTTTTCGACAAGTAGTTGGTTGTACTCTGAATAAATGCAGGAACAAAAGTAAAGTCCTTTGCAGTGGTTTTGCTGTACGACAAGTTAAGGTTGTAATTCAACTTGTGGTTTTCATTTACCTCTCCAACCATATCAATAAGGTCGACATTTGCTGAACCTGAAGCTACAACGCGGTCAACTATAGTGTTTCTTTCCAAAAGGTTATTGGTAAGTAAAAGGTTGGTTACACGTAGGTCGCCATGCACATCGTCGTAATAAGTACCATAACCGTATGAGTCGTAAGTATATTCTGATGCTGAAGAAATTTTGTCGTCGAGCACCCAGGTTGATTCATCGTAGGCTTTAATACTCGGAGGAGTAAGCAATGCCGATGCCATTACCGGATATTGTGCTCCGTATAAACCCTGAACATACTCATTGGCATTACTTAGCGACATATTATCCTGATCGCTGTGGCTGTATACCAGGTTTGTTTTGATTTTAACAAACTTAACATCCATAGTGTTATTAACACGTGCGGTGTAACGTTCGAAGTTAGGACCTGCACCTTCCATGGTTCCTTCCTGTTTGTAGTAGTCGAGCGCAATGTTGTAGGTATTGTTTTCGCCTCCGCCAGAGATATTTACGTTGTGGTTTTGACGAATACCGGTTTTAAAGGCTTCTTCAAACCAGTCGGTGTTAACTTCCGCAGGATCAACATACTTGCTGCTTGTTGGATCATACCCGGCAGGAGCATCCAGGTCGTTGTTGCCAAACGCCATGTTTATATATTCTCCATACTGGTAGGCATCCATAACGTTGTATACGCCTTCTTCAACCTTGTCGATACCCAAATATCCTTTGTAGTCAATTTTCATTGGCTGATTCTTCTTACCCTGTTTTGTGGTGATAATTACCACACCGTTTGCAGCACGCGAACCGTAAATTGCGGCAGCTGATGCGTCTTTCAGAACCTGAAGCGTTTCGATATCGTTTGGCGAGAAGTCGCGAATTGTTGTTCCCATTGGTACTCCATCAACAACGTAAAGTGGTGCGGTGCTACCAAACGAACCAATACCACGAATACGTACCGTTGGATCGGCACCAGGTTGTCCGTCAGAAGTAATTTGAACACCTGAAACTTTACCCTGAAGCATTGTAGAGATGTTTGAGTTCGATACTTTTTTCATCTCGTCGGCGTCAACAACTGCAACCGCACCGGTAAGGTCGACTTTACGTTGTGTACCGTAACCTACTACCACTACCTGGTCAAGTCCAATCATATCGGCAGCCAATGCAATGTTGCCAAGATCTGTTTTTCCGTCAACGGCTACTTCAATACTTTTGTACCCGATAAACGAAATTGTAAGCGTCGCGTCAGCAGGAACAGACAACGAGAAGTTACCATCAATATCAGTAATTGTTCCGTTTGTTGTTCCTAGTTCTTGTATGGTTGCTCCCGGAAGCGGTTCTCCGCTTTCGTCAACAATTTTACCTTTAACTGTTATGTTGTCTTGTTGAGCCATTGACACCTGGTCCGCACTGTCATTGCCTTCTGCGTATGTTGCTGTGGTAAATGCCAGCAGTCCCAACAGGATTATAAATAAATATTTCATAGTTTAATTATGTTTTATCTTAGTGATTATTCAACAATTACGATATAAGATCCTTCCAGTACAATTGCGTAGTTCAAATCAGCGCTGTCAACTGTAATTCCTGCATATTCCTGGAAATGTGTTTCGCCGGTTGCATAAGTAACATCGTAACGAATATCAGCAGTGTCGTCGCCGTTATTTGTTACAGTTATCTCAATTTTTGAACCGCTTATGTTTGCTCCAAAAATGTCGAAGTTCCAATCGTTGCTACGAGTTGCTGTTGCATAGCCGTCGCCCCATCCAAAGTTGTCCATACGAACTACGCCGTATTCTGTCATGTCGGCTCTACGCAGGATTGTACTCGGACTGTTCCAGTTGTTAATTCCGTTTGAGTAAGCATACATGGTAAGCGTTTTGCTTTCGCCTGCAGCAACCGGGTAATCATCAGAGAATTGTGACCACCAACCGGTAGAGAAATCGTTAGCACCAACCTGGCCAATACCTTTAACAAGTGTTACCGGGCAGGTTGTAGTTACTGTACTTGTTGCACCAACATAAGAAATTTCAGCACTTTGTGCACCTTCGGCAGCCGGAATCATTCCAAACTGCAACGCGTCGTTAGCCAGTACTCCGGTTGTTCCGTCAGAATAAGTAACAGTTACTTCCAAACCTCTGGTGTTGAAAATGATACCGCTCGTGTCGTTATAAAAATAATAAGTTGTTATAATCGGTAAATTAGTAACTTCTAAACTTGATACTGAGTTAGTAACTTCAAGTGTGTAGTATGTTGTTACCGGAGTTGTTAATTCGCCCTGCTTCGTTTTGTTGTAGGCAAGAATTACTGTTTTTTCTCCTAAGGTTGTCATATCCGGAATTACCGAAAATGCAATGTCTGTTGTATCAACTTCTTCTGATGATCCGTCGGCGTAAGTTACAGTGGCTACTGCATCGCCCCAGAAATCTTCGTTGCCAATTTCAACAAAATCAGGAGTTCCTGAAACTGAAATTGAAATCGGATCTACATCTTCAACAACAGTCATTTCAGAAGGTAAAAGGTATGCTTCTTTCATTTCGAAATAGCTGGCGTCAGTAATCAGATAAGCATAAATATCGTCAGTTGCTGATACCGGTTGCTGGTAAGTCATGGTTAATACTGTACCGTTAGTTCCTTCTGCAACGGCCGTAACAAATGCATTACCGGTAACCGAGTGGTCGACTTCCAGTGTAACATAAGCGCCTTGCATGGTTGTACGGAAGTCGTTCCAAATGTCGTCATCGCCATCGGTGTCAGGATAATCCTGCGATATCATTGCCAAATCGAAATCGTCGTTACCCCAGCCGTAGGCATCGGAACGAAGAACGAAATATTGTTCAAAGCCATCGGCATCGCGATCATCCATATTTGCTATGGCCAGGTTCCAGTTGTTCCAGTTGTTAACTCCTGAACCGTGATTAACAAATTCTAAGTGCAACAGTTTGTTTGTAGGAATGGCAAAGTAATCAGAGATTACGGAGTTCCAGCCGGAGCTGTTATCTTCTGCTCCCACTATCGCTGTTGAGATGTTGATATAGGTAGTATCACCTGTATCAATGCTTGCTTTTGCAGCGGCAATTGAGTCGATTCTGCTTTGCAGATCAGAAGGTGAATCAATAGAATAAATATCCATTTCTTCGCACCCAACTAAGCTAAATGCTGCCAAAACAGCTACGCCCAATGCGTACCTTAATAGTTTAGATAATTTCATAAAATTTAATTTGATTAAGTTCATTCTTATTTTTGTTATATCTGAATCGATTTCCTTTTAATAAGATTCCGAATAATTTTCTGATATGGGCGATTGCCCTCTTGTCAAAATCATCAGACAGATTGATTGGTCTGCCTCTTCTGATTTGAACGGATGAGATAGTTCTGTTACATAAGTCAAGTTCTTTTGCATGATTAATAAATTGGTTTACCTATAATTTCGATTGGTAAAATTATTGAGGGCATTTTGTATTTAGGTGGACAATTTAATATTGAAAGTGGACGATTGTGGAAATCTTACATGCGGCGGGGGTAGTGTGCTGATAATTAGTTGGTAGAGTGTTTTTTCGAGAAGTCGCTGGGGCTCGATCCGTAGAACTTTTTAAAGATACGACTAAAATATTTTGGGTCGTTAAAACCGGTTTTAAATGCAATTTCGGATATTGATTGATCGCTTGTTTTTATCATTTCAACCGACTTTTTCAATTTATACGAATTAATAAAATCGGTAATGTTCAGATCGGTGAGAGCCTTTATTTTTTTGTACAACAAACTGCGGCTTACAAACATTTCGCGGGCAAATTGTTCAACCGAAAAATCGGGTTCGCTAAAGTTTTTATCTAAAACCTGGTAGGCTTTTGTAATAAATTCCTCGTCGAGTTTGTTGGATGAAAATTTATCGGGCGAAAGAGGTTCCGGACTACTAAAAATGTCTTTAATTTTTCTGCGCGACTCAATGATGTTGCGCATTTTTATTTGCAGAATTTGCAGGTTAAAAGGTTTCGGAATATAATCGTCGGCACCGGTTTCCAGTCCTTCAATCCAACTTTCTACCATGCTTTTAGCCGTGAGCAGGATAATTGGAATGTGGCTGGTTTGTATATTCTTTTTCAGGCGGCTACACAATTCAATACCGTCCATAACCGGCATCATCACGTCGCTGATAATTAATTCGGGCGAATATTTTTTCGCCATTTCAAGACCAATTTTTCCATTTTCGGCACCCAGAACACGATAGTCTGACCGAAGTGTTTGTAACAAGAAACTGCGCAAATCAAAGTTGTCTTCAACAATTAATAGGGTTGGTTTGCCTTTTTCGTCTGTGGTCTCTTCTTCCAGTTCGTAATCGGTATTTCGTGCTAAAATGTGCTCCGATAGTACATTTACCCGTCCCTCAAGATTGATTTCGGTAGGTATGCTGGTTTCATTAATATCTTCCGGTTCAAAACGGTTTTTCGAATAAGGAATACAAACAGTAAACGTGCTGCCTTTCTGAGTTTCGCTTTGTACCGTAATTTCACCGTTTAATGCCTGAACGATCTCATAAGTTAATGCCAATCCAATTCCCGAGCTGGTAAAATCGGTTTGTTTCCCCGATTCCGAGTCTTTATAAAACCGGTTAAAAATGTGTGGTAAATGTTCTTTTGATATCCCTCGTCCGGTGTCGATAACACTAATGGCTACAAATGGCGCATCAATGCAGTTTTCCTTGTCTTCGGTAAACTGCTCCATTTTTAAGGTTATCGATCCTGAGGCCTGTGTATTTTTAAAAGCATTGGAAAGCAGGTTGTAAAAAACGTTTTCTACTTTTTCGGCATCAAACCAGGTTTCGTCCGTTATTTTGGCAGCTTCAAAACGGTAGTCAACGCGCTGGTGTTCAGCCAGATCTTTAAACGACTCGAAAATGCCGTGTAAAAATTCCTGCAGGTTGCCTTTACTGATATTTAGTTTTAGTTTACCGGTTTCAATGCGCCTAAAATAAAGCAACTGGTTAATAAGGTGTAGCAGCCGCTGTGCATTTCGGTTAATAATGTTTAAGGTATTTTGGGTGTTGGCATCACCTTTCATGTTTCGCATTAACTGCTCAAGCGGGTCGATAATGAGCGTTAAGGGGGTACGGAATTCGTGCGAAATATTGGTAAAAAAACGTAAACGCAACTGGTTTACCAACTTAACTTTTTCGTTCAGTTCAATCACTTCGTCGCGCTGTTTCGAAATTTGCTGGTTTTGTTTTTCCAGCTCTTCTTTTTGTTCCTCAATTTTAAAAGTTCGTTCGCGTACCTGTTGTTCGAGTTTGCGTTTTTGCTCTTTCAGAAACTGGGTTCGGTAACGAATGTAAAGAACTACCATTGCGGTAATAAAAAGTATAGCCAGTAGTTGAAACCAGGCCGTTTCCCAAAACGGTGGAACTATGGTAATGGTAAGTGCCGTGTAATTTTCCGACCAAATGCCATCGCTGTTGGCCGCTTTTACTTTAAAAACATATTGTCCGCCCGAGAGGTTGGTGTAGTTTGCAAATCGCCTGTTCGACGATACTTCAACCCAGTTCTGATCCACGCCCTCCATTTGGTAGGCATATTTTATTTTGCCGGGTTGAAAATAGTCGAGTGCCGAGAATTCGATGGAGAAAACGGCATCTTTGTAGGACAGTACTATTTCTTTTGTTTCGCTGATTGGCGCATCTAAAATAACTTTCGAGTGATATTTTTCGCCAATAATAACCGGTTCGCTAAAAACGGAGAACTGGGTGAATACGGGCTTTGGAATATTAGGGTACGATGCAAATTCGGAAGGATTAAAATAGTTTAGCCCCTTTATTCCTCCAAAATATAGGTTTCCCTGCTCGTCGGAACACGAAGCCGACCAGTAAAACTGATCGCTTAAAAGGCCATCGCTCGAGTAGTAATTCTGAAAGGTTTCGCTCTCCGGATCAAATCGCGACAATCCGTTATCGGTTGATATCCACAAATTTCCTTGTGCATCTTCTTCTATGGAGTAGGTTACATTATTGCACAAGCCATTTTGTTCGGTGTAATTTATAAAGCCGCCATTTTCGGTGTATTTGCAAATGCCGTTTCCGTAGGTTCCAATCCATATGGTGCCATCGTGCGATTCGAAAAGAGAGATGACGTAATTACCTTTTAGTGATGATGAGTCGGTTGGGCTGCTTACAAATTTTTCAAAATCAATTTGTTCGGTGTTTTCGTTGAAAGCCAGTAAATGCGAGCGGTTAAAACGATACAGTCCATTTTCAGTTCCTACCCAAACCCGGTTGCGACTATCGGTAAGCAAACAGCCAATTTCGAGTGTTTGATCGATATTCATTTTCTCGTGAATGCGCAAAAACGAATCATCTTCAGGATCGTAAATATCAAGTCCGCCACGGGTTCCTACCAAAATATGCTTATCGTCGAGATATTCAAGACTTGAAATAAAACTGCTGCTCAAACTTTTTGGATCGTCGGGAGTATTTACCAGTACTTCGAAGCGGTTTTGCCGTTCGGCCAGCAATTTGTTTAATCCTCCGCCCCATGTTCCAACAAGTAAATGGTTTTGGTAATCGCGAATAAACGATGTTACAAAGTTGCTGTTTATACTTTGTGGATTTTCATCCGATTGCTGAAAATGAATGGTGTTTCGGCCATTTCTGCTAATGCGGCTAACTCCGCCACCGGCTGTTCCAACCCACAAAACGTCTTTTTCGGTAAAAATGGAGTTAACGGTATTGTGGCTTATTGAGTTTGTGTTTGCAGCTTCGTGGGTGAGTGCATTAAATGGCTTCTGATAGGTGTTGTAATGGTTAATTCCTCCCTTTTCGGTGCCAATCCAAATATTTCCCAGCTCGTCGGCGTATAGCGAATTTACAAAGGGATTATTCAGGTATTCTCTCTCTTCGCTGCTTGCAGGCAGGCTCGAAAATGTTTGCGAAACCGGATTATAAAAGTTTAAACCGCCCAGGGTTCCAATCATTACAGTTCCATTTCGGTCTTCAATAATATCATAAACTGCTAAGTGGTTCAGGTCGTTTGGGTTGTTGTTATCGGCTCCGTAATAGGTTAAATTAAGTGTGCCGGCATTAAAATAGTACAAACCAACATCAATTGTACCCAGCCAAATGTTTCCTTTTCGGTCGGCATGAATGGTTTGGATGTGTATCCCCTCAATATCGGCCATGTATTCATAAAGTCTTTCCCAAACGGGTTTGGGTTTTCCACCCGAGAGGTTAATAACCGATAATCCGTTGTTGGTGCCGGCCAGTAAATGATTATCGGGTAAAAGGCATAAATGATTTACATTTTTATCGGTAAGCTGGTTTTCAAAAACCGATTCAACCGACGTTATTGTTTGTGCGTTGTTTTCAATTTTCCAAATGCCGTTTCCGGCTGTGGCAACCCAAATCGTATTGTCTTCGTCGTTTATAATATGAGTGATCGAGACAAATCCCAGTTTTTCAGTTAAAAGCGGAACTTCAACAAATTTAAGCATTGAATAATCAAAAAAAGCGAGACCTTTGTTGGTGCCCACCCAAAGATTACCGTTTTGGTCTTCGCAAAGTGTTTGTATAAAATTTCCTGGCAGCCATTTTTCCTGCTGGCTCTGGAAGATTTGAAAAGTGTAACCATCGAAACGACAGAGTCCGTTCCAGGTTCCAAACCACATAAATCCGTTGCTGTCTTTTAAAATACAGTCGATGGTGTTTTGTGGCAATCCTTCGTTTGTAGTCAGGTAGTTTAGGCGCGGTTGTTCTAAAATGCTACTTTTTTGTGCATTGGTGCTTAGGCAAATACGAAAAACAAGAAGGAAAAAAATACCGTATTTGATAAACTTTAGCATAAGTAGAGATTCGCGTAAATTGTTATCTACAAAACTATGGATTTAAATGAGATTGGGCAAGAAGCTGGTAAGTGCGTGTGTTTTTAAATATATGTGCAAGTTTTTAAGCCATATGTCTTAATAATACTTTACCAATAATTCTGGAAAGGTGGGAGTATATTTTAATTTTGATACATCGTGTTCAATGTTCGTTTTCAATAGATTAGTTGAACAGGAAAACTAAAACCTTAACTAAAATGGAAAACTTCGGAAAGAACAACAGTCGCCGGAATTTTATCAAAAAAACCTGTCTGTCCGGATCGTGTTTATGTGGCTTCTTAACTTTTGCGAATGAAAGTGGAGCAGAAGAACCAACCGATTCAGGGAAATTAATGATGCAGGAGTGGATTTCTACCCTCTTAAAAAGTATCGATGATAACACGGAGGTTTCGCAACAGATTTTGAAGAATTGTGCGCAGGTACATTTTCAACATCTGGAAATGGAAAAAGTGTTACAACCGTATAAAGGCGAGATTGAAAAATTCAACGCATTTCTTGAAAAGGAGTGGGGCTGGAAGATTGATTACGATAAAAGTACCGGTGTTTTACTGGCCAACGAAAACAAGGATTTCTGTGTTTGCCCGATGGTAAATCAGGAAAAAGGAGTGGACTCATCAATTTTGTGTTATTGCTCCGAAGGATTTGCCGAACGAATGTTTTCGTTTGTTTCTAACAAGGAGGTTAAGGCAGAAGTAATATCATCTATTCACAGGGGAAATAATACGTGCATCTATAAAGTGCTGTTATAATCATATTAAGAATTGCATTGTAACGAATATGTGCAAGTTTTTTACCGATTTGTCCACATATTACTTAAAACTGTCTCCTCAAAAAATAAGAGTTTGTTTTACTTTTGTTATAATGCGCTAAGCGTTTGTGTTGTCAATAAATTCAATAAAAATATGAAGAACTTAAAACTACTATCTGTCGCAATTTTCTTTGCACTTTTTGCATGTAACAATCAGAAACAAGTGGAGCCGTTTGCCAAAGGCGAGTTTAAAACCTGGGCCGAAACGCCACCAATGGGCTGGAATAGTTGGGACTGTTACGGACCAACCGTTGAAGAGCACGAGGTAAAAGCCAATGCCGACTACATGGCCGAGAACATGAAGGATTACGGCTGGGAATACATTGTGGTTGATATTCGCTGGTTTGTGGAGAACGACAAAGCCGGTGGTTACAACCAAACCGATCCAATTTATGTAATCGATGAATACGGACGTTACCAACCTGCTGTAAACCGTTTCCCGTCGGCTGCTGATGGAAAGGGATTTAAAGAGCTGGCCGAGTACGTGCACGGTAAAGGATTAAAGTTTGGTATCCACATTATGCGCGGAATTCCAAAAGTGGCGGTTGAAAATAAGTTGCCGATTTTAGGAACCGACGGTATCACTGCCGATCAGATTTATTCTACTGAATTGCAGTGCCCGTGGTTACGAGATAATTATACCATTGTTGCTGATAAGCCCGGTGCCCAGGAATATTATAATTCGATTATGAATATGTACGCCGGCTGGGGCGTTGATTTTATTAAGATCGACGACTTGTCGCGCCCATACCACCAAGGAGAAATTGAACTGATCCGAAACGCCATCGATAATTGTGGCCGCCCGATTGTTTTAAGTACATCGCCCGGTGCAACACCAATTACAGCTGCCGACCACGTAAAAGAGCATGCCAATATGTGGCGAATGGTCGACGATGTTTGGGACTCGTGGTGGCATTTCGACCACCTGATTAAAGTGACTGAACAATGGTATCCGCACATTGCACCCGGAACATGGCCTGATTGCGATATGATTCCGTTGGGACGTATCTCAATTCGTGGCGAGCGTGGCGAAGATCGTATGACGCGTCTTTCTCCTGATGAGCAATACTCGTTCATGACTTTGTTTACCATTTTTAAATCGCCACTAATGTTTGGCGGCGATCTGCCAAGTAACGATGATTTTACTCTTTCGTTGTTAACCAATGAGGAAGTGTTGAAAATGCACCGCGAAAGCACCGATGTTAAGCAACTTTTCCAGGATGAAAGTAAAGTGGGTATCACGTCAAAAAATCCAAATACCGGAGAAGTTTACCTGGCACTGTTCAATATTTCTGATGGCGAAGAGCCGTTAAATGTGGGTGTTGGACTTTCAGAATTAGGTATTGATGGCGAATGTTCTGCCATAAATATGTGGACTGGAGAAGAGCTTGGAACATTCTCCGGAGATATTAGTAAGGAGCTCGCTCCTCACCAAAGTATTTTGTTGAAACTACAACAATAATTAATTTTTAAAATGAAGTATACAGCGTTATTCATATTGTTATTTTTTGCCCTGAATTCATGTGTTAAAGAAATAGATAATTCGCCGGTCGGGTATTTTAATCTCAGTGATGTAAAATTGCTCGATAGCGAATTCAAAAACGCGCAGGAGCTGGATAAACAATATCTGTTAACGCTTGAGCCTGATCGTTTGCTGGCTCCGTTTTTGCGCGAAGCCGGTCTTGAACCAAAAGCTGAAAGTTATCCGAACTGGGAGAATACCGGTTTAGACGGGCACATTGGCGGACACTACCTCACCGGATTGTCATTGATGTTTGCAGCTACCGGCGATAAGGAAATCAAGGAGCGATTGGATTACATGATCTCCGAGTTAAAACGCTGCCAGGATGCCAACGGAAACGGATATATTGGTGGTGTGCCAGGTGGGGAAACCATGTGGAAAGAGGTGAAAAGTGGCGATATCAGGGCTGGAGGTTTCGACCTGAATGGCAAATGGGTGCCGCTGTATAATATTCATAAAACTTTTGCAGGACTGCGCGATGCGTGGTTATATGCCGGAAGCGAAACGGCTAAACAAATGCTGATCGACATGACCGACTGGATGCTGGATTTGGTGTCCGGGTTAAGTGATGAGCAGATACAAACCATGCTAAACAGCGAGCACGGTGGTTTGAATGAGACTTTTGCTGATGTGGCCGAAATAACCGGCGACGAGAAATACCTCGAATTGGCCAAAAAGTTCTCGCACCACGTCATTCTTGATCCTTTAATTGAGCATCACGATGAGCTGGATGGCAAACATGCCAATACGCAAATTCCTAAAGTAATCGGTTATCAACGCGTTGCTGAACTGGATGGCGACGCCAGCTGGGCAGATGCTTCATTGTTTTTTTGGGAAGACGTTGTGAGCGATCGCAGCGTTTGTATCGGAGGAAACAGTGTTCGGGAACATTTTCACCCGAAAGACGATTTTTCAGGAATGATGAATTACGTGGAAGGCCCCGAAACCTGCAACACCTACAACATGCTGAAGTTGACTAAAATGTTGTACCAGGACAATGGCAACGACAGCCGTTTTATGGACTATTACGAAAAGGCTTTGTACAATCATATTCTGTCGTCCATCAATCCCGATAATGGCGGGCTGGTTTATTTCACGCCCATGCGCCCGAATCATTACCGCGTGTACTCGCAGCCTGAAACCAGTTTTTGGTGCTGTGTAGGTTCCGGTATCGAAAACCACGGGAAATATGGCGAGATGATCTATGCACATTCCGATGAGGTTTTGTATGTTAACTTGTTTATTCCATCGGTTTTAAACTGGGAAGAAAAAGCAACCGAGTTGGTTTTGGAAACTCAGTTTCCGGACGATGATAAAGTTTATCTGACCATCAATCCGAAAGAAACAAGCGATTTTGAATTGCATCTTCGTTACCCATCATGGGTGGAGGAAGGTGCTTTGAAAGTGCTGGTAAACGGAAAGGAAACAAAATACAACGTATCTGAAAATGGTTATGCTGTTCTCCACCGTAAATGGAAAAAAGGCGATAAAGTGGAGGTTGTTCTTCCAATGAAAATTACACTGGAACAAATGGAAGACGGCGGTAATAATTATGCTTTTGAATATGGACCGATCGTGCTGGCAGCAAAAACCGGCACCGAAGACATGGACGGTTTATACGCCGATGCAAGTCGGATGGGACACGTGGCACAGGGCAAAATGATTCCGCTGAAAGACCGCCCTGTAATTGTGGCGTCTGTTGATAATCTGCCATCGATGCTGGATAAAGAAGACAGTGATAAGCTGGCTTTTAAATTGCGCGGTTTATATCCCAAGGAATACGAAAGCGGCCTGGAGTTATTGCCGTTTTACCGTGTGCACGATTCACGTTACAACATTTACTGGCCGTGTGCAACCGAGGACGAACTGAGCGATATGATCCGCGAAGTGGAAGAGGCGGAAAAAGCAAGAATTGCCTTAGACAAAATTACTGTGGATAAAGTGGAGTGCGGCGAACAGCAACCGGAATCGGATCACTTTATAAAGTTTGAAGGTTCGTGGACGGGCTACTGGAACGATTCGCATTTTAGGGAAGCAAACCAGTGGTTTAGTTACAACCTGAAAAATACAGACACAAAAGGCCGCTTTTTATACCTGAAATACTTTGATAAAGAACCGGCACGTTCAACCGAGATTTTGGTGAACGATATTTCTGCCAACGAAATAGAATTGAATGGCGAAGAAGGCAACGATTATCAGGAAAAGGTAATTGCGATTCCGGAGAGCGAAACCACTAAAAAAGAACTGATTCTGAAAATTGCAGCAACAAATAAGCATAATACCATGCAGCTTATCGAAGTGCGATTACTCACGAAAAACGAAATTCCATAATCATCAGCTTATCGAAAAACCTTAATTATGAAGACCAACATTATAACCTTTTTTTTGCTGTTTCTGGTAACGGTATCGTTACGTGCCAATGAGCCTGATTCAGCATATGTATTTTCGTACACATGTGGAAAAAATTACAATACTGCCGGACTGAATTTTGCCTGGAGCGTAGATCACGAAAACTGGCACGCAATCGGCCCTGAATTCCGCTTTTTGGCAAGTGATTTTGGAACCTGGGGTGGACAAAAGAAAATGTTCGACCCGTTTTTGTTTCAGGATAAAGATGGCTTGTGGCATTGCCTGTGGACACTGAATGAGGACATTCAACAGTTTGCACACGCAGCTTCAACAGATTTGTATAACTGGAAACGCCAGTCGTACCCCGAGGTAGTTGAAGAAGGAGATGTGACCAACATTGAAGTTGGATTTGATGAGCAAAACAAAGTGTACACAATCACCTGGATTAACGAAATCAACGGTACTAAAAGGATATTTAAAACCACAACGAACGATTTCAAAACGTATTCCGAAACAGAGTATGCGAGTGAAGCTGACCGTTTGAATTTGCGCGAAACCGTTCGTATTGATGGTGAAGAGCAAACTGGTGTGATCAACAAATTATCGTGGAAAGAAATTGATGCCCTGATAAAATGGAATGAATGGAGCCGTTTTCACGAACAGCAACGAGCTGATAATACTTCGTTGGATGCAGAACGTTTTAAGAATTTGAAAACTGTAGACGCCGAAATCTCGGTTCTTCCCGAAAAAAGCAAAGCCATCAGCGATATGTTGATCGGGATATTTTTTGAAGATATTAATTACGCCGCCGATGGTGGTTTATATGCCGAGTTGGTACAAAACCGTGGATTTGAATATAAGCTTTCCGACCGAAAAGGAAGCGACCCAATATGGAGCGCTAAAAAAGCCTGGAGTTTATCGGGTGACGGAGCACTTTTTTCCATTGATTCGCTTGCACCAATTCATGAAAACAACAAACATTTTGCAGTACTCGATATTGAAAAGCCGGGTGTTGGATTGGTAAACGATGGCTTTAACGGGATCTCTGTTAAGCAGGGCGAGAAATACAACTTCTCCGTTTTTGCAAAAATGTTGGATGGTGCAAAAAATAATTTGCGTGTTGCGCTGGTTGACGAGAATGGTGATGTGCTGACGGAGGTAAAAACAAAAGCATTCTCCGGTGATTGGAAAAAGCTGGAAGCACAATTGACAGCAACAAAAACCACGGCAAAAGCAAAATTGCAGGTCATTCCGCAGGATGCCGGGAAAGTGGCTTTAGATATGATTTCCCTTTTCCCTGAAAACACTTTTAGAAATCACAAAAATGGTTTACGTGCCGATCTGGCGCAGGCAATTGCCGATATGAAACCACGATTTGTACGTTTCCCAGGTGGTTGTGTGGCGCACGGCGACGGACTGGAAAATATTTATCACTGGAATAATACTGTCGGACCGCTTGAAGCGCGTGTTCATCAAAGAAACATCTGGAATTACCATCAGTCGGCCGGACTGGGATATTTCGAGTATTTTCAGTTTTGTGAGGATATTGATGCTGAACCCTTACCTGTGTTGGCGGCTGGCGTTCCTTGTCAGAATTCATCGTGTGGCGGACACGGTCAGCAAGGTGGAATACCGATGAGCGACATGGGTGATTACATTCAGGAAGTGTTGGATTTGATTGAATGGGCAAATGGCGATAAGTCCACTGAGTGGGGAAAAGTACGTGCCGAAGCCGGACACCCGGAACCGTTCAACCTGAAATACATTGGCATTGGAAACGAAGACCTGATCACCGATGTTTTTGAGGAACGTTTTACCATGATATACGATGCGGTACGTGCGAAATATCCTGAGATTACCGTAATCGGAACAGTTGGCCCGTTTTACACCGGAACCGACTATGTTGAAGGTTGGGAGTTGGCGACAAAACTTGAAGTTCCGATGGTTGACGAACACTACTATCAGCCGCCGGGTTGGTTTATTCATAACCAGGATTATTACGATCGTTACGACCGAAGCAAATCGAAAGTGTACCTCGGGGAATATGCAGCGCATTTACCGGGCCGTCCAAATAATATTGAAACGGCACTGTCGGAAGCTCTGTATTTAACAGCTGTTGAACGAAATGCCGATGTGGTTACCATGACTTCATACGCGCCCTTACTGGCAAAAGAAGGTTTTACGCAGTGGAATCCGGATTTGATCTATTTCAACAACGAGGAAGTGCATCCAACCGTTGGATATTACGTGCAGAAACTCTACGGAAACAACTCCGGCGATTCATATATTCCGTCAGAAATCAAACTTTCGGACAACAGCGAAGCAGTGAAAAAACGTGTTGCCATTTCGGTAGTAGAGGACAGCAAAACCAGCGACCTCATTGTAAAACTAGTGAATCTGCTTCCGGCTGAAGTTGATGCAGCTATCGATCTTTCTGGTTTCAAAATTACCGGTTCAGAAGCTGTATTGTCCGTTTTAAAAGGAAAACCGGACTCAAAAACTGCCAAACCAGTGGAAAGCAAAATAAGCGTGTCGGACGAATTTGATTATACACTTCCGGCCTATTCTTTTTCGGTGATACGAATTAAAAATCAATAAAATAAAAATCAATGAGACTCACTTTCCCTATTGCAATTCTTTCTTTGTTCTTTTTGATGGGCTGTTCAACTCAGCCGAAAGAAACAAAACCGGAGCACGCAGAATATCCCATAAACGGGGTGTCGTTTAGCGATGTTCAGGTGAATGATATTTTTTGGTTGCCAAAGATTGAAACCAATCGTAAGGCAACGATACCGGCGTCTTTTCAGAAATGTGAAGAAACCGGTCGCCTCGAAAATTTTCTGATTGCCGGTGGCAAAATGGAAGGCACTGTGCGTGGCGACATGCCCTTCGACGATACCGATGTGTATAAAATTATTGAAGGTGCATCGTATTCGATGACAACGATCCCCGATCCGAAACTGGACGCGTATGTTGATTCGTTAATTGATATTATCGGCATCGGGCAGGCAGAAGACGGTTACCTGACAACCTGGAAAATTATCGATCCTACGCATTCACCTGCCGAATGGTGCCCTCCGGGAGAGCGCTGGGAAGGACTGGCCTGGAGTCACGAACTCTACAATGCCGGGCACATGTACGAAGCTGCGGCAGCACATTATCATGCCACCGGGAAAACAAACTTCCTGGATATTGCCACAAAAAATGCCGATTTGCTGGTTTCTGTTTTCGGAGCCGATAAAAATCCGCAGGTACCGGGTCATCAGATTGTTGAAACCGGACTGATCAAACTTTATCAGATCACTGATAAAAAGGAATACCTCGATTTGGCCAAACATTTTCTCGATTTCAGGGGAGACAGCACCAAACGCGAACTTTGGGGGCCTTATAACCAAGATCATATTCCGGTTGTTGAACAGGATGAAGCTGTCGGACACGCGGTTCGTGCAGCTTATATGTACGCCGGAATGACGGATATTGCTGCCTTGTACAAAGATGCAGCTTATGAAAATGCTGTTGACCAACTTTGGGATAATGTGGTAAATAAAAAGATCTATATCACCGGAGGAATTGGTTCGAAACACGAAGGAGAAGCTTTTGGCGAAAATTACGAACTACCTAACCTTACTGCCTATAATGAAACCTGCGCTGCCATTGCCAATGTGTATTGGAATTACCGTATGTTTTTATTGCATGGCGATTCAAAATATATCGATGTGTTGGAGCGTAGTTTGTACAACGGAGTAATTTCGGGAGTGGCACTCGACGGAACGAATTTCTTCTATCCAAACCCGCTGTCGTGCGATATGCACTACCATTTTAACAGCGGTGGAAGTCTTACCCGCGAACCCTGGTTCGATTGCTCTTGCTGTCCTTCAAATATGTGTCGTTTTATGCCTTCGGTTCCGGGATATATTTATGCGCAAAAAGACAATGATATCTACGTGAACCTGTTTGTTCAGAGCAGCACTTCAGTAAAAATGGCCGATGCGGGCGTTAAAATTGATCAGGAAACAAAATATCCGTGGGATGGAAAGGTGAAGATTTCGGTATCGCCTGAAACAGTGTCACAGTTTGCAGTGCGTGTTCGTATTCCGGGATGGGCACAAAACCAACCGTTGCCGGGCGATTTGTATAGTTACGCCAATGCTCCGACTGCAAAACCTGTAATATTGGTAAACGGCGAAAGTGTAAGCTATGAAACTGAACAAGGTTATGCTGTGTTAGATCGCGAATGGAAAAGTGGCGATGAGGTGGAATTGAGTTTGCCAATGCCGGTACGCACGGTAAAAGCCAGCGAGCTTGTTAAGGACGACCAAGGAAAAGTGGCCATTGAAAGAGGCCCGATTGTGTACTGTGTGGAAGAAAAGGATAATCCTGAAATTGGATCGATCCAGGTATCGGAAGAAACACAGTTTGAGAGCAATTACAATGCTGATTTACTGGCTGGAGTAGAAGTGATAAAAGCATCAGGTAAAACAAAAAAAGAAACTTTTACGGCTATTCCTTATTACGTTTGGAATAACCGCGGAGCCAACAAAATGGATGTTTGGCTTTCGAAAGTGGATTAGATTTAGCTGAGATATATCAAGTTGAAAAGCCCGTTAACATCAAGATAACGGGCTTTTTTGTTTGTTATGCCAACAATTTTTATTTTTAGTTGTTTGGTGTAAAACAAAAATTAGAAGCTATGAAGAAGATCTTTCAAACAAAATTAAACGATACAAGTGTTCACTTTTCGCTGTTGCTGCTACGTTTGGCAACAGGAGGTTTTATGCTAACCCACGGATTCCCAAAATTACAGCGTCTGTTAGCCGGCGAAATGCAATTTGGCGATCCACTTGGATTAGGACCCGAAGTTTCATTGGTACTGGCCGTTTTTGCCGAGTTTGTATGTTCCATTCTTATCGTGCTTGGTTTAGGAACACGACTGGCCGTAATTCCATCAATTGTAACTATGGCCGTAGCAGCTTTTATTGCACATGGTGCCGATCCGTTTGGCCGCAAAGAGTTGGCTTTACTGTACCTGGTGGGCTATATTGTTTTACTGCTGTCGGGTAGTGGAAAATTTTCGGTTGATCGTTTCATCAGCCGAAAGTAAAATCCATTTTCGATTTTATTATCCGGCTATTTCGTTCGTTAAAGCGTGGGATAGACACTTAGTTTATTTCTATTGCTTTCTCTTTATTTAATCTGTTTGTGGACTTATAAAGTTTGTAATTCATAAGTTTATATTTATTTTGCCGAAAGAACTTATGGAGGAGAAACAGAAATACCTGCTGAAGAAGCTGAAGTCGGGGGACGAGGGAACCTATATTTCGCTTTTTGAAGAGTATTATGTTGGTTTGTGCGCTTACTCCAGAAGGTATGTGGGGAGAAAAGATATTGCTGAAGACATTGTTTCCGAAACATTTTTCAAGATTTGGGAGAATCGGAAAAAACTGGAGATCACCGGATCGATAAAATCCTATTTATTTCAGGCGGTAGCGAACAATTCGTTACATCATTTGCGCAAACTAAAGAAAGAAGAGAAGCTTGATGATTATTTTTCGGGCACCGAAAGTGAGAATATCGGTTTTAAAGAAGTGGCGGAAAATATCACCGAAAATAGCCTTTTGATTAAGGAACTGCATTCAAGAATAGAAGAAGCTGTTAATCTTTTGCCGCCCCAGCAACAAACAGCTTTTCGTTTAAAAAGATTTGAGGGCAAAAAGAACAAAGAAATTGCAGACGAGATGGGACTGGCTGTAAAAACAGTTGAAATGCACCTTTCAAAAGCAGTGATTTCATTACGGAAAAACTTACAAGATTACCTCCCGGCTTTTCTGCTTTTTATGCTGTTCAAGTAAATATTTCAAAAAAGTTTATCTTCCATACAGGGTTTTTTCATTTCAATGCATCATGGCAATAGAAACACAAAATTTATGTTGGAAGAAAACATACATAATCTGATTATTCGTCTGTTTAGTGGAGAGGCAACTACTAAAGAAAAAGCATCGGTGCATCATTGGATCAACGAATCTGATGAAAATCGGGAAATGTATGCTGATTTGCAGGAAATCTGGTTAGCAACCGGAGACCAAAACGAGTACAACACCGAAAAAGCCATCCTTAAATTCAAGAATGAAATCCATCAAGAACAGAAAAAAAGCTTTAGGATTGGTGAAGTTTTAAAATACGCTGCCATTGCGATACTGCTTATTTCTCTGCCATTTATTTATTTCCTCGGTAAACAACAAAACGTTAGCGAACCAACATTCACAACCATAACTTGTGCATTGGGTGACAAGTCAACTGTGACACTGCCCGATGGCTCGTTGGTTTATCTGAATTCAGGAAGCGAATTGCGTTTCAACAATAACTTTCAGCAGGATTATCGCGAAGTGGAAATTGAAGGTGAAGCCTATTTTAAAGTGGAAAAGAATAAGGAGATTCCATTTCGGGTTGAAGCCGGCGAAATTACTGTGCAGGTGTTGGGCACCGAATTCAATTTAAAAGCATATCCCGAAGAAAATACCATATCAACCACTTTAGTTGAAGGAAGTGTGCAGATTAACAGCACTTCTCAGCAAGCGATAATGAAGCCAAATCAGAAAATTGTTTTCGATAAGGAAAGCAGTAAAATGACACTTCAAAATTTGAAAGATGTTGATCCTGAAACCGAATGGAAAGAAGGAAGATTGGTGTTCAGAAATGAATCGCTGGGCGATTTGGAACTAAAGCTGGAACGTTGGTTTGATGTTGATATCGAATTTAGCGACAATGAAGTAAAGGCCAGGAGATTTACAGGAATTTTGGAAAGAGAAAGTATTCTGGAAGCTTTGGCATATTTCAGTATTTCGGAAAGGGTTGGATATAATATAAACAATAATGAAATAACTTTTTACACTAAGAACTAAAAGAGAGAATAGGAATGGTTTAAAAAAAAGAGGAAGTGTTCCCGCACCTCCCCTTAGTAAAAATTAAACCGAAGTTTAACTTTAAGACAATCAAATTTATGAATTTAAAACGAATTCTTTGGCCCTGCTATGGGCACAAAGTGAAAAAGTATGTACGAATTATGAAATTAACATGGTTTCTTGTTCTGGTCTTGACCTTACAAACCAATGCCAGCTTGTGGTCTCAAACCACCAAAATGGATGTTAATGTACAAAACACGACTCTTCTTGAGCTTTTTACACACATCGAAAAGAACAGCGAATACCGTTTTTTCTATAGCAACGACGAAGTTGATATAAATCAGCGGGTTACCTTGCATGCTGAGGACGAAGTTATTGGTGATATTCTTAAATCAGTTTTCGCCGAGTTGCCATATTCTTTTAAAGAGCTGCAAAGCAATATGATATTGGTTGAGCTAAAAGAAGAGTCGGTAAAACCGGATGCGCAGCAAAATGGTGTGCGCGGATCGGTGAAAGATGAAGCCGGGCTGCCACTTCCGGGTGTAACGGTAATTGTAAAAGGAACTACAAACGGAACCGTGACAGACATCGACGGAAACTTCTCACTTTCGGGTGTTGATCAGGGAACAGTTCTCCAGATTTCGTTTGTGGGAATGCGCACCGTTGAACTTGAAGTAGGCGATAAAACGGTTTTCGATGTTACTATGACAGAAGAAAACATTGGTATCGACGAAGTTATTGCCATTGGTTACGGATCACAATCAAAAAGAAATATTACCGGTGCTGTTCAGAATTTAAGTACTGACGAAATTGCGGATATTCCAACAGCGCAACTTTCTCAAAAACTGCAAGGTAAACTGGCAGGTGTTCAAATCAATCAAACATCAGGTATACCAGGACAAGGAATGTCGATCCGTATTCGTGGTCAGGCTTCTATTTCTGCAGGTAGCGATCCGCTTTACGTAGTTGATGGTTTCCCTATTACAGGCGACATCTCGAATATTAACCCGGATGAAATTGAAAGTATTTCAGTTTTGAAAGATGCATCTTCAACTGCACTTTACGGATCGAGAGCTGCCAATGGAGTGGTAATGATTACTACAAAACAGGCAAAATTTGGCGAGTCGAAAGTAGACGTAAATGTGTACCAGGGACTTCAGCAAATTCCGGAATACCTGTTACCAGATATGATGGACGCCAGACAATTTGCCCAGTTTAAGAAAGAAATTCACGAAGAAAACGGTTGGGGAGTTCCTGAAATGTTCCAGAATCCGGAACAATATGGAAAAGGAACAGATTGGCTGGATGCCATTACCCGCACTGCTTTAATTCAGAACTACTCGGTACAATACAGTGCCAGCAAAGATAAATTTAAATCATCGGTTGTTGGTGGATTTTTCAGCCAGGAAGGTGTTTTGTTAAACTCAAAATTCAATCGTTTTTCACTGCGTGCCAACTCTGAATACCAGTTTAATGATCGTATTAAAGTGGGTGTAAACCTGTCGAATACTGTAACGCACAATAAAACTCCTTCGAGCGACGGTGTTTGGTACGAAACAGGTGGTATTTTGCAGGGTGCACTTTTAACTTCGCCATTGGCTCCTTATATTAACGAAGACGGATCAATTCCGATCAATTCCGGAGAATGGGGAAATGATTACGGTTCGCAACCAGGTCCAAACTGGTACAACCAGGTGCAGGTAGTAAAAAATACAGCTAAAAATATTGGTGTTTTGGCTAACGCTTTTGTTGAGATCGACTTGTTGAAAGGTTTAAAATACAAATCTTCAGTAGGTGTTGATTTGGGAAGTAATGTTGCCGATTCATTCCGTCCTTCAACTGCAGGAGGAATTTTTGATCCTGGTAGTGCGACTGATTTCTCGCGTACTTCAGGTTCTCATTCCAATTCTTTCGGTTACTCGTGGTTGTGGGAAAATATCCTGACTTACAAAAAGAGTATCGACGATCATAACTTCGATGTTTTGGCCGGTTACTCATCGCAAAGTGCACACGGCGAAAGTGGAGTTATGTACGGATCAAGCTATCCCGACAATAACATTCAAACTTTAAATGTTGCAACAACTATTACCGGATCAACCGATATTCAGGACTGGTCGCTGGTTTCGCTGATCAGCCGTGTAAACTACAATTACAAACAACGTTACCTGATTTCGTTGGCTTATCGTCGCGATGGTTCTTCAAAATTCGGTTCGGATAATCGTTGGGGAGATTTCCCTTCGGCATCGTTGGGTTGGGTTGCTTCTGAGGAAGAATTTATGTCTGTGGTTCCAAAAATGTCATTCCTGAAGTTACGCGCAAGTTATGGTGTAACCGGTAATAATAACATTGGTAACTACACACAATATGCAAGTATGGTAGCTACCAATTCGCCTATGAACAGCGTGCTTCAGAGCGGTAAAAGCTTAAATGGACTAAACAACAACGAACTGGGCTGGGAGAATACATCTGAGTTCGACGTTGGTTTCGATATCGGTTTCTTCAATAACCGCATTTACCTGATTTACGATTATTTCCACAGAAATACCGACAACCTGTTATATACGGTTGATATTCCTGTTTCTTCAGGTTTTAACAGCTTTACTACCAACATTGGCGAACTGGAATTTTGGGGACATGAATTTACTTTGAACACTAAAAACTTAACCGGCGACTTTAAATGGAGTACCGATTTTAACATCTCTTTCAACCGTAATAAAGCGCTAAAATTAGGAACATCGAATGCTGCAATTTATGGCGAAAATACAATTACCGAAGTAGGTCAGCCAATTGGTCAACTTTACGCATTAAAGTGGGAAGGATTGTATTATACTCAGGAAGAAATTGATGAAGTTGGCAGAGATGGCGCCCAGGTAGGAACTGTAAAATTTGCCGATAAAGATGGCGACGGTTGGGTGAATAACGACGACCGCGATAAATTTGTACTCGGAAGTTCTGCTCCTAAAGCAACTTACGGTATTACAAACACTTTTAGCTATAAAAATTTCGATCTTTCAATTGTTGGTCAGGGAGCTTTCGGCCACAAAATCTTCAACCATATCGAGCGATTTACAACTAACCTGGACGGTGCATTTAATGTGCTTGAAGCAGTAGATCGCAGATGGCGTTCGCCGGAAGATCCGGGTGATGGAATTTACGGTAAAGTAATCTCGGGAACAACAGGTTACGAGCGCGACTGGATGAGCTCGAAATTCTTATACGATGCCAGCTATTTTGCTATTAAGAACATCACTTTAGGGTATCAGGTACCTTTTAAAAATTCAGGAATTGTTAAGGGCTTACGCGTTTACGGAAGTATTCAACAGGCTTATGTTTTCACAAAGTATCCGGGTAATAACCCCGAGGTATCAGCAGCCGGTGGTTTGTATGCCGGAAACGATAAAACTGCTTACCCGGTGCCAAGAACATTTACTTTGGGTCTTAACTTGAACTTATAATCCTAAAATGACTAGAAAGATGAAAAAATATAATTTAATATACTTGATAATTGCTGCCTTGCTTGGAGCAACTTCATGCAGCGACGACTTTTTAACGAACCTGCCGGAAACAGTTGTTTCGGCTGAGGATTTTTACAAAACCGAATCAGATTACGCACAGGCCATTATTGGCGTTTATCAGCCGGTGCGCTCGCTTTATAACACAGGATTGGCCGGTTACGGCGCCTGGGCAATGGGCGAAATGCGATCAGATAATACCACATTTAGTTACAATATATCGAACCGTGGTTATGCCGACAGAGAATATGTTGATTTGTTTATTGATGATTCAAACGGCGGATCAACATCGAACAAATACAATAACAACTACTATATTATTGGAAGGGCTAACCAGATTTTAAGCCAGATTGATGACGCTGATATCAGTGAAGCTTCGAAAAATAATTATAAAGGGCAGGCTTTGTTTTTAAGAGCTTTTGCACATTTCGATTTGGTTCAGTATTTCGGCGATGTGCCGTTAATGACAGAGCCTGCAACAAGCTACGAGGAAACATTGAAAAACAGAACTCCTAAAGAGGAGGTGCTGGAGCAGATCATTGCTGATGCATCAGAGGCAGCCGGGTTATTGCCTGGTCCCGATGCACAAGCCGCTGGATATGTGGCAAATGGTGCAGCTTATACTTTGTTGGGTAATGCTTACCTGGTTATGGAAGATTGGGCAAATGCCGAAGCGGCTTTACGTAATGTTACCGGTTATTCATTGTTGTCGGATTATGCGGCAATTTTCGATCCAGGCAATAAAAACAATGCCGAGATGATTTTTGAAGTGCAGTTTACCGATGATCCAACAGCCGGAGCAGCAAGTAACTGGGCATACAATTTCTTGCCGATTTTAACCAATCCGGGTGTTATTCCCGGATTCCCAAGCGGAAGTACAAATAACTATGCGGGTTGGAACACGCCAACACCCGACCTGATTGCAGAATACGAAGAAGGTGATTTACGTTTGGATGCTTCAATCGGTTTCTACACCGGCGAAGGTTATGTTGATCGTCCTTACGTAAAGAAATATGTACATGGTGCTCAAATTGCACCAAATACAAATAACGACTGGCCGGTTTATCGTTACTCTGAGGTGCTGCTAATGTTGGCAGAGGCATTAAACGAACAAGGCGAAACCAGTGATGCGTTGACTTATCTGAATATGGTTCATGCACACCCTAGAACAGGATTGAGTGAGTTGTCAATAAGCAGCCAGTCGGAATTGAGAGAAGCGATTCAAAGGGAGCGTCAAATTGAGCTCGCTTTTGAGAACAAACGCTGGACTGATTTGGTACGTTGGGGAATTGCCGTTGAGGTTATGAATGCTCAGGGAGCAAAAATCAAAGCAAATCCACAGGCGTATTATTATCCTGAAGGTGTTTCACCGATCAACGAAGCTTACAACGTAACAAGCGATCGTTTGCTCTTCCCAATTCCTGAAAGAGAATTACGTTTGAATCCGGATATGGAGCAAAATCCGGGATATTAATTTGTACGTCTAAAGTAGCGTAAGCAACCGGAGTATGACCGTATACGATGGTTGCTTACTTTATTTTCTATAACATACCCTCCAAATTTTACCATCTAATTTCGGCAGCGTACCACTAAGTTTTATGCTGCGTGTAATCTTTAAAATGGTACAAATGAAAAAGTTAATAGCAGGAATTATTGTCATCTTAGTCGGGCAATTATTGCTTTTCAATCAGTCTTGTTTTGCTCAGTTCACTTCCTCCGATTTTCTTAAAGCTGCTGGTCCGGTTATCCGTAACCAATCGGGTGAAGGTGATGTTGTTGCTTTGCGCGGAACAAATTTTGGTTCGTGGCTAAGTATGGAACACTGGATCGGGCCATTGGGATATGGTTTAATCGATCGCTCGGAGTGGACAGTTTCAGCTTCTGCCAACGTTTCAAGCGATAATCTGGATTATATTATCGACGGAGATGAATCAACGCGATGGAATTCATCAACCAACCAAACCTCGTTAGTTGAACAGTCGCTGACCTTCGATCTTAAAGAGAAAGTTGTTTTCGATAAAATTAGCCTGGTGGGTGGCGACAATGCAAATGAATCGCCAAATCAATACCGGATAGAAATCTCAACAAATGGTACGAGCTGGACTGAAATTACCTCGGGGAGTGGTTCTTCTTCAACTGTTGTCGATATTGAAATTGGCGCCGTTGAAGCTCAGTACATGAAAATAACAATAACAGGAACTTCGCTTAACACCTGGACGATTTCGGAATTGTACCTGTTGATGAACGATGATTATTCGGTTCGGAACGCGATGTACGACCGTTTTGGTGTGGCAAAAACCGATTCGATTTGGGATTACTACCAGGATCTGTGGATCACCACCGCTGATCTCGACAGTATAAAAGCAATGGGAATGAACATGGTTCGTGTTCCGTTTTACTGGATGGAAGTAATGAACAACGACGGTACGATAAAAGAGAACGCTTTTACACAGATGGACTGGATTGTTCAACAATGTTCTGAACGTGAGATTTATGTGATGCTCGATTTACATGGTGCGCCCGGTGGATTGGACGGTTACATTACAAGCGGACAGGCGGTAACTAACGATTTGTGGAGTAATCAAACTTACCAGCAAATGACCGTTGATTTATGGAAAGCCGTAGCTGAACATTTTAAAGGCGAACCGGCGGTTTGTGCCTACGATTTGATGAATGAACCGGTTAGTAATAATACGTCGTTCAGCACCAGCGCGATGTATGATAAAATTTATCAGGCAGTGCGCGAGATCGATCCTGACCACATTATTTCGGTTCAGGCTTTTTATAATTTCGATATGATTAGTCCGCCGAATTTAAGAGGATGGGAAAACATGCTTTACCAGGCGCATTATTATAATACCGACTTTTACAACTGGGATTCGCAAAATGGTTTTATTCAATATGCTTTGGCGGACTTGTCGTGGCATCAAATGCACTGGAATGTACCTGTGCTGGCCGGGGAATATAACTTCTGGCATCATCTTGATCTTTGGAGCAAGTGGATGAACGGAATCAATTCTTTCAGCGGATCGTGGTCGAACTGGTGTTATAAAAACAATACAAACGAACGAAATTGGGGATTGTACCTGGGTAATTTTAACCCGCAGCCCGATGTAAACTTCGATACCGAAGAGGAGATAAAAGCAAAGTGGGATAAATTTACGACACCCAATTTTCAGCGAAATGATGTATTGATAGACACTATTGTAAATTTTACAACCACCGATTCGTACATTGGAATTGGAGATAACGTGTGGTTTGAAGCCTACAATGGCAGTTACATCAGTTCTGAGAACGGAACGTCGCCAATGACCTGCAATACTTTCACGGTTAGAGAAACCGAGATTTTTACTGTTGTTGATGCCGGTGATGGCAAGATTGCATTGCTCGGTAATAATGGAAAATATGTTAGCTCGAATAACGGCACCACTTCAATGACCTGCACCAAAGATGAAATTGGCGAAACGGAAAAGTTTTACTGGATAAACCTTTCAAACGGCCAAATGGCGCTGTTGGGACAAGGTGGTTTTGTCTCGATGGAAGGCGGAAGTAATCCGATAAATGCCAATCGTAATGTCATCGACGGATGGGAAATATATTCGTGGGGGAAGCAGGATGTGCAGACATCGGTTATAGAATATAATCAGTCGATCGATATTTATCCAAATCCACTGGGTGACGATCGATTACTGAATTATAACTTACAAAACTTCAACAATGTCCCAATTCATATTTATAATGCGGAAGGGCAAATAATGTATACCGAAAATCTTTCCGGACATGGAGTTGTTGATTTATCTTTCTTATCTTCAGGTCTGTATATTATTGATCTTGGTTCAAAAAGGGAAAAACTAATCGTTAGATAAAAACTTAAAAAATGAATAAAACCGGATTCTTAAAAAAACATTTAACCGCGTATTTACTGGTAGTGGTTTTAGCTGTTATGTTTAGCTGCTCACAAGAAAAGGTGGCAATTGATAAACTTACCGTTGAGTATACGCCAACTCCATTGGGAATAGATGTGGAAGTTCCACGCTTCGGATGGCAGATGAAAGCTCCCGAAAATCAACGTGGATTTTATCAAACTGCCTATCAGTTACAAGTAACTAGTGCCGATGGCGAACTCGTTTGGGATTCGGGTAAGATTGAGGACAATAAAGCTTTGGCGATAGAATATGCAGGCAAACCTTTGAACGCTGAAACAAGATATAACTGGACTGTGAATGTCTGGGATCAGAACAATGAAATGCACGCGGCAAGTTCATGGTTTGAAACCGGTATGATGAACCCGGACATTGAAGCCTGGAATGGTGCGAAATGGATTGGAGGATCGGATGACGACCTGGTTTTCTTTGCAGATTACCAGCTGATTTTTGGATTGAAATATAAGGTGGCCATTGAAGAAGGAAGCACAAAAGCCGGCTTTATTTATGGCGCCAACGACCTTCGTTTAATGGATAAATACAAGAACGTTTACCAACTCGAAAACAAACTCAACGAAAGCTATATCAAAATCGAGTTGGATATTTCAGACCTTGAAAATTCGGCAAACGGATTGGCAAAATTGAATATTTACCGCGCAGGTTACGCTCCCGATGATCGGGCTGATGAGCCTTTTAAAACATTTACGGTAAAATCCTCTGTAATCAATTCAAAAAATAAATATGCCCCTCATAATATCGCATTTAATAGTGCTTATGGAAAAATTACGATAAGCATTGACGGGAAGGAAGACTTTTTTGTAGGCCATAAGGCGGATCAGCCAAGTGGTGGAATGCCAATGTTTGGGCAAGGTAACAGTGGAGCAACCATAATCCTGAATCCGATAGGACACAATCACGACTACATTCCATTTGGAATGGTTTGCGATATGGGATTTGCAATGGATGCCGGACAAAAGGCCAGGTTTTCAAACCTTGAGATATTTAATGACCGGACACCAAATAATACCCTTTTTAAAGAAGATTTGGCTGGAGATTACAATGGTATATTCGCAGATAACCTTGAAATTGCGGATAACTCGTATATTGTTGATGGTGGTGCAAACGGAACCTTTATTGTTGCCGATCCGAGTTGTAATTCAGCACCGATGCTACGCACCGAATTCAAAACGAAAAAAGGAATTGAAGCGGCTCGTTTGTATGTTACTGCCCGCGGTATTTACGAGATGCAAATTAATGGGAAAAAGGTAGGAAACGACTATTATAATCCCGGGCAAACACAATACAACAAATCACATTTTTACCAAACTTACGATGTTACCGGTCAATTACAGGAAGGTGCGAATGCCATGGGAGCAACGCTTTCTGAGGGTTGGTGGAGTGGCCTGTTAAGTTTTGGTGCTATCTGGAACCACTTCGGCGACCGTCAGTCGTTACTGGCAAAGTTGGTAGTTACCTACAGCGATGGTTCAAAAGATGTGATTGTTACGAATGATACGGACTGGCAATTCTATAACGATGGCCCAATTCAATACAGCAGCCTCGATCTTGGCGAAATTTATAACGCCACAAAAGAGGAAAATATATCCGGGTGGTCGGAACCCGGATTTGATAATTCCGGCTGGGAATCGGCTTCTGTTGTCCCGCTTGAAGGAACTACTTTCGATGAGGAAGAAAGAGATTTTACAGGCGAGGTTACCCAATTCAATTTCAATGAAATGAAACTGATCGGTCAGATTGGTAATAATGCCGGAGAATACACCACATTAACCGCACAAAGTATGGAAGAAGTGCGGCCGGGGGTTTATGTTTACAACATGGGGCAGAACTTTGTTGGTGTTCCTAAAATTACGATAACCAACGGAACTGACGGCGATACAATGATTCTTCGTTTTTCGGAAATGTTGTACCCCGATTTGGAAGAATCCGGCGATAACGTGGGAATGATTATGACCGAAAATTACCGTGCCGCCATTAGCCAGGATATGTACATCATGAAAAATGGAGAGCAGGTTTTCCAGCCAAAATTTACTTCCCACGGGTACCAGTATATTGAAATTACCGGTGTTGATGAGCCGCTGCCGTTGGAAGCTGTTCAGGGCGTTTCAATTAGCTCGGTGGTTGAGCTAACTGCTGATTACGAAACCTCCAATTCAAAAGTGAATCAACTTTGGTCGAACCTCGTGTGGTCAAATGTCGATAACTTTCTGACCCTTCCCACAGACTGTCCGCAACGTAACGAGCGAATGGGCTGGTCGGGTGATATTTCTGTGTTTTCCAGAACAGCAACTTATATCTCTAATACTTCTCAGTTTTTGCGCCGCCATATGATTGCCATGCGCGATGTGCAAAAGTCAAGTGGTAAGTTTACCGACATCGCTCCAATCGGCGGTGGTTTTGGTGGTGTACTTTGGGGAAGTGCTGGTTTAACAGTGCCATGGGAAGTTTACCAGCAATACAACGATGAGGCGCTGCTGGCTGAGCACTACGACGCAATGGTGGCTTACATTGAATACCTCGATAATTCGATTGATCCGAAAACAGGACTGAGCAACGATGTTCAATTGGGCGACTGGTTGGGGCCACAGAACAATCAGCTTGGGCCACAATTTTTGGCAACTGCTTATCATGTTTACGATTTGTGGATTATAAAAAATACTGCGGAACTTTTGGGAAAAGATCAGGATGCCAAACGTTTTGAGCAGATGTATCAGGATCGAAAAGACTTTTTCAATAAGACCTTTGTGAACGATGAAGGAAAAACAATAGGATTAATTGGTGGTGGCGGCTTTGGTGCTCCTCCTGGACAAAAAGCCGAGTTCAAACTGGCAGATACGCAAACTTCTTATGCGGTAGGTTTGGCGCTTAACGCTTTTGATGAAAACAAGGAGCAGCAAATGGCGCAACAACTTGCCGAAAGTATTGAACGCAAGAACCTGGATGACGAAGGTGTCGAACGCCCGGAATATTCATTAATGACCGGTTTTATTGGTACTTCGTGGGTGAGCAAAGCACTTTCAGATTACGGATACAACGAGCATGCTTATAAGCTTCTGCAAAATAATCAGTATCCATCATGGTTGTATTCCATCGATCAGGGAGCAACAACAATTTGGGAGCGCCTGAATGGTTACACTGTTGAGAATGGTTTTGGCGGCAACAACAGCATGAACTCCTTTAACCACTATTCGTTTGGTGCCGTTGGACAATGGATGATCGCTTATTCGCTCGGTATTCAGCGCGATGAACCGGGATTTCAGAAATTTATTCTTCAGCCTACACCTGATCCTACAGGAGAAATGACCTGGGCAGAAGGTTACTATGATTCGATGTACGGAAAGATCTACAGTAGATGGGAAGTGGAAGATGACCAATTAACTTATACGGCAACTGTTCCGGCAAACACTTCAGCAACCTTGTATTTGCCTGCAAAGTCGGAAAGTGATATTTTGGATGCTGATGGTTGCGAACTACTTCGGTTCGAGAATGGAAAAGCTGTTTATACTTTAAAATCCGGCAAGTATCGTTTTGTAACAAGCTTATAAGCAGAATTCATGAGTGCGAATTTCCAGTTGAAATTTAGGCGGGTGAGTCATTATTGAAAAGGAAAATACAAAATAAGCATATAGGATAAAATCTGAATTTACGGCGCCCATAACTCATATTATTAAGCTATTGGTATGTCCATTAGCGTGTGGAATATGTGCCGGAAACTGAAAAAAAAATTATAAAATGTATAAAATATTCTGGAGTTTATTTTTAATTCTTCTACTGAGTCAATGCAATTTGGCGGACAAAAAGGAGAGTCAAAATTACACTGATCTGGGCGAGAATGTATACCTGTTTTCACCCGAAATGGAAATGGGATCGATTCAGCATTTAATCGATTCAGTGTACGCCATTCAAACCACTAACGAGAGTGAATTTAACGAGAATCGTTTTGCCTTTTTATTTCAACCGGGCCAGTATAAGCTCGATGTAAAAGTGGGGTATTATACACATGTTATCGGATTAGGACAATCGCCAAATGATGTAACAATTAATGGTTCGGTAACGGCAGTTGCACCACCAACCTATAATGGCAGCGTACTCATAAATTTTTGGCGTGCAGTTGAAAACCTAACGATAAATCCATCAGCTGATTCTACCAATGTTTGGGGAGTTTCTCAAGCTGCTCCAATGCGGAGAGTTCATGTAAAAGGGAATTTGCAGCTTCATGATAATGGCGCTGCCAGTGGAGGTTTTTTAGCCGATTCAAAAATTGACGGGCAGGTAGTTTTTGGAGGTCAGCAACAGTGGTTCTCACGAAACAGCGAATGGGAAAGTTGTACAGGAGGACTATGGAACATGGTTTCTTTAGGTGTTATTGGAGCGCCCAAAACTGATTGGCCAGACAAACCATATCTTTCGATTGATAACACACCATTTGTTCGGGAAAAACCGTTTTGGACGATGAATAACTTGGGCGAATTGTGGCTTGAGGTTCCTGCATTAAAAGAGAAGACAAAAGGTGTTAGCTGGGACAGTACGAATGATAACAGAAATAAAAAAATTAGTATTTCAGAATTTTATATTACTCATCCAAAAGTTGATAATTCAGAAAGTATTAATGCCGCATTGGCAAAAGGGAAAAATATTCTTTTTACTCCCGGAATTTATTGGCTAAAAAATAGTCTTGAAGTAACAAATCCGGGAACAATCTTAATTGGAATGGGATTGCCATCGCTGATTCCTGAAGAAGAAAATCCGGTGATAAAAATTGCCGATGTTGATGGTGTAACTTTAAGCAGTATTCTGGTGGATGCCGGTTTAACTAAAACTGATCAGCTGATTCAGATAGGAGAGCCTGGTGCAGATTCGGATCATAGCGAAAATCCCACATTTGTTTATGATCTTTTTATTCGTGTAGGAGGTTTTCATGCCGGAACTACCAAAAATTGCTTAACCATAAACAGTAACAATGTTGTGGTTGATCATGTTTGGCTGTGGCGCGCAGATCACGGAAATGGCGTGGGTTGGGATATAAACAGGGCGGCTAATGGTTTAACTGTTAACGGTAATGATGTTACGATTTATGGCCTTTTTAACGAGCATTTTCAGGAGTATCAGACGATATGGAACGGCGAAAATGGAACAGTTTATTTTTACCAGTGCGAGATGCCTTATTATGTACCAACTCCTGAAGCCTGGCAACACGATGGTAAAAATGGATATGCATCTTATAAAGTAGCCGATCATGTCACAAATCACAATGCCTGGGGACTGGGTATTTATAACGTGTTTTTTAATAGTGCAGCTATTGTTGATTATGCGATTGAAGCTCCGCAGAATTTGGAACAAAACTTTCATCAGGCAACTACCATTTGGCTTGGTGGTAACGAGGGTAGTGAAGTTAAAAGTATTATTAACGCTAAAGGAGCTGCAGTTAATCAAAATAACAGAAAAGCAACATGGTAGTGCTTGTGTTTTTTGATTTTATCCAAAAATACCCTGGAGTTTTTCAGAAATAGTCTAGTTTAGTTTGAGAGAGGTTGTTGGTTTAACAACCTCTTTTTTTCTTAAAATACCAAAACTGCTGAAGTATATTTATCAGGAACAGAGCTCATTTTTAAGCTGCCACCATGCAATTGCATGATCTGCCGGGAAATGCTGAGCCCAATACCGGAACCATTTTCTTTTGTGGTAAAGAAGGGCACAAAGATTTTATCCATCAATTCATCCGAAATTCCTGGTCCGTTGTCAGTAACCGAAATGGTTGGGTGTCCTGCGTCGTTGACCGTTGCTTTTATCGTTATTTTTGCATTTTCATTGCCTTCATTGGCCTGATACGCATTTTTCACGAGGTTGATCAATACCTGCGAAATCTGCTTTTCATCGGCATGTAATTCCAGTTCTGCTGGCTCAACATTGCAAGATAATTCAACATGTTCGGCATTTTCAAACGAAGACGATAAAATACGAATATGATCGATGAGGTTACTCACCTGGAAGACTTTCTTTTCAGGAGCCGGAAGCCGCGTAATTTTTCGATACGACTCCACGAAATTGATCAGACCTTTGCCTTGTTCGCGAATAACTTCCAGTCCGCGAATGGTTGTTTCAATCGTCTTTGCATTAATGTCTTCCGGCGAAACCATTGCGCCGTTTTTGTAAAAATATCCGGCCAGACTTTCCGATAACGAAGTAACCGGAGTGATCGAGTTCATGATTTCGTGCATCATTACACGTATCAGTTTGCGCCACGATTCCAGCTCTTTTTCATCCAGTTGGTTTTTAATGTCGTGCACAGAAATCAACATCAGTTCATCCTTCTCGGAAATAAACGAATTCGACTTGATGAGCAACTGAATAACACCGCTTTTTACGTGCAGTGTAATCAGGCGTTGTTCTGTCGGCTGAATCTCTTTTATCGTTTGAAAAAGTTTGGGATCAATCCGCTCCAACTGGTTGATATGTGTCAGAACATCCACCTCAAAAAGTTGTTTGGCCAGCTTATTCGAATGCAGAATAAATCCTTTTTCGTTAAAGGTGAACATCCCCGTGGCAGCATGTTCCAGAAGTGCCTGGAAATATTGTTCCTGTTTCTGGTTATCGAGGTAAATTTGTTGTATTTGCGTATTTACCTTTTGCAGACTTTGGTTCAGGTCGTTAATTGTTTTATTGTTGACGTTGTTTGGAAAACGCAATGTTGAATCTTCGTTTCGTATGGCATCGAAAAAGTAGAATATCCGACGATTGATGCGGTTCAGAAAATAGATGAGGTTAATAGTTACACCCAAAATAAACAGGGAAGGAATGATAGCAAAAACATAGGCTTGCCGGTCGAAGATCAGCCAACCTAAAAATAGGGCGCTGGCCAACAAAAGCAGGACTCTGATAAGGATTTTAAAGTATAGGTTCTTACTAATCATAGCCCGTATTTTTTGATTTTGTTGTAAAGCGTTTGCCGCGTAATTCCAAGCTTTTCGGCGGCCAGGCTCATGTTCCCGGCATTTTTATCTATGGCAGAAACGATCATACGTTGTTCCATTTCTTCAATGGTTAGCAGTTCATCTTCAAATTTCGATGCAAAAACCTGTTTAAAGAAAAAGTCCTCTGGTTTTAACACCAACGAATCACTCAGGATTACAGCTTTTTCAATGGTGTGTTGTAGTTCGCGGATATTGCCAGGCCAGTTGTATTTCAGCAGTTTTTCCTGCGCAGGTTGGTTTATTTTTAATCCGTGTTTTTCGTACTTGGCAGCAAATTTTTTCAGAAAGAAATCGGCCAGAACAATTATGTCGTCGCCTCTTTCGCGCAGTGGCGGAACTTCTATTTGAATGGTGTTAATGCGATACAGCAAATCTTCGCGAAACAAACCTTCAGCAACCATATTCTCCAGTTTTTTGTTGGTAGCACAAACTAATCGGATATCCACCGGAATTGGTTTATCGGAACCAAGCCGCATAAACTCGCGGTTTTGGATGGCAGCCAGTAATTTAGCCTGTAAATGAAACGAAAGATTCCCGATTTCGTCGAGAAACAGTGTTCCTTTGTGAGCGGTTTCAAATTTACCGGCGCGGTTTTCACGAGCATCGGTAAAAGCACCTTTTACGTGCCCAAAAAGTTCGCTCTCAAAAAGTGTTTCGCTAATGGCACCCATATCCACACTCACCATAACCTCGTTTCGGCGCTGCGAGAGGCGGTGAATTTCGCGGGCGATCAGTTCCTTTCCTGTACCGTTTTCGCCAGTAATCAGAATATTGGCATTGGTTTTTGCCACTTTTCGTACCATATTCATCACCTGCGTAAGTTGTGGCGACGAGCCAATAATAAATTTCTGGTCGCGGTTGAGTTCCTGTTTCAAACCGGCTTCTTTTTGCCTGAGTTTACCAACTTCTGTTTTCGAAAAATTCAGCTGAACAGCTGCTTTTATCGTAGCCAGCAGTTTGCTGTTATCCCAGGGTTTTGGTACAAAATCGGTAGCTCCCTGCTTCAGTGCTTTTACCGCCAGTTCCACTTCGCTGTAGGCAGTAATCAACACCACCGAAATATCAGGATAGCTCTTTTTTATCTGTTCGAGCCAGTATAAACCTTCGTTTCCGGTGTTTATACCGGCCTGAAAATTCATATCGAGAATAACAACATTGTAGTTGCCTGTTCGGAGTTCATTGGGAATGAGGTTCGGATTGGTAATTCCTTTAACAGCATCGAACTCCTGTCCCAGCAAAATTTCCAGAGTGCTGATTATACTTTTGTTGTCGTCAACTATTAAGATGTTTCCTTTTGGCATAGTAAACAATGTTGTTGTCATTTCGAAGGAGGAACGACTGAGAAATCTCTTACAATTGATTCTGAAGAAACAGATTTCTCACTGCGTTCGAAATGACAAATAATTATGGAACTGATGGATCAAAATTAGACCATGCCCAAATCATTTCCAATCAACTGTAAAAATATTTTACAATTTTCTGTAAATATTTTTAACGATCAAAGAAATGTTTAGATTTTAATAGTCAGAATATCAGGTATTTGGGTTTGTGGCATTATAATGGCACGTGTGGTAGAAACAATTTTTACACGATGATAAAGAAACGAATAGTTCTCATTATAATTTTTTATTTGATGATAGGAAATACGGTTCAGGCCCAGCAAAAATGGAGCCTGAGCCAATGTATTTCTTATGCCATTGAAAACAACATCAATCTAAAGGAATACGAGATTCTTGAAAAAATATCGCTGGAAGACGCGCAGCAGGCTAAACGCAATATGCTGCCGGGAATAAGTGCTTCAACTAGTGCGGGATTGAGCTTTGGCCGTTCGGTGGATCCAAACACCAACGCCTATATTAACACCGAGTTTTTTAATAACAGTTACGATTTGTCGTCGTCAATAGCTGTTTTTGATGGATTTCGTCTTCAGAACCAGATAAAATACCAGAAATTCAGAAAACAGGCCTCGGAATACAATCGTATAAATGCAACCGATAAATTGGCATTTGACGTGATGATGGCCTTTTTTGATGTGGTTTATTATAAAGGAATGCTCGAAATTGCCAACGAGCAGGTGGAAGCCTCGAAGCTAAGTTTGAAAACAACAGAAAAGAAAGTGGAAGTCGGGTTAAAAGCCAAAACCGACTTGCTGGAAATGCGCGCCAATCTGGAGCGCGAAGAACTCAACAAAATTCAGATTGAAAACACCCTGGAAACAACGACTTTAACATTAAAGCAGTTGATGAACCTTGTTTCTGCTGAAGAAATGGAATTGCTCGATGAATCATCGGTGGTAATAAATGAACAAGTAGCTCAGCCGCGACAGCTTTTTGAGCAGTACACCGGCTGGTCTCCTTATTATCAATCGATTTATGCCAATGTGAAAGCCACGGAAAAAGGTCTTGCTTTAAGTCGCTCGGCACTTTATCCTTCGGTTTATGCCAGAGGATCAATTAGTACAGGTTTTTACGAAACCAACACCGATGCCGATGGAAATACTGTGGGTTTTGGCGATCAGTGGAAAAACAACAAAAACCAGTATGTAGGAGCGTCGTTAAGTATCCCGGTTTTTAGCCGGTGGGGCAATCGTTCAGAGGTGAAAAAGGCCAAACTGGAACTGGAACGTGCTCAAAATAATCTCGACGACGAACGACAAAAACTGTTTTTCGAGATGGTAAATAACATTACTGAACTGGAAGCTTTGTACAAAGAACACAGTCAGTATGTAAAACGTACGGAGGTTGACGAGTTGGCTTTTCAGGCAGCTGAAAAGAAATTCGACCAGGGATTGATTGACATTAACGATTACTACATTGCTAAAAACCGCCTGGCAAATACTCAGAGTCAGGTTTTGCGCTCGCGTACGCAGTGGGAGATAAAAATGAAGGTGTTGCAGTTTTACCGCGGACAGCGTTTTTGGGAAACAGCGGGAAGTAATCAGTAGCGGTTGACAGAAAATTAAATAGAAAAAAGTTTTAAAGACCATAGATATGGGAATGGATAAAAAAATTGAAAAAAAGAAAGGCTTAAAAGCCAAGCACATTATTTGGATTGTTGGCGGATTGGCGTTTGCCTTCCTATTGTACAAAGTAGTTTTGGGAAGTAGCGGTTCCGTATTTCGGGCCGAGAAAGACAAGCTTACCATAAGCTCCGTTACCGACGGAGAGTTTAACGATTACATTACCGTAATTGGCCAGGTGGAGCCGATTACTACCATTTTTCTTGATGTGGAAGAAGGCGGAAAAGTGGAAGAGATTTTTATTGAAGAAGGTGAGATGGTGAAAAAAGGTGACGTTATTTTACGCTTGAAAAACAACGACCTGAACACGACGATCATGAACAGCGAGTCGAATATGGCTTACCATTCCAACGAACTTCGGAATACACAAATTGCCATTGAGCAGCAACAGATCGGGAACCAACGGGCCAAGCTGCAAATCGATCTTCAGGTAACTCAAGCCGAGCGCAAGTACAAACAATACAAAGCCTTGTATGAAGATGATTTGATTGCCGGTGAGGATTACTTGCAAGCCAAAGAGGATTATGAGCTGGCATTAAAAGAAAAGGAATTGACTTACCTGAAGTTCGAGCAGGACTCGATTTTCCGTGCAAACCAAAAGCAAAATATGGATGAGAGTCTGGACAATATGCGCGATAATCTGGCAATGGCCCGCCTGCGTTTAGACAACCTGAATGTAAAAGCACCTGCCGATGGTCAGCTGGGATTATTGAATGCCGAAATTGGAGAGTCCATCGCCCGCGGACAGCGAATTGGGATGGTGAATATTTTAACCGACTTTAAAATTAATGCACTTATCGACGAGCACTACATCGACCGTGTGCGTCGAGGCTTAAATTCTTCCTTTGATCGTGGAGGTGAAAATTACAACCTTACCGTTAAAAAGGTATATCCGGAAGTGCGCGAAGGTCAGTTCGAAATTGATATGATCTTTGAGGGAGCTAAACCGGATAATATCCGTACCGGGCAAACATATCATACAAAATTACAGCTGGGGCAACCCGAAAAAGCAGTGTTGATTCCAAAAGGTGGTTTCTTCCAGAGTACCGGCGGACAGTGGGTTTATGTGTTAAATGATAACGAAACGGAAGCCGAAAAGCGCAGCATCCGCATCGGAAAACAAAATCCGCAGTATTACGAAGTTCTTGAAGGTTTAACACCGGGCGAGAAAGTGATTACTTCGAGCTACGATTTGTTTGGCGATAACGACAGGATTGTGTTTAAGTAAAAAGGAAAAAGTAGAAAGGCAAAAGTTGCTTGTTATTTCGACGACGCAGGAGGAGAAATCTGTTTCTATAAGATGGAGATTTCTCAGTCGTTCCTCCTTCGAAATGACAAAAATAGAATCAAATAACAAAACAAAAATATCATGATAAAGACAGAAAATCTAACAAAAGTATTTCGCACAGAAGAAGTGGAAACCAGTGCATTGAATGAGGTAAGCCTACATGTAAAAAAGGGTGAATTTGTTGCCATTATGGGACCTTCGGGTTGTGGTAAATCAACCTTAATGAATATCATCGGATTACTGGATAATCCTACAAGCGGTGAATATTACTTTGACGGCGCAGAGGTTGGACAGCTAAAAGAACGCAATCGCACCATGCTGCGCAAAGGAAATATCGGTTTTGTATTTCAGAGCTTTAACCTGATCGATGAACTGAATGTATACGAAAATGTGGAGCTTCCACTTATTTACCTGAAACTAAAAGCCCGCGAGCGCAAAGAAATGGTAGAGAAAGTACTGGAGCGTATGAAAATTGCTCACCGCGCAAAGCACTTTCCACAGCAACTTTCGGGTGGTCAGCAGCAACGTGTGGCCATTGCCCGTGCAGTAGTTGCCAATCCGAAGCTGATTCTTGCCGATGAGCCTACCGGTAACCTCGACTCGAAAAACGGTCTGGAAGTAATGAACCTGCTTACTGAACTCAATCGCGAAGGAACAACCATTGTAATGGTAACTCACTCGTTGCACGACTCGGAATTCGCCCATCGTGTTGTTAACCTGTTCGACGGTATGATCATCACCGAAGAGGTGAAAAAAGAAATGGGAGAGATTTTGTTATAGCACACTGAATATTGAGGATTTCTGTCGAAGTGAAACCCTTACAAAACAATTAAAGCCATGAAAAATTTACGATTTATATTCAGAATGTTTCGGCGAAATCCCTTGTTGGTTTTTGTAAACCTTCCCGGATTAGCCATCGGATTGAGCGCAGTGTTGCTCTTGTCGGTTTACCTAAAACACGAACTTAGTTACGACCAGCATTTCCAAACAAAAAACAATGTTTTAAGAATCTACAACAAAGTTACCGAAGAAGGCAATGTTACAAATTGGGGAATCTGTTTACGCAGCTCATACACTGAAATTCCGTCAAGCATTCCGGAAATAAAATCGGCAACACAAATTTACAGAGGGTGGGAAACAACAGCGGAATACGAGAAACAAAAATTTCCCAACTTTCAATTACTGTTTGCCGATAAGGATTTCTTCGATGTATTCGGATTGGAGTTAATTCAGGGAAACACCAGAAATGCTTTGGTAGGTGAAAACAACGTGGTTATTACCCGGTCAACGGCATTAAAGGTATTTAATACCGTGGATTGTGTTGGCGAGGTTTTGAATGTTTCGGAGGAGTCGGCTACAGTAACGGGTGTAATTAATGATTTACCCAACAACACGCATTTTAATTTCGATTTATTGATGTCGATGCAGACGGTTCATCCCGAAAACTGGGGAGGGCTTGAACTGTACACTTATTTCCGAATTGACGAGAACGCCGATTTAGCTGCAGTTGGCGAAAAAATAGCCGCTGCAAACAACGAGTTAATGAAACCATGGGGTGAACCTTTTAATGCGACTGTAGAAACCGGAGCAGAATTGCTGGCAGATTTGCATTTGCACACTGTGGTTGATTTTGACCTTTCGCCAAAAGCCAATTTAACGCACGTTTTTATCATTGCAGGCATTGCCTTTTTGGTGTTGCTTATTGCCATGGTAAACTACATTAATCTGTACGTTTTGCATGGCGAAAAACGAATTGCCGAAATTGCTTCACGAAAATCGTTGGGAGCAACGCAAAGCACATTGTCGCGTTTGTTTTTTACCGAAACATCAGTGATCAGCCTATTGTCGTTTGTGCTGGCTTTAGGACTAACAGCGCTTGTTCAGCCTTCGTTTTCCAACCTTATGCAAAGTCAGATCGAGTTGTCAGACATGTTTTCTTTCTCCGGAATTCTGTTGGTATTGGCAATTCTTGCGGTTTTAATATTTGTTTCGGGTGCTTATCCAAGTTATTATTTGTCGAAATTAAACCTCGTTAATGCGCTCAAAGGAAAATCGTCCAAGGTAAAACGGAAAAGCACACTGTCGCGCATTGCTGTTATTTCACAGTTTTCCATATCGGTTTTTCTCATTAGTGCGCTGGTAATTGTATTTGCCCAGGTGAACTATTTAAAAGAAGTGCCACTTGGTTTTAATCCCGATAATGTAATTGGCGTTACCAACCTGAATAACGAGGTGAGAAGAAGCGCGTCGTCAATTGCTGATGACTTAACGCAACTGGCATTTGTTGAAGATGTAGCTTTTTCTGATCATGGGATGGGGCAAGGTTCAAGCGGACAAGGAATCAGAAATTATGGCGATCCGGGAAATTTTAATAGTGTAAATGAATATCGGGTACGTCCCGGATTTGCAAAAACCATGCAACTGGATCTTGTTGATGGTCGGTATTTCAATAAATCGGAAGCGGATAAAAATGCCGTTATTCTGAATGAAGCAGCTGCAAAAATGTTGGGAGCTGATGTAAAAGTTGGGAGCTTGGTTCAAATGTTCAAAGATCCCTTAACGGTAATCGCCATCGCAAAAGATTTTTATTATATCGATCATCCCGGGGCTCTTATCGAACCTCTTGTTATAACAAACAAACCCAGCAACGTAAACAACCTTTATGTGCGCACAAAAGCAGGTACTAGTTCTGCCCAACTGGCACAAATTGATGAGGTGATTAAAAGTTATTCGCCCGAACTCATCATTAGCAAGTTTCTGTTAACCGATGTTTACGCCAATAAATACACCAACGAAGAGCGTATGATAAAACTGGTTACCACCGGTGCCGGACTGGCAATCATCATCAGTTTTATTGGTTTAATGGCGCTTTCGGTGCTAAATGTAAACCGACGAAAAAAAGAGATTGGAATACGGAAAGTAATAGGCAGTACCGAAAAACAGGTTGTTCGCGAGCTGTTGAAAGAAACATTTGTCTTGGTTCTTATTGCTATTGCGATAGCTTTTGTTGGAAGCTATTTTACCATGCAGCAATGGCTTCAACATTTTATAAACCGCGTTTCCATCAGTCCTGTATATTTTCTGCTTAGTGCTGCCTTTGCACTGCTTATTGCGTTTATGGCAGTAGGCTGGCAAAGCTGGCGGGCTGCTACGCGAAATCCGGTTGAGGCACTTCGGTATGAGTAAACATAAAACCTGAAAACATAATATATGCTACATTTTAAACGTATACTAAAATCAGTTCTTAAATACAAAACATCATCAGGATTAACCCTTTTGAGCCTGGTGATTTCTTTTACCGGAATTATTATTCTGAGTTTATATGTGAGTTTTGAAAAAAGCTTTGACCAGTTTCATGAAAATGGAGATTCGATTTATCGTCTCGAACTTCGGGGAGAAGGCAGTTGGCTTCCGGCAAAAATGAGCGCGGTAATCAAGCAGAATATTCCGGAAATTAAATCGGTGACACGCTTGACACATCGAAACAATTATATTACGACACCTGAACTGAATGAAACAAATACAAAGTTTTTTTCAAACTACTATTTTGCCGATTCTGCCTTTTTCGAAATGTTTTCGTTTCCGCTGGTAGTGGGAGATCAAAAGACAGCCTTAATAGAACCTCATTCAGCGGTAGTTTCAGAAAAATTAGCTCACTTGCTGTTTGGTGATATAAATCCGATCGGACAAAATATTCTTACGGATAATGTCACTTATAAGGTAACTGGAGTGATGAAAGATATTCCGAAAAACTCCAGTTTTCAGGCAGATTGTATTATTGCCTTTTCTGTATACAACGCAGAAGAACAATATGCCTACTTTGACAGATGGAGTGAGTGGAGTTTTAACAATATAATGCTGCTACAACCAGGTAGTGATGTTAGTGCAATTGCGGCAAAAATTGAAACAATACCTGAAATTGAACAGCAAATTGAACAGGAAAAATCACAATACACCGGAACGGATACTTTTATACACCTCCGTCCATTGAAGGAGCTGCATTTTTATAACGATGGGTTTTTGTCAGGATACACCAATCCTGTTGTATTAAAGGTACTCACTATGCTCATCGTTATTCTTGTGGTTATGGGAGCTGTTAATTTCATTAATTTTTCTACTTCTCAGGCACCTTTGCGCGCTAAAGCATTATCGATAAGCCGGGTGCTGGGAGGGCGGCGTATGTCATCAATGATGCAAATTATGGCTGAATCGGTATTGCTGGCAATACTGGCCATGGTTTTTTCCCTCGGAATATATTGGATTAGCTATCATTTTATAGAATCGATGTTTTCCATCCAGGGGCTGGAAATGACTGAAAGGTATGTATTCATTCTCTTCTTTTTCTTGTTTGCTCTGGCGTTTGGTGTACTTGCGGGGTTTTACCCTTCAAAATATATTACATCGCCACCTATTGCGCAATCTGTAAAAGGCAATAATCACTTTACTGGTAAAGGAAAATATTTACGAAATGCGCTGATTATTGTCCAGTTTGTTTTCACTATTGCGTTAATAATGTCCTCTCTGCTCATCGAGAAACAATTGAATTTTTGGCGGAATTTTGATATCGGAATTAACAAGGATCATGTGGTTTATATGTCAACTTCTCCCGAACTTCGAAAGCATTATAAAGCCTTTGCTGATGAGCTGATGAACAACCAAAATATAGTAGATTATACTTATGCTCAGTTTATTCCTGGGAATGTAGGTATGGGGTGGGGACGCGAAGTAGATGGACAGTACATTTCGTTTACATGCTGGCCTATCGACGACCGTTTCATCGATTTTTTCGGAATTCAGTTAACTCAAGGACGTGAGTTTTTAAGTGGTGACCAGAGCGATATTGGTAATTTTATTTTGAATGAAAAAGCAGTTGCACAGTTTGGCTGGGAAAAACCATTGGAAAGGACAATTAATGGTTTTAACGAAGAAGTGCACCCAGTAGTTGGGGTTGCCAAAGATTTTAATTTTGCATCATTAAAATCAGAAGTTCCCGCTATGGCTTTTTGGCGGACAGAGAACCGGAAAAACCAGTTGCTGCTTCGTCTGGCTCCTGGGAACTACACCCAGACACTTCAATTCATTAAAAATACAGCTCATCAGTTCGACTCGAAAAACCAATTTGAAGTGCAGTTTCTGGATGATTCGATGAATCAACTTTATGCGAAAGAAGAAAAAATGGCGCGGTTTATCGAGTTTGTTGCCTTGTGGACGATTTTATTATCGGTTGCGGGATTGCTGGGGCTGGTAATTTTTATTAGTCGTGACAGGATAAAAGAAATTGGCGTGCGGAAAGTGAACGGAGCTACTATTTCCGAAGTCGTAGTTTTACTCAATAAAGACTTTATAAAATGGGTAGCAATCGCATTTGTTATCGCCTCTCCGGTTGCGTACTACGCCATGCACAAGTGGCTCGAAAATTTTGCCTATAAAACAACATTAAGCTGGTGGATTTTTGCTTTGGCAGGTTTAATGGCTCTGGGAATTGCGTTGTTAACCGTGAGTTGGCAAAGTTGGCGGGCAGCTACGCGAAATCCTGTTGAAGCACTGCGATACGAATAATAAAAAACGAAAACTATGCTACGATTTAAAATAAAACTGGCATTCAGGAATTTGTTGAAGAATAAGCTGTATTCATCGCTTATTATTGGTGGGTTTGCCATAGGTTTTACAGCCTGTATTTTAATTGCCTTATTCTACAGCTCTGAGCACAATGTGGACAAACACTTTGCCCGGCACGAAAAAATTTATCGTTTGTACGATGCTAAAAGGAATGAATCGGGACTCGATTACAAAATCAATGCTGTGATTGCGGAACACTACCCGGATGTTGAAACAGCCTGCCCACTTGGTTTCTCTTATTTTCCGATCACGCTTAAAGATTCTGAAACACGAAATTACACGCGCGTAGAGTATATTATCTCCACGAATAATAACTTTTTCGATGTATTTTCAATACCCGTTTTATCCAGCATGGAAGAGAAGCCTTTTAGTCAGTTGAACTCGGCAGTAATTACCGAGTCGGTGGCTAAAAAACTTTTCGGAGATGAGAATCCGCTGGGAAGAACAATTAAAGAAGAATTTTTTACAGCAACGGTTACCGCTGTTATGCAGGATTTGCCCGAAAATTCGAGTTTTAAAGCAGAGTTGCTTTTGAACAGCGAGAATGAGGACTTTCAGATGGCGCAAGCATGCGATAACGGTGTTTGTATATTTCCAACCGAGCACTTTCTCTTGTTAAAAAATGATATCGATCCTGATGATTTTTCGGTCAAGATGAATGCCTCTATCGGGCAATTCAATACCACTACCGACAGTCTGGCGCTGCAAAGTTTATCCGATATTTATCTTTCTCCGCAAAAATTGGGTTGGACAGATGAGCATACCAAAGGCAATTCAAAAATGCTGTTCATTTTTATGGCAATTGCTATTCTGATTATTCTTCTTTCCAGCATTAATTACCTCAATTACACGGTTTCAATGCAGTATGCGAAAATGAAAGAAATTGGCATCAACAAAACCAATGGTGCAGGGAAACCACATTTGCTCGTTGATTCGCTGATTGAAGTTACCTTAGGAATTTTAATTGCACTGACCATTTCAGTTGTGTTGGTGTCGCTGCTTTTACCGACAACCGGAACCTTATTTGGAAGAGAAATCCATCTTGCCGATGTTAATCTTCAACATTTGCTGCCTGTTATTCTGGGCACCATAGCTTGCATTATTTTTCTGAACAGTTTAGCACCTATCTATATTTTGTCGCGCTTTAATATTACCGATTTTCTGCAGGGAGGACGGAGAAGAAATGGTAAACAATTTGGGAAACAGCTTATGCTCACCTTTCAGCTAACGGTTTCCATTGCCCTGATTGCAATTGTGATGCTCATTTTTAAACAACTGCAGTATGTAAAACATTATGATTTAGGTTTTAACGAGGAACACCTGTTGAGGATAGAACTTCCTTGGCTGAGTGAAAACCAGACGGCTTTGAGAAATGAATTCAGCGATCTTCCTTTTGTGTCAGGCAGTGCATTGAGTAACGGTTATCCCGGGCATATTAATATGAGTATGGGAAGTGGGGTGGAAGACGATGAATTTATGGTTGAATGTATTTATGTAACTGAAAATTTCCTGGAAACAATGGGCGTTCAGCTGCTTGATGGAAGAAATTTTTTGTCGGGCGATAAAGGAAAAGCCTGTTTAATGAATGAAGCTGCAATAAAACGTTATGGTTGGGAAAATATTGATGGCAAAAAATTTAATAATGGCAGAGAAGGCGGCTACAATTTAGTGGGTAAAGTGAATAACTTTAACGTGGAATCACTGCATTCTACTTTAAGTCCGGTTGCCTTGATTTATGAATCAGACCGTGAGTATAATACGCTTTCACTGCGACTGATTCCCGGAAACGTTGGACAACAAATTAGTGAACTTCGGAAAGTTTGGGGACGCCTGTTACCGGAAGATCCTATGGAATTTGCGTTTTACGACGACCAGTTTCAGGCCATGTATGTAAAAGAAGATAAACTGGCAAAGTCAATCACTTTCTTTTCAATAATTGCAATTGTACTTACATGCATGGGAATTCTGGGGCAAATCTTCCTGATAAGTTTAAACCGGACCAAAGAAATTGGTGTGCGTAAAGTAAACGGAGCAACTGTTTCTGAGATTTTGGTTCTGCTAAATAAAGATTTTGTGATTTGGGTAGTGGTGGCTTTGGTTATTGCCACTCCAATCGCATACTACGCCATGAATAAATGGCTCGAAAACTTTGCTTATAAAACCACTTTAAGCTGGTGGATTTTTGCTCTTGCTGGAGTGTTGGCTTTGGGAATTGCATTGCTGACCGTGAGCTGGCAGAGTTGGAGGGCAGCAACGAGGAATCCGGTTGAGGCTTTACGTTATGAATAAAAAATTTGTATGGTAACCAATCATTAAAAAAGCACAATGTTTAAAATCTATTTTATCCGGGAATTAAGGTCTCTAATTCAGAATAAATATGTTTCTGTATTGAAGATCAGTGGATTAATAATTGGCCTTTGGGTTTTTATGGTAGCCGGTTATTATGTATTACACGAAACGAGTTTCGATTCCTTTCAGGATTCCGCAGGGAATAAATTTAGTATAGAAGCCCAGGACAGATTTGGGGAAGATTATTTTCAGTTTCCTTTGCCTTATGTTCTTTGTGGATCGTTATCCAACCGTTATCCTGAAGTGGTTAAAAACACGAGTTTTAATAGTAAAACGACCTCTATTTATATTAAAAATGAAAACACTGTAATTAAATCGGGGTACGACGAAATAGGCTTTGTTGAAAAAAACTTCTTCGATTTCTTCAACTTCAGTTTTGTTGCAGGGAGTGCAGAAGAAAGCTTTAGCTCACCGAATCCGTTGATTATATCGGAGGACATTGCGCGAAAAAGTTTCGGAAAAGTTGATGTTATCGGTACTCCTGTTACACTTATCGTAGAAGATCAACTTCTTAACTACACAATTACCGGTATTATTAAAAACCCGGCAAGCAATTCAAATGTCAGCTATCATTGGATTGGAAGTCTTTCGCACTACTTGCAGGCTCAGGGCAAAATGGATTATAAATCGGATTGGAACTACCAGTGTAAAAACTTTATTGAACTGGCTCCAGGAACAGATTTATCTGCTTTTACAGCAAAACTTACACAGGATTATGTTCGGCTCGCCCAATTGGAAGATGCGCCAACACTATTATTAACCACACTTAATAAGTTGCATGTTAATTTGCGCTTAATAATTTTCATCACATTGGGTGTTCTTATTCTTCTCATATCAATAATTAATTATGTTCTTTTAAATACAATTGAAAAAACACAACAAATTCGTTATTGGGGAATAGAGAAAGTTTCAGGCGCTGGAAAAATTCATCTATTGATGAAGAATGTAATATCTATTATCATTTACGCCTTTATTGCAATTATCATCGCATTTGGATTGTTTAAGCTTACATTACCATACTTCCCCAATTTTGTTGGCAGCGAGGTACCATTCAATGCTATAATTGACTTAAAAAAGATCTTTATAGGGGCAATCATTTGTTCTTTGTCCATTATTACCCTTTCATCGGTTATCAATCAAATAATTAGCGGGAATGTAAAACCCATTGAAATTCTTCAAAATAAGCTGAGCAAAGGAAAAACCAGTAAAATTCTTTTTAACTCACTTCTGACATTTCAACTGATAGCATTTATTGCTTTAATTTCTGCTTCGGTACTAATTCGGAAACAGCTATTATTTATGCAGGAAAGCGATCTAGGATTTAATAAAGAATCATTAATATCAATGAATATTGCACCTGACGATGTTCATGCTTACCAGGTATTTAAGGAAGAACTTCGAAAAAATCCAAGCATCAAAAATGTCGCCGGAACCAACAATCTCCCGCTTACAAAATATAGTATGATTTACGGCGAAGAATTTACTGACAGTATGGGGAATCAACAGATAAAAACAACTGAGTTTATTAATGTTGATAATGATTATTTTAATACAATGGAGATAAATTTCATTCAGGGCAATGATTTTGACGAGAATGATAAAAATCAATGCATCGTTAATCAAACCCTGGTTAAAGAACGCGGAGTAAAAGATCCCTTGAATGAAACAATTAAGCTGGGAGGAACAGCTTACCGGATTTGTGGCGTTATCGACGATTTTCACAACAAGTCGATGCAAATGTCAATAATGCCATTTGTTGCCCATTACAATCCTGATAATATATCTCATGTCATTGTTCGCTTTTCCGGTAATCCTGACGAATCAATTGCTCTTATGAAAGAAGCGGCAAAAAAATATTTTCCCAATACTATTTTTGAATATGAGTTTTTTGATCAGCGAATCAAAGCAGCTTATAATTCAGAAAGGAGGTTCAGCAATATTATTCACCTTTTAACTGCACTTTCGATATTAATTGCAGTACTTGGATTGCTTGGTGTTTCCTATTTTTCTTCTCTTTTAAGGATTAAAGAAATCGGCATTCGAAAAGTGAATGGCGCCAAAATCTCCGAGATACTTGCCATGCTAAACAAAGACTTTGTAAAATGGGTGGCCATTGCGTTTGTTATTGCTACACCAACTGCTTATTACGCCATGAATAAATGGCTTGAAAACTTTGCCTATAAAACCACTTTAAGCTGGTGGATTTTTGTACTGGCAGGAGTGTTGGCTTTGGGAATTGCATTATTAACGGTGAGCTGGCAGAGTTGGCGGGCGGCTACACGAAATCCTGTTGAGGCACTAAGGTATGAATAAGTCCCCTTAGAGAATTTAGAGGAGGAGAAACAAACTGAACCATTGCGACTAAAAACCAATAACCATGATAAAAAACTACTTAACCACAGCACTTCGGTTTTTAAAACGAAACAAACTTTTTGCCGCAATAAATATTATGGGGCTTTCACTCGCATTGGCAGCTTCGTTTATCATTCTTTTATTTGTAATCAACGAGTTGAGCTACAACACTTGCTTTAAAAACCGAAAGCAGATTTACCGCGTGCTGAACTATAACGCTGATGTAAAAGTAATGGATGAAGGTGCGCCCTATATTCTTACAAAGCATTTACAAGACGAATTTCCGCAGGTTAAATATGTGGCACCAACCAGATTGATGTCGGGATTTAGTGTGAAGTTGAATGAAGATTATATTCCTGTTGATCGGGTTGTTAGAACCAATTCTGACATATTTAATGTCTTCGACATTGATGTTCGTGGTCAGCAGGCGAATATTCTCGACGAACCCAATTCCATTGTCCTTTCTGCAGAACTGGCACAAAAACTTTTTCCGGGAAAAGATCCTATTGAACAGGAATTGATTGCCCAAATTGACGAGAAAGACGAAGTTTTAGAAGTTAAGGGAGTTTTTGATAATTTTCCTGTGAACTCAACTTTGCAGGCCGATTGTTTTATTCATTCAAAGTGGACACTGCAACAGATTAATTCGAGGATTAAAGAGAGAGATGCTGAAACAGACTGGCGTTCCATGTACTGGCAAACCTGGTTATTACTGGATAAAAACAATAGTGGGGACTCGCTTAATGAACAGTTTCGCTCGTTAGAGAAAGAGGTTTTTGGTAACGAAGACAAATATGATTTCTCCCTCCAATGTTTAACTGATGTTTATTTTGGATCGCAGGATATTAACAGCGGATTGCCACAAGGTAACCTGAAAAATATTCGGATATTTTCGGCCATTGCTTTGCTCGTTATTTTAATTGCTTCACTCAACTATATTATTCTTTCAACAGCGGTTTCAACCGGCAGATCAAAAGAGATTGGGATTCGAAAAACCAATGGTGCCGGGGCAAAATCCATACGTCGGCAATTGCTGAATGAATCGGTAATTTTGGCAGTTCTGGTTTTACCCGTTGCACTGTTTCTCGCCTGGATGGGGAAACCTTATGCGGCAGAACTATTTCAGACCAAACTACTGATCCTTAAATCAAATATTTTCATTTATGTTGCTATATACGTGGCGCTAACCTTGTTTATTGGATTGGTGTCAGGGCTGTATACCGCGTCGTTTTTATCAAAACTGAATGTAATCAGTATTTTAAACAATTCGGTGCGTGCAGGAAAACGAAAGACACATGTGCGGTCTGCCCTGGTTGTAGCTCAGTTGGTAATTTTCTGCATTTTTGTTTCGAGCACGCTAATTATTCATTCTCAATACAAGTATGCGCTGGAGAAAGATCCGGGCTATTACAACAAGGATGTTTTGTTTGTTGATATGGGGATGAATTCTCAAAGCTCAAAAGCATTTACAAACAGCATAAAAGCTTATCCGGATGTACTGGCAGCCGGAGGAGCAATAGATGCTTTACCGATGACCACTTTTTTCCCTTATCCGATGGAACTTCCGGGCGATAAATCGAAAAAAATACCTATCGAGCTTCTGGCTGTTGATTATAATTTTGTTGAAGCGATGGGAATCCAAATAATTGATGGAAGAGGTTTTTCTCAAGAACTTGGAGATGATGAAAACTCCTATGTCCTAAACGAAAATGCAGTTAAAGCATTGGGATTAACCGATCCGGTTGGGAAAAAAATTGATGTAGTTAACGGAACCGTAATTGGCGTGGCCAGGAACTTTAATTTGCACTCATTACACAGCGAAATTCCGCCTTTATTAATGGTTGCATCAGACGACTTTGCTCAGCAGGTTGCCATTCACTATAAAGCCGAAACGCTGGGAAATGTGTTGCCTTTAATTAAATCTGAATGGCAAAAGATTATTCCCGACGAGCCAATGAATTACAAAACCATGGACGAATTTTTAAAAGAGGTTTATACCGAGGAGAAAAACCTGAGTGTGATTGTTTCGGTGTCGGCATTTTTTGCCCTACTGATTGCTTCGTTTGGGCTGTTTGGCCTTACACTTTTTATCATGAAATCGCAAACCAAAGAAATTGGAATCAGAAAGGTTTGTGGTAGTTCAGGGCAAGGTATTGTGCTGTCTTTCTTAAGTCAAAATTTTATAATGGTAATTGTTGCAACGCTGCTTTCAATTGCACCTACAATTTTTGTAATGAACAAGTGGCTAAGCAATTTTGCTTTCAAAACCGGCATTTCCTGGTGGGTGTTTGTAATTACATTTGTATTTGCTTCAATAGTGGCTTTATCAACCGTTTTGTTTCATTCTTACCGGGCTTCTCGAATTAATCCGGTGGAGGCTTTACGATATGAATAAATTAATAGTAACTATTCCGAAAGAATGTCGTCATATAGTTAATAATCAGAATAAACAATTAAATCAAATCTGTATGAAAACTCAAAAAAGCCTCAAGATTTTTACAATCATTGCGGTACTAACGGCAGTGATATCGTTGAATGGATGGGCAAAAGACGGCCAGCCGACCATTACAAAAACTTTTGATTTGAGCCAGCCGGGACAACTCAATGCTTCATCGTCGGGAGGTGGAGTAAAGGTGCAAACACACAACCAGCCCAAAGTTATTATCCAGGCTTTTGTACGAAAAAACGGTAGATTGTTATCTCCGTCCGACAATTCGTTGGATGACGTGCTGGATGACTTTGATATTGATTTCTCAAAAAGCGGATCGACAATTACTGCAGTGGTTAAACGTAAAGGGCGAATGAATTTCTGGCGGAATAATGTTGGTATTTCACTCACTATTATTGTTCCCGAAGAAATGTCGTGCGATGTATCGTCGAGTGGTGGCGGTCTGAAGATTTCAGGGGTGAAAGGAACTCACGATTTTTCGAGCAGCGGTGGTGGCGTAAGATTGGAGAATACAAGCGGATCTACAAAAGCGAGTTCATCGGGCGGCGGAGTTAAAGCCACTAATCACGATGGAGATATTCGTTTAAGTTCAAGTGGAGGCGGTGTTTCAGTTGAAGGAGCACATGGAAGTGTTTATGCACGAAGTTCCGGAGGCGGGGTAACGTTAGAGGATATTCACGGTTCGGCAGATGCTTCAAGCAGTGGAGGCGGTGTTAGTGTAAGTGGCGAGGCCAGTTCAGTAACAGCCAAATCAAGTGGCGGATCGGTTCGTGTTAATGTTCGAAATCTAAGCGAAGAGTTGTACCTGCAATCCAGTGGTGGAGGCGTTTCTGCGGTTATTCATGGTGGAGAAAATATGGGTCTCGACCTGGATTTACGTTCGGGAAGAGTGAATATCGACCTTCATAATTTTAACGGGACATCAGAAAAAGATCGTGTTAAAGGATCGATGAACGGAGGCGGAATCCCGGTTTATGCACATGCGTCCGGCGGCAATGTTAACATCAGTTACGAGGATTAGGATCGTTTAAAACCACATCAAAATATTCGTAGTACCAATGAGGATTCTACTTTAGGTGAAGTCCTCATTGTTTTTTGCAATCTCAAAAGTCTGATCTGAGAGAATTTATTTGAAACACTTAAGACTGTAATCGAAAACAGCGCAAATCTACAAAACCTGTGTAATCGGCGTTCCGATCTTTGTGACAAGTAATTATACAGTATTTGTCAAAAAAATTTACACAATAAAAAATGTATATTTGGTAAGTGTCTATGCACCAGCGCCTAATATTTAAGGCACAGGAGTTGGATATTAACATCTAAAAATTTGATTGCTTAATACCGGCACTTAATTACCAATAAATGTACAACCTAAAAATTACCATACGACGGCTGTTTAAAGACAAGGCTTTTTCGCTGATCAACATCTTCGGATTGGTGATTGGTATATCGTCTTTCCTGGTTTTGTTCATTCATGTTTCAAACGAAAAGAGTTTTGACAAGCATTTTTCTGGTCATCAAAATATTTACCGTGTAACCTCGGTTCCCGGAGGACTAGAGAATGCGGCGTGGGCGCGTAGTTTGGGGATTGTTTACGCAGCTTCTGAACAAATTCCTGAAGTTGAACTGTCTACACAATTTTCGCATTGCGGGGAGGGGGCTATAAAAATGCATGAAACCTCCATTATGCAAAAGGATATTATGTCGGTTGATGAGGCCTTTATGACAATGTTTGAAGTAGAACCTGTGGTGGGTGATTTATCAGAAATTTCGAAACCCAACACTGTTTTTATAACAGAAGATTTTGCGCGGAAATACTACGGCAGTTTAAATCCTGTTGGGCAAAACATAACAATTGAAGCGCTGCAGTATACAAGAGTTTTGGGTGATTACGAAATTCGGGGAGTGGTAAAAAATACGCATCCGAAAACACATTTCAGGTACGAATTGCTGGTCGCTCAAAATGGAGGCTTGCAGGAACGTTATGCTTCGCTGCCCGACCGAAAAATACAGTGGACGTATAATTATTTCAAACTTCAGAAAGATGCAGATCCAAAACTGGTAGCTGATAAAGTAACCGCATATTACGATAACAGCAGTCTGAAAACAACGCGGGGGCCGCAAGATTACGATTTCTCATTGTTCCCGATGGATGATATTCACTTAAAATCGGATTACCGTTTTGAGCTGCGCGAAAGTTCAAGCAAAATAAATATTGGTTTATTCATCCTCATTTCGGTTGTTGTTCTGTCCATTTCATTGTTAAATTTTACCAATCTCTCGATTGCCAAATTGATAAAACGTTCAAAAGAATTGGGCCTGAAAAAATCGATAGGAGCGACTAAAGGTCAGTTGGTTCGACAGGTGTTAACGGAGGTGTTTTTGGTTTGCTCGTTGGCAATTGGCATTTCATTACTGGCAATTGAAAGTTTGAAACCAGTGATTAACCGTTTGTTCGAGATTGAATTCGACATCTATTTTTCAGAGCCGGTTGTATATCTCACCATCATTGGAGTTTTGCTTACCTGCCTTTTGCTCACGGCCATTTTTGTAGCGGTCTTTTTGCTGGCGCGTAGTTCGGCCATCGATATTTTGGCGGGGCGCAACAATTTTTCGGGCAGTTATGTGCTGAAATCCTTACTGGTTGTGCAGGTAACAATTGTAATAATCCTTATTTCCGGAACTGTGCTGGTGAATAAACAGATCAATTTTGTATTGAATCAACCACTCGGGTTCGATAAGGAAAATGTAGTGGTTTTAACGCTTAAAGATTTCTCGAAAGATGCCGGCGTTTTTGCACGCGAACTGGAAAAACAAACCTCAATTGAATCGGTAGGTTTTACTCAACAACACTTTGGTTATCCGGCACAGGGTTTTGGACTCGAAGGATTAGGACTTGAAGGAACTGCCGAATTTGTTTTTGCCAACTACGATTACCTCAAAACCATGAATATTAAATTGATACATAACTGGATTAAACCGGATGCCGACACGGTTCGGGGAATGGTAATTAACAATCATTTGTATCAGCGGCTGATGGAGAGACACGGAAGCATGGAAAATCTTTTGACCTATTCAAATGCGCAACCATTAAGACCGGGAGAAACACGTATTAATTTTGTGGGCGTTGCCGAAGATTTTAATTACAGTTCGGCACACGAAAGTATTGGCGATTTTGCTTTTTGGCTCGATGAAGGAGGAAACAGGGCACGTTTTACCCATGTGCGAATCAACAATCTGCATGCCGGTATGGAAGCCATTAAGAGCACCTGGAATGAATATTACCCCAACCAGGAACTCGACTACTTTTTTATCGATGAAAAAATTGCTCAACAATATAAAGCAGAAACCATTTTAAGTCGTATTCTATTTGCTTTTTCGGCAATCGGAATACTAATTAGTATCATCGGAATAAGTGCGCTGGCCTTGTTTATCTCGCAACAACGCACCAAAGAAATCGGTATCCGAAAAGTGAACGGTGCAACTGTTACGGAAATACTGGGGTTGCTGAATCAGAGTTTTGTAAAATGGGTGCTGATTGCCTTTGTTGTCGCAACTCCACTTGCTTTTTATGCCATGAGTAAGTGGCTCGAAAACTTTGCCTACAAAACCAACATGAGTTGGTGGATTTTTGCATTGGCCGGAGTGTTAGCACTCGGAATAGCATTGTTAACTGTTACCTGGCACAGCTGGCGTGCTGCCACACGAAATCCGGTTGAGTCCTTACGTTACGAATAAGCAGAAAACAAAAAACAGAAGACCATGATTAAACATTTTATATTAATAGCCTGGCGAAATATCAGAAGACGGAAAACGCTTTCTGCTATCCAGATTTTGTGCCTTTCGGTGGGGCTGGCAGCCTTTATTTTGGTTGCCCGCTATGTTCAGTATGAAAAGGACTACGATAAATTCAACGTAAATTTCGACAGGATCTATCGCGTTCAATCCTATAAAACAACGGACAGGATGGATGAAAGCGCGCAAACTGTAGTTCCGTTGGCAAAATATATTCGCGCGAATGTTCCGGAAGTTGAGAATGCAATCGCCACAAACGAAATTTGGAACGAGTATTTGTCGCCCGAGGAGGATCGTGTTTTTAAGGAACAAACCGGACTTATTGTACCTTCTTCAATCTTTGATTTTTTCTCGTTTAAGTTGATTCGGGGAGATAAAGAAAATGTACTCGATGATCCCAATTCAATCGTATTGAGTGAATCGATGGCCGAAAGATATTTTCCCGGTCAGGATGCCATGGGCAAAATAATTCTGGATGAAGAAAAACAGGAGCTTCGTGTTACCGGAATTATGCAGGATATTCCTGAACAGTCGTCTATTGCAGCCACATATTTTAGATCGAATGCCGACCTAATAAAAAGATACAATGATAACTGGTACAATAGTTCGTTCGAAATTTTTGTGTTAGTAAACCCCGGTGTTCCTGCCGGCACTGTAAATGAAAAAATAGCAGATGTGGTACAGAATTACGATCAGGAATCAAAACAAGTGCTGTTCCTGCAACCCTTAAGTAATCTGCATCTGAAAGAATATGTGCGCGACGATAGGGGCTCGGTTATTTACTTTTTCTCTTTCATTGGTATTTTAACGCTTTTACTGGCCTGTGTGAGTTTTATGAATCTTACTACCTCGTTTTCTACCATGCGAGCAGTTGAAATTGGTATTCGCAAAGTGTCGGGGAGCAACCGAAACATTTTGCGGGTGCAGTTTCTTACCGAGGCTATTTTAATTGCGCTTATTTCACTGGCATTTGCAGTGTTTCTGGCCTACCTTTTACTACCGCTGTTTAATACCGTGGTAAACCGAAATATCGACCTTCAGTTGCTTCAAAATCCATTGTTTGTGCTGTTTTTATTGGCAACGGTAGTTATAACAGGATTTATTGGCGGCAGCTACCCGGCCTTGTTCATTTCGCGAATGAAGCCTGTAAATGTATTAAAAGGAAGAGGTTCTTTCAACAAGGGAAAAGTGCGTGGATTAACCGCCATGGTTTATCTTCAGTTTATACTTTCTGTTGTGCTGTTAACCTCAAGTATCTGGATGTACAAACAGGTTACATTTCTCAAGAACAAAGACCTTGGCTACACAAAAGATAATCTGTTGTATTGTAAGTTGCCCAGCATTAAAACAACAGTTTCTTACCAGCAGGTTCGGGAGCGTATTCTTGAAAATCCCGGAATCGAGAACATGACGATATCGATTAATTCGCCGTTGCATTCAAGCTGGGGAACGCGTGTTCATTACGAAGGAGGCCCGACTGATGACCACGCTTATGCACGCTGGAACCAGGCTGACGAAAACTACCTGAATACCATGAGTATGACTTTGGTGGATGGGCGCAACTTTTCAACCGACTATTCTGCCGAAACCAAAACATGTTTGATTAACGAGACTGCAGCAAAACAATTTGGTTGGGACGAACCAGTGGGGAAGTGGCTTGAAATGAATGATGAGCGACTCATGGTAATCGGTGTTATTAAAGATTTTAACAACGACGATGTGCATAATCCGATTATTCCGTATGTATTGTTGTATCGCGATGAAGGTTTTGCAAGTAATAACGACCTCACTTTTAAGGTGAATCCAAACACAATGGCAAGTAGTCTTGAGCATATCAACTCGGTTTTGCAACAGGCTTTTCCGAACATACTTTTTGAAGTAAACGGATACGATGTGGGAACCTACCGCCTGGCATTGGAAATATGGACCAGCGCAAAAAATACATTTGCATTTTTTACCATAATGGCAGTGTTGATAGCTGCGATGGGATTGTTCGGGCTGGTCGTTTTTGCCTCTCAGCGCCGTGTCAAAGAAATTGGAATTCGTAAAGTTCAGGGGGCGCAAGCTGCGCAAATATTGCCGTTAATTACCCGGCAGTTTATTATTTTGGTTGTGGCGGCAAATATTATAGTTTACCCACTGGCAAATTTTCTGGAAAACGTAACTCCCGGGCACTATAAGTACCAGTTTACAGTTTTTGATTTGATGCTGGTGTTGGGAATTTCGGTTATTGTAACTTTACTATCGAGCGGATACCAGGCATTAAAAGCGTCGCTGTTAAATCCGGTTGAGGCGTTGCGATACGAGTGAAAAACTGATTCAGAATATACAGAGTATTAGGATTAACAAGAAATATTAAATATGAATAAAAAACAGAGCCGACATAATGCGGCTCTCTGCCCAAAGCTATTTTTATGATACAACTAAAAAACATCGACAAATACTACGACGCAAAGTTCCAGCGAACTTTTGTATTAAAGGGAGTAAATCTTGATATCGAGCAAGGTGAATTTGTTTCTATTATGGGGCCCAGTGGAGCCGGTAAATCAACTTTGCTTAACATTATTGGTTTTCTTGACGAACCTAATGAAGGAGAATATTTGTTCCTCAATCAACCGGCCAACCAATTGAAAGAAAAACAAAAGGTGCAGTACCACCGCAGTCATATCGGCTTTATTTTTCAGGCCTTTCATCTAATTGAGGAAATGAATGTATACGAAAACATTGAAACGCCGTTGGTGTACCGCGGGGTGAAAGGAAAAGAGCGGAAAGCCATGGTTGCTGATATGCTCGACAGATTTAATATTGTGGCCAAAAAGGATCTTTTTCCAAGCCAATTGTCGGGCGGTCAGCAACAATTGGTAGCTATTGCACGAGCCATTGTAGGTAGCCCAAAACTTTTGCTGGCCGACGAACCCACCGGAAACCTGCACAGCGAGCAGGGACAAATGATTATGGAACTCCTGAAAAAACTGAACGATGAAGGAATGACGATTATTCAGGTAACGCACTCGGAAGAAAATGCAAAATACGGAAACCGCATTGTTCGATTAAAAGATGGTTATTTGAAGGAAGACGAATAGTTTCAAGCTGAATTTTGGGTTTGGCGGAAAAGAACAGGCAAAATGAACCTTTTTGAAAGTGCGTGTATAAGCACTAAATTAGTGGGATATTCAGCACCCGCAATGAACTTAATTTTGCTTTTTTATGATTCTAAAAGTTGTATTCCGAAACCTGGTAAAGCATCCGTTTTTAAACCTGGTAAAAGTAATTGGGCTAGGCCTGGCTTTGGCCGGTATTATTTTTATTTCACTGTTTCTGAAAAATGAATTGACTTACGATTCGTATTATCAGAAATCAGCCCGGACTTATCGGTTCTCGATCACAGACCCGGATTTCTTCAGTGGAAAACATTTTGCCCGAATAGTAAATCCCGGGTACATTCATGAAATGAGTGATGCGCTGCCTGAGGTTGAAGAGTTTGTTCGCTTGCGTCCGGTGCGAGGTGGCTTAATGAAATACGATCAGCGGTATTACAAAATTGCGCAGGCTTTTGAATGCGACAGTACTTTTTTTAATGTATTTGACGCTAAAATTTTGGTTGGTGATAAGCAATCGTTGCTTGAAAATCCGGCCTCAATGGTTATCACCCAAAGTTTTGCTCAAAAAGTATTTGGGGAAAGGAATCCGGTGGGAGAGGTGTTGACTTTGCCGGCAGGGCAATATTACGGCGAGGATCAGGATTTTACTGTTGCGGGTATAATGGAAGACTTTCCGGTAAACAGTCACTTTCATCCCGATTTTGTTGCCACCCCGCTGGCTGATCAGTTTACTTACGGCTGGGCATGGACTTACCTGGTTTTAAATGAAAATACTACCGTTGAGCATGTAGAAGCAGGAATATATGACTACCTGAAAAACAGTCGTGAAAGGAACATTGAAGAAATGGATACCGAAGTGTATCTTCAAAACATTTCTGATATTCATTTAAACTCGCATAAGTTGCGCGAGATAGAGGAAAACAGCAACATCCGAAACGTTTATGTGCTGGCTATTGCCGCTTTTATTTTGCTGCTTATTTCAATAAGTAATTACGCCAATTTGAACATTGGTATGAGCAGTTTCAGTGCCAAATACCTGTTTGTAAACAAACTGCTGGGTTCCTCAAAAAGTGCGGTGGTCAAGTATTTCTTTTACGAGGGAATTTGTATTCTTGGAGCTGCTTTGCTGTTTACCGTTTTACTTTCGGTGCCGGTAAATACCGGAATCATTCGTTTTTATATGCTGAATTTGCTGGCCGGTAACACCACAACAATCGTTCTGTTGGTTTTGGCATTCAGTTTATTAACACTGGTATTTGGAATGCTTCCGGTTTTAAAATCGGTTTTTTCGGCAATTAGTTTGAGCGGAAACAGGGGATCTGCTGTGGCTGTTCACCGAAATGGAGTAAGTCGTGTTTTAATTGTTTTTCAGTATGCATTTTCAATCGCTTTAATTATTACTGTAATTGTTATTTCGCGGCAAACCAATTATGCGTTAAAACATAGTATGGGCGTTCAGCAAGACAATGTGATTTGTTTTGAATCGGTTCATGCCAGTATTCAACAAAAGTTTGGTGTGCTAAAAGAGGAATTGCTGCAGTACAACAGTATCGAGTCGGTTTCTGCGATGTTGGAGCCGCCGGGTGGCGAGGCGAACGATATGTTTCCGTTCGAGATGGAAGGTTATGAATCGGAAGATCCCGAACAGAATTCTGATGGCATTGGTGTTTTTCCTTGCGATTATTCGTTTGCATCGATATTCAATCTACAGTTTTTGGCCGGAACCAATTTTACTGAAAACAATAAGGACAACGAAGGATCGGGCGAATACATCATCAATAAGGCGGCTATGAAACGCCTGCATTATTCCGATCCGGATGAAATTGTCGGTAAAGATTTCAGGTTGATTTTTTCCACGCCGGGATCGGGAATTACCATTCCGAAAGGGAAAATTATTGGCGTAGTTGAAGATTTTCATTTGTCGAGTTTACGAAAGCAGGTGGAACCGCTGGTACTTTTTAAACGTGATAAATTGTGGCTTTTAAACTTTGTGGTGTCGTTTAAATCCGGAATGAAAGAAGAGGCACTGGCCGATATGAAAAAGGTGTGGAACGAACTATTTCCTGAATATCCGTTTCAGTACGAACACGTTGATGCGATGTATAAACGCGTGTACAAAGCCGAGTTGCTGCAAGCACGTTTGCTTTCAGTTTTTACGGTTATTGCCCTGTTTATTTGTTCCATGGGCTTATTCGGTTTGGCGCTGATTATTACTCAAAATCGTACCAAAGAAATTGGAGTGCGAAAAGTGAACGGTGCGCGTGTTTCCGAAATTCTGAGTTTGCTGAATAAGGATTACATTAAATGGGTGGGACTGGCCTTTGTTATTGCTTGTCCGGCGGCGTGGTTTGCCATGGATAAATGGCTCGAAAACTTTGCTTATAAAACAAATCTTAGCTGGTGGATATTTTTGGTGGCCGGAATTCTGGCTTTGGGAATTGCATTGATTACAGTTAGTTTTCAATCGTATCGTGCGGCCAGTCGAAATCCGATTGATGCACTTCGGTACGAATAGTCGTTTGGTGTATTAAAATAAGCCAATTTTCTTTCAATATTAAAGCGATTATTTTCCCCAAAAAATTTACAAAAAGAGAATTATAGTACAGTGAAATTGTAGTTGTCATAACAATATTGTGTTTAAGTTCAGTATTTTAAATGAAATGTTATATTTTTAAGCAGTCAACTGATCTTAAAAAACATGAGCCAAACTCAATGCCCAAAGTGTCGCAATGTGATAGAACCTGACGATAAGTTTTGTCCTCATTGTGGTGAAAATCTTGAAAAAAGTACTGTTCCTAAGGAGCAAAGCAAAACCTGCTCTCAATGTGGAAAAATGAATTCCCCCGAAGCTACATTTTGCGAACATTGTGGATCGAAGCTGTTAACAGAACAGGCCAATCAACAAAGTAAAAAGCCGGAACCTCATAAAATTGTATCAAGGGGGGCGTATTCCGGGAAAATGAATACCGGAAAATCAAAGCTGCTAAAGCGATTGATTATTGCTGCTATAATCGTTGTGGTTATAGGTGTACTTGCCATTGTAATCTGGTTTCAGGTTGATGATAATGCTGAAGATAAGTTAAAAGAAGCACTTCGTATCCTGGGAACCATCGTAATTATTGGTTTTGCCATTTATGTAGCCATTTTTGGTAAATCGAAAAAGGGAAGAAGCAGAGGAGGATACGATGATGACGATTACGACGATGATGACTACGACGATGGAGGTGATGATGGTGGCGACGACGATTAACACTTAACAATACAAAACTTAAACTATGCCATTTTGTACGCAATGTGGAAATGAACTTTCGGTAGGAGCACGCTTTTGCGGGAAGTGCGGAAAAGACCAGTTAGCGGGCCAAAACCAATGTGCAAACTGCGGAAATGAGCTGGAAGAGAATGAGAAATTCTGCTCAGGCTGTGGGACGCCTGTTGTTGAGAAAGCTGAGCGAAAAACAGCGCCGAAAAAGCAAAGAACAGCACAATCCAAGGAGGAAAAATTTACCAAAGAAGGCCGAAAAATAATTAGCGGAGGCCCTAAATCAGTTCAAAACAAACAAGCTATTCCGCCTCCAACATCTGTAAATACCAAACAGAAAAAGAAGAAAAAGGGATGTCGCGGTTGCGCAATTACAAGCATAATAATTCTCGCAGTGCTGATTGTTCTTACCATGTTGGTTTACGGTAAAATTTCTGATTGGTGGCAGGAGTATTACGCCGATCAGGATATAGAGTTGAATACCGAAGGTGTTGATGGTATCGTTGATATTGAAGAGGGCGATGTAAGCCATTTACCGGAGAACAGAACAAAAGCTTCGGAAAAGAATGCAGATTTTGGAATAGACATTCCGATTACTACAAAGTGGAAATCAATAAAAAAAGAATCACTCAAAGTATCTGAAAACAACACCGTAGCTAATTTTGAAAAGGTAAAAGTAGATTTTGGACAGTTTATTCTCGATCAAGAAACATCGGTGAATGTTGAAGAATACGAACCACAAATAATTGATGACGAATGTTCGGTGGTAGCCTACGATATTGATCTTAAAGGGAAAAGTGAGTTTGATGATTACCTGACTGTTACCTTGCCGTATAACGAATCATTTATTGAAAATGGAAAAGCAGAAGACTGTGTAGCAGCACAATACTACAATCCAAAAACAAAAAGATGGGAACCCGTTTTGTACGAGCTCGATACGAAAAATAAGCAGGTTCACATTTACACCGATCATTTAAGCCGGTACGGCGTGTTTACGGTAAAAAACGATTTGAAAAGGAGAGCCTATATTAGTGGCTTTTATATTCCGGACTCATATTTTAGTTCAGATAAAAAAGATTTACATCTTGATATTCTTGAAAAATATTATTCGGGAGGGAGAAGTCTTGGCGAAGAAGCTTTAAGCAAAGGTTTGAGTTTCTGGGGTAAATTTTCAGGACATAGTGGGGCGACCATAAACACATTAACTCTTGGTGGTAAGTATTCTACAGATTTTATTGATGGATTAAACGATAAATTCAAAAATGCCGGTTATGTGGCAAGTACAGTGCAATTAGCTTACGATTTATGGAGAGGTGACCAAAAAAATGCTGCCATTAACCTTACAAAAAACCTTATGAACCAAATGGTGGCCGAGGTAAACATTGCTTCGCTTAATTTAGCTTTTGTGGGAGTTTATTTTATCGACTATTCTCTCACTCAGTTTGGAAACGCAGCAATGGCTTCACGCTATAAGGAGTTGTTTGATGTTTACGACTTTTATAACAAAAACTATAATTCGCATCGCCGAAGTTTAAAAGAATGGCGTGCCTTTTTTATTGAAACCGAAAAAGAATATCAAAAAAATCCGCAAGAGGCAAGCAACCTTATTATGGAGGAAATTGATGCATATTCAAGAGAGTTTATTGATAAAATAGGACTTGGTACGGATCATGAAAATACCGTAGAATTTAATGCACTTGCCGGCGAAGCTGGTAAGAAAAGTGTTGCCTGGCCCAATAAAGCAGATGTGGTAAAAATTCAGCAAGAAGGGAAACAACAGTTAATTGATAAGCTTTACCCCGTTTTTACATCGCTGAATAATTATCGAATTAGAAAAATGAAAGAAGAGCTTATAAAAGAGCTGAAAGAAATTCAAAAAGAGGTAAATACTGTTGTTCCAATAACTATAATGGAAGACCTTGATCCAGGAGAAAAACCAGATTATGCAAATCATTTTGTTTGTATACGCCCGCTTGATGAAGAGGCTGATATTAAGCAATGGACAGGAAAATTAAATGATCGTGGCGCCATTAAAACCTCATGCACAATATTGGGATTTATTCTCGCTGGCGATCCATACAGGGTAGAAGTTTATGATCCTGAAGACGTGCCGGATGATGATGAACCTGTTTTTGAAAAAGAATTTGAAATGAATCCAAAAGGTATTACAATTTATTTAGGAAGCGATGAGCCTGAAATTGTTGTTGGATCTGTTGTCCTTACTAATAATCATAAATACGAGAAAGCCAGGACATCCATATATGGAATTAATGACCCGCTTGAAGTTATTGCTGGGATAAAGGATTTTGATATTCAGGTAGATAAAGAAGGCCGCTTTAGCAAAACGATAAAAGGACAAATTTTTGAATCAATATATGAAAGACAGAGCAGTGCAATCTATGACGGTTATATTTTTAAAGCTGGCAATATCATTCTAAATGGGGAAATTGACGTTTTAAGACTGATTGAGAAAATGGAATCTGGTACAAACACTGTAGGAGAAGATGGTTCTTCATTTAAGATTGGTACGATGAAATATACCAGTAATGGAAGTTTCACAGAAAAAGAGATTGTAAATGCGTCTTCATGGGGAGCGGAGGACTACGCTAAAATCATTCAGGGCTATTCATTCAGTACTCAGGCAACATACGATTTATTTCTGGGGAGAAACACTCGAATTATGGATGCTCCATATATCATTTATGCAGAAACTGAAAACGGAAAATGTAGTGTTCAAAACGAACCTTCAGCTCAGAATAAACAAAAAAACAGCAATATACCTTTTGCTAATTCTATTGAGTTTAATATTACAATAAGATAACTATGCCATTTTGTTCAAATTGCGGAAACGAAGTAAAAGCCGGCGCTGCTTTTTGCGGCAACTGCGGAAATAGCATTGGTGCAGCAGCATCACGACCTGCTTCTTCACAGGCAGGGAAAGTAACGTTTGATGTAGTAACGCGTGAGCGTTTAAATATGGTTCAGGTTGAACTTGAAAACGCTGCTTTTCGTTACGAAGCCGGGGCTATGCACTACATGAAAGGACAGCTCGAACTGCAGTCGGATTTACCGGGTGTAGGAAGCATTTTTAAATCGATGATTACCAAGGAGAAGGTTGTAAAGCCTGTAATTACCGGAACAGGAACGGTTTTTTTAACGCCATCATTTGGCGAGTTTACCATTCTTGAACTGAATAACGATGAGTGGATTCTGGACAGAGGTGCTTATTACGCATCGGAACTTGATATTGAATTGGGGGCATTTACCAACCGGGCTATTAGTGCTATGTTCTCAGGTGAAAAATGGTTTCAAACCGTTGTTGCCGGAACCGGCAAAGTAATAATTAATTCAGCAGGTCCGCTTGAAGAAGTAGAACTGGTTAACGACAAACTTGTTGTGGATGGTAATTTTGCTGTAGCACGTACTTCAGGTATCGATTTAAAAGTAACCAAGGCAACCCGTGGTATCTTTTCTACAGTAATTTCGGGCGAGGGGCTTGTTAATACTTTTTCCGGAACAGGAAAAGTTCTGATCGCTCCGGTGGATAACTACTTTAATACCTTAATTCATACGGTTCGAACTATTAATAGTAACGTTTTAAGCTTACAAAAATAGGTTCTGTAAAATGAAAGAATTAGTAGATAAGATTAAAAACAAACAACGAATAACAGCCCGCACGTTTAACGTATTAACGTTAATTGCAGGTATTTTAGCTTTTGCTCCATTTGTTGACGGGCATTTTCTGTCGGGAGCATGGGCACTGGCTTTTGTAGGCATTTTTCTTACCATTTCATTTTTTGTGCTTACAATGATGTTTGCAAGAAGGGCACGTAAGATGGATAATCTGAAGACTGGAGAAAAACTTTTGGTGCATTTACAGTTAAGCGACGAAATGTTAAAAACCTATGCAGATGAACTAAAACGCTATTATAAAGAAAGAAATACGGCTTTAATGTGGATTGTAGGCATTTTCTTTGCCATTATAGGAGGTGCGATGCTCTTCTTTATGGAAGGTGACGAGCGTGTAGGTTTTGCACTTATTATTATATCTATTGTGGCCATCATTTTCTTTGTATCTAAATTTTTCCCGTGGTATTTCTACCGAAAAAATTTAAAGGGCGACAAGCAAATAATGATTGGTGAGAAATATGCCTATTTCAATGGTTATTTTCATAATTGGGATTATCCATTATCGGGATTAAGCAAGGTTAAACAAATTAAACAACCATTTTACGGGCTTCATCTGGTTTATTATTACACCGATTTAACATGGCGGCATACACACGAAATTAAAATTCCGTTGCCGAATGATTTTGATGTGAAACCAATTATTAGTCATTTAAAACTGGCCAATTAAATAAAAGATAGTTTGCTAATTAAATGAACTGTTTTTTTCACGAAAATTGCCTGGAGTTGTTCCTTCAATTTCTTTAAACACCCGCGAAAATGACGCTACGGAACCGAAACCGGCCTGTTGTGCAATATATTCCATAGTGTATTTGTTGTTGACTTTTGAGCGCAGCAGTTGTTTGGCCTCTTCAACCCGGTACTTGTTCACAAACTCATTAAAATTCATTCGAAACTCGTCGTTAATCAATTTCGAAATATAAGTACGGTTGGTGTGAAGTGCTTTACAAACGGTGCTGATTCTTAAATCGTTTAATTGGTAAATTTTTTCCGATTGGAACAAGTTTAAAAGTCGTGCTTTTAAATCGTCGTTTGATGATGATACGTTGCCTTCTTTTATCATCTCATGTTCCGATTCGTACAAACGTTCTGAAATTTGACTTTGGATATTGCCCTTATATCCGATAAGGAAAAACAGGGTTGTAAAAAAGGCCGAAGGCATAAGCAACGAAAGGTTGTGGTGAATGAAATAACTTCTGCCCAATAACGCAAAAATTATGGCTGCCAGCGAAACGGCAAAAGCAATATAGCCTAAATTCTTTACCCAATTAATCTTTTTTCCTTCCGTATTCGAAAAGTAGTTGTTTATTACTTTTTCGTGTTTTATCGAAATGCGAATAAGAAGTACCAGGTATATTATAGTTTGAAGAATCAGGGTTATTCGGCTTAAAAGAAAATTCCATCCTCTAAGTCCGGGAAGGGTATTAAGATTTATTCCTTTAAGGTTTGTCTTTATAAGAATATGCTCGACATAAAAGATACGTTCTTCGGGGGTAAGTATTAGTGTTAAAATTAAAGTAGATAATCCAAAAAAGATACCCGGCAAGAAATGAAACAGATGTTGTGGAAATTTAAGCCGTATAGTCGTTAATTTTAAAATGTAGGTATAAAAAAGAGGATAAAGTGACAATGCGGCATATAAGTAGATACTTTCGAAAAAAGCATAAAAGTGGTCGAATCGTGAGAAAAAAATGACATGAGAAACATACAATAAACATGCAAAAAGTAAAAAAATACCAAGTATCCAGCGAGGCAGATTAGCCGATTTTTTTTGCAATACAAAGTTTAAGCCCCAAAAAAGGGTTACGTAAACGGGAGATAATAATGCAATGGCTTGTATCATTATTAAATTGTAAAAACGGCTTGAGTGTAAAATTACAAAATTATGTTCATATGTGTGCTTTTTACAATATGGAACTTACTTTTTACGATTTGAAGCTATCAATGAAAATTATAAACCGATCTTCGCAAAACGCTTTTACAGGAATAGATTTTTTAAAAGCAAAAATATTTGGCAGTTCTACAGTAGCAAATATTTTACTACTGCAAACTGTCCACCCTCTTATTTGATGAAGTCTAAATGCAAAAAAGGTGGTTTGATTACGAACCACCTTTTTTATGAGTATCTGATTAATTTTATACTTCAAAGGAATCGGCTTTTCGGTAAGCTTCAATAAACGCTATCTCGCCTTCCTTTCCGGGAATACTTTTACCATGCTCGGCGCAAATTGTGCCGTTGTAGCCTTTGTCGTACATATGTTTAAAAATATTGACAAAGTTAATCTCTCCGGTTCCGGGTTCTTTACGTCCGGGGTTGTCGCCACAATGGAAAGCACCAATATAATCCCAGCAAATATCCATGTTCATGATAAGATTGCCTTCGGTAATTTGCTGGTGGTACAAGTCGTCAACAATTTTACAACTTGGATGATTAACAGCTACGCAAATCATTTTGGCCTGCGCCATTTTTGTGAGGAATAATTTTGGATGGTCGACCTGGTGGTTTAGTGGTTCCATAACCAAATCCAATCCCGTTTTTCCGGCAACATCACAACAAGCACGCATATTATTAATTACATTAATGGTTTGATAATCCCAATCCATTTTTTCGTCGTAAATACCGAATGTTATCAAGCCTGTTTTTGCACCTGTTCTTTTTTGTACATCAAGTGCTTCTTGGGTTTTACCTACCAACATTTTAGTTACTTCTGGATCGTCAGTAACACCGTATTTGGCACCGTGATCGGCATATACGATAAATGGTCCGATATCAAGTCCGAGCCGGGCTGCTTCGTTACCGATTTTTTCCTGCATTTCGGCCGGTTTCCACATCAAGCCGTTATCAAAAAAAGCTGTAAATCCCTGGTCGGCAATAAACTTCAGGTTTTCAATCGGATCTTCTCCAACATGCTCACGGAAGGTTCCAAGTCCCGGTGCATATTTCATGTTAAACTTAGCCGAATTTGATACTTTTGAATCAGAAAATGAAGCATTTGCAATGCCAGAAATACCGCTGAAAGCGAGGGTACCCACTGCTGCGTTACGAATAAAATTTCTTCTCTCCATGGTTATGTGGTTTAAATTATGTGCTGTAATGCCTGTTTACAAATAAGCATCATTGCTGATGTTTTGTTTTAATAAGACGCAAAAAAACGAAATATAACTAATTCTGTTTGTGCTTAATCGATGGTGATTTTGCTTCCCCACCAATCGTTGCCCGGATCAAAATCCTCTGATAGCATCCAAAGTCGATCCTTTTCCAAAGCCGGCCATCTTTTCTCGATCACATTTTGTAGGTGTGCTTTTTCTCGCTCTGCAGTCCATGTCGGATCTTGCGTTGGAAAACGAGCTCCCATTTCTTCCAGCATTTCAAAAAGCTGATTGCTCATTTCTTTCACTTTTACAGGATTTTCAGCAGCGAGATCATTTGTTTCACTTAAATCGTTTTTCAGATTGTAAAGTTCTTCATGACCATCTTCGTAATAATGAATGAGTTTCCATTCACCCAAACGGATAATTGATGATGGTTCGCCGCCCTGGTTCCCATAATGTGGGTAATGCCATATTAGTGGTCTTTCCGCAAGCGATTCGCCTTTTAAAAGCGGAACAAGACTAATTCCGTCTGTGTGTTCTTCCGGTTTTAAATCGGCGCCACAAAGTTCAAGAATCGTTGGATAGAAATCTGTTCCCGTCACCGGAGTGTTGCATGTCTCTCCATTTCCCATCTCAGGAACCTTTATAAAGAATGGTTCGCGGATTCCGCCTTCAAACTGGTAGCCTTTTCCGCCACGCAGCGGTTTGTTTGATGTTGCAAATGCATCGCCGGCTGCCACGCCGCCATTGTCGCCGGTAAAACAAATTATGGTATTTTCGGCCAAACCTAATTCGTCTAAAGCATCCAGCACATAACCCACTGCATCGTCGGTACTTTCCACCAGACCGGCATAAACCGGATTGTCTTGGTGTTGACGAATTGGAAGAAAATGCCCCATTTCAAATCCTGTTTCTGCTACTCCCAAAGCATCTGCTTTATCGCGGTATTTCACCCATTTTTCCTGTGTGGTTTGAATGGGGCCGTGAACCGCATAAAACGAAAGGTAAGCGAAAAATGCAGTGTCCTTATGGTTTTGAATAAAGTCAACGGTTTCTTTTGCCAAACGCATCGTGAGGTTTTCTCCGTCAGGGCCGCTCGTGAGATTTGGATTTTCCCAGGGAGCATAATAGCCACCAATTGGGCTTCCAACATCCCAACCGCCTTTATTGATATCAAAACCATGATCTTCGGGCCACGATCCTTTTTTGCCAAGGTGCCATTTGCCTGCAAAAAAAGTGGTATAACCGGCTTCTTTTAAAGCTTCCGGTAAGGTGGTATAACTTTGCTGAAGATGATGAACATACTCCGGCGGAAGTAATTTTGTTGCCCTGCCTAAATTGCTCCAGTCCTCGCCTGTTGCGGCTCCAATCCAGTCGGTAATTCCATGCCGGGCCGGAAACTTACCGCTTAAAATACTCGCTCGCGACGGGCTGCAAACCTGACAAGTTGCATAACCGTTGGTAAATAGCATTCCTTCGTTGGCAATCCGATCAATGTTGGGTGTTTCGTAATACTTGCTACCCATTACACTGCAGTCGGTGTAGCCATAGTCGTCGACCAAAATAAAGAGAACATTCGGTTTCGTAACCTCCTGTTTTTTCGATTGACACGAAAACAATGTAACTACAATTAGTATCAGAAAAGTGATCTTGTTACTCATAACAGCCTCCTTATTCTTCTTTCCCAAATTTGAAAAGGTCAGATTTGGTATGTGATTTTTCGATAAGCGCATTAAGCTCCTCTACCAATTCAGGATGTTCGGCGGCAAGATTGTTCTCTTCGCCCACATCGGTGGCAAGGTTGTATAGTTCGGTAGTCGTTTTTTCGGGTGAAAAAACATTGTAGTGCACCAATTTCCAGTCACCTTTTCGAACTGCCTGTCTTCCATTTATTTCGTGAAATTCCCAGTATAAATAATCGTGTTTAGCCGATTGTTTTTTGCCAATCAATGTTGGTAAAAACGAAATTCCATCAATTGAATCCGGAGTAGAAATACCGGTAATTTCGGCCACAGTTGGGAATACATCCCAAAACGCAGAAATATGATCAGACGAACTGCCGGCCGTAATTTTTCCGTCCCACACGGCGATCATTGGCACGCGGATTCCTCCTTCGTATAGATCGCGTTTGTAGCCTTTTAATGGTCCGTTTGAGTTGAAATAATCCGGATCGGCACCACCTTCCAAATGTGGTCCGTTGTCGGATGTAAAAATAATTAAAGTGTTTTCATAGATCCCAAGTTCCTTCAGTTTGGCAACAATCTCACCAACCTGCACATCAAGGTAATCAACCATGGCAGCAAATGCAGCGTGTGTTTCCGGCTGCGAGCCGTAACCGCCCTGTTTGTAGTTTAATCCATCATCAACTCCTTTGTAAGCTTTCTCGGGCTCAAGTTTACCCCGGTATTTGGCAATATACTCTTCAGGAGCAAACAACTCGGCATGCGGAATTATGGATGGATAATACATAAAAAACGGTTGTTCCTTGTTGTTTTCAATAAAACGAAGCGCTTCGTTGTGGATCAGTTCCGGTCCGTATTCTTCCGTTTTTTTACCGGAATTACCCTCGAGAATTACCTTTTCCTGGTTGTGCCAAAGATGATAAGGGTAGTAGTTGTGACCCATTCGCTGGCAGTTATAGCCATAAAACTCGTCGAACCCCTGCCTATTCGGATCGCCTTCAGAGCCTGGATACCCCAACCCCCACTTACCAAAAGCTCCGGTTGAATAACCGGCTTCTTTTAATGCTTCGGCAATGGTTACTGCGTTGGCTGCCATTGGATATTGTCCTTCAGGCTGCCATTCTTTGTTGCCTCGTATCGGCGTGTGTCCGGTGTGTTGCCCGGTCATTAAGGCCGATCGCGACGGAGCACAAACCGTTGAGCCCGAATAATGTTGAGTAAACCGCATTCCGTTTTGGGCCAGTTTATCAATATTAGGTGTTGAAAAATGAGTTTGCCCGTAACAACCCAGGTCTCCATAACCTAAGTCGTCAGCCAAAATGTAAATAATATTTGGTCTTGCCGGCTGTGATTCCTGATTGTCAGATTTTGGCTGGCAAGCCAGTAATAATAAGCTTAGAATAGTTGGTAAGATTAGTTTTTTCATGGTTTAGTATGTCATATTAAATCTCTTTAGTTTTTATTGAAATTGTTGCTGCTTCAAGTCCTTCGCCGCTCACTTCCAGTTGCATATCTCCTGCCTCTTCAAGTGATTGAACAGTTACAACCAATTTGCCGCTAAAAGCTTTCATTGTTGGCAGGTGGAACATTTCAAGCGATGTGGCATCACCGTTACAAACGGCTTTGTATTTGCCGGCACCACTAACTTTAAAATTTAATTGATTGGTTGCAGTAGGGCAAAGGTTTCCGTCTTTGTCAACCACAGAAACAGTGATATAACTAAGATCGTTTCCATCGGCAGAAATCTCATCACGATCGGCTGATAATTGCAAATGATGAGGCGCTCCGGCAGTTTGAATTTCCTGCTCTGCCACGGCATTTCCTTCATCGTCGAAAGCTACTACTTTTACGGTTCCGGGTTCGTATTTTACATCCATCCACATCAGGCGGTTTCTGTTCAGCAATGTTTCTTTGCTTTTCTTCTGAACACCCTGACTTTTGCCGTTTACAAACAACTCGGCGCTGTTGTAATTGGTGTACACAAAAACAGGCGTTGTTTCTCCTTTGCGACCTTCCCAGTTCCAGTGGGGAAGAATGTGTAATGTTTCGTCTTCAGTGTTCCAGCGGCTGCGATACAGGTAGTAGCGATCTTTTGGTAAACCTGCCAGGTCGCAGATACCAAAATACGAACTGCGCGAAGGCCATGCTTCGTTGTATGGTGTAGGTTCGCCGAGGTAATCGAAACCGGTCCAGACGAACTCTCCAATTACCCACTCAAAGTCGTCCTGCCAGTAGAAATCTTCATCGGGAATGTTCGACCATGAGCAGGCTTCCAAATCGTATGACGAACTTTGAAAATCATCGTATCGCAACATTTTTCCCTCCTTCACTGGAAATTTGTAGATGCCACGGGAACTTACTGTTGACGCAGTTTCCGAACCTAAAATAAATCCTTGCGGAAAACGCTCGTAAGCTTCGTCGTACAAATGTAAACGGTAATTTAATCCGGGAATATCCATAATTGCACCAAAGCCATTTTTAAGGGTGTTGGCAACCTGGTCCATTCCTACGGTAACCGGTCGTGTTGGGTCTTCACGATGGAAAATATCCTGCAGCCATTTGGCCAGTTTTACACCTTCTGTACCCCACTGATCGGGAACTTCGTTGCCCGAGCTCCACATCACAATACACGGGTGGTTGCGTGTTGCGCGAACGAGATTTACCACATCCTTTTCGGCCCAGTCGTTAAAATAAAGGTTGTAGCCATTTTCAACTTTTGGCTTGGCCCATTCGTCAAAACTTTCAGCCAGGAAAAGGAATCCCATTTCGTCGCAAAGCTCCAATTGCTCCATCGACGGCATGTTATGCGACGAACGGATGGCATTACATCCCATGTCTTTTAAAATTGTTAACTGGCGTTTTAATGCTGCCTTATTTACAGCGGCACCAAGTGGCCCCAAATCGTGGTGCAGACAAACGCCTTTAAACTTGGTAACTTCGCCATTTAATACCAGCCCTTTTCCACGTTCATAAACCACACTGCGAACTCCAAAACGAATATTTTGTTCATCTTTTAACACGTTGTTTTGGTACAATTTCATAGTTGCAGTGTATAAATAAGGCGAATCCGTATCCCATAATTTTGGATTTGGAATAGCAATATTTTGCTCTGTTTTGCTGCCAAATAGTTGGTTGGTGTTGTTTATTGCCACAATATTCCCTTCGGCATCTTTAATCTCGGTAACAACTTCAATATCAATGCCGTTAATTTCGGATGTTAGGTTTACCTGTGCTTCTTTTTCCGAAACAAAAGGCGTGGTAATAAACGTTCCCCATTGTTTAAAATTCACCTCATTTTTTACAATAACCTGCACTTTGCGGTATATTCCTGCACCAGGGTACCAGCGCGATGATGATTCTTTATTTTCAAGCCGAACAGCCAACAGGTTTTCTTCGCCAACATTTACATAGTCGCTAATGTCGAAATAAAAATAGCTGTACCCGTACGGGCGATTTCCAACTTTTTCACCATTTACATATACCTCCGCATTGCTCATTGCACCATCGAAAACCAGCAAGGCTTTTTTACCTGGACCGAAATCCGGCAATTCGAATGTTTTGCGGTACCAGCCAATTCCGATGTGAGGCAATGCGCCGGTTCGTCCGGTACGCAGGCGAGCCTCTTTCTCCATATCCTGGGTAACCTGAACTTTTTGGGCATCAATTTCTTTGTCAAAAGGTCCTTTAATGGCCCAATCGTGTGGTACTTCAATGGTTTCCCAGTCGTTAACCATTGTTGCCGGAAACTGAGCATCTGAAACTTCGTGGTTTATAAATTTCCAGTTTTTATCCAGTGTTTGTACTGTTCTGGTTTCGCTGGTTGTTTCAATACAAGCTGAAAAGAGGATTAAAATGATGATGAAAGAAATGACAGATTTCATAGCTAAGAATTAATGTTTACAATTCATTTTCTCAGTACACTTTAACTGGTGGGTACTGGTATGATACAAATATGCAAAGAAATCCAAATATTTATATCATTTCTGCACCTATCGTGCAACACACTATTTTAAAGATATGAATTTTGCTATAACGATAGGGGAAGGGTGAAAAGGAAACTGCTGCCTTTGTCTTTCTCGCTGTTAACCCAAATTTCGCCACCGTTAATTTTAACAAACTCCTGGCAAAGAATTAAACCCAAACCTGTTCCTTTTTCGTGTGCTGTGCCTTCGCGCTGCACCGACATTTCAATTTTAAATAGGTTTTCAATCATCTCCGGAGTCATTCCAATGCCATTGTCTTTTACCGTTACAATTAGCATTTCGTTATCTTGTTCGGCAAGTAATTCAATTTTTCCTTTTGGATTAGAAAACTTTATGGCGTTGTTCAGCAGGTTTCTAACAATAAAGTTCACCATATCAAAGTCGGCATAAACCATCGCTTTCTTTTGCGATATTTCAATTGTAATATCTTTGGTTTTGGCTACTTCGAGATTGAGATGTTTGTTGGTCTCAAAAACCTTATGAATGAAGAATGATTGTGGCTCGAATTTTATGGTGCCCGTTTGCGTGCGCGACCATTCGAGCAGGTTCTCAAGTAATTCGTAACCGCTGGTGGCTGCCTGGTACATCCCGTCAATCAACACATCAAAATCATCTGAGTTTTTTGCTTCTTTTTCGTTTCGTAACAAATCGGAAATCCCGATTAATACATTGAATGGATTTTTTAAATCGTGGGCGATAATAGAAAAGAACTTATCTTTTGTTGCGTTTAATCGTTTTAGGTTTTTCTCGTCTTCAGCAAGTTTAACCAAGTTCTCTTCCAATAATAATTTCTGACGGTTTATGGTATTGTAATTGGCTTTTAGCTCGTCGGTGTGTTTTTTTCGGAGAATGAGGAAAAAACTAAGTGCAATAAGAATAACCAACAATGAAACGATTGCAAATGCAGCTTTTACGCGAAATTTAAACTGATCGCTTTCGTTTTTTGCTGTAGCCAGCTCCTGTTCAAGCATAATCTTTTTTCGTTCGGCACGGCTTGTTTCGTCGGCCTCAAAATTTCCAAGTGCCTCAACAATCTCGTCGGGTTTTAACATTTCAAAAGCTGCTTTTGCCTTCGAAATCATTTCGTAAGCTTTCTGGTATTTTTGAAGCCCGGCATAAGCTTCTCCTTTTTCGTTGTAATAGTCTGAAAGGTAGTCGTATTTTTCCAGCGTATTACTTTGCTCAATGGCTTCGTCGTAGTAGTTTATTGCTTTTTGGTAGTTTTTCTTCTTTAGGAAATACCTGCCTTCAACATAATTAATTTCAACAGCAAGTTTTACAAATTCGTTTTGGTTTTTGTTGTCGGTAATTTTATCAATGTAGCTTTTTGCCTTTTCCAGATCTCCGGTTTCAAGGTAATAATAAATAAAACCGAGCATTACTTCAATTTCGCGTTGTTTATCTTTAATCTGTGGCAAAAGTTTCTCTGCTTGTGTTAAGTGGTAAAGCGCTTCATCGTGTCGGTTTAGTTTCAGGAAATTATAACTCAGCGAAGTGTGATTTAGGCTCTGATTCAGAATGTTGTGTGTTACAGTATCAACAGCAAGGGCTTTTTCGTAATAAACCAAGCTGCTGCGGTATTCCTTAAGGTATTGGTAGTACGAAGCAATGTTGCTGTACGCTTCAGATAGGGCGTAGTTCTGATTGGTTTCTTCGCAAATATTTTTGGCTTCAATAATGTATTTAAGTGCCTGCACCTGGTCTTTTCCGTACGAATATAGAACTCCAAGATTCAGGTAACATGCAATTAATGAAACCGAATCGTTACTCTCGGTAAAAATATCAATGGCTTTTTCGAGGTTTGAAATGGCCGGAAGCCACTCGCCCGACTGGTCGTAAACATAACTGATAAGGAAAAGTGCAGTTCCTTCTCCGTATTTGTAGTTGCTTTTTTGCGAGAGATCTAATGCTTTTTCAGCATATTTGAGCGAACTATCGGCATTAAAATAGCCGTATAAATCAGAAAGATCGATGTAAATATCTGCAATTTTCTCCGCATTCGTTTCCGTTTTTACTATCGTTTTTAACGAATCAATTTGGGATGTTTCGTTTCCGTAAACGGCAAAAAGACCGAAGAAAAATACGAATATTAAATTCAGTAATATATATTTTTTACCAATTATCATAGGTTTGTATAGTCATGCAAATATAATTAAATCAAACGGATGCAATAAAGATCAGTAAGGAGATACACTAATTTTAATGGACTTTTTTTATGTTATATAACTCCGACTACAGAGATTCATTCAATGCCCGTAATTGAGGTCTTTAAAAACTGATAAATTTCATATTTCTAATTCTTTTTATACCTTGTTGCCGTAAGATCAGAGATTATAAACCGTGAAATGTATGTTAAAACATTACCTTGGTATTATTTGCATCGTCTTGCTTTCTATGGTGACTGCATGCACCTCGAACAAAAATCCAAAAGATAGAGACAAAGAAAATCGTCCGGTTATAGACCGTGATTTGCCTGAGATTTTGGACGATGGAGTATTGAATGTGGTAACAACCTACAGCAGTACCAGTTATTTTTTGTACAGGGGGCAACCCATGGGCTACGAGTATGAGCTGCTGAAACGTTTTGCCGAGCATATTGGAGTGGATTTTAAAATTGAAATCTCGAATGATTTTGAGGCCATGCACGACATGCTGATGAGTGGAAAAGTAGATTTGATTGCACATGGTTTAACCATCACCGGCAAGCGAAAAGAGATAGTTCAATTTACCGATTATTTATACCTGACACACCAGGTTTTAGTGCAACGAAAACCGGATAACTGGCGTAAGTTAAAATGGAGTGCGCTGCAAAGTTCGTTAATTCACGATGCTATTGAGCTGATTGGTGATACAGTGTCGGTGCGGGCCAATTCGTCGTATTTAAACCGGGTAGAAAACTTGATGGATGAAATGGGTGATGAAATTTATGTTGATACATTGCCTGGCGATTTGTCGACCGATAAAATTATTGAAATGGTAGCCGATGGCGAAATTAAATACACTTTTGCCGATAATAATATTGCTACAATCAATGCATCGTACTATCCCAATCTTGATATTCGTGTGCCGGTAAGTTTCTCGCAACGTATGGCGTGGGCAATTCGTCCCGAGTCGGAAGAGCTGCTTACCGAGCTAAATTCATGGATCGACTCGATGAAGAACGGAGTGACCTATTACGTTATTTACAACAAATATTTCAAGAACGAAAGATCTTTCAAACGACGCGAGAACAGCGTTTTTTACAGTATAAATCATAATCGTATAAGTGAATACGACGACATTATACAAACCTATGCCGATAGCTTGGGTTGGGACTGGCGTCTTTTAGCATCAATGATATACCAGGAATCGAGGTTTAACCCTGAATCAGAATCGTGGGCAGGTGCAAAAGGGTTGATGCAAATGATGCCGCAAACTGCCGAAAGGTATGGAGTTGAAGACAGAACCGACCCGGAAGATAACCTGGAAGGAGGAACAAAGGTGTTAAAAGTTTTGTGGGACCGTTTTATCGATATTCCGGATTCCGTGCAACGAATAAAATTTACGATGGCGGCCTATAATTGCGGTTACAGCCATGTAGTTGACGCTCGAACACTTGCCGAGGAAGAGGGAATTGACAGTTACCGCTGGGATGAGTGCACAGAGGAGTCGATGCTAAAATTAAGCTATCCCGAAAATTATAATAAACCGTTTATAAAATATGGTTATGTGCGTGGAATTGAACCGGTATCGTACGTAAAACAAATTTTTAGCCGCTACGAGCATTATACCCAGTTGCTGGAATAGCAAATAAAAAAACCGTTTCCCAAACGAGAAACGGTTTTACTATGTTATATCGAAATAATGTTCTTACTGAACGTCGATAGCATTTAAATCTTCGAATGCAACTTTCAAACGTGCAATCATTGATTCTTCTGCTTTACGCAACCAAACACGTGGATCGTAGAATTTTTTGTTTGGTTTGTCGTCACCTTCAGGGTTACCAATTTGTCCTTGCAGGTAGTCGTGGTTTGCTTCGTCAAAAGCACGAACGCCATCCCAGTATGCCCACTGAGTATCGGTATCAATGTTCATTTTAACAACACCGTAAGAGATTGCTTCGCGAATTTCTTCGTGTGATGAACCTGATCCACCGTGGAAAACAAAGTTTACTGGTTTTTCATCAGTTCCCAGTTTTTCCTGGATGTATTTCTGTGAGTTATCAAGGATTTTTGGAGTCAGTTTAACGTTACCTGGTTTGTAAACACCGTGCACGTTACCAAACGATGCAGCAATGGTAAAGTTAGGAGAAACTTTGCTCAGCTCTTCGTAAGCGTAGCAAACTTCTTCTGGCTGAGTGTAAAGTTTCGATGCATCAACATCGCTGTTGTCAACACCATCTTCTTCACCACCGGTAATACCCAATTCAATTTCCAGGGTCATACCCATTTTTGCCATACGGGCAAGGTATGTTTTGCTGATCTCAATATTTTCTTCAAGTGGCTCTTCACTAAGGTCAAGCATGTGCGAGCTGAAAAGTGGTTTACCTGTTTCGGCAAAATGTTTTTCGCTGGCGTCTAACAAACCGTCAATCCATGGTAACAATTTTTTTGCAGCGTGGTCGGTGTGTAAAATTACACGTACTCCATAAGCTTCTGCCAATGTGTGAATATGTTTTGCGCCTGCAACAGCACCTAAAACGGCAGCTTCCTGGCCTTCAAGTTTTAAACCTTTACCGGCGTTAAATGCAGCACCTCCATTCGAGAACTGAATCATAACCGGAGCATTTACCTGTTTGGCAGCTTCCATAATTGCATTAACTGAAGAAGAACCTACCACGTTTACTGCCGGCATGGCAAATTGTTTGGCTTTAGCTTCTTCGAAAATAAATTGTACGTCAGCACCGGTAACTACACCTGGCTTAACGTTTTCGGCTATTTTTCCCATAATTAAATCGTTTTACTTTTATATCAAAATAGAATAAGAACACAAAATTACAATTTGAGTTTAGGTTAACCAATTTTTCCTTGTTAATGATGCCTAAAATGGGACAAAATTATCTGAAAATTAACGCAGTAACTTTATTGTATTTAACGTTAAATATCAGTTGGGGCATTTCAGTAAACCTCTTCGCTTACTGTTTTTTATTTACTTTCACGGCGCAAAAAAATTAAAAACCAAAGATTAATTCGAATAAAAATGGCAGTAAGTTACAAAGACTTAGGCTTGTCGAACAGTAAAGAAATGTTCGCGAAAGCCGTTGAAGGCGGATATGCTATTCCGGCCTACAATTTCAATAACCTTGAACAAATGCAGGCAATTCTTCAGGCTTGTGTTGAAACAAAATCGCCTGTAATTCTCCAGGTATCATCGGGTGCACGTAAATATGCAAATGCTACTTTATTGCGTAATATGGCACGTGGTGCCGTTGAATATGTTAAAGAATTGGGTTGCGAAATTCCAATCGTTCTTCACCTCGATCATGGCGATACTTTTGAATTGTGTAAAGATTGTATCGATAACGGTTTCTCTTCAGTAATGATTGATGGATCGCACCATCCGTATGAAGAAAACGTAGCATTAACTAAAAAAGTTGTTGAATATGCACATGCAAATGGTGTGTCTGTTGAAGGTGAACTTGGCGTTTTAGCAGGTGTTGAAGACGATGTAGTTGCCGAAGAATCGACTTATACAAGACCTGAAGAGGTTGAGGATTTTGTAAAACGTACCGGTGTTGATTCACTGGCTATTTCAATTGGTACTTCTCACGGAGCTCACAAATTTACTCCTGAGCAGTGTACTAAAAACGAAGATGGCGTTTTGGTTCCTCCTCCATTGAAATTCGAAATTTTGGAAGAGATCGAAAAACGTATTCCCGGTTTCCCAATCGTTCTCCATGGTTCATCATCTGTTCCAATGGATCAGGTAAATATTATTAACGAAAACGGTGGCGATTTGAAAGCTGCTGTTGGTATTCCTGAGGAGCAATTACGTAAAGCGGCTTCTTCAGCAGTTTGTAAAATTAATATCGACTCTGACGGTCGTTTGGCAATGACTGCTGCTATCCGCAAAACCATGAAAGAAAATCCGGCGGAATTTGATCCACGTAAATACCTTGGGCCAGCTCGCGATTCATTAAAAGAATTGTACAAGCACAAAAACGAAAATGTTTTGGGTTCGGCAGGAAAAGCTTAAAATGTAATTTCAAAATATAGAAAAAGGACGGTTGTTTAGCCGTCCTTTTTTAGTGCAAAAGGAATGTGTTTTATACAATGTATCGTGTTCGGCACCAAGGCGAAAGAAAAAATAATTTGTCCAAAATTATGGTCGTATGATTTTATTTCTTAAGTTTGGTTACTTGCAAATCCCTTACACATAATAGGCATTGAAATCCTTGCTAATCTTCTTACTAGTCCTTGTTGAAGTTTTGTATTGATGCAAAATTGGAATGGCTAGTTGTATAATGATGGTAAAACAAGGGCACGTCTGGGTAACTCTTTTTCTTCTGATAATTTTTTTTCAGATTGGCAATGTATTTGCTCAACCTGATTTTTTACCGGTAAATCATTTTGGTACCGACGACGGTATGTCTTCCTCAATTGTAACATGTATAAATCAGGACCAGGATGGATTTATATGGGTGGGGACCCGAAATGGATTGAACCGTTTTGATGGGAATAATTTTAAGATATACAGCAATACAGAGCAGCTGAACGAAGATGGGTCGTTACCTGCAAACCTGGTTATGTCGATGTGTATTAATGCCGATAACCGTTTGTATATTGGAACCAACGCCGGATTAAGTTACTACAATCCGGAGCTCGACAAAATTCATAACTATAAATTCGATTCAACTTCGTGCTTGTATCATGTTAACATTCAGGCCCGCGAAATAGTAGCCGATACTAATGGCGCAGTATATATTGGCGGGTTAAACGGATTGGTGCATTTTAATCCCGAATCAAACACTGTTGAGTATTATTCGTTGAATGAAAGCGGGATAAATAACCTTACCGTTGATGATGTTTATCTTGCTTCTGACGGACGACTTTGGTTTGGCTCGGTGGCCGGACTTGGAGTTCTGAATCCCGAAACACAGAAAATTAAGTGGCTGATACATGGTGTAAATAATGAAGATTACGAGAATGTAAGAATTGATGACATTGTTGAAGACCAAAACGGAACAATTTGGGCAGCCAGTTATTCGCACGGCCTTTTTAAAGTGCTTATGGAAAATGGCAGAGAGGAGCGACTGGAAAATTTCCGGAACGATCCAGATGATCCGGGATCAATTTCTGCCAACCGCCTCTTAAGTTTGGCAGTAGACAAACACAATAATATTTGGATTGGCGCTGAAAATGATGGAGTTTATTGTTTAAACAATGAAACAGGAAAGTTTAAGCATTACCTTTCAACTAAAACCGATCCTTTGGTAGAAAAAACCTATTCAGGCGAATGCCTGTTTTTTGATCATGACAATAATTTGTGGATAGGAACTTATGCAAACGGATTACAAATTGCGCACTGTAATGGTGATGCCATTGTTTCGTATAGTAGATTTAAAGGAGGAGATTTAAGCAACACCAACAATATGGTGAATGCTTTTTATGAAATTAATGACAGTACAATTGGAATAGGAACAGATGGCGGAGGAATAAACATCCTAAATAAGAAAACCGGCTTTTTTACCAATCTGAATACTACAAATTCTGAATTACCAAGCGACTATATTCTTTCAATAACAAAAGGAGGGGAAGGGTATATCTGGTTGGCTACCTGGGGCGGAGGTATTGTTCGTTACAATGAACAAAACGGAGAAATAACCAACTATAACAAAACAAACTCGTTTATGCCGGGAGACGAAGTTTATAATATATGTCCCGGAAATCAGTCGGATTTGTTAATTGCTACTTTTAGTAAAGGATTGGTGCATTATTTTCCACCGCAGAATAAATGGGAAATTTATAATACCACAAACAGTAAGCTCCCGAGCAACAATGTTAATGTGGTAAAACCAGCTGATGAGAATTCGTATTACGTGGGTACAAATTCCGGTTTGATGATGTTTTGCCCTCAAAATAAAACATTTCAAAACGGTTGGCCTGATGATGACTATGAGTTGCTGAATACCGCTCATGTTTACGATGTTTTTGTTGAAAATGCAACTTCGGTTTGGGTTGGAACATTAACCGGCCTGCATCATTTTAATCCGCAAACAGGCGAAAAGCACATTTACACAGTAAAAAATGGCCTGCCTAATAACACGGTAAATGGTATCTTAAAAGACACTACCGGAATGTTTTGGTTTACAACTTTAGGCGGACTTTGCAGGTATGATAATGATTCGCAGAAATTTATAAGCTACCAAAAATATAATGGTTTGCAGGGCAACGAGTTTAGCCCCCGAAGTGTGTTGGTTGATGCGAACAATAACTTATACTTTGGAGGCAACAATGGTTTTAGTATCATTTATCCTGAGAAATTAAAAAAGAAAAGCCGCGTTCCTATCGTTAAACTAACCGGATTGGAAATATTTAACAAGGCGGTAACTCCTAACCAGCCTGGCTCGCCTTTAAAAAGAATAATCTCGCAGGTGGATGAGATAAAGTTGCCGGAAAGTAAATCGGTTTTAACCTTTCATTTTAGTGTTTTAGATTATACAAGCCCGGCAAAAAACCAACACGCTTATATGCTTGAAAACTTCGATGAGGAATGGATTTACTGTGGTACACGGCAGCAGGCAACCTATACAAATCTCGACCCGGGGAAATACACTTTAAGAGTTAAAGGCGCCAACAGCGATGGTGTGTGGAACGAAACAGGTGTTGCTTTGCAAATAACAATAGTGCCGCCGTGGTACAGAACATGGTGGTTCATGTTAATTCTGTTTTTGTTCTTTGTTGCGGTATTTGCGGGTATAAATTATCTGCGGGTAAAATCGTTAAAACAACAAACAGAAAAACTTGAGCTCGCAGTAAAAAACCGAACAAAAGAACTAACCGAAATAAATGCTACCAAAGACAAACTTTTTGCCGTAATTGCTCACGATCTGCGAAATCCGTTTAATGTAATATTGGGTTATACCGATGTTTTAATTGAAGGGTACCACAAGTTCGATGAGAAGATGATGGGCCAGATTCTTGAAAACCTGAAAACGGCAGGAGACAGTGCTTTTGCCCTGCTCGAAAATTTAATGAATTGGTCGCGATCGCAGCGGGGAGTGATGGAGTTCATACCAAAATCAATTGTGCTTGGCGATTTTATCGCTGTAGCTTTATTAGAAATTGATGCTGTAGCTCAAAAAAAGCGAATAACAATTGAAAACCTGATTGCTAACAAATCGATAAACGTTTATGCCGATTCAAATATGCTCCTGTTAATTTTCAGAAACCTGCTAACCAACGCGGTGAAATTTAGCAAAGTCGGAGGAACGGTTTATATTGTTAGTGCCAGTATTGATAACGATTTTATCTCGCTGGGAATTAAAGATGAAGGCATTGGAATTGAACCTGAAAAAGTGAAGAGTATATTTCAGCCGGGTCATCAAAAAACCACGTCTGGTACCCAAGGAGAAAAAGGTAGTGGATTGGGATTAATGCTTTGCAAAGAGTTTATTGAAAAACACCATGGTAGAATTTGGGTAGAAAGCATTGTGGGCGAAGGGTCGGTATTTTGGTTTACAGTACCCTTGCATGGAAAAGTGTTCGACAAATAGAAAGGAAAATGGCACCCACTATTTAGCAGATGCCATTGTAAAACCTCCAACCAAAATGTCCCCCGGTTAAGGTCTGTCCCTCTCTCTCTCTTCAACTTCTACTATGCTGTCATAAACATTTCAAGGTCTTTTTCAACTTCTGAAATACCACCAATTCCGAAATTCTCAACCAAAACATTGGCCACATTTGGCGAAAGGAATGCAGGAAGTGTTGGTCCCAGATGGATATTTTTAACGCCAAGGTGTAACAATGCCAGTAACACGATAACTGCTTTTTGCTCGTACCATGCAATGTTGTAGGCAATTGGCAGCTCGTTAATATCGTTCAGCTCAAATACCTCTTTCAGTTTTAAAGCGATAACTGCCAATGAATACGAGTCGTTACACTGCCCGGCATCGATAACACGCGGAATGCCGCCGATATCGCCCAATGGCAATTTGTTGTAACGGTATTTGGCACATCCTGCTGTAAGAATCACAGTGTCTTTTGGCAGCTGCTCGGCAAATTTTGTGTAGTAATCGCGGCTTTTCATACGTCCGTCGCAACCGGCCATAACAAAGAATTTTTTGATCGCACCTGATTTTACGGCATCAACAATTTTGTCGGCCAAAGCAAAAACCTGTGCGTGTGCAAATCCTCCAACAATCTCTCCGGTTTCAATTTCCTGTGGTGCTGCACATTTTTTCGCGTGCTCGATAATGGCGCTGAAATCTTTCATGTTGCCATCCTGGCGATCCGGGATGTGGATAGCTCCAGCAAGGCCTGATGCGCCTGTGGTGTAAATCCGGTCGGTGAATGTTGCCGATGCTTTTGGCGGAACAATACAGTTGGTTGTAAATAGGATGGGTCCGTTAAAACTTTCGAATTCAGTATTTTGTTTCCACCACGCATTTCCGTAGTTACCTACCAGATGATCGTATTTTTTGAACGCCGGATAGTAGTGTGCCGGTAACATTTCACTGTGCGTGTACACATCAACGCCTGTTCCTTCAGTCTGTTTCAGCAATTCTTCCATGTCTTTCATATCGTGACCAGAAATCAAAATTGCCGGATTATTGCGCACGCCAATATTTACTTTTGTAGCTTCCGGATTTCCGTAAGAACTCGTGTTGGCGGCATCTAACAAGGCCATTACATCAACACCAAATTTTCCGGTTTCCAGGGTTAAGGCAACCAATTCGTCAACACTTAAATCTTCTGTAGTAGCTACCAATGCACGTTGCATAAATTGGAAAATCTCATCTTTTTGGCTTCCTAAATTATAAGCGTGTTCGGCATAAGCAGCCAATCCTTTTACGCCATAAATAATCAACTCGCGCAACGAGCGGATGTCTTCGTTTTCGGTACTCAATACACCAACTTCTTCGGCTTTGGCTTCGAACTCTTCGGTAGTATTTCCTGTCCATGTTACAATGGCAGGCAATTCTGCTGGTAAAACTACTCCTGCTTCTTTGCTCAATACGTGCAGTTCGTTTCTTAACTGAAGTGCTTTGATGATACGTTTTGTAAATACCGCTGCATCAAAATTCGCATTGGTTATAGTGCTGAACAAACCATCGAAAACTATTTTATCCACTTTTTTAGGATTCATGCCAAGGGCCCGTAGTTTTTCGTTATACCAACAAATTCCTTTTAGCACATACAGTAAAGTATCTTGTAAATTAGCTACATCGCTGGTTTTTCCACAAACTCCTGCAATTGTACAGCCGGTTCCTTTGGCTGCTTCCTGACATTGAAAACAAAACATGCTCATTTCTACTATTTTTAAATTGATTACTCTTCTGATTTTTGTAATGAAGGGGCTGTTTTTATCACAACTTAATTGGGAATTTTAAATCCACTCTTCACTTAAAATATCGCCTTTAATTCCTATCACAACTTCTTTAACGGGTACCTTTCTCGATGCCATTTGAGTGGCCATTTTTACCATTTGCGACAATCCTCCGCAACATGGAACTTCCATAATAACTACGGTTATTGTATTTACTCTCGATTCGTCAATCAGTTTTACCAGTTTCTGCACGTAAATATCTGTTCCCTGGTCGAGTTTTGGGCAGGCGATTACCATTTTTCGATTCTTGATAAAGTCGTTGTGGAAATTACCATAGGCAAAACCTGCACAGTCGGCCGCTACGAGAAGATCGGCACCTTTGAAATAACTTGCTGCCGGATTGATCAGATGCATTTGCACAGGCCACTGGGTTAGTTCCGATGGTGCTGCCGTTGCCGGAGCTGCCATTTTTAAACCACCTGCATCAAAAGCCATTGGTGCCGAACCCGGACAACCGCCTGGGGCACAACCACCACCCGAAGCCTGTTCGTTTTTAGCTCCGTGAAGCAATTCGTGCACTTCGCTGATCTCGAAAGGCATGGCCTCGCGATTGGCTTTTATAAAACCAAGCGCCTGCTGCAAATAACCGGTTTCGTTATGATCCTGTAAATGTTTTAAATGGGCAAACATGGTAGCTTTTCCCTGTTTTACCATTTGCGAAATAGTTGCAATTTCGTCGTAAGCATCTGCTTCGCGCTCTTCAATGGTAATTGCTCCTTCCGGACAGTGGCCAATACATGCTCCAAGGCCATCGCACATTAATTCACTGATCAGCCTGGCTTTTCCATCAATGATCTGCAACGCACCTTCGTGGCAGTTCGGAACGCAGTTACCGCATCCGTTGCATAAATCGTCGTCAATTTTAATTATCTCTCGTATCATCTTTCTTGTTCTTTTCTTTAAGTTTACGCAACAAAAGTAGGTTGCCGGTGTTAGGCAAAATGTACCAATTGTTACAAAATGATAGATTATTCGATTCTTGTAAAAAGTCCGTTGTTTAATGGTATTCCGGAAGAGGAGTGCCGGGCCTTATTTTCAAAAATACATTACCAGGTACGCAAGTTTGGGAAAGATGCCATTGTTGTGCAGGGAGGCGAGGAAGTTACCAATCTGTTTGTTGTGCTTTCCGGTAGTGTGCGGGGAGAGATGATTGACTACTCGGGGAAAACGGTGAAGATTGAAGACATTGAAGCGCCGCGCCCGTTGGCGGCTGCCTTTTTGTTTGGTAAAGAGAATAAGTTTCCGGTTACTGTAACGGCCAATAAAAAGGCTAAGTTGCTGGCCATTCCGGTAGTTGAATTCCTGAAATTGCTGCAGTTAAATACACGTTTGTTACGTAATTATTTGAACAGTATTTCAACCCGTGCACAGTTCCTTTCGCAGAAATTACACTTTCTGAGTTTTAAAACCATAAAAGAAAAGGTGGCGCATTTTCTGCTTCAGCAGGCGGGCGACCGGTTTCATTCGTTCGAACTAAAAAATACACAACAACAACTGGCCGAATTGTTTGGTGTTAGAAGGCCTTCGCTGGCGCGTGTACTTGGCGAAATGCAGGATGAAAAGCTAATTAAAATTGAAAAGAAAACCGTAACGCTGCTCGATAAGCAAGGCTTGAATAAATTACTTAAAAATGGATAGAACTCCGGAATTGATTCGTTACAGCATATTTCAACCACATGCAAATGTCTGTGCTTTTACCACCACCAAAAGCACTTTGCCGGTAAAGCGTATTCGTTACAGCAATGTGCCCGAAAATAAAGCAAAACTGGCCGAGGCACTGGCTTTGGAAGTTGAGCGAATGGTTTATCCCGATCAAACACACAGCAGCTGTGTTGCCGAAGTAACAGAATTTCCTGAAGCCATTATTTCCGAAACCGATGCACTGGTTAGTAATCAGCCAGGTTTGTGTTTGTGTGTGCAAACAGCCGATTGTGTTCCGGTTTTACTATTCGATCCGGTGGAGAAAGTAGTTGCTGCTGTTCATGCCGGGTGGCGCGGAACTGTAGGAGGAATTGTTGAAAAGGCGATAAGCAAAATGACAAATTATGGTGCATCTGCCAAAAATATTGTGGCTGCAATCGGGCCGTCAATAAGTCCTGAAATTTACGAAGTAGGCGATGAGGTGGTTGATGCTGCCCGAAAATCGATTCCCAATGTTGAAGCAACTTTACACAAAAACGGTACAGGCAAATTTCACTTTAATCTTTGGGAAGCCAACAGGCAGTTACTTTTAAAGAATGGGGTGCCGGCACAAAATATTGAAGTGCTTGGAGCATGTTCATTTTCCGAGACTGAAAAATACTATTCGGCACGAAGAGATGGAATTGATACGGGAAGAATGGTTTCGGGAATTATGTTGAAAGGGTAGTTTTGAGATGAAAATATCGATGCTTTTGCAGTTATAAACAGGCATTTTGCTACCAAATCTCATTCTTCTGTAGTTAGAAGCGGGCATATTGTCCAGAATATCTATTCTTCCGCATGCAGAAGGCAATATATTTTCGCAAAAGTACCCCCTTCTGCATACAGAAGCCCACGAATTTTCAAAAAAATGCCCTCTTTCGCATGCAGAAGCCCACGGGTTTTCCCCAAAATGCCCCCTTTCGTATGCAGAAGGCCGTATTTTTTTAAAAAAATGCCCCCTTCTGCATTAAACATAATGAGATTTCAGTATCCATTTCTTGTTAAGAAGATTTAATTATAATCTACTGTTCTCTGAGTTTTCAGCAAAAGCCTTATCTTCGCAAGGATTAAAAATTTCGAACATTTACGCTTGCAGAAATCACTTGAAAATGAAGCAATACAGATTGTTTAATATCGTTTTTGGTTGGGTTAGTTTTATAATTGCAGCCATTGTTTATTTAATGACCATTGAGCCCACTGTAAGTTTTTGGGACTGTGGAGAATTTATTACAACAGCATTTAAATTTGAGGTAGGTCACCCGCCGGGGGCACCCATTTTTATGATTGTTGGCCGGTTCTTCACGCTGTTTGCAGGCCCTGAAGGAGCAGCAAAAATGGTAAACATTATGTCTGCACTGGCCAGTGCCGGAACAATAATGTTCCTGTTTTGGACCATCACTCACCTGGCAAAAAAGGTAATGGTAAAAGCCGAAGAGATTTCCTTGGGGCAAACCATTTCAATATGTGCAGCCGGTTTGGTAGGAGCTTTAGCCTACACGTTTTCCGATACATTTTGGTTTTCAGCCGTTGAAGGAGAAGTTTACGCCAGTTCGTCGTTGTTAACAGCAGTGGTATTTTGGGCCATTTTAAAATGGGAAAACGTTGCCGACGAAAAATATGCCAATCGCTGGCTCATCTTTATTGCCTATGTAGTGGGCTTGTCAATTGGTGTTCACCTGCTGAACCTCTTGGCAATTCCAGCCATTGTATTTGTTTATTATTTCAGAAAATATGAAGTTACCCGCAACGGAATTATATGGGCACTGGTAGCCTCGGTTGTATTGCTTGGAGGCGTTATGTACGGCATTATTCCGGGATTTGTGCGCATTGCATCGTGGTTCGAGCTGATGTTTGTTAACGGTTTCGGATTACCTTATCACTCGGGCGTATTCTTTTATGTTGTGCTGGTAATTACCGCTTTGGCGTTTGGAATTTACTATACGCATAAAAAACAAAAAGTGGTTTGGAACACGGTGTTATTAGGCATTGCAGTAATTTTAATCGGTTATTCGTCGTTTGCAATAATTATTATTCGCTCGTCGGCACAACCGCCAATGGATCAGAATAGTCCGAACAATACATTCTCGTTGCTGAGCTACCTTAACCGCGAACAATACGGATCGCGCCCCTTGTTTAGCGGGCAGTATTACAACTCGCCATACAAAGTGGGCGATCGTTTTACCGAAGGCAGCCCTGTATATTCTCAAATCGACGGGAGATACGAAATTACTTATAACCGTTTTAACCCCAATTACGACGAAAAATTTACCACCATTTTCCCACGTATGTGGAGTTCGATGGACCCGCAACATGCCGACGATTACCAGCAGTGGGCAAATATAAAAGGAACACGCATTCAACACCGAAACGAGCGTGGCGAGGTGGAAACTATTGTTAAACCAACCATGGCCGAGAACCTGCGATTTTTCTTTCGTTACCAGGTAAATCACATGTATTGGCGTTACTTCATGTGGAATTTTGTTGGGCGCCAAAACGATATTCAGGGACACGGAGATATTTTGTACGGCAACTGGTTGAGTGGGATAAAGTTTATTGATGAAGCGCGTTTGGGCGATCAGGATACACTACCGGCTAAATTGGCCAATAACAAAGCCCGCAACACTTACTTTTTCCTTCCTTTGATTCTCGGAATATTAGGAATATTCTTTCAATACAACCGCGGAAAAGAAGGCCGGAAAGGACTTTGGGTAGTATTTCTGCTGTTCGTGTTAACAGGTTTGGCCATCGTAATTTACCTTAACCAGTATCCGCACCAGCCGCGCGAACGCGATTATGCCTATGCCGGTTCGTTTTATGCCTTTGCCATTTGGATTGGATTGGGTGTGCTTGCTATTTCCGAAACATTAAAGAAATTTATTCCCGAAACGGTAGCCGGTGGAATTGCCGGATTGGTAACACTTATTTTGGTTCCCGGAATAATGGGGGCTCAAAACTGGGACGACCACGATCGTTCGGGGCGTTACACCGCGCGCGATTTTGGCGCCAATTACCTGAAAACATGCCTGCCAAATTCGGTAATATTTACCAATGGCGATAACGATACTTTCCCGCTGTGGTACAACCAGGAGGTGGAAGGTGTGCGTACTGATGTTAGGGTGTGTAACCTTAGCTACCTGCAAACCGATTGGTACATTAACCAAATGCGCAGAAAAGCATACGAATCGGAGCCAATAGACTTCACGTTAAAGCCTGATCAGTATCGTTTGGGAACCCGCGATGCAGTTTATCTTCTTGATGATTCGCGCATAAAACGCGATTATGTTGGCTTGGAAGAAGCTGTTGATTTTATTGCCAACGATAATCCAGCAACCAAACTTCAGCAGGCCGATAATGCAGCTTATATTCCGAAAAAGAAAATTCATTTTAAAGTAGATAAAGAAGCAGTTATTCGTAATAAGGTGGTTGCACCCGAAGATTACGACAAAATTGTTGACGAGATTGTAATCGATCTTTCAGGACAAAACATGATTTCGAAAGATGAAATGATGATTTTGGATATGTTGGCTACCAACAAATGGGATCGTCCTATTTATTGGTCGATAACTGTTGGACGCAGCAAATACATGAACCTTAGCGATTATTTCCAGGTTGAAGGATTTGCCTTCCGTTTGGTGCCAATCAAATCGAACAGTAATCCACAGCAGCTGAAATTTGGCCGGGTAAATACCAGCATCATGTACGATAACCTGATGAATAATTTTGCCTGGGGAAATATGAACGATCCGGATGTGTATTTGGATGAAACCAATACCCGGATGATGACCAATATCCGAAACAGTTTTAACCGACTGGCAGGAGCATTGGTTGAAGAAGGTAAGATGGATTCGGCAATTGCTGTAATCGATCGGTGTAACGAGTTAATACCGGGCAGTATTGTGCCTTACGAATATTTTGCAATGGAACTGGCCGACAGCTACATAAAAGCCGGAGCAAATGAAAAAGGACTTGAGATGGTAAAAACGGCTTATGCTACTTTCGATGATGAACTGAATTATTATATGTCGCTGAAACCAAAATTTATGGCTGGTATAACCGAAGACATTCAGCGAAACCTGTTCTACCTGCAAAAAATGCAACGCTCGGCACAAAACGCCGGCGACAGCGAGTTGGCAGAACAAATTGGCGGAAGCCTTCAGAGTTATTTCGAACGATTTAGCAACATGTAACAGTAAAAAATTAAAAGCAACATACGGATGAATATTTTGATTGTAGGCTCGGGAGGAAGAGAGCACGCTTTGGGATGGAAAATTAAACAAAGCGAAAAAGTAGATAACTTATTTTTTGCACCGGGAAATGCCGGAACAGCTGAAATTGGTACCAATTTGGATGCAGGTGTTTCTGATTTTCAGAAGATTAAAACGCTGGTGCTCGAAAACAACATCGACCTGATGTTGGTAGGACCCGAGGTCCCGCTGGTTGAAGGATTGCACGATTTTTTTGCTGCCGATCCGGAGCTGGCTTCGGTAAAAGTTGTTGGCCCGAAAAAAGCTGGCGCCGAGTTGGAAGGAAGTAAGGATTTTGCCAAAGCTTTTATGGATCGCCATGCTATTCCTACAGCAAAATATTTTACGGTAACTGCCGATAACGTGGATAAAGGAGTTGAATTCCTTACAACTATGACAGCGCCGTATGTACTGAAAGCCGATGGGTTGGCTGCCGGAAAGGGTGTGTTGATTATCGACTCGCTGGAAGAAGCACAAAGCTCGCTGAAAGAAATGCTCGACGGGCAGTTTGGCGAGGCCAGCAGCAAAGTGGTTATCGAAGAGTTTTTGAGCGGAGTGGAAGTTTCGGTATTTGTTCTTACCGATGGAAAAGACTATAAAGTACTTCCGGAAGCAAAAGACTATAAACGAATTGGCGAAGGTGATACCGGATTAAATACCGGCGGAATGGGAGCCATTACTCCTGTACCGTTTGCCGATGAGGTTTTCATGGAAAAAGTGGAGAAACAGATCATTGCTCCTACAGTTTCAGGTTTGGCAAAAGACGGAATCGACTACTGTGGATTTATCTTCTTCGGCTTGATAAACGTGAACAATGAACCATATGTAATTGAGTACAATGTGCGTATGGGGGACCCTGAAACTGAGGCAGTTATGTTGCGTGTAAAATCTGATTTTGTAGAGCTGCTCGACGGAGCTGCAACAGGAACGCTTGGCGAAAAAGAGATTGAATTCGACGACCGTGCTGCAGTAACTGTAATGCTGGTGTCCGGCGGATATCCTGGAGATTATGAAAAAGGAAAAGTGATTACCGGAACCGAAAAAGTAAGCGACAGTATCGTATTTCATGCAGGGACAAAACAAGCAGGCAACGATGTGGTAACCGCCGGGGGGCGTGTAATTTCGGTGAGCTCGTACGGAACTGACATGAATGACGCGCTGGCAACTTCGTTTAAAAACGCTGCACTTATTGATTTTGAAGGTAAATATTACCGTAAAGACCTGGGATTCGATTTGTAAGCCTTTTTCGGAAAGAAGAAATATTTATTTGTTCGGAGAGCGGTAAAAGTCAGTGGCCACAAATAATCCTGAATAAATCAGAATAAAAATGGCATGATATTAAAAAAGTTGAAGTCAAATAGCTCTGTAAGCTTGATTCTGGTGCCTTTGGTAACAATTGCATTCTGGATCAAGAGTTTGCAGCATCCGTTTGCTTACGACTACTTTCCGGGCGAGGAGCAAAACATTCTTTATAATTTCATTTACCGTTTGGTTGAGGGTAACCCGCTGATTCAGGTAATTAGCGGGATGGTAATGGTGGTGTTACTTGCTTATGTGATGCAGCTGGTTAACGACCGCTATATGTTTATCCGAATAAAAAGCAAATTACCCGCCTTGTTGTTTGCAGTTATTGTTGGCGGTTTTGTGCCAATGCATACCTTGCATCCGGTGTATTTTGGCGCCATGTTTATGTTGCTCACAGTATATCGTTTGTTTGCCATGTATGAGACTAAAAAGGCCTATGCATCAGCATTCGATATTGGATTTTTGTTGGGTATTGGTGCGCTTTTTTATTTCAACCTGGTGGTGTTATTGCCGGCATTTATTGTGGGGGTTGCCATGTTGGGGCGCGAAACCGGCTGGCGCGAGTTTTTAACATTACTGCTGGGTTTTCTGTTGCCTTTTATTTTTGTTACCGCTTATGCTGTTCTTTCCGATCGTTTGATGGAAATATACGGTATTCTTCAGCAAAATATTTTTACGCCGGTTAATCATTTCCGATCAAATATTCCACTTCAGGTTTATTTGGTAACCTTAATATTATTCACAATAACGGGCAGTATTGGCATGTTTGGTCAATACGATTCTAAAAAAATTAGTTCACGAAAGTACTTCACGGTGTTTTTCTGGATTTTTATTTTTTCGCTGGTAGGTTTCACTTTAATACCGGTAACTTCGCAAGAAATGTTGGTAATTACAGCCATTCCCGTAACTTATCTAATTGCCAATCTCTTTGTGTTTATGAAAAGCCGCTTTTGGAGCGAGCTGCTTTTTATTTTGTTATTACTTATTGTAGTTTCAATGCAATTTTCATTCGATATTTTTCAATGAACAAAAACAAGCCCACTTTAGCGATTTATGGTATTCAGGATCGGTTTGAGTATGAACACCCGTTTTATGTGCACGACCATAACATGGCTTTGATGCACAAGGGGAAAGTGGAGTGGTTTGTGCAGCAGGAGCGGATTTCGCGTCGTAAACGGGATAACACCTTGCATATTCACCTGAAATCGATTTTAAAGGAAAAGAAACTGCTGGGTAAAGATTACGACCTGGTATTTGTTGACAATGTGGTTGGACGTACCTTTTTGCTGCAAAGTGGCGAAGTGCGTTTTGAAGCGCCCATTAATCATGAATTAGCCGCCGGTATGGAAAAAGGAAAATGCTGGTGGTTTGGAGAGGAGAAGGAAGCGTGGGTGTTGAACCACGAGTTGGCGCACATCTTTTCGTGCCTGCCTTTTTACGGAAACTTGAATGACAACAGCCTTCTGGTTCATTTTGACGGCGGCGCCAGTTTAAGTAATTTTTCGGCTGCAGTTTATAAAAATGGTCAGTTCGATTGGCTTGAGTATCACTGGGATTTAAAACCCTACTCAACGCTGTTTAATGCCAATGCACTGGTGTTTGCAATAATAGGGGCAAAACTGCCCGAGCAAAATGCTGTACCCGGAAAATTTATGGGATTTTCGGGGCTTGGAAATTACCGTACGGAGTTGGGAGACTGGCTAAAAAGCAATAATTTTTTTCAGGATATTTGGGGGAAAACATCGGTGTTTCTCGATGCTGCAAAACGGGATTGGGGAATTGAGCTGAAATCGTTTAACCAAAAAGATCCGTTTATTCAGGATGTGGCAGCTACTTTACAGGAACTTTTTTCGCAGGAAATAGTAAAGAAACTGAAGGAATTGCAAGAAAAAACCGGTGCTGAAAATTTGTATTACACCGGCGGATCTGCTTTAAATATTGTTGCTAACACACGCATTGTTAGTAGTGGATTGTTCAGACAGTTTTTTATTCCTCCGTGCACTGAAGACTCAGGTTTGGCTTTGGGAGCAGCTGCTTTTGCCGAGTGGAAAAAACGCGGGGCAGTTGAGGAAAATTCAGCCTATTTAAACAACTGGGGAATAGAAAATTATAACGCTGAATTTTCATCTGAAACAATAGTCGAAGTGGCCGGTCAACTGGCTGCTAAAAAGCTAATCGGCATTTGCAATAATTTTGGCGAAGCCGGTCCGCGTGCTTTGGGAAACCGCAGTATTTTGGCGTTTGCCGGATCGAAAGAACTCTCGAAAAAACTGAGCACCGAAAAGAAAGGGCGCGAGTGGTACCGGCCACTGGCACCGGTGGCTCTGGAAGAAAACGTAAGATACTTTACAGGTCAATCAGAAGTTCATCAACTCTCGAAATTTATGTTGCTCGATTTTGCTGTTCTTCCCGAGAAACAACAGGAAATAGCAGGAGCAATTCATGCCGACGGAACAGCACGTTTTCAGAGCATTGCAGTAGAGGCTGATAACCCGTTTTTGTTTGCGTTATTAAAATACCTGGATGAAAAGTACGACATAAAAGCATTGATAAATACTTCGTTTAATTCCGGAGGCGAGCCCATCGTTCACACGGAAGAGGATGCATTAAAAGCGGCTAAAAAAATGCAACTCGACGGTGTGGTTTTAAACGGAAAGTTTGTTCAGCTTTAACTATTTTTGCAGAAGTTTGTTAAAAGAATTCAAATGGCAATTATTTTAAATATCGAAACATCAACCGAAGTTTGTTCGGTTACGCTGGCAGAGAATGGGAAAACACTTTACCAAAAAGAAAGCACCGAGGGATTAAACCACTCGAAGTTGCTTACCGTTTTTATTGAAGATCTTTTTAACGAAAATAATTTCGACATCAATAAAATTGATGCGGTGGCGGTAAGTAAAGGTCCGGGCTCGTACACTGGTTTGCGCATTGGTGTGTCGGTAGCTAAAGGACTTTGCTACGGATTGGGAAAACCGCTTATCGGAATCGGTTCGATTGAGGCAATGGGACATTACGTTGCCCAAAATACAGGAGAGTTTTATCAGGCTGCAGATGATGAAGAACTACTTTTTTGTCCGATGATAGATGCCCGCCGAATGGAAGTTTATACCGCTCTTTACGAAAAAGGTGGAAATGCAATAACCGAAGTAACAGCCGAAATTATTGATGAAAATTCTTTCGCTGAAAATCTTGAGAAAAAGAAAATTTTGTTTTTTGGAAATGGTGCCGCCAAGTGCTGCGAAAAATTAACGCACGCAAATGCCTTGTTTAACGGGCCCGACAAAACAACGGCACGATTTATGCAAAATCTGGCAGAAATTAAGTACAACAAACAGGAATTTGAAGACGTTGCTTATTTCGAGCCTTTTTATTTAAAGGATTTTGTAGCAACTATTCCGAAAAACAAAGTGTTAAAATGAATAAGTTATTCTCCATAATTATTGTTTTGGTTTTTGCGACACAATCGTTATCTGCCAAAGATATTTCGCTAAAATTCCACCTGAAATTTGGCTTTGTTAAAGGCGGCGAAGCTGAAATGACGATAAGCGATACTATTTTTAACGACCGCCCTGCCATTCATTACCACGTAATGGGAAAAACCACGGGATTGGCCAATAAACTATACGGTGTTTACGATATTTACGAAACTTACGTTGATGCTGAATCGCGACTGCCGGTGAAAACAATCCGAAATGTAAAAGAAGGAAGTTACCGACGTTATACCGAAACATTGTTTTACCACGATGTTGACTCGATAAACAGCAGCCGAAGTGGCTGGCGTGCAGTTCCAAATGATTTGCTCGACCTGGTGTCGGTATTCTTCTATTTTGTAGAAAAAAATCAGTTTGAAAACCTTCAGCCCGGCGACGCTGTTATTTATCCGACTATAAATGCCGATAAAATATCGGATGTGTCGATTAAATATTTACGCGACGAAAAGATTAAAACCGACGTTGGAGAAGTGGAATGCCACGTGTTAACACCAACGGTTAGAAAAGGTAAGGTACTTGAAAAATCGGACGGAGTGCGGTTTTACCTGGCCAAAGATGAAAAGATACCGGCTTTTATTGAGTTTGATATGCGGGTTGGTTCGTTAAAGGCAGTTATTAAACACTACAAAATTGATGGCGTTGAGCAAACTTTGCGCTAGATTTCCTGAAAATGATCAAAAGCATGTAGAAATGGTTGATTTTTAACGGATTTAATTATTTTTGCAGCGGTTATAAAAAGAAAAAGATTTATCATGGCTTCTACAGCAGATTTTAAAAATGGAATGTGTTTTATGTTTAAAGGTGATATTTACACCATCGTATCATTCCTACACGTAAAACCGGGTAAAGGTCCGGCTTTCGTACGTACAAAACTTAAAAATGTAAAAACCGGAAGGGTAATTGAAAATACATTTAACTCAGGTGTTAAGGTTGATGATGTTCGTGTTGAGCGTCGTCCATACCAATTCTTGTATCGCGATGATATGGGATTAAATGTAATGAATACTGAGACATATGAGCAAATTTCAATTCCTGAATCAATGGTTGAAAACAACGACCTGATGAAAGAAGGACAGGTAATTGAAATTCAGTTTCACGCTGAAGAGGAATTGCCGTTAACAGCAGAAATGCCCGACAAAGTTGAATTAACGATTACTGCAACCATTGAAGGTGAAAAAGGTAATACAGCAAGTTCAACAGCACTAAAACCGGCAACTGTTGAAACAGGTGCTGAAGTTATGGTGCCAATGTTTATTAACGAAGGCGATGTAATTCGTGTAAGTACTGTCGACCGTTCGTACAGCGAGCGTGTAAAACAGTAAACACTAAATTATACTAAAAAAAAAAAGGCCGTCGCAGGAACATTTTCCGCGACGGCCTTTTTGTACTAACTAACTAAACTAATTTTCCGTATTCTGTTTGTTTTCTTATTCCCAAATTTTTGAATCTGTCATCCAATCTTCTACTGTCAATTGTTCTTCTGTCATTGTTTCGTTAACTGTCCAGGTAGTTTCGTCGGTCATCCAGTTTTCCATTTCCAGTGCCAATTCTGTTTCAAAATAAACGCGGCTGTGGGTGTGCCATGTTCTATGGTTTGTCATCCAGTTTTCAATCTCCAGTTCAGCATCTGTTTCTGAAGTATAAAATGCCATCTCCGATGCGTTCCAAATTGTTTCGTTGGTCATCCAATCTTCCAATTCAAGAGTTGTTTCAGTATTGTTGGCATTAATTAATTTTGTTGTTGAAGCATCTGTATTAATACTTATTGCCATTGCTATTAGAACGATGAATGTTGCTGCTGCTAATTGTTTTAATGTTGTTTTCATGATATTTAATTTTTTTGTTTGGTTCAAATCTACGGGCAAAACAACAGTTGGGAAAATGAAATAGAAGAACTGGCAAATTTTATCGACGGATTGGAATTTTATCCGGTTGGTTACCAGGCGGAAATCATACATTTTGGCAAATAATTGTTACTTCGGAAGCATTTTACCGGGTATATTTTGTTGGCAGATTGAGTCGCATTCATCCTGTTGAAGCTTTTATTCGCCTCTTGAATTTTGTTTTAATTAAACCTTCTCCTACTTTGGCAATCTAACGGCTTTGTTCAATCCTACATAGTTGAATGAGCAAAGTAGAATAAACCGAAACCATATTGTAAAATAAACCAAGGAGGCAATAATATTGCTTCTGCGTAAATCAATCAGATGAACCGAACTAACTTTAGTAGAGCTGCAATCCTGCTCTTCTTACTATTAGGAATAGTTTCTATTTCAGAGCTTAATGCCCAGGACCGTTTCGAGCTATCATTAATATCGCGCACAAAAGGGAAGCGAATTCCCGAGAAGTCGTTGCAAATTGCAAAAACCGATGCCGAAATTACCATTGATGGAGTGCTTGACGAAGAGGTTTGGCAAACAGCTGACAAAGCACACGATTTTCACCGGCAATATCCGACAGACGATACAACAGCACTTTCGAAAACCGAAGCCAGCATTTTATACGACGATAATAATCTGTATGTTGGAGTTACTTGTTTCGACGAGCTGGAGGGAAACTACATTGTTGAATCGTTACGTAGAGATTACCGTGAGCGGAACAACGATTACTTTATGCTGATAATTGATCCGTTTGATGATTTAACAAACGGCTATGCATTTACCATTACTCCGCTGGGAGTGCAAATGGAAGGTTTGATTACCGGCGGTGGCGGCGGTTTTATGGGGGTTTCCGACTCGTGGGACAATGTGTGGTATTCGAAAACTAAAAAAACCGATGAAGGCTGGACTGCAGAATTTAAAATCCCTTTTAAATCGATTCGTTATGCCGACGACATCAGCAATTGGAATATTCAGTTTGTGCGAAACGACTTAAAGAGAAACGAACGCTCTACCTGGACCACCGTTAAAAGACAGTATCAGCCAACATCGTTAACCTATTCAGGCGAATTAAAATGGGAAGGAACACCGCCGGAAGCAGGCTCAAATATTAGTATTATTCCTTATGTTTCCGGATCGGCTACGCAGCCGAATCTTTCTGTAAATAATAATATTGGATGGGACTGGAATGCCGGTTTCGATGGTAAGGTGGCACTTTCAACCTCGTTGAATCTCGACCTGACACTAAATCCTGATTTTTCAACTGTTGAAGTAGACCAGCAACAAACCAACGTTACCCGTTTCGAACTGTTTTACCCTGAGCGCCGCCAGTTTTTCATCGAAAACAGCGATCTTTTCAGTGATTTCGGATTCCGTCGATCGCAGGTATTTTTCTCGCGTCGTATTGGTTTGTCGTCACCTATGATTTTTGGTGCCCGCCTGAGTGGACAGGTTGGCGACGGTTTGCGTGTAGGCTTTTTAAATGCACAAACCAAACATCAAATGAATGCTGATTTTGATGATACTCCGGCATATAATTTTACGGTTGGCTCGTTCAAAAAGCAGCTTTTTGGGCGTTCAAATATTTCGGGGATATTTGCCATGAAACAGGCTATCAATTTCTCGAAAGACCAGGAAGACGGATTTGATTTTGGTACTCAAAACGAATATAACCGGGTTTATGGGTTGCAGTACAACTTAATGTCGGCCGACGATAAATGGGATGGTAGTTTCTATTACTTTAATTCCGACGATCCGGTTCACACCTCAAAACACTGGGCACACGGAACAAGTATTCGTTACAATACCCGAAAGTTAATGGCCTTTTGGACACATGAATACGTAGCCGAAAATTTTAATGCCGAAATGGGTTTTTTTCCGCGCACCGGATATTTTACCTTTGGTCCGTTTGTGCGCTACAGTTTTTATCCCGATAGTAAAACAATAAGCACGCATGGTCCGAGTTTTCGGTCGAATTACTACATGGACACGAATTGGGAATTTACCGATAAAGATATGGAAGTGGGTTACGGTATAAACTTCTTAAATTCGAGCCGTATTAATCTCGAGTGGCAAAATACCTATGTAAAATTATTTGATGATTTTGATCCGACCTGGCAGTTTGAAGAGGGAACCGAACCTTTGCCATCGGGATCAGAATATACCTGGAATGCACTAAACGCAAGTTATTCTTCTAACAGTCGTAAAGATTTTTCATTCGATGTTCGGGCCAGTTATGGAGGTTTTTATAATGGAAATGCAACCAACCTTTCGGGAACATTCCGGTATCGTATTAAGCCAATTTTTAGCCTGGCGATGAACTACACGTATAATAAAATTGATTTACCCAATCCTAATCCAAGTGCAGCATTTTGGCTGGTTGGGCCACGAATTGATTTAACATTCTCGGAGAAAGTTTTCTGGACAAACTTTATTCAGTACAACGAGCAGGCCGACAATGTGAACATCAACTCGAGGTTGCAGTGGCGATTTGCCCCGGTTTCAGATATTTTTCTGGTTTATACCGAGAACTTTTTGCCGGATGGAATGGTTTCAAAAAACAGGGGACTCATCGTAAAAATGTCATACTGGATTAATTTATAACAAAAAGCTTTATCCAAAATGAAAAATAGAAAATCAACAAGTTTTACCCGGTTAGCACTTCTTTTTTCTGCGACGATTGCAGTTGTTGCATTTGTTTTTGCTCCAACACCTGTAAAGGCTGCCGATCCGTTGTATGTGGTAGTAGAATATATAAAGGTTAAACCTGAAGATCACCTGAAATACCTTGAGGTGGAACAAAAGATTTGGAAACCTATGCACCAGGAAAGAATAAGTGAGGGAATTATTGCTAGCTGGACTTTGTATGCCGTTGAATTTACGGGGTCGGCAGATAATTATAACTATGTGGCGATAACAACTTATAACGATACCGAAAATCTTGAAAATCCCTGGAATGCGGAAATTCCGGCAAAAGTGCATGGCAATATGAGCCTGAGCGAAATGATGGATCGTACGAACAAAGCCCGCGAAATTGTTCGCTCGGAGTTATACACCAGCGTGGTTTCCATACCATCGGTGCCTTTTGAAGATCCTGCGCACTACATTCAGGTGAATTTTATGAAAGTGGAATCGGGAAAACGTTCGGAGTACGAGGCACTGGAAAAAGATATTTGGATGCCGGTTCATAAAGAACTAATCCGGACAGGGAAAACTGCCGGATGGGGGGTTTGGGCTGCCAAGTTTCCGCGTGGTGCAAGTCGGCCATATCAATACTTAACCATGAATACTTTTTCGGATTATTCGTATGTTTTCGATCTTGATTTTTCCATTCCGTTTCAAGCTATTCATACCGAAAAAGAAATAAGTGAAATGACCCGGAAAACAAGAGATTCGCGAACAATTGAACGTGTTGAACTGTGGGATTTAATTGATTACGTGGTTGAGTAATTCTATTTGTATTCTTATACAAAAACGGATAGGGAATTGAAACTGTGGTTGCTTTTATTTTCCAAGTTTTAATATCCGGATTGCACCTCTTACAACAATCAGGAATACGATTGTACCAATTATTAAATCGGGGTATTTTGATTGGGTAAGCAATACCAGCACTCCGGCTAAAATTACTCCGCTATTAATAATTATGTCGTTTGAGGTGAAAATCATGCTGGCTTTTATATGAGCTTCGTTGCTTTTTGATTTTTGCAGCAGCCACAAACACACGGCATTTGCTGCCAGCGCCAAAATAGAAATGCCAATCATTATGCGGTAATCGGGCATATCTTCAAATTGTATAAAGCGCCTAATTACTTCAATAATTCCCAGCAAAGCAAGTGTCAGCTGAAAGTAACCGCTAAGGCGCGCCACTTTCTTTTTCCTGATAACTGTTGAACCGACAGCCCAGAGGCTGAGCCCGTATACAAACGAATCGGCAAGCATATCGAGCGAGTCGGCCACCAATCCCATTGATCGGGAAATTAAACCGGTGCTCATTTCTATTATGAAAAAACCAAAATTGATTAAAAGTACTGACCAGAGTAATTTAGACTGAACGTCTGAACTTTCTGTTGCAAACTCGTTTTCATTAACCTCGTTGGTAGTAGAAAGTTTTGCATTAAAATTCAACGATTCCAGTCGCGACAGAATCTCCTCATTTTCTTCGGAGTGAAAAACAGTGAGGTTGCGGTTTTCAATGTCAAACTCCAGTTTCTTTATGGCTTGAATTCCATCCAGCTTCATCCGAATCATATTTTCTTCGGACGGGCAGTCCATTTTTGAAATGTGGTATTCTGATTTCAACATGATTCTTCGAACGTTTTTTCGTTTAACTATGTAACAAATTAAATTCTAATTGTTCAAAAGCCTCTTGTGTTTTGCGGGGTAAGGCCTGTTTTACTGAAGTTTGGTGTCGGCTGGTTAGAAAAAATGTTTTTTTTGATTATGAAATTTATTATAACCACACGATAATAATTGTCGTATATATGAATGCTACAGGTACACAGGGCTTGTAGGCATTTTTTCATAGTAAGATCCTGGTTTCGTTAGATTAGGTGATTGAGCATCCCTGCAGAAGCAGGGATGTTTTTTGTGGGATAATAAAATAAAAAAGCCGATTCTTTCGAACCGGCTTCTAAGTAGCGGGAGCAGGACTCGAACCTACGACCTTTGGGTTATGAGCCCAACGAGCTACCAACTGCTCCATCCCGCAATATATTTTTATTTCTTTTGAAATGTCTTCTTGAACGCGGGTGCAAATATAATACCTTTTTTTTAAACTGCAACTTCTCTCAAAAAAAATGCATAAAAAAAGGACGGCACAAGTACCGTCCTTTAGGCGTATATTAATACTTACCCTCGGAACTATAGTCCGAAAGTTTCTTTAATCTGATCAACAAAATCAAGCTTTTCCCAGGTAAACAGTTCAAGTTCTTTGGTAACTTTTCCACTATATGGCGACTCGAACGTTTTTGTAATTGTTTTTGGCTCACGGCCCATGTGCCCGTATGCTGCCGATTCCTGGTAAATAGGATTACGAAGTTTCAATCGCTCTTCAATCGCTGCCGGACGAAGATCGAAGATAGCTTTTACTTTTTCAGCAATCTCACCATCTGATATTCTTACATTTTTACGACCATAGGTATTTACAAAAACACCCACCGGCTGGGCAACACCAATGGCGTAAGCCAGCTGAACTAAAATTTCATCGGCAACACCTGCAGCTACCAGGTTTTTGGCAATATGGCGCGATGCATAAGCAGCCGAGCGGTCAACTTTCGATGGGTCTTTACCCGAGAATGCACCACCTCCGTGGGCTCCACGTCCCCCATATGTATCAACAATAATTTTTCGTCCGGTTAATCCGGTATCTCCGTGTGGTCCACCGATAACAAATTTACCGGTTGGATTTACGTGGTAAATAATATCATCGCCAAACAAAGCCTGTACATCTTCTGATAACAGCGCTTTTACGCGCGGAATAAGAATGTTGATCACATCATCCTTAATTTTTGCCAGCATTGGTTCGTCGGCATCAAATTCGTCGTGCTGTGTCGATACCACAATTGTGTGTACTTTCACCGGCTCGTTCGATTCGTTGTACTCAACAGTTACCTGCGATTTAGAGTCGGGGCGCAAGTAAGTCATCACTTCACCTTCGCGACGGATAACCGCAAGCTCCTGTAAAATTTTATGCGACAGGTCGAGTGTTAGCGGCATGTAATTTTCTGTGTCTTTACACGCGTAACCAAACATCATTCCCTGGTCACCTGCGCCTTGCTCGGTTTTCTCTTCGCGGTCAACACCACGGTTAATGTCATCGCTCTGTTCATGAATGGCTGTTAAAACACCACACGAATCGCCATCAAAACGATACGCTGCTTTGGTATAACCAATTTGGTTAATTACGTTTCGTGTAACTTCCTGCACATCAACATATGCCTGCGACTTTACTTCTCCTGCAACAACTACCTGACCGGTTGTAACCAGGGTTTCGATAGCCACTTTCGAGTTGGCATCAAAAGCCAGAATCTGGTCGAGTAGTGCATCTGAAATTTGGTCGGCTACCTTATCCGGGTGGCCTTCCGATACTGATTCACTTGTAAATAAATAATGCATAATCCCTTTCTTTTAGCAGCAATTCCGCTTTTTTTCTGAACAATTGAATTGCCTGATTTTTAAAAAAAATAGCTATGGGATACTGATTGAAATTAATGACAAAAAAGCACGATTGCTTTAGCATTTTTTTTCTGTGGTTGCAATCAATCTCAAATCTTTCCACGTAGCAACCACAAATGTACTAGGTTTATTTTGAATAAAAAAGAACTTGTTTAAAATTGTTCTTAATAAGAAAGCAGCCAACTAACCCATTAAAATGAAATCTTCGCCTTCACAATAGTTTCTGAGCCTTAAGAATTCACTGATTTTTTGTCTTGCTCCGGTGTTGGTTACCATTGATACAATAAATATTTGCCCGCGTTTAGGAAGGTCTTTATAGAAAACTGAATCAGCTTTTGATTTTTTGATATCAATAAATCCTTCAATCTTTAATCCTTGTTTGCACAAAAAGGCACTTCGTTGCCGGGTTTTACGTCCTGCTCCCCAAATCCAGATGACTGGATGAAACGGATTATTTTTCTCCGACCACTTTTTAAAATACAAGGCTTTGGTTTGGAAAAATGCTTCGGTAGAATAACGTTCATCAGTGCGGGTTAGCCGGGTTGAATAGTCGTGCCACGCAAGCAGTTTATCCGGGAGTTTGGCCATTTGGGCTCCGCGGCTTAGGTAGCGCAGTTGCATTTCGTAATCTTCAGGGAAATTACCGTCACGGCAGCCACCATATTTCTCGAATAGCTCGCGCCGGAAAAAGATGGTTGGATTTATCACCGGAATTTCGATGAACTGTTTCAGCCCAATTTCTTCAGGCCTGTGAAATGAGTTTGCCCAATTAACAAAACGCCGAAACCCTGCTGCTTCTGGAATATGCGGAATGTATTCCACTTCGCTTCCAACAAAATCAACTGAGGGATTTTTTTCGAGGAAGTTGTATTGTTTTTCAAGGCGTTTAAGCTGCGCTACATCATCGGCATCCATGCGGGCAATAAAACGCCCACGGGCGTTTTTTAATCCGCAGTTCATGGCATTTGCAACGCCCGGTACTTTTTCATTTAGCAAAACAATACGCGAATCGTTTTGTGCAGCTTGTCCTGCAATTTCATCACTTTTATCGGTGCTGTTGTTGTTAACCAAAAGCAGTTCGAAGTTGGTAAGGCTCTGTTCCAGAATACTATCGATGGCGCGCTGCAAAGTGAGTTCGGCATTGAAAAAAGGCAGTATAACTGAAACTTCAGGATACATTTTAAGGCGCAGATTGAATTAGCGGGTAAGTTGATGGAAAACGTTTTCCAGGTTTTGTTGCTTTTCAAAAAGGGTGAGTAGTGTAAAGTTGTTCTCAACGGCAAACTGAAAAATGGCTGGCCGGATGTCAGCTTCGTTTCTTGCTTCAATTTCCCAACCAGCTTCGTTTTCACGAACACTGTTTACGCCTGGAATTTGCAACAATTGTTTGTCAGAAACCTGTTCTTTAAAACCGGCAATCACAACCTGGTTTTGAATGTTGATCCCGGCTTTCACTTCATTGATGTTGCCATCGGCAACAATTTTTCCTTTGTTGATTATTAGCACGCGGTTGCAAACAGCTTCTACTTCCTGCATAATATGCGACGACAGAATTACCGTTTTTTCTTTGCTTATTTGGCGTATTAGTGCGCGAATTTCTTCCAGTTGGTTAGGATCGAGACCGGTTGTTGGCTCATCCAATATCAAAATCGACGGATCGTGAATAAGCGCCTGTGCCAATCCCACACGCTGGCGGTAACCTTTCGAAAGGGCTCGTATTTTTTTGTGTTGCTCAATTCCCAGTCCGGTAAGTTCAATCATTTCTGCAACACGCTGTTTTTTATTTTTCAGGTGGTAAAATCCGGCGGTTATCTCTAAAAACTCTTTTACGTATAGGTCGGTGTAAAGCGGATTATGCTCGGGCAGGTAGCCAATTTGCTTCTTATATTCGAGGTTTTGGCCCGAAACTTTTTGCCCGTCGATTAAAATGTTACCTTCATCTTGCGGAAGATAGCCTGTAATAATCTTCATTGTGGTAGATTTACCGGCTCCGTTTGGTCCTAAAAAACCTACTAGTTCGCCTGTGTTTACAGTAAAGCTGATCGAATCGAGCGCTTTCTGTTTTCCAAACAATTTTGTGATATTCTGTGTTTCAACAATCATAATGAGAATACAAAACAAAAATAGACTATTCTTTTTATTTTAGAAGCATTACTTTAAATTTGCATTTCAGCTTAACAGATTAATTGATGAAGGATCGTAATTTCAATTATATAAAAGATTTAACCCGCTATCAACGACAAGAAACAGTAGAAGTAAATATTGGTGGAGTTCCTGTTGGTAGTAGTCAGCCTATCCGAATTCAAACAATGACCGATACCAACACTACGGATACGGAAGCAACAATTGAGCAGATAATCCGTGTGGTTAAAGCCGGTGCCGATTATGTGCGCGTAACGGTAAAAGGAATGTCGGATGCCGAAAGTCTTAAGATTATTAAGAAAGAATTGGTTGATAGAGGCTACAATACACCATTGATTGCTGATATTCATTTCAATCCTAAATTAGCAGAAGTAGCGGCGCAATACGTTTCGAAAGTTCGGATTAATCCGGGAAATTTTTACGATAAACGTGCGCAGTTTAAAAATAAAATCTACACCGACGTAGAATACAACCAGGAGCTCGACATTATTGAAAAGCAGTTTGTACCGTTTATTCAAATGCTGAAAGATACCAAAACAGCATTGCGAATTGGTGCCAATCACGGATCGCTTTCCGACAGGGTAATGAGCCGTTACGGCGATACACCGGCAGGTATTGCTGAATCTGTGATGGAATTTCTGCGCATTTGTAAAAAGCAGGATTTTAATAATGTTGTTGTGTCTATCAAGTCGAGTAACACACGCGTAATGGTTTATACCGTGCGTTTGCTCAATTTTAAAATGCGTCTCGAAGGCATGAAATTCCCAATTCATCTGGGGGTAACCGAAGCCGGCGAAGGCGAAGACGGACGAATAAAATCAGCTGTGGGAGTTGGTGCGTTGCTGAGCGACGGGATTGGCGACACCGTGCGCATCTCGTTAACCGAAGCACCTTTAAACGAAATTCCGGTGGCACTGAAACTGGTAAATCATTTTAAACGTTACCAAAATCACGAGCCAATTTCGGCACCAATGATTGCACAAACCAATCCGTTTGAATACGAGCGCCGCGATACCCGTCCGGTACTGAATATGGGTGGTCAGGAGCTTCCGGTGGTTATTGCTGATTTGGGCGACAGAACGTTGCGCGAAATGATTCCGATACGTGGGAAACTGGTTCCTGATTATTTTATCTCGGGAAATAAGATTCTTGATATTGAAGGCGAGGAATATCCGGTGATTACGCTTGAGGAGTACTTGTTTGAAAGCACACGTTGGGGACGAATGAAATTTATTCGCACCAACAAAGCGGAGTTCGACCGTTTTATGGATATGCACCCGGAGATCATCATGAAACTGAAGCAGACACGGAAAACGGTGCTTATTCTTGAAAGTTACAACGCTAATCCGATGGCCGAGTTGAGAGCGTTCTTCATGTCGCTTGAAACGCACATTTGGAAAGTGCCTGTTGTGCTTTACCGCAGATATAACGAAAGTCGTTTAGACGATCTTCAGATTACTGCTTCGGCCGACCTTGGAGGCTTGCTGATTGACGGTTATGGCGATGGAATTTGCCTGTCGAACGACAATGAAAATATTACTTTCACCGAACTGAAAGATTTAAGTTTTGGCATATTGCAAGCCAGTCGCATGCGTGTTACCAAAACCGAGTTTGTATCGTGCCCGGGTTGCGGACGAACCCTGTTTAACCTACAGGAAACCACCCGCGCAGTGAAAGCACACTTTAAACATCTCGACCATTTAAAAATTGGTATTATGGGTTGCGTGGTTAACGGTCCCGGCGAGATGGGCGATGTGGATTATGGTTTTGTGGGAGCCGGTAACAACAAGGTTAACCTGTATAAAGGTTTAAAACCAATTAAGCGCCATATTCCATACGAAAATGCTGTGGAAGAATTGGAGCAGCTGATTCGCGAAAATGGCGACTGGAAAGATCCGGAAGATTAATGTTTACATTTATAATATAATGAGGAAGGATTCGATCATTGATCGGATCCTTTTTTATTTTATGGGTAGCGTACTCACTACATTCATTGGAAAACCGCCATGTGGAGCAATGTGCTCAGTACGTTTGGCATAGTTGAAAAAAGGGAAACGATTAATAATCACGCATTTCGAAAAGAAGCTCATTCAAACGTTCCTGAAATGATTCCAGTCCCTCAATTTCTGTCGATGGATCATAACGGATCTCGTGTTCATTATCAATCTGTTTTATTCGAATAACCTCGTCGCAGCCATCAAAACTGACATTCATAGAGTTGTAGTCCAGGGTTTGAAAGAATCCATAGTTATATAAATTGGATAGTTCGTCCCATTCTGCAGCGCTTATCGTTTTGCTTTTTGTTTCTGTATCGAGGTTTTGACCTTTCCAGAACGAACTGTTATAGTCAATTGCATCCTCGCTAATGCTTATAATTTCGCCAACTCCCCATCCGCATTCTGTCCCGTATTCAATAAGAATATCAGGATTGTCGGAATCGTCGTTACACCCGAAAAGAGATACCATAAGAAATAGGAGAAGTAGTTTTTTCATGCTTTTGTTTTCAAATAGATGTATTAAATCTGTAAAAGGTTGCGCCGGCTTTATTATTGCCTTAGCCCTGTATTTCCTATCTTTGAGTAGAACTAGATAAAACAAAAGAATATGGCACGAACGTACTGGAAACCCGGAACAATTGTTTATCCCTTGCCTGCAGTAATGGTAAGTTGTGGCGAAAATCCTGAAGAATACAACATTATAACCATCGCGTGGACCGGCACCATAAACAGCGATCCGCCAATGTGTTATATTTCGGTTCGGCCGGGGCGCCATTCATACGATATTATTAAGCGGACCGGCGAGTATGTTATAAACCTTACCACCGAGAAGCTGGCAAAAGCAACCGATTGGTGTGGCTGCCGATCGGGCCGCAAGTACAACAAATGGGAAGAAATGAACCTGACTCCCGCACCTGCCAAGATGGTAAAAGCACCCATTATCGAAGAGTCGCCGGTAAATATAGAGTGCCGCGTAAAAGATATCGTTGAACTGGGTTCGCACCACATGTTTATTTCCGAGGTGGTTAGCGTTTCGGTCGACGATACTTATATGAACGACAAGCAGGCTTTCAGTTTCTCGAAAGCAAATCCTTTGGTTTATAGCCATGGCCATTATTTCGGAATGGGAAAACGTATTGGTAAGTTTGGCTGGTCGGTTGAGAAGAAGAAAACCAAAAAGAAACGCAGGAAATCATAATTCTTAATCCGCCGGCGAATGAAATAAATCATTCTTTTTAAACAATTTCCGCTCTTTTTTTGTAATCCTTTAAACTTTCTGAAGACTATTCAGAATAATATTTAATTGTGATAAAATGAAGAGCATCTATTTATTAGCAGTAATTTTTTTAATGAATTTAGGAATGGTAACAGCACAAACAAATCCATTACTCGGAGATTTTAATACACCGCACGATGCGGCACCTTTCGATAAAATTAAAAACGAGCATTTTATGCCGGCTTTTGAGGAAGGAATTAAACAAGGCAAGGCCGATGTGGAGAAGATCAAAAATAATCCGGATGAACCAACATTCGAAAACACCATCGTGGCATTAGACGAGGTTGGCCGTTTGTTGACACGTACATCGGGAATATTTTTTAACCTGATGAGTTCGGAAACCAACGACGAATTGCAGAGCATCGCGCAAGAAGTATCGCCAATGCTTACATCTTTTCAAAACGATATCTCGTTAGATCCTGTACTTTTCGAGCGCATTAAGGCTGTGTACAACAAAAAAGATGAACTGGATTTAACTATCGAGCAACAAACGCTTCTGGAGAACAACTACATTGGTTTTGTGCGTAGTGGAGCAAATTTGTCGGATGCCGATAAAGAGAAGTTCCGTGAGTACAGCACCGAGTTGTCGAAATTAAGTCTCGATTTTGGTGAAAACGTATTGAAAGAAACCAATAATTACGAACTTAACATTACCGACGAAAGCAAACTGGCAGGTATGCCGGAAGGTGCGCTGGAAGCCGCTGCCGGAAAAGCAAAAGCAAAGGATAAAGAAGGTTGGATTTTCGATATTTCGATGCCAAGTTACCTGCCGGTAATGAAATATGCCGACAACCGTGAGTTGAGAAAAGAATTGTATATGGCCTACGGTTCGAAATCGTTTAAAGGCGATGAGCTGGATAACCAGAAAAATGTGAAACGTATTGCTGAGTTGCGCCTGGAAATGGCAAAACTGTTAGGCTATAAAAACTATGCCGATTACGTTTTGGAGCGCCGAATGGCTATGAATGCTGATGGAGTTTACGGCTTGCTGAATGATTTGTATGCTGCGTCGTACAAAGTGGCAAAAGAGGAAAAAGCAGAGATTGAAGAATATGCCCGCAAGAGTGGTTTCGAAGGCGATTTGATGCCTTGGGACTGGAGCTACTATAGCGAAAAACTAAAGGTTGAAAAATTCGATCTGAACGACGAAATGCTAAAACCATATTTTGAGTTAAGTAGTGTGGTTGACGGCGTTTTTGGTTTGGCAACCGAGCTGTATGGCATAACTTTTAAAGAGAACAAAGACATTCCGGTATACAACGACGAGGTAACTGCCTACGAAGTGTTTGACGCCGACGGAACGTTCCTTTCGGTGTTTTACACCGATTTTCACCCGCGCCCCGGAAAACGTGGTGGTGCCTGGATGAACGATTTTAAAGGGCAATACATGGATAATGGTGTTGACTCGCGTCCGCATGTAACCATTGTAATGAACTTTACCCGCCCGACTTCAAGTAAACCTGCTTTGTTAACGTTTAGCGAAGTAGAAACATTTATGCACGAATTTGGCCACGCACTGCACGGAATGCTGGCAAAATCGACTTATGCAAGCTTGTCGGGAACCAATGTTTACCGCGACTTTGTTGAGCTGCCATCTCAAATTATGGAAAACTGGGCGGTTGAAAAAGACTTCCTCGATCGTTTTGCAAAACACTACGAAACCGGTGAGCCTATTCCTGCCGAGTTGGTTCAGAAAATTGTTGATTCGCAAAATTACCTGGCCGGTTACCTTTCAATTCGTCAGCTGAGTTTTGGTTATTTAGATATGGCCTGGCACACGCTTGAAAAGCCATATGAGGGTGATGTGAAAGATTTTGAAGAAGGTGCTTGGAAGAAAACACAAATTTTCCCGGAGATTGATGGCGTTTGTATGAGCACTCAATTCGGTCACTTGTTTGCCGGTGGTTATGCAGCCGGTTATTACGGTTACAAATGGGCCGAAGTGCTGGATGCCGATGCATTTAGCGTGTTCAAAGAAAAAGGCCTGTTCAATAAAGAAGTGGCTGCATCGTTCCGTAAAAACATTTTGGAAAAAGGAGGAACTGAGCATCCAATGATTCTTTACAAACGTTTCCGCGGGCAAGAGCCAACTGTTGATGCACTGCTTGAACGTAGCGGATTGGTTAAAGGTCATAAAACTGTAAATCCGTAAGTTTATACAGAAAAGATATTGCAAAAGGCATCTCCTAGTGAGGTGCCTTTTTTTATTTAGAAGCTATAGCTGATGCTAAAAAGCAGGAAACTTTAGAAACTAAAAAGAAAGAGGATTTATATCTTTATTGTTCAATATCAAATATTAGAAACAATGGAAGCCGGGAAAACACAAATACACAGAGGCCTTACTAAAAACGACAAAAAGAATTTGAGAAATCAATGTAAGATGGGGTTGAGTTTATCATTGCTGGTATTTGTTTTTGCAACAATTATAGGAGTGATGATTTACGAGTTAGCCATCGACTCGGATCCTAATGGATTGAATATTAAAATGGCAGTTTTAATCGCAATTGGAGCGTTAGTTATTTCAGTGCTCTTAAATCTGATGATCAGTCATAAATACTACCGTGATTTGCAATTCAATGAAAAACTTCAGGTAGTAAAAACCTTACTGAGCAAATCAAATACAAATGTTTATCATGGTTCCGCACTTGGTAGCAATGTGTCGAAGGCTTATACTGAAAAGTTTGAGTTTGTTGTTGATGATGTAAAGTTCGACGTTGATAAAGAATTGTTTGAGCGTTGTGCCGAGGGTGATCAACTGATTTTTAATTATGCTCCGAAAAGTGAATTTTTATTGAGTATTGAAAAAAGTAACTCGTAATACTAGCTTTGCACAAAAAAACAATGATCGAATTACTAAGAAACCGCCGAAGCATCCGTAAATAAACTTCTCAGAAAGTAGAAGCCGAAAAGATTGAACTACTAAAGGAAGCTGCTTTGCGATCACCTTCATCAAAAAATATCAATCCCTGGGAGTTTGTTTTTGTAGACGATAAGACACTGATTGAAAAGCTGAAAAGTTGCAAGCCCCATGGCGTTGCACCACTTTCAACAGCTCCTTTTGCCATTGTAGTTTGTGCTGACGAGACTAAAAATGATGTTTGGGTAGAAGATTGTTCCATCGCATCAATTTTACTGCAATTAACCGCACAATCACTGGGTTTGGGAAGCTGCTGGGTTCAAATCAGAAAGCGGATGCACGATGAGACTATTTCGGCAGAAAAATACATTCAGGATTTGCTGAATATTCCTGAGAATTTTAAAGTGTTAAGTATTATAACAGTTGTTTCCCCGGAAAAGCAGCGCAACGGAAAACCGTTTGAGGAACTGCAGTTTGAGAAGATCAGGTTAAATACTTTTGAGAAGTAAGCAAAAAAAAAAAGAACCGACCCTTTTTTGAAAATAGGACCGGTTCTTTTAGTTGTATTTTATCACCGTTTAAAAGAAGTCGTTAAATTCTTCCGGCGTTTTATTCTTTCTTTCCAGTTCATCACAATCCAGATTAATGTTGAAATTGGCAGGTGCTTTGAACTCCATTTCATCTTCTTTGTACCCGATCGATTCGTCGGCCAAAACCCGCTTATAGAAATAACCCCAAATAGGCAGCGCCATGTTTGCACCTTGTCCGGAAGTGATGGTTTTAAAGTGAATGCTTCGTAAATCAGCACCGGTCCAAACACCGGCAGTAAGTTTTGGTGTTGTACCGATAAACCAACCGTCGGAGTGGTTTTGTGTGGTTCCGGTTTTTCCGGCAATTGGCATGGTAAAACTACCATAATCTTCTGTAACTCGTTCTCTACCAAGATTTGAGAACCGTAAACGAATTCCGGTTCCTTCGTCAATCACTCCTTGTAACAGGTTTAGCATCAGATAAGCCGTTTGTTCGTCGATGGCTTCGTGGCGCTCGGGAACAAAACGTGCAATTACGTTGCCGTGGCGGTCTTCAATTTTTGTAACAAAATAGGGCTTAATAAATACACCCAGGTTCGTGAATGTGTTAAACGCACCAACCATTTCATAAAGTGTAACATCCGAAACACCAAGGAACATCGAGTTTACCGGATCGATGGGACTGTAAATCCCCATATGTTTCATTACATCAACTACTGCTTGCGGATTGTATTGTTTTAGTACCCAGGCCGAAATGCGGTTTTTCGAGTTGGCCAGCCCCCATTTTAAGGTGACCATTTGTCCATCCATTTCTTCGTCAACATCCGAGTCTTTTGGTTCGTAAATAGTGCCGTCCCACTGAATAAACTGCTGACTTACATATGGAACTTTTGTACATGGAGTAAGTCCGTTTTGCATGGCCAGCGTGTACAAAAATGGTTTAACGGTTGAACCAACCTGGCGTTTTCCGCCTTTAACCATGTCGTACATAAAATGCTTGTAGTTGGGGCCCCCGACATACGCTTTTACTTTCCCTGATTCAGTATCCATAGCCATAAACGATGAGCGGAAAAATTTCAGGTAATATTTTATTGAATCCATCGGAGTCATCAAAGTATCTACTTCTCCGCTCCATTTAAAAACGTTCATTTCTACCGGCTTGTTAAAAGTTTCCTTGATCTCGGGAAAGCTTTTTCCAGCGAGGTTCATTACGCGGTACCGTTCGCTTTTGCGTATTTCGCGGTCCAGCAAATCTTCAACCTCTTCGTTGCTCATGTTATTGGCAAACGGAGGATTTTCAAGATCCGTCATGCTGCCGTCGAACAAAGGTTGCAGGTCGTAACGCAGGTGTTGTTCAACTGCTTCAATGGCATATTTCTGCATGCGCGAATCCAGGGTAGTATATATTTTTAAACCATCAGTATAAATATTGTATGGTTCTCCATTCGGTTTGGTATTTTTATTACACCAACCGAACAGCGGGTTGTTTTCCCATTCATCCAGGTCTTCTATATATTTCTGTTCCTGCCACGAAGCATAATTCTCGCGTTCAGGTTTTTTGGCGGTGAGCGTTAAACGCAGGTATTCGCGGAAATATGGAGCAGGCCCAAGTTTATAATCTACTTTTTTGTACTCTAAATCCAGCGGAAGTTGTTTTACCGAATCCGCTTCTTCCGGAGTAATGTAACCGTATTTTTCCATTTGCCCCAGTACAACGTTCCGGCGTTGTAACACCATTTCTGGGCGACGAACAGGATTGAATAGTGAAGAGTTTTTCGCCATTCCTACCAACATAGCTGCCTGATGGAGTTGCAATGAGTCGGGCTGAACATTAAAATATACATCGGCAGCCGAACGAATTCCCACAGCATTGTTCAGGTAGTCGTATTTGTTCAGATACATCAAAATAATTTCCTCTTTGGTGTAACTGCGTTCCAGTTTTACGGCAATTACCCATTCTTTAAATTTTCGGAGAACCAGTTCCAGGCTGCTCGAAAATCCATCGCGCGGAAATAACATTTTTGCCAACTGCTGACTTAGGGTACTTCCACCTCCCGAACTGGTATCATTGGTAACAATTCCTTTAAAAACGCGAATTAGTCCACGAAAATCAATTCCTGAATGATCGTAAAAACGTACATCTTCGGTTGCCACCAAGGCATTTATTAATTGTGGCGGTAAATTTTCGTAATTTACGTAGGTTCGGTTTTCCTGATTGAAATATTTATCAATGGTGGGCCCGTCTTCAAAATAGATTTCCGATGCCAGAATATTTTGTGGATTTTCCAGCTCTTCAAAACTCGGCATAAATCCCAGCTTTCCCTTGGCTATCAGAAAGAAAAGGAGAAAAACGGAAACGATCCCCAGGGCAACGATCGACCAGAAAATAATGATGTATTTTTTAAAGCTTTTTTTTGTTTCGCTCATGAATTTCGCTCATTTTAATGTGGCAACAAATATATACCATTCTACTATGGCAACAACCTAAATAACGCCCCGAAATTGGATAATATTTTATTTTTTAAAAAATAAAATCGTCATTTTCAATTAAATAGAAAATGAAAAAATAGCGCATTAAATTTTGAACTTAGCTTATCATTTTCTTTAATTTGCAGAATTTTTAGAACGGATTAGAACGAATATGCACAAAAACCTGGTTATAGTCGAGTCTCCTGCAAAGGCGAAAACAATAGAAGGATTTCTTGGAGAAGGATACGTGGTGACCTCAAGTATGGGACACGTTAGAGACCTGGAAAAGAAAGACTTCGGGATTGATATTGAGAATAATTATCAACCCAGATACAAAGTTTCTTCCGATAAGAAGAAAATAGTAACAGAACTGAAAAAATTAGCAAAGGAGGCCGAAACGGTTTGGCTCGCTTCCGATGAAGACCGCGAGGGAGAAGCAATAGCCTGGCACCTGAAAGAGGTGCTAAAACTGAAAGACGATAAAATAAAACGTATCGTTTTTCACGAAATTACCAAAGATGCCATTACCCGTGCCGTAAAAAATCCACGCGATATTGACGAGCATCTGGTAAATGCACAGCAGGCCCGCCGCGTATTAGACCGCATAGTGGGTTTTGAAGTGTCGCCGGTTTTGTGGAAAAAAGTAAAACCATCGTTAAGTGCCGGTCGTGTGCAGTCGGTGGCGGTTCGCTTAATTGTTGAGCGCGAACGTGAGATCCGCGATTTTAAATCGGAAACCTGGTTTCGTGTAAACGGATACTTTTTGGTACCCGACGAAAATGGAAATACCACCGAATTAAAAGCAGAACTTTCAAAACGTTTTAAAACCCGCGATGAGGCCAACGCTTTCCTGGAAAAGTGTAAAACAGCCGAGTTTAAAGTAAGCGACGTGGTGAAAAAACCGGGGAAAAGATCGCCGGCACAACCATTTACAACATCAACATTACAGCAGGAAGCAAGTCGAAAACTAGGATTTTCGGTGTCGCAGACCATGGCAGTTGCGCAGCGTTTGTACGAAAGTGGAAAGATTACCTACATGCGTACCGACTCGGTGAATCTGTCGGGTTTGGCTATAAATAAATCGAAAGAAAAGATTACTGAACTTCATGGAGAGAATTATGTGAAGATCAGGAAATTTAAAACTAAAGCAAAAGGTGCACAGGAAGCGCACGAGGCTATTCGTCCAACATACATGGAAAACCAAACGGTTGACGGATCGTCGCAGGAGCAACGTTTGTACGAGTTGATTTGGAAACGTACAATCGCCTCGCAAATGGCCGATGCTATTTTAGAGCGCACCAACGTAACAATCGATGTGTCGAATGCATCAGAGAAATTTCAGGCAACCGGCGAGGTGATTGTTTTTGATGGATTTCTGAAAGTTTATATCGAGTCGACAGACGATGAAAATGCAAACGGAAATGGTCAGGCTTTAATTCCACCGGTGCATGTAAACGATCCGCTTGAGATGACTTCTGTTGTTTCAACGCAACGTTTCTCGCAGCGCCCACCACGATTTACGGAAGCTTCGCTGGTAAAACGTTTGGAAGAATTGGGAATTGGTCGTCCGTCAACTTACGCACCAACAATTACAACAGTTCAAAACAGGAACTACGTTGTTAAAGAGGAGCGTCCGGGTGTGGAGCGTAATTATACTGTTCTTACTTTGGAGAACGGAGAAATTAAAGAGGAAGAAAAGACTGAAATTACCGGAGCTGAGAAAAATAAACTGTTTCCAACCGATATTGGTATTGTGGTAAATGATTTTCTGATGGACAATTTCGATCAGATAATGGATTACAATTTTACCGCAAATGTTGAAAAGGAGTTTGATGATATTGCTGACGGAAATAAGGTTTGGAATGAAATGATTGATAAGTTTTATCAACCGTTTCATGGCAAAGTAGAACACGCCCTTGAAAATGCCGAACGCTCGAAAGGAGAACGTATTTTGGGTGTCGATCCGAAAACAGGAAAAGAGGTGTCGGTGAAAATCGGCAGATTTGGTCCTTTGGCGCAATTAGGTGAAGCATCGCAGGAAGAAGGAGCTGAGAAACCACAGTTTTCAAGCTTGCGCACCGGCCAGCATATTGAAACAATTACGCTGGAAGAAGCACTTGATCTGTTTAAACTTCCACGTGAACTGGGAGAGTACGAAGACAAGAAAGTAACTGTAGCCATCGGTCGTTTTGGTCCGTATGTACGTCACGACAATAAATTTGTTTCGCTCGGGAAAGAGGATGATCCTTATTCTGTGCAACTCGACAGAGCAATTGAGCTGATCGAAGCAAAACGTGAAAAAGATCGTAAAGCTGTCATTAAAAAGTTTGATGAAGATGCAGAACTTCAGGTGCTTAACGGCAGATGGGGACCATACATCAAGCACGGAAAGAAGAATTACAAAATACCAAAAACGACGAAGGCCGAGGAGCTAACTTTCGAGGATTGTATGAAGATTATCGAGACGGCACCGGAACCGAAAAGCCGACGTGGTAGAAAAAAATAAAGAATAAAGGCAGGTGATTTGATCATTTGCCTTTATTTTTAAAAGCAAAAAAATGAATTTGTTTCCCTATTTCGATGCGGTTGATTTTTCGCAGTACATCGACGATGTGCCGTTTGCCTGGAAATATTCGATGGGTGCTACCATTGAAAAGAACACCTTAAAATTGCAGGAAGGCCGTTTGAAAAACATTGAGCTGGCTATTGTTGGCGTTCCGTTTAACAGCGAAAACGATGATTTTAAACGAACATCAACGCCCGATAAATTGCGTAAAGCATTTTATAGTTTGGCCGGAGTTGGGAAACTCAACATTATTGATCTTGGTAACCTGAAGGCATCAACCAGCCATAAAGGAAACTACCTTGCTTTGCGCGATGTGGTGGATTATTTCAGTGAGTTAGATATTGTAACTATTGTTTTAGGAGGAAGTCAGGACTACAGTTACGGCGTTTGCCAGGCTTTCCGGTCCGATCCCTTTTTTTCGTTTAGTGCCGTTGATGCCTTTTTAGATGTCAAAAAAGGTGTTGAGTCGCTAAGTTCGACAAACTACTTATCACAGGTTTTTAAAACCATGCCCGATCTTTTTCAGTTTAATTTGCTGGCCTATCAAAGTCATTATGTTCCGGATATCTATTTTGAGAAGACAAAGGGAATTGGAGCGCATTTGCGTTTAGGAAAACTCAGGGATAATATAGATGATGTTGAGCCTGTTCTACGGAACAGCGATTTTTTAACTTTCGATATGGCCGCATTAAAGTATTCCGAGGCGCCAAATAATCAGAGTTTGCCTAATGGTTTATATGCCGATGAAGCCTGCCAGTTGATGAAGTATGCCGGAGCAAGTAATCGGTTAAAAGTATTTGGTTTATTTGGATTAAACATACGGGTGCAACCCGAAGAATTATCGGTAAACCTGGCAGCTCAACTGGTTTGGTATTTTGTGCAGGGCTACTTAATTCGCGACAAACGAAAACCGGGGCAAAGCGATGGTTTTTCGGTTTATAGTGTCGAGATCCCTGAACTTTCAGCACCTCTGGTATTTTATAAAAATGATTGCACCGGGCAATGGTGGATTCAGGTTCAGGCAATTAACAATCAAATCATCTATTTTGCCTGTTCAGAAAAGGATTATGAAGTAGCCAGCAGCAACGAAATTCCTGAACATTGGTTGAAATATGTGCAAAAAACCGACGAAATATTAAAATAATACTCCTTTAAAAGCGTTCTTTGCATACCTTGTTAACAGTTGATTGTTACAAACAACTAAATTTTGTTTCTTTGCCGCAGCAGAGAAAAGGCTAAATTGCCCTATGAAAAGAGAAGTATGAGAAAGGCTGTATCTTTTTTTATTATTATAATGTCGGTTACACTAGTTACTTATGGTCAGCAGGATCCTCAGTACACCAATAATATGTTTTACAAATTGGGTGTTAACCCGGGTTATGCTGGTGCTGAAGATGCAATAAGCGGAATACTGTTAAACCGATATCAGTGGTCGGGGTTCGAGGGAGCTCCTAAAACACTTGTTTTTAGTGTTGATGCAGCAGTTAATGCTTTTGGAGCGCCCGGAGGAGTTGGCGTAAACGTTATTAGTGATGAGTGGGGATTCTATAAAAATACCTGGGTAAATTTTAACTATTCATATAAAGTAACAACTGCCCTTGGGACATTAGGCTTGGGAATTTCCCCCGGCATTTATAACTTTAATATCAGCCCGGAATGGGATGTGCCGCAAGGCGAAATGTACACTCCGGCCGAATCCGATCCATCAGTGCCAAACGAAGAGGCCAGCCAGATAACGTTTGATGTTGGTTTTGGAGCCTATTTGTATACCAATAAATATTACGCCGGATTTTCAGTAACGCACATCAATCAAGGCGAAGTAATGTACGATGATGTTGCTGTTGACTTTCTAACCCGCCACTATTATTTAACAGGAGGATACAATATTAAACTATCCGATCCGTTATTTGAGGTGCAGCCATCGTTCTTGCTCAAGTCAGATATGGCTTCGTGGCAGTTGGATTTAAATGCAAATGTTGTGTACAACGACAAATTCTGGGGAGGAATTTCCTACAGAGTGCAGGACGCGGTAGCACTGCTTATGGGAATGGAACTGTTTAACGGAATGAGAATAGGATATTCGTTCGATTTAGTAACATCGGCGATTAAACGAAATGGTTTTGCCTCGAATGAATTTTTTGTAAGTTACTCAATTGATTTAGAGAGAAATCGTAACCAAAAATACAAGAGTATTAGGTTTTTGTAAATATTATAGAAATTGAATAAGAAAAGGAACAAAATATAATATTTTATTATTTCATTGTTTCTACTTATTTTTAACGACTAATCAGAGCTCGAAAAGTATAAAAGACACATTATGAAAAAACTACTTTCTATTGCAACTGTATTCTTCATTGCACTTACCCTTACTGGATGCCTTGGTGGCGGTTCAGGTGGAAACGGAGAGTTGACAGGAGTACAAAGTAGGCAGCGATTTAAAGAAACACAACCACTGGGAATGGTGTATATTCGAAGAGGAAGTTTCAATATCGGGCCAAGCGATGAGGACGCAAGTAGATCAGGTGTACCAACAAAAACGGTATCGCAAGAGCCATTCTGGATGGACGATACCGAGATCACCAATAACGAATACCGTCAATTTGTAGAATGGGTAAAGGAATCGATGGCACGTCGAATGTTAGGCGACCAATATCCTGAATTCCTTATTACTGAAGACAGAGATGGAAACATCATTGATCCTCCGAAAATTAACTGGCGCGAAAAAATTGACTGGGGTGATCCGGATATGCAAATGGCCATGGAAGACATGTACATCCCTGAAAACGAACGGTTCTTTGGGAAGAAAAGCATTGATACACGCAAGCTGGTTTACGAATACTGGTGGGTTGATTTAAATCAGGCTGCCAAAAGAAGCAACAGTTTTAATTACGAAACACAACGTTACGAAGGTAATGTTTACAATACTGATGGTGATTTAGTGCCTATCGAAAATCGTTCTTCGTTTATGATGCAAGATCAGGTACATGTTTATCCTGATACGCTATGCTGGATAAGAGATTTTACGTATTCGTACAACGAACCATTAGCGACACGTTATTTCTGGCATCCGGGTTTCGATGAGTATCCGGTAGTTGGAGTAACCTGGAAGCAGGTAAATGCATTTTGTAACTGGCGCACAAAAATTCAGTCTGATTACCTTTCAGAAAGGGGAGAGCCAACATTAATGGCCTACCGTTTACCAACCGAAGTAGAATGGGAATATGCTGCCAGAGGGGGTAAAGATTTCTCTATGTATCCTTGGGGTGGTTACTACACCCGCGATGAGGATGGTGTATTTTTAGCCAACTTCAAGCCGCTGCGAGGTAATTATGTGGAAGATGGTTCAATTGCAACCATAAAAGTAGGAAGTTACGATCCGAATGATTACGGATTATATGATATGTCCGGTAACGTTTCGGAGTGGACTAGTACCGCATACGATGAAGCCGGTTACAATTATTTTAGTGATTTAAACCCAACATTTACATACAATGCCCGTAAGGATGATCCTCCCGTAATGAAACGTAAAGTGATCAGAGGCGGTTCGTGGAAAGATATCGCTCAGTTTGTGCAGGTGTCAAACCGAAACTACGAATATCAGGATACAACCAAATCTTACATTGGTTTCCGCTGTGTTCGCTCTACATTTGGCGAAGAATTTTAGTACTAATATCAAAATTTTATACCAAACGATATGAATCTGGGAGAACTATTTAAAACTAAGCGCTGGAAAACATTCATGGGGTTTGTTTATGGATGGGGTGCTGCAGTCGTTATGGTTGGTGCCTTGTTCAAACTTGAACACTGGAAAGGCTCCAGCGAGTTATTAACTGTGGGTTTGCTTACTGAGGCATTCATCTTTTTCCTCTCAGCATTCGAGCCACCCATTGAAATTCCTGAATGGGAAAAGGTTTATCCGGAGTTAAACGAAGATTACGAGCTGGAAGAAATGAGAGAGTTGAAGACCACAAATAAAAGTAATGGTCTGGAAACCCTTTTTGGCAGCTCTGAACTTACTCCTGAGTTGATGGACCGTGTTGGTAAAGGACTCGCTGAACTGAGTAATACTGCAAAAGGTATTAGCGATATTTCTTCGGCAACGCTTGCAACCGATATGTACGTTAAAAATTTGGGCTCTGCATCAGAATCAATGAATTCGTTTGCCCAGATTAATAACAAAGCCAACGAATCGATTAACAGCTCGGTAAATACCTTGATTGATTCTTATTCTTTGGCAGCCAGTCAGTTGTCTGAAACCGGTAAAAATCTTTCTGCTGTTTATCAAAAATCGTCCGATGTTATATCAGGCGAATTGGAGAATATTGGAAGCAGCTCAAAACAATACTCCGGAAACCTGGAAAGACTCAATAAAAATTTAGATACGCTTAACAGCAGTTTCGAAAATCAATTGAAAGATACGCAGGATCAATTCAAAGCCAATCAGAAATTTAATCAGGATTTGGCTGAGATGAATAATATTCTGACTTCATCAGTTGACGAGTTGAAAAAATACAAAGAAAATGCTGAATCGCTCAACAAAAACCTGGAAGCCTTAAATACCATTTACGGCAACATGTTGGGTGCAATGAGCTATAAAAAGTAAAGTCTGAAGCGTATGGGTGCAAAGAATTGTCCGGAAACACCGAGGCAAAAAATGATAAACATGATGTACATTGTACTTACTGCAATGTTGGCACTCAATGTTGCATCAGAAGTACTTGAGGCGTTTCGCGTGGTAGACAGTAGTTTGCTGCAAACGCTGGATGCTGTGGACATGCAGAACGCTCAGATATATTCATCGTTTGAACAAGCTTACATCGAAAATCCAACAAAAGTTGGAGAATGGAAAGAAAAGGCCGATCAACTCAGAGAAAAATCTGAGGAAATGATCAATTACGTTTCAGAGCTTAAAGACGAAGTAGTAACCTACTCGGGAGTAAAGCCTGTGAACGAGGATAATCCGATTGAAGAAGAGGGTTTTTATCATACAAAAACAGATGGTACCGTAGTTGAAGTTGAGAAAAAGGATGACTTAAACGGACCTTCTGAATTAATGATAACGCAGAAAAAAGCAACCGAACTTAAAAAGGCTGTTGATGATTATCGCGTGTTTCTTACTTCACTGATTTCGGAAGACGACAGTGAACTTCGAGAAACCATTTTGAGTGAGTTGAATACAGCCGATCCATCACGAGGAGCAAAAGGAGAGGGTAATTACAAATCATGGGAATCGGAACATTTTGAAGATAAACCACTAATTGCGGTAATGACCTTGCTCTCTAAAATTCAGATTGACGTTAAGAATTCGGAAGCTTACGTTGCAAAATATTTATATGCTGAAATCGATGAAGGATCGTTTAAATTTAACCGCTTAGGAGCTCGTGTTATCGCCAACTCAAACGTGGTTTTAATGGGCGATGAGTATAAAGCTGAAGTTTTCCTTGCCGCAGAAGATACTACACAACAACCGGTGATACTTATTAACGGTCAGGAAGTGGATGTTGAAGACGGAAAGGCAACTTATATTGGAAATACCAGTCAGCCGGGAAAATTTACCTGGAGTGGTTTAATAAAATACAAAACTCCGGGAGGCATTATAAAAAGCTATCCGTTTGAGCAGGAATATCAGGTTTCGGAGCCAACAGTTACCATGTCGGCTACAAAAATGAACGTATTCTATAAAGGGCTGAAAAACCCCTTTGATGTTGGTGGTGGTGCAATTCCGAATGAAGATTTGGAAGTAGAGATGACCAACGGATCTGTCTCAAAAGAAGGCGATGCATACGTTATTGAACCTGCAGAGCTGGATGAAATGGGGCGTAAAACGAAAGTTAGTGTTTACGCAACAATTAACGGAAGTAGACGTTTGATTGGTACAACCGAATGGCGTGTGAAGCGTGTTCCCGATCCGGTAGCACAAATTAACGGACAGTCGGGAGGTGATATTAGAAAAGAGCTACTTCAAGTGCAGGATGGTGTTTTGGCAGTGCTTGAAGATTTCGATTTTGAATTTGGCTACAGGGTTACTCAATTTACATTGGAAACCACATCGCAGGGGTATACGAACCGTTATCCTTCAAATTCAAGACGTTTTACAGCGGAACAAAAGGAAGCATTGGGAAGAGTGAATATTAACAGTATAGTTTACATATCAGATATTAAGGCAGTTGGAGATGATGGAACAACTAGAGATCTCGACCCAATATCATTCAAAGTAAAATAGGAAGTTATGAAGAAGATAGTAGTTTGTTTAGGAATTGTTGTTTTTGCGTTAGGTATAATGCACAAAAGTGCTGATGCCCAAATCGTAAACGGAGCCTATAAACAAAACGATATTTACGAAAAGAAACCAATGCCTTTGGTTGGTGTGCGCGAGGCTGATGTATTTTGGCAGAAGACACTTTGGCGTGTAATCGATTTACGCGAAAAAATGAATATTCCGCTGTATTACCCAACTATTGAGGTTGCCGATCGTACTAATTTAATTTCGTTATTGATGAAAGGTATAGAAAATGGTCAGCTTACACCATATGATGCACAAGCTGATGACGATTTTAAAATACCGATGAGCTATGCACAGGTTAAGGCAAGGTTTGGAGCTGAAGCAACCACGGAGGAGAAAATCGATTTTGATACCGGCGAACGTACTTCTGTTACCGTTCAGGGGACAATTCGCGAGAATGAGATTAAACAGTACATGATTAAGGAACAGTGGTATTTCGATAAGCAAACATCTACTTTAAACGTTCGTATCCTTGGAATTTGCCCTATTCGTGAATACATGCGCGAAGGCGATACATCTGGGCAGGTGCAGCGTCAGAAGGTATTTTGGGTGTACTATCCCGAAGCTCGTCCGTTGCTGGCCACCAATTTGGTAATGAATCCATACAATGAAGCTAGAAAACATTCGTTCGACGATATTTTTATCAAGAGGATGTTCAACAGCTACGTCGTTAAAGAATCGAATATGTATAACAACCGTGACATCAGTTCGTACCTGGTAGGAAAAGATGCCATGTTGGAATCAAAAAGAATTGAAGACGAAATCTTTAATTACGAACAAGATCTTTGGGAATATTAATTTGACACATCGCATAAAACGAAGCCTTATGTTGCCATAAGGCTTTTTTTTGAAACAATTTAAAAAGGAACAAGGCGTTTAATTAAGGAAAGATCGAACAATTTTAAATGAAGAAAACCATTATATACTTGTTTATACTTGTTTTGTTTTTGTCGTCCTGCAGAAACGAAAGCAACAAGTACCTTACGCTTGGTAAAGGAACAAGTGAAAAGTGGTTTGAACCAACGCCTTTCGGAATGGTGTATGTTAAACGAGGAGCCTATAATATTGGGTCCAACGATGACGAGTTGTACGCCATGCCACATAACAGAACGGTATCAACAGAAGCATTTTGGATTGACGATACCGAAATAACCAACAACGAATACCGTCAGTTTGTGTATTGGGTGCGCGACAAAAAAGCTCGCGAACTGCTCGGACAAACTTACACCGACTTTCTGATAACAGAAGATAAATATGGAGCTCCGCTTGAAGAACCAAAAATAAACTGGGACGAGCGGATTGAGTGGGACGACCCGGAATATCAAATGGCCATGGACGAACTGTATGTTCCGGAGAATGAGCGTTTCGGATTCAAAAAAGAAGTTGATGCCCGTAAGTTGGTTTACGAATATTATTGGGTCGATTATAAACAAGCTGCTAAACGAAGCAATGCCTATAACTACGAAACGCAGCGTTATGAAGGCTCTGTAGTAAATTCGGATGGAGAAATGGTACCAATTGAAAACCGCAGTTCGTTTTTAATGCACGAGTCGGTACCTGTTTATCCCGATACCTTGTGTTGGATTAGAGACTTTGCCTACACTTACAACGAGCCTTTTACAATGAAATATTTTTCGCATGTTGGTTTCGACGACTATCCGGTTGTAGGAGTAACATGGATGCAGGCAAAAGCGTTTTGTAACTGGCGTACAAATTTAAAAACAATTACAGTTGACCGTTTTAACGAAACACCGGCACATGATTTTCGTTTACCAACCGAAAGCGAGTGGGAGATAGCAGCGCGCGGAGGAATGCATAATAACATGTATCCGTGGGGCAGTTACTACACACGAAATGTTAATGGCTGTTTTGTGGCTAATTTTAAGCCGTTGCGAGGCAACTACGTTGCCGATAGTCCAACTACAACTACCACAATGAAAGTTGGGCAGTTTGATCCTAATCCTTACGGCGTTTACGATATGGCCGGTAATGTGGCCGAGTGGACATCAACCGCTTTTTACGAAGCTGGTTATAATGTTATAGACGATTATAATCCTGAGATTCAATACAACGCCCGCCCCGACGATCCGGCAGTAATGAAACGCAAAGTTGTGCGCGGAGGATCGTGGAAAGACATCGCTTATTACATTCAGTCGGGAACACGGTCGTTCGAATATCAGGACACTGCAAAATCATATATTGGATTTCGCTGTGTCAGAACTTCTTTCCGCGACGATTTAGGAGGTCAGCGAGGTATTCAGGATTAGTCTCATACCAATCAGAACATCAAATTCAACCCGCCAAATACGGTTATTTCAGGCATCGTGTAATAGCGATTAACGGCATAGTCTGTACTTAGCAAATTTTCACCACTTACATAAAGTTTTAAATTCCGAGTGAGGTTGTAGCTCACCTTGGCATTTAATAGCGAGTAACTTTCGAGGTTGGTAACAGGTGATGGATCATTGTCAAGCCCCGATACATGTTGCATGTTGGCCACCAGCAAAAGTTTTTTAATGCGGTAAGAAGCATTTAAGAAAAGATGATGTTCCGGCGTTGCATAAACCGGATTTTTCATGTTGGTGTAACTGTACGTTGCGTTAAGCGTAATTTGTTTTGTTGGCGTAGCATCCAGCGAAAATTCAATTCCTTTATTCGAAACCTCGCCCGTATTTTGGTAGCCGTTTGGCTGGCCGGTGTTCACAATCAGATTATCGCCTTTAACTAAAAATGCCGTAAGTTCTACCTGCATTGTACGATCTAAAAATGCTTGCACAATACCTGTCTCGTAATTCCAGATCGTTTCCGGATCGAGATTAGGATTTGGTCCCCACATAAACAGTTCGCGCATTGTAGGGCTTCTAAAGCCTTTAGAGATCGTTCCTTTCCAGGTTGTTGATGGCGAGAATGAATTGGCAAAACCCACTGACGGAATCCATACCGAACCGTATTCGCTATGATGCTGATAACGAAGACCGGCATTAATGATTAGCTTTTCTCCAATATTTTGTTGCGAAAACAAATAGGCACCAATTTCTGTAATTGTGGTGTCGGCAAAAGTCAAACCCTGTCCGCCCATTGCAAATGTATTTTCTGCTTTCCCTCCGTAATTCATTAGGTCGAGCCCGGTGGTAAGGTTGTTGCCTTCAAAAAGCCGGAATGTTTCATAAAGGTTTAATCCGTAATTGTGGTCGTTCGAGTGAAACCCGTCGGTGATTTCGTGTTCACCAAAGTTGTAGAAAAACTTCATTGCTCCCGAAGCTTTATCAAAAGTATTCTGAAGGGTAAAAGAACCATAACCGCGCAAAATATCTATTGTTTCACCAGGTGTTGCATTCAGTGTATCGGGTCCGGGATCGGATGCATCGAAAGCAGCCAGGCTAAAATCGGCCGATGCATTAAAGTGTTCGTTAATTTCGTAGCCTAATTTCAGGTAACCATTAGTTATTTTAAAATCAGAATGAGATCGGTGACCATCAGTTTGGTCGTGATTGCCAGAGAGAAATAGGCTGAATTTATCCTTTTTAAAACCAATTGATCCCATGTATTTCTGCGTGTTATACGAGCCGTAAGTTATCCGTCCGTTGCCATTAAATCCATTTGCATCCTGTTTTTTGGTGATAATATTTATAACACCGCCCATTGCATTCGAGCCGTAAAGAATGGATGCGGGTCCGCGAATTACCTCCACGCGTTCAACATCTGAAGCTACGTACGAATCGGGTAGTGGATGCCCCATAATTCCCATGAACTGCGGGTGACCGTCGATAAGCATTAAAACTCCTGTAGTAGGACTTCCGCCAATTCCGCGTATGGAAATCTGACCGGCAGATCCTGCAGCAACACCAAAGCCGGTAACCCCGCGCTCGGTAACAAACATTCCTGGTACCCGGCCATTTAAAATTGGAAGTAGTGCCGACTCATCGCTTTCCTCAATTTGGCTGCGATTAACAACCGAAACGGCCATTGGAATATTATTTCGGTTTACCTGAACTTGTGTTCCGGTAACCACAACTTCATTGATTTTTATGGTGTCGTTGGTTGCAAAGTGCATTTGTGCCTGAGCAATTCCTTGTGCTAAGAGAACGATGAAGAAACTGAAGATAAATATTCGCATTATTTTTATTTATAGTGTTACGTATTATTTGAAACGTGTTACTAAGCAGTCAAAAAAATTTTATTCCGCTTTGCTCATTACTAGTTTCCCGTGCTGTATTCCTTTCATGCTGATAAGCTGATCTGAAATTTCTGTAAGCTTTCGAGATGGACCTTTCACCGCAATTATTTCCATATAGTTTTTATCGTTTAAATAAAAGCCCTGCGACGAAAGAATAAACTCCTTGTGTTCGTACTGAATCTCTGCCGATTTTTTTAGTATGTCCTTTTTTTCGTGGTTAAAAACGATAATAACTGCACCGGCCACAATGTTATCGCATTTCCATTTTTCCTCCACCAAATTCTTTTCAATTAGGTGACGAATGGCACGCGAACGGTTAGCAAAAGCATTGTCCTCAACGTATTTGTCGAGTGCTTCAAGCAATTCTTCATCCAATGAAACGCCAAACCTCGATACAGTCATGGTGATACTAATTTTAATATTCGTAACACGAATGTATGAAAATCGGCTGAATCTTTTGCTGTAAAATCAGGATTGTTGAAAATGCTTTATCTTTAAACAAAATAAAATGATTTGGCATGACGACGATAAAAACAATTTATCTGGGCGAATTGCGCACCGAAAATGAGCACCTGCAATCAGGCAATAAAGTTATAACCGATGCTCCAACCGATAATCGCGGAAAAGGCGAGTATTTTTCGCCAACCGATCTGCTGGCAACAGCTCTGGGAAGTTGTATCATGACAATTATGGGTATAAAAGCGCGCGATAACGGAATTGATATTGAAGGAACACAGGTTGATGTGACAAAAATAATGGCTTCTGATCCGCGACGTTTAGCCGAGGTGGTTGTGGAATTTACTTTTCCGGCAAAAAACTATACTGATGAAGAAAAGATACTGGTTGAAAGTGTTGCTGGCGTAAGTCCTGTGCCATTAAGTTTGCATCCGGAACTGATTCAGACTATTAAGTTCAATTGGTAGTTTTTAATACTTAATAAACTTACTGCTGAAAATCCCGGAAGAATATTCAGTGTGTAACAGGTAGGTTCCTGAAGGAAGATCGGCGACACTAATGGTTGTTTTTGGACTATAGATATGTTTAACCTCATTTCCCTGCATATCAAAAACCCAAATATTGTTAATTTGAATCTCAGTTGGAACGAGCAAAGTGATTTCGGTATTGGCCGGATTGGGAAAGACTTCGACTGGTTGTGTAGTTGGTATATCGGGAACACCGACAATTTCATCGGTTTCGGATAATAGCCAAAGGTCCGGATCGATTACCAGCTCAGCAACGTGAAAGTCGGTTTCAACAATAAAATTTTGTTCATTGGAGGTGTGATTCAAACGAACATCAAGCGAGTCGGTTCGTCCGGAATTATACAAACGAACAGGCACAGGCATCTCGAAAAAATTGACCGATTCGTGAGTTGTGGTTTGACTCAATGTTATCACTGTTTTTCCTTCGTTTTCGGGTTTAAAATTAGCAGAGTAAACAGGATAACCTTCTCCATAAAGCCAGTCGTTAAAAAATTCTGTTAAACTGGTGTCTGCTGCCAATTCAAAATGTTTTATCACATCCTCAGAGCTGGCAAAGCCATTGGCAACTGCCGAATCGGCAAAATAGTTTTTAAGTCCCTGAAAAAAGTCATCATCACCAATTACCCAACGCAACATGTGCAGCAAATAAGCTCCTTTAGCATACGATAAGCGGCTGCTGAAAATACGCGACACAGATGTCGTATCGGTAACATAAACTGCGCCATCGGGTTCTTGTTTTACCTGGTCGGAGTACACTTGTTTCCAAACCGGCCACCAGTAAGTTTCAATGTTTTCGTATGAAAGCCCGGTTAAATAAGTGGCAAAACCTTCGTTTAGCCAGATATCCTGCCACGATTTTGGCGTAATATAATCGCCAAACCATTGATGGGCCAGCTCGTGAGCAATCAGTCCGTAGCCAAAACCTCCCATAAAACTCATGGTTTGATGTTCCATTCCACCTCCCCAGCCAAACTGTGCGTGGCCGTATTTTTCGGCAGCAAAAGGATATGGTCCCACCAGGTTTTCGTACAACTGCATTATTTCAGCAGTAACCGGTGTTTTGTCTTTGGCATCTTCAAGATCTTCAGGATATATATAATTCAGAATCTCAATGGAGTCACCATTCTCCTGAATCAGGTAATCAGAATAGCTTTCGTAATTGGTTACGGCAATGGCAACCAAATAGGTCGCAATGGGGAAACGGTGTTTCCAATGCATGGTTCTGGAAGAATCGGTCACCTGTTCCGAAACTAAAATTCCGTTGCTGGCCGTTTTGTATTGCTCTGGCGAGGTTACAATTACATCAATCGAATCTATTTTATCGGTCAGCGACTGTTTGCAGGGCCACCATTCCATTGCACCGTAAGGTTCTGAGAGTGTCCATAAAACAGGAGTGAATTCAGCACCGTGACTACTGGTTTCAAAAGAACCAAATCCCGATGAAGGAGGAACACCATGATAAAAAACCGAAACGGAATCAAGTTGATTTACAGCGAGAACCTGTGGTAAATTAATCTCTATTTTATTATTCTGGTGGGTAAAAGAACCAGAACTATTTCTGATAAAAACAGAGTCGACTGTTAATGAATCTGAAAGATCAAATTCAATGAAAGTCAGGGCCTCAGTGCTACTTTTAAAATACGTGGTTACTTTTCCTGAAATGAATCGGATGGCCGGATCAACCTGCCACTCCATACGTTGGTAAACAAAGTCGGTGAGATTACTATTTTGACTTTCTGTAAAGTTTGATTTCAACAAAAAGCTTCTGCTTTCTTCCAATGCCATTTTATCTGAAATGAAAATTTCATTTTCCTGGGCAAAAGCATTGAAACAAATGCAGAATAGAAATAGTATGTTGGCAATTCGGATCATTGGCTAAAGATACAATTCTGTGAGAAGATTTAATGAAAAAAAGCGAACCCTTATGGTTCGCTTTTTTGTTCCCTTATTTTTTATCAAGTATCAGTTTTCGTACAACCCGTTTATTATGCATTTGCAGAATTACCAGGTACGTACCACTAATATCTTCTGATAAATTAAAACTGATCCGTTCTCCGCTCCGATAGGTTTTTCGAAGAACTTCGCTTCCGGAAATACTGGTTACCAGCAGTTCAATCTCGCCCTGAGGCGGACTTTTTAAGGTAATATTTACCTCGCCCCTGGTTGGGTTTGGGTAAAGATTAATTCCGAAATCATTTGCTTCCAGTACAGAAACACCAACTTCCAGCGGATCAATACAAACACGGAAAGTGTCGTGTGTTGCTCCTCCTGCTTCATCTTCAATTGTTAGTATAAAGTTGAAACATCCGGTGTCTGATTCGCTTGGAGTAAAGGTATAAATGTACTGCTCAACGGTTTCCCGAATTACAATCCAGTCGGGTAGTTCCTCATTCTCGGCATCGAGGCTGAAGATGAACGTTGTGTCGTCTAAATCGCTATAATATTCGCCCGGAATCTTGCTCACGGTAATGGATGCCGAATCACCGGCTGTCATTATCTGATCCTCAATTTCCTGTACGATTTCAGGTCGATCGTTTACCGCATTTACGGTTAAAAGGAAACCGATATTGGTTGAATTGCCGAGCGAATCTTGCACTGAGATAAAAATACTGTCGATACCATGTTGATTATCCTGAAGCAAAATGTGTAGTAATGCACTACTGTCGTTAGGCAAATGATCAATGGTTAGTTCGCTGATCAAATCTGTACCCAAGCTTGTGGCCGAAAGAGCGACATCCCATGTTTCGCAAGCCGTTCCTCCCAAAATTCCGGTTAATACAAGCTCCAGATTGCTGTCTTCGTCCATTATCTGATTGTCAACCTCATCAATTTTCGGATTCGCGATTTGATCTAAAACAGTTATTGTAGTTGTGCAAGTTGCCTGGTTGCCCACAGCATCTTTTACTTTAACGGTAACAGCATTTTCTCCAATATTTTCGCAGGTAAATTCTGCCGGAGAAACAGAAATTGTGAGATCTTCAAATTCGCTGATATCATCGTTTGATCCTTGCGCAATAGCTTCCAGATCAAAATTATCCAGTGAATAGAAACCGTCATGATTCAGCTCAACCTCTATCGGATTGCATTTTGCAACGGGCGGATTTATATCCCGCACTTGCAGATGCAGCGTAATTGTGCTGTCGCAACCAAATATAGTTGGATATGTATTAGAGAACGTTCCCGTTTTGGTCAGTTGTTGCGACCCAAAAACAAACGGAAGTTCTGATGGACTAACTGTTTCGTAAATGTGGGTAACATAACTCTGGTGAACCTTTAAACTGAGTGTTACCACGCTGTCGCAGCCGTTGGCAGCAACAAAAGCTTCAGAATATACTCCACTTGATGTTAACGACTGACTTCCGAAAACGTATGGCAAATCATTTTCACAAACTGTATCGGCGAAGGCTGTTTGTGCAGTATCGTTAATGGCAAAAACAAGAACTACTGTGCTGTCACAACCGGCAGTTGTTGTAAATAGTTCCGTGTAAATGCCGTCGGTAAGCAGCGTTTGAGTACCAAAAGTGTAAGGAATATCATTCTCACAAATGGTAACCGTATCTGCTATGCGGAAAGTATCGCTCACGGTTAAATTTAAAATTACGGTACTGTCGCAACCATTGCTTCCATTAAATACTTCAGTAAAAATTCCGCTTGACGATAGTGTTTGTGTACCAAAAACATAGGGTACATCGCCAGCACAAACCGTCACTTCCTGATTCCGAATAGTTGAATCCAGTACATTCAGGGTAAGAATAACCGTACTGTCGCAGCCATTCGCAGCATCGAAAACTTCGGTAAATATCCCGCTTGTATCAAGGGTTTGCGTACCAAAAGTAAAAGGCAATTCACTTTCACAAACTGTAATTTTTTGTTCAACAAGCGAGGAGTCTAAAACGTTAAACGTAAGCGAAACGGTACTGTCGCATCCGTTTTCGGCCGTAAAAGTCCTGATGTACGGCCCGGATGTCCATAATTCATCTCCATCCCAGTTAAATGGCAATTCGCTTTCGCAAACCGTTACAGTATCTAAAACTGCGAAGGTATCTTTTACAATCAGTGTTAAAATTACGGTGCTGTCGCAACCATTATCTTTCTCAAAACTTTCGGAATAAACCCCGCCGGCACTGAGACTTTGTGTACCAAAAGTGAAGGGTAATAGATTTTCACATATCTCAATTTCTGCAGTAACCAGCGAGGTATCAAGTACATTCAGGGACAGGATTACGGTACTATCGCAACCCATCGTATTGTTAAGTTGTTTGGTGTAAACGCCCTCGTTATAAAAAGTATCTAAACCGATTATAAGCGGAAGATCGTTTTCACAAACCGACATTTCAAGTTCTGTTAGCGAGGTGTCGTTAACGGTTAGTGTAAGTGTTACAGTGCTGTCGCATCCATAAACATTGGAAAACACTTCCGTGTAAATACCAGCTGAAGTCAGCGAAGACGTACCAAACGTGTACGGTAAATCGGTTTCGCAAATTGTTACCGCATCGGTATTAATCGTGGTATCGTTAACAACTAGTGTAAGGGTAACAATACTGTCGCAACCAAAAGCAGTAGGAAAATCTTCGGTATAAACTCCTGAAGCAACAAGGCTTTGTTCTCCAAATGCATAAGGTAATTCGATTTCGCAAATGGTATCGGCCAGCCAAATACTGTCTGACGGGTTTATTACAAGGTTGAAAGAAACTACGCTATCGCAACCATAACTGTTTGTCATCGTTTCAGAATAAAATCCTTCCGAAGTTATTTGCTGGCTTCCAAGTTGATAAGGCAAGTCAGACTCACACACTTCAAAATCGCCTTTTTCACTGAGAAGGATATCATCAAAAAACATTTTAGTTGTTCCGCTATTTCCGGCGCAAAGCATTACATCAATTGTTTCAACTGATGGATGCATCGGAAAATCGTAAGTTGTTTCGCTACCGTTTGTGCCAGATACTTGTACATTATTGATATAAACCTGGTACGAGCGGTTAGCAAGATCATGAATCATCTTTATGTGATACCACTGTCCGGGTGTATAATCCATAATTTCGTAGGTTGGACCATCAGAATAAGTTGCAGAAATTTTTCCGTTAGTGAACTGTAAACGCGATGTTCGTGTTCCCCATGATCCAACATTGAAATTGCCCACACCAATACTTCCGGCTAGGCCGGAGAGGATTTTTTCGCAATTTACCCAGGCTTCAAGCGTAACTTCTGTTGGCATGGTTGCAGGTCGTCGGTAATATTCTGAAGCCCAGCTTGAGGCGCCTTCCATCTGGAATGATTTTACTCCGTTTTTTACCGGATCGTCGACAACAACTTGGTTTGCTGTACCGGTTCCGTCGTATTTTTGAATCCAGCTAGCCGGTGCAGTGTTTAAATCATCACTTTCAAACGAGCTGAAGAAGATTGTATCAGCATCTCCCAGCCAAATGTTTTGAGACGGATAAACCTCAATACCCCCAACAATCGTATCGAAAGCCGATTTCGAGCTGTCGGTGTGGGTTACAATCGCACTCACCTCAAAAACACCGGCTTCACTATAAATATGTTCCGGGCTAAACTCGTTCGAATTACTTCCATCGCCAAAGTTCCATTCAATTACGTCGGCATCAGTATAGTCTGCTGCAAAATTTATAACGCTTCCTTTGCACACCGAAGAATCGGATGCCGAGATAGTCAATGTTGGTTCAACAACTTTACTGTAGGTTTGACTGATGGCGGAACTCCAAATTCCCTGGTCATCACGGAATTGAAAACTGACCACATGTTGGCCACTTGGAAACGATGAAACATCAAGTATTTCGTCGAGATTAAGCGACTTTACGGGGGTGGCAAGAATTACTTCAGTAGCCGAACCAATAAGGTTGTCGGCCCAATAACGATACCCGGTGATTTTGTTATCGGCGGTAATCGTTTCATTCTCAAATTTGCTGAATAACGCTGATAGCGCCGAACTCCAGTTCCCTGCTTTATCCTGAAAACGGAAGCTAATACTGTGCAATCCGTCGGTTAAGGCAGAAATATCCAGTTGAGTATCCAGCATAAATTCAGCACCAGGAGTGATGGATGTATTAACTTTGCCGGAGATAGCTCCATCTATCCAGTATTCCATTGCAACTAAATCGTGCATGTCGGGCAGCGGATCGGGCGAATATTTTACAAACAAAGATGAATAGGCGGAACTCCAGTTTCCTGCTTCATCTTTATAACGACTACTCAAAATATGAATACCATTCGTTAACGATGACACATCAATGTTTTCATCGATGTTAAGAGCGTTAGTAGATGGAACGGTTGATGTTTGCACGTTTGAGTAATCGCCGTTAAACCAGTATTCCTGCATCGTAATTTTAAGTATTTCAGGTCCGGCAGCATCAGGAAATTTGCTAAACAACTGAGAATAGGCAGGACTCCAGTCACCGGTTTCGTTTTGAAAACGATAACTAACAGAGTGAACTCCATTTGTTAATGCCGAAACATTCAGTTGTTCATCCAGATTAATAAGAGATGTTGCTGAAATAGAATTGGTTTGTACCGAAGAGTAATCGCCATCGTACCAATATTCCAAAGCGGATAACTTATGAAATCGAGGAGTTTCGCTTTCGTCTTTAGCAAAATACCAACATGCAGGAGCACTCCACTTGCCACGTTCATCCATTAGTCTTATGTTTAAAAAGTGTAAACCCGGCCAAAGTGAAGAAACATCCACAATTTTATCGAGATGCATTATTGATGTGGCAGCGAAAGTTGAATCAAATTTATTAGTATAATCATCATCTAACCAGTATTCGAGGCCAACAATTTGTTGCAACCCATCGTTTTCATCAATACTGAAGAAACGAATAAAAGGTGCACTCCAGGTCCCTCTGCTATCTTTAAAACGACAGGTTGCCGTATGCAATCCATTGTTTAATGAACTAACATCGAGCAATGTATTCCAATCAATACTTGCACCGGGAGTGAGAGATGTTTCAACTGCGGATGTATATTTACCATCGTACCAATATTCAACAGCTGTAATTAGAAGTGGTCCTGAAAAACTTTCGGGATTATAGGAAAAGAACTTTGTGAGCAGAGAACCCCATACACCACGGTCGTCTTGAAAACGGAATGTGGCGGTGTGCAAGCCCGGCTCGAGAGAACTTACATCAAGCAAATCGGTGTACGACACACTTGTGCCCGGCGTTAGCGATTGCGTGTGAACTGTGCTGTAATTACCGTCGTACCAATATTCAACTTTAGAAATATTGGTTTGAGCCGACAACCACGCTGGTAGCAGCAACCATATTATTAAGTAAATAAATCGTCTCATAATCATTTTTTATCAAATTAAATCTGAGCGATTAGCGACTTTGAGCCTCTGCATTAATATTTACTCCCAGCTGGTTGTTTACTGCTTTGTTTGCAATTGTTGCGGTGTTAATGTGTGGGTAATACGGAATGGTTTTGTAAGGTGTTGTAGTCCCATAAACTCCAGAATTAGTACCATCGTTGGCAGATAGCAGGATACTTACAGTTGAACCATCACTCTCGGCAGCGCCGGTAACTGAGCTTAAATGATAATCATTATCGTATTCAAAAGTTTGGACATTTCCATTAATTGTTACATATGCTGTTGCAACACCTACATTATATATGTTGTTACTCCCGCCATTTGAGCTGGTTTCATAATAAGGTAATCCTTCAGCAAAAATATTGTTATATAAATTATTGTTGATAGAGCTATGAAAACCGCCTCTTAAACCATATACATTATTTGTAAACGTACAACTGGTTGCATAACGAACCGCAGCATAACTATAAGTTGAAGATCCGTTAACATTAATTGAATTATGGTCGAAACTTGATTGATAGAAATTATCGATGTATGAAAAGATTAAAGATTTTTCTACCAGGCAGTTACTCCCATTTTTGGCATCTATCCCTTGCAGTACGCATTCACTAATCTGGAAATTAAGGTTGGGATTTTCAGTATTATCACTGCGAAAAATTACCGAACCCATAACCCGGCATCTCTTTAATTTGATATTGATAGCTTCATTCTCTGAACTTCCAAAATTCAGGTTACTGGTAAATAGAATACCCTCAAACGAACTATTATCACAATTACCGGTAAAAGTTAGTCCGGTTGTTATACGTGTTTGCATTGTAGCTCCGGTTTCGGAAGGATAATGACCATGACCCACCCAATGCAAAGTTTTATCTATCGTGGTATTAGAAAAGGAAAATCCTCCTCCGGGAATATACAATGTATCGCCCGAAATGGCATTCTCAATAGCAGTATTTATATTATTGTATACTTCTGTTTTTGCGCCGTTTTGCACTATAAACTGTGCCTGTCCCCAGCTAATAAGCCCAAGGAATAAAAAGGGGAGTATGATTATTTTTTTCATGATTATCAATTTTTGAGTGAGAATGATGTGAACTTAGCGCTCTTGAGCCGCGACCTTAATTTTAACTCCCAGGTTTCCGCTAACTACTTCGTTGTCAATGTCAGCAGATTCAATATGAGGTAAATATGGCACTGCACCTTCTTTGTAGGGTAATGAAGTACCATAAATTCCGGGATTTGTTCCATCGGTTGCAGCACCAATAATACTTACATCGGTGTTTCCGTTTTCATCGGTGCCTGTTGCTGCAGCGTTTAAATGGTAGTTATTGGCATAATCAAACTTATTGATGTCGCCAGTAATTGAGGAGTAAATGGCTCCAACAATGTTCGTAATATTCCCCGACCCTGTAAATGTTGATGTTGTTGGATTGTAGATGGGATTACTGAGGAATAAGTTGTTTTCGAAATTGCAATTTGCCGAAGCATCATAAAAACCATAACTGTATGCAAAAACATTATTGGTGAACTGGCAATTCTGACAGTTATTAATTACCCTGTTTGATGATTGATACGTATTGATGGAATTGTGGTTGAAAAAGGATTGGCGGAAATCATTAAAGGTGCCAAAACACAAATTCTTTTCCAGACGTATATTCATGCCAAAGCGTGCATAAATTGTTGCTGTTACACATTCTGTGAGATAAAAATTCAGGTTGGGATACCCAGAACTTACATCCTCAGTGCCTCTTAAATATAATGATCCGCCTACCCGGCAGCGTTTCATGGTTACGCCGGTACATTCGTTATCGGTTGATCCGAAATAAAGAGTATTTTGAAAGTATATTCCTTCGAAAGTACTGTTGTCGCAATCGCCGGTAAAATATATTGAGTAAGTAGTAATTTGTGTGTGGCCGGTAGCAGTTGTCGAATCTGGGTAATGCCCAACGCCCCGCCAGTGCAAAGTTTTATCGATTGTTGCCGGATCGAGATTGAAGCCTCCTCCCGGCAGATAAATCGTATCGCCGGCTGATGCCGCAGCAATTGCAGCATTGATATCATCGAAAGTTTGTGCTGTGCCGTTTTGCACAACAAATTGCTTTTGGGCAAATGTAGTGATGGCCAAAAACAGGAACGGTAAAAGGTAAAGCGTTTTCATTTGCATTAATGTTTGAATTTAATCCCAGGTGCAGATTCGAAAAGATATTTGCGCAGACGAATGATGTGTAACTGCGTTTTGAAATGACGCAATAAAATCAGGCAAACCTTGGTTTTTCAACAAGGCTACAAGGCAAACAATTCTTTTTTAATCACACACAATTGTGGAATGTTAGTTAAACTTTTGGTACACTGATCTCATTTCCATAATTCGTGGAAATGAATGATTTTGAATAAAAATAATTTGATTTTGGAAGCTTTCATATAGCCTTTCAGTGCAATTCAATGTACCGTTGTTTACAGCCAACCATCCGCAATAATTTGGCTACAAACCGTTTAATTCAGAATTAATCCGGATAAGAGAACTTTTGGATTTTGTGCTTTGGGGAACCCGTTTTTGGGTGTTGTACTTAAATCTGGGTTTTATAGCTTAGAATTTTCATCTCAATTTCCTTGCGTCGGTCGCGGGCAACTTCCAGGCGTGTTCCAGAGCTAAGTTTTAAATTTCGTCCGCCAAACGAAACAATGTGTTCCATGTTTACCAGGAACGACTTGTGAACCCTCAGAAACGGAAATTCGTGAAATTCATTCTCCCAATAACCAAGATGACGAGAGGTGAACAACTCTTTAACTTGCTTTTGTTCATCAAAGTAATGGATTACAGAATATTCTTTTTCAGCTTTTAAATACAAAACCCGCGAGGCCGGTAAAAATACAGTTTCGTTTTGGCCTTTTATAACCAGTTGTTTATTGTGCAGTGCGTTAATGGTTTGCAGTAATTGTTCCAGTTCTTCTTTGCGGAATATTTTACTTTTTGCTTTTTCAATGGCCAGCAGCAAATCGTCTTTGTCGATGGGTTTGGTAACATAATCGATGGCATTGAATTTAAAGGCTTTTAAAGCAAAATCGTTATACGATGTAACAAAAATAATCTGTAGTTTATCCCATTTCCAGGCTTTCAGCATTTCAAAAGCATCAAAATCATCGTTAAACTGAATGTCGAGAAAAACGAGATCGAAAGTGAGCTGAGGGAGTTTTTCAATCGCTTCGCGCCCGGAATAGCAGATGTCAACAATTTCAATGTCAGGCGCATATTCCTGTAGAATTTCTTTTAAATTCAGTACCGAAAGTTTTTCATCTTCAACAATTACTGCTTTCATAGTTTTTTAGTTTAGTACTTCAATCAGTTTCAGGTTTATCGTTAAAAATTATCAGGTTTTAGTACCAAAGGTATTCGGAAACGTACTTCTGCACCCGGGTTTCGGTCGCTGATTTCAAACTGTATTTTTCGTCGTTTCTGAAGTAGTTCAATTCTTTCGCGTGTTATTTTTGTTCCCAATCCGGTACCGAACGAATGCGATTGTTCTTTTAGTCCTTTGCCATTATCGAGCACCGAAATGTGTAAATATTGATTTTTTACTTCAAGGTTTATTTCAATTTCAGCATGTTTGATTTTTAAACCTCCAAAACCATGTTTAATCGAATTTTCAACAAGCGGTTGAAGCATCATTGGCGGAACAAGTATTTGTTCGGTTGAATAATTTTTCGGCAACACAATCTTAAACGAGAAACAGTGGTTACATCTATATTGCTCCAATTCCATGTATTTGCTCACAATTTCCAATTCGCGGGCCAGACTAATCGATTCTTTTTTAACATTTTGCAGAATTACGCGTAGCAATTTCGAGAAACTCACAATGTATTCGTTGGCTTGTTTTTTATGTCCGGCGTTTACCAATCCGCTAATGTTGTTCAGGCAATTCATAACGAAGTGCGGATCGAGTTGTGCCGATAAGGCTTCGCTACGTAATTGCGTGAGCCGCTGTTTTATGGCTGCCTTTTTCTTTTCACGTTTTCTAAAATACTGAATCAATAGAAATACGACTAACGAAAGAATTACCAATTCAGCCGCAATAAACCACCATTTTTGCCAAAACGGATGTTTGATTGTGAATGCAAAAAGCACTGTGTCTGAAGTCGCCTGGCTAACACCTGCATCGGCTTTTACTTCAAACTCATAGCGGCCCGGGCGCAGTTTGTAGTAATTAATTTCGTTATTGTCGGTTGCTGCCGACCAATTTCCCTGTAAGCCTTTTAATCGATAATAGTACCTTATATTGCCTGAGTTGGTGAATGAAACCGCATCAATTAAAAACTGCAAATTATTGCGATTGTATTCAAAATCCTTTACTTTATTTCGTTCCTCTTGCTGCCATTTAATATTATCGGTTGAAGAGTTAATATTCAGGAAAATACGCGGAGGCATTATTTTTTTATGTATCAGGCGTTGAGGATCAAAACGGGTTACCAGGTCGCTGGTTGGAATCCAAACCAGACCTTCCGAATCGGTGAGAAAGCCGTTTTGCCCACATTCAATTCCGGTAAATCCATTACTTTGGTTAAACAGAATGGTTTCGAAAATGCCACTGTTGTAGTACTTTTCCAAATCGGCAATGTATAATCCTTTAATTCCACCCAAAAACAGGTAATGTGGTTTTACAAACAACATCGAATAAAAAGCTTCTTCTTCTCTCGATTCAATTTGTTTTACCGAATCGCCGGTAAATAAATTTACATTTTCAATTCCGGCAATCCATATATTTTCGTGATGATCTTTAGCCAGCGAATAACTATGCTGAACAGATTGATTATTGTAATGAATAACACTGTCGTCTTTAATCACACTCAATCCGTTTTGCCCTATTACCACCAGGTTTTTGTTTTTATCAAATTCAAAATTTAACACACTCGAAACGCCCAGTTTCTGGCGCGTCCAACTTTTAATCTCGTTATTTTCATCAACAATGTACAAACCCGGATATCCGCTGCAGTATAATTTTCCATCGGGGTAAACTTTGGTCATTTGAAAAGGCAACTCGGGTAACCCGTTCACCGGAGAGAATTTCCCCGTTTCGTATTTCAGCACATTACATTCGGTTGGAAAAAAAAGCGTTGATCCGCGTCGGCTTGCTCCCATGTAGTAGGCGTAATAATCCGGAACAGGGCGTCGTTTAAGGTGTTGCGGCAGTTGACGGTTTACTTTACTTGTGTAATCGGTAGTTTTTGTTCCATCCCATTTCCAAAGCCCGTTTTGGTACGATGCAAACCAGAAGTTTTGTTTTTCATCTTCCAGCACCGACCAAACCCAGTCTTTATTTCCCATATTAAATTTGAAATTCTGAAAATTCAACTGGAAATAATTAAACAAACCTTCTTCGGTAGCTACCCACAGGTTGTCTTCAACATCGTAAATAAGGTCGCGGATATGAGTTAGGTTTTGCTTGATGGGCACTAACTCGTTTTTAAACAGATACAGGTTTTGATCTGTTTTTACAATTAATTCATCGTTGGCAGGTGTCGAAATTATTTTAAAGAACCTTGTCGGGTCGGAAATTGTAAAAAGGGGAGAAATTGTCTCACCTTGAATCAGAAAAACTTCGTGTTGGTCATTAAAGCCCACAAAATCAGTTCCGTGCTGAATTATGTTATTAATGTTTTTTGGGTTGTGTAAGCGGCGTAACAACTTGCCGGTTTTAACATCCGAAATGTACAGGCTGTCGGTACGCGCTTGCCATACGTTGTTGTCTTCTCCTTCTTCAAGAAAAATTATTGGTCCTCGTTGCCCGTTAACCTCGTACAGTTTTATTGAATCAAGATTGGAATAATCCATAACCTGCTGTAGCAATTCGTTATTTTGAGCGAGGGTGTGTAGTACTTTCTGATTAAAATGCTTAGACTGTTGCAATAGTGAGGAACTTGTTGCTCTGTTCGGGTAGTTATGTTTCCGAATGCTATCGCCTGTAAGTTCAGCAAATAAATTGGTGCCAAATAGTAATAAGCGTTGGTCATTCGTTTCGCCCAAAACGGTTAAATCAAAACCCGGCAGAATTGCTTTTGGGTAGTTTTTAAAACGGTAGCCGTCAAAACGACTCAGCCCGACTTTGGTAGTGCACCACAAATATCCTTTGCTATCGATGAACATTGTCATCACCTGCATTTGTGCTAACCCATCTTGTACGGTGTAATGTTTGTAGCTGTACTCTGGGGAAACTGGTTGCGCAAAAGCAGACAACTGTGATGAAAGGAGGCAAAATATGCCACAACAGATTGTAAAAAGGATTGATTTGGTATTGGCAACTTCTGGCATTTGTTTCACAACGGATTCTTCACTGCTAAGATAAATTATTCTTATAGCAATAGTTGTGATAAGAACAAAAAAAAACAGAAACCCAATGAGTTTCTGTTTTTTAAAAGTATGTTGGTAAATATTATTTTTCCAATTCTTTCCAGGCTAGTGCGCTGGCTCCAACAATTGCAGCATCGCCGGGCTTAAGTTCCGATGGAAGAATCTTGATTTTCTCTTTGAAGATAGGAAGCAAGTGTTTTTCCATGTGTTTTTTAGTTGGTTTAAAAATGTAATCGCCGGCAGCAGTTGGTCCACCAAACAGGAATACTGCTTCAGGACTAAGATGGTGAACAGTGTCGGCCAAACCTTGCCCCAACCACGCACCGGTCTTCTCAAACACTTCCAACGCAATTTTGTCGCCTTTTTCCGCAGCGTCGTAAATCATTTTAGAGTCCAGCTCGTTAAACGATTTATTAGCCAGTAAACTGTCGGTTGCATTGTACTGAACCATCAGTTCAAAAGCAGTACGTTTCATTCCTGGTGCCGAGCAGTAAGCTTCAAGGTGTCCCAATGCAGTACATCCGCACAGGCGTCCGCCAGGAATAAGGGTAGTGTGGCCGCATTCGCCCGCAAAACCATCGTTACCGTAAACCAAATCGCCGTTTACAACAATACCACTTCCAACGCCGGTTCCCAAAGTAAACATTACAAAGTTTTTCATGTCTTTGGCACCACCGTAAATCATTTCGCCAATGGCTGCTGCATTTGCGTCGTTTGTTAATGCAAGTGCTTCCATTTCAGGGAAGTGTGCACGAAGCAACTCAACCAAACGAACAACACCTTTAAACGACAGGTTTGGAGCATATTCAATTGTTCCACTGTAGTAATTACCATTTGGAGCGCCAATGCCAATACCAAAAACTTCTAGGTTTTCATTCAATAACTTAACCGATTTAATCAGTTCTTTAATGGCCGCTGCCAAATCTGAGATGTATTGGTCGATATCGCCATGCGATGGTGTAGAAATATTGTCTTTAACCATCACATTTCCTTCAGCGTCAACTACCCCAATGGCAGTATTTGTTCCGCCTATATCAACCCCAATTGCTACTTTTTTCATTTGTATTATGTTTATTAAATTTAGATTGTATCTGTCTATTCTTGTATGTTAGCAAAATTAAAAATATTATGCAATTGGCAGGGGTGCACGCACAGGTTTATAGTTATTTATTTTGAATTCAGTTAAGCTTTAACGTTTTTTAAGATGAAACTGAAATTAAGATCACAAAACTACGATAAATATTAATCGTACATTTGTTACCTGGTACTATGAAAGCAATTGGAAAAGCATTTCTGAAGTTTTTTGGGTGGATACTTTTAATTCCGATATACATATACAAATATGGAATATCGCCACTCACGCCTGCCTCGTGCAGGCATGTTCCTACTTGTTCAGAGTATGCTGTGCAGGCTATAAAAATTCATGGTCCGTTTAAAGGTTTTGTGCTAACTGCCAGGCGACTCTCAAAATGTCATCCCTGGGGAACACATGGTTACGATCCTGTTCCGCCAAAGCAACCACGAGAAAAAAAGCATTAAGCAGGATTCAATTTATTTATTCCAAAACATAAAACTAAATTTGTGGAACATTGTTAAGATGAGACACTAAAAAATACACTGATGAAGAGAATATTACTTTTATTGGTTTTGGCAACATTATTTGCATCGTGCGGAAACCAAAAGAAAGCAAAAGAAGAAGCTGTTGCTGATGTGGTTACAGTGAGTATATTGCCTCAAAAAACATTTGTGGAAAAAATAGCCGGCAACGATTTTGAAGTGAACCTTCTTATTCCTCCCGGTTCGAGTCCGGCGGCATACACACTTTTGCCTTCGCAATTAAAAGACATCGCACGTTCGGCCATTTGGTTTCGCATTGGTTACATTGGTTTCGAGCACTCGTGGTCGGATAAAATTGCACAAGCCAATGAAAATATGAAAGTGGTGAATATTTCGGAAGGGCTGGATTTGATTGCCGATAAAATAGAACAGCATGGCGACCATGTTCATATCGATGGAGTTGATCCACATACCTGGTTATCGCCCACTATGGTAAAACAAATGGCAAAAGTAATTCTCGACGAACTTTCGGATTTAAAACCCGAAAAGGCCGCAGAATACAAAGCCAATTATATGCGTTTTGTTAAGGAATGCGATCAGCTTAATGTTGATTTGAAAAACCAACTTAAAGACTACGCCGGACGAAAGTTTATTGTTTTTCATCCCAGCTTATCGTATTATGCCCGCGAATATGGTCTGGATCAATACTCGCTGGAAACCGGAGGAAAAGAGCCAACACCACAAGAACTTAGAAAGGTGGTTGACATGGCAAAATCAGAAGGAATAAAAGTTATTTATATTCAAAGTGAATTTGACCGGGAACATGCGCGTGTTTTTGCCGACGAAATTGGTGGCGAAATTATTCAGGTGTGGCCACTAAATCCGGAATGGGAAGAAAACCTGAGAACCATGACCCAAATTTTGATTGACAATTTTTAATGGATTCGTTGATAAAAATAGAAAATCTGACGGTTGCTTACGATAAGGTACCTGTGCTTGAAAATGTAAATCTTGAAATTTGTGAGAAAGATTTTCTGGGAGTGATAGGACCTAATGGTGGCGGAAAAACAACATTGTTAAAAGCCATTTTGGGATTGAAGAAACCGGAATCGGGGAAAATTCATTTTTCAAAAGACATGAGCGGCCGTAAAAAGCCAATTGGTTATTTGCCACAGGTAAAAAATATCGACCGTAAATTTCCGATTACAGTTTTTGATGTAGTTCTATCAGGAGCAATAATGCAGAACAAGCAAAAGGCAAAACGAACTGCTAAAGAAAGAGCAGAAGCATTGTTGGAAGAAATGGGAGTGGCCGGTATTAGAAACAAAGCTATTGGTGAACTTTCGGGAGGACAAATGCAACGGGTGTTTTTGTGCCGTGCCTTGTTGAGCGAACCTAAACTGCTTATTCTCGACGAGCCGGACACTTTTGTGGATAACCGTTTTGAGGGAGAACTGTATGAAAAACTACGACAATTAAACAACGAGTTGGCAATTGTTTTGGTTTCGCACGATGTGGGAACCATTACCAGCTATGTAAAATCAATTGCCTGTGTAAATACTTTTTTGCATTATCATGCCAGCAACATAATTTCGCAAGAGCAGTTGGCCAATTACAATTGCCCGATACAAATTTTGTCTCACGGAGAAATTCCACACACGGTTTTAAAGCATCACCACCATTAATATGAACGCAATACTCGAATTATTTTCATACGATTTTTTTCAGAAAGCATTTATGGCTGCGGTGTTTGCCAGTATTTCGTGCGGAATAATTGGTGCTTATATTGTTTCGCGGCGCATTGTATTTATTAGTGGCGGAATTACTCATGCTTCGTTTGGCGGAATTGGTTTGGCCTTTTTCCTTGGCTTTAATCCGTTGCTGGGAGCTGTTCTTTTTGCTGTTTTGTCGGCTTTGGGTATTCAGTTTTTTACTAAAGTGGCCGAAATTCGCGAAGATTCCTCCATTGCCATTTGGTGGTCGCTGGGTATGGCGCTCGGAATTATTTTTGTTTTTCTTACTCCCGGTTACACACCCAACCTGATGAGTTATTTGTTCGGCAACATTCTTACTGTAACAAGTTCAGAGCTTTGGTGGATGTTTACGCTCAATCTGGTTATTGTGCTTTTCTTTGTTGTATTTCTGCGTAAAATACTTTACATCGCTTTCGACGAGGAGTTTGCCCGCACGGCAGGTTTGCCGGTGGCTTTGTTCAATTACCTTATTATTGTGCTTATTGCACTAACTGTTGTTTTAAACATCAGGGTGGTGGGTATTATTCTTATTTTGTCGTTGCTCACCATTCCACAGGCAACGGCTAATTTATTTACCAACGATTTTAAGCGATTGCTGGTGTATTCGTCGCTGTTTGCTTTTGTGGGTACAATTGCCGGTTTATTTATTTCGTACTTTTTGAATATTCCATCAGGAGCAGCAATTATCTTTACCCTGGTTGTTATTTTTGGTGTTCTTCGTTTGATAAAAACGTTTGTTTAATGTTTGCGCAGAAAAAGGAAAAAATATACGTGTGCAAGAACTGTAATTTTCAGTTTTCAAATCTCGATGTTCCCCGATCGTGCAGTAATTGTTTTGCCTGCACCGGATGTGAAATTTATATTTGCCCACAGTGTGCTGAAGAAGTGGTGATTAAGCCAATGAAAAGTATGGGAAGTAAGTAAACACAGGGGATTCTTCAAACAAAATCGTCAAAAAAAAATATGTTTAAAAAATGCTGGAATCGTAAGTTTCCGGTTTGGTTCAATTGAAAAGAAAATGTATTTTCGGTGTGTGATAATCACAAATCAATTCGGGATTATTAAACACAACTGCCCGCTCTGAATCATCAGGCGGGCAGTTTTTATTAAAATCCAGCTGGTTTAAACTGACTCTTTAAAATACTTTACAGTTCCTACTTTAAGTTCCATTGTGGCATCTTCGTCGCAAACAATAATCCCGTTTGGATGCATTTGCAATGCCGACAATGTCCACATGTGGTTAATGCCGTTTTCTACTACATTTTGCAGTGCACGGGCTTTTTTGTAACCATTCACCAAAACCAACACTTCTTTCGAGTCAAGAACAGTTTGTACACCAACAGTTAAAGCCTGTTTAGGTACCTGGTTCAGGTCGTTATCAAAGAATCGCGAGTTGGCAACAATGGTGTCATAGTTCAGATCGACCAAACGGGTGCGCGATTGAATCGACGATCCCGGAATGTTAAATGCCAGGTGACCATCGGCGCCCATTCCTCCCATAAACAGCTCAATACCTCCGTACGAATCTATTTTGGCTTCGTAGCGCTCGCACTCAGCATTTAAATCCGCAGCGTTTCCGTCAAGAATGTTTATGTTTTCCTTTGGAATATCGATGTGATTGAAAAAATTCTCGAACATAAAACTGTGGTAGCTTTCCGGATGATCTTCGGCAATGCCAACGTATTCGTCCATGTTAAAAGTAACCACGTTTTTAAACGTTACTTTACCTTGTTTGTACAAATCAATCAGTGCTTTGTATGTTCCCAGCGGCGTTGATCCGGTTGGTAAACCCAACACAAATGGTTTTTCTGCCGATGGTTGAAAATCACTAATTCTTTCGGCAATATGGTTGGCAGCCCAAATGCTTAGTTCGTCGTAATTATTATGAATTACTAGCTTCATTATATTCTGGTTTTTAAAGTATATTTTCCATTGCTTTTCCAAGTTTCTGGGCTTCTTCAAGAAACTGCTCAACAGTTAACTCGCGGTGGTAAATTACACCATGTGTTGCACGTAGCAGCGGCGATTCGTTTTGGTAGAAGAAGTTTTTACCCAACAGCAACTGAATTTGTTTGTGCTGATCGAACCAAACGCGTTGAGTCAGGTCACTGAATTTACCATCCAGCTGGTAACTCGGAAACGATGCATTGACCTGTGTAATGTAACACTCTGAGAATGACTTACCCAATGTTGCTAACGAGTTCAGCGAAACCGGAACGATCACTTCAACATCCCACGGGTTGTATTTGAACCACACATTGCGGTATCCCACAATTCGCAGGTTGCTCAGGTCTTCTTCTTTGCTCCAGTCTTCAACGGCTTTGGCTATTGCCATCAGCACTTTGTAGTGCGTATCAGGCCCACTTCCCTGCGGATCCATTGCCAAACTAATAACTGTTGGCTTGTACTTTCTAAAGTCTTCCAGAATTGGAAGAATATCTTTGTCGTAGTTCGATTCGCCTGAGTAAAAGCCTAAACGCAGGTGGTGAACATTTTTCACCATAATGCCGTAGTGCGCCCAAACCAGCTCTTCTTCAAACTCGCGAATCATTCCTTTCAACTTCTGAATTTTTGGTGGATTTTTTCCTCCGTCGTAGGTGTTTTTCAGGCTGGTAAGGATTTCGAAAATGGTCTCGCGAAGTTCTTCTTCGTTGTTAATTCCCCAAATAGAAACCAATGCACGCACTACACGGTGACAAACTCCGCGGCGTTTCTCCTCTTCATCCTGCGCTGCAATGTTATCCAGGTAGTGATAAATGTCTTTGTCCCATTTGTATTTGTAGCCGTCTTTAAAAAAGTCGGGGAAATTAACCATTTCAATTTTTCCCTGGTTCATCAGGTCTTTTGTGTCAACCAGCAGGTTATACAAAAAGGTATTTGTAACCGCAGTGAAACCCGATGTAGCTACCGAAAAATGTAATTCATTACTGGCATCGCGCGACTGGCGGTTGGTCGATGGCATAATGCCAAGCATAATATCGTCGTGGTGCGGGCCGGTGTGGTAATACGTCTGGTTCACCTCTTTTTTCATTCCTTTTTGCAGTTTCGCCAAAATTGAATCGATAACCGACTGAACGGTGTTTTCATTCAAATCAGGAATCATGCTGCAGTATTTGTCGGCTTTCAGATCTTCCAAATCCAGTTTCGAGCCGAACTTGTTTATCTTTTTGCAGAGCTCAATTACTGCTCTTTCCGTCTTTTGGTGATTCCAAGGCGTGCAGGTGTAATAACAATCAATGCTGTCTTCCAGCGTAACCGCTGCACCTTCAGTGAGGTAAAAACGGGCATTCTTTAGTTTTTGCAGTGCCGTTGCCGGATAGGTTACCGAGGGGTCTTTTTCCAGCGATGCTTTTATGGTATCGGCAATGGCTTCGCCGGCAGCATAAACAATTGCTTTGTTATCCGGATTAAAAGTAAGTGTACCCAAACCGATGGTAACTACCAGGCGGTTTCTCGATACCTCAATTCCACCCAAATCGGCTGCCGTTATGGCTTGTGTTTCAAAGTTTGTTTCAGTTAAACGGGTGGATGAGAAATGGTCTGATCCGCGTGTGTTAAATGCAATCAATCCATCGGGGCCAATGCCACTGAGGAAGAATCCGATTCCACCTTTTTCGCGTATTTTATTTTCGTAGGCTGTACACCAGTTATCGATCTTAAAAATCGATTCTTGTTGTAATTGTTCCTGGTGTGTTTTGGCTTCGCGGTAACGTAACGACAGGTCGATTTTATAATCCGGAAATACCTCAGAGTAGTGTTTATCTTCTGCCAGTTTAATATCTTCTGAATTAATAAGCAGCGCTTTCTCTTTGTTAAAGCCTAAACCTTCGATGTATTGTTTTTGGGCATAATTGAATAAGCTGTTGTGTTGCTCCGGGTTAATGGGGAAAAACTCACCCATTTGCACAAACGTTAGCTCGCTCAATTCAGGCTTTTTAACATCAGCTAAACCGTATTTTTCCAAAAAGTCTTTTCCTTTCTTGTTGTTCCAGTTATCAAGCAAGAGATGCGTAAAATCCAGAAAATATTGTGCCGTTTTTCCTGTTGGTAAACAGGCTACGCCGTTTGGATTTTTACTTGCCCACTCTAAAAAACTTAAAGCTGAAAGCAGCCCAAGTTTTGGAAAACTCTCAGTGGTGATATACGGAATTTTGGTCGAAATTTTTTTTGACTTTGTTTCTTCGAAAAATGCTTCTTCAACCTTTGTAAAACTGACTGTCATATTCTATTTTTTTGAAATTCTTTCCAGCGCATAAGCTGCAGCTCCCATTGTTCCTGCTTTGGTTCCAAGTTCCGAAAACAGAATCTGGGTTTCGTTGCTTATGTCGCGGTTACTAAACGTATGAATGGCTTGTTGAATAGGCGCCAGAATAAACTGACTGGCCACAGCAACTTGTCCGCCAATAATTATTAATTCAGGATTAAATATCTGAATCAGATAGGCCATTCCTCTTCCCAGCCATTTCCCAACTTCAGAGAAAAGTGAAATGGCAAACTGGTCGCCCGAATTGGCTGCCTGAATAACTGTTGAAATATCTATTTTGTCTAAATCGTCTTTAACCAAATCTTTTATCAGAGAAGAATTGCCTTTTTGAATTCCCTCGCGAGCCTGGCGTGCAATGGCGTTGGCCGAAACAATGGTTTCTAAACAGCCTTGTTTTCCACACACACAAAGTACGCCGTTATCGGCCAGTGGCAAGTGCCCAAACTCACCTGAAAATCCTGATTTTCCGGTATACAATTTCCCGTTAACAATTATACCCAGTCCCAGTCCCCAGTCGGCCTGCAGCATCAATACGTTTTTTTTGCCTTTTGCCAATCCGAAATATTGCTCTGCAAAAGTTCGTAGTTTGGCATCGTGGTTTATAAAAACGGGTATTCCAAATATGGTTTGAAGTTTGGAAAAGAGGTCCTTTTCTTCAGGGAAATACGTTTGATTAACGCCTTCTTTTTGGTTAATCAATCCCGGAAGTTCAAGTCCGGCAACCAAAATCTTTTCGCGGTCGATGTTGCTGTCTTTTATAACCTTTTCAAGCTCGGCATTTACCTGGTTAAAAATGTTAATGTCCGACGACATTTTTATCGGGAAATAGTGCGGGCCGCTAACCTCCTGGTTGCAACTATTAAAAATTGAAATAATCGTGCGGGCAACATTTATGGTTATTCCAACTACATAAAAACCGTTTTCAACCAAACCATAAATGTTTGGTCTTCGGCCACCACTTGAATCTCCGCGCCCTAGCTCGGTAACCAGTTGGTCTTCAATGAGCTCTAGCAGCAGGCTGTTTATTTTTGGTGTGCTTAATTTAATTTGGCGGGCCAGGTCGGAATTTGAAAGCGGGCCATTAAAATAAATTGAACGAAGAATCTGTTTTTTCTGGGCAATTTTCTTTTGTTCAACTGCCTGACTTTGATTTCCTGTAGTTTTAAATAGTTTTTCCATAACTGTGTCTGCAAAAATCAGAATATTTTATATATGAAACAAGAGTCTTTTTAAAAAAATTAAAAAGAATGGTGTAATTCTCCTAAATTTAACGATTCATTTACAATTCATAAAAAATTAATATGAAAATATTTTAATCTTGGTTACTTTCGGGGATATTTGAAATCAACTAAGTTTAAATAAAATCTTCCTGCATGATGAAAAGAATAGGGTTTATATTAGTGTTACTTGTGCTGTGCAGTCAGTTACTTAACGCGCAGGCACGGCGGATAATTAATATTCCGGATATTGATGGTTACAAAACATTGAAATGCGATTTACACATGCACACCGTGTTTTCCGATGGTACTGTTTGGCCAACTGTTCGGATTGAAGAAGCATGGGCAGAAGGCTTAGATGCCATTTCAATTACCGATCATATTGAGTATCGTCCACATTCGATTGATGTAGTTGCCGATCATAACCGTTCGTATGATTTGGCAAAACCACTTGCCGACCAGTCGGATATATTATTGATAAAAGGTGCCGAAATTACACGTAGCATGCCTCCCGGGCACTTGAATGCACTATTTATTACAAATGCCAATTTGTTGGAACTGGAAGATGTGCAGGATGCCGTAAAAGAAGCGCGCGATCAGGGTGCTTTTATTATGTGGAACCATCCGTGTTGGGATGCACAGCAGCCCGACTCTGTTTTGTGGTGGGAAGAACATTCTAACTTTTTCGAAAACGATATGTTGCACGGAATTGAAGTTTATAACTGGGAGTTTTGCCCGGAAGCCATGAACTGGGCTAACGAAAAGAACTTAACCATGTTGGGAAATTCAGATGTTCACGGACCTATGGATGTGAACGACGGACACCGGCCGTTAACTCTTGTTTTTGCAAAAAATCGTACACTCAGCGGAATAAAAGAGGCATTATTCGACCGACGAACAGCCGTTTATTTCGGCAATACCATTGCAGGTCGTTCTGAATTTTTGGAGCCGCTTTTCTTCGAGTCGTTGGAATACAACAACGCGCCGCTAAAATTGAAAAATAAAGAAACGAAGGTGGTTAAAATTACCAATAATTCGGATGTTGATTACGAGCTGGAACTGGTTCAGCCGGGCGTTGGTTTTGATGCTCCTGAAAATATTACATTAAAAGCACATCATGTATCGGCATTAAGTTTAAGTGGAAATTCAGACGAGATTGCAAATACAGGTAATGTTGATGTTTATTACCGTGTAAATAATTTGCTTACCGGCGTTGACGATCCGCTTGTAGTAACATTCACTTTCCGAAACAATTAAGTGTAAGTTTTGTTAAGGTGCTTGAGTTTTTCTATTCGTATATAAATGGCAGCAAAAACAAAAAAAGAACCACAATTATTTAAGCAGATAGTCACCAATAACGAAGAGATTTCGCCGGGGGTACATGTAATTTCGTTCAGCCGAAATTATGATTTTTTGCCCGGGCAAGTGGTTAAAATTGGGATTGATAACGATCATCCTCCACGTATTTACAGCATTTGCAGCGGTAACCAGGAAGATGAAATCCGAATACTGTTTAATATTAAAGACGATGGTTTTTTAACGCCCAAAATGGCTGCCATGATCCCGGGAGATGTTTTATATGTGTCGGAACCTTACGGAAGTTTTTTGGGAACCAAGGAACCGGCCTGGTGGATTGCCACGGGAACCGGAATTGCACCTTTTTATGCGATGTACCGGTCGGGTATCTCAGAGAATAAAACGCTTATTCATGGTGTACGGCATTTAAATCAGTTTTATTTCGAGGATGAGTTGGAGTGGTCGCTCGGAGAAAACTATGTGCGCTGCTGCTCTCAGGAACAATCGTGCGATGTTTTTCCGGGACGGGTTACTAACTATTTAGAAGAATTGACAACACTGCCCGATGTAAAATATTACCTGTGTGGAAAGGCACTGATGGTTGTTGAGGTGCGCGATATGCTTATTGAAAAAGGTGTTGACTACGGAAATATTATTGCCGAAATTTATTTTTAACCGCGCTGTTTGAATCTGATTGTAATATTTGTACTTTAGTCATACTAATTTTGTGTACATAATTTTATAAAACAGAATTAGTATGAAACGAATACATAGCGCGTAACTTAAAAAAGTGGTGCTATTTTATGTCAATTACCATTACAAATTTAAAATCAAGAACGAATGAAACGTATTTTTTTCTTAGCCGCCTTAATGCTTTTTGCATTAATCAACACACAAGCACAATCGCTCGACAAAGTATTGGACAGTTACTACAAAGCCAATGGCCTTGATAAAGTTGCAGATGTGAAAACATTTGATGTAAAAGCAAAAGTTAGTGTTATGGGCATGGAAATGCCGATGGAGATAAAAGTGAAAAAACCCAACAAATTTCGTGTGGATATGGAAATGATGGGGCAAAAAACTACCAGTGCTTTTAATGGAGAAAATGGATGGATGATTAACCCCATGATGGGAGCCGGAGTTCAGGACCTTGAAGGCGACCAGTTAAAACAGGCAATGGGGCAGGCCGATATGGAAGGCGCACTGTACAACTATAAAGCAAAAGGCAGTAACCTTGAGTTACTGGGTAAAGTTGATGCCGACGGGGCAGAAGCCTACAAACTGAAGCTTACCGATAAAGATGGTGGAGTTCAAACGTTTTACATTAATGCTGACGACTATATGATTTCAAAAGTTGAATCGAGAGTTGAAGCTATGGGCCAAACGATGGATGTTGTAACAAAAATGTTAGAGTACAAAGAAGTGAAAGGAATAAAAATGGCCAGCAAAATAGAGATGGAAATGCCAATGGGAAAACAATCGGTGATAATGGAAGAAATAAAAATTGATGAGCCACTTGATGATAGCATTTTTGAAAAACCTGCAAATTAAATTTTACTACATAGAAAATATAAAGGGTGGTTTACCGCCCTTTTTTTTGTGCCTAATTTTAAGAAACGAAACACAAATTAAGAGTTGTTTTTAACTCTTTTTAGTTTGTTAACGATTGTTCTTATTTACTTTAACTTCTTTTAGCTGTTTTGGGGCAATATTTACAACACCTTTGGGAAAAATCTAAAAATTAAAACGATGAAAATAAAATATCTTTTAACTGCGGTTGTAATCCTCGTATCTGTTGTGGTGTCGAATGCACAACAAGCACTAAAAATAGGGCATGTTAACATTCAGGAATTGGTGCAAAAACATCCGATGATCGATAGTCTTCAAACCATTATTGAGCAGGAATCAAAAGATATGCAAGAGATTTATGAGGAGATGATTCAGGAGCATGAAGCAGCCATTGAAAAGTTTGAAGCCGAAAGTGATGGGTATTCCGATTTTGTAAAGCAAACCCGCCAGAATGAAATTCTCGAGCAATCGCAAAAAATACAAACATACAACCAAACCGCACAACAGCAGTTGCAAAACCGCAACATGGAGCTCATTCAGCCCATTTACAAAGAAATTAACCAGGAAATAAGCAACATTGCCGGGGCGCAAAATTTCACTTATGTGCTCGATGTAAGTGCCGGAAACGTAGCCTATATTTCGCCCAACAGCGAAGATTTAACACCTTTGGTTTTGAAAGCGATAAAAGGCGAATAGATGTAATTCGTTTACGTAAAGATTGGGAGAAGCGCGAAAATAGCGAAGAAAACATTTGGCGAACTTTACGAAACCTTTGCGCCTTTGCGAGAAATTAATCCTTCATCAATCATCTTTTATCCTTTCTCCTACCGTTAAATAAATCGAACTTACCGTTTAATAAGTAGCCCTTTTAAATTTCAATTATTGCAGCCAAATTTGAATAACATAATTTTTAAATTTATGGCTATGAAATCAATCCCAACTTTAACGCTGTTACTCCTTCTGGTTTGTTTTTCCTCTTTCGCTCAAAACGATGCGATTCTTTTGCATCCTGAAATTGGTAAAGAATATTTCTATCAGTTTACCGATTCCGAATACATTGCCGGAAAAGATGGTGAAAAGTTAACGGAGCTGGTAAAGCAAAAAACGCTACATATTCAATTTTCAAATGTTCAGCCCGAAAATAAAGAACTTCTTCAGGTAAAAGTTATTCAAAATAAAGCAGAGAAACCATTGGATAATCCAAGGGGAGTTAATGATTATATGTATCCGTATTTTGAAAGCACTTATTTCGGAAAACGTTTGGGCAGTTATTACGAAGAACTGTTGTGTGGCATTGATTTTCAGTATGAGTTTGATGAGACCACGAGTGCTGTAAAACTATACAATCGTCCTGATGTGTTATTAAAAGTGCGTGAAATTTTAAGAGGAAAGGAATTTGAAGAAGAAGACATTGCGCGTTATACTACCGAATTTAATGAAAAGGGATTACCCGAGCTTACAAAACGCCTGAACTCTATATGCCGCATTTCGCAGGATTATAAGCAAGAAATAAAAGACACAGAAACGTTTAAAACCAGTGAAACCATTAAGAATGAATTCACAGTTATTTCGGTAAAACGTTCGGACAGAGAAGCTGGGTTAAATTCTTTGGATATCGTTTACAACCAAAATGAAAATTTTCTGAAAAGTTACAATAGCATTAAAATTGATTCGGTAGAAGAAAGCACATGGTATCGAAGAAATCCGGATCAACGGCTTTACCGTGAAGAAGACATTCGTTTGGTACGTCGTAAAAATATTTCGGAGAACCGGTTTGTTGTTTCAGGGTACATTAAAAATCCGAAATACAAAAAAGTTACATTGGCAGTTTTGCAAGATCCGTTTGGATACGAACTAAAAGAGAAATCAGTTTTTTTAGATGAAAACAACTCATTCAGTATTGACACTGAATTAAAACATGCGGGAATTGTTTTGTTGCAATTGGGGAATACCAACCAATCGCGCAAATTGCCCATATTTTGGATTTATGCAGAACCTGGAGGTCATATTCAGTTAAACGATAATGGCGAGCAGTTTTTAGGAAATGTTGAATTTGAAGGAGATTTTAGTGACGCTGCTCAGATGTTATTAGCGTTTCATAAGAAATTTAATTTCAATGAAAAGTATACTCTCGAAAGTATGTTTTGGGGTACAGTAAGCAGTAATATGAACAGAGCTGATTACGAGGATGCTTTAAACAATCATGAACTATTTCTTAACGCTTATAAGAATGAAGTTGATGAAACCGCTTTTGACTTTATAACTCGCGAAGTTAAGATGAATTTGTTAACCGGCGCAATGTTCTATTCAGGGATAGATGAAAAAGCACAAGCTGCATTTTTCCCAAATGAGGAACCGTTAAATAAAGAACCTTATGAAAGATTTATCAAGAATAATCCCTTTCATAAATACTACAATGATTTTGGAATATTTTCCCGTCTCACAGCATTTCAATATGTTGATTTTCAAATGGCAAGAGCTATTAAGATACAGGAAATGGCAAGTGTGGTATTAGATCCTTTTTCTATCACTTTAAATTATTCATATCGTTATAGTTTTCCGTTGGTGCTTGAGCTGGCAAAGGTTGTTTTAAGTGGCCATGCTTACTATTCATGCACCGCAGATATTCTGTTGGATATAAAAACTTATATGGATAATAAGGTGTCGCGAAATGATGAAATTAAACTAGCGCAAATAAATGAGTATTACGATTTGATACAGCGTTTATGTAACGATAAAGAGTTAACCACTGCTTTAGCAACTTTATACGAAAAGAATAAGGCATGGGAAGATGTTGCTCATGTGCCGTCGAATAAATTCCTGAATCCGGCAGGCGAAGAAGTTTATTTCAAAGATTTTTTTGGCGAAAAACCAACTGTTTTTTATATCACACAGCGCTGGGGAAATGAACGCTATTACTTTGACGAACTGGCTGAAGAGAATCCTGATATCAACTTTGTGATGGTAATGGAAGGCAGTATTTTTAAAGAGTGGCAGGATTACATGTCACGTGCCGAGCCGATTGCTCATCAACTGTTTTTAGAAAATTCGGAAACCGATTTCAGAGACATTTTTGAAAAACAAACCGGGTACTTTATTATTTACGATAAAGATGGTGTACGCTTTGCGTTTGCCGATAATCCGTTGGATGCAAGAAATTATGCCAAACAAAGTCTGCAGCCTAAAAAAAAAGAACTGAATAAATCGCAACTGCAAATTATAATAGTAGTATTACTCACCATCCTAACCATTTTGATAATAGGTTTATTACTGTGGAAATGGCGGGTTCGGCAGCAATTCCGAAAGGAGGAGCAAAAACGGCGACTCAGGGAGTTGGAGCTTACAGCGATCCGGAGTCAAATGAATCCGCATTTTCTTTTTAATTCGTTGAATTCGGTGCAAAACCTGGTTCAACAAAACAAGGGCCGCGAGGCCCATTTGTATTTAAGCGATTTTGCCGGAATGATTCGAAAAGTGTTGAATAATTCAGAGAAAGAGGAGGTGTCGCTGGCCGAAGAACTGGAAATGGTTCAACAGTACCTTAATCTTGAAAAGTTGCGATTCGATTTCGATTTCGAGATTCTTGTTGATGATGAAATTGATGCACACAACACGCCGATTCCGTCGATGTTATTGCAGCCTTTTGTGGAGAATGCGATTATTCATGGCTTGCAGAATAAAAGTGGTGAGAAGCATTTAAAAATTGAAGTCAAGAAGGAAACTGCTTTCGTAGTAATTACAATTAACGACAACGGAATTGGGCGCAAAGCCGCAAAAGAAATACAGCAAAAAAAGAACGGAAAAGGTACAAAACTGATGAAAGAACGGCTCGAGATTCTTCAGCAAAAGGAGGGCGAGAACTATAAACTCACGACCATTGATTTGGAAGAAGGAACGCTTGTGGAAATTGTTTTACCGGAAGAAAAATAATCTCTTTGTGACACTTTGAGCCGACTTTGTGTAACTTAGTGTTAAATAAAACTACAAAGAATCTCCATCTGAGAATGCATATAAAATCAATCATAGTTGACGACGAAAAACACGGCCGCGAGAATCTGGCTGGTTTGCTTCAATCACATTGTCCGGAAATAGTGCTGGTGGGTGAAGCTAATTCTGCCAAGTCTGCTATTCAACTTATTAAAAATGAAAAGCCACAACTTGTTTTTCTTGATATTGAAATGCCCGGAGAAAATGGTTTTCAGTTACTGGAGCATTTTTCGGATATTAACTTCGAGGTAATTTTTGTAACGGCTTACGACAATTATGCCATTAAAGCCATACGTTTTTCTGCTGCCGATTATATTCTGAAGCCCATAAATTACAACGAGTTAAAGGCGGCTGTAGAAAAGGTTACAACACGTATGCAGAAGAAAGAAGAAAACAGGCAAATTCGCGAATTGAATCGTAATATTTTACAACCTGATAATCCTCGAATTGGGCTTCCAACTAACGATCGAATTGAATTTGTAGAGGTGAAAAATATCGTTCACTGCAAAGGTGAAAGCAATTACACACATATTTACTTGCAAGGTAAAAAGCATTTGCTGGTGGCAAAAACACTTGTTGAGTTTGAAGATCTTTTAAAGGAATATTCTTTTGTACGAACGCATAAATCACATCTCGTAAATTTAAAACATGTGGTGGCATATTCGAAAACCGACGGAGGCACGCTTGAACTTTCAAATGGCGACAGTATTTTAATATCCAGACGAAGAAAAGATGAGGTGCAGCAAATGTTAAAAACCTTAATTGCCTAGCTATTTAAAGTGCTCTTTTTTAACTTGCTGAAACAAAATTGAAGCTATGAAGACAATCGTTTTATTGATATTTGTTAGTTGTTTGGGTTTTACTTCATTAGGTCAAAATGATTTTGCTATAAAACCACTTCCACGTATAGATTTTGATGATTTTCGTCAACAGCAACAACCGGATTATCTAACAATCTCACCTCAACTGAAATTGGAGGACGAATTACCTCAATCTTTTTTTGATGATAACATAGAAAACTTGTTTGATAATTCATATTTAAAATCAACAACAGATGTATTTATGGCTTTGGGTGATAATATGCCGGTTGTAAAACCGTCAGGAAATTACTGGAATATGCCGGTTGCGGTGCCTGATTCCACAAATATGTATTTTATCAAGGAAAAACGTTTTGGAGGTGGCCCTTCGAAGTTGCCTTAAAAAAAGAGGATGTCTGATAAACGGACATCCTCTTTTTCTATTTAGATTGAATTATTCTTGATAAAATCAATCAATTCCTGTTGGTAAGCAAATGCCATTCCTACAACCGTATCGGCGGCACCGTAATAAACGGCAATTTTTTCACCGTCGCTAAGTGCAGCACAAGGGAATACAACATTTGGAACATCGCCGGCCAGTTCGTAAGGCGCAGCAGGAGCCAGTAAATAAGGCTGCGTGCGGTACAATACTTTCGACGGATCTTCCAAATCGAGAATGGCAGCACCCATTGAGTAGCGGAAACCGTTACAAGTGTTAATTACACCATGGTAGAACTCCAGCCAGCCTTCCTCAGTTTTAATCGGAACCGATCCGGCGCCAATTTTTGTACACTGCCAGGCACTCAGCTCAAACGGAGTAACTTTCATTGCACAACGGTGTTCGCCCCAGTATTTCATATCCGGGCTGTAACTAATGTAAATGTCTCCAAAAGGTGTGTGGCCATTGTCGCTTGGACGACTCAACATGGCATATTTCCCGTTGATCTTTTCCGGAAACAAAACTCCATTTCGGTTAAACGGCAAAAAGGCGTTTTCGCACTGGTGGAACGTTTTAAAATCGAAAGTGTAAGCAATTCCGATTGTTGGTCCGTGGTAGCCGTTACACCAGGTTACCCAGTAGCGGTCTTCAATCCACGTAACCCGCGGATCGTATTTGTAATCCGACTCAATCATTTCGGTGTTTCCGGCAACCATTTCAATCGGGTCGTGATTGATCTCCCAGTTGATACCGTCTTTACTAAAACCGGCAAAAATATTCATTTGCACCGCTTTGTTGTCGCAGCGAAAAACGCCGGCAAAACCGTCTTCAAAAGGAACAACGGCGCTGTTGAAAATACTGTTCGATGTTGGAATTGCGTACCGGCCAATTACCGGATTTTGCGAATAGCGCCACATTACGTCGGTGCAACCTTGCGGGCGCTCTTCAAAAGGTATGTTTACTTTTTTAGTCATTTGTCTCTATTTCTTTTGTTTCTTCATCTACGTTATCAGGGTGACCAAAAGGTACAAATCGTGCAGCAATAAATGCCGGAATAGTAGCTACAAGCACCCAGGCAAAAAACAATTTGTAGCCCAGCCAGTCGCTAAAATAGCCGCTCAGCATCGACGGCACCATAAATCCAAGATTCATAATCCCGGTGGCAAAAGCGTAATGCGCCATTTTGTATTTTCCGGGAGCTACCTGCTGCATCATAAATAACATCAGGCCAACAAATCCGAAACCGTAGCCAAAATATTCGAAAACTACCGCAGCACCTACAAGGTAAAGACTTGATGGTTGATAGTGGGCGAGCAGTGCATAAACCAAAAACGGAATATTAAAGGTGCTGACCAGGATAAACAAGGCTCGTTTTAAACCGCGGCGTGCAATAAAATATCCGGCCAAAAGTGATCCGGCAACAAAAGCCCCGGTTCCGAAAGTTCCGTACACAACACCAATTTCGGTGGTTGTTAACCCCAGTCCGCCATCGGCAACGGCAGCTTTAAAAAACAGCGGTGCAATTTTAATGGCAAATCCTTCAGCAAATCGGTACAACACAATAAAGATGACGTACCAGTAAATATGTTTTTTCTGAAAGAATGTTTTTAGCACATCCCAAAGAGTGGCAAACCCTTCTTTCAAGCTTTGTACTTCTGAGGTGGAAGCTTCGCCGCCGGGCAACATGCGCGAGTGATAAAGTCCTACCAAGGCCATCACACCTGCTATTCCAAGCATCACAGCTACCCAGGCATTTACCACGCCCATTTGTTTTTCCAAAATTCCGGCGATGGTAACAAAACCACCGTAAGCCAAAAATTTTCCCACGTTGTACGATGCTCCCTGCCAGCCAATGTATCTTGCCTGGTCTTTTGATGAAAGAACGCTGAGGTAAACACCGTCGGTGGCAATGTCGTTGGTTGCTCCGCTAAAACCAATAACGGCCAATAAAGCTATGGTATAAGCGAAAAAGTTGGGAATTGGCAGAGCAAAAGCAATTAATGCAAATGTTATTGCCGTAACAAACTGGCTGGTTACCACGAAGAATTTCTTCGATTTGAACATCTCTAAAACCGGACTCCAAAGTGGTTTTAAAGTCCATGGAAGCATAATCAGCGAGGTCCAGAATGCAATCTTAGAATCTGAAATTCCCATGTTTTTATACATGATAGCTGTTGATTGGGCCAGCACCATAAAAGGTAATCCCATTGCAAAATAGGCTGTTGGAACCCACATTGCCGGATTAGCGACTTTATTTTTTGTTTTTACCATTGATGGTTGTTGTCGTTAAAGGTTGACGCTTGAAAATAGTATTTTTATTTTTTTACAAACTTGTGGCAGCAATTTTAAATAAATTTAAAAAGTTTGAGAACAAATCTCTTCGAAAACAATCGGTATGACGACAAAAATTTAATATGGAGATCAAATAATTACAATTTTCAATTTTTGTTATGAGTTCATTTTCTTGATCTATTCTGTTATAATTGAGGCAATAAAAAAGGCTCCCGTCAACTGACAGAAGCCTTTAAAACTGAAAAATTGTATTAAGTAGAATTATTTATAAAATGGTAGTACTATGTAAGTGTAAATAATGCATCCCATACAAATACCCAAAGCAAACTCAAGCGACGCAAAAAATACAAGCATGCCGGCTACAACCATTGACGCGGTTGTTAATTGAGCTAAAAATAAACCTACAATTGCCAGCATCATTATAAAACCAAGGCGTGCAGCAAAAATCTTTGGTGCTTTCGATGTTGGTTTCTCTTTTAAGTGAAGTGCATTCGACAAACGATGACTAACGTAGCTAATTGGGCTAACCTTAACCTGAGTAAAAGCGCGCATAAAAAAGTCGGCCATCAACGCAATCAATAAAATCGACGAGTCCATTACAAAACCTGTAATAATCATCAAAATGCCAATTAGTGCGTTAAGTCGGGTAACTTTTTCATCAACCACATCTTTTGATATGGGGCAAACGATTTGTCTCATAACTGTCGTATTAATAGTTGATGCAAATAAAATACAAATAACTCTTTTAATTTAGAAAAGGAGTAAATACACTTTAATTCCTTACAAATATTTAACAAAGTCTGTCATTCGTCATCAAATAAACGCAGAGTGTGGTTATATTTAGCTTTTCAAAAAAAATAACTTGTTACCCCCTGTTTTTATAGGCCTATCATAAAAAAACTGTAATAAAACAGTCCAGAGCTGGTTTTTTCAAACCATTTCGGGGCTGCATAAAATTTTGAACGAATGAAGATTAGAAAAAAACTGTATTTAAGTGTTGTCTGTTTGGTTCTTGTTCAGTTGTGGGCAGTTAATAGCTATGCCCAACAAAACGAGCCCGCAAAGCCATTTTTTAAAGATGGCGAGGCACAAATTGTAAAAGCATTTGAAGATCCGGATTACTGGATTCGCGAAGACCTGTGGGTGGAAACCGAATTTGATTCGGATGGCGATGGCCGGCTAGACCGCATGCACGTTGATGTAACTCGCCCGCGACAAACCGAAAGCGAAGGTTTAAAACTTCCAGTAATTTATAATTCGAGTCCATACTTCGCAGGTGTGGCAGGAAACAATCCGGAGTTCTTTTGGGATGTAAAACAGGAACTGGGCGAAAAGCCAAAACAACACGTTCATCCACCTGAGATTCAGCGCAGAGGAGAAAGACCAATAATTTCAAAAGCGCAGGTGAATACCTGGGTTCCACGTGGTTTTGTTGTGGTGCATTCATCGTCGCCCGGAACAGGTTTGTCTGATGGCTCGCCCACAGTTGGTGGCGACAATGAATCGCTGGCGCCAAAAGCTGTAATCGATTGGCTTTGCGGACGTGCAAAAGGCTACAAAACCCGAACAGGGAATGAAGAAGTTGAAGCATATTGGTGTACAGGCAAAGTGGGAATGACAGGAACTTCGTATGAAGGAACATTGCCTCTGGCCGCAGCAACAACCGGAGTTGAGGGACTGGAAGCAATTATTCCTGTTGCGCCAAATACTTCATATTATCATTACTATCGTTCAAATGGTTTGGTTCGCTCGCCGGGTGGTTATCTAGGCGAAGATATTGATGTTCTTTTTGATTTTATCCATAGTGGAGCGCTTGACAAAAGAGCTTATGCACGTGAGCATGTTCGCGATACAGAGATGAAAAATGGTCAGGATCGGATTACCGGCGATTATAATGATTTTTGGGCCGGTCGCGATTACCTGAATGATATGGAGCCGATGCATGCAGCAATGCTGATGTCGCACGGTTTTAATGATTGGAATGTAGTGCCTGAGCATAGTTTGCGTATTTACGAGGCAGCGAAGGCACAAGGTATTCCTTGCCAGATTTACTATCACCAGGATGGCCACGGCGGACCACCACCACTTAGCATGATGAACCGTTGGTTTACACGTTATTTATTTGGCATTGAAAATGGTGTTGAAAATGATCCAAAAGCCTTGATCGTGCGCGAAGACGCTGATCACGATCATCCAACATCTTATGCCGATTATCCAAATCCTGATGCCAAACCGGTAACTTTCTTCCTTACTTCGGGAGCGCCGGAAAAAGGTGGTCTCGTTACTGATAAACCATCGAGTCAGCCGGAAGAAACGCTGGTTGATAATTATTCATTTTCAGGAGAAGCGCTGGCTCAAGCCGAAAATACTGAGCATCGCTTAATATATGTAAGTCCTGAATTGAAAGAAGACGTACATATCTCAGGAAAACCAAAAATTACGATTAAAGCGGCCAGTAGCAAACCTGCCGTTAATCTCTCGGTTTACCTGGTTTCGTTACCCTGGAATAATTCACAGTGGCGCCGTCCAAAAATTACCGACAACCTAATTACCCGTGGTTGGGCCGATTTGCAGAACTATAAATCGCTGCGTGAAAGTGAGCCACTTAAACCTGGTAAATTCTACGAAATGACCTTCGAGCTGCAACCTGATGACCAGATAATTAAAGCCGGACAACAGATTGGATTGATGATCATTTCGAGCGATAAAGATTTTACACTTCATCCAGAACCCGGAACGGAACTAACTGTTGACTTGGACGGAACTAGCATTGAAATTCCCGTTGTTGGAGGTTCAGAAGCTTATAATAAAGCCATTCAGTAAAGCAGTTTTCTAAAGATAAGTTTGATGAAGCAAAGTTTATTTATTTCAGCGTTATTGCTTGTTTGGGGCTTGAATGTTACTGCACAAAAATCAAATTTTACTCACCAGGATTCCTTGCGCGGCAGTATAACGCCCGAACGGGCTTGGTGGGATCTCACCTATTATCATCTGGATGTAAAAGTAGATCCGGCTGACAGTACTATCTCCGGAAGCAACTTGATTCAGTACAAGGTTTTAGAAGCCAGTCAGTTAATCCAGATCGACCTGCAGCCGCCAATGACGATTTCACGAATTACCCAAAACGGTAAGGAGCTCAATTATACCCAAGATGGAAATGCCTGGTTTGTAACCTTGGTAAAACAACAAAATCCAAATGATGTGAATGAGCTACTTGTAGAATATTCGGGCAAACCAAAATTGAGTAGAAGGCCGCCGTGGGACGGAGGTATAAGTTGGCAGAAAGATAGAAATGGCAACGACTGGATTGTAAATACGAACCAGGGTGCCGGCGGAAGTTTGTGGTGGCCCTGCAAAGATCATCCGTACGACGAGCCCGATAGTATGTTAATAAGCGTAACTTTTCCCGATCATTTAATGGATGTGTCGAACGGCCGTTTGCGTGGAGTGGAACAAAACGCTGACGGAACAAAAACTACACATTGGTTTGTGAACAACCCGATAAATAACTACGGTGTAAATATTAATATTGGGAATTATACGCACTGGCACGAAATATTTAAAGGCGCAAAAGGTGATTTAGACTGTAATTACTGGGTACTGAAGGAAAATCTTGAAAAAGCAAAAGAGCACTTTAAACAGGCTCCAATGATGCTGGAAGCTTTTGAATATTGGTATGGCCCTTATCCGTTTTACGAAGATGGTTACAAACTGGTGGAAGTGCCTTATCCGGGGATGGAACACCAAAGTTCGGTTACCTATGGAAATGGTTTTCGTAATGGTTACACAGGTCGCGATATCAGCAGTTCGGGCTGGGGATTCAAGTTCGATTTTATCATTATCCACGAGTCGGGGCACGAATGGTTTGCCAACAATGTTACCAATTGGGATGAAGCCGATATGTGGATTCACGAGAGTTTTACGAATTACGCCGAGAATCTTTTTGTTGAGTATTTTTGGGGTAAAAAGGCCGGCTCGGAATACATCCGGGGAAGTCGGTTGAATATTCTAAACGATCGCCCTGTGATTGGTATTTACGGTGTTAACTATCCCGGTTCGGGAGATATGTACCCGAAAGGAGCTAACATGTTGCATACTTTGCGGCAGGTGGTTAACGATGATGAAAAATGGCGGGGAATTCTGCGTGGTTTAAATAAAGAATTCTATCATCAGACGGTAAAGGCGGAGCAGATTGAAGATTATATCATCAAGCAAACCGAACTTGATTTACAAGGATTCTTCAACCAATATTTGTGCGATACACGAATTCCAACTTTTGAGTATGCCATAGTTGATGGAGAGTTGAAATTTCGCTGGGCAAACTGTGTCGAAAATTTTAAATTGCCGCTGAAGGTGTATATCAATGGAGAACTGCAATGGTTGGATCCTTCAAAAAGCTGGCAATTTTTTGACTCTGACAAGAAAGTTCGCAAAGTTGAAGTGGATAAAGACTTTTATGTAGCAACCTTCAATGTTGTTGATTTGTAAAAACAAAAGAGCCTTACATTGATCTTTACAGACAAGTAAGGCTCTTTTTATATTCGAATTGGTTGGTGTCAAATCCGATATAATCTATCACCCCAAAACTTGTTCTTTTTCGGTTTTGTTTTGTTATAAAAAGACTCGCGTAGCTATGGCTATGCTTACTTTTTCTAACTTCTCAAAACACAAAAAATAACTGCGTCTTACCCGATATCTTACACCGGATTTGACACTAGGAAACCGGAACTGATATTGTTCCGTCCATAAAAACTTCCAATAAATCGCCCGATTCATCAAAAACTGCAATTCGTTGTTTCTCAATCCACATGGCACAAAGTGGTCCGCAGTAATCCATCCAATATAAATTGAGTGTTACCACGTAAACCGAATCAAAACTTTGAGGTTCCACGGTTTCTCCATTTGAGTTTTCATCCGGCGAAGAGTAAGCGTCATGAAATTCTACACTTGCGGAATAGGTGAATTCGGCTGTCAGAAAGAAAACATCGTCTTTGTTAGCGTTGAACTCATCGATTAATGTCGTGTAGTAATCAATGGCGTCTGTGGTTATGCAATAGGGAATCAGCACACCATCAAAAGAATTATAGTACCAATAAGCTGTTTCCGGTACTTCCAATCCCGACCACTCGGTAGCAGCAACAAGGTCTTCGCGTGGCGGATAGTACGACTCCGCTTTTGTGATCAGGTCGGCTTCAAAAGAATTATCTGTATTTCGTTCGATGAGTTTGGTATAGCTTCGTTCCGGCATTTCCAGCCCATCGTCTGAACTGTCGCTGCACGAAACCAAAGCCAGTATGAACAGGCTTAGCAGTAGAAAGTAATTAGCTCTCATTGTCGTTTGTTTAGATAACAGATGAACAATGAGAGCTAAAGGTTGCGTGGATTAGTGTTCTGTCGTCATAAAAAATTCCAGCGTGCCACCTTGCATCAAGTCTTCGTGCGAAAAGAACGGTTCATCCAGTGTTTCGCCGTTGAGCACCACTTTTTCGATGAATTTATTTTCTTTTGAATTGTTGTGAGCAACGATTTCGAAAGTACCACCCGGAACCCGAACTGATGCTTTGTCAACAACTGGGCGTCCAATGGTATAAGTAGGATCGCCGGGGCAAACCTGGTAAAATCCAATGGCGTTCAAAACATACCATGCCGACATCTGACCGCAATCTTCGTTACCAATAATTCCGGCAGGTTCCGGCAAATAGAAGTCGTACAGCACCTGATCGAGGTATTGTTGTGTTTTCCACTTGGCGTTGGTGTAGTTGTATAAATAAGCCATGTGGTGACTTGGCTCGTTTCCGTGTGCGTATTGCCCGATCAAGCCGGTGATATCAGCCGATGCGTTTTCTCCCAGAATTTCGGAGCTGGTAGTAAATAAGCTATCCAGACTTGATTCGAAAGCATCCTTTCCGCCAAACAAGTTTACCATCCCGTCCATATCGTGCGGTGCAAAGTAGCTCCATTGATAAGCATTTCCTTCGGTGTAGTCGGCATGATTGTGGTCGGAATATTTTGGATTAAAAGGTGTTCGCCAGCTGCCGTCGCCATTTTTACCACGCATAAATCCTGTTGAGGCATCGAAGTAGTTTTCGTAGTATTTCGATTTTTTGTAGAATTCATCAGCTGTTTTATCATCGCCGGCAGCTTTGGCAATTTCAGCCACACACCAGTCGTAATACGCCATTTCAACACCGTACGAAACAGAAGCTGTAATTGAGTCCGAAGGCACAAAACCGTACTTCTCTTTATAATAAATGTGTTTCATCATTACCTCTGATCCGCGCTGGCCTGCATGAGCTTCTAACCATTCGGGTTGCCAGGTTGCCGATTTTACTGCAGCTTCTTTCCAGTCGTTAAGGTCTGCATTGGGCACCAATCCTTTTGCCAGCGCGTCGGCCATAACCGATGTTGCCGGGTAACCCACCATAGTTCCGGTGTAGTTCGATGCCAGCGGCCATTTCGGAAGAAGACCTCCTTCGCGGTATTTCTGAACGAGCGCTTCGGCCCATTCGCCGGCTTTTTCAGGGCGGATAATCGTAATAAGCGGATGAAAAGCGCGGAACGTATCCCACAATGAAAAGACGGTGTAGTTGGTAAATCCTTCCGGTGCCTGGCGGATGGTTTTGTCCATACCGCGGTAACGTCCATCAACATCCTGTGCTGTAAATGGCGACATCATACTGTGGTAGAGTGCAGTGTAAAAGTTGTTTTTTACTGCTTCGTCATTTGTTGAAATGGTAATTCCCTGCAGGGCTTCACGCCATTCGGCTTTGGCTTGCTCAACAGTTTTGTGAAAATCCCAACCCGAAAGTTCAGCTTGCATATTTTTGTTGGCACCTTCTTCGTCAACCACCGATAATGCAACTTTTACCAGTAGTGGTTTGTCGCTCTCCGGAAATTTAAAATGTAGTTTGATGTCTTTTCCTGTGAGGATGGTCTCTGTGGTCGGTTCTCCTTCAGCAAAAGTTTTGGTTTGATCAAACGCTTCTGAAAACTCAATTCGGTAAGCAACCAAATGATCCTCCGCCCAGCCTTTTGTTAGCTGAACGCCTTCAAAAGTTTTATCGTCAATTTGGCGAATAGTATTTTTAACAATACTGTGTCCCCAGTTGGGTTGCAAAATATGCCCAAGGTCGAGCATTATATTTCTGTCGCTGCCGTCGTAAAACGAATATTTATGAAATCCCACACGTTTTGTGGCGGTTAATTCTGCTGTTACGTTCAGGTTCTTCAGGTGTACTTTGTAATAACCGGGCGACGCTGTTTCGTCCTTTTTATCAAACAGACCAGCAGGCTTTAACTCATCCGAATTTGAGTAGGGGAGCAAAAGCACATCGCCCAAATCGCCAATACCTGTTCCGCTCAGGTGAGTATGACTAAATCCATAGATTGTTGAATCTTCGTTGTGGTAACCACTGCTGGCATCCCAGCCCATAATGTGTGTGTCCGGACTCAGCTGGACCATTCCGAAAGGAGTAGTTGCGCCAGGGAAAGTGTGCCCGTGAAAACCTGTTCCAATAAACGGATCGACGTAGTTTAATATATCCTGTTCGGTTTGTTTTTGCTCCGAAACGCAGCCCGAAAGAAACAAGGTTAGGGCGATTAGTACAGTTAGTGCTCTCATTTTCTGTTGATATAAATTTTGCGCAAAGTTACTTTTTAAAAATTTTAAAAAGAAGAGAAATCGTAGGATTTGATTCATTTATCGGGTTTAATGTTTCGAATGAATTAATGTGAAAGCAATCCGAACATTTGTCATAGTCTGAAATTGAGAATTTACTACATTCACGGACTCATAAAAAATTGCATAAATGTTTCAGAAAGAGATTTACATCGAACGAAGAAAAGTTCTAAAGGAGAAGGTTGGGGAAGGATTGATTTTGTTGTTTGGAAACGACGAATCATCGATGAATTATGCTGATAACACCTATCATTTCAGGCAAGACAGCACCTTTTTGTATTATTTTGGCATTCAACATCCGGGGCTGGCTGCGGTAATCGATATTGATAATGATAATGAGATTGTTTTTGGAAATGATTACACCATCGACGATATTGTGTGGATGGGACCACAGCCAACCATTGCCGATCGTGCTGCTCTTTGCGGTGTGTCAACGGTTTTTCCGGTGAAAGAACTGGCTTCGGTTGTGGAGAAAAGCAAAAAAATTCATTTTTTACCGCTTTACCGCCCCGAGAATAAAATAAAGTTGCTGGAGCTGATTGACGTGGCGCCAAAAGATGTGGCGAACACATACTCGCTTGATTTGGTAAAAGCAGTGGTTAGCCAGCGCGAGATAAAATCAGCTGAAGAAATCGAGCAACTGCATCAGGCGGTTAATGTGTCGGTTGATATGCACGTTGCGGCCATGAAATTTGCGCGTCCGGGAATGACGGAAGCACAGGTAGCAGCTGAAATTCACAAAGTGGCGCTGGCAGCCGGCGGAAATATCGCTTTCCCGATAATTGCCACTAAAAACGGGCAAACGTTGCACAACCATTTCCACGGTAATACCATAAAAGAGGGCGACTTGTTTTTAGTTGATGCCGGTTACGAAAACGAGTTGAGCTACTCAGGCGATTTGTCAAGTACCTTTCCGGTGAGCAAAAAATTCACTCAGGAGCAAAAAGAGATCTACGAAATTTCACTGGCCGGACATGAAGCTGCCATTAGTGCGCTTGAATTTGGCAAACCATACAAAAACGCTCACATTGCAGCGGCTACGACTATTTTCGACGGATTGAAATCGATGGGTTTCACCAAAGGAAATGCGATGGATGCTTTTGACGCCGGCGCTCATGCATTGTTTTTCCCATGCGGAACCGGGCACATGATGGGCATGGATGTACACGATATGGAAGATCTTGGTGAAGTTTGGGTTGGTTACGACGGCCAGCCCAAAAGCACACAGTTTGGATTAAAATCGCTTCGCCTGGCAAAACCGCTGAGAGCCGGTCATGTATTTACCATTGAACCGGGAATTTATTTCATTCCGGAATTGATTGATCTGTGGCGCGGACAGGGCAAATTCAACGATTTTATCAATTGGGAAAAAGTTGACAGCTACCGGAATTTTGGAGGAATACGAAACGAAGAAGATTTTGTAATGACCGAAAATGGTGCGCAGTTACTTGGCAAACCAAAGCCAAAAACCGTTGAAGATGTAGAAGCACTTCGATGATAAAAGACTGATAGCTACAGGTTTCATGTTAAGTATATTTGCACTTAACGTGAAACCTGTAAGCGTCAGCGATCTTGAATGAATAAAAACTTTACTTTTGCCCCAAATTAGCAACAATGAAGAAGGGAAGTATTCTTGCGGTTTTGTTATTGAATTCACTTTGGCTTTTAGCACAGAATGAGGTGGGTCCCGAAGGACATAAACTGCTGTGGGTATTTCTGTTTCTTGCTGCAATAACGGTAGCATTTATTGTTAGTGGCCGTTCTTTTCAGAAGAAATCAAAAAAGGAGCGAAGACCATTTTTGCAGCTAAAAAAGCTAAGTATCAAATTGGAGAAGGATGCAAATTTCTATCCAGATAATTTAATTCTTACCGTAAAAAATAACGGCTCTACGGCGGTCGATCTGGATCAGCCGCTTTTAGTATTCGATAATTTCTGGCTGAGACGTAAGTTCAAGATCAAAGGCATGGATAACTACAATTTTTATCCGTTGTACCTGGAAAGCGGGAAAACACATCAGCTAAAAATTGATCTGAATCGATTTTACTTACACGATAAATCGCTGAAAAAGTTTCCAAAAACTAAGATTTATCTGAAAGATGTAAAAGGTAAAAAGCTGGGAAATAGAGCTGTTTTTTTACGAAAAACACTTGTTAGATTTTAATGCGCAACTGGAAATTTAATCATATCGATTTCTCAACCTACCCTAGTTATAAGGGTAAGGATTTGGGCGTTTTTTGGTCGCCTGAAAAGACAACGATCAATATTTGGGCACCTACTGCACAAATGGTGGAATTACGTTTGTATAAAGATGGTGTGCGCGGCGAGGCCTATTATAAAACCAACCTGCAGAAGAAAGAGAACGGCATATGGGGTACGGTTCTTACCGGCGATTACGAGGGTAAATTTTATACTTTCAGAGTAAACGACGGCGAATGGTTGGATGAGGTTGCCGGAATTTATGCCCGCTGTGTTGGTGCCAACGGTTTACGCGGAATGATCTATAATCCGAACACCACCAATCCTGAAGATTGGGTATATGACAATGGTCCGCGATACAAAAGTTTTACCGATGCGGTGATCTACGAAACGCATGTTCGTGACTTCTCAATTGCCGAAAATTCAGGGATTGAAAACAAGGGTAAATTTCTGGGATTTACCGAAGAAGGAACTCGCTCTCCCGAAGGTGTGAAAACCGGGATCGATCATTTAAAAGAACTGGGAGTTACGCATGTTCATTTGTTGCCGGTGAACGATTTTGTAACCGTTGACGAAGAAAAACCACTTGAAAAATATAACTGGGGTTACGATCCCATGCATTACAGTGCACTTGAAGGTTCGTACGCTACGGATGCTTATGACGGACGAAAACGAATCGCCGAATTTAAAGCTTTGGTAAAAGCACTGCATGCCAATGGAATTGGTGTGATTCTGGATGTGGTTTTCAACCATACCTACTACGCCAAAGAATCGGTATTTAACCAGATTGTTCCGGGCTATTTCTATCGTCAAAAAGAAGACGGATCTTTTGCAAATGCTTCAGGTTGTGGAAACGAGCTGGCTTCGGAGCGCGAGATGGTGCGAAAATATATTATCGACACCTTGAAATATTGGGTGGAAGAGTTTCATGTGGATGGATTCCGTTTTGATCTGATGGGAATTCATGACTTAAAAACCATGAAAAAAATCCGACAGTCGCTTGACAAGATCGATCGAGGAATTTTCTTGTATGGCGAAGGTTGGGCAGCCGATCAAAGCCCGATGCCGGAAGACAAACGTGCTGTAAAACGCAATACTTCCCAGTTGCCGGGCATTGCCAGTTTTAACGATGATTTTCGTGATGCGCTAAAAGGAAATCACGGCGATAAAAAGTCGAAAGGTTTTGTAAGCGGGCTTAACCTGCGCGAAGAGGCCATAAAGTTTGGAATTACCGCGGCTGTTTATCATTCGCAGGTGAATTATGGATATATCGATACCGTCGATTCGGCCTGGGCTGCCGATCCTGATCAGTGTATAAACTACGTATCGTGCCACGATAATTACACACTTTGGGATAAACTAAAACAGAGTTTGCCGAAAGCAAGTGATGAGGAATTGCGTAAACGGGTAAAACTTGCAGGGGCGCTGGTTTTAACTTCGCAAGGAGTGCCGCTTTTGCATGCAGGTGTTGATTTTTGTCGAACAAAAGGGGGAAATGGGAATTCCTATAAATCGCCTGATTCTGTGAATCAAATCGACTGGAGCCGCAAAAATGAATACATCGATGTTTTTGAATACCTTCAGAAATTGATTCAGTTACGTAAAAACCATCCGGCTTTTCGTATGACTTCTGCAGATGCAATCAGGAAAGACTTGAATTTTTGTGCCGAGTATAAAATCGGGGTGGTTTCTTATTGTCTTGATGGAAAGGCGGCTGGCGACAACTGGCCAAAAATATTCCTCATTTTTAATGGAAATGCAGAGGAGGTTGAATTTCCGTTACCCGAAGGTCAGTATAAAGTTATAGCGGATGCCAATAGCATCAATGAAGAGGGGATCGAAAGTGTTGAAAATTCGGTTGTGGTAGATCCTGTTTCGCTAAAAATATTGGTTCAGGCCGAAAACGGGTGAATGTTGCGCGAAAAGTAATCTGAAAATCCTAGTAATGAATAGGCCGTTTTTCTTAATTTCTCTTTTCTGAAATCTGTATTGTAAACGCGTTGGGCGGCGTTGTCTTCTACATCCCGTACAAACGGATCAAATGTGGCCTGGTTCAGAATCAGGTGATCTACATTTTCAAAATCGGCAGGTTGAGAATCAAATAACTCTCCTTCGGCGATAATCTTTTTCCCTGCAACTTTACATTTTTCAATGAGTTTTACCGTTGAAGTTCGTTGCCTCGAATCGGCTTTAATGATGACATAATCAGCCCACTCCAAATCTTTTGCATTTAACTTCTCTTGGTTCAGATCGCGCATTTTCCTTTCCCAGGTAATTGGCAGCTGAATAGAAATCTCGATCAGTTCAAGCGGATCTTCAGTGGTGTTGTTAAAAAGCTTTTGAAAGAAGGCCTCAAATCCCTTTGAATTGTTCTCTTTTTCCGGATAAATCAGTAGTATGTTCATGGCAATAAAATTTACATTGTTTTCGATTTTTCAAATAAACGGCTAATTTATTCGAAAAAAAAGTATTTGGGATTTGCACCTTAAAAATGTGATTATTTCCGTTAATTTGGGATTTTTGTCATTTGTCAGGGATAAATGGCATTTCTCCCAACATTCATTATTTATGGTAGTTTTGAAGTGTGTTCTTCTATTCAGGGAACAGAAAAAATGATAATAAAAATAAATTAAGCCGTTTTTAGGGCTTCTTTTAACCGAAGCACATATTGCCTTGAAACGGGAATTTCTTGCGGATAATCAAAGAGATTCAATGTCAACCCATCCGATCCGCGCGATACTTTCTTGATGTAATTTTTATTCACCATACAGGAGCGATGACAACGAATGATTTCCGGATATTTTTGCAATAAATTCTCGGTGGTTTTCATCGTGTTCCGGATCAGTTTTTTCTTGATCTCTTCATTGTGTTTGTATATTACTTCAATGTAATTGTTGGCCGATTTTATAAGGATAAGATGCTCAAGAAACAGAGTGAAATATTCCGTTTTATTTTCCGATTCAAATTCAATTTCTTTCGAAGCCTCTATCGATTCATTCTTACCGGCTTCTTCCGGAGCAAGTTCCAGTTTTTGCACTTTCTTTTTTAGTAGATAAAACTGGTTGGTTATCACTACAACTGCAGCGGCTGTAATCGAAATGATAACGATATTGATGACAATCGGGAATGACATAGGAATACGACCAACATAGCGCGCAAAAAAAGCAAAAGCTACCGAGTTGCAAATAACAAAAAGCAAGTCGATGATGATTTCCTTTAAAATGGTCCACCGTGCTTCGGAAAATGCGGTGATAAATATCGACGGGATCACCACACGAAAAATACTGAGTAAAACCAAGGTTATCGCGCCAAAAGTTGCAAGGATGATGAGGCGGTTGTTGAAATCGGGATTTTGAACCTCGAAAGGCTGAAAAAACAAAAGAAACAAGAAGATACCCAGGCTCACCGATGAGATGGAACGTGTGTTCACCTTTAAATTGTCGTTAAACGGATATTTTTTGTTTAGAGAATTCAGCATCGAAAAAATTTACTTGGTTAGAAAACAGCGAGTAATAAATCAATGTCTTTTGATGGGATATTGAACATGCGGCCTACATCGTGATTGGTGAGAATGCCATGGTAAATGTATACGCCTTTCCGGAATCCTTTTGATATTTTTATGTAGTTCTCAACGCCGCCACAGTCGCCAATGGCAAGCAAAATAGGAATTAAAATGTTACTCAACGAAATGGAAGCTGTTCGTGCCACCATGGCCGGAGTGTTAGGCACACAGTAGTGAACCACGCCGTGTTTGGTGTATGTTGGATTGTTAAAATCAGTGCATTTCGAGGTTTCAAAACATCCCCCCTGGCTCACGTTCAAATCAATAATTACCGATCCTTCCTTCATCTGTTTTACCAGATCTTCTGATACTTTAAATTTAGGAGGCGTATTAAATGAGGTAGCTCCGATAACCGCATCAGCCGATATAAGCGCTTTACGTAAAACTTTTGGGTAGAAAACCGAAGTAAAAATACGTCGGCCCAATTTCTCTTCCAGTTTGCTGAGCTCATAAACCGAAGTATCAAAAACCTTTACAAAAATACCCAGCCCGAGTGCTGCGCGTGCTGCATATTCGGCAGCGGTGCTGGTACCGATTATTACCAGTTCGGCAGGTGTAACACCGGTAACCTCGCCAAAAAGTACGCCTTTTCCGTTGCGCGAGTTACTTAGGTATTCGCTTGCAATGGTAATGGAGGTAACTCCCGCAATCTGGCTCATCTGATGCACAAAAGGAAGAAACCCATCTTCGTTTTCGAGGTATTCAAAGGCAATGGTTGTTACCTTTTTTTGCATCATTTTCTGAATGGACTCGTTGCAATGTGCCTGAATCTGCATATTTGAAATGATGACCTGGTTGCCACGCAAAGCATCTATCTCATCGCAATCAAAAGGAGCAATGCGCAAAATTATGTCGCACTGAAAAGTCTCTTCTTTGGTTTCAACAATGGTAGCACCTGCTTTTTGGTAATCTTCGTTGCTGTAGCTGGCCGATTTTCCTGCATCGCGCTCAATCAGAATTTCGTGCCCGTACGACACCAGAAGGTCAACGGCTTGCGGCGATAAAGGCACCCTGTATTCAACCTTAGACAAATCGGAAGGAACACCAATCTTAATTTTCTGGCCCTTCTTTTTTACCTCCAACATCTCCTCTTTGGGCAGAAGCATGGTTTTAGGTATCGATACCTTTTCTTTTGCTTTTTCCATGAAATTATTCTGATGAATTCAACAGCACCAATTTACAAGCAAAAGGGGAGTTTTCAAAACAAATTAAGTGGGAAGTAGAAAGCTGTATCAGGAAACTATATTTCCTTTGCGGTTATCAGGCGCGTATCGTCTTCCTGAACTTCGATTTTTACTTCTACCATTTTTTCGGGTAGCAATGGTTCTATCATTTCCGGCCATTCAATAAGGCAGTAGCTTCCGCTGTAAATGTAATCTTCGTAACCCAGGTCGAAAGCTTCTTCAATGTCTTTTATACGATAGAAATCGAAATGAAAAATAGAATCCAGTTCGGCAGTGTTGTATTCATTAATCAATGCAAACGTGGGGCTGGTAACGTTATCATCCGATCCCAGTGCACGGCAAATCGACTGGATAAAAGTTGTTTTTCCGGCGCCCATTTTCCCATAAAAGGCAAAAACACGGTCGTCGTTAAAAGCTGAAATTAACTCCTTTGCAGCAACGTTAAGCTCGTCGAGCGAATTGATTTTTTTTGAATACATCTGTTCTGTCATATTTTTGCAATTATACAAAAAGCACTACATATTTTGCACCCCTTGAAATAAAATGCGATAAAAATCAGGGAAATGCATGGGCGTTAGGGGGTTGTTTTTCATTAAAATGTTTTAATTTTGGCAAAAATCATGATTGATAATTAATAGAAAAAGTTGCCCGCCGAATTTTACATGAAAATAAAAAGGAGAACGACTTTTATCTGATACGATTTAAATAATTTAAAACTAATATTATGAATATTCCAGCTGATTTAAAATATACGCAAGACCACGAGTGGGTGCGCGTTGAGGGTGATGTAGCTGTTGTAGGTGTAACCGATTTTGCTCAGGGAGAACTGGGCGATGTTGTGTTTGTTGAAATTGAAACGGAAGGAGAAACGTTAGACAAAGGCGAAACTTTTGGAACAGTTGAGGCAGTGAAAACCGTTTCTGATCTGTTTATGCCAGTTGGAGGAGAAGTTGCCGAGTTCAACGAAGATTTAGCCGACGATCCGGAATTGGTAAACAAAGATCCTTACGGAAAAGGATGGATGATTAAAGTGAATATTGCCGATGCATCAGAGTTAGATGATCTGATGGACGCTGACGCTTACAAAGCAATGATTGAAGCTTAAGAAATTTTACAGCATAAGTAAATGCCTCATCGTTTTTCGGTGAGGCATTTTTTTTATGCGTAAAACTGAGGTATTGATGTTTATTCGGAGGCCTCTTACACTTAACCTAAGGCGCCTTGCCGCTTTTTTCGTAGCTGTTGCCTTGATTTTGAGGTAAGTGGTTAAATTTGATTTTTAATTTAACAGAGTATTTGTTTAGTTTGAGCAAAAACTAAAAAAAAAATCAATGAACACAATTTTACTTGGATTTATCGGTCCGCAAGAAATCATAATCATTTTGATTTTATTAGTTCCGGGGTTTCTCGGAGTTTTACTGTTAGTTTTACTTATAAGATATCTGATAAGAAAAAACAAAGCATCTAAAAACGTGGAACAGCGAGAAGAGCAAATAAAGAATCAACAGGAGCCATTGATAACGGAAGAAAAGATCAAAGAGTATTATCCGGTTAAAGAGGGGAACAAAATTACACTCATTCGTTTTGATGAAATCGTTGATCTTTCAGCAGGAAATAACTTCGTTTTTCTGACGGATGTTACAGGGAAAGAATACGTGGTTGATAGTACGCTTGCCGATTTGGAGCAAAAATTTCCCGAGGAATTTATTCGTATACATAAATCAACGGTTGTAAATAAAAATCTCATCCATGAGGTTAAGAAGTTGGGGAATGGCCGGTTTGATTTGGTAATGAAATGTGAGAAGGGAAGAGTGGTTTCCTGTAGTAAAAGTTACAACGAAAAGATCAGGGACTTAATTGACTTTTAAGCATAAAAAAGCCGGAATCATTAGGATCCCGGCTTTTTATATTGTTTATCAAGTTTATTATCCGCATTTTGAGCATCCGCAAGAAAGACAGGTTAAACAACCTTCCTGGTACACAACATCATCAGATCCACATTCGCCGCATTTTGCATCGTCGGCAATTGTTCCGTCAGGAATGTATTTCTTCAGTGCACGAGCCACACCCGCTTTCCACGAGTTAATGGTTTCGTTATCCAGTTGCAGGCTGGTTACCAGTTCAACAATTTTATGAATTGGCATACCGTGGCGCAAAGTTCCCGAAATTAATTTGGCGTAGTTCCAGAATACCGGGTTAAATTTGTGCGACAATCCTTCAATTGTGGTTTTGTAACCCCGTTTATTGATGTATTGGAAATCGTAACGCGAATCTTCGCCTTCCCAGCTTTTAATAATATAACCTTTGGTTACCGAGCGTGGCAGAAGAATTCCATCTTCATCATCATGTAAACCGGTGAAAATTTCGTAAGGTTTACCATCCGTCAAACCAATAAAGGCAATCCATTTTTCCTTATTGTTTTGGAAACGTACAACGTCGGCTTCCAATTTTTCAGGACGTTTTAACGGGAATGAACCATCTTCAGTTTCCTTCTTATTGTCGTCGTTTGAAATGAGTACGCCCGAGCGTGATCCGTCGCGATAAACAGTTACGCCTTTACAGCCACTTTTCCATGCTTCAAAATATAGATCGCCAACAAGCTCTTCTTTTACATCGGCCGGCAGGTTAATAGTAACCGAAATCGAGTGGTCTACCCATTTCTGAATTCTACCCTGCATACGTACTTTGTTCAGCCAGTCAACATCGTTTGATGTAGCTTTGAAATAAGGCGACTCTTTCACCATTTTATCCAAATCTTCCTGCGAATATTCAATGCTTGTATCGTAGCCATTGGTTTTCATCCAGGTTTTAAAATGGTGGTGGAAAACTGTGTATTCTTCCCAATGATCGCCAACCTCGTCGATAAAATCAACACGAACATTTTTGTCGTTCGGATTAACTTTGCGGCGACGTTTGTACACCGGAAGGAAAACAGGTTCGATACCCGATGTAGTTTGTGTCATTAAGCTGGTTGTTCCGGTTGGAGCAATGGTTAGCAAGGCAATATTTCTACGGCCGTATTTTACCATTTTTTCGTATAAACCGGCGTCGGTATCTTTAATACGATTGATTAGCGGGTTGTTCTTTTCGCGTTCAGCATCATAAATTGTGAATGCTCCACGATCTTTAGCCAGATGTACCGATGAGCGGTAAGCTTCAACAGCAATTGTTTTATGAATTTCTTCTGAGAAATCAGTTGCATTGTCGCTGCCATAGCGTAATCCTAAAGCTGCTAACATGTCGCCTTCGGCTGTAATTCCAATACCTGTACGGCGACCTTCTTTTGCTTTGCGACGGATGCTTTCCCAAAGATTTCTTTCGGTGAATTTAATATCTTCTGCTTCAGGGTCTTCTTCAACCTTCTCTAAAATGGCATCAATTTTTTCCAGTTCAAGATCAATAATATCGTCCATTATGCGCTGTGCATAGTGAATATGTTCTTTAAACAATTCAAAATTGAACTTGGCTTTTTTAGTAAATGGATTTTCAACGTATGAATACAGGTTTATGGCCAATAAGCGGCAGCTATCGTATGGGCATAAAGGAATTTCGCCACATGGGTTGGTAGAAACAGTGCGGTAACCCAAGTCGGCATAACAATCCGGCACAGACTCGTTAATAATCGTGTCCCAGAAAAGAATTCCGGGTTCGGCCGATTTCCATGCATTTTTTACAATCTTTTTCCAGATTTTTCCTGCATCAGTACTTTTTGTGTATTGTGCTTTTCCATTTATCGGGTACTGCTGAATGTATGGAGTGCCCGACTCAACAGCCTGCATAAAGTCATCCTGAATTTTTACCGAAACGTTCGCTCCGGTTACTTTTCCTTGCTCCATTTTTGCATCAATAAAACTTTCCGAATCGGGGTGTTTTATCGAAACTGATAGCATAAGTGCCCCACGGCGTCCATCCTGGGCAACTTCGCGTGTTGAATTAGAGTAGCGCTCCATAAACGGAACAATACCGGTTGATGTTAAGGCCGAGTTCTTTACCGGAGAACCTTTTGGGCGAATATGAGACAGATCGTGTCCCACACCTCCGCGGCGTTTCATCAATTGCACTTGTTCCTGGTCAATTTTCATAATTCCGCCATACGAATCCGAATTGCCGTCGTTTCCAACAACAAAACAGTTCGATAATGAAGCGATTTGATAATCGTTACCAATACCGGTCATTGGTCCTCCCTGTGGAACAATGTATTTGAAATCTTTTAAAACGCTGTAGATTTCATCTTCGGTTAATGGGTTTGGGTAGCGTTCTTCAATGCGTGCGATTTCTTTTGCAAGTCGTCGGTGCATATCGTCCGGTGTTAGCTCAAAAATATTTCCGAACGAATCTTTAAGGGCATATTTATTCACCCAAACTCTTGCTGCCAAATCGTCTCCTCTGAAGTACTCGAGCGAGGCGTTTACTGCTTCATCCTGAGAGTAAATTTTTTTGCCCGCCGGGGCTTTTACAGATACTTCGTTTACTGCCATTTCTTTCCTGTAAGTGTATTAAAAGTTATAAGAATTTTAAAACTTGATTTCTAGGTATCCAGCACAACCAAATTGTGTAACGCAAGATAAAACAGAAAACAAATATTTGGAATTTTTTTGTCCGTTAATTAAGTAAAAGTTATCAACTTTAATTTGTTATGTGTTAGGTTAACAGTGTGTTATATATTTGATAGTTAAGAAAAGTTTACCAAAACTGAAATTTTATATTACGAGGAAGAGATTTTTGTTAACAGAATATTACTTGGAAAAATTCAATTTTTCGAAGATTTTTTTGCTAACAAAAAGCGTGCTATTTATCCTCGTTTGTTAAAAACTTTATTTATGATTAGCTTTGTGGAACCGACATTTTTTTCTACATAATTTTTGCAGATTTCGGAGGTATCTTGCAGGTGGTTTTTATCGTTCAGAAGCTTTGTCAGTATAGCTTCCAGCCCGGCATAATTTTGAATTGAGAAAGCCCCTTTTTCGTTTACCAGGTCAACAGCTTCTTTAAATTTTAAATAATTCGGACCAAACAAAACCGGCAGTTTAAAAGTAGCCGCTTCCAGAATATTATGAATGCCAACACCAAAGCCACCGCCTATGTATGCTATGTTTCCGTATTGGTAGAGCGACGATAAAATTCCGATGGAATCAATTATTAACACATCGTAGCTTTCGATGTCAGAAATATTTGCTTTGCTGAAACAAATGGCCGGTTTTTTTAACAATCCCAGAATTCTGTTAATATTTGCGGTTGCAACCTCGTGTGGTGCGATAATATACTTCACTCCGTTGGTATTGTTAATAAACGCTGCAAGCAGCTCCTCATCGGGTTTCCAGGTACTCCCTGCAATCAGGGTTACATTATTCGCCTTGAACTTTTCCACAATTTCAAACTTTTTTGCACCCCGGGCAATTTCTGCTACCCGGTCGAAACGCGTATCGCCCGAAATGGTGAAATGATTGATGCCGGCCTGTTCCAAAAGATGGGCTGAGGTTTCGTTCTGTATAAAAATGTGCTCGAAACTATATAGCATTTTCCGGTACCATTTTCCCCATGGTGTTGATTTGAAAAACTGCTGGTTTTCTCTGAAAATGGCCGATATGATATAAAGTGGTATTTGCTGACGTTTGAGTTCGGTAATGTAATTGTACCAGAATTCATATTTCACAAAGAATACTTTTTCAGGGCTAACCACGCAGATAAACTCCTGCGCATTCTTTTTGCTGTCCATGGGTAAATAGGCAACAATATCGGCGCCTTCATAGTTTTTCCTGATTTCGTAACCTGACGGCGAAAAGAAAGTTAGTATGATTTTGTATTGCGGATATTGCTTTTTTATTTCCTCCAAAACCGGTCTGCCTTGCTCAAACTCGCCCAGCGATGCGCAATGAAACCAAATATACGCGGCATTTTTATCGACAGCCGAAGCGAGTTGTGTTTTCCAGTTTCTGCGCCCTGAGACAAATAGTTTTGCCTTTTCGTTAAATAAGGCCGCAAAACGGATAAAAAGTCCGTAAAACAAAATTCCAAGGTTGTAAAGTAAACTCATCCTTTTTTTGAATTAATAACGCCGACGATTGTTTAGGTATTCGTAAATGGTTACATTAATAAGTAACAATAAAAACAGATAGCCTATTTTTTCAACAGGTACTCCAAATAGAGCTAATCCCATGGTATGGGCAGAATCGTAAACGATTACTGGAAACGAATTAAGAATTGCCGAAACTGTTAAAAACGGGATCAGTGAAATTACTAACGCCAGGTAAAATTTGGTGTAGTATTTTTTGAAACGGTTACGAAAAACGGTGTAACCCAGGTAAATTGCCGATAGGAAGAATGTAAAGAAACTAAACATTCGGGTGCGAAAAACGTAGGCCAAAACGCCTGTTATCAGTAAAAGAACAAGGCTGACTATCAGAAAAACATTGGGCTTTTCAAAATCCTCGAAACGAACTTTCAGCCATTCGTAAATATAAATGGATGACAACGGAATGATCAAGAACGCAAGCCACTCTTCAATCGGTAGCCCAAGCAGTTCAATTCCGGACAAGTAATCAGCATTGAAGCTCCAGATTCTCATTTGAGTAAATCGGATGTCCCACATTACAAAAATGGCACCGGCAAAAATTACGGCAGGCAAAATGTACTTTAGCCTGAAAACAAACCGCACCTTTTTTTGGAAGCTGAGTGCCACCGGAATTACCAGGAAAATCAGCAGCAATAACAGATACGACAGGTTTTGAATTTCCATTTTTCTGAATTTTGAGCAAAGGTATTGGATTTGTTTAAAAAATAAAGGCGCAACGACCATTTTGTCGCTGCGCCTTTTTTCTGAACACTAAAGCTCTTCTTTAGTATTTTGCCTTTGACTTTTTCGCCGGATCTTCTTCAGGCGATATAAAACTTATTTTAAAAGCGTAGCTGTATTCTTTTTTGGTGAGTCGGTACTCATCGTGCGTCCATGCGCCCCAGCTGTCGTCGCCACCAACGCCCATTTGTTTGTAATCGATGTTAACTGAAGTCAGGTCGCGTGGTTTTACATCGTTTATGTGACGGTTGATTACCTCAACGCCTGGAACCTGTCGGCCATCGGTACGTTCAGGGCTTTCAAAGTCGTCCATAATGTTGTGGTGTGCGCTAACTTCCAGTAGTGGCATTCCTGCAAACAACAGACCGTTTCCGGCTTCGTCGGTAATGGTTACCCAGCGTACATCGGTTTTGTTTCCGTTTTCCTGAGGACGAAGATATGCCCAATACTGATCGGCAACGCTACCGCTGTACAAACCAACAAAAGCACCGGTTTTTCTATCCCAGTACGATTCCTGTGGCCCGCGTCCAAACCAACTCATCTGGTCGAATTTACGTGGCATAACAAGGTTCATTCCCATGCGTACTATTTCCGGCAGTTCGTCGGCCGTCATTTTAAAGTTGTTTTCAACCATAATATCTCCGCTACCGTACACCGTGTAAATAGATTTGTATGAAGCAATTTTTTCTTTTTCGTCGTTTACCAAATCAAAAATGAAAACCACTTCAGCAGTGTTCTTGCTTAACGCTTTTACCGAAACATCAGCAACCTCTCGGTTTTCTCCCGCCTTGCGCCAAACACGGCTTCGGTTGTACAGGTTGTTGCCATAATCATTATCGATTGGTGCGCGCCAGAAGTTTGGAATAGGTCCACTGATCAACATTTCGGTTTCACCCTTTTTCAGGCTTGAAATAATACCGGCTTTCTTATCGAAAGTTACTGAGAATCCTTCGCCCGACACAGTTGCTGCGTCGACTGTTTCTTCCACGTTTACATCCGGCATTTGAGGAATTTTGTATTCCAGTGTCATTGGCACAACAAACGGAATTTCAAATTGCTCTTCGGCCAAAATCCAACCGGCCTTAACAAGGCTCCAGTCTTCTTTTAGTTTAGCGTGAACATTCAGGAAGTATTCAACTCCGGCTTCCGGTTTTACATTGAAACCGATAGTGACCTTTTTGCTTTCGCCCGGAGCTAAATCAATGCTTCCGAGATCGCCGCTGTCAACTACTTTTCCATCGGCGGTAACTTCCCAAACAAAGTCGAAAGCCGAAAGATCCATAAATACATATTTGTTCTCGATTGAGATAATTCCTTTTTTCAAATCAACAGCATTGAACCCAATGTGCTGGTACACTTTTTTCACTTCTAACAGATGTGGTTTTACAGCACGGTCGGGATCAACCAAACCGTTGTTACAGAAGTTACCATCAGAAGGAACCGTATCGGGACCAAAGTCGCCACCGTAAGCCCAGAATCCTTCTCCGGCGTCGTTGGTGGTCCACAAGCCCTGGTCTACCCAGTCCCAGATAAATCCACCTTGCAGTACATCGTATTTTTCAATCAGATCCCAGTAATCTTGCAGGTTTCCAACACTGTTACCCATGGCGTGCGCGTATTCGCACTGAATTAATGGTTTGTCAGCTTTTTCTTTGGCAAAACGTTCCATGCCATCCATGCGCATATACATTGGGCAGTAAATATCGGTGTTTTCGCCACCGTGCGCCTGTTCGTACTGTACAGGACGTGTGTCGTCTACTGATTTGAGGAAATCATAAGTGGCCATAAAATTTACACCGTTTCCTGCTTCGTTACCTAAACTCCAGATAACCACACAAGGTTGGTTCTTGTCGCGCTCAAACATATTTTTTGTACGATACAGGTGTGCACCTTTCCAGTCTTCGTTTTTCGCTAACGATTCAGGTCCGTAACCCATTCCGTGCGATTCTATGTTCGCTTCGTCAACAATGTATAAACCGTATTTATTACACAGCTCGTACCACAATTCTGGTTGAGGATAGTGCGATGTACGAACAGCATTCAGGTTATTTTCCTTCATGGTTTTTATATCGAGCAACATCGTTTCTTTGTCCTGAACGTGGCCGGTTTTATCGTTGTGCTCGTGCAGGTTGGCACCTTTAATGTAAACGTATTTCCCGTTTACGCGAAGTGTGGCATCGATAATTTCAATGCGGCGGAAACCAACATCCTGGCGAATGACTTCAACAACGTCTTCTCCGTTTTTCAGCGTGATTACCAGTTCGTAAAGATTTGGAATTTCGGCCGACCACTGTTTTACATTTGGAATTTCAGCGGCAAAATTTACTGCTGTTCCGTCGGTAGTTTCCGAGAATTCTTTTACAACGTTTCCGTTATCCGATAGTACCGCTTCAACGGTTAAGTTACCGCTGTTGGCCAGTTCAAGATCTAACGTAAACAAACCGTTTGTGTATGAATCATCAAGCGATGAACCAACGCGGAAATCTTTTAAAGCTTGTTGGCCGCGAGCTACAAGATACACGTCGCGGGTAATTCCACTTAAGCGCCAGAAATCCTGATCTTCAAGATAAGAAGCATCGCTCCAGCGGAAAACTTCAACCGCCATTGTATTTTCTCCCGGAACCAAATATTTGGTAATGTTGAACTCGGCAGGTGTTTTGCTGTCTTCGCTGTAACCCACATATTGTTCGTTCACCCACAAGTTCATATTCGATGACACCGCGCCAAAATGTGCGATGATATCGCTACCATCCCATTCTGCCGGTACTTTAAAAGTACGTTTGTACGATCCAACCGGGTTGTAATCTTTCTGGATTAACGGAGGAGTTCTGTCGTGCGGGTATTTTACGTTGGTGTAAATCGGGTAATCAAAACCAACAACTTCCCAGTTGGCAGGCACCTCAATTTCGTCCCACTCGCGGGTATCAAAATCGTTTTTGAAAAACCAGAACGGGCGTTCCGACGGATTTTGCGCCAGGTGAAATTGCCATGTCCCGTTCAGTGATTTTAGCAGTGGCGATTGCCATTTGTCTTCGGTGCGGGCTTGTTCGGCCGATGCAAAAGGGATAAAATGAGCATGTGGCTCTGCTTTGTTGATTTGGTAAATTTCAGGGTCTTCCCAGGGTTTTGGGTTGGGCTCATCGAACGGTACGTTGGAGTAGTCGGTGTAATTGTTACACGAAACCAATGCAACCAGTGCGATTGAAAATAGTGTTAGTGTCAAATAAGATTTTTTTATCATGGTAGTGAAATTATATGTTTCTACTTAAAGAGACAGCAAAGTTAAATATTGTACCTATTTCAGAATAAAACAAAACGTACAAAAACTAGAATTTATTTGGCATTCATCTCTGCACGATAAATTTCAGCACATTGTTCCGGAATGAATTGTTGATCAGAACCCCAAATTGGTGCCCTGCTTAGTGGCTTCCTCGTATTTCTCTCTGTTAAAACGATACAGGAACGGACGTTTATGCGAAACACCCTCTTTTCGCTCTTCAAGCCTTTCGTAGATTCCCCAATTCAACATTTTTCGCTGAAAATTACTTCTTGTCAATGGGCGGTCGAGAATGATTTCGTAGATACGTTGCAGTTCGGGCATTGTAAATTTTTCGGGCAGAAGATTATAGCCAATCGGTTTAAAAAAAAGTTCTTTGCGTAAGGCTTCTAATGCTTCGGTTATGATCAGGTTGTGGTCGTATAAAAGTTCGGGAACACTGTTTACCTCTGTCCAAATGTTTTCTTCTGAAAGGACGCCTCCGGTTGTATGTACCTCATTGAAATTAACCAATGCAAAATATCCGATTGTTATTACCCGCTCGGGGAAATCGATGTTAGAAGGGAGGGAGATATTTTCGTGTTTTAGCTCCTCAATGATGGATTCAAATGAAAAACGTTTGGGGTCGGTAAACGTTTTAAACTGTTGTAAGAAAATGTTTTTTACGCCAGTTCTCTCGAATAGAATGCGGTTAGCGGCAATGTCGGATGTTTCGTGGTTAAAAATGGCACCACCAGGCAGCATATAGCTTAAACCTGGTTGAAAAGAATTGATTAGCACTTTTAGCCGGCCTGAGATAACAGAGAATAAAACACAGTCAACAGCTATGTTCAGGCTGGTATTTCCTAAATTATCCAGGAAATTCTGGTATTTGTTAAGACTCATTACTAAATATTAAATCTTCATTGTATCATTACGATACAATGATAAATATTTTTTACTTTGTCACCCACAAGTAAGGGCAATCTTTACCTAAAATTACTGAGATTGTTGAGGTGTAAAGCATTCTTTTTGAGATATATTTAGATATATCCCATTTCCATACAAGAATAGAAAACCCGTATACTGATCATATACGGGTTTGTTTTATAGCGTATTTATGTATTCCGATTTTTATGAAAAAAGTTTCTCTACTTTTTCTTTTACTTCTTCTTCGTTCGGATTGATATCGAAAACGATTTCAGGTTTTAAATAGAACAAATCATTTTCAGCTTTGAATTTTTCCTCGCCGCCACCAGTAATATTCAGCATGATCAGGTCATCTTTCTTAACCGTGCCGTCTTTAACCGCTTCAATTAGTGTGGCAGTTGCAATTGCAGATGCCGGATGAATATCGTTTCCTTCTGTTTTCAGGAACAACTCTCCCGCGTGGTGAGCCTGCTCATTACTAGCTAACAATACTTCGCCGCCTGCGTCTTTCATCGCATCGTACAATCCTCCGGCAATCGGATAAGGTGGTTTGCGGTTCGATAAAACTTTTGCCACAATTGCTTCTACCTGCTCGCGGGCCAGATTATCATCTAACGACAACATTGCGCGCGAATCTGCTTTCCACGCATCATGTATTGGTGTAAACGGCGTATTCTGCGAAACCATCAGTTTCATTTTTTTGTTGCCGAAGCGTCCGTCTTCGATTAAACGTAAATTGGCTTCCCAGGCTGCAATTGCACCGGTTCCGCTGCCAATGGCCTGAAAATAGTAATCAGGAATTTCGCCAATGGTCGTAGTTGCCGACAGCATTGTAGTTGCCATTCCATCGCGGCGAGCAACGTTTTTGGCACCACCTTCAGCAACAAAACCTTCCATTCCTGCCACAATATTCGACAGGTGAATGGCATCGAAATAGTCGCTGCCCGATTTGCTGCAAATCAGTTTTACACAATCCTTAATCGGGGCATCGAACCACAGTGCGTTGATGTTATCCTCCGGTACGCAAATAATAAGCGGGATATTATTTTCAGAGCAAACACGGGCAAAGGCACGTGATGTATTTCCGGCAGAAGCAACCACCAAAACCTGGTGCATATCCTCTGTCATACGTCCGCCAACCGAATAAGCTTCCGTTTCTTTAAACGAGGCCGTTTTCATGTTGGTACCTTTTTCGGGCCAGTAGCCGCTAAAGGTGATCCAAAGATTTTCAAGGCCCAGCTCTTTTGCCAAACCTTCGCTTTTGTAGGTCACCGGTGCCGACGAACCTTCAAGCATTCTTCCAATTGGCAACCAGTCGGCAAATTTGTACAAGCCCCACGAATCGTCTTTTACGTCAATCTGTTTTTTATCGTAAATCGCACGAATTAATGTTGGTTCGGCTTCACCCGGAGCATCCAGCATCCAGCCTTCATCTTTAAACTCCTTACCTGTTTTAAACGATTTCAGGATGTATTTTGTGGGCGAAAAATCTTTGCTCATTCTACGTCTGTTTTGTTTTAAGAAGCACAAATGTAGAAAATGCAGACATAAAACAAGCGAAAATTTTCAAATCTTAAAACAACGATTATAAACTAATACCGATTTAACAACAAAATGTCGCACTCTGTCACTTTGCTCCTATTGCTCCTTTGTTGTAGCATCGGCATAAACCATTGTAACCTAAAAATTTCCTTACGTCATTTTTAAGTACAAATGGGTATTATTGATAACTTTAAGCGATTCAACAAAACCTAAAACTATGAAAAAACTATTACTGTTTCTTTGCTTTTTAGCAATTGGCAGTCTCATGGCGAATGCTAAAATCAAGCCAACACAACTCACCTGCGAATACCTTAAAAACCCATCTGTTGTTGATGTTCGTCAACCACGATTAGCATGGATAAATGTAGCAGAAGAAGGAGAAAGAGGGCAGCTTCAAACGGCCTTACAAATACGGGTGGCTACCACAAAAGACAAACTTGAAAATCCCGATTTATGGGACAGTAAAAAGGTTGAAAGTGATGCCTCAACACGCGTTGAGTACGATGGTGACAAACTGGTTTCCCGTCAGGATTGCTGGTGGCAGGTGCGTGTGTGGGATAAAAATGGTGATGTTTCGGAATGGAGTGAGCCTGCGCTCTGGCACATGGGTTTGCTGAATGAAAGTGACTGGCAGGCAAAATGGATTGGCGTGCCGTGGCAGGGCGAGGAAGCTTTACCAAAACCTGGCCGAAATCTTGGAGGTGACGGAAATCGCCTGCAGGAACTTCCTCCGCCGGCGCCGCTGTTTCGAAAAGAATTTAACGCTACAAAACAGATTGAAAAAGCAGTGGCTTACGTAACAGGATTGGGTTATTTCGAAATGTACCTGAACGGCGAAAAAGTTGGCGACGATGTATTGGTTCCCAACCAAACCAACTATGGCAAACGGCCCGGACTTCCTGAACAGTTTATTCCGGTTGATGACAATTTCAGAGAGTATAAAGTGATGTATTTGGCTTATGATATTTCGGATCAAATGGTTTCAGGCGAAAACACTTTTGGGGCAATTCTTGGAAATGGATTTTATAATCCGGCCAAACACTGGGATTTGGGTTATGGTTCGCCTCGATTGTTGATGCAGGTGCATGTAACCTACTCCGACGGTACCGAGGATGTAATTGTGAGCGATGAGAGCTGGAAAGTTTCAAAAAGTCCGATTTTAATGGACATGGTGTTTTATGGCGAACATTACGATGCGCGTTTGGAACAAGATGGTTGGTGTTCTACGGATTTTGACGACTCGGCATGGGAAAATGCGGTTTTAAGAAAAGCGCCCGAAGGAAAGTTGATGGCACACACTGCTCATCCTGACAAAGTGTATGAAACGCTTGAGCCAATAAGAATTGAGAAAATGTACAACGGTAATTATAAAGTTGATTTTGGTGTTGAAATTTCGGGTTGGATTCGGTTGAAAAATGTGGAAGGGCCAGCGGGGCACAAAGTGGAAATCAACTATATGTCGAATACTTTCTCTGGCGATAACTCGTACATTTTTAAAGGCGAAGGCAAAGAAAATTATGCGGCTCGTTTTAACTGGTTTGTTTTCCGCGAGGTGGAAATTATAAACTGGCCGGGCGTGCTGGAACCTGAAAATATTTGCGCTGAAGCGATAAATACTTACATCGAAGAGTCGGCAGATTTTGAAACATCAAATCCGCTTTTTAACGAGGTGAACAAGATTTGGAAACGCAGCCAGACCGATAATATGCACGGAGGAATTGCCAGCGATTGCCCGCACCGCGAACGTTCGCCATACACCGGCGATGGTCAGGTGGCTTGTGTTACGGTGATGCATAATTTCGATGCTCAAAACTTTTATAACAAATGGATTCAGGATATTATTGGTGCTCAAAATGTTGAAACCGGTTATGTTCCGAATGGCGCACCGTGGCAACCCGGTTGTGGCGGCGGCGTTGCCTGGGGAGCGGCGGTAAATATTATGCCCTGGGAGTTTTATGTGCATTACGGAGCTGTAGATATGCTGGAAGAGGCGTATGAACCGATGAAGGAATACGTGCGCTACATGCAGAACTGGGTGGATGAAGAGGGAATAATGTACTCGCAACGTGTTGGGCTGAATGGTGAGGTTTTGAGGTGGTTTAACCTTGGCGATTGGGTAACTCCCGGCGATCTTCCTCCTGATGAGTTGGTACACACTTTTTATTTCTGGCGCTGTGCCGATATTACAGCAAAAACAGCTGCAGTGTTGGGAAAAAGAAAGGAAGCTAAAAAGTATGCAGAGCTGGCAGATGAGACTAAGAAAGCATTCCACAAACGATTTTTTGATGCCGAAAAAGGAACTTATGGAAACTCGGGAGCCAATATCTTTGCATTAAAAATGGGCGTTCCCGAAGCAGAATATCAACGCGTGATAAAAGCGCTGAAGGAAAACATTAAAAAGAACAAGGGGCATTTGGATACCGGAATTTTTGGTACGCAGTTTTTCTTTGAAGTGCTGACTGAAAACGGCATGCACGATCTGGCTTACGAAGCCATGAACAAAAAAGAGGAGCCGGGTTATGGCCGTTGGTTAACACTGGGAGCAACAACCAGCTGGGAAAATTGGGATACCGGAGGTTCGCATAATCATCCGATGTTTGGTGGTGGTTTGGTGTGGTTGTATCGTCAGCTGGCAGGTATGCAGGCCGATGAGGAAATACCGGGATACCGTCATATCATTTTTCATCCGCAACCGGTTGAAGAAATGGAATTTGCCAAGTATTACAACAAAACTCCTTATGGAAAGGCCGGAATAAAATGGCAGCAGGATGAGGGGAAACTGAATGTTGATATTACCGTTCCGGTTGGTTGCACGGCAACAGTGATTTTACCGGGAGCAGATTTTGTAGCCGACGAAAATGAAGGAGTAAAAATTGTTTCGCAAGCCCAAAACGAATTGGTTCTTGAAGTTGGATCGGGTACCTATAATTTTAGCAATTAAGTAAAGCCTAAAAAATGATCCTATGAACTGGAAGAAACTTATTATTACAATTTTTAGGACCGCCATCGGCTGGCACTTTTTATACGAAGGCGTAGCAAAATTGGCCGATGGTAACTGGAGTGCTGCCGGATATTTATTCAGCTCAACAGGGCCATTGTCCGGTTTTTATCAGTGGATGGGTGGTTCCGAAAGTATTATGAATGTTGTCGATCCGCTGAATATGGCGGCGCTGATTCTTATCGGGCTGGGGCTCACACTTGGTCTGGCCATTCGTGTTTCAGCGGCTTCGGGCGTTGTTTTGCTTTTGCTGTATTATTTTGCGCATCCGCCATTTGGTGGTTCGCTGCTGGCCAATACCGAAGGCAGTCTGTACATTGTAAACAAAAATGTGATTGAAGCGCTGGCTCTGCTCGTTTTGTTTGTTCTGAAAGAAAAAGGCTGGGGATTGTATTCACTGGCTATTTTTTCGAAGAAGAAAGATGCGGATGATGGTTCTTCTTCTGTGAAATCCCGAAGAGAGGCTTTAAAAAACCTGGCAACAATTCCTGCATTGGGTGTTTTGGGACTGGGAGCTTTTAACGAAACTCAAAAGTTCGGTGTCGATACACTTTCGGGGGCCACAATAAAAGTTGGCGGAGCTGATATTAAAGAACTAAAAGGAGAACTTCCAAAAGGCAAGATCGGCCCACACGAAATTAGCCGTTTGGTGGCTGGTGGAAATCTCATTGGCGGCTGGGCACACTCGCGCGATCTGCATTATGTGCCTTCACTGTTCAGGGCTTACAATACCGAAAAGAAAATTTTTGAGACGCTGATGTTGGCCGAGGAAGCCGGAATTAACACCATCAATATCGGTTTTCCGACAAATGCGACGATGCAGAAATATAAGAAGTTGACCGGGAGTAAAATTAAGGTGATCACCCAGGTGCACCCCGATGCCGATAACAACGATTACGTGGTGAATATCAATAAAGCCATCGATTTTGGTGTGGACATTATCCAGATTCAGGGGAATTGGTGTGATTGGCTGGTGCGCGATAATAAACTGGATAAAATCGATTTAATGCTGAATCATATACGTGAACAAGGATATACCGCAGGACTGGCTTCGCACACGGTTGATTCGCTGATTGCCTGCGAGGAGCAGGGGATCATTCCGGATTATTACATGAAAACCATGCATCACGATAATTACTGGTCGGCACACCCGCGTGAGAACCGTTTTCCTTTTGAAGTGGATGGTAAAAAATATGCCGATCATAACCGTTTTCACGATAACCTGTTTTGTTTGTATCCTGATAAAACGGTTGAGTTTGTTAATCGTGCAACAGTTCCGGTAATGGGCTTTAAAGTGCTTGCTGCCGGTGCCATTCAGCCCGAAGATGGTTTTAACTGGGCCTTTAAAAATGGCGCCGATTTTATCTGTGTGGGCATGTTCGATTTTCAGGTAGTAAACGATGTAAATATTACCATCGATACGCTGAATAATTTGCAGGGACGTTCGCGAAAATGGTATGGTTAAAGACCTGTCAACTAAATAAAAAAGAGTGATTGAATTAAATTTTCAATCACTCTTTTTGTTTGATATTCATTTACAGATTCCTAATCTCTGAATCCGCTTTGTGGAACCTTGTTAAAGCGCCTGTTCATTTTGTGTTCACCATCAACGTATATTTCCATCACATAACGTCCTTCTTCCAGATGCCGCAGATCAAGGCCGGTTTGAGCATCTTTAATGTTGGTGAACTCGTGTGTTTCAATGTACTCGCCATCTTTTGTAATGCGTACTTTTAGTGTAGATGGTTTGTTCGTGGTTGTATAAATGGTGGCGTAATCTTTTACCATGCGCGGGTAAATATTTACCGACAGATGCTCAATTGTAGTGTCCACTTTAAAATCGTTGTCGGTTTTGAAGGCATAAAACTGTCCGTTTCCACAGTCGCTTTCAAATAAATGAATGAGGTTTCCTTCGGTGTCTTTTAAACGCAAACGCCCGTAACCTGCATCGGCCAAAAACCAGAACTCCAGTCCTTCGCCGGCTGTGTCAATCAGGTTCAGGAAATACGTTCCTTCTACCAATTCAAGCGTATCGATGTAAGTTGTGGCCGAATCGAGCATTTCGGGTGTTTTTGAATAAACCGTGTCGTAGTTGCTGCTAACAATCTGTACCCAGTTGTCTTCGGGTTTGTTGTTGGTCATAAATTCCACCACAAATTTCGACGGGATTGTCGGAATGCTTTCAAAGTCAGCATTCATATTGTTATCACCATCCCATTCGTCTTCTTTACCATTGGGTTCTTCCAAAATCACCGAAAAGGTATTTATGCCTTCTTTCATATCGATTTCTCCCGGAAGTGCTATAATAGCGGCTTCATAAAAACCGAGGTTGCCTTTCCATTGATAGGTTTTCTCTTCAAATCCCTTGGTTGAATAAATGATCTTCAGCTTTTTTAAATCGCGGCTACCCAGGTTTCGTATTTTAATAAGCGGACTGAAACCACGTGGATTAAAACGGTTGTAATTGTCTTTCAAATTCGGTGCAATAATTTCTTCAATGGTCACATCATTTTCATTATTCGGGGCAGCATATTGGAAAAGGTATGACGTGATTTGCTCATGTGGCTGATCTGTATTGTTGGCCGTAAATGGTTCCATGTCGAGGTCGATTTCGTGACTTCCTTTTTTCATAGGAATATCAACCACATCGGGCACTTGCAAATCGCCGGGGCACCAGTAAGCACGGTCAAAAATCCATGTTCCGCCTTGCGGATAAAGCGGGTTGTTACCACAGTCTTTCCACATATCGCGATGGTCAACAACTTCTCCGTCGAATTTTAACTCGCGCCAACGACTACAAAATTCGCTACACCCGCTAGGTTCGTCCATTCCGTGTCCGGTATGCTGGATACGAAAACGGGCAAAGCTGGCATTTTCTGCTGTTGTAAATGTTTTTGGCGAAAGCTGTTTTTCAATGGGATTTTCCGGATCGCCGTAACGATAATTGTCGTCCCACATTTTTTCAACTGAGATAAAATCGGCTACCTGCGGGCCAAAAGTAATATCGAAATCTAGTGTTAAATCCCAACCCAGATCGGGAGATTCGTACCCCGAGTGAATATATTCTATCTCCACGCTGTCGCGCAGAAAAGCCTGAAAATCTGTTACGTCAATGCTCCATGTGTAACTCCAGCCTTCTTTAAAATTACTTCCGTAAGGAGTTAGCATGCGGCCAATTTCGTAGTTGATCATTTCGCCGTTAACGCCTCCTTTTCGAAGGATTTTCACGCGATCCATGTAATCCCAGTGGGCAATGGCGCGATCTTCAGGATAAGCAAGCGTAAGGTTCAACACAATTCTCCTGATCTCTTTATCAGCTGATGGGAAATTGCCCCATTTTACAAAGCTTTTCACACCTTGCGAAGGATCGGTATTGATGAGCAGTTTATTGTGAGTAATTACGTTTGTGGTTTGTTGTGCCAGCAAGTGCTGAGCTGCAATTAAAAATGCAAAAAATACGATTAGTTTCTTCATGGATTGTTCGCTGAACTAGTTAGTTAAAATAAGTTGAATATCTTGTGTGGGCGTGTTCTCGGTAGCCAAAGAAAATTCTTGTTTGATCTGTTTTTCAGGATTGGAGACAACAAACCGGTAGTTTGATTGCTTCTTCAATTTTAACTGAAGAAACTGATTCATGTCGTCGGTTTTACGTGGCGAATAACCAAAGTTGATATTTTCATCGCCTTCAAAAACATCAACCCGGCAACTCAGACGAGATTCGCTAACAGATGTGTCTTCATCATCAAAAACAACGATGTTGGCCATCAATTCATCCTCATTCAGTTTACTGTTTTTAATGGATTCCTGATAAATATCGATATAGCGCTGCGTTACATTATGTCCCCAAATGTAAGGTTCCATTTTTTCCTCACCTTTCATTTCTTCAAATCGTGGTCGCATTTGCTCGGGTAGTTTCATTGTATCAACCACCTGCATAATGTAAGGAGCATCAACGGCTGCATAGTACGGCATTCCGGTTGGTTTGTACGATGCGGCATAAATCCAGTGCAGCATGTTGTTCGGATCGGCTTTTCCGGCATCGGCAACAAACCACGACTGATTTAAGGTATCGGGATAATATTCGATAAACTGCCACTCTCCATCTATCCACACTTCGCTCCAGGTGTGGTTCCCTTTGTAGTTGGTCCACATAGCGGTGCCGGCAAGGCGCGACGGAATTCCAACTGCACGGTAGGCATCGGTAAGTAAAATCGACAAACCGGTACATGTTGCCATGTGTTCTTTCATGGCTTGCAGCGGGCTGATATCTACTTTCGAACGTTTGGTGTTGTATTCCACATCAACCTCGTCTTTAATATTTCGGGCAATGGACATAACTGCTTCAACCATGTTGTCCGAACTTTCTGCGTACGTGGCAAAACGTTCGTAAAAGTTTTTCCGCCATACATCACGATCCTCAGAAATGTTGGCGTACGGAAGCACTTCGTTTAAGAAGACAGAATCCGGGAGGTTAGCGCACCAGCTGTATTTCTCGCGAGCTTTGTAGGCATAATCAACATTTTCGAGTAGAAAGTCTGCAGTTAATGTGGTAAGATCGCGTTCCGGCATGTAACTGATTAAAAATGCCATGCCTTCTTTTTGTTCATTTGCCGATTCTGCCAATGCTTTTTCCAGTTCAGGAGCATTGTTGCCGGCTTTTATCAGTGCCGAATCTAAAAGTGTATGGTACTGTTTCGGAATGTCGGGGTAATTGGTTTTACATGACCAGGCAAACAGCAGAAAAATGCCAATGAGATAAAGTTTGTTCATTTTGTAGTTATTAAAAAAATTTAATAATACAGCAAAGCTAATAAAAAAATTAATTTACCTAGTAATGATGATACAGACCGCTCATCCTTCTCCGTTAAAAAAGAGCACATTATCTCAGAACAGCAGAGAGAATGATTCAGTTGTTATTTTTCTGCGAGTTGAATAATGTCTTTTGGTTTAATAATTATGGAATTGTAGCTATGCATTGCGCAGTTGATCATCGCTTTCCCGACTTGTGTGGTGTTTACTACTGCGTTTGGTGCCACTGCTTTAAATAAGCGCACCAGCCACATAAAATAGTCATACATAAACTGGTAGGCTTTTGTTCGCGATTTTATCCCGTGTAAGGGAATGATAAATCCCGGTCGGAACATAAAAGCCTGTTTAAATCCCAGTTTTATCAGGTCATTTTCGGTTTTCCCTTTAACCCGCGCCCACATCACTCGTCCTTTCTCTGATGAATCAGTTCCTTCGCCTGAAACATAGGTGATTGTCATTTCCGGGTTGAGCGGAAGCAATTCGCGGGCAAGTGCAAGTGTATAATCGTAGGTGATCTTTTTATAGTCGTTTTCTTTCATCCCAACCGAACTGATTCCCATGCACAAAAAACAGGCGTCGAAACCCGCGAGTTGCTCCTTAACAGTTGAAAAATCGGAAAAATCATTTTGAATGAGTTGTTCCAGTTTAGGGTGCGTAACATCAACCGGATTCCTTCCAATTACCAAAACCTTTTCAACCGATTCATGATCGAGACACTCCAGTAAAACTCCTTTTCCCACCATTCCGGTGGCACCTGTCACTATAACCTTCATTTTATATTGGTTTAAGTTTTAGAATCACAATTTCGCTTTTTGTTCCAACACGCATTGGCGGGCCAAAAGTTCCTACTCCTTGCGAGGTGTAGATGCGGGTTCCCTTATAATTGCCCAAATCTTTTTTGTATTTGTAGATCATGCCTACTACGAAATTGAATGGAAATAACTGACCGTTGTGCGTGTGCCCGGCGAGGTAAAGATCAACGCCGTGTTGATTGGCAAATTCAATTCCATCGGGACTGTGATGCAGCAAAACCGTAGGTTTTCCGGGGAATAGATTCAATTCATCAAGAACGGAACGGATGCTCGGACGATTTCTTCTTTCAGGAATTTCCTGTTGGCTGTTGTCGGCCCGCATGTGATTAAGACCGATAATCTGTATCTGGTTAAAATGCGTTACCTCGTTTTCTAAAACAGTAACTCCAATTTCGCGCAGGTTATCTTTCACTTCTTTTGCCCCAGAGTAACCGTCGTGGTTTCCTTCCACAAAATACACAGGAGCATTGAGTTGTTTTAGAGGATCCAGACTTTCGCCGTTTAAGCGGATTTTACCATCAAACAAATCGCCGGTAATAAATACCACGTCGGGATTTTGGGCATTGGTTTTATCCACTATTCTTTGCAGTGTTTTCGGTCCCCAGAAATGCCCGATATGAATATCAGAAAGGTGTGCAACCGTAATTTCATTGGTCAGTCCTTTCATTGGAATTTCTACTTCGCTAATTCTTCGGTATTGGGCGTTTATGATTCCGGCGGCAGTAACAAAAACTGCCAGCGAAAGTGCTGCAATTCCTAATAGACGAGGGACCGATTTTGTAAAAATATTAACCAGATCAACAACCGCAACCGAAAGCAAAAGGTAGAGTAAAAAGCCCATCACTATCGAGGCCGCAATGTAAATCATATTACCAAAAGCCGCTTGTGTGTTGGAGGTTGTCGCAATTCCGACAATCATAAAAACAGTTAACGCGCCAAAAGTTATATAAAGGTAGCGGGCTTTCCGTATGTCGAAATAAAATGTGAATCGCTTGGCGAGGTACATATTTGCTCCAACCAGAAATGCGATAAATGCAATAAAAAATAACCAGGGAATAATTTGTCTCATATTATCAGTTGGTTTGCTGCATTGTTTTAACGGTTTTCAACAAAAGTTTTTTGGGCATAAAAGGAATAAATGCCATCATTATTTTTTGTGCAGTTGTTAACCCTGAAATGACGTCGATCTTTCCTTTTAGCATGGCATTGTACCCGGCTTCGGCAACCTTGCGGGCACTCGCCGTTTTTTTGAACATCACGGTTTTATCCATGCCCGATGAAGCGCCAAATTCGGTTTCGGTGGCACCCGGCATAAGGTTGGTAACAGTAATATTTGTATCCGAAAGTTCGGCCGACAGCGCATTGCTTAGTGAGCGTACATAAGCTTTTGTGGCAAAATAAACTGCCTGCAGCGGTCCGGGCATTAAACTGGCTGTTGATGAGTTGTTCAGGATTTTTCCCGAATTGCGTTCAACAAAATCAGGTAAGAATAAGCGAGACATTGCAGTTAAGGTTTTTACATTCAGGTTAATCATTGCCATGTGTTGCTCGTAATCCAGCTCGTGAAATACGCCGACCCCACCAAATCCGGCGTTGTTAATCAGAATCTCAATTTCGACGCCTGCCTGTTTAATCTCGTCGTAAATTTCCTTTGGCGATTCGGGTAAGCCTAAATCTTTTGCAATCACAACAACTTTTGTGTTGTGTTTTGCTTCAAGCTCCTTTTTTAATGCCTCAAGTTTGTCCTTGCTCCGAGCAACAATTACCAGGTCGCCACCTTTTTCTGCATGAATGTGGGCCAGTTCCCGTCCAATTCCGGTTGATGCACCGGTTATTAATGCAACGTTCTTCATTGTTCTAATTTTATGTAGTGTTTTCAAAACTTTAATATTAAACAAAATTATAGAGGGATTGATTAAGTACTACTACTTTTTCCGTTCAGAAATATTGAGGTTCGTCTCTTGAGGTCTTTAGAAGTTTGTTGAACAAAACCGGCAAAAAATTCTTAACTTATTAGAATTAAAAATCTAAATCAACGGTAATGAAATCAATAGCTTTTTTAATCACCTGTTTATTCCTCATTTTTTCATTTTCGGCAAACGCGCAAGACGGCGCGCAACTGTACGGGCAAAATTGTGCTTCGTGCCATGGCGCCAATTTGGGTGGTGGAAATGCTGCCAGCTTAGTTGATGGTATTTGGCAGTTTGGTGCCGAAGACAATTATGTTTTCCGGAATATAAAATTTGGAATTGCACATTTGGGAATGCCTTCGTACGCAGAAACACTGAGCGATGGCGAGATTGGAGCCATCCTTAAATATATCCGTGAATCGGAAAATAAAGTTGGCGCCCAAAAACCGCCAATTGCCAAAGAAATAGAAACGTTGGATTATAAAGTTGATGTGGAAATTTTTGCTGAAGGACTGGAAGTTCCGTGGGCTATTGATTTTATTGATGAAAATACAGCTTTAATAACTGAGCGTCCGGGCAGGCTGCGGATTGTGCAAGATGGAAAATTATTAGAAGAGCCGGTAAAAAACACACCCGAAGTTTTAAACGAAGGGCAGGGCGGTTTGCTGGATGTTGCGGTTGATCCGGATTATTTGGAGAATGGCTGGATTTATTTGGCTTACAGTCACGTATTAACAAGTGGTTACGATGGAAACCGCCCGCCAGCTATGACCAGAATTGTGCGCGGAAAAATTGAAGATAACACCTGGGCCAGTGAAGAAGTGATATTTGAAGCGCCACACGATACTTACCGGACCACTCGTCACCATTATGGTTGCCGCATTGTTTTCGATCCGTGGGGACATTTGTTTTTTGCCATTGGCGACCGCGGTGCCGGTTACCAGGCGCAGGATTTTACTTTGCCCAATGGGAAAGTACATCGTATTTTTAAAGACGGAAGTATTCCGGAAGACAATCCATTTGTTGACGAGGAAGGCGCTGTGCAGTCGTTATTTTCGCTGGGAAACCGTAACATCCAGGGAATGGCTATTCATCCGCAAACCGGAGAACTTTGGGTAACCGAGCATGGCCCAATGGGAGGCGATGAACTGAACCTGATTGAGTGGGGCAAAAACTACGGATGGGAAACCATAACATATGGAAAAAATTACAACGGAACAGTAATAACCGATGTGAAGCATAAACCCGGAATGGAGCAACCGAACCTCTATTGGCGGCCATCGATTGCAGTTTGTGGCCTTGATTTTTATCGCGGAGACCTTTTCAGTAAATGGGAAAATAAACTGCTGGTTGGAGCCTTAAAATACGAGGAGGTGCGTTTGCTGCAAATTGAAGGAGATAAAGTGGTTCATCAAGAGGTGATTGTGAAAAATCAGGGACGTGTGCGCGATGTGTCAACCGGGCCCGAGGGTGCAATTTATGTGGTGTTGAATAAACCGGGAACAGTAATTAAACTAACTCCTCAGGATTAGTGCTTACTTGCACAATGTTGTCTGCACAAGCTCTCCCAGTTTCGATTGTTCATTCATTATGTCCTGAATTGTAGTTGATTTCAGAATTTCAACAAACTGGCGATTCAAATTTCCCCAAAAGCCAAACAAAGCGCAAATGTCTTTTCGTTGGCATTGGTAATTTTCCGACACGCAGTCAACTACGCAAACTCCCGGTTCAAAAGCACTGTGGATATCATAAATAGTTATTTCTTCCGGTTTGCAAGCTAAAATATAACCGCTGCGTCGTCCTCCGGCTTTTGTTACCAGACCCGCAACTTTTAATGAGTTGATGATGTGGTCCAGGTATTTATAAGAGAGATTCTGGTTGGCAGCAATATCTTTTTGATAGATACCATTTTCGGAGTTATTTAATGCTATTTCGAGAATAGCTCTTAATCCATATCGCGTTCTAGTGCTAAACTTCAAGGCTTCTGGTTTTTGTTAAAATGCTTGCCGCAAATTTAATAAAATAGTGAGGATTATACACATACGTAGAGTTCAGTTGTTGAAGGAAGCTTCTATTTAACGTTATTTTTAATTCGGTAGCCAAAAAATGGTGCAATGGCCAACTGGTTTGTCAAGTAACTACAAAATATGTTGACTGTTTATTTTTCGTTAATGCTTGATTAGCGAGGTGCGAGTTATTGAAATTATAGTGCTCTAAATTTAACAATCCAGCCATCGCTCCTGGTGTTTTCTTCCTCTTGTATTCCCGGTCCGATTACTACAAAACCACCATCAGAGCTGTTTATTATACGCGATGCATGATCGTTATTAAAACGCAGGCGGAGCAATTTTTCGTTCAGCTCGTTTCCGTCCGGATCGATATTTAGTAGCCACGGTCCGATTTTGCCAATAAAAGAGGTCGCTTTTATGCCCGCTATTATAAATGTACCATCGGGTCTTATTGTCAGGGCATTTCCACCTTCCGATCCTTCGCGGTCAACACTCTTTGTCCACAGTATTTCGCCTGTTGAATTTATTTTGTTTAAAACCAGGTCGTAATCGAAAATAGGATCAGCAGAGTTGATGTCGTTTAAACATTTACCGTTCCAGCCAACAATCATTAAAGCACTGTCGGGCGAGCAACATATACATGCGGGCCATACTTTTTGGTCGGGGGTTTTTATCCACGAAAACCATTTTGCTTGTCCAAGCGGACTAATTCGAATCGCAATAATGTCGCAATTATTTTTTCCGGCTTCACTTATTTGTGCGGCCAATGCAAAATCGCCGTTAGGAATTTCTTTTATCGATCGGGCGCACCCGGTCATATCTGTCATAAATAACTTTTCCATTATAAATTCGCCATTCTCATCCAGGGTTGCCATCCATATTTTAGGATCGTTTGGTGTTTCACTTTTCGACCCGGCAAGTGCGAAATGATTGTCAGATAACGAAATAATATCTTCTACCGATGTGTATTCTGCAATTAGTTCTTTTTTCCAGATTTCGTTTCCATTCTCATCCAGTTTAAGCAAAAGGCAACTTTGTGTTTCGCCCTCAGTGCAAGAGCCCATTAGTACATAACTTTTATCGGTGAGTTGTGTAAGTCGTTTCGGGATTTCTTTCTTTTCGGTGCCAATTGTTTTTGTCCACAGTGTGTCGCCATTTTCTGTAAAACGAATTAGCTCAAAATCGAAAGAGTTAGCTTTAATTTTAACAGCTCCGCATACGGTGTAACCTTTATTTGCATCCTCAAGTATATCGGTGTAAAAGTCGCAGCCTCTTATTCCCGATTGTTTGTTCCAGTCGGGTTCGGGAATTTGCGCAGACGATGATATCAGGCTCGCAAAAAAAAGAATGTAAGTATAAACCGGTGTTTTTAGCATGATGTTAGTTGTTGATTAGTTTTTAACCCGAGTTCCTTAAATTAAATGGTATACAGGCAGACTGATTGCAATCATTTTGGTTCACATGTCTTTATACCAAAAATAAAGAGCTTGGGTTTCAGTAATTTAATTAAACGAGCAAGTGGTTATTTCGATAGATTTTTTAAAAATTAGCTGTTGTACAGAACCGGCTACCGACCTGTGGCTTTAGCTAAAACGCAATGTCGAATTTTAAAAAGTTTTAAATTCGCTTAACCTTGGATTGAAGCATTTTTCAAAACACAGGAATTTATATACTTTCGTCGAGTTATTTAGAAATGTAAACATGTGGATTAAACTATCCAGACTAATCCTTAGGAATAGAATCCTCTTTCTTTCAGTTTTGGCTGTTATTACCATTTTTCTGGGATATCATGCCCGAAAAGTGGAGATGTCATACGAGTATGCTTCATTGCTGCCAAAGAAAGATCAAGCCTATAAAGATTATCAGAATTTTGTTGAAATATTTGGTCAGGAGGGGAACCTGATCATTGTTGGTGTGCAAGACACGAACTTTTTTCGTCTTGATCATTTTAATGCGTGGAAATCATTATGCAATGATTTGAAAAAAGTTGATGGAGTTGAAAATTTACTTTCGGTATCGAACACCTACAACCTTGAAAAAAACAAGGAAGAAAAAAAATTTGAAGTTGTAAATACCTTTCCGGACACCATTGCTACCCAGGAACAACTGGATGCGTATGTGGCCGAATTTAAACGGCTGCCTTTTTATCGCAAGTTGGTTTATAACGACGAAACCGACACGTATTTGCTGGCCATAACGGTTAACAAAGACAAAATGGCGAGCAAAGAGCGCGAAGACCTGGTTGCCGGAATTCAGGAGGTTTGCCATAATTTCGAGCAGAAAGAAGATGTTAAACTTCATTACTCGGGAGTGCCCTACATTAGGGTGGTAAATTCGGTAAAAATTAAACGCGAGCTGTACATGTTCAGTGTGCTGGCGCTGGTAATTTGTATCGTGGTGCTGTTCCTGTTTTTCCGTTCGTTTAAAGCAGTTTTTGTTCCGGTACTCATTGTAATTGTCGGTGTAATTTGGGCCATGGGAATGTTGTCGCTTTTCGGCTACAAAATAACCTTGTTGTCCGGAATGATTCCGCCTTTGCTCATCGTTATTGGAATACCGAACAGTATTTACATGCTGAATAAATTCCACCACGAGTACGTTAGCCACGGAAATAAAATAAAGGCGCTGCAACGTGTGATTATTAAAATTGGTAACGCTACCTTTTTAACCAACCTCACCACGGCTTCAGGATTTGCTACATTTATTATTGTAAAAAGCGATATTTTAAGGCAGTTTGGCATAATTGCCTCGTTAAATATTTTGGGGCTTTTTATTCTTTCACTGCTGCTTATCCCAATTATATTCAGTTTTATCGGAGCGCCTTCATCGCGCCACGTTGGTCACCTCGATAATAAATTAGTGACCAGGATTATTCGTAAACTGATGCACATTACACAGAATTACCGACAGGTGGTTTACTTTGTTACCATCGGTGTAATTGTTTTAAGTATTTACGGAATTACTTTAATGAAAAGCTCGGGCTACATGCTCGACGATATTCCTGAAGATGACCCGGTTTATGTTGATCTGAAGTTTTTTGAACGCAACTTTAACGGCCTTATGCCGCTGGAGATAATGGTTGATACCAAAAAACCACAAGGAGTTATGCAATTAACCACTTTCCGGAAAATTGAACAGTTGGAAGATCGTTTGGCTGAATATCCTGAATTATCAGCATCTACATCGTTACTTAATTTGCTGAAATTTGCCAAGCAGGCATTTTATAACGGGCACGAGCGTTATTACAGCCTGCCCAATAACCGCGAAAAAAACTTTATTCTGCAATACGCATCAACCGGCGAAGAAAATGTTGATTTGTTGCATTCGTTTATGGACAGTACCCGCCAGATTACGCGAATAAGTATCAGGGTAAAAGATGTGGGTACCAAACGAATGGAAGAGTTGTATACCCAGTTTAATGCCGATATAGACTCCATATTTACGTCTGATAAATATGATGTAACGGTAACCGGATCGAGTATTGTTTCATTTAAAGGGAATCAGTATTTGTTAAAGAATCTGTTCACTAGCCTTGGCCTGGCAATATTATTGATTTCAACATTTATGGCCATCATGTTCTCGTCGTGGAGAATGGTGATACTCTCACTAACACCAAACATTATCCCGCTGATTTTTACAGCAGCAATTATGGGATTTACCGGCATTCCGATAAAGGCGTCAACCATTTTGGTTTTTAGTATCGCTTTTGGTATTTCGGTTGATAATACGATACATTTTTTGGCCAAATACAGGCAAGAGCTCAATATGACTAACTGGGACATCCGAAAATCGGTTGTAATTGCACTAAAAGAAACCGGAGTAAGTATGTTGTACACTTCGGTAGTGTTGTTTTTTGGTTTCGGAATTTTTACTGTGTCCAATTTCGGAGGAACGCAAGCTATGGGAATTTTGGTTTCGTTAACGTTGCTGGTTGCCGTAACATCAAACCTGATATTGCTGCCATCGTTAATTTCCGGACTTGAGCGGATTACAACAACCGAAGCCTTTAAAGAACCTCTGCTTCATATTTACGACGAGGAAGAAGACATTGAACTTGAAGACCTGGAAATTGTTCCGGATGATGAATTAAACCTGGATAAATAATGTACAGTGTAGAAGAGCTTCAGAAAATTGTGAGTACCGAAGTTGAAAAGTGCTCGAAACAACTCCTTAAAAATAAACCGGTAGAATTGTACAATCCCATTCATTATTCGCTTGATATGGGTGGTAAACGTTTACGTCCGGTATTGGTTCTGCTCGCTTTTAACATGTTTTCTAACGAAATAGAGAAAGCACTTCCGGCAGCAATAGGAATTGAGGTTTTTCATAATTTCACGCTATTGCACGATGATATTATGGACAAGGCTGATGTGCGCAGAAGTCGCCCGACGGTGCATAAACAATTCAGCGAAAATGCTGCTATTTTATCCGGCGATGCCATGGCTTTTCAGTCGTATCGGTATTTCCTTGAAGAGCGGTCAGAAGCTCTTCCCGAAGTTTTAGAAGTGTTTAGTAAAACGGCGCTTGAAGTTTGTGAGGGGCAGCAATACGATATGGATTTTGAACAGCGAATGGATGTTACTGAGGAGGAATACCTCGAGATGATTCGCTTAAAAACAGCTGTTTTACTGGCTGGAAGCTTAAAGGTTGGAGCGCTTTTGGCAAATGCTCCCGAATTGGTTGCAAATCAACTTTATGATTTTGGAATTAATCTTGGGTTGGCTTTCCAGTTGCAGGACGATCTTTTGGATACTTTTGGCGATCAGGCAGTTTTTGGAAAACAAATTGGTGGCGACATTTTAGCCAATAAAAAAACTTTCCTGCTGATAAATGCACTTGAAAATGCATCAGAAAATGAAAAAGCAACGTTAATAAGTTGGATTGAAAAAACAGATTTTGATCCAAAAGAAAAAATTGCTGCTGTTACCAATTTGTATCAATCAATTGGAATAAAAAATATTGCCGAAGAAAAAGTGAATGACTTTTTTAATAAAGCCGTCTGTATTTTAGACGATTTAAATGTGCAGGATGTTGTAAAACAGCCACTTCGAAACCTTGCACACAAAATGCTTACACGTAAGCATTAAAACGCTTTAACTAAGTTAAATTATCTTACAAAACCCATATGCAAACTTGCATAAAAACAAAACAATGCTAAATTTGTTGGGTCTATAAATTTTAAATGAAAAACGGGTTAAACCGGACTTAAATCTAATCCAATATGGCTCAAAGCATAGGTAAAATATTACAGGTTATCGGACCTGTGGTAGACGTTAGTTTCGATAGTGAAGGCAGCGAACTTCCTGCCATTAACGATGCACTTGAAATTCCTCGCGAAGGCAAAGACAGTTTAATAATCGAATGTCAGCAACACATTGGCGAAAATACGATTCGATGTGTAGCAATGGATTCGACCGATGGTTTACAACGCGGCTCGGCGGTAAAAGCTTTGGGAAGCCCTATTACAATGCCAAAAGGCGAAATCGCATTAGGACGTTTGCTGAATGTGGTGGGCGACTCGGTTGATGGATTGGAACAACTGCCAAAAGAAGGTTTACATATTCATAACGAGCCTCCGAAATATGAAGATCTTACAACAGAAACAGAAGTTTTATACACCGGTATTAAGGTGATTGACTTGATTGAACCTTATGCAAAAGGTGGTAAAATTGGTTTGTTTGGTGGTGCCGGTGTGGGAAAAACCGTACTGATTCAGGAGCTGATTAACAACATTGCCCTTGCGCACTCAGGTTTATCCGTATTTGCAGGTGTTGGAGAACGTACCCGCGAAGGTAACGACCTGCTTCGTGAGATGATTGAAGCCAACATCGTAGATTATGGTGAAGAGTTCAAAAAATCGATGGAAGAAGGTAGCTGGGACCTTTCGAAAGTAGACCCTGAGAAATTAAAAAAATCGAAGCTGGCCATGGTATTTGGTCAGATGAATGAGCCACCGGGTGCACGTGCACGTGTTGCGCTTTCAGGATTAACAATTGCTGAAAGTTTGCGCGATGGCGACGGTTCGACCGGAGGTGGTCGCGATATTCTTTTCTTCGTTGATAATATTTTCCGTTTTACACAGGCAGGTTCCGAGGTGTCGGCACTGCTTGGTCGTATGCCATCGGCAGTAGGTTACCAGCCAACGCTGGCTACTGAAATGGGTGTTATGCAGGAACGGATTACTTCTACTAAAAATGGATCAATTACATCGGTACAGGCGGTTTATGTGCCTGCTGATGACTTGACCGACCCTGCGCCTGCAACAACATTTGCGCACCTCGATGCAACAACGGTATTGAGTCGTAAAATTGCAGAGTTGGGTATTTATCCTGCGGTTGACCCGCTTGATTCTTCATCACGTATTCTTACGCCGGAAATTGTTGGAGACGAGCATTACAACTGTGCGCAGGACGTAATTATGTTGTTACAGCGCTACACCGAATTGCAGGATATTATTGCAATTTTGGGTATGGATGAACTTTCGGAAGAAGATAAACTGGTTGTTCACCGTGCACGTCGTGTTCAGCGTTTCCTTTCGCAGCCATTCTTTGTTGCTTCGGCATTTACCGGACTGGAAGGAAAACTGGTTTCGATTGAAGATACCATCAAAGGTTTCAGAATGATTATGAACGGCGAGGTCGACAAATATCCTGAAGCAGCATTTAACCTTGTTGGTACTATTGAAGAGGCCATCGAGAAAGGTGAAAAATTGTTAGCTGACAACTAAAATCGGAAAGGAAGTAAAATGCATTTAGAAATAATTACACCGGATAAAAAAGTATTCGAGGGCGATGTTAGCCTAATTCAGCTGCCCGGAAGTAAAGGAGGTTTCGAGATATTGAAAAACCACGCTCCTATAATTTCAACGCTTGAAAAAGGTGTGCTGAAAATTAAAGAAACAAACGGAGGAGAGAAACACTTTGAAGTTGATGGTGGTGTAATTGAAAATAAAGCAAATAAGATTATTGTTCTTGTTGAATCGGCATAGTACAATAAACGAAGATAGTTGAAAAGTCCCCGTAGAAGATTTCTGCGGGGATTTTTTGTGTCTGCAAATAGAGTTTTGCAAAAAATCAATATCTTCGATACTTCGGAAAAATGAAAGTGAAATTTCTGATCATACGATTTAGTTCAATTGGCGACATTGTTTTAACAACACCTGTTGTTCGCGGATTGAAACAGCAGGTTGATAATGCTGAAGTTCATTTCGTAACCAAAAAGAAATTTGCTTGTTTGGTAAGTTCCAGCCCTTACATCGATAAGGTTCATTTGCTAGAGGATAATATTGGTACGCTAATTCACGAATTGGAAAAGGAGGATTACGATTATATTATCGATCTTCATAACAATTTCAGAAGCAATAAAATAAAGCGACGGCTAAAAATGCAGTCGTTTGCGGTGAATAAAATCAATTGGGAAAAGTTTCTGATGATTCGTTTTAAAATGAACCGCTTGCCCAACGTACATATTGTTGATCGATACCTGGAAACGGTTTCGGTTTTTGATGTGAAGAATGATCGCCTCGGGCTTGATTACTTTATCGATGAATCTGCCGCATTTCAGCAGAGCGATTTACCCGAAACTTTTCGGAATGGTTACGTGGCTTTTGTAATTGCCGGAACATATTTCACCAAAAAATTGCCCGTTCATAAAGTCAGTCAAATTTGTCAGCAAATTCCGTATCCGGTAATTTTACTAGGCGGTAAAAATGAATTCGATGAGGGAGAACAGGTGTTATCGCAATCAAAAGGAAATGTATTAAACTTTGCTGGTAAAATTTCGTTAAACCAATCGGCCTCACTGGTGCGTGATTCGCGCGTAGTATTGGCCAACGATACGGGCTTAATGCACATTGCAGCAGCTTTTAAAAAGAAGATATTTTCGTTTTGGGGCAACACCATTCCGGAGTTTGGGATGACGCCTTACCAGCCCAATGAGTTGTCGGAAATTATGCAGATTAATGATTTAAAATGCCGCCCGTGCTCAAAACTTGGACATCATAAATGCCCCAAAAAACATTTTAAATGTATGGAAGATATTGATGTGCAGAAGGCAATTGATTGGATCAATAAAAATTACTAATCGTTACATCGCTGTTGCTTTTTCCGGTTTAGAAATTAATTTGTATTTTCCATTTCTTTCTGTGTTGTTCAATCAAAAAATCATAATCAAATGAAACGTCGTTCCTTTTTTAAAACAACCGCTCTTGGTGGTTCTGTGGTGGCTTTAAGTGGTGTTGCCGCATGTGTTCAAAAGTCTGATGTTCAGTCAGTAGTTAATATGGAGGCCTTTGATTTAAATGAAACATCGGCTTTAGCTCTTCAGCAAAAAATGGAGACAGGAGAACTAACTGCCGAAAGTATTTGTAAAAAATACCTCGATCGAATTGCGCTGGTTGATCCACATTTAAAATCGGTAATCGAACTAAACCCTGATGCCTTGGATATTGCCAAAAAACTGGATGAGGAACGCCAAAATGGAAAAGTTCGCGGTCCGTTGCACGGAATTCCGGTGATGATTAAGGATAATATTGATACTGGCGATAAAATGCAAACCACCGCCGGATCGCTCGGACTGGAAGGGAATGTCGTGGAAAAAGATGCATTTATAGTAAAAAAATTACGCGACGCCGGAGCTGTGTTGCTGGGAAAAACAAACCTGAGTGAGTGGGCAAATTTCCGCTCTACCAATTCATCAAGTGGCTGGAGTGGACGAGGCGGGCAGGTACGAAATCCGTTTTGTTTGGATCGCAGTCCGTGTGGTTCGAGCTCTGGAACCGGGGCAGCTGTTTCCGGTAATCTCTGCACCATTGGAATCGGAACCGAAACAAACGGTTCAATTGTTTGTCCATCGGGGATAAATGGTGTTGTCGGCATTAAACCAACATTGGGAACATGGAGCCGACAAGGAATTATTCCGATTGCACACAGCCAGGATACTGCCGGACCAATGGCGCGCAATGTTACTGATGCTGCCATTCTGCTTGGTGCCCTGGCCGAGTTTGATTCCAACGATGCAAAAACGCATTTGGAGCAAGGGAAAATTTACGATAATTATACTTCTTTTTTAAAACCTGATGGATTAGAAGGAAAACGGATTGGTATTGCTTCACAAATGATTCCGTCGCATAACAAGGTGCATGAATTATTGAAAAAAGCCATTGAGGCGATGCAAAATAATGGGGCAGAGTTGGTTGAGGGTCTAGAATTCGAAACAAACCGAAAATGGGGAAATCCATCGTATGAAGTTTTGCTTTACGAATTTAAAGCCGACCTGAATAAATACTTGCAGGAACATCCTTCTGCACCAAGAAAGTCGCTTGCAGAATTGATTGAATTCAACAATCAAAATGCGGATAAAGAGATGCCATGGTTTGGGCAGGAGATTTTTGAAGCGGCACAGGAAAAGGGTGATTTAAGTTCGGAAGAATACTTGCAGGCACTGGCAGACTCGAAACGCTATGCCGGAAAAGAAGGTATTGATGCGTTGATGGATACCAATAATCTGGATGCGATAATTGCCCCAACCAACGGGCCAACATGGAGTATCGACTGGGTAAACGGCGATAGTTTTACCGGTGGCAGTTCGTCGCCGGCGGCCATTTCAGGTTATCCTAATATTACGGTGCCCATGGGTTTTGTTGATGGACTTCCGATTGGGCTTTCTTTCTTTGGCCGTGCCTGGAGCGAACCTGTTTTGCTTGAGATTGCTTATGCTTTCGAGCAAGCAACAAAACACCGCAAGGCACCGGATTTTAAAAAATCGCTGATGGGGTAAAACTCTTCGTCAAATTTGTTGTTTAAGAAGTCTTTCAGAAAAAAGACAAAGAAAAGGATTAAAGTAGCGCAAAAATTTTTGCGTTATCTTTGCAGCAAATTAAAGGTTATGAAGGAGCGATTATTCGGGAAGACATTAGGAGAACTGCAGGAGTTGGTTGTTGAGCTGGGCTTGCCAAAATTTACAGCAAAACAAATCACGGATTGGTTGTATAAAAAGCAAATCAGCTCGATTGATGAGATGACTAATCTCTCGAAAAAAGCCCGTGAATTACTGAACGAGCGTTTTGTATTTGGATTAACACCTTATACAAAAGTAAGTGCCAGTATTGATGGTACCCGAAAATACCTGTTCCCGACAATACAGAATAAATTTATCGAAACCGCCATGATTCCTGAACGCGACCGCAAGACTGTTTGTGTGAGTTCGCAGGTGGGATGTAAAATGGGTTGCTTGTTTTGTTTCACTGCCAAACAAGGCTTTCAGGGGCAACTTTCGGCTGGCGAAATCATCAACCAAATAAAAAGTATCGACGAGGTTGAAGAGGTAAGCAACATTGTTTACATGGGAATGGGCGAACCGTTTGATAACCTTGAAGAAGTTTTGAAAAGCCTTGAAATCCTAACTTCCGAGTGGGGATTTGCCATGAGTCCGCGTCGGATAACAGTTTCAACAATCGGTATCATTCCGGGCATGTTAACTTTCCTCGAAAAAAGTGAAGCTCATTTAGCGGTGAGTTTGCATACTCCTTTTCACGAAGAGCGCCAGAAAATTATGCCGGTGCAGGTTGCTTACCCGATTGAGGAAGTGGTGGAAGAAATTAAAAGTTGGGACTTTGGCCGTCAGCGCCGAGTGTCGTTCGAGTACATTTTGTTTGAAGACCTGAATGACTCAGAGGAACATGTTAATGAGCTGGCCCGTTTGTTAAGTGGATTAAAATGCCGCATCAATCTTATCCGTTTTCACCCGGTACCGGGAACGCCGCTAAAAAGCCCGGGAGAAAAAACCATTCAGCGTTTTAAAGATGCTTTGAATAACAAGGGAATTCTTACCACTATTCGTGCTTCGCGCGGTCAGGACATTTATGCCGCATGTGGTTTGCTGTCAACCAAAGAATTGGTGAAGTAATCGAATGCTGATAACCCAGGTTGAATAGATTCTCTCTGTAAACAAAGATAAAAAGTGGTGTTCGGAATTGAGTGAATCGGGATTAAAGCAATTCTTTCAACCTGAATTTTTCTTTCAAAAGCACCCCTTTTTCTGTTTCATGTACCGAGGCACATTCCGTGTAATAGTCGTGCTCAAAGTATAAAATGTAATTCTTAGCGGCAGCTTCTTTTAGAAATTCTCCTTTTTCTTTCATCACTTGTACCGGATCAAGATCGTAAGCCGAAATCCATAACACCGGTATGTTTGCAGCAGTTGTAAACAAATCGGAAGTATAAACAAAAGCATGTTTTGCCGTATGCAGTATTGGCAGCATTTGTCCGGGTGTGTGGCCATCGAACATTTTTATTTCAAAGCCGGGAAGCCATTCACCTTCCTTCTCAATCAACTTCAATTTTCCCGATTCCATCATGTAATCCAACACCTGACGATGATAAGCTGCCCGTTCTCTGGGGTTGGAGATTTTGGCATGTTCCCACTGTGTTTTGCTGCTCCACAGGTTTGCATTTGGGAAAACAAGTTCCAGTTTTCCGTCAACGTTTTTAACCGCTCCGGTGCAGTGATCCCAGTGCAGGTGCGTAAAAAACACATCGGTAATATCAGTGGCTGAAAAACCTTTCTCTATCAATGATTTTTCCAATTCATCAACCGAAGTCACACCATTGTTTTTAAGGTGTTTTTCGGGATAATGATTGCCAATCCCAGCTTCAATTAATATTTTCCGATCACCAATTTCAACCAGTAAACAACGTAAGGTTAACTGTGTGAAGTTATCTTCGTTGCATGGGTAAACTTTGTTCCACAATACTTTTGGGATGGCGCCGAAAAGGGCTCCTCCATCGCAATGAAAATGACCGGCAGATACTGGAGTAAGTTTCATAAAAGAAGTTTAAAGTTGGAAGCACGAAGTTTTCGCAGTCGCTCTTTTCCAACATTTTTACACTTGTAAAAGTAAATTATTTTAATGGGGCACAAGACCATAGCGTTGTTGAAAAGCTGAATCTAACGAAAAGTTCATAACATGGTCAACCACGCCGGTGTAATCTTTTATCCCCGATTTTATGTTGTTGTGTTTCAAATAAGCATCGTTTAGTTTCGAGGCTGTTTTGTCCATGGTAGCATTGCGCAATTTATTCCAGTGTTCGCTAATTTTATTTATGTCGGCCTGTACGTTCGGCGAGATTTCAGCAACAAGTTTTTTGTAGGCTTCTAAACCTCGCGCCTGCCTAAAAAGATGAAACGATATAAATAGTTTTGCCGAGTATTGAATCTGCTGCGACGAGCTGTTTAGACAAACCAACCATGAATAAAAATTGGCTTCGGCCTCACTTGTAACACCCAGCTGGTGCGCCTTTTCGTGCGCCAAAACAAATGGGTATTCAATAGGGAGAACCTGTTTGTTTACGTGTACTTCATTAAAAAACGGCCCAAAATAACCCGTGATTCCCGATTTTGAATAGAATCCGCTAAAGGTGATTTTTTTGTCGTAGCGTTTTCCCATTGGGTAATCAAAATGTAATAAAGGAGCCAGTTGTTGGTACGATTCTTCAATTAAACGATCGGTTTCAGTTTTGTCAATCTTATCAAAATCACAATGTAACCGGTTTAGTTCTGCAATATATTGGTGAACGAATTGCACAAACTCTTCGGTATTGGGTTCGCGGTCGTTAATACCAAGGCGATCTTGCAATGGTGACCGGAAATAATTAAAACCCCAAAGCAGGTAAAATAGGATAAAAGCTGACGCAAGCAGATTGATTAAAAATTTTCCTGCAGCCTTCCATTTTATTTTTTTTGTAAAAATTAGAACAAGTAGTAGGAAGGGAACCAACAGTAAAAAGATATAAAGAAGATCATCAAGCGAAAAAGGAAATATGGCGGATATGTTTGAAAGCAAGGAAGCAATTAACGGGTAAACTTTTTGTGCATACCATTTTTCTACAAATTCGGCTTGTTGCCTCAGCAAAAGTGTACACACAAAAACAATCGCAGCCAAAGCCGGTAAAATCAGCCATTTATATTTTGAGTTTTGCTTCAACTTTTTTCAGGTAAATATACAAGACAAAATTTAAAAGGCTAAAGTTTATTTTTTGGTGCAATTTAAATTCTTTTTGATTGAGAATGGTCGATAATAAAATACATTTGTTAATATTGTTTTCAGTTTGTAAACAAAAATATTTAGCATGATAAAGGCATATTCTTTTTTGCTGATGGTTGGGGGGCTATTGGCAGGTTTAAATGGATTTTGTGAGGGAAAAGATGATAAAGCAATGGAAGTACATAAACGCGCAATAACAATTGATACGCACTGTGACACGCCGATGGGATTGGTTCAGGGCGATTTAGATGTTGGTAAAAGAAATGAATCGCCTGGTAGTCGGGTTGATTTTCCGAGAATGGAAGAGGGTGGATTGGATGCGATATTTTTTGCCGCATTTACCAGTCAGCGACCACGAACTGAAGAAAATACGCAGAATGCCTATGAAATGGCCAATAAAATGATTGAGAAAACGTACGAAGTTTGCAAAAAGTACAACAATATGGCCGAAGTTGCAACCGCACCTGAAGATGTTGTTCGCCTGGAAAAAGAGGGGAAACGTGCCATTTATATTGGTATGGAGAATGGTTTCCCGATTGGCACGGAGCTCGACCGAGTGGAAGAGTTTTACAAGAAGGGCGTTCGTTACATCACCCTTTGTCACTCGTCGAATAACGATATTTGCGACTCGTCAACCGACAGTGAAGGGCCGGAACATGATGGCTTGAGTTCTTTTGGAAAAGAAGTAGTAAAAGAGATGAATCGTTTGGGAATGCTTATTGATGTTTCGCATATTTCTGATAAATCGTTTTACGATGTAATTGAGTTGAGTAAAGTGCCGGTATTTGCGTCGCATTCGAGTGTGCGTGCTATCGCGCATCATAACCGAAATATGACCGACGATATGATAAAAACGCTGGCGAAAAAAGGCGGTGTTATTCAAATTTGTTTGCTCGATAGTTACATTAAAGATCCGGATACAACCACAGTTCGTTACCAGAAAGAACAGGAAATAAGAAAGATGTTTAATTCCGAGTGGGGAAAGATGTCAGAACAGGAGAGAAACGAGAGGAGAAAATTATTCAATGAACTTAATGAAAAATATCCGAAGCAATTACCAACGGTTGCCGATTGTGTAGATCATATCGACCATGTAAAAAACCTAGTTGGTATTGATTATGTAGGAATTGGTTCTGATTTTGATGGCGGTGGCGGACTGGCTGATTGTGCCGATGTTAGTCAAATGCCAAACATTACTGCAGAAATGCTGAAACGAGGATACACCGAAGAGGAAATTGCAAAAGTATGGGGTGGTAATTTTCTCAGGGTATTTAATGAAGTGGTTGAGAATTCTACTGATAAATAGTTCAAAAAAACTGGAGTTAAAACAGGTTTTATAATCTGCACTTGTTTAAAGTGTTGTAAATCATTATCTAAAGTGATTTGTAACACTTTTTTTATGCTTTCAGATCTTTTATATTGTTAACCAAATGAATATCTCTAGCGGATGATGAAAAAAATATTGTGTTCATCGGAGTTATTAACAATTCCCATGCTGGGACAATTAACAAATCAATTTCCAAATCCCTTGTATTATTTAGGCTTTTGTGAATATCTTTTTGCGTAAGTAGGTGTTGTAATTGTTAATAAAATGTCGTAGTTTGCCATAGTTGTAAAGAGAAAATTTGTATCGTCATTAAAAGAATTGTTGTTCTAGGGATATTTGTCTTGCTAATATCACTGCGATGTGGTGCGCAACAAGATCCTATTTTTACCTCATATATGTATAATGGTCAGATTATTAATCCGGCATATGCAGGTATTTGGGAGAAGATAGGTTTTACCACATTAGTAAGAAAACAGTGGGCTGGTATAAACCGCTCGCCTCTGACTGAATACATTTCATTTCACTCACCTTTGAAAAACGAAGCTGTTGGTGTTGGTCTTAACATCATGAATGACCGTTTTGGTTTAGAGCAGCGACTAACAGTACTTGGCGACTATGCCTACGAGGTATATCTGTCGCGGCGTACACGCATGCGACTGGGTGTAAAATTTGGATTTACCAACTACAAAAATCCTCTTACTGAATATGAATTATATCCCGACGACAAATACGACAGAGCTTTTGATGAGGATGTCGATTTAAAATTTTTGCCAAACTTCGGTTTCGGAGTATTTATTTACCAGGACTATTTTTATGCAGGATTTTCTATCCCTAAGATCGTTGAGAACGACCTTAAGGAGAATTTTCATAACTATTCAACCAGTGCTGAAGTGCGAACCATTTATTTGAATGGAGGCTACGTTCTTCCGCTCGATCCATTCAATTATATTGTTTTTAAACCCACCATGCTGGTAAAGGCAACCTGGGGAACACCCTTGCAGGTAGATCTTGCAGCAAATTTTATGATTCGCGAAAAACTTTGGCTTGGCATACTTGGCCGTACCGGTGGGGCGGTATGTGTTACCGGTAACTGGATGTTTAGCAACAAGTTCAGAGTAGGCTTTGCAATGGATATTACAACAAACGATATATACCCATATCAGAACGGAACCTATGAATTTACTTTTGGTTTTGATATGGACTTTTTTGGACGTAGCTATTTAAGGTCCAGATACTTTTAATGACGATGGACACAATTACAAACCCTAAAAATGATTGTGTAACGATAAAAAAAACATTTATGTAAAGACAGAACAACAACGATTGCCTCAATTAAGAAAGTGTTGATAAGTGACCAAAACAAAACATAACCAGACTTTGGAAATAGCACTATTTATAGTGGCTGTTTTTGCTGTGCTTATGGGAGAAGCTTCTGTAAATGGAGGTGCTTTGCCAACTAGTCAACTTACGAATTATTCAAAAATTTACGGAGAAACAGTCATCTCAGACGATACAACTGGCTTTGTTTGTCCGGAAGATATCTCAACATATACCGATTTAAATGCTTGTTCAAGCAACATTAGTAGTGGCTTAAACGTGCTTGATCCTGAAGCCAGAATTATAACACTTACCTGGCAAATGCAAGGAGCAACCAACGCATCGTCGCCCGCAAGTGGAATAAACCAAATAAACAGTTATGTTTTTAACGAAGGAACAACGATCGTAAATTATAGCGGTTCCGATCTTTACAACAACTCTTTTAACTGCTCTTTTACGGTTACTGTTACCGACAATCAGCTTCCTGCCATCCGTAATCTTCCTAAAAATATAACTGTTTCAACGGCCGCCGGAGAGTGTGGTGCCGAAGTCAGCTGGCCCGATCTGGTAATAATTGATAACTGTTTAAACGAATCACAAATTCTGACAACTTATTCTCATATTTCCGGCAGTTGGTTTGAAATTGGTACGACTAGCGTAAGTTGTAGAATATCGAATGGGTTGGAAGGAGAAGACACAGAGTACACATTTAACGTTGTTGTTGTTGACAATGAAATTCCTTTACTGACTTCCCCTCAGAAAGTGACTGTCGATTGCGGAAATCCGGTACCTGATGCATTCGTTACTTTGCAGCAATTTGTTGTTGCCGGAGGAGTAGTTTCTGATAATTGTGAGATTGATGAAAGCAGTTTTAGTTTTACCAGAGAAATCAGAACCGGCTCTACTTGTCCCTTTACAATTACCAGAACTTATCAGGTTGAAGATGAGCACGGAAACATTGCAGAAATCGATCATCATATTCAGGTTCAGCAGGAGTCTGGATTGAAATCGGCAACTGCTGATTATACTGCTACACAAAGTGGAAACTGGAATGATGCAGCCACCTGGGGAGGATTCGGGCCTCCGACTTCGGGAGACAACGTAACCATTCCAACCGGAATAACTGTAACCGTTAATTCTGCTGCAGTTTGTAATAATATTGATATTCAAAGCGGAGGTAGTGTGGTTGTTAACAATTCGAATGTTTTGCAGGTTTATGGCGACTGGAACAATGCAGGGACTTTTAATGCAGGAACCGATGGAACGGTAGAATTTACCGGAACAAATAATGCAACCATAAGTGGAACAACTACTTTCGAAAACCTGATTGTATTGAAGGGTAGCTTGTCGTCAACCCTTACTATAAGTGGGACTACAAGTGTATCCAGTGGGGGAGTGTTAACTATGAATAGTGGATTGATTACGATTCCAAGTGCTGGAAGCTTGTCGTTGGATTTTAGTTCAGGCCTTTCAATTCCATCTACTGCAGGTTTTGATGTTACAGGGGGAAGCCTTTCGACAGGCAATTTCAGTATAACAAATAATGGCCTGATTCGGATCTCATCGGGAACAGCTGATTTTGGTACTGCCTCAGGTAACACTGTTCATACACAGGTTGATGGTGCTTTTATTGTTTCTGGAGGAACGGTAAATATTGCCGGGCGACTGGAAAATACCGCTGGAGGAACCTTAACTCCTCCGGGAGTAAATTCCGGAATTACCGTTTCTGGGGGAACGGTTACACTGGCTACAGTTGGAAATGGTTTAAGCAGCATCGGATCGTTGAATGTAACTGCAAATGGAGATTTCAGATTTACCGGCGGGACAATTGTATTTCAAAATCCAAGTACTGCTACCACAGAACTTGACCTTGGTGTAGTTGGGGGAGCAGGTACTAAAGATGTTTTAGGAGGGACATTCCAGTTTGGGAATGCATTGACCCCGGCAAGTTCTTCTTTTAATATTGCAAGCGATATTATTTTAGATAATGTCACATCAAGTGCTAACGCCGATCTGGTTCTGGAAAGCGATGTTCAGGTGATTAACCTGGCATTAAACAGTGCAACTACAATAGATTTAAATGGTTATGCTTTACAACAAGAGGTTACAGGAACGGGTATATATTCGTATCCAATTGAAGATGGTTCCGGGAATCCGGTTTTCGTTCAGATTAACCTCACATCAGGAAGTGGATTTGGCCCTGGCGATTATATTGAGGTAACGACATCAGATGGCAAACATCCCGATAACGAAAGCGATAATCACTTTTTAAATCAATATTGGACAGTTAATGTTGTGGGTATTACCAATCCGGTTTTCAATATTACGGCTGAATACCATTCTTCGGATGTAAACGGAACAGAATCAGAAATTGTTGCTGGTGTCTGGGATGGTAGCTCGTGGACAAAATATGGAGCTGTTAGCGGTGGCTCAATCTCGGCTTCCAATGTCGCCGGAACAACTATCTGGTTTACCGGTATTACGCTTGATGATCCAATAGTTGCTATAGATTTGGGAGCAACAACTGCTATTTGCGAGGGGTCTTCAATAACCTTAAATACAACTGTTACAGGTGACAATCCTATAACTTATTCGTGGACATCAACTCCTTCCGGGTACACTTCAAGTAGCTCCTCTCCAACAGTTTCTCCGTTGTCAGATATTAGATATACAGTAGAAATTACAGATGGAAACGGATTTACTGCCACCGATTTTATTGATGTTACGGTAGAGCCTTTACCAACTGCATCGGCGGGAGGAACTTCAACTATTTGTGAAAACAGCTCATACACGCTTTTAGCCGGAGAAGCAAGTTCGGCTAACGGAACCATCCAATGGACGGAAAACGGAGCAGGTTCAATAACTTCCGGAGTTACAACTTTAACGCCAACCTACACACCTGCTGCCGGCGATGCTGGAAACACGGTTGTAATGACAATGACAGTTACCAGTACAAATTCTTGTGCTCCGAGTACAGCAACAGCCAATTATTCCATTACTGTGGAGCCGCTTCCAAGTGCTTTCGCAGGAGGAAGTACAACAATTTGTGAAGCCGATTCTTACACTCTTTCAGCAGGAGAAGCAAGTTCGGCGAACGGAACCATCCAATGGACAGAAAACGGAGCAGGTTCAATAACTTCCGGAGCTACAACTTTAACGCCAACCTACACACCTGCTGCCGGCGATGCCGGAAACGATGTTACGCTTACGTTCACCGTAACCAGCACTAATGATTGTGCTCCTGCCACTGCAACCGATATTTTTACTGTAACCGTTCGCGAACCGCTTAGCCAGTCAACAATCTCGACAGCACAGGATATCTGTTACAACGGTGTACCTCAATCATTAGTCGGAACCGCTGCCACCGGAGGAAGCGGCTCTTATTCTTACCAATGGCAAAGTAGTCCGGACGGAACGGGCAGCTGGACCAACGTTGGAACTAATAGCTTGGTTTATTCGCCACCGGCTTTAACAGCCACAACCTTTTATCGACTGGAAGTGTCAGATTTATGTGGAACAGAATATAGTAATGTTGTTGAAGTAAATGTTGCTCCTGAGTTAACAGCTAATGATGCTGCTACTGCAATTCTCTGTAATGGTGGTTCAGCAATGGTTACTTTATCGGCAAATGGAGGCACTGCTCCCTATTCGTATACCTTTAACGGAGTGAATGATGCCGATGGTGTTATTGCAAATGTTACTGCCGGAACCTACAACTGGAGTGTCACCGATGCCCGCAACTGTGCCCCTGTTACCGGAACTATTGTTATTGCTGAGCCAACCAAAGTAACAGCAACTATTGCGATAACCAATGAAATTGACTGTAATGGACAAACCGGCGAGGTAACAATTACCGCAAATGGAGGAATTCCACCTTACGAATATATTTTTAATGGTGTGACGCAAAGCAGTAATGTATTTACCGGAATTCTGGCCGGAAACAACCTCGCATGGAGTGTACGCGATGCCAATGGTTGTGAATTTATTACCGGATCACCGGTTAATATGGTTGCCCCTGATGCCTTATCAGCTTCTGCCACTCCCACACATTTGCAGTGTTATAACGATAATTCGGGTTCTATTGAGTTAACAGTAACCGGTGGTACAATGCCTTATTCTTTTGCCTGGGACAATGGTGCCGGAAATGTTGAAGACCCATCAGGCCTGGCAGCGAATAGCTACTCTGTAACCATTACCGATGCCAAAGGTTGCACAACTGCCGCAACAGCAACAGTTAATCAGCCCGCCGAATTAACAGCGTCGGTGGATGCCACGCCAATTTTATGTAATGGAGAAATAGCCGGTATTCAGATAAATGCAGGTGGGGGAACACCTCCTTACGTTTATACTTTAGATGGAAACGCTAATGGAACAGGTACCTTCGCAGGAATTTTGGCGGCCTCCGGAATTGCCTGGCAGGTGGAAGATGCTAGCGGTTGTATTGTTTCTGATACATATGATTTGGTACAACCAACCGAGATTGTAATTAGCGCTATTTCTGTCGTTGATGATGAAATCTGCGAAGGCGAGGATATCGAACTCTCTTCTGCAGCATCTGGCGGAACAGGGGGATTAACCTACACCTGGGAATACCCTGATGGAACGATTGTAAACAATGCACAAAATCCAACGATTCTGAATGCGGATGTGAGCTACGATGGAACTTTTACACTTACTGTGACCGATGCAAACAACTGCTCTAAAGACACAACAATGGATGTTATTGTGCATCCTTCGCCAACGGTTAATTCCATTGCTGATATTGAAGATTGCCATGATGTTGCTATAGGCGAAATATCAATTTCAGGTAATAATGCCGACGACTTTAGCTGGACAATAGATATCGATTCAATTTGGGATATCGCTTCAAGTGGTAATGGCAATATTCCTGCATTTACAACAAATAACATGGGTAACGAACCTGTTACTGCAACAGTTACCGTTACTCCTTTGTATACAGGGCAGGGATGTTCAGGTGTTGCTGAAAGCTTTACTATAACAGTGAATCCAATACCGGAAATTACAGTTACGAATAATACACCCATATTGTGCGATAATGGAATTACCAGTATTGTGTTAAGCAGTAATGTGTTCGGAACTACTTTTAATTGGTCGGGAGACGATGGAAGTTCAGGAACAGGAAATATTATTGAAGAAAGTATTTCGGGCGGTGTCACTTACTCCATTACTCCTATCAGCCCTGATGGTTGCGTGGGCGATGATGGCACAACTTCGGTGGCAGTAATTTCAACAGCTTATGATCTGGAAGTAAACCCGGAAGCTATTCCCGCAACAAGTTATTGTCAGGGAGAAGATTTCTCGTTTGATTTCAGAGCAAGCTCAGGAGGAGCCGGATCGATTCTTAATTATACATTTCAGCGGTGGTGGGGATCCGATTGGGACGAAATAGAATGGGTTACACAATTTATGTGGACTGTTGATAATCCGAACGTTGCAATAAATACAAATGGTGGCCCAATTGGTAACGGAACTGTTAGTAATCCGGATGCATTGAATAACCTTACAATTCCATTAATAAATAATACCGATGTTGTTCAAACGGCTACCATTTCCGTTACTCCTTGGTCGTATTCAAGAGAACGAAGTTGCGAATGGAGGTTTTGGGGAGGAACAAACTGCAGTTCATGGTCCTCATGGAGTTCGCAATGTGCAGGCGACGCTTACGAAATTACAATAACCGTTCAACCTTTTGCGATTGAATGTTCGGGTGATTACGATCTATTTGTTGATCCGGGAGAATGTAATGCAACAATTACCCCCGATGCGCCAACCATTAGTTGCGATCCCGGTACAACGTTGACCTGGACTATGACTGGTGATGCAACTGATTCAGGTAACGGGAACATAAGTAATTATGATTTTCCAACCGGAACGACAACCGTAACCTACCGTGCAACCGAAAACGCTAATCCTTCTAATTTCAGAGAGTGCTCGTTTAATGTTACAGTGGAAGATAATGAAGCACCTGCTATAAGTAATTGTCCTGCTGATATCAATCAAACAATGAGTTCTGTTGTTTGTGGAGATACAGTAGTTTTTAGTGAGCCGGTATTTACAGATAATTGCGATGGTATAATTACGGCGACACGAACCGATGGAACTGGCTTAAACAGCGGCGATGTATTTCCGGAAGGAATAACAACCCTAACCTGGCATGCAGTTGATGCTGCCGGAAATGATACCACTTGTAGTTTTGATGTAACAATATTATCCGATGGCAGCGGACCGGATATTACTTGCGTTGGAAATCAGGCAGAATGTGCACCGTATAATAGTACTTACCTGAAAACCGGAACCGATTGGGATGCAATCGCAACAGATAATTGTCCGGGAGTGATAAGTTTAAATTACAATTTGAGCGGGGCGAGTAGCGGAACGGGGTCTTCATTAAACAATGTTCAGTTTAGTATAGGAACAACAACAGTTGAATGGACTGCCACCGATGCACAAGGGAATAGTTCAAATTGTTCTTTTGAGGTGATTATTTCAGAAGAGCCTGGTTTCGCCCAAAATCCTGTTGATGTTTCGGCATGCTTAAACGGTTCGGCAACATTTACAGCATCTGCAGCGGGTGTTCCGGCGCCAACTTATCAATGGCGATTCGAAGGAACAGATATTCCGGGAGAAACAGGCGCTACTCTGATTGTGAATAATATTCAGGCAATTGATGCCGGAAATTACGATGTGGTTGCAAGCAGTAGTTGTGGAACCGCAATTTCTACAAATGCTGTTTTAAGTGTTTCATCTCCACCTGAAATTACTACTCAGCCTGCCAGCCAAACCGACTGTTTGGGTGAAAGTGTTGAATTTACCGTTGCTGCCATCGGTGGCGAAACACCATATTCGTATGCATGGCAAATGCGCCCAACTTCGTCTGATGCATGGGGTGATGCTGCAATGGTCAGTAATATTGTAACCACCGACGATGTTATGGTTGTTACGAATATTGGTGATTCAAATAATCCCGATCATGCTGAATATCGTGTTATTGTTACCGATGTATGCGGAAACAGCGACACCTCTTCAGTGGCGGCAATAACTGTTAATACAATACTAAATGCATTAGTTGATACCACTACTGTATGTCAGGATGGTGCAGCAACATTTAGTGTTCTTACTTCGGGGAGTGTTCCTGTTTTGTACGAATGGTTCTTAAACAGTAGCCCTGTTTCAAACAATGCAGTTTTCTCCGGAACGACAACACAAACACTTACTATAACAAATGCTCAGGTAAGCGAAGGCGGTACTTATTCGGTACGCGTTACCTTTAACATCACTCAGCCAAATAATAACGGGGCAGGTGCTACAACCTGTCAAAGTTTGCTTATTGATATTGGTGAGCTGATTGTTGACGAAGGACCTGATATAGTTGCCGGAATTTCTTCGCAAACCATTTGCCCTGGTAATGCTATCGCTCAAATCGATCTTTCAAATGCAAATGGCACTCCCGGAACCACTTATTCGTGGACAAGAGATAACACCGGAGTTTTAACCGGTATGCCCGACAGTGGTTCAGGAAATACCATCAATGGTGTTTTGAATAGTTTAACACCGGGAACGATGGTTACAACAACCTTTGAGATTACTGCTCTCGCCAACGGATGTCCATCAGCAACAACTGTTACCGTTACGGTTGGAGACACAACAAGGCCAACACCTGCTACCTGCCCAACCGATATTATTGTGAATACCGATGCAGGTTTATGCGATGCCACTGTTTCTTATACTGTGCCTGCTTTCGATGATGATTGTGATGGATTAGCTATTCCGGGAACCCTGGTTGAAGGTTTTGCCTCAGGTGCGCAATTCCCAATCGGAACAACAACCGTAAAATATATTTATACCGATGCAGCTGGAAATGTTTCTGATACCTGTTCTTTTGACGTCACGGTGGCCGATAATGAACAACCAACAGCAATTTGTAAGGATGTTACCGTACAGTTGGATGCAACAGGAGTGGTTTCAATCACCCCTGCAGATATTGATAACGGATCATCAGACGGATGTGGATTGGACAGTCTTCGAATAGATGTTTCAAGTTTCGACTGTTCCGATATTGGCGATAACACGGTAAGCTTAACAGCAGTTGATTTATATGGAAATGAAGCCACCTGTGCAGTAACTGTAACCGTTCAGGATACTGTAAAACCTGTTGTCGCCTGCCGGGATATTAATGCCTATCTTGATGTTAACGGGCAAGTGAGTATAACAGCCGCTGCAATTGATAATGGAAGCACTGATAATTGTGCAATAGCCTCGCTTAATTTGTCGGCAACCGATTTTACTTGTACTGACTTAGGATCAAATTCAGTAACACTAACAGCAACGGATGATAATGGAAATTCAAGTACCTGTAATGCAGAAGTAAATGTGCTGGATACAATCTCTCCTAACGCCATTTGTCGGGATATTACTATTCAACTCAACGGATCAGGTTCAGCATCAATTACGGCAAATGATGTAAATAATGGTAGTTCGGATAATTGTGGAATTGATACGATGTTTATTTCGCAATACACTTTCGATTGCAGTGAAACCGGCCTCAATCTGATAACATTAACTGTTGTAGATGACAATGGAAACAGCTCCGACTGTGTGGCCACAGTCACCGTTGAGGATATTGAAAAACCTGTAGCCAGATGCAGGGATATTACCATTCAGTTAGATGCAAACGGACTGGCCGCAATTGTTGCTGCCGATATCGACAATGGAAGTACCGACAACTGCGGTGTGCCTACTTTGAGTGTGTCGCCCAATAGTTTCAACTGCACAAATCTCGGTGCCAATACGGTTACTTTAACAGCTACCGATGGTTACGGAAACGATTCAACCTGCCAGGCTGTTGTTACTGTTTCCGACGATGATTACCCGGTTGAAATTACTGCAAATGTTTCGCAAACAACCATTTTGTGTAATGGCGAACCTGCCGATATAACCATTTCTGTTTCAGGAGGTGTAGGTGCGCTAACCTACACATTCAATGGTGTTTCGCAACCTATAAACACTTTTAGTGGAATTGGTGCCGGAACATACAATTGGAGTGTTACCGATCCGTTTGGATGCGGCGACACCACAGGAACTTTTGAGGTTGTAGAACCTGAACCACTGCAGGCATTGCTCACTTCGCTTGATGCCAGTTGTTCATCAGGTAACGATGGCGAGATAAGAATCTCGGCTTCTGGAGGTTCAAATGTTTTTGAATTTAGTATCGACGGTGGTGCTTCCTGGGAGTCGGATACCATTTTTACGGGGCTTTCTCCCGGATTTTACGATGTGCAAATGCGCGATGCAAATGTTCCTACCTGCTCTGTTGTTCTTGATGCCGCTCTCGAAATCATTATTCTTGATGCCGATATTACATTAACGGATATTTCTTGTTATGGTGAGACTGATGGTGAAATTACCCTTTCTAATCCTGATGGTGGTTCGGGAGCCTATCAGTTTAGCATTAACGGAGGCACTACGTGGGAAGATTTTGTTTCGGGTAGTTATACATATATAAACCTTATGGCCGATACATTTGATGTGTGGATAAGAGATGCTAACGATTTAACGTGTGTTATTCCGCTTGATACAATGTTGATACTAACCGAGCCCGACAGTTTGTATGCATTAGTCGATTCAGCAAATATTACTTGTTTTGGTGCTAATAACGGGACCATAAGTTTGCTTTCTTCTGCCGGCGGAACTGGCGGTTATGAATACAGTATCGACGGTGGTACAAACTGGTCATCAAATTCAAACTTTGCAGGCCTTATTCCTGCAACCTACGATGTCCGAATGCGAGATGCGAACGGTTGCGAAAAAATTCTGAATGCCGCATTAATATTAACTGAGCCTTCAATATTAACTGCCAACATCGACTCGAGTAATATTTCATGCAATGGTGGCAACGATGGCGAGATTATTCTATCGAATCCAACCGGAGGATATGGAAGCTATGAGTTTTCTGTTGATGGAGGGACAAATTGGCAAACCGATACCGCTTTTCTGAATTTATATGCCGGAACTTATGATGTTCGTATTCGCGATATTTCTGATCCTTCCTGTTTTATCATTCTAAATCCGACTCTTGTTCTTACCGAACCTCCTGCAATGAACATTGCTGCTCAGCCTACAGATATAACGAATTGTTTTGCCTCAACAGTTCAGTTTGGGGTTAATATTAACGGAGGAGCCGGAACGATAACTTATGAATGGCAACGCATGCGGCCATCGGAAAGTGTATTTACAACTATATCTGCCGGACCTAACGTGTTGAATCAGGATACAGATTCGTTACAAGTGCTGAACATTGGAAATGCTGATTCTCCTAACGGTACTCAATATCGTGTTGTTATTTCCGATAATTGTACGGTACTTACTTCTAACTTAGTAACATTGTTAGTGAACGAAATTACTGATGTAACTCCTGATATTGAGGATACTGAAATCTGTGAGGGACAGAATTATTCGCTTCAGGTAGCTACATCCGGTGGAATTCCTGTTTCTTATCAATGGCAAATTGATTCAGCGGGTACCTGGGAAAATCTTTCTAATACCACTGTTGTTTCAGGTGTTAATTCCGATCAACTGACTATTGCCGGAGCAACACCAAATCTAACCGGACAATACCGGGTTGTTGTAACTTTTCCATCAACATCAGGAGATTGTGATTTGAGCAGCGAAAGTTTTATACGAAACCTGACGGTTTATCCACTTCCGGTTGTCGATTCTACTACTGATATTGTTGTATGCAATGGCGACATTGTTTCTGCAATTAATTTCACCGGAACCGGAACTTCGTATGACTGGACAAATACCGATGCAAGCATTGGACTTGCTGCAAGCGGAACCGGTGATATTACTTCATTTACAGCAGTGAATTCAGATACTGTTCCGGTTAATGCCGAGATTGTTGTAACTCCGCGGGGATTGTATTGCGACGGAATAGCGGATACCTTTTTGATAACTGTAAATCCTACGCCCGAGGCTATAGCGCCATCAGGTTTGGTTTTTTGCGAAGCCGGACCCACCGATCCTTATCCACTCTCCGGAATTCCATCGAATGTAGTTTTTGATATTTCGGGAGGTGCATCCATCGGATTGGCAGATGCGACTGATGTGAGTGAAATCTCATCGTTTACTCCTATAGTAGGTACGGCTACTATTACAATAACTCCTAAACTTAACGGATGCACAGGAACTGCAGTTTCTTTCGATATCCTTGTTGTCGAATCACCAACCGCAACTATCTCCGGTGGTGATACTGTTTGCCAGGGAGGACTTGCTGCCAGCCTGATTTTTGAAAGTGCAACCGGTAGAATTGTTGAAGCAACATATACCATTAACGGAGCCGATACTAATACAGTGGTAATTCCGGCCTACACACCGGTACCTCTTCCGGTTCCTACAAACAATTCGGGAGTATTTGAATATGAATTAATACAGGTAGCCTACATTTCAGAGCCATATTGCAGTAACACTGATGTGAAAGATACCGCACAAATTGTAGTCATCGAACCACCTGTGCCAACTATTTTGGGACCCGATGAGATTTGTGCAAATATTGAGGGCAATGTTTATACCACCGAGCCAGGCATGACAGATTATGTGTGGAATGTTTCATCGGGAGCTACAATTACTGCCGGTGGCGATTTGCTAAGTAATACCATTACTATTACATGGGACACACCCGGAAGTAAAAATGTGAGTGTTCGATACACCGATGGTAATTTATGTTCGGCTACAATATCTACCATATATCCGGTTACTGTAAATGCAGTTCCGGTTCCAACCATTACCGGTTCGGCAAATGTTTGCGAAGGAGAGGTCATTACCTATATTACTCAATCGGGAATGACCAATTATTTATGGGATATTTCGGCAGGTGGTACAATTTCGGCAGGCGGTGCTTTAACTGATAATTCGGTTACGGTAGAATGGAATGGTGCAGGAGACCAAACCGTTAGTGTAAATTACACCAATGGAAACGGGTGTACTGCAGATAGTACGACCTTGAGTATTACCGAACACGATGTTTATGTAAATCCTGAACCCGTACCTTCGTTGACCGGCGTTGATACAGCTTGTACCGGAACCGAACATATTTACACTTCAGATGCCGGAATGACAAATTATATCTGGACTGTTTCCGCAGGCGGAACTATTGTTTCAGGAGGTACATTTAACGATAACACAGCTACTATACGTTGGAACGCAGATGGTGCGCAATCAATAAGTGTAAATTATACCGATACTTCAGGATGTATTGCAACTGCTGATTCTACTCTGGATGTGTGGGTGCATTTGTCGCCGGTTCCTGTAATAAATGGTCCCGGATTAATTTGTGCAGGATCTGCCAATGCAACTTACAGAACAGATCCGGGAATGACAAACTACAACTGGACAGTTTCGGCAGGAGGAACAATAACCGGTGGAGCAAACGATAGTATTGTTTATGTAACCTGGAATTCAATTGGAAATCACACCATTAGTGTAGATTATACAAATGCGAACAACTGTAATGCAATTACGCCATCGGTTTTGGCGGTAGAAGCAGTTAATGAGGTTATACCAACAATTACCGGTGTTCAAACGGTTTGCGAAGGTACAACCGGAAACTACACAACAGAATCAGGAATGTCGGATTACAACTGGTCGGTTATTGGGGGAACAATAACTGCCGGTGGCGATCCGTTCAGTAATTCTGTTACCATTCTATGGGATTCGGCTGGTGTTCAAACTGTAAGCGTTGACTATTTAAGTATTAATGGTTGTAATTCTATTGTTACCAATCATAGTGTAACTGTTGATCCAATGCCACATCCTTCCATAACCGGAGCCACAAGTGCATGTCTTGATACCATTGTTTATACGTACACAACCGAGCCTGGAATGACCGATTACCAGTGGATTTATTCGGCAGGAGCGATTGTTATTGGAGGTGGAAGTTCTACCGACGACTACATTGAAATTCAGTGGGATGCACTTGGCCCGCAAAGTGTAAATGTTAATTATACTAACCTTAACGGCTGCCGCGCAATTACTGCAAGTACACAAAATGTTGTGGTAAACGAGTTAACGCCAGTAACCTGCCCGGGCGACACCACTTTTTGTGTGAATGCCGGTATTGTTAATTTGGTTGAGGGAACACCGGGCGGAGGGGTTTTTTCCGGGCCCGGAGTAAGCGGGAATACGTTTGACCCAATGGTGGCTGATGTTGGCTTGCATACAATAACTTACTCTTATACAAACGATAGTTCATGTGTTAGTTCATGTACTTTTCAAATACGAGTCGATCCGCAGCCGATAGTATTAGATCAATACCTTACAATTTGTAGCGAAAGCTCAGTAGATATTAATTTAAATCAATTGGTGCCCGATGCAACATTTAGCTGGGTAGCTTATGATAATTCTTCAGGAACATCCGTTTCGGGATTCACTGACTGTGCCTCAGGATGCGATACAATGATTACTGATATATTGGTTAATTCGAGTATTACAGAGCCCAGTTATAACATCGGAACGGCCGGAACTGTTGTATACGAAGTTACGGCATTACACAATGGTTGTGGCGGCACTTTTAATATTGTGGTTACCGTTCAGCCTTCAATTATTGAATTGGAACATTCGTGGAACTCCAATTTTGTTGAGGATTTTATTGAAGTTTGTGCCGGGGCTCAGGCCTTAAGCAGTAACGACCTTGAAATACTACATCCAACCAGAACCTGGGGATTTTTTAACAGTTACGGATTGCTAACCGATGGCGACTATTTTGATGATGATAATTGGGGAGTACGGATTCTGTATGGTCAATCGGAAGAAGGGCCATGGGTGCAAGCTCCGCACGGAGAAGGACCTTTTGGCGATGGATGGAATGATTCGGAAGGTCCCTATCAATGGATTGTTGATCTGGCCATTAACGACCGTTTAGGTTACCACTACTTTATTGTAGAATTAACCGATCCGTATACCGGATGTATAAAATATAGTAATCCGGCCATCTTAAATATTGTTTCATCATTACGCATTGAAGCCGGAGGACCTGACTTTGTTTGTACTTCATCATCTCCTTCTCCAATAACTTTGGACGGTGCTTATGTTGGTGGTATAGCGTCAACTTCAACCGGTGGAACCTGGACTGCAAATGTGGCTGGAGGCAGTTTTTCGCAAAACTTCTCAAATCCGGGGCTGGCAACTTATACTCCACCAGCCGATTTTGTTGGCGAAATAACCTTAACACTTACATCAAACGATCCTGATGGAAGCGGTGAGTGTGTTCCTTTAACAGATGAACGGATAATGAATGTGTTACCTCCCGGCAGTTTTGAAAGTTGTTTGGAACCGGCTACCTGGATAGAATCCGGCTCGCCGGGAAATAATGGTTACCTTGATGATAACCAATCGCCATGCGCGATTAACATTGTAGGTAGCGATAATTTATCAGGTAATCCCGGATCATTTGGTATATCACATTGTGCTGGTGCCGGAACATTATCTTTCGACTGGTATTTTAAAGCACCCGTCAATAAGATTGTCTGGCACCAGGAAGATCAGCAGGTGGGGAGTAATAATGGATCGAGTAGCCGAATGTACGTGGCTCCACCGACAAATATTGAAGTTGGCGACTTAATAATTGTTACCATTCATGTTAACGATAACACAGGAACGATTAGCGATAACGATGGTGAGTTTATTGAAATTAGGAGAGACACTTATTCTGGTGCAGTAACCCTGGCTTCATTTTATAAAATTGCAACATCTGCCGACGTAAGCAGAACCACCGATTACAGGTTTAATCTTTCGAATGTGAGTAGTAACGATCGCATCTATTCGGTTCGAATCTCGGGTGCCGATCAAAACCAGGCAACCGTAATTGGCGATAATGACGGAATTGCACAGTACCTTACTTATCCTGCACGAGATTACATGAATGCAACAATACCGGCAGTTTCGGTTACAAATGCCAATTCGATGCTGGTTTCTGCTCTTGCCATTAATATTAGTGGTAGTTCAGGCGATGTGGAATATATCAATTCTCCGTTGGGGAGTACCACAATGTTTTACGAAGATTACGAAACTACAGCACGGGTTGCGCAAGAACTAATTTCATCGACAGGATCGGCAGGAACGCAAACGTTCTCATGGCCAAGTTATAACTCCCGCAACAGGTATAATATGTATGTGGCGGCCCACTCTTTCATAATAAATCCGGCCATTCCCGATGTTGATGCGGCTAATTATATTATCGGAACAACTCCGGTAATGTTAGGAAATGTGAATGGTGCATCGGGTAGTGTTTCTGTTCCGGTTTCTGGTGGAGAAAATATATCATTTGCCGTTTCAACCGATTTAAACACAGGTGGCCCGGGAGAACTGATTATTTACAATCTTGATGTACCAAATGATCCACCTGTAGTATCCGGCGATACGCTAATTGAGTATGCTGAATGCCAGCCGGTCGGCTTTGATCCGGACACGGCATTTACCGGCCCGACAGTATTCGATGACTGCGATACATTTAGCATACAAACCGGATACCCTACAACCACCGCTATAATTAGCAATGGGTGCGAAAACTCGCAAACCCGTACCTGGGTATATGTCGATGATTGCGGTTTGGAGTCGGAAACATTTACGCAGCGAATTATTTGGACAGTGATTGACACCATAACTTTATCGTGCCCGCCAAGCGATACGCTGGCATCCTGTTCAGACGTTGCCGATATTCAGGTTGCTTATGATGCATGGAAGGCCGGATTTTCTTATATAGGTGGATGCGAAACGGTATTTGATAACTTAAATGAGTTTCCGGTATTAACCGATTTAAGCTGTGGCGGGCAGCTTGATTTTACACTAATTGTTTACGATGCTTGCGGACAAGTTGATTCATGTACCTCGCATTTGGTTATTCAGGCTGCCGAGGATTTAGCTTTAAGCTGTCCGAACGATACGTTGTTACCAGCCTGCACCGATACCGCTGAAATACGTGTAGCCTATGAAGCCTGGATTGCGGGATTTTCATACGTGGGTGGTTGTTCAACAGTTACAACCAATATTGATTCAGTTCCTGAATTAACTGATTTAAGTTGTGGTGGAGAAATTGAATTCAGGTATGTTGTTAACCTTGGGTCGCCAAGCTGTCCAAACAGTATTGATTGTTACCGTACTTTTACAGTGGAAGCTCCTGTGGATTTACATGTTAATGTGCCGGGTGATGCAACTCTGCCATTGTGTTCCGATACTGCGTCGATAAGGGCAGCCTATGATATCTGGGTTGCCGGGTTTACCACTACCGGAGGTTGCGATGTACAATCCAATATCGACTCGATACCCGAATTGCCCGACCTGACTTGTGGAGGCTCTGTTTCATTTGTATTCAGGGCATGGAATGGCGAGGGGAAATGTGTCGATTCAGCTGTCGACTCTTCATCTTTCACAGTAATGGACCCACCGCCACTAAGCATAACCTGTCCTCCTGACCCGAATTTACCGGGTTGTTCAGGAGCACTGGCAATTACTGCTGCCTATAACAATTGGGTTGATGGATTCACGGCAAGTGGTGGTTGTGATTTGGTTACAAATATTGATTCAATACCTCCACTTGGAGATCTGCTATGTAACGGACAATTGGTTTTTGAATTCATTGCCCGAAGCGGGGAAAATGTTTGTTCGACCGTCGATACCTGTGTTGCAACTTTTACCATTGGAAATGCCGATACTCTTGCAATTACGTGTCCTGGCGATACGATTGTGGAAGGTTGTTCGGCCGCCGAAGTTCAAACTGTTTTCGATAACTGGATCGCACAATTTGCATATACAGGCGGTTGTAACGTAAACGAATCCGACCTATCGATTTATACACCGCCGATTACCTGTGGAGGTGTGGTTGTGGTGAATTATATTGTTTCCGACGAATGTGAGCAGACGGACAGCTGTACAGCAACTTTTCAGGTTAATGCCCCGGAGTTGGTGATTTCAGTTCCGGAAGATACTTTATTAGATGCCTGCTCCGATCAGTTGGATGTTGATGCTGCCTTTGCCAGCTGGATTAGTCAGTTTGGGTATAGCGGTGGTTGTAATGTGGTTGCTACGGCGGTTGATTCATTTACTTCGCCAAATATTTGCGGTGGAGAAATTGTTATTAATTATTCGGCAGCCGATGTTTGCGGTCAGGTGAAAACCGGCGCAGCTTTTTTTGCCATCGATTTCCCGTTACTTGTAGAACTTAACCCTTCGTTTACTGTACCTGTAAATACCAGCGTGTATAGCGATGCATTATGTAATTACGATGCTGATCCTACAATTACAGGTTATCCAACCGATTTATATGACAACTGCACAGAAGATAGTTTGCATATTTCGTATAATGACAATGTTGTTGATGGCTCATGCGCAGGAGAATACATTATTTATCGCGATTGGACAGTTGTTGATAATTGCGGTAACGACACAACGCAACAACAGATTATAAATGTTCTTGATACCATTCCTCCGGTAATTGTTTGTCCAAATGATACTTCGGAGTTTACCGATCCGAGTCAGTGTACCAAAACGGGCATGGACATGGGAACTGCAGCGGCCACTGATAATTGTACTCCCGAGGCATCAATAATAATAACCAACGATGCTCCGGTGCAGCTACCTGTTGGAACAACTACAGTAACCTGGACAGCTACCGACGATTGTGGTAACGTTTCGTTCTGCACACAATTGGTAACTATTGTTGATACCATTCCACCAAATATCGATATAAACGGTTGTCAGGATGTGACGGAAACAGCTGCTCCTAATAACTGCTCGAAGGTTCCGGATACGATGCTCGATCCTGTTTATTCTGATGATTGCTGGCCAGTTGATTCGCTGGTGTTGACTTATTCAGTAAACGGAGCAACAACAGCAAGCGGAACAGGCTCTGCAGCAGTGGTCGAATACAATGTTGGCGTTTCATATGTTACTTATGTTGTCACCGATCCAGATGGTCTTCAGGATTCGTGTTCGTTTATAGTAACAATTGTTGATGTTACTCCTCCTGGAATTGACATTGGTGGTTGCGTTGATGTGAGCGATACAGCGGCGGCAAACAACTGTTCAAAAGTTCCCGCTATAATTGCCGATCCAACTTATTCAGATAATTGCTGGCCTGTTGATTCGTTAACATTAACCTGGACAATGACCGGAGCCACCACAGGTACAGGCACCGGTTCTGTTGCTGGCGAAAGTTTTAATGTTGGATTAACTACCGTTCAGTATGTTGTTACCGATCCTGACGGAAACAGCGATTCTTGTTCGTTTACTGTGCGTATTCTGGATATTACAGCTCCGGGAATTGATATTGGAGGTTGTGTTGATGTTAGCGGCACTATGGATGCAAACAATTGTTATGCTATACCACCGGCAATTACTGATCCAACTTTTTCCGATGCTTGTTGGCCGGTGGATTCGCTGGCTTTGAGTTTCAGAATAGAAAACGGAGCATGGGATACTACCGGAGTGGGATATGTTTCCGGACTTCAATTCCCGGTTGGAACGAATACGGTTTGGTACATAGTAACCGACCCTGATGGAAATGCTGACAGCTGTTCGTTTACCGTGGAAATGTTACGCGACGAGATTCCGTGGACAGCAATTACTTGTCCATCTGATCCAGCGCCGATAGTCCTTGGTTCAACCGAGTGTGAAAGGGCTATTTCTCTTGATCCTCCTGTTGTAAGCGACTATTGTGTTACGGCAACCTACACAATTACCAATGATTTTAACGGACTTTCTGTTATCTCGGATGAAATATTCCCTGTTGGTATTACGCAGGTTAACTGGACGATAAGCGATAATTCGGGCAACGATACCATTTGTACGGTTTATGTTGATATAAGCGGTGTTCAGTTGCCAACAATTGCCTGTCCATCTGATGTTGTTCAGCAATTAACAGCCGATCAGTGTGAAGCAATTCCTGTTAATATTCAGGAGCCAGATGTAGATGCTCCTTGCTGGCCCGACGATTCGCTGGCTATTAGTTATGTAATTACGGGTGCACTTGATTCTATCGGCGTTGGTTCTGTTTCTTCAATAGAGTTTCCGTTCGGTATTTCAACAGTAACTTATACGGTTACCGATCCTGACGGGAATACCGCTGACTGTGCATTTACAGTTTCAATGTCGCGTCCGAGTATTCCTTCGGCAGTTGTTAATTGTCCAACTACCTCAGTTACCGTTACTGTAAATCCGAACGAATGTGAGACTTTTGTCGATCTGGATCCACCAACTATTAGCGATCCTTGTTCAACAGCAGTATATACAATAACCAACGACTATACGGGAACCAACGATGCCGATACGCTTTATCCAATTGGTATTACAACGGTTACATGGACCATTCGCGATACTTTTGGGAACGAGGAATATTGTTTGGTGGATGTTGAAGTAATTGACTTGCTGCCAACCTTAACCTGTCCACCGGATACAGTATTACAGGCCGATTTTAATCGGGCATATGCATCGGGTATTACCATTGATCTTCCTTATTTCGAAGACAACTGCGACTCTACGCTAACGTGGACAGTGAGCGGAGCAACCACGCTTTCAGAACTTGAAAATGATGTATTGGCAAATGGTATTAATGTGGTTCATTATCCCGATACATTTAACCTGGGAACTACTACCATCACCTACACTTTTGAAGACGGACACGGAAATATCGTTGAGTGTAGTCATAACATTACTGTGCTTGGTGCACCTGATATTGAATGTCCGCCGGATACAACAATTTACCTCGATGGTTCGGAAGGTAACTGCGAAGCTACATTCGATCCGGGTGTGGCCGACCTGATACAGGGAACTCCGCCAATTACCTGGACTTATACCATAACTTTCCCCGATGGTTCGACACAAACACATACGTATATAAAAGATGCGCCCGATCCGGAACCAAACCCGCTGGGCGTAATGGATTTCCCGCTTGGGGTAACTACTATTGAATGGAGGGCTGAAAATATTTCCGGATTCGATACCTGTTCGCACTGGATAGAAGTGATCGATACAATTCCTCCAACCTTTACAACAGCACCATACGAAAACTGTGTTGACATGTTGCACTGGGCCGTTTACGATCCTGCTAATGCGAACCCGGTATTTAACCATGTCGATCCGCTGGTAGAAAAATTCCCGGTTGATTACCGAACCATGTTTGCCGGCGATGAATACCTCGATCTGCTTACATTGGAAGATAACTGCTGCGACTCTACAGAAATGGCCATAAACTGGAGAATTGAATTTAGCGATACTCCAAATTCAGTAACAGGAGTTATGGAATCTCATCCGAATATTGAAGGAACAGGTCAACCTTCAACTTATACGCATCCGGTAACCGGATTGCCAACCGATATTTACCTGTGGGGCGATGGTGTGACCTTTACCACTGTGGTTCATCATATTTATTATTGGGTAACCGACTGTAACGGAAATACGACAGAGGAGGTAATGGAAGAAATTACCATTACACCACGACCACAAATTATTAAACAGAATTAAGGGAATGAGACACGATATAGACATAGAAAGAAGTTGGAGGCAACTTCACCACCTCACCGCTGTAAACGCGGTCCCCTCCGCCTGGAAGGCGGAGAAATTAGGGCCGGAGACTTCAATGCTATTGTCATCTCGACGAGGATACGAGGAGAGATCTGTAACAGTGGAGCAACAAAGTAACAGATTTCTCTCCGTCAGCCGATGGATCGAAATGACAGAGGCCATCACCGGAGCGACTTTCCCCACTTGGGGGGAAATGTCTGCAGGACAAAGGGGGTCGGTAAAAGTTAATTATAATAACTCTCACCACCTCACCGCTGTAAACGCGGTCCCCTCCTCCTGGAAGGCGGAGAAATTAGGGCCGGAGACTTCAATGCTATTGTCATCTCGACGAGGATACGAGGAGAGATCTGTAACAGTGGAGCAACAAAGTAACAGATTTCTCTCCGTCAGCCGACGGATCGAAATGAACGAGGCCATCACCGGAGCGACTTTCCCCACTTGGGGGGAAATTTATCAGAAGATGCTAGTTGATACTTTACCCCCCGTATCGGCCACACTCCGTCAAGCGGAGTTGGCGGCCTCAACTGTCCCCCTACGTGTAGGGGGACGAGTGGAGCCGGTGGCTTCGAAGAAGATCCGGTGGAAGTCGGGGGGTACGGAGAATTATATGAGAATGACAGAGGCCATCACCGGAGCCGGTGGAGATGGTGTTGAAGTAAAAACAAATAAAAACGCTCATTATTTCCAAAAGGAAACCGTGAGCAAACGAGATAATAATTTAAGCCTGTTCTTCCTGATTTCACAACACGCATTGAAATGCGAAAAGTTCTCCCCCTTGGGGGAGATGTCCGCCAGCTGGCGGACAGAGGGGTATAGGTTAGTAGCTAACAAAAAAAAATCAAGTGCCTATGAAACATGACTAAAGCTTTAAATCTTTCTGCTGAACAGAGTAGGTGGAGAGTATGGTTCTGTAAGGCGACTGGTTTCCCGGTTGCCTGTGGCTACGGAGAAACGTGGTGTTTATTTTCTCTACAACAACAACATGTATTTAGGCGATACAACCTATAAATACCACAATTCCCCGGAGCCCGGCCATCTGTATTAGGAAATCAGGGGAAGTGCCACTTGTGGCATACCCCCTTGATTAAGATCCTGACCGCTAACTAGCGGGTGAACAATAATGTTGATGAGCCCCTAACGATTTGACATTTTGAAACTAAGTTTAACTGAATTGAACGAAATAATAACCGATCAATTCAAAAAAAGAAAAACACGTTCTGAAGTTTATTGAAAGGAGAATTGCCTGGAGCCTGAGAACCACCGGCCACATTTCTCCCCCTCGTGAGGGGGAGTACGCCGACCGAGCTATGCGAGCGTCGGTGGGAGGGGGTAAACATGCCACACGTAATTTCACCTGATATAAACCAAGAACAGCTAAACATTAAAAATTTTAATTATGAAAAAGCAAATTTTAATTCTAACACTTTTTGTAGCGGCTTTTTTAGTCGGAAACAATGCCTTTGGGCAAAGTGGTCTCGCTAGTGGACATGCAGACTATGATTATTTAGATGGTGTACCTACTTACTGCCCAACAGCTCGACCTATTGATTGTGGGGCTGGAGGTGATGCATTAGCTCCATTGCCTGGTGTTTCGTATCCTTATACTATTACTTCTCCTACGACAACAGGTAATGTTCATTGGTTTGTAGCAGACCTTACTGCAGATCCTACTATTATAGATGCCCAGGGGAATATTGCTGCGACTATTGAACCTGCGGATGGAAGCAGTCCTTATATCCTAACTGCCGATGGTGCCTACAATGATGTGACAACTCCTAATACTTCTAAGACTGTTAATATTACATGGAAAGCATTTGATGGTCTCGCCAATACTGTAGTGCTGGTTGTGTACAATGTTGACGATGCAAATTGTACCGATAATATGGAAATTTACCGTATTATTCCTCAATACAACTTTACGCTTGATATTGCCAGTATAGCAGACGATGGTGTTAATGGTGCTGAAATTGATGAAGCCCCTGTTGAAGATTGTGTAAATCCAATTCAGAGTGCATCTTATGACGGTACAGATTTGACTGTAGATTACGGTACCGATTATGTTTTCTTTGCTGTAAACGCTGCAAACTGGCAACATTCATGGATGCCTGGTGATTTCTCAGTTACATCAGATTATGCAGGTAGTACTCCTGTTATTACTGGATGGGCATACCCTGCTGATGCCGCAACAACGGGTGCTTGGAATACTGTAGGAACTGATCCTGTGTTGGCAAGTGGTTATCCTGCAGGAGTTAGTGTTGATGGATTCGTTGCTGAAGCATGTATTATTGTGCGGGTTCAGGTTGACCATGGATCAACAATTGAAAATATTCTTGGCAATGAAACCATTACTTTAACTGTTAATGGTGATATGTACAATGCGGAAACTTTAACTTATGATAATACTTATCCTGATTTAGAAGATGGTGGTGGTGCTGCTTGTCCTAGTGATCTTACATCAGACGCTACGGATTACATACTTACTCCGAGACCTGATATTGACGAGAGTACTCCTACTCCATTTGAAACTAAAACACCTAGTGACGACTAGTAGTTATGAATTTTGCTTTTTCATAACCTAAGATCCCGATTTTATCGGGACAAGATATAGCGCAGAGCGCAAGGGGCAGAGCGCATGGAGCAGCGACTCCGTGCCCTGCTCTTCGCCCTGGGCGATGGATGAAGGACTGAGGTTATGAAGAAGAAAGCAAAGGATTAAAGATTATTGATTAACGATTAAAATGAATGAACCTACCGCCGAATGGCGGAGCACTTTGGAGAGAAGCCCGAAAAAGGGCATACGAAAGAAACGGCGTTTCATAAACGAGCTTGTCATTACAATCTTTCTTGTCATCTCGAAGGAGGTACAGCTTGTCCCGAACTTTCGGGAACTGAGAGATCTGTAACAGCGGAGCAAAGGACTAACAGATTCCTCTCTTCGTTCGGAATGACAATCAATCGGAGAAACGCAACTCATTAAAAATTTAAAATAAGATGAAATGTGAACAATAATATACACAACATCTGTAAAGGCAAAGCACCGCCTGGAGAGTCGCGAGTACAGTCTATTGTTCAGAACGTCTTTCCCCTCCTGGGGGGAAATGTCCGAAGGACAAAGGGGGTAACTTGCAACTTGCAGCTTGCAACTTGCAGCTTCTTCAACGGCACGCTATTGCTAAATATGCGCGACGGGCCACGTGGCCGTGCACCGGCAACTCGGTTTGCTATGGGCTACGGGCTTGTCACGCTTATTCAAAAATCCTCTGTGAGCCTCTGTGTGCACTCTGCGAGCTCTGCGGTTAAGAAATTTTTACCACAGAGAAAACAGAGAAGCCACAGAGAGCACAGGGTGATTTATACCCATAATCCAACAACGGCATTCCGCACGAACTGCACGGAAGATGGACGCTTGCAGGAGGAAAAGTTGGAAAGGATGAAGGATGATCGATTAAGTATTAATAATGGCAAAAGTGCGCAGGCCTTCCCCTTTAGGGGCCAGGGGTAGCGCAGGAAAATGAAGAAAAAGTGAATGAGTAATGGTGTGAATGAGCTGACAAAAAACAAAAGACTACTGTGTCCTATGTACCTATGTGGTTCAAAATACCTGGAGAAACTTAGTGGGTACTTTGAGTCCTTTGTGGTAAAATTTTAAACACAAAGTTGCACGAAGAAGGCACAAAGTCACACAAAGACAAAAAAGGAGAGTGCGCAGGCCTTCCCCTTTAGGGGCCAGGGGTAGTGCAGGAAAATGAAGAAATGGTGTATGAGTAATGGTGTGAATGAGCTGACAAAAAACAAAAGGCTACTGTGGCCTATGTGCCTATGTGGTTCAAAATACCTGGAGAAACTTAGTGAGTCCTTTGTGGTAAAATTTTAAACACAAAGTTGCACGAAGAAGGCACAAAGTCACACAAAGACAAAAAAGGAGAGTGCGCAGGCCTTCCCCTTTAGGGGCCAGGGGTAGCGCAGGAAAATGAAGAAATGGTGTATGAGTAATGGAGTGAATGAGCTAACAAAAAACAAAAGGCTACTGTGGCCTATGTGCCTATGTGGTTCAAAAACTTGTAGCTTGAGTCTTGCGACTTGTAGCTTATAAAAATGAAAGACAAACAAAAGAAAAAATAAAGACTTGAAGCTTGAAGCTTGCAACTTGAGACTTGTAGCTAAAATATGGTCCAACTGAAAAAACATATCATCCACTTTACCCTGGCAATTTTGCTGGCGGTGCTGGCTGTGGCTAATGCTGCGGCACAGACGCCTATTACCGTGCATGAGTGTGATACCATGACTTTCAGTGTAAGCAGTCGGCCGAATATTCCGGAAACGCATTTTGTTTGGGATGTTTTTCCGGCCTCTAATCAACCGGTAGAATTACTCGATGAAACATTGGCACTGGATCGGGCCACAACTTTTGTGGGAAGTCAGTATGCAGGACGAACGGTGCAGGTTACCGGGCTTGCTCCCGGCGAATACTATGTAAGTATACATGTTTGGGATGAAATAACATGTACAGATAATATAGAAATGTTTGTAATGACAGTGCTGGAATCGGAATTAGAGATGGACATTTATGCCGACGAAGTATGTATTGGCGAGCCTACCAATGTATATATCCGCTTTACGGGCCGTGGCCCTTACGAGGTGCAATACACCATTGGCGACCAGGTAACACCAAGTGTGGTAAACGTGATGGGTGGAGTTCAGGATCCGGAGCTGGTAATTCCGGTTACCGACCCGCTGCCTGTGGGCGAAACTACCTTTTGGATAATACGTGTTGAGGACAATTGTAAAGCTTACGAGTACGATGTGGATGAACGACCGGGTACGGGAATTCTGATTTATCCAAAACCAAGCCAGTCGCAGATTTACCTAAAAGACGATTAGCGAATGGAGAGAGAAAGGAGTACATTTATTAAGGCAAAAGTTAAAAGTAGAAAGGCAAAAGTGCGTAGGCCTTCCCCCTTGGGGGTTAGGGGTAGCGCGGGAAAAGGAAGAACTAGTAAATGAGTTATTGAGGAAACACTTAGCGTCTTAGCGCCTTAGCGAGAAAATAGAATGATGAATGAAGATTAACGAATTGCGGTTTTAGAAGGAATGAAAAAATGCTTAAATGCATTAATGCTAAAATGATAAAAACTTAGTGTCTTTGAGTCTTCGTGTTGAAAAAGACTGAACACAAAGTCGCAAAGCCACAAAGAAGAAGAAAGAATGACGAATGTAGATTAACGAATTGCGGTTTTAGAAGGAATTAAAGAATGCTTAAATGCATTAATGTTAAAATGATAAAAACTTAGTGTCTTTGAGTCTTCGTGTTGAAAAAGACTGAACACAAAGTCGCAAAGCCACAAAGAAGAAGAAAGAATGACGAATGAAGATTAACGAATTACGGTTGTAGAAGGAATGAAAGAATGCTTAAATGCATTAATGCTAAAATGATAAAAACTTAGTGTCTTTGAGTCTTCGTGTTGAAAAAGACTGAACACAAAGTCGCAAAGCCACAAAGAAGAAGAAAGAATGATGAATGAAGATTAACGATTTACGGTTGTAGAAGGAATTAAAGAATGCTTAAATGCATTAATGTTAAAATGCTTAAATAGAAAAAACTTAGTGTCTTTGAGTCTTCGTGTTGAAAAAGACTGAACACAAAGTCGCAAAGCCACAAAGAAGAAGAAAGAATGATGAATGAAGATTAACGATTTACGGTTGTAGAAGGAATTAAAGAATGCTTAAATGCATTAATGTTAAAATGCTTAAATAGAAAAAACTTAGTGTCTTTGAGTCTTCGTGTTGAAAAAGACTGAACACAAAGTTTCACAAAGGAAAGCACGAGGTTGCTCAAAGATTAAAAAGGAACAGTGCGCAGGCCTTCCCCTTTAGGGGCCAGGGGTAGCGCAGGAGAGAATAAACTTGTAGCTGATTAAAAAAAATGCAACAAAAGCGGATACATACGAACAAGGCAGCGGTGCAAATGGCTTTCGCACCGGTGAAAGAGTTCTTCGCACCAGGTGAATTTGACTTCGCACGACCCAAAGAAGGCTTCGCACGAGGTGAAATGGTCTTCGCACGACCCAAAACTGACTCCGCGTCAGGTGAAATGTATTCCGCACTACTGAAAACTGACAGCGCGTCAGGTGAAATGCGCTCCGCTAAACCTGAATTGTGTTCCGCACGACCCGCAACGGGCTTCCGGCCACCAAAAATGGCCTCCGCGGAAACAAAAGAGAGAGATGCAAAACGATATAGATCTAAAAACAAACGTGTAGCTTGCAACTAACAGCTTGCAGCTAAAAAACATGCAAAGGCTAAAATACATACTGATGATTATAGTGCTGGCAGTTACCGCCCGGGTAGCTGAGGGGCAAACCTATGTCATCGACTCTGTATGTGTGGGAGCCGAACGCACCTACCGCCTCGATGGTGAAGAGGGTTCGTACTACGAATGGGATATTTACAGCATGCCCGACTCCTCGGTGTTTGCCGACTCGGTTCCTTACACCGATTTCAGAGATATTGGCCGGCCAACTGCCAACGATACCACCTGGGGAAGCCAGATTCAACAGCTGTGGGATGTGGTTGGCGAGTTTAATATTGAGGTTACCCACTGGTCGCTGCATGGTTGCGATACCCTGGAAGTAGGACAGATAAAGGTATTTCCGCCACCCGAAGCCATTGCCGGCCCTAACGATGTAATCTGCGAATTTGCCGATATTCAGCTAACCGGCGATACCGCCTGGAACCACAGCAGCCTGTTGTGGACAACTACCGGCGACGGTACCTTTAGCGACGATATGGCCCTGCATCCGATATACTACCTTGGCCCTGCCGACAGTGCAGCCAGTAGTGTAACACTGGTGCTCACCTCGTATGGTTTAGCCGAAAACGAAACCTGTATACCCGCAGTTGACAGTGTAAGCTTTGAGTTTAGTTCGCCGGATATTGTGCTTGCCGGAGCCGATCCGCTGTGTTACAACGAAAACACAGGTTATGTAAGCGCCAACGTTGTCGGTGGACTGGCACCGTTAATCTACAGCTGGCAGGGACCCGATGGTTTCTCGGCCGGAAACGTTGATAGTATACCCGAATTGGGAGCAGGAATGTACGTGCTTACCGTAACCGATGCCAACGGTTGTGTGGATATCGACTCGATACAACTGTTTGATCCTCCGCAGTTGCTGGCAAACATTGATAATGTGAGTCAGGTTAGCTGTTATGGTTATGCTGATGGTTCAATTGCGGCATCGGCAAGTGGTGGAACCGGTACGCTTACCTATAACTGGACCAGCTTACTGGGTGCAACATATACCGGCGATTCCATCTATAATTTACCGGCCGACACGTATTACCTTACCGTTACCGACGAAAACGGATGTACCTACCTCGATACAGTGCTATTGCCCGAGCCCGAACTGCTTTTAGTGGATGTTACGGCCGACGATACCATTTTATGCGAGGGCGAAGTGGTAACGCTTCACGGAAATCCGGAGGGCGGAACAGGAGAACTAACGCAGAGATGGACCGGAAACGGATCGGTATTCCTCAGCTCGGTTAACGACAGCGTAATAACTTTTGAAGGCGCACCTGTTGGGCGTTATGTATTTACTTACACCATTACCGACGAGGCACTTTGCGAGGCATCCGATTCGATTGTGCTGAATGTTTACCCGCCATCTTTTAGCTTCGATAGTTTGGAAGTTTGTGCCGGAGCGGCTCCTTTCCCCTGGAATGGCCTGATGGTTACCAGCGATGCCGACCGCGATTATGTTGATACGCTGGTGGGAATGAACCAGTGGGGTTGCGACTCCATTCTTTCGCTGGCGGTAAAAGTGCTCTTCCCCGAAGTGTACGATACTACAATCTATATCTGTGAAAACGAGGCACCTTTCCAGCCTTACGGAAACATTACCGTTTTACCCGACCGCGACAGCATTTACCTCGACACGGTTCGTTATGCTGATTCGGGCTGCGACTCTCTGCTGATTACCATTAATGTATTCTCTAATCCGATAACCGATACCTTGTTGTATGCCGAACTTTGTGCGGGTGCCGATCCTTATCAATGGAATAACCGCTGGATACAAACCGATTACAGTGAGATCTATCTCGATACTTTGGTGAATCAGTTTGGTTGCGATTCCTTGCTAACCTACGATGTTACCATTATTCCACCCGATACAACTTATGTATTTGATACACTTTGTCAGGATACCGAACCCTACGTTTGGAATACCATTACAATAGAAACTGTTTTCGACAGTACCTACCAGGTTACGCTTCAAAATCAGTATTTATGCGACTCTGTTGTTGAATTAAGTGTTCATGTTCTTCCGGTAACCGATACTTTGCTTGACTTAACTTATTGTGCCGGTCCGGGATTTATTACATTGAATAACAGGGATATAATTTTTGATGAATCGCGGATATACCTGGATACATTGTATGGAGCGAACCAGTTTGGTTGCGACTCTTTGCTGACTTATGATGTTACCATTCTTCCTCCGGATACCACAACAATTGATACCACCATTTGTGAAGGAGAACCGGCCTTTGTATGGGGAGTAAATACCACTCATCTGGTGGATGCTTATACCGATAGTATTTATACCGACATATTGCAAAACCAATTTGGTTGCGACTCGATTGTTTATTTAGATGTTGAGATTCTGCGCCCTGTTGTAATTACCGATACTATTGAAGTATGTGCCAACGAACCTGCTTTTACATGGCACTCGTTTACTATTGCTACTGATGTTGACAGTATTTATGCCGATACACTTTATTACGACGCCGGTTGCGACTCCCTGCGACTGGAGTTAACCTTGATTTCGAATCCGGTTACCGATACCTTGCTCGACTCAATAATTTGTGAGGGAAGTCCGGTGTTTGCATGGAATAGCGTTAACATACAAACTGATTTTAGCCAGGTGTATTACGACACACTGGTTGGGGCAAACCAGTTTGGCTGCGACTCGTTCCTGGTATACGATGTTACTATTGTTCCTGCAATAAAAGATACCATTCCTGCTGTATTTTGTTTTGGCGAACCGATTGCCAACTGGTACGGTCAAAGCATATCATCAGAAACTGATAGCACATACATTCATAACGTTCCCGGCCCGGGAGGCTGCGATACGCTGTTGTATTACGATGTAAGTATTTTGCCGGTAACCGATTCAACCTTATACCTGACGCTTTGTGTTGGAGCACCTGATGTTCCGTTAAATAACCGCACAATTACTTCAGATCAGTCGCGCATATACTTCGATACTATTCCAAACAGTTACGGTTGCGACTCGTTGATGATTTACGATGTTACGGTTATTCCACCCGATACAACCTTGCATTACGATACGCTTTGTGTTGGCGATCCGGAATATGACTGGAATGGGTTTACGGTTTCAACAAGCGTTGAGGATGAATATGTGGCAAGTGTTCCTACTGCAACGGGTTGCGACTCGGTAGCCATTTTATACACCACATTAATAAACGGAACCACTACTTACGATACAGTTTATGCCTGCGAAGAATACACCTGGACAGATGGAACAGGAACAACGTATTATACTTCGGGTGACTATCAACATACTTTGGGAGGAGCAACAACATGTGCCGATACCAGCTGGTTGCACCTGGTAATCAGCCCGCCGGTTACCATCAATACGCTAGTAACGCACGTACTTTGTTTTGGTGAAAGTAACGGAGCAATAGAACTGAGTGTATCCGGAGGTCTTCCGCCGCTTACCTTCCTATGGAGCAACGGCGCCACTACACAAAACATTAGTAACCTGTCGGCAGGAATTTACACTGTTACGGTAAGCTCAACAGTAACCGATACGCTGGTATGTACTACAACGCTGGATGTTGAAGTGAAAGAGCCGGACGAAATACTGATTACGCTTGATGCTGTTACCGATGTGCTGGTTGCCGGAGAATCAACAGGAAGTATTGAAGTGTCAGTGGCAGGTGGTACTCCGGGAACAGGATATGCTTACGAGTGGACCAACGACGCCGGTATTGTTGTTGGCACCGATGAAGACTTGTTTAACCAGCCTGCCGGCGATTATACGCTTACTGTTACCGATGCCAACGGCTGTGTTGAAACATTTACCGAAACCATTACCGAGCCGTTGCCACCTGACAGGTTTATGGCTTCACTTGACGATGAAATTTGTTACGAATACTTACAATATTATCCTGTGGCTTACTCCATTGATGAATACCTGGCACTGGATACCAGCCTTGATGTTTATTCGATTTATGGCCTCGATTCGGCGTCGTTTACTGCTGATTCGAGTGTAGTAAGCGGCTCGGGGTATTGTTACGAAGAGGTGCGTACTTACACCGTGATGGATGGTGCCGGAAATACCTTAAGTGCCACACATACCATTATTGTTAACGATACGGAAGATCCTACAATTACATGTCCGCCAACAACAACAGTAAACAATGGTATTGTTCCGCCACCATTTGATTCGCTTAGCTTCCTGGGCGCCGGTGGTTCGTTTGCCGATAATTGCGGAATTGTACGTTTTGATCTTGTAGATGAGTATTCGGATAACAATTCAAATCCGGAAACCATTACACGCGTTTATCAGGTTTGGGATTATTGCGGAAACATCAATACCTGCGAACACCAGATACAGGTATTTGCCAACGTAAGTATTGCGCTCGAATGTCAGGATCTGCCTGATGTATATTACGAGTGTAGAGATTTTAGACCAAATTACCGGGATATAGATGACTTTGAAGCAGCCGGTGGTAGATATTTCAGTTCGGTACCAATCGATACCTTCTTTTATAACGATGTAGTACAGGGAACCTTCTGCCCAACCATTACGCGTACTTATACCTTACGAAATATTGCCGGTCAGGAAGAGACTTGTACCCAGGTATTCCAGGTATTGGATAACGAAGCTCCTGTAATAACAATGCCAGTTAAGGAAATATCGTGTAATGATCCGATACCATATTATTCAGATTGGATAGAATTTAGACGAGGTATTCCAGGAATATCGAATACCTATTATGATAATTGTACTGATTTAAGAGATGCAAGAATATATTATCAGGGGCAGACTATTACAGGAACTTGTCCTACACTTTATGAACGTACATATCGTTTTGTAGATGAATGTGGAAATGAAACAATTGCGGTTGACAGGATTTATGTGAATGACACCATTCCGCCACAAATTGATCCGGATTTCCCAACAGAAATTACTGCCGAGTGCGATGTGCCTGATCCTTATATCAATGTAAATGCATATGTAACAGAAAATTGTGGACCGCTGGTGATTGCTTCACGCGATTCTTTAGGAGGAATTGATGAGCCGGGAGTTGTTTATCGAATCTATACCTTTAGTGATCCTTGTAATTCAGTAGATATAATTCAGAAAATAACTATCGAATTAACCAATATTCCTGTATTCGACGGTCTTTCTCCATTGTGCCAGTTCACACCATCGCCTGATTTGCCCGAAACGTCGATAAACGGAATTACAGGACACTGGGAAATTGATTCCATTCCTACTGATGTTGTAGGTACATTCACCTATGTATTCTATCCTGATTCAGGTCAGTGTGCTGGTCCAGCGGATATTGTGGTGGAAATACTTCCTGCCATCCAGCTTTCTGAAACACACCTTGACCCGGCCTATAATCCTAATCCTGTAGGAAGTATTGATTTAGGTATTGACGGCGGAAGTGGCGTATACACTTATAATTGGACAGGCCCTGATGGATTCACCGCAACTACTGCAGATATTGCCAACTTATATGCCGGTGACTATTGGGTGGAAGTAAGCGATAACATTGGTTGTTACGATAGCCTCTCGGTAACTTTGCAGTATTTCGATCCTGAATTTAGCTGCCCGCCTGATACGCTGATTGAATGTCCGGATGTTACGCAGTACCCTGCTGCAGGCAACATTACTGAGTTTATTGCTTATGGCGGTCACTATTATCCTACAAATATTGTGGCAGACCTAAGAAGTTTCGATGTGGTTGATACAACAGCCTACTGTTTAACCATTGAACGAACTTACATTGTAGAAGATATTTACGGACGGGTGGATTCATGTACGCAAACCATCGATTTCTACGACCTGGTACCTCCGGTTGTTATTGGTCCTCCGGGCGATACAGCTGAATGTTTGTCGACAATTATTCCGCCAAGCATTAACAGTTTTGCGGACTTTATGAACCTGGCCGGAACGGATGCGTACGATCCGAACTGTTCAATCGATCCGTCAACATTTAGTTTTAGTTCAACCGTAAATGTATTGCAGCCGGGCCTATCGGAAGTTATCTACTATTTCAGTATTGAAGACTTCTGCGGAAATATAGGTCGAGATTCAACATATTACATGATTACCGACGACCAGGCACCTGAAGTGTTCTGTGCCGATATTACCGTATACCTCGATGAAAATGGCGAGTACCATTTAACCATTCAGGATTCAACCACAATGGTGGATAGCGTTTACGACAATTGCACAGCACCGGAAGACATGAGGGTTGAAATTGAGATTGATTTAATTACCTGCGAGGATGTTGAAACAGGAGCACAGGCCACTGTCAGGGTTTTCGACCAGTCAGGGCTGTCGGCAGAATGTATCGCCAACATAACCGTTGTGGATAATCTGCCGCCAACAGCACTTTGCCAGGATATTACGATCTATCTCGATGAAACCGGAGTGGCGTATATTACACCGCAGGATATTGATAACGGCTCGTTTGATAATTGTAAGTTGGAGGCAATTCAGATTTCGAGAGACCGATTCGATTGTCTTGATGTTGGCGAAAATTTGGTTGAGCTCTACGCCATTGATGCATACGACCTACGCGATACCTGCGAAGCCATTGTTACTGTAATTGATCCGGTTGATCCGTTTATTGAGTGTCGTCCGATACAAACCGTTCAGTTGGATGAATATGGTAAATACGAACTGGCGTGGGATATGGTAACCGACAGTGTTTGGGACGAATGTGGTATAGATACAGTATTATTGGATGACTATGAACTGGATTGTGATAACATTGGTATTACAACAATTACTGCAACGGCATACGATGTAAACGGAAATTCAAGTAGCTGTACGGCAGAGTTTGAGGTATTTGGTAACATTCCGCCAAACGTTGTAAACGACTCGGCTGTAACATCGGTGAATATTGCTGTTGAAATTCCGGTCACAAATAATGACTACGACCTTAAAACAAATATTAATCTTGAATCGCTTGGTATTCTTGTTGGACCTAGCAATGGTTCGGTGGTTGTTGATAAAACAACCGGTATTGTAACTTATACTCCGAATCTGGATTACGAAGGACCGGATATCTTCCAGTATACAATTTGTGATGACGGTATACCTTGTGAGCCGGAATGTGGAAGCGCCATTGTATATATTACAGTGCGTCCGGCAAATGAACCTCCGCTTGCGGTTGACGATTATTTTGAGGTTCCATGTGGCGATTTATTTGGTAATGTACTTCTAGACAATGGAAATGGTCGTGATTCCGATCCGGATGGCGATGAAATATTTGTTAACCCAACTCCGGTAACACCACCTGATAGCGGAGCGCTTACCTTGTTCGATAACGGGAACTTCGAGTATATTCCGTTTGATGGTTTCTTTGGTACCGATAGCTTCCAGTATGTAATTTGCGACAACGGAGTTCCATCCTTGTGCGATACGGCATGGGTATTTATTACACGTGTTCCGGATAACGACTGTGATGGTATTGCTGATGCTGATGATATTGATGATGATAATGATGGAATTATCGATGTTGTTGAGGGCGACCGCGCAATTGATTCAGACCACGACGGTATCCCGGATAGTTACGATATTGATTCGGACAACGATGGTATTCCTGATAATATTGAAGGTCAGGCAGAGCACAACTACATACCGCCAACCGGACGAGATACCGATGGCGATGGATGGGACGATGCTTACGACCCCGACAATGGCGGTTATCCGTATGTGCCTGTTGATACCGATGGCGATACCATGCCGGATTACCTTGATATTGACTCGGATAACGACGGAGTTTGGGATATTATTGAAGGACATGATGCCGACCACAACGGTATTGCTGATGTTATGAGATGGTACAGCGACGAAGACCGGGATGGTTTGGATGATGCCTACGATACCTACTCAGGATGGGCCGATTATGGTAACGAAACGGGTAGTAACGCACCGTTGCAAGACTTTGACGATGATGGAACACGCGACTGGCGCGATATTAACGATGAAGACGATGATTACCTGACAGTAAATGAAGACTTAAACGGTAATGGAGATTACAGCGACGACGACCTCGACCTTGATGGTTATCCGGAATATTTGGATACTGAGTTGAACTGTGAGCTGTTTATACCTGAAGGATTCTCGCCAAACGACGATGGTGTTCACGACTTCTTCCAGATTTTGTGTATCCAGAAATATCCGAATGCCAAACTGATGATATTTAACCGAAATGGTGTTAAACTTTGGGAAAAAGAACACTATGGTAACCTCGATGTATGGGGAACATATAATGATGCCTGGTGGTGGGGAACTTCCGAAAATCGCTTAACCATTGGTCATGCTGGTGGATTACCGGCCGGTAACTATATTTATGTGCTGATACTGAATGATGGATTGGGTACCGTTAAGAATGGTACGGTAATGTTAGCATACTAAACAATATGTTTAAAGCGGCATGGTTTTTGCTCTTCTCGCTGGAAATTAAAACCTTAGCTTGTGTTTAAAAACCTTACACTTATCGCTTTTGTGCTGCTTTTTGTACACTCGGCCAAAGCGCAATCTATCGAGAATTATTTTGCCGATCAAACCAATCAGCTTCAACAAAAACTTTATTTGAACACCGATCGGGAGCTTTATTTTTCAACCGAACTTTATGGTTTTCGGCTAAATTGCTTGATGCGAAAACGCACCAACCGAAAAGCGAAGATTGTAATTTGTATCTCGAAATTATTGATGAAAAAGGAAAGTTGGTCGATAAAAAGCTATTCGCAATTATTAACGGAAAATCATTTGGCTCGGTAACTTTCACCGAAAATCTTTTTAACGAAGGCCGGTATCTGATTCGCGCTTATACCGATTACCTTAAGCCTCTTGGCGAAGAATTGTATTTTGCAAAAGGCATTTATATCAGTACCATTAAAAATGCTTCTAGCCCAAAACAAAAAAGGTTAAAATCAAAAAAACTGTTTGTCGATTTTTATCCGGAAGGAGGTTTTCTGTTGAAAGACCAAATGAACCAAATGAGTTTTATGGCTTACGATGAAAAAGGTAAACCTATTGAAATACGTGGTAGCTTGTTAAATGAAAAAGGGGAGAAAGTGGTTGATTTTAATACCGGTTATAAGGGAAGAGGGAGGTTCTACTTCGTTCCCAAAACAGAAAATTACAAAATTGAAATTCAAGGATATTACGATGTTGAGTACGATATGCCTTCGGTGCAAAATGATGGTGCGAAATTAATGCTGCATGCCATTAATTCCAATGGCGCAAGATTAACGGTGTTAAGTAATAATCCTGGCGATAGTTATTACATTGCCATTTTTCATCGTGGAGACGGCAAACATTTTATAAAGTTAAACCGAGCGCAAATTGAAAGAACGATTACCATCGAGCCGCAGTACCTGTATAGTGGTGTAAACAGGCTGGTGCTTTTGGATAACAATTATATCCCTCAATCTGAGCGACTGGTTTTTGTCGACAAAGGGGAAGAGGTTGATTTACAACTGGAGCTTAACCAAGAGCAGTTTCAAACACGAAGCGAGGTTGAACTTGATATTACTTCGGCTTTTGCAAACGAGAGCGACGAATTTGCATCAGTTTCAGTTGCTGTTGTTAGCGAAAACGCGCTGGCAGCCCGCGGCGTTCAACAAAATATTCGTTCTTATCTGCTACTCGATTCGGAGCTTAAAGGTTATATGCCATCATCGGCTGATTATTTTGTTGATGACGATGAGATCTCAGCAAAAGAAAAGATGGATTTACTGATGCTTACTAATGGTTGGCGAAATTATTTGTGGAATTCTCCGGTTGATACATTGAGAACTGAAGATACACAGTTTGGTGTTAGGGTTCAGGGAAATGTTAAAAGATTGGGCTTTAACGTACCATTTCGGAACACCGAAGTGTTTTTGAATGTGCTGAATGATGCCGCGCCTGTTTGGTTTAGCACACAAACCGATTCGTTGGGGAATTTTGACTTTAAAAATGTTCAGTTTGCCGATACGGCTACAGTTATGGTTCAGGGATTGAATTATAAAAGTAAAACCCGTACACGCATTGATTTAACTTCTGTTGGTTTTGAGCCCTCGTTAATAACTACAAATTACTTGACGCCTCTCGGAAATATTTCCGGCACATCGGTTAGTGCTTTGCGATTAAGGTATTTGAACGAGCTTCGCCTACAGGAATTCCGACAGGACACCAGTTCAATAGCGCTCGACGAAATAAAGATTGTGGGTAAAAGAAAACAAATTACTGTTGAACCAACCGGAGTATACTGTACACCTGATCACTCCCTGAAAGTTACGACTGAAGATCGGGCTTACTCAACTATTACAAACTTTCTTGTTGGTAGGTTTCCTGGAGTTCATGTAGTTAACGGTAAAATTTCGATTCGCCAAGGATTAAAACAACCATTGTATTTAATTGATGGTATTCCTGTCGATTCGACAACTTTTAGAATGCTTACTATGTATCAGATTGATAAAATTGAGGTAATTAAAGGACCATCGGCGGCAATCTACGGGTCTAGGGGAGCAAATGGTATCCTTTCAGTTCTTACGCGTAAAGGGGCAGATGATATTCCGGTATCCGACTACATTCCCGGAACAATTATTCAAAACATTATGGGTTTTTCAAAATATCGCGAGTTTTATTCTCCGGTGTACACTGCGGATAACATTGATTCAGAAAAACCCGATTACAGAACTACTTTGTATTGGAATCCCAATATTGTTATTGAAAACGAAACTCAAAAGCTTCGGTTCTTTACTTGCGACAACCTTTCCAACTACAAGATTATTGTTGAAGGAATAACGAACACCGGAAAAACATGTATTGGCGAGACTGATTTTGTAGTAAACGAAAGGAAGAAGGAATCACTTTAGTGCTTCCTCGATATCGCTAATAATATCAGCAACATTTTCAATACCAACCGAAAGACGCATCATGCGGTCGTTAATGCAGGCTGCAATACGTTCTTCTTCGGTAAACTCGGCATAAATTGTTGAATGCGGATGAATGATCAGTGATTTGTTGTCGTTCAGGTTGGTGGCCCGGCGAATGATTTGCAGCTTGTTCATAAAGGTATAACAGGCAGCTTTCGATTCCAGCTCGAAACTCATAATCGTTCCCGGCACACCGTTAAAATATTTCTGTGCCAAAGGGTAACGTTCATCATTTTCCAAACCCGGATAACTAACTACCCGAACCCTGGGGTGGTTGTTTAAAAACTTACCCAAAGCCAGGCAGTTTTGGTAGCACTTTTCTACTCGAAGTTCAAGAATATCGAGCCCCTGTATTTGAAAACGTGCGGTTTGTGGTGCCATACTTCCGCCGGTATTCCGATACACGTTTTTTCTAACTTTCATCAGAAAGGCATTGTTTTTGAATTTCTGCGTATAGGTGGCAGTGTTCGGATTCAGATTCCAGTCGAAATTGCCATGATCTACAATAGCACCTCCAAATGAAGTAGCACCTCCCGATATGTATTTAGTGGTCGACATAACTTCTATGTTTATACCAAATTTCCCGCCATTAAAAACATTAGGCGGAGTATTGGTACTGTCGGCAATTAAAACCAGGTTGTGTTTTTTTGCCAGGCCCGACAGCATTTCAATATCAGTAATATCAAGTTGAGGATTGGTTACCGTTTCAAAATATATGGCGCGGGTATTTTTATCGATCAATTTTTCTATCTCGCTTTCAGAGCTTAAATCGCTAAAACGTGTTTCCAGTCCAAATTCCGATAGTGTATTCTGAAATAATGCCAGAGTGTGTCCGAACAATCGGTTTCCGGAAATAATATTGTCGCCTGTTTTGGTAACAGCCATAATGGTATTTGTAATGGCTGCCATGCCCGAACTTACTGCAATAACACCGCTACTTTGAGTGAGAGCTTTTAATTTTAACTCAAAATATTCAACCGTTGGACTGGCTGTTCGCGAGTAAACATGTGCAATGTATTCGCCCCTGAAATTAGCTTCAATTTGTTCGGCCGTGTCAAATTCATAAGCTACCGACTCGTAGAGCGGCATTTGCAATGCTTTATGCGGATCTTGTTTGGCGAACGGTACATTTAAAGCTGTTGTAGTAAATCCGGTTTTCTTCATTTGTCAATTTTTATGGGCGTAAAAGTAATGTTTTGTATTCCTTTTGGCCTGCTGTGTACAAAATACCAGTTGAAAAAGCCTGATATTTGACATCCACAGAACAATTATAAAACATAAAAGTTTTTTATAATTGCTGTACTTTGGTACAATAATTGTTACTTAACTTTGCATTTTAAGTTATAATTAAACAGCATTTAATTACAAATTGTAAACCATGGCGTCCCCCGTCATGGTTTTTTATTTTGTCTTTTTTGTTGCAGTCCAAAAACTTACAGCGCATTTGTTTGGTAGGTGTGTTTTTAAGCAATAAAAACATTCTAACGTGCTTCATCATTTTTTCCAAATAATCTTCATTTTCACGTCTGTTTCTCTATCTTTAAAAAACAAATTCGTAGTTGAGCGAATTAAATGAAAGGAGCCGAACAAATGAAGAAATACCTGCCTAAATTAGTACAGAATGATAAGTGGTTAGAACCTTATTCCGGAGTAATTTCGGATAGAATGATTCTTGCAGAACGTAAAGAAAAAGAATTGACGGGGGGCAAATCGTTGGCCGATTTTGCTACCGGGCATTTGTTTTTTGGTTTGCACCGAACTCATTCGGGGTGGGTAATTCGCGAGTGGGCACCCAATGCAACGCATATCTACCTAGTTGGCACTTTTAACGATTGGCAGGAAAGTGCTGATTATTCTTTTTCACATCTCGATCATGGAGTATGGGAACTTCATCTGGCAACCGATCAATTGGCCCACGGCGATTTGTATGCCTTAAATATACATTGGGCTGTGAATCATGGAAAACGAATACCTGCCTGGGCTACACGCGTAGTGCAGGATGAAAATACACACATGTTTAATGCCCAGGTTTGGGCACCCGAAAAAGCTTACGAATGGAACAACCCGGATTTTCAGCGCACCGACGAGCAACCGCTGATTTACGAAGGGCATGTTGGAATGGCCGGCGAAGAGGAGCGTGTGCATACCTACAATGAGTTTCGTGAGCAAATGTTGCCGCGCATAAAAGCCAACGGATATAATGTTATTCAGTTAATGGCCATTCCCGAGCATCCGTATTACGGGAGTTTTGGCTACCATGTAAGCAGCTTTTTTGCTGCATCGTCGCGTTTTGGAACGCCCGAGGAACTGAAACAATTGATTGATGAAGCGCATGGAATGGGTATTGCAGTAATTATGGATTTGGTGCATTCGCATGCAGTAAAAAATGAAGTTGAAGGCCTCGGAAATTATGATGGCACACGCTACCAGTTTTTTCACGAAGGAGGTAAAGGCGTGCATCCTGCGTGGGATAGCTACTGTTTTAACTACGATAAAAATGAGGTGCTACACTTCCTTTTGTCAAATATAAGCTATTGGTTAAATGAATATAAATTCGATGGTTTTCGTTTTGATGGCGTAACCAGTATGTTGTATTTTAATCATGGTTTAGAGATCGCTTTTTCCAACTACGACGACTACTTTAATGCGAATGTCGATCACGAGGCAGTTACCTATTTTAAGCTGGCAAATAAGCTGATGAAAGAGATCAATCCGGGATCTTTGTCGATTGCTGAAGACATGAGTGGAATGCCCGGACTGGCAACAGCGATTGAAGATGGCGGTTTGGGATTCGATTTCCGGATGGCCATGGGCGTACCTGATTTTTGGATAAAAATGATAAAAGAAAAGTCGGACGACGAATGGGAAGTTGGCGACATTTTTTACCAGCTTACTTCGAAACGGATGGACGAGCAGGTGGTGAGTTATGCCGAATCACACGACCAGGCATTGGTAGGCGATAAAACCATTGTCTTTCGCCTGATCGATAAAGAGATGTATTTCTCGATGCGCAAAGATCAGCCAAACCTGATTGTTGAACGGGGAATAGCTTTGCATAAAATGATTCGCCTGGCAACGGCAAGTTGTGCAGGTGGAGCTTACCTTAATTTTATGGGTAACGAATTTGGACATCCTGAGTGGATTGATTTTCCGCGCGAAGGAAACAACTGGTCTTACAGTCATGCGCGCCGAATTTGGAGCATCTCCGAAGATCAGGACCTGAAATTTCATTGGTTGTATGATTTTGATAAAGAAATGATTCAGCTGATCAATCAAAACAAAATACTCTCCATCCCTTCGGTTGACAAGGTTTTGGAAAATAAGCCGGATAAAGTGCTGGCCTATCACCGAGGACTGTTTTTGTTTGTGTTTAATTTTAATCCAACACAGTCGTTTACCGATTATGGAATTCCGCTTGGCGCCGGAAAATATCAAATTGTACTGAACAGCGATTCGGGCCGCTTTGGTGGTCACGACCGGGTTGATGAAGAGATAAGTTACTACACTATGCCAAGTAAAGGAATGGATAGCCAGCACTACCTGAAACTTTACCTGCCGGCAAGAACGGCGTTGGTGCTGAAAAAAGTAGATATTCCGAAAGCAAAGTAATGGCCGAAACAAAGTTTCAAACCATAGTAGATGTGCCGCGTTTTCCGTGGCAAACAGGTTACCAGAAGAAAAACCTGTTTATGGGGTCGTGTTTTACCGAGAATGTGGGGGCAAAAATGGAAACCCTGAAATACCCGGTAGACATTAATCCGTTTGGAATTTTGTACAATCCGCTTTCCGTTGCCAACGGCTTGCAGCTATTGCTTGATGAAAAACAGTTTTCAGCAAATGACCTTGTGGAGCACAACGGGCTTTGGCACAGCTTTAGTCATCACGGTCGCTTTTCGAATACCGAGCAAAATAAAGCGCTGGACGACATAAATGCTCGCATTAAAAGTTCGGCAACATTTTTAAAGCAGGCCGATTTTCTGTTTCTCACTTTTGGTACTGCCTGGATTTACCGCTACAAAAAAACGGGAAAACTGGTTTCTAATTGTCATAAAATACCGGCACGCGAGTTTGTACGCGAACGTTTGCCGGTGCAGCAGATTGTTGAGGTTTACTACGATTTGCTGACAAAAATATGGCAGGAAAATCCTGATCTGAAAGTGGTATTTACCGTCAGCCCGATTCGTCACTGGAAAGATGGAGCAATTGAAAACCAGCGAAGTAAGGCGACGTTGATTTTGGCTATTGATCAGCTTATTCAGGAACTCGGTGTCGGGAAGTGTGCTTATTTTCCATCGTACGAAATTGTAATGGATGAACTGCGCGATTACCGTTTTTATGCCGAAGATATGTTGCACATTTCAGAGATGGCTGTAAAGCATATCTGGTGGCGTTTTGAAGCGGCACTAGTTAGCCCTGAAAGTATTGAAATTGCTAGAGAAGTTCAAAAAATTACCAATGCTGTACAGCATCGGGTAATCAACAAAAAATCGCTTGAATATTCCAAATTTCTCCTTAGTTTTCTAAAGAAATTGGAGCTACTGGAAAAACGATTCCCGTATCTTAATTTAAAGTTAGAAAAAGAATATTTTAATGTACAGATTGAGGAATTTGGAGGTAGCGATAAAACAATTGTGAGTTAAATCCCTTAACTTAGTAGAGGCAACATCGTTGTAGCTGCTGAACCAATACTCAATTTACCAAAGTGATACTGTTATGCATTACCTTCAATTTGACAAGGAACAGCTGGTAAATCTTGAATATTCGCTGTTCAAAGAAATATTACGATCAAACAGAGCCGGTTCTTATTTAAGTACTACGCTAAATGGCTGCAATACGCGAAAATACCATGGATTGCTGGTGTGCCCCATTGAAAATTTTGGAGGTGAAAAACATGTGTTGCTTTCGTCGCTCGATGAAACAGTGATACAAAACGAGGCTGAATTTAACCTCGGAATACATCGATATAAGGGCGGAACATACGAACCTAAAGGACACAAATACATACGTAATGTAGAGTTTGATGCGATACCCAAAATTACTTACCGGGTAGGCGGTGTGGTTCTTACAAAAGAACGACTGCTGGTTGAGAAGGAAGAGCAAATACTGATTAAATATACGCTTGAAGAAGCTACCTCGCCAACAACACTGCGATTGAAACCATTTCTGGCTTTTCGCAATATTCACCAGTTGAGTAAGGCAAATATGTTTGTAAACCGCAAGTTTGGTAAAGCAAAAAACGGGATTAAAACATGTTTGTATGATGGCTATCCCAATTTGTTTATGCAATGCAGCAAAACGGTTGATTACGTGGCAGTGCCCGATTGGTATTATGATATTGAGTATTTAAAAGAATTGAACCGGGGTTACGAATACCTGGAAGATCTTTTTGTGCCCGGCTATTTTGAGTTTCCGATGAAAAAGGGCGAATCGATTGTTTTTGCAGCCGGATTAAAAGAAGCTAACCCGGTGTCGTTAAAACAGCGTTTTACCAAAGAACAAAAAAAGCGTGGCGGCAAAGAAACGTTCAACAGTGTGTTGGAAAGAGCAGCTCACCAGTTTATTATGCATGAAGGTTATACCGCCGATATTGTTGCCGGTTTTCCCTGGTACAACAGCATAACACGGCAAACTTTTATCTCGCTTCCCGGCCTGTGTTTGTCGTTTAACGATCCGAGACTTTGTGAGAAAATTCTCGATTCGTACCTCAAATATTTCAACGATGGCTTCTTCCCCGATCAGATTAAGGATAAAGAGTTACAGTATCATTCGGCCGACAATTCGCTGTGGTTTATTTGGGTAATTCAGCAATATCTCAAGAAAAAGAACAATCCAAAGTTGCTTTGGAAATTATATGGTGATGTGATTAAGCGGATTCTGAATGCTTATACCGATGGGAATCTCGATTACATAAAAGTACTACCCAACGGTTTAATCTATGCCGAAAAGAAAGACACTGCCTTAACCTGGATGAATTCGAGTGTTGACGGGAAAGCCGTTTTGCCGCGCGCAGGAATGCCGGTAGAGGTTAATGCCTTGTGGTTTAATGCCATTTGTTTTGCATTGGATTTGGCTGATATGGCCGGCGATGGCGACTTTATTACACAGTGGAAACACATGGTGAACAAAGTGGCACAGTCGTTTTTGAAAACCTTTTGGAGCGATGGGCATGGTTACCTGGCCGATGTGGTAAAAGACGATCAGCACGAATGGGCAGTGCGGCCAAATATGGTAATTGCTGTAGCAATGGATTATACACCTTTAACTAAAGAACAACAAAAGCAGGTTTTAAGTGTGGTGAAGCGAAAATTGCTGACAAACAGGGGGCTGCGAACCTTGTCGCCCGACCATTTGCGCTATTTTGGCAATATAACAGGCGGGCCAAAAGAGCGTGAGTTGGCATTGCATCAGGGAGCAGTTTGGCCCTGGTTGCTCCAGTTTTTTGTTGAAGCTTATTTAAAAATACACAAGCGCGGTGGTTTGCCTTTTGTGAAACAAATTATGGAAAGTTTTGAAGCCGAAATGACAGAACATTGTATTGGGAATATCCCTGAAATGTACGATGGCGACCCGCCACATGTGGGGAAGGGAGCAATTTCTCAGGCATGGAATGTGGCAGGAGTTTCGCATGCGCTCGATTTGGTGCAGAACTACGTAGAGTAAATCAGCAGCAATTAAATATATAGATGTAACCGGAAAATTAGAAGATCAGATGAAGGTATTAATGTTTGGATGGGAATTTCCTCCCCACATCTCCGGTGGATTGGGGACGGCGTGTTACGGACTTACAAAAGGAATGGCTGAATTGAAAGATATTGACGTAACTTTTGTAGTTCCTAAGGCTTTTGGCGACGAAAATCCGTTGCGAATGAAGTTAGTTGGAGCCAACAATATTCCCGTTAACCGAACGACCATTAATTTTGAGGAGGGTGGAAAATCAATGGAGTACCTTGAAGTAGATTCGCCCATTCTTCCGTACGTTACCGAAGATGAATTCTGGACATTAAAAAGCAAACGCTACACGCGCCAGACAAAATTTGTTGAAACCGACGAAGATTCAAAAATAGAATTTAGCGGAGGCTATGGCCCCGATTTATTAAAAGAAATTCGGGATTATGCTCTTGTGGCCCGTTTAATTGCCGAAGATAATCCCTGCGATATTATTCACGCACACGACTGGTTAACCTATCCCGCAGGAATAGCAGCCAGTAAAGCTACCGGAAAACCGCTGGTAATACATGTGCATGCTACCGATTTTGATCGGAGTGGAGGCGATGTAAACCCCAGGGTTTATGCCATAGAGCGCGAAGGAATGGAAGCTGCCGATAAAGTTATAACGGTAAGCAATTTAACCCGTAAAATAGTAATTGAAAAATACGGAATCTCCCCGGAAAAAGTGGTTACGGTTTACAATGCCGTTGAGTCGGTAAACAAAGAAAAAGGAACATTGCCGCCCAAAGGTGTAAACGATAAAGTAGTTACTTTTTTAGGACGAATAACCATGCAAAAAGGCCCAGGTTATTTTGTCGAAGCTGCTAATATGGTGCTGAAAAAAATGCAAAATGCCCGTTTTGTTATGGCCGGAAGTGGCGATATGATGAACGAGATGATTGCACGAACGGCTGCACTCGGAATCGCCGACAAATTTCATTTTACCGGGTTTCTGAAAGGGAACGATGTAAACGACCTGTTTAGCATGACCGATGTGTTTGTTATGCCGTCGGTATCCGAACCTTTTGGAATTGTACCGCTTGAAGCTATGCAGCTAAATGTTCCGGTAATTATATCTAACCAGTCCGGGGTTTCCGAGATATTAAAACACGCTATAAAAATAGATTTTTGGGATACTTATGCAATGGCCGATGCTATTTATGGCGTATTGAATTATTCATCACTGGCACAGCATTTTAAGAGCGAAGGAAAGACAGAGGTGGAAGAATTAAAGTGGACACACTCGGCCACAGAAGTGAGAAAAGTTTACCAGCGTACTTTGCAAGAAAATTAATCATTTTAGTATGAAGTCAATTTGTTTGTTTTTTCAAATACATCAACCGTTTAGGCACCGGCGTTACCGTTTTTTCGATATTGGTAACGATCATTATTATTACGACGATTATTCGAACGAAAGTATTATCAGAAACGTAGCCGATAAAAGTTATTTGCCGGCCAATAAATTATTGCTCGAACTGGCAGAAAAACTGGGAGGGAAGTTTAAAGTGGCATTTTCGATAACCGGTGTTGCATTAGAGCAGTTTGAACTTTATGCTCCTGAAGTTATCGAATCGTTTCAGGAATTAACAAAAACTGGTTGTATCGAATTTCTGGCCGAAACATATTCTCATTCCTTAAGTTCGTTTAAAGATTTTCAGGCTTTTACCGACCAGGTAAAAAAGCACGATGAACAGATTTTCAGATTATTCGGCCAGAAACCGTGTGTTTTCCGAAATACAGAAATGATCTACTCCGACGAAATTGGGGAGAAGGTTGCCAAATTGGGTTACTCGGCCATGTTAACCGAAGGCGCTAAACATGTTTTGGGATGGAAAAGTCCAAATTTCCTGTATGTAAACGCCATAAATCCGCGGCTAAAAGTATTAATGCGCAACTATAAACTCAGCGACGATATCGGATTCAGATTTTCGGATAAAAACTGGGATGAATACCCGTTAACAGCCGAGAAGTATGTAAACTGGCTTGAAAATGTTGGCGAAAAAGAAGAGATTATTAACCTGTTTATGGGCTACGATTCGTTTGGTAGCCGCCAGCCAAAAGATGCCGGAATCTTCGAATTCTTAAAAGCATTTTCTGAGCAAATTGTAAAAAGCAAAACATTGAAATTTGCCACACCATCCGAAGCAGTTGATGACCTTCAGCCGGTTTCAGTGGTTAGTGTTCCTCATCCCATTTCCTGGTCTGATGAAGAGCGCGACCTTAGTGCCTGGCTCGGAAATGAAATGCAAAAAGAGGCCTTTGAAAAATTGTATGCAATGAAAGATCAAATGGCCCGAAGCACGGATGGTGAGCTTCAGAAAGATTGGAATTACCTGCAAGCCAGCGATCACTTCTTTTACATGTCAACCAAGTATTTTGCCGGCAGAGATCCGCATAAATCGTATAGTAATTTCGATTCGCCTTACGAGGCTTTTATAAATTACATGAATGTGTTGAGCGATTTTAAAATCCGTTTAAATGCGCATGTGCCCGAAAGTGAAGTGGAAAATGAAATTGCATCGCTTCATCGTTTGCTGGAGGAGAAAGAAGAAAAAATAAAAAGGATGGAAGCCGATTTGCGACGTTTGCAAAAGACGAAAAAGCAAAAGACGGCTACTCGAAAAAAGAAATAGGCAATTTGTTGCTAACATTAAATTCACTTAATGATAATTGTAGAAGAAACAATTTGTTGAAATGAAAATTTATTTTTGCAGCTCGCGTTAAGAGAGTTAGCGCACTTAACATGTTCGTTGAGCATGGATCGTAATAAGTAAAATGAGAAGAAAATGGAAGAGAAAAAATTTATAAAGAACCCGGTTGTGGGAGAGCCGGTATGGAAACGGATTATTGTAGAATCAAACGTTCCGGAAAGTCTTTCACCCCTGCGTGACCTGTCGAAAAACTTGTGGTGGGTTTGGAATACAGAAGCACGTGAATTGTTCGAAAAAATTGATGCCGACATTTGGGAAGAATGTGCCCATAATCCAATAGTACTGCTCGATAGGGTAGGTTACAATCGTTTTAAAGAGCTGGAACGCGACGAAATGTTTGTGGCCAAAATGCACGAGGTAAACGCAAAATTTAACAAATATCTTGATGACCGTAAAGAGCTTGCAGGCCCCGGAATCTCGTATTTTAGTATGGAGTACGGTTTGCACGACAGCTTAAAAATATTTTCAGGAGGATTGGGAATTCTTGCCGGAGATTACCTGAAAGAAGCCAGTGATATGAAAGTTAATTTGGTGGCTGTTGGCTTGTTGTATCGTTACGGATATTTTAAGCAAAACCTGAATTTACATGGCGAGCAAATGGCTGTTTACGATGCACAGCAATTCTCAAAAATTCCTGTTCAGCCGGCATTGGATAAAAATGGAGAATGGGTTCGTGTTGAAGTGCAATACCCTGGCAGAACATTAATTGGCCGAGTTTGGCAAACCAATATTGGTTCGGTAAAACTGTATCTGCTCGATGCCGATCATCACGAAAACAGCGATGCCGACCGATTTGTAACACACCATTTATATGGTGGCGACAACGAAAACCGATTGAAACAGGAAATGCTGCTTGGTTTAGGTGGTATACAGGCATTGAAAAAACTGGAAGTTGACTCGGATATATACCACTGTAACGAAGGCCACGCTGCCTTTATTGGTATTCAACGTATTGCCAACCTGATGGCGGAGCAGAAACTATCGTATGCCGAAGCTAAAGAAGTTGTTAATGCATCAACCGTGTTTACAACACACACACCGGTTCCGGCCGGACACGATTCTTTCCATAAAGATATGTTCCGTCATTACATGAATTTCTTTCCAGAGAAACTAGGACTTAGCTGGGAAGATTTTGAGATGCTGGGAAAAGCGAGAGCCGAAGAAGATCATTTTAATATGAGCTACCTGGCAAGTAACCTGTCGCAGGGAATAAACGGCGTTAGTATGCTGCACGGCGATGTTAGTAAAGCTGTGCTTAAACACCTTTACCAGGGGTATCTTGAAGAGGAACTTGAAATTGGTTACGTAACCAACGGAGTTCACTATCCGACCTGGGCTGCACAGGAATGGAAAGACATTCATAAAAAATATTTTGGCGAAGAGTTTCCAACCAATCAACTGGATTTTGATGTTTGGAAGAATATATACAATGTTCCGGATTACGAAATTTGGGAACTTCGTAAAAAATTACGTCAAAAATTGATCAACTACATCAAAGAGCGTTTTCAGGACAACTGGATTAAACGTTCTGAGAATCCGAAGCTGATCAGCGAAATTCTTGGAAAACTAAATCCGAATACACTTACAATTGGTTTTGCCCGCCGTTTTGCCACCTACAAACGTGCACACTTGTTGTTCCGCAACCTCGATCGTTTGGCAAAAATTGTCAATAACCCTGAGCGCCCGGTACAATTTATTTTTGCCGGAAAAGCTCACCCAGCTGATAAAGCCGGTCAGGATTTGATTAAGAACATTGTAGAAGTGTCAAAACGCCCTGAATTCCGTGGTAAGATTCTGTTTGTGCAGAATTACGATATGAACCTGGCAAAAATGCTGCTTCAAGGTGTTGATGTTTGGATGAACACACCAACGCGCCCATTAGAAGCATCGGGTACAAGTGGAGAAAAAGGCGTAATGAACGGTACCTTGCACTTCTCGGTGCTTGATGGCTGGTGGGTTGAAGGTTACCAAAAAGATGCCGGTTGGGCGCTGCCTGCCGAGCGCGCTTACGATGTTCAGGATTTTCAGGACGAGCTTGATGCCGAAACTATTTATAACATTTTGGAAGAGGAAGTTGTGCCTGCATACTATGGTCGCAATCAACACGATATTCCTGAAACATGGATTGGTTACGTAAAAAATACCATTGCAAATGTTTCGCCAAACTTTACCACATCGCGAATGATGCGCGATTACCAGGATCGTTATTATAATCCACAGTTTGAACGTGCTCAGCGTGTTAAAAACGATGGATTTAAACTAGCAAAAGAAATTGCTGCATGGAAAGCGAAAGTTGCTCAAAAATGGGATGAGATTGAAGTGAAAAACATCGAAATTATTGATGGAATTGCTCATACAATGACGATGGGAGATAAATATCCGGTGAAAGTATCGATTGACTTAAAAGGCCTGAAACCTGAAGAAGTTGGTGTTGAGTTACTGATTGCCGAAAGTAAAGATGAAGGACCGGAAAAAATTGTAGATACAGTTGAGTTCCTTCCTGAAAAATGCGAAGGCACTGCATGTTGTTACAAACATACTATTTTGCCCGATCATCCGGGGTCGTTCTCATACAGTTTCAGGTTGTATGCAAAACACCCGGAACTACCGCATCGTCAGGATTTCCGATTCATTAAATGGATTAGCTAAATTGACTTATATAGAAAAAAGGTGCTCACACGGGCACCTTTTTTTATGTTGTTTTTTGCTGTCGGGATGCAACTTAAGTTTCAAAAAATGAACGAAAGGCAAAATTGTAATTAGCGTCATTTTTACATTTCGTTCAAACTGTTATTTTTACATCGAAATCAAATATAAAATGAAACGAGTCCTGTTAAGCCGGCACCATTTCCGTGTTTGCCAGCAGGCAGGCATCAAATACCACATACAAAGTAAAAATACTTACGATGAAAAAACGGAAAAAAGTAGGTCAGAAAATTAAAGAGTTTCGCGAGTTCAGACAATTGTCCCGCGAAGATTTGGCAATTCAGGCAAATCTTGATAGTGGACAATTGCAGCTTATTGAAGACGAGGGAAATGTTCCTTCGTTAGGCGTGCTAATTAAAATTTCACGTGCAATGGGAGTGCGCATTGGCACTTTCCTGGATGATCAGGAAAAAATTGGTCCTGCTTTGGTAAATGCGGGTAATGCCGAAGAAACTTTAAGCTTTTCTACTAAAGATGAAAGTACGCGTGAACACCTGAATTTTTTCTCGTTGGCACAGGCAAAAGCTGGAAGGCATATGGAGCCTTTTTTGGTTGATATTGAACCTTCAGAAGAGTCGGATTATAAACTGTCATCGCACGAAGGCGAAGAATTTATTTATGTACTCGAAGGAAGTATTGAAATTAATTACGGAAAAGAAGTTTATCTATTACAAAAAGGCGACACCATTTATCTCGATTCGGTTGTTGCACACAATATTCACGCAGCCGGAGAACAGGCTGCAAAAATTCTGGCGGTAGTTTATACCCCTGTCTAATTAAAAACCTTTTTCATGCAACTACTTGATTATACCTTAGGAAATATTCTTGAAAAATGGGCCTTCGAAACACCAGACAAAGATTTTATTGTATACCCCGATCGTAATTTGCGGTTTTCGTACAAGCAGTTTAACGAACGGGTTGACCGCCTGGCAAAAGGTCTGCTTTTTATTGGTATAAAACCGGAAGATAAAGTAGGTGTTTGGGCAAAAAATGTTCCCGATTGGACAACATTGATGTTTGCAACAGCAAAAATAGGTGCAATTTTGGTAACAGTTAATACCAACTATAAATTAGCCGAACTGGAATACATTTTAAAAAATGCCGACATAAATTCGCTTTTTATTGTTGACGGATACCGCGACAGCGATTACGTTAAAATGATTTTCGAACTGGTGCCTGAGTTAAAAACACAGGCACGCGGCAAACTAAAATCTGAAAAATTTCCAGAGCTAAAAAATGTTGGTTTTATTGGTCAGCAAAAACATCGCGGGATGTACAGCACCGATGAGTTAATGCTGCTTGGAAGCCACATCGATGATTTAGAGCTTGAAAGTGTTAAGGAAGCCCTCAATTGTCACGATGTAGTTAATATGCAATACACCTCCGGAACTACAGGTTTCCCGAAGGGTGTAATGTTGTCGCACCACAATATTTTGAATAACGGCTTTGCCACCGGCGAGTGCATGAAATATACCGAAGACGACCGCCTTTTAGTTTGTGTTCCCTTATTTCATTGTTTTGGTTGTGTGTTGGCTGTTTGTGCTATTGTTTCGCACGGTGCAACAATGGTGTTTACCGAAGATTTTGATCCGCTATTGGTTTTGGCTTCAGTGCAAAAAGAAAAATGTACTGCGCTTTACGGCGTACCAACCATGTTTATTGCCGAACTAAATCACCCCATGTTCGATATGTTCGATCTTTCATCGTTACGCACTGGAATTATGGCGGGGGCACTTTGTCCCATCGAAACCATGCGCCAGGTGATGGATAAAATGAACATGAAAGATATTATTATAGTGTACGGTTTAACCGAAAGTTCGCCAGGAATGACGGCTACCCGAACACATAACTCCGTTGAAGTTAGGTCTACCACCGTTGGGTTTGAATTTCCTAATGTTGAGGTTAAAATTGTTGATACTGAAACCGACGAAGAATGTAAGCAGGGCGAGCAGGGTGAAATATGTTGCAGGGGCTACAATGTAATGAAAGGCTACTACAATAATCCTGAAGAAACAGCAAAAGTTATCGACACGGAAGGTTGGTTACACTCGGGCGATCTGGCAGTAAAAACCGAAGATGGATTTTATAAAATTACCGGACGCATAAAAGATATGATCGTTCGTGGAGGAGAAAATATATACCCGCGCGAGATTGAAAATTACCTTTATCGTTTGCCACAAATTGAAGCCGTTGAGGTTGCCGGGGTTCCGAGCAAAAAGTACGGCGAAGCGGTTGGTGCATTTATAAAATTGAAAAAGGGAGAGTCGCTTAGCGAGGAAGAGATTGTAGATTTTTGCCGTGGAAATATTGCCAGGTTTAAGATTCCAAAGTACATCTTTTTTGTCGACGAATTTCCGATGACTGCCAGTGGTAAAATTCAAAAGTACAAACTTAGTGAGATGTCGCTTGAGCTTTGTAAAGAGAAAGGCATTGAAATTGTTTAATCAAGGCAATATCGATTAAATTTATTGGATCAGTAATTGTATCGAAAAAACTGAATGGTATTTTGGCCTTTTTAACAAGTTTCAATCTGCAAGGTAAAACCATAAAACACTATCAATTTTTACTCTGCTAAGAGTTTCTTTTAGGGTTTCGTTTATTTTGATCAGATTCACTTAAAAGCAGTAAGTCAGGCTTAAATTCTGTCCGACTGATATTGATATTTGTCATGTTTTTGGCATATAAAAAGCGCAATTTTCGCGGCTGTTCAGAAAAGCAGTTTTTTTATGAGTATTTAATTACCACTGCGAAGGGTAATTGATTAGACAGCACAGAGTTTTTTGAAGCCATTTGCAAAACGCAAGTGGCTTTTTTATTCCCGAAACTTAGATTTCAAAACCAGTTTTATCGATATTTCGGAGTTTAACACATCCCTAGCTTAAATCTCATCCGGTATATTTGAACCAATTAACTATCAGAGCAATTCCTGTTTTAATTATGGTTATACTATATTTGTGCATCTAAAAACAGCAAAAAATCATGGCAAAATACAAACGCATTTTATTAAAATTAAGCGGCGAGTCGCTAATGGGAGATCAACAATATGGTATCGATCAGCAACGTTTAAGTGACTACGCCGAAGAGATTGCCGAAATTGTAAAATCGGGAGTGCAGGTAGGAATTGTAATTGGAGGTGGAAATATTTTTCGCGGATTAAGCGGAGCTGCCAAAGGTTTCGATCGCGTAAAAGGCGACCAAATGGGAATGCTGGCAACAGTAATAAACAGTTTGGCATTAAATTCGGCATTGGTTAATCAGGGTATTAAATCAAAAGTGCTTACTGCAATTAGAATGGAGCCTGTTGGAGAATACTACTCGAAAGACAAAGCTGTTGAAGCCATGGAGAATGGTGAAGTTGTTATAATTTCAGGCGGAACCGGCAATCCCTATTTTACCACCGACACAGCAAGTGCGTTACGTGGAATTGAAATTGAAGCCGAAGTAATGTTAAAAGGAACCCGTGTTGACGGCATTTATACGGCAGATCCTGAGAAAGATAAAACAGCAACTAAGTTTGATAAAATAAGTTTTGACGAAATCTATAATCGGAATCTCAGAATTATGGATCTCACAGCTACAACTTTGTGTAAAGAAAACAATTTGCCTATTTATGTTTTTAATATGGATCAAAAAGGTAATTTACAGAAAGTTATGAGTGGCGAAGACCTCGGTACTTTGGTTTATATTTAACCTTGGTTTATTTGAATTAGTAATAAATTAAATAAAAAATTTTTGGGAATTTATATTTTTTCTATATTTGCTGACAGTCCACAGTTGGAAAGACAGTGAAATACCGATGCAAGAAGAAGTAGAATTTGTTTTAGATCATTGTAAAGAGAAAATGGCAGCTGCCGTTGAACACCTTGAGAAGGAATTAGTTCACATCCGTGCAGGTAAAGCAAATCCAGCCATGTTGGATGGAGTTCATGTAGAATATTATGGTAGTCAAACGCCACTAAGTCAAGTGTCTAACATAAGTACACCTGATGCACGAACAATTGCAGTTCAACCTTGGGAGAAAAATTTGATCCCGGAAATTGAAAAAGCAATTCAAAATGCAAATTTGGGATTGAACCCGGATAATAATGGCGAGATTATTAGAATTAATATTCCTGTACTGACTGAAGAAAGACGAAGAGGTTTGGTAAAACAAGCCCATCAGGAAGGCGAAAACGCAAAAGTAAGCGTTCGCGGAGCACGAAAAGACTCGAATGATAGCCTTAAGAAACTTCAAAAAGAAGGATTGTCGGAGGATATCGAGAAAGACGCGGAAGCGGAAGTGCAAAAAATGACTGATGAATTTGGAAAGAAGATCGACGCCTTAGTGCAAGCTAAGGAAGAAGATATAATGACTATTTAATTGTTTCTAGTTTTCTGTTTTCTGAACATTGTTTAATTGTTTTCATGGCTTTGAGGCAGCTTGTAGAAGCTGCCTTTTTTTTGTCCTAAATTTTACTTCTTTCTGAAGTAATAACTTTTCCGCTCTTCTTTAATGTCAAATGTAAACACCTCTGATGGTGCAGAATGGAATACTGATAGTAGCCCGATATCGCCGGCACAGAACAAACTGTGTATACTCATAATTAATGCGAATGCATATACTGCATCATGGCGAAAGAAAATGGCAACTCCGCAAAGCGTAATTATCTTAACCAAAACCAAAGGAGCCAGTGCTATTAAGGTAAATTGTTTGCGATTTAAAACGTAACGATCAGCTTCTGCATAAAACATGAATTTTTTCAAATAGGCTCCAAAATTTAGGCTCGGAGCACCGGTTAATTTAATAACAATTCCATGAATAAGTTCATGAATAATGATGAGTGCAGAAAGGCAAAAAACAATTGCTCCAAGGCTGTACCAAAGTGGTTGACATTCTTCGTTAAAACAATAAATAATTGCGCGTGTCAATACAAAGAGTCCTGTAATAACCATAACAAGTTGGTAGATCATGTATGCTTTTACCAGCCAACCACCTTTTTCAAGTTGCGATAGTACGAATGATTTTATTTCAGTGTGATTTGGTGCTGCAACGAGCTCATAGTTTTCGCTGTTTTGTAACTCCTCAATTGATGGATTAATCCTATTCATAACGAATGATCTGATAGAGATCTTTTAAGTTAAACAGCCGGATTAGTATGGCAACAATAACAGCCCCGGCTATCATTGCAATATAACCATAAAACCATTGTCCTATTTGTTTTGATAAAAGCCCTAAAAGAACTACGCTTGCTACAAACACAGCCAGTCGGATTAGATAGGAAAGCTGAGGTTTAAGTTTGAAAATATAGAGCGCGAGTATAAGTTGAGTAAATCCGGCAAATAGCTGGGTAGACAAACTTGCAAAGGCAGAACCAAAAGCCATATAACGTGGAATTAATAGAAGGTTCAGAAGAACATTCAGCACCATCCCGCAAAAGGCCATTATGTTTAGTTGTTTCATGCTGCCGTTTGCAGTTAGTAGAGTTCCGAATATGTAGGTGGTTGCAATGCCTATAAATCCGGTCATTAATATGCCCAATATTCCCGACGAATGCTCGATGTTGGAAGTGTATAATACTCCCATTATTTCTTTATTGTAAAATAAGCTTGAAACAGCAATTATTATTGCAGGAACAATTAATAAAGTGTACGAAAGTTTTACCATTGAACCAACCTTTTCTTTTTGCTTTATCATTTTAGCAAAAATCGGAAGTAGTAAACCTGCAAATAAAACCCCAAACATTGATACGGCGTCGAGCAAACGGAAAGCTTTGGCATAAATCCCGGCTTGTTCTTTACCAACCGGATCAGGTAGAAGGCGCTCAAGCATTACCGAATCAATACGATTATAAAACGACATAAGTAAAATAAGCAACGCGTAAGGATACGATTTGCGGAGAAAGACCCAAAAAAATGAAAAATTGAAACGAATTTTTATACTGCCTGATTCTTTTAAAACAATGGCAAAAGTAATGAGAGTTGTTAATGCATACGAAATGGTTTGGGCGTAAATAAACCACTCAATAGTAAACTGTATAGGAATAACATTGGTAAACAGTAAAAGGCTGCAAATAGCGATCATGAAGCTACGGTCGAGTACTGAAATTACACTGTCGGTACGAAATAAATGTAGCGCACTTATATTCGATCTTAAATACAAGGTAAACGAAATAAGAAACTGATTGAGAATAAGGAAAAACAATAAATGAAACTGAATTTTACTATACCCTATAATTGCCGCAACGATCAAGCTAAAAACGGCATAAACAATAGCCAGCACAAACTTAAGACCGACAATGTTTGACAAGTGTTTGGGCAAAAGAAAGTTGTGTTGAGCAATATTGCGGTTGTTGAAATTTGTAATGCCAACATCAAGCAAAATATTCAAAAGCATCGAGAAATTAAACAAGGCAAAATACATCCCAAAACTTTCGTCGCCAACTGTATTTTGTACAGTTCGGTCGATGCCAAATAACCAAAAAGGCTTAATTAAAAGATTAAGGAAAAGTAGTAATATAAGATTGGTTACAAATTTACGTTTCAAAACACCATGCTTCTTGTATTGTACCTAGAATTTGAACGCTTAAAAGTAACAAATATTTGAACAGACTTTGTACATTTACGAAAAATCGACAGCACTTATGGTTATTGCCGTAAATACTCGTTTGTTATTAAAAGGAAAGCTTGAAGGAATTGGTTGGTTTACGTATGAAACGTTAAAACGAATGACGATCAATCATCCGGAGCACGAGTTTATTTTTATATTCGACAGGCCTTTTAGCAAGGATTATATTTTTGCAGAAAACGTAACCCCCGTGGTGGTTGGGCCGCCAACACGTCATCCGGTTTTGTGGTATTTGTGGTTTGAGTATCAGATTCCGAAAATTCTGAAAAAATACAAAGCAAACCTCTTTCTGTCGCCTGATGGTTACCTGTCGAGGCGTACGAAAGTGCCGCAGTTGGGCGTAATTCACGACATTAACTTTGTACACCGCCCCGATGATTTACCTTGGTTAAAAGCAAAATATTACAATTATTATTTCCCTAAGTTTGCGAGGTTGGCCAAACGTATTGCCACAGTTTCGTTTTACTCAAAAGAAGATATTACCCGCTCGTTCAAGGTTGATTACGATAAAATTGATGTGGTTTACGATGGAATCAATCAGATTTTTGAACCGATTTCCGATGAGGATAAAAAGAAGGTTCGGTCAATGTTTACAAACGGAGCAGAGTACTTTTTATTTGTGGGAGCGTTGCATCCCCGAAAAAATGTATGTGGTTTGTTAAAAGCTTTCGATGCCTTTAAAAGTGTGGTAAACGATACAACAAAACTGGTAATTGTTGGTGGAGAGATGCATAAGACGGGGCCAATTTTCGAGACCTACGAAAACATGCGGCATAAGGAAGATGTGGTTTTTACAGGACGGGTACCTACTGCTGATTTACACGATATTTTTGGGGCTGCAATGGCGCTTACGTTTGTTCCTTTTTTCGAAGGTTTTGGAATCCCGATTGTGGAGGCGATGAGTGCCGGAATACCTGTAATATGCTCAAATACAACATCAATACCCGAAGTTGGTGGAAATGCAGTGTTATACGCCGATCCGGTAAAAATTGATCAGATTACCGACGCAATGCTGGAATTACACAAAAACACCGATTTGCGAAATACCCTGGTGGAAAAAGGGTTTGTTCAGAAAAATAAATTCAGCTGGGACGAAACAGCACGTTTGCTCTGGATGAGCGTTGAGAAATCGCTCCAGTGAGCAGTTTATAGTCACAGTCCTTATTTTTACAATTCAGCAATTTCACAATTTGGCCGTTTTATATGAATAAACAAAAACTACTTTCCTTTTATAACGAAAATACAATTGAAGCAGGTTGCGACGAGGCCGGCAGAGGTTGCCTGGCCGGACCGGTTTTTGCCGCTGCAGTAATTCTTCCGGCCAACTTTGAGAATGAACTGCTGAACGATTCGAAAAAACTGACAGAAAAACAACGTTACCGCTTGCGTCCGCTGGTTGAGGAGCAAGCACTGGCATGGGCTGTGGTAGCTGTTGATAATAAAGAAATAGATGAGGTAAATATTCTGAATGCTTCGTTTTTAGCCATGAACCGGGCAGTTGAGAAATTGAACATTAAACCCGAACACTTGCTGATTGACGGAAACCGTTTCAGAACAAAAGGAAAAATACCGTACACCTGCATGATTAAAGGCGACGGACGATTTTATTCCATTGCTGCGGCATCAATTTTAGCCAAAACCTATCGCGACGATTATATGGCAGCAATTCATCAGGAGTTTCCACATTACGACTGGGACAAAAACAAAGGTTATCCAACAAAAAAACACCGGGCCGCAATTAAGGAATTCGGACCAACAAAATATCATCGTATGACGTTTCGCTTGCTGGATGAACAACTTGCGCTTGAATTTTAAATACTCGGGATAAATAGTATTACGTAACGTGTAATTGTTAACCACAGGGAGTGATGCAATGTTCTCAGCACATTCCTTGCCCAACTCAAAAGTGAAGCTTCGTAGTCGGTACCTTCGTTAAAAAAAATGGTAAACGGGATTTTTTTCAATGGCCAGGCAACGTTTTTGGTTTATCGTGCATTTTATAGTTGAAAGCAAACAAATTAAGTGCAACTCGAAAAAGTAATTCATAAAGTAAAAAAGGGCGACCGGCGCGCTCAAAAGCTGCTGTTCGATAAATATGTCGATAGGCTGTTTGCAGTTGCACGGCGTTATGCAGCAAATGATGATTTGGCAGAGGAGTCACTTTTTCAGGCTTTTATGAAAATATATACCAAGTTGCCTGATTTCAAATACATTAACGAACCGGCATTGGTCGGGTGGCTGTCCCGAATTGTAATTAACCAAACGCTGATGGACAGAAGAAAAGAATTGAGTACGCTTTACAAGGTAGAAACGCTGGATGATGAACGACATGAAACAAGTTGGATTGAGGAGACCGATGACGGAGCACTGATTGACCTGGTAAATGAATTGCCGGATGGATACCGAACCGTGTTTTTAATGAATGCTGTTGATGGATATGCACATAAAGAGATTGCCGAAGTTTTGGGAATATCTGAAAGCACCTCGCGATCGCAGTTTTTTAAAGCACGCAAATTTTTACAAAAAAAACTCGCACAGGATTATGGACAAGCTGGAACATAAAATAAAAAAGGCATTTGACAAAAAAGACAGCGAGAGTTCTTTTTCAGGAAAAGAAGCGATGTGGAACCGGCTGGATGCCAATTTACATGAACGAAAAGGAGTGGCTGCATTTTGGCGCATAGCAGCAGTTTTTCTGGGACTCTTGCTTACGTTGGGAGTGCTTGCCTCGATAAATAACAGGGCAAAACAACGCATTGAAATAGAACGTGCAAACAATAAAATTGAGCGTTTGCAAGCTGTTGTCGATTCGATGCTTATAGTTCCTCCCGTTGTAAAAACAGAAGTGCAACTTGTGGAAAAAGAGAAGGTTGTTTACCGCGACAGAATAGTAGAAAGAAGTGCTCCGGCCAATTCTGTTCAGGCTCCATCTCAGCAAATAAAAGACTCGATACAAATGCTGCAAAATACAAATGCTGCGTTTATGGCCGAAATTCAAGAATTAAATGAAGAATTGATTGCATTAAAAAGCCGGTTGGCATCTGAAAATACCGAGTCTTCTGAATCCGTTAATCCGTTTGAGTTAAAAAGCGATCGGGTGGAGCTGGGTGTTCAGAAAAAGCCTTCGGTTAAAACGCCCGATTTGGAAATGAAAGTGTTCGAGAAAAATTTTATCGAGAACAGAAACAACCTGAACAGTACAATATTCAAAAAATGATAAACAGTTAAGTCATGAAAACAATTATTTCAATTTTACTTTTTTTAAGCCTGGCCCTTTCAACCTCGGCCATGGATGGTTACTTTAAAGCCGACACCGTTTGGTACAAATTTGATAATATGCTGGTTGAGGTTGCCAGCACTAATGCCCTGAATAAAACACCGCATAAAATGGCGATGCAGGGCAGGATTGAGCAAATTCAAAAAGTGCTTGCGGAAATGACTATTCTTTCTCCGGCTGATGATGAACGCATTACGATTTCGTACCGCGACCAGGGTGAAGATATGTGGGTTTGGAACTTTAAAGAAATTGAATTGTCGCGCACGAAAAGAGACAACAAAAGCCTTGTTGTTTTTGATGATGGCGCCACCTTCGAAAAAGATTTTGGCCGTTACTGCATTTATTTTTCATACCGGGCAATGGAAATGAAAATTTTTGTTGACGATTTGGAGGATCTCAACTTTTTTCTGTCGGAGGAATTTGAAACGAAAGCACAGCAAAGCGAAGTTTTTTTGAAAAAAGAATTTGGCGAAAACTACAAGAAAGGTATTCTTGCCTGGCTTGATTTGCGCGGAACCGATGTGAAGGAGTATTATCAGAATAATGTAAAAAATGGATTGGATATGCTCATTATTTCAGGAGGAATTGGTTCGGGCTGGGTTAAAAACAGGTTTGTTTCCGATATTAATTTCAGACTGGGTGTATCATTTAGCAAGAAAGGTGTATTTAGAAATTTGTATGCTATTGATTACAATATGATGTATGATTTTACTAATTCGGATAACGATAATTTTTTCGAGTTAAATCATTTTGTTTCGCTTGCCTGGGAGCATAATTTTTCAGATGTTACCGGCAGTGATAAATGGTATGGATTTTCGGTGGGTTACCTGGTAAAACGCAATAACGACTTTTTTAAGGAGAATACTTTTAAAGTGGCGGTGAACAAAAAGATTAACAACACATTTACGATTAAACCTGAACTTTATTTCAACGACTTTTTTAAAAATGTACATCCGGGAGTTCGTCTGTCGGTTGCATTTTAAAAAACAAAAAACAATTCAAGCCGGTGATAGTATGACTTCAGGTCATGCTATCACTTTTTTACCATGGAAGCAATATTCTCGCCCATGCTAATTGTGGTTTCCATGCCTTTTTTTGTGTTTTCTACCAGGTCTGTATCAAACGTAATTTTGCCTTCTTCAAACAGCAAAACCAGTGTGGAGCCTCCAAAAGCAAAGTAGCCTTTTTCTTCTCCTTTTTCCACATTTGCACCAGCCTCATAGGTTTGAATAATACTACCAACCATGGTAGCACCAACATCTACAATAATAATATCGCCATAATCTTCAGTCGCGAGAGTGCAGTGCTCACGTTTATTTTCGCAGAAGATTTGCAGACTTTTTTGCAAGGCCAGTGGCGAAACTGAATAGTAGTGCCCTTTTATTTTGGTCGATTCGGAAGCTACTCCCGATACCGGGAAATGATAACGGTGATAATCGGGCGGAGCAAGCCGAATAATAGCCATGGCTCCGTTATTATATTTAGAGGCCAGTTTTTCGTTTTGTAGAAATTCAGCAAGTGTAAATTCCGTTCCTTTTACAAAAAAACGATTAACATCTGCTAATGTTTGGAAAACCAGGATTTTTCCATCGGCAGGAGAAACTAATCGTTCTCCGATTTTCCGTGCATTGGGTTTTAATTTCCGATAAAAAAAATCGTTGAAAGATGTGAATTTTGACAGGTCTTCAATTTCAAACTCTTTTTTATCAATCTGGTGTTCGCTAACAAATTCGTCTATTCGTCGCGATGAAACCCCGGTGTTCATATACCAACCGCCAACCGCCGAAACAATTTTGCGTTTAAACAACAAGCTAAGGGCAGCTTTGCCGGTGGTTGAGGTATACAACCATTTCAGCATTCCTTCGCTGGGAACATTCTCTGTTTTTATTTCCCCACTTGCTCTTTCAATGTATTTTATAGTTTCCATTTTGTTATCCGGATCAGCTTCCTGCTGGCAGGAAATAATAGCCAAAAGAAACAGAGCCAAACTTATATATTTCATAAACGTTATTCCGGTTTATAGCCCACGTCGTCCAATAAATGTGGCTGCATCGATGCTTCAACTGCCAGCTCGTCGCAACGTTCATTAAGTGGGTTATTGGCGTGGCCTTTTACCCAAACAAACTTAACCACGTGCTTTTTATAGATTTCAAGAAAGCGCATCCAAAGATCGGCATTTTTTTTGCCTTTAAAACGTTTCTTCACCCAGTTAAAAACCCAGCCTTTTTCAACCGCATCGGCAACGTATTTCGAGTCGGTGTAAATGGTAACGTCACTGCCTTCAATCTTTAGCGATTCCAAAGCAACAATTACCGCCAACAACTCCATCCGGTTGTTGGTAGTTAGTTTATATCCTTCCGAGAGTTCTTTGCGGTGAGGTCCGGAAAGCATCACAATTCCGTATCCTCCGTTTCCCGGATTTCCGCGGGCTGCACCATCGGTGTATATCGTAATTTTTGGTCGAGCCATTTTTGTTTTTCTATTTATATGCAAAATAGGGTGTATTATTCTAAATACGCAAACATTGTTGTTGATTCGGTGATGAGTTAGCACTAATATTGATTGCTGAAAACAAAAAACCCCGCCAGAATTGACGAGGTTTTCGTTGAATATCTTGAATTCGCTTAGCGAATAATCGTCATTTCGTCGATCAGGTTTTGCGCACCGGCATAAACATCAACTACCCAAAGTACAAAACGGATATCAACATTGATACAGCGTTGTAGGTTTTCTTCAAAATCAAGGTCGCCACTCATCGCTTCCCAGTTTCCGTCGAAAGCAATACCAATCAATTCTCCTTTTCCGTTAATAACCGGGCTTCCCGAGTTTCCTCCGGTAATATCGTTGTCGGTAATAAAACAAGTATGAAGTTTGCCATCGGCATCGGCATACTCGCCAAAGTTTTCATCCAGCAGCAGTTCTTTCATTCGTTTCGGAACGTCAAACTCATAATCGCCAGGAATTTCTTTTTCAAGGTAACCATCTGTAGTGGTGTAATATTTATAGGTTACTCCATCGCGCGGATCGTAAGGCATTACCGTTCCGTATGTTAAACGCATGGTTGAGTTAGCATCCGGATAGAATTTTTTGTCGGGTTGCATTTCCATCAGGCCGGCAACAAACAATCTTCTTCCCTTCAGTAGTTTTTCGTTTCCTCCTCTAAGTCCCATCGATGTAGATCGGTACATATCGAAAATGTCAACTGCGGCCTGGAATGCCATGTCTTTTTTCAATGCTTTTAACGATGGATTAGCAAGAAATGCCGTCAGTTCTTCTTTGTTATCAAAAATGGTTTTCTGGAACATTTTTGAAGTATACTTTTTGTAATCGCCTTTGTATTTGTTCTGGATTTCAGAAAAGAACGCAGGATAGTATTTCGAAGAATTATTCTCGGCGTAGATTTTCATTAGTGCAGCTGCAATTTTTTCGTCGGTTGCTGCATCGTAATCTTTAAAATAGCCTTCAACAGTGCCTTCTAATCTTGCGGCAAAAGCTTCAATTTTCTCCTTGTTTTCATCTGGTTTTTCCAGCAAGTCAGCCAATTGATTTGCACGGTAGGCAAACATAAAAATTTCAGGCCCGCGCAACAATGCTTCGGCAGCATATTCCATCGCTTTCTCTGCTTCAACATCCTGGTACGATTCTTCAATTAAAGGAAGCGCTTCGCCGTATTTTGCTTTTCTTTCGGCATTTGCATTTGCCCATTCCGTGAATTGTTCTTCCAACTCTTGTTTTTGAGCAATGATCCCCAGTTTTGTTAATGCTTCGTTTTGTCCAATAGCGTTTTTGTAGTAATTGGCGCTGCGTGCATGTTTCGATGCGTACTGGATTTTTGCTTTTTGGCTGGTAGCCATGTAATCGGCAATAATGTCCAGTTTTTTCTCACGAACCACAATGCGTGCGGTGTTGGTTACTTTCATAGTGTAATCAATTCCCCACGAAGTTTTGTAACGGTTGGTGCTACCCGGATAACCAAAAACCATTGCAAAGTCGTTTTCTTTAACGCCTTTTAACGAAATGGGCAAGTGGTATTTAGGCTGGTAAGGAACATTGTCTTCCGAATATTCTGCCGGAGTCCCGTCAGGAGCACAATAAACGCGGAACATCGAAAAATCGTTGGTATGACGAGGCCACATCCAGTTGTCGGTGTCGCCACCAAATTTACCTAGCGCTTGTGGTGGAGCACCTACCAAACGAACATCTTTAAATGTTTCGGTAACGAAAAGAAAAAACTGGTTGGCTTTAAAAAAGTCTCTGATGTACACCTCGTAGTGTGTATCGCCTTTTGCTTCTCTTTCCAATTCACGAATTATCTGGTCGATTTTGTTATTTCTTTCACTTTCGCTCATTTCGTCGGTAACGTCGGCCAAAACTTTGTCGGTAACATCTTCAACCGAAATAAGGAAAGTAACCGTTTTGCCGGGGTTGGGTAGTTCTTCGTCTTTTGAACGTGCCCAAAAACCATCTTGCAAATAATCATGCTCAACACTCGAGTGTTGCTGAATTTCGCCAAAACCACAGTGGTGGTTGGTTAAAAGTAATCCGTCTTCTGAAATAACTTCAGCAGTACACGATCCTCGGTCAAGGGCAACAATTGCATCTTTCAGGCTCGATTGGTTGATGCTGTATATATCTTCAGCACTCAATTCGCAGCCCATATCTTGCATGGTTTTAATGTTCAGTTTGTGAATAAGTGAAGGAAGCCACATTCCTTCTTTTGCAACTGCCGAACCAACCATCAAAATGGTTATCAGCAGCATAAGATTTAATTTTCTCATCATATTATTACTTGTTGTATTCAAAATGTTGTGCAAATATAGTTTTTCAAAATACTTAACAACGTGATTTATATCTCTTTTGTTCGTCCGTTTTTATCGAGCTCGAAGTAAGGAAACAATACCCACATATAGCTTACGCTTTTGAGCTGCTCCTTAATTTGCCCGTAAATTTTGGTTCGGTTTGTAACATTTGTATTTGATTTGCTGCCCGAATTACACGAATTGCATTATATTGAAAATAAAAACTTGTTATGAGCCGATTTGCCAGAATTATTATGTGGGTTTTATTGTGGGGAGCACTATTTGTTGCCCTTGCCTATTTTTTGCCTAAAACCGTTGAGGTTGAGAGAAGTGCCGATGTTAAAGCACCGGTAAAAACCGTGTATGCACAAATTATCGATTTACATCAATGGGATCATTGGTCGCCCTGGAAACGGATGGGTGAAAATGTTAGCGTTGAGTACATCAATCATGGAGTTGGATTGGGCGGAGGCTATGTTTGGCGAAATGAAAATAAAGAAAACAGCGGTGCAACCATTGAAATTATAGAGGCAAATCCATGGAGCAAAGTTGCTGTTTCGCTTGATTTTATGCAGCGTGGCGAGGCTTTAAGTACTTTCTCCTTGGCCGAAAAAGGAGCCGAAACAAAGGTAACCTGGACACTTACTTATGATGTAGGCAACAATCCTTTTGCACGTTGGATTGGCTTGCTTATGAAAAAAAGTATGGGAACCGACTTCGACAATGGCCTGGTGAAATTAAAAGCGCTTTGCCAGGTAATTAAAAATGAAGGAGAGCACGTGATTTTATTGGATACAGTGGATGAAATGCAATATGCCGGTATTCGCGAAACAGTACCATTTATTGAGGTTAGCCGCGAAATGAGCGTGATGTATGGCGAAATCAGCAAGTTTCTGGCACAAAATGAAATTGAAATGGCAGGAATGCCTTTTGCCTTATATCACTTGATGGACGAAGAAAATATTGACTTGGAATGTGGTATTCCGATTGACGCCAATGTTGAAGGGAACAGAACTGTAGAAGTGGCTACTTTCCCCACGACAACCTGTGCCTGTCTCGATTTTTATGGCGACTACAGCAATTTGCAGGAAGGACATACCGCTGTGCAAAAATGGCTGGAAACACACGGTTTTAACCTGATAAGTGCACCAATGGAAATTTACCTCACCGATCCGCAACAGGAACCCGACCCAGCAAATTGGGTAACCCGTATCTGCTATCCGGTTGAAAAATAATTTGATAGGTTAAAAATCTCTAAACAACAGGGCTATGTCTCAATTCTTACTAAATTTGTAGCTCTTAAAATTTTTAGGGTGGAAGAGAAGAAGTTTTTTGATAAACTAAAAAATCAATACCGGTTAATTATTTACAACGATACCACGTTTCAGTCAGTGTGGAGCATGAAGCTTTCGCGATTGAAAGTGTTCACCGTAACCAGTTTAACATCGGCAATATTGGTGATACTGGTAATTCTGCTGATCGCAACAACCGGTTTGCGCGAATATATTCCCGGTTATCCGAAAGCTGAGTACCGACAAATGTTGGTGCGTAATGCTTTGGTGGTTGATTCGCTGGAACAGGAGCTGGCAAAACGCGATCAGTTTTTTAAAGGAATTCAGGCGATTATGGCCGGCGAAGTTCCGGAAGATGAACAGCTGGCAGCTACCGATATTGAGAAGGATGAGGTGGAATTTAAACAGTATAATCACGACTCTGTATTTCAGGACAAACTACTGGCAGAACAATTAAGCCTTTCCATTCGGAATGATAATGACGATGTTACACAACTCAGTCAGGTGCACCTTTTTGTGCCGGTTAAAGGAGTAATCTCGGAACATTTTAAAAATACACCCGATCATTTTGGCGTTGACCTGGTGAGTGAGCCCAATGCACGAATTTCTTCGGTGCTTGACGGAACCGTAATTTTTGCCGGTTGGACACTCGAAACAGGTTACGTGGCATATATTCAGCACGAGGCCAATTTGGTTTCGGTATACAAACACAACGCCGAGTTATTAAAGAAAACCGGCCAGACAGTAAAAGCCGGCGAGGCGATTGCCATAATCGGAAATACAGGAGAGTTATCAAGTGGGCCGCACTTGCATTTTGAGTTGTGGCACGACGGAACCGCACTTGATCCGGAACAGTACATTGACTTTTAAGATGAAGAAAAGAATAGCAATTCTTGGATCTACCGGATCCATAGGAACCCAGGCACTCGAGGTAATTGAGCAAAATCCCGATTTATTTGAAGTTGAGGTTTTAACGGCAAATAATAGTGTCGAGTTGCTCATTCAGCAGGCCAAAAAATTTCGACCCAATGTAGTGGTTATTGCCAACAAGGGAAACTACCGACTTGTTTCTGATGCGTTAGAAGATGAAGATATAAAAGTTTATGCCGGAGAAGAGGCATTGAACCAGGTGGTTGAAATGGATACCATTGATTTGGTGCTGACTGCAATGGTGGGCTATTCTGGATTGATTCCAACATACAACGCCGTAAAAGCTGGAAAAACAATTGCACTGGCCAATAAGGAAACGCTGGTTGTTGCCGGCGAGATCATAACAAAAGCAGCCCGCGAAAAGCAGGTTGATTTGTTGCCCGTTGATTCGGAGCACTCGGCCATTTTTCAGTGCTTGGTTGGCGAGTTTATGAATCCGATAGAGAAGATTTACCTCACTTGTTCCGGTGGTCCGTTCCGCGGGAAATCGCTTGAAGAACTAAAACATGTCACCGTAGACGATGCTTTGGCGCACCCCAACTGGGACATGGGAGCAAAAATCACGATCGATTCAGCAACACTGATGAACAAAGGCTTTGAGGTAATCGAAGCTCACTGGCTGTTTGGTTTGCCCGCTTCAAAGATTGATGTTGTCGTGCATCCCGAGTCTATTATTCATTCCATCGTTCAGTTTGAAGACGGTTCGATGAAGGCACAAATGGGACTGCCCGATATGAAGCTGCCCATTCAGTATGCCATGGGATTTCCGAATCGAATTGCGAATAACTTCCCGCGTTTCAACTTTTTAGATTACCCGACTTTGCATTTTGAGCAGCCAAATACAGAAATTTTTCGTAACCTTGCACTCTCTTTTACGGCAATGGAAAAGGGCGGAAATTTGCCCTGTATTCTGAATGCTGCCAATGAGATAGTTGTAGAGGCATTTTTGAAACAAAAAATAGAGTTTTTGCAAATGCCCGAAATGATTGAACAAGCCATGAACAAGGTTGATTTTGTTAATCAGCCAACGCTCAATGATTTAATTGAGACCAACGACGAAACAAGAAAGGTGGCACAGTTGTTAACAGAAAACAAAATTTAGAAAGAATTTAATGGAGTCGATATTAATTAAAACCGCACAATTACTTTTAAGTCTCTCAATATTAGTGGTGCTGCACGAGGCTGGCCACTTTATGTTTGCCCGTTTATTTAAAACGCGGGTAGAAAAATTTTACCTCTTTTTTAATCCGTGGTTCTCGCTTTTTAAAATTAAAAAAGGCGAAACCGAATACGGAATTGGATGGTTGCCCCTTGGTGGTTACGTCAAAATTTCGGGGATGATCGATGAATCGATGGACAAAGAAGCAATGAAATTACCACCACAACCCTGGGAATTCAGAGCAAAACCGGCCTGGCAACGTTTGTTGATTATGGTTGGTGGTGTGCTGATGAATTTCATTTTTGCCATGGTAATTTACATTGGTGTGCTTTATGCATGGGGCGAACAGTATCTGCCTACCGAAAATGTAAAATACGGAGTTGTAGTTAACGAAACCGGCGAGCAGCTTGGGTTTAAAACCGGCGATAAAATTCTTACCGTTGATAATCAATACATCGAGCAGTTTAGCAAAATTGTACCAACCATTGTTTTAGATGGTGCAAAAACCGTTCAGGTTGAGCGCGATGGCCGGAAAGTGGATGTGGAGATTACTGGTGAAGATTTGGCTCTGTTGCTAAAGAGCAAAGGCATTTGGGAAGAACGTATTCCTTACGATATTCAGATAGGACGTTTGGCGAAAGATTTGCCGGCACAAAAAGCCGGGTTTGAAGTTGGCGATGTTTTAGGAAAAGTTGATGGTAAATCATTTGATTACTACGATCAGTTTACCAATTATTTGGAATCAAAAGCTGGGCAGGAAATAGCAATCGATCTTACCCGTGAAGGTCAGGAAATGACCAAAACACTGACAGTAACAGAAGATGGAAAGATGGGATTTAATGCAGCGTTAAACAATCCCGATATTTTTGAATTCAAAACCATTAAATATGGTTTCCTCGAATCTATTCCTGCAGGTATAAATCGTGGTGTTCAAACCACCGGAAATTACCTGAAACAGTTTAAATTGTTCTTCAAAAAAGAAACAAAAGCATACGAATCTTTAGGAGGATTTGCAACCATCGGAAATATTTTCTCTTCTTCGTGGGACTGGGCACATTTCTGGAATATGACAGCATTTATTTCAATAATTTTGGCCATTATGAACCTCTTGCCAATTCCTGCTTTGGATGGCGGACACGTAATGTTTTTATTTGGCGAAATGATTACCGGACGTAAACCCGGAGAAAAATTTCTGGAGTATGCTCAAATTGCCGGAATGGTATTACTTTTGGCTTTGGTACTTTATGCGAATGCCAACGATATAATTAAAATGATTAACGGCACATTTTAATGAAAAAAAACTATTTTTGTCGTGGAACCAATTAACTTATTAGATATGAATTTATTTGTAGTAGCAGGATTTATCGGACCTCAGGAAATAATAATCATCTTAATAATTGTTTTACTTCTGTTTGGTGGTCGTAAAATTCCGGAATTGATGAAAGGCCTTGGAAAAGGAATGAAGGAATTCAAAGAAGCCACAAAAGAAGATGAGGCTGACGATAAAAAACCGGAAAGCGAAAAAATCGAAAAGTAATTAATATCGAAATAGATATTACAAATCCCGTTCTGTGTAACAGTTACGGGATTTTTTGTATTTCAGCCGACTGCCTTTTTATACGCCATATTGCAGATTAACAGTATGGTAAGGTTTTTGTTATCTCTATTAGAAATCCAAAAAAGCAGATTATATGAAACGTATTAACCACCTTGTTTTTTTCTTTTTCGTTGTCGCAATATTTGCCGGCTGCGATTCCGATTCAACTGTGATGTACAAAAATATTACCGGAAAAGCCGGTGAGATGGTTGTTGTTATTTCCAAAGAATCGTGGGATAAAGCACCCGGAAAAATAGTTCGTGAAACCCTGGCTCAACCACATGTAGGATTACCACAAGACGAACCACTTTTCGATTTGATAAATGTGCCGCACGAAGCTTTTCAGGATATTTTCAGATCGACACGTAACATTGTGCAAACTACCATTTCTTCAAATGTTGATAAGAGTGGAATTCAATTTACGGATGATGTTTGGGCATATCCGCAGGCTACAGTGCAAATTAAGGCTAAAAATGCCGATGAATTTGTGAAAATATTTGAAGAGAATAAGGACAGAATACTATCGTATTTTGTGCAAGCCGAGAAAGAACGTATAACAATGAATTATAAAAACACCTATGAAAAAGCTGTTTTTAATACGCTTAACACCGAGTTTGATGTTACCATGAAAGTGCCTCCGGGTTTTCGGATAATGGAAAATAAGAAAGACTTTTTGTGGGTACAATACGATACTCCTGAGATTACCCAGGGAATTGTAATTTATTCCTATCCATATGTTTCTGATAGTGCTTTTACTGTTGGTTATCAATTACCAATTCGCGATAGTTTGTTGCGAAAATATGTTCCCGGTCCAACCGATGGAAGTTACATGTCTACCGAAAAGCGACTGGATCAGGTTTATAATGTAATTAAACACAATGGAAACTACGCTGCCGAAATGCGTGGATTATGGCGTGTTGAAAATGATTTTATGGGAGGCCCTTATATTTCACTTTCTGAGTTAGATGCTTCGAATCAGCGTGTAATTAATGCTTTTGGTTTTGTATATGCGCCAAGTAAAGATAAACGTAACTTGTTGCGTCAGGTTGAAGCGATGATTTACTCCTTAAAATTGAACAATCAGGCTGATAACGATAAATTAAATCAGCAGGATGTTGAAATTCAGGTGGAAGGATAGTTGAAAATAAAATATACGATAAAAAAAGCAGGCTGGAAATCAATTTTCCAGCCTGCTTTTTTATTATTCTGACTGAGTACTGTTTAGAACGCAGCCTTTACAATTTCACTTACATTATCGGAAATACCATAAGTATAAATATGTAGTGAGGGTACATTGTGTGCAACCAAATCTTTCGATTGGTATATAGCCCACTCTGTTCCTACTCGCCGTGCATCGTCGTTGTTTTTACATTTTGCCAGCTCTTTCGAGAGTTCCTGTGGCAAATCGATGCTAAATATTTTAGGAAGTACCGTTAACTGGTTTTTCAAATTTATAGGTTTAATACCCGGAATAATCGGAACTGTAATTCCCATTGCCCGGCATTTGTCAACAAAATCATAATAAACCTGGTTATCGAAAAACATCTGAGTTACGATATAATCAGCACCTTCATCCACTTTTTGTTTCAGGTAAACCATGTCCTGATCCATATTTGGCGATTCAAAATGTTTCTCGGGATAACCGGCAACACCAATACAAAAATCAAGTGGTTTATTGTTTTTCAAATCCGCATCAAGGTATTTCCCTTTGCCAAGGTCTTTAATTTGTTTTACCAATTGATTGGCATTCGAATGTCCGTTTTGTGTTGGTTGAAAAACGTGCTGGTTTTTTAGCCCGTCGCCACGCAAAGCAAGAACATTGTTTATTCCCAGAAAATTCAGGTCGATTAAAACGTGCTCAGTTTCGCTTTTGGTAAAACCGCCGCACAAAATATGCGGAACCACCGGAATACCGTATTTGTGCTGAATATCGGCGGCAATGGCCACTGTTCCCGGACGTTTCCGAACCGTTTGTTTTACAATCGATCCATCGGCCAGTTCCTTGAATTCAATCTCGTCGCGGTGGGTGGTAATGTTAATGTATTTCGGATCGAACTCAGTTAAGCTTTCAATCGTTTTATGCAGGCGCGAAACATCGTTGCCTTTTAATGGAGGCAGGAGTTCAAAAGAAAATACGGTTTTCTTTGCCTGATTTATAGTGTCTATAACTTTCATGATTTGGTCTGTTTTGCTTGTGCAAATTTAACAATTTCGTACCTGTTCGTCTTAATAAACGGCAAATTGAAAAATAAATGACAGTTTTTTAAAATGAATTCAACTGTTTACTTGTAATTCAAATTTGTAGGTAAAAACTTCTCTACAAATTCTACTGGTTCGTTTTTACGTTTCGCATAATCTTTAACCTGCTCTTTGCTAATTTTTTCAAGACTGAAATAGCGCGACTCAGGATGCACAAAGTACTGCCCTGAAACCGAAGCATTCGGATACATGGCAAAGTGCTCTGTTAGCGAAATTCCAATTTCCTCAGCATCGAGCAGTTTGAAAAGATTCTCTTTTTCAGAATGCTCGGGACATGCCGGATAGCCCAATGCCGGACGAATTCCCTGGTATTTTATTTTTAGAATTTCATCGAGCGTCAGGTTTTCACCTGGTGCATACCCCCAGTAATTCTTACGAATTTCAAGGTGAAGTAGTTCTGCAAAAGCCTCACTTAAACGGTCGGCCAGAGCTTCAACCATTATTGCTTTATAATCGTTGTGCTCTTCGCGGAACTGTTTGGTCCACTTTTCAATGCCAATTCCGGCAGTTGTGGCAAAACCTCCGCAATAATCAACTTTTCCCGATTCTTTTGGCGCCACAAAATCAGATAAACAGAAATTAGCGACGCCCTCTTTTTTCTGTTCTTGCTGACGAAGATGATAGAAACGTCCGATCTCTTTTTCGCACGATTCGTCTTCGTAAAGAACCACATCGTCGCCATCCGATTGCGCCGGCCAGATTCCAAAGGCGGCATTGGCCTGCAGCATTTTTTTCGCTATAATTTCATCCAGAAATTCATTCCCTTCTTTGAAAAGTTTTTTAGCCTCTTCGCCCTGTTTTTCATCGGCCAGAATTTGCGGATAATGACCTTTTAATCCCCAGGTAATAAAGAAGAAAGTCCAGTCGATATAATTCCGAAGTTCTTCCAGCGGAAAGTCGATCAGATGTTTTACGCCTGTGAAATTCGGTTTATAGATTGGTGTGTTGTTCCAATCGATCGGGAATTTATTTTCGCGCGCTTTTTCAAGTGTAATGTATTCTTTCGCTTTTCGTTTTCCCTGGAATTCGCGAATCTGTGCATATTCAGCATCCAGATCAGTAATGAACTTTTCATTCTTTGAGATCAGGTTCGAAACCACATTAACTGCCAGCGAAGCATCTTTTACATGAACCACCGGAGCCGAATATTCAGGTGCAATTTTAACTGCCGTATGAATTTTTGAAGTGGTTGCACCACCGATCATTACCGGGATATTCATTTTGCGGCGTTCCATTTCTTTGGCAATCTCCACCATAATTTCCAGCGATGGAGTGATCAATCCACTCAATCCGATTACATCCACTTCGTTTTTAATGGCTTCATCCAAAATCTTTTCGGTTGGAACCATAACACCCAAATCGATGATATCGTAGTTGTTACATCCCAGCACAACACCAACAATGTTTTTACCAATGTCGTGCACATCGCCTTTTACGGTGGCCATTAGTACTTTCTTCTGCGATGTGCTGTTTTTGAATTTTGCCTTATCCGCTTCAATATATGGAAGCAAATAAGCCACCGCTTTTTTCATTACCCGTGCCGACTTAATTACCTGTGGAAGGAACATTTTTCCCGAGCCAAATAACTCACCAACCACGTTCATTCCGTCCATCAACGGGCCTTCGATGATATTCAAAGCAGGCGAATATTTTTCAATGGCTTCGGCCATATCTTCGTCAACAAATTCAGGCAATCCTTTTACCAAAGCATGCCCAATCCGTTCTTCAAGCGGCAACTCACGCCACTCGTCTTTCTTCTCTTCTTTTTTTGTTGTTGACTTCAGGTTTTCGGCAAACTCAAGCAAACGTTCCGTTGCGTCAGGTCGGCGATTTAATACCAGGTCTTCAATCTTTTCAAGGAAATCTTTAGGTATCTCATCGTAAATCTGCAACATTCCAGGATTAACAATTCCCATGTCAAGTCCTGCCTTGATGGCATGGAAGAGGAACACCGAGTGCATCGCTTCACGAACCACATTATTGCCGCGGAAAGCAAACGACACATTACTAACACCGGCACTAACTTTTGCTAGTGGCAGATTCTCTTTTATCCATTTTACCGATTCGATGAACGAAACAGCGTAATTGTTATGCTCTTCAATTCCGGTACCGATGGTTAGCACATTCGGATCGAAAATAATATCCTGTGCCGGCAAGCCAACTTTTTCTGTCAGTATTTTATAAGCGCGGCTACAAATTTCTTTACGGCGTTCGGTGTTGTCGGCCTGACCTTTTTCGTCAAAAGCCATAACGATAACGGCTGCACCATAACGTTTAATTTTTTGCGCCTGCTCGATGAAAATCTCTTCACCTTCTTTCAGGCTGATGGAGTTTACAATGGCTTTTCCCTGAAGACATTTTAACCCGGCTTCGATCACGTTCCATTTCGATGAGTCGATCATAATTGGCAACCTGGCAATATCAGGTTCGGCCATTATCAGGTTCAGGAAAGTCACCATTTCTTTTTCGGCATCGAGCATGGCATCGTCCATGTTTACATCGATCACTTGTGCTCCGTTTTCAACCTGGTGGCGTGCAATGGTTAGCGCTTCCTCGTATTTTTCTTCGCTGATGAGTCGTGCAAATTTGCGCGATCCGGCAACGTTACAACGTTCACCAATATTCAGGAAGTTGGTATTTTCGGTAATGGTAACCGGCTCCAGTCCACTCAACTTTGTGTAAGTAGTAGCTTCGGCGCGGTGGTGCGGGTTGGCTTTCGCAGCCATATCAGCAAAAGCTTTAATGTGAGCGGGTGTTGTACCGCAGCAACCACCAATAATATTTACATAGTTGTTATCGAGATACTGTTTGATGTGCCCGGCCATGATTTCCGGCGTTTCGTCGTACTCGCCAAACTGGTTCGGCAATCCGGCATTTGGGTGTGCACTGATGTGAAATGGTGCTTTTCCGGCCAGTTCTTTAATATACGGTTGAAGATCGGTAGCTCCCAACGAACAGTTTAGCCCGATACTTAGCAAATCAACATGCGAAACCGAGTTAAGGAAGGCTTCCAGCGTTTGACCTGAAAGTGTACGGCCACTGGCATCGGTAATCGTTCCCGAAACCATCAGCGGAATATTTAAACCTTTTGCATCCAGCACTTCTTCAATGGCAAAAATGGCTGCCTTGCTGTTTAGTGTATCAAAAATAGTTTCAATCAGTAACAGATCAACACCGCCATCAAGTAACGCTTCCACCTGTTCGCGATAGGCAATTTTAACCTCGTCGAATGAAATAGCACGATAACCGGGATCATTTACATCCGGCGAAAGCGATAATGTTTTGTTGGTAGGACCTACAGAACCAGCAACGTATCGCGGTTTATCCGGATTGGCTTCGGTGTATTTGTCGGTCAGTTTTTTGGCCAATTCAGCCGAAGCCTTATTCATTTTATAGACATACTCTTCGGCATTGTAATCGGCCTGCGAAATGCTGGTTGCATTAAATGTGTTGGTGCAAATAATGTCAGCGCCGGCTTCCAGATAAGCTTCATGGATTTCCGAAATAACATCGGGGCGGGTAAGCGACAACATGTCGTTATTCCCTTTCTGATCGCTGGGATGATCTTTCAACAATTCGCCCCTGTAATCGGCCTCGTCCAGTTTATATTCCTGAATCAGCGAACCCATCGCACCATCCAATACCAATACTCTCTTTTTGAGTTCTTCGCGTATATCTCTTTTTATAGTCATTTATCTTCTTTCTTTGCACAAAAACTCTAAGTTTCAAAGGGATTCTTAGTGTCTTCGTGGCTTTGTGTTTCTATTTCAGTATCCGTATTTCGTTGTTACCCTTAATGCCTATTTTATCTTCGCAAATAATGAGTAACGATTGTATCTCTTCATAATTTTCTGCCTGTTTAATCACTTTTTCTACATGGGCAGGTGTTTTCACTTTATTTCCCAGTGCCGTTGCCAGCGCATCTGCCAACAGAATGTCTTCACAAACCACCACCACTGCATCAGCTTTTCCATAACTTATAGATGGGCCAACAGTTCCAGCAGACGTACAAATGCCAAAGGTACGACTCCCTGGGGGAATTACCAGTCCAATACGCTCGGAGAGAATTGATTCGCCTGCAAAAACAGATAAAACCAGTTCATCTTGCACTAGTAGATAGATGTCGCCGCCATTCTCAATTAACAGCTCCTGTACCGAAAAGTTTTTACAAATTTCTTCGCCAATTTCGCGGGCAAACAAACCTGCCACTGCCGACATGGGGCCAATTCCTGCTTTCTCGGCAGCTGCTGCCATTTCTTTTGCTTTCTCGGGTGCAAATTCAGACGGCTGAAATGGTTTCAGGCTTTTTTTGAAAAACGGTTCTTTTTCAATATAATCATCGAAAGTTTGGCGCAGCGTTTTCATTTTTGCCAAAGCCACTTCGCGCATCTCTTCATTGAAAGACGCCGGATCGATGCCGATCCAAAGATCTGTTTCCAGGTGTTTTACTTCAAAACCTGTAAAACGTTCGGTATTAAACTGGCTGCGGTAGGTACGTTCTTCAAAAATGTTCATCGTTTTAAATCGTGATAAAGTGAAGTTGCTTTTATCTAAAATCAATTTCAAACAAATTCAACGGGCAAGCCGGAATACAAAGTTCGCAAACCACACATTTGCTCTTGTCGAATTCTAGTTTCCACGACTGCTTGTTCATATTTAAAGCTCCGGCAAAACATACGGCGGTGCAGTTTCCACAGTCGATACATTTTTCTTCTTTCCAGCGAATACGTTTGTCCAGTGATTCGCAGGTTATTTTGTGACTTCGAATGTATTCAACGCCGTTCTCGATGTTTTCTTTTGTGCCTTGCAGTTCCAGCAAAAGACTTCCGCGTTTTCCGGGATAGACTTCTGCTTTCAAGATATTAATCCTGATATCGTAATCTTTTACCAGGTGATAAGTAAAAGCTTTATCGCCGCTTTGCGGAGGAAAGTTTAATATGTATCTTTTTTTAATCATTGTCGACCTCCGTTTCTTTTAGTCCGTTTAACGATGTGTTTGTTGGGAACATTTGCACCGGTTTGCTTACCTCAAACTCTCCGTTAAGCAACCATTTTTTAAGTTCATCAGCAATTTTGCGTGCTTTCTTTAAGCTGGCAACAGGTGCTGTTCTTATTTTTTTGCCTTTCACTTTTATGGTTCCCGACTGTAACTCCTCGTATGTTACTTGCCCCAGTTTTGGCATTCCAACCGTTCCGTAATCGAGTACCGAGGTCTCAATCTGGCTGTTATTAATCGACACGCGTTTGGCAATATCAGCATTCAGAATTGGGATAGGAATTCCAATCCCAACGAACATGCTCACCCCATATTTTTCGTACGATGCGGCCTGAATGTACTCGGGCGACATTTCTTTCAGATTACCCATAACCGCAATTGTTGCAGCGTTTGTAACCGGAACTCCCAATTCGTTTTTTGGCTTTGTGGTGTGAAATTGTGTTCCCGGCCAAACCACAAAACCTTGGGTGCCCCCTAAAAATATTCGTGTACCGAGCCCGATTGTTTTAAACTCCGGATCGTTCAGCAGCGGACTTAATTCACCCGATGTGGAGTAGGTGGCATTGCGTAAATTGGGCAACAAAGTACCCATGTAGGTATGTTTTATCGTTGATGTGGTGTTAACAGCCACATTGTAATTCTGATAAGCATTTCGCGGATTAAAAAGTGTACACTCATTAATGGTGTTAATGTTAATCGTGGTTTTTATATGTTTCCGCGGATAACAATCGGTTCCTTTTGCCCAGGCTTCCAAAACCACATCTTTTCCTTCCAAAAGATCTTGAATAACATGTGCTCCTCCGTAATCCGGGTTTTCAGGATCGCAGGCGGTGGCGCCAATGTATGAATCAACAGCGGCCAGCCCTTCGTAACACGGAACGCCGTTCAAACGTATTTTTTCCATTCGGATTGGCGGATCGGCATGGCCAAAATTTATAATCGCCCCCGACGAGCACATGGCGCCAAAGGTTGCTGTGGTTACTACATCTACTTTCTCAACTATTTCTTCGGGCGACATTTCTTTCGCCATTTTCGCAACTTCTTCGGCGGTTAAAATCACTGCTTTTCCAGCCTTCAGTTTTTGGTTAATTTCTTCGTACGATTTTGTTGTCGACATATTTTAAAAAGTCGGAAGTTGGAAGCTCAAAGTCGGAAGTATAAACTTTCGAAATCGGCTACTGTCTTCATTTAAAAGTTCTTAATGATATTTTTTACTCGGCCAATTTTTATGCGGTTAAAACCGCTGGTGCATACACATATTTGCCCCGTGCAGATAGCTGGTAAAAAATAATTTGTAGTGCAGTTTCTTCATCGATCGTGTTTTAATTATAATTCCGTTTCCGGCCGGGTATTGGCACCGTTTTATCAGCTGCTTGGCCGACAAGGTTGCCAGAGTTTCGCAGAGCCCGATCTCTCCACTCTTCTGTATAAGCAAACACCCTTATTGAAAGAATATTTGATGCCGCAAAGATAGTTGATTTTGTGATTTAACAAACAATACCAATATTAACACCAAATAAGCTTTAAATTTCTATTCTTTTGAATTTATACTTCGCTAAAAAATTTAGCATGAACTTAAGCTATGCCAAAATTTTTTTAACTTGTCTAAATCCAAAATCTCTAAAAATTTTTAAAACTTATTTGGAATTAAAATTGGAATAAGCAGAACTTGCAGTTAACGAAATAAAGATATTTTGAACCATTTAATTAAGAAAACTCATTATGACAAACAAAATCTTGCCAATCCTGCTGTTATTTTTCTGTTTCGCCTGTTCGCCAAAATTGGATAAAGAAACGTATAAAAAGTATCAAAACAGTGGTCAGGAAATTACTACCAATGTTCAGGCAGTGCTTTTGAGCAATGTGGGAAAAGCCATTCAAACCGGGGGACCGGAATATGCAGTGGAGTTTTGTAATTTGGAAGCCAGCTCAATTGTGGATAGTCTGAATGGAGTATACGATTGTGAAATTTCAAGAGTTTCGGCCAAAAACCGTAATCCGCAAAATGCATTGAATTCGGAGCAGGAAAAACAAATGTGGCAACTTTTTGCCGAAGAACAACTGGCGGACACCGTATTGCAAAGTGGCAATGATTTGGTTTATTACAAGCCGATCAGAACGGGAATGCCGGCCTGTTTAAAATGTCATGGTAGTACCGAAACGGATATTAATGCGGCCACCAAACAAAAGCTGCAAGAATTGTATCCAAATGATTTGGCAACGGGTTATAAATTGAATGATTTTCGTGGACTTTGGAAAGTTGAGTTTAAACCGGAAATGTAAAATAATTATACCGAAGACTTGTCGAATGCGTTGCTAAACCGCTCAGTTAGGATTTTTTTATTATTTTCAAACGCACACTCAGCACAATGAATGAGTTTGTAGAACATTTAAACTTTTGTTGATTGAGGGAGGAGAAGGATGATTTTAAATACAGTATTCTTATGGTATTTAATTTGAATCAGGTTGGAGCAAATGGATTTAAATTGCTAAACCTGAACTTTCCGGATAAAGAATTGGAATATAAATTTCGAACCAGTTACTTTAACCGGTCGTTAAGCACTGTGCGTATTGCTCTGTTAACCACTGCACTTCTGTTTACCTTTTTTGCTTTTTTTGATAAGTATGCTTCCCCTGATTTTGCATCTGAGTTTTATCGGGTAAGATTCTTTTTTGTTATTCCGTGGCTGCTTTTAATGGTTGCTTTAAGCTATCTTAAAAACTTTAAAAAGTGGTGGGAATCACTTATGTTTTTATCAATGCTGGTAACCGGAAGCGGGATGATTTACATTTTAAGACGCGACCCGATTTTCTATTATGAAGGAGGATTATACATTATAATCGCAGGAGGTTATTTGTTTATTAAAATGCGGTTTATAAAGGCTTCTATTGGTGGATGGTTGCTAATTGTGGTTTACAATTATCTTATTTTTTACCTGGCAGAAAAAGGTAGCTATTTAACGACCGACATTATTGTAGCTAATTCGCTTCTTATCTCATTGAATATTATATGTATGATTGGTTTATACAGTTCTGAGCGACTCGAACGCTTAAGTTTTTTAAGGCAGGAAAAGCTGGTTGAGAAGCAGGATGAGATTGAACAGATAAACATGTATTTGGAGACAAAAGTTAGGGAACGCACCGGCGACCTTCTTTTGGCTAAGGAAAAAGCAGAGCACAGCGAGCGGCTAAAATCGGCATTTTTGGCAAATATGAGCCATGAGATAAGAACTCCAATGAATGGAATACTTGGATTTACGGAATTGTTGAAAGACCCGGGTTTATCAGATGAAGATTTTCAACGCTTTATTTCCATTATTCAGCAAAGTGGAAATCGATTGGTGAATACCGTTAACGATATTGTTGAGATTTCGAAAATAGAAGCCGGACAAGTTGATATTTCGCTAAGCGAATTTAATATCGGGGAATTGGTAAACGAGTTACTGGATTTCTTTCAGCTTGAAGCACAAGCCAAGGGAGTGGTGCTTACACCGGCAGTTACTTTATTACCCGAAAATCAAATAATAAAAAGTGATAAGAATAAACTGGTTTCAGTGTTTACGAACTTAATAAAGAATGCGATAAAATTTACCGACTCGGGAGAAATTAAAGTGGACTGTAATGTTACAGGCTCGTGGTTTGAATTCTCAATTTCCGACACCGGAATAGGTATTGCTTCGGATCGCATTGAAGCTATTTTTAACCGCTTTGAACAAGGAGATATTTCCGATCGTCAGGCACGACAGGGCTCTGGCCTGGGATTGGCTATTGCCAAATCATACATTAACATGCTCGATGGGGAGATTAATGTGATTTCAAGTCAGGACGAGGGGAGTAGCGGCTCAACTTTTAAAGTAAAGTTGCCCGTTCGTCTTGATTTTTAGTACATGAATACAACCTTACATTTATATAAATGAAAACAGGCAAATCGCAAATGGAAATGCCTGTTTCTGAAAGTTAGCAAAGGATGTTATTCACCCTTTATCGTTATAATTTAGCCTCCTATTTTATTGCAAAAGAATCGTGTAATCCTTCAGCCGAATTCGGACCAATCCAAATATCAAAATCTCCCGGCTCAATCACATAATCGTCGCCGTTAAAAAACTGCAGATCTTCTGCTTTCAGTTCGAAACTTACTGTTTTAACATCACCCGGTTTTAAGCTTATCTTTTCAAAACCTTTCAATTCTTTAATGGGGCGGGTGAGGCTTCCCACTTTGTCGTGCGTATAAAGCTGCACAATTTCTTCAGCTTCGTAGTGTCCAATATTTTTAATATCGGCCGAAACAGTTATTGATCCATCGTTTGACATTTCGTCAGCAGACAACCTCAGGTTACTGTATTCAAATTCGGTATAACTTAAGCCAAATCCAAATGGAAGAAGCGGAGTAATTCCATAATCTATGTGCATTGTTTTAAATCCTAACGACAGTTGTTTCGAATTGCGCGGAATATCGTCGATGTAAGTAACATCATCTTCGGTTGCCGGGCGGCCGGTGTTTTTTCTGTAATAATAAAATGGGATTTGTCCGGCACCTTTTACAAAAGTTACAGGTAATTTTCCTGAAGGCGAGTAATCACCAAAAATGAGGTCGGCCACTGCCGGTCCGGCCATTGTTCCCGGATGCCAGGCATAAAGTACAGCGTCAGCCATGTCCATCTCTGCCCCAATTCCAAGCGGTCTTCCGGCCATTACCACCAAAATTAGCGGCTTGCCTGTTTTTCTCAATTCAGTAATCAGCTCTGTTTGAACACCCGGAAGATCAATAATTCCACGTGCATTTGCTTCTCCCGACAGTATTGATTCTTCTCCGGCAAAGAATAAAATTGCATCAGAACGTTTAGCTGCTGCAACTGCCTTTGAAAATCCGTTTGTCGATTTGTCGCGGCTGTATTCCAATCCGGCAACATAATTCATTCTTGATCCAAGAATCTCTCCAAAAGCTTGTTTTGGTGTTGTAGAGTCTTCGCCTTGTCCGTCGAAAATCCATGTTCCCAACTGGTCGCGTGCGGCATCGGCCAACGGGCCAATTACTGCCAGCGAATGAATATTTTTTGAGATGGGCAATGTGTTATTGTTATTTTTCAGCAAAACCATACTTTTTCGTGCTGCTTCGCGTGATACAGCCAAATGGCTTGGGGCTAAAATCGTGTCGGTTGAAACGTGATTGTCATAAGCTTTGTTGAACAAGCCCAGTTTAAACTTTACACGCAAAATATTACCAACATAGGTATCGATCATGTCTTCTGTGATCGCTCCCTCTTCAATCAATGTCTTTAAATTTTCGGCGTAACAAGTTGTTGCCATTTCCATGTCAACACCTGCTTTTGCTGCAATTTCGGCAGCTTGTTTTTTATCGGCAGCAAAACCGTGGTTAATCATTTCTTCAATCGATCCCCAGTCGCTAACCACCATTCCTTTGTAGTTCCACTCGTCGCGTAAAATTTCTTTTAGTGTGAACTTGTTTCCTGAAGTGGGCACGCCATTTAAGTCGTTAAATGCCGACATAAAAGTTAATGCTCCTGCATCGGCTGCAGCTTTAAACGGACGCAGGTGAACGTTTCGCAACAGTGTCTCGGGAATATAAGTGGTGTTGTAATCGCGTCCGGCTTCCGACATGCCATAACCAACATAGTGCTTGGCGCAGGCTGCCACTGCCGTTGGATCGCTTAAATCGCCCTGAATTCCTTTTACCATGGCGGCTGCAAACATCGATGTTAGCAACGGATCTTCACCACAGCTCTCGGCAATTCGTCCCCAGCGCGGGTCCCATGTTACGTCCATCATTGGCGCAAATGTCCAGTTTATTCCCATCGATGAGGCTTCTACAGCCGAAATACGCATTGCTCTTTCTGCCAGTTCGGGCTCCCATGAAGAGGCCATTCCCAACGGAGTAGGAAAGATGGTGCGATATCCGTGAATTACATCGCGGCCAAAAAGCAGCGGAATGCCGTGTTTGCTTTCTTCCAATGCCACACGCTGTAATTCGGCAACCCGGTCGGCACCCATCATATTCAAGAACGATCCAACTTTGCCGTCTCTAATAGCTTGTTTCGTTGCTTCATCGTCGCCGAAAGCACCGTCGTTTACCTGTTGCATCTGACCGATTTTTTCATCCAGGGTCATCTCACTTAGCAAACTGTTGATCTTCTGTTCAACAGGATCGGGATGGTCGGTCAAAGTTGCTGTGCAACCTGTTACTAACCAGGTCCCAATAATTAAAATTAAAGCTCTAATTTTCATTATAGTAATTTTGATTTTACATCTCTTGATATACGCGAACGTAATCTACTTCCATCGATTGCGGGAAGATTGAATTGTCAATTCCCTGGGCCCCTCCCCAGTTGCCACCAACAGCAACATTCAGAATAAAAAACTGCGGTTTATTGAAAGGCCAGTTCTCTTCCGTTTTATTTGCCGGCGCGTAACGGTGTGTCACGTTTTCTGGCGAGTCTGTGTAGAATACCATTTCTTTTTCGGTCCAGAATAAACCGTAAACATGGAATTCTTCTTCTGCCGTTTCAAGCGTTTTTTTACTGCCATCGCCATTTCCTGCATAACCCGCCGGAGTATGCACTGTTGCATGAACGGTGTTGGGTTCGTAACCCACATATTCCATAATGTCGATTTCGCCACAAGCGGGCCAGCCTGCATTGCCAATGTTGGCTCCAAGCATCCATATTGCCGGCCAGATTCCTCGGCCTGAAGGTAACTTGGCACGTATTTCCATGCGTCCGTAGGTGAATTCTTTTTTCCCACTGCTAATCATGCGTGTTGACGTGTATGATCCGGCCACCTGATCGTCGTTAATTTTTTCAGCTGTTATTGTCAGAATGCCATCTTCAACTGTTGCATTGGCGCCGTTGGTATAGTTTTGCAGCTCGTTGTTTCCCCAGCCTCCCGAACCGGTTTCAAATGTCCAGTTGTCGGTATTTACTGCATTCCCATCGAAATTATCTTCCCAAACCAGTTCTAAGCTCGAAAAGTATCCGGGATCATCGTCGGCAATGGTAATGTTTTTAACGGAAGAAAAGGTATCCCCGTTTTTGGTAATTACGAGTTCGATTTTATATGTTCCGGCATAAGGGAAGTAAACAACAGTATTGGTTTCGTTAGTAACTATTTTATTGCGGAATTCCCATTGAAAGGAATCGAAATCGCCCTCGGAAGTATTTGAAAGATTGATGCGGTTTGGATTTGCACCATCGGGTTCGGCTGTAAAGCTAATGGCAAAATCGGTACTTGAAATGTTTATTTTTTTAGAAGTTGATTTTTGCTCACCTTCAAGGCCCATCACCAATAAATTAACATCGTATTCTCCGGCTACCGGATAGTAAACATCATACGACTGAGATTTTGTAGTTGTCGATTCTGTGCGGCCATTGCCAAAATCCCAGTTCATCCTCAGGTAGTCTCCTTCCGATTCATTGGTGAACCGAACGTTGTTATCGTCAGTAAATGAATAGGAAAAATCAGCAGTGAAAGCTACATCTGTTCCATCTTCGCTGCATCCGTTAAGTGGAGCCATTAGGATAAGAATAGCCAGTAATAATGGCCAGTTCTGTTTTTGTCTGTCGAATGATTTAAGCATATTTTTTTCTTATTGAATTATTATTTTTTCTGAAACAAATTGATGCCCGTTATCAATCAATAACATATACAAGCCATTTGTAAAACCAGTGGTATTTATTCTGGCTGTATTGCTAAAAGTATTTTGCATAACTGTATTGCCTGAAATATCGAGCAATTTTACTTCGTATTCTCCAGTTTTTCTGGCGGTAACAGTAACATTGTCTTTTGCGGGATTGGGATAGATTTTAAAATCATTTGCTGTATTTTCGTTAATACCAACATTGATATCGAGCTGGTAAACCCGCAACCAATCGATAAAAACTGAACAAGGAAATTCTGCTTCATTATTTACTGCACCACCGTAGGAATATTGGCTTCCGGTAACGCCGGCGCTTAAAATAGGGTACATTTTATGTTCGAACGGATGCCATTCGTTAAAATGATTGGAGTACTCCGAAATACCAACTCTTTTTCCTTCGTGCATTGCAACTGCAGATTGATCTTCGCCATCAAGCGAGAAAGCTCCACCATCGTTTAAGTAGTGTATGTGGTATACATTGTCGTCTATAAAAAACTCCATTCGGTCGGAATACCAATCAATTCCATAGGTGTGAAACCCGAAGCTTCCGGCATTTGTATCGTTTTCATCGGGTGGATAATTTCCGTATCCCGGCTCTGCAGGATTTGGTACTTGTTGTGTTTCGTAGCTGTAGTAAAAACCCTGGTGTCCGTGGTTCCAGTCGGCCCATTCGTTGTTTTGCCAAAACCAGGCGTAGTGTACGCTCCCGAGATTATGAAAGGGAATAGATCCAACATATTCCATAATATCGATTTCGCCACCTTGTGGCCACATCAGGCTGTTCCATCCCCCGGGAATCTCATCGGGCATCATCCAAAATGCAAAACCTTGCCCCATTTGCTTAACATCGCGCGGATATATTCGCGCAGCAATACGGTGACCCGGTCCCCACGATTTTTTACCGGCAGTGTTTAAACGTCCACTGGTATAATTTCTGTCGATATAAAATTCTTTTCGCGTGGTAATTACCAGGCAGCCATCTTCTGCTCCCGGCACATTGTTACTGAAACTGATATTTTCTTGGCGGTCGGTTGCACGATCTACCTGTCCGGTTCCAAAATCTCCGTTTACCCCGGTTCCGGTTTCAATGTTCCAGTTCTCGGAGTCGAGTTGTCCGGTATTAAAATTGTCTTCCCACAATAATTCGCCAACCTGCCCAAAAGTTTCCAGTGTTATTAGAAAAATACACAGTATGAAAAGACTGATTTTCATTCGTTTTAAGAAGTAGTTAGATGTACTAGTTAGATTGTTTATATGGTAAAAAGTTGTTCTGATTCAGTCAATTCAAAACACCGATACCAATTTTGAAGCACTATTAGATGTTGTTTAAAAAGCTATCGGAGAGGGGAGGTTTCCTCCCCTCTCGATAGCTAAACTCTAATAAATAATCAAATAATCAGCGATTATTATTCTGCTACTTTAAATACCCATGTCCAACCGGTTCCGCCGGTGTTCGTAGGTGTAAAAAGAACCATTCTGTCTTCGGTAAGCTCAACAATATTATAAACACCGTCAGGATTCACACGGGCGGCATCATAACCCAATATTGAAGCTCCGTTAAAATGTAGTTGCTGGTTTTCAGTATCCAACACAAATGACGCATTGGTTACGTTACCGGCGCCATCATCGTAAATATAATTTGCAGCGCCATCAAGGTTAAATGTCATGCTTCCGGCGGCATCACCCGGCGGACAGCAAGTACCTCCTGCATTCCACCAAACTCCCCAAGGGTTACCCGGATCAACCATAAACCACCATAAACCATTATCGCCACCTACACCATCAAATACCCAGGTTTTACCTGTAGATGTATTTTCACTAACAAGGTCGTACCAATCCTGCTCAAGCGGAGTGTCCAGTACATCAACTGTTACATCAATTGTTTTTTCGAAAAACTCGGCTCCTAAAGTACCTACAAAGGTAAAAGTTGAAGTTCCGGGAATAGGATAAACGATTTCAACTTTATTGGTTAAGGCTACACCCAGGTTGTAATCCCAGTAACCTGTAACACCCGGTGTATTCATGCTTAATTCAATTGTATTACCATTTGCTGAGTTCTGGGTTGCAACCAACTCAACACCTTCAACAGTTGTACTGTTTTCAAGGAATTGTTCGTCTACAATGGCATCGCACGACACAATTAACAGTGCCAGCAATGCAACAAAAATGCCTTGTATTATATTATTTCTTTTCATATCTCTTTCTATTAAAATTAAAACCTGTTACCATCCAGGGTTTTGTTCATAAACGCCATTTGCTAACCTCATTTCCGTTTCAGGAATTGGAACCAATCCTTTGGTTTCTGGTCTGTAGTTAACCGAGTAATTTGCATCGCTTCCTGAATTTCTCACGCTTATTGTTTCGTTAAAAGCAGTGTTAACGTCTCCCCAGCGAACCAGGTCGAACCAACGTAATGCTTCAAAAGCCAACTCGTGCATTCTTTCTTCTTTCAATGCATCTAAAGAATAAGCCACAGGATCTAATCCGGCTCTTGCTCTAACAGCATTCATTCCATCTGCTGTTCCTGAAATCTCAGAGTGCATCAATAAAACGTCGGCATAGCGCATAAAAATGAAATCCTGTGCGTGCATCAACTGCATATCAGTATTTCCCCAGTCGTATAACTGAACGAACATACCCACATTAGCCTGAGCGTCATTATCCCAGTATTGAATGGCAGTGTATTTTTTGTTGAAAAAGCCTGTTTCGTGATCACCTTTGTCTCCAACGTAATCACCGGTTCCCTGGTCGGCCTGACCAACCTGAAGGATCGAACCATGTTTTCTTGGGTCGTTGTCATCCCATCCGGTAAACAAATTTGGATTAACAGTGCACCATCCCCAGCCTTGACCAAAAGGTACTAAAGAGTTATCTCTAAGGCCTGTAAACAATGCAAGTCTGTTGGTGTAAATATTTCCGTTTGACCATCCCCAGTCTCCAAAAGAGAAACGTTGTACAAACATAGTTTCGTTATTTCCGCGACCAAAGGTAGGAGTGTGGCCATCCTGACCAACCCACGAAAGTCCGTTTTCATGCGCCCATGGTAATACAGTTGTATCGCCGGCTGCAATGTTTACGTATGAGTAAGGCCACAGGTTTCTGAAATCATCAACCAGTCCGTATCCACTGTTATTCATACAGTCTTCCAAATGGCTCTGCACATCTGATGCCGATAAAGATCCGCCATCAACAAGAGGTAGGGTGTTGGTTGCCTGACCTTCAATATTGGTCATATAACCGGTGTAGAATAAATAAACCCTGGCCAGGTATGCTTCTGCTATCCATTTGTTTGCATGACCGTAATCCGATTCCGGGATATTAGAGAATGCAACTGATGGCATTGTTTCGATAGCCAGTTTCAAATCGGATGCGATTTGCGCAAAAGTCTCAGAATAAGTGGCTCTAGGAACATCACGTGGTGCATCGAATGTAACGATTAAAGGTACACCGCCGAAAAATTTCGCTAGTCTGAAATAGTAGAAAGCACGCATAAACAGTGCTTCTCCAATTGCCTGATCTTTATAGTTCTGAGCTTCCTCAGGACTGCTGAAATAGGCAGAAAAGTCAGCTTCTGCTGTTTTTTCGATAATTGCGCTTGCCCTTGATATACCATTGTAAGATTGTACCCACATATCTCGGTAAGTATCTTCTGCAGGGTCTTCAAAATTATCAACCCATTTTGCAGATTTATCATCAGCACCACCACCGCCAAGCATTAAATCAGACATTAAGCTTGCAGCAACCGATTCGTTACTGTGCACGTTGGGTGTATAAATTGCATTGTAAACCCCTGCCATTGCCTCCTTAATATCCTGAGGAGTACTGTAGAAGGTTTCTAAACTTTTTCCGTATAGATTATCTGTGTCCAGATAATCCTGACTACAACTCGTTGCAAGAACAAGGCCTGCAATGAATGTTATATATATTAGTTTTTTCATCATTTTCAATTTTTAGAATTAAAAGGCAACACTTAAACCAAACATCACTGTTCGTGGTAATGGATATAATCCGAGGTCAATTCCGGATGCCCAACCAGCGTCGTGTCCGAAACGAACTTCAGGGTCCATTCCATCATAGCTTGTAAAAGTGTGCAGGTTATTTACTGCTACGTATGCTTTAAGCGTTGAAACAGCATCGAATCTTGAAAGTAATTTGCTAAAATCGTATCCAAATGTCAGGTTGTTGATTCTCACATAGTCGGCATCATGCATGTAAATGTCAGAAACGTACTGCTGGTTTCGGTTTGAAACAGAAGATAGTCGAGGCATTTTTGTAGAAGTACCTTCTCCGTGCCAGCGTTCAAATACACTTGAGGTGTAGTTTTGTGTTGGACTGTCGGCAAACGAACGATACGACTGCATTACCTGCATTCCGAATTTACCGGCTAAGGTAGTGTTTACGTAAAATCCTTTAAATGCAAGGTTTAACTGTAATCCCATTTCGAAATCGGGATTTGGATTACCCAAATATCCTTTATCATTTTCGTCGATTATTCCGTCCATGTTTTTGTCAACAAAGCGAACATCTCCAGGGCGTTGATCATTAAAATATGGAGTTCCGTCCGGTCCTACGTAAGCATCAACTTCATCCTGGTTTTGCAGAATTCCAGCTGTTTCATATCCGTAGAAATAACCAATTGGGAATCCAACTTCTACTCTTGAAACCTCTGCAGTACCTTGCGATATTACATGAGAAGGTCCGTGAATAATACCATCGGTATTCGCAATTCTTGTTACTTCGTTTTTGTTATGCGCTCCACTTAAAACAACACTATATTTAAAATCACTGATATTGTCGCTCCAGTTTAATACCATTTCAAAACCTTTGTTTTCAATGTCTCCACCATTGATGAAAGGAGCTCCGGCGCCTGAAGTACCCAAAATAGGTGCTACAACCAACCAGTCTTTTGTGGTTTTCTTATACCAATCCAAAGCAATACCAAGTCTTGAATCCAATAATCTCGCATCAAGTCCGATATTCAACTGCTCCGAAGTTTCCCAGGTTACGTCAGGGTTGGGAACTTTTGAAGGATATGCTGTTGTTCCTGATACTGGTTTTGTATCTCCGAAGAAATAGCCAGGGAAAGCATAAGTAATTTGTGAAGAGTAAATAAAGTTATCGATTGACTGGTTACCGTTCTGTCCCCAGCTTAAACGCAATTTTGCGAAATCGAGCACGCTTGAAGTGCTTTCCATAAAGTCTTCACTGGTAAGTACCCATCCTGCTGATACTGAAGGGAAATATCCCCAACGGTTACCTTTGGCGAAGTTTGAAGAACCATCAGCACGCATTGTTACCGATAACAAGTATTTCTCCTGGTAATTGTATTGTGCCCTTGCCATGTACGACATTAAACCGCCACCGCCGGCAGCCCAGTCAGCTCCCCATGTATTGATATCGCTAATAGAGCCCGGACTTTCGGTATTATTAATGTAGGCGTAGCGAGGATCGCCAGGGAATAATAAATTATTTCTTGATCCGCCAACTTCCATATTTACATCGTTCTGAAGTAGCTCATAACCAACCAAACCTGTAATGTCGTGGTCGCCAAATTTACGATCGTATGAAAGTGTGGTTGTCCATGTCCAGTTACTTCCCAGGTATTGGTTTTGAGAAGCTCCGTCAGTTGCATCGGTATAAAGTGTTCCCAAACGGTAAGTTGGGTTCATCGATCTGCCCCAGCCAAACCATGCATCAAGACCATAAGAAGATCTCAATTTTAAGTTTTCAATAGGTTCAAGTATTGCATACACGTTTCCAACAACACGGTTTCCTTTTCCATAGTTGTAGTTTGTAGCGTAGTACATTGAAGCAATTGGGTTGGTAGCCTGATTTACGTCGTCCATAGTTGGCGTAAAGCCAAATTCGTTGATGTTGTTATCGATAGCAGGCTGCCAGTAAGCAGGCATTAACGGATGCTGAACCAATGCATTATGCAAGTCATTCCAGTAAATGTTACCGGTTCTGGCACTTCTGTTTTCAGTATTGGTGTAAGTGATATTCTCACCAACAGTAAGAATACTGTGGTTTTTGTTCTTCTTCAATACCATTTCGGTATTTAACCTTGCTGTCAGTCTTTTGTATCCTGCATCTGTAATTTCACTTCCGATAATACTTTTCTGATCGAAATATGAAACCCCTGCAGAGTAAGTAATGTCTTTACTTCCACCGGTGATGTTTAAGGCATGACTTTGCATTGGAACATTACTACTGGTAATTTCATCAATCCAGTTGGTACCTTCCCAGCCGTTTTGAAGCGCTCCCCAAACGTCGTTGCCTAACTGATCTGCCAGTGCATCGCCATAGTTGCTTCTCAGCCAGTTGTTTCCTGTAATTTCTTTTTGCCAGTCCATTGGCGCTTTATTATCGTTAACTCTGCCTTCGTCCATAATATACATGTACTCCTGGGCAGTTAACGGATCCAGGTTTTTGTAAATATTCTGAATACCATAATACGCATCGTATGTAATCTTGGCAGGGCGGTCTTCGCTACCTTTTACAGTAGTTACAAGTACAACTCCGTTTGCTGCTCTCGAACCATAAATGGCTGCTGATGCAGCATCTTTTAATACATCAATTGACTCAATATCAGAAGGACTCAGGTAGTCAATATCGCCAACAGCAACACCGTCAACAATGTACAGTGGATTAGAGTTTCCGATGGTTCCTAAACCACGGATGGTAACCCTGGTTCCTGCGCCTGGTGCACCATTGTTACGTGTAATACTAATACCGGCAGCAACACCTTGTAAAGCTTCCATTGCTGAACCTGTATTAAGCTCTGCAATATCCTCTCCTTTTACATTTAAGTTTGCACCAGTGGTAAGGATTTTTTTCTGAACACCATAACCAACAACTACAACTTCGTCAACGTTAAACAAATCAGGATCGAGTTGTACATTAATTTCTGTTCTTCCTTCAACTCCAATAACCTGTGTTTTCATTCCAATGTAGGAATACACAAGCATGGCATCAGATGGTACTGTTAATTGATAATTACCATCAAAGTCGGTAACTGTTCCATTCGTAGTTCCTTCAACTGTAATAGTAACCCCCGGTAGGGGTTGATTATCTTCAGATGAGGTTACAACACCTTTTAGTGCAATTTCCTGGGCAAAGGCCCCAACGGAAAAGAATGCAACCAAAAGCAACATGAGAATTTTTCTCATCATTCGTTTTTCTTTCATAGATATGAATTTGATTATTATTAATTGTAAAGTTCTACGCACGTAAATGCTGTGCGTGTTTGTTCCAAAATTTTCGGATTATAAATTGCAGGCAATCTGTTTGGGTAAGATGTTTTGCACATTAAGTTCATAGTTGTTTTTATTACTTAGTTACAGCGTTAAAATCGATACCTATTCCAGGCTTATTTCTTTTAACGAGCGACAAATATGAACTAAATGTGGACAGTATAGCAAGAAAATTACCCCCACAATATTACATCAGTGGTATTTTTAGAATACATCAAAAGTACATCATGATAAAATTAATTAATTGAAAAACAGGAAGTTAAATATTTTTAACAATGATTTATACTACCTCAATGAAAGAAATGATGTACAACATGTAATTTCTACAAATTGAGAAGGAATGTAGAGAGGTTTACTTCTCGAGATATTTCAAGTTTTTTACGGAGCCGGTATCGACTGATTTCAACTCCACGGTCGGAAATATTTAAAAGTGTTGCAATTTCCTTTGTCGACATGTTCATCCGGATGTAAGCACAAAGCCTTAAATCTTTTGGCGATAAATGCGGATATTTTTCTTTGGCTTTTTTAAAGAAATCGGTGTGTACTTCTTCAAAATAACTTTCAAAGATTTGATTTTGGTGTTCATTGTCGATCTCTTTATCGATACGTTTTTTTAAGATGGCCATTTTTGTTTTAACGGCACCGTCTGAAGTTTCATTCGAGACCCGTTTCAGTTCCTCGTTAATTTTCATCAGGAACTTATTTTTATTTACAATGCTGAGTGTTTGGTTTGCAAGCTCTTTGTCTAATGATAATTTTTCAGCCCGAAGCTTTTCATTTTTTAAACGAATAATCTCTTTTTCGGCGATTAGCGATTGATCTTCAAATTCTTTCTCTCTTTTCCGAAGTGCCTTTTCGTGCTTTTTGCGCTCTTTTTGTCTCGATTTTTCAAAGCGTCGGTTTATAAACCAGGCGGTAATTAAAACCAATATGAATACAATAAAAATGTAAACGTACATGGCAGCTTTTGAACGATACCAGGGTGGTGTAATGATAAACGAAAGGCTGGCTTCCTCGCTCTCAATGTCAAAACTGTTCCGGGCTTTTACCCGAAAAACATATTTATTTTCGGGCAGGTTGTTTATATCGCGGTAGTTGTCGGTTGACCACGGTGACCAATCTTCGGAATAATTATCGATGAAATAACTAAATTCAAGCTGATCGGGGTTCTGATAAAAAGGTGCCGAGAAATGAAAACGAAATGCATTTTTCTGGAAAGGGATTCGTATTTGTGGCTGTATTTCGGTAGGGAAAATAACGGTGTCGGAATTTGGAATGTCGACGCGGGTAATAAAGCTGTGAAATGGCCGGTTATAGGAAGCAACAATGCGCGACGAGTAATGTGCAAATCCATCTTCAGTTGCAATAAAAACATTGTCGGTTCCCAATACGTACAGAAATTCCCACTCTTGTACCAGTTTGTTGCTTAGTTGCTTAAAAGGCGTAGTAAGTTTGGTGTAGCTCCCGTCGTCGTTTTTAAGAAGAACTCCAACACCGCTTTCGGTAATGTACCAGTAATTTTCCTGGTTGTCTTTTTCAACATATTTCAGTCTTTCATGTAAGTCAAACATTTCATTTTTGGTCTGATCTTTTTCAAAACGGTCAGTATTGGGATTGTAAGTGTATATTCCATCAACTGTTGAAATGTTCCATGAATTACCAATAGTGAGAAGAATATTTAACTGGTCCTGCGGCAATCCATCGCTACTTCCGTACATTTTTATGTTGGTTGCCAAATCGCGGCGGGCGTTTAAGCTAACACGAAAAACACCTCTGGCACCATGACTTACCCATATATTTCCATTCTTATCTTCAGTTAAAAAACGGCTCGACTCGCTGAAACCTTTTACTTTTTGTACAAACTTCCACTGGTTTCCTTCATATTGAAACAGCGAAATACCACTGTAATTTCCGCCAATAGCAAAATCAGGGTTTTCGGCTATCTGAATAAAAGTCCAGCCTCCAGGTTCGTCACTTATTTGCGTGGCTTTTTCTTCCTCAATTATAAATGTGCCAATATGATGTCCGCAAAATAATTTGTTTTTAATCACTTTTAAACTCCATACCTGTCCTTCGGTTCCGGCAACCAATTTAAATGCTTCGTTATTGTTTTGTGCCAATGGATTAAAAGGCCTGGTGAAAAGCCCCTGATTGGTTCCCAGGTAAAGTCTGTTGTTGTGTACTATAGAGCAATATCCGGTACTGATTCCTTCGGCGCTCGAAATATAACTTAAGGGAGAGTTCAACTCAACATAGTCTATTCCGTTATCCAGACCTAACCATAAATTGCCCGAGTTATCCGTGTTTAAACTTAGTACCGTATTGTTTTGTAGTCCGTTATCGCGGTTTAACTGTTGAATGATGTTGCCGTTTGAATCGGCAATGATCAAACCGTTCAAGATTGTTCCGATGGCAAGGTTGTTTCCGTTCAGTTTCATCGCACAATACAAAATATCTTTGTCAACCTGTGCGTTGGCCGGGACATCCCATTTTTCGAGCTTGCCGCTTTTATATTCAAACCAGCCTTCTTGCCCTGTTCCAATCAATAAATGATTATCGAAAAAACTTACCATCGACATAATTTCATTGTCGTTAAGTTCTTCCGCCCATGGAACTTTGTTTACAAAACCATTAATGTATTCGAATAAACCAACTCCGGGTTCGTGAAAAAATAAGCGGTTATTGACGTAAAACGAATAGTAAAATGCTTTTTCAGGTTTGATTATTTGTATCTCACCATTGTGGTAAATAAAAATGTATTGATAAGATTGAAAAACGATTCCATATTGAGTATCATAAATTTTCCATATAATGTCTGTTTCAGCAATGTCGTCAGGTAGCTTGTCGAGAAAGCTGTGGAATTTAGGGCCACTTTCGGTTGTGGTTTCAAAAATTCCGAAATCGTCGTCCATCCCAATATAAATCACTCCGTCATCATCGATACACACCGACCGAACATTTGAAGTTGAAGAAACACTGAACAGCTGCCAGCTGCGCCCATCGAAACGAAGAAGTCCATCGTTATTCGCGAAATACATAAAACCATGAGGGTCTTGCGCCACACCCCAGTTTTGTGTACCCGCTTTATAGGCTGCTTTTGGGTAATTCTGTATATTCGGAATCCCGATCCTTTTTACCTGGCTAAATCCAGATATTGAGAATAGAATGAGTAATATGGTTATAATGTTTTTCAAATCTCAGGCGCGTTGGTGAACGAATAAATTGAAATAAGTTTCTAAAATACAATATTAAAATCAAGTGGTAAAATTTGTATAAAAATCTAATCTTTGCACGGAAATCAAATTTGGAATACCACACAGAAACTCAAATTTTTATTTGAGAAAGTGAACGAAAAGAAGGGTTTTGATGTAGTATAAAGAGGAATGATGAATATGAATACAGATAAATATAAAAACCTGCGCTACCGTTTAATGGAAACAGAAAACTGGCCATTAAAATATATGTTCAAATTTATTACACCGAATGAAGATGGCAAGGTTGAACAGATAAAAGCCTTACTGCCAACGAAAGGTGAAGTAACATTTAAACATACCGAAAACCTGAAACACGTATCGCTAACATGTGTTGCCTGGATGGAAACGGCAGACCAGATTATTGAGATCACGGAAAAAGTGGATGAAATTGATGGAGTAATCGTGTTGTAAAATAATTAACCGATAATCTGCTATTACAGAAGGCCGGTTTTTTGTCTGTACATTTTTAATTACATACTTCGCTGAAGTATCTAAAATTAATCGAAAGCACATATTTAGCCTTTTAATTTTTTTCGAATAGATTATCATTTGTATGGCAATTGTTCTATTTGATTTGTGCACCAAATTAGTTAAAACCCGGTCAAATTTTGAATCAGGAATCAGGTTTTGAACATAAGAAAACAGAACGGGATTCTGGATAAGTTATAGGAGTACTTGCAATTGTATTTTTTTATAAAGTATTAATTTTTTAATTTGCGAGTGCCTAATTCAATGGAAACTAACGAAACTAATACTAAACTGCTATTGCGTCTTAAGCAAGACGACAAAGTCGCGTTTTACAAAATTTATGTAAAATACAGTAAGCGATTATACAGTTTTGTTTATCCCTTTATAAAACAAGAAGCAGATACAGAGGAAATCGTTCAGGAGGTGTTTCTGAAAATTTGGGAGAAGAGAAAAAAGATTGATGCATATGCTTCTTTCGAATCGTTTCTGTTTACCATTGCTTACAATTCAACCATTAGTCTTTTTCGTAAGCGCATCAACGAAAAAAAGTATCTCGAGCATCTTTATGCATTACAAAACGAGAAAAAAGCCCCTGAATTGATTGATGAGATTCAGTTTAACGACTTAAAGGATCAAGTCAGTAATTTAATTGAGGGGTTAACTCCACGACAAAAACAAATCTATCGACTGAGCCGCGAATCAGGATTGACTTACCAGGAGATTGCAAAAAAATTGAACATATCGGCAACCACGGTTAAAAAACATATGGCAAACACTTTGTCGTTTTTAAAGGCAAATTTGCAGACCAATATGATTGCTGTTTTTCTCTACTTACATCTTTTTTTATAATTTTTTTTAGCGGACATACTCCCATTCGCCAGCATAAACGTATTACTTGTATCGTGAGCATAAAAAAATAGTGCTCATCAAATATTTACATTTTTGAAAACAGAGCTGAAGCTATAGCAGTTAATAGAAATGAATAAAAAATTACTTATAAAATATCTAAATAATCAGTGTTCTCCATCAGAATTGAATGAAGTAATTTGTTGGGCAAAGAATGAGCATTTAAGCGAAGAAACAAAAGAACAGGTTTTAGAGACCTGGAGAACCAACTATGAGAATTTTGAGATTGACGATAACAAGTTAAATTCAATATTCGATACTATTCAGCATAAGATTGAAGCTGATAATAGAAGGGAATTACCACTACAAAAGGATTCATTGAATTATTCAGCTGTTTTTAAATGGATATTCAGAGCAGCAGTAATTCTGCTAATTCCTGTTCTTCTGTTTTTAACTCATACAATTTCAACTCAGAATGAAATAGCACGAAATAATACCCGGACTACGATCGACTCTCTGGAAGTAATAGCTCCCCTGGGATCAAGAACTGTTGTTCAACTTTCGGATAATACTGTTATTCATCTAAACTCAGGAAGTAAGGTTAAGTATCCACAGATTTTTTCCGGAGACCACAGGGAGGTTACATTAACAGGAGAGGCCTACTTTGATGTTGCGCATAACGAGGATATGCCTTTTATTGTAAAAACAGAGCATCTGAATGTAAAGGTACTTGGCACCTCGTTTAACCTTTCGGCATATACAAGCGAAAATACTATTGAAACAACATTGGTAGACGGCGAAGTACAACTTGAAAATGCAATAACCGGAGAAGAATTGGGAGTAATGCTTCCGGGGCGCCACACCGAATATAACATTGATGATGGAGCAATAGAATCGACCTTTGGAGAAGTTGATAAATATATTGCATGGATTGATGGAAAATTAATCTTCGAAGACAGTCCAATTACCGAAGTGGCAGACAAGTTAAGCCGAATGTTCAATGTTGATGTTATAGTTAAAAAAGGTATTCTGGACTACAATTACACCGTAACTTTAATTGATGAACCGCTCTATCAAATTCTGGATTTGATGGCAATTGCAACCCCTATAAAATACACCATTTTACCAAGGAAAAAGAATGCAGACGGCACCTACTCGAAACAAAAAATAATCTTAGAAAAGAAACGATAAATTATTAACACTAACTAACTAAAAAGACATCTTGCCTATGGAAAACCTAAATTAAAGAAACAGGGAAATGCGCCAACACTTCCCTGTCGAGATTAAATTTTCACCCTATATAACGGTATAGGGCAGTTACAAACTAATCAACGCAAATTTATGAAAAATATCACGTGTACGTTCAGGAAAGATATTTCTCCTGGATTTAAGAAACTTATGATGATAATGAAACTAACTAACTTTCTCATCTTGATTTCAGTGGTTTCTGCTTTTGCAGGCAAAACCTATTCTCAAACAAAGACACTACAACTTTCAATGGTTAATTCTACAGTCAAAGAAGTTCTTGACGCCATTGAAGATCAAAGCGATTTTTATTTTATGTATAGCAGTAAAGTTATTGATGTAGATCGGGAAGTATCTCTCGAGCTCGACAATAAAAAGATAGATACTGCTTTAAAATCGCTTTTTTCCGGTACCGATGTTGAATACACTATCAAGGACCGGATTATTGTTTTAACAACCCCCGATGTTTTATACGACAATACTTTGAGTGAACTTCAGCAAGGATCTGTTTCGGGAAAAGTTACAGATAAAACCGGAACACCTTTACCCGGAGTAACAGTTGTTGTAAAAGGAACCACCAAGGGAACCATTACCGATGTTGACGGCTCGTTTACAATAGTTGACATCGCTGCTGAAGATGTGTTAAGATTTTCATTTGTGGGAATGAAAATGCAGGAAATACCGGTTGGCAATCAAACGCAAATCAATGTAAGTATGGAAGAAGATGCCATTGGTCTTGAGGAGGTTGTTGCAATTGGATACGGTACAATTAAAAAGAGTGATTTAACAGGATCTGTAACATCTGTAGAAACCGAAGATCTTGAAAATGTTAAAATGCAATCTATCGATCAGGCTTTGGCCGGACGTGCAGCGGGTGTCCAGGTCATTCAGTCGTCGGGAGTTCCGGGATCGGCCCCTGCCGTTAGGGTGCGTGGAACAACCTCGTTACAAGGAGCGAACGAACCTCTTTATGTAGTTGACGGTTTCCCGATATATGCAGGAGGTGGTAGCGGAAATGCCGGTACAGCAGCCGGTTCATCAAATATTAGTGGTATTGCCAATATTAATCCTAACGATATTGAAAGTATTGAAATATTAAAGGATGCCTCAGCAACATCAATTTACGGAGCAAGAGCTGCAAACGGTGTAATTCTTATTACAACAAAATCCGGTACCGTAGGAAATGACAAAATTTCATTTTCAGCCAATTACGGATTTCAGAGTGTAACCAAAAAGATGGATGTGATGGATGCCTACCAATATGCCGTACTAAAAAATGAGGCATACACAAACGAAGGTAGTGCACCAATTTATTCTTCTTCTGAATTAGATGAAATTAGAAACAATCCGGGATTAGGAACTGACTGGCAGGAAGAAGTTTTCCAGGTGGCTCCAACGCAAGAATACAATATATCGTTTACAGGTGGTGGGTATGATAAAGGGACATCCTTTACAAAGTTAAAGGGACATAGTTTACACTTTTTGAAGTCGTAAATTGATCAAAAAAAAGATCATTATGCCTTGGAAAGAAACAACAACTATGGAACAAAAAATTGAATTTATCTGTGAATGGAACTCTCAAAAATATTCCATTTCAGAATTATGCCGGGTTTTTGAAATTTCAAGGCCGACAGCGTACAAACTGATTAACAAGTATGAAAAATTTGGGTTAGAAGGTCTATTGGACGATTCTAAAGCGCCAATACACCATCCCAACCAAACAGACCCTAAAGTGGTGGATAAAGTTTTAAAATTGAAAGAAAGACACAAGACCTGGGGGGCAAAAAAACTAAGGGTTTTGTTGTTTAACGACTTTACAGAAAATCAAATTCCATCGGTGGTTACAGTACACAATATCCTGAAAAAAAACGGTCTGGTGCAACCTCAAAAAAGGTTAAGGAGGATAAAGCCTACCTACCCTATTTTTGATCCACAACAGTGTAATGAGGTATGGAGTGCCGACTATAAAGGAAAGTTTAAAATGGGCAATAAAATATACTGTCACCCTTTGACCATTGCAGACTCAAGAAGCCGTTTTTTGTTCTCTGCCAAAGCTCATTTACATGAAGACTTGAAATCCGTAAAGAAAGAGTTTACTAGGGTTTTCAGGATGTTTGGACTTCCAAAACAGGTACATACTGACAACGGCTCTCCATTTGCTGCTGCAACCTCAATACAGCGTTTCTCGAGGTTGTCATATTGGTTTATTGAACTGGGGATTTTACCCGTATTCTCGGATCCATCGCATCCCGAACAGAACGGAAGACATGAACGAATGCACCGCGATCTAAAGGCATCTTGCGCTATGCCATCAGCATTTGATTTAAAGACACAACAACGCACATTAAATGCTTTTGTGAAGGAGTATAATAACGTTAGGCCACATGAAGCTTTAGACATGATGACACCGGCAGAGGTGCATATACGATCAAACAAACCATTCCCCGAGAGAATTAAAGAATGGACCTATTCTCCTGGCATGAAAGTGATGTATGTAACCAAAAGTGGTGCAATAAGATGGAAGTCGTATTACTGGGTGTATTTATCCCGTGCTTTAACTGGAAAATACGTCGCTGCTATAGAAATCGGAAACGATGTTTGGAAGGTATTTTTCAGAAATGTACTTTTAGGATACTTTAATCAAAATGATTTAACTTATAAAGAATCAACAACAAGGTTAAGTCCGAGAATAGTGTAAAGGATGTGACTTTAACTTTGTAAACTATGTGCCTTAACGAACAGTGACAGAAAAACGAGTTATGCAATTACCGGTGGTTATACAAAACAAGACGGAATCATTGAAAGTACCGATTTTGAACGTTTTTCATCTCGGATAAATCTTAGCCGTCAGATGAATAGTTGGCTCAAGGCAGGTACACATATCTCTGCTTTCCGGATCTTTTCCAATCAACAAAACGTTGATGCATTAGGTGTTGTTAATGGTGCCACCCAATTCAGCCCAATACTTCCTGTATATTCGGGACAGGGATACTCATTTCTCCCGAGTTCAAGCGCAAGTGAATATACATTGGTTAATGATGGTATTATTATCAATAACCCGGTTGCAACATTAAACGAGGTAGTGCGGCAAACCCAGCGAAATGGTATATTGGGAGATATATTTTTAGAATTTAAGATCACTCCAAATCTAACAGCAAAAGTTAAAGGAGGAGCAGATATTTCAAATATTAAAAACGACACTTATCTTCCTAGTAATACAAACGAAGGTCAGGGATCAAATGGAAGTGGTACTATTCGATATAATTTAAACCAGAACTGGTTAAACGAGAATACCTTAAGTTATATAAACGAATTTGGAGACCATTCGGTTAGTGCTGTTGTTGGGGTTACATATCAGGAGAATATTTTTGAATATGTTTCAGGTTCTTCGCAGGGATTTACCAACGATGTTCTTAAAGAAAACAGCCTTCAAGGTGCCGAAACATACAATAGCCCTGAATCAGGAAAAACAAGGTGGGGGCTTATTTCTTATCTCGCACGCGTAAATTATTCATACAAAGGAAAATATCTGGCTTCTATTGCCGGGCGTGCTGATGGTTCATCCAGATTTGGAGAAAACAACAAATATGCTTTCTTTCCATCCGGATCAATAGCCTGGCGCGCCAGCGAAGAGCAATTTATTCAGGATCTTAACCTGTTTTCATACCTGAAGTTACGTGCCAGTTTTGGTTATACCGGTAACCAGGAAATTGGTTTATACAATTCGTTGCCAACAACCGGAACACAAACTTATACGTTTGGCGACGGATCGTTGGCCACTGGAGTTAGCCCGAACAAAATTGCAAACGCCGATCTCCAGTGGGAAAAAACAGCACAGTTCGATGCAGGAATTGATGTGGCATTCTTTGATAATCGTTTAGGATTAACTCTAGATTATTACTACAAGAAAACTACCGAAATGCTTTACAGCGAGCAGGTTCCTTATACCACAGGTTTTACTACTTACTTAAACAATATTGGAAGTATGCAAAACCAGGGATTCGAATTGGAGGTTAGAGGAGATATTCTTAAAGGGGATTTAACGTGGGATGCTAACTTCAATTTATCTCTGAACCGGAACAAGGTATTAAGCCTTGCAGGCGTTTTGTATAAAGACGTTGGTGTAAACCAGGGACACCTGAAAATCGATCCTTGGTCAAGACGAATCTTTGTTGGCGAATCTATTGGAAGTTTCTTCGGATGGCAATTTGACGGTATCATTCAGGAAGGAGAAACTGTTAGTCAAACAATTAGCCAGGTTGGACCGGGTAGAAGAAAATACAAGGATGTTTCAAGCGAAGATGACAACCCGGATGACGGAAAATACACCGGTGCACCGGATGGAATTGTGGACAATGCCGACAGGCAGGTAATAGGAAATGCCTTACCTGATTTTATTGGCGGTATGAATAATAATTTTTCATACAAAAATTTCAAACTCAGTGTATTCTTGCAGTGGTCTGTTGGAAACGATATCCTGAATTTTGATAAAACACAGTTGACGTTGCCTACCGGAGGTCAGAATGTTTATGCAGACATGGTGAACCGCTGGACACCGGAAAATCCAAGCAATGAGTTCCCGCTGGCCAGTACCAATCGTCAGATTGTTTTTAACGATTATTACATCGAAGATGGCTCATATCTGAAGATTAAGAATATAGTGTTCGGATATACATTTCCTAAAAGCATGGTGAGATTTGTCGATCGACTTTATTTGTATTCCTCACTTAACAACTTTATTACGTTCACTAATTACTCAGGCTTCGATCCTGAAGTTAGCTTGCACGGAGCTTCGAATTTAACTATGGGTGAGGATTACAGTACCTACCCACAGTCTAAAACAGTAATGTTTGGAGTACAAATTGATTTTTAACATTTAAAACTTGAAAAATGAAAAAAATTATATGCATACTATTAATACTAATACCGGCAACACTATTCAATTCATGCAGCGAATTTCTTGAGGAGAATCCTGTTGACAGGTATGTAGTGAGTAATGTTTACACCGACGAATCGGGTGCCGTTGCTTCAGTTACATCAATTTATAATGGCCTATACAGTTTATATGAAAGATTAATGTTTTTGGTTTTTGACCTTCCGGTTGATGATGAAAAAAACGGACGAGGTATGCCAAATCAATATTTGCAAAATCTGGAATATATGCGTTATACTCCGAATAATACATTTGTAAGAAACTTTTGGAGAGATAGTTACGCGGGAATTTTTAGAGCAAATAATGCACTGGAACAAATTCCAAATATAGAAATGGATGAGACCTTGAAAACCAGGTTAATGAACGAAGCTAAATTTTTAAGGGCATTGTATTACTTCAATCTGGTACGGGCATTTGGCGACGTTCCTCTACCATTATCAACAGCCGTTGACGAAACGGTTACCGGACGTATGCCGCTTGCTGATGTATATGCGCAAATTATTTCCGACCTTAACGATGCCAAAGCATTACCTAAAAGCTATAGCGGTTCTGATCTTGGCAGAGCTAATTCGGGCGCCGCCTCTGTACTTCTAGGATATGTATATGTAACCATGAAAAACTGGAGCGCGGCCGTAACCGAGCTCGGTGCCGTTGTAAATAACGAAGGTAGCTATGGGTATGGTCTGTGGGACGATGTAAAAGATAATTACCGGGTTGCCACCGAAAATGGTAAGGAATGCGTTTTTGCCGTGCAATTTGATTCACCTCCATCAAATGGTAATGGCGATATGCAACTATCGGGGCCTAAATATGCGCTTCAGGCTGCTTACAAAACGCAGCAGATACCGGGTCGTAACCAAATGAACGAAGCAGACATTCCTATCGAGGAACTATATGCCCAGTTTAGCGATAAAGATCAACGAAAATTTGTATACTTCAGCAAAGAGTTTACAAGCCCAATTGATCCTACTATTTACAAGGTAGACCTGCCTATTTACACTAAAGCATGGGATGAGAATGAGTTTAATGCGCCAAACTCGGCAGTAAACATGTTCGTTCTACGCTACGTAGATGCACTTTTGCTTTATGCCGAAGCTTTAAATGAAAGTGGAGATCCTGCCGCAGCATATCCGCATCTTCAACGTGTTCGCAGCAGAGCATATCATGATGATCCGGACGGAATATTAACAGGAGAAAAAACAAAAGAAAATCTGACCGAATGGATAAGGAGAGAACGTTGGATGGAGCTTGTTCATGAAGGAAAACGTTGGTTTGATTTGGTTCGTTGGGGAATTCTCAAAGAAAGGATGTTTGAACATGCTGAAAATGAGAGTCAATTCACCGAATCTTTTGAAGCAGCACAGAAATTGCAAATAAAGGAAAATTATAAAGATGCAATGATACTTATGCCAATTCCACAAACGGAGTTGGATGCCAATCAACTGTTAGTTCAAAACCCCGGGTGGGAATAGTTTAGTTAGTTTTGATAGCTTCCGGATTTATCCGGAGGCTATCTTTTTACAATATGCGTATTAAAAATCTTAAAGTTAATTCTATGAAAAGACAATTAAGGATCGTAATGTTCAGCATGGTTGTTGGGGCTTTTTTATGTTCGTGTACATCTTCAAAAAAAGAGGAAGTTGCACAACACCCTAATATTATTTACATCATGAGCGACGACCATGCTTACCAGGCTATCAGTGCCTATGGGTATGGATTAAATGAAACACCAAACATCGATCGTTTGGCCAATGAGGGAGCTATTTTTACCCGGGCATGTGTTACCAACTCAATTTGCGCCCCAAGTCGCGCGGTATTGCTTACAGGTAAACACAGTTTTATAAACGGGAAAGTAGACAATGTGCAACCTTTTAACTGGGATCAGGACAATTTCCCAAAACTACTTCAGGCAAACGGCTACCAAACAGCCATGATTGGAAAAATTCATTTGGACGGGATTCCTCAGGGATTTGATTTTTCAATGGTACTTCCGGGGCAGGGTAGTTACTACAATCCTGATTTTCTGATCGACGGCGAACGGGTGCGAAAAGAAGGTTACTGTACCGATATTATCACTGAAACCACCCTCGATTGGCTAAAGAATAAACGCGATCCCAATAAACCTTTCTGTGTGCTTTATCACCAGAAAGCACCTCATCGTAACTGGAAATCAGCACCGGAATACCTCAGCTTGTATGATGATAAAACATTTGATCCTCCATCAAACTATTTTGATGATTACAGCGGAATGGGAACAGCTGCAAAGGAGCAGGAAATGAAAATAGACGGACATGCACGTTGGGGGCACGATTTTAAAATGATTGTTGACCCAAATGGAGACAGTACAGGTTTTGATCGTGAATTAGCCCGTTTCAACGAAAAACAGCTAGAGGATTGGCTTGCGGCTTATACACCAAAGAATGAAGCTTTTAAAGCGGAATATCCAAACCTTTCTGAAAAAGAAATCGGACTTTGGAAATATAACCGTTATATCAAAGATTATTTACGCACCATAAAATCGGTAGACGACGGTGTAGGAGAACTTCTCGATTATTTGGAAGAGTCGGGATTGGATGAAAATACAATTATTATTTATACCTCCGATCAGGGATTTTACCTTGGCGAGCATGGCTGGTTCGACAAACGTTTTATGTACGAAGAATCTTTCCGTACACCACTATTAGTACGTTATCCGAAAGAGATTAAAGCCGGAACAAGTATAAATAAACTGGTACAAAACCTTGATTTTGCTCCTACTATTCTTGATTATGCAGGCGTTGAGGTTCCAGCAGAAATGCAGGGAGAATCATTCCGTGAACTTGTGAGTGGGGAAACCGGAGAGTGGCGCGATGCAGTATATTATACTTATTACGAATATCCATCGGTACACATGGTAAAAAGGCATTACGGAGTGGCGACTGATCGTTACAAACTCATGCATTTTTATTATGATATTGATGAATGGGAAATGTACGATTTGGAAACAGATCCGCATGAGATGCATAATATTTACGATGATCCTGCATATGCCGATGTACAGCAAATGCTTCACGAAAAACTTAAAGATCTGCGTGTTAAATATGGCGACAGTGATGAGTTGAATCAAAAATACCTGGAAGCATATCTTGAACATCAGGAACAACGAAGAAACCGCAGCAGAAATTAAAATGATGTCATTAAACCTTAACCAATTAAATCTAAAAGGAAATACCTCGTATTCGGGGTATTTCTTTATTATACTATTGATTCTGGCTCCTGTGTTTGCCAATGCGCAACCAAATATCCTGCTCATTTTTTCGGATGATTTAAACACCCGGATTGGCCCGTATATGGAAGTCAACGATCATACGCCAAATCTTGACCGACTTGCCAGCGAGGGGGTTATGTTTACTCGAGCATATTGTCAGTATCCGCTTTGCGGACCATCCCGCGCGTCTATCATGAGCGGCTTGTACCCGTCTACCAATGGTGTGCTGGTTAACGATGATAGTCCCGGAAGTTATAAAAAGATTAATCCGGCACTAAAAGATCATCCTTCAATGGCCGGTTTTTTCAGAGAGCGCGGTTATTTTACTGCCCGTGTATCAAAAATATTTCACATGGGTGTACCCGGCGGAATTGAACGTGGTGAACCCGGAGGAGATGAGCCTGATTCGTGGGATTACGCTTTTAATGTTATGGGACCCGAAACGCTTAGTCCGGGAGAACTGGAGTTGCTCTCACCCAAAAATCCGCATTACGGATCAAATTTTGCCCGTTTAATATTACCGGATTCATTGCGATACTATCAAACCGATTATATTGCCGCAAACCAGGCGATTGCTATTCTTGAAAGTCGTGCAAAGGAAGTGGCCAAAGGAGCCACAAACAAAGTAAAGATTAAGCCCGATTCTCCGTTCTTTCTTGCAGTGGGTTTTGTCCGCCCTCATGTGCCGCTGATAGCAACCGAAAGTTGTTTTGCCAATTATCCTGACGAAGAATCGGTTTTGCCACCCGTTGTGATTGGGGATAATGTGCCTGAAAAGGCATTGGCCCGGCAAAACAAGAATATCTGGGGAATGAATGAGATCCAGCAGAAGAAAACCATCAGCTCGTATATGGCAAGCGTAAAGTTTATGGATGAGCAGATTGGGCGGTTATTAACCACTTTAGATCAGCTGGATTTGCGTAAAAATACCATTGTAATTTTCCTTTCCGATCATGGATATAATTTGGGAGAACACGATTGTTGGGCAAAAACCAGCCTGTGGGAAGGAACCGTAAGAGTGCCGCTTATCATATCCGTTCCGGGAATGGAGCAAACCAAAGGAGTGAAGTGTGAGTCGATTACTGAATTGATCGATTTGTATCCGACTCTGGTCGACCTTGGCGGATATGCTGAAGAAAAACCCGAAATACTTCAGGGGAATAGTTTGGTTCACTATCTGGAGAATGGAAATGTTGAAGACAAAAATGCAGAAGCCTTTACCATTACCAACCGTGGCAATGCAGGCACGTTAACTTTTGGCAACTACAGATATACACGCTGGGGAGACAAAGCAGAAGCCGGTAACGAAGAACTTTATGATCATAATTCAGATCCGGAAGAATTTAAGAATCTGGCTGATAAGTCTGACCATGCCGAATTACTGGTAAAAATGCGTAATCGTTTTGACGGGGCAATGAAAAGATCGAATAATTCCTTGACTCAATAAAATGAATTTTTCCGAATTCTGAGAAAGTAATCATTGAATAGAATTTACAAGGAATTTATTTTTACTTGGGATGAATTAAAAAAGCAGCTACAAAACATTGTAGCTGCTTTTGTTAGTGGGCCCACCTGGGGCAGTATCGAACTTTTTGATTGAAGATTATGAGGCAGTATTGAAGATTATGAGTGTCGAAAATCAGAAAAGGAAACTCAGGTTATAAGTGATTTAAATATCAGGTTAATTCTTCTAACTGTTAATACACAATAATTCACGCCAGTTCTATTTATTAATAGTCAGAATTAGAGACGAATATAATTGCGGTGTGATTATTTATATTTGTAATATGGTTTCAGAAAATAATATAGACCTATACAAATCACTATTCAGGGAAGGAAACCTGTGGTATTTTCCCATTTGCTTTCGAAGGAAAATTAATTCAATACATTGGTCGAATTCAACATTCAAAAAATCCACCTGTCATTTTTGATTACAGGGATTCAAAAATTGATTATTTTGAAAAAATGTTCAAACAACGGAAACGATATTATAACAAACTACTAAAATAGATGCCAGAAAGTCAAAATATAGAATGGAAAGAAAGTTGGAGAGATGAATACCTCAAATGGATCTGTGGTTTTGCCAATGCCAAAGGAGGAAAGATAATCATTGGCAAAAATGACAATGGAGAAATTGTCGGTGTTGCAAAGGCAAAGCGATTGATGGAAGATATTCCTAATAAAATCCAAACTCAGCTTGGTATTATTTGTGATGTTGATTTGAAAAATGAAGATGGAAAAGATTATATTGAGATACAGGTAAAACCATACGATGTACTCATCTCATACCAGGGAAAATATCATTACAGAAGTGGAAGTACCAAACAAGAACTCAAAGGAAATGCGCTCAATAAACTTCTTTTAAAGAAAGCTGGCAAAACATGGGATGATGTTGTTGAACCACGAGCTAAACTTGATGATATTGACATTTCTGCAATTCATGCCTTTAAAAAAGGAGCTACTGCAAGTAAAAGATTGCCTTTTATTGCCGAGGAAGAAAGCTTAGAGCAAATTCTTGACAACCTTTTACTATTGGAAGATGATAATCTAAAACGTTCAGCAATACTTTTATTTGGGAAGAATCCATGCAGATTTTTCATTAACGCTTTTGTGAAAATTGGCAGGTTTGGACAAACCGATGATGACTTGCGTTTTCAGGAAATAATTGAAGGAAATGCTTTTCAACTGGCTGATAAAGTTCTGGAAGTTCTTGATCGAAAGTTTTTTGTTTCTCCAATTTCTTACAAAGGTTTACAGCGCGTAGAAAGTTGGGAATATCCTTATGAAGCGATTCGTGAGGTCATTTTGAATGCAATCGTTCACCGAGATTATATGGGTGCACCAATTCAAATAAGTGTTTACGACGATAAACTCATTGTATGGAATGAAGGCTCATTACCAGAGGATTTGACCTTTGAGGATTTGAAAAAGAAACATTCATCTCGTCCTCATAATCCAATTCTTGCAAGTGCATTTTTTAAAGGCGGACTAATTGAAGCATGGGGACGTGGAACAATAAAAATCATAAACGAATGTAAAAAGGCTGGACTCCCTGAACCAATAATTGAGTATTCTTCAGGTGGAATTAGTGTAACAATTTTAAAGAATCAGTTTAACGAAAAAAGTTTAATTGAAATAGGATTAAGTACAAGGCAAATAAAGGCTGTAGAATATCTAAAAGAAAATAAAAGCATAACTAATAAAATTTACCAGGAGATTTGTGAAGTTTCAAAAGCAACTGCAACGCGGGACTTGACAGAATTAATTGAAAAATTCAAGCTACTAGAAAGGTTAGGAGAAGTTGGAGCAGGAACATCTTATAAATTGATTGGCTCATAATTGGCTCAATTGGCTCATAGATGATTCAATATGGACTCAAAAATAATCGCGCCAAATTGTACAAAATTCAATTTATGAAGGAATACCTCAGAGAAGAAAGATCACCCGTAAAATATTCGATAAAACATGAATATGTCCGATAAATTATTGGATATTCGGTGAAAGCTGAAAATGTATATGATAAAGTCGTTAAAAAAACAAAAGGGTAATGAAGACAAATCATACCCTTTTGAAGACAAGTGGGCCCACCTGGGCGAGTATCGAACTTTTTGATTGAAGATTATGAGGCAGTATTGAAGTTTTTGAGTATAGAGACTCAAAAGAAAAGGCATAAATTGTAGCAAGCTATTCTTAACAATTAATTTTTATTTGTGTAGGCTTACCTGAAAGGATTAAGGCTACATCATGAGCTAATGTCCCTAAATCGGTTCGACACATTCCATCGTAATTTCTATTAAAATCGAGATTAATAAATACTGAGAAAAAGTTTGGTCTGTAAAAACCTCTGAGATGATATTCATTCTCCATGGTTGATTCTTTTCTATTGAGAAATACTGTACTGAACCTTCTAGTTAAGTGTCTCAAATAATTAACAGTTTAATTTTAAGTATTTTGAAAGTTTTTAGTTGCATAAAGGTATTATTGAAGAGAAGTCCTTTTGTCTATTAATTCAAATTGAAGAGATAATGAATTATCCTGTTATGGTGTTATATTTTTTGAATAAAATGAGTTGACAAATTGTCAACTTTTAAAAATATCATTATATTTGCAGAAATAAAATTCAAGTATAAATAGAATTATAACTATAAAAACGAAGGATTATGAAGAAAAAATCGAGCTTAACGTTTAAATTTTTTGAAACGAATGAAAGTATTTCATTACAAAGAAATCGAGAGCTTTATTAAGAAGCACAATCAAGCAAAAGTTCCATTACTGGCGATTTACCAAACATTGAAAGAAGGTAAATTCAGGGATAATAAAGAATTGTTAGATAGGTTTCCAAGATCCAGCGTAATTAAAAATATGAAGAATAGGATCGTGTTTAGATTTAAAGGAAACAATTACCGGATGATCATCCAGTTTGATTATCTGAGGCAGTTGGGGAGAATAGTTTTTGTTGGAACACATGCAGAGTATGACAAACTATAATTCCTAATAACAGTAGAAAGATAGTAGATGAAAATGTTAAAATTGATCAGAACAGAAGAAGAATATGATCAAGCAATAGAGAGACTTGGTTTTCTTATGGATATTGAGGCAGAACCAAATACCCCAGAGGGTGACGAGCTTGATATTCTTGCTGTATTGATTGAAAAATATGAAGAAGAAAACTATGAGATTCCTACATTAGACCCAATTGAGGTAATTGAGTTTTTTATGGAACAACATGGTTTAGAGAGAAAAGATATGATAGGTATTATTGGAGATAAGACCTTAGTATCAAGAATTCTCAATAGGAAACGTAAATTGACATTGGATATGATTAGAAATCTAATGAATAAATTACCTATTCCATTGAAGTTGCTAATAAATGATTATGAACTAGGTTCCTAATCTGAGCATCCCATAATAAAAAAGGTATTTCTGTATCTTTTTTATCTAATTTATACTGTAAGCTTCCATTTTTAAGGACTAAAGGTTTATCAAGTTTTGGATATGACGAAATCTTACACATTTAATAATAGCCTTTTGTTCAATTCTATATATGCTAATGAATAAAAATCTGCAAAAAAAGCAAAAGGGTAATGAAGACAAATCATATCCTTTTAAAGTCAAACACTAAACACGACGATTTCTGTAAAGTCCATTTATACAAAATTATATAGTGATTTCAACCGGAAAGTGTATGGTACAATCCATGACATTATGTATCATTCATTGAAACTACATATTTCTATTGAATAAATCGACCAAGGATATTAAATTATATTTTGTTATATTTCTAGTCCCAATAAACAAACATTTGTAAATCAAGAAACTTCTCTTTATTTATCTAAATAGTAATGTCGTAGATATCATTCTGATTAATTATGAACAAAAAACTAAATAATGAACATTAAATTTATAGATGTCTTAAACTTCAGAAAACTAAAAAAATGTAGAATTGAATTCTCTTTAAAGGAGACCTTGTTAGTAGGTGCTAATAATAGTGGGAAAACAAGCGCAATGGATGCTTTAATATTATTTTTTAAAGCAAAATCCAAGTTCACTGCAAGGGATTTTACGCTTTCGAATTGGAAAGATATTAATTCAATTGGGGAGAAATGGATAAATGCACAAAAGGATGAAGAAATTGATCTTTCTTTGAAAAACTGGGAGGTTTTTCTTCCCTCAATTGATGTCTGGTTAGATGTCCAGCCAAATGAATTACACTATGTTCATCATTTGATACCAACTTTAGATTGGACGGGAGGTTTATTAGGTATTAGATTACGTTATGAACCCAACAATATTGAAGAACTATATGCAGAGTTTGTTGATAAAATAAAAAGCTCTCAAGCAATCGTTAGTTCCCGAAAATCTCAAAATGGAGATTTTAAAATGTGGCCTAAAGATATGTGGGACTTTCTGGATAAAAGGATTAATAGCTTTTTTTCAGTTAAAACTTATCTTTTAAACCCAGAACTTAGTGATGATGTACAAAAGCTTCCTGACAATAGTATTCCATTAGAATCTGAAGCATTCAATGGGCTAATAAAAGTTGACATTATCAATGCACAGCGTGGATTTTCCGGAACAAATCCTGAAGAAACAGAAGCTTCAAATATTAAAAACCTATCTAGTCAGTTAAGAAATTACTATGATAAGCATCTTGATCCTTTTGAAAATCCAACACCGGATGATGTAAATGCGCTGGTAGCAATACAAGAAGCGAAGAAGATATTTGACACCAATTTAAAGGATAGTTTTAAAAGTTCATTGGGAGAATTAGAGTTATTAAACTATCCCGGTTTTGGTAATCCCAAAATTACTTTATCTAGCAAATTTAACACAGTTGAAAGTTTAAATCATGAATCTTCAGTTCAATATAGTTTAGATGAAAATCATCCTGAACTGAGTTTGCCGGAAAAGTACAATGGCCTGGGCTATCAAAACCTTATTTCAATAATATTTAAACTTATTCGATTTAGAGATGAGTGGATGCAGGTTGGTAAAAGTTACAAAAAAACATCAGAAACTCCAGATAGTGATTTCGAACCGTTGCATTTAGTTTTGATAGAAGAACCGGAGGCTCATTTACACGCTCAAGTCCAACAAGTATTTATTAATCAAGCTTATAATGTATTGAGAAACAATGCAAACCTAAAAGGCAATAACAAGTTTTCAACGCAGTTGGTAATAAGTACGCATTCGAATCATATTGCCCATGAAGTAGATTTTACTTCGCTCAGGTATTTCAAACGGAACATTGCGAATAATGGGGAAATTAATACTTCTACAGTTATTAATCTTTCCGAAACTTTTGGAACAGAAGATGACACAACTCGTTTTGCAATAAGATATTTAAAAACTACTCATTGTGATGTGTTTTTTGCTGATGCCGTTATCCTTGTTGAAGGTCCTGTAGAAAGAATGCTGGTTCCTTATTTCATAAGAAGACATATAAATTTGAGTAACTGCTATATTTCTATTCTGGAAATTGGCGGTAGTCATGCCCATAGACTTAAACCTTTGATTGAGAGTCTGGGAATAATAACTTTAATAATTACAGATATAGATTCTGTATACAAAAAAGAGGAAAGCGGGAAATGGGCAAAAATTCAGCCTGAAAAGCAGAAAGGATACAAGACTGGAAATGACACATTAAAGAATTGGCTCCCGAATGTAGATGATTTTGATAAACTTGTAGAACTTACTGAGGAAGATAAAAGTCATAAATCTTTACCTATCAAAGTTGCTTATCAGACACCATTAATATTAGACGAAGAAGAGAGTAGAACGGAAGTATATCCATACACATTTGAAGATTCATTGGTGCTAGAAAATCAGAGTGTATTTAAAGCATTTTCAGGAGCTACTGGATTAGTTAAGAAAATGTATAAAGCTTCTATAGAGCCTGACATTAAGGATGCAGCGAAGAAAATGTATGAAGCCATAACTGCAAAGAGTGTAAAAAAGGCTGAATTTGCACTTGAACTTCTATTCCTTGAAGAGCCAAATAAATTAAAAACACCATTATACATAAAACAAGGCTTAGATTGGCTGGAGGAAAAGTTGTTAAACAAGAGCACTGAATTATCACTTAACCAAATTTCCAAATCATGAGTTCTCAAATGGATAACAACAATATTGACAACAGTGTTGATGATATAATTTTTGGATGCTTAAAACAAGAGTCCCCTAAAAGTTTTTTCCTTTTTGCAGGAGCAGGTTCTGGGAAAACAAGGTCTTTGGTAAATGTATTGGAGAAGTTCGAACACAGTTATGGAAAGCAATTTCGTTTGGAAAGGAAAAAGATTGCTACAATAACCTATACTAATGCTGCCGCTGACGAAATAATCCATCGGTTGAAACATAGTTCCATATTTCATGTAAGTACAATACATAGTTTTGCCTGGGATTTAATAAAAACTTTTACTCACGATATTAAGCAATGGTTGAGAGAAAACCTTCAAGGTGAGATCTCAGACTTAGAAGGACAGCAGAGTAAAAGTAGAAACCTCCAGAATAAAACTTCTATTGAAAGAGCAAAAAAAATAGAATCAAAGAAAAAACGTGTTGAATATCTAGACAGAATTGTAAGATTTACTTATAACCCTAATGGGGACAACACAACCAGAGACTCGCTAAACCATGCAGAAGTAATCAGTATTGCCGCTTTCTTTATTAATACAAAAAGCTTAATGCAAGATTTGCTTATTTGTAAATACCCGATTGTATTAATCGATGAAAGTCAGGATACTAAAAAAGAACTTATTGATGCATTTTTTCAGTTGCAATCAAAAAATCAAGATTCATTTTCATTAGGACTTTTTGGAGATACAATGCAAAGAATATACTTCGATGGTAAAGAGAATCTTGGGCGTAATCTACCTGCAGATATGATTAAGCCAGCAAAAAGGATGAATCACCGTTCAAACAAACGCATTATAACCTTAATAAATAACATAAGAAAAGATGTAGATGGTCAAGAACAAATACCACGAGTCGAAAAGGATGAGGGTTTTGTAAGGTTTTTTATTTGTGAAAGAGGGCTGGATAAAACGGAGGTTGAAAAATTAGTTGCTAATAAAATGTCTGATATAACTAAAGATATAAAGTGGTCTACACAATCAGATGATTATGAAATAAAAACCCTTATTCTTGAACACCATATGGCTGCAAGGCGGATGGGATTTTTAAACTTCTTTGAGCCATTGTATAAAGTGGGGCGATTAAAAACCGGATTACTTGATGGGTCATTAGGAAGCGTTAATTTTTTCACTCAAATAATTTTGCCTTTAATAGAAGCTCATAATAGCAGTGAAAAATTCGAGATTGCCAGGATTGTAAAGAAAAATAGTCGATTTCTAAAAAAAGAAGAATTGTTAAGGAATCCAGATCAAGTAAAGAATATCAAAGATACTAATGAGGCTTTATCTTCTCTTTTTTCATTGTTTGCCAAAAATGAACCAACTCTTTTGGATGTTGTAAAAAATGTCTATCAAACAGGGCTATTCCCGATTCCTGAGAGCCTGTTACCGATTGCTTCAAGTCCGGTCGAGAAAGATGACTCAATTGATCATGAAAATAAAAATCCAGATGACCTGTTAATGGCATGGGGTGAAGCGTTATTGAGTCCATTTTCTCAGGTGAAAAACTACAATGAATATTTATCAGAAAGCTCCAAATTTGGTACTCATCAGGGAGTTAAAGGACTAGAATATGAAAGAGTAATGGTTATTATTGATGATGAGGAAGCCAATGGTAAATCATTTAGTTATGACAAGCTATTTGGCGCCAAGGATATGAGTCCTAATGACAGGAAAAATATTGATGAAGGCAAGGAAACAGGAATTGATAAAACGAATCGCCTTTTTTATGTTGCTTGTAGCAGGGCAAAGCATAGCTTGGCAATAGTTGCATATACTGATGATATAAAGGCTGTGAAGGATACGGTTCTGGAGAACGGGTGGTTTACTGAAGACGAAATCGAAGTTGTAAATTAGAATGCTTTGAAGAATCAATGACATAAATGGAAGGATTTGACTTATATAGAGAAGCAAAAGGTTATTACGATCGCTTGATCCCTCAAAAAAACGAGGGACTGATTCTGCTATCTTTATATGACAAATACGGAGAAGGTGATTTTAGGGAAGATGATATAATTCGTGTTATAAATAAAACATTAAAGGATCTGGGACAAGGTTCATCACGAGTAGAGATTGAGCGTAACAACAACATTATTTTAAGATTACAGGATTATTTTCTGTGGCGTGACGGAATTAAGAAAGTTTACCGGTTCAAACCTTATGGAGTTGAGTTTTGCAAAAGAATCCACAAACGCCTTGAAGATAGTTATAGTCCGGCCAAAATCAAACGATGGTTTGATGAGATGTACATTAGATTGCAAGAAGCTGTAACAGCAGATGGAGGTTTCAGACAATGGATTGAAGATCATTTTGATCTCCGTCATACAAAACTTGGAGAACAAGTTGAAATTCTAGATCAGCAAGTAAATGAATCGGTAAAGGAATTTAAAAGAGAAATAAAGCATAACCGCAACAGCAAAGGTATTGTCCAAACTATCATTGAAATAGACATTAGTCTTGAAACGATTAAACAACAGGCTATTGAATTAAAAAGAGCCTTCCAGACGACTTACGACATCGATGATTTGTTAACGGAAATTCTGGAAAGACAACAAGAGGGAGATAATTTGACTGATATTCAGAGAGTCATGACTTTCAACGATCAGGTTCGCTCTCACTTAGAACAAGTAAGTAATCGTATCGAGAAGATTAAGCCACGGATAAGAGAATTCATTTATGATTTTAATCAACGTGATTTTGATAGGAAAACAGAGCAATTTTTAGATGTGTTGCTTACCTACTCTAAATATTCAAAAGATGATAACAAAAAACTGCTGCAATTGCCCAAGGGAGTGCCTAAAAAGCAAATATCGGATAATCAATTTGTTCCTCATTTCACAATCGTTCCTTTAAGAGAAATTGGGCCTAAACCACCAGTTGAGGTATCTCCAAGAAAAATTGATGTAGAAAGACGTCAAAAGCTCATTGAAAAAACAAAGACATGGAAACATGAAAAGGACCGGGTCGCTTATTGGACAAAAGTTGCTTTTAATGAAATTGAAGAAAAGGGTATTTTAGAGTTTTCCCCTTTCTTTTTCCACATATTAAAAGAAGAGAACAGGAACCTTGCTATTGCAGTTAAAACTGCGCATCGGTTAGTGAGACAAAGTTTGAAAGAACCAACATTGGAAGTCGATATATTATCAGAAGAGTCTATAGATGAAAGTATACCAAACGTTAGCATATGGAAAATGAAAATACAAAGGAAGTAACCCGGCTTGATTTTTTTACAGATAAGAAGGCTGATCATTTTTTTGCAAAAATAGATTATATGCTTAGAAGCGGCGTACACATTCAGCGTGACTATCCACTTCCCGGCGAGTTATTTCGTTTTATTGGACGAAACTATGACAGCCTCAAACTTTACTATGACGAAATTTACAAGGTTGTTCTTGGTAAATCGGGAAGCGAATTTGACACCTACTATTTTATAGATTTTGAAGAAAGAAGCCGTGGAAATATCCTTGGTGATCACAGAGAATATCTCAAAACAGAGCATATTATTATAGGCATGTTGTTCTTTAAGTTATTTAAACTTGACGGCAATATTGAACTTGACAGAGTGTCTGATTTTACAAATCTGCTTTTTTCAGAATATGAAGAAGAGAGAGAGGCTTTGCAAAAACTGATAGCAGATGCAATGAATGATAAAAGCTCTGATTTAAATGAAGATAAAATAGGTGGGGTTATAAAAAAAGCATTTGAGAAGTTCAATGAGCTGGGGTGGATTGCCTGGGATGACGAACAGGATAAGGATCGATTTCGCTATATGCCATCATTTGAACGGCTAAGACTGTTATACCAATCTCAAATTTTGGGTGTTGATGAATTGCTAAAGAACTTGAAAAATGACAGATAATTTCCCATTAGTACACAGCCTCTCTACAATCGGAATTAAGCAACATTATAACTGCGATTACTTATTTCACCCATATCGTACTGATTTTAGTGGAGAAAGCGGCAGTGGCAAGAGTATGGTGGCAGATATGATACAGTTGATTCTGGTTGGTTCACGTGTTTATAAATCTTCAACGGACAGCAACAAGTCTCGCGAGCCTAAAGGCATGGTACTTGAACCCAAAGGCAGGCAACATGGGATTGGATATATATTTCTGAATGTTAAAGTGCACCACGATAAATACCTTGTTCTGGGCTCCTATATCGAAAGTTCTCATAATAAGGTGCAGGCATTTATAATACAGGATGGATTTGGCTGGGATGACAAACTTACTCCTCTTTCCCATCCGGTTTCTTATCGAGATTTATTGATTGATGATAAAATATTACCAATTGAAATACTTGAAGAGAAGCTGACAGACCTTAAATTGAAGCAATTGTCATGGAAAAAATACCATCAGCTATTGTATGATAACGAGTTATTATCACTGGATCTGAATAAGGATAAAACCCTGGAAAGCTATGCCAGTATCCTTCGCTCTTTTTCAAGAGGTAAAGGATTTAAAACCGATTCAGCTTCATTAAAAAGGTTTTTGTTTGGAGATGATGATCAAAACAAGTTGCTGCAAAAATATCAGGAAGAAGTTAGTGCTATCAATAACGATTTTCACGAGCATCAGCGCTATATGACTGAGATTGAACTAATCAATAAGAAGCAGTCAGACATAGATGATATTCTGGAACTGGATACTACATATAAAACTCTTGAGCACGAGTATTTTACGAAAAAGAGTTGGTATTGGAAAAATCAATGTGATAATCTAGAGAAGAAACTTACCGATACACAAGCTCAATATAGTATAAGCACATGTAAAAACTTATTGATTGATCAAAAAGAAGCGAGTCTCAAAATAGACGTTCTTCACAAGATTAAAGATTTGAATACGCAGCTTCAAGACATTGAAAAAGAAGATGGAGAGAATAAGGATAAAGAAGGTACCCTAGAACTAAAGCTTGACAAAGCGAAAAAAGAAAAGCAGGCTGTTGAAGAAGTGGAAAGATGGTTGGTCATTAATAATAATGATTTTAGTAAGATAAAAAGTTGGTATAAAAGTGAACGAGAAAAAGTTAATCAAAAAGAGATACTTACTCGTTTTATTGAACATCTGAAACAACAGGGGCAAGTAGTTACTTTTGAAGCTTCAGAATGGTATTCTGACTTTGAAAATCAGCAGATGCGATTTACGGCAGAAATGAAAGAACTGGAGGATAAAATTAATTCATTAAAATCGCTTTCAGTTTTTTCTGATTTAAGGGATGAAAATTCGCTTGCTGTCTGGGCCAAAGATAATCTTACGTTTCCTTTATCTCATGAAGTTGAAAGCGTGTTGGTTCATTTTCAGCAATTTCCTCGTGAAGAGCCTGATGCCAATCAACAAAACAGGTTTCTTCCTTTCCCTAAAGATTTATTTGATAATTTGGACATTAAACATCAAACAAAGAACGGATTTTGGATTGATTTGGATGGTGTGTATGAATATATTGAATATACACCAGAAAGATTACTTGACACCCCGTATATTGATGAATTATTCTCCCAATTAGCAAATATTAATACAGGTATTAAAGAGCATCTTGATTCGCTTATCGAACAAAAAGACTCCTTTAGTCAGCTAAAAGAAGTCTTGTATGATTTTGGAGGCCTTAAGCAGGCTGTTAACTTATATAAGAAAAGGGATAAGGTGATAGGCTATACTCCTTCACATGCAGCGTCTCTACCACAAGAAAAGTTTGACCAGCACATTAAGTTGTTTAGTGTAAAAGAAAAGATATATGAGACGTATGAAAATGTTAAGCAAGAATACAAGAACTATTTATCAGAGCAAGAGCTAAAACAGAACAGAGTTAATGCTATAGAAAAAGAGAAGGAGCAGTTATTAAATCAACTCAAAATCAAAAATCTAAACGGCCTTAATATTGAAAATGAAATAATAAGTAAAGAAAAAGTCATTAGAGATATTAGGTCAAAATTAGAGGGAATTGCCCTAGAAGAAATTAATGTTGAACTAATCAGGAATGAGCTCTTTTCTGAAGATGTTGACTTTATTGAAATATATAGACTGAAAGCTGACCGGGCAAGCGAACATGTAAAAATAGAGAACATAAAAAATGAATTAACAGAGAGGTTAACTCATGCCAAAGACATGTTGAAAGATGTCAAGCAAAAGTATTCAGCAATCTTTAAAAAAGACTTTGATTTCACCGAGTACCAATTTGTAAATCAAAATCCTGACACAGGAGATGAAAGTCTCAAAAGCAGATATGAGCATACTAAGTTAACATTCCAAACTAGTTATGATCACATTAAGAAATCAACAGATGAGCCAGATCAATTGTGTGATTATTCAGTAGGGATGTTAGCTCATAAACTACTCCCTACTGTATTTGATAGCCCCAAAATTGATCCCTTACTTATTAGAGAGCATATAGCCGAACGTTTGACAAAGCTAACCCGTGACATTCAGGAAATTGGTTCTCGAAAGGTCGAAATTTTAAAACGGGTTTTCTCAGAAGTTTACAAAACCTATAATCAGTACCTGGCAAAGATAAATGGCATTGATACCTATTTAAGAAATAAAAATCATGCTATCACGGGAGGCAATAAAGCTTCAATAAAACATAAAAAGTCGACGGATTACCCGGACAAATGGATGTCTCCATTCCGAAAACAGTTGGATGAAGCATTGATTAATGTAGGGCTTTTTGAAGGATTAAAGCAAGAAGTAGATATTTCAAAAATGATGATAAAAGCATTTCAGGCTGCAGGAGGAAGTAGTAAGGTTACTCCCGAAGACCTGATGAATCCAAAATCTTATTTCGACCTTGATTTTGATTTGAAACTGGATAGCGGGGAGTCTAATGCAGGAAGTAATGGACAAACTTATACCGCAAATGCACTACTTGGACTGGCAAGATTATCTCTTATCGAAACAGAAGAGAGAAAGGGACTACGTATTATGCCAATTGATGAAGCCGAAGGATTAGGAGGAAATTATGACATGTTGCACAAATTAGCCAGGAAAGAACAATACCAGATTGTCTCTATGTCGATAGAAACAGCTGGAGATATTCTTGAAGGTGAACAGTACATCTACATCATGAATGAAAATAATCTGGCTGATGAATCAAGCTATGTTCCTCCATTGGGTATTTTCTCTGATGGTGCTCCTGTCGAGGACATTGAATCATTTATCAATCATAATGTAGCAGAAAAATGAACGAGAACCTATCTTGGAGGGAATTAAAGGCCCTAAATGACATTTACACCAAGCGCCAAAGTTCAGCAAAGGTTCAATTGCATCCTTACATCAAACATCTGTTTGATGACAAAGGTTTCTTGGATCATAAATATGCAAATACAAAAGTGTTAATTCCGTCTCCTGGATTTGATCAATACTATGAGAATCGACACCAAAGAGACTTTTCTGAATATCAAGACTTTTTTGCTCAACATTCGTTTCTAAAATCACAATCTAATTATAAAGAGCGAGATATTAGGGTACTTATGCTCATCGCTGAGCAAAAAGAACAGATACTCTCAAATCAATATAGTAGAAAAAAGTTTTCAACTGATTTCTTTGATGATTCAAAATACCTCGTTCCCGATTCCTCTTTAGAAAAAGCTATACTTAATATTCTGGAACTTGAGAATTTTCAAGGTTCAGATCCTAAAGATCAGCAATACAGAATAGTGCTTGATTGCAAATCACCAGAACTCATTGTGCTATGCGAAAATATTGATTTCTTGTTATACCCGGACATTGCTGGAAAATCCGCTTAAACTGACCACCCTTCTACGATTTAAGTTGACCACCTGCGCCGGAGTAAATTGACCACCCCCGATTTTCCCAAAACGAAAAGAACATTTTCAGTGTTATTTTGAATCAAATTTAACAAAAATAATTACTCTTCTTTTTTACGTTTTCTTCTCATTGATTCACCTTTTAGTTCTATCCTGTTGGATTGATGGATTAACCGGTCGAGTATAGCATCGGCAATGGTTTTTTCTCCGATAACAGAATACCAGCCAGCAATAGGTATTTGTGAGGTTACAATCAAAGAACCTATATTTTGCCTGTCTTCGATAATCTCAAGTAAAGCAAGCCGGTTGGGGTTATCAAGCGGTTGCAGCCCAAAATCGTCGATAATAACCAGATGTTGGCGCTCTATTTTAGCCAGTTCTTTCAGGTAAGAACCATCGGCTTTCGCCATTTTTAGTTTCGCAAACATTTTATTGGCATTAAAATACATCACCCTGTACCCCTCGATACAAGCCTGGTAGCCCAAAGCTGTTGCCAGGTAGCTTTTCCCTACACCGGTGCTTCCTGTAATCAGTATATTTTCACATTTTTCGATATAATCGCATTCTGCCAGCCGTAGAATACTGTTCCGGTCAATGTTCCTCATTTCATCGTAAATAATGTTTTCGATTGATGCTTTGTAATGGAACCGGGCGTTTTTAATCCCCCTTTCAATTTTCCGGTTTTGTCGGTCGTCCCATTCGGCATCAACCAGCATCGATACAAACTGATCTAAAGTGTAATCGTTTGTTTTGCCTGTTTCAATAGCAGTACGAAAAGCTCCATGCATTCCATAGAGCTTTATCTGCTTCATTTTCGTTAAAGTAGTTTCATTCATATTAACCTGTTTTTAGTTGTAGTAATGTTTTCCCCTGATGTTTTGATGCTCGGGAAGTATTTGCTCATTTTGCTCTTCTTCAATTGAATCCAGGCCGTTTTCGAGTATTCGCTGGATTATCCGGTAATTTGATATATCGTATTCGAGGGCACGCTTACAGGCATTGATAAGCCGCTGTTTTCCTACTTTCTTTACAAAAGAAAGTACGCCCATACAGCTTTTGTAAGCCTGTTCGGGATGTTGTTTTTGTTCCAGTATCCTGCAAATCAGTTCCTCAACACTTGGGTCGATGGAAGTTGCCCAGTCGATAAAACGTTGTGGTGTCCAGTCGGTAACAAACTGGTGGGTGCTTGCCAGGTGCTGTTTTTCAGTTGTGTAGTGATAAGGCTTCAGGTTTCTTCGGTGAGATGCAATCCGGTTGTATTTGTAATAGATCTCAACACTGCTGCTTGTAAACAACAGCTTTACTTTTTTACGGATATACTGAAACGGGACACTGTAGTAATGTTTGTCTTTGCCCAAAAGCACATGCCCGTTCATCATTACTGTTGCAAAAGATTGTTGTTTTATCTCGAAACGGGTAACGGGAAGGGATGATAGTTTTTCCTGCTCATCTTCTTTAAACGACTGGTAACGCGAGTATGGCCGCCCGGTGAGTTTCTTGTTGTTGTGCTGCTTTAACAGTTCCCAAACACGGCAGTTCATACTTTTGATGCTGGTAAACTCTTCTTGTTTTATAATGGGGTAAATACGTTGATAAAGTATTTTAACAGCTCCTTCGGCCAATGATTTATCGCGGGGTTTATAGGCCCTTGCCGGAAGTATGGTCGTTTCATAATGTTCAGCAAAATCCAGCAATGTTTCGTTTATGGTGGGCTCGTAACGACTGCTTTTGGTTACTGCCGAACGCAGGTTGTCGGGGACTATGGCGGCAGGAACTCCCCGGAAGTAGTGCAGCGCATTTTCTATTGATGCGATAAAATCTTCTTTTTTCTGACTTGGCGATACCTCGGCGTAGGTATATTGGCTGGCTCCGAGTATGGCCACAAAAAATTGTAGTTCTTGCACTTCTCCTGTTTCGGGGTCAACGATTTCCAATGTCTTGCCGGCATAGTCCACAAACAGCTTGTCGCCTGCCTTGTGTGTCATGTGCATTACCGGGTTAACCTTTTTACCCCAGCGTTTGTAATACTCGCAAAATTGCGAGCTTTTATACCCATCGGGATGTTTGGCAATGTACTGTTGCCACATTGTAAGCTTGGTTACCCCAACCTTTTTCAACTCACGTTCCATGTGCGGAAAGAACGCATACAGATCTTTCAGCTTGGGCGACAACTCGGGTTCTTTATTGCTGATAAACAGTGTTTCCAGTTCAACATCGCTTTTCTGCTTTATAGCCTCGGGTGACAGGTTTAGCATTTGGTACAACGCAATGTATTTTTTTACCGTATTGCGCGACAACGAAAGGTAGTTGCTGATAAATAACTTGCTTTTTCCCTGGCAGTGCAGTTGGATTACTTTTCTTACTTTACTCATGTTTATTAGTTTATTTGCCATATCTCGTGCATTTATTTGTACACGAAATTAGGCCTTCAAAAACATGAAAAAGTCTCTACGTTTCAGGTGGTCACTTTGCCCCGGAGAGGGGTGGTCACTTTCAATCGGAATGAGGTGGTCAGTTTGCTCCGGGAACGGTGGTCACTTTAGCCCGGAATCAGGTGGTCAGTTTGGTCGGTTTTTCCAGACATTGCCAGAGAAAATAACATTTGGCTTTGGTATGTTGGAGGAAACAATATTAAAAAGCTTGATCATTTGCCTCCAATAGATTTGCCAATCTATTATTCTTGTGATTGGGATTATCATGGCTTACATATTTATCAAGGCATTAAGGAGAAGATACCCCAGATTAAGCTTTTGTTCCCGTCAGCAGTTAATGCTGCCAAAACAGTCTATTCTAGAAATCACAAAAGCGATTGGTTATATCATTTGCCTTTTTCAGGCTTAGAGCAAGGATCTGATTATTATAATAAGGAGGCTATAGTGTTAATCAAAGAATTAATTGCAAAAAAGGAATGGATTGAGGAAGAATCGAATGATCTTTTGGCAATGGTTAATGTAATTTAAAGATGCATATAGGTTTTTTGCATCTTTAAAATGTGAATAGCCTAAAATCTAATAAGCAACAAGATCAACAAATAATCAATAAGATTCCAATTAATAGAACACAAATGTACATTTCAACAATTCCGATGAAGGAATTCAAGGCCTTTGCATCCGATGGAAGTATTATTGACCATAAAAATAAGCTAATTAGCAACTGGAAAGTTGAAATAAGAAATTGATAATATTTTACTGAGTATGCTATCTTGGTAAAGAGTCATGAAAATATTACATTTAAGGTATGTTTTTAGGCGACCCGCCAGTTAGGGTAAAGTTAACAGATATGATTACTGCAATAAAGCCTGGACCAAAACCCAAAAAGAAAGATGGTACGTTGGATAGAAGAAGAAGAGATAATAAGGATACGCCTTCAAATCATCCATCTTTGAAGCCAAGTAAAAAGAAATAATTAGCCTGGCGAATTTAAGGATCATCTCAAATAGTGCGGAGTAGAAGAATATCGAGTGCTAATAGATTCGGTATTTTTTATTTAAGTCATAGTTTAATGATATTATGATTCTATGTTTGTATTGAAAAGAATTAAACATTAATTGGAAATATAAGTCTTGATTTGCATTTGAGTACTAATTTTTTATCAAATGCCCCAATCCCGGATCGTTTTTAATTCGCTCCAATTCATCAGATACAATCTGCGCCGTTTCGCTTTTGATGCGGGAATAATTGAAATTAATTTCCTGTTGAAGCTGGTTACCGCCGTCTTTATCAGTAAAGTTTGTAATAACCGGTATAGGCTTATAATTTTTTGTTTCTCTGGCCACTCTTTCGTTGTCAACGACAATTTCTGCATGGAAAATCTTCTGGTCAATGCGTTCGTCAAAGTTGTCGGAAACGGCACCTACAAAAGTTCCTTGTGTAAGGTTACTGATTTTCGATGCCGGAATTAAGGTATCCATCTGAGTGTTAATAGAAGTGGATTTATCCTGCCGGTTAATGGTCATCGATTGGCGTTTTTGCAACACTTTCCCAAACCGTTCCGATAAGGTTTTGGCAGTTTCACCAACCACCTGACCACTAAAAATATTTCCCACGGTATTCATAACAACCTTTGCTTCTTTGTCTCCATAATCCCGGTTTAGCTGCGAAAAATCCTGAAATCCCAAACAAACCGCAACTTTATTACTTCTTGCTGTCGCAATCAGGTTATCCAATCCCCGAAAATAAATTGTTGGTAGCTCATCGATAATTACCGAGCTTTTTAGCTGTCCTTTTTTATTGATGAGTTTTACGATGCGGGAATTATATAACCCCAGTGCTGCAGAGTAAATGTTCTGACGGTCGGGATTATTGCCAACACAAAGAATCTTTGGTTCTTTCGGATTATTAATATCTAACGTAAAATCGTTTCCAGACATTACCCAGTAAAGCTGAGGAGATATCATTCGTGATAGTGGAATTTTGGCACTGGCAATCTGCCCCTGCAGCTGATCCTGTGCACCACCTTCCCAGGCATCCATAAAAGGAGATAGGTAATTTTCCAACTCTGGATAAGAAGTCAGAATAGTAAAAATGTCGGCATACTTTTTATTCAAAAATTCCACTGCGTGGGGAAAGGTGCAATATTTCCCGTTTTTATAAATCTTCAGGTACCAGATTATAGCAGCTAGAAGGATAATAGGCGATTCAACGAAGAAGTCACCCTGTTTCTGAATCCAGGTTTTGTTCAGGTTCAGCATAATGGTATAAGCTGATTCATAAGCATCCGCAATATCAGTCATAAATTCCGGAGCAATTGGATTGCAGCGGTGACTACGTTCCGGGTCATCAAAATTTATTACATAAAATTTCGGAGGTACGCCGTATCTGTGTATGTTTTTTAATAGCGTATTGTAAGCAATCACGCTCAGGTCGTCAAACTTAAAATCGTAAATGTACATGCTGAAACCCTTCTGAATTTGCTGCCTGATGTAGTTATTTACAATGGCATAAGATTTTCCGCTTCCCGGAGTACCTAATACAATACTTGCCCGAAAGGGATTAACCACATTAATCCAGCCATTGTAATTCGTTCCTTTATGTTTAAACCGCGTGGGAAGGTTTACAGAGTATTCATTCTCCATTAATTGCATCTCCTGCATGAATGATTCGTTTTCGTCGTTAAAAACATCTTGCATCAGGTTATTTTTTAACAAGCGACTCATCCATAATCCCGATTTCAAAAGCAGGACATATCCAATTGACAACGATAAAATGTAAAGAATACTTTTTGCTATTAACGAGGTTTGAAACTTCAGTATAAAACCATTGACGAAATAGAAAACTAATCCGAAAACGAGAAATATCATAATCTTGGTCCAGGTCACCTTCTCTGTTTTTACACCTCGTATTCCCAAGCAGGAAATCGCCAGCAAAACAAAACTTGCCAGCTTCGACCAGATTGGCATTGAAAAGATTCCGGTGTATTTCTGAAAATTCAGCAGAATTTTATCGATGATGCCAACTGTTGCATGAAACTCAACAAGGATCTCGTAACAAAACCAGTAAATATGAAATATTAAAATTAGGATACTCACAGCCCGTATTAGCTCAATTATTTTTGCAAGGGCTCTTACATCGTCTTCGTTTTGCATTACTTAATTTTTTCGTTTTTTTCTTTTCTTTCGTTTCATTCTTCTAATGAAAGCTTCCTCCTGGTAATCCTCGCCAAGAGTCTCAACACCGAACAGTCCGGCCAGATTCTCAACGCTTGAGGCACTTTTATCTGGAAATCCTGAATGACCCTGGTCTGGTGAATTGATTTGTTCATCCGTTTTGTTTTCTACTCCAAATCGTTCATAAAAAACATTGGCAGAAAATTCTTTACCCAGGCGTGAACCGTTGAATACAAACTGTTGCTTGTGGTCGATAAAGGTTGCTCCATAAATCCTCCCAGAATCATTCTCCCGAAACTGCACCGAAATACTTTGTTTGAGTAATTGGTCCTCGAAGTCTTTTCTATTCTCACTCTTATGAAATACCTTGGAGATAACGTCCTTGGGCCGTTCCTTTAGCTTTTTATTTCTGGTCTGTTCTTTTGACTTTTCAATTTGAGCAAGTAAAGCTTCCTGCCCTGTAGATTTGCCAAATTTTGATGACTTGATTGGATGCCCAAATACCTCACCTTTATTGTCCAGTGCCGCATAAACAATCCCATGAAAAGGTTTCCCGTTCTTTTCTCCTCTTACTTCAGTAGCTTGAACATTATAGGATGAGAGCAAGGCCTTGTATTCTTTAAACGATTGAAAGTACCACGTGCCGGAAACAGGACGAACCACATTCGCAATTTGCTGTTTTAGGTTTCCTTTTTCGAAATTAACCGGTCTTAAACTATAATATCCATTCTTTTGTTTTTCATTGGCAGGTGTTAATCCAAATTTTTGCTCCAGTTCCCGGCAAATCCGCATGGATAACCTGTGCTGAAAATTATCCCGAATCATTCTGCCTGTTTCATCAATTTTAACTGAAACAATATGCAGGTGATGACGGTCAATATCTTTATGCTTATATACTATGTAAGGTTGATTTCCATAGCCGAGTTTTTCCATGTATTGTTCAGCCAACTGAGAAAACTGTTCATCGTTTAGCCTATCCTTTGGATCAGGATTTAACGAAATATGAATAACCGGATTTTCAGTTCGTTTATTGACACTCAAATACGATTCAAAAGAACGAGTGCATAAACCAATTGAATACTTTCCATCGAGTGGTTCAATCATTTTGTTGATCATTAAAACAGAAGCAGCATCCTTTTTTAGCTTATCCTGATTGTATGCCAATGCACTATAAATTGAACTCCCTGAGCTTATTTTTGCAACCATCTCCCTTCAAATTCTTTGGTTAATTCCAGTATCTTCTGGTTTATCGCAACCAATTGAAATGTTGCTTTCTGTAGTTGTACAAGAAAAGCCAGTGCCTTTTTCTCCGAAAAGTTGTTTTTTATTGCTTTGGTAACCTGGTTGTAATTCACGCCGATTGCCCTGAATTGAGAATAAAATGAGGTCAGACGCATATAATAATCCATCGATCCCTTATCGATTTTTACCACTTTAACGGGTTTGTCAAAAATGCAGGCAGTAATAAAATGAGCTTTAACCTCCATTCCCGATGCCTCAAAAAGGGCAAGAAATCGTGCATTGTCAACATCATTTAGGCTAATTGCATAACGATGTATACATGGATCTTTTTTCGGTTTACGTCCCCCTTTGTGTTTATTTTTTCTTTTTCCTATTCCCATTTTATTGTATTTAAAACATTAAACATTACCAGAATTCTTCTCAAAAATCACACGACTTCGGAGTGATGATTTTCCCCAACGGGGCAAGTGGTTTCGGCTTACCCGAAACGTTTTGAGTTACTCAAAACACAACTTGCCGTGTGCCAGTGCACACCTTGTAGCGTTACCATAAAAATTATTGGGCGTAGCCGTCTTGTCGATCATATTTTGTTATTAAAAATTGTTGGAAACAAAGGTAGAATGCGAGCTTTGAATTGTAATCATACCGAAATAAGCCAAATACTGCCAGAGAAGGCCAAGTACTTCCAGCCCTTTAAAAAGCACGGTTTTAAAAGCTTTTTATTTGTTCATTTGATCGGAAAAATGATGGATTATTTAATGATTGGTGTAAGCCGAGATATGTTAGTCGGAGTAAATAAAATGGGAATGAAACAAATTGCAAACGAAATATTTAAAAACTGATTTTGGCAATGAATTGAATAGTTAAATAATACAACGACGAAGAGCTGAAGGATTTCAATATTTCAATGTTGTAACATTGCAACACTTCATTAATTAAACACTGCAACACAAACTCATTTACACAGCTCATTAATCAATTATTGATTCAGATATTATCCTATTCGACTGAATAACTATAGAAATAATTTGCTCATCAAAAAAACAAAGGTCATGGAAAAAGAAACATTATTTATTGCGTTCAGCACACAAAAAGGAGGTGTTGGGAAAACAGCTTTTACCGTTTTAATGTCAAGTTACCTGCACTATGTAAAAGGCCTGGAAATTGCAGTGGTGGATTGTGATTATCCGCAGCACAGTATAGCAGAAATGCGCCAGCGCGATATGGAACAGGTGATGAAAGATAGCTATTACAAGCAATTGGCCTATAAACAATTTACCGCGCTTGAACGAAAGGCTTATCAGGTTGAGAAAAGTATGCCCGAAGATGCCATTGATGTAGCGGAAAATCTGATCGACGGAGCAACGACTCAACCCGACATAATATTTTTCGATCTCCCGGGAACTTTAAACAGCCGAGGTGTGGTAAAAACACTTGGGGGAATGGATTATATCTTTTCGCCGGTAAGTGCCGACCGTGTCGTAATGGAAAGTACCCTGAAATTTGCCACGATGTTGAATGAAAATCTGATGAGCGTTGGAAAGAGCGATATTAAAGGTTTATACATGATTTGGAATATGGTTGATGGTAGGGAGAAAAACGAACTGTATGATTTGTATGAAAATGTAATCGGCGAGTTGGGCTTAAATATTCTAAAAACCTTTGTTCCTGATTCAAAACGTTTTCGCAGGGAACTGACTTCCGGCCACAAGCCTGTATTTCGCTCTACACTTTTCCCTGCCCACAACAGTCTTTTAAAAGGAAGCAACCTGATCGCACTGGCCGACGAAATCCTAAAAACCATTAAACAGTAATAGACATGGCACGAAAAAAATACAATCCGGACGAAATAGATGAAGAATTTATCATCTCCACGATTCAGAGTGAAAAACAGCAGGCCGGAAAGACAAAGGAGAAAAAGCCAACAACCGTTGCAAGACGAAAACAGCCAAATCAAGCTTACGATGAGCTTTTCCTTTCAGATTGCAAAACGAAAGCACGCTTTGGGAAGAATGTTCCTATCCGGCAGGAATACCACAAACGGATTCAGCAAATAATCCGGGTAATCGGTAAGGATGAGATCTCAATTTATAATTACATCGATAATGTACTCACTCATCATTTTGACGAATTTCAGGAGGAAATTGTCAAGCGGTATAATGAAAACAATGAAGGCATTTTTTAACCCAAACCGGATGTTATGATTGAATTTTGTGTAATAGTTGGGATAATCATTCTGCTACGTATTTTCTTTAAGAATTGGAGGCGTTCTTCCGCCACAGTTGTCAATGAAGATAGAAAAAGTAATTTGTCAGATGATAGTGGAATTATTGGCAAAAGCACCTTTGATTTGAATATGGACAGAAAGAGTCAATCCCATTCAAATTCCACAGGTAAGCTGGATATTGAAGTCGCTCTGGATTATGAGGATATTGAGATTGATGAAGAATTGGAAGAACTTGGCATTGCCAACGGTTCTTCGGTAGATATAACTTTTGAAGAAATGATGGAGGTAGTTACCGAGGTTGAAAATGAGCAATTGGAAAAGCCATCCCAGACCGGGAAGTTACTCTATGAAAATGAAAATACCGATTGGGTAGAGCAACTGGCTTCAACTTCTGAAAACTATCAAAGGCGGATTTCCGGTTTAATTGATTTGCATTTGGGGAGCTTGGACCCGAACCAGACTCCCGTTTCTGATGATGGAATTAGGGGGTTTGATATTGAGGAGTTTATTAATTATTAAATAGATTATAGATAAATGTTTGGTTAAAATGGATATTTTTGTTGAAGACGATTTCAAACTCAGTGAGTGTAACTATGGCATTATCTTTAACCGCAGAGCAAAAAGAGCTACTTAAGATTTTTAAAATAGAAGAACAATATGTTGTCCCAGCATATCAAAGACCTTATTCTTGGGAGTATGACCAATGTTTTCAGTTGTATAATGACTTGATGGAGGCTTTTAGTGCAAATGAAGACTACTTTATTGGGAACATAATAATTGCGAAGAGTGAATCAAATAAGGAAACTCTAGAAATAATTGATGGTCAGCAAAGACTAATTACTTTACTGTTGATTATAAAAGTTTTACACGTTTTTCAGCCAGAGCTGAAAATCTTGGAACAAATCCTGAAACAAGAAGACTGGAAAGGAGTCGGTAACAAACCGAGAATAGTTTCCGAAATTTTTGAGGCAAAAGATGGAGATGACTTAAAGGAAATATTAGATAGTGATAAAAACTATCTCGACTATAGACTTAAAGAATGTAGTGATAAGTCTGGGAAAATAGTTGAAAGAAAATGTAAAAGTAGGTTTGAAACCAATATCTTTTATTTTTATAATTGGATTCAATTTTATGCTGATAAAGGAGGTGATATTGAAATGTTTATATCGTATTTGTTGAAAAATGTTTATTTGTTACCAATTGAGCTTTCCGGAAAGACACAAGATGAGGCGAATGAAAAAGCTTTGGTAATATTTGAAACTATTAACAATAGGGGTATGAACCTAGAAGATGCAGATATTTTTAAAGCCAAGCTTTTTAAAAAAGCCAAGAAAATTAATGAAGAACATCTTTTTATTGAATTATGGATCGATTTCAAAGGTTATTGTGAAAGATTGAATTTAGAAATAGATGATGTTTTTAGATATTATTCGCATATAATTCGAGGAAAAGAAGGTATAACTACCAGTGAAATTAATTTAAGAGAATTTTTTACAAGAGAATCATACTCTCCCTTCGAATTAAAGAAATATCGAGAAATATTAGATGATCTGTTTCAAATCCTTGAGGTTCTTGAATTTTTTAATCAGGAGAAATTTAGAAATACAGAATTGGGCAAATGGATACAATTAGTTGATGCTTATACAAATCAATATCCCAAATTTGCAGTTGTTACATATTTATTTGAAAATGGATTCAATATTGATAACAAATTGATTACCTTTTTTAAATCCTTGGTAAGATATGTTTATTTTCAGGGATCAACCACCACAGTTAAGTTTGAAATTTATACAATAATAAAACAAGTCTCTAATCAACAGCGCATTAATGAATACCTAAAAGATGTCAGCTTAGAGTTTTTTGATTATTTAGGGCGGTTAAAGTATGGATATACTTTACTAGCGTTTTATTTAAAGCAGGAAACTTCATTAAACACATACAATATTGATAAACTGATAAATCTAAAAGACAAAGAATATTTAGGAGAATCATGGAAAACTGTTGATTTGGATAATGTTATTGAATGCTTAGGAAACTTCATTGTTCTTGATATTCCCAAAAAGTACTTATCATTTGATAGAAAAATGAATTACTATCAAAATTCAAATATAGAAGAGGTGAAACATATTTTATTAAATGAGTTTTCTTATGATTCTTTCAAGAAAAGAGATTCAGAATTGAAAAAGATATTAATTGATTTTTTTAGTGGGAAAAGATGAACAAACTTCAAATAAAATCCTTTAAAGTTTTCAAAGATGAAATCGAGATAAACTTCAATAATAAGAACTTCCTTCTTTATGGCGAGAATGGAGCAGGGAAAAGTTCAGTTTTTGAAGCTCTTAAAGTAACTTTTTTCAAAGATAGAATTGATTCAGCAATCCCAAGTGCTCCAACTCCCGAGGAACAGACACAAATAAATCAAGATTTTTGGAGCAAATACAATAATAAAATATCTAATAGAGATTTTGAATTAAAACTTAACGACGTTGACTACAGCAGTTTTACCAAAGTTAATTATCGTGTTTTCATGATATCGCTAGAAGATTTAGTGGCAAGAAATAAGCTAAACTTGAACTTAATCTTAAATCAGTCGCATTTGCAGATTGATAACATTGATACATTTTGTTCTGACAATTATTCAAATATTCAGCAAAGTGTAAATGATGTATTATCTTCTTTTAAAGAAGATGTTGAGATAGAAATTGATAAAGAAGAGAGTTACACCATAAAAATTGTTGATAGTAATAAAAACATAGAGAGTAAGGCTGAGATAAAAAAATATTTTAACGAGGCCAAGTTAAACCTTATAACTCTATTGGTCCTATTTAATTCCATAAAATTGGCAAAAGATCCTGCTAGAAAAAATATTTTGGCTTTAGATGATTTCATCACAAGTATGGATGCTTCAAACCGAACATTTTTGATGAAGTACATTTTTGATAATTTTACAGATTTTCAAATTCTCATTTTTACCCATAATGTAAGTTTCTACAATCTGATTATGTTTCTTGCAAAAGAAATCTATAAGAACAGTGGGAATTGGGTGTTTGCTACATTATACGAGATTAATAATGCAAGCAAACTTTATTCAAAAAATTCAATAGTTAGACTATCTGCAATTAGAGGAGAATATCAGAATCTTCCCAATCCTGCAAGTACTCAACAGATCGAAGATATTGGTAATAAGATAAGACAGAAATTTGAAATTCTACTTTATGAATTCTCCAAACTTATTATGGTTGGAGCTGTTGAGGATAGTAACAAGATAATTGAACGAATAGAAAAAGGCAAAAACATATTTTATAAAAATGGTAATACTGCCTCCGATTTGATTGATGAGATTCGTGGAATATTAGCCGAAAATAATCCCACTAATCTTACGAATAGATTAACAAATAAGATAAGCGAATTCGATCAAACCAATTTTAGTAATTTAAAGCAAATTATAAGAGAATTAAAACTATACCGAAAAGTAACAATGCATCCAATGTCTCACGGGACAATTGGTCAAAGTTCTTTTACAACTAATGAAATCGAGAAATCTCTGGATTTACTGGAAAAACTCGAAAAATATCTAAAGGATCTTGTTGACAACAATGTTTCTGGAATATAATCTGCATATCATTCAAAATATATTCATTTTTCTGTTACAATTTCTGCATAACACCTTAGAATATTTAATCTTAGAGTCTAATATTGCCATTACGTTTCATGTGGAGATGACGGCAAACTGAGAATCCAGCTTTGTATTAGACCTAAATCATTGATTAATATTTACTTAATGCCGAATTATCCACTTATCCTTGTCCTTTTTTAGTCTATCTCTGAAATACGGTAGAAGTATTAATGCCGAATCTACTTTTGGAGCAATAACCCGAACGGTTCTAGTATTCTCATTATGGCTTAATTCATAATGTACAGAATATACACTTTCTAACAATCCCGTTAATGATTCATACATTGCTAAAGTATCCGTTGCATTATAATATTCTTCTGCTAATAGGTTATAATCTTTGATTAGGTTATTGTATTCTTCACTGAATCTCTGGAGTTCATTTATTGCGATGTTATATTTGTCTTTAAATATATCCAGTTGTTCATTAAGATCATTATATTTTAGTACTTTACCATTTTGAGAACTATAGGTATAGCTTATAGTTCCAGCAATACTATCATACTCTATTTCCATAATTTTGCTTAAAATTGAATCTCTCTGAGAAAGCTGTTCAATAATAATATCACGTTCATATACCTGTTCTTGAAGCCTTGTGTTGTAAAAAATTGTTACTGCCAAAGCGACCAGTACTATTAATTGTAATAAGGTAATTGTTGCCTTGAAAACCTTAGCCTTTATGTTATTTTCTGAGTTTCCCATTTTCAATTTCTAATAAGTTAATTTTATGAGTTAGCTCTTTTGATTTTTTATCAAAATCTTTGGTTAGGTTATAAAGCTGTACGTTGTGTTGCTGGTTAATTTGGTTAATCTCAATTTTTTTAAAAACATCTGAGATATAATAGCCTGCTGCGAATCCCATACTAAGCAGGGTTAAGCCAGAAATGATAACATTCCAAGTTGTACTTAATTTGGACAGGAAACCTTCTTTTTTGTCAGTATTCTTCGATCTTGATTTCATTCGACGTTAAGCCAATCTATATATTATATCACGCCAAATTACCAAATTATTACCCTAATGGTTTTAAGTGTCAGTTCAAGTTATTCACAACCTAGATATTTTCTACAACATTTTTCCAACCAACGCCAAACACCGCCACAAACAACCACTTACATCCAACTTTATTTCCCCCTGCTTTTAAGCCCATACATTTGGTTCAAAGGCAGCAAAACTGCTGTCTGAATATGAACTAAATGATATGCTCATGAAAGAAAAAGACTACGGGTAAAATTTGATCATTCCCAGAGTGGTATTCACCACACTTTAATCAAAAAATCAAAGTAAAACAATCTCTGGTCCGGGGGACCGGGGTGCAAAAACAAAATGCTATGAAACAAATCAATTCATTAAAAATATCCATCACCTTATTCTTCACCTTTCTGGCAACTGTCCTATTTGCCCAGGGCGATGGCTCTGCCGGAATCACCGAAGCCACCAATATGGTCACCTCGTATTTTGATCCGGCAACAAAGCTTATTTATGCAATCGGTGCCATTGTGGGATTGATCGGTGGCGTAAAAGTGTATTCTAAATTTTCAAGTGGCGATCCCGACACAGGGAAAACTGCAGCCGCCTGGTTTGGTGCCTGTATTTTCCTGATTGTTGCTGCCACTATTTTACGTTCGTTCTTCCTGTAAACCATGGCAGTGTATTCCATCAATAAAGGGGTAAATAAACCCGCCGAGTTTAAAGGGCTGCAAAGCCAATACCTGTTTATTTTTGCAGGTGGCCTTCTGGGAACATTCGTGGTCTTCATTATATTGTACCTGGCCGGTATCAACCAATGGGCCTGTATTTTTACCGGGCTTATTCTGGCATTTGTGGTTGTCTGGCTCACCTTCTCATTAAACAGAAAATTCGGGCGTTACGGCCTGATGAAATTACAAGCAAGGCATAATTTTCCACGCAGGATTATCAACCGCCGGAGTATTTCCCGTTTGTTCAAAACCAACAGAAAGGAGGCAGTATGAGAAACACACTAAAAGCTGCCACTTTGGAAAGCCGGTTTCCTTTGCTTGCAGTGGAACAGGGGTGTATTATCACCAAAGATGCCGATATAACCATTGCTTTTGAGGTAAAGCTCCCGGAGCTGTTTACGGTTACAACGGAAGAATACGAAGCCATGCACTCGGTATGGAATAAGGCAATAAAGGTTTTGCCCGACTATTCCATCGTGCATAAACAGGATTGGTACATCAAAGAGAACTACAAAACTGAAACGCCACAACAGGATTTAAGCTTTTTAAGTTCTTCGTTCGAACTGCACTTTAACGAGCGTCCGTATTTAAACCACACCTGTTATCTATATCTGACAAAGACAACAAAGGAACGCAGCAGACAACAAAGCACTTTTAGCACACTGGGCAGGGGATTTATCGTGCCCAAGGAGATAAAAAATAAGGAAACAGTTCTGCGTTTTGTGGAGGCAGTTAACCAGTTTGAGCAAATCGTTAACGACAGCGATTTTATAAAACTCAGGCGTTTAACAGCCGACCAGATTACCGGGACTGATGCCCGGGAGGGAATAGTGGAAAAGTATTTTTCACTTTCCCACGGGCATAACGATGTTTTAAAAGATCTCACTTTAAACCCTGGGGAACTGAAAATCGGTGACAACTCACTGATACTTCATACGCTCTCTGATTTAGACGATCTGCCTGCTAAAATATCAACGGAAAGCCGTTATGAAAAACTTTCGACTGACCGCAGTTCCTGTTTGCTTTCGTATGCCGCTCCGATAGGTTTACTGTTGCCGTGTAACCATATTTACAACCAGTACATTTTTATCGATGACCATAATGCCAATCTTGCCCGTTTTGAGAAAATGGCGCGTAATATGCATTCGCTCTCCAGGTACAGTCGTGCCAACCAGATTAACAAACAATGGCTGGACGAATACCTGAACGAAGCACACAGCAAAGGATTGGTTTCGGTACGTATGCATTGCAATGTGCTGGCATGGAGCGACAGACCCGAAGAGCTGCGCCAGATAAAGAATGATGTGGGCTCGCAAATTGCACTGATGGAATGTAAGCCACGGTACAACACCGTTGATGTTCCCACTCTGTATTGGGCAGGCATTCCCGGTAATTCAGCCGATTTTCCTGCCGAAGAATCGTTTTACACGTTTACCGAGCAGGCTTTCTGCTTTTTTACCGGCGAAACCAACTACAGAAGTTCACTATCGCCGGTGGGCATAAAAATGGTGGACCGCTTAACAGGTAAACCTTTGCACCTTGATATTTCAGACCTGCCGATGAAAAAAGGAATAATCACAAACCGCAACAAGTTTATTCTTGGTCCTTCAGGAAGTGGAAAATCCTTTTTTACCAACCATATGGTACGGCAATATTACGAGCAGGGAACACATGTCCTTCTGGTCGATACCGGAAACAGCTACAAAGGTTTGTGTGATTTAATACATTATAAAACCAGGGGCGAAGACGGGGTTTACTTTACCTATACCGAGGATAACCCGATTGCATTTAATCCGTTTTACACCGACGATGGTGTGTTTGACATTGAGAAAAGGGAAAGTATAAAAACGCTGATCCTTACCCTCTGGAAAAGTGAGGATGAGGCACCCACACGTTCCGAAGAGGTAGCACTGTCAAATGCGGTTAGCCTGTATATCGGGAAGTTAAAATCGGACGGTAAGGTGGCTCCGTCTTTTAATACCTTTTTTGAGTTTGTACGCGATGAATACACGGAGTTGCTCCAATCAAAACAGGTGCGCGAAAAGGACTTTGATGTAGCCAATTTCCTGAATGTACTGGAACCTTATTACCGGGGTGGAGAGTACGACTACCTGCTGAACTCAGACAAACAAATGGATTTGCTGAACAAACGATTTATCGTTTTCGAGCTGGATAATATCAAGGATCATAAAGTGCTTTTTCCCATTGTAACGATCATCATCATGGAAGCTTTTATCAACAAAATGAGGCGACTGAAAGGCATCCGTAAGATGATATTAGTGGAAGAGGCCTGGGTGCGACATGAAAGTCGTATAAATGAATGTTTTACTGACTGCTGCAAACGTGCGGCAGCCTGATTGAACCTGTTGTTTCGTCAACAGTAGCCTATGGATACATGCAAGAGTAGGTAACCAAATTGTGTGAAGCTATCCTGACAACGTAGCCCTTCCGAAAGGAGGAGTCTGAACTGCGAGGGGAAGGCAACCATTGTTAGTATCAAACAATGTGGGAACAAGGCTGAATGGTATGAATAACATATTGTGAACCGTTGCTTAAACATCGTAACTTCGAATGAGCCAAACGATACTGATTAGGCTCTAACCCAAAAGGGATGCAGCCGGATAACCTTTTCCACGCTGGGGTTACACGAACAAAGCGCTGCCGGTGGATAGACGGATTCTAACCCATTCTTTTGTCATTTATACGGAACATGGTAAGCCCGTATTTCTCCCCGTTTTCGGGGTAAGCAGACCGTAAGGGAAGCCGAATGGAATGCGGGTATAGGAACGCGGAAAAAGCGAATGCTGCTTTGTAATGAAGCGGATAGGGGTTGAAACATGACCCCACACGAAAGTGGGCAGACTTCCGCATGGTAACTCTTTACAAGAAACTTTTAGAACTTTTAAAAGAAGAAAAGCAAATGAACGATTTAACAACATCGTGTGCATCTACTGACCAAACATGGAACAACTGGGAAAGCATTGACTGGAACAGTTGTGAAATGGCGGTTAAAAAGCTACAAGCGCGTATTGTAAAGGCTCTAAATGAAGGCAGACATGGTAAAGTGAAAGCTTTACAATGGACGCTGACACACTCGTTCTTTGCCAAAGCATTGGCAATTAAACGGGTTACCTCTAATAAAGGTAAAAGGACATCAGGTGTTGACCATGTTGTATGGGCAACATCCAACGCTAAGTTTCAGGCAATTTATGACCTGAAAAGACGGGGCTACCAACCCCAGCCGTTAAGACGGATTCATATTAAAAAGAAAAACGGAAAATTACGCCCCTTGGGGATTCCGACAATGAAAGACCGCGCAATGCAGGCACTTTATTTAATGGCACTGGAACCTGTTGCAGAAACTACTGCCGATAAAAACTCTTACGGTTTCCGTAAGGAGCGCAACACAGCAGATGCAATTGATGCATGTTTCTGCGATTTAGGCAAAGGTTCGTCAGCCCAATGGATTTTGGAGGGCGACATTAAAGCCTGTTTCGACCATATCAGCCATGATTGGCTGCTAAACCATATCCCGATGGATAAACAGGTTTTGAAAAAATGGTTACAATGCGGTTTTGTTTTCAATAAGGAATTGTTCCCAACACATGAAGGAACACCACAAGGAGGTATTATTTCCCCGACTCTTGCTAATATGGCACTTGACGGATTGGAAGCGACACTTAGGGAGAAGTACAAAAGGAGAACCGTTAACGGTCAGACCTATTTCCCTAAAGTCAATGTAGTAAGGTATGCCGATGATTTTATTATCACTGGCAGAACCAAGGAAATGTTGGAACAAGAGATATTACCTATCGTGCGTGAGTTTCTTCAGGCACGGGGGCTTACCCTTTCCGAAGAAAAAACGAAGATAACCCACATCGATGATGGGTTTGATTTTCTCGGTTTCAACATCCGTAAGTACAAAGGCACGCTTCTAACCAAACCGTCAAAAGAAAGTTTGAAAAGGTTTATGACCAAAGTGAGGGATATTATTGATTCCAATAAAGCCTGTAAGCAGGAATCCCTTATCAGGTTACTAAATCCCGTAATAACTGGTTGGGTAAACTATTATAAACACAGTGTAGCATCCGATACTTTCAGGAAAGCTGATTACCTGATATTCCAGAAATTGTGGCAATGGGCGAAACGCCGCCATCCGAAGAAAGGGAAGTACTGGATTGTGAACAAATACTTCACCCGTATCAAAAACAGGAACTGGTGTTTTTCTGCCTGTTTTGACCGTAACAACTATCAAGACAGAATTACACTAAAAAGACTGTACGATACGAAAATTACAAGACATGTGAAGATTAAATCCGATGCCAATCCTTTCGACCCAAGCTGGACAGCATATTTTGAAAAAAGGGTAACCTACAAAATGCTGCAAACCCTGCAAGGGCGTAAATCATTGCTATACATCTGGGAAAAACAACAGCGTATATGTCCACTCTGTGGCAATCCTATCGACAAGGAAATGTCCTGGGGCGTTACTGAAAAGTACGCCAAAGGCAAAATTGTAAGAAACCTTGTCCACGACAGTTGCCGCAGGAGATATGACCAATTAAAAAACAGAGGTTAATGAGCCGGCTTCTATTTACATATAAAAGTTTTGAGTTGCTTGAGCCGTATGAGGGGAAACTCTCACGTACGGTTCTTAGAGGGGAAAGCGGCAGTAATGCCGCTGACCTACTCGACAAAGCCATTGCCAAAGAAGGAATGGCGGAGTACATCAAATATTTGTTTAAAACCGTACGCAAATTCTTTGGTGAGGCAATTGTCGTAACACAGGAAGTAGATGATATTATCGCTTCGGAAATTGTAAAGGAAAGTATCATCAATAACTCCGATTGCAAGATACTACTCGACCAACGCAAGTACATGAACAAGTTTGCTTCCATTCAGGAACTGCTTGGATTGACCGAAAAAGAAAAATCACAGATTCTATCCATAAATCTGGCCAACCACCCGCAACGCTTATACAAAGAGGTATGGATTGGTTTGGGAGGAGTACAATCTGCGGTTTATGCAACCGAAGTCTCTTTGGAGGAATACTACACTTACACCACCGAAGAAACCGAGAAACTGGAACTTACCCGTTTAACCGAACAGTTGGACGGTAATATTGAGCTTGCCATCAAACAACTGGCGGCAAGCAAACGCAATTCGTAATTATTCAAATCAATAAGAAGATGAAAACAAAATTAGTTATAGCCGGGCTGCTGCTTATGCTAGGTTCGTTAAACCTGCAAGCACAGTGGGTGGTTAACGATCCCATTAATACGGCCACCAGTATTGCCAATACGGCCAAGGAGATTATTCAAACCTCCAGTACCGTATCGAATGTGATCAAAAACTTCCAGGAAGTAAAAAAGGTGTATGAACAGGGCAAAGCCTATTACGATGCGCTAAAGGCAGTAAACAACCTGGTTAAAGATGCCCGAAAAGTGCAGCAAACCATTTTAATGGTTGGTGAAATTACCGACATCTATATCAATGCCTACCAGCGGATGTTGCAGGATGAAAACTATTCGTTGGAAGAGCTGGGGGCAATTGCCTTTGGCTATACTAAACTACTGGAAGAAAGTGCCTACCTGCTGAATGATCTGAAAGGCATTGTAAATGCCAGTACCCTTTCTCTGACCGACAAAGAGCGGATGGATGTGATAGACAGTGTTTACGATTCAATAAAACATTACAGGAATCTGGTAAGCTATTACACCAATAAGAACATTGCCGTTTCGTACCTGAGGGCGCAAAAGAAAGGCGATACCGAACGGATGTTGGCGCTGTATGGTGATTCAAGTGAAAGATACTGGTAATGGATTTTGACAACCTACATCAGATCTTACGCAGCCTCTACCTTGAGATGACACCCTTGTGCAGCAGCATGGCAGGTGTGGCAAAAGGCATTGCCGGTTTGGGGGCATTGTTCTATGTGGCTTCGCGTGTGTGGCAGTCGTTGTCACGCACCGAGCCCATCGATGTTTATCCGCTCTTACGTCCCTTTGCCATCAGTCTCTGTATCATGTTTTTCCCCGGTTTTGTGTTGGGAACGATCAACGTGGTGCTTAGTCCCATTGTTGTTGGTACCAACCAGATGCTGGAAGCTCAGACTTTTGATATGGAAAAGTACCGCGATTTAAAAGAGCAGCTGGAGGTAGAAGCTATGAAACGAAATCCGGAAACGGCATATCTGGTCAGTAACGAAGAATTTGATAAACAGCTGGAAGAACTGGGCTGGAGTCCGTCCGATCTGGCCACCATGTCAGGAATGTATATCGAGCGCAGTTTGTACAATATGAAAAAGAACATCCGCGATTTCTTTCGGGAAATTCTGGAACTGCTGTTTCAGGCAGCTGCATTGGTTATTGATACCATTCGCACCTTTTTTCTGATTGTACTTTCCATACTTGGTCCGATAGCCTTTGCCATTAGTACTTACGATGGTTTTCAGTCCACCATGACACAATGGTTCTCGCGGTATATCTCCGTGTACCTCTGGTTACCGGTTTCCGATTTGTTTAGCTCTATACTTGCCCGTATCCAGGTGCTGATGCTGCAAGCCGATATTGATAAACTACAGGCCGATGCTACCTATTCAGTCGAAGCATCCAACGGCGTTTATATTGTATTTATGATTATTGGCATCATCGGGTATTTCACAATTCCAACTGTTGCCGGATGGATCATCATGGCCGGTGGTATGGGAAATTACGGTAAGAATGTGACATCGTCGGCAGGTAAAACTGCATCAATGGCTGCAGGGGTTGCCGGTGCATCGGCCGGAAATATGACAGGAAAACTAATGAAAAATTAATCACAAGATAATTATGGAATTTAAATCATTAAAAAATATCGAAACAAGCTTTAGGCAGATCCGTTTTTTCGGAATGGTGTTTATACTGCTCTGTGCAGGCATTACCGGATATTCGGTGTTTAGTGCCTATAGCTTCGCAGAAAAACAACGGCAAAAGATCTATGTTCTGGACAAAGGAAAATCCCTGATCCTTGCCCTTTCACAGGATCTGGCACAAAACCGTCCGGTAGAAGCACGGGAACATATCCGGCGTTTTCACGAGTTGTTTTTTACACTTTCGCCCGATAAAAATGCCATTGAATCCAACATCAACCGGGCCATGTTTCTGGCAGATAAAAGCGTGTATACCTATTACAAAGACCTGTTGGAGAAAGGCTATTTCAACCGGATCATTTCGGGAAACATCAACCAAACGCTACAAGTAGATAGTGTAGTGGTTGATTTTATGAACTATCCATATACTGCATCAACCTATGCGAGGCAGATAATAATTCGCGAAAGCAATATCACGGAGCGAAACCTGGTGACGCGATGCAGTCTCATCAACTCGGTTCGCAGCGATAATAACCCACATGGTTTTACCGTAGAGAACTTCGAGGTAGTACAGAACAACGATATTCAAACGGTAACAAGGTAATACCATGAAAAACAGATTTTCTGAGTTCAAACGGTTTAGCCGGAAAAAACTAAAAGGGAATTGTGACAGAATTCCTGAGAAAAAACGAAGAAGGGTGGTAGTGGGGATGTGTGTCGTGTTTACACTTCTGTTCGCTTTTGCTCTTTGGGATTCGTTCCGGGATACCAAGGTAAAAGACCTGTTTCAGATTGAACACATCACTCCACTTGACTTACCACAAGATAGTATCATTAATCGATTAAAAGATTTAACAGATGGACAAAAACAATAAAACACTCCTGAAACCGGGACAAAAGCAGATGCTAAAAAAGTACGCGGTATTTGCTTTGATGTTCCTTGTTTTTGGGGCAAGCCTGTGGCTGATATTTAAGCCATCGTACAAAGAGGAGAACAAAACAGTAATTGGATTAAATACCGAGATCCCATTACCGCAGGAAAAGGATTTGTTGAAGGATAAAATCAACGCCTTCGAGCAGGCAGCACTTTTTCAGCAAAAGCCGGTGCGCTCGCTGGATGATTTTTCGTCGATGATTCAAAAGGATGAACTAGCCAAATTCGATTTGCTCTCCTCTGCAAAAGCTGAAACAAGCTTGTCAGAAAAATATTCGGGAAGCGAGCAACCCAAACGGGCAATTCAACATTCCGCTTCTGCTTACAACAATATAAACAACACTTTGGGCAGCTTTTACGAAAAACCAAAGGCGAATCCTGAAAATGAAAAATTAAAAGCAGAGCTTAATGCTTTGAAGAAACAACTGGCGGAAAAGCAGGAAGACAAAAGTATCGAGGAACAACTGCTTTTGATGGAAAAATCATACGAGATGGCAGCCAAATATATGCCGAACAATGCGCCAGCAGAACCAAATGTAACGCTTCCTGAAACTGGTCATCCGGTCAGTCAGCAAGAAGAAGGGAAGATTGTCAAGCCAGTTCTGGTCTCAACAAAAAGCACAACAACTGCCTTGCAACAAACGGTTTCTGATTCGGTATTTCTAAAGCAGGTTTCACAGCCCCGGACCTATTCATTTATATCGGTAGTGGGCAAGCAGGAAACCACAGAACGGAACACTATTAATGCCTGTGTAAACAGTACCCAGAAGCTGGTTAACGGGCAAAATGTACAGTTGCGCTTACTGGAAGCTATTGAAACCGGTGGACTCCGTTTTCAAAAGAATGCTTTGATTACAGGTATTGCCCGGATCCAGGGAGAACGTTTACATATTTTTATCAATTCGCTGGAACAAAACGGAAATATCATCCCGGTGCAACTCACAGCTTACGACACCGATGGACAACCTGGTTTGTTTATCCCCGGTTCGGTTGAGGTAAGTGCTTTAAAGGAAATTACTGCCACCATGGGGCGCGATGCGGGGACAAGTATTAGCATTAATCAGGGCACAACTGCAGGCGAACAACTGGCAGCTGATGTGGGGCGAAGTTTTATACAAGGGACATCGCAGTATGTTTCCAAAAAACTCAGGACCACAAAAGTTACCCTAAAAGCAGGGCACCGAATATTGCTCATGCCCGCCAAATAAAATTCATTCACTTAAAATCATACGTCATGAAACAAATATTATTCGCGATAATACTAGTTAGCAACTTTTCGCTTTTTGCTCAAAACCAATACACCAAAGTTATTTCCAAAGACCGTGTAATTTCATCCTATCACATTGAAGTGACCTACAATAAAACTGTCCATATTCTATTTCCGGCAGCCATAAGCTATATCGATCTTGGTTCATCGAATATAATAGCAGGGAAAGCCGATGGTGCAGAAAATGTGGTCCGGGTAAAAGCTTCAGTAAAGGATTTTACAGAAGAAACCAATTTTTCGGTAATAACCGACGAGGGCAGTTTTTATTCGTTTATAGTAAACTATGCCGAAAATCCTGCAAAGTTGAATATTGAAATGAAGGACTTCCTGCATGAGTACAAGTTGGGAAACCAGCCGGACAATTCGGTGGAAATCCAACTTTCTGAACTTGGAAATAAAACACCACAGAACATTCAATTGGCTATGGAGAAAATTTACGGGGTTAGGAAGAAACAGATCAAAAATATCAATAGCAATCAGTTTGGAATTGGGTTTGCATTAACCGGCCTTTACAGCCAGAATGGTTTGATTTACTTTCGCACCGAGTTGGAAAATTGTTCTGAAATTCCATTTGAAATTGATTTTCTAACGTTCAAAGTCGTGGACAAGAAAGTGGCCAAAAGAACAGCCATTCAGGAGACGGTTATAAAGCCGGTTCGCGCTTTAAATCACCTGACTTCTATTGAAGGCAATTCTACTGAATCAACGGTTTTTGTTTTCGAATCATTTACGATACCAGACAAAAAAGAATTGGTAGTTGAGCTGTTTGAGAAGAATGGGGGGAGACATCAGCGGTTTATTGTAAGGAATAAGGATCTGGTAAAAGCCAGAAATATTGGGGAAATATAAGTCAGAGATATAACATAAAAAACAAGGGCTACTCAATGCGAGTAGCCCTTGTTTTCTTTGAAATGGATTTATAACAATCCATCATCAGCAAAACTCAGATAGCTTTCATCAGTAACGATCAGATGGTCCAAAAGACTTAAATCGATAAGCTGACATGCATTTTTTAGTTTTTCTGTAATTTTTACATCAGCCGCACTTGCGGTAAGGTTTCCGCTGGGGTGATTATGAGAAACAATCAATGAAGATGCATTTGCTTTTAAAGCCAGTTGCAGAATTATCTTTACATCGACAACAGTCCCGGAAATTCCACCTTTTGAAATACAGGATATACCAAGAACTTTGTTGCCACGATTTAACAGCATAACATAAAACTCTTCATGGTGCTGAATACAATCTTTAAAAACGTGTTTGAAAATATGAGCCGCATCTTTTGATGCGCCAATTTGAGGTCTTTCTGATGCTTTTACTTTGTCAGTATAAGACACTTTAATCTCGGAAACTTTGAAATAATCAATTTTCATAATAGTAAGCTTTTTTTGTTAAACAATAATTTTATTGCTTACTATTCACAGGATAGCAGGGACTTCAGGCAAGGTTTTGATTCGGAATACGCTTTTAGATAACAGAAACTAAAAGGAAGATTCTGAATCAAATCCAGCGGATTTAACCTTGTTAATTGTCCATGGTACTCCTGTATTTTTGCGATTAAAATTAAGGGATCAATCTTTATCATCAGGATCTTTAAGAAGGTTTTTTGCTTCTTTTTAACCGCACAGGCTCATGCAAAAAGAAGCAGGGCGATACAGCCCTGCATTATGATGTATTAAAACTATTCTTCTGAAAGATTAAAGCGCTATCAATCCAAAAAACATGGCTAGAGTTACCGCAACAACTATGGCAATACCAAGAATTACGACAATCATATTTTTGGCAAATTCAATCATGAACAGAATTGCGATATAAGCCAGTAAACAATACCAGAAACTCAAACCGGTAATATAAGATGCAAGAACAATAACAATGATTCTGAAAATCCATCGAAACGGTAATTTGTTAACTTTCTCTCTCATTTGGATAGGTTTAAACGGTTGATAACTGAGAAGTTATAAGCAATACAAAAACAATTCCAAACACACCTATGCGGATTCCGGAGGAGAGTGAGTTTTGTTTTTCGTTACAACCATTTTCAAAATATTTATTACTATTCTTCTTTTCCATATTTCATTCGTTTAAGATTATGCGTCTTTCCATCGGGTCGGTCGTTGTTGTTTTGTGGCCCGGTTAAAAAGGAGTGTTGGACCTGCAAGTTTTTTGCAGGAAATACTATTCGACGCCAGGAGGTTGGAGATTTTCTGCAAAACCGAAGGCATGAACTTGCAGGCTCCAAAAACACAGCTTTTATTTTGCCAACAGAACAACAAGGGCGGGACGGAAAGCACATTCTTAAACTGGAATGCGGGAAAGAAGAATCTATAAATTGATAAAAATGATAACTGTACTTTTTCAAAAGTCAGTAAGCTACAATTCTAAATCGAGGGGAGGCAAAAACAAGTGTAAGGTTTGAATGTACAGAAGTGAGGTCTGTGAGAACAGGGTGAATGAAAGGAAATGAAAGCCTTGCTCTTGTGTGCGGTGCCGGAGGTTACTGAATGCCGGGAGTGTTCCGGGTAGGCTCGGAAAAACTTCCCCGAATGAAGTTACCGGAGGCATAGGAACGTTAAATTGAATTTTATAGGTGCAGGCAGAAGGCAAATGTATCCATGGAACAAATGTAAGGGCTTTTGCCGTGTGATGCAAAGGCTTTTCGATTGAGCAGTTTCAATCCGCCGGGAAACTGCGAATCATGAGCAGCGGTGTGGTTGAAAATGCGATTTAAGAAATGCCGGGGCATGGGAAATTTTCACCCAGAATGTTCCAGCACTGCCGGACAGTAATATGAATTTTAACCACCGCAAAAACACGGACTATGCACCAGATGGTTTGTTTGCTAACTGCAGTTGTGCTACTCCGATCGCACAAGAATTTTACCCCTGCTGCAAAACTGCATAAGGGGTTTCAGTATAATTTTTTGCCTGTTGCAATGCTGCGAGATGGGTCCCACAAAAATTAATCGTAGTTACACAGCTGCATGGGGGGGCTAAACAAATTTGCAGGCATGTTACACGGTTGCAGGAGGCCTGTAATTCGTGCGTTATGATGACTCTTGTTTTGCTTTGCTATCGGGAATCTGCTTGTACCATAGCTTTTGCTCTTAAAGCTGTTTTTATCCATTCTTTTTAATCGATTCATCCATGCCATATTGTTTTGTTTAACAGGAATGTTAACTTTAAAGCAATAAAAACTAATGACCGTTGACTGCTCACTTAGCTATAAGATTTTGAGGAGGTTAGATTTCATGCTCAAAATGGACAGATAATCTAACCCTATAATAAATGAATAACCCAACTTGTTGGGGTGCATGTTGTATGCAAGCTTTAAACAACAGACTAATATTGAAACATCAATTTACAACCTTAGAAGGATTTTTAAGTGGAAATGGGAGAAGATGTAAAATACCATTTGCCTTAGTTTTTGAAGAAAATGGCGTTTACTTTGTAGAAACATTTTTAGAAAAGGATTTTTTTGAAGATAGCGACTTTTCTAAAAGATTCACCCTAACCGGAGTAACTGAAAAAGGATATAAGATTGAGATCGTTGATATAACTTTTCTTCAATTCAAACACGATAACTGCAAGGCTAAATTTGTTTGTAGAAACTATATCAAATTAACAGAAACAAAGAGAGACCTTCCAAAAAATGATAAAAAAGGAACTGAAAAACCTATTCATTTTTTAGAAATAGAAGGTTTTAATATAAAGTTTGCTGACCATACTGACACAAAAAAATATTGGAAATATGGAGAGATAGACATTCTCGATGTAAATTTTGACCACACGACATGTGCAATCTTTCTTCAAATCGATGGATTTGAAGAAAACTATTTCCAATTAATTTTTTATAAAGCCAAGACTGGTAATAACATTCTAATTGATTTTACTCAAAGAGCTGGCTACGGTCTACTTACATACAAACATTTTAAAACTTTTAGAAAGCAATTTCTTAGTTTTCTTTCACTTTTAAATGGTGGAGATGTCCATATAAGAAGAGAATTAACTGGAGACTATTACAGAATTGATGGCTCAGACTCAGAGGTTGTATATAACTATTCGTTTACTGAAAAATCAAATAATTTTACTAGTGACTATATTCCAATTAATGAGCACCATTCATACAGTTCTGCGATTTTCAATCAAGCATTTCGGTATGGTCTGCATGATTTCTATCATAATGACTTAAAATTTGACTTAAGCTCAATTGTTTCATCAATAAATTCCGCTTATTCAACTTCTGGGATTCATGAGGCTTATTCAATCCTTATTAATGCATTGGAGAAACTATGTACAAAATATCAAATATCAATTGGAGAATTTGAGGAGTATCTGATTGACACTAATCTTTGGGAATTAAGTATAAAAAAGAAACTACTAACTGTATTAAATGAAAACAAATCGCTTATACATTCAGATAATGATAAGGCATTTGATATTTTTAAATCAAAAATCGGTGATATTAATAGAAGAAAAAATAGTACAGTTCAAAAAATGTACGACCTTTTACAATTTGGCTGTATCCCTATTAATCAGAATGTTGAAAACTTAATTACGAAAGAACGTCATTCTGCAGTTCATAAGGGAGAGTTTGGTGAAAACTCATCCGAAATGATTATCAATTATCAGAAATTAGACCACATATTACGAGATATTATATTAAACATAATAGATTACAGAAGTTATAGAAAACCTTTATATGAATATGCTACCATCGATGAAAAGAAGAAAGCTTACCCTAAAAAAAAGCGAGAAACTGTTATCCATTTTTGTTCTCAATCAATTAAGAGTTAGAAGCCAGTTACAAATGTTAGGGGATGGAAATATTAGGGACTAATTTTTATTCAATGTTCGCCTGAAATGTAATTTCTAATACTTTTACCATATTGAAATATTCTTAACACATTGTTTAATTAAATGATGAAAATATTTATCAGCCATTCCTCAAAAGATAAGAAGGTAATAGATTGTTTTGTCACAAATATTTTAATTCTTGGATGCGGAATTAATGAGAGTGACATTTTTTGTACTTCAGTTGATGGATTGGGAATAAGGACAGGGGATGACTTTAGAATCCATATAAGGCAAAATCTGCTAAAAGCGGATTATAGTTTTCTTTTTATCTCCAATAGTTATAAAACAAGTGATATCTGTTTAAACGAAATGGGGGCAGTGTGGGTACTGGATAATATGGATGTTAAGCCGCTTTTGCTTCCGGGTATAGGATTTCATTCTATAGGTACTTTATACAGTGTTAAGCAGGCTGCAAAGTTAGATGATCCTTATGCTTTAGATGAATTATTCTCAGAGTTAGCAGAGCGATACAAAATCGAAAAGAAAATATCCCGATGGAATAAGTCAAAAGAGGATTTTCTTGCTGTTTTGAATCAAGTGAGAAAATCATACATCGATCCAATTCATCCAACTCCTCATGAATTCTTTTCAGAATTTGTTCAAAGAAATGCTAATATCAATGAGCTGTTATTAGCTTGTCACCCAACCTTACTAGACTGTAGAAGGATATTTAGTCAGGATTATTATGTAAAGAGTTTTGAGATTTATTGCAAAATATTTGTTGGTATTCTTGAAGAACCTATAGCTCCGCTGTATCCTGAGAAAAAGTTTTTTAAAATTGCACGATTAAGTACGTCCGGAATATTATCAGGCGAAGATGATGCTCCAGGAGGAATGGTTGAAGCCGTGAAGTATGGAGTATTTAATTATAATGTCAAATTTTATAGTGTCGAATTCGAGGAGAGTGAGGAAACTAATTATGGAATTGGGTATAAATATTTTTGTTATGTGAACGAAAGATGGGTACTTATTCCTAAACCATATTTTAAGGATATTTTGAAATTAGACTGAGTTGTCATCCTGTCTAATTACGCCACCTTTACCCAATCAAAGCCAATTGCTGCCAGCTTGATTCGAAGTCGCTAAATCACGGATACATTCGCTTTTAAATCATTAAAAGAAATGTATCATGGAACAAAAAAACAATGACCAGGAAGTATTACTGGTTAAAGAGAAAAACGAAAACAAACTAAAAGCTGTAAGTGGTTTTGATGAAAAAGGCCAGCTAAAAACAGTGGCTCCCAAACAAGCCAATGCAGGTAGTTTCTTAAAAATCGACAGACACAGTAATCCGCTGGAGAACTTCTTCACCAATTTCAATCGTCAGTATAAAAATCCCACCGATTTTCAGTTTTACAAAGTTCCTTCCAACCTGGTGGAGAAAACAGCAACCGTTTTGGAAAAGATGTTAAAGAAACCGGATACACCGTCCAACAAAGAGATGTTGGAAAAGCATGAGGTAAAACCCGGCGACTTTTCGAAAGAACACAATCAGGAGAAACGGCCCAATCTGATTGATGAGAACAAAGTTGACTGGTCACAATTGGAAATGCTGGGTGTCTCAAAAGATTTTCTGAAAAACACAAAAAATCTTGAGCCCATGTTAAACTACCAGAAGTCACCAGGTTTGATTCCGATTACCATTAAAACCAATAACCTAAACATCCGTACCGATGCACGGTTGGCCTTTCGTCAGGATGAAAATGGGAATTTTAAACTGGCCGTTCATGCCGTTCGCAACAATCCCGAACTCGACCGTCCATATTTTGGCGTCACTTTAACTGACGAGGACAAACAAAACCTGATGAAAACCGGAAATGCCGGAAGAATTTTGCATCCACAGTACAAAGAGGGAGAGAGCACACCGGTATTTCTATCCATTGATAAACTCACCAATGAACTTGTTGCAGCACGGGCTGATAAAATAAAAATTCCCGAAGAAATTAAAGGCGTGAAGCTCGATGAAAACCAAAAGAAAGAGCTGGCCGAAGGACGCTCAATTTATGTGGAAGGAATGACCGCCCGTAGCGGAAAAGAGTTTAATGCGCACCTGCAAATTGATGCCGATAAACGTGGTATTGGTTTCCGATTTGATAATCAGCAGCAGCAAGAGCAAAACCAAAACGAACAAAAACAGGTGCGTATTCCCAATTCTCTTTTGGGAAAGGAACTAACCGAGGACCAGCAACAGAAACTGGAAAAGCGGGAAACCATTTATGTTGCAGGAATGAAAGACAAAAAGGGTGAGGAATTTAACGCCTACATAAAGGTCAATGACGAAAAAGGCAAGCTGGATTTTTACAAATGGAATCCTGATAAAGCCCAAACCAAAGGTGCAGAAGTAATTCCGGATAACAAAAGCAAAACCCAGGTAGCGGTTAATTCTGAAGGAAAAACCAATGAGGCGACCAAAGATGTAAAAGAGCCGCTGAAAAAGGACCAGGTAAATCCGTTGGAACGTCAACAAACAACAAAACGGAACCGGGCCAAATCGCACTCCATGTAAAACTCAAATCAATAGTATTTCCTTTTTATCAAAGCGTTCGGATAAACTCCGGGCGCTTGTTTTTCCCACTTCACATCATTTTAAAATTTAAATTTCAAAGTCATGAAAACAACACCAAAAGAATTATCATGGTTTAAGTTGTCATTGCTTCACTTTTTATACGAAAGTCATCCTGAGTTAACGGATGATAACGATCTGCTGAATACCCGTAGTGATCTCGCGGCAGAATGCTATTCGCAGGCTGTTAAAAATGGACACAGTCATCATGAAGCCGAGGAACTGGCACATAAAGAGTTGTACAAAGGGCTTCACTTTTCAAAACACGATACCCTTGTTACCATTATTTGGAATGAGTTTCTGGGAATAATCCCATTGGAAGAAGCCAAAGAGTTTGCCGTTCGGTTTTTGCCGGAAGCAGTTCCGGTTTTTGAAAAATACAGGTTGAACGATGAGTTTGCTTTTAGTTCTGAGTTCAACGACTTGTACACCGAGCTAACAGGAGCTATCGAAATCTGGCTGGAAGAACATGAGCTTTAATAAAGAGCAGCACCTGCGTGCAAATATTGAAGCCATTAAGCTTTGCTTTCGATTAGAGAAAGAAAATCGGAATCCGACGGCAGAAGAAACAAAAGCCCTGAAACAATATTCCGGTTTCGGGGCTTTGCAATGTATTCTTAATCCGGTAGAAAATCTGTTGGATATTGCCCGGTGGCCCGATTCTGAAGTGGGGTTGTTTCCAGCGGTTATGGAATTGCATGATGTCTTGAAGAGAAATTCAAAAACAGAACAGCAATACAAACTATTTACGAATAGTTTGAAAAATTCCATTTTAACTGCTTTCTATACCCCTTCCGAAATCGTTAATATACTAGCGGAAGCTTTAAAAAAACAACCAGGTTAACGTATCCCGTTTTCTTGATCCTTCAGCGGGTTTAGGTGAATTTATCTCAGCGTTTAAAAACCAAAACGAGCATCAAACAACAACAGGCTTTGAAAAGGATTTGCTGACTGGGAAAATTCTGAGCCAAATTTATCCTGATGATAAAATTCGGACTGAAGGTTTTGAAGAAATCGAATACAGATTTAACAATCACTTCGATGTTGTTTCCTCCAATATTCCCTTTGGCGATGTGGCTGCGTCTGATATTGCCTATCTAAAAAGCGCAGATAAAGTTAAACGACAGGCGAGCAGGAGTATTCATAATTACTTTTTTCTCAAAGGAGTTGATGTCTTAAAAGATGGAGGTGTACTGGCTTTGGGAGCGAAAAATAAAAATAGTTTTATCGACAGTAACTCAAATAGCATGAAAGTATCGATGTGGGAAAAACTTTTTTAATGAAAAAGCTGTGGGGGCGTTTGGTCGGATTTTTTGAATTCCGGTGAGCGCATTCCCCGATGGCTTTGCCTCGGGATAAGCGAACAAAACAATAAAAAAGTCCTTAACGGAATCGGATTCCTCGTCAGCTCTGCTGCGAGGAGTTTCAATGTAAAAAAGCCCATCAATGAAGGGCTTTTTTAAATTTCTTTGCACGTACTGAGAATCATATCAGTCTGAGAAGTAGGATGCTTAGTTGTGTAATAATTAATGTTTTAGTGTGAGGCTGAGACGCTTGTGCTTCATTTGCTTTGCACCTTTGAACACATCTTATTTCTTTACTACCAGCTTACCGGTAAGAATCTCATCCTTGTATTTTATACGTACCATATAAACACCTTCTTTCCAGCTGTGCGTATTAATGGTTGTGCTTTTGCCTTTTAGTTTTTGCTTTTTAAGCTTTAGGCTTTGTACATTATCGTATACTTCAAGATCCCACTCCGCATTTTCATCGAAGATTGTTTCCGTGGAGGTCGACTTAATTGAAACTTGTCCTGTAATATCATGATCAATACTTACTGCAGTTTCTCCATTTGTTGGATTAGGATTCATTTGTAGTAGCAAACTACTGCTCTTGATAAAATAAAAATCTTGAGATTTAACATCTCCCCATCCACAATCGTTATTGAATTGTAAATTGACGGTGTAGTAGCCCTCGTGACTAGCAATAAAATAGCCACCTGTTCCAGGTGGGCACATGGTCATTATTTGTTGCTGCTGATCCCATACTGTCCAGATGTAATCTGCTGGATCATTTGAAGGATGTTGAAGACTAGTTCTGAACTCAAAAGGTGTACCTGTCGTCAGATACCAGTTATAGGCATTTTGATTTAGATCAAAAGGACTGAACACTGTTGCCTCCTCTGTTCCTACCCAAAGATCTTTTGTTCTATTCAAAAATGTTTGTCCTCGGCTATTTTTAATTGTTGCTGTTACAAATCCAGCCCCCGAAGACCTACTATTTACCGTATAAGTTGTGCTAGTATTGCCTCCTATCTGATTAAGGTTTTTACTCATACTCCAAACTATACTTGCAGTAGATGGTATTGAAACAGAATAAGCCTGGTTGGAAGAACAAACCATGTCCGAACCTTCTAATCCTAAGCAGGCATCTATAATAGGCTCTGCTCCAAGAATTGCCTGTTGGCTGGTTGTAAAACTATAATCATTCGAAGGATTTAGTTGCGATAACAAATAAAAATCATTTTCCTCATGTGAATTTGTCCATCCCCAATTGCAATGAAATGTATTATCGGCCCTATAGCCGTCTATCACCCAAGCATGAGCTATGTTTTCACTATCATCAGCACCAGCATAATAAATTGGACGACCTGCGTCAATATCAGACTTTAACATATTGATCCAAATGCTCTCACCATAGCTACTTTTGTATTTCCTTCCAGAAGTTTGAAATCCAAAATAGGTTGTCATTGCGTTTGAAACTTTATAATTCTGACTATGGGGAATCCAAGTTGAGCTATCTGTATAATTTACACCAATTGCCACCCCGCAATGAAATATAAGCTTTGCGTTGTCAAGATCGGGAGATTCATGATCCATTGCATCCCAATTATAATTTTGATCGTAAAAATCAACTGTTAATGAAGAAGAAAAACCTGAAGGAGTATAACTTCTTGTTTTATCCGGAAATACCCTGCATTGCCAATAATGTAAGATCTGAGCTAAAGCAACAGCTGAACAACCGGCAAGACATTTTCTTCCAGTATTAGGGTCCTCTGGACAGAATTTATTATAGTCGGTAGAAATAACCGCGTTCCTATCCCCTTGTCCCCATTCTGTTTCTAATAAAAATGTACCCGTAGAATAGCTCTTTGTGGGCGCATAATTTTTTGCAGAATAAGAATCCCATTTAGATTTCAGTTTTTCATCTGCGGATAATTTTTTTTCTTTTATAAATTTTATTTCTCTTTTGTATTCACCTAAAAGAAAATTCAGCGCTGGAGGAATACTTTTTATATCGAAATTTGATGTGAGACCATATCCTAAAACTGGCTCGACGTTATCTTCGGCAGAAACTAATATATAACCGATAGGGTTGAAATTTATAATCCGAAAAACTAATATTCCGTCATGTTCAAAAGGTATTACTTCTTTTATGGAAATTGTTTTTTTTGAGATGCCAGATTCTTTTGAAAAGATATTAATAGCGACCTGTTGTGCTTTTTGTAAGTCAACCTCTTTGGCACTTACTTGTTGCGGAAAAATAAGTAAACATAAAAGAGAAGATAAAATTAGAGTGTTTAGAAATTTTTGATTCATTTTGAAATATATTTTAATATGGTTATTTAATTCTGGTAAAATAATTTTCAAGAGTACCGTTCTCGATCATTTCGTTTATTTGACCAAGAGTAAACTCTTTTTGTTCACAATCAATGCATCCCATCCAGTAGTATTCTTTATACGGGTCATTATCAATTATTCTCGGTTTGATTAGATCATCGGGCCAACTACTCGTATTATGATCTTTGTTATATTCATAATATTCAGTAAACGAAATATCAGTATACGAGGCATTGCTACTACTCCCTCCAACCATGTATCCACTTTTTAAAAGATGCCTGTATTTGGGCATCAATTTACCTTTGCTGTCGATTGTATAGGAATTGAGGTTTTTGGGGTCTAGGGCAAGAACTTTGTTTAATCCTTCTGGTGTAACTTCAACAAAAATCTTATCGAAATAATCAGGATTCATTTTGTAAACACTTATGCCAAGAGTATTTTTAACTATAATGCTTTCGTCGGCAAAATCAAGTTCATCTTTTTGGCAACTTACCCCAATAAATGCGAGGATAGCTACCATTACTGTTAATTTTAATGTTATTCTATTCATATTTAATAATTTAATGGTAAATATAGAGTGCTTCAAATAGCACTTACTAGGTTTTTAAAGCGTAATGAACAAATAAGGAGCACATAAATGATAGGAAACGGCTTGTAAGGAACTTTGTAGCGGGACTATAGTTCAATAGATTCTTTGGTTTTTGAGTATTATGAGGTATTCATATTTATTTTTATTTCTATGTATTTGGAATAGATGATATGCAAACATAATTAATGATATTTCGCGGTGCAAGTTTGTATTTATGTTTAATAACAGGAAGGGAAAGCACAGGTATCAGTGACCAACCTAGTGTCTTAAGATCTGTTCGTTTGTTTTATTCAAGAAAGGATGTTTTGCAACACGAATGAAAAGTCTTTCTCTTATTAATAGGAGAGTAACAAAGTAAACTTTCTCCGATTAGAAGGTGATTCAGCATTTCATAAAAACATGACATTGTTTTTTTGTTATTTCTAGAATTATTTAATATGTTTGATTCATATTAATTACAAACTCTATATTACAGATTGACCTGATGAAGCACAAGTTAAAACCCGAGTTAAACGCATCGTGTTTCAAGATTTTTTTGTCCTTTTGTATTTACAAATTTTATTCTTATAATTTTCTAGATTATCATATTTCTAGAAATCGATTGTAATGTAACCCTTATTAATAAGAGAATATCCGATAATAAATTATTAACAGGAAATTGCAGTTTCCATAAACAAACCAAATTATGAAGAAATAATCTTTTACGGTTTTATCATTCCTAATCTCAAGGAGAATATTAGTCAAATTATCATTCAAATTAGATGATTACACAGTAAAGATCCGATCGAATAAAAATAAACTGGAATAGCATTTTAAGTTCTTCCAGATTAATTTTATTGCCTTGAATAAATGTGTCAGCGATATAATTATGATACATGGAATTCCATATGTGGGTCAATAGTAGTTGATTATGCTAAATGTTGACCTCTCGTTCATAAAACTACAGATGTTGATATACTCCAACTATTATTTTAACAAAATGAATAAATTTAAAAAATTACTATTTTATTTTGTCTGTGCGTGTTTTACATTTAATAATTCATTTGCTCAGACTAAAAGCGAAAGCGACCATTTTCAGAGTTTATTATTAAAGCCTGAGGTGTCGCAGTTATTCGAATTACATGGTGAAGGCCCTGTTAATGCGAACGGGGAATTTCAATATTCGATTAATTTACATAGTATCGAATGTAAGAATATTACGATACCAATTGATTTGAATTATGCGGGTAGAAGCATTAATCCATTTGCATATGCCGCTAATTGTGGATTAAATTGGTCAGTATCCGGAGAAGGTGCCATTAAAAGAACGGTTAAAGGATTAAAAGACTTTACGTACTTATTAAATCAACCTACTAATTGTCTGGCAGGATATCCTGATGGAGAGCTTTGCGATAAAGTTGGATGGCTGAAACAGGACACTTATGATGCAGCCCATTCTCCAGATATATCAGATATGAGCACTGAGAGAAAGTATTTAATTCACAGTATTGATGAAGAACCGGACATTTTTACATGCTCTGCCCCTGGATTGTATGTCAAATTTATATTCAATAAAGATGGTGAAGCGAAAATTATTGAAGGCGACGAAGTAACTTTTACTAACGTTTCCTCAGGTATGATAACTGTTCCAGGGAATGCTCTCTATTTTCAGGGAAGTATGCTTCCAGGTTCTGATCAAAGTTATCAAATTGAAGACTTTCTTGAATTTGAATTAATATCATCTGAAGGGATGAAATACACATTTAACAAAAGAGATATTGTATGGGAGATGGTAGGATCTGGTTTGTCAGGTCAGATCAAAACCAGAGTTGCAGACTGGAGGTTAACCAAGATTGTGGATCTTTTAACGAATGAGGAGATAAATTACACTTATGCACTATTTAATGAAAATCAGGCCGTAGGAAGAAGTAATGGATATTCCAAATTGGCTAAAATTTCCGGGGGCAATTTCGTCGTTAGTACAACCGGAGCTACTACTTCTTATTCTTATAGTGCTTTAACTCAGTGGTATCGTTTATCTGAAATTGACTATAAAACCGGTAAGATTTCATTTAGCTATAACAGTACTTCCCGTTCTGATAGAAGTGGAGATTATGCGTTAAAAAGTGTATCAGTAAAGAATAATAACAATACACTCATAACACAATATGATCTTATAACCTCTTATTTTAAGAATAGTAGTAATTCATCATCGTGTTTGAAATTGGATCGTTTGGACATTAAACCCAAGGGGTCTCTCATGACTGATTATAGTTTTGAATATTATGAAAGTTCTAGCATTAAAATACCTAAAGTAGCAGATGTCAAAGCAACTGATATTTTTGGGAACCTAAAGTCCGGAATTATTAGCAGTAACATTTTGCCATCACTTTATTTTGTAGGTAGTACTTATTCCAGCTCTAACCTTACACCATATCAGCCATCATCATACCAGAATTACATTTCAGGTTCAAATTTACTGTCGACAGAAGAGGAGTTAAAAGTTGGAATGCTAACTCAAATAGTATTTCCGCAAAAAGGGAAAGTGGATATCGCTTATGAGCAAAATATTTTTGACAACCATTCAGGAAATGGAGTTCGTTTGAAGAGTTTAACTTATTATTCTACATCAACCGTGAATGCTTCTAAAAAAACTTATTCATATTCTGATGGAAATATACTGCAATTCCCTCAATTTGTTGCCGGTCATACATTTTCACGGGATCCTATAAACATTGATGCTTGTAACAGGGTGTTTTATGACTGGATTGAAGAAAATATTGTAGATTATAGGGGAAACAGTTCAGGGAAAACTAAATATACTTTTAGAGGGGTTTCTAGCGCCAGATCTTTATCAAATTCAAGTTGGGTCAGTTCCATGTTAAACTCAACCGGGACGAGTGAATTGACTACAATGAATTCATACTTTAAGGGGCATTACCTATCCATGAAAACTGATCTATCTCCTTTGTCCGGAAAAATATATAGGATTGAGCATATCTCAGAAGGAGGAGTTACATTGAAATCAATTGATTATATGTATTCAGTTGGAACAATAGAACAATTAAATATTCAAACTCAATCCAATCTGCCAACATCAACTTATACGCATAATTTGAATCCTTATGCTTATGGAGCTGGAGTTTATATGGGAACTGGCGAATATGACCGAAAAGCATTGCTTTTATACTCTGTGACGGAAAAGGAATTTGACAGTACAACTAATAACTATAATGAAAAAAAGACTCGTAAATCATATCTTGATGGTTTGCCTGTTGTTCAATTTGAAGTGACAAATTATGTTGGTCCTGATGACTATCAAGATGTTGATGGTAAGTTTCATAAGGTTCAGTATTATTACCCGGCTGACATACTTGAGAATTGTAATAATATGAATATTCTTTCAGGAGATTCTCCGGATGTTAAGGCTTTAAAATACCTTGCGAATAATGGTGTTTATATACCTGTAAACATTAAAAAGAGCAAGCTACTAACCGAGCATGTTTATGATGATGTGATAATAACTCAGACTGGCATAGGAAATAATTATACCAGCTATAAGTACGAAATAAAAGACAATAAACTGTTTATCCTTCCTCAAACTTTATATCAGGAGTGGGAAAGAAATGAGAATGTACATTATTATGCTCGATATCATGATCAGGGGGCAGATTATCTTGATTTTGATAATCAGGATGTTGAGTTCAATAATTCAACTCAAGAAGTGGAATGGCCTCGTTATCGTGTGGAACCCATAATTTATTATGATAGTTTCGATGACTATGGAAACTTGTTACAGATGCATAAAAAGAATGACGTGAATAAATCCATCTTCTGGGCCTATGATCATTCCTATCCGGTGGTTGTTGCCGAAAATGTGAGCTATTCTACCTTGCAAAATGCGATAATCGCTGCTGCAGGAACGTCCAATCTTGAGTCGTTTTGGGATGGTTTAGGCAACTTAACTACATCAACTCAAAAAGCAGCATGGAAAAACTTTAATACAGCACTTCGGAATAATAGTAACTTGTCCTCATCGCTTGTTAAGACATATGCGTTTATGCCACTTGTAGGTATGACTTCTGAGGTAGATGAGAAAGGTACAGCCGTTTTTTATGAATACGATGGTTACAATCGCCTGCATTTTGAAAAGAATGATGATGGCAGCATCATGAAGAGACATAATTACAATTACAAACAATAAAACCCTGAATAATGAACACAATAAAAAAGATAATACTTATTCTTTTTACGTTTTACTCAGTGTATTATGTAAATGGGCAAACATCAACAGAGAATTATGTAAAAACGGAGACTGTTTTGGTTTCAGGAAAGACAACAGATGCACTTGTTGATGGTTTAAGCTATACGCAAAAACAGAGATCTGTAACCTATATTGATGGCTTAGGGCGTCCCAAGCAATCGAACCTTTATAAAGGGGCCGGAGATGGCAGTAAAGATATTATTAGTGCCGTAATTTACGATACGTTTGGGCGCGAGAGTAAGCAATATTTGCCTTATGCATATGCTAAAAATGGTGCTTTCGATGCTTTATCGATATCTGTTAACAGGTACACAGCAAGCTATGGTACTACTGATGATGACTATGCTTATTCTCAAATTGTTTATGAATCTTCTCCGTTAAGAAGAGTTGCAAAAGAAGCAGCTCCGGGATATAATTGGAGAAATGGATCGGGGCATGAAGTGAAATATGAGTATGGTGTAAATAGTTCAGGTGAAGTAGAAAACTTCTATGCGGATATGAATGGGAACCTCATTCATGGTAATGATTATGCTGCCGGAGGTGTGACCAAAATTACAACATGGGATGAGAATACTTCTATCTCATATTCCAATAGTAGAAGTGTTGAATATAAAGATAATCTTGGAAGGACTATTCTAAAAGTTGAGTATAATGGAACAACTGCCCACTCGACTTATTATGTATATGATGATTTTGACAGGTTATGTTTCGTATTACCTCCTAAGGCTGTTGCGGATGGAAACGTTACCCCGACAGAACTTAACGAACTGTGTTATCATTACGATTATGATTACCTTAACAGATTAAGCGAGAAGAAACTCCCCGGGGCTGGTTGGGTATATATGATATACGATAGCCGCGATCGTCTTGTCCTAACACAGGATGCTAAATTGCGGGACTCGAATCCTAATAAATATCACTACATAAAGTATGATGAGCTAAACCGTCCCAAAGAGGAGGGAATCTGCATCGAGAATAAGAGTTACTCTACGCTGCGTTCAACAGTAGAGAATAGTAGTAATTATACACCTGTCGGCTGTAGTGCAACAAGCTATACCTATTATGATGATTATAGCTGGGGGGTTCCATACAGCTACAGTACAGTATACACAGATCATAGTAAAATTAGTAATGTAAAAGGTCGGGTAACGGGGATAAAAAGCAAAGTATTGGGCACTAGTACATGGCTAACTACCGTTAATTATTACGATAAGTTTGGCCACCTGATACAGCAATACCAAAGTAATCCAGATGGAGGTTATAACCGTACATCCACGGCTTACAATTTTACCGACCAGCCAATAAAACAGCAGGTTTACCATAAAAAGACAAGCGGATCAACGGCCAAAACGACAGAGGAAAAATACAGCTACGACCATATTGGGCGCCCTACCAAAGTAGAGCATAGTTATAACGGCGCAGGTTTTGTAACCGTTGCCCAAAATACTTACGATGAGGTAGGCAGGTTAGAAAATAAAGAATTGCATAATACTTATCAGGACATAGATTACTCGTATAATGTACGTGGATGGTTAACCAAAATAAATGACCCTGATGCAAACTACTCAAGCACCAAATATTTTGCTGAAGAGCTGTATTATGATTCTACCGGGGAATTGGTAACCCTTGATGATCATATTCAGCACAATGGAAATATTGCCGGAGTTCGCTGGAGAAATAATGAGAACAGAAGATGTGCCTATGCTTTTACCTATGATGGATTAAACCGTTTAACAAAAGGTGATTATGGCTTTTCATTAGGTGCGAGTATAAATGTTACCAATTATACCAGCTACGACTTAAGTTCTGTTGGCTACGACAAAAACGGAAACATCACGTCGTTAAGCAGAAAGAATTCATCGGGAGGCACGAAGGAGAGTCTTACCTACACTTATGCAGGTAACCAATTATCATCGTTAAGCGGAACCTATGGAGGAAGCTCAATAAGTGGAAAAACTTTTGGGTACGATGATAACGGCAATGCAACCACGGATAACCTAAGGGGAACAACGGTTCAGTATTTTGATGAGATTGATTTGCCAAAGAAATACACCAGGGGGTCGCAGTATGCCCAGTACGAATATGATGCAGCAGGCACAAAATGGAGTAAAACAGCCGTAACCAGTGGCACAAGTACAATGGAGTATTATGGAAGTTTTATTTATCAGGACGGCACACTGGACCGTGTACTGACCAGTGAAGGCTACTACCTTGTAAGCAATGGCAAATATCATTACAACCTGAAGGACCATTTGGGTAGTACACGTATGGTAGTTAGTTACAGTGGCTCAACACCAACGGTAGAGCAGGTAATAGAGTATTACCCGTTTGGAAGTTTGTTTTCGGAGAACAATCTGGATAAAAATAAGTACCTTTACAACGGTAAAGAATTACAGAATGAGTTCTTTGAGAATTATGATTATGGCGCTCGGTTTTACGATGCTGAACTAGGGCGTTTCCACACGATTGATCCACTTGCAGAAAAGTATGGTTTTCAGTCGACATACGTATATGCAGCCAATAATCCTATGCGTTTTATTGATGTATATGGAATGTTTCCGGATGACCCACTTGGCAGAACATATAGTGATTTAAATATATTTGAGAAGGCTTTATATAATCTTACTGTTGGCATAGGCCGATTCGGAAATGCAATAAATAAGAGTAATGGAAACGATAATTCAAGTTTAGAACAGGACGTTGAAGCAGGTCTTGGGAAGATAAATGAAATCACCCTTATGCTAACAGGGCATGTTGAGATGGTTAAATCTTCTACAAGTGGAATTTCGGGAGTGGATGATCTTGTTACAAATTCTGTAGATGATTTTGACGATGTAGCTAAAACTGTGAATTCAGCGAAGTTGGCCAAAACGTGGCAAGGTAATGAAACTTATACTGGAGTTGATAATTGGAGAAATATTACCCTTAAAGATGGGAAATATGTGGTTGGCGGCTTACCAGGACAATCTAACTATTATACAACCATGAATGGATTAAATAGGTCTGGATTAAATCAAAATAATTTATTTCAAGGGCTTCAAGTATCAAAACACCCATTATACGGCTATCGAGGGCAAGTAGGGATTTACAGAGTTAATGGTAATAATCCTGCTGCTTTTGGTACAACTTATGCCAATCCACAGTTTGGTTCAGGAGGATTGCCACAAATTTATATCCCAAACTATTCTAATCTGCAACTAATAAAAACAATACCGCTAAGATAATGAAAGTTGATAGTAATAATGGTTCAGTTCATTTTGACGATAATATCATAAACTCATATGATAAAATCTGTGACTTGAAAAGTAAATTTTCAAAAAAAATGGAACTATGGATAGAGAGTGATGAATGGGTTACATACAGATTAGATGTAACCAATAAGTTTATTTTAATAATTAGGTTTTTTCAAAATAAAATTCAACTAATTGAGATTTATCCTAAAAGACATTCTGAAAGTCAAAAGAGGAAAGAATTAGTAAATTATTTGGAATATCTTGGAGGAGAGAAAAGTTATCCTTGGGGTATGGTCGGAATAAATAAAGATGAAAAAGCTGGTTATGAATCTTTAATAATAAAGTATAAATAGAAATAAAAGCCCGGCAAGTCCGGGCTTTATTATTTTTTAGAACACATTGTTTTAGCTTATTATTTAGTAATAAATGCATTGAGGAAAACCGTCATTACGTTTTTATCTGCTTCTGACAATTTTCAATGCTCTTGAACTGGTTCAGGAGTTCTTTGTCTGTTAAAGAACTTTCTGAAAGGCCATTGGAAATCTAGTATGGTAGGTAATATAAAGAATTAGCCTTGATCTAACAATATTCGCAATGATATTATGAATAAATTGCAATTATTTTCATAACTGTCAATTTGGACATATACTATGATGTTGAGCTTAATTTATTAGATTCGCTAGAATAATTTTATGGATAATATTGTATTCAACTATTTTATAATTACTATCTTTAGAATCAATTTATAAGCCATAATTATGAACAAACGTCTAAACGCATTTACACTATCAGAGTTGTTAGTTGTATTGGCAATTATTGGCATTCTGGTGTTAATAGCGCTGCCTAATTTAATGCCCTTAATTTCAAAAGCAAAAAGTACAGAGGCCCAAATGCAACTGGGGCATTTGTATAATATGGAGAAAAGCTACTTTTATATGTACTCCAAGTATTCGAACGAACTGGAGGCAATAGGTTTTGAGCATGAGAAGCTGGTTTCTGAAGGTGGAAATGCCAACTACCGAATTGAGATTATAGAGGCCAGTGCAAGCTCTTTTAAAGCAAGAGCAACAGCAGTTTCCGATTTTGATGGAGATGGCATTTACAACATCTGGGAAATTGATGAAGAAAAGAACCTGAAAGAAATCAAAAAAGATTAATGTTAATCGGTATTGGTTTTACTCTGATAAGTCTTATTGCAATTGCCTGGCAGGATTTTGCTTCCCGTTCGGTGTATTGGTGGTGGTTTATTGTTCTTTTTGTTGGGACGATAAGTTTTACTATTAGTAAACATCCTGAAGGATTTAATTGGATAAACATTCTTGTAAATGTTTGTTTAGTGCTTTTGGTTTCCGCTACAGCTGCTTTGTATTATTTTATACGTTATACAGGAAGGGCATTTGGTAAACTGAAAACCTCAATTGGCTTAGGTGATTTTGCAATGTTGCCTAGCTTGATACTTATTTTCTCGCCGGTTAACTTTCTCTTGTTTTTTATTACAACAATAGTGGTTGGTATTATTGGTAGTGTTATCTCAGTAGCTTTAAAAAAGAACAATACAAATATTCCCCTGGCCGGGTATTGGGCTGTTTCTCTCCTTGTTTGTGTGATCGGCTCAAGTTTTAAGAATATTAATTTGAATAACGATTCCTGGATTTATTTATGGCTTCAGATTTAGTAATAAGAAAAGAATTAATAGAATTACTAACTCCGCAAGTAGCCTGGAACTATAAAGTGGTTCCCAAATCGGGTACTGACGACTCATTGGTATTTTACGCTGAAAATGATGAAGAATATGTTCGGGAAGAACTTCAATTACTTTTAGGTTATGAGATTGTACTTGAAGTGGAAGACCATGAAAAATTGAACCGTGCACTTGTAAGGTTTTATCCATTAAAGCAAAATCGAAGTGCAGATCTGGTAGAAGATATTGGCAATAATTATGATGATTTTTTGCCTAAGATTATAAAAGAGGCCAAGATGCATAATTCGAGCGATATTCATATCGAAGCGTTCGAGGAAATAAGCCGTATTCGGTTTCGTATTGATGGGAAACTGGTGGAGCGCTATCAGTTTGATAAAGGAAAATATCCGGCACTGGTGAATAAGGTGAAAATTCAGGCACATCTGGATATTGCCGAAAAAAGATTACCGCAAGACGGACGGATATTTTTTCGCGATGGAAACGATAAAATCGATATCCGTGTATCAATTCTACCTACCTTATACGGAGAAAAGGTCGTATTACGTCTGTTAAATAAAGATACTGCCAATATTCCGCTTAAAGATTTGGGATTCTCTTCGGAGCAGTTAAAGACTTATCTGGAGGCCATTCAAAAACCAAATGGAATTGTATTAATCAGCGGTCCTACCGGATCAGGTAAAACAACAACTCTTTATGCAAGTCTGAAGCATCTGAATACCGAGAATGTGAATATTATGACGGTTGAAGATCCGGTGGAATATACTATTGACGGAATAAACCAGGTACATGTAAAGGAAGACATTGGATTAAACTTTGCAGCAGCATTAAGGACTTTTCTACGTCAGGATCCTGATATTATAATGCTTGGTGAGATTCGAGATCAGGAGACAGCACAAATGGCCATCAGGGCGGCATTAACAGGGCACCTCGTGTTTTCGACCATTCATACAAATTCGGCTATGGGAACCATTTCGCGTTTATTGGATATGGGGATTCCTTCTTACCTGGTTGCCAATACCTTAAATTTGTCAATGGCGCAACGGTTGGTTCGTTTGCTTTGCCCGCATTGCAAGCAAGAGGAAGAAATTGATGAAACAGTTTTGCCTGTAAAACTACCGTTTGAAACCAGAGCACATTATGTAGCTCAAGGTTGCGAACAATGCTTGTTTACCGGTTATGCGGGGCGAAAAGCAATTTATGAGTTAATACCTGTAACATCTGAACTCTCCGGTTTAATAAAAGAAAATATATTAGAGCGAGAGTCAGCTATTAAAATCCGTTTATTAAAAGACGCTGCAATTGAATTGTACAAAGACGGTCTTACCTCGCTTGATGAAATTTATTCTTATTTGCTATAGGTTTAAAAGAAATTATTCCCCATCTGGAACATTGGCAAATACATCGATATTAGGATTACTGCAACAAACAGCCCGATTATTATAATGAGAATAGGCTCCATCATGCTATTTAATACGCCAATTCTGTGCTGCACTTCTTCTGAATATTGTTGGCTAAGTTTGGAATATATATCTGCCAGCCGGTTAACTTCTTCACCAACTTTGGTCAACGAAATTAACTTCATATCAAAAAAGGAAAACTTCTGCATACTTTCATGAAGTGTTTTCCCATTCATTAAATCGTCTTCCAGCATAATCATTGCTTTCTCAAAAGGATAAAATCCTATAATCTTCTCCATGAGTTCTAATGCAGTAATAAGTGGAATACGGGCGGAAGACATTAAGGACATACTTTGGCAAAAACGTGCTAGATAAATTTTGTTTATGAGAGCTCCAAACATTGGAATCTTGAGAACCAAAGAAGATGTCAGGTGTCGGAACCGATCTGTTTTTCGGACGGCATACATAAAACCGGAAAGAATTAGTAGTACCGACAAAAACAATAAAATATAGGATTTGAAAAATTGTGAGGCCGATAATATGTAACGGGTAATTGCCGGAAGTTCGCCGCTAAATCTTTTAAAGACATCCTCAAACATCGGTACAATGTAGTTAAGCATAAACGTGATAACTACAACTGCGGTAACGATAATCATAACCGGGTAACTAAATGTACTTACCAACTGACGTTTTTGTTTAATTCGCCTTGTAAAGTAGTCATTCAGGTCTTTTAAAACAGAATTTAACTGACCGCTTTCTTCTCCAATCTTTACACTGTAGTATTCGTGTGGAGTTATATAGTTTGTACGTTTTAGTGCTTCAGAAAGGTAATAGCCTTCCACCAGGTCGTCATAAATGGAATTATAAAATGTGAAATGTTTGTCATCCTTTTTTTCTTCAAGCATCAAATGAAAGATTGTCCTGATGTCTAGTCCTGATGATAGAAGCATTCCGATTTCAGAATAGAATTCTTCCTTTTTCTCATCACTAAACTTCTTTTTCGAAAAAGTGATTTGGGTATTAAACAGGGCACTTAAACCTTTGCCGGAATCCTTATTATCCTGATCATTTGAACCGGATGTGGAAGAGATGTCTATATTTTTTAAATCAATATTCAAAACTTATATTTTTAGAATTAAGTAAGGTGGCGGAAGAGTATTGTTTTTTTACTGATAGTTGAAGCGTGTCAACTTTTGAAGGAAATGAAATGATAATTTCAGCTATCAACTCATTTGTTAAGCTTTCAACTTCAAACGTATATTGTCCTTTAAATAATAAATCTTTGTTAGAATTATTTGAGGTATAATAGAGAATTTGATTGGGATATAAAGAGAAGTAGTATGTTTTCAGAGAATCATTGCATATGAGAATTTCTGCTTCATCATCATACCTGATAACATTGCAATCGTAAAACGCATTATTAAACGCCATTTTAACCAATGCAATATCCTCAAGCTTTTTATCCTCATTCCGTTTGATTTGCCGGGTTATAATCTGAAGGGCAAGATACATCATTCCAACAACGATTAATGAGAGTACAAGCGTTATGGAGAGCTCAACCAAAGTGAATGCTTTGATTTTTTTATTGAATGAATATTTCTTCATCTAATGTTTTGGTTAAGAGATGTTTCTCCGATAATCTTTTGCCAGATTTAGTGCTTATCACAACCGATTTTATATATAATTCGCGTGAATCATTATATGGCGTGTAAGTTGTTCTCACATTTAATCCGTTAGTAATTCTTGTTTCAGAAATTGAAGGAGTATTATCATTGTTTGTCAATTCATATAAAAGATCAGCTTTTAGTTTTAAACGGGTATTATGATTTTTTTCAATATTTAGTAAGATGGACAGAGATAATGAAAATATAATCAGACAAACCAAAATCGCCATCAACACTTCAACCATAGTTGAGCCTTTAAGTGTTTTTACAAAATAGGAGTTGATTCGATTTCTGGTTTTTATTCCTTTTTCCATTAATATAATTTGTCAGTATATTTAAATTGTGCATCGTTATCAAAAATATTGATACTACTATATTCTGCCGGCATACGTTCTATATCAATACAGGCATTTGCCAAATAATTTTGATTAAATGAATTAGGTGTGATTTGTATAAAACCGTTGGTAAATAGTGATCCAAATAAAACACCATTAAAGTCGCAAAATGCATCACAGTATATCTGTCCGATAATTTTACACGTGTTTTCGATTTTCAGGTCCGCATCTAGTTCTGAATGAGTCGACTTTAATAAAATGGTACCATTAAAAAAAACTTGTTCTTCCAACGTTATTTTTCCCTGAGATGAACCATTTAAAACAGATAAAATACTTGGACTATAAAAACGGCAATTCTCATCGATAAAGATGGATTTTTGTGCCAATAATTGTCCCCGCCCTTTAAAATTGCTATTAACCTCTATTGTTTGCCCGATAAGGATACATTGATCAATAGTGGATGTGCTGTCAATAAGAATATTCCCGTTAGAATGGACAATAATATTTCCAATCAAAGAAATGCCTCTGAGATCTATGTCATGGTCTGATTCAATCAAATAGGTTTTATCAAAAAATGATCTTTTCAGTGCCAGGGATTGATAATCATCCGAAGGGGATATTGTTGCGATGCTGGCAGATGGATTTGAAATGAATTGTTTATACCGAAGAAGTATTTTCTCGGAAAGATTGGGTAACTTCAATTGTGCCTGATGCTGTTCTCCATAAACTAAACTATCGCGGTAATAACCAACTCCGTTTACATAAGCTTTTCGTATTCCGTATCGCGGGAGATAAGTGTTTGTGCCAAGGTAGGTAAAACCTCCAATTGACAAATATCGGTCAGGATCGGAATGGTAAAGCGATGGCAATTCATCTCTGGCACCAAGGTTGCCTCCCAAAAGGAATATTCCCTTTTTATTTTGATTATTTAATTTTGAATTTATCAACCCTGTATCAAAAAATCCCCAATTATTTATCTTAATTGTAGTACTATCTCCCAGGTCTGGGAAAAAACTAAAATCATAAGAGGTCTGAATATCCTCCTTGTTCTCAAGGAAGGATATTGCACTTTGAATGTTGTATCGAAGTTGTTCTTCAGTATGGGCAGCAGACAGTAGCCGGTGGGTCAATCCTTTTCTAAGCATATATAAACCTATTAGCATAAAAAGAATCAGAGCAATTCCAATAACCAAAAGAAGAGCACCGGCTTTGATCTTTTTCGTAATACCTATCTTCAGGTAGGGATTCATAAGCTTTTTGAATTAGCATTACTGATTTTTGTGAAAAAAAAGAAGATGATGATCCGAATCGGTTTTAACTCCGTGTTTAAACTTCTCTTTCAGAATTAATGAATCATTTTGGAATTGAAGTTCCCATCCATGCTTCTGATCGTATTTGTATTCTGTTATTATTTCTTTCTCTGCGTTAGTATTGATATAATATGATTTTCCATTTTTAAATCCTTTCTTCCAATTTTCGATTTTTACAAGATTGCCATCTAAGTCCCATATTTTCCACACTCCGTCTTTAAGTCCATCTTTGAAAGAACCTTGCTCAATTAGTGATCCCCCAAACGTAGTCTTTTGATAAATACTTTGTAAAAGTTGCCCTGAATAGCCTCCCGTATTTTTATGTATTTCTCCATTTGCAAACCAATAATATGTCGCATCATCCTCAACTGTAACTTTTTTGCTTGAATAGTCCACATAAAACAAATGACAATAACCATCTGCTTTTATTGTAATATGACGTAACAGGTCCTCTTGTGCACTCAAAGATTTTGAGTGAGAGCATATGATACTGGTTAAAACACATAAAACAAAGAGGTATTTGAAATTTATTTTTTTATCCATTCTTGTTTGTTTTTGAAATGAACTAATACTGAATCCGGAAGAATCTTAACAACTTTAACATCAGAGTATTTTTTGTTTTGTTCTGCGATAATTATTTTGCCGTTAATATTAAGATATGCTGAAACAGATTCTTCGTTTTTTACATAGCCGCTGTAGGTAATATTTGGTGGAATTATACTTTCTTCTATAGTATTACTCGAATTCAAAGACAAATTATTTTTAATAGCTTTTGGTGCTGAATTTTTCCCTATAAAAGGATCATTATAAGACAAATCAAGCTCATATGAATTCGTCACCAGGGTATCTCTTAAATTCTGTTGAAAGCTTGCCGGAAGTTGATTTGTATCGATTTCTCCCCTTTGATTTCCCCAAAATATTTTAAAAAATATTACTCCCCAGATAATAATAACAACAGGAAGCATTATGTATGTGTTTCTTTTGTTATTCTTTTTTAGCATTGCTATTCAGAAGGATTAATAATTAGCGTATAAGTGGAGTAACCAGTCTGTGAAATAGAATTTATTCCTTTAACGCGCCACTGATATATGCCCGGAGGAATCGTTAGTGTGATTTGATTATTTGTTAGTGTTGTATCTTCTATTAATGATTCGATACTGTCAAAAGAAGGAGTTACCAGTTGAAAGCTATATTCATCAACACCCTCTAATTTTTCCCACCAGAAAGTATGGTTAGTTTCTGTCGAAACGAGACTATCTTTAGGTGCAAGTAAGAAAATTTGTTTGTCGCTAATATCATCAATCTGTCCATTGCTAATGGTAAAATCCCAGGATTCAGAATAATCACTTTTATTCCCGGCAAGATCTTTTGTCCTTACTTTCCATCGATAACTTCCTTCAGCGTTAAACGAATAGCCAAATGAACTACTCGGTGTATTTTCAGCTGCTATTGAAATTATGCTGCTGCCTGAAATTTTAAAAAGTTCCCATTCATATGTGTTGCTTTCAGATGAAACAGATCCGTCATCCCAAGTAAATGTTACAGAATAGTCTTCCAGTGTGGCATTGTGTGACGGATAGACAAGCATTGGAGTAGTGGGGGGTGTGAAATCAATTGAAAATGTGCGAAATGAAAAAATGGTCTCGCTGTTGTTCGTTTTATCTATAGCCTTTACCCCCCATGAATATTCACCTTCATCTAAAGAGAGGGAAGTTTGTGTGTTTTCGGTTTGAAACACAGAAATTACATTCTCATCATTCCAGTTCCCATTTTTCAAAACAAATTCATATTTAACATTACTGTCCAACTGCTCCCAGTTAAATGTTATATTTTTTTGATTGATCATTTTATTGTTGTCAGGAGCTAATAACTGTAAGGTAGTTTCACTCAGGTCGTTATTATTAATTTCAAATTTTATGGTATCTGATTTAGAATTTAAACTTCCATCGGAAGCCTTAACACGTGCCTGATATAGCCCAGTCGGAAGGTTTAGACTGATCTTGTTATTTTGAATCCAGTCGTCATAGATAAGTTTAACAGGTGAAATAAAATCAGGAGAAACGATTTGAAGATGGTAATTAATGGCATTTTCAATTTGATTCCATGCTATTGTTACATCACCATAGTTAAGTATCGAGTTATTTACTGGGAAAGTAAAATCCACTTTTTTATTGGAGAATAAAGAAACGCCAAATTTTACGTTGCTATAAGGTGTATTTGTTGTGCCATCTGTCGCACGGATTCTTGCCTCGTATTCACCACCTTCGAGTTCAATTTCAAAATGGTTTGATTCAAGTTGTTGATCGTATACTAATTTTACGGGATTATCAAAAGAAGGACTAACGATCTGAATATGGTACGAATTTGCTCCCTTTACCTCCTCCCATAGAAATGAAACATTTGAATCGTCAATGATTAGTCCTTCAGTTGGAAGAAGAATCTCAACAGACTTATCGCTTAACATTTCATCCAGTTTTATGCTAAAACTGGAAAGATTGGAATATGTTCCTATTTTATCATTTTTATTGTATCCTACAATTTTCCAGTAATATGTATTTTCTGATGAAAACTGATGGAGGTACGATGTATCTTGTGTTTCCGCGGTAAATGTTGGTTCTGTTTCATAAGGAGTATTATAAACGAACAGTTTGTAGCGAACAGATTCTTCTGTACCTTTCCATCTAAATTTAACCTGATCATAATTTAGAATTGTATCGCCAACTGGAAAAAGAAGGGTAGGTGCTACAGGACCGTATTTGTCTATTTCCAGTTCTCGTATGCTATATGATGATGATTTTTTATGAACAGAGTCGACTGCCGAAACGCCCCAAACATATTTTCCGTCTGCTAAGGTTGTCGTTATATTTGGAATGGAGAGATAATTATTAAATAGCTCAGGACCTGTAATCCAGTCATCTTTTTTTATAATGAAGTTATAACTTGTAGCATTTTCAACAGGAGTCCATTCAAAACTTACTTTGTTTTCAGAAAATATCTCTCCTTCGGAAGGAGACAACAATTCGACTTGATCTTTACTGATATCGTAAGGTATTAAAACTGTTAGAGAATATTTCGAAAACGGGGTTTGTGATGTCGTGTTAAGAGCATTTACTCTCCACTGGTACTCCCCTGGCGACAAAATGCAATCGTAGCTATTATCCTCAATAATCGTATCAAGAAGTAATGAGTGACTTTGTGAGAAATCTGGACTAACGACTTGTAGGTTATAATTTAATGCTCCTTCTACACCTTCCCACCAGAACCTGACTGCTGTATTTTTAGTTCTCAGTTCATTTGTTGGAGATTGTAGTTGCACTGTTTTTTCAGTCAAATCTTCTTCTATAAAGTCACTACAACTGTTTACGATAAAGGATACGATTACAAGTAAATGCAAAAAGTATTTTATTTTCTTAACTGTTTGCGTCATAATTGTGTGGGTTTGCTAAATGTTTGAATATATAATCTTAGTCTAAGTTTGTTCGTTCTGCTCTTTCTATCATTATGGAGAAAAAACTCAGTTGATGCTATTTTTCCTATGCTTTTTTTCTGCTCAAAGAATTGAAGTAGCTGAACAAGATGAGTAAAGCGACCTTCTAATTCCAATTGAAAAGTTTGAATTATATAATTCTCGCTTTGCTGTTTGTGAACAGGCGATAACTGGCATAAATCTATTTGTTTTGTGTCATAAATGTATCGGGAAATTTCATTGATTATTTGTTCTTGTTTTATATCAGTAGTCGAAGCGCCGATTTGCTGGTCTACAAGTTCCAGTTTCCTTTTTAAAAGCGCTATTTGTTGAGGAGCATTCTCCAGTAGTTCCAGTTGATCTTGTTGGTGTTTTACATTAGAATATAAATCAATACTAGGTTTTATTGCCATCTTCCAGGAAAGCAAAAGTGTAAATGTAAAAACAGTCACAACCAGATATAATCTTTTTTTATATTTTTTCATCACCTCTATTTTGAGATTACGGCATAAGTTATAATTTCCAACACAAACTCTGCACTTTTACTTCCGGGTTCATAGTGGTAGTCTTGAAATGATATTTTTTCACACCATTTGGAACGCTCAATATTTGACAGAAACTCCCTGTAACTAGTAACCGACTCGGCTTTTCCTTCTAATTCTATTACATTATTTTTGAACTCAAGTATTTCATTTGTTTTTATTTTCTTTTGAATTGGATTGATGCAAAGTTTTGTTAGTTTAATGCCATCGGTTGTATTTAAGCCTATTTGATCAGAATAGTAACTTGAAAAACCGCTTTGTTCCAATGAGGTTATTAATATAAAGTTCTGTTTATTCTTAAGTTTGGTTTGAATGTCGGAAAGTTGGGATAACATATTCTCGCGTGTACTGATTTGAAGGGCTTGATTGTTTTGTTTTGTATACAGATAGTCAAAACAAAAATAGTTTACTAGTAGTAGAACTAAAATTATAGCAAGCCCTGTCTTTATCAGCTGTTTCGAGTATTTGGAATATATAGCTTCAGAAGAACCATTTATGAACTGCTGAAAACTATGGGTATAGTTTAGCGGTGATAGAGAGACATGTATCGCGCAACAAAGTGCAAAAATGGTTTGAACATCTCTTTTCTCATCCATAAAAAATCTTGAATCACTCTTTCCCAATCCCTTTGCTATTCCACTAGCTTTCCCATCTTGAATTAATAATGAAGTTTCTCCAAAATCAATTGTGTCATCCTTTTCTTTAAAGTTATTGCATAGCGCTATTACAGGCGATACTCCCATAAATATTCCGGAAAAACAGAAATCATTTAGATCTACTTTTTTTAGGAGAATATCAATTTGATCTTTTCGTGCTACTGTTAAAATAGATTTATTGTTTCCCAGATTGTCGATCTGAACTATAAAATCATTGAGGTTAAAGTTTGGCAATGCTTTTTGCACTTTATTGTACGACAAATGTTCGGGATGTTCTTTTGTAACCACGCCGGAACCTGAAACATGTATAAATACAGGTAATCCCTTTAAAGTTTGAATTCTGGCGGTATCACAGTTTTCAATAAAACTATCTATTTTATTTTCAATGTTAAGATTTGATCTACTCTTCTCAATAAGAAAGAGGGTAGAAGAAAAATAACTCTTGCCTTTAAAATTAAGACAAAGAATAATAAACTTCTTAAATTTTACATTCTTTCGTATTACGGAGTAAAAGCGGTTCATACTAGTATAAAATGGTAGGTTTTATAAAAACATTTAGTCTGCTCTTATTATTTCTTTTTTTCGTTTTTGTAAAAAACCATTTAATGATTGGTATTCTGGCTACAAAAGGTAACCCGGAATGCGACTTTTCTGATTCTATTTCTTCCAAGCCTCCTAACAAAACCATTTCCTGATTTTTTACTCTTATCATCGATTTAAACGTTCTTGAGATAAGCCCTGGAGGAGCATTTTCTTTGTATCTATCAGTAAAATTAGATTGTTCTACTTCCACTTCGAGTGTAACATCTCCATTTCCAGTAACGAATGGTTCAATTGTAACTCCTAATTGTGCTCGTACAGGTAAATAAGTTGTAAGAGTTTCAAGTTGAGGATCTAAACTTCCCTGGTACATATTTCTGTTCTCTTCATAATACTGCGTTTCTCCAATCGACAAATCCGCGGCATGCCCGTTTAATGTTGACAATTGTGGAGTACTTCGAATATCGATAGTTCCATTGGATTCCAGTGCTTTTAATTTGATGTAAAATTCAGGTGTGACTTTCCCCAATTTAGTTAGGCCCAGCTTGCTTATCGCATTGTTGATGGCTGAGGCGGTCATTGTATAATCTATGCCTGGGTTAATTGTTCCCCCTTTTGTCACTGGATTATCCGCAGAAGCTAATCCGGCTTCAATCCCTGTTTCAAGTTCCGCAGTGTTTGAAACATCTATTATCATGACGTCAATTAAAACTACCGGAACAGATACATCTAATTCCCTCAGTTTGTTTTCTGCATCGGATAAAATGTCAGCATCAGCGGTAAGCATGATACTGTTTAATTCTGAAAATTCTTTTAACTCAACATCTGGTAAGAAATTTATGGGAAGCATCTCTATTAGAGAATCTACTCGTCTATAGTTAAATTTAACAATTCGGGTGGTTTTCATTTCTTTAGATCCTCTGGCTCCTAGGTGTAGTACACCATTCTGGAATTTATAGGTTTGTTGAGTTCCTGATACCAGGCTATTTAGCAAAATTTCAATAGATACATTTTTTAACGCTATTTTTTTCTCTCCTTGTAATGGTTGATCTTGTTCAAAAGCAATATCAAGTTTGTTAACCACATGTTGTAAAATTTCGTTTAGTACTAGATTTTCTCCGTTTATCGAAATCTGCCCTAAATCATTAATGGAGATTATTCTATCTAATGTTTGGTTGGTACTACCTACAAACTCCTCCTCACCATTTAGTAATGCCGGTTCGAACAAAATAATATTATCCGGTTCCACTTTTATACTTAGACCGTTACTCTTTGCTAAACCCTGCAATGCATTGATTGCGGTTAAAGAATCGACGAACCCATTTAGAAGTGTGGATTCAGTATTCCCCAGAAGGAAAAAATTATAATCAGATATATTTGAAAGTTGTTGGGTAAACTCTTTTAGTGTTGCCTTCTCAAGGTCGTAGGATAGGCGGTTGTCCTTGAATTTTACTATACATTTTGAAGAGTTCTCTGAAACTGGTTGAAGATTTATAATATTGCCATATATCTTACAGTTTAATTTGTACTCTTCACAAAGCATGTATATTATGTCTTTGGCTTTAACACCTGCGAAATTATTATTTACTGGTGTATTAAGAGATGGAGAAATGGCAATATTAAGGCCAACGTGATTGGATACTGTTCGTACGAACTCTGATAAAGGAAGATTATTTAATGACAAGTCTACCGTTTCATTGAGCTGTGGAATAGTGTGATTTGATAAACTATCCAACATCGTTTTCAATGAAGATTCACGATTGTTTTGACAATTGCCTGTAAATGAAAAGCATATGATAAGAATTGTCAGGAGTTTTGATCGAAATTTCATGGTTCGTTTTAAATATGCTAAGGATTTGAACTGCTACAAATGTATAATTTCTCTCTAATATTCAAAATCCTTAATAATCCCCATGGATTACTTCATCGTTAAATTTTTTCTTGACTTTTTTGAAAGGTGTGAAATTACTAGGTTTATTGAGTTGTAGGATGTTAATATTTCTTTTTATGTTATTTAGCATGAAAGAAATAAAAAATAAATGTTTGTTGGTTAAATTAATAATACATAAGTTTGGATAGTAATATTTACAAACTCTTTTTTACCAATTATGATTTTTAGTACCCTTAAAAATGCAGTTTACACCTAGAGTAAAAATAGTAGCAAGTACGAGATAGTTGTCTGGTCTTGTGTTGATGACCTTGATCGTCAATTGCTTATGTTGGTAGTGTGAGAATAATGCTAAAAAAGAAAAGCCCTCTGATAAACAGAGGGCATCCAATAATAAATTGTTAACAGGGAATTGCAGTTCCCATAAAGCTTCAAAGTTATGAAAACATAGATGAAAAACCATTCTTATCTGCAAAATATTCTTATTTGCAAAGTTTAATTACTATAAGATTGATATAGTTTCAAGTAATAATACCTGGATTTTTCTATGGTTAATAATTAGCATTTCAATCTTCCTGTATTTTGACCTACAAATTTCTTTGGTTCAACAAGTGTTATTTTGACTCTCAGAGGTTTGAGACTTTTACTACTTTTCTATTATGGATAGATGAAATATGTGATCTAAAGATTAGTAGAATTAAAGACAAAGTTATTATCAAATGGGTAACTTATAAATGGATGCCCTAACCATTATTAATCAATAATTAGAATTTATTATGTCAAAACAAATGTTTTTATGCGCAATCGTATTGTGCATAGTCAAACTTGGAGTCTGTCAGGATATTCCAAACTTGACTCCCCCTTCTCCGGAATCTACGTCACTTGCTAAATTTATTGAAACACCTGTGTCGCATTATTCTGGAATGCCAACGGTGAATATTCCTATATATACAATTAACGAGAAGGGATATAAATTGCCGGTATCGGTTGATTACCATTCCCGAGGAATTAAAGTTGAGGAGGTCGCTTCAAGGGTAGGTATAGGTTGGGCTCTTAACTACGGTGGAAATATCTCGAGACAGGTAAGGGGGAGTGCTGATGAAAGCACCTATGGATATCTAAATCTTGATTTTTACGACGATTTTTTTACCAACTCTACTACGCGGAGTTCTGTTTATTCAGCTTCTACGAATCATAACTACGATTTTGTGCCGGATCAGTTTTATTTAAGTGCGAATGGGAGTGGTGGAAAATTTATTTTTGACCAGAATGATGGTCAACCAGTGTTGCAGGAATTTGAGAATACATTGATTTCTTATACAATTGAAAGTTCAAAGATCGCATCGTTTATTGTGACCGATGAATACGGAAACAAGTATTACTACGGAAAATCAAAAGATGGAAGTAGAAATGCCCGAGATTATGATGTAACAAAACTAATTACTCAGGTGCAAGGGGAGTCTGTTGTTTTATCAAATCCATCGATAACAGAATATTATAACACCTGGCATTTGATGGAGATTGAAACTCCGGATGATGGCAAGATCGAGTTTTATTATGTAGAAGAAATTCCTGTATATTATCGTAGATCGTATGACAAAATCAATGATGATAAAAAACCCGAAAGCTTCTTTTCAAAGGTTATCGGTCATCAATATCAGCTAAGCGAAATCCGATTTAGCACCGGGAAATTGGTTTTTCAGAAGTCATCTACCGAACGGAGTGACTTAGACAATGCATATGCTTTGGATAGAGTTGAGCTTTATGATCAGAACAATAGTTTAGTGAGAAAATACCAGTTTGGATATCAGTATACTACCGCAGCCAGTAATGGTAATCAATTGTCGTATTTAAAAACGATTGAATCACAGGCCGCTAAAAGACTATTTTTAAAAAGTATTCAGGAGAAGGATAGCCAGAACAATGCGTTACCAGCCTATTCCTTTGATTATAATTCCACAGTTTTACCAAACCGGTTCTCAAATTCTCAGGATGTTTGGGGATATTACAATGGTGCTAACAACGGAGAGTATTTAACTTTCTTTAATTATGCGTCATATAATGTAGATCGGACGGTGCAAGGTGCATATTCCGGAGCTGGGTTGTTAACAAAGATCACCTTCCCAACAGGGGGATCTACAGAATATACATACGATCAAAATGTTGCAATGCCAAGTGCTGTAATGAGAAATATTATTTCTCAGAATATTAATCCTTTGGAAACAGTATCAGATGGTTTAGGCTTTTTGGATTTAAGTTATTACGATGGAAGACGAGCCTATATTAAACCAATTACGATTGGTAATATCTCGGGTGTTGTAAACGTTAGCAATTTTTGGGTTCAGAACGCAAGTATAATGGATTTTAATTTTTCCATTGAAGGAATAGGTGGAAGTCCTGTATATTCCTTGATTCCCGGACAAACAACTTTTATTGATATAGGATCCGGAGTATACTATTTAAAGGTTTCCCCCAAAAGCTCGGGCTTTGATCCGTATAATTTTGATCATGGTTTTAATATTAACCTGAGCTGGCAACAACCTGAAGTTAATCAGAATGAGTTGATATATGCCGGTGGGAAAAGAATTAATACGGTTGTAAATAAATTGGCTGATGGTAGCGTGGCATCAAGAAAAGAATATCGGTATGTTGATTCACAAGGAGAAACTACCGGTTTAATTTTTGGTATGCCAAATTGTTACACGCTTAATAAGGAACTTAGTATCGGCGGATTTCAGGTTTTTGAAGCGTATGGAGCAGTACCAGGTAGTCCGCTTAATATGGGGCAGGGAAACAGTGTCGGTTATTCAAAGGTTACTGAGTATTTTGGAACTGTGTCTTCAAATCAAGGAAGAACGGACTATGAATTTACTGATCTGGAGAATACCGGTGATTATTACAAATTTCCATATACAATGCCAACGGATAACGAGTGGTTACGAGGTAAGCCTCTGGTAATAGCAAATTATAGAAAAAAGACAGATGGAAGTTTTGAGCTGGTTAAAAAAGTTGAAAATGAATATTTGTATGGAGACTATGTTGATGAATTCGGTAGTTCTTCTTATAATGTATTTATTCCATTTCTAGGTATGAATAATCCAATCCCAATTTCTACAAGTATTACTCCTGATTTAGATCGATTGTATTTGAAAAACAAAAGGTTATTTCGTTTTCCTTTAGCAATTTTTGCTTTTGAAATGAATGATTATGGAAGTATAGATCCGAATGGCGATGTCTATTACAAAATATATCATATTACTGGCGGTAGCTTGGATTTAAACAAAACCCAAACCACCGATTACGTCAACGGAGTAGCAAGCCTTATTACAACTACAGATTATTTTTATAACTACGATGATCATTACCAACTTAGCCGAACTGAAACGACAAATAGTAATGGAGATGTGATTAAGAATTATCTGCGATATCCACAAGACTATAATAGTGGAGTAGAAAATTTTAATACATTAATTTCGAATAATATTGTTGGTAAAGTTGTGGATAACCGAACCTATAACGGAAGTCTTCTTGTTTCTGGTATTCAGAATAAATTCAATAACGACGGGTTAGTAACCGATGTATATAAGTTCGAGACAGATGTTACTGATCTTGCTTTTAATGCAGGTAATGCCTATACCTTTTCTCACGAGGCTAATTATCACTACACGAATTCGAATCTGGATCAGGTATTTCCAGAGAATGACATTAAAACAGTTTACTTGTGGGATTCAAAAGGAGAATATGTAATGGCAAAAGTAGAGAATGCTACTTACTCGCAATTAAGTTCATTACAAAATAAGGTTTGCACCTATAGTAGTAAAACTTTGTATAATAACATTAAAAGTTTGGTTTCAGGTGCCATTATAACAACATATAGTTATGATCCTTTAATTGGAATATCGGAACAAACCGATACAAATGGAGTAACGTCGTATTTTGAATACGATAGTTTTGGCAGACTAAAATTTGTGAAGAACGATGATAGCCACATACAAAACATGGTTAGATACAATTATGGTTCGAATTAATTCCCAATTAAATCTGAATAAAAATGAAAACACAATATATTTTAATCTTAGTACTGGTCTGTAGTTGCATTATACAGGCAATAGGGCAAACGAGCACGGAGAACTATATAAAATCGGAAGCGGTATTAGTCTCCGGAAAAACCACAGAGACAGCTGTAAATAGTCTTAGCTATACTCAAAAGCAAACTGCCGTTAAATATTTTGATGGCCTGGGGCGTGCAGATCAAACGAACCTATACAAAGGAGCTGGGGATGCAAGCAAAGATATCATTACCTCTGTAGGTTACGATGGTTTTGGCCGCGAAGAGAAGCAATATTTACCGTTTGCATCAGCAAAGAATATGGCTTATCACACCAGTGTTACATCGGTGTCCAACTTTGCGATTTATGATACACCTTTAGGAGATGATAATAATGACGATACCTATGCCTATTCACAGAACGTGTACGAAGCATCGCCTCTCAGCCGAATAGAGAAACAAGCAATGCCCGGTTATAACTGGCGAAACGGCTCGGGGCATGAACAAAAATTTGAGCAAGGAACAAATAGCTCGGGTGAGGTAGAATATTTTTATGTGAACAGCAGCAATGGCCTATCCAAGGGGACTGATTATGGCGCAGGAACCCTTTACAAGAGCACTGCCTGGGATGAAAACAACTCAGAATCGTTTAGTGTAAGCCGTACAGAAGAATTTACCGATAAACGTGGCAATGTAGTATTAAAGAAAAGCTGGAGCGGAAGTACCGAACACCAGACGTATTATGTATACGATGATTACAACCGGTTACGCTTTGTCCTTCCTCCAAAGAGCGTTGAAGATGAGTCGGTATCTAGCACCGAACTAAGTCAGTTGTGTTACCAGTATAAATACGACGGACGAGGAAGATTAACAGAAAAGAAACTTCCGGGAGCGGGCTGGGTATACCTGATCTACGACAGCCGCGACCGTTTGGTACTAACCCAGGATGCAAAACTCAGGGCTCTGAGTTCTTATAAATACCACTATATAAAGTACGATGAACTCAACCGTCCCAAAGAGGAGGGAATCTGCACCGAGAATAAGAGTTATTCTACCCTACGCTCCACGGTAGCAAATAGTAGTAACTATACACCAGTGGGATGCAGTGCTACAGGATATACCTATTACGATAATTATAGCTGGGGAGTACCATACAGTTACAGCAGTGTATATGCCGATCATAGCCAAACCGGTAATGTAACAGGCCTGGTAACGGGAATGAAAAGCAAAGTATTGGGTACGAGCACATGGTTAACTACCGTAAATTACTACGATAAGTTTGGCCACCTGATTCAGCAATACCAAAGTAATCCTGATGGCGGTTATAACCGTACATCAACAGCTTACAATTTTACTGACCAGCCAATAAAACAGCAGGTTTACCATAAAAAGACAAGCGGAGCAACGGCCAAAACAACCGAAGAAAAATACAGCTACGACCATATGGGCCGCCCTACCAAAGTGGAGCATAGCTACAACGGGGCAGGTTTTGTAACTGTTGCCCAAAATACTTACGACGAGATAGGCAGGTTGCAAAAGAAAGAGTTGCATAATACTTACCAGGATATCGATTACACGTATAACGTGCGAGGTTGGTTAACCAAAATCAATGATCCGGATGCAAGTTATTCAAGTACCAAGTATTTTGCTGAAGAGTTATACTATAATTCAACCGGTGAGCTGGTAAATTTGGATGATGCAGCACAGCACAACGGAAATATAAGTGGAATCCGCTGGCGAAACAACAGTACGAAACGAGCAGCTTATGCCTTTCGTTACGATGGACTAAACCGTGTGACCAAAGGAGATTATGGTTCAAGGACATCAACCGGGAGTGTAACGAACCAGTCTTATTACGATGTTCCAACAGTTGGTTACGACAGGAACGGGAATATTACATCGTTAAGCAGAAAGAACTCATCGGGAGGAACAAAAGAAAGTCTTACCTACACTTATGCAGGTAACCAATTGTCATCATTAAGCGGAACGTACAACGGAAGCTCCATAAGCGGAAAGACTTTTGCTTACGATGATAACGGCAATGCAAAAACCGATAACCTTAGGGGAACTACAGTTCAATACTTCGATGAGATTGATTTACCAAAGAAATACACAAAAAGCAGTTACTATGCGCAGTACGAATATGATGCAGCAGGCACAAAATGGAGTAAAACAGCCGTAACCAGTGGCACAAGTACGATGGAGTATTATGGAAGTTTTATTTATCAGGACGGCACACTGGACCGTGTACTAACCAGTGAGGGCTACTACCTTGTAAGCAATGGCAAATACCATTACAACCTGAAAGACCATTTGGGAAATACGCGTATGGTTGTTAGTTACAGTGGCTCAACACCAACGGTAGAGCAGGTAATAGAGTATTACCCGTTTGGAAGTCTGTTCTCGGAGAACAATCTGGATAAAAATAAGTACCTTTACAACGGTAAGGAATTACAGGATGAGTTCTTTGAGAATTATGATTATGGGGCTCGGTTCTATGATCCAGCTCTTGGGCGTTGGCACAGTATTGACCCACATGCAGAAAATTACCTTAATTGGACTCCTTACAATTATGTTGCAAATAATCCAATGTTATTAGTTGACCCTGATGGAATGGATTGGTTTTATCATTCAACGGATGGTGTTAGTGACCCAACTTGGAATTGGCATGATGGTAGTGAATACAATACAGGTGTAAAAAACTCAGACGGTGAGGATGTTATTCTACAGGGAGTAGAAGCTGTTGTTGTATTTGAAGGAAGTGTAGATGAAAAGTTAGGCACAAAAGAAAAAGGAGATGAAGGATATGACGGTAAACACACTGATGGTTACATGGATGGTGAAGGTGCACAAACGGCTAGTGTAACAGTTTATGGCCCCGATGGTGCTGATGATGTTAAGTCATACACAGGTTATACAATGAGTTCTGACCCAAGTAAATATGGTGTTGTCAATGACGGAACATATGATGCTAACTATGACAAAACAGGTAAGAGTGGTGCATTAAAGTCAAACTGGACTCTAAATGCAAGGGGACGAGTATCAACCTATTGGGATAATCCATATAGACCAAACCAGAAAGATAACAACGGGAATTATTATCTAACAGGTGTTTTCATCCACCGTTCAAATAAAAGTGGCTGGGCAGGTGGAGGCGTATCAAAAGGTTGCTTACTTATATCACCTAAAGATTGGAAGAACTTTAATAATCAAATGAATGGAGTTAAGAACTTTAAAGTTCAAGTAACAAGAACAACACATGCTCCTTATAAGTTGCCTCAAACTAATTAAATATGAAAACAATAACAATTTTAATTACGCTATTATATTGTTTGCAAGTAGATTGTTCTGATACTGTCTATTCAAAAATAGTAGATAAAGACAATGATAACTATGAGGAAAGCTTAGATGCATATAAAAATAGCGAGTTTTGGCCAATGTGGTCAATGCCAATAGGCATACCAGAAGCATCTTCATCTTTAATTGCTTCAGGTGAAAATACATATTCAGTTAAGAATATCATTGACTATGATTTAAATACTGCATGGGTTGAAGGCGATACATCATACGGTATTGGGGAATATTTTGAGTTTACTTTTGAATTTCCTGAAAATACAGAATATGCTGGAGCATATCAGTTTTATGGAATTTGTAATTTATTCAATGGTTATTGTAAATCAGAAGAATTATGGAAGGCAAATTCAAGAGTAAAGAAATTGAAAGTGTATTATAACAATCAATTTGTTTGCTATGTGGAACTGTGTGATACTTGGCATTTTCAATCATTTGATATCGGTAAATATTTTATCAATAAAAGGGATAATAAATACTTGGATGCTAAATATGAGATAAAAAACGGAGATGTTCTTAAGTTTGAAATCATAGAGGTATTTAGAGGCAGCAAATATAAAGATGTTGCAATCTCTGAATTTTTATGTGAAGGATCAGGAAATTAACTAATGACATAACAAATGAAAAAGCCCGGCAAGTTTGATGTGCCGGGCTTTTTCATTATATCGCTTTTAGTTTTGCTGCTTTAATAAGGTTGTCGAGCGTGTAGAAAATATTGTTCCTGTCTTCATCGGGGAGGTTCTCAATATCTTCCAGCCGTTTTAGGGTAAGTTTGTTCAGTACTTTTAACTCACCTTCACCCACCAGGTAATCCAGTGAAACTTCGAGGGCATCCGCCAGTTTTTTGGCCGTCTCAATACTTGGCTTCATCTCGTTACGCTCGTACTTGCCCACGATGTCGCCGTTAATGCCGGAACGCTTTCCAAGCTCCGCCTGTGAGAGCTTTTTCTGTTTGCGTATCAATGTCATTTTTTCGCCAAAGTTTATATCGTCCTTAAGTTTTAGGTCGTTAAGAACCAGGTAGCTGCAATCTTAACTGTTTTTGGGCTCTTGAGAGTGTTTCAAATTTGTGCTTAGTAAGCTTTAATTGATCTCCTGATTTTTTGAATAACGTAGAAAAACCGAGGTTTAATCAGTTGACAAATCTGAGTGTTTGTTTTATGTTATTTAGCAGGAAAGAATGAAAAAGGAAGTTTTGTTGTTTACGTAATTATTATATAAGTTTGGTCTGAAATATACAAACTCTTTCTTACTATCAATTATGATTCTTGATGCCCTTAAGAGTACGCTTTATACCTTAAAATAAAATATTAGTAAGTTCAACGTAACTGTCAGGTATTCCGTTGAGGTAATCAATTTTCTGTTGTTCAGGATAAGAGTATAAAGTTAGACAAAAAAAAGAAAAGCCCTCTGTACAGAGGGCATCCAATAATAAATTATTAACGGGAATTGCAGTTCCCATAAAGAATCAAAAGTATGAAAGCATAGCTACAAACATCCACATTTACAAAATAATCTTTATTCAAAAGATTAATCCCTTTAGCGGGAGGTTAGGTTTTATTAAATGAACGGTATCTTATGCCTATCCAAATAAAATCTTTGAATAGGCGAATCTTATAGAGCTCAACCATAATTGTGTTACTAATCTAATGAATTGAATAGTAATGGCTATATGGTTGTATTTTCTTGTATTTGCAGTTGCAAACTCTTCTGCAAAAATTAACTAATACTTTAAAAGCTAAATCTTAAAATGAAAAAGAATTTCTTTAAATCTAAACTGTTATTGCTCATTGCAATATTAGGGACAAATGTTCCTGTTCTCGGGCAGGATTTGAATAATCCGAATCCAATTCCGGAGTACATCCCTAAATCTCCTGAAGCGGCAAGTTTTCAACGATATGGTGAAATTCCGGTAAGCAATTTCACAGGAGTGCCGGAGATTAGTATCCCTATTCACACTGTGGCCCTAAAAGACCTGCAAGTACCTGTGGCGTTAAGTTACCATGCAGGTGGCATAACGGTAGATCAGGAAGCTACAATTGTTGGCCTTGGCTGGACACTGATCGCAGGAGGCTCTATTACTTTAAATGCTGTGGGAAAAACAGAAACAGGTACTTACCCTGAGAATTTTGATGAAACAGTTTCATATATCGCTCAAAACAACCCTGCGGACGTAATAGCCACAGGAGATGAGGGTCCTCAAAGCTGGGGGTGCGCACCACAGGGTGACCCTCCAGTAGATATTCTTGTAGCTTCAAATGCGGCGATGGGGTATGGCGAACAGGATATTTACCAGGTTACTTTACCAAATAGAACTTTCAAATTTATTATTCATCCTGCAACCGGTATACCTTATTTTCTTGGTGAAAAAAATAAGTGTAAAATAGAAAAGACCGGCGTATCCTTCTTCAAAATAACAGATGAGAAAGGAGTGGTATATTTATTTGATGAAGTAGAATCCGGAGGTGAGAACCATATGAATAACTGCTGGTATTTAACTTCAATACTAGATGTATTTGGAAATAGAATTGATTTTGAATATGAAAACTACGGAGCAGCACAAGGCATTTTGAAATTCTATGAACGGTTGAGAGTTTCTGGAGCACCCGGGCCTATTTCGGATGGTAATTCGAGAGGGCTTAGTGTTGGTGGTTCAGAAATTAATAGTCGTTATCTAAAATCTATAACAACGAATAAGGAAAAGGTATTTTTCAAATATTCAGGAAGCAGAAATGATTTATATGGTGCCATGAAACTGGATTCTGTTGTAATATTAGATGCGGTTTCTAACAGTCGGGTAGGGAAGTACGCCTTTGATTACGGATATTTCTCTTACACTACTATTGGTGGTGATTATCTGACTGATACCGATTACTCCCCGGCACAACCAAGTAACGAGCAGAAGTATAGATTAAAGTTAGAAACCGTTTCGGTTGTTAATCCAGGGGATGATAGTGACTTTAATAGCTATAGCTTTACTTATCATGAGCAATTCAACTTACCCATAAAGACCTCTTTTGCTAAAGATTTCTGGGGTTATTATAATGGTCAGGAAAACAGTTCTGGTTTGTATGGGGATATAAGGCATACACTTATCCCGAATTTTAGGGTTCTATCATATTTGGATGATTATTATGAAGATTTTGTAAGTACTAATGTAGATCTTGATTTTGAAGAATGCGCGAATAGGTTTACTCATCCGGATTATATTAAAACGGCAACAATAAAGTCGATTGTTTATCCTACAGGAGGCAAAACAGAATTTGAATTTGAACCTCACGAATTTTATAACAGAGATTTTATTTCGGCAGAAGATTATGATGTTTTTAATCCAAATACGAGTCCCATTGCAGGTGTTACTGATTTAAATGATCCATACGGATATCCAACAGTCAAAGCCTTCAGTGTGGCGCAAACGAAAACTGTAAACCTAACAGGAGGAATAAATACAGGATCCTTTCCCGGCTATGATTTAAGTTCAAGTACGGTAGGCGTTGTCGGAACGTCACAAAGCTTTTCCAAGATGTTTAATTTTTCAACAGGAAATTCGATAAATGAAACTTTTACATTGCAACCAGGGAGTTATTTGCTTGTTTGTAGTGCTCCTTCAAATGTTCCATTTAATAATTATATACCCATTGTGTATGCAGATTTAAATAATATGAGCCTGGATGAAGGTGCAATCGCTGATGTACTAAACGGACCATCGATAGGGGGAGGGCTTCGAATAAAAAGTATTAAGAATTATGATTCGGACAATACTTTGCTTACTACAAAAGAATTTTCATATAGAAAGGAGAATGGAACAAGTAGCGGGAAATTAATGAAGTATCCACTTAACTATAAGGAAGAAAGTGCCGTTTATGCAACATCTCCCGGACCTATTGTAAGTAGTTTTACCGTTAAATCGGTTTTGTCAGATAATATTCTACCGGTTTATAATTCCACCAATGGAGCAAATGTGACATATGATCGTGTTGTGGTAAAAGATGTATCGTCAACAGGGAATAACGGAGAAGAAATTTATTATTATACCAATGAAACGCCATGGACCGGACCTGATTCTTATTACTACAACATCTGTACAAATGGTGATTTGGAGAAGAAGGTTGTTTTGGATGCCAATAACGATACAGTGCAGGTTGAAAGTTACAAATACATCCAAAGTGCATATGAAAAAGCCTGGGTGAACATTAAAGCGAGAGATAGATATTATGGAGACAACAATCTTTGTCTTCATTCAGTATTTGGCCCTGGTATTGGTTATCGATATGCAATAACTGTTTATGCTGGTACCAACTTTGTAAATCAACTGGATGAAAAGGAGACCATTAACTATGATGGTACTAATAAAATAAAGGCGTTTACCTCCTACGAATACAATTCAAATAATTTTGCTGTCAAAACAATCACAAATACCTTAAGTACAGGTGGCGTTCAAACAGTAAAATACAGGTATCCTTCAGATCTTACTATAGGGGTTTATCCTGCGATGACAAGTTTAAATATCATTAATGTACCAATTGAGCAAACAAGTTATATGAACAACTTAGTAGTGGGGAGTAGTTTAAAGACTTATAAACTTTACAGCGGTCGTTATGTACCTGATAAGGTCTATGCACTTGAAACAACTACCCCTTTGTCTTCTTTTTCCGTATTTAATGGTTCAATAATGGATTCGCACTATAATTCATCCAATCCGGAGGCAAAATTTGAGTATTACGATAGTAAAGGTAATCCGACACAAATTACAAGTAAAGATGGCATCACGACGTCCTATTTATGGGATGCGACGGGTAACTATGTGATGGCAAAAATAGATGGCGCAACATATTCTCAGGTTAGTTCACAGAATGGCAAAGTCTGTACTTATAGCAGTTCTTCATTGTATAATAGTTTAAAGAGTTTAGTACCGGGAGCGATGATATCTACCTATTCGTATAAACCATTAATAGGTTTATCAGCAGTTACAGACCAAAAAGGAGTAACACAAAAATATGAGTACGATACTTTTGGCCGTTTGCATTTGTTAAAGAATGATGACGATCACATTCAGAATCGCTTCAACTATAATTATAAAAACTAAAATCCCGAGATGATGAATACAAAATATATTTATTCAATAATAATTGCATGTTTTTGTAGCCTGATTGCAATAGGGCAAACGAGCACGGAGAACTATATAAAATCGGAAGCGGTATTAGTCTCCGGAAAAACCACAGAGACAGCTGTAAATAGTCTTAGCTATACTCAAAAGCAAACTGCCGTTAAATATTTTGATGGCCTGGGGCGTGCAGATCAAACGAACCTATACAAAGGAGCTGGGGATGCAAGCAAAGATATCATTACCTCTGTAGGTTACGATGGTTTTGGCCGCGAAGAGAAGCAATATTTACCGTTTGCATCAGCAAAGAATATGGCTTACCACACCAGCTCAACTACAGTAAGTAACTTTTCTATTTATGGCAGTAGTGATGACGACTATGCCTATTCACAGAATGTATTCGAAGCATCGCCTCTCAGCCGAATAGAGAAACAAGCAATGCCCGGTTATAACTGGCGAAACGGCTCGGGGCATGAACAAAAATTTGAGCAAGGAACAAATAGCTCGGGTGAGGTAGAATATTTTTATGTGAACAGCAGCAATGGCCTATCCAAGGGGACTGATTATGGCGCAGGAACCCTTTACAAGAGCACTGCCTGGGATGAAAACAACTCAGAATCGTTTAGTGTAAGCCGTACAGAAGAATTTACCGATAAACGTGGCAATGTAGTATTAAAGAAAAGCTGGAGCGGAAGTACCGAACACCAGACGTATTATGTATACGATGATTACAACCGGTTACGCTTTGTCCTTCCTCCAAAGAGCGTTGAAGATGAGTCGGTATCTAGCACCGAACTAAGTCAGTTGTGTTACCAGTATAAATACGACGGACGAGGAAGATTAACAGAAAAGAAACTTCCGGGAGCGGGCTGGGTATACCTGATCTACGACAGCCGCGACCGTTTGGTACTAACCCAGGATGCAAAACTCAGGGCTCTGAGTTCTTATAAATACCACTATATGAAGTATGATGAACACAACCGTCCCAAAGAGGAGGGAATCTGCACCGAGAATAAGAGTTATTCTACCCTACGCTCCACGGTAGCAAATAGTAGTAACTATACACCAGTGGGATGCAGTGCTACAGGATATACCTATTACGATAATTATAGCTGGGGAGTACCATACAGTTACAGCAGTGTATATACCGATCATAGCCAAACCGGTAATGTAACAGGCCTGGTAACGGGAATGAAAAGCAAAGTATTGGGTACGAGCACATGGTTAACTACCGTAAATTACTACGATAAGTTTGGCCACCTGATTCAGCAATACCAAAGTAATCCTGATGGCGGTTATAACCGTACATCAACAGCTTACAATTTTACTGACCAGCCAATAAAACAGCAGGTTTACCATAAAAAGACAAGCGGAGCAACGGCCAAAACAACCGAAGAAAAATACAGCTACGACCATATGGGCCGCCCTACCAAAGTGGAGCATAGCTACAACGGGGCAGGTTTTGTAACTGTTGCCCAAAATACTTACGACGAGATAGGCAGGTTGCAAAAGAAAGAGTTGCATAATACTTACCAGGATATCGATTACACGTATAACGTGCGAGGTTGGTTAACCAAAATCAATGATCCGGATGCAAGTTATTCAAGTACCAAGTATTTTGCTGAAGAGTTATACTATAATTCAACCGGTGAGCTGGTAAATTTGGATGATGCAGCACAGCACAACGGAAATATAAGTGGAATCCGCTGGCGAAACAACAGTACGAAACGAGCAGCTTATGCCTTTCGTTACGATGGACTAAACCGTGTGACCAAAGGAGATTATGGTTCAAGGACATCAACCGGGAGTGTAACGAACCAGTCTTATTACGATGTTCCAACAGTTGGTTACGACAGGAACGGGAATATTACATCGTTAAGCAGAAAGAACTCATCGGGAGGAACAAAAGAAAGTCTTACCTACACTTATGCAGGTAACCAATTGTCATCATTAAGCGGAACGTACAACGGAAGCTCCATAAGCGGAAAGACTTTTGCTTACGATGATAACGGCAATGCAAAAACCGATAACCTTAGGGGAACTACAGTTCAATACTTCGATGAGATTGATTTACCAAAGAAATACACAAAAAGCAGTTACTATGCGCAGTACGAATATGATGCAGCAGGCACAAAATGGAGTAAAACAGCCGTAACCAGTGGCACAAGTACGATGGAGTATTATGGAAGTTTTATTTATCAGGACGGCACACTGGACCGTGTACTAACCAGTGAGGGCTACTACCTTGTAAGCAATGGCAAATACCATTACAACCTGAAAGACCATTTGGGAAATACGCGTATGGTTGTTAGTTACAGTGGCTCAACACCAACGGTAGAGCAGGTAATAGAGTATTACCCGTTTGGAAGTCTGTTCTCGGAGAACAATCTGGATAAAAATAAGTACCTTTACAACGGTAAGGAATTACAGGATGAGTTCTTTGAGAATTATGATTACGGTGCTAGGTTTTATGACCCGGAACTGGGGAGGTTCCACACCGTTGACCCGTTGTCGGAGAAAAACAATATGCAATCTTCATATTCTTATGCAGCTAATAATCCTATCAGATATATAGATTGGATGGGATTGGATACTTTCAATATCAATATTGAGAATCAATCAATAAATAGAACAATTGTTGAAAATAGTGAAAGTCATACATTTATTATTGTAAATGGAGACAATACAACCACCACAACCTTGGATATTAATAACGAAGGTTTGGTTAAGTTCCCAGCTAGTGGGGATGGCTTTGGACGATATGGAACAGAAGATGAAGGGGGAGACCATTTTTTGAAGCCGGAAGCAGCAGCTGCATTGTATGGGCTTACAGCTGAAATGGGCAATGAAACAGACGGATTTAATGTAGATTTTGGAGATATGTCGGCGGCAGATGGTACAGCACCAGGCGGAGACCACAAAATGCATGGAGGTTCTAGCGGTTATTCAGGAGTTTGTATTGATTACAGATATTTGGATAAAAATGGAAAGAGCTATAAAGGATACGCTGATGACTGGAGGTTTAGCGCTTGGGATAATGGCATGTTTCTTAAAAAGGCTGGACAATGGGGATTCAATAAAAACTATATTTCAAATCAAAAAAATGTTTGGGGTTTCAAAATGTATTCAAAGGGTGGAGTAACTTTCTATCCAGCAAAGAATATTAATGGTAAAAAGTTAAAAGGGCATGGACACCACGGGCATTTAACTTATACAAGATAGGATTATGCGATTATTAATTTTTTTTATGCTATTAGTTTCATTTCAACAATGCCAAGGGCAAACTCAAAGAAATGATGTTAATCAAAAACTTACAGCAGAGGTAGTTTGTGCTTATGTAAGAGATTCTTTGCCCGGATATGATTTTGTTACTAAATCCGAAGAAGATAATAATGCTTATTGTCTGAAAATGGAAAAAGAATCTTCGTTTTATTGTGTTTCTGATTTTGATGGCGACAATGTAAGTGATGTTGCCTTGCTATTAAGAAATGCCAGCAACAAAGTTTGTCTCTTTGTTTTGAAATTTAAAAATGACAACGTGGTTCATTACTTCGTTGATTGTTTTGGGATTTGGGAAGGTAAGATTACAGAGCTTAAAATTGCTGTTGAACCAAGTGGCTTATGGGAAGCTGTTGATGGAGAAACAGAAGTTCCGTTCGATGGAATTATTGTAGATGATTTAAGAGAAAGTCTAACCAAAGCTTATTACTGGGACGGAGAGAAATTTGTGAAATTTTTATACGACTAATCAGATTGAGATAAACAAAGAAGCCCGGCATTGCCGGGCTTTCTTCTTTTATAGAACTAATTGCTTCAACTTGTTTTTGGTAATAAATGCATCAAGGAAAACTTTCACCACATTTTTGTCTGCTTCGGGCAGTTTTTCAATGCTCTTGGACTGGTTCAGGAGTTCTTTATCGGTTAAAGAACTTTCTGCCAAATCATCGGAAGTGCCGTTTGTGAGGTAATCGGAAGAAACGCCCAGTGCGTTATTCAGCTTTACCGATACTTGATAAGTTAGGCGGTTGTGTTTTGCATCCTGTGTGGACTGCCCTTTTTCTTTTTATTTTACCGATTCATTAAAATCTTCAATCAAAAATAAAAAGGAAATTTGCTTTGAGCAGCCGTCGGAAGAGGTAATTGCAAAGAGGCACAAATGTCACTAGTTATGTCAGAATCAACGACAAAATGACACATTGTGTAATTATACAACACAATGTAAATTGTAATGATGATTTGTTGAAAATTTATCTAATATGCCAGATTCGTTGTTATTCACGGGTTTTTAAGCATTATCCTAGAAGCGTGGTTAAATATGAATAGAATTTATGTTTAAATCAGAAGTTTGGATTGAACTTTGGTGAAGACAATGCCAGACCTAAAAAAGGATAAAGGTCTGCACTGTCAACCATGTAATTTTTCGTTCGCGCGGTAAATATATTACTTCGGTACCAGAAACCAAAAAAGAAACTATCCTTGCTGGAAGTAAGCAACTTCGATTTAACAATTGCAAAATATTTTAGCCATGGCAAAAACCGAAGGTGGGAAAAAGAAGGTACATGTACCTGCCCACACCAAAAAGGTTGGCGGAAAAAAAGTTAAGGTGAAAGAACATTACAGGTCTACACCTAACTAGCCAATGTTATGGAGGTAATTCTGATTGCCTCCTTAACTTTTGCTATTGGTTTATTTTGCAGAAAAATATCCAATTATGAGCTTTAAAGTTAAAGAAGTGATTGACGGAGATACTTTTGATGTTACCCCAGGCTGGAAATGGGATGGGAAAAATGGAGACAGAGTTCGGATTGCCAACCTTGATGCCGCAGAGCTTCATCAACCAGGAGGACAAGCAGCAAAGACAAAATTAAAAAACCTTGTTGAAGGCAAGGCTGTCGAATTAAAGAATGCTGTTAACATGTCATACGGGCGTATAGTATGTGACGTACATTATAACGGGAAAGATATAAAAACACTGTTATAGTTAATCAAAAGATCGATTGAAGAAGCTACCTGAATTGTAGCTTTTTCTTTTGCTGGTTGATTTTGAACTTGACCGCGAGGGAAGCTTTCATTGTCAATAAGACAATTCATGGAAATTTTTAATACTCTTGATGTCTGGAAAAGTAGCTGCTTTATTTCGAGATGGAGATGAATATTGTGTTAATTTCTTTTCGAGAAATTTGCATCAGTTTGTTATTGGTAATTTTAGATGTACATCCAATTGCTTTCAAATTTGAATTGTTGGATAATTTTTTTGAGAATGGCTATTTTGCGTTCGGAAATCCATCATGAATAAAATTAGTAACATCCGATTCCAGATAGTAAACCTTTCTGCCTATTAAACGATAAGGTAGTTTGCCGGATGTACGAAATCGTTGCAAGGTTCGTTGGCTTACTTTTAGTAAAAGACATAGATCCTGATTATCGAGTAGGATTTCATCATCGATTTTTGGAGTGATTGTATTATCCTGACGGTCAATTTTACGACCAATTTTCTCCAATTGACTTGTCAGCCGGTTCATCCACGAATCAAAATATTTTTGGTCGATATACATAACAGTAACTTTTAAATTACTGTAAACATAAGGGGAAGGAGTATTGATGATCAGGAAGTCGGTATCATTTTTCTTCTAGTGATGGAGGTAATGTGCAGATAAACAGTGCTTAATATGTAGAGTTGTTAGCGAGTTTACTTCAATTAATAAGAGTACTTACTCGGTATAGTTATTCAGATTTACGTCCCATTCGTTTTAGTAGGGAATTTTTTAGGCTGTCAAGAAATGGAGTAGGGACATTTCGGATTTTCATATCGCTAAATGAACGCGATAGGTTTTTATCCAACTGGATATTAAAAACTTTCTGGATGTAATCGGATAACTGGGTTAGTGGAACATCTCCGAAAGAATTATCACTATCCCATGAGTAAAGCTGTTCCATTAGTTCTGTTTTTGTCCCTTTCCATGTAAGTTTGGTAGCAGGGAAGCCAAAATGAAATGGTGTTAGGCCGTTGGTATTTAACAGCTCTATTTCTTGCATCAGATATGCGGATAACATATCGTTTGATAATATTTTTGCAACCTTAAAATCGCAGTTGGTTGAAAAATTTGGATCCAATTCGAAATAGAAGGTTTCCAGGTACTGTTCGGTATCCATCTTACCTCGCAAAAAATATAACGAATCCAGATGAGAAGCTCCCGAACGGTAATAACGTATAAAATCCAGCCTCTTGACGTTGTATTTATTAATCTCATTTAATTGTTCGGAGAGATACTCCTTTTGTTTGTTTGTCCCTGCAGGACGGTTCATTTCTATGTTGTATATTTTCCGGTAATAAATTAAACGGTAACAAAATTTCGGTTTTATCTCTTTAAAAAAGGTAATTTCTTCCATTTCGTCCCGAAATTTATAGGAAAGAATAAACTGTTTTAGTTTATCGAACGATTCAGCAAGCACTCGTGATGCTTCGAGTGATTTTTTTAAAACATTAGTATTCGATGATTCAATACTCTCTATAAGTTCATCGGTCTGTTTACGCAGGTTAGTAATGTATTCAAGCATAAATTATAGTTTTTGATTATTAGTGAATATTATAATGGGGTAGAGGCTCAAGATTATTCGAAGAAATGGTGGTTATAATCGCCTCCTTAATGAATCTAATTTATTCATGTGGTATAAATAATTCAACAGACAATGGCTGGATCAAAGTCGGGGCAAAGCTATGATGAGGTTGTGGTATTTTAAAAATATGGTGCTAAGAATAAGTGTAAAATAGAAGTAGACTTCCCCAATGAAATCATGAGAAAACATAGATTTTTTAGATCACAACTACACCTATTAGTAATTAAAAAATAATTATATTTACACACCGATGATCGTTCCGATCATCTGTGTGTTTGGGGGTTAACATTAGTAAAAAGAGCCATTGTTGAATGGCTCTTTTATTTTTTACACTTATATAGATGCCTGTATAAGCCTGTTTCAGAGCCGGTTTTTCCCTGTCAACACTCCATATCCCGGCACAAATCCACCAGAAATAATTCAATTGGCACTATCCCATCTAGATACTGAGGTTATGAGGTATTTATTCTGAAATTTATCTATTCTTCTTCTGGTCTCCGGTTGTTGGGAAACAGCTCCAAAAAACGGATTCAATTCTGCCGAATTGTATACCGATCGCGGATCGGCGCGAGCGAAGGGCTATAGCACAAGAATTTAGCGGGATAAATACCTAATGATCCAACCCGATTAATCTATCAACATGTTATTTTTCCTGTTTTAACGACGGAGTAAATATCTTTACAGAGACATGCGGATTCCAGGTGCAATCACACGACATCAGGGAGTACTTGAAAGCTGTTCTCCCTATCTGCCTTCGCTTTCAGTACAAACCAATCTTATTTTTTCAAATAGTCTCCTATTGCTCTATCCTGAGGAATATAATTCAATTCCTTATTTTTATTCAAAAGAAGTATCCCTAGCCTTAAATAATCTTCCGGAGTTTCAGCCCATTCCGTTATGATATCAATAACGTTTTCCATTCGCGAAGTACGAGATTGTCGGGAATCAGCACCTCTTCGACCATACGTTATGTGTTCTTTTTCTTTTCCGGTTAATAAAATAGTTTTAAGTTCTAAAATCACAGTTCGAACTTCACTTTTTGGAACTATTTTCATTAAAAACCCTTGAATTCCTTTATAAAACAGTTCATATGATTTCTCTGGATCTGCAAGTACATCCGCATCTGTTAATCTCACTAACTCCTCAATCTCTTCATCCTTCTCCTCTATGGATTCAAAAAGAGTCCTAGTCTTCGAATCTTTTTCCCGTTGTGTTTTAAGAACCTTTTGAGTAGCTTGAATTAATTCGTCAATTTTTTCCTTCTTATTAGCTTCCATATATTATGATACTTTTTGAATTTGCTCTTTTACTATATTTGCCGCTTCTTTGATAGTCCTGTGCCCAATAGGGTTAAAAATGATACGCTTAACAGCAATGTCCGACCGAAGTAAATATTTTTGATATTTTGGAAATTCTTTTTTCTGACTTGAAGAGTCTAAACTCTCTAAATACTGGCCATAAACAATGCTTTTGTGAACTTTTAATTTCTCCGCCATCGCTCCTATTTTATAGTCATAATTAATGACCTTAGAAGCTATACTCAATGCTTTCGGGCCAACTAGCGCATTTGAGGCAAACAAATCTGCTTCATGTTCATCAACAAAAAGATCGGAATGCTCGCTACCAGAAATTAGACAGCTCACTTTTTTCAAATAATCAGCATCATTTATTATGTGATAAAGTTCATGTAACAGAGTACTCCACAATAGATGATATTTTTTCCCCTGATCTGTAAGCACGATACATGGCTTACCTTTTACAAACATCGATACCCCATAAGCCGTAGTAGAAGTAAGATATGGCTGAACCAAAACTGTAACTCCGAGCTTAAATAATACGCTGATTACCGTTATGAATCCATATCTCTCGTCTAATGAGAAAGTTTTCAATCTCTTGGCAATAAATTCCAACAAAAGTTCTTCATTATAATCGTTAGGATTATCAATTGATTCAAAAGATAATTTTACTGTTTGAACCCAGAATGATAACATCTTAGTCTTCTTTTTTTCGGTTACAGAAAGGGAAGATTGACTAAAAAGCGGTACGTTCTCACCAAACCTTGTATAATCAAATATCGTTTTAAGACCAAAAAACTCTATAATCCTAGACTCTATCTCTTCTAGATTCTTAGTGGATTTTATAAATCCCTCTTTTTTTAAACTATCTAAGTCAAAATTATTTAGAAGATAATTAGTTTTTTTAATTTGATTTATCTTTGTTACTTCTTCGTCCTCGAGATTAGCGTAACAATAATCAGCAATATAGCTTTCATCGATTTCTAGCAAGGTCATTATTTTTAGTAGATGATTCATTTTAATATCCACTGTTTTACCAGAGAGGATATCTTCTAAAGAATTCTTATTGATAGATAATATCTGACCCAGCTTATTTTTAGAGATAGATAGTCTCTCCATATATTCGTTCAAAAGTTCAACCAGCGATTTTTCTAAATTTGGCTTGACTCTATTTCTATTCAAATCAATTATCTTCATTTCGAAAGTTGCTATTTTTAGGACAAAAATACGCGTTGATATCCATAAAAGCAACATGTTTTTCCTATTTTTAGGAAATAAATATCATCCAAATTGGAAATGAACGGATCATCAGCATTTAGGACCTCTTGAATTCATTATTACCGGCCCTTCTTGTTGTCATCAAAAAAGAAACTTTTATGAATCTCAAGATGGCATATTCTACATACGGACAGTAAGTCGCTTAATGGCTCTTTATAAATTGAGTTGTATGAGATGTGATGAACATTTTCAGCAGGCGCAATCTTACAAAGCTGGCAGGTAAAATTGTCTCGTTCAAGAACTAATTTTCTTTTTTCTTTCCATTCGTCAGAGTTTAAGTAGTTGTAGTATTTAAAATAAATTGAGTTTTTGTAATACTGAAATTGCTGTTTTAAAAAATTTAGTTCTTTAAGTTTTTTTTCAATTCGGTCGTCAAATCTGTAATTATCAAAATCTGATTCTACTTGTTCTCCAAATTTTTTAGAATTTAAACATTTAGCTCTGTTTGCATAACCGCAATTTGTACACTGATAAAATAATCGATGTTTAAAATGGTCTATCCATTCAATAACAACAACACTATGTGGTTTTCTGCAACACTCATCATTTTTGGGATAAGTCCAGTAACCACAATTTACGCACTCATAAATATCATAGAATTCGTAATGTCTGAGTACTTTAAAATTTTCTCCGTTACATTTTGGACATTGTTGCATCTTTTTTCAAAATAGGTATTAACGGTTAGTGCCAATTGGCTAGCGGATACTCGGTGTGACTTACTGTCTGACAGGACGAAAATTTAGATAAAAAAACTGCACTCTGCACACCCCCGAACCCACTATAAAGTTAGAATATTTATTAGCTGTAGTTTTTTACCATTTTATATCGGGAAAGGTATCAAATTCAAGGTCTGTAATTTCACAATTTTGCTCTATAGCTGATGTTTCAAAAGAAGCAATCAAATTTTTATATTCTTGTCCCCGTTCCGAAAAAAAGTCTCCTATTAAGCTTGGAATGTTCCTAAATCTTTTTTTACCAGTCCGTGCTGAAACAAAATGAATATGTAATGCTTGATAAATTATGAAAGCAAATTTGTTTGTAACGTTTATTCTTTGTCCAATAAAGTATTGTATGATGCTAGCTCCTTCAGCATCATAATCAAACATTGCCTTTTCAACAACATATTCCAGCATATACAGATTTGCCTGATGTAATTTTTCTGTTTGTATGTATCCTGCATTATATCTTAATGTGGCAATAAATATTAGTATATCAGTCCATACGCAATGGAACCCGTAATAGTACATTTCTTTATCATCTCCTTCAAATATTAATTTATCAGTGAGTCGGTTACCTGAATATGCTTTGCGAATTTCGTAGGCAAAATTCATTAGTAACTGATTTTGAGCTTTTAATCTTTCGTTATATTCATCTAACGAATTTGCAATCTCGTGAACAGTTGAATAAAGACTGTATAAATCTCCATAGTCTCCGAATATTGAGATTCCTGTTCCACTTTTTGTTGGATAACCTTGTAACATATTTTGTCTTTTAAGCGTTTCCTGTCTTCAATACTTGTTTTGGTAGTGTGTTGTTAATATCGAACCAACGGTTGGTACATGTTGTCGAAACAGATTTCGGAGTGCGTTACTGTCCGAAAGACTAGGAACTGCAAAACGATCCAAAGCCTCGGGACGTAGTTGGCGTACCACCGAGCCCCGCCCTGCAATATGTACCTTATATTGGCCCCTGATGGTTTTCTTCTCAAATCATGCGTACACTATTTATTTAAAATGCCATTAATTATTTTTTCACCGTTACTGATTAATTCTATTGTGGAGAGAATAGAGTTCTTGTCATAATTAAAGAGGTTTGGATATTTTTCTTTTGAGAAATCCAACTTAACTCTCATCATTTGGTTTCCCCATCCGACAACTCCATCTAAATAGGAATTTTCCAGTTCATTTTTCCGATTTTCCTTAACAGTATAAAATAAATCCTTTCGGTTTTTCCCATTAAATTTAAAAACTATTCTCATAAAGCTCATTTCAGGTTCAATAATCAGTGATAAATTCTCAGATGTGAAGGAATCACACTCAATAGTAGGTTTGTATTCCCCTAATTTAAAATCTGATGGACTATATCTTTCGGCTAGCAAGGTTAGAAGCTTTTCATTCCATAATTTAATGTCTTCAATTGATTTAAACTCAAAGTCATTAGTGATATTTGGTTTTGTATTTTTAGGAGTGATTGCCCTTTTTTCTAATACTGATGCTTTTAAAATAGACATAGATTCTTGTTCTGCATTTTCAAATATTTTGTTGTCGCTTACTTTGTTAATAAGTATTCCCATTTCTCTATTATTCCTTTCTGAATACTCATGCAAATTCATGGAAGTAATAAGCATCTTTGATTCATTGTAATAACATTTTGCATGTAGGTTTTGGTAGTAAAATAAGTTCAAATTTGGGATGCTAAACAATTTCTGTTTTTCATATTCATTTAGTTCACTTTTCCCATAGATGAAAACAATATCTATTGTATCAGTAGCTTTTTCCTTTAATCGCTCAAACAGGTTGTCTGTGAGTTTAAGGTATGGAGAAACTATTATTAGTTTTTCTTTTGCGTTTATAATGATTTCTTCAATGTTGTGTGAAATTCCTGATGTCCTTAAAAATTCTGCCATTTAGTTTAATATTAAACAAAGTTTTTGGGTCTTATTGATTAATTTCTTGTGAGCTTAAACTAATCTTTTTTCTTCTTTACACTTTTGCCAACGTACGTACACCTCTTGCAAGTTGGATTATTCCTCCATTTTGGGTGTATAACCCAATCTTTTGTAAAATGTTAAAGCTAGGTACGTATTCAACGGTTTTGGTTTTTATTCGGAGTTTAAAGTTAGCATAATAACGAATTAAAGCAACTCTTGTTAACTCCAGAGCTGGAAACAAAAATAGTACCCATAGTACTGCTACCGGCCGGGGAGCTTGCTCTCATCATGGAGGAGTTGCACGTTGGATAACAAAACAGTAAAAATCAGTCAATGTCGTTTATGACTAATTTAGAATGAAATTACGCGTGAAGCCCAAAGTTTGCTATATTCTTCAAACTGAGAATTTGAGTATCTTAATGAAACAGTTTTGGTAATTTCAAGTTGGCTTTTATAACTTTCGAGTTTAATTTCAAAGTCTGTCTTGACTTTTTCTAGGTATTTGTCGGCAAATAATTTACTTAAATAGTTTGAGATGCATAAAATAATTACTCCAATTCCTCCGACAGAAGCTATAATGCCTAATACAACTTTCCATATTTCGTTAAAATTCATTGTTATAAGTTTATGAGTTCACGATATTTTAAATAGTTTTTAACTGTTTAATTATCAAATCCAACCTACTCAGTAAATCATCATAGGTGAATATATCTATCACATTTTTATATTCTCTTTTAATTATTTCAAAATCATTCTTTTGAGAATCCTCAATGTATTTGTCTCGCCCCATAATGATTATCCCTTTAGGATTTATTATTTTAACTTTAAGTCCTTCTGGTAATTCTTTCTTATATTTTTTTGTCAACTCTTGTTCTCCTTTAATACCTGTCTTATTTAAATAGAAAATGTATTTCTCTATTTGCATAATTGTCCCGGACAAATCTCGATTTGGAATATGGTTTTCTCTGTATTTATTCTTTGAAATTATATTCTTGTCAAAAGGGATTTTGATTTCTGCAATGTCTAAGTTTCCCATAAAATCCACCAATCCAAAATCGAGTCTTCTCATTTTGTTGTTATATATGTCTTTAAAAACAACTTCTTTAAAAACGGAAATATATTTAGGAAAAAGTAATTGTATTATTTGAATTATTTCATTTTGCCATGTTTTCTCTGAATATGAGATTTCACTATTAAGCATAGAATCAAGTTTCTCGTGAATCGTTTCATATTTCTCTATTTCAGAATCTTTAAAAGTCTTTATTAATGTGTTTTCTTGACGTGTATGTTTTTTATTTAAATAGGTTTTGTAAATTTCTTCATAATCCTTTAAATTTTCAAAATATTCATTAATAATAGAAGTTACTCTTGCGTCCCTGTAAATTTTAATTTCATATGCGTTAGGAAATAATTTGATTAGTCTTTCAAACTCTTGATATGGTAAAATGTCTTCTTTTTCCCCACCAATGTATACTGAACCATTTACTTTCGTGTCAATTTGTTTTAATATTGAGATTTTGTCTGGAGCATAAAAATGTTTATCAGAAAGTTCAATTTCCCTGTGTAAATAGAAATCGTTTTTGAGATTAAATACAGACTTCTTTATTTTATAATATTCTCCTTTGAGTTTTCCAATAATAAATTGATATTCTGTGTCAAAGTTACCATTCTCTTGGATTTTCTGATGAAGTTTGTTGTGGTTTACAGAATAAACTCCTTTCAATTGGAATGTTTCGTTAGCTTTAAATTTTTCATCTGGCCAGTCGGGATTTCCAATATCTGAATAATAAACTGCTAATAATAGATTTCTTTTTTTCTTTATTTCAATCATTCAGGTGTGATTTATCTGTCTGATTATGAGCGATTTAAAATAAAATGTTAGTTGTTGTATTTGATCATAATTTTTTTGACTCTAACATTAAATCCCATTGCCATTAATTCTTCTGAAGCTAATCTAAAATTGATTAAACTAAAAAAAGGTAAAGCATCTACGAAGGACCTATCCTTTTTCTCAATTATTGCATAGGTAATAGTATAATCTTCAGATTTTAACTCCCTGTTTTCTAGAGGAATTAAATTGTTATCGAAACCAAGCGACTTTAATTTTGATCTAAAATTTTTCCTGAAAGTTTTATCACGTCTTAAAGAATTAGAAGAAACTCGACCTTGAGCGAATAAGTGGCTCAGAGTCGATGAACTTTCTCTAAATTTAACATGAACTAATTCTTTGCTTTTTGCAAAAATATCACAAGCTTCAATTTGTGAGCGGGAAATATCTGAACCAATTAGCTTCCTATCCATGCATAATAAATTACTATCTGACTTTGCCATTCTCTCATTATATTTTCCTTCGCTTTCTTTTTCATTGCATGTTAAGAACTTAATTTCAGATTCTGAAATTGAGTTGCAATAATTATATATCTGATCATGATAATCTTTATTTATACGATACCAATTTGAAAGTGTAAAAACATATTGATGACCTTTATACTCTGTCTCAAAATTAATAAACCGCCAAAGAGGAAAAGGAATAATATCTTCGTTATTACTTTCTTTAAAGTAGAGCTTTTGTCTTATCAATTTATCCCAATCTAAGTCTGTCGTTGTCGAATTTCTTGAAGTATAATAATTTTGAATATCAAACTCATTATAAAACTCTCCTTTAGGAGTAAAGGATATACCAATAAATTCCTCCCAGCTAACAATAAATGGTGGCGCTAAATGAATCGAATTGGAATTGCTTTTTGTCATTTCCATGATTAGTTTTTCTCTCAATTTTTCAATTTTAGCAGGATCACGCTCAATTTTGATATTATCAATCCAATCAAATCGTTTTCTGTAGGTTGTTTTGCTATACTCACTTTTTAATTTTCTCAATATCTCTGGCACTTTTGCAAAGTTTGTTTTGGGAGAAATATATACACCTTCATTGCCAGTAACGATATTTCCAAATTCGCTTGATAATTGAACTGTTGGTTCGCCAGTTATACTACGTAGAAGATCTTTTATTATGTCAATATCGAAATAATCAGGAGATCCTTTTTTGGATGCTTGTGTTTTTGTCAGTACTGATAAATCTCCAATATTAGCTTTGTCAACACTAATAAGCTTGTCTGCGTTTATAATATTGAGTGCTGTTTTTAAACCAAACTCTCTGTCAATACATTCTTCATTTATTAGATGTTTTCCATATCCAAAGGGAATAGCAAAGAATCTTTGATCAATATTGAAAAATATTAATGCACGGTTAGAAGTATTTAGTATTGAGGGTAATTTATCTTTTATGCCTTCTTGAATAAATTCTTTCCAACTAGGTTCGTTCTCTTTTGTCTTACCTACGATCACCACTCCTTCTGCATCAATTTCATCTTTTAAATCGTAAACATGATATATTGCTTTATCATGAATAGCTTGCCTGAATTCCTTAACTGATTCTTTCAAAAGATAAACGGTTAGCTTAAAGCATTTTAGTTCGTCATTTGCCATGTTCATGATGTCTTTTAATAACAACTAACTAGTAATAACATCACCAAGTAATGTTATTTTCATTATAACGTTTTTAAAAGTACTGTTATCCACCCTAAATGGAGGTACAACAAAACTTATTAAGCTTAATGTCTTTTTTATTGTTATTTCAGGGTACGTATTCAACGCTAAGGTTTTAATTTGGACCTTAAAGTTAGCATAATATAGAATTAAAACAACACTTGTTGATTGATAGCCACTTTGTTGTAGGAGATAGGTAAAAAATAGCTCTTATGGTTCTCAAGGTTTTGCATTTGTGTCGTCAAAAATCAAATGTGGAAGTTATGTATGAAGCTTCCTTTCTGGCGGGGATGATGTACAAAAACTCTCCAATATTAGTAGAGTCTCATTTCTTTGCTTTTAATTCTTTTAGAAAATCGTATTTTTTTTCCAATATAGGATTATCCGGCCAGAAATCTTTTGGTGAACATCCCAAAGCTTTAGCTATTAGATTTAAATGTATAACGTTAAACTTTGCCTTTTTTGAAGGAGCCTCAATATCAGAGATAAATGAAGTACTCTTACCTATGGACAATGATAAAGAAGTTTGACTTATACCTTTACTTTCTCTAATCTCTTTGACTCTTTTTATTATATAACGTTCTATCTCGTCTAATGAAGCGTGCATTATACAAAAAGAATAAAAAAGAGATCAGAAAACTAAGGACTATAGTCCTGTAATTCTATTTTTTTATTATATTTGCCAGACATTACATTTGGAAGATGTAATTTTGCGAACCTTCGATAAATAAAATATTAGAAGCATTCGCTTAGAGTCTCGGACTGAAAACTGGTAATTTGAAAGTACACGAGATGATAAGTTATAAGGCTCACGACCTAGGCGTGGGCTCTCTTATCTGTGTACAGGTATACCAGTACCCCAGTCCGGTAAGTTGAGTCCGCGCCTTTCTATTTAGATTCCAGGCGTTTTCATCAAAAACTCAGCTTCCCGGATTACATCATACTTGCCACAAGCATGATGCTACGTAATTTCGTTTTTACCAAAAAAATAATCAGCCTATGACAAAATAATCAGAGAACAACTAGTAAGCCCGCTACAACAGTTTGGCGACGTGTAGCAGGCTTGGTCGTTAATTAATTCTAACCATCAATTAACATCGAAATTTATGAAAAACTTTCCATACAAGGAAAATTATGCCCCTGTGTGTCTGATTTTCCGGAAATGCTTTGATCGTTTTGCGATTCCTCAAATAGTCAACAACAAGCCAGGGAAACGGCAAAAACTATTCAGTTTTGCAACTACACTTTCCTACATGAGTTTGGTATTTTTCTTCAGCCGGCACCATAGCCTGTACCAAAACAAAATTAAATCACCCGAGTGAGGAATGACTTGATTTAAAAGATCGTGAAACACCAAATCTTCACGACTCAACTACCAATCCTTTCATTTTAGGATTCAACTTTTATTTACCCAATCTTAAAATAAATTTTATGCAAAATTTTAAAAGCTATTTCGCTGTATTAGTATATCCTGTGCCCAAAATCGTAAAAGGCATGGGCAGAACGCTTAAGCTATTATTCGTTTTTTGTATTCCCATTCTATTGTTCTCCGGCCACGCGTTCGCACAAACCATAAACGTAAGTGGCCGTGTAACGGATCAGAATAAACAGCCGCTTCCCGGAGTTAATGTAGTACTAAAAGAATCACCATCAATTGGTACGATTACCGAATCCAACGGGCGCTATTTCTTAAACGACGTGCCCTCCGATGCTGTACTTTCCTTTTCCTTTATCGGTTTTAAAACCCTGGAAGTTCCTGTAAACGGACGTTCTCTGGTAGATGTACAGCTCCGGGAAGACATCACCACACTCTCTGAAGTCACCATCAATGCGGGCTATTACACCGTAAAAGACCAGGAGCGAACCGGAAGTATTACCCGGGTAAGATCAAAAGAACTGGAGAATCAACCTGTTAAAAATGTCCTTTCCTCTGTACAGGGTCGCATGCCCGGTGTTAACATTACTCAAAGCAGTGGGATCCCCGGAAGTGGCTACAACGTCCAGATCCGGGGAACAAACAGTTTGAGAAGAGCCGGCAATTACCCCATGTACATTATTGATGGTGTACCGGTAAGTGCTCAAACTACCTCCACCTACTCAACCGGTATATTCCCTTATACGGAAACAAATCCACTCTCTGCCATTAATCCCAACGACATTGAAAGTATCGAGGTACTGAAAGATGCTGATGCCACAGCCATTTACGGATCGCGGGGTGCCAATGGCGTTATATTAATTACTACTAAAACAGGTAAAGCACTTCATAAAACCGTATTTAGCGTAAACAGCAGCTACGGAGTAAGCCGGGTTGCCCGACACATGAACATGATGAACACGGAGCAATATCTTGACATGCGCCATCAGGCTTACGCTAATGACGGACTGACCGATTATCCGGCCAATGCTTATGATGTAAACGGCACCTGGGATGAAGAACGTTTTACTGACTGGCAGGAAGAGTTAATCGGTGGAACTGCTACCAACTCCATGGTTCAGCTTTCGTTGAAAGGAGGCAATGAAACTACCAGCTTTCTGATAAGCGGTAGTCAAAACCGGCAAACAACGGTGTTCTCCGATGACTTCCTGTACAAGACGACCAATCTTTCGGGTAATCTGAGCCACCAATCTGCAGACAAGCGGCTTACACTGACTGCCTCGGGACTGTTTTCTGATCAATCCAACAATGTGATCTATGAAGATATTACGAATCAGACGTTCAGGCTTAGCCCTAATGCTCCGGCTTTGTACCAGGAGGACGGCAGCCTCAACTGGGAAAACAATACCTTTAACAACCCACTGGCAGCTTACGAAAGCACCTACAATAACGAAAGTAAAACCTTCAACCTCAACCTGAATATTAGCTATGAACTGCTGCCTTCGTTGTTTGTGAAACTGAATGGCGGAAGCAATTACCAGTTTTTTAATGAAATTGCCTTACGACCAAATACCATGTACAATCCGGCCTACGGAATTACACCGGCAAGTTCCTTAGCTTTAAAAAGTCAGAATCAACGTTTTTCGTACCTGTTGGAGCCACAGTTAAATTACCGTCATATGTTTGACAACCATAAGTTGAACATTTTAATAGGTGGTACCTATCAGCAAACAGAAAACACCAAATCAGGCCTGATGGGATATGGCTTTCAAAGCAATGCGCTGATCACCAATCTGGCGGCTGCAAGCACGGTAGCCATCACTGATGATTCCGGGACAGATTACAAATATGCCGCGGTATTCGGACGAATCAACTATCAATACAAAAGCCGCTATATCCTGAACCTGACAGGTCGCCGCGATGGTTCCAGCCGCTTTGGCCCTGACAATCGTTTTGCCAATTTCGGAGCTGTAGGTGCGGCGTGGCTTTTCAGTAAAGAGAACTTTATGAACGGTATTTCCTGGCTTAGCTTCGGAAAACTCCGGGGAAGCTATGGAATTACCGGCAGCGACCTGATTGGCGACTACCAACATCTGGATACCTACACGGTAAACAGTACCATTTATGGTGGCAATACCAGTATGTATCCATCCCGCCTGCACAATCCTTACTTTAGCTGGGAGAAAACCACTAAACTGGAATTCGCCCTTGATCTGGCCTTTCTTAATAACCGTTTGGAGCTGAATACTTCCTGGTACCGCAACCGTTCAGGTAACCAGCTGGTAGGTATTCCTTTGCCTGCCACCACCGGATTTAGTAGCATCCAGGCGAACCTTCCGGCCACAGTGGAGAACAAGGGGCTGGAACTGGAACTCAATACCACTCCCATAAGTAAAGGACACTTTCAGTGGAACAGTAATTTTAACATCAGCTTCCCATCCAATAAGCTGTTGGATTTCCCCGGACTGGAAGGATCGACCTATGCCAACCAATATGTGATAGGCTATCCGACTTCGATCGTGAAGGTCTACAACTACGAGGGTATCGATCCCGAAACAGGTAATTATGTGTTTACCGATTACAATGATGACGGTGCGATTACATCACCAGACGATAACCAGGTAATCGAAGATATTGCGATAAAATACTTTGGTGGCTGGTCGAACCAGCTTACTTTCAAACAATGGGACTTTTCGTTTTTGTTTCAGTTTGTCAATCAACGTCAGAAGAATTACATCAGCTCTATGATCAGGCCAGGCAGTATGTTCAATCAACCTGTTGAAGTGTTGGATGTTTGGTCAGCGGATAATCCGAATGGCCGGTTTATGCCCTATTCATCGGGAACAGATGCATTGAAAAACAACTTACACGGATATTTTAGCAGAAGTACAGCCGGAATTGGCGACGCTTCCTTTGTCCGCCTGAAAAATATACAGTTGAGTTACCGGCTGCCCATAAATACGTTGGCAGAAGATGTACGTTTTTACGTTCAGGGCCAAAACCTGTGGACACTGACCGATTACTTTGGCGTGGATCCGGAATTTACTTTATCCGGATTTTTGCCTCCATTAAAAACGTGGGCTTTTGGTGTTCAGCTTAACTTTTAAAACACAGGCACTATCACAGTTTCAGAATTGTGAGCCGGAATACAACAGCTCACATCATAAAATTGAATAAATCAAATTTAAAATAATAAGATGAAAAAAATAGTTATCACATACCTCCTTGGGGCGCTATTTATGGCCTCTTGCGAGAATTTGATTGAAGTGGATGATCCCTCCAATCAACTGGGCACCTCCCAGGTCTTTGAAGACACCAGAACTGCCAATGCCGCGCTAACCGGGTTGTATGCCAGTCTGCGAGACCGGTCAGTTCTTACGGGAGGCGGCTATATTGGCATTGGGCCTTTGCTGGCTTCTTATGCTGATGATCTGGATTGTTATTACTACGACCAGAATGGTGTGGTCGACATCAGCCGAAACCTTCAGCAGGAAACCAATTCAAACATTGAAAGTATCTGGGAAACAACTTATCAGCAAATTTACTATGCCAACGCCATTATTTATGGGGTTCAGCATTCAACAGCACTGTCTGATGAAGACAAAAACATCCTGCAGGGAGAAGCAATCTTGTTACGCTCCCTGTTGTATTATTATTTACAGGAACTTTTTGGTGACATCCCCTACACCGCCAGTACTAATTATGAATACAACCGCAGTCTGGCGAAAACCACTAATGAGGAAATCTTGTCTCAATTAGTAACCGATCTGAAGGAAGCCATCACATATTTAAGTGATGATTACCGCAATGCCGAACGCATTTATCCAAACCGCAAGGTTGCTGAATTGCTACTGGCCCGTATTTACCTGATCCAGGGAGAATGGATTCTTGCCGAACAGACAGCAAGCAATATATTACAGTCGCCGTTATACCAGCTTCAGAATGATATCCAGGAGGTCTTTCATAAATCCGGCAACCATATTCTTTGGCAACTAAAACCAAAGAACAATGGAGATGCCACCCCTGAAGCGACCTTTTATTATTTTACGGATGCTGCTCCCAATTCCTATGCGCTTACAGAAGATTTGGTGAACACTTTCTCCGATGACGACCTGCGTAAGCAGTTCTGGATGACCCGGGTCAGCTTCAACGACGAGTTTTGGTACCGACCGAATAAGTACAAGAACCTGGCCGGGACTAACACCAATGAATACTCCGTGGTCTTCCGTATTGCAGAGGTTTATTTTATTATGGCCGAATCGCTGGTCAGACAAAACCGGTTTGATGAAGCACTACCGTATCTAAACGCCACAAGGGTAAGAACCGGATTACCTGCTTTTACGTCTTTATCAGGAGATACTATTCTCACGGAATTACTGGCCGAAAAGCGCCGCGAATTCTTTACCGAGTTTGGACATCGTTTTTTCGACCTGAAACGCCTGAAGCAACTGGATGAGTTACTCGCTACAAAGCCCAACTGGGAAGATTATAAAAGTGTTTGGCCCCTGCCTCAAAACGAATTGTTGCAAAATACCAATTTATACCCTCAAAATTCAAACTATTAATTATGAAATCTTCAAGTATCATTTTCTTCGTATTCCAGTGTCTGCTGCTTGCAGCAGGCCTGGAATTATCAGCGCAAATCCATCAGAACGAGATGGAAAAACTGGCTGCCAGCCAATATCGTCTAACCGTGCTAAAAATGAGCGACAACGGAAGGTGGCTCACCGCCTGGAAAACGTATGACGACAACCGGGATACACTTTTGATCTTTGATAGTCAGGTACCCGAAAAGCCTGTTGATTACCGGATCAAAGTTCGAGATATTACTTTTATGGGTGACAATTATATGCTGATGAAAAGTGGTAACCGTGCCGAGCTTATAAACCTGGAAAAGCAAACAAGCACAAGTTTCATGAATGTAAAACGTTTTCAGACACTGGATAGCTACGATCAGTTTATTTTGCATTACAATAACGAAGACAACAACCGGTTCGAACTTCGTCGTGTAAACGGAGACCTTATTACTCAGGTCGCCCGGGTAAGCAGCTTCCATATCTCAGAAGAAGACCATATCTATGCGGTGATGGAAACTGAAAACAACGAGTTCGAAGTATTGCGAATCCGAAATCAGTCAATTGAACACATTTACCACTCGCCCCATAAAATCTCGTCTTTGACGATTGATCCCGATGAACAGGGTATCATGATCCACGAGAAATCCGCGGACGGCTCCCTTGCAGAGCTTCGCTACCTTGATCTGAAAACTAAAAACACCTGGTTGTTAAACGAGCAACTGTCCCAACCTTTTCAACGCGCGTTTACGGACGTAATTGGTGAGGGTGGTGTTTATTACGTGCGTCTGTGGGTCAACCGGGAGAAAGAGAATACTTCACTTGTCGATATCTGGTATGGAGAAGACATGCAACTGGAAGATAAATTTGTTCCTTCCACACAGGAGGCTTACTACGTATGGGAACCAAAAAGAAAAAATATACAGCATTTAGGAAACAAGGATTTGATTAACAGTGTCGCCATTGGCAGTGAACTTTATTTCCTGAGTTTTGATCCTTATGAATTGCAGGATTATACAAAAACAACACCGCAACTTTTATTCCGCTACGATAAGCTAAAAAACACTCACGCAATGATCGATACCCTATCCTCACCTTTGTTCACTTCTCCGAATGGCCAATATGTTCTTTACTTTAAAAACAAGACCTGGAAGGTTTATCACATGGCTTCGGGCAAAATGGAAACAATTACCAACAGCCTGCTGAATACTCCTTATTTTATTGACGATGGTAAATCCATCCTCTTTGACGGTGATGATGGTCTGTGGAGCTTTGATCCGGAAGAAAACGAGTTGTCGAAATTTGTAAATTTTGAAGGAGTTCGCGTGACAATCCTTAACAGCTCTACGGAACCGAAACCTGCAAGTATTCGCGTTTACGAAAAAACCGTCGATCCCCAAAAACCCCTTATTCTTGAGTTATTTGATTCGAAGAAAAATGAAAGTTCTTTCATCCTGTTGGATAATGGAAAATGCAGAACGATTATTCCCAGAACTACCAACTACATCAAGAAACTCATGTACAACAAGTCGTTTACCGCTTTTTCGTGGCTGGAAGAGAATTATAACCTGCCACCGCGGATCGTTTATAAAGAGCTGGGCAAAAAGGAATGGTCTTTCAACCAAACTATTCAGCAGGATCCCGATATCCTTTCCCTTAAACAGGAGATTATTTCGTTTGCCAATAGCGACGGAGTCCCACTTAAAGGTATTTTGTATTATCCATTGAACTTTGATCGGACAAAACAATATCCCATGGTAGTACATATTTATCAGGTTCAACTCAATAAGGAAGCCAACAGGTACCCGGTGGTTGCATACAAATCGGTAAACTGTGATGGTTTTAACCTGAGATTGCTTTTGGAAAATGGTTATTTCGTTTATTTCCCGGATATTGTTTACGGGGACAAAGGAACAGGCTTATCGGCTTTGGACTGTGTGGAACAGTCACTGGATGCTTTAACTTCCAACAGGTTAATTGATCACAACAAGATAGGACTGATCGGGCATTCGCATGGCGGCTACGAAACAAATTTTATAGCCACACATTCCAAACGTTTTGCAGCCTATGTTGCCGGAGCTGGTAACAGTGATATTGTCCGGTCTTATTTTTCTTTCAACTACAATTTTCAAAGTCCGTTTTACTGGCAATATGAAAGCGGACAGTACGAGCTGAATAAAAGTTTTAGCGATGATAAGGACTTGTATTTTAAGAATAATCCGATTCATTATGTGGATCAGGTTAATGCTCCCGTCCTGTTATGGACCGGCAAGAAAGACCAGAATATTTACTGGGAACAAACTATGGAGTTTTATATCGGACTGAAGCGAAATAACAAAAAGGTGGTAGCCCTTTTTTATCCCCATGAAGGACATGTCCTTGCATCGCCAGAAGCAAACAGGGATCTGCTCTCGCGGACTCTGGAGTGGTTTAATTATTTTTTAAAAGGAGAGGAAAATGTCAGTTGGATTGACAAAGAAATAAAGGGGGATGCAGGTTAGCATCCCCCTCAGTTTAACGTGCCGATGGTTCATACAGTGGAAGGATACAATTGGTTCCACTGAGGTTGTGGGACTGATTGTTGGCATCCGTCCATGTGCAGAACTCCGTTCCAGTAGTACTACAGTTACTTCTTTTCTCAATACACTGGCCACTTTCCATAAGATAACCGGGAACAGTATCAGAAGCACTTTTTGTATTACTGGTCGCAAAAGCAGCACCAACTCCCAACAGTACAATGGCAGCTGACAAATAGAGATTTTTAAACTTTTTCATTTTTCTGTAATTTTAATTTAATGCCTACTCTGTTTCAGGTTTTTCGGCTTCCCCTGCCGCAAAATCCCGCATCAACGCTTGCGCAAAACGGTAACGCACAATTTCACTTCCACACAAAACAAACAGGTAGTTATCTGTGGCAAATATCCCGGACAGCTTGTTTTTTCCGCGGTCATTCACATACAGGCTGCCCAGGTATTCTTGTTGGTCGGTTCGGTACAAATCAATAACAGATGTCTTCTGCCATAACTCTCTTGACTCAAATCTCCCTATCAGGTTAGATGCGTTAAACAACACCTGCCGGTGAACCACCGATGTTTTATTCACCTTCAAGGGGGGAGCGTTCATTTTATGTCTCCCATCGGAAAATGCATGTACCTGTACCTGTGCCTGAGATATGTCATCAATGGTATGTAGCTTCCGCAACAAACTTAAATACTGGTTCATTATCAGGAATTGGTTGCGGTAGGTATAAATATAAATGAGTTCACCGCTTTGGTCGTCCTGAAGGAACTGCCCGTCCGTATCGAACATTCCATCCACCTGTTTTTCAAGTAAGGATTCAAACAGTGCCACTTTCGGGTGTTGTTCCAGTTGAAGTAATCCCAATACCTGTGTTTTGCTTTGGTTGCTTTGAGCTCTAAAAGCCATATTGACAGAATCTATCACCTGCAACTGGGAAAAATAACAATCATCTGCACTTATCTTATGAGCCAAGGAGTCACCCAACAGCCCACGGTAAATAATGGGTACCGTTCCATCGAAAAGATAGAAATGAGGAGGTTTAACCTGTACCTGAATAAAACGAAACGAGTGTTTTTCATCGTCTAATTGTAGTTTTACGGTCTTCATTCTTGTAAGGGCTGTATCTATACTGGTAAGCACTAATGGAGTTGTATAATTTCCCAGATAGATCTCTCCATCGGCCATCCCTGCAAAATAATAGGAATTTATCCCCAGAGCTAGTGCCTTTTCATCCCTAAGAGAATGTTGTTCAAACCGGCGAATAAAATTGTTTTCTTTTTTTATGATATGCTCAGATGACAAAAAGAGCCCCACAACAACACCAACGGCCAGTATGGAAGGCAACGTTGTTCTCAGAAGCACAATGTGTCTTCGTGTATGCTTCTCCTTTTCTGAAAGTACAATTGCAAAAAGAGCTAGGATTATGAAAGCAATATTAAAAATCATGTGCTCCGTCCAGTTCAATTTTTCGATGATACCTCCACATGAACAGGGGACAAAATCACTGTAATTCAGAATCAGATAAATATAGATCGTAAAAGCGATCATTAGAAAGAATGATCCATAAAGACCTGCTAAACGAATCCTTCTAAATATCAATAATGCGACCAGCAAAAATTCCAGGCCTATTACTGCAGGTGCTACCGCACCGGCATATGCGCTTAGTAATGGCGACTGTGCTAACTGTACAGTGAAGTTTTCATAGTCCAGCAATTTGCTAATCCCGGCATACACAAAAAGCAGGATATACAAATAGGAGGAGAGTGGAACCAGAATTGTAAAGTGTTTTGGATGGAGCTTTTTCATAGCTGAAAATTTGTTTGTTTTAAAGGTCATTTTGCGGGAGAATGTAATCTTCAGGTTATTTGACCAACTAGTGGTTGATGTATACATACCGTTCTCCCGGTAAATATTTGAGGTCATGTTTTCGCCTCAATACATTTACAAAGGTACGGTTGTGCCGGGTCATTCGTCTGAACCTGTATTAACAAATGAAAGAACCCAGATCAAAAAAAATCTTAACCGAATGATGGGGCACTCGTAAAGAATCACAATTCAAAAAGTGAATAATTGCAACTGATCATCCTATAAGATGAAATCAAAACTGCGGAACATTCAGGGATGCCCTTTCTTTCGAAGCATCCTACTTAGTGACTGAGGGGCTATGTTCAAATAAGATGCTATGATATCCTTCGATACTTTTAATTCGATACCCGGATGTGATGCTAATAAGTGCAGGTACCTTTCCCAGGGAGAGTTCACCGCCAATTGCCGGGATCTTTGGGCAAAAAAGTAAACATACTGAAGGGAAACACAACGTTCAAAAACACTCGCTTCCGGGAAAGAACTATATATTTCCTGAAGCTGGCGGTAGGATATGGAGAGTAACAAACTTCCCGGCATCACTTCAATATTAACATCTGATTTCTTACGCTGGAAAAAACTCACAGGATCACAAACAATACTATGTTCTTTCCAAAGAATAGAAGTTAGCTCCCTCCCGGTATGAATGTCAAAAGAAAAGCACCGGGCAAGACCTTTCTCCACAAAATACATATAATCTGATGTGTGTCCGGCGTTAAGCAACAATGACCGGTATCTGTGCTCGGTTATGGTCAGCCGCTCGTTAATTGCTGCAATAAGTGCATCCATATAAGACCGTTCTGTAAGCTTTTTAGGCAAGGGCCTCATTTTAAAAATAACATCGTATAAACTGTGTTTTTCCATAGTTAACGTTTTAGGAGTTCGGGTTAAAATAATAAGGTTTAAATGTCTCTTCAAAAAAGAGCAATTGTAATTTTAAGAGTGTAAGGACGTCGCTTTAGTCAGGGAGTTCAAATTTATTAATCTGCGTTTTTAAGTTTCTCGAGGTCTGATTGGCTTATATCGATAAATACTGAATGGCTGATGGCTTTCAGGCGAATACCAAACCGGCTTCTATTTCGTCGTTTTACCAGAATTCCTTCATGTCCTTTTAATGGACCGGAGACAATTCGTACATGTTCTCCGCTGGAGAATTGATTCTCTACTGTAATCAAACTCCCTATTTCCAACATTTTCCGTATTCCATCTACCTCCTTTTCCGTTATTGTGGATGGTTTCCCGGAAAAAGAAACGAAGTTTACAACCTGAGATATTCTTCTAATGGTATATATTTCATGGTGATAAGTAAAGACAAATAAGTAATTGGGGAATAGCGGGAACCAGATTTTTTTTCGTTGTCTGTTTTTCCATTGTCTTGTTTCATGGATTGCAGGACAGAAGACTTCATAACCATGATTAGCGAGAATCTGTTTCGCAATTCGTTCATTTCGAGGGCGAATATAAAATACATGCCACGCTCTTTTCCTGAAATCATTCTGCGTTTCATCAGATAGTGCTCTACCATCCTCATGAATAATTCTGTCTTGCATGGTATAGATTTAAATGGTGTATATTAAGCAAGCTTTACAGTGTACTATAGTATATAACCAGGTGGTTAACGGTTAATAATCCTGTCGTATCGACTGAGACTCTCAGGTCGTTCGTCCATTCAATTATAATTTTTTCAGGAAGTCATGTTTACAAATATTTACTGCTGCGGTGCATGCCAAAGGCACGTCACTTAGCACAAATAATGTATGCATAGCGTCCAAGATATACCATATATGCGGTATGTAAATATATGAAAAAAATAATCCAAACAAAAAAATGCTTCGCGATACCAAATGATATTTCCAATCATAAAAGTGGCTGTTTCATTTGCTTAATCATGCTTTTTACGTAAGTTTGTTAGCATTAGATCTACATTGTTATGACAACAAAAGAAAGAATTATTGAAGAGGCTTTTAAATTATTCCTGAATAATAATTATGAAAAAGTAAGTATTTCCGATTTGGAAAATGCAGTCGGGAAAACAAGAGGGGCAATATTCTATTTTTTTAAGAATAAGGAAGAAATATTTAACGAGGTAATAGACACCTACATGATCAAAACACAGGATCCATCTGTGAAATTCAAATTCGACAACAACACTTCCCTTGAGCAATTTATAAAGCTATATATCAGCGGAATAAACACCACAATGTCCAGGATGTTATCCATCTCTGTTGTTAATATTTACAAACAGTATTTTTCCTTATACCTCCAGGCGTCTAAAATCTATCCCAACTTCTCTGAGATAATGACACGTAACTCACTTGAAGAGATCAACCTGTGGGAAAAAGTCATATCAAGGGCAATTGAGAATAAAGAAATAAAGGCCATAGATACCAAACATTATGCAACGCTTTTTCGAAGTTGTTTTCTGGGGCTTGCATTCGACAGATGCCTTTTGTACGGGCTCAATACAGAGGAATTGTTTACACTTTATCAAACCATTTACCAGCAAATAAAATTAAAATCCTAAGTCATTCATAACAATTGTATGTAGATTTTTGTTTACTTTTACATACTAACCATTATAATTTATTGTTATGAATAAAAATGTTTACATCTCATCCGTCAGCAAATTTTTGCCCAATTCACCCGTCGAAAACGAAGATATGGAACAATATCTGGGTTTAATCAATGAAAAACCGTCAAGGGTACGGCGTATAGTATTAAAACAAAACGGAATAAAATCCAGATACTATGCTTTGGATAAAAAGCAAAAAATTACCCACACCAATGCAGAGCTGGCATTCCGTTCCATAAAGAAATTATTTCCTGATGAGAAAATTCCGGAGGATATTGATGTATTGGCATGTGCCACTGGTAATCCTGATCAGTTGTTACCATCCCATGCATCCATGGTTCATGGCCTAATGAAAAGCAGGCCAATGGAATTGTATTCTGCTTCCGGAGTATGTCTTACATGCCTGCAAGCTTTTAAAACGGCCTATCTGTCTGTATTATCTGGAGTTTCTTCTACTGCAGTCTGTTCAACTTCGGAGCTCGCTTCACCTACACTGTTATCAAAAAACTATGAAGAAGAGTATGAACATTGTTCGCAGGTAGGAAAAGATCCATACATGGCTTTTGAAAAGGATTTTCTGCGCTTTATGCTTAGTGATGGTGCCAGTTCGGTATTGCTCTCTGATAAAAAGAGTGAGAATGGGATTTCATTTAAAGTTGAATGGGTTGAAATGACTTCGTATGCCAATGAACTTCCAACCTGCATGTTTATGGGAGCAGAACTTCGTGAAGATGGAGAACTCACCAGTTGGAAGGAATTTGAAAGCCGGGAACTTATCAATCGCTCGGTTATGACCGTTAAGCAGGATATTCGCTTGCTAAAACCAAATATTATCCGTTACTGGGTAGACCACTTGGAGTACTGTCTGAAAAAATATAACCTTGATCCGAAGGATGTAGACTATGTGATCCCTCATGTTTCAAGCATGTTTTTTTATGGCAAGCTTGCTGAAGGAATTGAGGCCAGAGGTTTGGACCTGGGGACGAACAAGTGGTTCACCAATCTTACTGAAATTGGAAATATCGCTTCTGCTTCCATTTTTGCCGCTTTGGATGATCTATGCAAAACAGAAAAGTTAAAAGTAGATGATACGGTTTTACTACTGGTACCTGAAAGCGGGCGTTTTTCTTATGGTACGGTTTTGTTGACCGTTAATTAATGCTAAGATTGAAAGCCGACCATAATTTAAGATAGAAGTGCAAAACATTAATAATTTTATTCAGTAGCAATTTTCATTACGTTCCTGTGAAATACAAATTGAAGTAAAAGTGTCACAACGGAATTTTTAGAACAATTGAAGACACATAAGGCCTTTGGCCGCCATAAGAGCATTGCTGCTCAAGACTGGTTCGAAATTGTATATGTTTGATATTATTCACTAACCATGATGTTAGATGGTGATATTGAACTATGCAGGAAAAAGAAAATAGAAGTATTGAAGAAGCCACAGAAAGAGTTAAAAAGAGACTCTCGTTGGAGAAAATACGTTCTATTCCTAAATACAGAGATTTGACATTTTCCGATTATGAAAAGCTTGTTAAAGATTCGGAAACGATTGCTTTGCTGATATTGAAAGCTTTCATGTTCAAAAAATAACTGCATTAGTATTGGCTATTTTCGCAGTTTTCAAGGATTATTATCCCTGTCCAAAATAAAATTCTTCAAGCCATGAATGATTTAAGCCTGTTTAAACAATTCGCTCCACAAGCCCCAAAGAAATTTCAGGAGGGAAACAATGCTGTAATTTACACCCGGGTATCATCAGCAGACCAAGAGGATAATACCAGCCTTGCCTCACAAAAAAGATATTGCGAGATGTACGCGAGCAAACGTGGCTTAAATGTGGTTGGTTATTTTGGTGGTACGTACGAATCGGCAAAAACGGATGACAGGAAAGAATTCAATAGGATGCTAACCTTTGTGAAGAGGTCAAAGAATATCAGCTATGTAATTGTTTATTCCTACGAAAGATTTTCTCGCTCTGGAATCAACGGTGCATCTATTGCCGACGAACTGCTTAAAAAGTACGGAGTAATAACTTTAGCTACAACGCAGGAGCTTGACCCGACCACTCCATCTGGCTCTTTCCAGCAAAAAATACTTTTCCTTTTTGGGCAAATGGATAATGAGCTCAGGCGTGATAAAGTTGTAACAGCAATGAAAGAGCTTCTGATGAAGGGTTATTGGGTGTGGGCTCCTCCAAGAGGGTACAAGGATTTGAATAAGGGCAAAGCAACCGAGAGAAAATTGGTGGTTGATGAAGAAGGAAAACTTTTAAAAAAGGCTTTTGAATGGAAAGCTTATCAGGAGTTATCTAATGCTGAAATTGTACGGCGCATGAAAAAGATAGGTGTAAAACTTTCGGAAAAACATATAAATAATTTATTTACTAATCCTTTTTATTGTGGTTTAATTACAAGCAAGCTAATTCCCGGGGAAGTAGTTCAAGGCAAACACGAGCCACTTGTTACAAAAGAATTGTTTTTAACCGTAAATTGTATAAAGCAAGAAAAGAGAGTGCATGGTTTTGTTTATGATCACGAGAATGAGAATCTGCCATTAAAAATATTTACAAAGTGTGACAAGTGTGGAAACACAATGACAGGTTACTTGGCGAAGAAGAAAGCGTTGTATTACTATAAGTGTAACACAAAAGGATGCGGCTCAAATCGAAGTGCCAAGGTTATGCATGAGCTTTTTAGAAGCCTACTTAATAATTTCCAGATAGGGCAGGAGGAAATGGTTCTTATAAGAGTTCAACTTGAGGAACAAATGGCCGGTTTCTTTAAATCTGCTACAGACGAAGCAAAGACTTTAAAGAGTCGTTTAAGGGAAATAGAACGGAAGATGGAAACAATGGACGAACGTTTTGTAACCGGTGAAATCCATCGTGACTTATATGAGCGGTTCAGGCCAAAATATGAAAAAGAACATTTCGAAATAGAGCAAGAATTAAGCAAGACAGGTAGCTATTCATCGAACCTGAAAAAGGTGATTGATTTTGCTATTAGAATATGCTTGAAACCCTTGGAATTGTGGGATAATTCAGATTTATATGGAAAGCGTATATTTCAAAAATTGTTATTTCCTGAAGGAATTATCTATAATCGAGAAAAAGACCAATATCGAACCACCAGAATAAATGGATTCTTTTCTCTAATCCCAGAGATATCAAGGGATTTGAATGGTCATAAAAAAAGGGATTCTGTTATTTTTAACAAAATCCCCAATTGGGTGGGCCCACCTGGGCTTGAACCAGGGACCCCCTGATTATGAGCGGGAAAAATTTCTTTTTCATCAAATTTCATTTGTCTGTATATATAAGAAAATCAGCTATTTAGATGATTTTTGTTTTGAGACCAAATGGTATTTATTTACCTTTATTTGACCATTTGTTGTACCTATGTTGTACCCTAATTTGATGAAATGATTAGTATTAAGACTGTTTTAAGAAAGAAGAAATTACTTACGGGTAAGTACCCCATTTTTTTAAGAATTACCATGAATCGGAAGTCGATATTTTTCCGTACTCCGTATACCTCTTTTGAGAATGAGTGGGACGCTAACCAAGGCATGTTTACAGTAAAAGCGACCGACCACCTACATAAAAACAGGTTGCTGTTTAAGTTTATGGACAGAGCCACAAGTGTGATTACCGAATTGGAGCAAGAAAAAGGGTATTATACACTGGAAGAAGTAGAGGGTGCATTGCGTTTAGAAACCAATCCAAACAGCAAATTGTTGTACCCGTTTTGGGAAGAAATAATTGCAGAACAGAGGCTGGCCGGTAGAACTGGCAACGCAAGGGTGCATGCCGAGGTCCTGACCTCTGTAAAAAGGTTCAGAAATGGCAAGGAGTTAACTTTCTTTCAAATTACTCCTGAATTTTTGGAAAAGTATGAAGTTTGGTTGCTCTCGCGTGGTGGAACGGGTGGCGGTATAGGAGTAAAAATGCGATGTATTCGTGCTCTTTTTAATACTGCTATAAGGCGAGGATTAGTAAAGGATAATCTTTATCCGTTCCGTGTTTATAAAGTTTCAAAGCATAAATCTAATGGAGTAAAGAGGTCTATAAGTATAGAAGACATTCATAAAATTGCCGGTTTTGATCTAAGCGAACATCCAACCTTAATCGATTATCGAAACTATTTTGTATTTAGTTTTTTCACACGAGGGATGAATTTTGCCGATATGATGACTTTAGAATGGAATGATATTGTAGATGATAAAATTTACTATGTTCGTTCCAAGACAAAAAGTAAGTTTCAGATTAAAATACTCCCTCCTGCCCAAAAAATTATTGATTACTATAGGGCACAAAATCGCGGGACTAAATATGTGTTCCCAATTTTGCTTCAGGATAAAATGACCTTTTCTCATTTGGAAAACCGCAAAAGAAAAATGCTAAAAAGATATAATAACAGGTTGAAGGAAATTGGTGAAGTATGTGAAATTACAAAACCACTGTCAAGCTATGTAGCACGGCATAGTTATGCCAACTGTCTAAAACAAAAAGGCATAGCAACCGATATTATTAGTGAATCTTTGGGGCATCAGAATTTGGCTATTACTCAAGCTTATTTGAAAGAGTTAGACAATACATTGGTTGATGAAGCAATGGAGGTATTATTGTAAAAATTAGAATACTTTTACACCGATGAAACGAGCATGGATGTACTTCGCATAAACGAAAGTAGTTAAAATGCGAGTTCCATCTGATACCACTGAAAATAAACAATTCTAATCACGTGAAAATACAATATTGCTCAGATTTACATTTGGAATTTCCAAAGAATAAGAAGTATTTATTGGAGAATCCAATGACGCCAGGTGGAGATATTCTTATATTGGCTGGCGACATTGTGCCTTTTAAGGTTATGAATGAGCACAATGATTTCTGGGATTATGTATCATCTAATTTTCGTTACACATATTGGGTACCGGGCAATCATGAATATTATTATTCCGAGATAGAAGAACGTTCGGGAAAGTTTGTTGAAAAAATACGCAGCAATGTTCTTTTGGTTAACAACACTTCATTTGTACACGATGGAGTGAGATTAATTTTCACAACTCTGTGGACTGCTTTGTCGGGTGTTAATCAATTTGCGATACAGCAACAATTATCCGATTTCAGGGTGATAAAAAACAAAGGTCGTGTATTCGCTCCTGATGATTATAATCAAATACACAATGCCTGTTTGAGTTCCCTAAAGCAAGAATTAGCTAAAAACAATTGCGAGCAAACCGTAGTGGTAACTCATCATGTTCCTACAATGCTGAATTATCCCGAAAAATATAATGGCAGTATTTTAAATGCTGCTTTTGCTGTTGAGTTACATGATTTAATAGCGGACTCGGATATTGATTGCTGGATATTTGGTCACCACCATCAAAATGGTTCCGATTTTACAATTGAAAAAACAAAATTGCTAACCAATCAGCTCGGCTATGTTGAGTTTAATGAGCACATAGGATTTTCAGGTAGCAAATGTATTATTGTTTGATTATTAATATAATAAACCTATATTTGCACAATAAACTAAGTAGGTTTATTGTGCAAATTTAAGTTTACTATGGTAAATCTTCAGGAATATATAAAGGAAGTACTCGGCGAAACAATTGTTGTGAGCCGATTGCCTGAACACAAGGTGTCGAAACTTCCAATGTATGTAACACAATTGTATAAAATTTACACAACCAGACTTCTGGGTACAGAATTGGTATTGGTACAACTTGTCGATGAAGATAATATATCAATTGCCCAGACCGAGAAACACTTAAGCAATTTAAAGAAGCTATTCAATAAAACCGTAGTTCTTATACTTAACCGTGTGGTGTCATATAACCGTAGCAGGCTGACAAAAAAGAAAGTGAATTTTATCGTGCCTGGGAAACAGCTTTTTCTGCCCGAAATGTTGGTTGATTTAAAAGACGGCGACACAAAAAGAAATTCATTTAAAGAACAACAGAAATTAATACCATCAGCACAAATTATAGTTCTATACCAGATTTTAGGATTAAGTGAGTTGTGGGATATTGAGCAGATGCCTTTTAAAGAAATAGCTTTAAAGCTGGATTATTCTCCAATGGCAATTAGCAAAGCTGTTGACAATCTTCAGGCACTTGGCCTAATTACAATTGCTGGTGAAAAAGAAAAATACATTCAATTCAATCACGAAAAAGTAAAGCTTTGGGGAAAAATTGAGGAAAACGATTTCTGGAATTATCCAGTATTTAAACGGGTTTATATCGACGAACTTCCTGCTGGCATAAAAACATGGGACTGTAATACATCTGCCCTACCCGAATACTCAGATATGAATCCGAGCCGACAAAATTATGTGGCTATAGGAAGAACTGAATACAACAGATTAAACAAGCAAAACCTACTTTCAAATGCAAATCCTACAGAAGGAAACTATTGCTTGGAAGTTTGGAAATATAATCCAGGGCTCTTAACTGATACTGCAGCTTTTCCTGAGTTAACAGTTGACCCCTTATCTTTGTATTTGACCCTGAAAAATACTACAGACGAAAGAATTGAAATGGCATTGGAACAAATAAAAGAAAAATATATCTATGGTTAGAGGGCTGGAAAAATTCAAGGAGTATTTTAAAGATTATGCCGAGAATTACATAATCATCGGAGGTACGGCTTGCGATGTTATAATCGACGATGCAGGGTTTGAAGCCAGGGCAACTAAAGACATCGACATAATTTTAATAGTTGAAGCTTTATCTAAAGAATTTGTTCTGAAGTTCTGGGAGTTCATTAACGATGGCGACTACCAAAGACGGGAAAAAAGCGAAGATGAAAGAAAATACTATCGCTTTATTAAACCTAAAACAAATGGTTTCCCTCTTCAAATTGAACTCTTCTCAAAGATTCCCGATTTAATGGACCTGGAAGGCGAACCGCATTTAACTCCTATTCCTGTTGACGATGATTTATCAAGTCTTTCTGCAATATTGATGGACAACGAATATTATAAGTTCACTATTGACAATAGCAAGACAGAAGAAGGCGCACACTTTGCAGCCGAAGAGGCATTAATTTGCTTAAAAGCAAAAGCATTTCTGGACTTAACACAACGAAAACTGGCTGGTGAAAATATTGATGCCAGGAACATAAGAAAACACAAAACCGATATATTCCGATTAGCTGTATTATTCCCAGCGGAGCACAAGGTTGAGTTACCGGACGGAATTAAAAATGACCTTAAAACATTTGTTGATTCAATTTCCGAGAAATTACCCGACAAAGCAATATTTAAACAAATGGGCATAGGGGTTATCGATGTAGAACAAGTGTTTCAGCAACTTAAAACAATCTTTTCTTTAGTTTAAAAGCATCAACTCTCAGTTCAATCCCGTAAACACCTCAAGCAACATTTCCGAAAGATTTTCAAAAGGAAAAGGAATAAAGAATGAATGGAAGAAGCGGATGTGTTAATGTGGGATTTCAAAAAGTCTTAGCCGAAGTATACAAGATTAAGTCTTTTTGAAATTGGCACTATGTGTTGGCAGAAATTAACTCTTCCACTTTTGGAATGAATGGTTTATGCCGGAAGCTTTTGAAAACCCGGAGGGTTTGTCTTTTGGAAATGTGGTTACTTTATTGGTGTATTTTCAAAAAAGGATATTGAAAATGTAGGAAACGTAGTGTAAGCTTCCCCAAAAAAAGGACAGTTTAAAAGTAGACAAATAAACGTTAATTTTGAACTGTTAGAAGATGAAGAAGAAAAGATTTACACCACAACAAATCTCCTCGATTTTGAAGGAGTACGAAAACGGCAAAAGCGTAGAAGAAATTGTTCGTGACCATAGTGTTAGCGAGCTACATTTTACAAATGGCGGCAACGATATGGCGGCATGGAAGCCACAGAGTTGAAAAGGCTCAAGGAACTCGAAGAGGAGAACCGCAAATTAAAAATGATGTATGCCGAACAAGCTCTTGATTTAAAACTTGCCAAAGAGATTATCGAAAAAAAGCTTTAAAGCCTTGTGAAAAAAGAGAGATTGCAAAGGAAGTTTGCATCAATCCAACAGTTGGCATCCGCAGGGCGTGCCGTGTGTTAAATATGAGTCGTTCCGTTTATTACTACGAGTCGATAAAAGACGATGCTGAGGTAATTGATGCACTTACCATAAAAGCGAAAGACCACCCTACAGAAGGTTTTTGGAAGGCATATGGCCGATTACGCCTGGAAGGCAATGAGTGGAACCACAAGCGGGTGTATCGGGTTTATTGCATGATGAAACTGAATATGCGCAGGAAAGTAAAGAAAAGGCTCCCTGCCAGGGTAAAAGTTCCTTTGGTAATCCCCGAAAATATCAATAATTGTTGGTCGATTGATTTTATGCACGATGCTCTGGAGAATGGACGGAAGATAAAAAGTTTCAATATTATGGATGACTTTAACCGAGAAGCGCTCCATGTTGAACTTGACCATTCCATCCGAAGCAATAAAGTAGTTTATGTCCTGAATCACTTGATAAAACGCAGGGGCAAACCATCACAAATAAGGATGGATAACGGCCCCGAGTTTATTGCTGAGCTGTTAAAAGAATGGAGCAAATTTCAAGGAATTGAACTTTTATATACCCAGCCAGGCAAGCCAACACAGAATGCTTTTGTAGAGCGATTTAACGGAACCTACCGCAGGGCAGTATTGGATGCCTACCTGTTTCAATCGTTGGATGAAGCCAGAAATGAAACAGAAAGATGGATATTTGATTACAACAATAGAAGACCGCATGATTCATTGGGAGGAATGACTCCCATTGGTTATGCCAATAAAATGAAGAACCAAAAGCTGAACAGCAAAGAAAATGTGATTTACGAACCTGTCAAGGGTATATAAACGACTTCGCTAACTCAGTCGCCCTTGACAGAACCAAAAATCACATTGAAAAAGCTTTCAGAATTTGGTTATGAAAAAGAAAATAATCTATTTTTAGATAGTCCTAAAAAGGGGAAGCTTACAGTCCGTCCAATTAGAAAAAGAAAGTCCAGATAAAAACTTCCTGTTTGCGAAATGTCTTTCTGATATGAAAACAAACACAGAATCACGATTCTCAAAGGTGGAGAATGAAGCATTAAGAGAAAAACTATACCAGTTAATCCGCGAATTCCAGATAGTCTACATTTTCTATCACACGGCCAAAACAAGTGAACCAGCACATATCACAATTATAACTTCCGACCCCGGACAAGTTGAAAGGATAGAATCCCGAAGATGGATTCGCAACAGCAGGAATGAGAATAACACATTATTCCATGTCATTTTCCATGGGAAGATGAATTTTGAATACCGTACAGGTAATCCCTTTATGGCCTGCTATTGCCGGAGGTCAGCCATCATATATCAAAACCCAAAGGCAAAAGAATGTCCCGAAACCGACTGGGTCTCCTTTAAAAAGAGATTTAAAAGATACAGGGAAGGCTATTATCATGACCGGGATATCCTTTTATCCGAAGCCAATCGGTTTCATAGTCGTGGTTCGCTTACCGCAATGTTTCTTTCCTATCTGGACATTTATGAATATACTATCCGTTTCCTTGAAATACTCTTTATCGGGCATGCTTTTGATTCAATGGACTTGCATGAAAGAATCAAACAATTGACTCATCTTGTACCCTCTATTGAAGGAGTGTTTGTTAAAAAAAGCGGGAAGGAATATTACCTCGTTACGGAACTCGAAAAAGCGAAAGAAGTGGCAGAAAATGGAGATGAAGTACAGCTCAATGAAAGCTTATTTGAAAGTATTTCTGAAGCAGAAGTAAAACTTCACAAATTGGTTACATATCGTTTTTCGGAGCTTAAAAAACAACTAAAATCCGATGCTCTGATACAAAAGAGTACTAACGATCCCGGTTCTTCAACAGAAGATAAAGAGCTGTCTTCTATAATTTCTAAAGTAGTAGAAATTCACGAGGTTGAAGAGATCTATTTATTTTATCAGTCTCAAAATCATTTCACAACGACCTATTTTCTTTTACTAATCGGTAAAGGATTGGGAACAGAAATTTTGAACCAGATCGGACAATCTGTAAAAGCAAAATCTGAAGGTAAACTTGAGGTCGTGCTTATTGGACACACACGGATTTGGATTCAGACAAATCTGTTTTACCATCAGTCTTTCTTCAAAAAAGTAATGGTTCGTAAAAACCTCAGGTATCAATCCAATAAAAATCATCCTGCCATTCACTGGGAAAATCCGTATACCCCTGAGTATCCTGACCTTGATCACTATTACAGCTCTTCTATAAAATTAGCCTCACAATATTTTATTTTAAGGGACAATGCTAAAGATGACAATATGGAAGGATTGGGCGAATTATTTGGTCGTTCTATGATAAGAATATTGAGGACTTTTATTTATTCAAAGCTAAGCTACTTTCCCAATTATTTGCCAGCCTTTAATCTCTGGAAACTATGTGTTTACGCGGAGCCAAAATTGGAAAATGTGGAATTTCTATTTGAAAAATGTAGTAGAGAAAGTTTCTTTACAGAACTTGGCAATTACAATCGATTTTACCACGGGATTTCACAGCTAACTGTGGATAACCTACTTATCATGGATGAAATTATGCAGTTGTTGTTGCGGAAACTAGATGCGGCTTATTTCGTCATTAAGGATATAAATTCAGACGTATCATAGATTGGTCTTAAGGTTGGCATTTGTTGAACTGAAGAGTTTAAAGAACCGTGTAATGAAAAGTTAAGTCCGAAGCTTTTAAAATCCCGGAGGGCTTGTTTTCAAAATGTAAGTATTTTATGAGAGGGATTGTGTCCCTGCATTATGGAAAAGATGTTTTTCACGCGAGAGGGGGCATGCTGACAGTATTGTTTCAATGCGCACTAATACAGCATCTTTGCGGAAGCACAAGCACTGAATCTTGTCGCAAATGTTTACAAAATTTGCGACAAGATTATCATATCTGAAACCATTCATCTCCTTTGCTCATATTGGCAGAAGTATTCATCGGGATACTACTTTTTTATTGTTATTAGCTTTTTAGTTTATTTCCGTTGCCATCTCCTTATAAAGACACAATCCGTTAGCCCATTTCATTTGCTCGATAGTATTACACTCTGCTTCAAAGAGAAGTGGAGAAGCAACAAGGATGCTAATACATTTGGCTCGACTTGTAGCTACATTTAACCTATTGGGACTGTATAAGAAACTCATACCCCGCGGAGCATCCTGCGGTGAGGAACTGGTCATGGAATAAATAACGATTGGTGCTTCCTGTCCCTGAAACTTGTCAACAGTTCCGATGGCTATTTCTGGTATTTTCTGTTTTAATAAACTTACCTGTGCATTATAAGGCGCAATAATTTTTATATCGTCTGTTCCAATTGGGAACGAGTTATTTTCTCTATCTGTCCAGGTTAAACGAGAGGATAATATATCTTTTACAATCTCCACAATTTTTTCGACTTCTTGAATCGACTGGCTTTGATTTCCCTCATGAATAACAGGAACGAGATACAGGCCTCCTCCATTAAATGCCGAATTCCCTTCAATTATTTGTTTTTCTAGTCCGTCCCTAGCATTTAATCTGCCTTCGTAAAATAGTTTAGATGTATAATCAGCAATATTTGGATTAAGTCTCCAGGTCGTTTCAAGAAATATACCTCTATCTGCCGGCATGGTTTGATGCCCGTCTAATATGTGTTCAAGTGCTGAAATATCTGCATTCTCGGGGTGTGTTCCTTTTTGGGGCTGCTCCAATTGTTGAGGATCACCAAGAAGAATTATGTTTTTTGCTGCTCTTGAGATAGTAAGCACATTTGTGAGAGACATTTGTCCGGCTTCATCAACAAAAAGATAATCCAATTCATTCTCGAAATCATCGGCTGCCCATAACCAGGAAGTACCTCCTACAACAGCCCCAGTATTTAGAGCGGCAATGGCCTCATTTTTCGTTTTAATAATAACAGGATCTTTTGCGTCAGGTTTTCCCTTGTGTTTAATTTCAATTGGGAAGCCTTTTTCCTTTGCCCGTTCCAATGCTTTATCCAACAAATTTCGGATTACTTTGTGACTAACAGCAGTAACACCAACCTTTTTTCCTTGAGCGGCTAACTCCGCAATTAAACCACCACCTAAATAAGTTTTACCGGTTCCTGGAGGACCTTGAACGGGGAGTACTCCATTGTTGAGTGCTAGTGCTAATCTTAGTGTAAGATCTTCCGTTGTTTCTCCGGCTTCTTGTTCAATTTTAATATCGGGATACAATCGCAAAGAGTTCTTTAATAATAAGTCTCTTCCGGCGCGAAAGGCTCCATCACCATTAACCCCAATATCAATTGATTTTTGCGCAAATCGGTGTAAGGCTGGGACAAGGCTCTGTGTACTTACGATGTCTTTTATAAATAGAGAGTTTGGATGAACATTATTGGTTGTGCCAGTTTTCTTTATGTGTACGATTTTTTCTTCCAAAGAAAAATCGTGAATTGTTCCCACTTTTGCCCCTTTAGGTTCAAATAGCTCTTTGCCTTTTTCTAGAGATATTTCCTGTGCAGGGTAACTATAGGTATGAATTTTTACTCTTTTGGTATCAGGATGTTCGCCTATTAACTGAAGACTCCCCAAACCTTTTCTCTCTGCAAGAAGATCATCATTGTCCATGTCGTTTAATCTGAAGAACTCCCACCAGGCACTTTTCATTTCACGACGATAATATTCCACTTGGTGTGCCAAAAGCCATCTCGCTTTATCTTCGTTGTTCCATTCTTCAGGATCTTCGGGTAATGTTGATACCAAACCGTGATATAAAGCTTGAGCTTTGGCGTCTATTTCCTCTACCGCCTCACTGGCATCACCTGTTTTTACTTCAGGCCTATCCAGTTTCGCTCCATTTGCAATTTGCTCCTGATAAATGGCTTCCAACCACTCATGTAATTCATAAGTAGCCACACAATCGTCCATGTTATAAAGCTCAATTAAATCGAAATCTATCGGATTCATAGAAGAGAAATCTTTAAAATCTAAAGCAACTGACATTCTTCTTCTGGCATCACTTGCTAAATGAAGATTTGCCTTGCGTTCGTACCCTGTAAATTGCTCAATATTTTTTAGAGAATAACTCTCAACACCGGCTATTAGACTTTCTTTAGTTACGGAATATAAATCGATAAATATTTCAGCCCGAAGCAGTTTGTCAACTTCTTCTTCGTAGCTGGCAGTTCTGGAAGCTAATCTTTTTACTGCTGAAGGCTCATAAGGGGCATAATGGTATATATGAAAGTCAGGATATTTTTTCCATTGTGCCATTACTAAATTCATAAAATCTGCAAAAGCCTTCTTTTCCTCTCTACGATTTTTAGCCCAATAACCTTTATAAACAAATTTATTGTCCTCTTTTACGTATATTCCAAACAGGTATTCCATACCACCTTCTTCATAAAAATGGTCACCTTCAATATCAAAATACATATCTCCACAAGAAGGAATAGGAAGCCTGTTTAATCCACGTAATTCTTCAACCGGATTCAATTGATAAACTAATTTGCCTTCTACACGACTTTCTAATTGAACTCCGGCTTGTTTGTGAATTTTGGTGTAGGTTTCAATGTTCCCTTGTTTGGGCTCTTCCCGATATGGTCTATCTTCTTTGGCATATTTATTAAGTGTGGCTATTCCCTGCTTATTTAGTTCAACGATTTGAGGTGTGCGAATACCGGCAACCAAAGATAAGTGGTCATCGTTGTGCCATTTCTGATTACATTCTTTCCACCATCGGCATGTATCGCATTTGGCAACAGGCAATGGATAGGTTGGAACCGGCTCTTTTCCCATTACATTCTGAAACTGGCTTTTTACTAAATTGTAATAAGCTTCAAATTCCGCAAAGCGAAAGGTATCGGTTGGAAAATCATCTCCGGGTTTTACTACGTACATTTTTTCCGGATTTCGACCTTGTATTTCACCAATTAGCTCAGAGTATAAGCATAACTGGAGTACCGTTCCTGCTTTGGTTTCATGTGCCAGTTTGGTGTCTTCAATTTCGTAATGGTAATCTCCCATTTCACTTTTCCCATCAATCTTTCTGAGAATGTCAGCGATACCAACGTAACCATCTTTTTGAAAACGTGCCTGGGTGATAATATCATAACCTTGTCTTATTGCATCTATGGTTGCTTTTGTTGAATTACCATCTAATTCCAGCACACTTAGACCTTGAGTTTTTAGATGTGAAATGTATGCATTCTCGTGTTCTATCCCTTTCTCTTGTAGAAAAGCAAGGGCAGGATTTTGCCAGTCAGGGGGATTTATCTCACCAGTAACAAGTTGCCTATCTAATTGGGTAAGGTGCTTACATCCTAAATAATTAACCAGATCGGATGCTGAGAATTGAATAAAATTTTTTGTTTTTTTCATGTAGTTTATGTTTATCAGGTAAGGTTACAATATTTACATTGTCTATAAGACCTTTTGTATAAAGTTTAAATATGCTACTATAACTAGTTGCTTAGTTGTTGCTATCTGAGAAAAAACTTCATCCGAAACCTCCTGAAAGACTTTTCTTTGGGGACAGATACGAGGCCTCTTGAAAATATCAGTTTATTCATAGCTGGCACTTTCTGGGTTGCAATTCAAAAATATAATAATGATAACTAAATCTATGTTTTTTATAGATTTTATTTTAAACTTCTCTGTCTTAAGGAAATAGAGCTATTAATATTGATTTATAGCTCTAAGAAGGATAGATTTTAAGTACATGTACTATAAACTCAAATTCTTTGGATACATTCTGAACGAAAGCTATTCATTTGTCCCTGCATGTCAATAATTGTAATATTTACTATATGGTAACATGTAGTTTCTTATGATTTTCAACCAAAATTTTAAATATTTCGCTAAATTAGACTTTCAATATAAATCAATCTTTTACTAATTGCTGCACCCAAAATGAAACTAAGCTGGAAGGAAACAAAAAGAGCAATAATTTTACTTATTATCGCAATTTCTTTAATCTCTTTCTCTGCATTTTCACAGAATTCCTATGTCGCTACTTCAGACTTGAATCTAAGAGCAGGTGCGGGTACTAGTTATGCCCCTTTGGCTGTGATCTTAAAAGGGGATACAGTAATAATGCTAGGAGATACGAGTAGGTATTGGGTTAAAATTCAGTATCAGGATAAAATTGGGTATTCATCAAAAGAGTATTTACAAAAGGTGCAACTTAAGGAGGATCTAGGTCAAGATATTGTTTTAGAACAATCTGAAAGTAATAGCTTCTCAGCAATTGTTATTACACTTGCAGTTTTAATCTTTATTGTATTAGTTTTAACTCAAATAGGTAAGGGGCACCGAAATATATCATTTGCAAAATTTCTCTCATTCTTTTTTGGAACATTTGGATTTCAGAAATATTATCTGGGGCAATCGAGTAATGGCACCCTTTCAATAATGTTCTGTTGGACATTTGTACCTACTATAGTTGGAATCATTGATTTTGTTAAATTGGCATCAATGAGTGAGGAGAACTTCAATATGAAATACAATGGAGTTATCTCAAATCCGAAAAAGTCAAAAAAAACACCTCCAAAAGCAGCAAAGAGTAAAGCCGCAAAGATTATTAACGTAGAGAAGAAGAAATCTCAGAATGAAGCTAAAGAATATGCTGTTTCATTATATAAAGAGGGATTATATATTGAAGAAATTTTGACAGAGTTAGTTAAAGCAGGATATAAAATGCCTAATGGTGATGAGATTATAAATTTTAGTCAGGTAAAATTTCTCGTACGTCGCATACTTCCGAATGCGACCTTTGAAGCCAAGCCTAAAGAATTGGATAAAACGAGTAAAAAAAATTCAAAAACTTCTGTAGAAAAAACGTATCGAAAAATAGAATCAGCAGCTAAAAAGAATCATTCGTCATCGAGTTCAACAAAAGAGGTAAGTGTAACACAAAATATAGATTCTGATCTTAGAAGGTTAGCAGAAAAAGAATATCCTGACAGTATTGCAATGCAGGAGTTTACTTATAAAAGACAAGTTGAAGCAAAGCTTTTTCTGGAAAAAGTTACCGATGAAGAGATTAAAGAATTTGTGAAAAATGAAAATCCCAATGATTATTCCGTTCAAAAGTATAACTATGAACAGCAAATAGAGGCGAAAGCTTTTATGGCAAAAGCATCGGATGAAGAAGTAAAACAATTTGTGCTAAATGAGAATCCAAAAGATTATGCCTTACAACGCTATAACTATGAGCAACAAATAGGAGCAAAAGCTTTTATGGCAAAAGTATCGGACAAAGAAGCGAAAGAATATGCCTTAAGAGCAAATCCTTCAGATTATTCACTGCAAAAGTATAACTATGAACAGCAAGTAGATGCAAAAGCTTTTATGGCAAAAGCATCAGATAAAGAAATTAAAGAACATGTTGAGACGGAATACCCCAAAGACTATGAGATGCAAAAATACTTGTATGAAGAACAAATTGTTCTACCTCCGCGAGAGAGGCAAACTGTTAATCGATCTAATGAAGAAATAATAGATGTAAATTCAGAAGAGTTCGATTTAAATATCGAGCACGCAATGCAATCGCCCGGCAACACCTTGGAACCTCCTTATTGGGGTCATACATATGTTTATTCATACGATGAATTAAATTATGCATCAAAGGCGCAAAAGGAATTCTATCATTTTTTTCGGGAAAAGGTTCTTAATGGAGAATTTGTCGATATTAAAGGGTATACCAACTATGCATTCATTTTATATTTTGATGTTCTGAATGAATATGATAAGCACCATGACATAAAGTTGCTTGAAGAACAGTTTAAACTTATTGGAGAAATTTGTCCGAAAACAAAGAGGTACTCTTTGATGTCATTGCAAGATTTGTTGAGAAAAAGAACCGATTCATATTCAGTAGATAAATTAGATAATCTTCAAGATCCAAGTTATCAGTTTGAACATGGTTATTCAGATTACGACCCAGATGCGTATAAATTAGGAAAGCAATACAAAGAAAAATTAGGATTAAACAAGCAAGAGGTTGCATGGCTAAACAAATTTTGGAATCCCGCGAATGTTTTCATTTCAATTGAAGGGTGTTGCATCGCGACCATAAAACAATATCTTTTGGTGATTAGGAATTTAAATCGAGTGCTCAAGCCGAAAGATACTTCTATCGCTAAGGAAACCAATTATTTTAAAGAAAAATTATTCGATAATAAGGAAATAGCAGATTCGTATTGGGGATACTATGATAATTCCTACATGAAACAAAAAGTAGAGTCTGAAATCTATTTAGCAATCTTTAAACGAGTAGAAAACTCTGTAAGGGAATTTTATGGACATAAACGCAAGGTTGGGAGCAATCCTTACTATGAATTTGAAGGAGAGTTTGAAAGCCGCATCGGTATATATGTTGACGAGTTAGTTGTCAAATACCAAGGAGAGATTATTCTACCAGATATTGAAACACAAATTGAGTTAAATTCTCAAAATGTAAATAGATGGAAGAATGAATTTAATGAACTTAAAAATTCATATCAAAATACTAATAAAAGCAAATTTATAGATGGTATATTAACACTTGAAGAAACAAATCAGAAGAATCCGAATATTGAAAACATTTTTTTTGAAGCCTCAAAATTTATTTCGAAATACGATAAAGTTCAATCTCTTAGGTACTATGCTAAATATATTTACTATGATTTGAAATCTAAAAAGATTGACAACAAACAACTAACAAAGACAGTACAAAAATCTCTATTTAAATCGGAAGAACAAATCGACACTTTTAAAAGAATCATTTCTGAGTTGGTCAATACTTCTGATATCAAAAAAGCACTTACCGAGATTGATAATATATATATTCCTAAAAGGAAGAAAATTAAACTTGATAAAACTGAGATCGAGGAAGTTGAGCAAAAGCATGATGGGACGGTTAAGCTTTTAAATGAATATCTTGATGATGGGGCGGATGAATTGGAATCTGAAAATGGAGAGGTCGAAGTAATTGAAATAATTTCTCCAAATAATAATGGCAGTTCGATTTTGATCTCAGATATTCAGATTAATAAGACACAGGAAGAATTAATTCTGAAAATTGTTTCGAATTCATTTGAAATTCATCAAGATGAAGTTGAAAAATTTGCTACGGAAAATGGTGTCTTTAAAAATCAGCTAATTGACAGCATAAATGAAGCATGTGAAATTCGATTAGATGGAGAAGCGCTGATAGAAGAAGAAGATGAAAAATATATTATAGAAGAATCATATTATAAAGAAATAGCAATCTAAGTTATGGCGTTAAGAATAAAAGCAAAAGAAGCAACAGCTATCATAAATTCGCTATCTGGTGGTGTTGTGCCTCGAATTGGTGTTCAACATATTACCGTAGGTAGGAAATTGGAGATTGAAGCATTTACCTCGGCATTAGATGATGTAAAAAATGGTCATAGTATGGTAAAGTTCTGGATTGGAGATTTTGGTTCAGGGAAATCCTTTATGCTTCATTTATTGAATACAGTTGCTACCAAACAAAAGTTTGTTGTTGCAAATGCCGATTTTACTCCTGACAATAGGCTTTATTCAAACGATGGTAAAGCAGTTGCTCTATACAGTGCAATAATGGATAATGTCGCAATTCAAACCAAACCAGAAGGAGGAGCATTACCAACATTGCTCGACAAATGGATTGAACAAATTGTTGCTAAAACTGCACAAATCAACAATATCCCAGTTACTGAAATCCGCGATGAACGCTACTTCAACCTTATTCAGGAAAATATAATGCAAACCGTTAATGAAGTTACCGAAACAGGTGGGTTTGATTTCGGAGTAGTTGTAATTAAGTATTATGAAGGTTATATAAAAAATGACGAGTACCTTAGACGAAGTGCTTTAAAATGGTTAAAAGGAGAATATCGTACAAAAACAGAAGCAAGGCAAGACTTAGGCGTACGTGAGATAGTTAATGATTTGAACTATTATGATATGCTCAAAAACTTCTGTCGCCTTTTCGTAAGTATGGGCTATAGTGGTTTTATGATAAACCTTGATGAAGCGATTAACCTTTACAAGATTTCTACCGCCAACATGCGAGCGAAGAACTATGAAAAAATACTTACCATTTTTAATGATTGTTTTCAAGGAAAAGTGTCGAATCTATTTATCAATTTTGCAGGAACTAAAGACTTTTTAGAGAATGAAAGACGTGGATTGTTTAGTTATGATGCCTTGAAAACACGTTTAGAAACTAACAAATTTGAAACGTTACAATATCGTGATTTAGCACAACCAGTAATTAAGCTTGTTCCATTAAATCACAATGAGATTTTTGTTTTACTTAAAAAACTCAAAGAAATCTTTGATATAAATTTTGGAGTTAATATCAGTATCACAGATGATGATGTTCAAATGTATATGGAGGAAATGTTTAATAAACCTGGTGCAGAGGAGTTCCTTACACCAAGGGAGGTCATACGTGATTTCTTAAACATATTGAGCATATTAAGACAAAATCCTGATGCGGATAAAACCTCTTTAATTTCAGATATAACTATATCGGATGAACGGCCTGAAGAGAATATTCTTGATTCAATTGAAGAATTGTAATGTCATACAAATTATTATCAGAACCTATTCGGAAGTACATTCGCGATAAACGATGGGAATCGTTACGTCCTATTCAGGCAGCTGCAATTTCAAAAATAATCACAACGGATAATAATTATATTCTCGCATCGAGAACAGCGTCCGGAAAAACAGAAGCAGCTTTCCTCCCGATTCTTTCAAAAACTGATTTTAACAACATAGGGGTGCAAGTACTTTATGTATCTCCACTAATCGCGCTTATTAATGACCAGTTTTTTCGGATAGAGGAATTATGTAAAGACCTTGAAATAAAAGTAACAAAATGGCATGGTGAGGCCAAAAAGTCATTAAAAACAAACCTTATAAAAAGTCCTAATGGCATTGTATTAATTACACCAGAATCATTGGAAGCAATGTTTGTGAATGCCCCATATAATGTTGCGGCATTGTTTGGCAATCTAAGGTTTGTCGTAATTGACGAAATACATTCATTTTTAGGTGTTGATAGGGGACTACAATTAATGTCGATATTGTCAAGAATTCAGCAGGTTAATAGGTCAAAAATCACAACTATTGGCTTATCCGCTACAATTGGTGATGAAAATTATATTGAAGCTAAGCGGTTAACCGGAGATATTTCGGGAACAAAAGTACTGCTTGACCGAACCCGAAAAGAGACGATAGCAAAGTTTAAATATTTTAGTAATTCAACGGCAGAATTGTCTTTGGACTTTCTAAAGGACCTTTATAAAGAAACTTGTTCCAATAAAGTTCTGATTTTCCCTAATAGTAGAGGAAGAACTGAGGAGGTTGCAGTAAAGCTAAGAAGAATCTCAGATAAAGTCAATGGACACAAAAACTATTACTCACATCATTCGTCTGTTGACAAAGAAATTCGTGAAAGCATAGAGCATTTTGCCAAAAATAATGAGCGATTCAATTTTTGTATATCGTGTACTTCTACTTTAGAACTAGGGATTGATATAGGAACAGTTGATAAAATTGTTCAAATTGATTCAACGCATTCAGTTTCATCCCTTGTTCAAAGGATTGGAAGAAGTGGTCGTCGCGAAGGAGAACAAAGTATTGTAAATATATATGCGACAGACAAATGGAGCTTGTTACAGTCCTTAGCATGTTGGATTTTATATAACGATGGATTTCTTGAGCCGATAAAAACTGCTAAGAAACATTATGATATTCTCTTGCATCAGTTATTATCAATAGTTAAGCAGCATTCTGGGTGTTCAAGAATAGACTTAATTCAAAGGATAAAGAAAAATTTTGCATTTCAGGACATTGAAGAAAAAGATATAAATACGATTATAGACGAATCACTTAAGTCTGATTATTTAGAAAATATCCATCGTGAATTAATACTGGGAATCGAAGGGGAAAAGATTGTCAATTCTAGAGAGTTTTACAGCGTCTTTAAAACTGAACCTAGCTTTAAGGTACTATTCTCAGGAAAGAAAATTGGTGAAATTCCATTCTCTCCACAAGTTAGAGTTGATGAAAATATGCTTTTGGCCGCAAAAATCTGGAAAATTAAGGATATTGATATTAAGGGCAGAAAAATTATTGTTGTTCCCGCACGAGATGGTAAGAAACCTAAGTTTTTTGGAGGGGGTGGAAATATTCATTCCAAGATTCGGGAAAAGATGTTACAAATATTGAAAAGTGAAGAATCCTTTTCCGAACTAGATGAAAGAAGCAACACAATCCTCGAAGAGTTGAGATATGATTTTAGAGGTTTTAAAATTTTTGATTTTGAGCATGATAAGCCTGTTGTTGAAAAAGAAGAGAAGTTGGTTGTGTATACATTTTCTGGATCAAAGATAAACTTAAGCTTACATTTTTTAATTAAATGTGCAGGTTACGAAGTTGCTCTTCACGACCACGACAGCACCTTGGAAATTAATATTGGTATCTCCGAATTCAAAAAGTTAAAATTAGATGTGAATGGAGTGTATGGTAGCATTGATGATCATTTGATAGCTGCCTTGACGGAAAACGAGTCCTTACTTGCTTTCTCAAAATGGGGGGAGTATTTACCAATGCAATATAAGTGCGAGATACTTAAAGAGCGATATTTTAACTTTGAGGAGGCGGTAAATATGCTAAATAAGATTAAACCAATCCAGTCTTAACAAGTATTCTTTCAACTAAAAAAGACTTGATTCTTGAAAATGCAATAACAATGATTGATATAAAAAAGAATGATTTCATAAAATATAGGAAGTGTATATATTTAGTAAAGGACTTTCGAAAGCTCGAAAATGGGAAATATCGCCTAACCTATTTTTTTAGGACTATTAATGATAAGTCTGCGAAATTGTATCTGAATGAGTTTACAGACAATTATGACTGGAATTTTGAGTACATAAAAGAAGCCAATCAGGAACAAATTAACTTGTTAATCTCAAAAATAAGAAAGGAATATCCTGATTTTGATTTATCCTTTGCAAAGGTTGATTTGATGAAGAATGAGAAAAACATGAGTGAGGAAGGCTGTATAGAATATTTGAAAAGCAAAGGATATTTTATACTAAAGCAAGTATAATGTTATTAGGAATGATCTTTTTGAGAAAATGCTAGGCTCAAAATCATTAAAATATGACATCCCCATACCCCTAAAAAAGTAATATTGAATGCTAACAGCAATTAGAAAAATAGATAATGTGAAGGTGACTGGTGATGTCATTTCAAAAAAGAAAGATGACGAATATTACTGCGAATATTGTAAAAAGGATGTTGTTCACCATTTAGCCGAAGCCAGAATAAAAATAGGACACTTTAAACACAAGAGTGGAGACTCATATTGCCCGAATCAAAGCAAAGAGACAGAATATCACTTTAATACAAAATTGGATATCTATAACTACATTCTAAACGGCTGGGGGGCAAATTTGAAAAGTATCGAATTGGAGAAATGGATTTGTAATAATACCATAAGGCCAGATATTTATATTGAAACGTATAGAAGCAAGATTGCAATAGAAGTTCAAGCCACTATTTTAACAGTTTCTGAGATTAAAAAGCGTACAGAGCGATATTGTAAAAACGATATTCATGTATTGTGGATTTTACCGTTTCAATACGATAGGTTTTGGGAATACAATATAGTCGAACCTGCCTATGACGGTTTGGATGCCCAATATTCTTGGATGTACGCCGAGAAAGTAAAACTTAAAGAAATGGAGATTTTTCTTTATTGGGCCTATTATAAAAAATTACTTTTTTGGGACCTAGAACATAAACATAGCAATACTTTTGTCTGTATTGGCTTAAGTGAACACAAAAGTGAAGATGTTGAATTTTGGCGAGATGGAGAGGAACATTATTACCATGGTAAAACTGCCAAAACTCTAAAAAAAATTAATTGGATTAGATATGATATAAAATTCTCTGAACTTACAACAGCATATGCCCCGGAATTTAAAGCTCCTTTTAGAAGCTATATAATCCCAGAACGAGAACTACTCACTTATGATAATAGAAAAAGATTAAAATCCAAGTAAGAAAAGTCATTATTATAACTGTAACAATGATAAGACCAAACCATCTCGGAATAACTACACTCTTCTCCAATTTCTGTTTATGATCCTTCAGAAGCTGTTCCAGTTTGTCTGTATCCACTCCAACTTTAACTTTTGTTGTTTTAAGAGCATGTAATTGCCTGGCAATTTCAGGAGCAATCTCATTTATATTCTCTGTGGTTTGTTTAAGTGTTTCAATTTCGGAGGTTAAAATCTCCAGTAATTTTTGTTGCGATAAATTTTTTCTCATGGTATTAAAAGCTTATTCCAAAATCTCTTGAAGGACGGTTTTGTTGTTGTTTTCTTTGTTTTTCTCGTTCCGCACGGTACATCATTTCATAATTTCGCAGAATCTGTTTTTGCAGATTGGCAGCACTAAACTCCCGGCCAACACTACTGCCTTTTATGGTTTCCTCTCCAATCTGGAATTTCAATCCAACAACTTTTCCATCAGAGGCAATTCTCCTGTGCGTTTGGATTCCATACTCTTCCATCAATTGGGCATAATCATTAATGTCGCGGGGCATTACGGTCAAAACCCGTTGGTGGGCTTCTTTAATGTAGTTGCCCAATCGCTGCTCTTTTTGCTGCTGAATTTCTTTGGCAGTAGTAAATCCCCATTCTTTAGCCACACTTTCAGCAATACGCTGCGCCTTTTTGCTGATAAAGTGATCCTTGTACGCTCTCCCGTCAAAATCAATACGGTTGACGAAAATGTGCAGGTGCTTGTGTTTCTCATCGGTATGCAGAAAAGAAATAAACTGATGATCATTCAATTTCATGCGTTTCAGAAAGTCTCCGGCCAGTTTTGCAAAATCCGTGTTACTAAGTTTATCACCGTCAGGAATGGATGGACTTAAAACCATTGAAAAGGTATTCTTCTGGCACTTGGAATTCAGGTTCTGAAAGATCCTGAACTCCGTTGCAATTTCCCTGGGAGTTTCGCCTACAACTTTATTCCGGCTGATCTCCTTCGCTCCGGGCTTTTTCATGGCGTAATTAACAGCATTGACCGTATGTGAGATGCTTTTTGCTTTTCCGATCATTGTTCAAACTTTCCAAGGTGGATTTTAATCAGTTTAATTACTTCTTCCAGTTCCCGGAGAATTGTTTCATTCTTATCAAAATGTTTGCTTCTTACCAGGTTACCGATGGCCGTAAAGTTGCGATGGTAGGTGTGCAGGTTATTGTACACCTCCAATTCTTCGGGAGAAAACCGCAGAGTTACTTTCATGTTCAGTGATGCCCGCCGGGCAAACTCACTGGTACCTAATCCACATTCCTCGGCAGCCATTATGATGGCTCTTTTTTCGATATTGCTTACTCTAAACGAGATATATTTTGTGCGAACTCTCATATTCTTTAACCTTTAAATTAATATTTAGAACCTGCGCTGTGCGCCCCTTTGCGAGCCTGGGAGCAAAGCGAGAGATGCCCATGGTGCAACCTGGGCACCTCTCGACATGGCTTACCACGGAGACCTACGCAGACGTTGGCTTCGGGCTATCAACAGCTGATTCAGATCTTTTGAGTTTTTATAGATGGCCGACATATCGACACTGTTCGTTAGATCGGCCATTATCTGTTTGGTCGCTTTTTTACCAGCTGAATCATTATAGAGATAGAGACCAACTTTGGGATAAGTCTGGGCAATATCATGGATGCGGTTGATAAACGAAACAGAATTCAATACCAAAAAATCTGATTGGTGTGGTAAGCCAGGATAAAGCATTAACAAACTAAAAAAATCAAACATGCCTTCGGTAACACTCAACAATTGTTTACCTGTAGTGAAATAGGATAAGTCTTTTGGTGCTGCAGCATTTTTATAATACGGATTTCGAAGTTCCCAGCCTCCCGAAACATTTTCTAAGCCTAAAGCGAAGTATCGTTTTTGATTATTCGAATAATGAACCTGGCTGGCAAAACGGGCTGCAGTTTTTGCATTAATTTTTCTTTCCGACAAATATTTGATCAAAGCCGGGTGCCGAATGGGGAGGATCTTATCGGTCTGGATTTCCGGTTCGGGCGCTAACTCAACCACATTATTCTGCTGTTGAAAAGAGAAAGATGGAATGTTTTTAGCCAGAATCCTCAGAGCATCACTAACACTGCAGTTGTTATTCATTTCAATAACCAGGTCAATAATATTTCCTCCTTTTCCAAGACCATGATCGTACCAGCGGTTAAGAACTTTGGAAACCTTAAAGGAGGCTTCATTTTCCTTTCTAATCGGACTAAGGTACCAGGCTGAATGTTGGTTTTCTTTTACCGGTGAGTATCCGGATCTTTTCAGAAATTCTGTTATCGGAATTTCACGGGCTGTATCGCATTGTAGTTTAGAAAATCTCATATTTCATCTTTTCCTGTTTTCTGACAACATCTTGTTGAACTCACCTTCTATTTCCAGCTCCTCCTTGGAAATGCCCATTAGCCAGAGATCTATGTCTTTTTTATAAAAGAACTTTTGTCTGATGTTGGCATTGGTTCCGGTGGGGATCAGCTTTTTACTGAGCAACTTGTAAATTTTGCTTTTGGATAGTCCTGTGTATTGGGCCAGCTCTTCAACATTGAAAACGGTTTTGTTCTCTGCGAGTAGCGTTTTGATTTGTTTCAGTTCGCTAAGAACCTGTTTTGAAATAAATGCTTGATTTTCCATAGGTGACATATTTTTGATGATTAATGACGCTTGATGCGTGAAAATTTCATCAGCAAATATGTCGCTGTATGTAACAGTAAATCAAGAAGGTAATTTGAATTACGGGCAAATTACGGGAGAAATACCGTCTATCGAAAAAGTATTTTCTGAAAGGCCTTTAGATTTTCAGAAAATTCCGTTTCACTTTCATTCACAAACTCTGAAAACCGCGAGTTCAAACTCGCCCTTTTTACTTCTGAACCGTTCAATGTGAAGGTTGATTCAATGAATTTGAATAGCATTTCTTTTTGTTCTTTTTTGAACTCTTTAATTCCAGCATCAATAAGCAGGTGAAGAATGCGAAGTAGTTTTTTATAATCAGCTGCAGTCCGATTATCAGATACCAGTTTAAAATCGATTTTACTTTTTATTTCAAGTCCATTTAATACCAGGTTTATATTTTCCCGATCCTTTTCTGAAAAGCCCAGGTCTTGTAGATTGATCCCGTTTAAATTACTTCTGGTAAACTGGAAACAACCGGAAGATATTTGTTTAGATAATCTTCGTGCTTCATGCAGCGATCCGATGATAAGTAAAATCAAAAACAAACCAGCTATGCTTATGGCTGAATAGAGGACAACATGATTGACTGAAAAGCCAATGCCCCAGAAGCCAAAAAGTAGGATCGTAAAACAAACAAGAAGGATAAAAAAGACTGTAGTATTGTGGTTGCGTAAAATTTGAATATTGAAGATCCTACGGAGTTGCCGGTTGAATCGGAAAATAAGCAGTCCTGATTTTTTAATAATGGTTTCCATTTGTGTGCATCTTATAATTGAATTTGACTGGTATATTGATTGGTTAAGGCCTTGTTGTCAATAACTAAAGGTACAGAATCATCCATGTGAAACCAAATGATAATTAGTGTGTTGGTATGTTTTGGCTTTCTTTGGTTCAAATTGGCTCTATAAAAATTATTTGTTTTTAGATAGGCATTATAATGGACCAAATAAAATGCCGATTTAAGGTTAAATATTACTTCACCGCAGGTTAATTCTCCTTTAACAAATTATATGCGGCCATTTATAAATTAGAATTACCCAATCATAAAATGTTCATTTTTTGAACAACTTCAGATAAATATTTTCATTGGACTTTACATACAAACCTAAAACAGCCAGTCAAAATGAATTAACCATCACAAACCCTGCATGATGCTTACAAGGTGAGTAAATGCTTCTTTATTAATCATTATCATTAATTAACAATACAAACCTAAAAAATGAAAAGAAAAATCCTATTTATGATGGGTTTATTAGTGCTAAGTTTAGCTATTTATGCCCAGAAAGATACTGTAAAGGTTGATAGTCTCGGAATATCACCGGCTTTACTACCTATGACCCTTTCATCTGTGAGCCCTGCTACTTTGGGCTCTACAGTTCCTAATATTGTTCCACCATCGCCTCATGCTGCTGAATTGGGGCGTTTCGGAGCTGTTTCTGTTGGCCTATATACAGGAACAATTCAACATTCTATTCCAATTTTTGAGCTCAAAAATGAGCATTTAAGTCTTCCAATTTCATTAAACTATAGTTCCAATGGCTTCATGGTCGACAAATTGGCTTCCTGGGTGGGCTATGACTGGAGTTTGAATGCAGGCGGAATAATAACCAGATATAGAAAAGGGAAAACCGATATTCCAGGATCCCGGCCATATTCCAATTGGAGTTCTTTGAGTACAAGTGAAAAGTTGAACTTACTTGATTTGCTCGTTGGATATGAGCATGATCTTCAGCCCGATATATTCGCAGTCAGCCTTCCCGGCTACTCGTTTAAATTTGTTTTTGATAATGATGGAGATCCGGTAACTATACCTTACACTCCTGTAAAGATCGCGACAAATAGTACTGGAGCTTTCACCTACTTCCACATAACAACTCCTGATGGAATAGTTTATAAATTTGAAGACAATGAATCAACTGCACCTCCAAGCGAATCTTCTTTTAATACAGCTTGGCATCTTTCTGAAATTCTACACCCAACAGGCGATAAAATTACCTTCACTTATTCTTCTTATTCTATTGCCCAAAAAGTTGGAATTGACAGAAAAGTAATGGTGAAGATATCATCTACAGGTGGAGATCCGGAAGGTTCTTGTAATAACTCGGAGTTTAAAAAGCAAATAACATCTATAAACAATACGATATCATATTTAAGCCAGATAGATTTTGTAGGCGTAGGTAAAGTAGTGTTCGAAAAGAGTTCCGGAAGATCTGATGCATTAAACGAATATAAGTTAGATAAAATTACAATTAAAGATGATTCTGGGAATGCAATAAAATCATTTCAGCTAAATTATCAATTTCCACTACGTACTTCTTCTTATTCCTGTCAAATCACAACAACTACTGATGTCAACTACCGGATGTTTTTAACTTCTCTGAATGAGAAGGATGCATCCAGTTCAACAGTAAAAACCTACACTTTTGAATACAACAGTATGACTTCACTTCCGGCTCGATTTTCATACGCTCAGGATCACTGGGGGTATTTTAATGGAAAGTATAACAATGATATTATTTCGATTAGCGATGTTCCTTCAACCTACCAGGGGCTGTTCAGCGGACATGTAGGCTCTACTGCAGATCGTTCACCGAATTATCTCTATTCGAAAAAGGGAATGTTGTATAAAATTACATACCCAACAGGAGGTTATACCACTTTTGAATATGAGGCCAATAAAAACAGCTCAGGTACCCAGATTGGTGGTTGCCGAATTTTAAGAACCAAATCATATACTTCATCCTCGGCCACTCCAATTATAAAGAAGTACAATTATTTGCAAGCTTCAACTTTTGGTTCTTTATATCCAACTTATTATCAATCCCAATCTACCTATTATGATTACGATTTTAATATGGGACACTGGACTGGGCAATGTGTTTATGGTATTCTGTCGTCTAATTCACTTAATAATGTGTATGTGGATGGGCAGAATATGGTTTGCTATCCTTCAGTCGAAGTTCTGTCAGGAGAAAATGGAGAAAACGGAAAAGATAAATATTCTTATCATGTAGTTTTTGATACCCCGGGAACTCCTGTTAACGGAGGGCAAATACAACCTATTCCGGTTTCCAATACTGGATGGTCGTCAGGAAACCTTGAGGAAATTCTAACCAGTGATAACGGCTCAAATAGTATTAAAAAAGAAGAAACTAACTATAATTTCACCGAAACGAGAAATGAAACAGAGATTCCGTGCTTGGTTTCAAATAAAAGGCTGAATCCTACATATATACCAACTAATGATTATGAAAAACTATCCTATTATGATGTAGTTCCTTATACACTTCACTCTAATTGGTTTTATGTTAGTTCTTCTGTTGTCACCCACTATGAGAGTGGCGGGAATGTAACTTCTACAACAAGTAATTCATTTGAAAATGCAAATCATTGTCAGATTACCCAACAGATAATGACGAATAGTGATGGAGTTCAACACAAAAACAAGTGGCGTTACCCACATGATTATGGTTCGGTTTCTAATTTTACAACACTTAAGAATAAAAACATCATTGCTAAACCCGTAGATATTAGACAATACATGGGGAGTCAGTTAAGCTCGGGGATACAGAATAAGTATAATGATGACGGACAGACAATTGACGTCTATAGTGCAGAACCAACAGGAACTGATATTTCATTTAGTACAACTAATCCATACACATTTACCCATAAACTTAAGTTTGATTACAACACAAAAGATGTAATTAAACAAATAACAAATGATGATAGCTTTAATACTGTGTATTTAAGAGATGCAACCGGTAATTATGTAATGGCAAAAATAGAGAATGCAACCTACTCTCAGGTTAGTTCGCAGGATGGGAAAACATTTTCCTACGCTAGTAAAACATTATATAATAGTTTGAAAAGTCTTGTTCCCGATGCGCTAATTACAACATTTACTTATAAACGCCTCGTAGGTATTACACAACAGACTGATCCCTCGGGAGTCACAACTTATTATGAGTATGATAGTTTTGGAAGACTGTCGACAGTTAAAAACGATGATAGTAAAATTTTAAATAAGTACGACTATCATTATGCAAACTAATTACATAAACCAAAATTCTTAAAAATGAAACGAATTATAATATTAGTGCTGCTTGCATCTTCTATGATAACTGCAAGCAGTCAGCAAATGAAGTTTGATTGGATATCACAAGCTGGAGGACAAGGTTGGGATATCGTAACTGCAATAAATGAATTACCTGATGGGCAGTTGGTGCTTGCTGGTACATTTTACGAATCTATTTTCTTTGGGAAAGATACTCTGAATTCAGCCGGGAGCCGTGATGTTTTTATTGCTAAATATAAACCAGACGGTACCATTAATAAAGTAATAACTTTTGGTGGCGCAGGTTATGATTATGCAAAACTAATAGCACTTGAGGCTGGAAATGGAATTATTGTACCCGTAAAATTTTACGACGAACTAAAAATATCCGAAAAAAGATTTGAAGGTACGTTGCCGGTCAATATCATGTTGTCCTGGTTTGATGATTCGTTTGAACTAACTCAATCACTTCAACTTGCTTGTACAGAAGAATTTGATATAACTGGGCTGCATGCGGCTGAAGACGGAAGTTGCTATTTTAGTGGATGGTTTACAGATACACTTCAGATTAAACAAAATGTATATCAATCACAAAGTGATAAGGATATTTTCGTTGGAAAAGTATCCGATCAGGGAGAACTTCAATGGATGAAGCTATTTAAAGGAGAAGGCGAAGATATCCCTAACTCGATTGTCAATCATTCTCCGGGAAAATTACTTTTAAGTGGAATCACTTCTAATGGATGTTTTGGCAGTAAAATGAATCCGAAATCTAATGTGGGAGAAGCCAAATATTTGTTTACTGCTGAATTAGACTCAGAAGGAGAGGTGATAGATGTTTGTTACCATCTGGAAGGCGCTGAGATATTTGCAGTTGATTTGCTTGCTGATAGTACTTCTGTTTGGATCTTAGCCAATTTTAAGGGTAGTTTAAGAGAATCAAAACAAACAGGGGTAACAGTTGCGACTGGCAAAAGTGATGTATTGCTTCTTAGATACGATCTGCTTGAAAAAACACAAAAAAAATGTCAGTTAGGTGGAGGCGGTTCTGAAACTGCCAATACTTTAATTAAATCAGGAGATAATCTTCTGATTACCGGACAATATTCCGGAACCATTAATTTTGGCTTGGCCACAATCGAATCAAATAAAAAAGGAACAGACGTATTTATCGCAATGGTAAGTGACGACTGTATACCTGTTAATATCTTCGCACTGTCGGGAGAAAATGATGAGTTCCCTTGTTCGGCATTCGCTTCAAGTTCAGGTGTATATGTTAGCGGGGAATTTAAGGGGAAAATGAATACGGGTAATGGAGAACTTTTATCTGCAGGTAAAGAAGATATTTTTCTTGCAAGAGTTGAAAACTGTAATGCAAAGAATCCTCTTAAAATAAAATCCACAGTATTGGATGAAAACACGAATGAATTTGTTTGGGAACTGGATGCTGGGTCTGGTTTTGTCGATTATTCATGGGATAATGGACTATCAACTTCAAGGTATTTCGTGACGAATGAAACGGGGAAATACACAGTGACGGTTAACGATTTTTTTGGTTGTACTTATAATGCAGAAGTTGAACTAATTGCCGAGAAGAGTAGCAGCTTACCCCTTAATCAAGATGAGACCGAATTTAAGATTTACCCTACGGTGACAACGGGCAGCGTTTACTGGGAACCTGCTTCCGTTTGGGAGAATAAACAGGCAGTAGTAACTGTGTTTGATGCCACAGGAAAAATGGTAATGAAACAAGAGCCAGGTTTGTTGATCCAGCAAGCATATTCGCTTGATCTGTCAGGAGAGGCAGAAGGTGTCTACATGATAGAAATCTCAGGAGAAGGCTTTCGTGAAATTTCAAAAGTGATGGTAAAAAATTAAAACCCAACCATAAAAGAGATAATGAAATGAAACAAATATATCTAACAATACTTTTTTGTATTGCAACAGTAACGATGGTAATCGGCCAGGGATCGCCGAGTAATTTACCGGCCAGTATCAAAACGGCCAGTCAGACCGTGGCACCTACCTCTTCTCAGAGCTATACAGTTAGTTATACATATCTTGAACCAAAAACAACGCATTCAACAACATATAAGGCAGGGGAGATTGCACCTAAGGTGAACTATTTTGACGGTTTGGGAAGACCTGAAGAAACTGTTGCTATAAAAGCCTCTCAAGTTGGAAGTGATATGGTATCTTATCAGACCTATGATAATTACGACCGTCCATCTCTTCAATATCTTCCGTACGCAAAGGGTACAAGTAACAACGGGGCATATGTGACCCAGTCAACCTTCACTTCTGGACAGAGTACATTTTTAACCGGCATATACGGCTCCACGGATGGAACAAAAGGGTATGCCGGAACAGTTTATGAACTTTCTCCATTGAATAGAGTCACGAAACAAGGTGCGCCGGGCAATGCCTGGCAAACATCTCAAAATCCGGTTGAATTTGCTTATAAAACAAATACAAGTTCTGTGGCTTCCTGGATATATAACGGAAGTAGTTACTCAAGTATTTCTTATTCTTCTGGCAGCTTATTTTTAAAAGAAACTACCGATGAAGATAATAAGATAATAAAAGAATATACTGATAAAGTCGGTCGGGTAGTTCAAAAGGAAATTAGTGGATTAAAGACAAGGTATTGTTACGATTATAAAGGTTTATTAAGATGCGTGCTTCAGCCAACTGCATCCTCGCCTGCATCTACTTCGGTATGCTTTTATTACAACTATGACGAAAGAAACCGGATGATTGAAAAGCAAATTCCCGGGAAAAACAAAGAATACTATGTATATGATACCAAGAATCGTTTGGTATTAACGCAAGATGGAAATCTGGATTCGCAGAACAAATGGGTGTATACCATTTATGATAATTTGAATCGCCCAATCGAACAGGGGACATGGGTGTCCTCTTCGAGTCGGGCAACACTTGCATCGGCAATCGCAGGAAATATAAATTACATTGCCGGGCAAGGAAGCAGGATTGTTTATAAGAAGCTTTATTATGACGATTATTCGATGAGTGATGAAATTGCGATTAATTCTGATGTAACCACTCTTGGACAGACACAGGCTTCTAACAATATCGGGCGTTTAACAATGGAGAAAACCTATTTGTTGAATTCGGAGACAGGAATGGATACCGAAATCATTACAACGTATTACTACGATAAATACGGTCGCCTTATACAAACGGCAAAAGACAATCACCTGACCGGGAAAGATTACATTACCAATGCCTATAACTTTGCAGGCCTGGTCACACAAACTCGTTATCGTCACACAGCCGATGGTACAACAACATATACCGATCAGTACAACGATTACGACCATCGTGGCAGATTAATGAAAGTGAAACATCGTATTAACGGGGCCAACGAAGTCTTACTGGCAGGTAACAACTACAATGAAGCCGGAGAGTTGGTTGATAAATACCTGCATTCGATAAGTGGTGGCACTTTTTTGCAACGAATGGACTATGCCTATAACATACGCGGTTGGTTAACACAAATTAATAGCCCAACAAGTTTTACTGAGAACGATAAGTTTGGATTAGAATTGAATTACAACGTGGCCCCAAGTGGAGGAACAGCATTATACAATGGCAATATCTCTGGAATGAAATGGGGAACACCTGCCAAAACGAATATGCTTTACCGTTATAGTTATGATGGTAGTAATCGCCTGACAGGTGCCGATTTTTATAATTCCGGATATGCTTCAACTGCTTTCGATTGTACCTACAGTTACGATTCGAATGGGAATATCTCAAATATGGTTCGGAAAGGAACAACAGGTGCTACGGTTGATAACCTATCATACAATTACAGCGGTAATAAAATTAATTACGTAAACGATGCTTCGGGTGACTATGCTTCAACTGTTGACTATCCTGGCGATGCAAGTAGCAGTACTTTTTCTTACGACCAGAACGGCAACATGACTTATGAACCTGCAAAAGGGATAAACGTGGAATATAACCTGCTTAATTTGCCCGTTGAAGCAGATTTTGGCAGCAACCGGAAAATAAATTATTTTTATACATTTGACGGAGAGAAAATCCGCCAGGCGGTTGAAGATAACGGAACTGTAACCAAAACAGATTATTGCGGTTCATTTGTTTACGAAACTGCCAGTGGTTCGCGTTCTTTAAAATATATAATTACTCCTGAGGGGCGTGCGGTTAAAAACGGTAGTAGCTGGGATTATGAATATAATCTTACCGACCATTTGGGAAATGTTAGAGCCGTAGTACACGATGGAGGAAGCGGTATTGCCGCAATTATACAAGAAAGGCATTATTATCCGTTCGGTATGGAAATGAGTACGCTATCTTCAGGTAGCAGCACCAATAAATTTTTGTACAACGGAAAGGAATATGAAAATAGCTTTGACCTTGGATGGTATGATTATGGGGCCAGGTTTTATGACCCGCAGTTAGGGCGGTTTCACACAGTTGACCCACTTTCTGAAGACTACTACTTCCTTTCTCCTTATGGATATTGTGCAGGTAATCCAATTGCGTGCCGTGATGAAAATGGAGAATGGATAAATTTTGTTGTTGGTGCCTTTGTAGGAGCAGCCACAGATTATGCTGTACAGGTGGTTGCAAATGTTGTTGAGAATGGTGGTGAAATAACGATGGATGCATTTACGAATGTTGATGGAAAATCAATTGCCATATCTGCTGGTACTGGTGCTATGGGAGTTGGTATCGCAAGTGGTATCTCTAAGTTGACTAAAGTCGCCAAGATTGCTCAAATTGCAGCAAAATCAAAAACTGCGGCTAAGGTTGTACAGGGTACTGCCGATGTTGTTGGGGATGTTGCATCAAGTGTTGTGGGCTCCGCAGTACAAGGTAACGATTTGACAGTTGAAGGAGTTGCAGCAGATGTGTTAGGAGGAGCTGTAGCTCGAAAGGTAAGTACTAATGTGACAACAAAAGCCCAGCCAAAACAAAAGGTGTTAAATAACCAAGCAGATAGGGCACAAAGAGTTGCTAACGGTAGTAGTCGCCAATCAAGAGTTAATAATGCAAAGTCAACACAGCAAAAAGCAACAAATCATCAGAATATGACTAAAACAAGAGCTGCTGTAGCAGGAGGTGTTTCATCAAATACAACCTCAAAAACAACAGAGGCAATTGTCAATACTCAAAAGGATGAAGATAATAAGTAGGTAAAGATGATAGAGAAAGTAAGAAAATATTTAATAGAGAATATAGCATATGTAGTAGTATTTTCTTTTGCAGGAGTTTTTCTGGTCATTAAAAAAGGAACTGACTATACTTTGAATTATGTATCTATTTTATTAGGGTTATTTGTTCCTTTATTTGTTGTAATAAATCTGTATAGCATGATTAAATCAATGATATTAGGCGAGAAGTTAGACTTGAGAGAATTAATCGTTACTTTGTTGTTGTTGTGTTTGACAATCATCATTTATTTCTTTGGATTAAATGAAACTCAACAGATCTTGATTGGTTTGATTAATGGAGTATCGAGTATATTACTTGTCGTCATTATGTTGTTTATTCCCAATAAAAGATAGATGAAAAAGCCCGGCATGCCGGGCTTTTTCATCTATCTAACTAATTTTAATTTCTTTATGATAATAAGCGTATCAATAAGAACCTTGACCACGTTTTAATCTGCTTCGGGCAGTTTTTCAATGCTCTTGAACTGGTTAAGCAGTTTTTTGTCTGTTAAAGACCTTTCTGCAAGGTCATCGGAAGTGCCGTTTGTGAGGTAATCGGAAGAAACGCCCATTGCGTTCGCCAGCTTTTCCCGCTACCTCAGAATCCTCAAGAAGGAGTATCGAGTAAAAAATCTAAGAAAACCAGGTAATTCTACGCTATTATAATTAAAGTATAATACTTACTTTTAAAACTAATTTATAGACCATTAAATCCTTAAAACAAACCTTTCACATGGAATGCTTAGTCATTAACGCGTCTTCGGGTTCTGAAATTCTTTGGCTTAATACAATTGTGTATTGTTCAGCCGAGGGGAGTTACACAAGAATTCATTTAAACAATAATCGAAAAGTCTATTGTTCTAAAAATCTTACCTGGATTGAAAAAAGAATTTCTTCACCCTATTTTATCCGGATGCACAGATCGTATATTGTTAATTTACGATTTATACATAAGATCGTAAAAAATGACGGTAGATTAATTTTAGCGAATGGTGAAAAACTGCCGGTTTCAAAATCCAGATCAAAAGATTTGTGGGAATCTATCGCCAAAATTAGTTGATCCTAGTTGTTTTTCGATCTTTATAATTTCTGTACTTTCCCCTAAATCGAAAAGAATTCTATTTTCATTTGGAAGTTGTTCCTTGATGTTAGAAGATCATTCACTCATGAATGGATTTAATTTTTAATCTAAAAATCCCTAAATTTATGGTCTGGAACCTAAAAAATGAAGCACGGATTTAACCATATCAAATTAAAAGAAAGCTGTTATAGGTTTTTGGGATGTGGTAGCACTGTGTTTGATGGGGAAGAAAATTTTGTTGTACCCATGTTGTACCCGGCTAAAAAACGAAAAGCACCTTCATCGCTGAAAGTGCCTTGTTTATTGGGTGGGCCCACCTGGGCTTGAACCAGGGACCCCCTGATTATGAGTCAGGTGCTCTAACCAACTGAGCTATAGGCCCGGATTGAAAACGTAATGTTACGTACGATTTTCGGGGTGCAAGTTTACTAATTTGCACGAATATACGCAAGCATTTCCTAAAAATTAGACAAACAAAAAGGTGTCCGCTCTTGCAGACACCTTTCGCATATCTTTTAATTCTGAATTTATGCCGGCATATCTGGTAAACTCCAAGGCTTACGGTAAGTATGCTTGATCAATTCAGCAGCAAATTCTTTTGCAGGAACAGGATCAGTCCACGTTTTCTTAAACGTTGGGTGACCATCATGAATTTCAAAACCGTCTTTAATAACAGTTCTGATTTCTTCACTGTCGGTAAGGTTGGTGAATTGCATGTTTTCGCCATCCCAATCCAGCTCTTTATTAAGGCCTTGCAAACGAACGCCAAGAACACCCATTACAACCATTTCGTTGAATGGTCCTGCTTCTTTAAAGTCTGATGCAGTTGGAACACGGTTTTCAGTACTTTCTTTACATGCACGTACCCAATCCATTTCGTGAGTGGTTTCTACGCGACGACGGAATTTCGGAGCATCTGGTGTGCGACCCGATAATAACCATGGGTTTACACCGTAACATCCGCAAATTAGTTTGTCTTTTGTTCCGTGGAAAATTACGCCACCACCCTGGTCGTTCGGATTTTTACCATCTGGCCATCCTTCCGGCAGCATTGGCTTAATACCGCCATCGTACCAATGTACGTCAACTTGTGGAAGCGTGTTTTTCTTTAAGCCTTTCCATGGTTTGTCAGCATTTGCCTTACGTTCCGGGTAAGTCAGTTTTACCGACTGGGCAGTAGGAGCACAGTCTTGTAGCAACAATGTTGAGTTTCCTTGAGTATGAATAGGATAACCTAAATCAAGTCCAACGAATACCGGGTGTAGAATATGGCAAGCCATATCGCCAAGAGCTCCAGTACCGTAATCCCACCAGCCACGCCAGTTCCATGGGTGATAAACCTGGTTGAACGGACGCATTTTAGCTGGACCTGTAAATAAATCCCAATCCAATGTATCAGGAACCCAGTCGCCTCTTTCAGGAGTGTTTAATCCCTGAGGCCAGATAGGACGGTCGGTAAATGCTTCAACTTTTGTTACTTCTCCAATTTCGCCGTTGGCTAACCATTCCGAGGTAAGGTTTACACCTTCGCCCGATGAACCTTGGTTACCCATCGATGTAGCCACTTTGTACTTGTCGGCTAGTTTTGTGAGTAAACGCGATTCGTAAACGGTGTGCGTTAATGGTTTTTGCACATAAACGTGCTTGCCTAAAGTAATGGCATGCGATGCAACAATGGCGTGCGTGTGGTCGGCAGTAGCAACTACTACACCATCAATGCTGTCGGCCATTTCATCGTACATTTTACGCCAGTCTTTGTACTTTTTAGCACCCGAATATGCTTCGAATACTGGTGCTGCGTACTTCCAGTCAACGTCGCAAAGTGCAACAATATTTTCAGACTGAAGATTTCTGAGGTTTGAATTCCCCATTCCTCCAATACCAACGGCAGCAATGTTTAATTTATCACTTGGTGCTTTATGACCAAGACCTGCTACTGCGTGGCGCGGAACAATTGTAAAACCTGCAGCGGCTGCTGCTGTTGTGCCAAGAAATGCTCTTCTTGATACAGATGTCATTTTTGATTTTTCCTCCATAACAATATTAGTTTTAATCGGATAGGTATTAAATATTCTTGAAACTTATTCAAAAAACGGTTAAATATAACGATATAAAAGCGCTTTTCAATGAACAATGCTGTGAAACAAGCATAAAATTAGATGAAATGGGTCAGTCAATTTTAATTCTGTTGAGTGAACAAACTTCTACCTCAGGGGGTTACTGTTTTCTATATAGCTTTTGTCTATTTCGCTTAAAAAAAATCAATTTGACACGAGCTACATTTCAATCTACATTTGTGTGAAAATTTAAAAATCAAAAAAACGAAAAATCATGAAATCAGTAGGAGATAAATTTCCAAAGTTTAAAAAGCAAGCAGTTTTAGCCGACAATCAATTTGGTGAAGTAACATCAGAAGATCATAAAAAAGCAGGCAAGTGGATGGTAATCTACTTTTACCCAAAAGACTTTACTTTTGTGTGCCCAACCGAAATTGTTGAGTTTAACAACAACCATGCAAAATTTGAAGCGTTGAATGCTGAGTTGTACGGTGTATCAACCGATACTGCCGAGGTTCACCTGGCGTGGAAATCGAACGATCCGCGTTTGGCCAACCTTACCTACCCATTAATTGAAGACACATCAAAGTCATTGTCCAAAAAATTGGGTATCTTACAACCTGGAAGCGTTGCTTACCGTGCTACATTTATTGTTGATCCTGAAGGAAAAATCCAGTGGGTAAACTGTAACAACGATGCTACCGGCCGTAACGTTGCCGAGGTATTAAGAGCTTTGGAAGCTACTCAAAACCCTGGACTTACAGGATGTAACTGGCAGCCAGGCGAAGCAACATTATAGTAGAAAACTTTAAACTTAAGAATTATGTCAGTAAGAAAAGTAAACTCAGTTTGGAACGGAACTCTTAAAGAGGGAAAAGGAAATATGAACATCACCGGTTACAGCGGGCCATTTACTTTTGCATCTCGTTTCGAGAATGGAAAAGGAACTAACCCTGAAGAACTGGTAGGTGCAGCACACTCTGGTTGTTATTCAATGTTTTTGGCAGCTTTAATAAGCGGCGAAGGGTTAACTCCGGAAAGCGTTGAAACAGAAGCAGCCGTTACTCTTGGTGAGTTGGATGGCGGACCGGCCATTACCAACATTAAATTGACCAACGTAACAAAATGCGAAGGTTTGTCGCAAGAAAAATTTGCCGAGCTTTCAGTAGCTGCTAAAGCAAAATGCCCGATTTCGCGTTTGTATGCCGGCGGTACTGCCGAAATTGAATTAGACGCAAAATTGGCTTAAGAAGAAAAAGTTATAATTGCATATAAGAAGGGAGTCAGCGATGGCTCCTTTTTTATTTGCTGAAAATGGAAGACCGTAGTCCGAATACGGAAGTTTGATCTTCAAGCTTCCTACTCTTTTCTTACTTATCCATCCATCGTTTAAACCCCGAAACCTTATCGCGGCTAACAATAACATCTTCGTCTAGTTCAGCAGCTAATTTCAATTTTAGTCGGGTAGAGGAGTAGCCCACAATTTCATTAATGCAATTAATGTTTACGAGGTAATTGCGGCTGATTCGGAAAAACTGATCAGGATCGACCATTTTTTGCAGCTGATCGAGCGAAAAGTCCAGATCGTATGTTTTGCCTTCCATAGTTTTTATAAAAGTGCTGCGTTCCTGCACAAAAAAGCAACAGATTTTACTCACCTGTATAGACTGAAAACGGTTGCCGATTTTAATAAAGAACCGCGACTTGTATGTTTTCGACAACTGCTCGATTACTTTAGCTACTTTGTCTTCCAGCAACTGGTGCTGACCATACAACTCTGTATATTTTCCCAAAGCCGAGCGTAAAGCTTCCAGCTCGATGGGTTTTAGCAGGTAGTCAACACTGTTTACTTTAAATGCTCGAATGGCATACTCATCGAAAGCAGTGGTGAAAATTATTGGGGCTTTAATTTCCAGTTCATCAAAAACTTCAAACGAAAGGCCGTCGTCGAGCTGGATATCCATAAAAACCAAATCAGGAGCAGGATTCTCAGCAAACCAGTTCACCGATTCTTCCACTGATTCCAACACCGCAACCACCTCTGCTTCCGGGGCGATGGTGTTTAATTGCTGCATTAGTTTATCGGCAGCAAGGTGCTCGTCTTCTACAATTACTACCTTCATTTGCTTTGGTCGTTAAGTTTTAAAGGTATTTTTACAACAAATTCATCAGCCGTTTCCTGAATCTCCACTTCGCGGTTCAGGATAAGCTTACAACGTTCGTTTAGGTTTTTTAACCCGATTTTCGATGAGGCGGCCAGTTGCATACGTTGGCGCAGGTCGTTGCGCACTACCAGTTTATCCATTCCCTCAAAATGAATGGTGATAAGCAAAGGCTCTTTCCGCGTAGCTACGTTGTGTTTTATGGCGTTCTCCACCAGCATTTGCACCGACACCGGGATAATCTTTGCCGTACACGTTTCATCGAAATCGATTTTGAGTTCTATTTTCTCGCCGTCGCGGATTTTCTGCAGGTAAAAAAAGTCTTTTACAAATCCCATTTCGGCGGCCAGCGGCACCAGGTCTTTTTCCTGGTTTTCCAACACATAACGGTACACGGCCGAAAGCTTATGAATAAATTTATCCGACAATGCAGGATTTGAACTAACCAACGACGACAGCGTGTTTAAACTGTTGAACAGAAAATGCGGATTTACCTGCGTTTTTAAGGTTTCGTACTGAAAAATAAGCTTCTCTTCCTTTAGTTTCTGCATCCGTTTTACAGAGTCGGCCCATTGCGTATAGAAAAAGAACAGCGCCCCCAGGGCAAAACCAACACCGGCAGCCTTTAAAAACGATCCCATTTCGGCATGTAAAAGGTTGGGGATAAACTCAGAAAATGAAGCTCCGCCTCGCCAAAAATGCCAGGTGAAAAGTGCTACAAATAACACCGTTGCGATCAGTAGAACAGTGAAGTAAAAGAGAATTAATCGGATGATGGTTTTCTTGATGATTCCGGGGCTATCGGGTTTTATAGATTGGAAAAAACGATTGCCCAGGTACATAAATAGCTCCAGCTGAATAACGGTTAGCAGCAACATGTTCCAAATTCCTGAGTGCAAAATTTGTTCAAAAAGCACCAGGCTAAAAATAATGCATATGGCTACTGCACCTCCCAGAATGGACAGATGCCTGAGCACTTGTTTTTTCGCTTGTTTATTTAGCTTAAAGTTCGCCATGGTTTTCGTTTATGAAGATAATAAAAAAACTGCTTCTGATAAGTACTTTGTAAGGTAGCCGACCAATACTGACCGACTACCTATACACTCAATAATCAAATCAAATAATTGTTTTCATGGTTTTGTTTTCTGTTGATTCAAAGATGCGGCAAACACTGTTCATCTGAAAAAAAGACTTGCTGAGTGGGGGAATTTTGGGTACGAACCGGTATGACACAAAAAAATCCGGCCCCCAAAAGACCGGATTTCCTATTTCTTAAAGCTAGTAGCTTGAAACTTGTGTCTTGTAACTAATTGCTACTTCTTTTTATTAGCTATCTCAATATTTACTTTCTGGCCTCTGAAACGGGCGTTTTTGAAAGCTTTGGTAATTTCTTTTTCGTAGTTCGAATCGATTTCGAAAAACGAGAAACCTTTCAGCACCTCAATGCTGCCAATATCAATACTTTTTCCCGGAGTGTTCTGGTTAATCAAGTCGATGATGGCACGTTTGTTCACGCCGCTCTTTTTACCCAGGCTAAAGAAGAAACGCGACATATTTCCGTTTCCTCTGCGTCCACGCCCACGGTCGCCACGCTCACGGTTTCCACGGTCACCACGGTCGCGTCCACGTCCGCGTTCGCCACGCTCTTTGCGCATCGATTCTTTTTCGCGGGCTTCGTCAACGTTAATATCCTTGGCGTTTTCGTAGTACTGCAAAAAGCGGTTAAACTCAACCGACACAAAGTGCTTGATCAGCTCTTCGCGCTCCAGCCAAGCCAGCTTTTTGTAAATAACCGGCATAAACTCAGCAATATTCTCGTCGTTCACGTCAACTTTCTCCACGCGGTCGATAAGATTGAAAAGTTGCTTCTCACAAATTTCTTTTCCTTGTGGAACCGGAACTTTTGTGAATTTCTTACCCACTTTTTTCTCGACATCGCGTAATTTCCCTTTTTCGCGCATGTGAATCAAAGTGATAGAAATACCCTTTTTCCCTGCACGTCCTGTTCTTCCGCTTCGATGGATATACACCTCCGGATCGTCGGGCAGGTTGTAGTTAATAACGTGTGTTAAGTCGTTAACATCCAGTCCTCGCGCTGCCACATCGGTTGCCACTAACATTTGAAGGTGCTTGCTACGGAAACGCGACATAACATGGTCGCGCTGTGCCTGTGAAAGGTCTCCGTGCAATGCGTCGGCATTGTACCCGTCCTGCATCAGTTTGTCGGCCACATCTTTAGTTTCGGCACGTGTGCGGCAGAAAATAATCCCGTAAATATTCGGGTTAATATCAGCCACGCGCTTCAGGGCAATGTATCTGTCTTTGGCGTGCACCAGGTAATAATTGTGCTCTACGTTTTCGGCGGCAGTGTTCTTTTTGCCTACTGAAATTTCGTGAGGATCTGCCATGTATTTGTTAGCGATCGATACAATCTCTTTTGGCATGGTAGCCGAAAACAACAAGGTTTGTTTTTCAGCCGGCGTGTCAGCTAAAATAGCATCCAGGTCGTCCTTAAATCCCATCGAAAGCATTTCGTCGGCCTCGTCAAGCACTAACCACTGAATTTCGTGTACTCGTAGTTTCTTTCTTTTTATCAGGTCGAGGGTTCGGCCCGGAGTTCCCACCACAATCTGTGCGCCACTCTCAAGGGCTTTAATCTGTTTTCTGATGTCGGAGCCACCATATAGGGTGGCAATTTTTGCTCCGTTAATGTTTTTCGAGAAATTCTCGAGGTCTTTTGCAATTTGCAATGCCAGTTCGCGCGTTGGACTTAATATTAAGGCCTGCGGTACTTTTACCGAACTGTCGAACTGCTGAACAATGGGTAACCCAAATGCCGCTGTTTTTCCCGTTCCTGTTTGTGCCAAGGCAACCATATCCTGGTCGCTTTCCAGTAAAAACGGTATTGTTTTCTCCTGGACCGGCGTGGGATTCTCAAAACCAAGCTCCTGGATGGCTCCAAGGATTTCGACTTTTAACCCCATTGTTTCAAATAAACTCATATACTATTTTTTAAAGTGGCCGCAAAGGTATTCTTTTTATTTGTATTTCAGAGGTTTATGTCGTGTTGTTTTGCAGATTTAACTTTGGGTGTTTGTGTTCGCTTCTGCACAATTCTTTATTCATTAATTAGCAATTACCATTTTTAACGATGAAAAGGCTTGATTTTCTTTCCAATGGTGTACTTTTGTTAGTGTTCATATTCAAAACAAAGGTTAGATATGAAGCTTAAAAAGCCCGTGAAAAGATTAATTCAGATTCAGATTGTCCTGATCATTTTGCTATGTTTTTCAGGCATAGAAACAAAGGCGCAGGAAAATGATACTATTATTCCTATTGAAAATCCGAAACGTTTTTTACGCAAAATCGATTTCAGCGAAGTTACCCACAATGGTTTAAAAATTTGGGAAGATGACTTCTCTGGGCATTGGGTAGGTTTCGACTTTGGTTTTAACATGCTGCTTGATGAAGATTACTCGGGTTACCAGTCGGAGTTTATGGATAACGATGTTTTTCGGTCGAATTCGGCCTATATTAACTTTATGCAGCAAAGTATCAGCCTTCAGAAAAACCGAAATACCATAGGTTTGGTTACCGGGCTGGGGCTGCATCTGCAAAGCTACAGGCTCGATGATAATACCTCAATTCACCAGGGGCCGGATGATGTAATTTCTCCCGATTACCTGTATTTTAACGATAACCAGAAATCGAAACTTTCGGTGGAATCACTAACATTACCTTTGCTTCTTGAGTTTCAGGTTCCGATCAATCATTATGATAATCGCCTGTTTTTTTCAGCTGGTGTAGTGGGTAGTTTTCGATTGAGCAGCCACACCAAAATAAAGTACAAAGAAGAAAAAAAGCAGAAGCTGAAAGTGGTGGATGATTTTTCGATACACCGTTTTAAGTATTCGGTAATGGTTCGTACCGGTTATCGTTGGTTTAATGTATTTGCCAGTTACGATTTGGTGCCGCTTTTTAAAACCGACAAAGGGCCGGAACTTACGCCTTTTACTTTTGGCATAACTTTATTGCAATTATAACAACAAACTAAACCTAACAGAATGAATGCTAAACCATACGTACTTGAACAAACCAACTGGAAACAGGTAAAAAATCAAAAATACGATGTAGCAATTCTACCATGGGGAGCAACAGAACCGCACAATTATCATTTGCCTTATGGAACTGATTCGCTGGAGACCGCAAAAATTGCTGAACAGGCAGCGGGCAAAGCCTGGAACAAAGGGGCTAAAGTAATGGTACTGCCGGTAATTCCGCTGGGTGCGCAAAATATGGGGCAAATTAATATGCCTTTCTGTTTGCATACTAAACCGTCAACTCAATTAATAATCTTAAAAGATTTGTTAACCGCTTTAAGCGGGCAGGGAATTAAAAAACTGGTGCTAATGAACGGCCACGGCGGAAATGATTTTAAGCCGTTAGTACGCGAATTGCAACCTCAATTCCCCGACGTGTTTATATCGTTGGTTGAATGGTTTCGCATGTTCGATCAGGAGAATTATTTTGAGGAAGCCGGCGACCATGCCAACGAAATGGAAACAAGCATAATCATGCATTTTTTTCCGGATCTGGTAAGGCCGCTAAACGAAGCCGGAGTGGGAACTGCAAAAGCTTTTAAACTTCAGGGATTAAAAAACAAAACAGCCTGGGCACCCCGGCAATGGGACAAAGTTTCGGCTGATACAGGTGTCGGAAATCCCAAAAAAGCTACTGCCAAAAAAGGAGCAAAATTTGTAGAAGATGTAACCACTCAAATCGCAGATTATTTTGTTGAACTGGCAGCTTGCGACCCGGGTGATTTGTATGAATAAAAATCTCTGAAAAACCGGTAATTATCATTGGAAAAATCCATAAGATTTCAGTTCTTTCGACCACAAATTAATTGGTCAAAAGAAATGAAGCTATTATTGATAAGCAACTCAACAATGCCAGGCGAACCTTACCTGGATTATCCAAAAAATGAGATAAAAAAATTCCTGGGCGAAAAGCCGGTAACTGCAGTTTTTATTCCGTATGCGGCCGTAACATTTTCGTTTGATACTTACTGCGAAAAGGTGGAAGAGCGTTTTGCCGAATTGGGGCATCACATAAAAGGTATTCATACGTTTAAAAATCCGGTGAAAGCAATTGAAGAGGCCGAAGCAATTGTTGTAGGAGGTGGAAATACCTGGCAATTGGTACGCATGATGCACGATCAAAAGTTAATGAATCCGATTCGTGAACGTGTATACAACGGAGCTCCCTATATTGGATGGAGTGCCGGATCGAACGTGGCCTGCCCAACATTACGTACTACCAACGATATGCCAATTATCGATCCTCTGGGATTTGAATGTATTAATATGGTTCCGTTTCAAATTAACCCACATTACCTCGACGCCAATCCTGAAGGGCATGGTGGTGAAACCCGTGAGCAGCGTATTTCGGAATTCCTTGAGATTAACCCGAAGTGTTATGTGGCCGGTTTGCGCGAAGGTACCATGTTTATAGTGGAAGACGGAGCGATTGAATTGATTGGCGATAGAAGCTGCCGAATTTTTAAAAAAGGACAGGAGCCGAAGGAGTTAAACGCGGGCGACGATTTTAGCTTTTTAATGCCGTAAATTCAGAATAATTTGATACGAGCCGGATAAATTTTATCCGGTTTTTTTGTACCTGTAGTTAATATTAAATTCTCTTCTGCCGAGGCGTGTATTCAGTTTGTCGGCTTGCTACTCCCAAAAACTATTGCTTACCTTTGTGCCAAAATTAGCACACATGGAACTACTCGGAAATAGCTATTTTGCATTGTTTGTTATTATTGCACTGGGATTTATCGTAGGCCGGATTAAGGTTTTCGGATTATCACTCGATGTATCGGCTGTTATTTTTGTGGCCCTCATTTTTGGCCACTACGGAATTGTCATCCCAAAAGATTTCCAGTACCTCGGACTTGTGCTGTTTATATTTACCATAGGTATTCAGGCAGGTCCTGGTTTTTTCGAGTCGTTTAAAAAAGAAGGAAGACAACTGGCCGGATTTGCTTCGGTGTTAATAATATGTGCCTCGTTAATTACGGTTTTAATTATTTCTGTTTTTCAAATTGATCCCAATATTGCGGTAGGTTTGTTAACCGGCTCGTTAACCAGTACTCCGGGATTAGCTGCAGCTATTGATTATACAGGTTCGCCGCTGGCTTCAATCGGTTATGGTGTGGGCTATCCGTTTGGTGTGATTGGTGTTATTTTGTTTATCCGCTTTCTGCCAAAAATATTACGAACTCCTATTAAGCAGGCCGAAGATGAGTATCAATCGATACTTCAGGATCAGTACCCGGAAGTGATAAAACGAAATTTTGTTGTTGAGAATGAAAACGTTGTGGGCAAGTCGATTGGAGAGTTGCGCATAAGGTTCATGACCAAGGCAGTGGTTTCGCGCGTGGTGCACGATGGAGTTGCGATTACACCAAATCCTGATACATTGTTGTTAAAAGGAGATTTGATTAAAGCTGTTGGAACAGAGGAGGCACTGAAAAATGTAGAACTGTTGATCGGTCCTCAAACAGATCAGGAAATTTCAATTGATGCAAAATACGATGTGCGCTCGGTATTGGTTACCAATAAAGAGGTGGTAAATAAAACCATCGGACAGATTAATCTACTGCATACGTACGGTGCTACCATCACTCGAATTCGCAGGGCAGGTATAAATATTGTTCCAAGCCCCGGATCCAAATTGTTATTTGGCGATAAACTGGTTATTGCCAGTAGTCGTGCCAATATGGATATGGTTTCGAAGATTTTTGGTGACGACCAGAAACGTTTATCAGACACCGATATTTTACCCGTTGCACTTGGGATTATTCTGGGAGTTTTGGTTGGAAAAATTAGTATTGCAATGGGAACTTTTGCTTTTAGCCTTGGGCTAACCGGGGGAGTGCTGGTAGTTGCATTGGTGCTAAGCCGAATTGGGAAAACAGGCCCTGTTTTATGGACCATGACTGGAGCAGCCAATCAACTGGTGCGTCAGTTAGGTTTACTGTTATTTCTTGCCGCAGTTGGAACAGGTGCCGGGCAGAAGATTGTTGAAACTTTCAATGAGTACGGTATTGAATTGTTTTTATATGGAGCCGCCATTACGCTGTTGCCAATGATTATTGCCGGTTTGCTCGGAAAGTGGTTCTTCAAAATGAATATCCTTTCGTTGTTGGGAGCTATAAGCGGAAGTATGACAAGTACACCAGGTTTAGCAGCTGCCGATTCGATGACCGATAGTAACGCGCACTCTATTGCCTATGCCACAGTTTATCCGGTAGCAATGGTTTTGCTTATTGTTTGTGTGCAGTTAATTACCATGTTTTTCTGATCATTTTTTGTACGAAGCCGGATCTAAAGCAGCGGGTGACCAGTTTTTCAGAAATCGTAAAATCTTGTCCTTGTTGTAACTTTTGTCTTTCTCCAAAAACGCCGAGTTTTGCGTATGGATGCGCTTACCCGAGCCATCAAGAATGACAAATACCGGAAAGCCAAAACGCTGCGGAAATTCCAGTTCTGTTAATAGCTCTTCCTGCCTGTTATTTTGGTCGTAGTTAACTTTCACCACTTCAAAATTGTCTGCCATAAATGAACTGAGTTCCGCATCATCATGAACAAAATTGTGGAACTTAATACACCAGGGACACCAGTTGCCACCAATTTGCAAAAACACATGTTTGTTTGAATTTTTTGCTGCTTCAACTGCTTTGGCGATGTCTTTCTTTGCATCGGCGTTTGTGTCGTAAATTTTTTGTTCCTGTGCACTTAAAAGCATTGGTAATATCATTACCAAGCTAAGCACTAGCGTTTTAATGCGTTTCATCATCAACTTATTTTTTCCAGATCGAATTCATTTCATAAACATCTATCTTGTCGATGCCCAATTCGCCGCCTTTGGTATAAAGTACAACATCGGTTGCTTTTTCAGTGGGTGTAAAACAGTTGCTTATTACCGTTTTTCCATCGTTGGCAAAAATTTCGATCGATGTGCGGTCAAGCAAAATTTCAAGCTTTATTTTGTTGTCAACCGGAGGAAGCGGCACAGTGCATCCTAAAACCATTAATACACCTCGTTTAACACTATAAAGAATCTCTGTTCCTTCAGACTTGTTGCTGTGACGAAGCATGAATCCGAAGCTATCACATGTTTTCAGGTCGAACTCGCCAATAATATGAAGGCAATCGCCTGATACCTTTTTTAGTTTGTTGTCGTTAAGTCCGGGAATTACGTTTTTGTCTTCCCACGATTGGTGTTTGCCATGCAACTTTTCAATTTCCGAAATCGGTTTACGTACTAATTGATATCCATGATCGAATTTGTTAACCGACAATTCACACGGAAAAGACATTTGCCCGTTGAAAGGCATATCAGGGAATTTGCCATCACGCATCCATGCAATTTGTATTACCCGTCCATCCGATTCGGGAATATTACTCCAGGTTTGTGTGGCGTAATAATTTTTGCCCCAATCGCTTTGCATTTTTATTGTTTCGGGCGTAAATGTTCGCCCATCAAAGTTTCCTATGTAGTAACTTCCGTCGCCATCAAAAAGTACCCATTTTGTTTCATCGGGTCGGTTGGTAACAGTAAACTTAACCAGGTCGGGGCATTCGTAAAAACCATTCAAATGACTTTCCCATTTCCAGTCGGTAAGATTCGATGAGGTGTAAAATGAAACACCTTTCGTTTTTTCATCTTCGCTGGTTTTGCGGTAAAGTACCATTACGTACTTACCGCTTGCTTCATGCCAGATTACTTTTGGATCTCGTGCATCATCGGTCTCGTCATAAGGAATAATCGGGTTCCTCTCATATTTTTTCCATGTTCTTCCCTTATCGGTACTATAAGCCATACGCTGCCCGCAGTGCTGACTGGTGTAAAAAGCTACCAGCGTTTTTGGGTTGCCGGTTTGTTTCTGCAGTAAATTATTTTCATCAACAATTGCCGAACCCGAAAAAGCTGTACATTTTTCTTTGTCGGTAGAATCTTCGTCGGGATAAAGAGCAATCGGAAGATGTTGCCAATGAAGCAAGTCGGTGCTTACGGTGTGCCCCCAATGCATAAAACCCCATTCGTTTCCATTGGGATTATATTGGTAAAACATATGGTATTCATTGTCATAAAAAACCAGTCCATTCGGATCGTTATGCCAATTCTTCTCCGGCGTAAAATGGAATTGAGGCCGATAAATTTCGTCGTAAAGCTTTTCCTTGCCATTTTGTGTGGGGTGGCTAAGTGTCAGAGCTATAGATAGTAAAAGTGTTGATAAAAAGTTCATAAAAATATTGTACTTGATTTTTGTTGCTGCACTAAACTTATGAAAAAAAATTTGGTTTAATTAAATTAATTCATACATTTACATCGACAAACCCATAGATATAGAACCGTTCTTTGATTGGCGCTTTTGATTTTCAACACAACATCAATCATCAATTTTAAAATCAAAAGTTGAATTTTTTGCGTTACAAAACCTTAGTAAAGGTGTAGCTATTTTGTGCAGGTAAGCAACAAACCCAACGTTTTATAATCGTGAAAATGAGTGTAAAACGGTTTATTACCAAATCATATTGAAATACTTTTACAACAGGTAAGTAAAGGATTATTCCGTTATCAAACGAATGTTTCATTATTTATAATTGAGAAGATAGAACCTAATTTGAGTTGTAATGAAACAGAACCATTTAATTATTCTGGACGCTGATACTAACAGAAAAAGATTTAATTACTGATCGAAGTTGAGCAAAACTTACCGATGTAGATTTGAGGTTTCAACAAACCCATTGATTTGCCTTACAAACCCGGTAAATCATAATCGAGACCGAAAATTGAAGAGGTAATACGTTGCGGGAGAAAGATTTTGATCATTAGTTGCTGAGTAAAAAAGTATGAGAACCTAGTGGGCATAAACAGGACAAAACGCCTAAGGGAAGTTCTCTCATCTTCTCAGCAAAACATCCCGATTTCGTATTCAGAGCTAAGAAAAGTTTTTAAGAATCAGTTTTTTACCAGTAAGTTTTTGGTTATTCAACGGCAGGTTATTCAGCAATAATAATTAGAGTATTCTATTAATTGTCAGGATCTTTGTAAAGAACGTTTACAGGATTAATGTAAAGATATACAGAAGTCGTTTTCCAAGAAGATTAAGTTCTTTGTTTTACTGAAAAAAGTCTTAGGGAATAAGCAACGCAGGAGTTACAAACCCACTGTTTCGATAACAAACAAACCCGATTGAAACAGGTACACCGCAACGCCATTTTCCTAAAACATGTCGAAAGACCTTTGCGCATATTGAGATTTCGGCATGGCAATTTTACAAACCCTAATTTAAATTGTAATGAGACATTTAATTATTATTGCCCTGGTGTTATTTGGCGCTTTTAATACCTGGGCAGAGCAATCAGATCAGGACAGGATCATAAGGATCAATGCCCCGATTAACATTGCTTCTGCAGAAAGTAAAAAATCATTTATCGCACCCCATGAAACAAACTTAAAATCCGGATCGGTATTAAATTCCGATTTCCAGGTGGAGTTTGTAAACTTTCCGGAAAATGCTAAACCGGCATTTTTATATGCAGTTTCTATTTACGAAAATCTGATTTCGTCGCCAGTACCTGTAAAAGTACGCGCAACATGGAAAGGCATGGGAACCAATGTTTTGGCAAGCAGTGCTCCGGCAAGCATGTACCGTAACTTTAATGGTGCAAGGCTGAGCAATGTTTATTATCCGGTGGCATTGGCCGAAAAGTTGGCCCAGAAAGATTTAAACGGAGCCGAAGCTGATATCGAATGTGCATTTAACAGCTCAATAAACTGGTATTACGGAACCAATGGCGATTGCCCATCGAACGAGTACGATTTTGTAACCGTTGTGTTACACGAATTGGTACACGGTTTAGGATTTGTTGGTTTTTTTGACATTGTAGATAATAAAGGAACGATTGACAACAACACGAACGCACCCAGTATTTACGACGTATTTATTTACAATCAGGGAAACGAACAAATTGCTGACGAAGACATTTTTGCACGCCCTTCAACAACGCTTAAAGAGCAGTTGCTTTCGAACAACCTAGTTTTGAAAAGCCAGGGAAACACCGAAGCAGTTAACGTTTATGCACCACAAAGCTGGAATGTTGGAACAAGTATTTATCATTATCCGGAGAATGAATTTAGTGCAGGAGATGCCAACGCATTAATGTCGCCATTTATTTTTAAAGGCGAAGCTATTCACTATCCTGGTGATAAAACATTGGATGTATTGGCTAAGTTGGGTTGGAAATCAGTGAGTTTTGAAGGTTACGAGATTAAGGATTTTGAAGAACCATGTGAAAAACTTCCTGTAGTTGTTGAGGTAGGTGGAGAAATGGATATCGATCAGTCGTCGGTAAAAATTACTTTCTCAACCGATAACTTTGCAACATCGCAGTCGGTTAGTCTTGCATACAATAATAATACAGATCAATTTGAAGGCGAATTACCTTTAAACAATGCTACAGGCAAAATATATTATTACTACCAGGCACAAACTACAGGAAATGTAGCTTTCAGCTATCCTGAACGTGCACCGGAACAAAAACTAAGTTTCCGCGTAGGAACGGATTATTACCCACCACTTTTGCAGCATAATCCTGAAAAAATGGTTAACTCTGAAAGCCCTGTTCTGAATTTTGCTGCTGTTGCAACCGACAATGTTGGAATTGCACGTGTTGAAGTTGAGTACCTTGTCAACGGACAAGAGCAGGACGCATTTGTTTTGGCAAAAGAAGGCGTTGATAATTATGCTGGTCGTCTTGAGTTTCCAATGCAATTGCATAGCAACGATGTTGTAGAATACCGCATTGTGGCCATTGATAACACCATGCGCGAAAATAAACGTCGTTTGCCTGCCAGTGGTTATTACAATGTTTCAGTTTTCGAAACAGAAGAACCTTTAACCGGTTACTTTAATAATTTCGATTCGCCAAATACCGATTTTGAAATATCTGATTTTGAAATAACATTACCAGCCGGATTTACAAGTGGCAATTTACACACCGTAAATCCATATCCCGAATCAAGTGCTGATAATCAAAAATATAACCTGCTTGCCCAATTAAAATATCCGATTGTTCTTGAAGAAAATGGTCTAATGAGTTTTGATGAGGTAGTTTTGGTAGAACCGGGCGAGGAAGGAACTGTTTATACCGAAGACCAGTTTTGGGATTTCGTAATTGTTGAGGCAAGTAAAAACAACGGAAAAAGTTGGTTGCCTGTAACCGATGGTTACGACTCAAGTGTTGATGATCTTTGGAGTTCACAGTTTACAGGTTCGTTAAAAAGTGCGGTGTCGCAAGCAGCCGGAGCAGAAAATATGTTCCTGAAGCAAACCATTAACCTAACCGATAATACCGGTTTTGAGGCAGGCGACACCGTAATTTTTCGATTCCGTTTAGCTTCAGATAAAGCTGTAACTGGTTGGGGATGGGCAATTGATAACCTGTCCATACAAAATGTTACAACAGCAGTTGACGAAACATTGGCAGCCGATGACGTAACAATTTATCCAAACCCATTTAAAAGCAGCATTTATATCGACGGATTCCAGTCGGATATGAACGATGTAGAAGTAATTATTACCGATCTATACGGAAAAACAGTGTATCGTGAAACGCTTTACGATGCTTCATACTCAGGAAAGATAAAAATTGATTTGCCAAATGTAGCTCCCGGAGTTTATATGGCAAGTGTGTCTGACAATTATTTAAATACAATTACTCAAAAAATCATAAAAAATTAGAACTATGGAAACATTATTAATGGTTGCATTTATAGCAGCATTCGCAGGTCTTGTAACATCGTTAGTGGTGTTGTACAGATTACTAAATGATAAAAAAGCGCAAAGGTTAGAATATTAGATGATTGGTATTACAACCTTAAATTAGGTAATGCCGGAATTTTCATTCCGGCATTTTTTTTAACTGAAGTTCATTTTATTTGAACTTTTTGTTGGCATTGTTCTTTTAAATATGAAAATTTACCGCACTAAAAAAAATGTTCTTAAAACAATAAAATGGGCAAGTATTATACATTATTAAATTTGTTGATTCTTGTAGTGTTATCCTCTAACGCACAAATGAAAAGTTACAATCAAAGTATTAAAGTTCCGCCTCCGGTTTGTTATGGCTCGGGCAAAATTGAAAAAGCCCAAATTCCTCCACCTGCCGATTTTTTATTAAAATCAGCCGGCGCTGCCAAAGCCGATATAATAGTAGATTACAAAGGATTTACAGCCGAGGCAAAAGAAGCGTTTGCTTATGCTGTTGGCATTTGGGAAACCGTAATAGAATCGGATATCCCAATTCGTATGGAGGCAAATTGGAGAAGCGACCTGGGGGCAAATGTACTGGGTAGCTGCGGACCAGAAACCTATTACAAAAATTTTGAGGACGCACCATTTAAAGATAGATATTACCCGGTGGCCATTGCCGAAAAAATTGCCGGGAGAGAGTTGAACGGTGCCAGCCGCTACGACATGGTTGCAAATTTTAGCAGCAAAAACGATTGGTATTTTGGTACTGATATGAATTGTCCCGATACACTCTACGACTTTGTGTCGGTGGTTTTACACGAGATAGGACACGGACTTGGATTTACTGGTTTCTTTTTTATTGATGCCCAGGAATCAGTAGGGTCTTATGGTTATTATGAGTTTGGCGATGCCAGTTCGTTCGACCTTTTGGTTGAACAAGGTTTAACAAATAGTAAGCAACTTGTTAATACCTCGTTTTTCGACAATGCCAGTGTTGAGTTATTAAGTGCATTGCAGTCGCAAAGTTTATATGCAAACAGCCCGATTGCAATAGAACGCAACAAAGGAAGTAAACCAAAACTATACGCACCCGAATTTTTTGACGACGGATCAAGTGTTTATCACCTTAACGACGCAAGTTACCCAAACGGAAACGAGAACTCGTTAATGACTCATGCTGTGGGTTTGGCTGAATCAATTCACGATCCGGGACCAATAACCCGCGGGATAATGGATGATATTGGCTGGCGAAATATATTTATTCGTTTTCCGCAAGTAAAAGATATTGAGGAGTTGCAGCCTTTGCTTTTTAGCGGATGGTTTGAGAGTGACTACGGAGTAAAAGCCGGCACGCCGAAAGTAATTTATTCGCTCGATGAATTTGAAAGTCATTCTGATACACTCGATTTAGTTGATACTCAGGGAAACGGAACATATGCTGTAACTTTAGTTCCTGCAAACGGTACCGAGAAAGTATCTTACTACATTGAGGTAGTCGACACAATGAACCGTACGAGAAGGGAGCCTGCTTTGGCACCGACCGAATTTTACACCATTCATGTTGGTACCGATACCGAGAAACCTGTAATTGCTCATGATGAAATAGATTATTTTCTTTCAATCGATGGGGAACAGCAGCTAGTTGCCGATATAAGCGACAACCTCGGAATTGATACTGCCTATGTTCAGTTTTTTGTAAATGGAGAAGCAGCAAATACTTTTGCTTTAAGTCGCGATTATGATGATCGGTATATAGGTACATTTCCGTTTGACATGAACACGATAAAAGACGGAGACGAGATAAGCTATGCAATTTACGCTACCGACGGGGCTGGAAACCCTAACAGCTCTCGATTACCAGTTGTAGCAGATGAATATTTTTCATTTAAAGTAGAAGAGATTTTTGATGCAGTAAGCTATTACTCCAACGACTTTAACCAGGCAACTCCTGATTTCATCATTTCTGATTTTGATATATACACTGCCCAGCGTTTTGATGATGGAGCATTGCACAGCGAACATCCATATCTGGCGCCACTAATTGATAATGAGGATCTAAATTTCACAACGTTCCTGAAACGGCCAATCGTTATTCAACAAGACGGAACAATGAATTTTGATGAGGTTGTTTTGGTTGAACCCGGTGGAGGTTTATCAAACTATGGAGACAGCGATTTTTACGACTATGTAATTGTTGAGGGGAGTAAAGATTTTGGCGAAACCTGGTATCCGCTTGCCGATGGTTATGATTCTTCAGATCAAAGTATATGGCTTACAAATTACAACAGCGGAATAGATGGTCAAGACTCGGGTACCCGTGGAAGTGCCGAATGGTTTTTCCCACGAACGATAACACTAACCGATAACGATTATTTTGTGGCCGGCGATACCATATTAATCCAATTTCGTTTATATTCCGATCCTTATGCAACTGGCTGGGGATGGGCAATCGATAATCTTGAGATTCAGCGTCCGGTGTCTGCAGATATTACCTTGTTGTCTTCGGGAGAGATCAAGGTTTATCCAAATCCGTTTACCGATAATATAACCATCTCTATTTCTGCAATTCAGCAAGAGTCGCAAATACAGGTTGATGTGTATAATGCTGTGGGACAGAAAATATATGCAACCACACAGCAGGGGGCAATCGGTCAATATTCTGATGATATTAATCTGTCAGGATATGGAAATGGGATGTTTCTGATAAAAGTGAGCCAGAACGGGCAGACCGTGCTGACTAAAAAGTTAATTAAAAACTAAATTTTGAATAATAGTTTTAATATTCGGAGTAAAAACATGGTAAAAATTTCATTTCAAAAATATATCTCTATATTTGTTGACAGAAATTAAAGAAATGACAACAAAATTTAACAATAACTATTTCTACTTTTATTTTTATTATGGTTCTGAAAACGGGGTCAGGAAGTAGGGTATTGTTTAAATTAAAGATATTTTACAGAAAGGTCTCGAAAAAATTCGGGACCTTTTTTTATGGTTTAAATTGAAATAAACAAAACTGTATATAAATGAAACGAGCATGCTGGAGGCCTGTTTTTAAATATGGCATGAACATGCGAGTTACATGAAGTCGCAATTAAAACAAACAATTATATACGAATGAAAACAACAGTAATAGGACTTGGATTAATTGGAGGATCGATTGCCCGCGATTTGAGAAAATCGGGGTTTGCCACCGAGTTAATCGGAGTTGATGCCAGTGAGCAACATGCGGCAAAAGCATTGGAAATTGGATTGGTCGACCGCATCGAACAACTGGAAGAAGCGGTAAATGATACCGACTTGGTGATAATTGCCATTCCGGTAAACCACGAACTTAAAGTTTTGCCGCAGGTGTTGGATGCGATTGGAAGTGGAACGACTGTTACCGACATGGGATCGACAAAAAAGGTGATTGTTGATTTGGTAGCCAATCACAAACGAAGAAAAAACTTTGTTCCGGGTCACCCGATGTCTGGAACCGAAGATTCCGGCCCAACAGCAGCTTTGGAAGGATTGTTTAAAGGGAAAATTGCCATATTATGTGACCAGGAAGATTCTGGTCCGCAGCATGTGGCTTTAATTGAAAAGCTATTTCAAACGTTGGGAATGGACATTGCTTATATGACTTCAGATGAACAGGACCACAGCACCGCTTTTGTGTCGCATTTGCCGCACGCCGCTGCTTATGCACTGGCAAATGCGGTACAGGCGAAGGAAGATCGAAAAATTATATTCGATTTGGCCAGTGGAGGTTTTCGCTCAACAGTTCGTTTGGCAAAAAGTTCGGCAAGCATGTGGCACCCCATTTTTCAACAAAACAGAGCTTACGTTGTTGAATCGCTGGATGTGTACATCAAACACCTTATTGAATTTCGCGATAGTATGAAAAACGAGGAAGACGAGAAAATGCTCGACCTGATTAATAATGCCAATAATATTCGTGGAATTCTGGAAGGTAAGAATCCACATTTTTTCAAGAATGAGGAGAAAATAACAAAACTTTATACAAAATAATCATGACATTAAAATTAGACATTAATCCGATTAAAGCATGGATGCCAAATATCGACAATCCACTGCTGATCTCTGGGCCATGTAGCCTTGAAACGGAAGAACAAACTATGGAAACAGCCCGTTTGCTGGCTAAAGACAAGCGTGTATTTGTATTTCGTGGTGGAGTTTGGAAACCCAGAACACGTCCCGGCTCGTTTGAGGGCGTAGGATCAATCGGGTTAAAATGGCTGCAACAGGTAAAAGAAGAAACCGGTTTGCCGGTTGGTACTGAGGTGGCTAACGCACAGCACACCGAAGAAGCTTTAAAAGCCGGGTTGGATGTACTTTGGATTGGAGCACGATCGACTGCAAGCCCTTTTGTGGTGCAGGAAATTGCCGACGTGGTTAAAGGAACCGATGCTGTAGTGATGATCAAAAATCCCGTGAATCCTGATGTGCAACTATGGATGGGAGCTGTTGAGCGAATCAGCCAGGCAGGTATTAAAAACATTGTGGGTATACATCGTGGATTTACACCATTTCGTGAAACAAAGTATCGAAACTACCCCAACTGGAAGACTTTTATTGAATTAAAACGTAAGATGCCAAATTTACCGGTAATTTGCGATCCGAGCCACATTGCTGGAACACGCGAATACTTGTACGAAATTTCGCAGAAAGCATTTGATATGGGTATGGAAGGATTGATGATTGAGTCGCACCGCGATCCTTCGTGTGCACTAAGTGATGCCGGACAACAACTAACTCCGGCCGATCTTGGGAAACTACTCGACAAGTTGGTAATTCGTTACGAAAATGCAAGTAATCCGGATTTTGATAACCAGCTTGATGTATTGCGTAACCGAATAGATGCAATTGACGCAGAGTTGCTGGAAACACTGGCATCGCGTGTACAGATTGTTAAACAGATTGGTGAGTATAAACGCGACAATAACGTAACAGCACTGCAAATTAATCGTTGGACAGAATTAATGGAAAATCGTGTAAAGTTGGGGAAGAGTATGGACGTAAATGAAACGTTTGTGAAAATACTTTTCCAGCTTATTCATGAAGATTCGGTGCGTATGCAAACCGAAATTATGGATCAGGAATAAAATTAGGATTGGAAAATAATACTTAAGCCTCGGGAAGTTTTTCCGGGGCTTTTTTATGCCTGCTTATTTTTCAGGTACAGAGCAGGAATTGGCCAGTTTGTTCAATGCCTTTTTCATGGCTTTTTCTATCTGGGCAAATTGTGGGAGCTCTTTTCCGATAAATATAAAGAAAACAGCCATTTGCTGCTGTTCTGCATGTCTCGGAAGCATATTTTTATTCAATCGGTATGCTTCGCGCATCAGGCGTTTTATCCGGTTTCGTTTAACAGCACGTTTAAATATTTTCTTGCTTACCGAAAATCCGGCCTGCACCGGAACAGGATTTGGCAATTCGGTAATTTTGTAAACCACTTTTATAGGGAAAGCCAAAAATGAATCACCTTCAGCAAAAAGTTTGTCGATAACTTTTTTGCTGCACAAGCGCTCCACTTTCTTTAACGAGTGAGACACGGGTAATCCTATTTCTTCTTTTGCTTCCATAAAAAAGTAAAGGCCATTCGTCAAACGACGGACGGCCTTTCAAAAATATATATTTTTCTATTTAATTCTTGTTGCTCTTCTTAATGTATTGATCAAGAGCCATGGTCATTGACGGAGCCTGGGCTGTTGGAGCCTGAATATCCAATCTCAATCCTGCTTCCTCAACCGCTTTTGCTGTTGATGGACCAAAACAAGCTATGCGCGTTGAATTTTGTTCAAATTCAGGAAAATTCTGAAAAAGTGACTTTATTCCTGAAGGGCTGAAGAATACAAGCACATCGTATTTTATATCTGCCAAATCAGATAAATCGGCACTTACGGTACGGTATAAAATCGCTTTCGTGTAAGTGTATCCTCCTTTATCCAACAGGTCGGGGATATCCTGTTTGTGAATATCAGAAAGCGGAACAAGGAATTTTTCGTCTTTGTGCTTCTTCATCACATTCACCAGGTCGGTGAATTTACCATCAGCATAAAATATTTTACGCTTACGGTAAACAATATACTTTTGAAGATAGAATGCTGTTGCTTCAGAAATACAGAAATATTTCATTGAGTCGGGGACTGTGATGCGTAATTCCTGTGCAATTCTGAAAAAATGATCGATAGCAGTGCGGCTGGTAAAAATTACCGCAGTATGCTCCAGGATCTGAATTCGTGTTTGGCGAAATTCCTTGGCAGGAACTCCCTCAACTTGTATGAACGGTCTGAAGTCAATCTTCAATCCATTCTTCTCTGCCAATTCAAAATACGGTGATTTTGCTGTCTTTGGCTCCGGTTGTGAAACTAAAATGCTCTTGACTTTCAAATTTTTATGCTTTTAATGAGACTTTCCCCCTTCTTATTCAAACAACAACTTTATAAATTAAAAGCAAGGGTAAAATTTCAAGGGTACAAAGGTACAAAAACAGATAAAATAAAGAAAATTGTTTTTTCAATAATATAATTGCACCTCTTCTTAGTAATATTATATTTAAAATAAAAAGAATTACAAGTCCTAAAATAGCTATAAACATTGGGCTTTTGAGCGGTGCAAACTGAATTAAAATTACAATAGGAAGTAGAACTAAACTGAGCGAACGATTAAAATTATCGAAATTAAAAAGGTATTCGCGTGTTTCATTTTGCGTTTCAAACAGCAATCCAAGTGTTAAATAGATTAGTTTTTTGCCAAAAAAATAGAGTAAAACACTGCCAAAAATTATTAGAAAATATTGTGGTGCAAAGGCTGTGTTTTCGTATTTAAATAAATTGAGACACTGAAATATAAACAGTGGCAAGGTGATATAAAAAATTATTTCGAGCCTAAATGCCGCATGAAAAACGGGATAGTTTTTATCGTTCAGCATACGCACCGAAGTGGCGTAGTTAAATAAAGATAAAAACAGTTGTTGAATATATTTGGCATAAGTGTAACGGATGCTGGCAATAATGGCGATAGCAACAAAAATAATAATGGTTATCCAGTCGTTATGTGGTTTATTTCGCTCACGGTTGGGCAAAATAAAAGTAGGTTTTTCAAGTAATTCGGTATGTAACTTTGTTTCTGTTCGTGGAGCAATGTAGTCTGAACTGTCAACAACCGAAAAGTTTTTCCTGCTTGTTTGAGGACCTTTTATTTGAACAGAGTTGCTTGTTTCTTCAACGTTTTGGGGCACTTCCACTCGCTGATTCAGCGCCTTTGTTGTATCCTGATAATATGTGTTTTTTACCCCCATAGTTTTGAATGGCGCAAAGATACCAAAATAATAAAATCAAGGTCGTTACTAAGTGGAAGAACAGTCGGGTAATTTTAGTTTATTTGTAGACAGAATAAAATCCGAAAAGCTGATTTGATGATTTACCTGGCACCATTACAGGGTTTTACCGATTATGTGTACCGAGCGTCGTACGCAAAGGTTTTTAATGCTATTGATGCTTATTTTATTCCGTATATTTCGTTGAAAAACAATGCGATACCCAATAAGTATATTCGCGAAATACTCCCCGGTAATAACGAACAGAGTAGGGTCGTTCCTCAAATTCTGGCAAAAGATGCGGCAGAGTTTAAAGTTCTGGAGAATATTTTAGTTGAAAATTCTTATTCAGAATTTAACCTGAATTTAGGATGTCCGTATCCCATGGTCACCAACCGCAGAAAAGGTTCCGGATTACTACCTTTTCCGGATGAGATTTACAAACTCCTTGACCATTTTTACAGTCGCTCAAATGCAACTCTTTCTGTAAAACTACGGGCAGGTTTAAAATTGGCTGACGAACTGGAAGCAGTAATTAAGGTGCTAAATCAATTTCCATTGAGGGAGGTGATTTTGCATGCTCGAGTAGCCGGCCAGTTGTATTCGGGTGCAATTGACGAAAATGCATTTTCATACGCCAAGCAAAACCTCCAACACAAACTGGTTTACAACGGAGATATCTTCTCGAAACATGATTTTATTGACAAACAAAACAAATTTGCAGGTATCGATACCTGGATGCTGGGACGCGGAATTTTAATGAATCCCTTGTTACCACACGAAATAAAAGGTATTGAGCTATCGGAAAAAGAACGTGCTGATTTGTTGTACACTTTTCATCAAACCATGTTGGAACGTTATTTGGAAATTATGGATAACGAAGGCAATTCACTGAATAAAATGAAGCAGTTCTGGATCTATTTTTCATGGTGTTTCCCCAATCAGAAAAAGGTAATGAAACATATTAAAAAAGTAAAAGCGTTGAATAAATATAACCCGACTGTTAAATCAATATTTAACGAGATCAAAAGCTAAGACTACGACTACGACTACGCTGAGTCCGATAGTTTTAGTCATTTTGAGCGTAGTCGAAACAAATCATGATCCGGAGAATTCTAATGCGCGTCTAACCAATTGTCGGCAGCATTACTCTCAACTGTTAACTGAACGCCAATATCCACGGCATTTTCCATTTCATTTTTTACCAACGTGCGTATCGTTTCCAGTTCCGGTTTTAGTACATCAAAATTCAATTCATCGTGCACCTGCAAAATCATTTTCGACTTCAGGTTTTTCTCCTCCATTTTGTTGTGGATGTTGATCATTGCAATTTTAATGATATCTGCCGCAGAACCTTGTATTGGTGCATTTACCGCATTTCGTTCTGCCATTCCGCGAACAACTGCGTTTGCCGAATTAATATCGTTTAAATAGCGGCGGCGTCCTTTTATAGTTTCAACAAAACCCTGCTCGCGGGCCAGGTGAATTTGCTTGTCCATAAACGCTTTAATTTTCGGGAAATTCTCGAAATAGCCGTCAATCAAATCCTTGGCTTCGGTGCGTGGAATATTCAGTCGCTGCGACAAACCAAATGCTGATATACCGTAAATGATTCCGAAGTTGGCCGTTTTCGCTTTTCGGCGCATATCTGAATCAACTTCTCCTTCAGGAATCTGGTAAATCTTTGCAGCAGTGATGGCGTGAATATCTTTGCCTTCGTTGAACGCACGTTGCATTTCTTCGTCGCCACTTAGCGCCGCCATAATGCGCAACTCGATTTGCGAGTAGTCGGCAGAGAAAAAAGTGTGCTCGTCATCCGATGGAATAAAAGCTTTTCGGATTTCGCGGCCCGCTGCATCGCGAATCGGAATATTCTGTAAGTTCGGATTCACCGAACTCAACCGTCCTGTGGCTGCAATCGCCTGGTTATATGAAGTATGAATCTTTCCGGTTTTTGGATTCACCAATTGCGGTAAGGCTTCAACATAAGTCGACAACAGTTTTTTCAATCCACGGAAATCCAACACCTTTTGTACGATCGGGTGTTTATCTACCAAACGAATCAATACCTCTTCCGAAGTGGAATATTGTTTTGTTTTGGTTTTTTTGGCGTTGGTATCAATTTTTAGTTTCTCAAAAAGAATGGGACCCAATTGTTTTGGCGACGAAACATTAAACTCTTCACCCGCCAGCTCTAAAATCTCTTTTTCCAGTTCAATGATTTGCTCGCGTAAAACTCCGGCGTATTTATTTAACTCCGCTGAGTTTAATTTTACCCCGGTACTTTCCATTTTTGCAAGCACCGGAACCAGTGGCATTTCAAGTGTTTCGAAAAGTTCGCGCACTCCGGCCTTATCTAATTCCGGATCCAAAGCATTTTTTAATTGCAAAGTAAGGTCGGCATCTTCACAGGCATAATCGCGCAGCTTATCCGTTGTTACCGATCGCATGGTCAACTGATTTTTACCTTTCTTGCCGATCAGGTTTTCAGTCGGAACTTTTTCGTAGTTCAGGTACTGCAGACACAACTGGTCAAGATTGTGTTTCATGTCAGGCTGAATCAGGTAATGTGCCAACATGGTATCGTAAAGTGGGCCTTTAACTTCTAAATCGTAATTCTTCAGAATGAGAATATCGTACTTAATGTTTTGCCCAATTTTTAGAATGTTCGTATCCGCAAAAATAGCCTGGAATTCATCCATTAATTTTTGCGCTTCTTTCCGGTCGGTGGGAATTGTTACACAATATGCTTCATGCTCCCTGAACGCAAACGACATACAAACGATCTCGGCAGTTTGTGTATCCAATCCGGTGGTTTCGGTATCAAAACAAAATTCCTTTTGCACCGAAAGTTCGGCCCGTAAACTGGCACGTTGCAGTTCGTTCTCAACCAGATAATATTGATGTGGAACAGAATCGATGTTTTCTTTTGTTGCAGGAACTTCGGCAACAACTTCTTCAACAGCGCCAAAAAGTGTTCCCTGCATAGCCGGTTCGGCCGGAGCACTGCTCAGTTTTAAGCGCGAAATAAGGGTTTTAAATTCCAGCTCGTTAAACAGTTTTACCAGCTCCTCTTTGTTGAGCTCGTCTTTCTTCAGTTTATCAAGGTCGAAAGGAACCGGCGCATCGGTAATAATAGTTGCCAGCACTTTCGATAGGCGCACCTGCTCTTCGTTTTCAACAATGCGTTCTTTTTGTTTGCCTTTTAGCTTGTCGGTATTTTTATAAAGCTCTTCAATGCTTCCGTATTCGGCAATAAGTTTTTGTGCTGTTTTAGGTCCAACGCCCGGGCAGCCCGGAATATTATCGGCCGAGTCGCCCATTAATCCAAGGATATCAATTACCTGGTCAGCGGTTTCAATACCAAAGTTTTCCTGTACTTCGGGCAATCCCCAAATCTCAACATCGCCACCACCTTTTCCGGGTTTATACATAAAAACCTGATCGGATACCAGCTGAGCATAATCTTTATCAGGTGTCATCATATAAGTGGTGAAACCCTCTTTCTCTGCTTTTTTTGCCAGTGTTCCAATTACGTCGTCGGCTTCGTAACCTTCCTTTTCAATAATCGGGATATTAAACGCCTCGATTATTTTTCGGATGTAAGGAATTGACTTGCGCAGATCTTCCGGCATTTCGTCGCGGTTGGCCTTGTATTCTTTAAACATTTCGTGCCTGAAAGTTGGTGCCGACACATCAAAAACTACTGCCAGGTATTCCGGCTCCTCTTTTTCTATTAACTGCACAATAGTGTTGGTAACACCCAGCATTGCCGAGGTATTTACACCTTTCGAGTTAAACCTTGGGTTGCGGATAAATGCAAAATAACTGCGGTAAATCAGTGCGAAAGCGTCTAAAAGAAAAAGTTTTTGCTGCTTGTTTTCAGGCATAATATTAAATTTCAGAATCGATACTATTTATTGTCTTCGGCAAACCATTCGGCATACGATGTTGCCGTTTCGTAAAGACGAATGCTATACAAAGAAACATCCTCAGGCAGTTCTTGTTGAAGAACGCCGGCAAAATATACACACATATTTTCCGATGTGGGCTGGAAATCGTGAACGATCAATCGCTCGGTAGCTTTCAAAAGATGCTCCTGGTTTTTATCGGCGTAAATCTGGCTTACCACCAAACTGTGGTCGTACACATTTACGATCTTATCCTTCACCATTTTTTTGAGCTTGCCAAAGTCAATCACCATCCCGTCTTTCGGGTGTCCTTTCTCCTCCCTTATTTCACCAAGTAAAGTCACTTCCATGTTGTATGTATGCCCGTGAATATTACGGCACAAGCCATCGTAGTTGTGCAGTGCGTGGCCCATTTCAAAATGGAATTTCTTGGTAACTCTAATCTTCGCCATCCGTGTATAAATTTAAAGACGTGAAATTACGGTTTTTATCCGACGTTTGGTATTGATAAATGAAATAACACAACTTTTTGCAATGTTTATCAGGTAAGAATAATAAGAATTAAGCAGCTTGTAGAAACAGGTGTTCGGCTACTATTTTCAGGCCGATAGCAATTAAAATTATTCCCCCCAGAATAAGAGACTGATGGCTTCTTTTTGCCGAAATATTTTTCCCGAACAACATACCCAGCATTGCAGCAATAAAAGTTACCGAGCCAATAATTAAAACCGGGAATAAAATGGGTATTTCAAGAAAACCAAAACTCAAACCAACCACAAGTGCATCAATACTGGTAGCTATCGAAAGACCGATTAATACGCTCATTTTAAAAGGATCGAAATTTTTGAGTGTGCCGTCTTCTTTAATGCCTTCCACAATCATTTTTCCACCAATTAAAGCCAGCAAGCCAAAAGCAATCCAATGATCAACCGAGGCAATCAGGTTTTTAACGGCCTCGCCAATTAACCACCCAATTACCGGAAAAGTGGCCTGAAAAAATGCCAGCGAAGCAGCTACTAATGTGGCTTGTTTAAATTTTATTTCGCGTTTCATCAATCCACACGACACAGAAACTGCAAAGGAATCGAAACTTAAGCCAATACCGAGAAGTAAAAAGGTTATGAATTTTGCTGTTGTCATTGGTGCCGCAAAAGTAACAAAATTAGTTTTTCTGCATACTTTCAGTTGAGCAGCAAAAGTATTCGATTATTTTTTTGAAATTGTTTGTTATAAAATTGAAAGCAACTCGTCCAATATAACAGATGACCACTGAAGAGTTTAAAAATAAGGTAATTCCTTTTTCGGTAAAGCTGTACCCGATGCTGTTTCGTATTCTTAAAAACGAAGAAGAAACGCGCGATGCCTTGCAGGAATTGATGCTGAGGTTATGGAACAAAAAGGAGGAGTTAGATAAGTGCACCAATCAATCGGCTTACATTATTACTGCTGCAAAAAACTACAGTTTTGATTTGCTGAAAAAGAAAAGACCAGAGACAATTGATGAGAAACAGGAATATAAACTATTAAACCTGGAAGTGGAAGGGGCAGATTCGGATACCATTGAACGCTACCAAAGGGTACGGCAGGTGATAAACGATTTGCCGGAGAAGTATAAAACGGTAATTCAGTTACGCGATATTGACGGTTTTTCGTTCGACGAGATTAAGGAAATGACCGGTTACGAAGTGGCCAACCTGCGGGTTATTCTCTCGCGGGCCAGGCAAAAAGTGAAAGAAACAATTGAAAAAATTTACGATTATGACACATCAGGAAAATATGCTCGACAAATATTATAGAGGCGAAACTTCGCTGGAGGAGGAGAAAGAGCTCAAAGCCGCCGTTTCAGAAAGTAAAACAAAAAGTGCAGAGCAAGACATTTTCTCTTTTTACGAGAAAGAATCTGCAGTGCCGGAAGGATTGGAGGATTACCTTTTTGCCGGAATTGAAAAGCAAACTGTGAAGGGAAAAAGCATCAGAATGCGTTTGTATTCGGTTGTTTCGGCAGCAGCGGTTGTGCTAATTGTACTAACTGTTTTCCTTGATGTAAGAAGTAAAAAGCAGGCGCAGTTGGAAGACCAGTTTTTTGTGATGGAACAAGCTTTATTCCAGATGTCGGAAGGTTTGCAGCCCGAACCTGAACCCGATGATATGCTTGTTCTATGGGTAGATGATGATGTGGAAATTATTATAAACTGACAGTGATTCTTTAGTGGTTATTATTGATGCGAATCCCAAAACCGATGAGAGAGATTAAAAAAATAGAAACAATTAAAAAGTTAGTGATATGAAAAAGTTCGTAGTATTTGTGTTAATGATGGGAATTATTTTTCCGGTATTGGCACAGCAGTCTCAGAGCCTGTTTGAAGAGTTAACAGACAAATATTCAAACCAGGATGGTTTTAGTGCCAGCATGTTAAGCAGCGATATGTTCGATTTGTACCTGAAAAAGAAAAATATAGACGAAGACTCGGAACTGGCAACAGCACTGGAAAGTCTGGATAATATTTTGGTCGTGAGTCAGAGCCGTTTTGGGGTAGACGCAGGTGAGTTTTTTGGCGATACTAAACCGGCAAAAAAGGAAAAGTTGGGCGATGCGGAATTACACGAAGATATTATTGAGCATTATAAACAAAATGGTTACACGCTTTTAAAAACCGAAAAACGGATGGGCGAAGATGTAAAGGTTTATCTGCAGCGTAATAACGGATCGATAACAGCGCTGGCTTTAATTACAAACTCAAGCCGGTCAACCAGTCTGGTTGAATTGGACGGTGATATTGACCTGGCAACTGTTGCCGATTTGAATAAAGCTTTAAATCTGCGCGGATTGGAGAATTTGTATAAAATTGATAACTCGTCGTCAGCATATTTCCCGGGTGTTGGCAATTACCGGGCTTTCGAATTCGACGAAGAACGATTGGCGGAAATTGAAGCTCGCGCTCGCGAAATGGCAGAAAAAGCAAGCCTGTCGGAAGAACAAATTGCTAAAATTGAACAGCAGGCGCAATTACAGTTTGAGAAACAACGCGAGATGATTGAAAAACAGCGGGAGTTAGCCGAAAAATATGGAAGACAGCCTATATTTCTTACTACTCCCGGCGACACCAATGCTGTTTACTACATTGATGGGAAAAAAGTAAATAGCGATGAGGTGAAAGAATTATTGAAAAACAGCGAGGTGGAGCAGATTGAAAAAACAGAAGAAGACGGGAAAACCGTGATACGAATAAAAACAAAAAAGGCGCTCGATTAAGCGCCTTTTTCTTTGCTATATAAATTTTATTTCTGAACGTGCACATCCATTTGAGGGAAAGGAATATTAAGACCTTCTTTATCAAAAGTTTTGTAAACCTTTTCGTGAAGATCGAAATAGATACCCCAGTAGTTGGCTGCTTCGGCCCACACACGCACTACTAAATTTACCGAACTGTCGGCCAGTTCGCTAACAGCAATAAATGGCTCGGCAGGGTCGTTTAAAATTCTTTCGTCTGCTTTTATCAGTTTCAATAAAACTTCTTTAGCCTTATCAACATCATCTCCGTATGCAATACCAAAAGTAAAATCGACACGACGTTTTGGCTCGGCTGAAAAGTTGATCATCGATCCGGTTGCCAATCCTCCATTCGGAATAATAATCGTTTTATTATCCGGTGTTTTCAGAATGGTATTAAAAATCTGAATTTCGTTTACTGTTCCGGAATGGCCTTGTGCACTAATGTAGTTTCCTACTTTAAAAGGTTTGAAAATGAGAATCATAACTCCTCCGGCAAAATTCTGAAGTGTGCCCGACAAAGCCATACCCACTGCCAAACCTGCGGCACCTAGAATGGCTACAAACGAGGTCATTTGAACACCCATCATTCCAATAACCGCTATCCATAACATGGCTTTCAGGCCAATTCCTATAAGGCTGTTTAAAAAACCTCTTAACGAAGGATCTACATTTTGTTTTTCAAAACGTTTACGTATAGCACCTCTTAAAATAGAGATGACCCATAAACCAATAATTAATGTGATGATTGCCCCAACTAATTTGGGACCATAGGTCATTACTAAATCGTAAAGCCTTTCGGATAAATTGTTTACTTCTTCCATTTTGTTTGGTCATTTAAATTTGATATAAGATACAAACTTTCATTTGAAAAGTTCATATAAAAAAGGGACTCAAATGTATTGAATCCCTTTTTCTTTAAGTTCTGTTTTAATTGCCTAATTACTTGAATAAACCAATTCTCCTCGTAAATACAGGAGCGTGTCGTTTACATTCGCAAAACTATTTAGTTCTTCATCTTTGATCCGAATGTTGAAAATGCGCTCTAAATAGTGCGTAAAAATTGTCCAATCGATGTTATCAAAATTCAGATCCTCGTAGAATGAAGCGGTCAAACAAATGTTATCTCTGGTAACACCTGTTTTTCGCAACACCCGGTAGAGGTTTCTTCGCAACGATTTTTCTGTAATTGTTTCTGTTTCCATTATAACTGTTTAAAATTCGAACAAATGAATTTACGGGTCAAATATATAAATTTTCAATGAGTTCGTATTACTGATAGGCTAATAATCTGCATAATAACCGATGTTTAACACTTTTATTGACATTAAAAAAAGGAGGAGGTTGCAGTTAGTCTGATAATTCGTGTTTGAGTTTGCTGTAAATTTTTAGGTTGTGGTAACCGTGGTTGTGTTGTTCGCCCTGGCGTTCAGTGCCTTCGTACATAAATCCCAGTTTCACCGGAATCTTTTCGCTGGGCAAATTTCCTTCGGCTACCTTAATCTGAATTCGATTCATTTTTTGTTTTTGAAACGCAAAGCGCATCAATTTCTCTACACAGGCAGTTATTATGCCTTTGTGTTGCATATTTTCTGCCAGCCAATAACCCAGCTCGGTTTTTCGGTTTACCCAGTCGGTGTCTTTAAAGCCAATTAATCCGGCAAACTCTTCATTATACCAAATGGTGTAAACCAGGTCGCTTTTGTTTGAGTTTTGGGTTATGCTTTCAATAAAAGTTTTTGTGTCTTCAACTTTGCTGGTGTAGTTAACAAACGGGAGCCATTTTTTAAGAAATTCGCGGTCGCGATTAATCGTTTGAAAAACAACATCGGCCATCGACGAATCAATCAGTTCGAGCCTGATTTTATGGTTTACCCTAATGTGTTGCATCGCTAAGTTTATTTAAATCAAACAGAAAAACCTGCTGCTTGTATGCATTGGTCTGCTCGCATGATACCAAAATAGTGTCGTTATTTAAAAAACAAATGCCTTCGGTTTGGGCGCCATCAATTCCTTTAAGATGAATGACTTTGCTATTACCTTCGAAAAAACGGTCTCCCGGGAAATCGGTAAACAACCATATATACGAGACATAATTTTCGTAGCCTACCAGTGCCAATGTTTTTTTATCAGGGCTAATATCGGCTCCTGTTACCAATCCTTTAACATTAAAAGTATCGGTTGCAGCTATTTCATACTCGCCTTTTTTTGTTGGTAACTGGTAGAGCCACGTTGTACGGTCGCGCCAGTTTTTGCTAAACAGATATAGATTGTTCTTAAATGCCACCATGGCTTCGCAGTCAAAAGGTGTGGCTTTATCAAAATAATGAAACCGTTCCTGGTTCGAGTAGCTGAATTCTATTTCTTTTACATCAACCTTTTGCTCGTCTTTATCCGAAATATCCTTTTTCTTTATTTTGTAGATGCGCAGATTATCGCGATTTCCCATATTATTGCCAAAGTCGCCAACAAAAATGTGTTTATCGGTTTGTGTAATCGATTCCCAGTCTCTGTTTTTAGCATCGTCAAGTTCAACTTCTACCTTTATTTTTCCTGATTTGTTAAAGCCATAAAGTTCGTTTTTACCACCACTGTCGTTAAAGCCCCAAAAATGATCATCAAAAATCAACAAGCCCGAAATCTCGTTTATTTTATCAGCAACTTCCGGAATGTATTCTTCGGCCTGAATGCTTAAACCTGTAGTAATTTCCTTCTTAACGGGTGATGAACATGAAAAAAACACGAACATTAAAAGAAGGCAGGAGTGAATGTTTATCATCTTTTTATCTTTACGGGAATTTTGTAATGTCAAAATAAGAAAATTAAAAATGAATGAAGAAACGAGCAGGTAAGAATTTTACACAATGGAAGATGATTATAAGCGAGTTCCATGAGTTGCCATTAAAAATTGACAATAATAAACGAATGAAATTAATTGCTTTTATATTAATTGCTTTTGTGGGTGTTGGAATATCGTGCAGCAATGCCAAACAGCGCAGTGAGCAAGACCTGGTTGTTATCTCAACCGATTTTGGCGAAATAAAATTGAAATTGTATGACGATACGCCGGAGCACAAACAGAATTTTTTAAAGTTGATTGACGAAGGTTATTACGAAGGATTGCTTTTTCATCGGGTAATGGAAAACTTTATGATACAGGGTGGCGATCCGGATTCGAAAAATGCAGCGCCCGGTGCACGTTTAGGTGGTGGAAATCCGGGTTATACAATCCCGGCAGAAATTCTCCCGCAGCACTTTCATAAAAAAGGAGCTTTGGCAGCAGCACGTCGTGGTGGTCCGTCAAATCCTGAAAAACGATCAAGCGGATCGCAGTTTTATATTGTACATGGCGAAATATATACCTCGGGAAAACTCGATACCATGGAAATGATGATGAACAGCCGGGCTAAAAATGAATTTTTGCAGGAAAAATTTGCTGAAGCAAAGCCACAATTAGATGAATACCGAAAAAATAACGATCAGGATGGTTTTAATATTTTTGTTTCGGAGCTAAGGGCCGCTGCAGATAGTGCCTGGACTGAGCAGCCAAAATTTTCGTTTACCGACGAGCAGCGCGAAATTTACACTACAATTGGAGGATACCCGTCGTTAGATGGAGAGTACACTGTTTTTGGCGAGGTTGTTGAAGGGTTAGATGTTTTGGATAAAATTGCTGCCGTTGAAACCGATCAGTACGATCGTCCGAAAACGGATATAAAGATGGAAATAGAACGCACAAAATAGTTTATGCTTAAAACCGGATTATTAATTGTATTTGCTTGTTTTTTAGGTGTTTCAGTTTTTGCGCAATCGCGAATTATTGAGATTTCGACCAATTATGGCGATATGCAGTTTCGTTTGTACGACGACACACCAAAACACCGAAATGCTTTTATTGAATTGGCCAACGAAGGTTATTACGACGGCACTTTGTTTTATCGTGTAATTCAGGATTTCCTTATTCAGGGAGGCTCAAAAAGTTCGCGAAATGCCGCACCGGGTCAGCGCATTGGTTATGGCGATCCGGATAAAACGGTTGACGACGAAATTCTGGATCACTATTTTCATAAAAAGGGATCGCTTTGTGCGCCTCGTCAGCCCGATGAGGTAAACCCTTTTAAACAATCGGATATTTCGCAATTCTTTATTATTAAAGGAAGTGTACACACCAGCGGAGAACTGGATACAATGGAAATGGCGGTGAATGTTCCGATCAGGAAAAGGATTGTTCAGAAATATATGACGCCTGAGGTTCGGGAACAGTTAAAGCAACTTAAAGATGAGAAAAAGGTGAAGGAATTTCGTGAACTTGCCGGCGAAGTTAAAGCGAATATTGAAACCGATTATAGCCTGGAACCAGGCGTTTTGGAGTTCACCGAAGCTCAGCGTGAAGCGTATACCACTGTTGGCGGATATCCTGAGTTAGATGGCAAATACACCATTTTTGGTGAATGCATTTCAGGTTTTGATGTGATTGATAAAATTGCAGCGCTGAAAACCGACAGTAACAACCGGCCATACAACGATGTGAAAATTAAAGTTAATGTGATAAAGTAAGGTTATGGCGAAACGGTTTCTGTACATATTACTGGCTTTGTTTATTCTGGGTGGCTGCGGGAATAAGCAAACTAAACAAGCCGAACAACATGCTGAAACAAAAGAAGAAACTGGCGGTAACGAAGTGGAGACCGATATCTGGAACCAAATGATGTCCTCCATTGCAAAAATCGATTCGTATGACGGAGATCGGATTTTAGAGTCGGGACAGGGATTTTTTGTTAGCGAAGACCTGTTGGTTACCAAATATTCGCTAGTCAACCAAGCCACCAATGTTAAGGTGCAGCCGTTCGATGAGGGAAAAAAGTACACCGCACGCAGCTTTGTGGCTTTTGATCGTATAAACGATCTGATAATTTTGAAAGTGGACAGCATTAGCCGCGTGCCTATTGAATTACAACAAGACACTTTACCCAATTTTGCCAAATCATTTTATGTGGCACCAAAAACAGGAAAAACCCTGCAACTTTTTACGGGGAAAGTGTTAAATCTAGCCAATATCAGAGGAACAAGGTTGTTTCGCATTACCAACAAAATTCGGGCATCGCAGTTTGGCGCGCCAATTTTTGTGTCAACCGGAAAAGCGATTGGTGTTGCTTATTCCGCAACGGTTAATTTTGAAACACAGAGTTTTGCCATCCCGTCGGAATTTATTGCAGCTATGCTTCGAAAGAAATACGAAGCACCCGAGCCTTTGGAGATGCTTAAAAATACATCGAACGAAAAAATTGCTGCTGAAAATCGAAAAATAAAAGGGCTTGTTTTAGAAACGGATTACGGTAACATTACCATAAAACTTTTTAACGAAACACCCGAGTATCGCGATAATTTTATTCGCCTGGCAAAAGAGCATTATTTTGATAGTTTGCTTATTCACCGAGTAATAAAAGATTTTGGAATACAAAGTGGCGCAGCCGATACCCGTTATGCAGCTCCCGGAGCAAATGTGGGATGGAAAGGGCCGGGGTACACCATTCCGGCGCATATTGTTCCTGGTTTGTACCATAAGCGCGGAATGATCGGATCGCCGCGAAAACCAGACACTGAAAATCAGCGCCGCCGTTCTGATGGATCGCAGTTTTACATTGTTTCGGGACGCAAATATTTTGATAAAGGACTGGACGAACTTGAGGAAACCAATAATTATAAATTTACTGCCGAACAGCGAAACGCCTACAAAACAGTTGGCGGAGCTCCTCATCTGGATGGAACTTACACTGTTTTTGGGCAGGTAACTTCCGGTATGGATGTAGTGGATAAAATTGTGCAGGTTGAAACCGACCGGCGCTGGCGACCAATAGAAGATATTCGCATAAAACGGGTGCGCATCTTACCCTAATTAATTCATAAAATGAATTAATTACCCGCAGGGCTGACGAAATAATTGAAATCCAATTATTTGTCAGGGTTAACCTTGATATTGAAAATCTTAGAGTATATTTAGTCAAAGCACTTGTCTTGCGGATTTACAATCGTCAACACTTCGTGTGATAAATTTCATGAAATTTTCAGGTTAAAATAATTCCGTCATTTCCATACCGTTTTTTAACCAGAAAGTTTTTAATCCGGCTTTTTGCGCGGCGTCAATATTCTTTTCCAAATCGTCGATAAATAGCGTTTCTTCGGGATTTACACCCGACAATTCGATCACTTTTTCATACGAGCTTACTTCCGGTTTACGATTGTGAATTTCGTGCGAATAATAAGCCCTTGTAAAAAGCGACGGGAAATCAATGCCGTGTTCCTCCTTAAATTCAGCAAGCAGCCTATCGATATGAATTTGATTGGTATTGCTAAATAAATAAACCTTGTATTTTTTGCTGAGTTCCTGTACCTTTTTCACTCGGTGAGCCGGAATATCAAGAATCATGGCATACCATGCCTCGTCAATTTGTTGGTCGGTAAGTTTGTCTTTTTGCAGTAGTTTTCTTACCCCGCTTCTAAATTCGGCAGGTGTAATTTTTCCAACTTCAAGGTTGTAGAAAATCGGGTCGGCATACGCATTTTTGTGGTCTAAAACTTCACCATCGCTGCCAAGCTTTTTAAACGCTTTTATCGACGCATCAAAATCCAGATTTAACAGCACACGTCCCAAATCAAAAATGATATTTTTTATGTTCGAAAGGTCTGCTTTCATTTGATTAAATTTATTTCACGAAAATAAGCAATTAGGGAAAATCTTTCTTAACTTCATATTAAACTTTAGAAACTAAAGGAAGTTCATTATTCATGAAAATTCAGGGAAAACATTATCATACTATTTGGGTTGACGCTGACGACCCGACAATTATTCAGGTAATCGATCAGCGGAAACTGCCGTTTGTCTTCGAAACTTTTGCAATGCGTACCGCCAACGATGCCTTTTTTGCTATTAAAGAAATGGTGGTTCGTGGTGCACCACTAATTGGTGTTACTGCGGCTTATGGCATGTATCTGGCACTTCTGCAAATGAAAAGTAAAAATTGGGAGGAAGATTTGAACCGGGTGGCGGAGTATTTAAAATCATCGCGGCCAACGGCTGTAAACCTGGCTTTTGCAGTAGATGAAATGCTGGCTTTTATTTTGGCGCATAAAAATGACGCAGAATTGCATGAAAAAGCATTGGCACAAGCTGGTGAACTAAAACTGCAGGAAATTGATTTTGGCGATAAAATAGGAAAGTACGGGCTGGAAATTATCGAGGAAATTTATGAAAAGAAGGGGAGCACGGTGAATATTCTAACCCACTGCAATGCCGGCTGGTTAGCCTGTATTGACTGGGGAACAGCAACTGCGCCCATTTATAAAGCTCATTTAAAAGGCATTCCGGTGCATGTTTGGGTGGATGAAACACGTCCGCGAAACCAGGGAGCCCGATTAACTGCCTACGAACTGGGAGAACAAGGAGTACCGCACACTGTAATTCCCGACAATGCCGGTGGTCATTTAATGCAACACCAAATGGTTGATATGGTAATTGTTGGCAGCGACCGAACAACCGTTACCGGCGATGTGGCTAACAAAATAGGAACTTACCTGAAAGCGCTCGCCGCTCGCGATAATAATGTGCCATTTTATGTGGCGTTGCCATCGAGTACATTCGATTGGGAAATGCACGATGGGGTAAAGGAAATCCCCATTGAACAGCGAACAGCCGATGAAGTGGCGGAAATTGAAGGTTGGCACGATGAGCAGATAAAATCGGTGTGTTTAATTCCAGAGAAAAGTACGGTTGCCAATTATGGTTTCGATGTTACACCGGCGCGTTTGGTAAGCGGACTTATATCGGAGCGCGGCATTTGCAAGGCAGATAAAGAGAGTATTTTAAAATTATATCCCGAGAAAATAAACAGTTAGAAAATGAAAAAAATTGCAATAATCGGAGGTTCCGGGTTAGAAGATCCTGCAATACTAAAAGATGTAAACGAAATAAATGTGGAAACACCGTATGGTGCGCCTTCTTCATCGTTTAAATGTGGAAAAATTAGAGGAGTAGATGTGGTGATATTGTCGAGGCATGGGCGCGATCATTCCATCCCGCCCTCGGCAGTGAATAACCGCGCAAATATTTGGGCAATAAAAGAGTTAGGGTGTACACACATTTTGGCAACAACTGCATGCGGAAGTCTCCGTTTGGAGATTGGGCGTGGAGAGCTGGTAATACTCGATCAGTTTATTGATTTTACCCGATTCCGGAAAAATAGCTTTGTGGAAGAATTTAAAGACGGTCAGTTAAACCATCCTGCAATGTCAGATCCGTTTAACTGGAAATTGCGTCATGCTTTGATTGAAAATGCAGAAGAAATGGATTTGGGCTTTCATAAAACCGGAACTGTGATAACAATTGAAGGACCACGTTTTTCGACACGTGCCGAGTCGAATATGTTTCGTGCCTGGGGTGCCGATGTAATTAATATGTCAACAGCACCCGAGTGTGCCCTTGCCAACGAGCTGGAAATTCCTTATGCAGCAGTTGCAATGAGCACAGATTATGATTGTTGGAATGTAGATGAAACGCCTGTAACATGGGAAGAGGTGTTGAGAGTTTTTAACGAAAACGTTAAGCATGTAATTGCCCTTTTGGAAAATACTATTGAAGTGCTTAAAAATTAGTGCATATTGATTGGGTTAAAAGTAGCTTTTGGCACAGCTTTTGTAAAACAGATTACAACTGCCTCAATGCCATGAAACGCAGTTTTTATAACCGTTCAGTTAGTACTAGATAATTCAGCCAATTTGCAACGATTGGCTATTCAGTTTCCGGCGGCACTCAACAGAATGCCGCTTTTTTTATGCAATATGACCGCATAAAATAACAAAGCCGGCACAATTTATTGCACCGGCTTTGCTGTTTCTGAAATTGTATTGAATTAGTTTTCTTCCACTTCTTCTACCTCCACGTCAACTTTCATCTCACCATCTTTTTTCGTTTTCTTGATGATGATCTTTTTGCCGTCCTTTTCAATTACCTGCGTGTCTTCATCGCTTTCTTCAACGGTCCAGGTTTTGCCACCTTCCATAATCTCAACACGGCCTTCATCGTCGGCAATTACTTTAATTTTTTTGGTCATATTTGGCATGCCTTCGTGAATGATCATTGGTGCGCCACTGTTGTGCATTATTATTTCTTCATGAATTTCTACATCTTCTTCACTTGGTTTTTCGCGCACAATCACGATCTTCTCTTTCCCGTTTTTAAGTTCTTTTTTATCGAACGAAATAATTCCAGGATCGCTAAGGTCGATAACATTTCCGCTTTTTTGCTTGTCGATGCGAATAACTTTAGGACTGGCAATGCCCGGTGCACCAAAAAACATGTCGTTACCATTTTTACTGTGCCACTGCATAACATCAGAAGATACATCATCCGATATCACTTTCATCATAATGTGTTTTGCCGAGTCGCCATCGTTAGTTTTAAATTCGTAGATCATTGGCTTTGAGGCTCCGTCTCCTTTCATTATAAATACATTCCCGTTTTCGTCGCTTTCCACATCAATGTCAAAGTCCATATCAAAATCCTCTTCCGATATCCAACTCAATGCTTTTCCGCCACCAATTGTATCGCCATTCCATACAAAAACCTGGTCGGCCTCAATTACGGTGTCAATTTCCATTTTTTTACCATCGTCACCAATTTTCACCATTTTAATGTGTTTCTTTTCCTTTTTTGTTTTTGGAGGATCCTGCGGTGCTTCATTAATCGAAATGGCAGAGGTGAAAAATAGGGCAAGGGCTAAAATTCCTGTAAGAGATAGTACTTGTTTCATGTCATTAATTATTAAGATTTATTTTGTTCTTGTTTGAATCTATTAGCTGAAATCAATTTCTGACTCCCGGAACAAATATACGTTGAAGCTTGTCAGACAGTCCGTTAAAGGCCGGTTAAAATCTGTTAAGGAAAAGTTAAAATCTACAATGGGCAGTTGTATTTGCCTATATTTGAAACATGAACAAGAAGCTTTTTACCGGATTAATCATTTTAATGGGTGTCTCCATTTTGGGGATCATTGCCGTTCAGCTGGTGTGGATGAACAACGCGATCAGGGTAAAAAACGAGATGTTCGAACGTGGCGTTAACCAGGCGCTGCAGCAAACGGTAAGTCGTTTAGAAGATCTGCACAACCTGGGCGTGGTAAACGAAATGGTTTTTGCCGGCGATTCTGCCGATTTGCTTCAGGACTTTGATTTCGATGTTGAATTTGATACCGACTCGGATGATGAGTTAAACTGGAATGTTTCGACAGGTCAGGCTCGCGTTTTCCGGCAGCGCACCGACTCAACTCAAAAACCTGTTAAAATCATTCGCGAATTTGCTCCCGATAACGACGAAGTCAGAATTGAGATTCATATCGACAATGATTCCGACAGCCGAAGAGTGCAGTCGTACACGTATAATCTGAGTACTTCAACAACCGGAAAAAACCATGTGGTAATTGCAGGCGACAGTCCTGACCCGGGTAGTATTGTATTTGTAAAAAGTGATACGATAATCAGAAGTGCCGACTCGCTGTATACCATTAGTACGGTAAGAATCGATTCGTTGCTTACTGATTTGGATACTTTTAAAATTCTGGCGCCCGATATCTCGAAACGGGTGAAACTAAAGGCCACCAGCCTAAAACGAATGGCAAATAAAGTAGTAACCGAAGTTGCCTCATGGGATATACGCCAACTGGATGAAAAACTGATTTACGACGTGCTTAAAAAGGAGCTTGATGAAAATAATATTCCACTCGATTTTGAATATGGAATTTTCCGTGGCGACGAACTGAGTTTTCCCAAGCCGGTAACTGATTCGCTGGAAGTGGCGAACACCGCTTTTCAAGCGCAACTTTATCCCAACGATATTTTCCAAAAAGACATAAAACTTGCCGTTGTATTTCCGGGTCGCGACAGTTTTATTTATCGTTCGCTCAATTGGTTACTGATTGCTTCATTCTTTTTCTCGGTATTTATTTTGGTGACTTTTGCGCTTAGCATTTTTTATATTATTCGCCAGAAGAAAATATCTGAGATGAAGTCGGACTTTATCAATAACATGACACATGAGTTTAAAACGCCCATCGCAACTATTTCGGTAGCGACGGATTCGATTACTAATCAAAAAGTGCTGGGCGATCCGGAGCGGATAAAATATTTTGCGGGCATGATCAAGAAAGAAAATACCCGCATGAACCGTCAGGTGGAGGACATTCTTACAATTGCACGATTGGATAAAAAGGATTTTGAATTTCATTGGGAAACTATCGATGTGCATGATCTTATCAGCGACGCCGTTCAGGGAATTAGATTGCAGGTTGAAAAGCGCGGCGGAACAATTGAGCTGGATTTAAAAGCCATTAATTCAATGGTGACTACCGACCGGATTCATTGTACAAATGTGGTTTATAACCTGATTGACAATGCCAATAAATATTCCGGCGATACACCCGAGATTATTGTGTCAACTGTCAATCAGCAAAAAGGAGTTGTGGTTTCGGTAACCGACAAAGGAATTGGAATGAGTAAGGCGGTGCAGGCAAAAATATTTGAACGCTTTTACCGGCAAACCAGTGGCAATATTCACAACGTGAAAGGTTTTGGATTGGGTTTGAGTTACGTAAAAGCAGTACTGGAGGCCAACCGCGGAAACATTTCGGTGAGCAGCGAACCCGGCAAGGGAAGTAAATTTGATGTATTTTTACCTTTTGTAAGAGAGTAGATGAGCAAAGCGCAACACATATTTCTGGTGGAAGACGACCTGAGTTTTGGGGCGGTTTTAAAATCGTACCTCGAATTGAACGAGTTTGAAGTTACCTGGGTTGACGATGGGAAATATGCGGTGGATAAATTTAAAGCCGGATCGTTCCAAATCTGCATCTTAGATGTGATGTTACCAAATATTGATGGATTTACCATTGGTACGGAAATACGGAAATTGGATGCCGACATCCCGATGGTTTTTCTTACTGCGAAGACGTTGAAAGAAGATATTCTGAAAGGCTACAATGTTGGCGCCGACGATTATATTACCAAACCTTTCGACACCGAAGTGTTGTTGTGTAAAATTCAGGCAATCATAAAACGGCAGTCAACGCAGCCGGTAAGTGATGAGTTTCTATTTTCAATCGGGTCTTATGAATTTGACTCAAAGTTACGCTCCATCTCCCGCGACGGCGAAAAGCAAAAGCTCTCGCCAAAAGAAGCCGATTTGTTGAAACTACTCTGCCAGAATAAAAACGAACTGCTTTCGCGCGAAACGGCATTGCGCAAAATTTGGGGAGAAGACGGTTATTTTACCGCCCGCAGCATGGACGTTTTTATTACCAAACTGCGCAAATACCTGAAAGATGATCCGAACATCGAGATCAAGAATATTCATGGCAGCGGATTCCTTTTGGAGGTTAATTCCTGATTGAACGCAGATGACGCTGAAGAAAATGATTATCGCAGATCGATCGATTAAAATCCATAAATACCTGTTTTATCAGGAATCCTCTTTCTATCTTTAGGATTCAAATTCAAAAATATGAGTGAACATAAAACTGCTGTTGTAACAGGAGCAGGAAAAGGAATTGGAAAGGCCATTGCTACAGGACTGGCGCAGTTGGACTATCAAACCATTTTGGTGGGGCGAAACAAGCAAAACCTTGAACAAGTAGCGCAAGAGATTGGGAGTAATGCAAAGGTATTGCAGCTTGACATTACCGATAAACTGGCCGTAAATGAAGCCATTGCAAAAATCGTTGCAGAAAATGGAAGTATCGATATTCTGGTGAATAATGCCGGTATTCATTTTAGTGGATCTGTGGATATTGGAGATGATGAATTTGAGAAAATGCTGCAGACTAATCTTACGGCTCAGTATGGTGTGTTGAAAGAAGTTGTCCCGGTAATGAAAGCACAAAAATCCGGTTACATCTTTAATGTGGCATCGCGTGCGGGGAAAGTTGGTTTTGCAGGTGGCGGAGCGTACAGCGCCTCAAAATTTGCTTTGGTTGGTTTAAGCGAATCGCTGTATCGTGAGTTGAATCCGTTGGGAATAAAAGTAACTGCTTTGTGCCCGGGTTGGGTAAATACCGAAATGGCAGTCGATGCTGGAACACCTTTGGAAAGTGAGCAAATGATTCAGCCCGAAGACCTCTTCAAAACCATCGAATGGTTGTTGCAGCTTTCGCCCGGAGCCTGTGTAAAAGAAGTAATTTTAGAATCACCAAACAGTATAAGTTAAAAACTATGCCCATATTAAAAGATCAACCACAACTTACCGATTTTCAAAAATACGTTTCAGAATTAGAACAGGAGCGAGGATTTGCCACACAAACAACCATCGACAAGTGCCTGTTATTGGGCGAAGAAGTAGGCGAACTGTTCAAAGCAGTACGTAAATCAGAAGGATTGCTCGTGGATTCAAATTCCGACTTTTCCGAAATTGCAGATGAGTTGGCAGATATTTTTATCTATCTGTGCGCCATTGCCAACCGACAAGGAATTGATCTGGAAGAAGCTTTTCGCAGTAAAGAAGAAAAGAACAAACAACGAAAATGGGTTCGTGTTTGAATCCGTCTCAAATCATTATGGGCAGTTGTTTTGCATGCAAACAGGTTGCCCTGTAGCCTCTATTACACTTCCCCACAAGTTACCTTCGAGATTCACTTTTTTGCGCTCTTTTGTAGCCAGCGGAATAGGTAACACAGTGAAGGCTCCCTGCCAGTAACCCACTACAAAATCCGTTCTTCCGGCCATGGCGGCATGCACTGCATTTTGTGCCAGCTGAAAACAAAATTTGCTGTCGTTTGCATTGGCCGGTGTGCTGCGTAAAATATAACTCGGGTCAATGTATTTTAACGAAAATGGGATGTCGGAAGCTGCTAATTCCTCACTGATTTTATCACGAATATACAAACCGATATCTTCGTAAACTTTATTCTCCACCGTGTTTTTGTTGTCTTTCCCGAAAAAGAACTGACCAGCACCTTCCGCAACGACAATCACTGCATGTTGCTTTTCCTCCAGTCTTTTTTTCAGCACAGTAAGAAAGCCCTTTTCTCCATCAAGATCGAAATTCATTTCGGGGATCAGCACAAAATTAACATCGGGGCAAGCCAGGGCAGCGTTGGCTGCAATAAAGCCTGAATCGCGTCCCATAAGTTTTATAACCGCTATGCCATTGTATACGCCTTTTGCTTCGTAGTGCGCATTCTGAATTACGGTCAATGCGATTGAAAAAGCTGTTTCGAAACCAAACGAACGCTCGATCATGTTAATGTCGTTGTCAATAGTTTTGGGAATACCCGCAATTGAAATTTTCAGATCACGTTTCTTAATTTCCTCGGCAATGGCATGTGCTCCACGCTGGGTGCCATCACCTCCAATGGTAAAAAGTATATTAATATTCAGGCGCTCGAGCGTGTCAACAATCGTTTCAACCGGTTGTACACCACGCGACGAACCAAGCATTGTTCCACCTGCTTTGTGGATATCGTCAACCACATCCGGATCAAGCTCGATATAAGGGAAATTGTATTCGGGAATAAAACCGGAGTAGCCGTATTTAATTCCGTAAATTTTCTTTACCCCATAACGTTCCCAGAGGTTATTTACAATACCACGTATTACATTGTTCAAACCGGGACACAACCCGCCACAAGTAACAATTGCAACGCGCGTTTTAGCTGGCTCAAAATACAGGTGTTCCCGGGGGCCGGCCCGCTCAAACGATAGCGGTTCTTCGCCTTTTGCCAGTTGTTCTTTTACTTTCGAAACGGTGTTATAATAAAGAATGCGTTCGTCATCGCGAATAAAATCAAAAATCCCATCTCCTTCAACCGTTGAGAGATTTAGCGGCGATTTAACGGTGCATTTTCCTAGTCTCTCAACATAAAATTCTTCAGCCATACCCATGTTTTTGTGGTTGCTATTAAAACTTTTCAAATTTAACCATAATGGTTCAATAATGCTTGTTGTAGCAAAACAGATTTGAGTAGGATAGAATAGTTTTGAGAAAGAAGTGCAGCGGATTGAAAAGTAATAAAAATAAGCCGATGAAGTAAAATCCATCGGCTTGTTTTGTTTATTCGTATTCCTGCACAATTACACCGGTTAGGCGTAATAATGAAGTTTGTGCATTGATAAAATTGTAAATCGCCTCCAGTTTTCCTTGGGCGGCACGAAGGTAAATTTCCTGTACATCGCGGAAGTTGAACGAGTTAATGGCGCCCGCTTCAAATTTGTCGCGCGAAATTTGCAGGTTTAACTGCGCTGCTGCCAGGTTTTCGTCGGCAACAACAAGCAACTCTTTGCGTACCTGGTAAAACTCAAACAGGTTTGCCAAACTATTGTCCAAATCGTGTTGCATGTCTGTTAACTGAATTTCGGCAATGTCGCTGTCTATCTCTGCAATTTGCAATGCCCGCTTCCGGTTTCCGCCACTAAATAAATTCCAGCTGAGTGTGAGATTACCGTAAAAATTGGCTGAGTTTGCCCAATCCATGTCCATGTCGCCAACTTTTGTCCCGGCACGTGATCCTGTCACTCCTCCTGTAAATCCTAAGGATGGCGAAAACGAACTTTTTGCCGAAGCAATTGCATTGTCGAGCAAGCGCTGATTGATGTACTGGTTTTGCAAACTCTTGTTGTTTTCAATCATTTGCGCCCTGAGATTTGCTAACGTATAATCCTCTGTAATGGCTTCAAAATCATCGGTGTATTCGTAATCTACAGCTTCTGTTTCTGCCATTAAATAAGCCAGGTTTCGTTTCGAATTTTTGTAGGCTACTTCCTGCAACAGATAGCTTGCCCTGTCGGCCAGGTAGGCATTTTGGGCCTGCAATACATCGTAAGTTACTGCTGAACCGTATTCTTTTTGTTGCTCAGTTCTTTCATAACGGTCTTGCGAAAGAGCCATTACTTCGTTGTAAGTTGCCAGAATTTCTTTCTGCAACAAAACATCGTAATAGGCAAGAATTACCGATTGAATAGTGCCTTCAACCATAACTGCCGTATTGTTTTTCGACAGGTTCTCCAACTCCTCCAAACGAGTCTTGGTAATACTCACAGAGAAGCCATCAAAAATGGTCCAGTTTACCGATGCACCGCCCGATAACCCAATTGAGGTTGTATTGTCGCCATCAACTACACGTACTGAATTGTTGTCGCTCAACGAGAGATTGATGTATGGGTAGCGGCCGGCCGTTCCCCAATTGTTTTCAATTTCTGCAATTCGTTGGTTTTCTTTTGCAATAACAATGTCGTAGTTGTTTTCCAGTGCCTTGGTAATGGCATCGGTTAATGTAAGTGGCTGCTGGGCCTGTGCAAACAGGCCCGCAGTCAATATCAGTAATAGTGTTACTATCTTATTCATTGGTTTCCTCCTTCTCGTCTTCTTCGTGATAAATGCTGTTATCGATTTTACGCTGTGCATTTTGCCATGCAATTTCCACGTGTTCACGTTCAAAAGTTTTACCGTGCCATGTTTCGCGAACAAATTTTCGGATATCGTTCAGGACCAATATAAGTGCCGGAAAAAACAACAGAATAAACATGGTTCCGAAAGCAACTCCGTAAACCAACGAAATGGCCATTGGAATAAGGAACTGTGCCTGGAAACTGGTTTCGAGAATAAGCGGATACAGTCCAAAAGCAGTAGTAAGCGTTGTTAGAATAATTGGGCGAAGGCGTGATTTACCGGCTTCAACAATGGCCTCCTTCACCTTAAATCCTTCTTCGATAAGCAGGTTGTACTTGGCGAGTAAAACCACCGCATCGTTAACAATTACACCGGTTAGTGCAACAACTCCCCATAAACTTAAAATTGAAAGAGGTTTGCCGTGTATTCCGTGTCCCCAAACAGCACCCAAAATTGAGATCGGGATCATGATAATGATGATCATTGGTTGCTCAAACGAGCGGAAACTTACCATCAGGATAAAAATGATGGCAAGAAATGCCATTGGGAAAAGGAAAGCCAAATCGCTCATGTTCCGTTCACTCTCACGCTGTTGTCCCTGGAATATTACTGAAATTCCGGGGAACATAACTTTTAATTCCGGAATAACTTCAGCTTTTATCAGGTCAAGTGTTTCAGTTACCGAAGCATCCGGATCGACCATATCGGCATTCACACGAATTTCGCGTTTTCCGTTAAACCGGTTAATGTTTACCGGGCCACGTTTCATGTCGTAATCAACCAGCTCCATCAAAGGGTATTCTCCTTGCGGAGTTTTAACTTTCATTTTCTCCAACTGGCCAATGCGCTCACGACCTTCGGCGGGGTAACGCACCCAAATACGCAATTCGTCGCGGCCAACCTGAAGTCGTTGTGCCTGACCACCGTAAAATGCCTGGCGTACTTGTCCGGCAATGTATGTTTCGTTAAGGCCAAGCATATAAGCCTTCGGTTTTAGTTCTAAAAGAATTTCCTGTTTACCAAGCGCGTTGGTGTTTACAACATCTTTTAACTGCGGGTATTGTAACAGTCTATCCATCAGGTAATCGCGTGCAGCTTCCAACTCTTCAGTATTTCTCGACATTAATCCGATTGAAACCGGATCGCCAAAACGACTTGTGGCACCAATTGTAAATTTTTCGGCTTCGGGAACTTTGCCAATTTTCTGATTCAAACGGCGAATAATTTCATACGAACTGATTCCTGTTTCTTCCGAGTTTCGTGGCGACACATCGATATTCCCACAGTGAGCACCACTTTCATCGCGGCTAAATGCCGATCCTAAATTGATAATACTGTTTTCAATTATTGGCAATGTGTCGTTGTATTCCTCCATCATTTCTTCGTTTACCACCCACACAATACTGTCGAATCGTTCAAGGTATTCCATGGTTTGGCGCTCGCCCGAACCGGGAGTAAAAGCAATATTGATGTTGAATGAATCGAACTCCATACGCGGGAAGAAAGTTGTCTTTATTAGCTGTCCGCCAATTAGGCCAAGGGTTATAACGATCATTGCCACCGGAATTCCAATTACAATATAACGCCATTCCAATACAAGTTTTACAACTCTGTCGTAAGCATAATCGCGCAACCAGTTGAAAAAACGTTCGGTATATTTTCGCAGGCCTCTAGCTTTTCTGGTCAATCTTTTTCGGTTTAGTACTTTTTCGTTTCCGAGGTGAGCAGGAAGAACGAAAAAGGCCTCAATTAAGGAGATGAGCAAACTGGCTGTTACTATGATTGCCATTTCGTACATCATTTCCATGCGGCCCGTAATAAACAGTAGTGGCGAGAATGCTACAACTGTTGTTAACACCGATGAAGTAACTGCAGGAATTACTTCCACAGTTCCATCAACCGCGGCACGCATCGGGCTCTTTCCCTTTTCAAAATGCTGGAAAATATTTTCTCCGATCACAATTCCATCATCAACCAGAATTCCAATTACCAGAATCATTCCGAAAAGTGACATCATATTAATGGTAACACCAATAATATTTGCAGCTATAAACATTCCAAGGAAGGATGCCGGAATACCCCAGGCAACCCATAACGACAGGCGGGTGCTGAGCATGATTCCGAGAATAAGCACAACCAGTATTAATCCCATGCCGCCGTTACTGTACAACAGATCGAGACGCGACTTTAACAACTCGAGGTACGAACGTGAATAGATTAATTTTACTCCGTGCGTTTGCGAGTTAAAATCGGCAACATATTCTCTTACATATTGGTCAATTTCGTCAAGGTCTTCCGTAATCAGTTTCATTACGTTAATGTTGATCAACGGATTTCCTCTTTCCAGTGCTTTGTTGGGCACATCCGAAAATTTCATTTTTACCGAAGCAACATCGTTGATGCGCAGTACGCTTCCATCGGGATTGGCACGTAAAATTATATTCCCAATTTTATTCGGATCGGCACTTCGCGAGCGTAAACGAATTAACAGTTCTTCGTCTTTCGATCGCAGTTGCCCTCCCGAAACATCGCGGTTGTTATTGGTAATGGCACTTTGTAAATCGTCGAATGTTAATCCGTAGCGCAGCAGGTCTTCCTCTTCGGCTTCAACCGATATTTCGAGGCTTGGGAAACCCGAAATGGTTACCTGGCTCATAATTTCCGAACCCAGAAAATCTTCTTCTACTTGCTGTGCATAGGTTTTAAGTGTCATTAAATCCACATCGCCTGTAACGAGCAAACGTGCCGCCGGCGATGTAGTTCGTGTTTTCGCTACGATAGGACGTTCGGCAGCGGTTGGTAGCGCCGAAATTCCGTCAACGGCATTTTTTACTTCAATAAGTGCTTCATCAATATCATAACCTGGTTGTATTTCAATACGAATACTGGCGCTGTTTTCTGCCGATACCGAATTGATCTCGTAAATGCCGGGAATGGCTCTTACTGCTTCCTCAACGCGCGAGGTAACCCCTTCTTCCATTTCAACCGGCGACGCACCCGGATAAGCCACGCGAACGGTGATCATATGCGATTCACGCTCGGGAAAGAAAGATTTCTTCATCGAAAGAAAACTTAAACTCCCCACCACGATAAGGAAAAGCAGGATCAGATTGGCGTAAAAGGGAAATTTTACAAAAACTTCAACTAACTTTTTCATTGATCTGTCTCCTTTATCTATTGTGGTTTAGCCTGGTTTCCACGTTGTGGTTTGTTCTCTTCTTCGCCCAGAATATTAACCGGTGTATTTTCTTTTACGTTAATCAATGGCTCGGCAACTACTTTGGCACCTTCGGGTAAACCGTTAAAAATAAGCGTGGTTTCGTTCCGTTTTATCACGTTTATTTCGCGTTTTTTAAGCTCGCCGTCAATTACAACATAAACTGTAGTAGAGTTAAAAACAGCACCGCGCGGAATTTCCATTGCTTCCGGAATTTTTTGTCCTGGGAACTGAACTTCGAAATATTCGCCTGGAAGTACCTTGTCGGCATCAGCCTTGTTAACCATAACAAAAATGCTGCGCGACTGTGTCTCGTCTTCGATAAAATCAGATTTCCGAACAACTTTACCTTCAATTTCCGACTGATCTTTGTTCGACTGGATTTTTACCTGGTCGCCAATTTTTATCCATTCGCTGTCTTCATTCGGAACCGGAACCTCAATTTCTACATGGTCGGTACGAATCATGCGTGCAATTTGTCCGCCGGTGTTTACATACGATCCGGTTTCGTAATTAACTTGTGTAAATGTTCCGTCGAACGGGGCATAAAGTGTATGACGTTTTAATCTTTTTTCGTCTTGTTTAATTCCATAATACTCGGTTAAAACTCCGCGGCTGGCCAGAAAAATCTTAAGTTTTTCATTTTGTACAACCGGCATTTCAGGCAGATCACCGTCCAAATCAATGGCCCTGAAAAATGTTTCGTAGGCATTAAGCTGATCCGGGAAATCAATTTTTAAATCAGGAAGCAATGAAGTCATTGTGGTTAAAAACTGGGCTTTTCGTGCTTTAAGTGCCAACTCTACTTCATCTTTATAAATTTCGGCCAGCACCTGTCCTTTTCTAAACGAAGTTCCTTTTCGCAAAGCGATGGCTCCGGGCTCAATTTTTCCCGATGCTTCGGCCACCAGTAATACTTCGCTTCCCGACACTGCGCGTCCGGGAACCCAAAGGGGCGAAGTAATTTCGGTGTAGTTAACTGTTTCCACCTTAACAGAACGTTTCATATCAACATCGGGCCTTTTGGGCTGCTCCGGTTTCATCGAAATAAATAGTTCTGATAATGCCGCCGCTCCGCCTAATAGTACAATAAGAGCAACAACGATAAACGTGATCTTTCTCCAACTCATGGCTATTTTGTTTTTATAGTTTTCTAATCATTGGTTTATTTAAGTGCAAAAATCATCAAATTTTTGGTGATTCAAATTTTATTTTAAAAAAACGACCAGTAGAAAGATTTGCATTGCCTTTTTGCCTTAAATAAATATAAATCAAAAGACACGAAAGCACCTGCAAGGTTTAATTTAAGTAATAACTTTTTTACATTAGCAAAAACACCAAAATTTAGAAGATGTTTACTAAGAGTAATTTTCGTGCATTTAAACCATTGTTACCGGGTGTTGAAATGCGCCCGCTGGCATTTGAGGAGAAGACAATTCTGTGTGAGTTCAAACTACAAAGGGGAAGTAAGCTGCCGGCACACAGTCATCCTTATGAACAAACCGGATACCTTGTGTCGGGGAAACTCAATTTTCGGATTGATGACGAGTGGTTTGTAGCCCAAGCCGGCGATAGCTGGTGCATTAAGCAAAATATTGAGCACCAGGTTGAGGTGCTTGAGGAAGCAAAGGTTTTGGAGGCTTTTACTCCAATTCGCCCGGATTATTTGCCCGATGCAACTGAATAGTATTTCACTTAATGAATAGTTTGAGAAACTGAATGAACCGGTTTTTATTGCTTCGTTGTATTGTTGTAGAGAAGAAAACCTAATTGACAAAATTTAGGGTTTTGCTTAAAAGAAATGCTAACTTTGCAGGCTTGTTTGCGAGAAGCATATAAAACAGATGCAAATACTTGAATTTGATACGGTTGTAATTGGAAGCGGTTTGGCAGGTTTGTCGGCAGCTTACCATTCTTCAAAATACGGACGCGTTGCGATAGTTACCAAGTCGCAACTTGATGTTAGTAATTCATATTATGCGCAGGGTGGAATTGCGGCAGCCATTGCCGACGAGGATTCGCCCGAACAACATGCACACGATACATTGGTTACCGGACGCGGCATTTGCGACCACGATGCAGTAGAAGTTTTGGTTAACGAAGGTCGCGAACGCGTGCAGGAACTTATCGATTTGGGAATGCAATTCGATAAGGAAAACGGCGAATTTGTGTTGGGCCTTGAAGGCGGACATACCAAACGCCGTATTTTGCATGCAGGCGGCGACGCAACGGGAAAAGAGTTAACCTTGTTTAAACTGCGTCTTATTCAGCAGAAAAAAAATGTTGAAGCTTTTGAGTATGTGGTGGCGGTAAAGTTGCTTCAGCACAACAATGCTATTGTTGGGCTGCAGGCTTACGATTTTAAAACCAATGAAAATATCATATTCAAAACCAAAGCTGTAATTGTTGCAACAGGAGGTATGTCGAGGGTTTTTGCACGGTCAACAAATCCGCACACCGCAACCGGCGATGGCATTGCGTTGGCTTACGATGCCGGTGCACGACTTGCCGACCTCGAGTTTGTGCAGTTTCACCCGTCGGCCTTGTACTTGCCGGGTAAAGAAGCGTACCTGATTAGCGAGGCAGTGCGTGGTGAAGGAGCGTGGTTGTTGAATGCAAAGGGCGAGCGTTTTATGAAAGACATTCACCCGCTGGCCGAGTTGGCGCCGCGGGATGTGGTTGCTTACAGCATTTTCAGGCAAATTCAAAAATCCGACCAGGATCATATCTTTTTGTCGTTAAAACATTTGGATAAAGAAAAGATCAGGAACCGGTTTAAAAATATCGACAAGCATTTAAAAGAATTTGGTTTCGATTTAACCGAAGATAATTTGCCAATAGCGCCGGCAGCACATTATATGGTTGGCGGAATTCGCACTAATCTTGATGCTGAAACAAATATTTCGGGATTGTTTGTTTGTGGCGAGGCCGCATCAACCGGAGTAATGGGCGCCAATCGTTTGGCAAGTAATTCCTTGCTCGAGTGTTTGGTTTTTGGGAAACGGGCCAGTGTAAAAGCGGCAAAACTTGTTGCATCCGAGCATCTCATTGAAACTCCCGAGCCAATAACACTGGATGCAAATAACGAGCAACTGTTTCTGAAGTATCAGAATGAGTTGGCACAAATTATGTCGAAAAAACTGGGAATTGTCAGAAACCGGGAAGACCTGGAAGCTGCACTCAGCCGTTTTTCTGAAATTGTTTCAGAATTCGACAACAATAGAAACGAATATAATTTAATTAAGATCAGGAACATGTCGGTTATCAGTAAACTCATTGCGCAATCAGCATTGGTTCGCGAAGAGAGCCGCGGCGGGCACATCCGGGAAGATTTTCAGAAGGAGAATCCTGATTTTAAAACACATATTATTCAACAAAAAAACAAAAACATTGAGTTTGAACCCATAAGAAAGTAAAGCTATGATGGATGAGAAAACATTAAAGTCGGCCGAAGTTTTATTCGACATGGCTTACGCCGAAGATATCGGCGACGGAGACATAACTACCAACAACCTTATTGATAGTAACGATGTAAAAACAGCGCAGTTTGTTGCAAAAGAAGAGGGTGTGGTTGCCGGTTTGGAGGTAGCAGAAATGGTTTTCAGAAAATTCGACAAAGACCTTGTTTGGAATGTATACATGCCCGATGGAACGCACGTGGTGCCCGGCGATATTATTGCCGAGTTTAAAGGAAACTATCGTGCCTTGTTAACGGGCGAAAGAAAAGCACTTAACTTTTTGCAGCGTTTGTCGGGTATTGCAAGTTATGCAAACCTTTGTATGAAAGAAATTGAAGGTACAAAAGTTGAAATTCTGGATACCAGAAAAACATTGCCCGGATACCGCTACCTCGATAAATACGCGGTTCGTATGGGAGGTGCATCAAACCACCGTTTTGGATTGTACGACATGGTAATGATTAAAGATAACCACATTCAGGTGGCCGGAAGCATTACAAAAGCTGTTGAAGCTATTCGCAAGAAAATTCCAAAAAGTATCAAGATCGAGGTGGAAACCACAACCATCGACCAGGTAAAAGAAGCACTGGCTGCCGACGTTGATATTATCATGCTCGACAATATGCGTTCGTCGATGATGAAAGAGTGTGTTGATATTATCGATCGTCGTGCCAAAATTGAAGCATCTGGAAATATGACCATCAAACGTATTAGCAAAGTTGCGCATACCGGAGTTGATTATATTTCGATTGGTGCATTAACACATTCGGTAAAAGCACTCGACATCAGTCAGCGCATTATTGATTAATGAATCTTGTAATAGATATAGGCAATACACGAACAAAGTATTCAGTTTGTACGAAAAGCGAGGTGGTGAGAACGGTATCGGTTGATGCCTTTTCGCCTTCTTTAATCAGTACTTTACAACAAGAATACGAGGGGTTGGATAGTGCAATTCTGTCGTCGGTAAAAGATTATTCCGATGAATTAAAAACTGCCCTTTCCGAACAGTTCGATCTGTTTATTGAGCTGGACGCGACAACGCCTTTGCCTGTAGAAAACTGTTACGAGTCGAAAGAGACACTTGGTAAAGACCGCATTGCGGCAATTGTAGGAGCATTCGAGCTGTATCCCAAAACAAATGTTTTGGTTATTGATGCCGGCACTGCAATTACCTACGATTTATTAACCGCCGAAGGGTTATACCTGGGCGGAAATATCTCGCCTGGTTTAGAGATGCGTTTCAGAGCATTAAACCAGTTTACAGGAAAACTTCCGAAAGTAGAAAAGGGAGTTATGAAAGAACTAATTGGAAAAACAACCGAGCAGGCAATTAGGGCCGGTGTACAACACGGCATGATGTTCGAAGTAGACCATGCAATTACCTCATTTAAGGAAAATTATAATAATTTAAAAGTTATTATGACCGGGGGCGATGCCGAATTTTTTGATAAGAAATTAAAAAATTCTTTCTTTGTACACTTTAATTTAACCAGCATAGGTTTAAACCGCATTTTACAACATAATGGGGAGAGTAAGTAGAGTAAGTTTTTTGATTGCCGGGTTACTATTTATCCCGGCTGTATTATTTGCACAGTTTAATAATAATACCACATCGCCGTATTCGCGATACGGATTGGGTGATTTGCAACCCTATTCGCTCGGGCGTTCAACCGCAATGGGGGGAGCAAGTCTTGCAAGTAGATACAAAATGCAGATAAATGCGGCCAACCCCGCCAGTTATACATCGCTTGATTCGCTAAACTTTATATTCGAGTTTGGTTTGGAGGGTAAATTCTCCAATCATGAAACCGAAACATCAAACATGAAATCGAACGATATAAACTTCAAGTATTTTGCCATGAGTTTCAGAATAACAGACTGGATGGCAACAAGCTTGAGTTTAACTCCATATTCCGATGTTGGTTACTTTGTAACATCGGTTGTCGACATGGAAAATGTGGGAAATGTTTACACTACTTATTATGGTACTGGAACCATTTCAAATGCCAGGTGGGGATTGGCCATCGAACCGATAAAAAATATATCGGTAGGTGTAAATCTGAACTATCGTTTTGGTAAACTCGACCGGAATACGGAGGTAACTTTTGCCGATCCTAGTTTTTACAATGTACAACGTTATTCAACACTTCGTATTCGCGATTTTGGATTGGATTTAGGAGCACAGGCAACCCTGCCTTTGAAAAATGATAAAAGTTTAACATTCGGTCTTGTGTTCGCAAATTCGCCTGAATATACCGACTTTGTCTCCGATCTCATTCAAAAGAATCTATCGTACGGTGGAGCCCTTGATCAGGACACTCTGCATTCGAGCGATGAAGAACGAGGAGAGTTGGCTTTCCCTGTAACACTGGGTGGAGGTTTGTCGTTAGCAAAAGAAAATGTGTACGAAATTAACGTTGATTATTACCACGAAGGATGGGCCAATGTTGATTTTTTAGGAGGCAAAAGTAATTTTTTAACAGATTTAAATAAATTTGCGATTGGGGCTGAGTGGATTCCGGATAAGTTTTCGATCAGAAGTTTTATTAACCGTGTTGCTTATCGCGCAGGTTTTAAATATGAGCAAACTTACCACACCTTTGCCGGTCAGCATATTAACGACTTTGGCATAAGTTTTGGTGTTGGTTTACCACTGTATCGTTCTAACTCAACACTTAATGTAAGTGCCGAGTTAGGGAAAAGAGGAACAAAAGAGCATAATTTAGTGCTTGAAAAATATGCCAAAGTTAACGTAAGTGTAAGCTTGCACGATTTGTGGTTTATGCAGCGAAGAATTGAATAAAATTCAAAAAAAGAAAAACAAATAAAACTCATTATGAAAGCTATTTTACGCATATCTCTTTTAGTTGCCGCAGTTGTAATGGTCGGTATTACAGTTGCACAGGCGCAAAGAGTTATTAAAGGAACTGTTTATATGGATGGAGAACCGGCAGCTGGAATTACCGTTGAAGCACATAAAGGTGGTGAAATGTTGACCAGTTTTGATGGTAAATATGAAGTGGAAGCTGATGAAAAAACAAAATACATCAGATTTACATTTATCGATGAATCAAAAAAACTGGACATTGAAGGCAAATCTGGCGATGTTTTTGATTTTGCATTTACCGGAAGCATACCTTCGGGCGATGAAGAAGATGCTGGTAGTGGTGAAGTGAATTTGGGTACACACGATGAACTAATGAAAGCACAAGACTTAGATTATTTAAATAATCTTTCATTATACACCGAATTCTACAAACAAGGAGATTATAAATCAGCCCAACCTCACTGGAAAGTGCTTTACAATCAATATCCAAAATCTACCCGAAATATCTACACCCAGGGAGCTAAGATGTTGGAATCAAAAATTGAGAATGCGAAGACCGATGGTGAGCGCGACGAGTTGATTGACCAATACATGAAACTTTATGACAAGCGTATAAAGTATTTCGGAGAAGAAGGTTTTGTACTTGGACGTAAAGGAACATCGTGGTTAAAATACAAACTTAGCCAGGATAGAGACAATGCTCCTGAAGGAGATGATTTGAAGGCCATTCACAAATCAGGATACGAGTGGTTCGCAAAATCAATCAAGTTGCAAGGTGAAGGAACTGAACCACCTATACTTTTACTTTACATGCAAACAACTGTAGCGTTGTTCAAATTGGGTGAACTGCCGAAAGAACAAGTTGTAAAGAATTACGAAGAGAGCATGTCGATTGCAAATGCAATTATTGCCGCTAACGAAGATGAGGATAAAGTAAAACAAACACAAGAGACTGTTATTCCTTTCATCGAAAATATTTTTGGAAAATCAGGTGCTGCCGATTGCGAAGCGCTGGTAAATATTTACTCAGTACAATTCCAGGAAAATGCAGACGATGCTGATTTCATCAAATCGATGTTGCGTAGACTAGCTCGTGCAAAATGTACTGATTCAGAATTGTTTGAACAAGGAACTAATCGCTTGTACGACCTTGATCCATCTGCAGAGGCCGCATTTAACATGGCTCGTCGTTACATGAGAAAAGACGATGTTGAAAACGCTAAAAAATATTATAAGCAAGCAATGGAGCAGGAAACTGACCAGGAATTGCTTTCAACTTATTACTACGAATACGGAGTGTTTGTTTTTGTAAAAGAAAACGCACTTTCAGAAGCACGTAATTATGCACGTAAAGCATTGGCAATTAACTCTGAATATTGCGAAGCTTACATGCTAATTGGAGATATTTATGTTGCAGCAAGCCGTTCATTCAGCGGTACTGACCTTGAAAAATCAGCTGTATTCTGGTTAGCTAGCGACTATTACGCAAAAGCTCGTCGTTACGAAGACTGTTCAATTGACGCAAGTTCAAAAATTGCACAATACAAAAAATACTTCCCGAACAAAGAGGAAGCATTTATGGAAGGTCTGCAAGAAGGTACGACTTATAAAGTTGAAGGATGGATAAATGAAAGTACAAAAGTTCGTTTCTAATATAGTACAACTTATTAAAACATTTCGTATTGCAGTTCCCGTGCTGGGAACTGCAATACTTTTCTTTGCCTGTAAGCAAAACGACATTGAAAAGATAAAAGCTTTTAGTACCCCCGAAAATCTGCCGATTTTAGAGGCAACAGACTTCGAAACACTTTCAACCGACTCTGGGACAATACGTTTTTCGTTAAAAGCTAAAAAATTATTGCGTTTCGATAACGATGGAAAAATCTTTCACGAATTTCCCGAAGGATTATTACTCATTAAATACGATGAGCATCAGAAAATAATTTCCAGCATTCAGGCCGATTATGCCAAGGAGTTTATAAAAGAGGAAAAATGGGAGGCCAAAAACAACGTAATTGTTACCAACGAAAAAGGCGATTCGCTTAAAACCGAGCATTTAATCTGGGACGAAAAGAATGGTACTATTTTTACTGAAGAGTATGTGAAAATTATTAGTGCCGATAAAGTTATTACCGGTACTGGATTAACCTCGGACCAGAACATGCAAAACTGGAAAATAAAAAATCCAAAAGGTGTTATTTATGTCGCAGTAGATAATAAAAGCCAACCGAAACCAACAGAAAACAATGGTGATAGTTTGGCAACAGAACCTGACGACCCGGTAATTTCGACAACACCCAAAAGAGAAAAACTAAACTTTAACTAGCGAATTATGAACCCATATTTGCTGATTCTGCTAACGATCATTCTCTCAGCCTTTTTTTCAGGAATGGAGATTGCTTTTGTTTCAGCGAATAAATTACGCCTCGAGCTGGATAAACAATCTGATCCTTTTAGCTCGAAATTATTGAAGTTTTTAACCCGAAACGGAGGACAATACATCGCAACAATGTTAGTGGGCAACAACATTGCACTGGTGGTTTATGGTATTGCTTTTGCCGCTGTTTTAGAACCCGTTTTGCTTCATTCAATCCAATCCGACCTGGTGGTTTTGCTCTTGCAAACAATCATTTCAACTTTTGTAATTTTATTGTTTGCTGAGTTTTTGCCCAAAACATTATTCCGGATTTTCCCGAATACTTTGCTCAATATTTTCTCTTTGCCACTGGCCTTTTTTTATGTGGTGTTCTTTCCGGTTACCCGGTTTTCGATGGGTATAACCAACTTTATTCTTCGAAATATTTTTAATACCGAACCCGGAAACGAGGATAAAAACAAGGTATTTCGCAGGATTGACCTTGATGAGTTTATAAAAGAAAACGACAGCCCAAATTCGGAAAAGAAAGAAATTATTGAAACCGAAATAAAGTTGTTTAAGAATGCACTCGATTTCTCGAAAATAAAACTTCGCGAAGTAATGATTCCGCGTACTGAAATTGCAATGATGGAAACCGGGGCATCGATTAACGAGTTGCGACAAAAGTTTGTAGAAACAGGTTACTCTCGAATACTGATTTTTAACGAAAGTATCGATAATATTATTGGCTACGTTCATTCGTCAATGTTGTTTAAAAATCCACAAACCATAGATCCGTTTATAAAAAATGTACTGATTGTTCCGGAAACCATGCCGGCAAACAAATTGTTGAGCACTTTTATTCAGGAACATCGCAGCATTGCAATTGTGGTAGATGAATTTGGAGGAACAGCTGGAATGGTAACCAGCGAAGATATTCTGGAAGAGATTTTTGGCGAAATTGAAGATGAGCATGATATAAAAGATATTGTTGAAAAGAAGATTACAGACACAGAATTTATTTTTTCGGCACGTGCAGAGATTGATATGCTGAATGAAAAGTATTTTCTTGATTTGCCCGAAAATGAAGAGTTTGAAACACTAGCCGGATTTATTCTTTTCAACTACGAAAGCATCCCGAAAGTAAACAGCATTATAAAAATCGAAAAATTCCAGTTCAAAATACTAAAGGCAACCAATACCAAAATTGAATTGGTGAAACTCAAACTTCTGGACGATTAATTTTCGAAAATATTCTTTGTGTAAGATGCTGAAAATCTGATATTTCTCAGCTTTTTGTGTGCGTCGGGAAAAAATGTTCGATAATGGAGGTAAAACAGTTAAAATTATTATCTTCGTAGCTCGAAAAATTCAAACGATTTAAGACAAAAAATAACTGTAAATCAATGGCAACGTTACAAACAATCAGAACGAAAGCAGGATTATTGGTAGCAATTGTAATCGGTTTATCATTGGCAGCATTTATCCTTGGTGATTTATTACAAGGTGGTTCGTCAATGTTTCAAAGAAACCGCTTAGAAGTTGGAGTAATTGACGGAGAATCAATACAATATCCTGAATTTCAGCAAGAGGTAGAGGAGTTAGGAGAAATATTCAAACAAAACTACGGGCAAAATCAGTTAGATGATAATACCTGGGCACAGGTTCGCGAGCAGGCTTGGCAAAGAAAAATCGCCGAGATCGTGATGGGAGAAACATATGAAGATCTTGGAATTGAAGTTAGTTCAGAAGAATTATTCGATATGCTTCAGGGATCAAACCCACACCAAATTGTTCGTCAGATTTTTAGTAATCCGGAAACCGGTCAGTTCGATCGTAATGCAGTGGTTCGTTTTCTGAAAAACCTTGAAACCGGTGCAGTTGCAGCCGATCAGCGTGCTTATTGGTTAAACATTGAGCAGCAAATTGTTGAAGAGCGCACACAAGGCAAATACACCAATATGGTTGCAAAAGGTATGTACATTACCAACGAGCAGGCGCAAGCCAGTGCAACCGCCGGAAGTAAATCGGTTAATTTCGATTACATCGCTCTGCCACACAATACTGTTGCCGACGAAGATGTTACAGTAACTGATAAAGATTTAAGAGACTATTATAACGCTCACCAGGAACAGTACGATTCGGAAGCAAGCAGAAGAATTGAATACATTACTTATCCGGTTGAACCATCGGATAAAGATTTTGCTGATGCAGAAGAGTGGATAACCGACATAAAAGCTGATTTTCAGGAAACTGATAATACCATTCAGTTTGTTGATACAAATTCAGATGTTGCTTTTACTGATGAATGGGATAAAAAAGACGATCTGCCGGAAGCTGTTGGTGCCTGGATTTTTGATGAAGGTGCTGAAGTAGGAGAGGTATATGGTCCGTATAAAGAAGGTGAGTCGTTTACACTTGCAAAATTATACAAATCAGAAATGATGCCCGACTCGGTTGAGGCACGTCATATTTTATTACAGGTAACAACACAAGCCGAAGTAATTGCTGCTCAGCAGTTAGCCGACAGCTTAAAAACAATGATTGAAAACGGTGCTGACTTTGCCGAATTGGCACGTACAAATTCTGCCGATCAGGGATCAGCAATTAACGGTGGAGATTTAGGTTGGTTCCAACGCGGACAAATGGTGAAACCTTTTGAAAATGCAGCTTTCAATAATACTACTGATAGTGTAACTATTGTTGCATCACAATTCGGAATTCACCTGATACAAACTACAAAACGCGGAAAACTGACACCTCAGGTGCAGGTAGCTTACCTTACCCGCAACGTTGAGCCAAGTACCAGAACATACCAAAATGTGTATGCACAGGCAAGCCAATTTGTTGGCGAAAATGAAACTAGCGAAGCATTTAATACAGCAATAAGCGAGCAAGGACTTACAAAACGAGTTGCAAATGTTAGCGAAAATCAACGTACAATCGTTGGATTAGAAAATCCACGTCCGTTGATTAGAGCTGCTTTTGAAGCCGACGTTAACGATATACTTACAAATAACCAGGATTCGCGTATTTTCGAACTGGGCGATAATTTTGTGATCGCTGTTCTTGCAGGAATTACTGAAAAAGGCATTGCACCGTTTGAAAACGTAAAAGCACGTGTTGAGTTGGCAGTAACCAAAGAGAAAAAAGCAGAATTGCTGGTTGAAAAGGCAAAAGCAGCCTTGAGTGATAATGCAGATTTGGCTGGTGCTGCTGCAGCTCTTGATACTGAGGTACAAACCGCAAATGCCGTAAACTTTAACTCTTTCTCAATTCCGGGAATGGGATTAGAACCTGCAGTAATTGGTACCGTAGGAGCACTTGACGTTGATGAAGTGTCCGCACCAATCGAAGGAAACAACGGCGTATACATTGTTATGCCAACTGCGGTTAACGAAGGTGTTGGTGTTGACGTGGCCGCCGAGAAAAGACGTTTGGCACAAACAAATAATTACCGGGTTGGATCGGAAGTATTTACCGTACATCGTAACTCAGTAGAAATCGAAGACAAAAGAGCGAAATTCTATTAGTAGATTATCGCATAACGATATTGAAGAAGCCGTTCCTTTTTAAGGAGCGGCTTTTTTGTTGCAATTTGTACGACCTGTAACAAGTAGTGCGCAATGTTTGTCATATTATTTCAAGTTAACATTGGCTTGATTTCAGAATAACGGTGTGCAATCTTTACTAATTTTGTTAGCCGTATTAAACCCCTGCCTCTCCGTTAAATAAAATGACATGTTAAGAAATAAACTATTAATCCGAATCATTACTTTCGGTATTGGCCTGTTTGTAATGGCTTTTGGCGTGGCACTATCGGTGAAAGCCGATTTGGGCGTTTCACCAATCTCGTGCATTCCCTATGTGTATAGCCTGAAAATACCATTTACCCTGGGACAGCTAACCATTGTTTTCAACCTGTTTTTAATGGTGTTACAAATGGCTGTTTTGCGTAAAAATTATCGAGTGTTGCAGCTCATTCAGTTGCCGGTAGTTTTTGCTTTTGGTATGTTTATCGATTTGGCCATGAATATGGTAACTTTTATAAGCGTGTCGAATTATGCATGGAAAGTATTTTGGTGTTTGCTAAGTTGTGTGATTTTGGCTTTTGGAGTTTTTCTTGAAGTAAAAGCTAAAATTACGTATTTGCCCGGCGAAGGACTGGCAATGGCAATTGCCGAAACCTTTAAAAAGGAGTTTGGAAAAGCAAAAATTGGTGTCGATAGTGCGATGGTCGTTGTGGGAATTGTAAGTTCATTTCTTTTTCTGAATCAATTGTTTGGTATTCGCGAAGGAACGGTTGTTGCAGCAATTTTAGTAGGATTTATTGCTAAATTCTACGGTCGAAAATTACAGTTTGTTGATGCTTGGCTAAGCGTTAATGAGCCTAAAGAAGAAGTTGAAGAGCTTTCAAAACATAACGTGGTAATTACCATTTCGAGGGAATATGGCAGTGGCGGACACGAAATTGGAAAACGACTTGCTGAAAGACTTGGAATAGCATTTTACGACAAAAACCTGATTGATATTACTGCTAAAGAAAGTGGTTATACTGCCGATTACATTAGCAAAAATGAGCAGAAACTGGCCCACTCGCTACTGTTTGAGTTGTACGAGCAAAACTATGCTTACGTAAGTGAAAAACAACCGCCGCTTGATACCTTGTTCCTGGTGCAAAGTAAAATTATTCGCGAGATTGCTGCAAAAGAATCCTGTGTAATTGTGGGGCGCTGTGCCAACTTTGTGCTGAAAGACAAGCCGAAATGCTTCAATGTGTTTGTTCATGCTGATAAAAAATACCGCAAGCGCAGGATCACAGGCAACTATGGTATTCATGCTTCAGTTACCGATCATGAGTTGGAGAAAACAGACCGCGAACGTGCTAACTATTGTTTGCATTTTACCGGAAAAAACTGGCGCGATGCTGCCAATTACAACCTCACAGTTGATAGTTCTTTAATTGATGCAAATACAATTGTAAATACCATTATAACTGCCGTTGAAAAGGAATAATTATTTTTTGAAATCGATAAGAATTTACGAGCTGAATGATTTAAGTTATTGTCAATTACAACAAAATCATCCGGGAAAATAGTATTGTTCCCATTTCACTTTCAAACGCTATTGCTTTCCAAATATCTATTTTTATATTTACCCGCTTAGTTTTCGTTTGCAGTCACGAAAAAGTAGTAGTCAAAACTCAAAAGCAACGTTAAAATATTTCTGATAGATATGACTGAATTTATAAGATCCATACTGTTATTGCTCGTTTTATTAAACCCGTTTTTGGTAATCGTATATTTAATTGACATTGTACAAAAGCTAGATAATAAGCAATTTAAGAAGGTGCTTTTACGGGCCGGACTCATTTCGTGTGTTGCTTTCTGTAGTTTTGCCGTGTTGGGCGACAGAATATTTTCCGATGTATTTCAGGTGCGTTTTGCCTCGTTTCAGTTATTTGGAGGCATTGTTTTCCTACTGATCGGTCTTCAGTTTGTATTCCGTGGGCCAACTGCCATCGAAATTTTACGTGGCGAATCGAAACACATTGCCGGAGCTATTGCAATGCCGGTTTTAATTGGCCCGGGTACCATTAGTGCCAGTGTAGTTATTGGTAAACGCAACGATATATTGGTATCGTGTGCAGCTATTATTGTGGCAGTTATGCTGTGTATACTGGTTTTGGTGCTGTTAAAGTTTCTTCACGACATAATTCGTCAAAAACGCGAGGAGTTAATTGAACGTTACTTCGATTTAGCCGGACGTATAACCGCATTGTTTGTGGGATCGGTGGCCATAGAGATGATAATGGCAGGGATGAAATCGTGGTTAAATCTGCATTGGAATTAGTTTCAGCAAATCTCCAGCAAACGAATATCAAAGCTCAAAACAGCATTTGGTGGAATTTTATTTCCGGTACCTTTTCGCCCCCAGGCAAGGTCGGCAGGCACCCAGAATTTATAACGGCTACCAATACTCATTAGCAGTAGTCCTTCCTGTAATCCTTCAATCAGTTCATCTATTTTAACTTCGTCGGGCTGGTTTTGGCGGTAGGTATCTTCCAGTATTTTTCCATCGAGAAGCAATGCACGTTGATGAATTTTTACAGTATCAAAAAGTCCGGGTTTCGGGCCTTGTTTTTCTTCCACAATTGAATATTGCAAACCGCTATCAGTTTCTAAAACTCCTGTTTTTTGCTTGTTGTTTTGTAAAAAGTCTTCGCCCGATTTTCGGTTGTTACCGGCCGATCCTTTGCTTCGTGCTTTTTTCTCTCTGCGCGCCATGTTTCTTGTTCATTATTAAGAAGTAATACAAAGTAAACGAAAATCAGAAAGTAAGTTTTATATATTGCTGTCTAAGTTCTATATTTGGGCTGCTTTTAATACATATTTACTTTTTAAACCAACTTTGAACCTGATAAGGAGGAATAAGATTATGCTGCGCTTTCTCACCGTCTCTGCTATTTTAATTTGTTTCGCATTTAACAATATTTGGGCTGCCGATAACCCCGAAAAGGATGTTCGGATAAAAAGTCGCGGCTCGCTCTCGTACAATAAGCGCGATGCGAAAATAAAGGTTTATATCGAGGGAGTTCGGCTGGATATGGATTACATGCGACGGAATATGCGTTTTGCCGATTTTGTAAACGATCCGGCGGTTGCCGATGTGCACATTATCATTAATAACCGCGTGAGTGGCTCGGGAGGAATGGTGTATTCGTTAATGTATAACAATCTCACTTTCGAGAATTTTAACGACTTTACAATTACATGTACCACAATGGCAGGCGATACAAATGAAGAACAACGTCAGAAATTGAAAGATGCTCTTTCCCTTGGGATGATGCCATTTGTTAGTCAAACCAAAGCTTCTGATCAGTTGAGTTTTCGTTACCGTGGAGAAGCAGAAGTTGCACAAGCCGAAGAAGTTGAAGACCCATGGCACAACTGGACTTTTAGAGGCGATGTTAGTGGTCGGGTAAACCTTGAAGAAAGTAAAAAGAATTACCGCTATTCGTTTAACGCTCGGGCAGATAAAGTAACAGAAGATATCAGGATTAGAAACAATGCCCGCCGATCAGTAGATACACAAAAATACACTAGTGATGGTGAGGAATATCGTTCTGATAATACATCGACCTATGCATCGTCGAGCGCAGTAAAAAGTTTGTCGTCGCGCTGGTCTACCGGATTGTTTGGTAGCTTTTACAATAGCAATTACCGCAATACAAAGTATTCGATGTCGGTTAAACCGGCAATTGAATACAATATTTTCCCCTGGGATGTATCGGACCGTAAAGTATTTACAATTGCCTATTACATTGGCCCCGAGTGGATGAAATATTACGAAGAATCGATTTACGATAAATTGGAGGAAAGCCTGTGGGAGCAGTCGTTACGACTTGATTTACAGATTGTGCAAACCTGGGGCGAGGTTCAGGCCGGATTAAATGCAACAAATTACATGCACGACTGGAGTAAAAACCGAATCACTTTCGATACCGATCTTTCGGTTCGTATTATTCGCGGTCTTTCAGTACGCATGGGCTTTACTGTTGAAAATGTTCACGATCAGATTTACTTGCCTAAAGGTGAAATATCGCTCGAGGATGTATTGTTAAATAAAGTTCAGTTGCCGTCGTCATTCGAGGTGGGAGCAAATGTTGGTATTCGCGTTCAGTTTGGATCAATTTACAACAATATTGTGAATAACAGGCTGTAGTGTTAGCTTCAAGCCTCGAGTTGCGAGCCTCTAGTTTTTTTGCTTTGTCAATCTGCCTCAATCTTTCAACACTTTTGCAACCACAACTACTCGTGTTGCCATCTGAAAACCATGCTGTTTCAACGCCTTTTCAATTTCCGGAATTTGCTGTTTCAGCTCATTATATTCAGGTTTGTCTTTAACCTGATTGAGCATTTCTGTAAGTTTTTCTTTACGTTCGGTAATTTCTTCAGGGCTTGGTTCCTGATGGGGTTTTTGCTGGTTAAAAGTTTCACATATTTTTAGTCCTGCTTTTTCAATATGGTGGAGAATTTCTTCTCGTGTAAACGTTTCGTTGTGGCAAACACCGTTTAGCCGGTCAATCGTACTTCTGAAATGGTGCATGCTTTTGTGAACTTCCTGCGCTGAATTCAGGTTGTTGCTAAACAGTTCGTTTATAATAATCCAGCCACCTGGTTTTACAACGCGCTGCATTTCTTTAAAAGTTTGTTGCACATCGGGTAAATGGTGCATGGCCATTGAAATACTTGCTGCATCAAAAGTTGAATCAGGGAATTCCAGTTGCCCGCCGGTCATACTTTTAAATTCTGCATCAGGATGAGCTTTTGCCGCTTCTTCAAGCGAAGGCATGTCCGGATCAATTCCAGTGAATCTTGTGTGCTTAAATGTCTCTTTTAGAACCGTAATAAAACTTCCGCTGCCTGTTCCAACATCTAGCAGCGTATGTACTGTTTTATCCTGAAAGAACTGTTGTAATTGTTTCATTAAATTAAGAGTAAAAATGCCGAAAGGGCAGTTACGATTATTACAGCGGTTCGATATAATTTATCAGATATTTTCTGTACCAGTTTAATGCCGGCAAATGCCCCGATAGCGATGGCGGGCAGAAGCATTAAATCCAGTGTTAAGGTATTCCAGTTAATGGTTTTCCAAACGAAAATGTGCAAGGGAAATTTCGAGAAATTAACAATGAGAAAAAACCAAGCGCCGGTGCCGATAAAACTGTTTTTGGGTAAATGCATTGCCAATAAATAAATGGCAAAGATGGGGCCTGCCACATTGCCAATCATTGTTGCAAAACCACCTAAAACACCCATCATTGCTGAAAACCACCAGGTATCGGGAAAAAGATTTTGTCCTTTTTTGCGGTCGCGCCACAGCATAAGCCCTATACACAGAAAAACCAAAATGGCAATAATGTTTTTAAACCAGGTGTCGTTTACTACTTCGCCAACCCACAGTGCAATGCCAATTCCCAAAAAGGCCCACGGGAGTAATTTCCACAGGTATTTCCATTCGGCATGACGATGATAGTAGCCAACGCCAAACAAATCGGCCATCATTAACATGGGGAGTAGAATTCCGGTGGAGGCTTTTCCTCCAAAAATTAATGCCAGAGTTGGTACTACCAGCATTGAAACTCCGGGCACACCAACTTTCGACATGCCAATTAGCATGCCACACACAGCCAACAGAGCCCATTGTAGAATTGAAAAGTCAAGTTCGAGCATAGTAAAAAAAGATAAGCCGCTAATGTACTAATTACCTGAGTTATTTTTGTATTGAAATGTGGTTAATACAAGTAAGCAGGGGATAAAAAGAAAAGGCCCCGCGCTTGCGGGACCAGTCTAGCTAACAATTCGAAGGTAAACCCTACCTTCTCAAAAACAAAAAACAAAAACCATGTTAAGGTCAAGCCTTATATTTTTGTGGATATACTTTTTGTCAACATATCCAGCCATGTAGATATATGCAAAGTGTGTGCCATGTATTTCACGAAACCAGCACTTTAACCTCTGTTAACGTGCATGTGAAAAAACCTAAAAAGTCTTATTGTCAATTTCTTTGAGTTCGTCGGGATTGACTTCTCCAAACCAATCGTTGAGTTTTTCGCGTGCTTTGGCTTTAATTTCGGGGGTAATACTTCCTGCCACCGCCGAGAGGGTGAAAAGCAGTACGCCCAAATCGTCGCTGAAGCCGATCAATGGAGTGAGGTCGACAATGGCATCGGTGGGTAGTATAAAATACCCGAGCGCTGCTGCAATGCTGAGCTTTGTTTTCAGGCCAACACTTTTGTCTTCGAAAGTGTAGTAAAGCAACAAAACAGCATAAACAACCTTTGCTCCGGCAGTTTTGCCAAACTTTTTAAGCTTTTCCCACAGCGATTGTTCGGTGAAATATTTGGAATATTTGTCGTCCATAATTATTCTATTTTAAGCTAGCCGTTGAAAAATCGAGCTGAAAAGTGCCGTATTGTCCGATTATCTTTTCAAGTATTGAATGTACCTCGTCATTTGTTTCAGCACGCAGCAACTGAATTTTTAGATCCCTGAAATTCGGTAATCCCGGGAAATATTTGGCAAAGTGGCGGCGCATCATCAAAATTCCGGATCGTTCGTTATCGCGCCATTCTAAATTTAAACGAAGTTGCTCTTTTAATGTTTCCACTACATCGTTAACCGTTGGTTGTGGAAGTTCTTCCCCGGTTTGCAAATAATGTTTCACCTCGCGGAATAACCATGGCCGGCCAATGGCGCCGCGACCAATCATTAAGGCATCTACGCCCGTTTCATCAAGCAGCTGTTTGGCTTTCTTTCCGCTGTTAATATCGCCGTTACCAATAATTGGTATATGTATTTTCGGATTATTTTTTACTTCTCCTATCAATGTCCAGTCGGCTTCGCCGGTATACAATTGTTCGCGCGTGCGTCCGTGAATGGCGAGTGCCTCAATTCCTGCGTCCTGCAGTCGTTCGGCAACATCAACAATTGGTAAATTCCCGGCCGACCAACCCAAACGTGTTTTTGCGGTAACCGGTGTTTTTACCGCTTTTACAATTTCGGCCGTCATCTTTTGCATCTTATCAATGTCTTTTAGCATTGCCGATCCGGCACCATGTCGCACAATTTTTTTCATTGGGCAACCGTAATTGATGTCGATAAAATCGGGTTCAAACTCTTCAGCGACCTGGGCTGCCCGCACCATCGAATCAATGTTGTGTCCATAAATCTGAATCGCTACCGGGCGATCGAAATCAAACAAATGCATTTTTTGTTTGGTTTTTTCTACATCGCGTACCAGTGCCTCCGACGATACAAACTCGGTGTACATCACATCGGCACCAAATTTTTTGCACATCATCCTAAACGACTTGTAGGTGACATCTTCCATCGGTGCCAAAAAAAGAGGAATTCCCTCCAACTCTATATTGCCAATCTTCATCATTTCCCCTGAAAATTGCTGCAAAAATAACCAAAATTATTTTGGATTGAATTTGGCTTAAATCAGCCGTTTAACTTTTGAGTTTGGCGTAAGTTTCATGATTTTGAAATCGATACCCGAAATGAGATTTACACCGGGGTTTTTGCCTTTTTCGAACGAGCCAAAAGTGTCATTAATATTTAACGCTTTTGCACCGTTTACAGTAGACCAGTCAAGCAGTTCCTCCAAAGAAATATCCGGAAAATTTTGTTGTATGGTTAGCATTTCCTGCAAAATCGAAAGTTCGGAGTTTGATGCCAGACTGTCGGTTCCCAAGCAAATTCGCAGCCTTTCTTCGCGAAATAGATTCACCGGTGGCAGCTCATTTCCGATGTGGAGATTGGAGTTAGGACACAAAACAAAAAACGTGTTTTGAAGCTTCCTGTATTTTTTCAATGCCTCAATATCTTGTTTTTGGGTGTGGGTATTATGTACCAGTAAAAGCTGATTTTCTTTTGGTAAGTAATGAAGCACGGATTGAAGCGATGATTTACCTGTTGGTTTCCAGTGTGTGGTGTCAAGATTGAGGTTGTTGATGAAATGCTTTGAGATGTCACTTTCATCCGATAAAAAGAATTCCGTTTCAGCTTTACTCTCCTGGTTATGAATGGAAAATACATTGCCGTTTTTCTCAGCTTCTTTCAGAACTTTTCCGAACAATTCATGCGAAACAGAATAAGGCGAATGAGGAACGATCGAAGCAGAAAGATTTGCTTTTTCAAACGAATCAAGTACTTCTTCTGCTTTTGAAAAAGCCCGCTCAGCCCGCGACGGATGAAACCCAAAAACCTCAACAAAAGTATGGAAATAGTTCTTGCTTTTTTGTTTTATAGCCAGCGAAATGTCAGAATTGGAAACATCGGCAATAGCAGCAATTCCTGCTGCCCACATCTTGCGGTCGGCTACTTGCATCGCCTTTTCTTTGTTACCCGGTTCGTTCCTTAACAAGTTAATTTCTCTAAGGAAGCTGCTAAAACCTATATGCTTTTCAATTTTGTTTTGTAAATGAGACAGTTCTAAATGGCAATGGGCGTTTACAAATCCGGGGACCAGGATGCCACTGTAAAACTCCACTCCGGCTTCTTCGCAAAATGAATCGCTCCGATCAAGGATGTCGATGATTGTCCCTTCATCGCTGCAAACTAAAATTCCGTTTTTTAGTGGCGAACCAGTTCCGGGGAAGACGTATGTGGCGGCGATTTTTCTCACCTTGCAGTTAATTATTCCTCTTCTTCAAATTGCAGCAATTCATCTTTTCGTCCCGATCGCTCCTGCTCCAATTCACTCAGACGGCTCATCACTTTTCGGTACATTTTTTCGAAGTCTTTAGGAAAACTCTCATAATAAATCAGCGATCGTTCAAACACTGAATCCGGCACTTCGTATTTGTCCAAAACAGAATAATAGAAATTTTCTGTCCGGTTGTTTAACATTATCGAGTCGTATCTGAAATGGTTAAAAGCAGCATCTGCCAGATGCACGTCAACCAGCATGTCAATCATCTTTTTCTCTTTAATCAGATGCTCGGGTTTGGGTATAATCTCGTTTTCGCAGGCAGTGATTGCCAGTGCGAGAGTAAATAATATTAAAAAGGCCTTTTTCATTTGGCTGCCAAATTATAAATAGTAATATCGTTTATCAAAAAAAGGTCGTTAAAAAAGCTTATTTGTGCTGTTTTATAAACTGTACGCAATTTTTTTTATGCGAATATGGTTTTGAACACCTCCTCCACACGGCTTACTTTAACAATGTCTATCTTAAATTTCGAAGCATCAAAACCTTTATTCAGCGTTGGCACATAAATGCGCGAGAATCCCAGTTTTGCAGCTTCGGCAATACGTTGTTCAATACGGCTTACGGCGCGTATCTCTCCGGTTAATCCAACTTCTCCGGCAAAACATATTTTGTGGTTAATGGCAATATCGATGTTCGACGATAAGATGGAACAGATTACAGCTAAATCGGTTGCCGGATCATTGATTTTTAATCCGCCCGCAATATTCAGGAAAACGTCTTTTGCAATGAGTTTAAAACCCGCCCGTTTTTCGAGTACCGCCAGAAGCATGTTCAAACGGCGTAAATCAAAACCGGTTGATGAACGTTGCGGCGTTCCGTAAGCAGCCGAGCTTACCAGCGCCTGAATTTCAATTAGGAAAGGTCGCACACCTTCAATAGTTGCAGCAATAGCGGTGCCGCTCACATCGTCGCTTACTTTTGAAATTAGTTGCTCGGATGGATTGGTGATTTCGCGCAAACCGTCGCTGCGCATTTCAAAAATGCCAAGCTCGTTAGTGGAGCCAAAGCGGTTTTTATTCGAGCGCAAAATGCGGTACATATAATTGGTGTCGCCTTCAAACTGCAAAACGGTGTCAACCATGTGTTCCAGCACTTTTGGTCCGGCCAGGCTGCCTTCTTTTGTAATGTGCCCGATCAGTACCACGGCAATATGATTTTTCTTCGCAAATTTCAAAATTGCCGATGTGCACTCGCGCACCTGACCAACCGAGCCGGGTGATGATTCGATAAGTTCGGTTGAGATGGTTTGAATGGAGTCGATGATCAGCAACTCCGGTTTTGCCTGCTCGCTTTGCGCAATAATATGTTCCAGCGAAGTTTCGCTTAAAAACAGGCAGTTGCTTTGGGTGTTGCTCAAACGTTCGGCGCGCAATTTTATCTGTTGCAGGCTTTCCTCGCCCGAAATGTAAAGTATCTTTTTCCCGTTTAATCCAAGTGCAAGCTGAAGTGCCAGTGTTGATTTTCCAATTCCGGGATCGCCACCCAGAAGTATTAGCGAGCCGGGAACGATTCCGCCGCCCAAAACACGGTTGAATTCTTCAATGCCCACCGAAATGCGCTGAGTTCTGGCCATTTCGATATTTTCGAGCGTGATGGGTTGGTTTCCCGAAATCTGCACCGAAAGTTTTCCGGTAGATTGTTTCTTTTCTACAATCTCCTCAACGTAGGTGTTCCACTCGTTGCAGGTAGAACATTTACCCAACCACTTGGGAGATTGTGCCCCGCAGTTCTGGCAGGTGTATATGGTTTTTGTTTTTGCCATTCTGTAAACTACTTTGTTTGTGAGATAAGCTAACCACAAAGAACACTAAGGTTTTTCAAAGTTTCTCAAAGATTTTTAATTCTGTCTATTATTTCGCTGGTTGAAATTCCTTCAATCAACTCCAGTGTTTCCACTTTTCCGCCGTTGTTTAATACGGTATCGTGGCCGGCAATTTCATGAATTTCGTATTGTGCTCCTTTTACCAAAACATCGGGAATAATTTTTGCAATAATCTCTGCCGGTGTTTCTTCATCAAAAAGAATTACAGCATCAACACACTCAAAAGCGGCCAGAATTTCGGCACGTGCCTGTTCATTTAGGATTGGTCGTTTTTCGCCTTTTAATAGTTTTACCGAAACATCGGAGTTTAATCCAACAATCAATTTGGTGCCAAATGCTGCCGATTTATGCAGCGAATCAACGTGTCCGTTATGAATCAGATCGAAACATCCGTTGGTGAAAACGATGGTGTTATTGCTTCCTTTCCAAATGGATAGAAGTGGATAAAATGATTCAAAATCACGAAATATTTTCGATTTAGATAATAGATTCATATCTGTCAAAAATAGTGATTAATTCCTTTAAATTGGAATAAAACTCCGGAGGCATTGAAAGGGGAGCAAATAAAAAAACCTCGCAGTAAAAACTACGAGGTTCGTATTTATATGTAACGTATATTATACTACAGTATTCGTCTCGATATCGGGGAAGATCAAACTTGGCTTAAATGTTTTGGCTTCCTCGAAATCCATTAAGGCGTAAGAAATGATAATTACCACGTCGCCAACCGCTACTTTACGTGCAGCCGGGCCGTTCAAACAAATGGTTCCCGATCCGCGTTCGCCCCTAATAACGTAAGTCTCCAAACGCTCGCCGTTGTTAATATTAACAACCTGTACTTTTTCATTTTCAATAAGGTTTGCCGCATCCATCAAATCTTCGTCGATGGTAATACTTCCAACGTATTGCAGGTTTGCCTCAGTAACGGTAACCTTGTGTATTTTCGATTTACAAACTTCAATTTGCATAACTATGCTTATTTCGGTCTTAAAAAACTATATTGTCAATTAATCTGATCTTTCCGCAAAAAACAGCAATACACCCAACTTTTGTCGAATCTTCGTTCCAGTTTTTCACCGGTTGTAGCTGTTCGTCGTCAACGATCTCAAAATATTCAACATCAAGGAAGGGGTTCTTGTTTATTGTTTCTGTCACCCAATCCGTGATTTCTTGTACGGATTTCTGCGTCTTAAGTTCTTTGGCTTTAAACAAAGTCTCCGAAATTACGACCGCATTTTTCCGCTGTTCTTCCGTCAATAATTCATTTCGCGAGCTCATGGCCAAACCACTTTCTTCGCGAATAATGGCGCAAGGTACAATTTCCACAGGAAGTTGCAGTTGTTTCACCATATTTTTAATAATCGCCAATTGCTGGAAATCCTTTAATCCGAAGTAGGATTTAGTAGGTTTTACCATGTTGAAAAGCCGGCTAACCACTTGTGCTACACCGTTGAAGTGTCCCGGGCGATGTTTGCCTTCCATCACTTCTTCCAATTTTCCAAAGTTAAATTTACGTTTATCCGGTTCGGGGTAAACTTCTTTGGCATTGGGTGCAAAAACGATTGAACAACCTGTAGGCTCCAATAATTTCATATCGTTTTCGAGTGTGCGTGGATAACGTTCCAAATCGTTCGGATCGTTAAATTGGGTTGGATTTACAAAAATACTTACCACCACAACCGGATTTTCCGAAACGGCTTGTTTTACCAACGAAATATGTCCTTGATGAAGCGCCCCCATTGTGGGTACAAAACCCACTGTTTTACCATCGGCAAGGCGCTGTATTTCAGTCTGTAACTCCTGTACTGTACTAACCAGTTTCATAGCTAAAAATTTGCGGCTGCAAAGTAAGTAATTTTAATTGTTAAAACAGCGAAAAAAGTAAGGATAGTGACTGAAACTAACCAACTTATCTTGATAGTTCGGTTATTTTTATTATTTTTGCACACTGTTTTTTAACTGCACTTATTGGTTAATGGAAAAGAAAAGAATCCTTTATATTTCACAAGAGATTACCCCGTATTTACCAGAAAGCGAAATGTCGGAAATTGGACGTTACCTTCCACAGGGCGTTCAGGAGAGAGGGAGAGAGATAAGAACGTTTATGCCGCGTTATGGCTGTGTTAACGAGCGTAGAAATCAGTTGCATGAGGTGATCCGTTTATCGGGAATGAACCTTGTGATTAACGATGCTGATCATCCACTTATCATAAAAGTTGCGTCGATACAAGCTGCTCGTATGCAGGTTTATTTTATCGATAATGAAGATTATTTTCAACGCAAAGCCGTTTTACACGATGATGACGGCAAAGAGTTTGAAGATAACGACGAACGGGCGGTATTTTTTGCCCGTGGTGTGCTCGAAACCGTAATTAAGCTACGCTGGGCACCCGATATTATTCACTGCCACGGTTGGCTAACTTCGCTGGTACCTTTATACATTAAAAAGTATTACTACAACGATCCGTTATTCCAAAATTCAAAACTGGTTTACTCCGTTTATGACGATGATTTTAAGAATCCGCTCGACAGTAAATTTAACGAGAAACTGTTACTTGAAGGTATTACGGCCGACGATGTAAAAGCAGTTGAAGAACCAACTTTTGCCAATGTTAGTAAAATGGCTGTTGATTATTCAGATGCAGTAGTACAGGGAGCGGAAAATATTAACACTGATGTTAAAAATTATATCAAGGATAGCGGCAAGCTATTCCTCGATTTCCAACCAAAAGAAACATACATTGATGCCTACAACGAGTTTTACGACAAAGTGTAAGGCTTCGATGTTAAAGAATCAAAATTATCTTTAAAAAGTTCAATTTTACTCCGATTTCAGAATAGCTCTCGTTGTAATTTTCTATGTTTGTGTAATTTTTCGGAAATCAGAAAATTGAAGAAGCAACCATAACTGTTTAATTAGGCTAATTGCATTGGCTGCAGTATGTAAAGCTTCCTAAAATAAATTTGGAATAGTTAACATGAAATACGGTACAGCGCAGTTATTAAAGATATTTGGAGGTTTGTTTATTCTCGCTAACATTTTATTTGCCTGCAAAAGCGATGAAAACGATTTGGGACTTGACATTCTTCCGGAAGAAGACCTGATAAATGTTCGGAATATTTCGGTTTCGGACGCCATTGCTTCGTTTACTTTCTCTGAAAGTGGAATTGTTGCCAATAAAGGAACCACAAACCTGTTGGGAACATTAAACGATCCCGTTTTTGGGAAATCAACAATAAACTACGCTACCCAGTTTCGCTTATCGTCATATCCTGATTTTGGGACCAATCCTGAAGTTGATTCAGTTCGATTGTATTTGTTTTACCGAAACGTTTATGGCGATACAATTACAACGCAGCATATAAAAGTATACGAAATGGAATCGTTTCTCGATCCGGATGCTGAGTATACACAGGATATTGATTTGAAATCGATGGCATCGGATGTACCGCTTGCCGAATTTGATTATACACCAAAAGTAGAGCTGGATTCTGCAACGCAGGACACCAACTACCAAATGCTTACCATTCCATTGGATGCATCGCTGGGGCAAAAATTACTTGATGCCGATTCGCTGGATATGGTGAACAACGATGTTTTTCTGCAGTATTTTAAAGGTCTGCTTCTGGAGAGCGAGGATGTTTCGGGCGAAGGATCGCTGATAACACTTCATACTGCAGCAACTTCTACTTTTCAAGGATCGGCATTGTTGGTTTATTACAACAATGATGAAAATAAAAACCCTGAAGAAGGTGTTGAACCCGATACTTTATCGCAGGCTTACCTTATAACACAATTTAGTGCGCGTGTCAGCGAAATTAAACACGACTATTCCGGTACACCATTCTTGGGTAACCTGGATCAGGAAGATGAAGAACAAGACCGGGTTTATGTTCAGGCAACCGGTGGATTAAAATCGAAGATTACTATTTCCGGTTTAGAGAGCTGGAAAGACTCAACAAATATGGGAATCAACAAAGCTGAAATCATTTTCCATGTTGATACTGTTGCAAGCGACATTCACAATTATCCACCACCAAGCCAGTTGTTGTTTACCTTTGTGGCGCCCGATGGCGAAGAATATCGTCCGGTTGATTATTTCTTTAATCCTGTTTTTTACGGTGGAGGATTAGATACAAGCGATTACTCTTATCGTTTTAATATTACCCAGCACGTTCAGCAAATCATCGATTATCCCGATCCGGCGGATGAAGACAATTATGTTGGTAACCAGGGATTTTTCCTTACAACCGGTCAACGTTCTGATATTCCAAACCGGGTAGTGCTGAAGAGTGCTAAAAACGGCGGTGTTGATATGAAAATCACCTATACAAAATTCCTTGAATAACAAAGTCGTATTACATTAAAGTAATCCCTTCGAATATTGGCTCATTATACTCTGTGAGGCAGTGGTACTGTAGTTGGTTTTAAAAAATCATTGTTGTGAGGTATTAAAACCATGACAATAATAAATCATTGCACAAATGATGGGCAATGGTATGTTTATCCCCCGAAAACTTTTATTTTAGCACGCTTTAACCAACAACTAAATTAATTGTAAGGCTTAACCGGCTTTGCATAGCTGAGAATTGATAGAGTTTTCGTTTTCGGCAAACCACAAAAAATGTATTCATGAAACCACTACTTTATTGTGCCTCATTATTGGTGCTGTTTATCTCTTGTAATAATCAAAATGATAAAAATCCGGCAAGCAATGTTACTACCGATGATTATTGTCAGTATGTAAATCCGATGGTTGGAACAAGTACTATGGGGCATACCTTCCCGGGAGCTACCGCGCCCTTTGGAATGGTACAGCTGGGGCCACAAACCGATATGCAACCTTACTTTAATCCCGATGGCAGCTACAATAAAAAAACGTACGAATATTGTGCCGGTTACCAGTATCGCGATACTACGATAATTGGTTTTGCGCACACTAATTTTAGTGGAACTGGGCACTCCGATCTTGGCGATTTTTTGGTTATGCCAACCACGGGCGATCTGGTACTCGAGCCGATTCAGCAAGAGGATGGAAGCAAAGGTTTTTATTCAGTTTTTTCGCACGAAAATGAAAACGCTGAGCCCGGTTATTACAGCGTAAAACTCGATGATTATAACATCGGGGCGGAAATGACAGCATCAGAGAGAGTGGGCTTTCATCAATATACTTTTCCAGAATCAGACGACGCACACATAATTCTAGACTTGGTTTACAACGTTTATCATTACGATGAGAAAAACGTGTGGACATTTTTGCGTGTTGAAAACGATTCGCAGATTACCGGTTACCGTCAGACAAAAGGGTGGGGACGTACGCGAAAAGTATTTTTTGCCATGCAGTTTACAAAGCCATTTAAAAGTTACGGGCATAAAAAATATGACGAGGATAACTACGACGGACATTACCGGTATTTTGATCAGGAGAAAAATTTCCCTGAGATGGCCGGCCGGAATATAAGGGCTTATTTTAATTTTGATACAAGCGAAAACGAAAAGCTGAAAGTAAAGTTCGCACTTTCGCCGGTGAGTATGGCTGGCGCTTTAAACAACCTGGAAACAGAAATTCCACATTGGGATTTTGAAAAAGTAAAAGCCGAAACACAGCAGAAATGGAACAATGAACTCGCGAAAATCGGGGTAGAAAGCATTTCGGATAATGACAAAAGAACTTTTTACACAGCGCTCTACCACACCATGCTAAGCCCGATTGTTTACGAAGATGTGGATGGCAGTTACCGCGGGCTCGATCAAAATATCCACCAGTCGGTAGGATTTACCAACTACACAATTTTTTCGTTGTGGGATACCTATCGCGCTTTACATCCATTCTTTAATTTGATTCAGCCATCGCGTAACAACGACATGATAAAATCGATGCTGGCGCATTACGATCAAAGTGTGCACCACATGTTGCCTGTTTGGAGCCATTATGCCAACGAAAACTGGTGTATGATCGGCTACCATTCAACGACCGTTTTGGCCGATGCTGTGGTGAAAGGAGTGGGTGATTTTAATCGTAAGCGGGCGCTGGATGCTGCAGTTACAACCGCAAAAGTTCCCTATTTTCATGGAATTGGTGATTATATGAAATACGGTTTTGTCCCCGAGGATAAAAGTTCGTACTCGGTGTCGAAAACACTGGAATACGCTTTTGATGACTGGTGTATTGCACAAATTGCCAAAAACACCGGAGATGAAGCTATTGAAAAGGAGTTCACGGAACGATCGAACGCTTACAAAAAAGTTTACGACCCTTCAATTGGTTTTATGCGTCCCAAAATGTCGAACGGCGAGTTCAGAAAAGAATTTGATCCGCTGGATACACATGGCCAGGGATTTATTGAAGGCAATGCCTGGAATTACGGATTGTATGTTCCGCACCAGGTGGAAGATATGGTGCAAATGATGGGCGGTAAAAAACGATTGTCGGGAATGTTGGATTCGTTGTTTACCATGGAGCTGGATGATAAATACATTGAAAAAAACGAAGATATTACCCGCGATGGAATGATCGGGAATTACGTGCATGGCAATGAACCGGGGCATCATATTCCGTTTTTGTACAATTACACCGATGAACCATCCAAAACCCAAAGCCGCGTGCGTATGATCATGAAAACCATGTATGGCGCCGAGGTAAACAGTTTGTGTGGCAACGACGATGCCGGACAAATGAGTGCCTGGTACATTTTTAACAGTTTGGGTTTTTATCCGCTCGCACCCGGATCGGAATATTACGAGTTGGGCAGTCCGTCTGTTAAGGAAGCCATTGTTTCTTTTGAGAACGGTAAGCAGCTAAGCATAACAGCAAAAAATCAAAGCGAAGAGAATGTTTACGTTAGTAAAGTTACATTAAACGGAACTGAAATTAATGGTACAAAAATTTCACACTTCGATTTGGTAAAAGGCGGAAGTTTGGTTTTTGAAATGACCGATAAACCTGCCAAATAACTTTGGCTTTCGAATTAAAAACAAATTAAAATCTTCATATCGCCCAAGTAATCTGTTGCATTTCAAATTGTATCGGAAATTGCTTCTTATTGAGAATTATGAAGTAACGGTACAATCTATCCACCTCAATTATTCATAACTCCACCTGTTTTCCACAGTAGCACCTATATTTGCATTGAGCATACAACAACGCCCGCAAAATGCGATGTGCTGCGCGGATGGATTGAAACTGCTTATAAAACAATAGAAGATCAAACTTTAATTTAAATCAATGAACTCGAAAGCTCAAAAGCTAAGCCTGCTTGAAAAGATTGGTTATGGATCGGGAGATGCTGCCGTAAACGTGGTTATTTCCTCCATGTTCCTTATCATCACTTATTTTTATACCGATATTTTTGGATTGAAGCCCAAAGATGTTGCTCTTATGTTTTTGTTGGTTCGACTGATCGACGCCATCAGCGATCCGTTGATGGGATTGATTACAGACAAGTATAAATTTAAAGGGGGTCGGTTTCGTCCTTACTTTTTGTTTCTGTCGGTTCCTTTCGGAATCTCGGTTTTTCTAACCTTCACCACACCGGGTTTTGATTATGCCGGGAAACTGATTTACGCCTACATTACCTATATATTCGTAACGCTGATGTTTACCTCGGTTACTATTCCATATATTTCGCTGATTGGTGTTTTGACGAACGATCCACAGGAACGATTATCAGCTAATGGCTACCGCCTTTTCTTTGCAAAGGTTGCTGCTTTTATGGTATCTATCGTAGTTCCTATTCTGGCCGAAAAATTAGGGCGCGACGATATGGGAAGAGGATATCAGCTGGCGATGGGTTTAATGGCACTGGTAGGCACTTTGTTGTTTTTGTTTAGCTATTTCACAACCAAAGAACGTATTGAGCACGTTGTAGATAAAAAGCCTTTGCTCGAGCAATTCAAACTTCTGATTAAAAACAAGCAGTGGCTTATTTTGTGGGGATCGTGCCTGTCGGGAACAACCGGTTATGTGATACGTAGTTCGGTGGCTATTTTCTATGCCAAATATTACCTGGGTGGCGATGCAGGGATTCAATCCACATTTATGGGAACCGGTGTTGCGGCAGCTATTTTGGCCATGCCCTTATCGACACTTATTACCAAACGTTTTTGTAAAGTCAAGTTGTTCTGGATGTCGCAGGTTGGAGTTGGAATTCTCAGTGTGCTGATGTTTGTTTTGGTACAACCACAACCCGACAGCGTAATGTTGGCTTATGTACTTTATTTTATTTTGTCGCTGGTGGTTGATGTGCATGCACCGGTATTCTGGTCGGCCATTGCCGAAGCGGTTGATTACGGACACGCGGAAACCGGGAAACGTGTTTCAGGGCTGGCATTTGGAGGTATTTCTTTTGCTCAGAAAGCAGGAATGGGAATTGCCGGTGCAGTGGTTGGCTTATTGCTCGACGCATTTGGATATATTCCGGATGAAATTCAAACAAAATCGGCGCTTACCGGACTGGCATTGATGCTAACGATTATTCCGGGTGTATTTCACGTAATCAATGGAATGTTGATCTACCGTTATAAGATCACCGACAAATTTTACGAAACGATAAAAGCAAAAATTCATATTTAAGATGGATACTACAGATAAAAATGCACCATTAGTTGAGCAACGTGCCGATCCGTTCGTGCACAAACATACTGATGGTTATTATTATTTCACCGGCTCGGTACCCACTTACGACCGTATAGAGCTTCGGAAGTCAAAAACTATTGAAGGTCTAAAGGATGCCGAAACTTTTGATGTGTGGTTTAAGCACGAAACCGGACCGATGAGTCGTCATATCTGGGCACCTGAAATTCATTACCTCGATGGCAAATGGTATGTCTATTTTGCTGCCAGTGAGGAAGAAGATATCTGGGCACTCAGGCCTTATGTGTTGGAGTGCACCGGTCAGGATCCCCTAAAAGATGAATGGATTGAATTGGGGATGATGCAGGCAGCTGATGGCGATGAGAAATCGTTTATCGATTTTTCGTTAGACGCTACCGTATTCGAAAATAATGGCAAGCGCTATTTCTGTTGGGCCGAAAAAACCGGCGGGCAATTTGCAGCTTCTAATTTGTATTTAGCCGAAATGGAATCGCCCATAAAATTGAAAACCGTTCAGTTTATGCTTACAACACCCGATTACGATTGGGAGCGTGTTGATTTTTGGGTGAACGAAGGACCGGCGGTGATCAAAAATAACGGCAAAATCTACATCTCATTTTCTGCAAGTGCAACCGGCGCTTGTTATTGTATGGGATTGATGGAAGCCGAGGAAAATGCCGACCTGTTGGATCGTAATTCATGGAAAAAATCAAGATATCCGGTTCTGGAAACCGATTACGAAAAGAAAATATACGGTCCGGGGCACAACTGTTTTACCGTGGCTGAAGATGATGAAACACCATTGTGCATTTATCATGCCCGCGATTATGAGAAAGCGGTTGGCGATCCGGCAGTTGTTCCTGCAAGCGATAAAAGGCCACTGGAAGAAATTATTGAGGACCCGTTGTACGATCCCAACCGTCATGCACGTGTTATGGAAGTAAAATTTGATGAAGACGGGAAACCTGTTTTTGAGTTTTAGTTGAAATGATGATATACCGAAAGGTAAAACCAGAGTCCGGGGCTGATTTTTTATGAATTCAGCCCCTTTTTATTTCAAACGGATTACTTTCAACCCAAATTATTGTGTGGCACTTTATTTGACGCCATTTCACTATAAAAATCAAAACTACACTAAATGAAGACCTTTACATTGCTACTGATTTTGTTATCTCTGTCAACAATTCTTTCGGCACAAAATACTGCGGATACCATTCGCGATTATTCAATACAAATTAAGGGAACTGATGTTCCGGTAAAAGGGTTTGAAATCAGAAAACCAGAAACTGCTTTTGATTTGGCGTTAAATATTAGCTATCTACATCATGTTTCTGAAGACCGAATAGAAGAGTATCTGGTTTTGCCGGTTGTTACAATCGATAATAAACCGTTTTTTGAAGCACAATTAAAGCAACTCTCGATGAATGATGTGAAGGATTATAAATTTGAGGCAGGAATTTTACCACGTGCCTTGTTTGGAGCGAGCGGACAATATGGGCACCTTGAAATTAAAAAAGGGCGTCGCCTGAAGCACCCGGTTATGAAGGAATAGAATTCTGCATACTGCTCATATTGCTAATTGATTCCGCTATATTTTCGCTAGATTTGCTTTAGAACTCACATTAAAACTAAAACCATAGCATGCTGATTGATACCTTGCATGATACCGAGCGGTTAAAAAAGGGTGACTTCTTTTTGAAACACGGGAACCAGTGCCGAAAAATCGGGCGACTTGTTAAAGGAGTGCTTCGTGGGTTTGTGCTTGATGTTGACGGAAACGAGATAACCACTCATTTTTATCGGGAAGACGATATGGTTATCGGAAGCTATATTCCCAATGTACAAACACAAATGAATATTCAGGCGCTCGACGACTGTGAGCTTTCAATTGCCGACTACGCCACAATAATGGCACATGTAAATGTCGATAGCGAAATAACCAAAATAATAACCGAAGCTTTTCAGCAATTAAATACGCAGTTGCAATCGCGGCTGGTGGCTTTGTTAAATCTCGATTCGCTGCAGAAATACGAGTTGTTTCTGGAAGAATACCCCGGATTGATAAACCGTATTCCACACTACCATATTGCCAATTTTTTAGGAATTACACCCACCCAGTTAAGTAGGGCACGAAAGGATTTTATCAACAAATGTAAATGAAAAGCTTTGCGCTGGTTGGTTTCTTTGCATCGTAATTAAATCAACAAAAATGCAAAACAGAAATTTACTACTGCTCTGGACCGGGAAACTGGTGTCGGCACTGGGCGACAGAATGTATGCCATTGCCATTGCATGGTGGATACTTGAAGTAACCAACTCGCCCGCTATGATGGGATTATATTTGTTGGCGGCAATATTGCCAATGGTTTTGATGGGGATTATTGCCGGAGCGATCATCGATAAATCCAACCTAAAACGCGTACTTATAATTGCCGATGTTGTGCGGGGAATAGGCATAACTTTGCTTGGCTTGCTTTTTCTGGCAGGAGATCTTACTCTCTTTTCGGTTTTTAGTATAACCGTTGTTATTTCGCTGGCATCGTCATTTTTTAACCCGGCAGTAACCACTATCATTCCACGTATCGTATCAAAAAACGAATGCGGGAAAGCCAATTCACTTATTCAACTGGTAGATGGAATAGCAAAAGTTGCCGGACCTTTTGCAGGAGTGGCTATTGTAGCTGCCGCCGGTTATGCCGGAGCATTTTTAATCAATGGGATTTCCTTTTTGCTCTCTGCTTTCTTCGAAGGATTTCTTCGATACGAAAATAAACAGATTATGTGGCGGAAAAGCAGCGACAGCGATCCGGGCATGAGGGAAACTTTAATCAATGACATTCAATCCGGGATTCAATACATGTTTTCAAATGCCCGCTTGTTGAATCTTTTGTTTTACATTTTTGTAGCCCATTTTTTTGTTGGGGCTTTATCGGTGATGCTTCCGGTAATGGCCAAATTTGTATCAGATGATAACCTTAACCTACTGGGTATTCTGGAAACTGTATTGGGAGCGGGATTTGTTGTGGGCGCTTTGCTGTTGAGTAGAAAAAGTGCTGAGAAATTAAGCGTTGATACCCTTCCAAAAATTTTTGTTCTTGTTGGTTGCAGCATTGTAACCATTGGTATAATTGCCTTTTTCAGCAGTTTGCCGCTACTGTTGTTTACTTTGCCTGTTTTTGTAATCGGTTATTGTATTGTCTTTGCATCCATCAATTGGAAAACCTTTATGCAGATTAACACGCCGCCCGAAAAACTGGGACGAGTTGCGGCCATCTCTGGTTTGGTGGGCGATATTACTCTCCCCATCGCTTTTGGACTTTATGGTGTTCTGCTTGATAAACTTGATTTTGTAGTGCTAACTGTTGCCAGCGGATGCTTATTAATTGTTGCTATTTACATAATTAATCTGGGTTTTCGAAAAAGACCCGCTACTGTTCGTGCATAATAGATTTCCAATCGAGACTCACTAGTTCCGTAATAAAATTTATCCTTCAATTTTGTTAAATTCGTGCCATATACCCGAATTGTTCTGTACAGATTGAAAACCAGCGAAAGTATCCACGGATTGAACGGAACAATTTATTTGTAATCAACTCATACCAAAATTTAAACCGATGAAGAACGTATTATTGTTATTGGCCAATGGATTCGAGTTTTTCGAAGCAAGTGCATTTATTGATGTAATGGGCTGGAATATGGAAGAAGGCGACTGCTCTACCAAACTGTACATTTGCGGCGCAACAAAAGAAATAAAGAGTGCTTTTAATCATCGGTTGATGGCTGATTACCTGATAGACGAAGTAAATGTGAAAGAATTCGATGCACTGGCCATTCCCGGTGGTTTCGAAGTTTACAATTTTTATGTTGATGCCTATAGCGATAAATTTCTCGATCTGATTCGGGCGTTTAAAGCTAACGACAAAATTATATCTTCAATTTGTGCCGGTGCGCTGCCAATCGGGAAAAGCGGTCTGCTAACAGGTAAAAACGGAACTGTTTACCCAAGTCCTGTGAGGCGCGAGGCACTGAAAAGTTTTGGCGTTAACGTGCTCGATCAACCGGTTGTAATCGACGATAATATCATTACATCCTGGAATCCGGCTACAGCATTCGATGTAGCACTATTGCTGCTGGAGTTGTTAACTACTAAGGAGAATGCTGAAAAGGTTAGGAAGCTAATGGGTTTTTAAGATGCTGTAAATAGAAACCAATGATTGAAATTTCAACCGATAAGCAAAAGCTCGATATTCAGCTTATTCACAATTATTTGTCGAATGAATCGTATTGGGCAAAAGGACGTTCTTTAGAAACCGTGCAACGCTCCATCGAAAACTCGTTGTGTTTTGGTGTATACACCGAAAATTCGCAGGTTGGATTTGCGCGTGTAATTACCGATTATGCCGTTTTTGCCTGGCTGCTCGATGTTTTTATTCTTCCGGAATACCAGGGAAAAGGTTACGGCAAAAAGTTGGTGAAAGCCATAATAACGCATCCCGATTTGCAGGGGCTACGCCGCTGGGGACTCGGAACCGACGATGCGCACGAACTGTACAAACAATTCGGATTTACATCATTACAAAAGCCCGAAAACATGATGGAAATACTGAATAAAACGCCAGGCCGATAAACCCAAATATTTCGTTTATGGTTTTGGTAAACAAACCTTCAGTTTAATTGCTTATGGTATAAACAAACAAAAGTGGACGAACTAAAAAAACAAATCAGTTCCTATTTTGGATTAAGCAATAAGCGTCTCGATGAAATTGTAGCCCTTTTTGCTGAGACGGAATTGAACAAAGGCGCCTATTTTATTAAAACAGGACAGTATTGCGACAAACTCAGTTTTATCCAAAGTGGTTTTATACGTGTTTTTTCTCAGTGCAATGAAAAAGAAGTTACTCAGTGGATAGGAGGAAAAGATTATTTTCTGACAGAAATCAATAGCTTCTTGTTTGACCAACCGGCCCGTTGGAATATACGGGCTTTAACCGATTGTAAACTTTTCACCCTCGACAAAACAAATTACAGGCACTTAAAAGAAATTGTGCCCAATTGGGATGAGATAGAGAAAAAGATCATTGCCGGTTGTTTTGTTACCCTCGAAAACCGCATCTTCGATCAGCTTTCCTTAAGTGCAGAAGAACGTTACAATAAACTGTTTCATCAAAATAGAGAGCTACTTAACCAGGTTCCTTTGCAATACATTGCTTCCATGTTGGGCATGTCGCCCGAAACATTCAGCCGAATCAGAAACAAACAAAACTCTTGATTTTTGTCAAGAGCAAAACCCGATTTCCGACCGAACTTTGTAGTCTAAATTCAAAAACTATGAAAAAGGAAATTAAAACAACAGTTCGGATAAATGCAACGAAAGAAAAGGTTTGGAAAGTATTAACCGACTTTGCAAAATACCCGGAGTGGAATTCGTTTATCACATCGCTAACAGGTAATGTAAACGAAGGAAAACAAATTAGAGTAAATCTGCAGGGAATGGAGTTTAAACCCATCGTTATCAAATTTGAAAAGAACAAAGAGTTTCGCTGGCTGGGGCACATGGGATTTACAGGATTGTTTGACGGTGAGCACCGGTTTTTACTAACCGATAATGGCGACGGAACAACCACGCTCGAACAAAGTGAAAAGTTTAGTGGTATCCTTGTAGGGCTGCTTGCCAAACGCCTCGGCCGGGAAACCAAACCCGGATTCGAGCAAATGAACCGCGAAATAAAATCGCGTGTGGAAACACTTAAGCTCCCTCAAGAAACTCTGATCTAAAATAAGAAGTTGGATGGTAAAGATTCAATAATTAGTTGATGCAACATGATAATTAATATCTTTACTTTTATTTTGTACTTGCTATGCAAAATATAAGTGAGATACTTGATTTAACCATTAGTGCACTGCTTTTTATTTACCTGCTTTTTCTTATTCGGAAGAGCAAGAGGTATATAAAAACCTATTGGTTTTGGGGAGTTATTTTTATTTTATTTTCCAAAATCAATACCGTTCTGGAAGGACTTATTTTTTCCGAGCAAATTAATATCGTCGAGCACACATTCTTTTTAATTGCTTGTATGTTTCTGTTTATAAGTGTTCTAAAAAAAGAGTTGTGATGGGAAATTATATTCTGATAGTTAATTTCATATCGGCGCTTATTATTCTCCTGTCGGCACTTATTGTGTTTGTTCGTATATACAAAACACGCATTCAATACAAAATATTATTAGGTGTTGCACTTCTAATTTTGTTTACCGGACCAATCATCAATATTCTCGAAAACCTTACGATTCTTGATCATACCGAAGAATTTGAACAGATCTTAAGCGTTCTGTTTCTGCCCCTATTAATTTTTGCTATTTACGAAAGTATTATAGGCGAGCAGCTGCGCAAAAGAATAAAGAGCGAGCAGAAGTTTAAAGGAATTTTCAACCAAACATTTTCGTTTATTTCCCTCCTCGATAAAAGGGGTAACATCATTGAAATCAATTCAACAGTTTGCAAATTTACAGGTTACAACAACAGTAACGCAAAACGTGTGTATTTTCCCGATAGCAGCTGGTGGACACATGCTGACGAAGAAAGAGAAAAATTGATAAAGGCTCTTGAACAAGCAAAAAGGGGACAAACGGTCAGGTTCGAAACCACCCATGTTGATGTTGAGGGTAAAATTCATGATATTGATGTTTCGCTAAAACCGATTCACGATACAAATGAAAAATTAATCTACATTATTTCGGAAGGCCGCGATATTACCGAAATAAAAAAGACAAGGCTTGAACTGGAAAAGCATAAAAAGAACCTGGAAGAGCTGGTACAAAAAAGAACAGCGGAGTTGGAAACGGCCAACCGTGAATTACAAACATCGAACAAAGCACTGCACGAAAAGAACAGTATAATACACGAAAAAAATACAAAACTGGAAACAGCTCTAAATGAATTAAAAGAAACTCAGGCACAACTTCTTCAGTCCGAAAAAATGGCTTCGCTGGGTGTGCTAACTGCCGGAGTAGCGCACGAAATAAATAATCCGCTTAATTACATTATGGGCGCCTACGAAGGCTTAAAACTTCAGGAAGTTTGCGCGGGCAACCGCGATACCGAAACACTTTTAGATGCCATAAAAACGGGTACTATCAGAGTGTCGGAAATTGTTAAAAGCCTAAACCAGTTTAGCCGTAACACACCGTCGGATCATGAAAAATGCGACATTCATGAAATAATCGACGATAGCCTGGTAATGTTGCAAAACCGCTTAAAAGACCGTATCGAGGTTTGTAAGAACTATACTAACGAAACATTTATTACCTTTGGTAATGTTGGAAATATCCACCAGGTATTTTTGAATATTTTTTCGAATGCCGAGCAGGCTATTAACGGCAAAGGAAAAATTACCATTAAAACATTGAAAACACAAAAGCTGTTTTCGATTGAAATTACGGATACAGGGAAAGGAATTGCAAAAGAAGAATTGAGTAAAATTACCGATCCGTTTTATACAACAAAAGAAGCTGGACAAGGAACAGGATTAGGCCTTTCAATTGCCTACTCAATTATAAAAGAGCACGATGGACGCCTCGAATTTGAGTCGGAAGTAAACAAAGGTACAACCGTTAAAGTTATAATACCACAAAAGGAATGAAACATGAACAACAAACCCAAGATACTTTATGTGGACGATGAAGAATTAAATATCACGGTCTTTCAGCTAACATTTTCAAAATATTTTGAAGTGCTTACCGCCGACAGCGGAAAAAAAGGCGTGGAGATATTTCAGAACGATCCGGATATAAAATTTGTAATATCAGACATGAAAATGCCCGAAATGAATGGACTCGAATTTATCCGGAAAATTAAGAATGAATGCCAGCATATTCCCTGCAGCATTTTGTCGGGTTACCAGCAAAGCCCCGAAATACTGAGCGCATTGAATAATGGCGAAATTGTAGGCTACCAGTTAAAACCATTTAATAAAGGAGCCGTCGAGCAATTAATCTTAAGACATATAAGCAGCACCAGGCAATAGATTGATTTAGCCTTTAGTTGTGCAAGTCATCTTCACTAAATAGCATAAACAAGTTCGAATCTTCGGCTAATCATGCTTTTTTTCTATTTGTGGAAGTCGCTATGGGTGAAACGCTCTTGCCAGGTGGAAAACGATGCAGTCACTTTGTTCAAATCCTGAAAGTATAACAACATTTAATCACATTTGCCGGTAGTAAAATAGTTGTTCCCCTTTCGGCTATCGGGTAAATTTCAGTGCATAAAACAGAAAAGTAATCTCTTAAATTATTATTTTAAGGCAAATTTTAACAGCTCAGAGACCATTAAGAATTACCATTGAACTAAATTTTCAGAGGTAATTTAAGGGATGCAATTCATTTTAATATTGCAATATTGAAAGTTAGTTTGCGGAAAACCAATAAAATAAAACCTTAAGAATTATGGCGAGTAGTAAAATGTTGGAATTAATCGACTTTCAGAAAGTTAATACCCTTCTTGAAGGTTTTAATAAATCTACCGGTTTTGTAACTGCAATTTTAGACCTCGATGGCAATGTTTTGTCAAAATCAGGATGGAGACAAATATGTACCCAATTTCATCGCGCGCATTCAGAAACTTCGCAAAATTGTACCGTAAGCGATACTGTATTGGCCGGAAAGATGAACAATGGAGAAAAATACCATTGTTATAAATGCTTAAACGGATTGATTGATGTTGCTGTTCCCATAGTAATTAAAGGCGAACATGTTGCCAATCTGTTTTCCGGTCAGTTCTTTTTTGAAACGCCTGATAAAGGTTTTTTTCTTAAGCAAGCCGAGAAATATGGCTTCAATAAAGAAGAATACCTTAAAGCCCTTAAAAATGTTCCCATTATATCAGAAGAGAAGGTGAAAACCATAATGGACTTTCTGCTTGATATGACCAATTTAATTAGTGATATTACTTTTCAGAAGCAGGAATTAATGGAGTTGAACGATGCCTTACGAAGCAGTGAAGAACGTTACCGGCTTATTCAGGAAAACAGTATGGATGCAATTCTTCTTACAACTACCGACGGAAGAATTATATCAACCAATAAAGCAGCACGCGATATGTTTCAACGGTCAGAAGAAGAACTTTGTAACGTTGGTCGCAAGGGTTTGGTTGTTTCAGACGATCCCAGGTTAAAAACATTCATTGAAGAAAGGGAGCGTACCGGAAAAGTAAAAGGTGAACTTCTGATGCGAAGAAAAGACCAAACTGTTTTTCCGGTTGAGCTTTCATCATCTGTCTTTACCGACCAGAAAGGAAATAAGCGCACGAGCATGTTTATTCGCGATATTACTGAAAGAAAGAAATCAGAAGAGCAAGTTCGTCAAAAAGATATTGAGTTTAGAAAACTTTCAGCAAATGTTCCTGATCTGATATTTCAATTTACCAGAAGACCAGATGGTAGCTATTGTGTTCCTATTGCATCTGAAGGCATCAGAAATATTTTTGGCTGTTCACCCGAAGATGTTGTTGATAATTTTGAACCAATAGCACGGGTAATTTACCCGGAAGATGCCGCCAGGGTTATTAACGATATTGAATATTCAGCAGAACATCTGACCTATTTTTCCTGTGAGTTTCGAGTACAAATACCGGGACGAAATATACAATGGATTTACTCCAGATCAACACCCGAAAGATTACCCGATGGAAGCATTACATGGTATGGCTTTAATGTAGATATAACCAAAATTAAAGAAACAGAACAGGAGCTGAAAAGCGCAAAAGAAATTGCTGAGCAAAAAGAACTGCTAATTGAAAAACAATATGCCGAGTTAAAAAAATCTGAGCTTCAGCTGAAACTATCTGAAGAAGAAATATTGCTCAAAAACAAAATATCCAATTCCATTATTCTGGGATACGACGATAAGTTCTTTAATTCAATACTCGATATTGTTCTGAATACCTTAAAATGTAAGTTTGGATTTGTAGGATATATAGCTGAAAGAAAGGGAAAAACATTGGTTTGTCCGACCATGACCTACGATATTTGGGATAAATGCCAGATGCCCAATAAAACAATCGAATTTCCAAAAGAAGTATGGTCAGGAATTTGGGGCGAAAGTCTGATAAAAAAGAAAAGTATCTTTAGAAATGAAAACCTAAAATTACCGATGGGACATGTTCAGCTATCAAACGCCCTGGCAGTTCCAATTCTGTTTCACGAAAAATTAATCGGGCAAATTGTTGTAGCAAATAAAGTGGGTGGCTTTACAGAGAACCACAAACATTTGCTTGAAGATATTTGCAATTACATTGCTCCACTGTTACGGGCAAAACTCAGCGAAGAAAAATATAAAGCAGAACTTGTTTCAGCCAAAGAAAAAGCCGAAGAAGCCAACAAGTTAAAAACAGAATTTCTAAACAACATGTCTCACGAAATTCGTACTCCAATGAATGGGATTATCGGTTTTTCGGAGATGCTTGATGCCCCGGATCTTTCGGAGGAAAAAAGAAAGTACTACTCTAAAATTGTACAAAACAGCAGCTCCCAGTTGTTGAGAATTATTGATGATATACTTGAAATTTCAACATTAGAAACAAGACAGGAAAAAATTAATGAAACAACCTTTTCCTTAAATGATTTCTTAATGGAACTTTTTTCAATTTTTAGTTTGAGGTCAAAAGAAAAAAATATTCCGTTATACCTAAAAAAGGCACTGCATGATAATGAGTGCGAAGTAAGCACCGACAAATCAAAATTGAATAAAATACTGAGCAACCTTATTGAAAATGCCATTAAGTTTACACACTCAGGATTTATCGAATTTGGATATAAAATTAAGGGCGAAAACTTAATTTTTTATGTTCAGGATACCGGAATAGGTATTTCGAGTAATAACAGAGAAATTATTTTTGAACGCTTTTCGCAAGAAGATAAGGAGATTTCCAGAAAACACGGAGGTTTGGGCTTAGGCTTATCCATTTCAAAAGAAAATGCCATATTGCTTGGTGGAGATATTACATTGGAGTCGGAAAAAGGAAAAGGTTCTACTTTTTATGTAAGCATCCCGTTTAAACCCACTAACATAAACAATCATTTACAGATTGATTCAGTGGATAATGGCACGGATAAACAAATTAAAAACTATACCATTCTTGTTGCCGAAGATGAAGAGGTAAACTATTTATATGTAGAAGCTCTTTTTGAGCGAGAAAACGGGAAGAAATTTAATATTATCCATGCAAAAAATGGCAAAGAAGCAGTGGATATCTGTCTTCAGGGTGAAAAAGTAGACCTTGTTCTGATGGATATTAAAATGCCTGTAATGAGCGGATACGAAGCTACCGAAAAAATAAAATCAAAAATCCCCGACTTACCTGTTATTGCACAAACAGCCTACTCTACCTATTCCGATAAACAACTGGCTTTAGATCATGGATGCGACGACTTTATTTCAAAACCACTGAACAAGGAAAAATTGTTCGAGATGATTAATAAATGTTTGAATCTAAAATAAATACTTTCAGCTTTTCCCGTCACTAAATCGAGGATCTAGTGCTGCCGCCGCTCCGTATTTACTTTCGGAAGAGGAGAGCCTGGTCGCTCGTCCATATTAATACAATAGAGAGGGACTGACGAGGATGACTAAAACCCAACCCATTTTTATTCTAAAATAATTATAGTTAAATTAGACACCCCAATCAGGTGACACCCAGAACGATTAGCAGCGAGAGATTTTTTGCCACCCCAGGGATTGAAAGTACTATAAATATTATCCGTTTGTAAGCGTTTATAAATGCTTGAAATTGGATATGTTATTGGAAGCAAGATGTTTATGCGCGATAAAACAAGTAAAGTTATAAGCGTTATAAGTGTTATTATACATACGTTGGGCTTTACGCTAAAGGGCCTTTGTTACTATGGCATAACAAATAAAAATATAAATATAAACATATGGAACTTAAAGATGCTATTTACGAAATTCTTGAGGGCAATGGATTACTCTTTACGGGAGCTGGTGCATCATTGAATGCAACAAATGTAAAGGATGAGTCCCTTGGGACACTCTGGGATTTGACAGAATTATTATATGCCAAGTGTGGCTTAGAGAGTGATGGCAATATTAGCAATGCGACAGACGAATTTTTAGAAGAGTTTGGAGAAGAAGAATTGATAAGATTATTAAAAGACAAGTACACTATTAAAGAGATAACCCAAGAACATCGAACATTATTATCTGTCAAATGGAAAAGAATTTATACAACAAACTATGATAATGTAATAGAAACCGCTCTCGTTTCTGAACACAATACAGCCTATACTTCAGTTGATATCCAAGACAGACCTTCCTTTCAAAAAGATAAATCAAAACTAGTAGTTCACCTGAATGGTTATATAAATGATTTAAATCGAGAAACACTTAATAACTCATTTAAACTGACAGAGTCCAGTTATCTTACTCAGGATTTTATTGATAGTCAATGGATAAGTCTTTTCAGACAAGATTTAAAAGTTTCAGGTGCTAATATATTTGTTGGTTTTTCTCTAACGAGCGATTTAGACCTTAAAAGAATTATCTTCAATACACCTGATTCGAAAGAAAAAACATTTTTTATTGTCGGAGAGAATGAAAAAGAAACGACACTTAGAAGCTTAAGAAGATACGGAACTCCATTGTCAATAGGGCTAAAAGGCTTTGCGATGGAAATACAAAAAGCAAAACAGGATTATATTCCAAGACCAATTAGTTTTAGAACTTATCGTAGTTTTAAAAAACCACAAATAAATGAGCTCCCTCCTAAAGTAACCAATACAGACTTTTTTAGTCTGCTACAGGATGGAGATATTAATGAACGTATATTGCAATTCTCCATATTTTCTCCTGATGAGTTCCCTTACTATGTTTACAGAGAGAAATTAGACAAAGTGATAAATGTTATCAAAAATGGTGATGAGAACATATTAATTACTTCAGATATTGGCAATGGTAAAACTATGTTTATTAAAGGCTTATCATATCTATTACATAAAAATGGGTATAGTGTTTTTCAATATGATAGATTTACAACCTTTGAAGATGAAGAAATTCAACGAATATGTGAATCGGAATCAAAAGCGGTTGTTATTATCGAAAGTTACACTCACCATTATGATGTAATAGAAAAAATAGAGAGTTCTAGGTGTGACGTTAAATTGATATTGACGGAACGAAGCATGATTAATGATGTAACATATTCAAAACTTGAAAGCATACTTAGCTCGCACATCCAATTTTTTGACTTAAATCAACTAAGCGATAAAGAGGTTGATTGTTTCATTAAAATGTTTAATACTTATGGTTATTGGGGAGATAAAACAACGTTTAATGATGACCAAAAATTTCGATTTATTACTGATTTTGATACTAATAGCTGCAAACGTTCACTAAGACTGCTACTTATTAAACAGTTAGAGTCTTCGGATATTTTAGGCCGTTTCCAACTACTAATTTCTAGTCTAAAAAGAAAAAGTAAGTACTATGATGCTCTTTCCTTAATGCTAGTTAGTAATGTCTTCAATTTCACATTACAACTTGATGATTTATTTTATGCATTGGATGAACAAATCCTTGGAGATTACTCTTTTAGACAAAATCCAGCCATTAAAGAGTTTATTAATTTTGATGAGAGTAGAATAAAAGTTAAGTCTGCGATTCTGTCCGAGACCGTTCTTCGTAACCTAATTGACTCCGAATCTTTAGTCGATACTCTTATTAAAGTATGCCTCAAGTTAGATAAAAGAAGAAATGACAAGAATTCAAAGATTATATTAAAAGAGCTTATTTCTTTTTCGAATCTTGAAAGAATCTTAAAGAAAGACAAAGAGGATTATAGATTTAATATTTTAAGATTCTTCGAAGAAATAAGAAATATGGATTTTTGCAAAAAGAATCCTCATTATTGGTTACAATCAGCTATTTCAAAATTAGCAGAAAGGCAATATAAACAGGCAGACCAACATTTTAAAACAGCATATAGTTTCGCAAATAAGCTTGAATGGTTTGACACTTATCAGATAGATAATCATTATGCTCGATTCCTAATCGAGAATGAGATATACTTCGGAAGTGAAGATACTTGTATGACTCAGTTCTTAAAAGCTCACAAAATTCTAAATAACCCCAACGACAGACATAAAACGAGACACTATCCTTTTAGGGTTGCTCTGAATTATTTTCCATTTTATGATAAATACTATCGCACTCTTCCGAAAAAAGATAAAACCATATTTCTACGCTCTTGTCAAGAAATTCTAGAGAGAATAAATGTCTATATGAGAAATGTTGAAAACTACAGGGTGAAAAAACAGGTAGAAAAGGCTAAAGAACTATTAATTACAATATTAACCGATGAGAAAAGTTTAACGAGTATAAAAGTCTAACAAAGCACAAAAGCCCTGCTAGCGCCGATTTGTAATCGGTGCTTCGGTTGATACAACCGAAAAAAACTTACTCCCGCGCTCCTGAAGTTTCGGGGCTTTCATGTGCTAAGGAAAATATAAAAGAAATAAGATAGAATCCAGTTACATTTCCGGGGAGATAATACGTAAAATATAAAACCCAAAAAATCAATTATGGAAGCATTTAGAGACATCGCATGGTCGGTAGGACCATTTATAGTAATGTTGATCGTTCCGGTAATAGTAATCTTTGTGTTAAGATGGCTAGGTGCCTGGATGTTAAGAATCTCAGATGTTATAAACCTGCAGAAAGAGATACTGGAGGAACTGAAAAAGCTGAACTCAAAAGAATAACCTGTGCTAGAGCCTCCCGAAACTTCGGCATATAATCCATACCTCTTTGTAAAAATATAAATAACAATAAAATTCCGTTACCAAACCAAAAGTTTCAGCGAAAATCAGCAAAATCACTGTCATCAGCGTTCAGCTATTTTTTCATCAATAGTAACAGCGAATATCAGCAAAATCACTGTCATCAGCGTTCAAAACATCATCAATCCCTAAAAACTACGTGAAATCACTCATACTCATTATGCTACAAAACATAGCATAAGTTCAGTAAGTGCCGTAAATTACCGGTAGGTTATTTCCTCATAATGCGCAATCCGCAAATAATCAGGTTTCTGCATTTGGAGATTAACCACAAACAACACAATAAATTAATTTAAATTATTATGCTTATGTCTAGTAAATCAGAAACCGGCCATGCTGTAAATGTGGCCAACTTTAACGAACTAATTTCTTTTGTAACAGGCTACGGCGAAGCCTACAACCCATCAAACGAAGCCATTGCTTTGCGCACCCTGCAAACAGTGGCAAGTAATGGCGCGGCAGCGCTCGAAGCTATTTACACTGCGCAGGGGCCATACAACAATGCCGTGGCAGCACGCGAAGTAGCTTTCGATCCGCTAAGTAAACTGGTAACACGTGTAATGAACATGCTAAAAGTATCGGGCGTTAGCGAAGAGGTATACGACAGTGTGAATACCGTAGCCCGAAAAATTAAAGGCCAGCGCGCCACACCAAAAACTACAGCCCCCGAAAATGGCGGGGAGGGCGAAGAAACCACCGAAACAAAAACACGGTCTACCTCGCAAATGAGCTACGACAGCCGCGAAGAAAACTTTGCTAAACTAATACAGCTGCTATCAGCAATACCCGAATATGCCCCCAACGAAGTAGAACTGCAGGTGGCAACACTCACTACACTTAGCACCAATTTGCAGGCAAAAAACAATGCTGTATTAAATGCCGAAGTGCCGCTTAGCAATGCACGCATTGAACGCAATAATGTGCTTTATGCACCAACAACCGGGCTTGTGGAAACGGCAGGAAAGGTAAAAACCTATGTAAAAGCAATATTTGGCGCAACAAGTCCGCAATACAAACAAATTAGCAAACTTAAATTTGTTCAACGCTAGATCGTTTGTTTAATGATTGGTTCGCAATTAATCAATAGCGAACCGATCATTAAAAAGACAATAGTAAAAAAGCAAATGATGAATGTGAATCCTAAAAAATGCAATGTCAATCAGAAATAAATAAATGGAAAACAACAACTGATTAATGTCGCTTATAAAAAGAATAATGTTAAACATCAATAGATGATAGTAAAACATCAACTAAGAGATGGTATTTATGAAAATGAAAATGTTATCTACCAAAAAGAAAAGGTGATATAAAAACCTTACCCAATGAAACGCAGAAAAAAGAAAAATAATACACAACTAATAAAGCAGGAACGCAAGCACCAACTTAATCAATACTATACAAGCATAAAGTATAATATGAAACTGATAGGTGATATAAAAGCCTTTGAAACATTAGATAAGACAGAAAAAGCAATGTTGCATATTTGCCGTATACGCCCGTATAAAATAGTTAATGCTGAAGATTCTAAGCTTAAACTAATAGCAAAAGATATTCGCTTTATAAACAAATGTATGAGTAACTATTTGCAAGCGGGTCATGTAGTGCTGGGCGGCAAGAAAATCAGCTACTACAACTTTGCATTTTATATTGAAACTTTATATTTATTTTATCGGAATGCTAAAGAAGGCGTAAATCCTGAATTTTGTGCAGGTTTTCCAATATTTGAAACGAAGGAATTTGAAGAGCGAAGAATGGATGTGATAATGGCTTTAACAAAATACCTTGAACTGGTAGCCTGGTCGGTTTCCGATTTAACACACAGAACAGTTCGGTTTGTTAAACAGAAATACGATAACGGTACCGATCTTACCGATTTAAGTACTTTTTATAATAACTACTTTATTGAAGCCCGAAAAGTAGAAACTGAGACAATTAAACTTAATGGAAATACCAGAACAATATATGAGATTTGTGTCAATGCAGATCAGGAATTTATACCTCTTACCATTAAGGCAGAAGAGCTGGGCATTAATACCCTTATGCACGACTTTGAACTTAAAGTATATATACAGCAACACGCCATAATCCGGTTTAAAGAACGTCTTGGAGAATATTTTGGACTAAACAGCTATTCAATGATAATAGCTGCCATGTATAATAAGCCGATTGAACAAGAACCGGGTAAAAGTTATCTTTTTCCGGTAGAGCTCAGCAAAACAAGATTTGGCTACTTAAAAGCTGAACTAAACGGTAATAAATTAGTGATCCTTACATTTCTGTTTATAACTAATAACGGCACGCCCGAAGGGCAAAAATTAAATAACCTGGGACTGGAAAAAGAAGATAAAAAATACCTGGGGATTGATCAGCTTGACATATTTATAAATTCGGATATTAAAAAGGATGAACAATTAACACACCTGTTTAGTAGTGCAGGCTGTGGAGGTTTATTTAAAATCGACAAAACACTAATAAGTAATATAAAATCGGAAGAAGTAGCACGCGCAGCATTTCTAAATCAATACCTCGGTATAGGCTAAGCGATTCAGGAGCATTCAACTAATTATTGAAAAACAAAGCAATAGTAATATCGATGTGATTATTAGCCCAAAAGCAGTTGGTTTGATAACACAGGCTACAGCGAAAATCAGCAAAATCAACGTCATCAGTGTTCCAATCCTTCAATTGTCAGACAACAAAAACTGCCAACTGTGCCTGCTTACTACCCACTAAACACTGCCTTCCAGCCAACCCTTAAAGCTTTTCACTTTCTCGCGGGCCACCAAAAAATCATCGTCGTTGCCCTGTTGTACCTTTAGTTTTAAACGCGAGTTACTGTAGGCAATAACATCGCTGATACTTTTTAATGCCACCAGGTATTTTCGGTTAATACGGAAAAACACATCCGGATCAACCATCGCTTCTACCAGTTCCAGGCTTTGGTCGAGCAAATAATCCTTGCCATCCGAAAGTTTGGCATAAGTCCCTTTCTCAAAGCTATAGAAATACAACACATCGGCAGTTTCAATTACGCGAAGATGCGTACCCACTTTCACCAGAAAACGCTCTTTGTAACTTTTCTTTTTTAGCGATGCTACAACCTCGTGCAGCACTTCGGGAGTAAAAGAAGAAGTTACCGGTTTGGCCATTTGCTCATACTTATCGAGTGCTTTTTTTAGCTCTTCACGCTCAATGGGTTTCAGTAAATAATCCACGCTGTTCACTTTAAAAGCACGGATGGCATAATCGTCGTAAGCCGTGGTAAATATTACAGGCTGGTTAAACTTAGTCTGTTCAAAAATTTCAAAACTTAGACCATCACCCAGCTGAATATCAAAAAACGCCAACTCAGGCGCTTCGTTATTTTGCAGCCATTCAACCGTAGCTTTCACAGTGTCGCACACTGCCAGTATTTTTGCTTCCGGTTGTAAGGCAGAAATATGCGCAGCCAGCTGTGCCGCTGCCAATGGTTCGTCTTCAACTATCAGTATTTTCATTTTTGTTAGCTACAAGTTGCAAGTTACAAGCTTCAAGTTTTCTTTTAAACAGGTGTTAAAACATTTCTGCATTCTAGTTACGAGTCACGAGCTTCGAGCCACGAGTTTTCATCAAAGTATTTTTGCATTCATGCATATTTCATTCAATCCTTCGACTTCGCTCAGGATGGCATTCTGCAAACTGTGACTACGACTGAAAACTCTTTTCTGCTCATTAAATCATTGAATCATTTACGCATTAAATCATTTCTATATTCATTCCTTCAATCCTCCATTCCCTCAACCCTTATCAATGGAACACTCACCCGGAAATAACCACCATTCTTGGTTACGATCATTTGTTTTCCGGTAAGGTATTCGTAGCGTCCCGACATGTTTTTAAGGCCGGTTTTACTCGAATCTTCCGTTTGTTTTATTGGTTGAAGATTATTCTCAACAACCAATTCGTAATCGTCGGAAATAGCCACCACAATTTTTAGCGGATTGGCCTTCGATATTTCGTTGTGTTTAATTGCATTCTCCACCAAAGCCTGCACCGACAGTGGAATAACTTTCCCTTCCACCTTTTCGTTGGCAATAATATCTACCTGGAGAGCCTCGCCAAAACGAATTTGCTGCAGGTAAATGTATTTGGTCACAAAATCAATTTCTTCTTTCAGCGATATAATGTCGAGGTCTTTAAACTGCAGCACATCGCGGTAAAACTTCGAGAGTTCGCGCGTAAACTGTTTGGCTTTTTCCACATCAATATCGATGAGGCTTCCCAACACATTTAAGCTGTTAAAAAGAAAATGCGGATTAATCTGATCCTGCAGTACTTTATATTGCAGCGCCAGCGATTCGCGTTTCACCTCTTCTTGCTGTCTTACAGCATATCGCCAGGCTTTAAAAAACGAAATGGCATAAATAATCGATGCTACGATAACAAAAATAATGTACTCCGATATAATGGTTCCGCGGTTGTATTCCCAAAATGTGGCCCACTCACGATCCATTATCTTGATAAACCAAAACCAGTTAACGGTCCAGATTACAAAACTGGAATACACAAAATGCATGAGCAAAGCACGCACAACGCTTATTCCCGGACGGTTTACCCAATCGATGTATCGTTTCTCAAACCATCCGAACAAATAGCCGTTAGCAAACAGCGGAAGTCCCAGACTTAATGAATAACCTGCATTCCACACAAACTGCATAAAAGGCATTTTTAACGAACCACCCATTAATACAGTTGTAACCATCCCGATTAAGATGGAAACAACAAAGGCGATTGCCCAGTTTATAACAACGCGTTTTCGCATGAAGATTTTTTTATTTGATTTTTGAGTTTTCAAGATAGTAAAATTAAGTATGAGTTGAAGATAAAATAGATAATCGAAAAATATTGTCATACCCCCCCGGCTTTCTCCGGAACTTCTTCGAAGTTTCCGGCTCCAGCCGTCCCCCTACAAGTAGGGGGACAGTTGAGGACGCAGACTCCGCTGAGCGGAGCAAGACTGAAACGGTGGGTATTTTTTCCCGTAGCCCCGATTGATTTATTCGAAATCTCTCGCTTATTACTCCTCACACTGACTAAGCAACTGCCCGTTGTGAACGTTTCCCCAGGTCGGCATTAACGGATTAGATGGTTTATTTGATTCGAACATTTTGGCAGCTTTTTCAAGATCCGGTTTAGCTTTTTCTGCACCGCCACCAAAGAATTTTGGCGTATGGAAAGTATTGCTACCGCGCAGGTAATATACACGTGGGTTCTCGGGGTTTAAACGTTCTGCTTGTTTAAGTGCATCCGTCGCTTTCATCGAATATTTGGCGCCTTTGCTAATGTCGGTTATCCTGATTTGATACAACAAAGCCTGCAACGCATAAATCTCCGATTCGTCGTCGTTTGTTTTCATCAGCTGATCAACCAAAGCCTGCGCTTTGTTCAGCTGGGCATGTTTGGTGTCGTCATCCATTTCGCCGAAAAAGGTTGAGCGCATAAAACAATACGCTGCGTAATAGTTAGGCAGCCATTTGTCTTGCTCGGCATTGGCAATCCGTTCAAACTGGTTGGCTAAAGCCTGCAATTCGGCAGAAGTGTGTAACTGGTACAACTTGTCGATGTTGGTTTTCATGGTTTCTTCGTACTTCGAAGAAAAAGCGGTAGTTGAAAGAACTACAAATAAGATGGTAATAATTGTTTTCATGACTTTAAGTATTAATGTTAATTCTTGTTTGATTTATTTGATGATTCAAAGTTCCTTAGAAAAGAGTGCTTTTGAAATTCTTCCTTACCGAACTGTTGATTTTGTGAGATGAATTGTAGATTTCTTTTATTGTCATTTCGAATGCCGAGGCACGAGGTGTGAGAAATCTGTTTCAATCATGTGATTTCTCCTCATTTTTCGTCGGAATGACAGCTTTTTTGAGACTGTCTAAAAATTCAGAAATAACCCAACAAACACAAAGCGTTTCATGTCGCGTTTTACCGGAACAAGCGAGTAGTTACCCTGGGCATCGGCAACATTTGTAGGGCGGTAGCTTAGCACATTGTCATTTCCCAAAACATTGTTTACCGAGCAGTACAACACCGAATATTGATTGCCAAGGTAAAACACATGACTCATGTTCAGACTCAGGTCGGAGTACATTTTGGTTCGTTCGCTGTTAAACTTCATGGAATTCGGGTCATTGAAGGGACGTCCGCTGGCAGCTGTAAACGAAGCGCCAAACTGCGTATTTATTTTATTCACCCAATATTTCCCCACTACCGAAAAATTGTGGTCAGAAATAAAGTAAGGCGTGGCTTTTTCAGGATAGTACTGGTATTTCCGTTTAGTGTCGATGTACGAATAGGTAATCCAGTAGTCGAATCCTTTTATACTTTTCTGATCGCGCCAAAAGATATCGAAACCTGCGGCGTAACCGCTTCCGTCGTTTTGAAGATTTTCCGGTAATCCGTTTTCGCCCACAGAATAAGTGATCAGGTCGCTGTATTTTTTGTAATACGCTTCAGTGCGGAACAAGCGCTCCGAGTTGTCGCCGAACTGGTAGCTTAGAATATAATGCATCGCTTTTTCAAACTCCAGATCAGTATTTATTTTCAGGTAGTCGGCTTGCGGCGTTTGATAGTACAATCCCCATGCACCGGCCAGTTGTGCCTTTTCTCCGGTTTTTAAAGCCAGGGCAAAACGTGGTGCCACGTTCCATTTGTTAATCACCGACGAATATTCAGTACGGAATCCCGGGCGGATACCAAAGTTTTTTGTGAATTTGATCTCCGGCTCAACAAAAGCACCCAATAAATGGTCGTCAAAAGAACCATTGTAAGTTGCGCCATCATTTTCAATGTAATCCTGGTCGTATTTGTTGTAAGTTTCGTTCACTCCCCACGTTAATTTCACACCCTCTGAAAGATCGTGCACAACAGCAAAGCGCGATTCAATATTAAGTTCTTTGGTATTCACATCGTCGGCTCCCAATCCCAAACGGTTATCCTGGTAAGTGGACGAAACACCGATACGGTAGCACGATTTTTCTGAAAAACAGTCGCGGTACGAAAGATTGGAATAAACGGTCCCTCCTTTGCTGCTGATTTTCATTTTTTCTCCGTTATCGCCGGCAGGAACGAGGTATGCCAGGTCACCATAATCAGCAGTAACATATGCCTTAAGCATGCCGCTTGAATTTGTTTTATGACGAAAAACTGTAGTTCCGTTCACAGACTGAACAGGTTTCTCCCAGTCAACATTGCTTTTAAAAACCTTATCGTATAAACTCAGATTGGTATATCCTCCCGATACATTCAGCGAGGTATTTTCCCAACGTTCGGTGCGGTTGGCCTCAGCGCCAATCGTCATTAATGAAATACCTGTGTTGTCGCCTTCAGGAAGATCGGTAGATTTCAACACCAAACCGAAGACAATGCCTGACCATATTCAGCAGAGTAACCGCCCGTATTAAATTGCACACCGCTAAATAACGAAGGCGCAAATCGTCCGCGTGTTGCCACATCGGGAGTTTTAGAATAGTAAGGTTTTGAAGCAACCAGCCCATCGATGTAGGTTGAAGTTTCATAGGCATCGCCACCACGAACCAGTAAACGTCCATCGTCGGCAGAGGCCTGTGTGCCCGGCATGGTACGAATGGCAGCCATTACATCGCCGTTGGCACTTGGTGTAGTGTACACATCCAGCGATTTCATTACCGATGCCCGCGATTCATCGTCGGCAGCAAAACTTCCGGCAGTAATGGTAACCGCATCAATGCTGTTTACACTTTCCTGCATTTCAATTTGCAGTACCACATCGTCCTGGAGATCAATAACCTGGTTCCAGGTTTTATAGCCAATAAAAGAAGCTAGCAGTGTTTGTTCTCCGGTTTCTGCTGTTTCGAAACTAAAATTTCCTTCACCATCCGAACTAGCTCCGTCGTAAGTGTTTTCAATGTAAATGTTCACTCCCGGAATGGGCTCGCCGTTTTTGGTTAAAACTTTTCCGGAAATGGTTACCTGCGCAAAAGCAAGAGCAGAAAGAAAAATGAAGCTTAATGTGAAAAATGTTTTCATGACTTGTATTTGTTTTGTTTTCTGCTTCAAAATTCCTTCGAAAACACCAACTCATGAAATTTGCTTTACCGAACTGTAGATTTTGTGGGATGAATTGTATAAGTACAAAAAAAGGCTGTCCGAAAAACGGACAGCCCATACTTGAAAACCACTAAGCTTAACCAAACTGATTGATTACAGTATGATCCTCACTCTTGCAACCATTTACGGTTCAGGGGTTAACTCAAAGTCAATCTGGGTTGACTCTCCTTTTAATACATCCACATTCCAAATCGTATCGGTCATAAAACTGTCTAATTCGGCAGTCATATAATATGTTCCTTCGGGTATTCCAATTAATTGATAATATCCCATCTCGTCAGTAAAACCGGTAGTTAACAAGCTGTCGTCGTCTACATCGTTAACTTCCATCCATAATTTTACAGCCGAGTTTTCCAGGGCAACGTTTGAGGTGTCGCTTACCATTCCCTCAATTCTTCCGGCGCGGTCGAGCAATACGCAACGAACAACCGGTTTAAAGTTAAATCCGTTTAATTTTCCGCCTTTCCAGTTTCCTTTGGCTACAAACGATTTGCTTACATCAAAGTCGAGCAATACGTCTGAAGTTTGGCCACTTTCAATCGATAATGCAGGCTCTATTTTAATTTTTAAACCACTGCTTGATCCGCTTGGTATTTTCAGATCGAATTCTGTTCCGTCGGTCAAAATTACTTTTGAATCGGTAACATGCATTCGCATCATATCGTAAGTTCCGGCTTCCAGTTCAATAGATGCCAGTTGCTCAGTAATACCGTTTGAAAGGGTGAGCAAATCAACCTCAAATGGTTCTTCCATTATGGTTATAAATGAAGCCTCGGTGGTGTCGTTATCTTGTTTTCTGATTTCAACTCTGTCAATTGTTACAACGGTTTGAGACACCAGGTCGATAGGGAAGGGAGCGTCAGTAAGATACACGTTTACCTTTCCGTTTCCCTCTGCAAAATTTGTGGATTCGCTGTCGCTACATGCCACTATAAATAAAATTCCAAATAAAATCGTTGATAGTACTAATCCAATTTTTCTCATGTCTTCTTTTGTTTGTGTTCCTTCTCTAATAGTTTGTTTTCCTCGTTAAAATGTGCTTGGGGATATTTATATAAACGAAAGAAGAAGGGTGCAACCTCTGTTGCACGCGCTTCCGCTTTCAGCAAACCTATCTTATTTAATTTCTATTACTGCGTATTTCGAGATTTTCCAGAATTCATCCGGATTATCAATATTCAGGTAGGCAATTACGCCGTCTTGTTCAACAAATGAATAGGAACTATCGGGGTGTTCTGAAACAACTGTCGCTTTGTTCGAGAACAGGGGGATGCTTTTTGTGTCGCGAATATTCAACTCGGTAAAATAATCCTGGTCAAGATTGCTTTTCAGCTTCACTTGTTTTCCCAATCCCAGGAATCCACCGTCTTTTGTCAATACACCATTTTCTTCCAGCTCTTTGTAAGTTCCGTATGCAATAAAGCCTTTATTCAGTTCGTAGGTTTTTTCGTCGATAACCAACTGCTTTTGCATTAACGAATCTTTTGTTTCTGCAATTTCCACTTGCATCGTATCAATTTTGTGCGACATATCAGCCAGCATTACATCGCGCTCTTCAATTTGTTGCTGCAGAGCTACGATTTGTGTATTCTGATCCTCAATATTTTGGTTTAATGCGTCAATTTTCTTTTTAAATGAACTGATTTGGAAGCCTGAATTTTTTAGCTTTTTCTCCAGATCTTCAATATGCTCGCTACTTTTTTCCAGCATTTCATTCATCAGTGCAATGTCTTCAACAATCGCCTTTTTCTTGTCGTAATTGCCTTCTTTTTGCGACTCGAGTGACAGCATCTGACGTTTTTCTTTGATGTACTTCAGGTTTTGCTCAATCTCGTCGAAAGCGCCCACCAGCTCGTTCACCATAGAATCGCGTTCCTGCAGATCCTGGTTAATATTAGCGTTTTGACTTTGCAGATCCATTATCTCTGTTTTCTTTTGTGTGTAGGTTGATATACCTACCAAAGCGGCAACAACTATTATTACCACCAAAATAATGCTAATTGCATTTTGTATTTTCCTGTTTGTTTTCATGATTTATTCCTCCAATTTTATTTTTAAAATAACACGGCCTATATAAAACCAATTGCTGTGCCATTAAATTTAAAAATTGGGAAAGTGTAGTTAGTCAGTGGGTTATGGAAATGACTTGCGGAGTGGTTTCTATCAATATGATAGTTGAATTATCAAAATGATAATTTTAAAGAAGCAATTATTGATCCTCCTTCAACATTCTATAAATGGTAGCAACGCCAATATCCAGTTTGTCGGCAACCACTTTTGGTTTATTGTCGTATTTCTCGAGCATACGTTTTACCAGGCGGAGATTGTATTCGCGAAGGGTGAGTTCTTCAGTAAGGAGGCCTGCAATGTTTTCAGCATCCTCAAGTATTAAATGATCAGCAGTAATTTCTTTTTCATCGGCAAGTGTTGCTGCAAGTTCAATAACCGATTTCAATTCGCGTACATTACCCGGAAAAGGATAAGCCAGCAATTTTTTACTGGCAGAAGGCGACAGTTGTTTTTGCTCCAGTTTGTTTTCTTTGCAAAACTGCTGGATAAAACTTTTCGCCAATACTATAACATCATTTCCTCTGTCGCGCAACGGCGGAAGATCGATTGGTAAACCATAAAAACGATAATAAAGGTCTTGGCGGAAGTTGCCTTTTTTGACTTCTTCCAACAGGTTTTTATTGGTTGCAATAATAATGCGGCAGTCGATTTTTACCGGTTTGTTGCTGCCAATCCGTATAATTTCTTTTTCCTGTAAAGCCCGCAATAGTTTTGCCTGTAACGAAATATCCATCTCTGCAATTTCATCCAAAAACAAAGTGCCCGAGTGTGCTTCTTCAAATTTTCCTATTCGTCGGGCAGCAGCTCCGGTAAAAGCACCTTTCTCGTGTCCGAAAAGTTCACTCTCGATCAATTCGTTTGGAATGGCTGCCATGTTTACCGGCACAAATGGCTGTTTGGCGCGCGACGAATTGTAATGAATGGCTTTGGCAACCAGCTCTTTTCCTGTTCCTGTTTCTCCACTGATAGAAACGGTAACATTGGTGCGGGTGGCTTTTTCAATCAGGTTGTAAATTTTCTGTGTGGCCGGACTGTTACCAACAATCGTATTTTCGTAACTGTATTTCTGTTTAACTTCCTGGCGCAGCGAACGGATCTCATCTTTTAGTTTGAATTCCTTACTTATATTATTTACAGTGTTCAGCAGGCGCTCGCGAATATCTTTTGATTTTACAATGTAGTCGTAGGCACCATGTTTTAGCAGGTCTACAACCACCTCAATATCGTCTTGTTCCGAAATGAGAATAACCTGGATATCGTCGTTAATTGCTTTTATCTGCTTTAATACCTCAAGTCCTTTCATATCGGGCAGGCGGTAATCCAATGTAACAACATCAGGAAGTTCGTGAAGATTGTTCAAACATTCTTTTCCGGTTCCAAAAGCGTGTATCTCATAATCCGGATTCATGGAAAGATTATGTACCAGCAGGCGGCGGTACCATTCATCATCTTCAACAACAAATATTTTTATGTTTTTAACTTCCATTATTTACTAACTATCTTCTTATCAGTAATTCTAAACTCACTATTGTGTTTTGTATTGTTCGCTTAAAATTATTCTTTCTTTCCGCTTGGTTCTTCCAGTCCGTGTCCTTTTGGTCCTTTTTCTGTCTTGCGCAAGAGGAAACTAAATAGTAGCCCAACCAAACCAAGTATACTAAATACCCACATTCCGGGAATGTATCCTTCAGGATTAGTTACCGATGCTCCCGAAATGTCGTTGGTTACACCGATTAACCATGCCATTGCTGCTACTCCAATTTGTTGCAACAAAGTCATTAATGCGTAGGCAGTTCCCAATTTACTTTCTTCAACAATATAAGCCACCGATGGCCACATTACTGCAGGTATCAACGAAAAAGAAATGCCCATTAAAGTTACGGGGATGTACAACGACATGTTTCCGTAAGCGAACATTAAATATACCGGGAGTATAATTATCGATCCGATAAACATCATTAGTGCACGACGCCCGATTTTGTCGATAAGAAGGCCGATGACGGGAGTGGCAAACATGGTTGCCATAATTAAAACACTATTGAGCTTGCCGGCCATTTGTTCTGACACGCCATGTGCATCCTGGTAAAATGTAGGTGCAAATCCGCGGAAAGGGAATATGGCCGAATAGAATGTTAAACAAAGAATTACCACATACCAAAATGATGGGCTGTATTTAAATAACCCTTTAAAATCAAGTTTTTCGGTTTCTTCGGCTTCGCCGAGTACGTATCGTTTTTGCGTCCAGCGTTCTATAAAATAATAGATAACGCCACCAACGAAGCAGAGTAATCCAATTCCGGCAGCAAGGTATAATACCGGCTGCCATCCCATGTCGTATACCGAGCTGGCCCAGGTATTCGAGCGGTCTACAAAATACGATCCGCCGCGGCCAATAAGCAGGTTGATTCCCAACGCAAAACCAAGTTCTTTCCCTTTAAACCATTTTGCCAGCGCAACAGTAAGTGCAACAATTAATGGTTCGCTCCCAAATCCTAAAATGAATCTGCCGACGAGTATTATGGTTAAGTTGTCGCTAATAGCGGTTACAAAACCTGCGATACTGCAAATGGCGCCAAACAATACCATGGAAACGCGTGTGCCGTATTTGTCGATAAAAATGCCGCTGAAAAAAAGAACGATAACCGCGGCAATGCTGTACATGGTGTACAGTTGGCCAATGTTGGTTTGGGTAAACCCTAAAATTTCGATGAAATCTTTGGCTACGTATGCTACGCTGTCGTACATGTAGTAGCTTCCAAACATTGTGAGGCTAACGGCTACCAGGGCTACCCATCGCAGCCATCCTGGTATAATAACTTGTTTATTATGCATACGGAATTGGTTTTCAGTAAAAAACAAATGTATTGAATCTGCCCGGATTCGGAAAGTAATATTTGTCAGTTATTCGTACTTTTCCTTGAGAAGTGCTTCCAATTCTTTATTGAGCGCTGCTATTTCGCTATGTAGCTGAGCAACTTTTTCTTCGATAATTGATGATTCGTTACCGTCTTTTGCAAGCTGTTCCAACTCTTTTATGGTGTTGTAGATCCCGGTTACATTCATATATTTTACCGGCGATGCCAGTTTATGCGCCAGCTCGGCAATGGCGTCGTAATTTTTGCTGTGTAGATTTTCGTCGATCGACTGCATACTGGCTGCGCTGGTTTTTAAAAACAGGTCGATCATTTCTTTCAGAAATTCGGGATCGCCATTTCCCATTCGTTTTAGTTCGCTCAGATCAGGGCGATAGATCAAGGCTGTTTTCTGTTTTGAAGTTTCTTGTGCCGGTTTATCTTCTACTGTATCACAAATAATATTATACAATGCGGCTTCATCAAAAGGTTTTTTCAACGCGCTGTCAAAAACACTTTTTTCGTCGGGATTTGTAGAATCAGAATTTGCTGACAAAGAAATGATCCGCGCTTTGTGCCCCGTTTGTTTAATTGTACGTGCCGCTTCTGTTCCATTCATCACCGGCATCCGGATATCCATAAGAATTAGTGCGTAGTTGTTTTGTGCAGCCAGCGCAACCGCTTCCTGTCCGTTTTCGGCTTCATCAAAATCAACTTCCCATTTGGTGAAAATACTTTTTAGCAAGTGGCGGTTAAATGCTTCATCGTCTACTATTAAAACAGCTTTACCTTTTAATACTTCAGGAGTGTCGAAACTTTTAAATGTTTGCTGAAGTTTTTCGCTGTCTCCTTTTTGTAGCGGAACAGAAACAAAAAAGTGTGTCCCCTTATCGATTTCGCTCTCAACAGTTATTTTTCCATCAAGTAGGTTAATTAACTTTTTTACGATGTAAAGTCCCAAACCTGTGCCGCCTGCTTTTTTGTTGATGTCGGTATCCAGTTGTACAAAATCATCAAAAATACGTTCCTGGCTTTCTGTAGGTATGCCAATTCCTGTGTCCGCGATTTCGAAATCGAGGAGGATCTCTTTTTTCTGCACTTTAGCAGCAACGGCCAATTTAACTTCTCCAGTGTCGGTAAATTTCAGGGCATTTGTGATGAGGTTGTTTAATATTTGTTTCAGCCGGCCTTCATCGCCAAAGAGTACCAACTCATTTTCTATATTATTCTCGATTTTAAAACTGATGTTTTTAGCATCTGCACTCGGTTTGTTGTACAGTTCAATTTTATGCAAAAGGTTGTTCAACGAAAAATGAACTGGAATTAACTGGATGTTTTGCTTTTCAAGGCGTGAGAAATCAAATGTGTCATTTACCAACTCAGCTAAATGTTTGGTGGAGTCGAAAATCACTCTCAGATCTTCCTGTGTTTTTTCATCGTGTTGTTTTTGTAGCAGCTGTTCGCTCAATCCGTAAATCGCATTAACAGGCGTTCTCATTTCGTGACTAACTGTAGCCACAAACAATTCTTTGGTGCGTGCGAGGTTTTCGGCGTGTGTTTTTGCTTTTTTCAATACTTTTTGGTGCGAACGAGATTTTCGAAGATCTCGGAAAAACAGGATCAGTACCAATAGCAGCAATAAAAATACCGACAAGGCAAAGTACAACAGCCGTTCGTAGGTTTCGTTTGCCAGCAGTTCTGCTTCCTGCGATTGTTGCAGAAAACTTTCTTCTTCCTGCCGCTCCAGTGCTGTGATAACATCAGCAAGTTTTTCACTGATCTCAAAGTTTTTGCGCATGTAAACAGCCTCGGCAGAACTCATTCGTTGGTTGCGTTGTTTGAGTTCGTTTTCAAGACTTTGAATTTCTTCTTGCAAACGTTGCTTTTCCACTGTACGGTCTACCACTACAGGTGCCGGAGGCTCTTGTTTTTTTCCAAAAACACGCTTAAAAAAACCTCTCTTTTCCGGCTCTTCAAAGTGAATGGTATCTTGCACTGTTAATACGGTGTCAAGCGTTTCAACATATTGGTTAAAAGCCTCGTGCTCGTTTCCGCGCGAAAAGTGAAGGTTTAGAATCTTTTCCCAAACAACGACTTTTTGTTGCGACAGAATAAGTACCGAGTCAACCAGCATTTGACGGCTGCTGTCTGGATTGTATATGGATTGTAATTCTTCAAATTTTGTTTCGAGCGATTGGTTTACGCTTCTGTAGTTTTCGAGGTAATCGTTGTCGTTGCTGAGCGAATAAAGTCTCACCATGTTTTCAGTCTCGTTCAAATCCATCGCCACATCTTTTACCAGGATGAGCGTGTTGTCGGGTTTTGATTCTGAGAGCATGGAATTGACGATTTCGGATAAACTTTTGTATACAAAATTTCCCGACAATCCCAGCAACGAGATGATTACGATGGTAAGCAGAATAACCGGTATTTCTATTTTTATTCGTTTCATAAAATGGCTTCTTCACAACTAAAACGGATACAGGCTTTATAAGTTGCATACGCAAAAGAATAAGTAGTGAACAAAGTTTCGCAAAGCGCACTTTGCAAAATTAAATTATATAGTGGCAATTAATTCCAAAAGATTGTTAAATCAACCTGAACATATCGGTAGTTATTTCCTTACTATTTTTAAAAAGGATATTTTTGTCCGTTCTAAAATTGTTATTTAATAAAAACAGAATATAATGGCTGATAATCAGAAGACTTTATTGATGATTCTCGATGGATGGGGAATCGGTGATGGATCGAAAAGTGATATCGTAGCAACTGCTCCAACTCCTTTTATCGATTCGTTAATGGAAAAATACCCACACTCGCAATTGCTGGCAAGTGGCGAAAATGTTGGTTTGCCTGACGGGCAGATGGGTAACTCGGAAGTGGGTCACCTTAACATTGGTGCCGGTCGAGTTTTGTACCAGGACATGGTGAAAATTACACGTGCCATTAAAGACAAGTCGTTGTGGCAGCATCCGCAAATTTTAAAAGCGTACAACTACGCAAAAGAAAATAATAAGAAAGTTCACCTGATTGGTTTGATTGGCCCTGGTGGAGTTCACGCTTTGAGTTCTCATATGGTGGCGCTTTGTCAGATTGCTACTGACATGGGACTGGAAGATGTTTTCATCCACGGTTTAACTGATGGTCGTGATACTGACCCACGCTCAGGTTATGGTTTTATTGAAAACGACCTGAAAGCGCTGGAAGGAACAGTTGGTAAATTTGCTTCACTGATTGGTCGTTACTACGGAATGGACCGCGACAATAACTACGATCGTTTGAAATTAGCTTACGATTTGTATACACAAGGTAAAGGTGAAAAATCAACCGATATACTGGCTTCAATGAAAGCATCGTACGAAGCTGGTGTAACCGACGAATTCCTGAAACCGGTTGTAATGGTTGACGAGGCCGGTGAGCCATTGGCAAAAATCGAGGAGGATGATGTAGTAATCTGTTTTAACTTCCGTACCGACCGTTTGCGTCAGACAACCATTGCATTTACTCAGAAAGATCTTCCTGAATTTGGAATGCACACGATGAACCTGCAATGGTATACCATGACAACATATAAAGCCGATTTTGAAGGTATTAACGTGATCTTCGAAAAAGAGAACGTTACCAATACAATGGGTGAGATAATTGAAAAGGCTGGTAAAAAACAAATCCGTATTGCTGAAACTGAAAAATACGCACACGTAACTTTCTTCTTCAGCGGTGGCCGCGAGGCAGAATTCGAAGGTGAAAGCCGTATTTTAATTCCTTCGCCTAAAGTTCCTACTTACGATCATCAACCAGAAATGTCGGCTCCGGAAGTAGCAAAAGCAATTGTCCCTAAACTGGAAAACGGCGAAGCAGATTTTGTTTGTCTGAACTTTGCCAACGGCGATATGGTTGGTCACACCGGTGTGTACGAAGCGGTCTACAAAGCAGTGCAAGCTGTTGATGCTTGTGCAAAAGAGGTGGTTACTGCGGCACAAAAAGGTGGGTATGATATCATGATTATTGCCGACCACGGTAATGCCGATAATGCAGTAAACGCTGACGGATCAGAAAATACAGCTCACTCGTTGAATCCGGTTCCTTGTATTTTCGTAACTGAAAAAGAAGGAGTAAAACTGGATAACGGTATTTTGGCTGATGTTGCTCCAACTTTGCTGGCAGATATGGGACTTGAGGTTCCTGCGGAGATGACAGGCAAAAACCTTATTAAGAAATAAGAAGATTCGATAGATAAAATTTCAAACCTTACTTGTGCTGCAAGTAGGGTTTGTTTTTTTAATATTTGCAAACTAATAAATTTAGATGAAGTGATAGAGATTGGTCGTGCCATAGTAAGCCGTGATGTTTTTGAGAAACATTTTCTTTGTGATATTTTAAAATGCAAAGGTGCATGTTGTATTGAAGGCGATTCAGGGGCTCCGCTTACTGATGAAGAGGCTATTCTTATTGAAGAGGACTATCACACTTTTGAAGATTTGCTTCCCGAAAAACACAAACGCGAAGTGGAGAAACAGGGCTTCTCGGTTATTGATAGCGATGGCGATTTGGTAACGCCACTTGTTGACGACCGTCAGTGTGTATATTCGTATTATAATAAACAGGGTATATTAAAATGTGCCATCGAGAAAGCGCATTTTGAAGGGAAAACAAAGTTCCGCAAACCTTTGTCGTGTCATCTGTTCCCCATACGAATTACAGAATACAAACGTTTTGATGCCGTAAACTACCAGGAACTTGATATTTGCAAGCCGGGTAGAAAATGTGGAGCATCAGAAAAACTTTCGCTCTATAAATTCCTTAAAGAGCCACTCACCGCAAAATATGGGGCTGAGTGGTACAAGGAACTCGAAATTGCAGCCGATTATATATTGGCCCCAAAATAGGTGTCCAGCTTGTTTTGTTTGATTTCATTTTTTCACCATTCTCTCTCGTCCTAAAATGGGCAAATGTCCCAATTGATAAATTATCGTCCCATAATGGGATCGTCCTGTGATTTGTCGAATTCTATAAATACCACATAATCAGATATATACAGATTTGGCATTTGTGTTGTATTGTAAATAGCGTATCCGACCCTAAAGGATACAACAGCTTTTTGAAGAAAAAATTACAAACAAATAAACAACACAACATCATGAAAAAAGTAACATTTTTAATCGTAGCAGTTTTAGTTTTTGGAGTAGCAAATTTTGCCATGGCAGACGGTCATGGTGATAAAAAAAGTGCATCGCATGGTTTGAATATTTCAATTCCTACCCATGCGATGATTGCTTTGGCGGGACCATCGAATATGGATATAAATTTTGAGGCTGTAGCAGCTGAAGTGGCAGGAGGAAAGGTTGAGTTTAAACAAACGAACTCAACAGAACTTTGGTTAAACTACTCATCGATTGTGAATAAAAACAAAGAAAATTCAATTTCTGCTGAAGTGTCAGACTTACCAGAAGGATTGGAGATTGAGGTTGCCGTGAGTGCATCAGCAGCAAGTGGGAAAAAAGGACACACCGGTACAGGATCGACTCAAAAATTAGGAAAAACCGGAATAGAAGTAGTTGATGGAATTGAAAGTTGCTACACCGGTTCCGGAGAAAATAAAGGGCATTCGTTGGTTTATAGTGTGAGGGCAGTAGACAACGATTATGAAAAGATTGTGGCTGAGAACCACAATTTGACTATTACTTATACTATTACTGAAAAATAATAGATATAAGGGAAGATTAATGAGGGACAAAAGGCAGGCTGTTGAGTCTGCCTTTTTTTGTGTCCTGGAATTTGTGATGAGTTACAAGCCTTGTTTTTCTGGAAGGATCTGTTTACAGTGCTTATTTGCTATAGAGTGAGCTTTGTTATTGATTGAGTGAATCGGGTTTATATATTTTGATGTTTTGGGCTAATAAGCGTTGGTGAATTTTGAGGATCTGTTTTGGTCTATAAATTCTCGTTTTAAGGTTTAGTTAAAGATTTTCTCGTTGTCCCAATAAGTGCTAATTGTCCCAATTGATCAATTGATGTCCCATATGTGGACCATTGAAATTGTGGCATTTAGATGTAAGTGACAGAAAATGAGGCGATAAGAATTTTGGCATCCGAGTTGTTTTAGTAAAAGCGTATCTGACCCTAAAGGATACAACAGCTTTTTGAAGAAAAAATTACAAACAAATAAACAACACAACATCATGAAAAAAGTAACATTTTTAATCGTAACAGTTTTAGTTTTCGGAGTAGCAAATTTGGCCAATGCCGTAGTGCCGGTAGATAAAAAGAAAGCATCACATGGATTAAACATTGAAATTCCAACACATGCGATGATTGCTTTGGCAGGTCCTTCATCAAAAGAAATTGATTTTGAGGCAAACGCAGCAGACGTAGCTGGTGATAAAGTTTCATTTTCACAAAAAAACGAAACAACATTGTGGCTTAACTACTCATCACTTGTTACAGAAGACAATTCAAATACTATTTCTGCCGAGATTACAGAGGTGCCGGATGGATTAACCATCGAGGTTGCTGTAAGTAATGCAGCATCGGGAAATAAAAAAGGACACACCGGTAAAGGTTATAAAAAAGCGTTAACTACAGATGGAGTACAGGTAGTAGATGATATTAAAACCTGTTACACCGGAACCGGAGAAAACAATGGTCACGAATTGGTTTATTCTGTATCAGCAGATGAAAGCAAATACGATGAAATTGTTGCCGACTCGCACCACTTAACAGTAACTTATACAATTACTGAAAAATAGAAAAGAGAGATAAAAAATAAGGGTGAACGGGCAAGTCTTCTGATTTGCCCGTTCTTTTTTGCTGAAATTTAGCTCAGCTATTTGAAATCATTAGTAATTAAAGTAGTTTTAAAACATGAAGTTGTTGGACGCAATATCATGTTTTATTTTTTTATGCGTGTTTTCTGTTGCTGCAAGTGCGCAACAAAGTGCAAAACACGAATTAACAATCGACGTGCAGGAGGTGGCATTATTATCGTTACAGGCAAATAATGGAAACGATATTAGTTTTAGCGCTGTGCAGCCCGAAGTTGCCGGTCAACAAATTCAAATTGCCGCAGATCAGCAATCGGAACTTTGGGTTAATTATTCCTCAATAGTGAAAGCAAATCAACGACGCAAAGTTACAGCAACAGTTGTTGGCGAAATTCCAAGCGGAATTAGTGTAAAAGTAATGGCTTCAGAAAGCAGGGGTGACGGCCACGGGAAACTGGGAGAACCACTTTCGTGGGTTAAGCTCGAAAATGCACCGGTTGATATTATCTCAAACATTGGTAGCTGTTACACAGGACGTGGTACTCAAAATGGCCATCTTTTAACTTATAAAATAGAGCTTAACGATCAGGCTGATCAGTACGCATATTTGTCGCAATCCGAAACCTCTTTGCAAATATTGTATACATTAACTGATGACAATTAGTTTTTCCTTATTATTTTTAGCGGAAACTTATAATCAATCATTATGTCGTTAAAAAAGTTTATTTACTTTTTTATTCCTGTTTTGTTTTTTGTCCTCACAAGTCCTCTAACTTCTATTGCAAATATTGTTATTCTAAACGGGCTAACTCATGAGAATACTGCTGAAGCAGGAGAAAATTACCGCGAAGGAATTCAGGTTCAGAATGCCGGAACAGAGCCACGCAGTGTTAAGGTTTATCAGCGCGATTACTGGTATTCTTTTACCGGAGAAAACAGGCACGATGAAGCAGGAACTTTACCAAGATCGAATGCTGCATGGATAAATTACAGCCCAACCCTGGTTACACTTCAGCCCGACGAAACTGTTGTAATTGATTTTGAAGTAACCGTGCCGCAAATTGACAGCCTAAAAGGTACATACTGGAGTGTAATTATGGTTGAAGGAATTCAGCCACAGGATACTTCAGCTTCAAATGGTGTGAAAATTCATACAGCAATTCGTTACGCTGTGCAAATTATAACCAATATTGGAAATACCGGTAAACGCGACCTTCAGTTTTTGGGGCTTGAACTAGAAGCTGATGAGAATAATAATCAGATTTTAAATGTGGCATTGGAAAATACCGGGGAACGAATTTTAAAACCGGAATTAAATATCGAACTGTTTAATGGCGAAGGTGAGTCGATAGGTGTTTTTAAAGCTGAACGACGAAAAACATACCCAACAACATCAATACTTCTAAAACTTCCGTTAGAAGGGGTGAAGCCCGGAGAATACGCTGCAGTTTTAATTGCCGACTGCGATGAGGATAATATATTTGGAACAAATTTAACGCTTGAGCTATAGATATGCGCTTGAGGACAAAGCTAATCCTGTGTTTTTTGCTGGCTCTTCCTATTGAGCTTTTGTCCCAACAGCTGCTTCAAACAAACTTTGTAAAACCACAGGTTGAAACCGAGCCGGGAAAAGTCTGTAACCTGGCATTTTTTATTACCAATAATTCAGAAGAACCGATAAGAGTTAATCCCAATTATATTTTGCCCGACAATTGGAAGCTGGTAACATCGTTGTCGGCAATTGATTTACAGCCATCTGAAAAAAAGTTTTTGATTATTTCGGTACAGATTCCGGAGTCGTATCTTGTTGGCGATTATTCGGTAGTTACTGAGTTTAATGATGATAAAGGCCAGCTTTTGCAGAAAGATGAGGTGCATGTGCGTGTACTCGAAGTGGAAAAAATCACTATCGAAAAACTGGAAAAAAAGGAATATGTATATGCCGGCGAAGAAATACGCGCCAGTTACCTGCTACAAAACCAGGGGAATACAGAAAAAAGTTTTTTTATAGAAACGCAAAACTGTCAGGTTGAAGAAGGCGCTGAAGTGCGACTGGGTGTTGGCGAATCGAAAGTAATTACTGTAGTTAAGCCTACCTCGGAAGACTATGTAAATAGCGCACGAGAATATTATACCATACGTGTAAATGCCGGTAACAGGGTGTTAGAAAGTGTAAATAACTGGACCCAGGTTTTTCCGTCAAAAAACCTAAAAAAGGATATGTATTTCAGGTTTCCCATTTCGTTTTCCGGATCATATTTAGGAGTAAATAAAGATGATCAGTACGAATCAACCTATCAGTTTGAGCTGCAGGGACAGGGAACTTTGGACGTGGAAGGAAAACACCAACTGGAGTTTATGGTTCGCGGTCCAAACAATACCGACCTCAGTTATTTGGGTTTGTACGATCAGTATTATTTATCGTACCAGAATAAAAACCTGATGCTGTTTGGCGGGCAAAAAAACTTCATGTTCACTCCTCTTACCGAGTCTTCGAGATATGGTTGGGGATTTGAGAGTAAAGTGGTGATGAATAGTGGATTAACATTGGGGTATCTTTATGTTGAGCCTCGATTCTATCAGGAAATTAAGAATGAAATGGCGGGCATACTGGGTTATCAATTTAACCCAAAAAACAAAATTGAATTGTATTACGTAACCAAACAATTTGAGGCACTTAACGACCGGACTCAGTTGCTTAGTTTTACCTCGGTTTTTACCCCATTTAATGGAACCGATGTTGATTTGGAGTTGTCGCGGGGATATTTAAACAACGAAGCCGATAATGCGTATCGTGTAAATATCAACTCCCGATTTTCTTTATTTAACTTTTCGGGGAACTATTACAATACCGGGAAAAATTATCCGGGATATTACAATAATTCAAAGTTTTATTCGGCCAATGTTTCGGCCCGATTATCCCAAAAAATAGGACTAAGTTTTTATGCGCGCCGCGATTTTATGAATGCACAGCTCGATACCTTTTTTGTAACGGCTCCTATTACCAAATCGTATCAGGGAAGCTTCGATTATAAGCTGGGTTTGCAAAGTCAGCTTAAACTTTTTGTGCGGCAGTATGAGCGAAAAGATCGATTAAATTATAATAAGTTTCATTATAAAACACGCTCGGCCAATTTGCGTTTTAGTCAAAAGTGGCGTTGGTTTCGTTTTAGTTTAACAGGCGAGGCCGGAAAAACAACCAACTTTTTGCTCGATCCCGGAGAAAATCAGCAAAACAGTTACCGGGGGATGGGTGATTTTTCATTTGATATCGCCTCCAAACATTTTATTCGCGCGTTCGGAAGCTGGTCAAATATTAATCAGTTTGTATCGGGTAAACAGCAAAATGTCACGGCCGGGATGTCGGTTTCCAGTCAGATATCTGAAAAGTTCAATGCAAACTTTTATGTGCAAAATGCCTACGATATCGATGATTATTACAAAAACCGAAACCTGATGCAACTCAGTTTCAATTACAATTTCTTGCCCAACCACAGTATTGCCTTACGCAGTTTTTACACCATTTTTAAAACCGAGGTTGACCAGGCCGAATTTACAATGGCCGCTACTTATGCCTATAAGTTTGGAGTTCCGCTGAAACAGGTTATCAAGGCAGGAATAATTAGGGGGCAAATTATAAACAAACAAGGCGAGCCGGTTGAAGGAGTGTGGGTGCGCCTGCTAAACAAAACTGTGGTAACCGACAAAAACGGAGAATACATTTTCGATTTGGTGCAGCCTGGAACTCATTTGGTTTCGTTTGACGAAAGTAGTTTTGAGCTGGATGAACTAACAAATATTCCTAACCCGGTTGAAGTAAATGTTTTTGAAGATCAGGTCAGTACTGTTGATGTTAGGATTTTAAAAGGTGCTGAATTAAAAGGTAAAATTATATTGGAAGAAGCGACTTTAAAAGCTGCCGCCGACGATAATGTCAATGCAGCCAATATAATTGTTGAAGTGAAATCATCACTCGATCAGTACCGTATCACTACAAACAGTAACGGGTTATTTCAGTTTCCCTTGTTAAAACCCGGAAAATATATTTTTAAGATTTACGCCAATTCTATTCCTGCAGGTTATAAAATTGATCAACCGGAGTATGAATATGTGCTGGGTGAAGGAGAAAAGAAAGAAATTGAAATAGAGTTGCCCACAAAAAGAAACAATATAATTTTTAAACCTGCCGGAAATGCATTGCAAAAAAATGGATTAGGCTTGTCTCTTAAAGCAAAATCAACGAGTAAAAAAGAGCCTGAAGCAGATTCTGAAAAACCATTTTACAGTATCCAGATTGGTGCATTCAAACGTGAATTACCGATGGGTGATCCGTTTTTTCAGGACGAGCAATTTTATTTCGAAAAACAAATTGATAACTTACACAAATATTATATCGGACGTTTTTCTGATTTGCAGTCGGCAAAAGAAGAATACAAGCGCTTAAAAACCACTTTCAACAAGTTGTTTATTGTTGTAATTGATGGAGACGAGGTGTACAGCGTTCGTAAATATGAGAAACTGAAAAAGTAGAGATGAAAAATTGGGTATTTTCCATAGTTACTGTTTTTATGTTGGGCGGGTTGGTTCATAAAACAGCCAGCGCACAACACGATGAAAAAGCGTTAAACGTGGGGTTTTCGATTCCCGAGGTGGCCTTAATTGATATTGAATATCTGGGAAGCCAGACAATCGAATTTGAATTATTACCATCGTCAGAAACCGGAGGTTCTCCTGTTATCAGGCAACGAACCAACCAGGAATTGTGGATTAACTATTCGTCGGCATTAGGGCGTTTTAGTCAGCATCGGTCAATTGTTGCACAGGTTACAGATGGTAGTTTGCCGCAGGGGCTCGACTTGTTTGTTAATGCAACAGAATACAGTGGAAACGGGGATGGACATACAGGAGTATCGGCCGGTAAAGTGAAAATTGGAACCGATCCGCGCCCCGTTATAACTGGCATTGGAAGTGCATACACCGGCAATGGAATAGGAAATGGGCATCGTTTAAATTTTGAGGTTGATATTAGCCAAATGGAGAAAGTTATGGCCAACGAATCAATTGATTTTACTATTCTTTACACCTTAACCGATAATTAAGATGATGAGAAAGTTTATACTTTTTACTGTGCTTGTAATTAGCTCGTTAGTTGGAAAAGCTCAACTACTGCAGCTTTCGCTAAACGGCATGGCCACTTTTAACGAAACACAACTAATGGTTGATGAAGCCGGAGAGGATATTAATGCAACCATTGAATCGAATTCATCGGTTTATTTATCGGTTTATTCTTACTATTTCTGGGAAATGTTAAACGGAAAGTGGCAGATTTATGTGCACAAAAGAGATGTGACCTGGAACGATGAAATTAATTTGGAATTGCGAAGAGAAGGAAAAGGACGCAAATGGTTAAGTAATGGTACTCCAAATATTCATGATGGGAGTTCCTATTTCAGGTTAACAAATAATCCGACATATTTTTTTAGGGGAAGAGGATTGGTGTTGGATATTCCAATGGGCTTTCGTTTAAGCAACGTATCGTTAACGATGGGAGCAAACGATTTTGAAACCGATGTGGTTTTTACCATTTATGATGACTAACTTTATTGATTATACACGTTGCGATTAAAATCGTACGTGAGAAACAAATAAATACCGATCAAATGCGAAAACTATTTTACATAGCACTTTTTGTTGTTGCCATAGTTGCTTGTGAAGATCGTGAACCGGAAGAGGTAATTGTGCCCGAATGGATAAAACCGCGTCTTACCGAACTGGAAAACTCGGGAGAATGTTACGGTTGCCAGGTGCAGCGATGGACTTATAACGAAGAGTATTTTTATCACCTGTATTGTGGGTATTGGTCGTGCTCTAACTGCGAAGTTTATCATTACGATGGAACCTTGGTTGAGTGGGGCGTAACAGTTGACCCTGTAGATTTTGAAGCAAACAAACATCGCCCGATAATAATTTGGGAGTGTGGCGATGAGCTGGATTAATGATAATTTGGTGAGCCTGTTAGCTATTTTCTTCAGGCCATAATTTCCACCCGGTTTCCATCCGGATCAAGAAAAACACTCTCGTAGTAACCGTCGCCGGTTGATCGCGGCTCGCTAATAATTTTATAACCATCTTTTCGTAGTGTTTCAGTCAACTCGTTCACTTTGTCTCTAGTGCCAACTTTTAGCGCAAAATGAATCAATCCGGTAAATTGTTTCAGCGGATTGTCTTTCGATTTCGGTACACCCGGCATTTCCATCAATTCAATGCGGCAATCTCCATCAAACGACAGAAAATACGAGCGGTATTCGCGGCTGTGATTGTGGTAAACTTCTCCCGATGAAGCATCAAAATAGTGCATGTAAAAACTGCGCATCCCCTCAAGGTTGTAGGTCCAAATGGCCAAATGTTCTACTTTCATACTTAATTGTTTTTAGGCTTCCTAAATTTACGAAAGCAAACGGTTAAAAAACAATAGCTGCAGTTATTTTTTACAGTCCCATTCGAAAAAAAACTGCGCCAGAAAATCCTCCATAAACCGATGGCGTTCTTCGGCAATTTTCAAAGCGGTTTTTGTATTCATTCGGTCTTTTAAAAGCAGCAATTTTCGTAAAAGTGATTTATGGTTGGAGCTGTGGTTTTTTTGTATTCTTCAAAACTGTTGTGCATTTCAGGCTCAACTTCCGGATGATAAAGCAAACGCCCTTTATTGCCTCCATAGGCAAACGTACGGGCAATTCCAATGGCTCCAATGGCATCCAACCGATCAGCATCCTGAACAATTTGCGCTTCAATACTCACTGCCTTGGTTACTACGCCTGCTCCTTTAAACGATACCTGTTCGATGATTTCTTCAATCTTTTCGGTGTCATTTTTCGAAAGTCCAATTTTATTTAGCCAAATCTTTGTTTTCGAGGTGTTTTCTCCATCGCTCAATTTCCAGTCATCCAGGTCATGAAGCAGAGCCGCTATTTCAATCAGAAAAGAATCGCCACCTTCCTGTACTGAAAGATGCATGGCCATGTTTCGCACCCGATGAATATGCCACCAGTCGTGACCCGAACTGTCAGACGCAAAGTGCTGTTTTATAAAGTTTTCGGTAGCAGAAATATGCTGTTTTTGTTGAATTTTAGAACCCATAATTCGAATTTTAGCTGTTAAAACTAATGTTTTAAACCATAAAAAACGTTAATATTTTGATTTGAATTTTGTAAAATACAGAAAAACAAGATGTTATAAAAGGGTATGTATAGAAGCTTGGTTATCGAAGTCACATTGAAGAATGGTTTTTTTGCTATTTTTGCCGCGTTTATTTGAGCAGACAGATTTGCTTGTGAGGGACAAAAATATGATTGACAAAACAAGATTGACTTTGCCGGCATTGTTTTACAATTCGGTGGAGAAATTTGCTGATAATACCGCAATAAAGTTTGTTGGTGAAGATGACTTTACCTACAAACAAATGGGCGAAGATGTGGAATTGTTGGCCGAATTATTAATAGAACTTGGCATTGGAAAGGGTGATAAGGTTGCTATTTTAAGCACGAATATGCCTAATTGGGGAAAAGCCTTTTTCGCCACAACAGTTGTAGGAGCAGTTGCTGTTCCTATTTTGCCTGATTTCCATTCGAATGAAATCGAAACCATTATTGAACACTCAGAATCAAAATTGCTGTTTGTTTCCGAAGGATTATACAAATCAGTAAGTCAAGGTGTTTCGGACAGTGTTGAACACATGATATTGGTAGACAGCTTTGCCGTTATACCAAAACAAACTCCGGCAGAAGTTTTAAAGAATTTAACTTCATCGGTGCCAAAAACAACACGCAAATTTTTACCGGTAAATGTTGAAGAGCAAGATTTAGCATCCATCATTTATACATCGGGAACAACGGGTAGTTCAAAAGGAGTGATGCTGACCCACAAAAACCTGGCATGGACAGCCAAACAAAGTCGCACTTTGCAAAAAATAACTCCAAACGACAGGTTTATATCTATTTTACCTCTGTCGCATACCCTGGAAAACACCGTTGGCTTTTTATTGCCAATGATGTACGGAGCATCAGTTCATTACCTGCGCAAACCGCCGGTAGCCTCGGTATTAATGCCGGCTTTACAACTCGTAAAACCAACTGTGATGTTATCGGTGCCGCTGATTATTGAAAAAGTATATAAGGCAAAAATTCAGCCCGCTTTTCAAAAAAGTGCAGTGATGCGCTTTTTAACATCGTTTGCACCTACACGAAAAATAATGCACAAAGTTGCAGCAAAAAAACTGCATAAATCATTTGGCGGCGAACTTCACTTTTTCGGAATTGGAGGAGCAAAACTCGACCCAACTGTTGAGCGCTTTTTATTTGAAGGAGGATTTCCTTATGCGATTGGTTATGGCTTAACAGAAACTGCACCGCTATTGGCCGGAGCAGTTGGTAAAAACCGCAAAGTAGGTTCAACCGGAATTGCCATGCAAGGCGTTTCATTACGAATTGCCAATCCCGATCCGGCAACAGGCGAAGGTGAAATTCAGGCCTTAGGAGAAAATGTAATGAAAGGTTATTACAAAGCTCCAGATATAACAAAAGACGTATTTACGGAAGACGGATGGTTCCGAACCGGCGACCGCGGAATGTTCGACAAAAACAATTTGTTGCACATTAAAGGACGGATAAAGACAATGATTGTTGGAGCCAGTGGGGAAAATATCTACCCGGAAGAAATCGAATCAGTAATCAACAAAATGCGTTTTGTATTGGAATCGCTGGTGGTAGAGAAAAAAGGTAAATTGGTTGCGATGATCCACCTGAACACAGAAGAGATAGAGGAACACTTTAAACATTTAAAGGAGGAAGCGCAGCATTTTATTTCGGAGAGATCGGATGAAATACTTCAGGAGATCATGAAGAAAGTAAACCAGGAAGTGAATAAATTTTCGCGTATAAACCAGGTAGTGTTGCATCCAATACCATTTGAACGTACGCCAACAAGAAAGATTAAGCGCTTTTTATACGCTTAGCAATCACGATATTTAATAAAAAGGGAAAGTCTTGTAAAGTCTTTCCTTTTTTGTTGGTCTACTTTTGAATATTAACTGACAATCTATTAGAATTTGTTACTTTTGTAGCCACAAAAATCACTTAGTAAATGGTAACGGAATCAAGATATAGTGCTAGGGGTGTTTCGGCCTCGAAAGAAGATGTGCATGAAGCGATTAAGAATGTAGACAAAGGACTTTTCCCAAAGGCATTCTGTAAAATCGTTCCCGATATTTTAGGGGGCGACGACGAATGGTGCAACATTATGCACGCCGATGGAGCAGGAACAAAGTCGGCATTGGCTTATATGTACTGGAAAGAAACCGGCGACGTATCGGTGTGGAAAGGAATTGCACAGGACGCACTAATCATGAATGTTGACGACCTGCTTTGTGTGGGCGCCACCGATAATATTTTGGTATCGTCGACCATTGGCCGCAACAAAAACAATATTCCGGGTGAAGTTATCGCAGCCATTATTAACGGAACGGAAGAATTGTTGGCCAACTTGCGCGAAATGGGTGTGAGTATTTACTCAACCGGTGGAGAAACTGCCGATGTTGGCGATCTGGTTCGTACCATCATTGTTGACTCGACTGTTACCTGCCGCATGAAAAAAGCCGATGTGGTTTCGGCCGATAAAATTGCTGCCGGCGATGTTATTGTTGGATTGTCATCATCGGGAACGGCAACTTACGAAACAGAATACAACGGCGGGATGGGAAGTAACGGACTGACTTCTGCCCGCCACGATGTTTTTGCCAATTACCTTGCAGAAAAATATCCTGAGAGTTTTGATCCGGCAGTTCCTGCAGACCTCGTTTATTCGGGTAGAAAGAAATTAACTGAAGAAGTTGAAGGTTTGGATATTGATGCCGGAAAACTGGTGCTTTCTCCAACGCGTACTTATGCACCGGTAATCAAAAAAGTGTTGGATAAGTACCGCTCAAAAATTTCAGGAATGATTCATTGCTCGGGAGGAGCACAAACAAAAGTGCTGCACTTTGTCGACAATGTTCATGTGATTAAAGACAATATGTTCCCTGTTCCTCCGCTGTTCAAATTAATTCAGGAGCAATCGGGAACCGACTGGAAAGAAATGTACAAGGTGTTCAACATGGGGCACCGTTACGAAATATACTGCAGTGCCGATGTGGCGGATGAGATCATTGAAATCTCGAAATCGTTCAACATCGATGCACAAATTATTGGGAAAGTAGAACCTTTCGACGGTAAGAAATTAACAATTAAGTCGGAGAAAGGCGAGTTCATTTATTAAGAAAAGCCATGGCAGAATACGCATTATTAGAAAAATTTGAATCGATAAAGCACCGCTTCTCAGAAGTAGAGCAGCAGATTACCGATCCTGAGGTGATTGCTGACATGAAGCGTTACGTAAAACTGAACCAGGAATATAAAAGCCTGCAAAAGTTAGTTGCAAAATTTCAGGAGTATAAAAATATGGTCGATAATATATTGACCGGAAAAGAAATGCTGGCCGAAGAAACTGATGAAGAAATGCGCGAAATGGCGCGTGAGGAAATCGAGGAATCGGAAAAACGCATCCCTGGTATTGAGAAAGAGGTTAAATTGTTACTTGTTCCTGCGGATCCGGAAGATGCAAAAAATGCAATTCTTGAAATTCGTGCAGGAACCGGTGGTGACGAGGCAAGTATTTTTGCCGGTGACCTTTTCCGCATGTACACCAAGTTTTGCGAGCAGAAAGGTTGGCGCATGGAAGTTACTAACGCCAACGAAGGTACTGCTGGTGGATTTAAGGAAATTGTGGCCAATATCACCGGAGAAGGTGTTTATGGTGTTATGAAATATGAATCGGGAGTACACCGTGTACAACGTGTACCACAAACCGAAACACAGGGACGTGTGCATACCTCAGCAGCAACTGTGGCGGTTTTACCTGAGGCCGATGAGTTTGATGTGGAATTGAAAACTGAAGATATCCGTCGTGATGAATACTGTTCGTCGGGTCCTGGTGGGCAGTCGGTGAACACTACTTACTCGGCAATCCGTTTAACACACATTCCAACCGGAATTGTAGTGACTTGTCAGGATCAGAAATCCAAACTGAAAAACCTCGACAAAGCGATGGCAGAATTGCGTACGCGTTTGTACAATATGGAGTACCAAAAATACATCGACGAGATTTCATCGAAACGTAAGACGATGGTTTCAACCGGCGACCGTTCTGCAAAAATCCGCACGTACAACTGGCCACAGGGGCGTGTAACCGATCACCGTATTAACCTTACACTGTACAACCTACAGGCAATTATTGGCGGCGAAATCGATGAGATCATTGATAAACTGATGATTGAAGAAAACGCAGCAAAACTAAAAGAAGCAGAAATTTAAATAGAACTTTTAATGAGTACGAACTTCCGGCTTCGGACTTCGTGCTTCTAACTTTTTATCATGAATCAACAGCAACTATTTGAGCAGATCCAAAAAAAGCGCAGTTTTCTGTGTGTAGGTTTGGATACCGATATTCAAAAAATCCCGCAACACCTGAAAGATACATCAGATCCGATATTTTCATTCAATAAAGAGATTATTGATGCCACTGCTGAATTTTCGGTGGCATACAAACCCAACCTGGCATTTTACGAAAGTTTGGGATCGAAAGGATTGGAAAGCCTGGAAAAAACAGTGATGTATGTAAAATCGAAATACCCTGAAATTTTTGTGATTGCCGATGCCAAACGTGGCGATATTGGTAATACATCAAATTTATATGCACGTGCATTTTTCGATCACCAGGACTTTGATGCGGTAACAGTTGCACCGTACATGGGTGAAGATTCGGTAAAACCGTTTATGACGTATCTCGATAAATGGGTAATTCTTTTGGCACTGACATCGAACAAAGGAGCTTACGATTTTCAGTTTATAGAAGACAAAGAAAGTGGCGATAAGCTGTTTGAAACTGTTTTGAAAACGTCGCAAAACTGGGGTACAACAGAAAACCTGATGTATGTAGTTGGTGCCACAAAAGCCGAAAAATTGAAAGAAATTCGCGAGATTGTTCCCGAACACTTTTTGTTGGTGCCTGGCGTTGGAGCGCAGGGAGGTAGCCTGCAGGAAGTAACAAAAAACGGAATGAACAGCAAATGCGGTTTGTTGGTGAATTCGTCGCGCGGAATCATTTATGCATCGTCGGAAACTGATTTTGCAGAAAAAGCCGGTGCTGCCGCTGAAGAAGTTCAGAAAGAAATGGAAACATTATTGCAGGAAGTAGGATTGATTTAGATTATAAAAACACAAGCATAAAAAAGGGATGTCGTTTATCGGCATCCCTTTTTGTTTATAATAAATAATGTTTTTAAATCTGCTCCCAACCTTTTCGGTAAGTGTGCCTGATCCACTCTTCAGCCATTTTTAATGCCGGTAAAGTTTCGTATTCTTTATCAAATGTAGGATCGCCGTTTATTACCTCAAAATTGTCTTTTTTCAATACGCGAATGGTATCCGACGAGCTGATGTTTGTGAAGCGCATATTTGGTCCGTCCCATTTTAGTTTGCACTGCAGGCTTTGCAAACGAACTGCCAGTACACCCATAACAACCATTTCATTTAATGGCCCGGCGTAAGAAAAGTTTGATGAGGCTTCAACACGCGCGTCTTTGCTTTCTTTGCAGGCACGAATCCAGTCTTGTTCGTGGCCGCCTTCCATGGCATTCGAAATACGTCGGATCGATTTCTCTGGTTCCTGAAAATGTGCCATCTCTGTAGTTGGTAATAGGGTAGGATTGGCGGCGTAAGTACCGCACATTATTTTCCCACGGGTACCGTAAAAGATACAACCGCCGCCATCGTCGCCCATTTGTTCGCCGTCTTTTAATTCATCGGGTCGGGGAGGCATAAAACCACCGTCGTACCAATGTACAGTTACTTCGGGCATGGCTACTTTTGGCAGGTTGTCGCGACGATCGAACTCGTAGCGAACAAACTCTGCGTTTGGTGCCGAATCGTTGTTAAAAGGCGTTGAACTGCCTTCAACCGTTTTCGGATATTGTAAATTCAGTGCTTTAAAAACAGGATCGAGAATGTGGCATCCCATATCGCCAAGCGCCCCGGTGCCAAAATCCCACCAGCCACGCCAGTTCCAAGGGTGGTAAATCGGGTTGTATTCGGTAAATTTTGCAGGACCGATAAACAAATCCCAGTCTAGTGTTTTGGGTACGCGTTTCCCTTTTTCGGGGCGGGTTAATCCTTGTGGCCAAATCGGGCGGTTTGTCCATGTATCAACATGTGTAACTTCGCCAATTGTTCCGGCCCAAATCCATTCGCAAATCTGACGGATTCCATCAGCTGAGTTTCCCTGGTTGCCCATTTGTGTGGCAACGCCGTATCGTGCTGCAGTTTCTGTCATAATCCGCGATTCGTAAACCGAATGCGTTAATGGTTTCTGCAGAAAAACGTGTTTCCCTTCACGCATAGCCATCAATGCCGGCAGGGCGTGCGTATGGTCGGGAGTGGCAATCATCACGGCATCAATATCTTTTTGCTCTTCCAGCATCACCCTGAAATCTTTGTATTGTTTGGCCCGGTACCAGCGCTCAAAAGCATTTCGTCCGGCGTATTCCCAGTCTACATCGCACAACGCTACGATGTTCTCGGATTCCATAAATTTTAGGTTGGTGAAACCTTTTCCGCCAACACCAATTCCGGCAATGTTGAGTTTGTCGCTGGGAGCTTTATGCCCTAAACCTGCTATAACATTCGAGGGAAGAATAGTAGCTGCAGCAATACCTGTTGCTGTTGTGCCTATAAATTTTCTGCGTGATAAATTGCTCATTTTCTTGTTTTCGAAAAAATACTCGGAAAAATAGAAAAAATCTTAGGCTTAACCTACTGTTTAAGATTTTTGAAGAAAGATTAACACTTATTTGCTGTCGCCAAAAAAAAGAAGCGACTTGTTAAAGCCGCTTCTTTTCTGTTTTCATGGCGTTCGTATTTGTTTCCTATCACAACTGAATTGGAAGAATTACTGCATCAATAACATGAATAATTCCGTTTGAAGCTGAAATGTTTACGGAAGGAGTAACCAAATTTGCGCTATTTCCTACTGCCCATATTTTTAAATCCTTGTCTACCATAAAAGTTGCTCCTTCGAGTAAGGTCTCAATTGTTTTTGGATTCTTTTTTGGAACAACACTGTTGGCAGCCCTGCGACCATCAGTTACGTGGTAAAGTAGTACATTCAACACAACCTCAGCAGGAATATCATTAATTCCATTTACTTCTGTTCCAAGCAAACTTTCCAATTCTTCACTATCGTATAAAGCTTGGAACGCATCGTTTGTTGGTGCAAATACGGTATATTGGTCGGTACCATTCAAAAACATGTCGACTAATTCGGTTCCCAATTCTCCGTCAACATAAAAAAGTGCGCCAACTAATTCTGAGAAGCCTGCTTCAATTGCAATGGCTGCAATGGAAGCATCACCCGGCGGAAGTGCTTTTCCTGCTTTTAATGCAGTATCATCACTAAATTCATTTTGAGGGATGTAATCATCATTTTCCTTTTCACAGCTAATAAATGCCATACTTACAATTAGTGCTGCTACAAAAGCTAAATTTCTTAAGCTTACGATTCTTTTCAAATTTACTGTTTTCATTGTTGTAGATTTTTATGAGTTTAAAAATGTTATCAAAGGTAGAACAGTAATATTCACAAAAGTGTTTAAGAAAAAAATATAAAAGCTAAACAAAAAAGGAATTAAACTGCTACTTGGTCGTCTTAATATCAGTATTTACTCACATTTGGAATAAAAGTTAATAAAAGTTAAAAATTAACTTGATAAGTGTTGTTAATTTCTTATGCACAAAAAAACCGAACTAAAAAGTCCGGTTTTTAATGCTGTATTTTGTAAGCTATTAGCTTGCTTTTAATCGTCGGATTCCTGATTTGTCGATCTGACTTTCGGCGTATTCTTTGGTGATGTGCAATTCTGAAATTTCTTCCGAGGGGGCATCAAACATGGCATCGTTCATAATGTTCTCACAAATCGAACGCAATCCACGTGCACCAAGTTTGAACTCAATTGCTTTGTCAACAATGTATTCCAGTGCGTCTTCATCAAATTCCAACTCAATATCGTCAAGTTTAAATAACTTTTTGTATTGTTTGATTACCGAGTTTTTAGGTTCGGTTAAAATGTTGCGCAACGTTTCTTTGTCCAGCGGATTCAGGTATGTCAGCACCGGCAAACGACCGATGATCTCCGGAATCAATCCAAACGACTTTAAATCCTGTGGCGAAACATACTGTAACAGGTTTTCGCGCTCGATGCGGTCGGCATCTTTTGCAGCGCTGTAACCAATAACTTTTGTATTTAGTCGGTTGGCAATTTTACGTTCTATACCATCAAATGCACCACCACACACAAAAAGGATGTTTTTTGTGTCAACGGGGATCAGCTTTTGCTCGGGATGTTTACGTCCTCCTTGTGGCGGAACATTAACGATCGAACCTTCCAGCAGTTTTAATAAACCTTGCTGAACGCCTTCGCCCGAAACATCGCGGGTTATCGATGGATTATCGCTTTTGCGTGCGATTTTATCAATTTCGTCAACAAATACAATCCCGCGTTCAGCAGCTTCAACATTGTAATCCGCAGCCTGTAACAAACGTGTTAACAAGCTTTCAATATCCTCGCCAACATAACCGGCCTCAGTAAGTACAGTTGCGTCAACAATAGTAAACGGAACATGTAGCATTTTTGCAATAGTGCGTGCCAGTAACGTTTTTCCGGTACCGGTTTCGCCAACCAAAATAATGTTCGACTTTTCAATCTCGGTTTCGTCGTCATCAACTTTTTGAGTCAATCGTTTGTAGTGATTGTATACCGAGACAGAAAGCACACGTTTGGCGCGATCTTGCCCTATTACGTATTGATCAAGGAAATCCTTTATTTCTTTTGGCTTCAAGAGTTGAATGCCATCTAAATCGAAGGTGTTCGATGTTTTTACCTCTTCCTGAATAATGGAATGAGCCTGTTCGGCACAACGGTCGCAAATATGCCCGTCAATCCCCGCAATCAGAAGATTTACTTCTTTCTTTTCCCGTCCGCAAAACGAACACTTATCCATCTTTTCTTTATTTGACATTATTTGTTATTTCTAACTAAAATTTCATCAATCATACCATAATCCACTGCTTCCTGTGCCGTCATCCAGTAGTCACGGTCTGAGTCTTTTTCTATTTGTTCTAAAGTTTGTCCCGAGTGGTTGGCAATAATGGTATACAATTCTTTTTTAATCTTCATGATCTCACGAGCTGTGATCTCAATATCAGAAGCTTGTCCCTGAGCACCACCCATTGGTTGGTGGATCATTATTCGTGAATGTGTTAATGCCGATCGTTTTCCTTTCTGTCCGGCAGTCATCAACACTGCAGCCATTGAAGCTGCCATTCCTGTACAAATTGTTGCAACATCAGCAGAAATATATTGCATGGTGTCGTAAATCCCCAATCCTGCATAAACTGAACCTCCGGGCGAGTTAAAGTAGATCTGAATGTCTTTCGACGGATCGGTTGACTCGAGGAACAGCAGTTGTGCCTGAATAATGTTGGCTACAGTATCGTCGATTGGTACGCCAAGAAAAATAATACGGTCCATCATCAAACGTGAGAACACGTCCATTGATGCTACGTTTAACTGGCGTTCTTCGATAATTGTTGGCGAAATATAATTGCCGTATGCCGATGTATATCTATCCATTGTTAAGCTGCTGATTCCAGCATGCTTTGTTGCATATTTTCTAAATTCGTTGTTGTCCATTTTTTATAAGTGCTAGTAAAAAAAATAACTTTGCAATTCGTTTCTCTCCGATTCACAAAGTTATAAAAAAGATTCATGCTGAAACACTCAGCAAAATATTTTCAGATGATTACCGTCTCTGCTAGTTGGCTTGCATCATTTCGTTAAATTTTTCCTGCGATACTTCTTCTTCCTGAATAGTAACTTTTTCTTTCACAACTTCTACTACTTTGTCTTCCAACAATTTTTTGTAGATGCGTTCTTTTTCTTCAGGTTTTTCAAGCATCATTTTAGCAAACGATTCCAGCTGCTCTTCAGGTGCATTGTTGATTCCGTACTGCTGAAACTGTGCCATTGCCATTTGTTTGGCAAAGTCTTCAGCTTCCTCTGCTTCAACTTTTAATTCGTTTTCTTTTGCAATGGTGTCTTTAATCAACTGCCATTTCAAATCAAGAATAAATGCAGGGAATTCGTTTTCGATTTGCTCCTGTGTTAATTCTTTGTTTACAGCAATCAACCAACGCTTCAAAAACTCCTCCGGCATTTCCAAATCGGTTTTTTCAACAAGCGCATCGCGTGTATCTAATGCAAATTTATGATCGGAAGAGAAAACCAGGTTTTTCGCCAGGTCGTCTTTAATTTGCGCTTTAAAATCGTCAAGCGTTTTAATCTCCGTTTCGTCGCCGTAAAGCTTTTTGAAAAGCTCTTCGTTCAATTCTGCTTTTTGGAACTGAAGTATTTCAGTAACTGTATATCTGAAATCGCTTTCCAAAGTCTCGGCTTCTTCATGCTTAATGTTCAGCATGTGCGCAACTTCGTGGTTATTTTCGAAAGCTTTTATCGGGTTAAAAACAATGATATCGTCTTTTTTACAACCGATAAATGCATTTTTAACTTCCTCGTCTTTAATTTTGTCAACGGCTAAAAGTACACCTTCAGGAGCAATTCCGCCTTCAACTTCGTTTCCTTCAGCATCAAGCTGAACAAAGTTACCGCGAACAGTGCTGTCTTCTTTGGCTTCTTCCGGTGGAACATTTTCTCCTAATTGAGATGCCGCCATGTCAACCTGTTGCTGAATCATATCATCAGAAACTTCGATTTTGTAGTAGGTATATTTGTTGCGTTTGTCAAGCGAAACTTTCACCTCAGGAGCCAAAGCTACATCAAAAGCAAACTCAAACGACTCGTCTTTTTCCCAGTCGATTGGTTTTTGTTTTTCCTCGTTTGGCATTGGCTCGCCAAGAACAGGAAGTTTTTCATCAATCATATATTTCGACAGGTTTTGAGAGATAAGTTTGTTTACCTCTTCAACCAAAACAGCTGTTCCAAATCGTTTTTTGATAAGGCCTGCCGGAACTTTTCCGGGGCGGAAACCTGGGATTGTAGCTTTTTGACGATAGTCTTTCAAAACATCGGCAACTTGCTTTTCATAGTCAGTTTTTTCAATAGTAAGATTGATTACTGCATTAACCTGGTCGATGTTTTCTAAATTAATGTTCATGATGATAAATTTTTTATACCCCTTAAAATGCAAAAAACGCCAACCTCTTATTTAATAAGGTCGGCGGTTTTTTGAGTGCGGATGAAGGGACTCGAACCCCCACGCCATAAGGCACTAGATCCTAAGTCTAGCGCGTCTACCAATTCCGCCACATCCGCGAATTGCGGCGCAAAGATATATAAAAAATTTATTTTGCAATAAATTATATGCGAAAAATTCGGAAGTAAGTTTTATTTAACAAACAATACGGCAGAATACTTCGTGTTTTAGCGCCATTCAACAATTGTTCCACGGGTTTCGTCCTGCAACTCTTTTGGAATAGATTCTTTTATTTCGCGCCAAAGCAAGTTGATAAGTTTGTGTTTTGCGTAATGTCGCGAGTACACTAAACTAACCTCGCGGAGTGGTTTTATGTTGGTAAAATTCTCCACGTTGTAGGCTCTTTTTTGCGACATAGTTGCTTTGGCCAGTTCCGGAATAAGTGTTATTCCTCCTTCGCGATCAACAATATTCATTAATGTTTCCAACGATCCTGCTTCAAAATGGAATGGTAACTGGCTGTCGGTGGTTCCCAGGTACGAACAGAGGTTAATCACCTGATCGCGGAAACAATGACCGTCACTCAGCAACCAAATTTCGGGAGTGGCAATATCTTCAACAGTAATTTCTTTTTGCTTGTGTAGTTTGTGCCCGCTGTTGGCATAGATTAGCATTTCTTCGTAAAACAGAGGCTTCTCCAATATCTTTTCTTCGTGCAGCGGTGTTACCAAAATACCCACATCAATAAGGTCTTTGTTTAACAGATTGATAATGTTTTCGGTAGTTGCTTCAACAACTTTTATAAATATGTTTGGATATTTCTTTTTGTAGTTGCCTACAAAAATAGGTAGTAAATATGGAGCCAGCGTTGGAATAATGCCGATGCGCAACATTCCCGATACCTGGTTTTTATGGTCTTTTACAATGTTATTTACCTCGTCGGCTTGTTTTAAAACCACACGTGCCTGCTCGATTATGCGAACTCCAACATCGGTAGGAATTAGGGGTTGTTTACTTCGGTCGAAAATTATAACCTCCAGGTCTTCTTCCAGCTTTTTTATTTGCATAGAAAGAGTGGGCTGTGTAATAAAACATGCCTCGGCGGCTTTGCCAAAATGACGATAAGTGTCAACGGCAGCTATATACTCCAACTGGGTTAGGGTAATCATGGCGTAAGTCGATTTTTGTTTTAAAGATAGAAAAAATCTATAATTACGAGCGACTTGTCCGGATTAATTCATTGCATGTAAAATAACTGATAATAATTGTGAAAATCACCCAAAATTTACATGCAGGTTTGTTGCCGATACCATTCAAAAGCAGCAACCGATAAGGCATTAGAAATATTAAGTGATTTGCAGCCTCCGGGCATGGGAATGTAAACACTTTTATTGGCCATTTTTATAATACTTTCGGGGAGGCCGTGCGATTCGCTTCCAGCAAGCAGGATTGTTTTTTGCGGTAACGTTTCCCGGAATATATTAGTGGCTCCGTCGCAGGTTTCAACAATGGTCAGCTCATAATCGGCACCCAGTAATTCAATAAAATCATTTTCAGAAACAAAGCGCCAATTCATTTGCTCGTACGAAAATCCGGCTGTTTTTTTTATTTTCGATTCTCGATGATTTTCTGATTCGCGCACAAACAATACTTCAATAGCTCCCAGGTTATGCGCCAGTCGAATAATTTTCCCAATATTCTCAGCATTCGACAAGTGCCAGGCTGCAATAATTATTGCACTGGACTCAGGAAATTTCTCGTCTTCTTTGGCGTTAAAAAATTGTACAGAATTGGTGTTCATGATAATAAGACTGTTTTTCCTCGTTACTATTAAAATGCTACTTTTGTACGAAAGATGAAACGAGCATAATTATTTGATTATGCGAGTTCCTTTTCTGCCAACAGGCAGACATGAGTTGCCAAAAATAAACAATTATAAACGAATGAAGATTTCTGCTCAATACCTGTTACTTTTAGTGCTAATTATTTTTGTTTCGTGTGGCCCGTCGGATGAAGATAAGGCGCGTGTAAAAATTGATCTGGCTAAAAATTTGCTGGCACAAAGCGATACCACCGAAGCCATTCGTCAGTTAGACAGTATTCCAAAATTGTATCCTGAAGCAGTGTATTCTGCCAATGCAGCAAAAAACTTGTTGCAGGAAGTTCGTTTTCAGGTAATGCAACGAAAGGAAGCAGAGTTGGATTCGGTTAAAATTCTGGTTGCCGAGTTGGAAAAATCGTTTGTAAAAGAAAAAACAGAATTCGACCGATATACGCAGTACATTCACAAACGACAAACTTTTAAACGTGCCTGGGATCGTTCGTACATTCAGGTGCATTTAGATGAGCGTGGAGAGTTGTATTTAAGCAGTAATTACCATGGCGAAAACTGGTTAGACCATACCGGCCTCCGTGTTTACGATAGCGGCGATGACGCCAAAACTGATAATATTCCGATCGGTTCGCCCGATAACCACCGCAGCGATTTTATGGAAGCAAAGTGGGAAAAAGTATCGTACCGAAACGGGAAAGACAATGGAGTAATTGAGTTTATTGCCAATAACGTAGATCGTAATCTGAAAGCTGTTTTTCTTGGTAACGAATACTATTATATTATTCTTGAAACATACGATAAAGAAGCCGTTCGCGATGCACTGGCCTTATCGAAAGCGATTAAAAAGCGCAAGAAACTTGAGCAGGAAATAAAATCGCTTGGGGAAAAGATAAATATTCAGTAGCGCAAACATGATTTTAATTTGTATCGCTTTCCGAAATAAATTAACAGAATATTTTTGCTTCTAATTTGAAATGCTGACCCATCTATGGCCAAAAATGGATTGACTAAACAAGCACGTTTCCTTAGAAATATCAGAAAGATACACCGAATAACCGGGGTGGTTTTGTTTGTTGCTTTTGTTTTCATGTCGGTTTCTGGTCTATTACTGGGATGGAAAAAGAACAGTGGCGGAATTATTCAGGCGAAGTCGAGTACCGGAACATCAACAGAACTTAGTGAATGGCTGCCAATCGATAGTTTGAATACCATTGCCTTTCAGGTTTATCGCGACTCCATTTCTGCAACGAGGATGCCCGAATTGGATAGAATTGATGTTCGTCAGAACAAGGGAATGGTGAAATTTGTGTTTGAAGAAGGTTATTGGGGAATTCAGCTGGACGGTGCCACAGGAGAACTTTTGCAGATTGAACGCCGGTGGTCGGATTTAATCGAAAACGTTCACGATGGATCTGTTCTCGATCATTGGTTTCGAACCGATGGCGGATTAAAACTTCTTTATTCAAGTATTACCGGGCTGGCACTGCTAATGTTTAGTATAACCGGTTTTTGGTTGTGGTACGGGCCAAAACGTATACAGAAGAATAGAGAACGCAGATAAAACAGGTGTAGCAGTTATTCAGTGGTCTGGAAAAATTAGAAACTTAACGGTCAGAGTAGTACTTCAAATTTACAGTGAAGCAAAAAAACAGGATTGTAATTCACAATTTGTAGAGGTAAACAGGTTCAGAAAGATTGCAGATTATCCTTTTCTTTTAATTTTTAATTTCTGCCCGATATATAAACCACGGTCGTTTTTCAACTCGTTTAATCGCATAATTTCATCAGCCGAAATTCCTGCGTATTTCTGGGCAATATCCCACAAAGTATCGCCTTTGCGTACGGTGTAATATTCGTAATTTGGATCGAGCGGCTTTGTTTCGCGCGTTGTTGTTGAAGTCGATGTTTTTCCAATCGATGCCTGTTTTTCTGCAAAACTCATGGACGTAACTTGTTCGTACTTTTCCTTGTCTTTTTCCGGCACGTAAACAGCAAGTTTCTGGCCTACACGAATCATATCGCGGCGAATATTGTTCCAGTACCGTAAATCGGAAGCACGTACATGAAACCACGAAGAGATAAAACCAACATTATCTCCGGCTTTAACGGTATAAACAACCTTTGCTTTTCCTTTAATATCAACAGGAGTAAAATAGCTGCTGTTGCTGGTTGTCGGATCCATCAACGTATTATCGGGGAAATATTTATCGCGTTCGAAAGCAAAAATTGCGGTATCAAGATCTACAAAATCAAGAATCACCTCGTTGGGCAACACCAGTGGATAAGGTTTGTTCTCTTTTGCCGGAATAACATCGCGCCTGTACATGGGATTAAGTGCCCGCAGCTGTTCTTTTTCGATATGTAGTTTTGCACTTACCTGGTCGAAATGCAGGTAGTCGTTCACCATCACAGTGTCAACCGAAAGTTCAATCTCGGGGTAGCGTGGAACAAGGTTGTGCTCCTTATAATATTCAAAGGTATAAGTTGCTGCTATAAAAGCCGGAACATAACCTCTGGTTTCGCGTGGCAGGCGGTAGTAAATCTCCCAGTAATTTCTTTTTCCACCCGAGCGGCGGATGGCACGGTTTACGTTTCCGGGGCCACAGTTGTAGGCTGCAATAGCCAAATGCCAGTTGCCGTAAATATCATGAAGTTTGGTAAGGTAGCGTGCAGCAGCATCGGTGGCTTTTATCGGGTCGCGACGCTCGTCAACAAACGATGTAATCTCTAATTTCATGTTTCGGGCGGTGCCGTACATAAACTGCCATAAACCATTTGCACCAACCCGCGAGCGTGCTGTTGGATTTAGAGCCGACTCAATAATAGCCAGGTATTTTATTTCCAGTGGCATGTCGTATTTATCCAGCGTCTCCTCAAAAATAGGGAAGTAGTAGGCCGATAAACCAAGCATCACCTCAACCAGGTCGCGACGCTTTTCGGTATACATTTTTATGTAGTTTTTTACCACATTATTATACGATAAATCAACTACCTGCTCAATATCTTTTAAGCGGTTGATGTAGACCGAATCGGGCAGGTTTTTGGGAAAATCAAGTGTGGTTACCTCCGGATTACCAAAGCTAAAACGGTTCTGAATATCCCACGAGCTCATCATGCTGTCCATCTTTTCCGAGAAGACATTGTTCAGCATGTCATCAACATCCAATTGGTTAACGCCAATTGTGTCATACTCCAATTTTAAGTCGTCTAGTGTCAGAGCTGTGTCAGCTTTCTGCGCCAGTGCATTCGTAAAAAATAAAGTCGAAAATATATAAAGGATAAAGTATCTCATCTTAAAAAGTAAAGGTACAACTTACTCCATAAACGTACTGAAAATTCTCGTATTGCATTGTAGGCTGCCAGTTAAATGTCAGGTCTTCGCTAATATCAAAATCATAGAGGTGCGCATCAACACTGGCATCGATAATATTTAGTCCGTAAAAACCAATAATACTGATAATTAGCAGGTCGCGGTTGCGTCGGTAATAACTTTGTTGTTTGTCGAGTCCGGTTTTGAAGTTGTTGTAATAAGTTGGATTATTTAAGTCTCTTAATTGTGCTGCCTCCAATTTCATGTATGAATTTGTTGGATCCTCTATTCCGTACGGACCGTCACCGTCAGTTAAATCGAGGTAGGCCTGACGCATAATATTATAATTGTCGTTATTCCAATGAATAAAATAACCGATTGTTCCGAAACCTGCATAAATTAACGGAATCTTCCAGTATTTTTTGTTGTAAGCCTGTCCAAGTCCCGGTAAAAATGTTGAATATAAAGTGGCTTTTTTCGGCGAATGCTCAACCTTTGGCTCTTCGTTTGCCTTGGCAATAAAAGCGGAATCCTGTGCAGCAGTTTGCCCCAACAAATTAATGCTGAAAAACAATGGCAGGCTAAGAAGCAATATTTTTGAGAAAAAACCGCGTTTAATCACACTAATAATTTTGCGCAAAAATAGAAAATACCCTTAGTATTTGTGTGATCCTTAAGGTTTATTTTTGATTTTCAATTATTTTAACAATTCTTTCCAGGTCGGCTTCCGATTTGAATGGAATGGTAATTTTACCTTTTCCTTTCTCGTTCATCGAGAAATCAATACGTCGGCTAAAAATCTTGTCGAGTTGTGTTTTTATAATCTTAAACTCTTTCGGAAACTTAGGTTTTTTGGTGTCGGTGGCTTTTTCCTCGCTCGAATTTAAATCGCGAACAACTTCTTCCACTTTGCGAACCGAAAGCCCGTGTTTTATAATCTGCTCGAAGATCATAATTTGCGTATCGGCATCGTCGATATTGATAATGGCCCGTGCATGACCCATTGATATTTCTTTGTCGATCAATCCTTTTTGTACAATTGCCGGAAGTTTTAACAAACGCAGGTAGTTGGCAATGGTAGAGCGTTTTTTTCCAACCCGGCCACTCAATTCTTCCTGGGTGTATTCCAGTTCTTCCATCAGGCGTTGGTAGCTGAGTGCAATTTCGATGGAGTCGAGATCTTCGCGCTGAATGTTTTCAACCAGCGCCATCTCCAGCATACCATCGTCTTTGGCCTTGCGCACATAAGCCGGTATTTTATTCAGACCTGCTAGTTGCGATGCCCTGAAACGGCGTTCTCCGGCAATAATCTGATATTTGTCGTCGCTAACTTTTCGTAAGGTAATTGGCTGTATCAACCCAATTTCTTTGATAGAGGCCGAAAGTTCCTGTAGTGCCTCTTCATCGAATTTCGAGCGGGGTTGGAAAGGATTTGCTTCAATCTTGCTTAATTCAATTTCATCCAGTCCGGCGCCTTGCTGCATTTTTTCAGCATCGTCGATAAGTGCGCCTAATCCTCTTCCAAGTGCATTCCTTTTTGCCATCATACTTACTTAAGGGTGTTTAATTTATAACAACATTGTCTTTCGACATTTTAGTCATGGCATTGCGCTGTAATATTTCGCGCGCCAGGTTCATGTGGTTTATCGCTCCTTTCGAGCTGGCATCGTAAAGTACCACCGGTTTTCCGTAGCTTGGTGCTTCACTTAATTTTACGTTACGCTGAATTACGGTGTCGAAAACCATTTCCTGGAAGTGGTGTTTTACCTCTTCTAAAACCTGGTTCGACAGGTTTAAACGGCCATCGTACATAGTGAGCAGGAATCCTTCGATACTCAATTCCGGATTCAATCGGTTTTGAATGATTTTGATGGTATTCAAAAGTTTTCCAAGTCCTTCCAATGCAAAATATTCGCACTGAACAGGAATAATTACCGAATCAGACGCAGTAAGGGCATTTACAGTAATCAATCCCAATGATGGTGAGCAATCGATAAAAATAAAATCGTATTTGTCTTTTAAGGTTTCCAATGCTGATTTTAGTACTTTCTCGCGGTTAGGCAGATTTAGCATTTCAATTTCAGCACCCACCAAATCGATGTGAGAAGGAATTAAATCGAGGTTGTCGATTCCGGTGTGTAAAACCGCTTTTTCGGCTTCAATCTCATTTACAATACATTCGTAAATGCTCGACTGTACATTCCTTAAATCGAAACCCAGTCCCGAGGTTGCATTTGCCTGTGGATCGGCGTCAATAATCAGCACTTTTTGTTCAAGTACTGCAAGACTTGCAGCCAGATTAATTGTTGTGGTTGTTTTACCAACTCCCCCTTTCTGGTTTGCTAACGAAATTATTTTTCCCATTTATAGCGTCTTTTTTATTCTTGAGCGGTTTCAAAGTTAATAATTTACCAATAACCAAAGTTAAATTTTAAGGCTGGCAAAGGGGATAATTTAGTAAGCACTTGGGTTTGAACAGAAAAGCGATTAAATTTTTTGAGATTTCATCTCTTTTTTCAGCTGCGTTTGATCAATTGGAACAACCCCAACTTTCTCGCAAACCAATCCTCCTGCCAGGTTCGACATGAGTGCCATTATTTTGGGTGGAAGCCCTGCTGCCATTGCCAAACTGGCTACTCCAATAACTGTGTCGCCGGCGCCTGAAACATCAGCAATATCGCGAATTGCAACCGGATAATACTGTTCTTTTACTCCGTTGCTGATAAAAACGCCCAGTTCTGAAAGTGTTATAAAAATCAGCTTCAATTGCATTTCCTTTTTAAAGGTCTCAGCAGCTTCTTTCAGGCTTTCCAAATCGCCTTTCAGCAGTGGTAATCCGGTGCCGTCAACAAACTCCTTGAAGTTGGGTTTGAAGAGCGAAACATTCTTGTAATTTCTAAAGTTTCGTTTCTTCGGGTCAACAGCCGTTGGAATGCCTTTTTCCCGCGCCAAATCGTTAATGGTTTTGAACAGATTTGGTGTAACCACTCCTTTGTCGTAGTCAACAAATACAATTACATCAACAGGGTTTGATTCAATTTCAGTTTTAATTGCGTTTATCAGTTTCGCTTCCATTTCGGCAGAAATGTATTCAATCGATTCTTCATCAACGCGAACAATTTGTTTTCCTGAACTGATAATCCGGTTTTTTACCGTTGTGTTTCTTGTGGGATCGATAAAAATTCCTTCGGCAGAAACATTACGTTTTTCTAAAAGGTTCTGAAACTCCTTTCCGTTATCGTCGTCGCCAACCACTGCAAATAAAATTGGTGTAGCACCCAAAGCCTGAATATTGCGCGACACATTTGCCGCACCTCCAAGACGGTTTTCGCGTGTTGTAACGGATACGATTGGTACCGGAGCCTCAGGTGATAAGCGATCAACTTTTCCCCAAAGATAGGTGTCAACCATTGCGTCGCCAATTACTATGGCTCGCATTTTTGAAAATCGTTCGAATATTTCGTTTACTTCTGCTTTGTTCACACAACGATGTTAAGGCCACAAAACTAAGAAAAAAACTAGGGTAGAAAAATGCCAAAACGCAAAACTTATTATGTTTTTTAAGACATTTTCAACTTATGCAGGGTCAACATCGATGTTGAAAACGCAACTGCTGTTGGCCGAGAGATGTTTAACGGCTTTAACTGCGGCAGTAATTTCTTTTTTTACCAAATCAAGGTTAAGTTTTCGATCAATCTTTATCCAAATCTCTTTGTGGTGCCACAATTGAATGCGACTGATTAATGGATATTCAGGCCCCATAACCAATAATTGTTTGTGTTTTCGCAGCTGTTGTGCCAGTTGGTTGGCAGCGCGGTCAACGGTTTGAACATTTTTGTGTTTTATCACAATTTTTACCAACCGGTAAAAGGGCGGGTATTTAAAAAGCTGGCGTTCTTCAAATTGCTCTTTTAAGGTTGCCTGGTAGTTTTGCTCGCGAATCAACTCAATAAGTGGGTGATCGGGTTGCGAGGTTTGAATAACCACTTTTCCTTGTTTATGTTTTCGCCCGGCACGGCCCGCCACCTGCGAAATTAGTTGGTAAGCACGTTCGTGTGCCCTAAAATCGGGGAAATTGATAAGGTTGTCGGCATTTAAAATTCCTACAACACTCACATGTTCAAAGTCCAGTCCTTTGGTTACCATTTGTGTTCCAACAAGGATGTTTGTTTTGCGCTCTTCCAGGTTCTTAACAATTTTGGCAAATGCATTTTTCGATTGCGTGGTGTCCAAATCCATGCGTGCAATTCGTGCATTTCGGAACAGCGATTTCAGCTCGTCCTCAATCTTCTCGGTTCCGTAACCACGCGTTTTTAACTCGGGCGAACCGCAATTATCACATTTGTCGGGAAGCTGATAGCTGAATCCGCAGTAGTGGCAACTCAATCTTCGTTTGTATTTGTGGTAGGTGAGACTTACATCGCAATTACGGCATTTGGGAATATCGCCGCAGGTAAAACATTCAACGTAAGGCGAATATCCACGCCGGTTTTGAAAAAGAATAACCTGCTCGTTTTTCTCCAGCGCCGTTTCCATCATTTCGAAAAGCTCGGGCGTTAAAAACGAGCGCATTTGTTTGCGTTTGTAGGCGCGTTTTATGTCGGCAACCATAATTTCGGGAAGCTCCATTTCGGAGTGGCGCTTCGTTAGGTTTACCAGGCCGTATTTGTTTTTTAATGCGTTGTAATACGACTCGAACGAAGGTGTTGCCGAACCCAATAAAACTTTTGCATCGTTTTGGTAACCCAATACCACGGCCATGTCGCGGGCGTTGTAGCGCGGTGCCGGATCAAACTGTTTAAAGGAGTTTTCATGCTCCTCGTCAACTATTACAATTCCCAGTTTTGAAAATGGCAAGAACACTGCTGAACGTGCACCCAAAACTACCTGGTAACCTTCTTTGGGAGTATCGTTGAATTGCAACACTTTCTCCCAAATTTCCACACGTTCCTGGCTGTTTAGTTTCGAGTGGTAAATACCCACTTTGTTGCCAAATACGTTTTTCAGTCGTTTTACAATTTGCGTTGTAAGTGCAATTTCAGGGACAAGGTATAATGCCTGTCTTCCGGTTTTAATTATCTCATCGATTAGATGGATGTAAATTTCGGTTTTTCCGCTGGCCGTAATTCCGTGAATCAATGTAACCTGCTGCGTTTCGAAACTGGTTTTTATTTCCTCGTATGCCTTTGCCTGATGTTTGTTCAGCAGGTTAATGCTCACCTGCTCTATTTTTTCTTCTTCCAGCCGCGAGACTTGTTTATGGTGTTCTGTTAGAATTTTCTTCTTTACCAGTTCTTTCACCAAATTACCCGAAAAAGCAGTGCCGGACAGTAATTCTTTTTTGGGTATTTCAGTTATCTGTTCATCGGAAAAAACATTGGTGATGGCGCAAAAATGAAAAAGCAATTCCTGCTGTTTTTTTGCACGTTTTAGTGATTCTGCCTTTTCCTGAAGCATTTTTTCGGAAGAAATGCTTCCGTGTAGTTTTATGAAAGACTCGGTTTTTGGTTTGTACTTACTGCTGATTTTTTCCTCGGCATAAACCACCTTTTTATCCAACAAAGAGCGCAATGCCTGGTACGAAAATTCGGTTCCCAGTTTGTGCTCAATATCCGAAAGTTGCGAGACATCTTCCTGCAACTGCCGGATAATTAATTCTTCTTTCGGAGTCAGGTTTACCGGTTCGTCAACTCCTGTTAAAAACAGTTTCGATTTGCTTTCAAGTTTTAAGCCGGTTGGCAGTGCTGCCCGGAATACGTCGCCAAGCGTGCAGCAATAATATTGCGACAGCCATTGCCAAAGTTTAAAGTTTACCGGAAAAATTATGGGATGTTCATCAAGGATTTCAAGCACTTCTTTCACCTCAATATCTTCCGGTTTTTTATCCGAAAGCGAGATAACCAAAGCCGCATACAATTTCTTTTTGCCAAACTGCACAATTACCCGTTTCCCCGTAGCAATCTCGTTTGCAAGCAATGCCGGTACTTGGTAGGTAAAGCTATCGTGCAACGACAGTGGTAATATTACTTGTGCAAAAAGTTCAGGCATAAAAAATGTTTGCCTAAAAGTACTCGAAATTATGGAATGCGCTTTAAAATCTTAATCGAAGTTGGCGTGGATCCATTTTTCCACATCTTCCATTAGCCAGTTTGGTGTTGAGGTAGCTCCGCAAATACCCACCGACTTAACACCATCAAACCATTCCTTCTTAATTTCCTCAAGATTTGAAATGAAATACGAATCGTCGTTTACTTCTTTGCAAATGGTGTACAGGTATTGTCCGTTGGAGCTTTTTCGCCCGGCAACAAAAAGGATCATATCAAAACGCTCGGCAAACTTTTTCAGGTTAGGCACCCGGTTTGAAACTTGTCGGCAAATGGTATCTTTTATTTCTACCGGAACCCCGGGATCGGTAGTTTCGTGCACTTTTTTGGCAATTGCATGAAAATCTTCAATTCGCTTGGTAGTTTGCGAGTAAAGCGAAACCGGACGGCTTTTATCGATTTTATCCACATCAGCAATGCTTTCAATAATAATTGCATTGTGGTTTGTTTGCCCGTTAAGCCCTTCAATTTCGGCATGTCCTTTTTTACCGTAAATAACCACTTGTCCTTCAATTTGCGAATGTTTGGAATACGAACTTTTTACTTTCTCCTGTAGCGTTAAAACTACCGGGCAAGTTGCATCAATCAGTTCTACATTGTTGGCTTTGGCATATTCGTAAGTTTCCGGTGGCTCGCCGTGGGCACGTATTAAAACCTTGCAATTGCTGAGGGTAAAAAACTCCTCCTTCGAGATCGATTTTAATCCCATTCTCTCAAGGCGTTCTACTTCCATTCCGTTGTGAACGATATCGCCCAAACAATACAATTGTTTCGATTCCTTCAACTCATCCTCTGCTGCTTTGATTGCGTTGATCACGCCAAAACAAAATCCCGATCTTCTATCTATCTCAACAATCATTTTTCTTCAGTAATTTCTTTTACTTTCTTAACGGCCCAGTCCAATTGTTGTTCGCGCGTTAGTTCACTATTATCAAGAATAAGCGCGTCGTTGGCTTGTTTTAAGGGACTTACGGCGCGTGTAGAATCGATCTTATCGCGTCCTTCAACATTTGCCAGAATCTCATCGAAACTAACGTTGTCACCTTTTTCAGTGAGTTCAAGGTAGCGACGCTGCGCACGAATTTCGGGCGAGGCGGTCATAAATATCTTTAGCTCGGCATCGGGGAAAACAACTGTGCCAATATCGCGGCCATCCATTACAATGCCTTTGTTTTTGCCGTTTTCGCGTTGCTGGCGCACCATTTCGTGGCGCACTTCGGCAATGGTACTAATCGGGCTTACATTCTCCGAAACTGCCAACTGCCGAATCTCGTCCTCCACGTTTTCGCCATTCAGGAAAGTAGTGTTTTTCCCGGCTTCTTCATCCCATTTAAAAGTGATTTTTATGTCTTTCAAACTATCAATTACTTTTTGCGTGTCGGGAATTTTATCTTCAATCCATCCGTTACGAAGGGCAACCAGCGTTACCACACGATACATGGCCCCGGTGTCGATATAAACGTAGCCCAAGCGCTGGGCAAGTGACTTTGCCATGGTGCTTTTACCGCAAGACGAATGGCCATCGATGGCGATGATAATCTTTCTTTCGTTCATGTTTCTTTAGGAATTTGAAGCAAAGATGGGGAAATTTTAATTAAGATTCAATTGTCTGTTTTTAGAAATTATTGTTCAGGTTAACCGACACTGAAAACAGGTTTGATGAGCCGGCCAAATGGAAGCGGGAAATGGCATAATCAAAATGAAAACGTTTGATTTTTAATCCAAATCCGGCAGAAAAGCCAACGGTTGAAGCCTTGTCGTCGAATTTTAATTCCTGACGACGCTGGTAATTATAGCCAACTCGTAAGGTAAAATTCTCCGAAGGAAGTATTTCTGCTCCCAACACCAAATGGCGCATGGTTTGTTTTGCAAAACTCTCTTCGCGCTGGTGGATCGTTTCGCCGTTAAATTCCTTTTCTTCATCGCTTGAGGCCAAGTCCCAATGGTTAAGGTGCTGCAAGGTGGCCGAAAAAATTAAAGGAGCATGTTGCAAACGCCTACTTATTCCGGCCTGAATATTTAGCGGAATACGCTCTTTGTCGGCTCCATCGTAGTAGGTTGAAATCTGTGTTCCGATATTGCGAAATACCAGTGCTACGTTGGTATAGCCGTCTTTACTGGCAAAGCTGGCGCCCAAATCGGCAGCAATTCCAAACGATTGATAAGTTTCGAAAGAGGATAAAATGGGTTTTACATTTATACCGTAATTCAGTCGTTTGTAGCTGTTCGAATAAATGAGGTTAAGGGCGTATTCTGCCGCTTTAAAAGTGGCGCCGGTTAGTTCTCCGGCTTCCGTAGCTTCGTCAAACTGTCCGTAATTTATATAGTGCATTCCCACGGCAAAATTGCCAATTCCGTTGTAGGTCTTGGCGTATGAGGCATAACCATAATTTACATCGGCAAGATAATTTACGTAATTCACCAAAACACGGTTGTCCATATCTTCGTGCAGTAGTGCCGGATTGGTGTAAGGCAGGTTCAGGTCGCTTGAATCGTAAATGGCAATTTGAGTACCTCCCAAAGCTGCAATACGTGCCGAGTTGGTGAGCTCCAGAAACTGGTAAGTGTATTCACCACCTATCTGTGCTTTCCCGGTTAAGAATAATAAGCTGAATAAAATTAATACGTATATTTTTCGCTTCATGCGCGATTGTCATTTTTTCTAAAACGCCAAAGGTATTTAATTATTATTACAGGGAAAACAGATTGTTGAAATTATACAAGTGGATGCCACTGCGCTATGTTAGTGGAAGTCTCTCCGGCCAAATGTCAGGCAATTCCCCGCTAAATCCCATTTCCGGCAGATTATCTATCAAACTCATTTCTTCCTGAGTTAGTTCAAAATCGAACAACTCCAGATTGTCAAGAATCCGCTCGTTTGTGGTTGATTTTGGAATAACAATAACATCGTGTTGTGTAATCCAGCGCAAACAAACTTTTGCGATGGATTGCTGATGGTTTTTTGCAATTTGCTGCAAGGTTTCGTTATCGAAAACGCGTCCGCGTGCCAGTGGCGACCAGGCTTCAATGGCAATGTTATGTTTTTTACAAAAAGCCGTTAATTCCGGTTGCCAGTAGCCCGGGTGAAACTCAATTTGGTTAACAGCGGGTTTTACATTGGCGGTTTTAAACAATGCATCAAAATGTTCTTGCCAGAAATTACTTACCCCAATCGATTTAATCTTTCCTTCGGCTTGCAGCTCTTCCATGGCGCGCCAGGTGTCGGCATTGGCATTCTGCCAGTCGTTATAGTTTCGCGAGTTTGCCGGCCAGTGAATCAGGTACAGGTCGATATAATCGAGATCCAACTTTTTTAATGATTTTTCCAGCTCTCTCTTGGTTGATTCATATCCCAGGTAATCACGCCACAATTTAGTGGTTACAATAACTTCTTCGCGCGGAACACCACTGGCTTTTATTCCTTTGCCAACGGCTTCTTCGTTAAAGTAAAAGGCAGCCGTGTCAATTAATCGATAACCATTTTGCAAGGCAAAACTTACTGCCTCAATTCCTTCTTGCTCGTTTGATTTATAAGTGCCAAAACCAATAATTGGTAGCTTGTTCCCGTCGTTTAAAAGTAAGTTCTTCATAATCTGTATATCGTGCAGTGTTCGTGTTTTTGCTAAAGTTAGAGATTTTCTGCTGGTTTTCTTCATACATTTTTAAACTCTTGCATTTTTTGGCTAATTGAGAGGCCTTAGTTGCTGAAAACTAAAAAGATGATGTATAACATGAACGCTAATTGGCTTTACGCTGCGATATATGAGAAATACAATTGAACATTAAAATTTTTATTGCTAATTTTAGTGCTGTCCAACTAATAAACCAAAAACAGACCAATGCGCAATCCTTTAACAGCGTTGTCTCTTTACTTAATTTTAGCTCAAAGTTTGTTGGCGCAAAACAGTCAGAGTTTTGATACTAATGCCTCTCCTCAGGGCTTTCAGAAATTGTATGTACAAACCGACCGTGAAATTTATTTTCTTGGCGATACCATTTGGTTGAGTGTCTACCTGCTGAACGGGAAAACTCATGCTCCGGTAAGCAACGATCAGAACTTGTATGTTGATTTAATCGATTCAAGTGGAGCGATCTTAAAATCCGGGATATTTCCTGTTTATAAGGGATTTGGGGAAGGAAATATTCCAATTGTTGATTCGCTGCTTACCGGAAACATTATTTTCAGGGCTTACACCAATTACCTCCGAAACTTTGGCGATGACTGTTTCTTTTACAAATCGCTAGCTATTGAGCGGACCAAAAATTCATTTGAAATTGAAGCGCAGCTGCAGACTGAAACGAATAGAGATATGAACCCACTTGTTCGCTTTTTTCCTGAAGGAGGTATTTTGCTGGAGCACACACCGAACGTTATTGGCGTGAAAATTACCGGCAGAAATGGCGAAAGTATTCACACTAACGGAGTGGTGTTGAATAAAGACAAAAAAACGGTTGCTCACTTTGAAACCAACTATAAAGGCTTGGGAAGGTTTGATTTTTACCCGAACAGCGGAGAGGAATATACCGTTGTATTAAATGCTTTCCCAAAAGTAAAAGTACAGTTTTGGGAAGCAGAAAAAGAAGGAATAAAACTGCAGTTGTATAACAACACCGAAGATCTTTTACATGTTGGAATTTTAAGCAACTCAAAAAATTATCAGCGCCAAAAATATACGCTGGCGTGTATGAATCGGGGAGAAGTAATTTTCTACAAAAAAGTACGACCTACCCAAAACGACTTTAGCGTAAAAATTGAGAAGGATAAATTTGGTGCCGGGATAAACCGCCTGGTGCTGTTAAACGAAGATTTAAACCCGGTTTCTGAGCGCCTGTATTTTAACGGCATAATTGAAACAAATCCCATCAATATTGATCTGTCGGATTCGGTTTTTTCAAACCGCAGTTTGGCCGAAATTCATCTTATTCCGGATAAAAAATTTCTTACTGACAGTGCACGGCTTTCTATTGCGGTTGTTGACGAAAATAGTTTGAATGCTTTTGGTGAATCACAAACCCTGTTGTCGCAGTTGTATCTTGATGCTGAACTTATTGGGCGCATTGAATCGCCGGCTGACTATTTTAACGATGATGCGGAAATTTCTGCCGAACAGAAACTCAATCTGCTGATGTTAACACACGGCTGGAGCAACTACATCTGGAATAAAATTGCAGACCTGGATGAGGAAGAATTTACTTACCCTGTAACGGCAGGTTTTACTATCGGCGGCTATGTAACTAACCTATGGAATAAAAAGCGGGTGCCCGACAGCGAAGTCCTGCTTATGGTGCAAAACGACAGTTTATATACCGCGTGGGAAACTACCGATGCCGATGGCCGATTTGTTTTTGAGCACATAAACCTGGCCGATTCAGCAGCAGTAACCTTGCAGGCGCGAAAAAGTAACGAAAGTGAAAATACACGAGTAACAATTGAGCCGTTGACAACTGTTTCTGCGAATTTTAATCCGAACAAATTCAAACTGTATTCGGAGCGAAATCGCATCCCGCTTGAACTCTATAGGCAAAATTATTATGCGAGTATGGCCGAAAAGGAATTCGAACCAGAAAAAGATGTGATACTAATTGACGAAGTGGAAGTTAGTGCAAATGCACCGGAGCAGGAGGAAGTAAAATTTTCGCAGATTTATTCGGAACCTGATATAATGATAAAACCAACGGAGGGAGATTTTATGGCGTATAGTTTAGAGGTTTTCCTGTTTGAAAAAGCGCCCACATTTTTTGGGAATCGTATGCCTAAGTCAATGTTTGCAGGAACAAAGCCTTTGATTTATGTTGATGGATCTCCTTGGGAAGATCCTTATATGCCTTTTCCGCCCTTGTCTGTAGCGAGTATTGACCGTGTTGATATAATTAGCACGCACAATCCAACAGGAATGGCATTACTAGGTGTCAGAGGGTCGAATGGTGCGATTTTTATTTATACCAAACGTGGCGCCCCGGATGAGGTGCGTGAAAAATATTTGAAAGGGGTGATCAAGCAAAAGATTAAAGGTTTTTCGAAATACCGGGAGTTTTATTCGCCAATTTATACTGCCGAAAACAGGAATTCAGAACGGCCGGATTACCGAACTACGTTGTACTGGAATCCTTCGGTGAAACTTACTAATGGAGTGGCGAATGTTTCTTTTTTCACATCGGATGATATTGCCCGCTACAAAGTTTTAGTGGAAGGGATTACTACCAGCGGCACCGTTTGTTTTGGCGAAATAAGTTTTGAAGTCACTCCAGATGCAGATAAGTCAGAAAGCTTACGGGAATAACTTTTAGAAATTTTCCTTCTTCAGCTCTTCAAAAACTTCCAGCACCACCGGGCAGGTTTCGCAGTTTTTATGCGACAGGTCAAGAATCTGATAAAAACGTTTACGGTCGGTGTGCGGGTATTCGCGGCAGGCTTTTGGGCGGCTTTCGTACACCATACAATAGTTGTCGGACATCAGAAAAGGGCAGGGGTGTTCCTTAAAAACATAGTCGCCGTCTTCGTCAATTCGTATGTATTGCTCCGTAAAATCGGGCAATTTCATTTTCAGGTGTTTGGCCAGTCGCTCAATGTCTTTAACTATAAGGCGTGGGCCAATAGTTTTGCAGCAGTTGGCACAATCTAAGCAATCAAAATTATCAAACGCTTCGTAATGTAGCTCATGCACCACATCGTCAAGTCGCTTTGGCTTTTTCTTTTTTAGCTTTTTCAGCAAAACGCTGGTTTCCGGCCTGCTTTTGTCGGTTAGCAGTTTTAATTCTTCTGGTGTTTTGTAGTTGATGTTCATTTTGGTAGCCATTATTTCCGATGAATTTCTACACCTTTTTTGCGACCGTTGATTCCTCTTTTCTTTATCTGCGAAAGGAAAAGTCCGGTAACAACCACAATAATCCCAATTATTTGCTGAACGCTCAATTCATCTTTTAAAATAAAATAGGCCATTACTGCCACAAATACCGGTATAAGATTTATAAATGTATTGGCACGCGTAACTCCCAGCACGCGTAAACTTTTGGTAAAAAACACAAAGGCCAGTGTAGATGAAAATACCGCCAGCAGTATTATCGCCCTGAAAGCTTGAGGGTGAAATGGTGTCTGCATGAAATCCTGAAAATCGATGCTTAGCCAAATGGGAAGAAACAACAACACCCCAATAATATTTTGATAGGCAATAATCGTTAAGGTATTGTAATCCGATGTTAGTTTTTTGAGTATGAGTGCAAAACCAATGGCTGCAATAACTGCCATCGATTCGAGCGCAACACCCAGCGGCGATGCCTCAAAACCAAATTGTCCGTTCATTACTACCAGTCCAACGCCAAAAAAGGAGAACATGATTCCGATAACCGTCATTAGTTTAACCTTTTCTTTGTAGAATATCCACGTGGCAATGGGAGTAAAAAGCGGTATGGTAGCTACGATTACCGCCGCAACGGTTGACGATACATATTGAAGACCGTAACTCTCGCCAAGGAAATATAAAAACGGCTCGAAGAAAGCCATAAAAAAGAACCATTTGTAATCCTCCTTTTTTATTTTCTGAAGTTGCCTTACCGAAAGCGCCATAATGATGATAAGGATTGCCGAAATGGCAAGTCGGAAAAGAACAACAGTAATGGGTTTATAGGCCAAAAATGCGATTTTGAACCATACAAACGAAAAGCTCCAGAAAAAAACGGCGGCAAGGGCCGAAAGGATGGCAAGCAGATCTTTATTCTTCATTCGGTAAACATTGTTTAATATCAGGCAACAGATGTAACTGTTTTTAGTTCTATCTTTTTAATGTTGGTGTAAATTTATAATCGTGCTTTTAATTACAGCCGAAAGAGCTGCGAATTAAAACAGTCAAATATGGGAATAATGCACGAAAAACCACATATTTGTATTCTGTTCGTTTTTTCGAATTTTTAATTATATACCTAAAACCAGTTAAAATGATTTCAAAAAGAATTAGTTTAAAATTAATGACATTTGTTGCCGTTGCTGCATTGTTTATGCAGGGATTTACGGCATGTAACCAGGCTCCTAAAAAAGCTGAAGAAAAGAGTACTGAGGTGAAGAAAGAGAAATTTATCGGGCTTCAACTGTGGTCGGTAAAAGACGACATGGGAGAAGATGTGGCTGCAACACTTAAAGCAGTTGGCGATATGGGTTACGGATTTGTTGAAGCTGCAGGGTACGGCGATGGCAAAATTTATGGCATCGATCCGGTTGAGTTTAAAAACCTGTGCGAAAGCAGCGGCCTGAAGTTTTTAGGAGCCCACACCGGGCAAGCTGTTCCAACCGAAGAAACATGGGACGAAACCATGGCATGGTGGGATACCTGCATTGCTGCGCACAAGGCTGCCGGCGTAAAATGGATCGTTCAGCCATGGATGGGAGAAACGGCTTACCAAAGCCTTGACGGATTAAAGGACTATTGCACATATTTTGAAGCAGTTGGCGAAAAATGTAACGCTGCAGGTATTCGTTTTGGCTACCATAACCACGACCAGGAATTTACTACAGAATACGATGGTAAAACCCTTTACGACTGGATGTTGGAGTTAACCGATCCTGAAAAAGTGATGTTCCAGCTTGATTTGTATTGGATTGCCGAGGGTGGCAAAAACGCACTTGATTATTTTGAAAAATATCCAGGCCGTTTTGAGTTGTGGCACATAAAAGACGAGAAAGAAGTAGGCGAAAGTGGAGAAATGGATTTTGCAGCGTTGTTTGCCGAACGCGAAAAATCTGGTGCAGAGTACGGAATTGTAGAGGTGGAAGAGTACAATTTTGAACCGCTGGAAAGTTGTAAGAAAAGTCTGGAGTATTTAAAAGCCCAGGATTACGTAGATTTTTACGAATAAACAGAGTTATTAGCAATAAAAAAAGCGGTTGTCTGAAATCAAATCGGGCAACCGCTTTTTGTTTTTAATGAATGGGGTTAAAACTTTCCAAATTTAAAAGTCATCCCCACATTAAATCCGCGAAGAACATCAGGGTTTGTATCGTATAATTTTATATCGGATGTTAAGCGGTAACTTCCGTAAGTTGCAATGCGGAAAAAGCGGGTGAGGTTGAATTCCAACTCCACGCCCGGCTCGAAAACAAAAAACAAGTCAGTGTCGTACTCCTGGTAATCGTGGTAATAATCCCAGTCCCATCCGGTGTGTTCAACCAGCGATATTCCTCCCATTCCCACAACAATGGGGAAAGAAACATGCACCGGTTTTGTTCCTCCAACAATAGGCTCAAAAAATACCCCACCATAACCACCGGCTAAAAAGAATCGGTCTTCAGGATTTGCCTGGTAATTATGGTATTCCAGATCGTTTACAAAACCATATCCGGCAATTCCAATGGCAAACGAATGGTCGAAAATAAAAGCTCCGCGTGCACCGGCCACCATTGCATCGCGTCCGTCAATTTGGGTGTAACCAACCGAAAAAGCGCCGTAACCGCCGTTACTTCGTTGGTTCGAAAAGATGGTTTCTACATCGTTGTTGTAATAGTCGTCTTGCGCAAAAGCAAAACCTGCAGCCATTAAAAGTGTTAATTTTTTCATTTTGTTTCTGAATTTGTTTAAGTAATTGTTTTGGCTTAAAAATGATATTTTAGGGTGAAGGCAAAGTCGAATAATTCAAGGTCGAAAAAGTCGCGACCCAGCACATCAATGTACGGTTTTGCCTCGAAACCGATGGAAAGCGGAACCTCGTAAAACAGGTATTCTACACCTACAACGGCATCAACACCGGCCAGTAATGCCGTTCTTTCTTCGTACCAACTTGTATTGTTTTGTACATAGTATTTGTCCCATTGTTCGTATCCGAAATGAACTCCCAGTCCGTAAAAAAGTGATAATTGCTCTGAGAATGTAAACAGGTCGTATTCGTGAAATTCTTTAAATGCGTGGAACTGAACCCCGTCATCGCGTGTGGCTAAAAGAAATTTGTACGAGTTGGCATCATCGGTATAAAAGCGGTATTCAAAACCCGAAGAATGCCCTCCGCGAATACCAATTGCTTTATCGAATGTTTGTGCTGAAAGTGCCAGTGGTAAAATAAATAGTAAAAGAATGAAGTAGCGTTTCATAGTGGTTGTTTTTTTAGTTATCGCTGATTACACTGCCCGAGCCCGAAATATGTGTTTCAATGCCCGGATTGCCATAGTAAAATACGTTGCCGCTGCCGGATATATTTGAACGAAGATTTCGTGAAACGGTAATAAACATATCGCCCGACCCGGAAGTGGAAGTGGTGCAATTATAAAGGTCGAGTTGGTGGGCATCAATATTTCCTGATCCGCTAATTACAAAATCGGCATCATCGGCAAAACCTGAAAATTCGATTGTTCCCGATCCCGATAACAAGGCATCAACTTCTTCTGCTTCAAAAGCTGCAACTATTTTTCCCGATCCGGAGAGAATTACATCCATTTTGTCGCTAACAAAATAGTCGGTTGTAATAATGCCCGATCCGCTTTGTTTTATTCCTTCAAGTGTAGGTGTTGAGATAAATACTTCCATTGGCAGGCGGTTTCTCAAGTTGCGGATTCCTTTTACATCAATGTGCAGTGTTTCGCCCGAAACATAAGTTTCAATGTATTGCAAAAGATTTTCTTCGGCACTGATGACTACTTCGTGGTCGGAGGTTTCGGTGATGTGAACTTCAAAATCGCCTGACGATTTTACTTTCTTAAATTCGGTAACAATGCGGGCTTCTGTTCCCTGAATTCCGTTGCCTTCAATCGAAATGTCTTCGATACAGCTGGCGGCACTTACAATTATAGCAAGCCCATAAATGAATAGTTTAATTGTTTTCATTTCAAAATAGTTTTCTGGCGGGAAGTCTGCTTAATTGTTTTCATGGCTTTTTGACAAACAATTCCCGAGTGGTTAATAATTGTTTCTTTCTGTTTTTAAAAGACAGGTGTTTTTGAGGGAGGTTGCAAAATGCGTGCTAAAAAATTAAAATTGTTGTTTATTGGTACGAAGTTCGGATGTTTATATTCCCCGAGTTGGCGTTGATATAAAGCTTTTCGGTGGCATTTTTATTGTCTCCAAAATACCCGTTAATTTGTATTTCATTTTCTTTTTCGTCCAGCGTTTCTTCCTTAACAACTTCAAAATCCATCCCCATATCGAGTTCGGCTTTTGCCTGTTTAATATTGAAAGCAAACTGTGTCTCGTTGTTAAAATATAGATTGATATCGGTTGAACGCGATTCAATACTTATACCGCTGAAATCAGAAATTGTGTTTTCAATTTCAATGTCGCCATATTCGGACTGAATTTTTGTACGATCCAGCATCTCGTTAATTCTGAACGTTGTAAAACTGCTCCTGGCGTCGAGTAGTTCTATCTGACCAATCCTGAATTTATCGCGACGCGAGGAGAGCGTGAGGGTTTCAACCTGTTGAAGTTCAAACTCTGTTGATTTACTTTCTAAATGTACCGCTCCAATTTCTTTAACAAATAAATCGCTGAAATTGCAGTCTAAGCGGCCTTCTGTAATTTTGTTAATGGTAGCATCGGCAAAATTAAGCGTAAGATTAATAGAGGTAAAATCGTGGGCTTTCATGTTGCCGTTCGATAACGAAATGTCGGCCTCACCTTTAAAATCACCAATATAAATGTCTCCAAATTTATTGTCAATTTTTAAGCGGTTCGAGTCGGGCATCCAAACCGTATAATCAACTTGTATATTTCCGTCGGAGCTTAGCAGTGTTTCTTTAAATTTTTTTATTTCCCGGGCTAATGCGCCTTTGTTTTTTTCTACCAGGGTGCGCACAATCAGGTAGTGTTCGCTATTCCGAATTTCAAAATCAATTTCGTCGATCGACTCTTCCAGTTTCGATAGTTTTTTTTCTTCCACCCTGATATTGATGAGGAATTTTACCGAATCTTTATCCCATGGTTTTATGTCAATTTTACCGTATTTGTTGGTAATCTCAATTTGAGTTTCGGGTGTAATGGCATACGATCTTCTTATTTCTTTGGTGTCGGTAAATTGTGCATTTGCAAAAAGCGGAATAAGAAAGACAAACACCCCGGTAATTATATTCCAATTTATTTTTATCATTTTTCCTCCTTCTCTAACATTTAATTTGGTTTAGCACATCATCGCAAAGCTGTAGTCTGTAACGGTTGTTTTCTATCATTGCTTCAATTACACTTTTATTTGATATGTTTTCTTCCAAATCGTTTTTTAGCAGTTTATACATTCCCTCCAGTTCGTTTAAGTCGGTTTCAATTTCGTGTTTTAGTTCCGGAAAAGTATAGTAACATTTTTGTATCTCTTTTAATTTTTGATTCACCTGGTGCGAATAAAACGCTTCAGCTTCAATTAGCTCCATTAGTTCCGGGTCGGTATTTTCGGCCAGCCTTTGCGGACTGTTTAGCATGCTTTGCCAAACTACTGCCCCGGCCACAATTAAAATAACGGCCACTGCAGCAGCGCGAATAAAATAGTGGCGCAACGAAAAAGTTTTTGTATTTTTTGTTGCAGCGTCAATTTTGTCCCACACTTCCGCCGATGGTGTTCTGAAATCGAATTCCTTGCGGTTTGCTTTTATAAATCCTTCTAACTTATTCTTCTCCATATGGCTTATATTTTATCCATAGCATCTCCATGGGTTTGTTTTAATAATTCAACAACACGGCGTTTGGCGCGCATAAACTGGGTTTTCGATGTCGATTCTTTAATTTCCAGTATTTGTGCTATTTCGCCGTGGTCGTAACCTTCAAGCAGGTATAACGAAAAAACCATTCTTCCTCCTTCGGGCAATTGTGCCATTGCCTGTGTTATATTTTCTACCGTAAATTCGGGTTCATAATTGTCGTTTTCTTCCTGCGTGTCGTAATCATAAATTTCTTCGCAGTAGGTTAAATCTACTTTTCGTTTGTTAATGGCATTTATACATGTGTTAACCACAATGCGTTTTAGCCACGAGCCAAAGTTCGATTCGTACCTGAATGATTCAAGTTTAATAAAGGCCTGTGTAAATGCTTCCTGCAGCATATCTTCAGCCTCCTCGCGGTTATTCATCATTCGATAACAAATATTGAACATAGCTTTCGAGTATAGCTCATACAATTTGTATCGCGCCCGGTTATCTCCTTTCTTACAGGCTTCGATTATCTTTTTATGTAATTGCTCTTTTGTTCTCAACTGTTCATCTTTCATTTTTAATGACAAGAATGTGCACGCGAGGTTGCATATTGTACGGAATAAATTTTCCGCTTGCGTCATTTCATTCAAAAATAGCGTTCAAAATTTATATTTTTTGAATTGTAGAAAGAATAAAATATTTATATTTGCACCCGCAAACAAAATGGTGGTTGTAGTTCAGTTGGTTAGAACGCCGGATTGTGGTTCCGGAGGTCGTGGGTTCAAATCCCATCATCCACCCTACAAAAACCTCAGTTTTTCTGAGGTTTTTTTTTTGTCTCTCAATATAAATTCCGTGTAACCGGAACGATTTTTCTGTATATTTGGTTTCTCTTCCCTGGTCTCATAATTTTCAGTATAGCTGTATTTAGTTGTATTTGGCTTTAGCTGCCATGCGATTTTACCGCTGCAATATGAACTGAAAAACCAAGGATAATGAATATTGACAATCTTGTAAACTTTTTATTACGTTTTATTCCCTATCCCCGATTAAGAGATATTCAGGTGTTTGCCGAATGGAAGAACAAGGTATTGATTTTAATGCTTGGTGCTTTTGTTATTATTGGCCCGTTGGCTTTTGTTCCCGGAGTGTTTTTTGCAGTAAAAGAAGGAGTTTGGGGGTTGGTTGTTTCAAATTCAATTATTTATTCGGTTTTACTTTACATCACTTTTTCAAAACGAATTCTGGCACGGGTTAAAGTACTTGTTAGTATTTTAATGTTTTTTCTTCTTGGAATAAGCGTTTTTTTAATGATCGGGACCAGGGGTTCAGGATTTAACTGGCTATTTATTTTTGTAACCCTGGCGTGCTTTTTTTACGGTTATAAAGGTTTAATTTACTCCGAGGTACTCGCCATTGCTGCGTGCATACTTTTATATATTCCAATACATTTTAATTCGCCATATACTACCGAGTTAAATGTTTATGGCCGGCTTGGTTGGACCGTTAACGTACTCATATTTATTGCCGTGAGTGTATTTTTTGCGGTATTATTAAACGAAATGCTGCGTAACCTAAACAGTTCGCTAAAGAAGGAACAGAAAACATCGACTTTATTGCTTGAAAATAAATTTGTGTTGGAGGAAGAGCGAAACAGTGCGCAAAAATCAGATCGCTTAAAATCGCAGTTTTTGGCCAATATGAGTCACGAAATCCGAACACCGATGAACGCCTTGCTGGGGTTTGCCAATATGCTTGGCGATCCCGATCTGCCGCGAGAACTGGTTGATCGCTACCGCAATATAATTTCAATTTCGGGCGAACAGCTGATTCGGATTATTGATGATATTATCGACATCTCGAAAATTGAGTCAAATCAAATGAAAATTGATTTGTCGTTGGTTGATATTAAAACTACGATTTTTGATTTGGTGGAAGTTAGCCGTGCAAAGGTATTTACCACCAATAAAAGCATTCGCCTTGAGGTTGACCGAATGGATGAGCTAAAACCAATTCGGTTGCGAACCGACCAGGTACGCTTTAAACAAATCCTTACCAATTTGCTTGACAACGCGATAAAATATGCCGAAAGAGGCACGGTTTCGTTAGGCTACAAAATTGTTGATGACGGAAGTAAAGTTGAATTTTTTGTTCGGGATGAAGGGCCGGGAATTCCGCCTGAAGAGCAAAAAAAGATTTTCGATCGTTTTTCACAAGCATCCAACATCGAGTTTAATAAAGGAACCGGATTGGGATTGAGTATTGTAAAAGGTCTTTTGGATCTGCTTGGAGGTGAGATTTGGCTGGAATCGGAATTTGAAAAAGGAAGCACGTTTTATTTTACACTTCCAATCGACGATGATATAGAAGAGCCGGAAATGCCACAAAGAGTAAAAGCCGATTTACAATCTCCTCTTTTTCACGGCAAAAGAGTTTTTATCGCCGAAGATGATAATAATTCCTTTTTATTGCTGGAAAGAATAGTGCGATTGGCCGGAGTGCAAGCCAAAAGAGCAAATAACGGCATTGAGTTATTGGAAATGTTGGAAGAAGAAATTCCGGATTTGATTTTGCTGGATATTAATATGCCCGAAATGAATGGCCTTGATGCCCTGGAAAAACTGCGCGAAAAACATCCGGAATTACCGGTTATTGTTCAAACGGCTTATGCAATGCCCGAAGAACGAAAAAAATGTTTTGCCCTGGGGTGTAACGATTACATTGCAAAACCGATTAAACGCAACGCTTTAATTGATCTGCTTAAGATTTATCTTGCATAAAATGTAACTTTGGGGCAGCACTAATTTTTATGGAAGTAACCACCTTAATATTAGCCGGAGGAAAAAGTAAACGAATGGGCACCGATAAAGCCCTGCTCGAGTTGGAAGGAACAACTTTGCTTGAACGTGCAATAAAGCTGTGTAAATCTTTTTCTTCTGAATTATTGATTAGTTCGAATAGCGAATCTCACGCTGTATACAGCTATCCGCTTATTGAAGACGCTTATAAAAACTGTGGGCCAATGAGTGGAATTTATTCAGGGCTAAAACAATCAAATACCGATTGGAACCTTGTTTTAAGTGTTGATGCTGCTTTTGTTGATGCGCCTTTTTTGCAGTTTCTGTTACAAAATGCCGGCGATTTTGATACTGTAGTTCCGTTTACCGAAAAAGGAGTGGAACCTTTAATTGCACTTTATAATGTAAGTTGTATTCCTGCAATGGAGCAGTTGTTAAAAGAGGGTGATTACCGGATGCGTAACTTGTTGAAAAAAGTAAATACGAAATGGGTGGATGCAACGGATTTTACGAGCAGAAACAAACGTTTATTTACAAACCTAAACAGGCCGGAAGATTTGGAATCATCCAAACTCTGATATATTTTTCAGTCGCTTTTTATCGATAATATAAATCGATTTTCCAACGGTTCGAATAATCTTATCTTTTTTAAACTCCGAAAGTGTGCGAATTACATTTTCCGTGGTCATCCCAATATATTCTGCTATTTCGCGACGCGCTATCGGAAGCTCAAAATTATCTCGGTTGTAAATGTGATCGGCAAAATATAACAGTACATGAGCTATTCGGCCTTTCAGGTGTTTGCGTTTTATTTCAAGGCTGTCGTGAATAATTTTATCCGTCATTTTACTAATGTGCGACATTAAATCCATGGAGAATAACGCATTTTCGTGGGCTTGTTTTTTTACGATTTCAAGTTGCATGCTACAAACGGTAGTTTCTTCAATTGCCGTAACCGAGTATTTGTACTGATCGGATGAAAATACTGATAAAAGGCTCACAAAATCGAAAGGTTTCGAGAAGCTGATTATTTGGTCTTTCCCGTTTATCGTTTTTTTCGAGAGTTTTACCAGCCCCTCTTTCATATAAAGGAATTCTGTAATCGCTTCGCCTTCTTGTATAATGGATTCTCCTTTTGAAAAACGTCTTTCCCTTTTCAGGTCACAGATGTTTAGTAATGCATCATCTTTAACATGTGAAAAAAATATACTTCTAAGCTGACAGTCTTCGCAATTACAACTTGTGTTACCCATATTAGATGGTTTGACGTTTTTTACTGATTTGCAATGTACCAATTTCTTATGATATTTATCATAGCTGTAATTGTGTTGTTTAATGGTTAAATTGGTATTGCATTTTATAGCATGAATATTTATTATTGTTGTTCTGAATTCCATTCCGGAACAATACAAACCGCACTTCTTTTTTGCAACTGCCCTTCAAAATTGTTAAGTGTAGCCTGCATTATTTCTGAATTATCATCATGGCATGTTAAACAGGCGCCAACGGTTAAAATTGCCTGTTGTTGCTTTATACTCAGTGGCGAAACATTCGAGCGGGTTGCAACTTTCCCGGTTCGTATTTGCAGAAAATCAATCCAGGCATCGGCCGGTAACCCATCATTCTCGTCGCGTTGGTAAAGTGGCGAAAAAGTCCATTTTCCTTTTCCTTCAACAATTTCGTACTCCAGTTTTCCTTCGCCATATCCCAATGCAAGTGAGCTGTTATGACAGCTTTTGCAGTCTCTTCCTTCTTTGGTAGTAGTGTGTGGAGCAACCGGTGCATACAAACGATGAAAAATAGTGGAATTATCGGTGTCGTCGGTAAAGGAGCTTTTATCGATGGTTAAAATCATACCGGGAGCAACCGGAATTACTTTTGATTTATCGCCTTCGGTGCGAATTCCTAACGAGGGGAGTTTTGCATTATACTCGCCAAAAAATTCTACCCAGCCACCTGTTTGTTCTTGGTTGGCAACCATGTTATACGATGGTTCGTTTGCGTCGTACTCGTTGTGGCAGCCAATACAAGTTGGCACCCATGACGAGTGACAGCTTGAACAAGCCAAATCGGAATGCGCATTACTTCGTGTACATACTTCGGCCGGTGGCGTTAAAGCCATTTTAATTTTGCTGTTTTTGGTTTGTAAAAATGCAGTGTCATTTTCAACAAAAGAATTTACCAGGGCGTGGTTGCGTTTTTCGGTCACCAAAAACTCTTTACCCGAAATATTGCCAAGTCGTAAAGCTGCAATTATCGCCGATTCATTGTCAAGGTTTTCAGCTTTAATTGTTTTCGCATTACCATCAAAATGGCAATCAATACATTGTACATCGGCCTGGTCTTCCTGGTGGGCATAAAGTGTACCGTCGCCCATTACTTCGTACGAGTGGTGACAGTCAATACATTCCATGCCGAGCTCGTGATGCACATCCTGTTGTTTTTTTACAAATACGCGTTCTCCTTCAATTAATCGGTAGTTGTTATCGTTTTGCGGCATTTGTTGTGCTTCAAGTGTAGTTTCGTGCCAACCTTCGTAACTGGTCGAAATCCGTCCGGAGCGGCTGTGACATCCAAAACAGTGGTTGTTGCTAATGGCCAAACTAATTGAAGGATGTGCATTTACAATCGTATCTTTTGCCATTGCCAGTGCGGCTTCTGCTTCAGTGCTGTAATTTAAATGGCAGGCCAAACAACCTCCACCGCGGCTACTCTCATCAATCGGGCCATATTCAGTTTTTGGATTACCGAGGTGACAACGAACGCATAAATTTCGCAAATGTTCGTCGGCCGCCGAGTTGCCAAGGTGATGTACATTGGCTAATTCGTCCGGATTATCCTGCTCGTTAAATACAAAGCGGTCAACACTTATCATTCCGCTTAGGGTGGCCATCAGTCCGGTTGGTACGCGTTCAACAATTTCCGGATGACATTGTGTGGTTCCGCACGATTGAGAAGACGTTGATAAATTCCCCGGAATGAGGATCATATTATTATGCGACTGATTTTTGCCCGTTGCAAAAGGATTTCCTCCATGGCACGATACACAGCCAATTGCATCTGGCGAATGTGAGTCGGTAAAACCATGCGTTTTCGTATGGCATGCCAGGCAACTTTCCTTGCGCCCTTGAATGACTGGCGAGGCAATAGCAGCACCCAAATCAAATTCGGGTGTTAATTTTACGGCTGGCGATTTAAAATTATTCAGTACTTCGTAGCGATAATTTTCCTGCCACGGACTTTTCCATTGCCAGCGCTCTCCTCTGAAAAACAAACCGATTAGGGTTAAAACAAGATAAAATGCGGTGAAGACCAGTAAGCTTCGTTTACTAAAAAACATGGTTTTTTCTTTTGCCGAATTAACCAGATAGAGCAGTATAAGCAATACCAGGAACACCAGCAATGACCATTCAGGGTGGCTCAGCCAGTGCAGAATTTCCTGGAAACCAACAAAGTACCATGGCCCTTTTACCGCAGGATTCAGATTGTCGTGCAGCGGTGCGCTAAAAAGATAACTAAATACCAATACGCCAATGATTGAAGCAACAAAATCAAGTAGTGGAGGCCAGTATTTTCTTCGGCTGTGCTCAATTATTATTACGGCTATAAATACCGTGAAAGTGGCAATGTGGTGCACATAAATTAGCTGGTAACTTTCGGGGTGCCCCAGTAGCGAAAAGGCAAGTGATTCGCCAATTATGGGAACACGTTCAGCCAGCGTTTGCAATATTTGGCGGGCCTGTTCACTGTCCGAATCACCTTTCAACAGAAAACCGGTTATCATAGCCAGAAAAATAATCAGCACACCAATACTCAACCGGAATGCCAGTCCTTTTTTTAACTCAATTTTTTGTTTGTAATGGAAATGATCGTATAGATGGATAAGACTGAAAATAAGAAAAAACTGCGAACTCCAATAGTGATAGTTTCGGATAAGCGCTGCCCACGGATTGGTAACAATTATGGTACTTACGCTTAGGTACGGCGACTCGACATTGAACGGAACAGCAAGTAAAATACCTGATAAAATAACCAGCCAGAACATAGCCACTGCCAGTGTTCCAAATGTTGTTTTATCTTTTTGCTTTGCCATCTTATCCTTTTACAATTATTGATTTACCGTCGTTGGTAAGCGTAGAATTCACTTCTGTCAGGTTTTTGTAGGCCGGACCTTTTATAACATTTCCGCTCAGATCATACTCCGATCCGTGGCACGGACAAACCAGTTTGCCATTCGCCACTTTGTCAATTTTGCATCCTAAATGGCTGCAATGCGATGAAAATACTCGTGTATTGTCATTGGTGTTCACCACAATAAACCGATCGAAAAACTGCACCTCCTTATTCTTGTTCAAAGGCAGAGTTGCTTCGCTTGATCCAGAAGTTTCAATGTGCTGTAGTGTTAATTTGTTCCAAATGAATACAAAAAACGATATCATCCCCGCAGTAACAACTTTCAAAAAAACTCTTCGGTTTTTGATTTCCATTCGTATTTACTTTGGCACAAATGTAGTAATTTGAGAAATCTCGTTGCGTGTAAATTTTCTGTTTAATAAAACTTAAGAAAGTGCCCTAAGTCACAAAAAGCTATTAAATCAAACTTTATTTCTAAATAGATCAAGAAAAGACCGTTTTAAAAGAAGTCCCGATATGTTAAAGAACCTATTTCCAAATCAGGTTACACTAACATTTATCTTTAATTTTAATATCTCCTTTTTGAAGTGTGCAAATTGCTGTATACAAGTATTATAGGATTGATAGGATAGGTTCTTTTGAGGTAGTTATCGTGCTTATTTTTAATGGTTTCAAATTAAGGACATTGATAACCATTGTGTAAAATCATTTTTATATTTGCCCGATATCTAAAAATATAGATAGGTATATATGAATAACTGTAAAAAGATGCTAAACTCTTATTCTTTAGCACTTTTCAAAAAGCAGTTATACAAACTGAATAAAGGAGATAGGATATACTTTAAGGTATAGAAAATATAACAACCATGATGAATGCTTTACTGATCAACAATTCAGATAAAAAAGCATTTTTTCATGAGTTACCATTAAAATAAACTATTTAGACGAATGAAGACAAGACGGGATTTTATCAAAATTTCAACTGCCGGTGCCGGAGCTGCAGCGTTAAGCTTTAAGGCATTTGGTTCGAAAGGTTTTGGCCTTTTTGAATCAAAAACAGAAGGACCGGTAAGTGATGAGGATCTTACTCCGTATCCAACTTATTGCGAAGTATGTTTTTGGAAATGTGCTGCGTGGGCTTATGTCGACAAAAGCGGAACTATACGAAAAGTTGTTGGTAACAAGAACGACCCGCACTGCAACGGCCGGTTGTGCCCAAGGGGTACCGGTGGTGTTGGTATGGTTTACGACGAAGACCGCTTAAAAACACCATTAATAAGAGATACGCGCAAGGATGGTACTCAGTATTTTCGTGAAGCAACCTGGGATGAGGCACTGAACAAAGTTGCCGATAAAATGAAGGAAGTGAAAGAGAAGTACGGTCCTGAATCTTTCGGATTGTTCAATCACGGAACTCCCGGAGGTCATTTTCACCACTTGTTGCGGGCTTATGGTTCGGAGAGTAATGCCGAGCCGGCATTTGCTAACTGTCGTGGACCACGTTCGTCGGCTTATTTTTCAACTTTTGGAGCTTATGTAGGTTCTCCGGAATGTACCGATATCAGAGATACAAAATGTTTGGTACTTATTGGTTCGCATCTGGGCGAGAATATGCACAACTCGCAGGTACAGGAAATGTCGGATGCCATTGATAACGGCGCAACCATTATTACTGTTGATCCGCGTTTTTCAACTGCAGCGGCGCACTCCAATCATTGGCTACCCATTAAACCGGCAACCGATATTGCTTTGTTAATGGCATGGATTCACGTGTTGATTTACGAAGGTTTATATGATAAAGATTACGTTGAGCAATACACATTTGGCCTTGATTATTTAAAAGACCATGTTAAAGATATGACTCCGGAGTGGGCGTATGGTATCACTACTATTGAGCCGGAAGAAATTAGAAGAACTGCCCGTGCCATGGCCGGTGCTGCTCCTTCTGTTATTATTCATCCGGGACGACACGTGGTTTGGTACGGAGATGATACACAACGCGGACGTGCGATGGCAATTCTAACTGCATTGTTAGGGGCGTGGGGAAAACGCGGAGGATTGTATTTCCCTGAGAGTGTGTCGGTTCCTGCTTATCCACATCCACATTTTCCTGAGCCGGAATGGACATGGAAAGACTGGAACGAAGATCGGTTTCCGCTGGCAACAATGGGAATTACAACTGAGGCACTAAGAGCGTCAATTCCAAGATACAACTATAAACACCAACTAAAAGCATGGTTGGTGGCCGGAACAAACCTGCCGCTTTCGATGCCGGATAAACCGCTGTTTAAAGAAGCTGCCGATTCGGTTGAGTTTATAGCCGTTATGGATACTATGCCAATGGATATTACGGGTTATGCCGATGTGGTTTTCCCGGAAGCAACTTATCTGGAGCGTTACGATGTAATTCGATCAGCAGCCAACCGCGAGCCAAACATTGCCTTGCGTATGCCGGCTATCGAACCAAAATACGATTCGAAACCGGGTTGGTGGATTGCCAAACAAATTGGTGAAAGACTTGGATTGCACGATTACTTTAACTACGATGATTATTCGGAAGTGATTGACTGGCAGTTGAAGCAATTAGGCACCTCGCTGGAAGAAATGAAGAAAATTGGCGTTAAAAAATATCCGCGTAAAAGTGGACCGCTTTATTTGGGAGATGGCGAAGATTTTGAATTCAACACCACAACCGGAAAAATTGAACTGTATTCGGTTGATTTCGCCGACCACGGTTTTGATGCCATTCCAAAATATACCAAACATCCTGAGCCACCGCAAAATTTCTACCGCCTTATATACGGCCGTGCACCAATGCACACGTTCAGTCGTACATCAAACAACCCGAACTTATCAGATTTGATGAGCGAAAACAGTGTGTGGGTAAATCCAAAAGTTGCCGATTTATGGGGACTTAAAAACGGACAGGAAGTGTGGCTTAAAAACCAGGACGATGCAATTACATCGTTCCCTGTAAAAGTTCGGATAACCGAGCGTATTCGATGGGATTCGGTTTACATGGTTCACGGATTTGGACATAGTAACAAAAAACTCTCGAGGGCATTCGGAAGAGGTGCCAGCGATACCGAAATGATTACCAATGTTGTGGTTGACCCTGTTATGGGCGGTACCGGAATGAGAGGAAACTTTATAACATTTTTAACAGAAGATCCTGCAGGGGAGAGAAAGGAGGTTAAAGCATGAGATATGCAATGGCAATCGACACCAAAAAGTGTGTTGGGTGTGGCGACTGTGTAGTGGCCTGTCAAACAGAAAATAACGTACCACATGGTTACTGCCGCGACTGGATTGTTGAACGCGTTGACGGAACTTACCCAAGTTTAAGTCTTGAATTTCGTTCCGAGCGTTGTAATCACTGCGATAATTCTCCGTGTGTAAGATGCTGCCCAACCGGGGCTAGTCATATTGAAGAAGGTGGAATAGTAACCGTTACCCACGATAAATGTATTGGTTGTGGCGCCTGTATTCAGTCGTGCCCATACGATGCACGTTACTCGCATCCTGATGGTTATGTTGATAAATGTACTTTCTGCTTGCACCGTGTTCAGAAAGGTCAAAATACGGCTTGCGTTGATGTGTGTCCTACCAAATGTTTGCATTTTGGCGATTTAGACGATCCTAACAGTGATGTTTCGCTGGCCATCAAAGACCGCAGCTGGAAGGTACTGGCACCTGAAGCCGGAACAAAACCACAATTGTATTTTCTAACCTAACACTTAAAACCTGATAGAAAATGAAAGAAGAATTATTTGTAAGCGGACGAAATATACCGAACATTGATCCGTACCTTAACATATGGCACTGGCAAATTCCACTCTACCTGTTTTTGGGAGGTTTAGCTGCCGGAATTTTATTCTTTGCAGGTTACTATGTAGTGCGCGGAAAAGCCGATAAAATGGTAGCAACCGTAAAAATTGCACCAATTATTGCGCCCTTGGCACTGGTAATTGGCTTAGGAGCCTTGTTCTGGGATTTAAAACATAAACTGTTTTTCTGGCAATTGTATACCACCGTGCGTCTCGACTCGCCTATGAGTTGGGGAGCCTGGACACTGATGGCCATCACTCCATTGTCGTTTATTTGGGTAGCCAGTTATATGAAAGAATTGGTGCCGGGATGGGACTGGAAACTGGAGCTTATTAATAAAGCCGAAGCCTGGGTTATAAAACAACGTGTTGCCATTGCATGGGTGATGATGATTTTGGCAATAATTTTAGGTGTTTACACCGGTATATTATTGTCGGCGTTTAACGCTCGTCCATTATGGAACACTTCTATTTTAGGGCCACTGTTTCTGGTGTCCGGATTTTCAACCGGGCTGGCATCCATTATCTGGATTAGTAAAGATGAAAAAGAAAGGAAGAAATTGAGTCGTATTGATTTAATATTTATCATTATCGAGATCTTCCTGATTGTGCACCTGTTTATGGGCTTCCGCGCCGGATCGGAAACAGCAATCGAAGCAGCCAACTTGTTCCTTGGCGGACACTTTACCGTGAGTTTTTGGGTGTTTGTGGTGTTAATCGGTCTGATTTTTCCTGCTTTATTCGAAACACTGGAAATTTGGGGAATGCACGTTCCAAAATGGTTACCTCCGGTAATGATTTTATTTGGTGGTTTTATGTTCCGTTTTATTATGGTTGAGGCCGGACAGATAACACGTTACCTCTATTGATAATTTTATACTTAAAGGATATGAGTTCAAATCAAACAAATATACAAGAGCCAAAATACATCAATCCATACCTGGGGGGCGTATTGCTTGGCTTGTTAATTATTGCAACTGTTTATATTACAGGCCGTGGTTTAGGAGCCAGCGGTGCCATTAAAAGTGCGGTTGTAACTACATCAAATACTGTTGCTCCAAAAGCTACTGAGGCCAACCATTACATGGGACAGTTTCTTAGCGACGATCATTCGCCAATGTATTCCTGGTTGGTTTTCGAATCGTTAGGTGTTTTAATTGGTGGTCTGTTGTCGGGTATTGTTTTCGGTCGAGTTAAGAAGTGGAGAACCGATCATGGTCCGAAAATTACCAGCAAAAAACGATTGATTCTTGCCGTTATTGGTGGAGCGTTGTTCGGATTAGGTAGCCAGTTTGGCCGCGGATGTACCAGTGGTGCAGCCCTAAGCGGCAGCGCAACCTTTGCCTTAGGTGGTGTAATTGTAATGTTTGCCATTTTTGGTACCGGTTATGCCGTAGCGTACTTATTTAGAAAATTTTGGATTTAGTAATCAAAGAAAAACTTAGATAATATGGGACCTTTAATTCCTAATGGTGTAATTGGCGGCGGATGGGATTTTGTTATCGCAATTTTGCTTGGCGTTGCTTTTGGGTTTATTCTCGAATCATCCGGCTTTTCTTCATCGCGAAACCTGGCCGGAGTATTTTACGGGTATAATTTTGTTGTACTTCGTGTATTTTTTACCGCATTAATTGTTTCAATGGTTGGGCTATTGTATTTCGATTATGTTGGGTGGCTTAACCTTTCACAAATATTTATACTTCCTACATTTTTAACACCAATGATTGTTGGAGGAGTAATAATGGGAGTAGGTTTTGTAATTGGAGGCTTTTGCCCGGGAACAAGTTTTACCGGTATTGCCATTGGTAAACTCGATGCTTTGTTTTTTACCATCGGGCTATATCTGGGAATCTTCGGTTTTTCACTGGCTTTTCCTCTGTTCGAAAACTTCTTTACCAGTGGCGATATGGGAAATGTAACACTTATGGAAATCACCGGAATTCCGGCTCCGTACTTCGCTGTTGCATTTACAATTGTTGCTCTTGCTGCTTTCTGGGGAACAATGTTTATCGAGAAACGCGTGCGTAAAAACATGAAGCAATATAAGTTCTAAACCATTGAAAATAGAAATACAATGAATCGAAATTATATTTTACTAACCATACTGATGCTTGTTTTGGCTGTAGGAACCTTGTTTTTAACAGGAGATGATGAGCCAAAACAAATTTCTCCTGATGAATTATTGCAGGAAATTATTCAGCCTACACGCTATGTAACAACCGACCAGGTAGCCAAAATGATCATTCAGGGCGATCCGTCGCTGTTAATGGTTGATGTACGTTCGGCAGACGAATATGCAGAATATGCCTTGCCTGGATCGTTAAATATTCCGCTTGAAGAACTTACAAACGATGGAAATCTGTCGTATTTTGGAGTACCCGGAATAAAAGTGGTATTCATTTCAAACGACGATATCCGTGCCGATCAAACATGGGTGCTTACCAAACGTTTGGGAATTAACGGCACTTATGTAATGACAGGTGGCTTAAACGGCTGGATGCAAACCATAATTGATCCAACGCAGCCAAATCCTGATGCACCTTCTATTGATCATGAACTTTATGCTTTCCGAAAAGGAGCACAAATTTTTTTCACCGGAGCCGAGTCGGCAACTCCCGAAGGAGAAAATGTTGAGGTGCAGGTGCGCAGAAGAGAGAAAACAAATGTTGCAGCTGGAGGTTGCTAATTCCTAACTTTTTTGAAAAATTAATAGCATGCATATACATGAACTAAATCCGTGGAGAACATTAATCGCAGTTTCAATATTTGTGGTTATTCTCGTAATTGGTTTCTTAACCATGCCAAAGTCGGTGTTTGAATATGAAAAGAGCATTGACGAAAGCATTGAAGCTGTAATTAACGGCGAGGACTATTTTTATCCGTGGGAATTGGAAGAAGTAATAGCCAATAAACCCGATAGTATCGTTTTGTTTGATATTCGCGATAACTTTGTTTTCGGACAGGGGCATATTCCCGGTGCCGAGAATTTATCGGCAAATACATTGGCCGATCCTGATAATATTGATCGTTTGAAATCATTACGTGATATGGGCGTTACCATTGTTTTATATGGCGAAAACGAATTGCAGGCCAATGGTCCGTGGATGTTTTTCCGCCAGGTAGGGTTTAATAACATAAAGCTTTTACTGGGTGGTTATGAGTATTACAAAGCAAACGAAAATGATTTGTATAATACCATTAACGACGATACTTATTTTCGTGGATTTCCGCGATATGATTATGCCGATTTGGCTGCACCAAAAGATGGTTCAGACCTGGGCTCTGATCAAGACAATCAACCGGTTCAGGTTCGCCGTCGAGAAAAAACAAATGTTGCTGCCGGCGGTTGTTAACAAGCTGATTAATACAAATATTACATACAAAAATCCTGGAGATGGCATCTTCAGGATTTTTTATTGGAATCATTTTTGTAAAGGGTTCTCCTGTATTTATTATTATATTCGAAATTAAATTAGAAACGCATGTCAAAGATCCTGGTAATAGATGATGAGAGAAGTATTCGGAATACGTTGAAAGATATTCTTGAATACGAAAAATATGAAGTAGATCTGGCAGAAGACGGAACAAAAGGAATTGAGAAGGTTCGTTCGGCCGAATACGATATTGTACTTTGTGATATAAAAATGCCCGGACTCGATGGCATTGAAGTTTTGGAACGCCTTGTGGTTTTGGCACCCGACACTCCGGTTGTAATGATCTCGGGACACGGAAATATTGATACCGCTGTTGACTCAATTAAAAAAGGAGCATTCGATTATATTGAAAAGCCGCTCGATTTAAATCGTTTGCTGATTACCATCCGTAATGCCATGGATAAATCAACCCTGGTTACCGAAACAAAAATTCTAAAGAAAAAGGTTAATAAGAAATTTGAAATCATTGGTGAGTCAAAAGCCATTACTGAAATTATTGAAATGGCCGACCGCGTTGCGCCAACCGATGCCCGGGTTTTAATTACCGGTGCCAACGGATCGGGAAAAGAGCTGGTGGCACGCCGAATTCACGATCAGAGTAATCGTTCGTCAGGCCCTTTTGTTGAGGTGAATTGTGCTGCAATTCCTTCGGAGTTGATCGAAAGTGAATTATTCGGTCACGAAAAAGGAGCGTTTACGTCGGCCGTAAAACAACGCAAAGGAAAATTTGAGCAAGCCAATGGCGGAACACTTTTTCTGGATGAGATTGGTGATATGAGTCTTTCAGCGCAAGCCAAAGTTTTACGTGCCTTGCAGGAAAGTATTATCAGCCGTGTTGGTGGCGATAAACACATAAAAGTTGATGTACGCGTTGTGGCTGCAACCAATAAAAATCTGGCCAACGAGATCGATCAAAATAAATTCCGCGAAGATTTGTATCACCGTTTAAGTGTAATTTTAATTCATGTACCTACGTTGAACGAGCGCCTGGATGATATCCCATTATTGGCCAATCATTTTATTAAACAAATTTGTGGTGAGTACGGAATGCAGGAAAAATCAATATCTCCTAAAGCCATAAAAGAATTGCAAAAAATAAACTGGACCGGTAATATCCGCGAGTTCCGGAATGTGATTGAACGCCTTATTATTCTCTGTGATAAGGAAATTACCGATGCCGATGTACTAAAATTTGCAGCGCCTTTGAAATAGTTTTCAATCAATTATTTAGATAAATTAAAAACAACTTTCCCCCTTTGTTGTTAACTATGTAACAATGCAGTGTTTAGCTGTGTTTAAGTTATTAATTAAAGATATTAGCCTCTGGTTTCGGAAGTCAATTTGTCATGGCGTATTATTAATCTTTCCCTCGGGAAAATATTTTCTTCCGTTTTCAGAGGCTTTTCTTTTGCTAAAACTCCACCTTGAAAAGGTAAAAGATCACATTCAGAATAATGTAAAGTAAAATGATCAGCGCCAATCCGTAAACATTAAAAACGAGTAGTAAAATGGCTGACAGGGCGAGGAAGAGGTAACGATACCAGTTATCTTTTAAGCGCAGGTTTTTCACTTTCAGCGAAAACATTGGCAAGTTGATCACCATCATTCCCGACATGAAAATACCCAGGATAACCAGGTTTTTTGTGGAATACAGCATTTGAAAATTATCGTGGTATTTCGGAAATTCGAGCATTAACCCAAGCGAAGCCCAAAATATTCCGTTCGACGGAATGGGCAAACCTCTGAAAAATGGTTCGTCGCTGGTAAACACATTAAACTTTGCCAGGCGGATTGCACCAAATACCGGCACTAAAAATGAGGAGAAAAGAATAATCCATTGCCACCAGTCGGCACTAATTTCGTGTATGGGTTGGTTTTTCCCAAACAACGAAAACTCGAGTAAAGTAAATAGAATAGCTCCGGGAGCCACGCCAAATGAAACTAAATCGGATAAAGAATCGAGCTGTTTCCCGATTTCAGAATATGCTTTTAAAGCACGAGCAGCCAGTCCGTCGGCAAAGTCGAAAACCGAGGCCGCACAAATAAATATTCCTGCCCAGATTAAATGCCCATCAACTGCAAATATTGTGGCAATAACTCCTGATAGAAGATTGAGGGTGGTAATAAAGTTGGGTATCTGTTTAATAATGTTTTTCATTCGTCTGTGCGCGTTACACGTTTCCGGTAAAAATGAGCCAAATAAAAATTGCAGGGATAACAAAAAGCAAACTATCTAAACGATCGAGGAAACCACCATGACCGGGAAGAAATGTTCCCGAGTCTTTTATATCAATTTCGCGTTTTATTTTCGATTCAAATAAGTCGCCCAATGTTCCAAAAACAACGGTAAGTACTGCAATTGCAATCCAGCTAACCATGCTCACGGCTTGAAATAGAACGGCATTTACTAATCCCATAATTACTGCAAAAACTGCTCCTCCAATTAATCCTTCCCACGATTTTGCCGGCGATATATTTTTACACATTTTGTGTTTTCCTAACTGTGTGCCTACCAGGTATGCGGCCGAGTCGTTAATCCACAGGATAAAAAATACGCCGACCATTATCCATGGGTAAAAAGTATTTTGCCCGTTAACCGACGTGTGTACAACAAAATTCATTAAACTAAAAGGCAGCGCAATGTAGGCAAAACCCAACGTGCTTGAACCTGCATTCTTTAGCGTGTCTTTGTCGCTTCTGAATATTTCAACAATAAGCAAGATAACAACTATTGGAATAAAACTAAAGCCAAACTGGCGCGGCAAATAATTATTCGACAGGCCAAAGCAAACGAGGAAAAAGATTACGCCAAAAATGCTTCCGATAATCCGCGAAGGATGATGACCGGCCTTTTCCACCATGGCATAAAATTCATATTGGGTAATAAATAAAAGTGTTGCAAATACTACTGCAAAAACGATGGGATGGAGCAATGTTCCGCCCAGCATAACGGCAATATAAATAATTCCTGTTAGAGAGCGTTTTAGTAAATTACTCACCTTTTAATTCTTTGATTAAGTTAATGGCTTCGTCACGGTTTTCTTCGGCAACATAAATGTTATACTCTCCAAATGACTGGTATGCCGAATCATGTTGGTTAAGGACAACAATTTTAATTCCCGCACTTTCAAGCAAATCTTTAGCCATTTCTGCTTTGTACTCGTGCGTCGTCATATATATCATTTCCCAACCTTTTTCCATGCTGCAAAGTTAACAAAATATGGTTTGCAAAAAGTTAAATAGTGTGAAGCTAATAAAGTAATACATGTAATTCGCGCGGCCCGTGGGCGCCCATAACCAGCGTTTTCTCAATATCTGCGGTTCGGCTTGGTCCGGTAATTAAGGTTATCTGCGAAGGAAGCTGATCGGGGAATTTCTCCCGAATTTTATCATAGGCGGTATGAAGATAGTCTACCAACTGATCTTTTCGGGCAATAACAATATGCTGCGGCGGATACACTGACATTTGCCGGCCTCCCTGCAATGCTGAACTTACCATTACCGATCCGGTGTGTGCAATTAAAAACTCGCACGATGTTATCCCCGCTTCTATTGCATGTTTGCCTTTCTCATAGTTTCGATGTTTAATCCCGTTCCTTGTGAGCAGCTCCTGAAGTTTATCTTCAGCACAAACCACTTCTGTTTCAGGAATATCCTGCAGAATGGTTCTAAGTTTGTCAGCAAGTTCTTCTTCCGACTGACACAAATAAACACTCCCGTTTACCGCCTCCAGATTTTCTTTAAATGCCTGACCTAAAGATTTTTCGATGGAGTGATAAACGGGAGCATCAAAATCTGGCATTTCCGGCTCGGGGTGAATGGCGCTTTTAAGCCTGTTCAATATTTCTTCTCGAGCCGATGCCATTTATTCTTTTGTTGTTTCTTCTTCCGAATTTTCTTCAGCTTTTGTTTCTTTCTTTTCTTTCAGCTCGGCTACTGCAGGTTTATCTCCGTTGCCATTTTCTGAGATGGCGTGTTTTTTGTCCCATGGTCGCTTGCCAAATATCGCTTCCAGATCTTCGCTGAAAATGACTTCCCGTTCAAGCAGCAGTTTAGCTAACTTGGCGTGCCCTTCTTTGTTCTCTTGCAATACCTGTTTTGCACGTTTGTATTGGCTGTCAATCAGAACTTTTACCTCCTCGTCAATCAGTTCTGCCGTTTTTTCGCTGTATGGTTTGGTGAACGAATAGTCTGACTGACCGGTTGAATCGTAAAAGCTGATGTTCCCAACTTTTTCACTCATTCCAAAAATACTCACCATGGCATACGCTTGCTTGGTAACTTTCTCGAGGTCGTTTTGCGCGCCCGACGAGATTTTACCAAATGTAATTTCTTCTGCTGCACGTCCGCCCAATGCCGAAGCCATTTCATCCAGCAACTGTTCCTTTGTTGTAATCGAACGCTCTTCAGGCAAATACCAGGCTGCACCCAGTGCTTTTCCTCGTGGAACGATAGTTACTTTAACCAGTGGATGTGCATATTCCAGCAACCAACTGATGGTGGCGTGACCCGCTTCGTGGAAAGCAATGGTATTCTTTTCTTCCTGCGAAATGATCTTATTTTTCTTTTCCAAACCACCGATAATACGGTCAACAGCATCAAGAAAATCTTGCTTAACAATTGCATCTCTGTTTCTACGAGCTGCAATTAATGCTGCTTCGTTACAAACATTGGCAATATCGGCACCCGAGAATCCCGGTGTTTGTTTGGCCAGAAAATCAACCTTTACTTCTTCGCTTAATTTTAGCGGGCGCAGGTGAACGTTGAAAATTTCTCCACGTTCGTTTAAATCCGGCAATTCTACATGAATTTGTCGATCGAAACGGCCGGCACGCATTAATGCACGGTCGAGAATGTCGGCACGGTTAGTTGCTGCCAGAATAATTACCCCACTGTTGGTGTCGAAACCATCCATTTCTGTAAGCAGCTGGTTCAGCGTATTTTCGCGCTCGTCGTTCGATCCCATATTTGGGTTCTTTCCACGTGCACGACCAATGGCGTCAATCTCGTCGATAAACACGATACATGGTGCTTTTTCTTTGGCTTGCTTAAACAAGTCGCGAACACGCGATGCTCCAACTCCCACAAACATCTCCACAAAATCGGACCCCGACATGCTGAAAAACGGAACGTTTGCTTCGCCGGCAACTGCCTTTGCCAATAATGTTTTACCTGTTCCCGGAGGGCCAACCAAAAGGGCACCTTTCGGAATTTTACCACCGAGTTTGGTATATTTTGCGGGACTTTTCAGGAATTCTACAATTTCTTCAACTTCCTGTTTGGCCTCTGCCAGTCCGGCAACGTCTTTAAAGTTTGTCGATACTTTCTGGTCTTTATCAAAAACTTTGGCTTGTGACTTTCCGACATTGAATATACCGCCGGCGCCACCTCCTCCGGCACCACCACGGCTCATTCTACGGAAAATCCACCACCACAGTAATATTATCAGTACAAAAGGCCCAATCGACCAAATTATGTCGCGAGCCCAATTCTGTTCATCTTCGTAAACCGGAAATACTTTATCCTGTTGGTTCTCCTGTGCAACAGTCAGGTCTTCAGCAAATTTCTCAATAGGGCCGGTATTTAGTTTAAAATGCGGTCCCATATCCGAAGGTTTCGAGAAGTTACCTTCAAAATCGGATTCGTAATTTTTTAAACGGTCTTCTTTTAAGTAAATGCGGGCAACTTTTTCATTAATTACCACTATACGTTTAACATCGCCGTTTTGCAACATTTGTTTTACCTCGGGCCACGACGTGTCAACAGGGCCTTTGCTGGTGCTGATGTAATATTGTACAATAATAAAAACAACAGCAATAATCCCGTAAATCCAGTATGCATTGAATTTAGGTGGCTTGCCATTGTTGCCCTTGGGATTTAATTTCCCAAAAGGGTTGTTCAGATTGTTCTGATCTTTCTTGTTATTTTGTTTATCTGTCATGGTCTTTTACTCTTCTTCAATTTTTGTAATTTTTGCATCAGCCCAAAGTCCTTCAAGGTTATAAAACTGGCGCGCTTCTTCCTGGAAAACATGTACCATAACATCGCCATAATCCAATAAAATCCAAATTGCATTTCGGTAGCCGTCGCGATGCCAAACATCTTCGCCGGTAATTTCTTTAACCGTTTGTTCTACCGTGTGTGCAATTGAATCAACATGTGTCGATGAGGTTCCGTGGCATATTATAAAATGTCCGCATTCAGTATGATCTATACTTTCCAGATCAACGTGCTTTATATCTTTCCCTTTTATCCGATGAATACCTTCAAGAATTGCTTCTAATAAAATCTTTGATTCTTCTGCTTTACTCATAAAAATTTATTGTACCCTACAAAGATAATCTTTTTGTCCATTAACCATTTTTAAAGAGAATGGTTTACTTTTGAAATTATATGTTTTTAACGGACAAAAATATCATTGTATTTAACGAGCTCGATAGTACCAACAACTATGCCAAGCAACTGGTAAAAGAAAAGGCGGCTCAAGGTACTGTCGTTTTGGCACATTACCAGGATAGTGGGCGCGGGCAAGTTGGTAATTTTTGGGAAAGCGAACCCAATAAAAATTTGCTTTTCAGTGTGCTATTATACCCCGGTTTTTTAGAAGCCGGAAAGCAGTTTTACATTTCGAAAATTGTAAGCCTGGCTTTGACCGAAGTTTTAAAAGAGCACATAAACGATGTGAAAATTAAATGGCCCAACGATATTTATGTAGGCGAAAAGAAAATTGGCGGTATTTTAATTGAAAACACCGTAAAGGGGATTACCCTTGATTCATCGATAGTTGGAGTGGGTGTGAACGTTAATCAGGAGCAATTTCTTTCAGATGCTCCCAACCCGGTGTCGATGAAACAACTCTTGAAAAACGATTTTGATATTCATGAGATTTTAAAGGCATTTTTGCAGAAACTTGAAAACTACATTGAGGTTTTGCGAGAGGGGAGATTAGAAAAAGTTGATGCAGAATATTTTCAATCCTTGTTCAGAAATGAAGGATTTTATCCATACCAAAAAGACGGCAAAGCATTTAGCGCCAGAATTGCAGGTATTGGCAGTTTTGGCCAACTTCAGTTGGAAGAACCCGACGGTAATGTAACCGAATATATGTTTAAAGAGGTGGAGTTTGTAATTTGAAGAGAAATGCTTAAATGATTTAATGCGGAAATGCTTTAATGCTAGGAATTGAATTTGCTGAATAGTTAAATGTTATTTTACATAAAGAGTAACATTTAATCATAAAATCTCAGCGTAGCTCCGTGAAATCTCTGTGTAACTCCGCGGTAAAATTTTTGCCTATTGAAGTTTGCCAACTGCCAGTTGTTACTGATACGGCAATCTCGAGAGTGTGTCGGCCAATTGATTGATACCTTCCTCCAGTTTGCTTCCGGCCATCATTTTAATCATCATGCTCATTTCAGCATGCAGTGTTAAGCGCATTTTTGTTTTGTATTCATTAACCGGCATCAGCTGAATCCAGAACGTAAAACTTAGCGGTAAACCACCCGAACTCTCAACCTTTACCGTTTTAAAAGGTTCACGGTTTACAATCTTAATTTCGGCAACTCCCAGCCCTGTAATATTAAATTTACAGGAATCCTGATCCGACTCAAAATCGGTAATTTTAATTTGAGGAACCTTTTCTGTTATTTTCTCTATCAATCCTGAATTGAGGTAAGTCGACAGGTTTTCGAAATTCGACAGGTAATTAAAAACAACCTGCTGGTTGTACTCAATAACTTTTACTTCGCTAACGTATTTGTTAAGTGCCATATTACTTATAAAAAATCCCGCCCCCAATAGCCATTAGGAGCGGGAAATATTTAATGTCTTTGTAGTCCGATTATTTTCCCCAGTTTGCAGGGTCTTCGCGCCACTCCATCAGCGACTCCACCTGATCTTTTGTAATGTCGCCTCTTTCCAGCGAAAAGTCGATCAGAATCTGGTAACGGCTCAACGAAGTAAGTTCGATACCTGCTTTCTGGAAGTTTTCTTTTGCCAATGGGAAATTATACGTAAAAATTGATACCATTCCCACAACATCGCCACCAAAGTTGTTAACTGCTTCGGCAGCTTTCAAGCTACTGATTCCTGTTGATACAAGATCTTCTACTACAACAACCTTTTTGAACGGTTTAAGGTCGCCCTCAATCAGGTTTTCCAGTCCGTGTTCCTTTGGTTTCGAACGAACATAAATGAACGGAAGTCCCAGTTTATCGGCCACTAATGCACCAATTGCAATCGCTCCGGTTGCTACCCCGGCAATTACTTCTGCTTCCGGGTATTTTTCCTGAATCAGCTGAACAAAAGCATCGCGAATGTAAGCACGGGTGTCAGGATAAGAAAGCGTTTTTCTGTTGTCGCAATAAATTGGAGATTTCCAACCCGAAGCCCATGTAAATGGATTATCTGGTTGTATCTTTATAGTGTTAATTTCAAGTAATCTCTTGGTTACTTCTGTTTGTATATTTTCCATAATTATGTGCAATTTTAATTCAATGCAAAAATATAAAGTTTTTTTGAATGAAAAGAGGATCGGTTTTGTGCCGGGCGCGAATATAACATTGAGTAAACTAAGCGAAATATTGACCGAAAACAGCGGTATTGACGCGATTAAAGGTTTTCTGCAGAATTTTGAAAACAGTGATAATCAGGAAACTGTTGTAGAACATCCTGAAGTTGAGCTTTTGTTTCAAAATTTCAGATCAGCATTTTTACAGATTAATGCTGCCGGAGGAGTTGTAAAACGTGACGGGAAATTGCTTTTTATTTTCAGAAACGGTAAATGGGATCTGCCAAAAGGAAAAATTGACAAAGGGGAAAGTAACGAAACAGCTGCTTTGCGCGAAGTAGAAGAAGAATGTGGAATTACGAATCATTTCATTGTAAAAACGCTGCCATCAACTTATCACATTTACAAATCGCCGTACAAAAAAACATTCGGGCAGTGGGTTTTTAAAGAAACGTTTTGGTTTGAAATGGACTACAGCGGGACGGAAACACCGGTTCCACAACTGGAAGAAGGAATTACTAATGTGCGCTGGTTTCAACCAAGTGAGTTGGATGTTGTGCTCAAAAATACCTATGAAAACTTAAAATCGCTAATCGGACTTTACCGGCTTTGATTGCGCTGACGCATAAACAGCTCGTTACGTAGCCACGTGCCAAATTGTTGTTCGAAGCCGTTGAGTGGCGCTTTGGCATCGTCAAAAACCACCTGGTGTTTTTCGTTTAGTAGAAAGCACTGAGGAAAAGACCGCACTTTATATTCTGAAATTGCTTCATTTTCACTATCGATCAAGACGGTTGCCGGCACTTCATTTTCTTCAAAAAAATTGTCGATGCCTGCTCGTTCGGTATTTCGAAGCACTACAAAAATATCCAGGTTTTTACTAAAAAGTTCGTTCACCCGACTTAGGTATTTCAGGTGTTCCTTGCAGATAACAGTTTCAACATCGGCAAAAACAATGTATTTAAATTTCTCCTGGCTGTTGTTGGTGCAAAGCTTTTTACCGTTTAAGTTGCTTAAACAAATGGCCGGAGCTTCGCTTCCTGTTTCCAGAAATGAAATTTTTGATGTGATGTTGTTAGCTGCTTCACGAATTTTTATTTCCGGGTTGTTTGTGAAATGCTTGCTGGCAATCATATTCTTAATCGCGTTCTTTGGAAACTCGTTGGAGTAAAAACCATCATGCAGCATTTTTAATAACACCAAATCAGCAATGGTTCCCGAAAGCTTGTATTTTTCTGAAATAAAATCGAGCAAGGCATTTATGTTCTCGCCGGCAACTGCTGCCGAAACTTTGCTTCCGCCAATGGCTTTTGCCGAGAAACTCAGTTGCTTATCAAAGGTTTTGTCGAATAAGGTTTTAAACGACTGGTGTCCCCAAAATTCAGACGAAATGGATTGGAAAATAGCAGAATAATCTTCGGGGCTCATTCTAAAAATATCAGCTTCCATAAGTTTTAACCGCAATTGTTTATGCAATTCAAAACTCTCCGATCCTTTTTCAGGGAAAGCCTCGTCGATTCCGGCTTTTAGTCGGTTAAACGCCGTTTCCGATTGCTGAAAATACAGTGCATTAAAGTCTTTGTCGGTCAATTCGTTTAGTTTCTGCTCAAAGCGGCTGATCTTGTCGTTAAGCATTTCGCCACTGTTGGTAAAAAACCAAAACGAAATGGGCTGAAAATAAGGATTCTTTTGGTCGGCAAACGATTTCTTTTTTAGTGGCGGAAGTTTTAAATCGATTGTTTCTCCCGGCTCAAGCAGCAACATTCCGCGGTAAATCCCAAATTCCGAAAAGGTAAAAACCGGCTTGTCATTTTGTAAAGATGCCTCGCCGATACCTTCACTGTTGAACTGTAAAGTGAAAGCCACTTTGTTATTGTTCGAAATCGGGTCGGCAAAAGCATAAAAAGTAAGCTGTTCGTTGGCATAATCGATGTTGGTGCAACGAATGGTTGTTGCCATTCCATTTAACGAAAAACACAACGAAGCGATGAGGATTATGAGAAAACGTATGTTATTGTTCATAGGTGTTATTCAACTTTAAATTCGCTCATATCCAGCCCTTTTGGGAGGAACATGCTGGCATCGCCGCCATGCGAAACAATGTCGCGAATTATACTTGCATTAACCGGTGTATGTTCCGGTAGGGTGAGCAGAAATACCGATTCAATCTCGGGATGCATTTTTTTATTTATCTGGGCAATGGCACGTTCGTATTCAAAATCCGAAGAAGTACGAATGCCGCGTAAAATGTATTTTGCACCCACTTCTTTACAGAAATCTACGGTTAGTCCTTCATGTAACCGAACTTCAACAGTAGGCTCATCTTTAAAAACTTCGTTGATCCACTTTAGCCTTTTTTCAATGGGAAAGAACGATTTTTTATTGGCGTTAAAACCGATCATGACATAAATTTTGTCGAACATTGAAATGGCACGTCGAACAATCGACTCGTGTCCTATCGTAAAAGGATCAAAAGATCCGGGGAATATGGCTATTCTTTCCATTTTGAATCGTTTATAGTGCTTCAAAATTAGCTAAAAATGTTGGGTGTAAAAACGAAGGCGGCGACTAGTTTATTGCTTTTGCCCGGTTTGAGCTCACAAACAGGATGTTGCCCAGGTCATTGTAGCCTTCGCTGAATTCTTCAATATTTCTCAAGGCATCGGTGGTAAAACCAATAATTGTAAGGTCGGCATCGGCCGAATATTTCATAATTTTGCTTTTCCGATCGCCCGATTCATACGGCACCATCGAAATATTCGACGGGCTGATTGGCAATCGTCCGGCTTTTATCAACTCCATTAATTGTTTGCGTTTTTCTTCCATATCCTGCTCCGGATAAAGTGCAAATATTTTAATTTTTCCTTTTTTCCATTCAGGGTGACCTAAAATAATGTAACCCAGCAAAATCATTAAATTCGCATTTACATAATCTTCCGGCCTTATCCAGATATGAATCTCTTTTTTATACCCAAAACTTTTGTACGAAGTATTCAGGATACAAATATCGAAACCGGCCGATTCAACAATTTGATAATTGCCGGTAATTTCTTTCAGATTGCCTGGGTCGGTACGCGAAAACTCAAATAGAATAAGGTTATTTCCTTTTCCTGATATTCCTGAAAGCTGTACCACCTGCGCAATTGCTGAAGTGTATGATGGCGAGATAATCGTGTCGAGATAAACACGGCTGTCACTTCCGGCCGAAAGTTGTATCAGACGATCAAGAACTTGTTTTGATTCTTCCGTATTTTTCTCATTCAGCAAACCTTTAATAAAATGAATATAGGTTCCAAAACCGTATTTGTACGAAATCCAGCGCATAATGTCGAATGCCGAGCGGCGTTTAAAAGTATCGTGCGAAATACAAACACCAAAAGGTCGCCAGCTTTTATCTTTTTCGCTGTCGGCACGCTGAAGCATAATTTGCAACTGTCGGCTAAGCTGGAAGATAACACCACGGAAAAGTTTGTTCAATCCCTGGTTCTCTTCGTTGTTTAGCATGATAACGTAGTAAATTATTGCCATAATTACTACTGAGAAAGCGGCATACGTAGCATTCATTTGAAACATTAACCACAACGAACTAAGTGTTCCGATAAGCGATAAATGCCAACTTGAACGGAATGTGGGACGGTAGGCCGGATCGGCTGCAAAATGTTCGAGTAACGAGATGAGACAAATGGCACTGTAGGTTACCATAAAAAACATGGAGATGATTTGCGCCACGAAATCAACGTCTCCAACAACAACAAAAACAAATGCAATAACAATCGTAATCAACGATCCGTTAATGGGTTCGTTATCAGTTTTTCTTCCTCTGGCAAACCAGCGGTTTAGGTGACTTTGCGGGAAAATATCGTCGTAGCCAATCGCTTGTAAAGTTCGGGGTGCAACCATTATCGATCCTAATGCGGAACTTAATGATGCTGCTGCCAGCCCGATCGGGATTATAGGGCCCCAAATGGCAATTTTGCTCATAATCAATTGGTCGGCCACCAAATCTTCGGGTGTTGCCGAAACGGCAAATTTGTAGGCAACGGCTATATAAACTAACATGCCCACTACTGTTGCCCAAAGCGTTCCGCGCGGTATAGATTTTTTAGGATCTTTTAAATCGCCCGAAAGTCCCAGACCTGCTGCAAGTCCCGTAAATGCAGGGAAGATAATGGTAAAAACAAAAAAGAAATTCAGGTTATTCGGTATTTTGCTGTGAAAATTAACCACTTCAGGTTTTATGGTTGAGTCGCCCAAAAAGAACATGGCAATAGAAGTCAATAAAATGGCTACTACAACATACAATGCTTTCATGCCCACATTGGCACCTTTTGTAAGAATTAATATCGAAAGTAAAACCATGGTTGGAATAGAAATCCAACGTCGATCGGGAATGAAAAAATTATAGGTTTCACCAATCCATTTTATTACCGGCTCAAATGCTTCGCCAAAAGCAATAACGTAAAATGCAACGCTAATGGCTTGCGAGAGGTATAAAGCAATACCAATTGCACCTCCAATGTTCAACCCGAACGAGCGGCTGATAATGTAATAAGCACCACCACCCTGCACACGCTGGTTTGTAGCAATTTCGGCTACGGCAAAAGCTGTGGGAATAGTAACAATGTGCCCCAAGGCAACAATGCCAATTACGCCGATAAAACCAACCTGACCAACAGCCCAGCCAAAACGTAGAAATAAAATTGCTCCAAGTATGGTAGAAAGGGCCGTAAGAAAAACCGGCAATGTACCGAATTTTGCATTAGTGTTTACCAGCGATTTTGCCATATTAACTCTGTTTGTTGTTTTAAAGGTGAAATATAATTCTGAAAAATCAAACGATTATAGAAAATTTAGTGGTATCGAGAAAGATGTAAAATACTTTTATAACGGGTAGTTATTGAAAAAATTCTGATTGGATGTTTTAACCAAAACTTTGGCATCTGCAGGTTTTACCAAAAGGTTGTCGACCGAAACATATTCATCTTTAATTAGCAATTGCAATGTGTAGTCGGGCTGTAATTCAACAAAGTCCGAAACACGAATCCAACCGTTATAAATGTCGTGTACCTGGCGGGTATTCATTTGTTTATAAAACTTCTGATTGCCTTCTGCATCAAACACTTTAAGCTCGGCTTTGGGCATGTCATATTTTCGGCTGTCGACATAAAGCCAGAAAGATAATTCGTATTTTCCTTTCTGAAATTGAGCGTCAATTTTTTTATCAAGTAAAACTTGCTGGCCTTTTCGGCTGTAAAAAGAGGCGTTTCCACTAAAAACGGTTTTGGCAGAACCGTCTTCAAAACCATCAAAAAGAATTGAGTTTATAGCTGTATCCGTTGCAATTTCTCCAAAGGATTGCAGGCTCGAAATCTCGGCTTCAACACTTTTATGCCACTTATTATAACTATCACGAAATACGGATAACGGCAGTCGTGACAGTGTGATGTATTTATCTTCCCAAAAAACTTCGGCTTGATTTTGCAGCCATTTTTCACGGTCGTTTAGGTTTTCTTTTGTGCAAACTAGCAAAATGGGTTTGTCGTTCATATCATCAAGGCGGGTTTTTCGAATGGCCGGTGTTGCCAGCATCTGAATACTGCTGAGTGCCTGAGAATACGAAAGCCTTGGCGAAAAACTTTGGATAAGAGGCAAACCGGTGTGATAGGAACATTTCATAGCTTCGGAAAAACCATTAAGGCTGTGTTCGAACAGTAATTTATCGCCGCAGGTACTCGCAAAGGGCAAAAAGAAAATGGACTGAAACTCATCTGGATTTACTTTTGCTTTCTGAAAACGTGCCAGATATTCGTTGTCGTCCGATTCAAATTTGTCGTTTTTATTTAACAATCCGCGGGTACTGCGTTTAATATTTACTCCGGCATCAATAGCCCAATAACCGATAGCAAACACCAGCAAAACAGTGGCAACTACCGGAAGTTTTTTCATTTTTAACAAGCGGAATAAACGATAAATAAACCAAGCGGTATAAGCAGTAAACACATAGTAAAACACCCAAGTAAAACGTCCCAACGCCCGGAACTGTTTTACCGGAGGCAACACATCCAACAGCCAATCGAATCCGTATTTAAACGGGATACACATGGAAAATAGAAGAATGAGGATCGACGCGTAGAAAAATACTTCGATCTTTTTTGTGGGTTTAAAAATTTTCCAGCTGTTTTTCTTCTGGCGAAACAAATTATAAAACCCGGTTATAAACATTGATACTGCCAGTAACACTGCCGGAAGCCCAACATAAGCACGTCCTTCCCATTGGAAATTCATATTGATGTGGTTGCCTAAAATGCTTTTCAGTTGCGAACCGGGTGGTAGAAAAATGCTTAAAAAGCTGGCGTGATAAACGTAAAATCCGTAGGGATTATTTGGTCGGTCGGAAACCCAATCGGTAGCGGAAACCAAACCTTTTACAATAATTAGAGGTATTACTGCTATTGCAAATAAATACAGTCCGGTTTCCCAGTATTCCGATAGGTTTTTTCGGTGGTTCCAGCATTCGACTATCAAAACACCAAAGAGTAATATCGTATAAAAAGCTACAAAATAAGCACTTGTAAAACCTCCGATTAAAGCAGCGATAATCAGCAATACCGACCAAAGTGTCCGTTTTTTGCCTTCGCGCCACCGGATAAGAAAGTACCAGAACATAGGCAGAAAAACGGCATAAACCATTTCGAAATGACCATGAATCCGATCGAATTGTGGGCTGAGAAAGAGGATTATTAGCGATACAATTCCGGCATACCAACGTGGTAGCGAATAGTGCCGCAGAATAAGAAAGATAAACGGTAGAGCCAGTAGAAAGAGTGCCAGCATCGTTAGGTTTAAAATAGCGACACCGTGGTTGGCAACCGGGTAAATATTGTTATCGACAAACTTTACAAGCTGGACATAAAGCGGATGTGAATTAATATATTGCAAATGGTCGCCGTATGGATAGTTTATTCCGTCGTGACGAATACCATCGTCGTATTTCAGGTAGTACGAAAAATTGAAATAGCTTTTTTGTGCATCGCCACCTTTCGAATATAAAATAGAGTTAGGGTGTTGAAATACCGGTTTAAGTTGCATAAACAAAACCAGTGTGGCAATCACCATCAGAAATATTATTGCTATTCCGTTTTTTTTCATGTTTATATTTTTCTCTTTTTCAATTCAGATGAGTTGCAGCCGAAGTAAAGCGGTTTCGTTTAATCATTTGCAGGCGTTAATTGGTAATCGGTCAAGTCGCCAAAGCAGTTTAGCGTACTGTCACTCAGGCAAACCAAATCGTAAGTAACCGATTTGTCAGAATGGATATTGATAATCACAAAATTATCTCCATCTCCTTCTCCCATTCCGCTGGCAACAAGACTTATATTGTCGTATTTGTCGTACATGAAATCCGAGCTCCACGATCCGGCACCAACATCTCCGGCAAACATAAAAACCGGATTCTTAAGTTGAGAGAAAATAGGTTCAACTTCCGTCCAGAAATTGATAGAACCGTCGCGGTCTTCGTATGAATTAAGTTTTACGTCTTTATAAATATTATCATTTGTACGCCATAATACCTGATGGAACAAAACAAAGATATTATCAACTGATTCACTGTTGTTTGAAACAGTTGTTTTTAAAAAGTCCAATTGTTCACCCGAGATATTCCAATGATCGATATTGGGATCCAGAACAATAAATAAGTCGGTATTGAAATAAAAAGAGAAATAGGTGGGGCCATATCTGCTTTCAAATAATTCACGGTCTCGCATATCATGATTTCCAACCGCAAAATAAACGGGGAGTCCCAAGGAATCGATATCGGCATCCACTTCATCCCAGTCTTCCGGCGATGGCGCAGGAACAATGTCGCCTGTTAAAACGCCAAACTTAATTTCCTTTCGGCTTTGTATATACCCAAATTTCTCCTTAAAAGGAGGGTGTAACCCGATGTTGTCTCTGCCAGGTTTTCCATATGTATGTCCTGCCACAAAAAATGAATACGATGCAGGCTGCTGTGGCTCCGATTCTTTTGAGCAGGCCGTTAGTAAAATTAATAAAAGATAAATGAGAGTTGTTTTTTTCATTTTTTACCGGCATCGATTTTGGTTGCGAGTACTAATTTCGGCTAATTTAAAACAAGAATACGAATTCCTGTAATTTTCGCGTTGTTTATCCTGAAAAAATGAGGTTGCAATTTTTAAAAAGTAAAAAATATTATAAAAACATTTTCGAATTGCTATTTTTGAAAATTCAAAAAACCAGATGAACCTTCGGTCGTTACCCATATATATTATTCTCTTGTTTTCAGGACTTTTCGCTTGTGTTGAAAAAACAACCAATGTGCCTGAGGATAAGCAGTTAATTTATATTTGCGATGCCGAACAAACCACCAACGGTAACCGACGATTTCTTGAAAAGAACGGGAAAGATCTGTTGTTTTCAAATACCAATACACAGTCTGATGATGAAGCCTTTTCAGGAACTTATTCCAGTAAACTCTATCCGGGGAATAAATATGGATTAACTACCGAGCTGCCAGATGTAAAACCTGATGATTATCTGGAGATTACGGTTTGGAGGAAAAGCCCGAATGGAGGGGGAGTTGTTGTTGCCGACGGTGGTGAAAAGGGAATATATGAAGCATCCAAAGATGTAATTCAGCGAGGGAAAGACGGATGGGAAAAAATTTATCTGGAATATTATGTGCCGCCAAATTTTACCTCTGATACAGTAAAAATATTCGCTTGGAACAATACCTCCGATACCGTTTATTTTGATGATTTAGAGATAAAACATCAAAACCGAAAAATATATTCCTCTTTTGATGATTACGAAAAACTTAGGTTTTATGTTGATGAGCAATATTTTAAGTTGTTTAGAAATAAAAGACACGAAGCATTCGAAACTAATTTCCTGGTTAATTCAGGCGATGACTATGTGCCGATGATGCTTTATGCTAATGATAATTTTTTGAATGGAGAGCTACGTTTAAAAGGCGATTTAATTGATCACCTCTATGGCGAGAAATGGTCGTACCGGGTGAAACTGAAAAAAGATTTTGCCTGGAACAGAATGCGCACTTTTTCTGTTCAAAATCCGGTAACACGTTACTTCCTGAACGAATGGATGGCACATAAAATATTTTTGAGCGAAGATGTTTTAACAACTCGATACGGTTTTGTTCCCATTGAAATCAATAATCGTTCAATGGGAGTTTACGCCTGGGAGGAGCATTTTGAAAAGCAGCTTGTAGAAAGTAAAAACAGAAGGGAAGGGCCAATTATTCGTTTTGACGAAACGCTTTATTGGGGACATCAGTTAGAGTCGAAAGTTACGGGAGAAAACTGGGACATTGATTATTATGGCGGAGCAAAAATCACCCCTTTCAAAGCCAGTAGTCTGGTTAAAGATACGTTGAAAGTGAAACAATTTGAGGAGGCAGAGACCTTGCTTACTCAATTTAAAAATGGCACTGCTACGGTAACTGAATTGTTTGATGTGGATAAGCTGGCAGCGTATTATGCTTTACTCGATCTTACACAGGCTTATCATGGTTTTACGTGGCACAATCTTCGGTTTTACTACAACCCGGTTACCTGTTTACTCGAACCAATTGCATACGACGGCTATATCGAAAATGGAATTTATAAACGAATAGATGAGCGTGTAAATGGTTTGCTCCCCCCTGAAAAAGTTGACGAACTTTACTACATGGATTTAATGTTGTATAAACCCTTTGGAAATAAGGTGTTTTGTGATAAATACCTGGCCTATCTGGGAAAGTATAGTCAGAGAGATTTTGTTGAAAAATGTATAGCTGAAAATAAGACTGAAATAGATTCATTGACGGAATTACTTCAAATAGAATTCCCTTATTATAATGCTGATTTCAATTATATCATTGAACAAGCTGAGTTTATAATCAACAACCTTGATTCTATTGAAAACAACCTGAAAAAACTGGGCAGGAAAATGCGGAGCTTGCAGATCAAACGCTTTCATCCCGGGAACTCTTCAAGAGCAAATGCGAACCTGATAATTCACCAGGTGCATGCTTATTTTAATAAAGAAGAAAAGCGACTAACTGTTTTCAACCATGCCAATATGCCAGTTCGGATTTTAGGAACATTCATAAAAAATGCATTACCGGTGAGTTTTGAGGATAAAACGCTAATAGAGCCTTCCAGAGGTTCTTCATCCCAAAGTCATGAGTTTATTATTCAGGAAGGAATTCCCGAAAAGCTACTATTCACTGTTGGTGCTGATATGTTTGAAGCCGAGATAAGCCAGTGGGCACCACCAAAAGAAAAATCAACGCGACAGGCTTTATTGGCTCAGCCTTTGCATCCCGATTTAAAAATTTCAGGAGATTCAGTGTTGTTCGGTGGGGAATATCGTTTCGCAGAAGATCTAGTAATCCCCGATTCGTTTAAGGTGGTTATAAGCCCTGGTACAACATTCGATTTTACAAATAATGCCGGTTTTTTTAGTTTCGCTCAGGTAATTGCAAACGGAACTGAATCGCAACCAATACGGATTTATTCGAGCGATAATTCAGCCAATGGATTTAATATTCTTCAGGCTTATGGAAAGTCGCGATTTTCTCACGTCCATTTTTCGGGATTGAGCAATATGAAACGAAACGGTTGGTTTTCTCCCGCTGCTGTAAACATCTACGAGTCAGATGTCGAGTTGGAATATTGTACGTTTGAGCGAAATCAAAATTGTGATGATGCTTTAAACATTGTTCGGTCGCATTTTGATGTAAACAATTGCGAATTTAACCATACATTTGCCGACGCATTTGACTCTGATTTTTGTACCGGAACAGTGCAAAATTGCACATTTACAACTATTGGTAACGATGCTATAGATTTTTCGGGAAGCCAGGTTGCAATTAGCGATTGCCAAATGAGCGAAATTGGAGACAAAGCAATTTCAGGCGGGGAGAAATCGGAACTGAATGTTACATACTGTAAGATTGAAAATGCGAATATCGGGGTTGCATCAAAAGATTTAAGCCGATTAACACTCGATAAAATTGAAATTGACGGAGTAAATTATGGTTTTCTTGCCTTTGTTAAAAAGCCCGAATATGGCCCGGCCAGCATAACAATAAATAACCTGAAATTGAAGAATAAGCTGGTGTTTCATCAAATTGAGTTGGGCTCGGTACTGGAACTGAATGGCAAAAGAATAGAGGGAAGAGAAGAGGATTTAGCAGTTAAACTTTATCAATAAAGAAAGATAATTATGGACAAATGGAACCTGTTTCAACGGTTTTTAATTACCGAAAATGCACAAATATCGATAGTGGATTTTTTAATTAATACCGCTATTATATTAGTGTTGGCCTTAGTGCTCGAATTTACTTACACTCGATGTGCAAAAAGTTTGTCGGGAAGAAAAACCTTTGCCTCAAATTTCTTTTTGGTGGCATTTACTACTATGCTTATTATCTCGATTGTAAAATCGTCGTTGGCACTATCGTTGGGATTGGTTGGAGCACTGTCGATTGTCCGTTTTCGATCGGCCATTAAGGAGCCCGAAGAGCTGGCCTATTTGTTTCTCACTATTTCAATTGGATTGGGTTTGGGAGCCAATCAACGACTGGTAACAATTGTTGGTGCTCTAATTTTGCTCGCCATTGTTTGGGCACGACACTTAAGTACACCAAAGCGAAGCAAACAAAATCTATACCTTACGGTTAGCGGAATGGGAGATGGAAAACCTAGCCTGGAGAACGTTGATGAGTTGGTGAAAAATAGTTTTAAAGCATCAAAATTAGTGCGCTACGACGAAACTGCCGATAATATTGAGACATCGTTTTGGGTTGAAATTAAAAATCCTGATGATCTACAAAAATTTAGAAATAAGCTTGAAACAGTCGGGCGTGAGATTCGGGTTTCATTTGTTGATAACAACTCGTTTTAGATATGTCCAACGGATACACAGAGCTTAATAATTATCGGTTTGAGCGTAAGTTTGTTGCGCCTGATATGTCGCGTTTAGCCACCGAAATGGTGATTAAACAAAACCAGGCATTTTTTAATCCAGTGTATCAACCCCGTCGAATAAACAATATTTATTTCGATACGCCTGGGTTAGACTGTTTTTTCGATAATTTGTTTGGTAACGGAAATCGCTGGAAATGCCGACTGCGCTGGTATGGAGAGGTTTTTGGCAAAATTGAAATGCCGGTGCTGGAGTTCAAAATTAAAAAGGGCCTGGTGGGAACAAAACGCTCGTTCAGAATGCCCGCATTTAATTTTGACAAACATCAGTTCACTTTTCGAGATATTGAACAGCTTTTTGAAGAAGCAGCTTTGCCCCACGACATTCGAGAGCGAGTGGCAAAAGTACAACCTGTTCTACTGAATTCATATAACCGAAGCTACTTTGTGTCGATGAATAAGCGATACCGAATAACAGTTGATGATAAATTGGAATATTACAATTTACGCCGTGGATGGAACCATTTTGGACGACCTTTTACCGAAGATTTTAAAACAGTAGTTGAATTAAAATATGACCAGAAGTGGAACACGGAAGTAGATATGATTACTAACCAGTTTCCGTTTCGACTGGATAAAAACTCGAAATTTTTGTCGGGGATGAGCCATTTTCGCAGTGAAATAGCTGTTTAGAATTGATTCTTTAAAAGTCGTTGATTATCAATGATTAAATTAATTAATTCTTCCGATCCTTTATAGTTTACATGGTCTTGGTCTCTGAAAAAAGAAGTACTGTCGGGAAATGCCAAAGTATAGTCCAATACCGGAATCGACTGATTCTGAAATACTGAGTCTGCCTTGTATGACCTATCTTTCATGGCAGTTATAAATTCTTTAGGCATAGGAAATTTTATACCGTAAATTACAACATTGTTTTTAATGCACAACTGGATCATTTCTTCCAGTGTTTCTTCCAGCTTAACGGATTTATTATCATCCGGGAACTGCGTATTTACCCGATTTATACTCCTTTGCTTTAGCTTGTCGGCCGAAATTGTGGAAATATCAAAATTGTCGTAGTTTTTAGGCTTGTTTCCTTGTAAACTGCTGATGATATATTTTTTAAAAAGTTTGGAGTTTTTGGTTTGAATGAGCGGCAAATACAGAAGGACATTCTTTTTAACTAAAAAATCAAAATGATTTATGGAGTAATATTTATTGTAGTCGTTGTAAGTTGCGTAATAAAACGATCGGGTTCTGTTGGTCCAATCTTCCCGGTATTGCGACAGCGTATGATTGTCGACACAAATGTAAACGGTGTCGGCCAGGTTGTTTGTAATTAGGTATTTAAGTTTTAGAGCCGAATCAAAATATGAGTCTGTATCAAAAGCCAGATTAAAAATATTTAAGTTGTCAAGATCGGATTGCCTGATTGCTTTTGCATGGGAATCGCCAAGTAAAAAGCTACGGTAATTTTGCATCTCTCGTTTAGGTACGAAATAGCCTTGGTATAATAAAGGTTTAGCAATTAGCCAATAAGCCAGCAGGTTTATAAGAACCAAAACTATTGAAAAATATATAATTCGTTGAATAAATGCTTTCATCTTTAAAACTGAAAATATATAAATTCGTAACCCGATTCAAAATCGCCAAACAAAAAAATTACTAGAATTATTAAGCTATAAAACGACCACCTTACAGGTCGGGGGTAGCGATATTTTACCTGAATTTCAAGCCCGTGTTGTTTTTTCCGCTGAATCCATTCGATAATGATTAAAATTGCAATAAATAGTAATATTTCAGTGGGGAAAATATCGAGACGGTTAAATAACGATTTGCTAAATATACCTTTCAGATAAATGAATGCATCTTTTATACTTTCTGCCCTGAAAAATACCCATGCAATGGTCGTTAGAAAAAATGTGACAATTATTTGAAGCAACTCTTTAAAGGATGGGAAAACAGTATTAGCTGCAACCTGATCGATATTCTTTCGGTTTTGTTTTCCTAATAATAAAGGGATGAAAAATAAGGCGTTGATAAATCCCCAGGCTAAGAACGTCCAGTTTGCACCGTGCCAAAATCCACTTACCAGAAATATCACAAAAACGTTTCTGATTTTTTGCCACGATGTACCCCGGCTTCCGCCAAGAGGAATGTACACATAATCGCGAAACCAGGTAGAAAGGGAGATGTGCCAACGTCGCCAAAATTCTGCAATGTCTCTTGAAAAATAGGGAAGGGCAAAGTTTTGCATTAAGTTAAAGCCAAACAGTCGTGCCGTGCCAATAGCAATATCTGAATATCCCGAGAAATCGCCATAAATCTGGAACGCAAATAAAACAGCACCCAATAAAAGCGTGCTACCTGAGTATTGAGCAGAGTTGGCAAAAATATCGTTAACCAAGGTGGCACAATTATCGGCAATTACAATTTTTTTAAACAATCCCCAAAGAATCTGTCGCAGTCCGTCAGCTGCTTTGGCCTGATCAAAAATACGTTGTTTCCCAAATTGAGGCAGTAAATTTGAAGCCCGCTCAATTGGTCCGGCAACCAGCTGCGGGAAAAAGCTTACAAAGGCAGCAAAGTCAATCAGTTTTTTTGTTGGTTCAATTTTGCCGCGATAAACATCAATGGAGTAACTTAATGTTTGAAAGGTGTAAAAGCTAATCCCAACTGGTAAAATGATATTCAGCCTGTTATGTGGAATGCTTTTCCCTAGTAACGTAAAAGCCTGAGAAAAACTGTCGATAAAAAAGTTGAAGTATTTAAAATAGGCCAGAAAACCTATGTTTACCAAAATGCTAACCAGAAGTAAAAACTTTCTCTTTTTTTGGTCATCGGTTTTACTTAGCTGAATACCAACCACAAAATCAACTAAAGTGCTGAATGCGATTAGCGACAAAAAACGCCAATCCCACCAGCCATAAAAAAAGTAGCTGGCAACGAGCAGTAATATATTTTGCCTACCTGTTGATTTGTTGGTAACAAACCAGTAGAGAACAAAAACCAGCGGTAAAAAAATGGCAAACTCAAAGGAATTAAAAAGCATATTCAGAGATGTTTTTTACTTCTGAAACGCAAAAATAGGATAAATTGTAGTTTTTATATTGCTTGTTACAATTTTGTAAGGGGCGAATTAAAAAACAAAAACCCGGCAAAACCAGGTTTTATATGTTATTCTGAATCTTGTTGCGATTCCATTTTACTTTCATATTTCTTTAAAACGAAGCGAATAACCGCGTACGAAATTATAATAAGTACCGGCCACGTTATCATTTCAATTATTGCATCTTGATACATATTCTTTAAATATTAGGTCAATTTATACTTGTAACTAAAAGCTGCCTTTAATAAACATGCGATTCCGATTTCATCTCCTCGTCGGTAATTTTCTTGCGGTTCATAGCTCGCCAAAAATAAGTGATGTAGGCCAGCACAAAAGGAATAAGCAGCGAAACATAACTCATTGCCACCAGCGTAAATTTACTCGACGATGCATTTTGTATGGTTAGCGACGACTGTAAATCGAAGTTCGACGGATAAAAAGCAGTGTTGTTAAATCCGGCCAGTAGAAACAGAGCGAAAACCACGAATACTGTTCCGGCTCCGGCAAACCAGAAACCTTTGTTACTTTTCATTAGCGCGGTAGAAATAATTCCCCACAAAACACCAACAACACCAAGCAGAAGAATTAAGGTATTTACCGGCATTTCAATAATATTGTGCAGGTATTTGTATTTCTCCATAAAAACCTCGCCCGTTTCGGGATTTACTGCATAACCTTGTTTTAGTAGCAGTGCAATAACAAAGTAAAGGAAGAACACCAGAAACGGGATACTGCATAAGAAGAGGGTTTTTCGTGCGCGTTCAACAATAATTTCATTGTCGATGGTGAAAATGAAATACAGGTTTCCTAAAACTCTGGAAAGAAAAAGCACCGTTAGCCCAAGTGCTACATTGTGAAAAGTTAACACAGCTTCCAGGCCGCGGAAAGGTGTTTGCCAGTCAACCTGGTTCATATTGTTTAACGAAAATTCGGCTCCGTTAAAAAACGTTCCAACAGCAGTTCCTACCAGCAATGTACCAAGTACTCCGTTTATTACCAGAAATATCTCGAAGGTTTTTTGCCCCAAAAAGTTGGATGGCTTTTTACGGTACTCGTACGAAACTGCCTGAATTACAAAAGCAATTAATATGGCCAGCCAAACCCAGTAAGCGCCTCCAAAACTGGTGGAGTAAAATAATGGAAACGAAGCAAAAAAGGCGCCGCCGAAGGTTACCAGCGTTGTAAACGTAAACTCCCATTTACGGCCAAGTGTATTCAGCAGCATCGTTTTTTCATCCTCGGTTTTCCCGATTTGGTAGATTAATGTTTGTCCACCCTGCACAAAAGTGAGGAATACAAACAGTGCTGCAAGTATGGATACCAAAATCCACCAATATTGTTGTAGTGCTAAAAGCGATAAATTTTCAAACATAAGGTTTCCTCCTGATTTTAATGATTAGGACCAATTTTAATTTGTCGCAACATAATTTTTACTTCAGCAATCATAAGCACCGTGAAAAGTGCAGCAAATAACCAAAAAGTTACCTGCACCGATCCCGCACTTATGCGTGTTACGGCAGCCATTGTTGGCATCATATCTTGCACCACCCACGGCTGACGACCAACTTCGGCAACAATCCAGCCGGCCTGACTTGCAATGTAAGCCAGCGGAACTGCTATTAAAGAAAGTCTCAGTAGCCATTTCTTCTCGCTAATTTTATCTTTTAATGTAAACCACAAAATCAGTATAAAACCCAACACAAACGCAAAGCCCAAACCAACCATGGTATGGAAACTGTAAAAGGTTAAAGGAACATTTGGCACCAGCTCGTGCACATCTTTAAAGTAACCGTATCCAAAATATTTAAAGTAGTTTTTTTGAAAGTTATCACTTATTAACTCAGTTTTTAACGTCTCAGCAATAGCGGTCTTGCCTTCTTTTTTTGCCGTTTTAAAATCGTTGAGTTTTGAAATTGCAACTTTTCCACGTTCAATTTTTTCGGTTGCCGACATAACGCCGTATTTTTCATTTCCATCAATCAAGTCGTTTATACCCGGAACAAAAGCATCCCAGTCTAAAAATGCCATATACGACAGAATGTTTGGTATTTCCAGTTTTATGGTCATGTCTTTCAGGTTTTCATTGGCCGGATCATTTTCCGAAGTAGAAAACATCCCGACAGCAATCAATCCTGCGCCCTCGCTTCCGTTGTACAATCCTTCAAGTGCTGCAAATTTCATGGGTTGTTCGCTTGCGATTGTTCGGGCTGAATTGTCGCCGGTCCAAACAACATACACCGATGAGAGCAATCCAAAAATTGCTGCTACCAACATACTTTTTTTAGCCAAGGCAACTTCTCGTTTTTTCAACAGGTACCAGGCCGACACACCAATTACAAAAATAGCTGCCAGCACAAATCCTGAGGAGGTTGCGTGTAGCCACTTGTCGATTGCCATGGGCGAGAAAAGTACATCCCAAAAACTGTTCATTTCGTTACGGGCAGTTTCCGGATTAAATGTCATTCCAACCGGTTTTTGCATCCAGCCGTTGGCCACTAAAATCCACAAGGCCGAAAGATTGGCACCAATAGCGGTTAGCCAGGTGGCCACAAGGTGTGTTTTTTTACCCACTTTGTTCCAGCCAAAAAACATGATGGCTATAAAGGTCGACTCCATAAAAAAGGCCAGAATTCCTTCAATGGCCAGTGGCGCACCAAAAATATCGCCAACAAACCACGAGTAGTTCGACCAGTTGGTTCCAAACTCAAATTCAAGAATAATTCCGGTTGCAACACCAATGGCAAAATTAATCCCAAAAAGTGTCATCCAGAACTTGGTTATTTTCTTCCACTCTTCGTTTCCGGTTTTTACGTAAATGGTTTCCATAAAAGCCAAAATAAACGTAATGCCCAGTGTGAGCGGAACAAACAACCAGTGATACATGGCGGTTAAGGCAAACTGTGCCCTCGACCAATCTACTAATGCTTCACCAGCAACTCCAATTTCATTCATAGGTTTTTATTTAGTATCCGTTAAAATTTCCAGTACATGCTCGCTTCGTGCTTCGTCGGTCTCAAAATTTGTTTTCAAAAAATCAGGGAAAAAGAATATTTTCAGAATAGCAAACATGATAAAAAGTTTGATGAGAATGATAATCCAAACTTGTTTGCCCCAGTTGTTCAGATTTTTAAATCCACTGATATAGAATTGCAAAATCCTGATGAATATGTTCTTTTTGTTCTTCATAAATTGCTTTCCCACTTTTTGTTTGGATCAGTATTCAACAAATTTCGCATTTTAAAACATATTGTATAAAGCAAATGTTCATATAATCATTCTAAATTACGTGTTATTTAAATACTTTTGGAAAAGAATTGAACAAATTAGCTGGCTGCTATTTTTCGTAATTTAATTTTTCCGGCCAGGCGGGTTGCAAAAGTTGCAAACGCAACTACTGACACCGAAGAAATAGGCATTAATATAGCTGCTACCACCGGCGAAAGATTTCCGCTGAGGGCGAAAGCAATTCCAATAATGTTGTAACAAAATGAAATAAGGAAACTGAGTTTTACAATGTTCAGCGATGTTTTTGTGAAGCGTATAAAATTAGCCAGCTGATTGAATTGTTCCGCTTCAAGAACGGCGTCGCTGGCAGGCGAGAAGTGGTAAACTTTATCGGCAATGGTTAATGCCACATCGCTTTGCATTAGTGCACCGGCGTCGTTTAATCCATCGCCGGTCATCAGCACTGTATTTCCTGCATTTTGCTGAGATTTTATAAAAGCTGCCTTGTCGCCGGGTTTCTGGTCGAAAAGCATGTGCTCGCGATCGAAAAACGATGAAAGGTTTTCCGCTTCAGCATCATTATCACCCGAAATAAGGAAAAGATTAAAACCTTGTTTCAGCGAACTTAATACGTTTTTAAATCCGCTTCGATACTGGTTGCTAATGGTAAAATATCCTTTCAGTTCATCTTCAATAGTCACATAAACAACCGATGTTTTTTTCTTTTTTGTAGTAGGCGCATTGGTCACATATTCTTCCGAGCCTATTCGCAGATTTAAGTCGTTTACCCTCCCAAAAATCCCACGGCCTGCAACTTCAACAAAATGTTCCGGATTGTGGTATTCCGATCCGTTAAATGATTGCGAAAGTGCGGCACTCAGTGGATGTGTCGATTGCCGGGTAAGCGAGAAAACAGCTTCTTTTTCTGGTGCAGAAAGCTCCATCCCTGAATAAACAACCTTGTTTTGGTTAGGTTGGGTTAAGGTGCCAGTTTTATCAAATACAATGCTGTTAATGTGCGAAAGTTTTTCAATTACATCGGTGTTTTTGATGTAGAGCCCGCGCTTGCCAAAAATGCGCATGGTATTTCCAAAAGTAAAGGGGATGGAAAGCGCCAACGCACACGGGCAGGCCACAATAAGTACGGCCGTGAAAACAAAAATAGCAGTGTGGTATTCTCCACGAAAGGCCCAAAAAGTAAAGCCAATTATGGCAATTGCAATTACAATAAGGGTGAAATATTTGCTTATTCGGTCGGACAATGTTTTGAGTGAGTCACTGGGTTTTTCGTACGATTTATCCTGGTTCCAGAGTTTGGTGAGGTGACTTTGGTTCACCTCCTTTTTCACTTTAATGCGAATAATTCCGCCCATTTGGCGACCGCCGGCATAAATAAAATCGCCGGGTTTTTTAACAATCGGTGTCGATTCGCCCGTTACAAAACTGTAATCAATTCTTCCTTCGCCGTCCATCAGTTCAGCATCGGCGGGAACCAGTTCTTTGTTGCGAATAATCAGCTCGTCGTTCACCTCTATTTTTTCAATCAGAATACTTTCTTCAATTTGTTTGTTGATTTTGGTGACTGCAATAGGAAAATACGATTTGTAATTTCGGTCGAAGGAAAGTGCTTCGTAGGTTTTGCTTTGGTACCACTTGCCAACCAAAAGAAAAAAGATGAGACCCGACAAACTGTCGCTGTAACCCGGACCGTTGGTAAACAACACTTCGTAACTGGTTACCAGGAAAAGCACAATAATTCCCAGGGCTATGGGTAAATCGATGCTGATGTTCTTTTTCAACAGGTTTTTTATTGCCGATATATAATAATCGCTGCCACTGTAAAATGCCACCGGAATTACCAAAATGTAGCTGAGAATACTAAACAGCGATTGCAGTTTGTCGCTCAGTGGTTCGCCGTTAAAATAAGCCGGCAAACTGTAGGTCATTACATTAATAAAAACAAATCCTGCTACACCAATTTTGTACAGTAGCTTTTTATACGATTTGTCATCTTTTTTGTCTGTTAAACTTTGCGATAAATCGGGGATGTAATGAATGTATGCCAACAGTTCAACAAGTTGACGCAGCGTAATTTCCTTCGCATCAAAAGTAATGTCAACCTCTTTTCGGGTAAAATTTACAAACGAATGCCGGATGCCGTTGTGCAGTTTATGCAAATGTTCGAGCAACCAAATGCATGATGCACAGTGGATAACCGGAACATAAAATTTTACTTTCGAAATGGTTCCCTCGGTAAATGAGATCAGTTTTTCCTTTACTTCATCATTGTCGAGAAAAGCATATTTATTACCAAATTCGGTGGTAGTTTCCACTTTTATTCCCGGTGTTTCTTCCAGGTTATAGTAATTGTAAAGCTTGTTTTCGTTCAGGAGTTGGTACACCGTAAGGCAGCCGTTGCAACAGAATTTTTTATCGTTCCACACTACCGGATTGTTACCACAATCGGCACCACAATGTATGCAGCTATTCTCCTCCTTTTTCCCCATTTGCAAGGTAAATTATCCTCTCCTGTTATTCGGTTACTTTGCAGCAATCGCCAGTTGTTTCATTATGTAAGGCCGCACTTTCCTGCTGCAGGCTCTTTTCAAATTTTTGCTCAATTTTTTGTTTTGGCGGACTAAGATAAGGAATGCCCAAACTTAAACCGCGCAAGACAAACAGAATTCCAACCACTACAACCAGTACCGGAATAAGTTTGTTGATGCTTTTGCGTACTGCCAAACTCATTACGTTACCTGCCAGCGAAATGGCCAGCAGCATTGGAATCGTTCCTAAGCCAAAAAGGATCATGTACAAAGAACCTTCTGCAACACCTCCGGTACCGATGGCTCCGGCAATGGCCATATAAACCAGCCCACATGGGAGCAATCCATTTAACATTCCAATAAAAAAAAGGCTTTGAAATGATCGTATCGAGAACATTTCGCCAATTTTCTTTTTCAGTTTTCCTACGGCAGTAAACCAGCTTTTGTCCATTCGGTACTGGTTTTTAAATAGTTTTGGAAATAACACGGAAATAATCATCAGCGCACCCATAATTACCGATACTTTTTGCTGAAATCCGATGAGTTGAAGTCCCTGTCCGACGAAGCCAAAAATGGCACCCATAATTCCGTAGGTTAAAGTTCGTCCAAGGTTGTAAAGTGTACCTCCAAATATTTTTTGTGGTACAGTATTTCCGTGAAGTGGCAGTGCAATAGCAATAGGTCCACACATTCCGGCACAATGAAAACTGCCCATCAATCCTAAAATAAGAGCTGAAATAAAAATAGTCATGGCGATAAATTATTCGAACAAAAGGTTGATATTGGTTTAAAGATAATGAATTTACTGAATATTTACCGGGCGGTCAACTTCATAGCGCAATCCGTTGGTATACCAAGTAAACTTTAAAATATATCGGCCGGCAATTAACTCACTTTTCGGAAACTGAACCGAACTGTTGCCTGCTAAAATCTTGTATTTAATGTCTTTGGTATAATCCGACGGGCGATATAAATGCATATTTCCCGAATCGATTTTTGTAGCCAATTCGTTTTGGATATTTATTACAAGGGCCTCGTTATTCAGGTTCACGTCAAACGACCGTATAAATGGTTTCGACCGCACATTTACATTCATTTGCTCGGTATGATCAACACCTTTTTCGTAATAATCTTTGTAAACCAAATTTACAGGTTGCCGCACTGCAAATACAATAAACACAGCTGACCCGGCTAAAAACAATGCCAGAAAAAGAAATATTCCTGTTCCCCAATTAAACTTCATTTGTTTTCCTATTTTATTATTCCTGTTTCTTCAATTCGCTACTGAAAACTGTGACTGTCAACTGTCAGCTTCCTCCTGGTCCTACAAAAGTGACTCTGTAGGTTTCAATTAATTCATTATTACTGAAAACACCAAATTCAACCTCCGTTTTATCACTTGTTACCTCGCTTTTTGGCAAGAAAAGAATAAAAGTCGATTCGTACATATCCTGATCTTTCAGAATAATCGAATTTCCTGCTATCTGAATTTTACCATCATGAGAGATAACACGCAATTCAAGCGGAAGTTCGTCGTGTGTTTTATTTACAATTTTAATGTTGTACACATTCGATAAGGTTGAATCCTGTTCCTGGTAAAGTAATCCCGGAGTTCGTAAAATTGTCGTTTCCAAAACCGGCCGCGATACCAGTGTGTACACAAAGAACGAGAATATGAACAGAAGCACCACAGAATAAGCCCGGTTACGTGCATTCCAAATTGAAGTTTGCTGCCCTTTTATTTGAGCTTCAGAAGCGTAACGAATCAAACCCGGAGGTTTACCGGTTACATGCATAATTTTATTACACTGATCGATACACGCTGTACAATTAATACATTCTAATTGCGAACCGTTTCGGATATCGATACCGGTTGGGCAAACCGAAATACACTGTTTGCAATCGGTACAATCACCATCTCCGTGTCCGCCACGAGGCTCGCCACGCACATAATCGTAGGTAACTGCAATCGATTTTGAATCGAGCAAAACGCCCTGCATACGTCCGTAAGGGCAAACCATGGTACATATTTGCTCGCGGAAAAATGAATAAACCCAGTAAAAAAATGCTGAAACCAACAGCATCACCAAAAATCCGGAAAGGTTCAGGCTTATCGGTTCCTGAATCATTTCAATCCAGCGATCGCTGCCGATAAACCACATCAGAAAAACGTTGGTCATGGCAATCGATATCAGAATGAAAATACCGTGTTTCAGTGTCTTCTTGAATATTTTTTTTGCCGTCCACGGACTGTTATCCAATTTATGGCGCTCGCGGTAATCGCCTTCAATCAGGTATTCAATTTTACGAAATACCATTTCCAGAAATATGGTTTGTGGACAGGTCCAGCCGCACCAAAGCCGGCCAAATGTTACCGTGAACAATACAACAAAGAGCACAAACGACAGCATTAACAATGCCAGAATAAAAGTATCCTGTGCCCAAAAAATGGCTCCGAATATAATGAACTTCCGGTTGGCAATATCAAGCAGAATTAGCGGATTGCCATTAACCCGGATAAATGGTGCTCCCACCCAAAAAAGCAGCAAAATCCAGCTAACAATTGTTCGCCGGTTAAACCATTTTCCGGAAGGCTTTTTTGCGTAAACCCATTTTCGTCCCCCGCGTTCGTTCATGTTAATGGGGTAGTCTCTGAAATCGAGATTTTGTTTTGCCATATGTTCAATAAGTCGATAAAAAAGATGGGAAACAAAGTTCCCCAACTTCTTTAAAAGTATTATTTTTTACTCACATTTTTCTCCTTGCGGTTCTTTTGCATTGGCCGGATTTGTACCTCTCATCGTCAATACATAACTGGCAACCTTTTGGATTTTTTCGTCGCTCATTTGCGTTTTATAAGCGGTCATCCCTTTTGCCGGAACCCCTTCTTTAATGGTATGAAACACACTTTCAAAATCGCACCCGTGCAGCGTGTAATCATCAGTCAGGTTTGGTCCAATCGCATTTCCTTCGCCATTCATTCCGTGGCAAGCCATGCAGGCCAAATCGGTATAAATTTGTTTTCCTTCCGCTATCGATTCTTCATCGGTAAAAGCAACCAGGTCGTCGGCTGAAAGCGATTCAATTTGGTACTCCTGGTCGTGTTGCATCGATTTTCGGGCATATTCTTCATCTTGCAAATCGCCTTCTTTTAACCAGAAATAATAAGCACCATAAATGATTGACCAACCAATTGTGATGTAAAACATCAACATTATCCATCGTGGCGGCGGATTGTCCAGTTCCTTAATGCCATCGTAATCGTGGTCCATCAGGTTCTCATCCTGGTCAAGTATTTGTTTGTTTTTATCTGACATAGCCTTACTGTTTAATTTGATGTATTAATGTCGTTACCCTCTCCATCCATTAAAATTGAATTCTTTATATCTTCCATCTCCTGGTTAGGAATTCGCATGGTTCGAATAAAAATTACGATAAAGAGCAGCACAAAAATGAGTAATCCGATGATGTAAAAAATCTGGATTCCTTCGATACTTGTTAATAGATTACTTACGATCTTCATTTTACTTATTTTGTAGAGTTGTTAAAACGTAGCTTGTAAGCTGTGTGATTTGTTTCTCGGAATATTGCGTTTTATACGGCACCATCCCTTTGGCAACATTTCCTTCTGAAATAGAGTGGAAAACTTCGGCAGGAGAATTTCCGTGCAGCCACTCATCATCAACAAGGCTTGGGAAAGTTGCCAGCCCTTTTCCATCGGCTCCGTGACAAACCACACAGGTTGTTTCAAATATTTTCTGTCCGGCTTCCAAATCTTCAGCACTTTCCAAAAGCGTTACTTCTTTTAAATCTGTGGTATCGCTTGCTGAAGTTGATTCGTTTTCTGTACCATTTGACTGTTCAGAAATATCGCGACCCAGTTTGTGCATATAGGCAATCATTGCCACGATTTGCTTTTTCGCGTCGGTTTCAATACCTGATGCTTTTAAATCGGCAACAATTCCTTCGGCCTGAGTCATGTAATCGTCAATCGCTTTTTCGTCGAATCCTTCTTCGTAAGGTACGCCAAGCGTTTGCATTGCTCTGATCTTTTTCGGCGTTTGCGAAAGATCGACGTTTTTAACCGCCAGCCAGGCGTAATTTGGCATAATCGACTGTTCGTTCATTTTTTGCGGATCCATAAAGTGGTTGTAATGCCATGCCGCATTTTTATACATTGGTCCGCCAACTACTCCTGCACGAGCCAAATCGGGGCCGGTACGTTTCGAACCCCATTGGAACGGATAGTCGTAAACGAACTCGCCAATTTTCGAGTATTCGCCATATCGGTCGGTTTCCCAGCGGAACGGACGTACCATTTGCGAGTGACAAACGTAACAACCTTCTTTTACATACAGGTCTCGCCCTTCCAGTTCAAGCGGTGTATATGGTTTCACCGATTCGATGGTTGGTACATTTGATTTTATGAATATCATCGGAATAATTTCAACGGCTCCACCGATGGCTAATGCAATAAATACCCAGATAGAGAAACGAACAGCTCTTCTTTCCATCCAACGGTGAACGGTTTCTTTTACCGGATTTCTTGATCCTGCAAGAACCAGAGCCGGTGCTTCGGCAGGTTCGTCGTTAACAAAACTTCCGGCAGCCATTGTTTTTGCCAGGTTGTAAACCATGATAAGGAATCCAACCAGGAACAAAATACCTGCTACAATACGCGCCATGTACATCGGAATCAATTGAGTTACTGTTTCAAGGAAGTTTGGATACTGCAGGAAGCCTTCGTCGGTGAAGTTTCTCCACATTAACCATTGAGTAACTGCTGCCCAATAAAGTGGTATGGCATAAATTAAAATTGCCAGAGTTGATAACCAGAAGTGTGTATTTGCTAATTTCTCTGAGAATAGTTTTGACTTAAACAGTTTTGGAACCAGCCAATATAACATACCAAATACAAGACCGCCGTTCCAGCCCATTCCTCCAATGTGTACGTGAGCAATGGTCCAGTCGGTAAAGTGCGTAATTTGGTTTACTGATTTTAGCGACATCATCGGTCCTTCGAACGTTGACATACCGTAAGCGGTTACAGCCACTACCATAAATTTCAGCGCAGCGCTGTCGCGAACGCGATCCCAGGCACCACGAAGCGTGAGCAGACCGTTTATCATACCTCCCCAACTTGGTGCAATCAGCATTATCGAGAAAGTGGTTCCCAGAGCCTGCGCCCAGTTTGGCAGCGCCTGGTACAACAAGTGGTGTGGCCCGGCCCACATGTACAAAAATATCAGCGACCAAAAGTGAATGATCGACAGTTTGTACGAATAAATAGGGCGGTTGGCTGCTTTTGGCAGGTAATAATACATTAGCCCAAGAAACGGAGTTGTTAAGAAAAATGCCACAGCATTGTGTCCGTACCACCATTGTACAACCGCATCTTGTGCACCTGCATAAATCGAGTAACTTTTAAACAACGATATGGGCAGCTCAAAAGAGTTTACAACGTGCAACATTGCAACTCCAAGGAACGTAGCCAGGTACCACCAAATAGCTGCGTAAATGTGCTGAACACGACGAACAACAAGTGTTCCGATCATGTTCCACCCAAAAACAACCCAAATAATGGTTATCAAAATATCAATTGGCCATTCCAGTTCGGCATATTCTTTCGAAGTGGTAATTCCGGCAAGCAATGTAACAGCCGCCAGAACAATAATGGTTTGCCAGCCCCAAAAGTGGATTTTACTCAGCGTGTCGCTAAACATCCTGGTCTTTAGCAGTTTTTGCATAGAGTAGTAAACTCCGGCAAAAATGGCATTTCCTACAAATGCAAAAATAATGGCATTGGTATGCAGTGGTCTTACCCTTCCGAAAGTGGTAAATTCGAGACCAAAGTTGAATACTGGGAAGGCCAGTTGTGCCGCAGCAAGAATGCCCACCAGTACACCAACAACACCCCAAACCAGCGTAGCCAGAATAAACAACTTAACGATTTTGTTGTCGTAATTAAATTTTTGATTTTCCATGAGTTGGATAATTATTTTTTATTATTCTTTTTTTCTTCATTGGTTTCAGATTCCGATTCTACGTCGTCATCGTCAAAGAGTATCCGCATCGAAGGAGTCTCGCTGTCGTCGTACTGACCCGATCGAACCGACCAGATAAAAGCGCCCAAAAAAATGAGTGCTACCAATAAACTTACTCCTATAAGCAGATAAAAAATGTTCATTTATTCCTCTTTGCCGGCCCGGCTGATTTTAAAAATCTGAAATACAACATAGCCAATTGTTCCCCAGGCTCCCAAAACAGCTGCTAAATACGATAGCAGCAGCCAGGTTTGGATATTATCGTTGGTTGACCAAAGCACTTCTTCTTTAATCAGTACCGGAGTTGGTTTTGGTTGTCCTACTTTTGATGCGTCAAGAACTACATCTTCGGTAATAAATCCTTCACCTAGGTCGATAACCAGAGTTACCATTCCCTGCTCGTCACCTATAAGGGTTTCTGGAATAGCATATTCCGCGCGCCCTTCTTTGTTGGTAAGAACCTCTCCAATTGGTAGAGTGCCAAATGCTTTTTGTGCACCAATTGTAATAGGTGTTTCGGCCAATGCAACATAAACACTGTCTTTGTTCTTGTATTCGGCAAAAACTTCCACAATACGCTCGGCTTCGTTTACCGATGCTAGCACCTTAGCTTTTTTCGGCGGTTCTTCCACTAATACAGGTTCAGTTTCAGCATTGTAATTGCGAATGTAATTTACCAGTCGCCAGCGGTCATCTTCCGAAATGGTGGTTTCAAACTGCGGCATCCCGCCACGTCCGTGTGTAATTTTATAAAAGAGCTCGCCTTCGGTATTGGCTTGCATAACATCGCTGGTAATATCGGGTGGGGGAGGAACCAATGGTAATCCGTTGTTTTTACCCGGGTCGCCATGACACGATTTACAGTTTAGTAAATAAAGGTCTTTTCCTTTTTGAACGTTGGCAAGATTATATTCTGATGGATTCTCAAGGTTCTTCTGATCTTCAGGAACCAGCCATTCCTGCGCCATTCCCTGCTGTGCAAGAAAAAAGATTGCTACAACTAATAATTTGATCTTCATGGTCTTTTTATTTTTTCGGTTCAGCAAGAATTTCTTTGTCAATACCTTTTTCTTCGGCATATTCCCAAATGGTAATTACCGGAAACATTTTTGCCAGCACCGTTATAATTAGCAGAGCCGCCATAAAAGAGAAGATGGTAATCATTATTTCGATACTTGTTGGCGAATAATGTTTGAAATAATCGGGAACATTTTGCACCGGTAAAAATGGGTGCTCTAACGTTGGAATAACAATAATGTATCGTTTCATCCACGAGGCAATCAGCACAAAAACAGATATTATTGTTAGCGGTAAAGGTTTTCTGAAAAATTTGAAAAGCATTAGAATGATCGGAAGAATCAATCCTAACATTTGTGCCGACCAGAACATTGGCGCATAACTTCCAATAAATAGGTTGCGCAGGTGAATCCCCTCTGCAGTTTTCATTTTATATGCCGGAACCCAAAATTCGTTGATGTTAAAATACAGGTAAACCAGGCAAACAAAAACCAACAGTTTGCCCATATAATCGAAGTGCAGGTCTTCAAAATATTCTCCTAAACGGTAACGCACCCTGTAAGCGTACATTAATATTACTACTGCTGCAGCTCCGGCAACAAAAGCACCTGCCACAAAATAAGGCCCGAAAATGGTAGTGTCCCAACCGGAACGCAGTGTGGCTGCAAACAACCACGATGTAACCGTGTGAATTGACAAACCTACGGGAAGAATAAGTATCATTAAAACACGCATTGAGTGAGCAACAAGCTTATATTGTTTGGCATTACCTTTCCAACCCAATGCCAGTATTTTATATACCTGCATTTTCCACTTTGGAATATCGTCGCCACCACGATCGCGTAATAACGCCAGGTCGGGGATTAGCGGGATGTAATATAACAGTACCGAAATGGTAAGATAAGTAGTAACTACAGTTACATCCCAAATAATTGGCGATGCAAAACGTCCGTGCAGAAATACGTTGAGAAACCGGTCAGGACGTCCCATGTCGTTTACAATAATAATTCCGGCCAGTGCTACTGCGGCAATTGCAATTTGCTCGGCAACGCGCGAAATAGGTTTCGACCAACTGATTTTTAAAAGCTGTAACGACGAGCTGATCAGGAATCCAATCAAACTCACAGCCACAAAAAATACAAAGTTGGCAATATACATTCCCCACGAAACATAGTCGCGCATTCCGGTAACACCCAGTCCGTCGCGAATTTGTATAATCCAGCCCCACAAACCAACGGCAGCAAACATAATGAGAATGAAATACCAAAAATGCGTGAGCTCGTCACGTTTTACAATCGATCGGGTAAGGTCGAAGGTAATTTTATCTAATAACTTCCGGGATTCTTCCGGCGATTTTGTTTTTTCCATCGTTTAAAGTTTAGTCAGTTTATGAGTGGTGTTCTTCAATTTCGCCTTGAAACGGGAAAGCCCTGTCTTTTGGTGGCAGATAATAAACACGAGGTTTGGTTCCCAATTCTTCCATTAATGTATAAGCTGCATTGTCTTTTATTAATTTGCTGAAACTGGTGGTTTCGTGTGTGGTTCCGTTTGTTACCGCATCTTCGTTTTGGTCGCCAAACCAGTAAACTCCATTCGGGCACGACGAAACGCAGGTTGGTAATTTCCCATCGCGCAAACGGTCGGCACTAAACAAACATTTCGATATGGTACCTTTTTTCTGCGGAACGTTAGCTTCAATATTATAAGTAACACCTTCGTATTTTTCGGCATCGCGTGGCTCAAACCAGTTGAATACCCTGGCTGAGTAAGGACAAGCTGCAATACAAAAACGACAACCGATACAACGTTCATTATCAATAAGAACAATGCCGTCTTCACGCTTAAAAGTTGCGTTAACCGGACATACTTTTGTGCATGGTGGGTTATCGCAATGCTGGCATGGTTTAGGCATATAATACGGAGCAGTGTGCTCGGCATCCTGCATTTGCAATACATTAATATGGTGTTGCTCCGGACGCAACTGGTGGTGTTTCTGGCAGCCTTTCATACACTCGCGTGCATTTCGGCATTTCGATAAATCGATTACCATAACCCATTTGCGGTTTGGCAAACCTTCTCTTCCGCGTTTTTGATTTTCGGAAAGATTTGGCATGTCAGCAGGTTTAAGCTGTGCTTTGTCAACCTCAACAAGTTCTCCGCTCGATGTAAGCAATTTAATGGTATCGCCCGATGCGGTTTCAACCTGGTTACACGAACTTAAAATACTGGAACCTCCAACCAGTCCGGCTGCACCAACCGATACACCCAGCTTTTTCACGAAGTTTCTGCGTGATTTATTTTCCATAAACAGACATTTTTTTAAAACTGTGGTACTGAAAATTATGTTTTATTCAGCTAAAATTAGTTTCTCAACCTCACGAATTTATAAAATAAGCGCAAAGCAGCAAACTGTCAGAGGTATACGCGTAATAAAAGACAAAAAAGACTTTAAATGTTAGAAGTGAGTAAGTTACAGCGTTTTTTTTGCGTGAAGAAATTTTATTTAAAGTATAATAACTTGATATGTGAACAGATAGGTTTTAGTGCAATTTTTTTTTTTTTTTTTAGGGTGAACAAATATTTTTAGGAGTTGTTTATTAAGGTTTTTTTTGCCGGTTTGGGCAGTGCTGGAATGTGACTTTGGTCACAAAGAAATATGCTGTAAAACATATTCTAAATAAGCATTGTCTAATTTTTCAATGGTATAAAGTTACAGGATTCCCTGAAAATTCAAGCTTTTATTTATTTAAAATTAACGATACCATTTTGTCGGCTAGTAACGCATATTGTAAAAAAATAAAAGAAACTCATTCTTTACATAAACATTATCAGGATTTTGTGGTTACAGGTATGAAAAAGGTAAAAAGGTATTATTGTATTTCGCCGAATTAGGAATTTCGATAAAACCTAAAACCGTAATTAACGTACTAATCATTTAAAAACTGAATAAACCTTGCCGTATTGATCTGGCTTCTATGAAAAAGACTGTATACCATATTACAATGTTGGTTGTAAGTACCTTTCTATTATTTAGCAACCATTCAAAAGCTCAAAGTGTAATTAATCCAGCTGCCACCGACGACGATGTTGAAATTGGAGTTGTAGAACATCTTGATGATTACCTCCCCGAAAAGATATCATTAATTAACGAAGAAGGCGAGAAAGTTTGGCTGGCCGATTTAATAGATAAGCCAACCATTTTGAATTTTGTGTATTATCGTTGTCCGGGAATTTGCAGCCCGCTAATGGAAGCAGTTGCCGGGGTGATGGATAAATCGGATTTGGTTGTTGGAGAAGATTACCAGGTGTTAACCATTAGTTTCGATCCGGGAGAAACAATCGATTTGGGTATCAGGAAAAAGAAGAATTACTTAAACCTGATGAACAACCAGGAAAAGGTGGAAGAAGCTAAAACAGGATGGAAATTTTTTGTTTCAGATAGTGCCAGTATTGTGCGGATTACAAATGCCACTGGATTTAAGTACAAAAAAACAGGTAACGACTTTTTGCATGCCGCATCGTTAATTGTTGTTAGTCCTGATCAGAAAATTACCCGCTATTTAAATGGCTTGTATTTTCTTCCGTTCGAATGGAAAATGGCCATTGTTGAAGCCTCGAAAGGCCAGTCGGGACCAACGGTGAACAAGGTGTTGCGATTCTGTTATTCCTACGATCCGCAAGGACAAACATATGTATTAAATGTAACTAAAGTTAGCGGAGTCATAATAATATTTTTCGGACTGGTTTTGCTGCTGTTCCTGGTATTAAAACCAAAGAAAAAAGTAAATTAAACTAAACTTTATGCATACAACAGATGCTGTTAATGGAGCAAACTACCTAACCTATCAGGGAAAATACAAAGGTTTGCTCGGTTGGATTTTTTCCACTGACCATAAACGAATTGGTCTTCTTTATTTGTATTCGATAGCTACCATGTTTGCAACAGGTGTTTTGCTGGGACTTGCCATGAAATTTGAATTGCTGGCACCCGGAAAAACAATTATGGATGCGCAAACTTACAATGCTACGTTTACTGTTCATGGAGTTATAATGATCTTCATGGTGGTTGTGCCCGGATTACCGGCAGTTTTTGGAAACCTGATGCTGCCTATAATGATTGGAGCAAAAGATGTTGCGTTTCCAAAACTAAACCTGCTATCGTGGTGGTTGTACTTAACCGGAGTAGTTTTGGTGCTTTGTGCGTTGTTGTTCGGATCGGGGTCTCCTGATACCGGCTGGACATTTTATGCACCTTATAGTTTTAAAACGGGAACAAATTTGCTGCCCGCTGTGTTTGGGGCATTTGTACTGGGATTTTCTTCCATTTTAACCGGTTTAAACTTTTTGGTGACCATTCACCGATTACGCTGCCCGGGAATGAAATGGTCCAAACTTCCTTTATTTGTTTGGACACTGTACGGAACAGCCTGGATTCAGTTACTGGCAACACCGGTTGTTGGAATTACCCTTGTATTAGTTGCGCTGGAAAGAGTGTTTGGAGTTGGTGTTTTTGACCCGGCTTTAGGCGGCGATCCTGTTTTGTATCAACACCTGTTCTGGATTTATTCGCACCCGGCAGTTTACATTATGATTCTGCCTGCTATGGGGGCCATTTCCGAGATTATTCCAACATTCTCGCAAAAACATATTTTCGGATATAAAGCAATTATAGCTTCCACAATGGCTATTGCATTTGTAGGTTACCTTGTTTGGGGGCACCACATGTTTACAGCCGGAATGAGCGGAACTGCACAATATTATTTTTCACTCCTCACATTTATTGTTGCCATACCAAGTGCAATAAAAGTTTTTAACTGGATATCGACGATGTATAAGGGATCGATCAATATCCAGACGCCCTTTTACTGGGCAGTGTCGTTTATTTTTGTGTTTATGGTTGGTGGTTTAAGTGGCCTGGTTTTAGGCTCGCTGGCAACCGATATTTATGTGCACGATACTGCCTTTGTTGTAGCCCACTTCCATTACATTGTTTTTGGCGGTACAGGTTTTGCCTTTTTTGCGGCAATGCACTACTGGTTCCCAAAAATATTTGGAAGAATGTATGATAAAGCCTGGGCCAATATTGGCTGGCTGGTTTTCACTATCGGTTTTCTGGCGTTGTATTCACCAATGTTCTATTTAGGAATGATGGGAATGCCCCGGCGTTATTACGATTACCTGGAAGAATTCCATGGCGGAAATATCCTGAGCACAATAGGCTCGTGGGTATTGGTAACCGGTTTTGTCATCATTGTTGTAAACCTGGTTCGTTCGGCACGAAAAGGAAAACCTGCAGAGGTGAATCCATGGCATAGTAAAACACTGGAATGGACAGTTCCATCGCCACCGCCTGTATTGAACTTCGATAAAGAACCGGTGATAGGAGAAAATGACGGACCTTATAACTATAAATAATATGGCTGAACATCAACACGCACATGTAGAGCACCCCGATATGTACGATCCTGAATCGTCGAAAATCGGAATGTGGTTGTTTATTTTTACAGAACTACTGTTGTTTGGCGGCCTGTTTATTGTTTATTCGGTTTATCGTTACATGAATCCGGATGCCTTTCATTTGGCGGCCGAAGAACTAAATACCTTTATTGGAGCGTTTAATACCGTTATTCTGTTGATTAGCAGTATGACGATTGCCATGTCGACAACAGCTTTGCAAAAAGGGCACAAAAAAGTGGCCATTGCACTGGTTGCGATAACATTCATAATTGGTATTGGCTTTTTGGTAAACAAATACTTCGAGTGGGGTGTAAAATTCTCGCACGGAATTTGGCCGGGATCGGAACAGATGCTGAACGAAATGAGCCAGGGAGAAATCCTGTTCTTTGGTTTATACTTTGTAATGACCGGATTACACGCGCTGCATATTATTGTTGGCCTAGTTATTATGGGATTTGCAATCAGAGGTGTTGCCAATGGAAAAGTAAATGCCAAACGCCCGTCGTTACTCGATAACTGCGGTTTGTATTGGCACCTTGTCGACCTGATCTGGATTTTCCTGTTTCCACTTTTTTATCTCATCCATTAAAACTAAAACTATGTCTGAAGATAAACATCATCATATTGTTCCTTATCGCTCATACGCCATCGTTTTGGTGGCGCTACTGGCATTAACTTTTGCATCAATAGGAATAACATCAATTGAATTAGGCGAATATACAGTTGCTGCAGCTTTGCTGTTTGCAGTTGTAAAATCGGTTTTGGTGCTGGTATATTTTATGCACCTTAAATACGATAAACCGTACATTAAACTGATGGTGGCCTTTGTGTTTGCCATTTTTGTGGTTGTAATTGTGATAACCTTTTTAGATTACCTCTATAGAGTATAACTATGTATAGCTCAGAAATAACCAAAGCCTCAAATTTTGTTCAGGGTGTAGACACTGCATTTCTTGTCATAATGGGCATATCGTTTTTGTTCCTTATCGGATTAACGGCGGTAATGATTGTGTTCATTATTAAATACAACAAGAAAAAGAATCCGAAAGCAACACAGATTGAAGGAAGTACCAAATTGGAAATCATTTGGACCGTTATTCCTTTTCTGATTACCATGCTGATGTTTTACTACGGCTGGGCAGGTTGGAAACCCATGCAACGTGCTCCAAAAGACGCGATGGAAATAACAGCCTACGGACGTATGTGGAACTTTAGTTTTGAGTACGATAACGGACGTCGAACCGATACACTTTTCTTGCCTAAAGATCAGCCTGTAAAATTAAACCTTGTAGCCATGGATGTGTTGCATAGCCTTTACATTCCGGCATTTCGTGTAAAGCAAGATATGGTGCCGGGCATGAAAGATAACTTCATGTGGTTTGAACCGCAAAAAGTTGGTACTTACGAACTGTTTTGTGCCGAATATTGCGGGTTACAGCACTCTTACATGTACACATATGTTGAAGTAATGGAAGATTCGGCTTTTCAGGCATGGAAAAGTGATACAACAAATGTGGCAGCATCGGCAGCAGAAATAGATTCACCGGCCGCAACGGGTAAACGAATTATGCAGAATATTGGCTGTTTTGCCTGTCATACGCTTGACGGAACAAAACTGGTTGGCCCAAGTTTTAAAGGTATTTGGGGCGAAGAACAAACAGTGCAAACCGGACGCGAGACACGTCAGGTTACGGTTGATGAGGAATACATCCGCCGATCGATTTACGATCCAAACGCTGATGTAGTTGACGGATTCAATAAAGGCTTAATGGTTTCGTACGAGGGACAACTCTCTGATGAAGATATTGACAATATTATTGAATACCTGAAAACGGTAAAGTAGAAAAGGATTAGTGATTAAGTATTAATCTGTAATGATGAGAATGACTAGGCAGTAGACAAAAAACAATAGGTAAAATTCTATTGAGTCTAATGTGGTATATGTGGTTCAAACAAAATAATGAAACAGCAGCTAAAAATAATATACGAATTAGGTAAAGTTCGAATTTCTTTGCCAATCGCATTATCGGCACTAACAGGTTATGTGTTGTATACTCATAGCGTTGATGCACAAGGTTGGTGGCTGTTATTTGGTGTATTTTTTATGGCGTGCAGTTCAAGTGTTCTAAATCATTGGCAAGAGCGCCATACTGATGCACAAATGCCACGCACAAAAGACCGCCCCTTGCCTTCGGGTAAAATTAGCCCCAAAAATGCTTTTTTGGTGGCTTTTGTATTTGCATTTGTCGGTTCAATAATTCTTCTGCTTAGTAATCCGCCAATGGCTGCAGTGTTAAGCTGGCTAACGCTTTTCTTTTATAACGGCGTTTATACACCTTTGAAAAAAGTTTCGGCTTTTGCGGTTATCCCGGGATCGATGGTGGGAGCGATTCCCCCTATGATAGGCTGGGCAGGAGCAGGTGGAAGTCTTACTTCGGAAGTTATACTAATGGTGGCAGCCTTCTTTTTTATTGGGCAAATTCCACATTTCTGGTTGTTGCTACTTATGTTTGGCGAGCAATATAAACTGGCAAAAATGCCAAGCCTTAATCAGCTGTTTTCCGATGTGCAGATAAAGCGGGTAACCTATACCTGGATACTAACAACTGTTGCCTCAGCTTTTCTGGTTATCTTTTTCGTAATCGGCAACAAGCTCATCATGTTTTTGCTGATGTTTTACATTTTTTACCTGCTTTCGTCGCTTACTATGGCCGTTTTTGTTCAGGACGAATTTAAAGTACGCCCCTCGTTCTACAAGCTCAACTTCCTTTACCTTTTTATGATGATCTTTTTAATTGTTGACAGTTTGGTTCATACATAGATTTGTGTAATAAAACTGTGCCGTTTATTTTAACTACATTTGTAGCACACATTAAAAGAATTGAATGACGTTTGAAGAACTTGGCATTAACTACGATTTGTTAGATGCCATAGAATACATGGGATTTAAAAACGCTACTCCTATTCAGGAACAAGCTATTCCCACCATCCTTGAAGGTAACGACCTGATTGCCTGTGCACAAACAGGAACAGGAAAAACCGCAGCTTTTTTGCTCCCGATTCTCGATTTAATTGCCGATTTACCCGGAGGTGAAACTTCAACATTGATTATTGTGCCAACGCGAGAGCTGGCCATGCAAATCGATCAGCAGGTGCAGGGAATCGGTTATACCATGGGAATTCATTCCATTGCTTTGTACGGAGGTGGAGACGGCGACGAATGGGGACAGCAAAAACGAGCACTTACAAAAGGTGCTGACATTATAATTGCCACTCCCGGGAAATTGATCTCACACCTGAATTTGGGTTATGTGAAATTTGATAAGATCGAGTTTCTGATTCTTGATGAGGCCGACCGGATGTTGGATATTGGTTTTTACGAAGATATTACGAAAATTATATCGTACCTGCCAAAAGAGCGACAAACGCTGATGTTTAGCGCAACAATGGCACCCAAAATACGGAAACTGGCATCGGAGATACTGAACAACCCGAAAGAGATTAACATTGCCATGTCGAAACCGGCAGAAGGTGTTTTGCAAGCTGCCTACCTTACTTACGACAAACAAAAAAACGACCTGGTTGCACACCTCATTTCGGAAAACCCGGATTACAGCAGTGTTATCATTTTTTGTTCTACCAAACGGGTAACCAACGAACTGGCCCGGAAATTAAAAAAGCTTGGTTTTGACGCCGAAGCAATTTCATCGGACCTGGAACAGCGCGAGCGCGAAAATGTGTTGAATGGATTTCGCTCAAGGCGGATTCGTATTTTGGTGGCTACAGATGTAATGAGCCGCGGTATCGATATTAAAGACATTAACCTGGTAATTAACTACGATGTGCCGGGTGATGCCGAAGATTATGTGCACCGCGTAGGACGTACAGCCCGTGCCGATTCAACAGGTGTAGCATTGACGCTGGTGAACGAAGACGATATGTACAAGTTTCACCGGATTGAGGAGTTGATTGAGCGCGAAGTGTTTAAAATTCCTCTACCCGAGCAGTTTGGAGAAGGACCGGAATGGAGAACGCCATCGAAAAAGAGAAGGAACAAACACGGAAAATTTCATAAATACAAAAAAGGAAATAGCCAACACAAACACCGCAAATCGTATCAGCAAAAAAAGAAATAATGAAGTTAAAAGGTTTAATCACCCTCATTCTGGTAATTGCATCGTTTGGTCTGTTTGCACAGGAAAATCCCTTAAGTCGTTTTGAAAATATAATTGGTCACTGGGAAGGAACCGGCGAAGGATTTGGAAATGCAAAATCGAAAATTACGGCCGATTATTCGTGGCTGATGAACAAGCAATATATTGAGGTAAAACATCATTCGGAGTTTGAGCCAACTGAACAAAATACTAAAGGTGAAGTGCACGATGACAAAGGAATAATAAGTTTCGATAGTGCGCGAAAAGTGGTGCTATTTCGTCAGTACCACAACGAAGGTTATTTTACCGAGTACGCTTTGAATGATTCTATTTCAACACCAAAACAGCTAATATTTGAAACCGAACGGATTGAAAACTTTGTTCAGGGAGGACGGGCACGCTTTACAATAAAAATACTGGGTGATAACGAAATAGAAACCGTTTTTGATGTTGGTTTCCCCGAACGCGAAATGGCTTGCTTCGGCACGAATCGCCTAAAAAAACAATAAAAAATCCACCGGCTTTCACCGGCGGATTCTCGACTTACACTTCCCCTCGATTATTTACTTTTTCGGATTGTTACTTTAATAATTTCATCCACGTCAGGATAAGTAAAACCGTCGTTGAGCAAACGAACAACACCACCTTCATCTTCATCCATCGATTTTGTTCCCGGGTACTCATTCACTTCTGTTCCGGCATCCCACAACATTACTTCGTCAGTAATGTCTTGCTCGACGTTTCCAAAGTTCAGTTTAATACCGGTGTCGCCAAATGCAAAGAAAATATCGTTTGAATTTCCCAACATACTGGCAATGCTTAAGTACTGGTTGGGTTGGGCGTCAATAGTAAACGTGTATTTGTCGCCGGGGAAAAGCGGGCCTGCACTACCTTGCCCGTCAGGAACGGCGAATGCTCCGGCCTGATAACCCATGTCAAGCAGACTGGCTGCCAAATCGCCCGGATTTCCTGTCTCTGCCAACAGCTCCAACCCTTCGCCACGGTCAGATGTGTTGTTGGTGAAGATGGGCATTTCGTCTTTTTGGTGAATGGCCCAAAGTACCGGAGCTACAGGCGATACATAACCACTGTGCATTTCAAGGTATTCACCCAGCGGAGCGGCATTTCCGGTTTCAGCCAAAGTTTCCAGTCCCATTCCATAATCCAATTCGCCTTCCATAAAAATGGGGTGCTGATCCATAGAATGAACAACCCAGGCAGTTGGTGAAAGAGGTGTTGCTGATCCGGGAAGAACATTGATCGTTAGTGTGAACATGCTTTCTCCTTCATAATCAAGAAGTACCTGAATGTTTTCTTCAGTTGTAGAAACCATGCCAATCGGATTGCTTTCCTCTTCGTCAGTTGCGGATCCGTCTACTTCTGTTCCCGCATCCCACAAATAAACCATGCCGGTAATGTCTCCTTCCAAAGGAGAGCCTCCGGGGAAGAGTTCAATTCCGTCATCGCCGGGCGCATAGAACCAGTCGTTTGATGCGCCGTACATCGAGGCAAAAGATAATTTGTGATTTGGTCCGGCATGAAAGTGAACAGTAATAGTTTCACCAGGATGAGCAGGTGGAGTTTCATCGCCACCGCTTACGCCAAATTCTGCTCCTGCCTCAAAATAATCGTAAGGTACAGAAACGTTTTCAACCGTTATCGTGTACATTTTTGCCGGAACAGCATCGGGCAACATCGCGCCTTTGTCGTCCATTTCCATCATCTCTTCTTTTTCACAACTTGTAAAAAATAATACAGCCAATGCTGCTACCATTGTTAATCGTAATGCTTTCATTTTTTTTAGATTTTTAAATGTTAACTCACGTCAAAATTCCGAAGAAAGTATCACGACAATGTCACAAGGATTTCAAGCTTTTATAAACTTTTATATTGGTGTAGTAAAACTTAAAGATTGCTCGTAAAATACCGGCAGCGGACATCAACGAAAGTGGTTCCGGCAGGATTTTCTCCTGTTCGCTGCCCAACACTCTCCCAATCAGTTTGTCATTGCGAACGAAGTGAAGCAATCTAATTGTATGTATTTGTTGTACCAAACAGCCGTGAAAAGGTTTATTTCTTATCTCAATTAATCTGTATTTTAAGCTGAAAATGCTTTTGGCAGATCGAAGATGAATTTGGCACCTTTTCCGTATTGACTTTGCACACGGATTTGTGAGTGGTGCAGATCGATGATCTTTTTAACAATGGCCAGTCCAAGACCCGTTCCGTGCTCATCGTTTCGGCCTTTAAAGTAGCGCTGGAATACATTGGGTAGGTCTTCCTGTTTTATGCCCGGGCCTGAATCAACAACACGAACTTCCACTTTTTCAGGCTCTTTGGTATCAATCTCAATCTTAATGCTGTCACCTTCGCGGCAAAATTTCATCGCATTGTCAATCAGGTTTTGCAATACCCGGTTAATCAGCGAAATATCAGCCTCCACCACCGGAACATTTTTCGCAATAACTGTATCGATATTTATTCCCTTTTTTTGCGATAGGATACGGTATTTATTTACAATGTCGTACACCAGCTCTGAAATGGAGAAGGGTTCCGTGTGCAGCTCGATCTGGTTGGTTTCCAGTTTCGATAATTCGAACAATTCCTCCACCAATCGCTGCAAACGGCCACAACTTTTGAATATAATCTGGTGATATTTTTTCCGCTCTTCATCCGAAATGTTATCCTCCTTCAGGATCAGCGTTTCGGCATAGCCTTGAATTGAAGCGACCGGCGTACGCAAATCGTGCGAAACATTACTAATCAACTCGCGGCGAAGATTATCCACACCCTCCAATTCGCGAATGTTTTGCTCAATGGTGTCGGCCATCTGGTTAAAAACCAAAGCAATCCGATCCAATTCGCCTTCACTCTCAACTTCAATTCTTGAGGCCAGATTTCCCGTTTTAAACTCCTGAATTCCATCGATGATGGGGTTTAATTTTTTGGTGATAACCCAAATGGCGAGTAAGCCCACCAATGCTGAAATAATGAGGATAATAATAACCGAACGGATGGACAAACCCAAAATATAACTGCCGATTACGGTTTGCGCCGCCGAAACATATTCCTGGCTGGCCAAAACAATGTAAATGTATCCTTTTAATTCACCGTCTTCGGTAATGGTGGCGGCCGAGAATGTTTTAAACTCTCCCGGATTTCGAGGGTCGTCGCCATAAATAATACTGTGATCCGGATCGGCAATAAATTCTTTGATTGGTTCCAGATTTACACTTTCGAGTTTTACAACTTTTTCAGGTGCTACGTAGTTCAGTATTTTCCCGTCAGGATCGAGCAAATAAACTTCAACAATTGGATTAATTACCATCATCGAGTGCATAATGTCGGCAATAGCTTCGTCGCTGGCAATTTCGTCTTTCATCAGCGGTTGAATAACTTCCACAGTGCTGGTGGCCAGGTTGCGGTTTAATCGCTGGTTAACCTCCACCGAATATTTGGCCGACGATTGCACCGAAATATAAAGTGCAATAGCCGTGAACATAAAAAGCACCAGCAAAAATATGGCTGACACTTGCAAGTATAAGCGGTTAAATATTTTTGTTTTCATCATTCTCGTTTTTAATTTTCTCTGAATTTGTATCCAACACCCCACGTGGTAAGAATGTATTGCGGCTCGTTCATATTCGTCTCTATTTTCGAGCGCAGACGGTTAATGTGCGAGTTTACGGTGTGCTCAAATCCTTCAAACTCATAGCCCCAAATCTGGTTGAGCAATTGCATGCGGGAGTAGGTCCTTCCGGGGTGAGATGCCAGGTGTATCAACAGGTCGAATTCTTTTGGAGAAAGCTCAATCCTGTTTCCGTTTAATTCTACAATTCGCATTCCTACATTGATATAAAGATCCTCGAAACGTAGTTCTTTTTCCTCTGCTTCACTGCTGATCTGAGCCGAATCGTAACGTCGGAGAACGGCTTTTATACGGGCCAGCAATTCGCGAATTCCAAAGGGTTTCGAAATGTAATCGTCGGCACCCATTTCAAGACCGAGTACTTTATCGATCTCTTCCGATTTGGAAGTCAGCATTAATATTGGCGTATTCACTTTTTCCATTCGTAGCCGTTTACAAATCTCAAAACCATCGAGCAGAGGAAGCCGCAGATCAAGCAAAATAAAGCGGTACTGGTTGTTCAGCGCTTTCATTAATCCGTCTTTGCCGTCGAAAGCTTTATCAACTTCCAGATCCATATCGCTCAAATGAATGGCTACCAATTCGGAAATATCCTTGTCGTCTTCAATGATCAATGCTTTTTCCATGCTATTGTTTTCTTTGTTGAACAGCCGAAAGATAGTTTGGGTTTATCACAGAAGTTTCACAAAAGAGTAATTGTTGTGTTTCATGGTATTGTTTTTCAGGGAAATATGGGTGAACGGGGCAAGAGGTTAGAGAAAAAAATATGTTCTAAAAAGTGCTTTTTATTGAACACTTTGCCCTTTCGTCTTTTCATTGTATTTTTGCCGCCCTAAAAATGTATAAATGAGCAGGGTAGTAGTAGGACTCTCCGGAGGTGTTGATTCGAGTGTAGCGGCCTGGCTGTTAAAGGAACAGGGGCACGAGGTGATCGGGTTGTTTATGATTAACTACCGCGAACGCGAGGGGGTGCTAACCAGTTCGTGTACGTGGGAAGAGGACTCGCTGATTGCCAAAATGGTGGCCAAAAAACTCGATATCCCGTTTCATATTGTCGATTTAAGCAAAGACTATAAACAACGTGTTATCGATTATATGTTTGCCGAATACCAGGCCGGGCGTACGCCAAATCCGGATGTGTTGTGTAACCGCGAGATTAAATTCGACACTTTTATGGAAGAAGCCCTGAAGTTTGATGCCGATTTTGTGGCAACAGGTCACTACTGTCGTAAAAGTGAGGTGGAAGTGGATGGAAAAACCATTCACCAGCTATTGGCCGGAAAAGATCCGAATAAAGATCAGAGCTATTTCCTTTGTCAGTTGAACCAAAAACAGCTTGCGAAATCGATGTTTCCGGTGGGTGAGTTGTTAAAACCTGAGGTACGCGAAATAGCGCGTCAGCAAAACCTGCCAACCGCCGAACGTAAAGATTCGCAGGGCATTTGTTTTGTTGGGAAAGTAGATTTGCCAACTTTTTTGCAGCAGCAGCTGGAACCTAAAGTTGGTAATGTTATCGAGATTCCGGCCAAATTCATGGAAAAGAAAAAGCAGGTTGAAGTTTCGGAAGAGAACTATAAAAAACTGTGTTTCCAGTTTCCGTACAAACCATGGAATGGCGAAGTAATCGGCGAACATCAGGGGGCTCATTTTTATACCGTTGGGCAGCGGAAAGGACTTAATATTGGTGGCCGTAAAGAGCCGCTTTTTGTTCTTGCCACCGATGTAAAACGTAACATTATTTATGTAGGCGAAGGAACGGAGCATCCTGGTTTGTACCGTAAAGGATTGTTTGTAGCCGCAGAAAATATGCACTGGGTGCGTCCCGACCTGAAAATGCAGGCAGGCGATAAACGCGAGTTTGATATTCGTATTCGTTACCGTCAGCCACTGGAAAAGGGAACGATTCATATGAAAGAAGAGGGTGCATGGTTCTTGTTTGAAAACGAACAACGTGGAATCACCTCCGGGCAATTTGCTGCCTGGTATCTGGATGATGAATTGATCGGTTCGGGCGCGATTGTCTAAAATTGAAGAACTGAAGTTGTGAAGGACTGATGTAAAATGAATGCGAAATGCTTGAATGCATAAATGCTTTAATCCATCCAGTATCCAGCATCAAATATCCAACATCCAGAATTCGTTCTGCTGTTTTTTCAGACTTTATGCTAATTTTGAATAAAATTATTTTCACATGATAAAATCAATGACCGGCTTTGGTAAAGCTGAATTCGAGGTAAACAACAAAAAGATTACCATTGAAATTAAATCGCTAAACAGCAAACAAATTGATATTAACACGCGAACTCCAGCCTTGTATCGCGAAAAAGATATTATAATTCGTAAGGCCATTGCCGAAAAACTGGTACGCGGGAAAGTGGATTTTAATATTTATGTGGAAAACCTCGGCGACGAAACCAATTCGAAAATTAACGAGCCGATTCTGAAAGGATACTTTAAACACCTTGAAAAAATAAGCAAGGAACTTAAAGTTGGTGCCGATCATACTACTTTGCATGCAGCCATGCGTTTGCCCGATGTGGTGAAAACCGAATACGAAACACTTGACGAAACGGAATGGGAAACCATATACGCCAATATTCTGGCGGCACTTGGCGATATTAACGATTTTCGTGCAAAAGAAGGCGAGGCGCTTGAAGCTGATATCCTTGGAAATGTTGAGAATATTAGTAAGTTGTTAAAGCAAATTGAGCCATTTGAAAAACAACGCATCGAAGCACTGAGGGTTCGTCTGACGGATAATCTCGAAGCACTTAAAATGAACGGGAATGAGGATGAAAACCGTTTTGAACAGGAATTGATTTTTTACCTTGAGAAACTGGATATAAACGAAGAGAAAGTGCGCCTGGCCAACCATTGCGAGTATTTCTTTGAAACCGCAAAACAAAACGGTTCGTCGGGGAAAAAGCTTGGGTTTATTTCGCAGGAAATTGGTCGCGAAATCAATACCATTGGATCAAAAGCCAACGAAACCAATATTCAGCGTATTGTTGTTCAAATGAAAGATCATTTAGAGCGCGTGAAGGAACAATTGTTGAACGTACTGTAAAAAGGCAAAAGGAAAAAGTAGAAAGGCAAAAGTATACTCAAATAAAGTTAACCTCATGGAAAATAACCTTCAAAAAAGAATCTTTGAATTTGTTACTGAAGTAATACTTTTTTTGCGGACTTTGCCGGATTCTCAAGAATATAAAGTTGTAAAATATCAATTAATCAAAGCTGCATCTTCTACTGGGGCAAATTATGAAGAAGCACAGGCCGCATCGTCAAAGGCTGATTTTACCTATAAGACTGAAATTTCATTAAAGGAGATGAGAGAAAGTAATTATTGGTTAAGGTTGATTAGGGCCATTAGCAAAGAATTGAACACCGACGATGAAAAGTTAGACTATTTGATCACTGAATCAGGAGAATTAAAATTAATTTTAGGCAGTATTGTATCAAAAACCAAAAGGAATAAATAGCCGTACTTAAATTTTCATTCTTTTGCCTTTTTACTTTGAACTTGAAATCTTTACTTTTGCCTTTTTACTTTGAACTTTTTACTTGAATAATGAAAGGAAAACTGATCATATTTTCAGCGCCATCCGGTGCCGGAAAAACTACGATAGTAAAGCATTTATTACAACAAGGTTTCGATCTTGAATTCTCAATTTCGGCTACCAGTCGCGAACCGCGTCACACTGAAACTCACGGTAAAGATTATTACTTTTTATCGGGTGAAGAGTTTCTGGCAAAAGTGGAAAACGACGAGTTTTTGGAGTGGGAAGAAGTTTACAAAGGAACCAGTTACGGCACATTAAAAAGCGAAGTGGAACGTATTCGCGAACAAGGTAAGAACGTGGTTTTTGATGTGGATGTTGTCGGCGGCCTGAACATCAAAAAATACTACGGCGATGAGGCGTTGGCTGTTTTTGTACAGCCTCCTTCGGTTGAAGAGTTGCGTAACCGCCTGGTTGGCCGATCGACCGACAGCGAGGATAAAATTGCCATGCGTGTTGCCAAAGCAGAACACGAGTTGAGTTTTGCCAAACAATTTGATGTGGTGATTATTAACGACAAGCTGGAAGACGCTTTTGTGGAGGCCGAGCGGATTATTTCTGAATTTCTGAAAAAGTAAAAATGTCCAATATTCAATTTAGAATTTTTAAATTTGGATATTGATTATTAAGTATTCAGCATTGGGAGTTTAAAAGGATATGAATAACCTTGTTACCGACATACTCGCACCAAAAACCAATCTGCAGCTAAAAGTTGGGCTTTATTTTGGCAGCTACAATCCCATTCATATCGGGCATTTGGCCATTGCCAATTATATGGTTGAATACACCGATATCGACCAGCTTTGGTTTGTGGTGTCGCCGCAAAATCCGCTAAAAAAGAAAAATAACTTGTTGGATGATTACCAACGTTTAGAACTGGTACATCGGGCAGTTGACGGCGACGATCGGTTTCGCGCTTCAAACATCGAATTCAGTTTGCCAAAGCCGAGTTATACGGTTGATACACTGGCTTATTTAAAAGATCAGCATCCAAATTACCATTTTAAAATTCTGATAGGGTCTGATAACCTGGAAAACTTTCATAAGTGGAAAAACTACGAAACCATTATTGAGGATTACGGAATAATCGTTTATCCGCGTCCCGGTTTCGATCCGCAAAAAGTGCAGGTAGAAAAAAATATTACGCTTGCAAAAGATGCACCTTTAATGGAAATCTCATCTTCGTTTATTCGTAAAGCCATACAAGAGGGGAAAGATGTACGGCATTTCCTTCCGCAAAAAAGTTGGGAATATCTGGAGGAAATGAATTTCTACCGTTAGTTAAATAACGCCTTCTCGAACGCAGCGGGCAATCAGCTCTGTTGTGTTATTACAATCCGTTTTTTTCAGGATATTTTTTTTGTGGGTATTAATGGTGTGTGGCGAAATGTTTAGTATCTCTGCAATTTCTCCAAATGTTTTTCCTTCGGCAATATTAGCCAGAATTTCTTTTTCGCGGGTGGTGAAGAGTGTGTGGTAGTTAAGTTCTTCCGGATGAAAACTGTCGTCGGTAGATAGCGAATAATAAGATGGAAGACCATCGCCAATAAACGAAATCTTATGATCTACCGCCATATTCAAATAGGTAACATCGGTGTGAATTCCTAACACCTGTTGCACTTTCCCATCCTCAGAAACAGTCAGTGTTTTCGATTGTTGAAGTATGGTTTTATAACTTCCGTTGACGTGCCGAAGTCGCAACACATAAACCACTTTGTATTTCAAAATCTCCTCTTTCGATATTCTGTTCAGGATGAAATCAACTGCTTTTTCTTCTTTCCGGTGCATCTGTTTTAAATCTTCAGGATGAACCAGTTCAAACAATTTGTCGAGGCTCCATTCTTTGGCATTAAATCCTAAAACATCTTCAATCCGAGGATCCACGTACTCCATTTGAAGCGTATCGAAGTTCATGATGTAGTAATAAAAACTTCCGGCCGAGAATAAATTGGCAACTTGTTCAATGATGTTCAGGTATAGCTCTGTTTTTACCGGACGCGCAACTTTGTTAGGTTCCCAGGCTTTTTTTATTTTGTTAATACTCTTTTCATCCATATTTGAAACAAGCTTTCAGAAATTTCCAATCCACAATGTACGTAAAAATACCCAATATTAGGTATTTACTATTAGGCTTTACTAATATAACTTGCAGAAGCTTTAAAAAGCATACACAATAGAGAATTAAGACGTTCTCCGGTCACACGAAATTTATAAAGCAGGAATCCAGGCTCCTGCTTTTTTTTATCGTGTTCTGGTCATATCTTCATCCACACAAATCGTAAAATCTGCAGCACCCGTATTTTCTTCTGTAAGTTCTGAAATGTCATCCTGAGTTACCGAATGAATGGTAACAATCCTGAGTGCCGGATTTTCGTGTTTCAGGTACCAGTAAATACTCTCGAAGTTCTGCGAGTGATAAGCCCCGTGGTAATGCAAAAGTACTTTTCCCGGCTCCCAGTTTTGCAGAATAAAATGTGCCATTGTCGCGTCTTTTATGGCTTGTGCTTTAGGGAAATTAGGGGTAACGTGGCTGCCCATTCCCTCCATATTCATCATGCTGGCATAGCAGTTCAGCGTTGAATCGTAGGCCGGAGGTAGTGGCGGCAGGAAAGCTTTCGCTTCGTCCGATAATTCTTCCAGTCCTTCAAATCCTTTTGAATTAACCAGCGATGCATAACGGCGCGGAACATTGGTGGCCACAAAATACAGACCGCTGTCTTTGGCAAATTCCACAAGCGGTTTGTAATCGGTTTTATAATTGGGCCACAAACGTATTTCGTCCTCAAAATTCCGGTTCGATATTTTTCCCGACAAGTATTCATCCATAATTACCTGGTTGTCGCTCTCAAACATTTCGGCACCCAAAACCAGGTTTTTACCATTTTGTTGGTACAGCTCTTTTGTAAGTTCGAGCTGTAACCAGTGCGAAATAGGATTGTCGTGCAATTCGCCAAATAAAACAATGTCGGCATCTTCTATTTCTTTCAACATTTTATCGTATTTCACCGCCTTCCCTTCTTTATTGAAGAGCAGATAGGCCGGTTTGTCCGATTTAAACGAGGAGAATAAAACAAAAGAGACGATACCAAAAATCAGGATGTTCTTCATTATGATTATTTTTAAACATAGATAACAACAAAAGAAACTTGATAGAGTTTATGAAGTAAAAGATAATTAAATGTTAGAAACAGGATTTGTTTACAGCACATTTATCGATCCTCTGCTCAGAGATTTACGAAAACGCGTGGCTCTTGAGATTAAAAAAGGCGACACCGTAATTGACATTGCCTGCGGAACCGGTGCACAGTTGTTTGCGCTTGCTGATAAAGCCAAATCGGTTACCGGCGTTGACCTCTCTGCATCGATGATACGTTACGCCACCAATAAAGCTCAACGGGAAGGGATCAACAACGCTTCGTTTGTTGTGGGCGATGCCACAGATTTAAACATTTTTTATCAGCAAAAATTTGATGTGGCTATTCTTTCAATGGCTTTGCACCAGTTTAATCCGGGCCTGGAGAAAACAATTCTGGCTGAGGTGAAAAAAATTGCTGAGAAAATTGTAGTGCTGGATTACGCCGTTCCTTTACCCCAAAATTATGTTGGTGTTGGCAGTAAAGTAGCCGAGTTCTTAGCTGGCATTGAGCACAATCGTAATTTTAAAAGTTATTCAAAAGCCGGTGGTTTAAGCACGATATTGCCCGCAAATGGTTTTACGCCACAGCGACTAAAGGTAATAGGGAAAGGAGCTTTTCATTTGATTGTTGCCCAAAATCATTCTGTGTGATAGTATTTTTTATTGCAGGAATTAACAATTTTAACATTGATAAAAGTTGTTTAACAATAATTTACCTTAGTTAAATCGCCTTAACACATTTATCCTCTATTTTTGAAATGTGATTAGGAAATATAAGCTGTAGGAATCCTAAAAACAATATTCAGAAAACGTCAGAAACTTTGGGTTGCCTTTTAACAAAAGGCAGCCCTTTTTTATTGGTTCATTTGTTCTTTCAGCCACTTGGGGCGGTTGGTTGTAATTCCGGTAACGCCTATATCGGTAAGGCGTTGGGCTTCTTCCGGATCGTCAATTGTCCATGAAAGAACTTCCAGATTCAGATCTTTGGCTTGTGCCATTATTTCTTCGTCGATAATCTGATATTTTAAGTTAACACCGGTCAGTCCTTTTTCGGCAGCCTGTTCTATTTTTTTCTTCACACCGGGTTTCAACGAACTCAGCCAGTAGCATTTGTTCTCCGGAAACTCATCGTGTGTATTTAAAATGGTATCCCAGCCAAAACTGATAAACACAATTTGCTCTGCCTTGCCGCTTTTATCGATTGTTCTGCGCAGTGCAGGAATAATTTCATCGCCACCGGCTTTAATCTCAACAACCAGTGTTTTTCCTGCGGGCACGGTTTCAATAATTTCCGACAGAAAAGGCAATTTTTCACCTTTAAACTCTTCGCCTTTCCAACTGCCGGCATCCAGATCGCGCAATAAAATCGATGGTGTTTTGGCAATTGTCAGGTTCGTTTTTCCGCCGCAGGTTCGTTTGGTGTCTTTATCGTGAATTACGATTACGCGATTATCTTTCGACAGGTGAACATCCACCTCAACAGCATCGGCACCTAATTCCCATGCCAGTTTCGCCGAAGCCACTGTGTTTTCCGGAGCGAGGTACGAGGCGCCACGGTGCGCAATAAATGTATTTTGTGCAATTGAATTGAGTCCCATAACCAGGAGCAGAAGTAGTGTAAATGTTTTCATTTTTCCAGTTTTTCGAGTACCGAATATAAAGATATTTTTAGCGAATGTAAGCTTAAAAGTGTAGTTTTGAGTCGGCTTTTTAAGCTATTTTAACAGGGTTTGCACAACACGCAATGAGCAAAACAAAAAAGAAAAATCAGGAGTCATCAGGTAGTTTTAAACATTTCGCACAAAGGGTGAGTGTTATGTTGCTGGAGGCAATAGCGTTATTGCCCTTTTGGTTTTTGTATTTGCTGTCGGATGTGCTGTACATGTTTGTAAAAGGCGTTTTTAAGTACCGCAGTAACGTTATCGTAACTAATCTGAAATACGCATTCCCTGAGAAAAGCAAACAGGAAATACTTGTTTTGCGCAATAAGTTTTACCGCTACTTCTGCGATGTTTCGTTAGAGAGTATAAAACTCCGCCGTTTAAGTGCCAAACAGTTGCATAAACGTGTTAAGTTTAGCGGAACTGAACAGCTTGAAGCCATGGCTCAAAAACATAACGGAGCTATTTTACTTGCTTTTCATTACAATAACTGGGAGTGGTCGAGTGCGCTGCAACAAAAGCTGAATTGCCCTTTGTTAATGGTGTACAACAAAATGCGCGACAACAAAACAATGGATAATTTTTTGCAAAAAGCGCGCGAAAAGTGGGGTGGCGAGGCGGTAAGTATGCGTAGGGCACCAAAAGTGTCGTTTCGTTATTTTACAAAAAACGAACCCGCCGTACTTGGTTTAATTGCCGACCAGAGTGCATTGGCCAGCTCGCCAATGTGGGCCATGTTTTTAAACCGTGAAGCTGCTTTTTTTCAGGGGCCGGTTAAGATTGCAGGAAAAACCAATCAGCCGGTATTTTTTCAGGAAGCGATTCGCCTGGCCCGCGGGAAATACGAATACCGCTATTCGTTGCTTGTTGAAGATCCGGGCCAAACAGGCGACAAGGAAATTTTGTTACGCTACATCAGTAAAATGGAAGAAGTGATAAAATCAAATCCGGAGTATTATCTTTGGAGCCACAAACGATGGAAGCACAAGCGCCCCGAGGGAACTGCTTTAATACAATAAGAAAATAAGAATGGCTGACGAAAGTTTACGCAAACAAGATAAACGCTATCACGAAGGATTTTTTAAACGAATGCTAAATGGCCTTTTGGTGTTGTTACTGAAATTTATTTCGGTGCTGCCGTTTTGGGTAATTTATGGCATTGCCGATTTTTTCTACCTGGTGGTTCGTTATGGTATCGGCTACCGGAAAAAGGTGATTCTTGATAATCTCCGTCATGCGTTTCCGGAAAAGAGTGAGCAGGAAATAACTACGATAATGAACCGTTATTACCGTCATTTCTGCGATTTTTCGCTTGAGACGATAAAGCTGCACAGTATGAGTGAAAAGCAGATGGAAAAACGGCTGAAGATTACCGGGCTGGATGCTATGAAACCATACGCCGACGAAGGCCGAAGTATTATGATGCTGGGTTTTCATTACAACAACTGGGAGTGGTGCAGCTCTATTCAAAGCAAGGCCTATCACAAACTTTTAATGATTGTAAACCCGATTCGCGGCAACCTGGCTTTTGAAAAATATATTGAGTATTCGCGCAGTAAATGGGGAGGCAAATCGGTGCCCGTACATAAATCGGCACGAACAGCCATTGAGTATGTGCGACGCGGCGAACCTGCTGTATTGTGGCTGGCAGCCGATCAAACACCGCCGGCCAATTCTCCATTCTGGACCATCTTTTTAAACCGCGAGGCGCCGTTTTTTACCGGCCCCGAAAAGATTGCCATTAAAACCAATCAGCCTATATTTTTTCTGCACGTTAAAAAAGTAAAGCGTGGGCATTACCAAGCGGAATTTACGCAGCTTTTCGAGGATCCCTCGAAAATAGAATCGAAAGATATTTTGCTCACCTACATCCGTAAAATGGAAGAGGTGATACGCGAAACGCCCGAATATTATTTGTGGTCGCACCGCCGCTGGAAACATACCCGGCCGGAAGGTATTGAACTCACCCTATAAGCTATTCGACTTATGAAACCGCTAAAACTGTTGAGCATCATCCTATTTGTTTTTTGTGTGGCCTGTAATGCTGATATGAAGAATTACGAAGCGGGCATGAGCGATAAACCCGACAGCGAGCTGGTGTTCGACAAAACAAAGTGGGAAACAAAAGAGGGGCGGAAATATCCGTATCGCGACAAGATGGTAAACGATGTGGTTTACAACGATACCATCCGCACACTTCAGAAACCACAAATCCTTAATTTATTGGGCGAGCCCGACCGCAGCAACGAAAACTACATTTATTACCTGATAAAACAGGAACGATTGCTCTTCTGGCCGCTGCACAGCAAATTTATGGTAGTTAAATTTACCGATGATTCATCTGTTGAGTGGATTCGTATTCATCAGTAAGCAGGTTCCACTGCTGCCCCTCGTTTGTAACGAGGTTAGGAGAGAGGGAGATATTGGAATAAATAACCTATATTTAGGATGGCTAACCATTTAAACTTTAATCGTGGACAAATATGCCTCATATCAGATAATTGCAAATCATAAAATGATTATTGAGTATTATTCTGGAATGATATCAATTAATGATATTATGTTATTAAAAGATATTCTTTCCAGAGAATCAGATTTTGATGCAACCTTTAAGATTCTGCACGATTTTAGGGAGGCTGATTTTCAAATGGATACTGATGACATCGACAGACTTGTTAATTTTTATGCTGGGCATAAGGTATCAGGTAAAAGACGTGCTGCATACTTGACCCTGAAGCCAAATGAAGTTGTATACACGACACTCTTTGCAATGCTTGTATCAAAAAGCCTTCCGATTAATGGTAAAACATTTACAACTATTAAATCTGCAATTCAATGGTTAAATGTTAATAATGAATTAGAAATCAATAAACTTTTAGATACAGTAAAAACACTGCCTAACATTTTGTCTGGTAATGGCAGGGAAATCAAATAAAATATAGATTATAGGTGCGACCCCGGCCGGAGTCGAATTCTTTTTCATTTATAGCTGTCCTAATTTCTAATGAGGGTTTTGTAAATTTTAATCCAACCCCGACGGGGTTGTAATTCTACAGGTATATTCTCATTATTATAAACAAACTCCTATGGAGTTTTTCGTCAGATTATTAAAAATCCGGTACGGATTTGAGTTTAGTAAAAAAGTAGACCAGCTGTCTTGGTACTATTAACCCGGTACGGGTTGGATACCATAGCTCCCCCTCGTTTGTAACGAGGGGCAGGAGTGGGTTCACTTATACTAACTCGGTTGAACCGGAGGATTTACAGGCTCTTCATCTTCATCTTCGGTGGTGCTTTGGCCTTGTTTGGCGGCGGTGTTGGCTTCGGCAATATATTGCGATATTTCTGCAACTATGGTGTCAATACCGGCCGGGTCGTTCATAGCTACCATTGTGTTCAGGATATTCTCCAACAACTCGAGCGATGTTTTCAGGTCTTTATATGCCTCTGCATCACGTACGGTATCGTCGGCCGAGCGTTCTGCACTGCGTTGTGCCGAAGCAGCAACGTATGCCTGGTTATCGTTATCAAGCTCGGTAACCCAATCGGTGATGTTGGTAGTAGCCAGGTGAGGGGCATGTTCAGGTTTTTGCAGGTCGGCCAGCAAACTGTTAATGGCTGCGGTTTCGGTATCGCGCGGGATAGTATACAACTGTAGCCCGTTTTTCTCAAATTCAATCCAAAGAGCTTCGCAGGCGGCACGGTAAGCTTCGTTTTGGCGGCGCAAACCAGCTTTAATCGTGTCGCGTAACGAGCGAAAAGTATTATCGCGGCGCAAATCGGCTGCTGTTACAATTTCGGTAAGCGGTTGTTTAATCGTGCTTCCAATGGCCTGAAGGGCTGTTTGCAACTGGGGCTGAAAACGTGTTAAAATAGTTTGCACCATTTGGTGTTCGGGAAGTTGTGCACTTAAAAGATTAACGATTTTTTGAACCAAAGCAGTTAATGCTGCCAGTGTGAAATAGGAGTAACGAATTTTGTTTAACATGATTAATTTATTTAAAGGTTACTATTTAGGACTTTCAATCTACGGCCATTCGTTCAAAAAGGCAATACTTAACCAATATTTTTTATGATTTGCAGGCAAAACAACAATCCCAATGGTTAAGATTCATATTTTATGCATAAAATGTCGATTTTGAAAATTCAAATGCTCGTTTTATTTGCAAAACATCCATTTTGAAAATTTTTTTTCATGTTTTGTGCACAAAACAACAATCCAGAAAGTTGAGATTCATATTTTATGCGTAAAATGCCCATTTTGAAAATTCAAATGCCTGTTTTATTTGTAAAAGATCCATTCTCAGATTTTTTTTTCATGTTTTGTGCGTAAAACAGGCATCTCAACCGTTATTTATCTTCGCTACCCACCACGCAAAGGCTTATGTTAATAGTTTTTAGCACCTAAGCGTTCAAAACCTGAAAATTATAATTAGCTTTAATGCACCAAAGATTATAAATGCCCGATACATTGAAAAAATCTCTTGCAAAAAATAAACGGCAAATCAGCCAAAGATTGACTGGTAAAATATTTTGCGCCAGCAAATTACAGGGGTGAACGATAATAGTGTGTATGTTGCATTGCAACATACAGGTACGTTATGGGCAAATTTAACGCAACCAAAATGCGACCTAAAACATCATAACTAAAACAAACAAAAGATACTACCCAAAATGAAACAAACTATTTTTTTCTTATTACTCATTATTTGTTCGTTCCTGTTAAGTTGCGAAAAGGACAGTGATAAAAACACCGGAAATGTATTATTTTATACAAATGCGCAGGCAATGTTAGATTGTGGTCCATTTGATGTGGAGATTTACATTGACGGGGCATTGGAAGGGATTATTGAAAAACCGGTAACACAAGCAAGTGAAAATGTTGATTGTAGTTTTGGAAATAGTGAATTTGTTCTTGTTATTGAAAAACCGGAAGGCGACTATGAGTTTACGGCAAAATTAACTTGTTCTGAAAATGCTGAATATTTGGGTGAATTTTCAGCGAAAAAAGATAGTTGCTCGGTTGTTTATATTGATTTGACATACGGAGAATGAAAAAAATTAAAAATCAGCGCATAACAAATTGTAATATGGCAGGCGGGGGGCTTAGCGGTCTGACAAGTCAGACCTTGCGTCCACTTTCCTGCGGGTCTGACAGGATTTCTTTTCGAAATCCCGCCCGACCACATACAAGTGACCGTTAGCGGGCAGTTTGAAAAACCACGCAACCAATTGATATTAAAAAGAATCTACAAAAGAAACCATATAAACAAGCTCGACTATGACACGAAAAATTTTAATCGGATTAGCACTGGTTTTTGCTTTATCCTGTAATAAGGACAATGACGATGATTCTACAAGGCAAGAAAAAGGAAATCTTTGGCTAAGTGGTGGATTATTTTACTGCGCTGAACAGATACATCTTGACAATGGAGATACTTTAATTGTTAATTTGGAAGATGTAATATCCTTCAAATCGGGAGACAGAGTATATGTAAAATACAAGGAAATGGGAATAAATGAGTCTTGCCCTCCAGGAATTGACTGTGAAATTGTCGATATTAATAAAATTGAATAAAAACCGACCCGCTAACGAATTGTATTGCGGGTACAGTGGTGTGTGCGTTGTTTCCGCACCTTTCTTGACCGTCATGTCCTTTCGGACACTGACGCTCTTCGAATTCTGCCTCACCACGAACAAGTAACCACAAAAAAAGGCCTCCCAACCGGGAAGCCCCATATTCTAGATTAAAATTTTGCAAGAAAAAAGGAGAACCGGCGTTTCACATTCTGGTCAAGGGAAAGTGATTTAGTTTCGGATAATAAATTTCCTCCTCCGGCCGGATCTCCTGAAAAAACTGCACTATAAAAAAGCATAGCCCACTACGGCGTATGCTAACTTTCAAATTTTAGGTGAGCGAATTTTATTCGCTCTTGTCACAGAACACGTTGCCTTTATGGCAAAACAGTGTCGCCCATTAAGTAGAGATCTACTTCGCGGGCAGCGGCACGTCCTTCGTTAATGGCCCAAACCACCAACGATTGTCCGCGGCGTGAATCACCGGCAGCAAAAACCTTTTTAATGCTGGTTTTAAACTGTCCGTATTCAGCTTTGTAGTTCGAACGTGGGTCACGCTCCATATCCATCTCCTCGGCAATTTTATCTTCCGGTCCTAAAAAGCCCATTGCCAACAGCACTAAGTCTGCCTTAATGTAACGTTCGGTTCCCGGAACAGCCTGTGGCATGCGTCCGCCATTATCGGTTTTTACCCATTCCACCTGAACGGTGTGCAAAGCTTTTACTTTGCCGTTTTCACCTTCAACTTTTGTGGTCATTACCGAATATTTCCGTGGATCTTTTCCTTTTGCAACAATCGCTTCATGCTGGCCGTAATCGGTTTTTTCGTTACCCGGCCATTCGGGCCACGGATTAACTTCGCCGTTACGTTCTTTTGGCGGCTGAGGCATAATCTCCAACTGGGTTATGCTTTTGCAACCATGACGCAGCGATGTAGCTACACAGTCGGTACCGGTATCGCCACCACCAATTACAATTACGTGTTTATCTTTTGCCGAGATGTAATTTCCATCTTCCAGTTTACTGTCGAGCAAACTTTTTGTGTTGGCTTTCAGAAACTCCATAGCGAAATGTACACCATCAAGCTCACGGCCTTCAACATTCAGGTCGCGTGGTTTTGTCGCTCCGGTAGTTAAAACAACCGCATCAAAGTCGTCGAGCAACTTCTTGCTGCGAATATCTTTTCCAACCTCAGTATTGGTTTTAAAAATAATACCTTCTGCTTCCAGGATATCAACACGGCGTTGTACTACGTCTTTATCCAGTTTCATATTCGGAATACCGTACATTAGCAATCCGCCAATACGGTCGTCGCGTTCGAAAACAGTAACGGTATGGCCGGCTCTGTTCAGCTGTGCTGCACATGCCAGTCCTGCCGGACCCGACCCTACAACAGCAACTGTTTTTCCGGTACGCGATTCGGGTGGCTCAGGAACTACCCAGCCCTGCTCGAAACCATTGTCGATAATGGTACGCTCGTTGTCGTGAATCGTAACAGCCGGTTCGTTAATTCCCAGTACACATCCTGCTTCGCACGGAGCCGGACACACTCTTCCTGTAAATTCAGGAAAGTTATTGGTGTGGTGAAGTCGCTCTAAGGCGTCTTTCCAGCGGCCTTTGTAAATCAGGTCGTTCCACTCCGGAATCAGGTTGTAAACCGGACATCCGGAAGCGCCGTTGTGCAATAATGCTCCGCGATGGCAGAAAGGCACACCGCAGTCCATGCAGCGCGCACCCTGCGTTTCGCAGGTTTCTTTGTCGCGTAATATGTATACCTCGTTCCAATCTTTAAGGCGTTCCTCAATTTTTCGTGTCGGATTGGAAACTCTTTTATATTCTAAAAATCCTGTTGGCTTTCCCATGTCTTAGCGTCTATAAAAATTACAAATTGGCCAAATGCATATCAAATGCAGCATCAATTACATCCGACTCTTTTTCGTATTTACCCGTTTTGCGGGCCTCTTCAATGTAGGTCAGCATTCGTTTGTAATCGGTAGGAATTACCTTTACAAACTTGCCAACTGTCTCTTCCCAGTCCGAAAGAACATACTCAGCAACCGTTGATTCGGTTTTGTCCATGTGTTTCCGGATCATTGCTTTCAGTTCTTCCTGCTCTTCTTTGCTCTCCACTCTTTCCAGTTGAATCATTCCCTTGTTGCAAAGACTTGGGAACGTTCCGTCGATATCGAGCACATAAGCAACTCCGCCCGACATACCTGCACCAAAGTTTCGTCCTGTTTTTCCAAGAATAACAGCTTTTCCTCCCGTCATGTACTCGCAACCGTGGTCGCCAATACCTTCAACAACAACTTGTGCACCCGAGTTACGAACACAGAAACGCTCGCCGGCAACACCGCGGATATAAGCCTCGCCGCCGGTTGCTCCGTAGAAACAAACGTTACCTACAATAATGTTCTGTTCCGGAATGAACTGTACATTTTTAGCCGGGTAGATCGACAAATGACCGCCGGATAATCCTTTTCCGAAATAGTCGTTCGCATCTCCTTCAACTTCAAGCTCAACACCTTTACATACAAATGCACCAAATGATTGTCCTGCTGATCCTTTCATTTTAAAATGGATCGTTCCGTCAGGCAGTCCTTCGCCTTTGTATACTTTGGTTATTTCGTGCGAAAGAACGGTTCCGGCAGTTCGGTTAATGTTTTTAATCTCGAATTCTGCCGACACTTTTTCGCCGTCTTTAATTGCTTTTTGTGCAGCTTCAACAAATTTCCAGTCGAGAATTTCTTCCATCTGGTGATCTTGTTTTTTGCTGCAGTAAAGTCCTTCTTCCTGACCCATTTCTTCTTTGTAGAGAATTGGGCTCAAATCAAGACCTTTGTATTTCCAGTGATCGATGTCGTCTTTAAATTTCAGGCACTGCGACTGACCCACCATTTCGTTAATGGTACGGAAGCCTAATTCTGCCATAATCTCACGAAGTCCTTCAACAAGGAATTCGAAGTAATTTACAACGTGATCAGGATTACCTTTGAATTTACCACGTAAACGTTCGTTTTGTGTGGCTACACCAACAGGGCAAGTGTTGCTGTGGCATTTACGCATCATGATGCAGCCTTCAACAACGAGTGCCATTGTTGCAACTCCCCACTCTTCAGCACCGAGTAGTGTTGCAATAGCCAGGTCGCGCGATGTTTTCATTTGACCGTCAGACTGAACCACAATACGGTTACGCAAGCGGTTGCGAACCAGCGTTTGGTGTGTTTCCGACAATCCAAGCTCCCAAGGCAAACCTGCATGTTTGATCGAGCTAAGTGGCGATGCACCTGTTCCGCCGTCGTATCCCGAGATAAGTACAGCATCAGCTTTTGCTTTACAAACACCGGCAGCTACAGTTCCTACACCCGATTCAGAAACCAGTTTCACGTTGATACGTGCATCGCGGTTACTGTTTTTCAGGTCGAAGATCAACTGTGCCAAATCCTCGATAGAATAAATATCGTGGTGCGGTGGAGGAGAAATCAATCCTACACCCGGAGTTGAGTTACGGGTACGTCCGATCCAGCCATTTACTTTATGGCCCGGAAGGTGACCACCTTCACCCGGTTTTGCTCCCTGCGCCATTTTAATCTGCAGCTCTTTGGCTTGACTCAGGTAGTAGCTGTTTACTCCAAAACGACCAGATGCGATCTGCTTGGTAGCCGAACACATATCGTCGCCGTTTGGCAACTTGGTGTAACGAATTGGGTCTTCACCACCTTCTCCCGAGTTTGACTTAGAGCCAATTCGGTTCATGGCAATGGCCAGCGTAGTGTGTGCTTCCCACGAAATAGAACCAAACGACATTGCTCCCGTAGCAAAACGGGTTAGAATGCTTTCTGCTGGTTCAACTTCGTCTAGCGGAATTGACTTGCGGTCAGAAGTAAAGTCCATCAATCCACGCAATGTGAATGCGGCACTTGCCTGATCGTCAACTACACTACAATATTTTTTGTATTTCTCGTAATCATTCTTTCTGGTTGCTTCCTGAATCAGTTGAATAGCTTCAGGACTCAGCAAGTGACGTTCGCCATCTTTACGCCAGTGGTATTCGCCACCCGGCTCCAGTACATTCGCTCCACCCTGGCGGGTAGGGAATCCTTTACGGTGGCGCATCATCGCTTCTTTGGCAATGTCGTCCAGACTTAGTCCTTCAACACGGCTAACTGTTCCGGTAAAGTACTTGTCAATTACTTCCTGTTTCAATCCAACGGCTTCAAATATCTGCGCTCCCTGATAGGATGCCAGCGTTGAAATACCCATTTTAGAGAATACTTTCAACAGTCCGCCGCCAATCGCTTTTACATAGTTTTGGATAGCTTGCTCTTTGGTAATGTCTCCAAGCGAACCTTCATCAACCAAATTCTTAATGGTGTCGATGGCCATGTATGGATTTACCGCAGAAACTCCGTAGCCCAACAAGGTTGCAAAATGGTGTACTTCGCGCACATCTCCGGCTTCCATAATAATATCGGCTTTTCCACGCTTTCCAACACGGATGAGGTGATGGTGAACAGCAGAAGCAGCCAGTAGCGATGGAATCGGTGCGTGGTCGGTGCTAACTGCAAAGTCAGAAAGTAAGATGATTGAATAAGCTTCATCAATTGCATCTTCAACGTACTGACACAGGCGTTCCAATTTGGTTTCCAGCGTTCCTTCTTTGCCATCGGCATGGAAAACAATACTGATCTTTTTCGTTTGGAAATGCGTGTGATCCACATATGCCAGTTTAATCAACTGTTCGTTGGTTAAAACAGGCTGATGGATAGCAATACGTCGGCAATGTTCCGGCGATTCTGTTAGAATATTTTTAAAACCACCCACGTAAGTTCTCAGGTCCATCACGATACGCTCCCTGATCGGGTCGATCGGCGGATTGGTAACCTGGGCGAATAATTGTTTAAAGTAATGCGACAAATGCACCGGACGATCGGAAAGAACGGCCAGCGGGTTGTCAGCTCCCATCGAGCCAAGCGCTTCGCCACCATTGGTCGCCATCGGTTTCAGGATCACCTCAATATCTTCGTGGGTGAAACCAAAAGCTTTTTGTCGTTTAAACACTGTTTTCTTATCCGGCTCTTTTAATTCCAGGTCAGGAATAAAAGGAAGCTCATCCAGATAAGTCATATTTTCTTTTACCCATTCGCCATAAGGTTGGCTTGAGCAAATTTCTGATTTAACTTCTTCGTCAGAAATAATGCGGCCTTGTTCCAAATCGGCAACAAACATTTTTCCCGGTTGCAAACGGCCACGAATTTTTACCTGATCGTGAGGTACGTCAATTGCTCCGGTTTCCGATGACATTATTAATGTGTCGTCGTCGGTTAAACAGTAACGCGACGGACGTAAACCGTTACGGTCGAGTGTTGCTCCAACAAGCACACCATCAGTAAAACATACCGATGCCGGTCCGTCCCATGGTTCCATCATTGCAGAATAGAATTCGTAGAACTCTTTCTTCTTCGAATCCATATCCGGGTTATTTTGCCATGCTTCAGGAATAAGCATCATCATTACATGTGGTAACGATCGTCCGCTTAACACAAGCATTTCAATGGCCATATCGAGGTTGGCGCTGTCCGAATCGCGGATGTCGCAAATCGGGAAGATCATCTCCAACTCTTCTTTTGTAAATTTCGAGCACTCCAAAAGTACTTCGCGGGCACGCATCCAGTTGATGTTCCCTTTGTTGGTATTGATCTCGCCATTGTGCGCAATATAACGGAATGGCTGCGATAATTTCCACGATGGGAAAGTGTTGGTTGAAAAGCGCGAGTGTACCAATGACAATGCACTTACCGCCAACGGATTTGTAAGGTCTTTGAAATATAACGAAACCTGGTCGGTAGTAAGCTGGCCTTTATATATTATGGTTTTATATGAACATGAAATAATGTTCATGCCATTATATCCTAAGCCGGCAACCGATTCGCGTGCCAGTTTTTCAGTATATTTTCTGAAAACAAACAGTTTGCGATCGAATTCTTCAACCGACATGCCATCGGGTTTACCAATGAACAACTGTTGTACATATGGTTCTGAAGCCAACGAATCGCGGCCTAAATCAGAGTTGTCAACCGGTACTTTACGGTAACCCAAATATGGAAGTCCAAACTTCTTTAAGTTTCTTCCTATAATATCTTTACATTCCGAACGTTTTCTGTCTTCTTTTGGAAAGAAAATCATGGCCACGCCATACTCTCCAAACTGAGGTAATTTAATGTCCTGTTTCGGACACTCTTCCATAAAAAGTTCATGTGGAATTTGTAGTAATATCCCTGCACCGTCACCGCTTTTAATATCAAACCCGGTACCCCCGCGATGTTCCATACGAGCCAGCATCGACAAGGCATCAGAAATCACACTGTGTTTTTTTCTGCCCTTTAGGTTTGCTACAAACCCGATACCACAACTCCCATGTTCAAATTCAGGGCGGTACAATCCCTTAGCTACAGGTTTTTTTGTCTGCATCATTATTTCCTTTCTCTTTAAAATTCGCACTAGCGCAGCAATTGGCGCTGTCAATACCGAATTACTGCAAAACTGTAAGTGAAAATCCCGTTTTTACTTACGAAGTGAAATCAAAAATAAACAAAGAGGTGTGTATTCGCAATCTTGATAGGTGTAAATTGTGTTTAATAACATACAATTAACCTTGAGAAAAATCATAAAAAAATAAAATCCTTCCGCTTTTAACCGTGTAATTGTGACATTTGTCACGAATTTACACGCTTGTCAACTTATTTGAGCAGATTTTTTTTAGCTTCTTCTATTTTGTTAAATAGAAATCTTTGCATAACATCTGCCTTTTTGCTTGCAACACTATCCAGGCATAAATTTCCGATGCTCCCTTCGTGGCTATGGTTTACGGATTTATCGGGCGTAAAGTTTCCACTTTCTATTTCGGCCCCAACTTGCTTGTAGGCCTCGCGAAAAGGAACACCCTGAAGTACAAGTTTGTTTACTTCTTCAACGCTGAAAAGATAATCATATTTGCTATCGTTCAGTATATCAGTATTTACCGACATTTTGGCGATAGCCAAACTTACAATGTTCAGACAGTCGTTCATTTCTTTAAACGATGGCAGAAATACTTCTTTCACCATTTGTAAATCGCGGAAGTAGCCGCTTGGCAGGTTATTAATAATTAACCCGATTTGTGCCGGAACGCCTTGTAATTTATTACAGCGTGCGCGGGTAAGCTCAAAAACATCGGGATTCTTTTTGTGCGGCATAATGCTCGAGCCTGTTGTGAATTCGGTGGGCAGGCTTACAAAATTGAAATTCTGGCTCATAAACAAACAAACATCGTAAGCTAGTTTCGAAAGTGTTGCTGCGATATTTGCTATGGCAAACGAAACAATTTTTTCAACTTTTCCGCGTCCCATTTGGGCATAAACAACATTGTAGTTCATGTTATTAAATCCCAGTAAGTCGGTTGTCATTTGCCGGTTTAACGGAAACGAAGAACCATAACCGGCTGCCGAACCCAATGGATTTTGATTGGTAATGTTGAATGCCGACAAAAGCAATTCCAAATCGTCAGACAAACTTTCGGCATAGGCACTAAACCACAAACCAAACGACGAAGGCATAGCAACCTGCAAGTGGGTGTAGCCCGGCATTAAACTGTCTTTTGTTTCTTCGGCCCGTTTCAGCAAAATATCGATGAGGCCGGAAGTTGTTTCTGCAATTTCTTTAATGGCGTCGCGGGTAAATAATTTCAGGTCGAGTAAAACCTGGTCGTTGCGCGAACGTCCGCTGTGGATTTTCTTCCCGAGGTCGCCCAATTTTTCTGTCAACAAAAATTCAACCTGAGAGTGCACATCTTCAACACCTTCGTCAATGGTGAATTCTCCATTTTCTGCTTTGGTATAAAGGTTTTTCAATTCTGCCAGTAGTGTCGGTAATTCGCTCTCTTCAAGTAAGCCAACCGACTGCAACATGGTTACGTGCGCCATCGAACCCAAAATATCGTGTGTTGCCAAAAACAGGTCAAGTTCGCGGTCTTTGCCCACGGTAAATTCTTCAATTGCTTTGTTTACAGGTGTACCTTTATCCCAGAGTTTCATGTTAAAGATGTTGGAAGACGTAAGATCGAAAGCGGAAGATAAAAATCCGGAATACAACCCCAGTGCTTCAATTAATTAATGAGTGCAAAGATAAAATTTCAAACGAAAAGCAGGAGTAATTTGCCGAACCGGGCCGGAATAATAACATCAGTAAATGATTTGTTATTCTTTGTTAATAACAAAATGTGTTTAATTGTGCGCGGTATTTTCTGGCCGAATATTATTAGATTTGTAATCTTTTATTAATAGCTCAGAAAGCGTGCGACACCTTGGTGTTTACGCAAATTTTTATACGATGAAAAAAGTATTGGTAATTATAGCTTATGTGATTATTGCTGCAGGTTTGTATTCGGCGGCAAGTTTCTATTTTGATTATGATTTTTGCCACACAATGGTTGCAGAAGATGGACCTATGGAAAATCTTACCGCGCTTGTGTTGTTGCTTATTTCGGTACTATTTGGCGTGCGTTTGTTTAAACAGTATAAACAGCGCAACAGGCTTTGGGTGGCTTTAAGTGTTATTATTATCGTGGGAACTTTCTTTGGTTTTGGCGAGGAAATATCGTGGGGACAACGAATATTTTCGATACAGACAGGTGAATTTTTCGCAGAGCATAATTTCCAAGGAGAAACCAATTTGCACAACCTTGAGGTGGGAGGCGTGAACCTGAACAAACTAATTTTCTCTACCGGGCTGGTAGTTGTTTTCGGAACTTATTTTGTTTTAACACTTCTATTGTATAAAAAGTGGCCTTTTATTACCCGAACTATTGATTTGTGGGGAATTCCTGTTCCTAAAATCAAATACTCAATAATTATATTACTAACCACAGGTATGGTTTTGCTTATTCCCGAAAGGCGAATTTGGGAGTTGTGGGAAGCCATTTTTGTCACGGTTTTACTGTTGGTGTTTCTCGATCCTTATAACCCGAAGGAAGAACTCGTTGCATAAAACAAATCGCGATTTTTTTGTTTTTTGTTTTGCCATTTGAGCAAATCAAGCTTGCGAAGTCAACTCTTTTTCTTTGCTGTACTGTTGTATAATATTTTGTACTTTAGTGTAATGTGTACATGGTAGCCGAGAGTAAAGATATCAGATTGGAGAAGATAGGGCAAGGTCGTTCAGGCGAAGTCTTTCGTGAGTTTGCAAACGGGAAACAGCTTGCTGTTAAAGTTTTTTCAGGTGCCGATGATCTAACTGATACGGTAAATTATATTCTTACCGGCGCACCCAATTCGTATGGATGGAATAACCATGCTGTTGAAAGTGCGCATTATCGTCGCAAAATTTTATCCTTGCTTTTACGATACTGGTTTGGTTCGAAAGTGAAAATTGCACAATCATACGGAACTGCCTGGAACGAAAGTATGCAGGCTTACGAATTACAAACCGGATTTATCAATGGCAGAGCAGTTAAATTACACCAGCCATTTTCGGGAAAAACCGATTGGGAGTTGAGAGACTTGGTTCGAAACGTTATGAATCCGTTGCAGAAACTGCTTGAAAAATCGGGTTTTGAGGGTTTGGTTTGGCAGGCCGGAAAAGGAAATCCAATTGCTTTAAACAATTTTCTGCTCGATGAAAAAGGTTCGTGGGTATGGATTGATGCCGAATCGGGTGTTCCGGCACTTTTCCCGTTAAATCTTTTGTCGTTGATCTTCTTTTATTTTCCGAAGTCGATAAAATACAGACGACCTTTATTTGATGATGTTGACATTAGTAAGCTTAAAAATTATGTAACCATTGAGAAGGAGGGACTTGAAGACGTTTTAGGTAGCGACAATTACACCTTGCTTCTGAGTGATATTGAAAAACTTCGTTGGCATCAGAAAGAATGGAAGTCGTTGAGCCGTGTAAAAAAAAGTATTTGCTACCAGCTGAAAAAGGGAATTATCGATCAGGAAAAGGCTGATTATTATTTAACTCACCAGTTTTATTGGGTATTAAAAGAGTTAGTGTGGTTTGCCAAACGTGCCTTTATTAAAGTTTTTTATAAGCTTCCGGTAAAAGTAATCAGGTTTATTATTGGGATAAAATACCTGGAAATACTCAAAAACTCATTTTGTTTTCTTTTTAATGCTGAATACCGAAAAAACAGTGTTGACGATTTGCTTAAACAGCGAATTGCCGATTGGGAAAAGCGTGGTCAGCTTCGAAAAGTAAGTGCAGACTATTTACGCAAACAGGCCGATGAAGAACTTACAAGCCCTTACCTGGCAGATTTTATAATACTAATTGGATTAAAACCGCTAATGAATGTGGTAGAGCTTTTTGTTTTACCTGCTTTGTTTGCAGCCGGACTGATTAGTGAGTCGGTATTGGTGGGCGGTGTTGCTTTTGGTGGTATTATTTACCGTACAATTTATACGCTCGGCAGAATGATTTATGAGCATTTTGCATTGCCTCGCGAACACCGTTATCCGCGTTGGATTGCTTTATTTGTGGGAATGATTCCTACATTTGGCAACCTTGCTTATCCTACGCAAATGGTTTATACAGCAAGTACAAAATCGCGCGAGCTGGGTGAGTTTTTAATGTACGATATTGCTGCACGTATTGGCGCAAAAATTCCTATTTGGGGAGGAAAAGATACCCGAACCGAACATTTCTTTAATCACATGCCCGATATTATAATTCGTAACCGAAAAGCACTACAACTTCGGAAAATTAATCGCACGCGAAAAAAACAGGGGAGAAGCGGTATTATCAACAGTCGGACAAGCTAATTTCTTTAATCTTTTTGGCCGGATTTATAAGTATCAGAAACATGATTCCGGTTAAAGCAAGTTCGTGTAGTTCGCTTTCTTTTATCATATGAATGGCCAGCGGAATAAATGCATTAACGGCAAACAGTACAATAATGTGGTGTAAGCGTGGAATTGGAACTCCATAATCGATAACCAACTTGCGAATAAACTTTACTTTCCAGGTAAGTATTGGTAATATTATAAAGTAACTAATAAGAGCTACAAACATTAGTTGCGAGAAAATGAGGATGTTTAAATCAACTCCGCCAATTTCAAGGTTGTGCAGGTTCGTTTCGCCCTGGTAGTTATTTTGCATAAAATACTCGCCCGATTGAATGGAGAAAATACGCTGACCCCACGATATTTCTTCGCCAAGTCCAAAAAAGAAAACTACCGAGGCAAGTGTGTTAAAAAAAACTTTCTTTTTATCTTTTACTTTTCTGGCTTTTACTGCTTTTACGGCAAATAGTATTGATCCGAGAAGCAGAAAAAGAGCGGTGAGGTATTCAACAAAGCCATCTTCACGAATTACTCTGGCAAAAGCCTGCGGGCTTACAGTACTTTGGTATTTACCATAGGCAACAAAGCCAATAATGATGGCATAAACTGCAAGGTCGAGAATTGTAATCCACGAAATATTTTTCTTCATTTGTAGTCAAATTAATTATGTGGGCGTAAAATTAATATTTTTTATTCTTTACGTTTACTTTAATGCTCCACTAATGAATGATCGACGTTTATATTTTGCAGTTGTTATTCCAATCCTTATAGTTATAATTTCAGCTCTACCGATACCATTGGTAGTAAATGCTGCAAAATATGCCGAAGTGGGGCGCGAAATGTTGATGAATCATGATTGGATTAATCTAACTATTGGCGGAGATGCCTACGATCAGAAACCACCATTATTATTTTGGATTGCAGCCGTTACTTTTAAGTTGTTTGGTTTGTCGGTTCCGGCATACAAATTGTCGGTTCTTTTATTTTCTTCCATCGGAGTTTATTCAACTTACCGCCTTGGGAAACTTTTTTATGGAAAAGAGACCGGACTGCTTGCAGCTTTCTTTTGGGCATCATCTTTAGGATTTCAGCACTTTAACAACGATATACATACCGATACCATTCTTGCCGATTTTGTTGTATTCTCGGTGTGGCAGTTTTCTGCCTATTTAAAAACGCACAAATGGAAAAACTTTTTGCTTGGTGCTGTTGGTGTTGGTTTATCGATGCTGGCAAAAGGACCAGTTGGAGTGGTAATTCCGGGAGCTGCCATTGGTGGAAGTTTGCTCATTAAACGGCAATGGAAAGAAATATTTAACTACCGTTGGCTGATTGCCCTTGTTATTGTATTGATAATGATTTTGCCGGCAATGGCCGGATTGCTTAACCAGTTTGGACTGGAAGGAATTAAATTCTATTTCTGGACCAATAATGTTGGGCGTGTTACCGGTTCGTATCATGGAAGCAGCACCGACTATTCATTTTACCTGCATACCTCTTTATACGTGTTATTGCCCTGGACAATTTTTATGGTTTATGGTTTTGCTCAGGAAATTAGAAGCCTGATTCGTATGCGAAAAAACATACCAGATTATTTCGAGGTAGTAAACATACTGGCAGTAGTGGTGTATGTTGGTATACTTTCGGTTGCCAAGCAACAAAATCCACATTACCTGCTTTCGGCGGTTCCATTCCTATTTATAATTACTGCAAAATGGACCGTGCGTTTGTTTGAAACCGATCAAAAACCAAAAACCCGAAATACGCTCTCTGTTATTAATAAAGTAGTAGTTATGGTTGGGCCATTGGCACTTTTGGTTTTGCCAATTGTGGTATTTCCTGAAAAGCGTTTCTGGTTTTGGGGAGTATACATATTGCTTTACGCTGGTATTGTATTATTGGTAGTGAAGAAAAACAGTTTGCCAAGGCAGGTAGTTATGCTAACATTTACCATTACAATAATGCTGTTTACAGTAAATGTAAATATGTTGCCGAATATGATGAAATTTCATACTTCGATTGAAGCTGCACAGATTTTTAACGAAAAGGCCCCGGAAGCAGCCACTCTTAATATATATAATAAAAAGGCTCGTCTCTGGAATCTTTTACTTTATTCAAAATCGCCGGGTACCTATATTATTGAAAAGGAAGATCTGGAGGAATTTCTTCCGAAGCCGGGTGCATGGATTTATACCAACGATACTGGTTATGCCGAAATGCAGGAATTAGGACTGGATATGGTAGTGGTTAAGAAATTTACAGAACACAAGCAGTTAACCAGTCAATCTTCGCGCTTTTTGAATCCAAAAACCAGAAACAGCCGCTTTTTAACCATGTATCTTGTTGAGCTGAAATAGTAGTGGTTTGTCTGCACGGTGGCTGTAGTGATTGGTGCGGTTTCTTTGCTGCTTGATCTTTTTTTAATTCGCCCAACAAATATCAATGTAAACCGGTTTTTTTATCGGCGCAAAGTATTGCGCCTGAACGGTAGTTATTACATGGTAAAAAATACATCGAATTCAGCTTAATAATTGGTTGGTTTTATAAGGTCTTGTCGATCAGCGTGTTTTTCTCAATTAATTGCGAATATTTTAACTCAAAATATGTCAAATATGAATTTTTGAGTAACGATGTGTGTGAAAACGGCAGTAAAAAGCATCATAAAGTGTCAAAAAGGTAAAATAATATGCCAGATATTAATAATTTGTTAAGCGAATTAACATACTTGATGAAAATGAGGGCGCAAGTGGAAAAAAGTGCATTTATTTGAATCAAGAAATAAAAAACAGGGGGTAGGGAAGGAAAAAATAGAAAGAAAAGAAATTATACCCGTGTTTTTAGGGGCAGTTTGAGATTTAGAATTGAAAATAGCAGTTTAACTTTTAAAAATTTACGATTATGAAAAAGACACTACTGATTACAGCAAGTTTTTTACTACTTTTTGTTGTATCAACTACAAATGTTAAAGCTCAGGAATGGAGCACAGGTTTAGACATTTATAGTAGTTACTTGTGGCGTGGTGCCAAATTTGGAACAGGGGCAGCTTTTCAGCCCGCAGTTGAGTTTAGTGCAGGCGGTTTCGCTATCGGTGCATGGGGATCATACAGCACAGGTGCAGAAGAAGCAGCTGAGGCCGATCTTTACATGGGATATGGTTTCGATTTAGGCGAAAATGCTTCGTTAAGCTTCACATTAACAGATTACTACTTCCCGGGTTCAGACTGGACAGAAGGAGAATCGCACTACTTTGAGCCAATGGTTAGTTTGGGTGTAGGAGCCTTTACTTTCACTGCAGCTTACATGGAAGGCCTTGGAGATGACGAAATCAACACTACAAGCGACTTGTACCTTGAAGCAGCTGTTGCAGCAGGCCCGGTTGACATTACTTTAGGTGGTGGCGACGGACAGTACACCGACGATGGCGACTTTAGCATCTGTAATATTATGGTTGGAACTTCAAAAGAAGTTCAGATTACCGAAAGCTTTACTCTTCCGGTTTCAGGAGCAGTTATGCTTAATCCATCAACCGGAGGATTCCACATTGCAGTAGGTATTTCTCTATAAGCGAGAAGATATTTTGAAATGAAACGAGTCCGTAACTCGGGCTCGTTACATCTTATACATTCAAAAACAAACAATATTAAATAAGATGAAAAAAATTGAAGCAATAATTCGCAAATCAAAGTTTGATGAGGTAAAAGATGCACTGTATGAAGCAGGTATCGAATTCTTCTCTTTCTGGGATGTTAGAGGAGTTGGACAGGCTCGCGAAGGCCGCTCGTACCGTGGTGTAGTGTACGATACAAGTACCATCGAAAGAATAAAATTATCCATTATCGTTCGCGATAAGAATATTGATAAAACAGTTCAAGCCATTTTAGGATCAGCCAGAACAGGCGAAATCGGTGACGGAAAAGTATTCATACTTCCTATCGAAGACTCGTACCGAATCAGAACCGGAGAGCATGGCGATGAATCACTTTTTATTAAAGGTAAAGAAGAGTAGTAACTGAATAAAGATTAGATTATCATGGAAGAAACTTTGCAAGGCCTACAAATAGGTATAGATAATATGTGGTTATTGGTTGCTGCATTTCTAGTAATGTTCATGCAACCTGGATTTGCCTTGGTGGAGGCAGGTTTTACACGATCGAAAAACACCGCCAACATTTTAATGAAAAACCTGATGGACTTCTCAATTGGTTCAATTTTATATTGGGTAATTGGTTTTACTATCATGTATGGAGACTCAATCGGAGGATTTATCGGAACACCTGACTTGTTTTTTATGAGCGATGGTTTTGGTAGCAATTACTCTGATTATGCCGACCTGTTTTTCCAAACTGTTTTTGCTGCTACTGCTGCAACAATTGTTTCGGGAGCTATGGCTGAAAGAACTGAATTCAAAGCATACTTAATTTTCAGTATTGTAATTACTGTATTTATTTACCCAATTTCTGGTCACTGGACATGGGGTGGTGGTTGGTTGAGCCAACTAGGATTCCACGATTTCGCCGGATCATCTATTGTACACTCTGTTGGTGCATGGGTTGGTTTAGCTGGTGCATCTATTATTGGACCTCGTATTGGAAAATATGGAAAAGACGGAGAAGTAAAAGCGATTCCTGGACACAACCTGGCAATGGGTGCACTTGGTGTATTTATCCTGTGGTTCGGTTGGTTCGGATTTAACCCTGGATCTCAGTTAGCTGCTGCCGGTACTGAAAACGCTGTTGCTATCGGTCATATCGCAGTTACTACTAACCTGGCTGCTGCAGCCGGTGCTGTTACTGCAATGCTTGTTGCATGGTTCCGTTACAAACGTCCATCGCTTTCAATCTCATTAAACGGTGCATTGGCGGGTTTGGTAGCTATTACTGCTGGTTGTGATGCTGTTGATCCAATGGGAGCCTTATTCATTGGTATAATTGCAGGTTTCATTCTGCCATTTGCTGTAGAGTTCTTCGATAAAGTTGTAAAAGTAGACGACCCTGTTGGTGCAATCTCTGTTCACGGTGTGGGCGGTGCATTCGGTACACTGGCTGTTGGTTTGTTCTCAACTTCTGAAGGTCTGTTATATGGCCACGGAGCAAAATTACTGGGTATTCAGGCTGTAGGTGTATTAGCATTCTTTGCCTGGGCATTCGGTTTAGGATTGATATTATTCTTCATCTTGAAGAAAACAAATATTCTGCGCGTTTCTAAGCGCATTGAAGAAGAGGGCCTCGATGTTTACGAACATGGTGAGAGTGCCTATAACTAATCTTCTTCAGCTTTTAAGTCTGTAGCTGTCTGTTTGTGGCCCCGTCGTTGGGCGGGGCCATTTTTCTTTTCAACTGCACGACTTAAAAAAAGAAAGAAATTACGACATTAACTGCATAATACATTTCGTTTTACAAGAATTAAGGTCAAGGGTAGTTATTAGTTAGTTTAGTTAGATTAAAAGAATCGGAGACCGACTGCAATTTGTAGTCGGTTTTTTGTTGATAAAAATCGAAGCTTTTAAGGGAAAGTCCATGCGGCTTATGTATTTTTGTTCACTCAAAATTTAGAAATTATGATGCAGACTTGGTTCGAAAGTAAAGTAAAATATATGAAGGTTTCCGAGAGTGGAAGCGAATCGATGGTAACAGAAAACTTCTTGCTGGATGCCGTATCCTACACCGATGCAGAAACACGGATTATCCGCCAGATGCAGCAAATGGTTAGGGGCGGAGAGTTTCAGATTGTTGACATTAAAAAATCGCGTATTGCAGAAGTTTTTCCATTTGAAAATGGTGAATGGTGGTTTAAAGCAGCCATTAACCTGGTTACAATTGACGAGGACGCAGGTAAGGAGAAAAAGATAAAAACAAATTACCTGATAATGGCCGATGATATAAAAGAAGCATTGACTCGTTTGGATGAAAGTTTGGAATACCTGGTTATTCCATTTGTTGTTACTTCGTTGGCGGTAAGTCCTATTGTAGATGTTTTTCCTTATAACCCGGAGGAAGCACAAATTCCTGATGGTTATGTTCCGGTAGCAGAGGCCGAGGAGAAAAAGAATCCAATATTTACTGATGGAGTGAACCCGTACACTGAAGATGAGCAGGAAACAGCTCAGGTAGAAGAGGAGACTGAAGTTGCTGAAACTCCTGAAGAAACAGAAGGTGCTACCGAAGAAAAACCGGAAGAATAGTAAAAAAATAGCAGCCCGCCTATTGTTCATCGACAGGCAGGCTGCATTTTAAGTTAATTATTAAGTAGTTGATAAAAAGTCTATAGGTTTACCATTACCTTGTAGTAATTGAATTTGCAGCGCATTTTCGGATCAAATTGGTAGTAGGCAATTGCAATGCGGCAAATATCCTGAATGGTTTCGTAAATTTGCGCTACTTCTTTTTTTCCATAATTATCAAGCGTTGCATCACCCTCCAAAGCAATAAAACAGTCCTCAAACTGACTCACTCGGTTGGCACAAACCAAAATCTTATCGAACAAAATGTCAGGAGTTCCTTTTTCAACTATTTTTTGTCTCACTCCCTCGTTCATATTGGCGGCAAAGGTTTTCAGAAATTTAAACAAGCTTATGTGATCTCCATTTTTAGCATCACTGAAATAATCGGTGTAGCCGGTGTTTTGAAAGAATTCTTTTAGAAAGGCTTTGTCTTTTTTGAAATCAACTTTCATCGATGCTCGTAGAACTTTTAAATGCTGAAGGCCCTCAACCATAATATCGTGCCACTCGCGGTAGCGCTCATCTTGCAGGGCATCCATGCTGTCAGCATAATGCTTGTCGATGGTGTCGTCGACCCAAACATTTAACGAGGTAGCAAATTCTGTATCCCATTCTTTACGCAGAACAGACAGCTCGTAAATGTTTTCTTTAAATGTTTTGGCAATGTTTTGGCAAGCTAAAATGGTTGCGGTACTGGTAGGACAAACGGTTAATGTTTCCATAAAAGCGGTATTTTGTAGTTAGAAGATATAACAAAGCTACGGAGTACCGCTGAAATATGCCTAATTGTAAAGTGGTAATCTACAATGTTTTACAACTATGTTATGGAACTATGTTTCATAACCATGTTATAGAATATGTTGAAAATCAACAAAATATGCTCGTGTGGTGGTTTTGAAAGGTGGAATTTAACAATATTGTAATGATGTAATTTGTTGAAATTTAGAGCTTTACTTGTGTCTCTTTTTCAGTTCGCCAACAATGTCTTCAATGCGATAGCCTTTGTGTGTAAGCAGAACAATTAAGTGGTAAAGCAAATCTCCGGCTTCGTAAATAAAGTTTTCGTCGTCGTTTGCCATGGCACCAATAATGGTTTCAACAGCTTCTTCTCCAACTTTTTGTGTGATTTTGCGAGTGCCTTTCTGGAATAACGAAGTGGTGTATGAACCCTCGGGCATCTCAGCTTTACGCTTGTCGATGAAATCTTGTAAGTAGCTCAAGAACTGAATGTCGTTACCCGAGTTTGATTCTTCAAAACAAGTATCGTCGCCTTTGTGGCAAACCGGCCCGACCGGATTTACTTTTATAAGCAGCGTGTCGTTATCGCAATCAATTGCCATTGAAACAACATCCAGAAAATTTCCCGATTCTTCGCCTTTGGTCCACAAACGGTTTTTGGTGCGACTAAAAAATGTCACTTTACCAATTTCCTGTGTTTTTGCAAGGGCGTCTTCATTCATAAAACCCAACATCAGTACATTTTGCGTTTCTGCATCCTGAATGATGGCAGGAATTAATCCGTCCATTTTATTGAAATCGATTTTTGAAATATCTGTCAGCTGTCTCATAATTCTTTGTCTGAAGTCCGGAGCTTAAAGTCCGGAACAATTTAAAATTCAGTAATTGTGTCGCGAAGTTACTATTTTGATTGGCTATCGAACTACAATGCCTTTTTCTTTTAAGTATTTCTTAAGAACCGGAATTGGAATCTCGTTGTAATGAAAGATGCTGGCTGCCAGTCCTGCGTCAGCTTTCCCTTCAGTGAAAACATCAACAAAATGCTCTTCGCTACCTGCACCGCCCGATGCAATGATCGGAATCTTCAGCATGTCGGCCATTTTCGAAAGTTCTTTATTGGCGAACCCGTTTTTGGTTCCGTCGTGGTTCATCGATGTGAAAAGGATTTCTCCGGCACCACGATCTTCCGCTTCTTTTGCCCACGAAAACAATTCTTTGTCGGTTGGAATACGTCCACCGTTTACAGTAACCGTCCAGTGTTCGTTCTCATCGCCGCGTGCATCAATGGCAACTACAACAAACTGGCTCCCAAAATTCAGTGCCAGCTCGTCAATCAGCTTTGGATTACGAACTGCTGATGAGTTAATCGAAATTTTATCGGCACCAGCAGCCAAAAGCTTTTCTGCATCGCCCAATTCGCTGATGCCTCCACCAACCGTAAACGGAATGTTGATATGTGCTGCAATACGTTTTACCAGTTCTACAAAAGTTTTGCGGCCTTCGTGTGTTGCTGTGATATCAAGGAAACAAAGTTCGTCGGCACCATCGGCAGCATATTTTGCTCCCAATTCCACAGGGTCGCCCACTTCTTTGATGTCGACAAAATTGATTCCCTTAACGGTTTGTCCGTTGCGGATATCGAGGCATGGTATAATTCGTTTTGCAAGCATTTTCTATTCTGTTTTGTCATTTCGACGAGTAGGTGAGGAGAAATCTGTTGCGTGTAAAAGATTTCTCGCCTTCGTTCCTTCGGCTTCGAAATGACAGCGTAATTGATTGTTATGAAATGAACTTCTCAATTTCTTTCAAAGTTATGCGATTTTCATAAATGGCTTTTCCGGTAATTACTCCCGGAACGCCCATTTCATCTAATTTTAATATGTCGTCCATTGTGGCAATTCCGCCACTGGCAATAATTTCAACCTCTGGAAGCGTTTTCATAATGTCGGCGTACAATTCAAAAGAAGGGCCGCTCAGCATTCCATCGCGACTGATATCCGTTGAAATTACTTTGCTGATTCCCTGCTTGTGGAATTCTGAAATAAAATCGATAACCGCCAATTCAGTTGTTTCCAGCCAGCCGCTTACGGCAATATTACCGTCTTTTGCATCGGCACCCAAAATGATTTTTTCGCTGCCAAATTTCTCCAGCCAGCTCAAAAAGGTATCCTTTTCTTTTACGGCGATACTTCCGCCGGTAACCATTGCTGCTCCTGAGTTAAAAGCAATTTCCAGGTCCTTATCCGATTTTAATCCGCCGCCAAAGTCAATTACCAAATTGGTTTTTCCGGCAATGGTTTCCAGTACTTTATAATTTACAATGTGCTTGGCTTTTGCCCCGTCCAGATCGACAAGGTGCAAACGTGTGATTCCTGCATCTTCAAACATTTTGGCAACCTCCAGCGGGTTCTCGTTGTAAACCGTTTTCTGATTGTAGTCGCCCTGAGAAAGTCGCACGCATTTGGCGTCAATCAGGTCAATTGCAGGAATTATTTCTATTTTTTTGGTCATGTTTTTAATTTCTCTCAATTCGCGAGGCCGCAAAGGTAGCAGAATTAAGCATTTTCAAGAATCATCTTTAATACCGCCTGTGCTGTAATTTCACGGTTGTAAGCTTCATCAACAACAATTGAATTCGGGCTGTCGATCACACCATCGGTAACTACCATGTTACGGCGAACCGGAAGACAGTGCATAAATTTGGCATCGTTTGTTAACGCCATTTTGGCTTCATCAACCGTCCAGCTCATATCTTTCGAAAGTACCTGACCATAATCGGTATACGATGCCCAGTTTTTTGCATAAATAAAATCAGCACCTTCAAACGCTTTTTTCTGATCGTATTCCACTTTGATGTCGCCCATAAATTCGGGTGCCAATTCGTAACCTTTTGGGTGAGTAACAACCAGTTCGTAATCTGTTTCGCGCATCCATTCAACAAACGAGTTGGCAACTGCCTGCGGCAAAGCACGCGGGTGTGGTGCCCAGGTAAGAACGACTTTTGGCTTTTCAACTTTTTTGTGCTCTTCAATGGTTACCAAATCGGCAAAACTTTGCAGCGGGTGACGAGTTGCGGCTTCCATGCTTACCACCGGAACGCCGGCATATTCAACAAACTGGCTTAATATTTTTTCAGCGTAATCGTCCTCGCGTTTTTCGAATTTAGCAAACGCACGCACGCCGATTACATCGCAATATTTCCCGATAACTGGGATAGCTTCGCGCAGGTGCTCGGCATTTTTACCGTCCATAACTACGCCCATTTCCGATTCCAGTTGCCAGCTGTCTTCGTTTACGTTCATCACCATTGTGTTCATACCCATGTTCATGGCAGCTTTTTGGGTACTCAAACGAGTGCGCAGACTTGAGTTGAAAAATACCAAAACCATGGTTTTGTTTTTCCCCAGGTGTTGAAATCCAAACTTGTTGTTTTTTACTTCGAATGCAGTTGCCAGCGCTTTTTCAATGCTGGGAATATCTTTTACTGATGTGAATTTTTTCATGTTATAAGTTTGAAGATGGAAGCACGAAGACCGAAGTTTCAGCTTCCGATGTTTATATTTTTGCCTTTTACTTTGGTCTTACTTGTCCGTTTCCTTCAATTATCCATTTGTAGCTGGTCAATTCTTCCAGTGCCATTGGCCCTCGTGCATGCAGTTTTTGTGTGCTGATACCAATCTCGGCTCCCAGTCCAAACTGTGCACCGTCGGTATAAGCGGTTGAAGTGTTTGAATACACTGAAGAAGCATCCACCATTTTGCGGAAAGTTTCAATTCGTTCCTGATCTTCAGAAATAATCGCCTCGCTGTGTTTTGATGTGTGTGTATTGATATGATTCAAAGCTTCGTCGAAAGAACCTACTGTTTTTATTGACATTTTCATCGAAAGAAATTCCGTTCCGAATGATTCTTCAGTGGCTTCAAAAAGCAGTTCTTTTGGATAAACTGATTCTATTTGATTGTAAGCTTTCTCGTCGGCATAAATTACAACCTGCTCTTCCGATAGCTTTCTGGCAAAGTCATTTAATTCATCCAAACGGCTTTCGTGAATGACCAAACAATCCAGTGCGTTGCAAACCGAAACACGGCGGGTTTTTGCATTGAAAATTATCTCGCGGCCTTTTTCGGCATCGCCAAACTCATCGAAATAAGTATGGCATATTCCGGCGCCGGTTTCAATTACCGGAATGGTGGCATTTTCGCGCACAAAATTTATCAGTCCCTGGCTTCCGCGCGGGATAATCAAATCGATGTATCCGTGGGCGCGCAACATTTCGTTGGTTTCTTCGCGGCCGGCCGGAAGTAAGGTTACTGTATTTTCGTCAAGATTGAATTTCTTAAGCACTTCGCGAATAACAGAAATAATGGCCTGGTTGGAATAAATAGCATCGCTGCCACCTTTTAATACGCAGGCATTTCCTGATTTCAGACACAAGGCAAAAACATCGAAAGTTACGTTTGGCCTTGCTTCGTATATAATTCCGATTACTCCAAAAGGTACGGATACTTTCGAAATTCTTAACCCATTATCTCTGGTTGTTTCCTTCAGAATTTTCCCGACAGGACTTTCAAGACGGGCAACATTTTCCATGTCGCTTGCAATTCCTTCTATTCTCTCTTCCGATAATTTCAGGCGGTCGAATTTTGGATCTTCCGGATCCATTCGGTCCAGGTCTTTCTGGTTTTCTGCAAGAATAATTTCAGCATTTGCTCTGGCAGCATTGGCAAGATCCAATAGTAGTTGCGTTACTGTCTTGTCGTCAACAAGGTTTAGTTTGCGCGATGCTTCCAGCGTTTTTTGTAGTTGTTCCTGTATTTTCATATTCACCAGTTTATGCGGCTGTTTAAGAAAAAAACCTCTCCCGGGGGAGGGAGAGGACGCTCAGAATATGTTCAAATTAAGGCATCAAAAAAAAGGGAGTAAGGGCAGTTTGTCGTGATTGACAAACGTTAGTTACAGGTTACTCTGAGCTATTTTTATATTTCTATTTTATTCCGTTCGTTTTATTTTCTATGTATAAGTAATCGTAATGAACTACCGGTTTTTGTTTCTCCGATTGCTTTTCTTTATCAATTTTGTCGGCACTGTACGAGGCTTTTCCCATACCAATAAACTCACCGTTACAATCAATAATTCTGATCAAATCACCTTTTTTAAACTCACTGTCAATTTTAACGATCCCAACAGGCAACAGGCTTACCGCTTTGTCTGAAAGCAGTGCATTTGCAGCTCCTTCGTTAACTTGCACCTGACCTTTTGCAAAACCATCAGAATAACCAATCCATTTTTTAACCCCACTTGATGGCTTTTCATTGGGTACGAAAAAAGTGTGTTTTAGGTTTTTTGATTTATCCAGTAAATCGATCAGTACATCGGGGCGTGTGCCATTGGCAACATGAACACCAATTCCGTCGCTGGCTACTTTTTTAGCAATGCGAAATTTAGTTAGCATTCCGCCACGGCCAAAATCCGACCGTTCTGTAGAAATTGCATTTTGTGGCCCTTTGTCGTTTATTTCGATGCTTTCAATTAGCTCGGCTCCAGCGCTATTCGGATGAGCTGTATAAACTCCGTCAATATTGCTAAGAATGATCAGCGCCTCAGAATCTACCATCGATGCAATTAATCCTGAAAGTTCGTCGTTGTCTGTAAACATCAGTTCGGTTACCGAAATAGTGTCGTTTTCATTTACGATCGGTATCACCTTATTTTCCAGTAGCGTGGTGATACAGTTTTTCATGTTCAGGTAATGTCCGCGGCTCGAGAAGTTTTCCTTTGTAGTGAGTACCTGTGCGCAGGTAAGCCCTTCTTCGTGGAAAAAATCGGAGTAACGCGAAATCAGTTTAACCTGACCAAGAGCAGCCCATAACTGCCTTTGAGAAACTGCGTCAGATTTTTTCGTTTCATTCATAACAGCACGTCCTGCAGCTACAGCTCCCGACGATACCAAAACCACCTCAACCCCATTTTTATGAAGCCTTGCAATTTGGTCGACAAGGTGAGCAATGCGCGCAACATTAAGCGTTCCATCGGCTTTTGCCAGCACATTACTGCCAACTTTTACTGTTATTTTTTTGTAACGACTCTGCACCTTTCTAGTGGTCTTTTATTTTTTTGTACGAGGCCAGTACTCCCTGTATCAGTGAAGAGCTAAACCCTTTGTGTTCCATTTCGTTCAAGCCGGTAATGGTTACGCCCATCGGAGTAGTAACTTTGTCGATCTCTCTTTCGGGGTGATGTTCACTCTGAAGTAGCAACTCTGTTGCACCTTTTACGGTTTGGGCAGTTATTAGCTGAGCCATTTCGGCACTAAAGCCAATTTCGATACCACCCTGCATTGCCGCGCGAATGTAGCGCAGTGCATAAGCAATACCGCACGACGAAAGTACTGTTGCTGCAGCCATTAATTCTTCAGGAATTTCAATGGTTTTTCCTAATTTGTCGAACAACTCAACTACATATTCGCGGTATGGTTCGGTGTTGCCGTTTGCCGAGATGCAGGTTAATGATTCCTGCAAAGCAATTGCAGTGTTTGGCATCACACGGAAAATAGGGATGTCGTTTCCGGCCATTTCGCCCAATGCGTCAATGCCAACTCCGGCAACAATTGAAATGAAAATTTTCTCAGGAGACAAAATGGGTTTCAAGGTGTTAATTACGCCCTCAATATGATAGGGTTTTACGGCAACAATAATCACGTCGGCATCTTTTGCTGCATCTATATTGTTGTCGAAAGCATTAATTCCCAGGTCGCTCATTTTTTTGAGCGTCGTTTCTTTTCTGTCTGAAACGGAGATGTTACCGGCTTCAACCGAACCCGATTTTAACAAGCCAAGTGCAATGGCGCCTCCCATGTTTCCTACTCCGATTATTGCTATTTTTTTATTTTCCATTTGTCTAAATTAGTAGATGTTTTCAATCCGTGTTTATTTATTCAGCAAACGAGCCTAGTACTTCTGCAAACGCTGCTAAAAATGTATCTGCTTGCTCGGTTGTTAGGCTAAGTGGAGGCAACAGCCTTATGATATTTTGCCCCGACACGCCTGTGAAAATTCCAAAGTCGAAAAGTAACTTTTTTCGTATTTCGGCAATAGGCTGTTCAAATTCTAAACCGATCATCAAACCTTCGCCTCTGATTTCAAAATCTGCATCCATATCAGCAAGTTTCTCCATCAGGTAATTTCCAACTGTCTCGGCGTTCTCAATCAGACTCTCGTCTTTCATTACGTCGAGTACGGCAATTGCTGCGGCACAAGCCAGATGATTTCCTCCGAAAGTAGTTCCGAGCATGCCAAACCAAGGTTCAATTTCCGGTTGAATCAGTACGCCTCCAATCGGGAATCCGTTACCCATTCCTTTGGCCATTGTAATAATGTCCGGTTTGATTTCCGTATGTTGGTAGGCGAAGAATTTACCGCTTCGTCCGTAACCCGATTGTATTTCATCGAGAATAAGTACGGCCACATATTTTTCAGTAAGTTGTTTCAGTTTTGTGAGGAAGTTGGTATCGGGAATGTTAATACCTCCAATTCCCTGAATTCCCTCAACAATCACCGCTGCAACGTCTCCTTGTTTTAAAGCTTCTTCGGTGGCTTCAATATCGTTCAACGGCAGAATCACTGCATTTTCGGTTTCGTTAACCGGGGCAATAATTTTCGGATTATCAGTAATTGCTACAGCAGCAGAGGTGCGTCCGTGGAACCCTTTTTTATAACTGATGATCTTCTTTTTCCCGGTGATGAAAGAAGCCAGTTTGAGCGCATTCTCGTTGGCCTCAGCACCTGAGTTGCAAAGAAATAACTGGTAATCTTCGCAATCCGATTGTTTGCCTAATTTTTCCGCCAGCTCTTTTTGCAAGGGGTTTTGAACCGAGTTGGAATAAAACCCTATTTCCGAAAGCTGTGTTGAAATTTTTTCTATGTAGGCAGGGTGGCTGTGACCAATTGAAATTACAGCGTGCCCGCCGTAAAGATCGAGGTATTTCTTTCCGTTCTCATCCCACACATAGCAGCCTTCTGCTTTTATTGGGGTGATGTTGAAAAGTGGATATACATCAAATAGTTTCATTCTTTTTATTGATTTGAACGCTTATGAAGCTGATTGAGAAGATACTCTCTTGTTTTTCAACGAGAATCTGCCAAATCTGTGTTCTCCACGTTCGTTTTAAAATGCTACCGGTTTTAAACTCAGACCGGTTTTCTCATCCAGACCAAACATCAGGTTCATGTTTTGAACCGCCTGCCCGGAAGCACCTTTTATTAAATTGTCGGTTAAACTGATAATAACCAGTTTGTTGCCGTGTTTCTCCAAATAAATTACGCCTTTGTTGGTATTTACTACCTGTTTTACTCCGGGGTTTTTATTGGTTACAAAAACAAAGGGGTGATCGGCGTAGTAATCTTCATATATTTCGTTGGCTTCTTCAAGCGAGCCATTAAACTTTGTGTAACAAGCCACAAAAATTCCACGGGTGTGATTGCCGCGAATTGGTACAAAGTTGAAATCCTTTTCAAAACCCGGTTGCAATTGCGTAAGACTTTGAATAATTTCTCCTTCGTGCTGATGTTGAAAAATTTTGTAAGCCGAAACATTGCTGCTTCTCCAGCTAAAGTGCGATGTTGAAGTCGGTTTTTGTCCGGCTCCGGTTGATCCGGTAATTGCCTGAACATGAATTTCATCCTGCAATAAATCGTTAGCCGCAAGTGGCAAAAGTGCCAGTTGAATTCCGGTTGCAAAACAACCCGGATTGGCAATTCGCTCTGACGATTCTATTTCTTCGCGGTTTAATTCGGGCAAACCATACACGAAATCGTTGCCATCTCTTTTTAATCTGTAGTCGTGGCTTAAATCGATAATTTTTAAATATTTTGGGAAATCGTGTTTTTCCACAAATTCTATCGACTTGCCATGCCCCATACAAAGGAAAATTACGTCAACTTCGTCGAACGGCATTTGGTCGGTGAATCTGATATCGGTTTCTCCCAGCAAATCAATGTGTACATCCGAAATCAGGTTGCCTGCATTACTGGTGCTTTGTACAAAACCAATTTCAGCTTGCGGATGATTTAATAAAATTCTCAACAGCTCTCCGGCGGTATATCCGGCTCCTCCTATAATTCCAACTTTAATCATCCTATAAATTACCGTTTACTTTATTGTAGATTTTCAATGAGTTCGATAAGATTTTTGTAAATCCTTTTACGTCGTCAGCAGTCCATGCTTCAACCGTTTCACCGTATTGCCCAAATCCTGAATTCATTAAATCGTGTTCCGATTCGATACCAACCAATTCGAAGTGGTAAGGTTTCAGTTTAACGATCACTTTTCCGGTTACGTTTTCCTGGGTTGATTCCAGGAAATCTTCGATGTTGCGCATTACCGGCTCCTGGTACATTGCTTCGTGCAGGAACATTCCGTACCAGTTTCCCAGTTGCTCTTTCCAGTACGATTGCCATTTGGTCAACGTATGTTTTTCAAGCAGGTGGTGTGCTTTTATAGTAATAAGCGGAGCGGCAGCTTCAAAGCCAACGCGACCTTTAATTCCAATAATGGTATCACCAACGTGTGTGTCGCGGCCTATTGCGTATTTCGAAGCAACGGCTTCCAGCGCACGAATTACATCCGGACCGTTTTCGTAGAACTCTCCGTCGAGCGATATCAGTTCGCCTTTTTCAAAACCTAATTCAATGGTTTTTTCTTCGGTAGCTTCCAATTGACTTGGATAAGCTTCTTCAGGAAGATTCTTGTCAGTGGTCAAAGTTTCTTTTCCGCCAACACTTGTTCCCCAAAGTCCTTGGTTAATGGAGTATTCCATTTTGGTGAAATCGGCTTCGAAACCATATTTTTTCAGGTAATCAATTTCGTACTGACGCGTAAGCAACATATCGCGGGTTGGCGTGATGATTTCAATTTCAGGAGCCAATACCTGGAAAGTAAGGTCGAAACGAATTTGGTCGTTTCCTGCGCCGGTACTACCATGAGCAATGTATTTTGCATCAATTTCTTTGGCATATTCAATAATAGCAATGGCCTGAAATGCTCTTTCTGAACTTACCGAAATTGGATACGTGTTATTACGTAGTACGTTTCCGAAAACCATGTAACGAATACATTTTTCGTAATACTCGTTGGTAACGTCGAGCGTAATGTGTTCGACAGCGCCCAATGCCAGCGCGCGTTCTTCAATGGCTTTTAACTCTTCGTCAGAGAAACCACCAGTGTTTGCGATTGCGGTGTAAACATCGTAACCTTTTTCTTCTTTCAGGTATTTAACACAGAACGATGTGTCGAGTCCTCCGCTAAATGCCAGTACCAATTTTTTACTCATAACTCAATATCTTTAAAAAGAGTGACGGCCGAGTCTGTTTTCAATTCAAAGCCTGTAGCTGTCTGTTTGAATATCTTGCCGCCACTCTACTTATTTTCTTTATTAATTTGTTTTTCCTTTTTGAACTTTCTTTTCGGTAAAAGATCCAGCAAACTACGTTTTCGTATACCGTTTCCACTGGTAAAAGTTGGTTTTTCCCATTCCGGATTGTACAACATTCCGGTGCAAAGGCATTTTGTTCTTCCTGTACGTTCCAGTATATCGTGATTGATGCAGCCCTCGCAACCTTTCCAAAATTGGTCGTCAAGCGTAAGTTCCGAGAACGTAACCGGGCGGTAACCCAGTTCGTGGTTGATTTTCATTACTGCCAAACCGGTGGTTAAACCAAATATTTTTGAGTTTGGATATTTTTTACGCGAAAGCTCAAAAGCTTTCTTTTTAATGGCCTTTGCCAATCCAATTCCACGGTATTCTTCTCCAACAATTAACCCCGAGTTGGCTACAAATCCTTTTTCTTGCCAGGTTTCTATGTAGCAAAAACCTGCAAACATTTTTCCATCCTCCAGTGCGATGATGGCTTTTCCCTGCTTCATTTTGTCTGCCAGGTATTCGTAGGTACGACGGGCAATACCGGTGCCTCGTTGTTTCGATGCACTGTCAATAGCATCGTTTATATCGTCGATGAATTTCAGGTGATTTTCGTCGGCAATTAAAACTTTAATATTTTTTAAACTCTTCATCTTTCGATCTACAATTTGTCTTTTAGCTTTGGCATAATTTTGAATAATGCCTCGGTCAAATCATTTTTCGATATTCCTTCCCTTTGTATTATTAATATAGTATCGTCTCCGGCAACTGTTCCTAAAATTTCCCAAGGACTGGCCGAGTCGATTACTGCTGCAATGCTGTTGGCATATCCGGGAAGTGTTCTTAAAACAGCCAGGTTTCCCGAAAACTGTATGTCTTTAAATCCGTCGGCCAGGTAGTTGATGCGGTTAATATGTTCCGAATTTACCTGCTCCATTTTCCCGTTGTCAGGTATTGTATACACATATCCTTTCGACGGATGTGGAACTTTTGCAACCTGCAACACTTTTAAATCGCGCGACAAGGTGGCTTGTGTCAGTTCAAATCCGCGGCGTTTTAACTCAACCAGCAATTCATCCTGGCTGTGCACGCTGCCTCGTTGAATTATTTTTCGGATTTCTCGTTGTCGTTGTACTTTATTCTTCATTGAATAAATATTCATTTTCAATGCAAAAATATACATTTTTATAAAAGAACAGGTAAGAATTACAGAATATTTTCTATTTTTGCATCGGAAAATGATTTTAATATCATGTTCTTAACATTATGGCTGAGAAAGTGTATTTGAAAATAAGTATAAAGAATAACTGAAATGCGTTTGAACTATTTTAGGGCAAGCGCATTTTTTTTAATTATTAAATCGGAATATGTACAAAGTAAAACAGGCAAAATTAACGCTTGAAGACGGGACGGTTTTTATGGGAAAATCCTTCGGAAGCGAAAAGTCAGTGGCCGGAGAGGTCGTCTTTTATACTGCAATGACGGGGTATCCGGAAAGTTTGACTGATCCATCTTACACCGGGCAAATCCTGGTGTCGACCTACCCAATGGTTGGGAATTATGGTGTTCCTTTCAATAAGAAAGAGAATGGAATACACAAATATTACGAATCGCACAAATTGCACATTTCCGGTCTGATAATCTCTGATTACTCGTTTGAGTTTAGCCACTGGAATGCTGAGAAAAGTTTGAGCGATTGGCTGAAAGAATACGAAGTGCCGGGTTTATTCGATATTGATACGAGAGCCTTAACGAAAATTTTACGTGAGAAAGGTTCCATGTTAGGAAAGATCGAATTTGAAGAGGAAATTGACTTTTATGATCCGAACAAGGAAAACCTGGTAGCGGTTGCAAGTTGTAAAGAGCGCGAGGTGTACGGAGACGGTGAACACAAAGTAGTGCTAATTGACTGCGGTGTGAAAAACAACATTATTCGTTGTTTGCTCGACCGGGGAGCAACTGTAATTCGTGTGCCATGGGATTACGATTTTACCAATGAAGAATTCGACGGATTGTTTATCTCGAACGGCCCGGGTGACCCGGCAAATTGCGATGCAACTGTTGAGTACATTAAAAATGTAATTGGTGCCGAAAAACCAATTATGGGAATTTGTTTGGGTAACCAATTGCTGGCGCGTGCTGCCGGTGCCAAAACTTATAAATTAAAATTTGGCCACCGAAGTCACAACCAGCCGGTATTGCTACAAGGAACAAACAAATGTTACATTACTTCGCAAAACCATGGTTTCGCGGTAGCCACAGAAACTCTGCCTGGCGACTGGGAACCATTATTTACGAATGTGAATGATGAAACCAACGAAGGAATCAGGCACAAAACAAAACCGTTCTTCTCAACTCAGTTCCACCCTGAAGCTTCGAGTGGTCCGGTTGATACCGAGTTTTTATTTGACGAATTCATTAAAAATATCGTAGAGTCGAAAAAATAATCTTTCAATGTAATTTCAGTAAGCATCATGATAGAAACACATATTAAAAAAGCAATTGTTCTTGGTTCAGGAGCACTAAAAATTGGAGAGGCCGGTGAGTTCGATTATTCCGGTTCGCAGGCGCTTAAAGCGTTGAAAGAGGAAGGTGTTGAAACGGTTCTTATCAATCCGAACATTGCAACCATTCAGACATCAGATAATATTGCAGACAAAATTTACTTTTTGCCTGTTACGCCTCATTTTGTTGAAGAGGTAATTAAAAAAGAAAAACCACAGGGAATACTTCTTGCATTCGGTGGGCAAACTGCGCTGAACTGCGGGGTTGCATTGTACGAATCGGGAGTATTGGAAAAATACAATGTAGAAGTAGTTGGTACACCGGTTCAGTCGATTATCGATACCGAAGACCGCGATATTTTTGCCAACATGCTGGCCGAAATCGGTGTAAAAACGCCAAAAAGTATTGCTGCTTCAAATATGGCCGAAGCAAAAGCTGCAGCTAAAGAAGTTGGATTCCCTATCATTATCCGCGCGGCCTACACGCTGGGTGGTTTAGGTTCCGGTTTCTGCGAAAATGAGGAAGAGCTGGAAAAACTGGCCGGAAGTGCATTTTCGTATTCACCACAAATCCTGGTTGAAGAATCGATTAAAGGATGGAAAGAAGTAGAGTACGAGGTAGTACGCGATAAATACGACAACTGTATTACGGTTTGTAATATGGAGAACTTCGACCCGCTGGGAATTCATACCGGCGAGAGTATCGTAGTAGCTCCATCGCAAACGCTGTCAAACTCGGAATACCACAAACTACGCGAAATTTCGATTAAAATTATTCGCAGGGTAGGAGTGGTTGGAGAATGTAACGTACAGTTTGCGCTTGATCCTTACTCGGAAGATTACCGTGTAATTGAGGTGAACGCCCGTTTATCACGTTCTTCGGCACTGGCATCAAAAGCCACAGGTTATCCGCTGGCATTTGTTGCTGCAAAATTAGGTTTGGGTTACGGTTTGCACCAACTTAAAAACTCGGTAACAAAAGTAACAACCGCATGTTTCGAGCCTGCGCTCGACTATTGTGTGGTAAAGATTCCTCGCTGGGACTTGAGCAAATTCGTAGGCGTTTCGAAAAATATTGGAAGTTCGATGAAATCGGTTGGTGAGATTATGGCCATCGGACGAACTTTTGAGGAAGCCATTCAGAAAGGTATCCGAATGGTTGGTTTGGGAATGCACGGTTTTGTAGCCAACAAAGAGGAGATTACAATCGAAGGAATCGAAGAGGAATTGACAAATCCTACCGACCGCCGGATTTTTGCAATCGCCGAGGCCTTCAATAAAGGTTACTCGATTGATCAGATTCACGATAAAACAAAAATCGATCGCTGGTTTCTGCAAAAGCTGAATAACATTCATAAAATAAATAAAGAACTGCAGGCTTATAACGAATTGGAAAAATTGCCAATTCCGCTGTTGAAAGCGTCAAAACAAGCCGGTTATTCCGATTTCCAGATTGCAAGATTGGTGCTGAGTAGTAAGAACGTAAATATTAACGAAGATATTCTGAAAGTTCGTGCGTTCCGTAAAGCGAATGGCATTGTGCCGGTAGTTAAACAAATTGATACGCTGGCGGGAGAATATCCTGCACAGACCAATTATTTGTACTTGACACATAACGGCACCGAGAATGATGTTAATTATTTGGGCGATCACAAATCTGTGATGGTACTCGGTTCGGGAGCTTATCGTATCGGAAGTTCGGTAGAGTTCGACTGGTGTAGCGTGAACACCATCAACACGATTAAAGAGCAAGGTTATCGTTCGGTAATGATCAATTACAATCCGGAAACGGTGAGTACCGATTACGATACCTGCGACAGGCTTTATTTTGACGAGCTGACATTTGAGCGTGTAATGGATGTTTACGACCTGGAGAATCCGCACGGAGTTGTGGTTTCAATGGGTGGTCAGATTCCGAATAACCTGGCAATGAAACTGGACGGGCAAAATGTACCGATTCTTGGAACATCGGCCAAAAAGATCGACAATGCCGAAGACCGAGAGAAGTTCTCGTCACTGCTTGATGATCTTGGTGTTGATCAGCCACGCTGGGCACGCCTGTCAACAATCGAAGAAATTCACAAGTTTGTTGATGAAGTGGGTTATCCGGTGCTGATTCGTCCTTCATACGTACTTTCGGGGGCAGCCATGAACGTGGTTTCTAACCCGGATCAGCTGGAGCATTTCCTTGAAATGGCAGCTAATGTTTCGAAAGAGCATCCGGTGGTTGTAACCGAATTCATTGAGCAGGCCAAAGAGATTGAAATTGATGCAGTGGCCAATAAAGGCGAGATGGTTGCTTATGCCATTTCGGAGCACGTGGAGTTTGCCGGAGTTCACTCGGGTGATGCTACCATCGTTTTCCCGCCGCAAAAACTATATGTTGAAACCATTCGCAGGGTGAAGAAAATCGCTCGTCAGATTGCAAAAGGACTGGAAATTACCGGACCTTTTAATATGCAGTTCCTGGCAAAAGATAACGATATTAAAGTTATTGAGTGTAACCTGCGCGCATCACGAAGCTTCCCGTTTGTTTCGAAGGTTATGAAACTGAACCTGATTGAAATAGCCACGAAAGTGATGTTGGGAATCGATGTGCCGAAACCGGATAAATCGTTGTTCGAACTGGATTATGTAGGGGTTAAAGCTCCACAATTCTCGTTTGCACGATTGCTGAAAGCCGACCCTGTTTTGGGTGTCGATATGTCGTCGACCGGAGAGGTTGGGTGTATTGGTGAAACCTATTACGAAGCCATTCTGAAAGCGATGTTGTCAGTAGGTTACAATTTCCCGAAAAAGAATATTCTTATTTCATCGGGACCTTCTAGAGGTAAACTGGAGTTACTGAATAGTGCAAGAATGCTGGTTGAAAAAGGCTACAACATTTTTGCCACCGAAGGAACACACAAGTTCTTCCGCGATAATGGAATTGCGAATACATTGGTGCACTGGCCTGATGAAGCAGATCAGTCGCCAAATACCATTGAGATGATCAAGAATAAGGAAATTGATCTGGTGGTTAATATTCCTAAAAACCATACCAACCGCGAGTTGAAAAATGGTTATAATATTCGTCGTAGCTCAATTGATTATAATATCCCACTTATTACTAATGCTCGTGTGGCAAGTGCATTTCTTTACGGAATTTGCAAATACAGCATTGATGATGTTCAGATTAAAAGCTGGGACGAATACAAAGCGTAAAATAATTGTTCTTAATATTGAAAAGCTCCGGCTAGTGGTCGGAGCTTTTTTGTTTTTATGTATTTATTTTGGCCTTTTTGCGAAAGAAAAATTTATCCATAAAAAAAGCCCGCAGTAAAACTGCAGGCTTTCGTGGTTGACCCACCAGGGCTCGAACCTGGACTCTTCTGAACCAAAATCAGACGTGTTGCCAATTACACCATGGGTCAGTCCTTTTGTGTGTCTTTTCGTTAAAGACGGTGCAAAAGTATAAAAAAATTTTATTCTGCAATATCTCCACAAAAAAAAATAGCCTTTTGCAAAAATTACTTGCATGTATTTTAATTATTATGTTCGCAGCATTCCTGTTTAAAAGCTTATATTTGCCTTTGTTCAAAAAATACGCATATCATGCAACACACGAAATTAATCAATAACATTCTTGGTTGGCTTGTTTTTATTGTGGCTTGTATAACTTATTTTGCCACGCTTGAACCCACAGTTAGCTGGTGGGATTGTGGCGAGTTTATTACAAGTGCATTTAAGCTGGAAGTTGGTCACCCACCGGGCGCACCAACATTTATGATTTTAGGGCGCATATTTACCTTGTTTGCTCCCGATGCCACCAAAGCTGCTGTTATGGTTAATTCCTTGTCGGCCATTGCCAGTGCCGCAACAATAATGTTTCTGTATTGGACGATCGTACATCTTGCCAAAAAACTTTTTCCTGCAGAGGAACTGAGCACCGGCGAACAAATTGCGGTGTGGGGTAGTGGTTTGGTAGGAGCATTGGCTTTTACTTTTACCGATTCGTTTTGGTTCTCGGCAGTTGAAGGCGAAGTTTATGCACTGTCGTCGTTATTTACGGCTATGGTATTTTGGGCTATCTTGAAATGGGAAAATGTGGCGCACGAAAAATATGCTAACCGTTGGTTGGTGTTAATTGCCTACCTGATGGGCTTATCAATTGGGGTTCACTTGTTAAACCTTTTGGCTATTCCTGCAATCGGACTGGTTTATTATTTCAAAAAATACGAATTCTCATGGAAAGGTGTTGTTTATGCTTTGGCTGCATCAATGGGTATTCTGTTGGGTATTCAGTACGGAATTATTCCGGGCGTACCACGCATTGCTTTTGTTTTCGACCGCATTTTTGTAAACTCTTTTGGTTTGCCGTTTAACTCGGGTATTTTGTTTATGATTGCCCTTCTGGCAGCTGCTTCGGTATGGGGGATTAACTACACCCGGAAAAGAAATATGGTGGTTTGGAACAACGCACTTACCATGATTATTGTGATTCTGATTGGATATTCTTCGTTTGCTTTAATTGTTATTCGGGCATCTGCAAATCCTCCAATGAATCAAAATAATCCGGATAATGCTTTTGCTTTGGTTCGTTACCTGAACCGCGAACAATACGGCGATCGTCCGTTGGCAAAAGGACCATATTACAATGCACCACGGATTGGAACCAAAGATCCGAAAGAGCAATACAACAAAGTAGACGGAAAATATGAAGTAACCGGAACAATGCCCGGAGGATCGGTATACGAGCCCAAAATGGAAACTGTTTTTCCGCGAATGTACAGCGACAAAGCAAACCATATTCAGGCTTATAAAGATTGGGGAAAGGTAAAAGGAACTCCGGTAAGGGTGCGCGAACGCGGCGAAGTAAAAACCTTGCAAAAACCTACTTTTGGCGAAAACCTTCGTTTCTTTTTTAGTTACCAGATTGGGCACATGTACATGCGCTATTTTATGTGGAACTTTGTTGGGCGCCAAAACGATATACAAGGGCACGGAAGTTTTGAAAATGGAAATTGGGTGAGCGGCATTTCCTTTATTGATGAGCCCAAAGTTGGTCCGCGCGATAATATGCCCGATTTTATGAAAAACGACCCCAGCAGAAACGTGTATTATTTCCTTCCGTTGTTGTTAGGGCTTCTGGGATTATTCTTTCAATACAACCAGGGCAAAAAAGGAAAAGAGACATTTGCAGTAACCATGCTGTTGTTTATCCTCACCGGTCTTGCCATTGTGGTTTACCTGAACCAGTATCCGTATCAACCGCGCGAACGTGATTATGCTTATGCGGGCTCGTTTTATGCCTTTGCTATTTGGATTGGTTTGGGTGTACTGGCCGTTTATGCCGGGTTAAAGAAAGTAATGAAAGGAGCACCGGGAGCAGTGCTGGCAACGGTAATTTCGGTGGTGGCAGTGCCGGGAGTGCTGGCGTCGCAAAACTGGGACGACCACGACCGCTCAGGAAAATACATGACCCGCGATTATGCTAAAAATTATCTTGAGTCGTGTGCGCCAAATGCCATTTTGTTTACTTATGGCGATAACGATACTTTCCCGCTGTGGTATGTGCAAGAGGTGGAAGGTGTACGTCCTGATATTAAAATTGTAAACATTAGTTACCTGGGGATGGATTGGTACATCAGTCAGCAACAGTTTAAGACTTATGAAGCTGATCCGGTACCGTTCTCGTTCACAAAAGACAAATATTACATGGGGCGCATGGATGCCGTGCTTTTCCAGGATCGGATAAAAGGATCGGTAGAGCTTAGCGAGGCCATGGAGTTTTTGGGTAGCGACGATGTGCGCACCAAAGTAAAAGTAACCAGTGGGCAGATGTTGGACTACCTGCCGTCGCGCGATTTTCATATTACGGTTGATAAGCAAAGGGTTTTGGAAACAGGAACAGTAAAACCTGAAGATGCGAACGAGATTGCTGACCAGGTAAGCTTTAAAATCACAAAAGGCATGATTACCAAAAGCGAAATGGCCGTGCTGAATATGATTGCCGCAAACAACTGGGAGCGCCCAATTTATATCGATCATAGTTTGGTATTTACCGGAAACATTCATTTCCTCGACTGGTTGCAGTTTGAAGGACTTGCTTACAGATTTGTGCCAATAAGAACACCAAAACAAGGTGTTACTGCCGGACGTATCGATACCGATATTTTGTACAATAACGTAATGAATAAATTTGTTTGGGGAAATGTAAACGATCCTGATATTCACATGGACGAATACAACCGCAAGCAGATAAACATTATGCAGGCACGTTATATGTTTACTCGTTTGTCGCAAGCCTTGCTGGGCGAAGGTGAAAAGGATAAAGCCATTGAAGTTGCCGACAAAATGTTTGAGCTTTTCCCGAACGAAACCATCCCGCTTGATTATAGTTCGTTCCAGATGGTTACACAATATTACGAAGCCGGAGCAAGCGAAAAAGCAAATGAAATTGTGCGGATTATGGCAGATAACTGTTATGCAATGCTCAATTATTTTGCGTCGTTGCCGGCAAACCTTGCCAGTGTTGTGGGAACGGAGCAAAACCGACAAATATCGCATTTGCGCAATTTGGTAATTGTTACACGCAGTTACAAACAGGATGAGTTGAACAAAGAGTTGGATGCAAAGTTGCAGGAGTTAATCAATAAATTCCAGGATAAAGCTGCTTCTTAGCCACTTGCATTCTGTATTTGTTTATAAAGTTTGGTAGCCAGTTTTTTGCCCCGCGACCGTATTCCGGCAGTGGGGTGGAATTCCATTTCCTGTTCAATAATCTGCATAACTTCCGGTTTTAGGTCGGGTTCCATTTCCGAAATATTGTACAGAATTTGCATGGCATGTACCCGCACTGCAACAGCTTCGTTGCCCGATGTAAATGTTTCAATGCAATAATCAAACAGAAAACCAATTTGCTCCCCGCTTATTTTATTCATGCTAATCAGCTTTAGCCAGTGGCGGCGTTTGCTGGCATTCGTTTCCGTTTTTAGCTGATTGATAAGTGCTGGAAGATAAGGCTGCAACAGTTCGGGGTTTTCATCGTGAATTTTGTCGACAAGATAGGCCGCCCGCCAGCTTTTTTGCCGCGTGTCGTTAAGGGCAAGTTGCACAAGTGTATTAAACTGAGTTGGATCGTTTTGTATGGAGGCCGCAATTATTTCAATGTTTTCCCAGGCGTCGAGGTGCTCGAAAAGTTCTTGTTCCGTCATCAGTGGTTGTTTTCAAAATGCGTTGAAAAGATAGAAAATAATCTTCAAGTTTCTATTTTTACCAAATGATTGAAGTTACCTGCGCCATAATTATCAACCAGGGAAAAATTCTGATTGCACAGAACAATGAGAACTCGGATCATCCGCTGCAGTGGGAATTTCCCGGTGGAAAAATAAAATCAGGCGAAAGCGAGAAGGAATGTATCGTTCGCGAAATTAAAGAAGAATTAAATCTGAATGTTGAGGTGGTGGAGGCTCTAACTCCCGTTCAACACGATTACAATATTAAAATCATCCGTTTGATCCCTCTTGTTTGCTCGTTGGTTTCAGGTGATTTAAAACTCAATGAACATAATGCTGTAAAGTGGTTGGAATTTGAAGAATTGAATGAATTGGATTGGGCAGAAGCTGATCGTCGTTTGTTGTTAAAAAAAGAAAATCTGCACTGGTTAAAAGAATACTTTGGGAAATAAATGTACGAATCCCGACAATACTCCTGCCCAACCAATTATTGATAATATCATATATAAAACGGTGTGTCGTCGTTGCGAATAATATTTATTGGCAAGAAAGGCACCAATGGGGATGGTTAAAATAACAGGGGTTGCAATTATAACTCCCCAAAATCCGTAGTTCGATTTCATGCGGCTGATAAACCTGTTTTTTCGGGTAAATACACGTTTTTTTCTTTTGGCGCTTCTATTTATGCACCAGTTGTGATAGCGGGCTTTTAGCGAAGAGGGAATGGCATTGCACAGACAAGGCCACATCAGCATAAAGCCGCGGTTTAATGGTTTGCTGATGTAGTAGAAAAACAAAAATCCACCTATTCCGCCGGTAAGCACAGCCAAAAGTGCGTACTCGTAATCAAGGCCGATAATCATGGCATAAGGAAGCGTAACAATGTACTTTACTGATGCCAGCAATACAATATGGAGTATTTTTAACAACACAATTTACCCTTTCGTGTGCTGTTAAAACGTATGAGCTGACGGAAAAGTTGCGTGGCTTTTATTCCTTTAGCTATTCTTAACGATTTTAAACATCTTAGCCAACCACATTCGTTCAATTTTATACAAAGTCCGTCGAATGAGAAAATAAGATCGATTTTTTATAGATTAGATTCAATGATATGGCTATTGGGTTTGAAGAAATCTATATTGTAATTCCTGCCGGAGGCTATCATTTTTGTATTGACACAAAAACGATACAAAAAAGTCAAGGCTACTTTTGGTCTTTACCCTCCGTTTTCAAAAAACCTAAATTCGGACGGGTGATCTCCTCCCCCGAAGTCTCGGGGCCTCGGAGCTTCCCGCTCTCATTAAAGTTTTATTTCAACTACTGGTAAATACCAAAAGAGGCCGTTCCACTTATGCGAAGTCAGAACAATTGGGGAAATGTTCGAAGCTTCGGCCTCGGCCGGTGAGCCGGAAAACAAGCGGTGACAGCGTTAAAAAATTACTGATGTTTGAGGAGGAACGACGAGTTTCAGGAATTTTAGCTGGCATCGCGTAGCTTTTCCGAGCGAAGTGGGCGCAGCCTTGGGTTTTGTGTTTACTATTTGGGCTAAGCCAAATAGTAAAATCTGCTCGATAGAGCGAAACTTTTTTGTTGCTTACAACTTTTATTTATGCAGTAATTTATTTTTTTACCTTAAAATTTAGCCAACCACATTAATCGGTTTCCCCTCTATAAAAGCTTTTAGGTTATCGGCAGCAATTTGCATTAGTCGTTGGCGGGCCTCAAGAGTTGCCCAGGCAATGTGCGGTGTAATGTTGCAGTTTTTTGCTTTTGGCAGGGGATTGTCGGTCCCGGCAGGCTCAGCCGAAAGCACATCGAGCGCCGCACCTGCAATTTTTTCGTTGTTTAGCGCATCGGCCAAGTCCTGTTCGTTAATCAATGGGCCGCGGCCGGTGTTTATCACAATTGCTGTGGGTTTCATTTTGGCAATGGTTTCTTTATTTATAAAACCCTGGTTTTCGTTGGTAAGCGGGCAGTTTATACTAATGTAATCGCTGTCTTTCAACAAGGTGTCGAGGTTTACCTGGCGGGCATCCAGGTTGGTTATTTTTTTGCTGCGGTTGTTAAAAATTACGTTCATACGAAATGCCAGCGCAATGCGTGCAACGGCTTGTCCAATTTGCCCAAAACCAATTATTCCCAGTGTTTTTCCGGCCAGCTCGGTTTGTGCGGTCAGCCAGTAGGCAAAGTCTTTGCTGGCTGCCCAGTCGCCATTTTGCACCGAACGGGCATGCCGGGCCACATTGTTGGTAAAGTGCAGCAGGTGTGCAAATACAAGTTGTGCTACCGACTGAGTGCTGTAGGCGGGTATGTTGCAAACTGTAATTCCGGCTTTGCGGGCGGCATCGGTATCAACCACATTGTAACCCGTTGCCAGCACGCCAATAAATTTTAAGCGAGGCAGCTGCTCAATAATTTCGCGGTTAATAATCACCTTGTTGGTATATATTATTTCGGCATCGGTGGCGCGTTGTATGGTTTGCTCCGGCGTTGTGCGGTCGTAAACCGTTAATTCGCCCAGTGCATTTATGGCATCCCAGCTTAAGTCGCCAGGGTTAAGTGTGTGCCCGTCTAAAACTACTATCTTCATTTGTGGTGTTTTAAAATCGTTGATAAAAATAAACAAATTAAACGATCGGCTTCGTTCGTCATTCTAAATGAAAACTCTATCTTTAAAGTGTTATACAAAAGCGCATTGAAAAAAGGACGAATTTTTAATTAGGGGAAATTGCCAAACAACAGTACTTTGCATGCATTATTCCCGAAAGTTACAACCCTATGGAATCGAATAATTTGAATGAAAAACCACAATCAAAACTGAAAATTTTATTGGCTGAAGACGACCAGATCAATCAGAAACTATTTTCGTATATGCTGAAGGAAGTTGCAGAAGAACTGGTGATTGCATCCACTGGGCTTGAAGCCATTAACCTGTATAAAGAGCATACTGATACCGACCTGATTTTAATGGATTTAAAAATGCCTGAGATGGATGGTTACGAGGCTGCGCGCACCATTCGCGAAATGAATAAGGAGGTGCGTATTTTTGCCCTGTCGGCTTTTGCACCCGAAACCCAGGGCGACTCGATTGCCAAAAATGGTTTTAACGGTTATGTGGCCAAACCCATTCGTAAGGCCGAACTGTTAAAAGCCATCGAAGAGCACTTTTAATGCTGAATTCAATAAAATGAAATTGCTAAATAGTTAATCGATTTAAACACACTAAATTTTACAAAAATGTTGAGAAACCTAACACTACTGATTATTGGCTGCATAGTATTTGTTTTTGCGGCATGCGACAGCGAAGTTGAAGAAGGAGTATGGAAAAGTGACCTGAAGAAAGATGTGCAGCTGACCACCGATTTCGGGACCATTGTTTTGCGTTTGTCGGACGAAACACCCATACACCGCAATAATTTTATAAAACTGGTGAACCAGGGCGTTTACGACAGCGTATCGTTTCATCGTGTAATCGAAAACTTTCTGGTACAAACCGGCGATGTGGCTACCAAACCTGCCGGGCAAATCAGTAGTAACGACAGTGCTGCGTTGTATTACCGTATCGATGCCGAATTCAGACCCGATTTACTGCACCGAAGAGGGGCTTTAAATGCTGCGCGAATGGGAGACGACCAAAACCCGAATCGTGCATCGGATGGAACACAGTTTACCATTATACAGGGGCGTACCTACACCGACAGCACGCTGGCATTGGTTGAAAATCGCATAAACAAGTGGCTGGCCTACAATAAAGTGATTAACAAAGCGGAGAACAAAGCGCAACTGGACGAGCTTGCCGGGCTGATGGATTATATGGATGCCATTTACGAAAAACGCGTTTCTACTGATAGTTTAACGGTAGCCACAATTGAAAAGGATATAGCAGCAATAAAAACGCGGTTCGACTCGCTTACCGAAACAGAGCTTGCCACAATGGAGCTGTACCATTTTCCGGAGGCACACCGCGAGATTTATAAAACAGAGGGCGGCGCTGCTCACCTCGATCAGAACTACACCGTTTTTGGGCAGGTAATAAGCGGCATGGATGTGGTTGACAGCATTGCAGGCGTTGCCACCAACCCGGCAGACAAACCCATTGATGATGTGCGTATTTTATCGGCAAAAATGATTGGGCGGAAGTAATTAGCAGGTCTCCTGCTTATTGTCGGTAGTATAATCCAAACTTATTTCGTTGTTTTAACACGCGCTGGCGCAGATTTACCATCCGTGCCCTGGTTGTCCCGGATAGAAAAAACATAAAAAGTAATCCCCAATAATTGCCACTGGTTTCCATTCCCCGCGTTGTAACAGAATAGCCGCCAGGCGCGTATATACTACCGTCTGCCACATTGTGCAATGTTCATTTTTTAACCGAATTTTCTATTTGTTACAACATTAAATCAAAAGCTATGAATCCAACAAGTAACATTAAAAACCGCGAGCGAATAGTCCGCATTCCAATTCCGGGAAAAATTAAACCGATGGCGCATGCAAATCATACCCAGGCATTAATTGATACTATAAACGAAGAGCTAAACAGTAAATTAAAAATTGGCTATAAAGCCTGGAAAGAGGATGGTAGCCGGATTGAAAAAGGTGATGAATTTAATCTGGATATTATCATCTCGGTGGATGACGGGCACTATAAGAATTTGGCCTTCGAGAATTTAAGGGTAACTTTTGCATCGGATAATAAATTTGCTACGCTGCTAAATCCAACCCGAACAAAATTTTTTAGGTGTATCGAGAAAGAATTTACCCGAATTACCGGTTCATCTCCGGCAAGGGTACAAGCCCGCTTGTTAGCCATTGGGGCAATTTACCCGGAGAATATGAGCGATATAGTCGAGAATATGGGAATGTTGGTGGTTGAAGCTGATCCGCTTATTCAATCACTCTTTCATATTCACCGGGTAATGAGTGATATTCCGGTAGATATACAGCCGGGGCATTAATTGGAAATTCCGTTTGCTCCGGAGTGAGATTGCTTCAGTCGTTCCTCCTTAGCAATGACGATGTGAGGCAATAGAATAGGGCAGCGGACAATGAACGAATTCATTCTGGCACGATTCACTGCTGTCCGCTGCCTTGTAACAATAATAAATGTGTCAATCTCTCTAGCCTATTGAACCATAACAATATTTTTCGTAACTTTTGTTCACCAAAACAACACAAGTGCATTTTGCCAATTCTACATATGCCCATTCAGTGTGTTCGATATTGCCTGCGGGAATTGAAAACTGCAGAATTGCTTTGCAAAAATGTATGCTATCGCAGTTGATAGATCGTGTTTTTCCAAAAAAATGTACCCTTTCGCATGCTACAACCAGTGTTTTTTCAAAAAAGAGGTGCCTTTCGTATGCGATAACCCGTGTTTTTTACAGAAAATGGCCCCTATCGCATGCGATAGGCAATGGTTCCTCAATAAAACGGCCTCTTACGCATGCGATAGGCAATAGTTTCTTTACAAAATGCCCGCTTTCGCATGCGAAAGGTAGTGTTTGCTCAAAAAAATGGTGCTTAACGCACTTGCTGAAACCCTTGATGTTATTGAGGTTTAGACTGTTTGTAGAAGATTTACGCAGTTGTTTAAGAGAAATTCCTCCGGAATTACAATTCAATACAGTATTAATCAACCCGGATACTTTCCAAAAACGGAATAACCCCCGGGACTAAAATTTATGAATTATGCCATACAGACGTATGCCAGTTTCTATTATCGACAGAAACAAAGTGCTGGAAACTACCAGCGAAAAAGCAAGCAGTACGCCCGCTGACCAATGGGCGATAAGTACCGAAACGCAAACACGTCTAACCACTCTTTATCCGGCTTTCAGGCAGGAGATGGGAGAGCGGCAGGAGCAGTTTGCCAAACAAGCCGAAGCCACCGAAGTGGAAAATACACAGCAACAGGTGTTGCATCGCTCGGTGTCGCATTTCTTCCAGGTTTTTAATTTAGCTGTTGAGCGTGGTGTGTTTAGCCCCGCCGACCGCCTTTACTATGGACTAAGTGCCAGCCAGACCGAGCTGCCCAAACTAGGTACCGAACAAGACCTGGTTACCTGGGCACGAAACCTGATTGACGGCGAAGCAAAACGAACACAAGAAAGTATACCCGAAGCACCTGCCGTGCCCGTTGCCCCCGATGTGGAGCCCACAAGCGAACAGGATGCGGTGCCAATGAGCAATCCATCGGCTGCCGAAGTAGAAACCGAGCTAAACAAATATGTGGAGTTGCGTAATGCACAGTCGGCCGAAAAACAGGCTTTTGATGCCGAAAACAAAGATGTGCTGGATATGCTGCCCGAAATTGACGAACTGATACGTGATATTTACGATGAGGTAGAATTTTACTACCGCAAAGAAACGCCGGCCAACCGCCGTAAACTGGCCCGCGAATGGGGCGTGGTTTACGTATCGCGGCCGGGCGAAGAACCCGATGATGAGGTGGTGGAGGAAGATTGATTCTGCCGCATCTTCTGAAAATTAAAACGTTAACAAATGAGCGATTGGTATTATTGACTCACCCTGATTGCGTTTGCGACACAATCGTCCCTCTCTGCCCGCAGAGAGGGAATGAGGGAGAGTAAAACCCAACTCATTTTCGAAAGGCTGTTCCGGAGGGCAGCCTTTTGTTTTTGGCTCGCCCAGATTGCTTCAGTCGTTCCTCCCTCGCAATGACAATCTGTTGTGCTAGAATAGGGCAGCGGACAATGAAGTATACCGTTGAGGCATGATAGCAAGTTGTCCGCTGCCTTACACGAATAAATAACGTGTCATTGCGATACCGGTGAGTGAAACGAATCGGGAGAAGCAATCTAATCCTCTGTCCCGATCTTAGCATCGGGAGGGAATTAAAGGGGGATTGGCGTGATTGCGTCGGTTATTCTTCGCTTGGACATACAATTTTTACCACCCCACCGCCGTAAACGCGGTACCCCCCTCCTGGCAGGAGGGGAAATTTTCGTGCTACCAATTATCTACTTATTTCCAATTCAAATACCGGCAAAATTTAGCTACGCTGATTTTCAATTCTCCTCCTCGCAGGAGGAGTACCGCTGATGTAATGCAATGGAATCAGGGGGGAGGTGGTGATTAATATTTTGATACACCGAAGTGATCGGGACAGGCTGTTTAAAAAAGGAGGACGAGCAAGTAAGTTTTAAATTAAGGACAGACCAATCCGTTAATAACTAATTGTTTTATAAAATCCTGACATATATTTGTTGGGATTTTTTTTGTTAAATTCGTAGTTGTTAATAGGTTTTAAATGAAGGTATTCAGCCAATATTGTATTCTTGATTAGATGTTCCCGAATTGATTTAAATCTTATCTGAAAATGACAAAAGGAAAATTCATCTTGGTATTTGTTTTAATTGCCATTATACTCATCTCTTGCTTTATTTTATTTCTTTTATTGACGAATCGGATACATTATTTGACGAGTTTAAATTGGAAAGCATTATGGGCGAGTCTTAATAAGCTTCATAAATGGCTTATTCCTTCCACTTTCACTGCAATGGTATTATTCAGCCTTTTTACTACTTTTTTGTACAATAAAATATTTCCGTCAAAAGATAAGGAAATATTGAAAACTGTATCTCGGATGGAATTAAGTATGGAAGATTATCAGAAATCTAGTATTGATCCACGAGATATTCAACAATATATTAAAGAGCTTTTGACCGAATTTTCCATAAAAAATTGGAAAAATGAGCCTTATTTAAAAATTGATGAATGGTATAATAGCAAAAGAATTAATATCGTTGAAAGAGAACTGCTCAAAAATCAGATTAGTGTTTTGGATGAGCACTTTAAGATGTTAGATAATAAAGCTAATGAAAACAGCGATGTGGAAAAATATCTTGAATCGTTAAAGAAGAACATCGAAAACGGAGACGCTGAAAAAATCAAAGAAAATTACTTTGCTCAAAAGAAAAGATATAAAGAGAATACAATTCTTATACTCAAACAATCGATAAGTGCGGCAAGAGTACTCTTTGCGTATGATGAAGCGATTGAGTTGAATATTGAGTTATTAAATTTGGAGCCATCAGCCTATAATTATATGCACTTAGCATGGTTGTTGCGTAAGCTTGATTTCCTCGAGCGTTCAGCGAGCAATTATAAGAAGTCTTTGGATCTGTATGAAGACATGGCGAAAAAGGACTCATATAAATTTTTGCCATTGGTTGCCAATGTTTTAGGTAACTTAGCTAGCGTACAATCTGATCTGAATTTGTTTGATGAGGCTACAAAATGTTATAAAAGATCATTAAAGTTATATCGACAGATCATTGAAAGAGGGCAGGACGATTATGTTGGCTTTTTTTCTCAGACACTTAGTAATTACGCAGCTTATCAAATGAGACGCAATCAATACGAGGGGGTATTGGAGAACCTGAATGAGGCATTAATAATTCAAGAAAAGCTTGCAGAAAGAGGACCAGCGAAGGATAAAAAACCGATTGTGGAAACTCTCAACAAGTTAGCAATGTATTATGAGAGTATTAAGGATTATAGTCAAGCTGTCAATGCGTATGAAAAGGCGTTGGAATTAAGTCGTAATCTCATGATTAATGATGGCGTAGGAAATTATGATTATGAGGTGGCGCAAACGTTGAATAATATAGCGAATTTACATGTCGAACTAGGAGAGGAGGAGTTGGGTCTCCGGGAGCATCAAGAGGCTTTGGATATTTTTAGAGGACTAACGGTTAGAAACCCTAAGGTTTATATAGGAGATGTTGCAATGAGCTTAAACAATTTGGGGCAAATTTATTCGAATAGGGATGATTTTGAAAGATCAAAAAAGTGTTACCAAGAGGCACTGGATCTTTATCGAGAATTGTTAAAGGATAATCCAGAATTATATAAATATAGAATTGTTAAAGCTCTAAATAATTATGCAATTTTATCACTAAAGTGTAAAGAATATGATGGTTCGTATAGGAAATTTGAGGAGGCTTTGACTCTTTGCAGGGAACTTACAGTGGATTCAATCAATTATAAATCCTTACTAGCGGATGTATTGATTAATTTTGCAGCTCTACATGGTACTCGTTCTGAATATAAACTTGCTTTGGAGAAAAGTCAGGAATCTTTAATAATAAGAAGACAACTTGCCATCGTTGATCCGAAAGTAAATAAGATTAAGGTAGCAGAAGCATTGATTAATGTTGCTAATTCTAATGCTGGGTTGGGTAGGCTTCAGATTGTAATTGAGAACTATGAAGAAGCTCTTAGTATTTTTAAGGAATATGAAGGCTTAAGTCCTAGCCTTAATTATAAAGTAAAAATGATTGAGCGTAATTTGTTGGATGTTAGAAAAGCTTTTGATGGAACTGAGATTGGAAGAGGAAAAATTGACAAATAATTTATATCTCCCTCTTGCCAATTAACAATCGGTGTGCAATTCGAAAGAATTGAATTAATAATAGGATTTCGAAAGTGTATATAAAAAACAAAAGGGAAAAACTAAGTTTTTCCCTTTTGTGGTGCCGCCTGCCCCGAAGCTTCGGGGGTGGCTATTCTGGTTCGTTTTGTGCCACCGATTTCGGAATGGTTTGTGCCAGTGATTTCGGTTCAAACTGTGCCACCGGGTAACTAAAAAGCGGATATTTTTCGGTTCGTTTTGTGCCACCCCGGTTCAGGCCGGTTACGCTTTCGGTTCGTTTTGTGCCACTTTGGGAGATCAGGTAAAAACAGCTATATCGCAGATTTTTTTCTGGATATGGCAAATAAACTTGATCCGATGGATTTAAAACAGATTTTATCGTTGCACAACGACGGGGAAAGCAACCGGCAGATTGGCGGGATTTTAGGTATCTCGCGCAATACTGTCAACAATTACATCAAACTGGCAAAAGCCAGCGATTACAGTATCGGGGAACTGCTGGCAATGGATCCCCATCAACTTGATGAACTCTTTACAGCTCACACCACACTTATCACCAACCGGTACGACGAACTGATGGCCTGGTTCAACAAAGTGAACCAACAACGCAACCACCCCGGTTTTACCTTTATGTATCACTATCAGGAATACCGCAGCCAGGTTTCCAACCCGTACAGCTACACCCAGTTTATGGAACATTACCACCGTAAATACGACCAGGTGAAAGGTTCGATGAAACTGGAACATGAGGCAGGAAAAGAGATGTACATCGATTTTGCAGGCAAGAAACTGCATATCATCAATAAGGAAACCGGGGAACTTATCCCGGTAGAAGTTTTTGTCGCTATCCTGCCCAATAGCCAGTACACCTATGTTACAGCCTGTTTAAGCCAAAAACGCGAAGACCTGATTACTTGCACTGCCGGTGCCCTTTCATTCTTTGGAGGAGTGCCCAAAGCTGTCGTTTCCGACAATTTAAAATCGGCAGTTACCCGGGCAAGTAAATACGAAGCAGAGATAAACCGTACGTTTAAAGATTTTGCCTGTCATTACGGTTGTGTTATCAACCCAACACGCAGCTATGCCCCGCAAGACAAAGCATTGGTCGAAAACGCCGTTAATCTTGCCTATCAGCGTATTTATTATCCGCTAAGGGATATGGATTTCTTTTCGCTTGACGACCTGAACCGCGAGATAAGAAAACTATTAAAAGACTACAACAACTTGCTGTTTCAACGAAAACAGGCCAGCCGCCGGGAACTGTTTCAATCGGTGGAACGCAGCTATCTAAAACCGCTGCCCGACACGCCTTATCAGATGAAAGATTACCGCAGGGCAAAGGTCCAGAAAATTGGCTATGTGTATTTTTCACCCGAAAAAAGTTATTACAGCGTTCCGTACCGGTATATCGGTAAGTCAACACTTATCCACTATACGGCATCCACTGTTGAAGTGTATTATAACCACCAGCGTATTGCCCTTCACAAACGTAACTATACCATAGGAAGTTATAACACCATCAAAGAGCATTTAAGCAGTACTCACCGGGCAAGGACCGATTGGAACCCGGATTTCTTTAAGCGTATGGCTGCCAAACATGGAGAAAATGTGTTGACACTCGTTGACCAGTTGGTGACCACTTGCGACTATCCTGAAACAGCTTACAAAAGTGCCATGGGCATTGTACAGCTTCACAAAGCTTATGGTTCAGAACGTTTAAATAATGCTTGTAAACTGGCCCTTCTTGCCGGAACTCATTCCTACAGGCGCATTGGCAACATCCTAAAAAACAAACAAGACAAACTTCCTTTCCCGGAAGGAAACAGCAATATCCCGCACATCCCTGCACACAGCAATTTGCGCGGGGCAGCGGCTTATAAATAACTCTAAATTTTATTAATATGAACAACAATCAGACAGTTGAAAAACTAAGGCAGATGCGCATTGGCGCAATGGCCGAACTGCATTTACAGCATGTAAAGAACAACGGCTTACAAGAGCTTACACCGGATGAGTACCTGGCACTGCTTACAGACCATGAATGGGAAAGCAGGCAGAATCAGAAAATCGAACGGCTGTTGAAACAAGCTGCTTTCCGTCAAAAAGCAAGTATTGAAGAAGTGCGCTTTGACCCATCGCGTAACCTCGACCGCAACATGTTTAACCGCCTGGCAACGCTTGATTTTATCAAACGTAAAGAAAACCTGATCATCACCGGGGCTTCGGGCGTTGGCAAAAGTTACCTGGCACAGGCATTGGGGCACCAGGCTTGTTTTAACGGGCTAAAAACTTTGTATTCGAACACAGCACGTTTGTTTGCCCGGATGAAACTGGCTAAAACCGATGGTACTTACCTGAAAGAACTCAGCAAGTTGCAAAAAACAAATCTGCTGATTTTAGATGATTTTGGCCTGCAGGCACTGGACAATCACAGCCGTGAGGCCTTGATGGACATTATCGATGACAGGTACAATAAAACATCTACAATTGTTGTCTCGCAAATACCGGTTTCGGTATGGTATGATATTATCGGTGAAGGCACTATTGCCGATGCTATCCTCGACCGGATTGTTAACTCTTCGCACCGCATTGACCTGAAAGGTGAATCGTTGAGAAAAGGAATTTTAAAAAGTGAAAATTAATTTTTTTGTATAATTGCACCATCTCTCAAAGTGGCACGGTTTCAACCGAAATGTGTGGCACGGTCTGACCGAAATAGCCAGGGGGAACCAGGGACACTATCTATCAAATCTTTTAAGTAGATCAGCGATAATATTTGGCTCGTTTTTAAGTCTTTCATAAAAACTTCTGTTTCGCATCTTTTTAATGAATTTCTCAAGTTTTAATGCCTGTGATCTCGAATTACATTCTATAGTTAAAAATATGCTCCAGTCGTCTGTAACCTTTGTGCTCGAGCTTTTAAAATATCCCGTGTTATGTTGCGTTAGTCTGTTGATTGGATCGGTAGATTCACCAGTGTAATATCGATTCAACTTTTCACTAAAAATAATGTAAACATAGTGTGTCATTTAATAAAGATAAGGATTTCGCAGGATTGTGGTGCCATCTGCCTGGCGGCTTCAAGAATAAGTGCCGCTACCTTTGAATATAAATGTATAAAAAACAAAAGAAAGCAATGTTGTATTGCCAGATTGTGGTGCTACCTGCCCCGAGGCTTCGGGGGAACCAGGGACACTATCTATCAAATCTTTTAAGTAGATCAGCGATAATATTTGGCTCGTTTTTAAGTCTTTCATAAAAACTTCTGTTTCGCATCTTTTTAATGAATTTCTCAAGTTTTAATGCCTGTGATCTCGAATTACATTCTATAGTTAAAAATATGCTCCAGTCGTCTGTAACCTTTGTGCTTGAGCTTTTAAAATATCCAGTGTTATGTTGCTTTAGCCTGTTAACTGGATCGGAAGATTCACCAGTGTAAAATCGATTCATTTTTTCACTGAAAATAATGTAAACATAGTGTGTCATTTAATAAAGATAAGCATTTCTCCAGTTTGTTAGGCTGGCTGCTCGGTGGCTTAAAGAATAAGGACGCTATCGTAAAACACAAATGGATAAAAACAAAAAGGAAATTAGCGTTTCTCACGTCTGTGGTGCCACCTGCCCCGAGGCTTCGGGGGAACCAGGAACACAATGGAAAGTAAAGTGTATATAAAAAACAAAAGGGAAAAACATCGTTTTTCCCTTTTGTGGTGCCACCTGGAATCGAACCAGGGACACACGGATTTTCAGTCCGTTGCTCTACCAACTGAGCTATGGCACCGTCCTAAGGTTGGGCTTTAAGTAGCACCCCCTTTATTTTGGTGTTGCAAAAGTATACATTTTTTTAAAATCACAAAGTTCAACACAAAAAAAAGTGAAAAAAAATCAATTTTTTCAGCTCAGGGAATTAATCCTGTTTTTATAGGATTGAGCTTTATATGCGTGTTTTTATTTGAAATAGAATTACTTGCCCCTCTAAATTCCCCCAAAGCGATAAAGTTACTCTCTTTTGTGGCTTGTAAAGGCGATATAAATTCACTTATAGCCTTTGCGAAAATTAACGCCTAAAATGCTATAGACGGTATGAGTCTGCAATCCAATACTTTTTATACTTTTGCACGATTAGTTTTAAAGACAATGGTTGATACTGATTATCTGACACATACATTAAATAACGGCATTCGAATTATTCATCAGCAAACCGATTCGTCGGTGGGGCATCTGGGGGTCTTAATAAACACCGGGTCGCGCGACGAAAAGGAGGATGAACATGGGCTGGCTCACTTTATCGAGCACTCGGTTTTTAAAGGCACAAATAAGCGCAAATCGTTTCATGTGTTAAGCCGCATCGAGGGAGTTGGCGGAGAGCTAAATGCCTACACCACAAAAGAAGAAACCGTGTTGTATGCCACTTTTTTAAGCGAGCATTACGAGCGCACAGCCGAGTTGCTGAGCGATATTCTTTTTAACAGCACTTATCCTGAAAAGGAACTCAACCGCGAAAAGGAGGTGGTTGTTGAAGAAATAAATTCGTATAACGATACGCCGTCCGAGCTGATTTTTGATGAATTTGAAGAGCAGGTTTTCGATGGTCATCCCATAGCCCGGAACATACTGGGCACAAAAGAAAAGCTGCGCACCTTTAATCGCGACAAGATTTTCAATTTTATCGCCAATAATTACCACACCGACCAAATGGTGATCAGCTCGGTGGGAAACATTGATTTTTCGACTCTGCTGAAAATGCTGGAGAAGTATTTTGGTGCGGTGGAACAACGTTTGCGCCAATCGGGACGAGAGCAATTTCTAAACTACGTGCCACAATCAAAAACGGTTATTAAAGATACTTTTCAGTCGCACTGTTTGATTGGAAATGTGGCGTTCGATTTTAAAAATCCAAAGCGTATTGCCATGGTACTGCTCAATAATGTGCTGGGCGGGCATGCACTTAATTCGCGGTTAAACCTGGCCATGCGCGAACGTCGTGGTATGGCTTACAACGTCGAGTCATCGTACACGGCATATTCTGATACCGGTTTGTTTAACGTGTATTTTGGCACGGATAAAGAAAACCTGAATAAGGCTGTGGCGCTCGTGCATAAAGAGTTTGACTTGTTGCGTGATAAGAAAATGGGCGCCGTTCAGTTAAGTCGGGCAAAAAAGCAGCTAATCGGGCAGATTGCCATTTCAACCGAAAGCCGCGAAGATTTGATGCTCACCATCGGGAAAAGTTACATGCTGTTTGATAAGGTGGACCCTTTGCGTGTCATCTTCAAAAAAATTGAAGCGATTACGGCCGAAGATATTCAGGAGGTGGCAAATATGGTGCTGGACAAAAACCAGATGAGTACCTTGATTTATAAATAGCAGCTATGGATAGGCAAAAGGCATTGCATCAATATATTTTAGATCATATCGATGAGGAAGATCCGGTATTAACGGAGTTGGATAGAGATACCAACCTGAAAGTGCTGGGCGCACGAATGATTTCGGGGCATTTGCAGGGACAGGTGCTTACGATGCTGGCAAAAATGATTGCCCCTAAAACCATTCTTGAGCTGGGAACATTTACAGGTTATTCGGCTATTTGCCTGGCCAAAGGTTTGCCCGAAGATGGTAAGCTAATCACCATTGAGATTGATGATGAGTTGGAGATGTTTGCTGCCAGGTATTTCGAAAAAGCGGGTGTGGCGCATTTAATCGAGCAAAAAATTGGAGCGGCAACTGAAATCATTCCTTTGCTTGACCAATCGTTTGACCTGGTGTTTATGGATGCCGATAAACGTGAATATGTGGCGTACTATCAACTGCTGATCGATAAAATAAAACCCGGAGGATACCTGGTTGCCGACAATACGCTGTGGAGTGGCAAAGTGCTCGATAAACCCCGCCACGACGACGCACAGACAATAGGTATTCTTGAATTTAATAAGATGCTTAAAAACGACGATCGTGTTGAAAAAGTCATTCTTCCACTTCGCGACGGCATGACAATTATCAGAAAGAAAATTACTTGTGAATAAATATGTTAATTATGTTTTAATGTTTGGGACGGAATTTTAGAAAAATTCCAGTATATTGCTTTTGTTATAGAGCCGATCAATTAAAATAAACCCGAATGTTGAAAAACATTAAAAACCCGATGTCTCAGGAGGTCTTGGATGCTCTTCCTGCAGATTATTATGTTATAAATATCCACGAGAAAAAAATTCTTCAAACCAATGATAAACGTGTAGCTCCCGGCGATTCGTGTTATAAGGTTTTGTTTAACAAGGATAAACCCTGTGAAAGCAAATGCGATAAATGTCTTTGTCAGCAAACCCATACATTCAACGACAGGTCATCATTTAATATCTCAAGTATAACGGACGGAGAGAAAAAATATTATCGGGTAAGAAGTAGCCTTATAAACGAGCAGACAGTTTTGGTTACGCTGGATGACGAAACTGAATTTCTGAAAAAGAAAGAAGTCTTTGAGTTTAACGCCAAAAGACTGGAGCGTGCCGAACAATTGGTGCAGTTTGGCTATTGGGAGTATGACCTGAAAAAAAGAAGGTATACTACTTCGCTTGGCGGGCAGTTGATTTATGGTATTAAAACAAATCGAGTGTCGTTTAATGAGGTGCAGGCCTTTAATCTTGAAGAAGATAAGGCCTTGTTTAAGCGAACCTTTATTGACATGACGGAAAACAAGAAGGGCTTCGACATAAAATATAAAATAAAAAGACTGAGTGATGGCGAAATAAGAACGTTGCGGGCAATAGGAAATTTAAACAGCAACGAAACCCTTGCTTTTGGCATTGTTCACGATATAACCGAGAAAGAAAAAATTCAACAAATAAGAAAGGAACACCAGGAATATGTGACATTGTTATTTGAAAATATGAGTAGTGCTTTTGCACAACACCGTATTGTAACCAACGATGAAGGAGAGTGTGTTGATGCCATAATTATGGATGTGAATCCGTTTTACGAAGAATTTTTTAATCTGCGTAAAGAGGACGTTAAGAACCGCTCTATCAGAGAGGTATTTCCACACGTTGAAGAAGAGTGGATGGAACGCTTTGCCAATGTAGCCTTTACCGGAGTGCCCGGAAATTTTACCGAATATATACCGTGGGTAGATAAGTACGTTGAAGTGGCGGTTTATGCCCCGCAAAAGGGTTATTTTGTTACCAGCATAAACGATGTTAGCCAGCGTGTAAAATCAGAAAAAGAACTGAAAGTGGCCAAGGAAAAAGCGGTGGAGAGCGACCGCCTGAAAACACTTTTTCTTACCAATATGAGTCACGAAATAAGAACACCGCTTAATGGTATTCTTGGTTTTTCGAACCTGCTTAGCCAGCCGGGGCTTACCAATGAAAATCGTTTGTATTACGGAAAAATTATCGAGAACTCGGGCAAACGGTTAATGACGATCATCGACGATATTATTGATGTTTCGATGATTCAGTCGGATCAAATTGTAATAAACTACCGCGCCTTTGATGTGAACGAATTGTTGCTCGAAATTTATACGACGCACCGCAAACTAAATGACACAAAACTGAAACGTATAAAGTTCAATTTTAAATCGACGAATGTTTCATCATTAATTTATTCCGACCGGGCGAAGATTTACCAGGTGCTCAATAATCTGCTCGATAATGCTTTTAAGTTTACGCAGCACGGAAAGATTAATTTTGGAGTTGCATCAATTACCAACGAGCAGGTAACATTTTTTGTAAAAGATACCGGGGTAGGAATTAAGAAAGAAAAACAACAGTATATTTTCGATTCATTCCGTCAGGCCGAAGAAGGACAAGCACGTGCATACGAAGGTTTTGGACTGGGGCTGGCAATTGTTTCGGGTATTGTTGAGAAACTGAATGGTACAGTTGAGTTAAACTCAGAATACGGGAATGGAGCAGAGTTTAAAGTCATTCTTCCACGCAACAATCAGAAAATCGCTACCGAGAGAAGCATTGAAAATCGGTCGCAACATGTTGCAGAGAAGCAGGTTATAAACCGGAAGCGAGTGGTTTCGTTTGAAGACGAACCAGTGAGTATTAACTTGCTGCGTACCATTGTGGAACGCAAAGGATACGATATTGTAAACTTTGAAGATGCTGGCGAAGGGATAGAATATATCCGCCGTCACTCGGCTGATTTGGTACTGATGGATGTGCGTTTACCCAAAATGAACGGGTACGATGCAACACGCATTATAAAACAGGAATTTCCTGAAATACCGGTGGTAATACAAACAGCATTTGCCATGCTTGAAGACCGAAAAACAGCCTTCGAAGCAGGGTGCGACGACTTAATTGCAAAGCCCTACACGGTTGATACTATAAACCAGAAACTAAACAAATACCTGGTGCCCGACGATTAATTTTCGTTCTTTGGTGCCGGTCCCCGCTTGTCTTTAAAGCCTTGCTTACGTTTTCGGTTGGGATTATTGTTTCTCCGTTTGTTTGGCTTTCTGTTGTTTTCGTTGCCGTTGTTTTCCGAAGCACTTTGTTTGTTCTGCGGATTGTTATTCCGGTTCTCGAAATTCCGGCCTCCCTTTTTGATGCGCCTTTTTTTGTTGCGCGGTGGCTTTTTGTTGTCGAAACGGTCAAGGCTTTCATTCAGAGTGACCTCCATTTTGTTTTGCTCTTTTGGTTGCGAGCTCAAGGTATGAACTTCGGGTTTTATTCCCCGTTTATTTTTCTGAATGATGTCGCGAACCTGTTTCAGCGAGAGGTTGAATGTAGTTCCCATGCTGCCTTCCAATCCGTACCAGATCTCTTTTTTCAGGTAATCCGTTTTGAATGGTTTTGCAATTCCGGAGTGCAACTCCAAATCAAGCAGTTCGCGCGGAAATTCGTTTCCGGCTTCTATATATGCATCTAATTCGTAAAGTAAACAGCATTTTAGTTTTCCACAGGCACCGGCCATTTTTTGTGCCGATGGTGATAGGCCTTGTTTTAATGCCGCTTCCGATGAGATACTTGAAAAATCGGTTCGCCAGCTCGAGCAGCACAATTCGCGACCGCATGAGCCAATTCCTCCAATTAAACCGGCTTCCTGGCGGGCACCAATTTGTTTCATCTCAATTTTAATGCGGAATTCGCGGGCATAAACTTTTATCAGTTCCCTAAAGTCAACACGTCCTTCTGCCAGGTAATAAAAAATTGCTTTTTTATTGTCGCCTCTGAATTCTACATCACCAATTTTCATCGCCAAGCCCAAATCGTTAGCAATCTGGCGCGCCTGAATCATGGTTTCCTTTTCGCGATTGCGGGCCATCTTCAGTGTTTCCAAATCATTTTCCGAGGCCTTGCGGTAAACCGTGTTTAAGGTGTAGCGCGATGGATTTTTAATCCGGAGTTTAAATTGTTTTTCAGCCAGGTAACCGGTTAAGGTAACCTCGCCAACGTCGTGCCCCGGCGAAGTGGCAACAACTATTCTGTCGCCACGTTTTAGTGGTATATTTTCAATATTCTTGAAATATTCTTTGCGGGTTGACTTAAATTTTACTTCAACAATGTCTGATTTATCAGTAGTGTCTGGCAAATCGCTTAGCCAGTCGTATCCTTGTGTTATACTATTTGTTGAATTATTGAACGAACATCCATTACAACTCATATAATCCTCTCTGCTTTCTGTCTGAGGTGCCGCCATTCTTTTGCTAACGTGCTTCAAGATTGGTTCACACCCTAAATAAATAATTCGGTGCAAAGATTGGAAAAAGAATTGAATTTTCTAATCTGGAACAAGTCTAAATTAAAATTTTGCATTTTATTTATGTCGGAAATAAGCTTTTTTGTTCCTTTATTGAAAATTAAATAAAGGCGAAAAACATTCATGAATCAGATAAAGCGGCTTTTAGTTGTAGTATTTGTGGCCCTTGCATTTAACGGGCTTGCTTTTCAACTTTCAGATCAGGCAAAGGTTAGTATCATTACCTGTAGCCCGGGTAACGAAATGTACTCGGTTTATGGTCACTCGGCCATTCGTGTGAACGATCCGCGACTGAATTACGACGTGGCTTTTAACTATGGGATTTTTGATTTTAGCAGCCCTAATTTTTTGTATCGCTTTTGTGCCGGACAAACCGATTACCTGCTTGGTGCTTATCGTTTTGATATTTTTTTAAATGAATACCGACACGATAAACGCAGTGTTTTTGAACAGGAACTCAACCTGACAGCGAAAGAAAAACAAGCGGTTGTTGATTTTTTAGTTTGGAATGCCCAGCCTGAAAACAGGGTGTATCGCTATAATTTTTTCTTTGATAACTGTGCAACCCGGGTGCGCGATGTTATTGCCGATAATGTAGACGGAGGAATCACTTATGCGGATAGTGCCAGTCATAAAACCCTGCGAACCCTGATTAAAGATTACCATGGAAAGTTATTGTGGCTGAATTTTGGTATCGATTTTTTGGTAAGTGCCGATTCCGACCGTGAAGCTACTTTGGAAGAAGAAATGTTTTTGCCCGATTACGTGATGCAGCATTTTTCAACGGCAAAAAGAAATGATAACGGACAGAATATTGCACAACCGGTTCAGGTGCTTTACCAGGCTCCTGAGCAAACGCAGGGGCCGACATGGCTTTGGGGGCCAATGGTCGTTTTTTCGTTGTTATTGATTGTGGTAGCTTATCTCACCTGGAAACAGTTTAAGAATGGAGAAATGAAGCCTGCGCTTGATTTTATACTTTACGGCATAAACGGTTTGGGTGGTTTGTTGCTCACGTGGTTTACCCTTTATTCCGAGCATCCGGCAATGAGCCCAAATTATAACCTGATGTGGCTGGTGCCGGTGAGTTTATTGTATGTAATTGTTTCCTTACGAAAGAAGTGGCGTCCGGCGCTGCGTCATTATCACCTTATTTTTGCTGCGTGGATGATCGTATTTTTTGTTTCTGCACCCTTTCTTCCACAAAAACTTCATCCGGTGTTTTTCATTATGGCAGCTACATTTTTTATTCGGGCATTGGCGCATTCGCTGCTAATTCTGAAGTCATTAAAAGCCGCTCGCAAATAATCTGAGTATTCGTAATTACATAGAGTATTCTTTGCATCGTATTTCAAGGAGGTGATATATTTTTTCCTTTTTCCTTGATGCACCCCGTGAATTGTTGAAAAGTTTGGATGAACAAATTTGTCACGGATTTCTTCCATGCATTGAAACAATTATCTTTGCTCAACGATGGCAAAAAAGGAAAAGAAATATGTAGAAACTCCGCTGATGAAGCAATATTATTCCATCAAGGATAAACATCCTGATGCGGTTTTGCTTTTTCGTGTGGGCGATTTTTACGAAACATTTGGAGAGGATGCCATAAAAGCGGCAGAAATTCTGGGAATAACGTTAACACGCCGGGCAAACGGAGCTGCCAGTTATGTGGAGTTGGCAGGTTTTCCACATCATGCGCTCGACACTTATTTGCCGAAACTGGTACGGGCCGGACAGCGTGTAGCAATTTGCGAGCAGCTGGAAGATCCGAAAATGACCAAGAAGATCGTGAAACGCGGGATTACCGAGTTGGTAACGCCGGGTGTTTCCATCAACGATAATATTCTCGAGAACCGTGAAAATAACTTTCTCGCATCGGTGCATTTCGATAAAAAACGGGCAGGTATTGCCTTCCTCGATATTTCAACGGGTGAGTTTTTAGCCGCTGAAGGAAGTTTTGAGTACATCGACAAATTATTGAATTCGTTTCAGCCAAAAGAGGTGTTGTTTCAACGCGGAAGAGGGAAGGAATTTAATGAGTTGTTCGGAACAAAATTCTACACCTTTAACCTGGAAGACTGGGTGTACACCGACGATGCGGCAAACGACCGCCTGACAAGGCATTTCGAAACCAGTTCGTTAAAAGGTTTTGGTGTGCATAACATGCAGTTGGGTATTATTGCCGCGGGTGCTGTTTTGCATTATCTAGATATTACACAACATCAGAAGCTCAGTCATATCTCTGGCCTAAGCCGGATTGAGGAGGAGCATTACGTTTGGCTCGACCGTTTTACTATCCGTAATCTCGAGTTGTTTGCGCCACTTCACGAAAGTGGAAAAGCTCTTATCAATGTGATCGATAAAACCATTACGCCAATGGGGTCGCGATTGCTGAAACGCTGGATGGCGTTGCCGTTAAAAGATATCGATCCGATAAACGAGCGGCTGGAAGTGGTGGAGCTGTTTCTGAAAGATACGGAAACCAAAGAAAACCTGGAAGAACACCTTCGTCAGATGGGCGATTTGGAACGATTGATATCAAAAGTTGCTGTCGGACGAATCAATCCGCGCGAAGTAATGCAGGTAAGAAATGCCCTGTCGGCAATTATTCCTATAAAAGCTGCTTGTGCCGATGTTGAGAATTCGGCTTTAAACCGTTTTGCCGAGCAGTTAAATCCTTGCGATTTGATACGGGAGCGCATTGAACAGCAAATTGTTGCCGATCCGCCAACGGCCATCAACAAAGGGAAAGTGATTGCTGAAGGTGTTTCTGAAGAACTGGATGATCTGCGGAAAATCGCTTACTCAGGAAAAGATTACCTGGCGCAAATTCAAAAACGTGAAAGCGAGAAACATGGAATTCCATCGCTTAAGATCAGCTTCAATAATGTTTTTGGTTATTACATCGAGGTGCGAAACACGCATAAAGATAAAGTGCCGGACGATTGGATTCGGAAACAAACGCTGGTAAGTGCCGAGCGATATATTACGGAAGAACTGAAAGAATACGAACAAAAAATTCTTGGTGCTGAGGAGAAAATTCAGGTTTTGGAAGGTAAGCTTTTTGGTGAGTTGATTTTTGCGTTGTCGGAATACATTTCGGCTATTCAGTTAAACTCGCATATTCTCGCCCAGATTGATTGTTTATTGTCGTATGCCACATGTGCGACATCTTATAAATATTTCCGACCGGAGGTGAATGATGCTACCTCAATTGAGATTAAAGAGGGGCGACATCCGGTAATCGAGCATCAGTTGCCAATTGGGGAATCTTACATTGCAAACGATGTAAAACTCGATCAGGAAGATCAGCAGATCATCATCATAACAGGTCCGAACATGGCCGGTAAATCGGCATTGTTACGTCAAACAGCATTAATTGTACTGATGGCGCAAATGGGATCGTTTGTTCCTGCCGAAGTGGCGAAAATCGGTTTTGTGGATAAAATCTTCACCCGTGTTGGTGCCTCGGATAATATTTCGCTTGGCGAATCAACATTTATGGTGGAGATGAACGAAGCGGCCAGTATTCTGAATAATGTTTCTGATCGCAGCCTGATTCTTTTCGACGAGCTGGGGCGCGGAACATCGACGTACGATGGTATTTCCATTGCCTGGTCGATTGTTGAGCATTTGCACGAACATGCATTTACCAAAGCAAAAACGCTGTTTGCCACGCACTATCACGAGCTCAATGAAATGGAAGGTGCTTTCCCGAGAGTGAAAAACTTTAACGTTTCCATAAAAGAGGTTGGTAACAAAGTTATCTTCCTACGAAAGCTGGTTCGTGGCGGTAGTAATCATAGTTTTGGTATCCATGTGGCAGGTATGGCCGGCATGCCAAAATCGGTAATTCAGCGTGCTGAACAGATATTGTCGAAGTTGGAAGGCGGAAAAGAAAAGGAAAGTTTAAGTAAACCATTAGAGGAGATTGGTGAAAACCGTGAGGGTATGCAGTTGAGCTTTTTTCAATTGGATGACCCTGTATTAAAGCAAATTAGAGACGAGATAGCGGGATTGGATGTGAATAATCTTACGCCAATAGAAGCCCTGAATAAGCTAAATGAAATAAAGAAATTGACAGGAATTTCTTAATGGACTTCAATAATTTTTGTCAGATAAAAAAATAGCAATATATTTGCATCGCTTTTGAAAAAGCAAGTTCATTAAAATATGCGAGAATAGCTCAGTTGGTAGAGCACGACCTTGCCAAGGTCGGGGTCGCGGGTTCGAGTCCCGTTTCTCGCTCATTCACGATAATCCAAAGGATGCCCGGGTGGTGGAATTGGTAGACACGTTGGACTTAAAATCCAATGATCATTATGATCGTGCGGGTTCAAGTCCCGCCTCGGGTACCATTTTTTGCGAGAATAGCTCAGTTGGTAGAGCACGACCTTGCCAAGGTCGGGGTCGCGGGTTCGAGTCCCGTTTCTCGCTCTTAAAAAGGCTTCATATTTTTTGTGAGGCCTTTTTTTGTTTCCCAACATTATTGCTATTTTCACATCCAACCAATTAAACTATATCATGCAAAAACGAAATCATCTATCAATTTTGGTACTGCTTCTATGTACCGTATTATTTTCATGTCAACCGGTGCAGCAAAAAACAGAACAGCAGGCCGACAGAGTACAATTTATTACCATCGATGGACCGGATCTAATCGCACCTAACGGTGAGAAATTCTTTATCCAGGGAATAAACCTCGGTAACTGGCTGAATCCGGAAGGTTATATGTTCAAGTTTCAAAAGACGAGTTCGGCACGGCTTATCGATAATATGTTTCGCGAAATGGTTGGTCCCGATTTTACCAACCAATTCTGGAAACAGTTTAAAGACAATTACATCACTCGCGAAGATATTCGCTACATAAAAAGTACTGGCGTAAATTCCATTCGCCTGCCGTTTCACTATAAGCTGTTTACCGATGAAGATTACATGGGACTGTACTCCAAACAGGATGGTTTTGCGCGCATCGACAGTTTGGTGGAGTGGTGCCGCGAATCGGAGCTGTACATTATTCTGGATATGCACGATGCTCCCGGTGGACAAACCGGAGCAAATATCGATGATAGTTATGGCTACCCTTGGTTAATGGTAAGCGAAGAGAGTCAGGATTTGTTTGTGGAGATCTGGCGAAAAATAGCCGATCGTTATAAAAACGAGCCAATGATTTTGGGCTACGATCTATTGAACGAACCCATAGCTACCTATTTCCCGGAAGATGAGGCGATGCTGAATAAACAACTGGAGCCGCTGTATATGAAGGCGGTTAAGGCCATTCGTGAGGTGGATACCAACCATATTGTTTTGCTGGGTGGTGCACAATGGAATGGTAATTTCAAAGTGTTTACCGACTCTAAATTCGATGATAAGATAATGTACACTTGTCACCGCTACTGGTGCGATACATTACAGGCAAATATTCAGGATTTTGTTGACTTCCGCGATTCAGTGAATCTTCCAATTTATATGGGCGAAACAGGCGAGAATACAGATGAGTGGATTGCTGCCTGGACCCGCCTGATGATCAGAAACAACATAGGTTACCATTACTGGCCCTATAAAAAAATGGGAAGTCCGCGTTGCATGGTAACTATCCCAACACCGGAAAAATGGGATGTAATTGTGGATTTTGCTGAAGGACCACGCGACACGTATGAGGCGGTGCAGGCAAACCGCCCTGATCAGGAATTGGTTAAAAAAGTGATGATGGAATATATTTCAAATTTGAAACTGGCCAAATGCGAGGTTAACGAAGGTTACATTCGGGCAATGGCGATGGAACCATAATTTTTAAAATGCTAAAATACGAGATAAAAAAAGCGTGCCATTGGCACGCTTTTCTTTTTTATTTTTTCGAGGTATTACGGAAATACATAACGTATGTTAAGACCAAAACCACCCCAGTCGAAAGTTGTTTCGTCAATTATCTCTAAGGAAGGACGGTAGTCCAATCCGAGGGCTATCGGAATATCGACAAAACGGTATTCGAGCCCAATTTCAAACGCTGCTCCCAGGTTAAAATTTGTATCACTGTCTTTTCTTCCATCCGAGTAGTAGATGTCTTCATCAAGAATTGCCAGGTATGGTCCAACACCCATGTACCAGTTAAATGCTTCGTCGCCAAGTGGGCGGTAAAGAAAATCCCAAAGCAAATCGGCGGCTACGCCATCGCCAAACGACAAGTCAGCATGTAAGCGGTTAAACTCTCCTGTCGAGAAAATACCGTCGATAGCTACACTTCCGGCAGAAACATCGCCAAAACGTACACCAATTTCCTGTGCATTTGCAGTACAAATTCCCGCAACAGCTATAACTGCTGTCAATAAAATCTTTTGTAATCTCTTTTTCATTGTAATTAAGTTTTCTGTATTAATATTATTTCCCTAGAATTTTAACCATGTCTCCTCTTTTTAGTTCATCGCTCAGTTTGTGGTTATTTAAAAGGGCCATCTCATCAAACTTGTCTTCCGGTACTTTATAATACTCAAAAGCATCTTTTAACGAAACCGAAGCACTTCTTATTGAGACAACTTTTATCCTGTCTGGTTGAACTGTTAGTTTCGATGTATCGGTAAGTTTTGCAAAGTTTTTCATTGTCGACTCAAATACCACTTGGTAAGTGTTAAATTTATCAATTAAACATAGCCCGTGAAAGGTATAAACCCTAGCATCTTTCTCGATAAAATACGACATAACTTTTACCGCCTGTTCATTTGTTTGGTCATCTGTAGCTTGTTGCGAAATGGTTGCCACCGCGCTAAGTCCGTTTATGTTTATTTTATTTTTATCGATTAAGGTGAGTTGTAAATCCGAAATTGTTTTTTCTGCTGCTGCATCAGCATCTTTCTCTTTTGCCATTTCGAAAATTATAGCTGCATTTTGGTCTTCAGGAACAATTTGTACCTGAAGTGGCGAGTTAACCAGTGTCCAGTTTTTCGGAATCGGAAATTGAAATGCCAGGTCAGGATGGTAGAACATGCTATTCTCAACAAATCCCTGACGTGGATTTTCGCCATACACAATTCCATCAATCATTTCCAGGTATTTATTTGTATTTACGGCGTATGATTGAGCCGGAAGTTGTGCCTGCCATTCTTCGGTTTTTTGATTTACCGCAATATTTCGTTGTCCCGGATCGGGGTGAGTCGACATCCATGTTGGAACTCCTGCGTGGTTGCTTGCCATTTGCATTTTGTTAAGCACTTCAAAAAAATCAGCCATTTTGTGTGCATCGTAACCAATCTTTGATGAGTATTCAACACCCAAGCGGTCGGCTTCGCGTTCGTTTGCCCGGCTAAAGCTTAAAAACAACAACTGCATGGCAGCCGCCGCTTCGTTGGCAAATTTGGCCACTTCGGGTACGGCAATAGCACCTGCTGCAAGGGCAACCTGGCCAAGTTGCTGGCGCGTTTGTTGTTGCGCAGTATGGCGTGCTGTTACGTGCCCCATTTCGTGTCCTAAAACCCCCATCAATTCCGCTTCGTTATTAAACTGTGCAAGAATTCCGCGGGTTAAATAGATATATCCGCCCGGTACCGCAAAAGCGTTAACAACCGGCGAATCCAGAATCCGGAAATGATATTGCAAATTGGGGCGGTGCGAAATCTTTCCCATTTCATTTCCTTTTTCTGTTATAAAATTTAACAGCTCTTCATTGTCGTATAATCCAAAAGTGGAAATTACCGTTGGATCGTATTGAGCGCCCAGTGCAATCTCCTGTTCTTCCGACATAAACATAAGCTGACGCTGACCGGTAACGGGGTTTACTGCACACGACGGTATCAATAGAACTAACGAAAAGATTAAAAGAATAACAGAAAATGTTTTGATTGTTTTCATCTTTATCGAAATTTTGAAGTATGGTTAAGAATTCACATTCATTAGTGTCAAATTGGTACAAATGACTTGGCGGTATTCGCTTAATTGCTAAATTCGCTCTTATACAAAGATAATATTTACTTGATTTATAAAGTCACCCGTATGTTAATACGTAAAATTACGTTGTTTTATTTCAGTTTCCTGGTGTTTTTGTTTTCGGCCAATGCGCAACACAAAGCACTCTCGAAAATCGATATTTCTGATTTAAAAGAATACCTCTCTTTTATTGCTTCTGATGAATTACAGGGAAGAGCGCTTGGTACTGATGTTGATGGTTTGAATATAGCAGCAAATTACCTGGCCGATTATGCAAAAGAAACGGGGCTAAAACCGGCTTTTGAAAATTACTTTCAATCGGTGCCAATTTCGCACACTGTGCAAAACAACGAAGCTTTTATTGAAGTGAAAAATGAAAAAGGAAAGTCGCTTTATCGTTCGGAAGAAGTGGTAAAATTCGATCAAAATGCCGGAGTTTTTAATTTGGATAAAGAACCAGTAGTGTTTATTGGTTTTGGCAATGCTGTTAAATCATTGGATTTAAAAGATAAAGTAGTTGTTGTGGCTCAGGGCAGTGAAGAAACGTTTTCGCAAGGAGCGTTTGAGTGGCAAAACCGTTTAGAGCGTCAGAAAATAAATGAAATTGCAGAAAAACAACCAAAAGCTATGCTGCTGGTTACCAATCCGAAAGACCACGGGAATAAGACATTTAAACAGTTACAGGCCTGGTTAAATCGTCCGGGATATAGTGTGAAAAAGGATAATGTGCCATTTCAACCTGCAGTATTGCTTGCTACACCCGATGTTGCCGATGCCTTGTTGGGCAAGAAAGGTGAATACGAAAAATACCTTGAGAATATTGTTTCTGAAACAGCTGTGTTTACTGAAGTTAACAAAACAATTAGTCTGAAGATTGGAACAGAACCTGAAATTCTGGAAGGAAAAAATGTAGTGGCTTATATTGAAGGATCTGATCCGGTTTTGAAGGATGAATACATTGTTTTTATGGCACATTACGATCACCTGGGAGTTGGAAAAGATGGCGATGTGTATAACGGTGCCGATGATAACGGATCGGGAACAGTTGCCATTATGGAAGTGGCCGAAGCATTTGCTTCGCTAAAAGAAAAGCCAAAGCGAAGTATCGTTTTTTTGTGGGTAACCTGCGAAGAAAAAGGACATTTCGGATCGAGTTATTATTGCGATCACCCGATTTTTCCTTTGGATAAAACCGTTGCTTCAATTAACCTCGATATGGTAGGCCGTGTTTACGATGGTCCGCGCGACGATGTGTGGAAAGATTCGCCTAAAAAAGTGAAAGATTTTGACGGGTTATACACCCTATCGAACGATGTGTGGCCCGAGTTGGCCGAAATAAATGCAAATTACTGTGCCGAGTTGGGATTAGTTCCCGATACCAGTTTGCCAAAAGAGCGTTTTTTGCGTGCCAGCGATCATTACCATTTTCATAAAAACGGTGTGCCCATTTTAAACTACGCCACCGGTTATCATGCCGATTATCATAAAGTTGGCGATGAGGTAGAAAAGATTAATTTTGAGAAAATAAAACGCGTTGCTGATCTCTGTTTTCTGGTTGGCTTTGATTTGGCTAACAAGGAAGACATCGAGTTTTAATAAATAAATATCAAACCTAAAAAGATGAACACCAAACTACTTTTTACACTATTCTGTGTAGCCGTTTCAATTGTGGCTGTTGCACAAAAAAAGGAAATGCAAACGATTACCGAAAATGATCTGAAAGCTCATTTGGAATTTATAGCCAGTGATAATTTGCATGGACGCGATTTTTTCACCGAAGTACCCGGCTTAAATATTGCTGCCGATTATTTGAAAGCTCAGTGCGAAAAGATGGGTTTAAAACCTGGAGTTGACGGGTATTTTCAAACCATTGAAATGGAAGCAGTAACTCCCGATCCTGAACGAACTGTATTGCGATTGAAAGACGAGAATGGAAAGATAAACTTTGAAACAAAAGATATATTTGCAATGGGTGGTCCGGCCCATAGCGACACGATATCAGGCGAGGTGGTGTTTGCAGGTTATGGCTGGTACAACGACGAAACCAAATACAACGACACAAAAGATATTGACGTGAAGGGAAAAATTGTTTTGGTGATGACCCGCACCCTGGAGCAGGCAAAAACAGGTGCTGATCCGGAAATGGAGACCGAAATGAAAAAATTATCGCGGGCAATGATGGGCGGAGCAAAAGCTTTGGTATTGGTTAATGATCCGATGAATCCGAATACGGAATACATTGAAAGTGTTCGGAAATATGCAACCGGCGGAAGCCTGAAACTTAAAGATGCCAAAGACGGTTTTGTAATTCCTGTTCGATTAATATTTGGAAGCGAAAAACTGGCTAATAAAATGTTGGAAAGTACGGGAAAAACGTTGGCCGGTCTGCAAAATGAAATCAATGAAACTGAAGCGCCTAAATCGTTTGCCATTAAGAATTTTACAACTCAAGTTGAATTAGTTAAGTCTCGTCAGATTATTGAAGGTAAAAACATTATTGCTGTTGTTGAAGGCAGCGATCCGGAATTGAAAAATGAGTGTGTCGTTTTTTCCGCACATTACGATCATTTGGGGATAGATGGGGAAGGCGAAGTATTCAATGGCGCCGATGACAATGGCACAGGAACAGTTGCATTGCTGGAGATTGCTGAAGCTTTTCAAAGCATGAAAAAGAAACCCAAACGAAGTATTGTTTTTGCCTGGGTAACCGGCGAGGAAAAAGGACTGCTGGGCTCCGATTATTATTCGCAAAATCCGGTTTTTCCAATGAAGAATACATTGGTAGATATCAATCTTGATATGGTTGGCCGATCGGCTGAAAAAGAACCGGAATTGGTTGATTCAGAAACAAAAAGCCTGGCAGGACCAAATGGAATGTACATCATTTCGGGCCGACAAAGTACCGAGTTGCTGAATATCAGCGATGAGGTTTGTGAAGAGCTTGGTCTTGTACCAAGCGATGAATTAACAAAAGCCTTTTTAACCCGTAGCGATTATTACCATTTCTATAAAAACGGCGTGCCTATTCTTGGTCTGTCAACTGGTTTGCACGACGATTACCACAAAACGACCGACGAACTGGAAAAAATTGATTTCCATAAAATGAAACGAGTTACGCAATATGCATTTTCGGTTGCATATGAGCTGGCCAATCAGAAGAAACGGTTGGTTGTGGATAAGCCGGTTAAATAGACTTGGGAATTATTCCTCTGTGAAACAGCTCTTTCAATCAATTTTGAAAGAGCTGTTTTTGTTTTGCTTCATTTTTAGAGGGTCATTTCATGACTTTTGACTGATAAATTTGTGTTAATTTTTTTATCCCTTCATACCTGTCTGAAATGAGCAAAAGTTAATTATATACTTTTGTGCTCTAATTATATATATATTTATATACAACAATACAAAATGTCAAAATATTTAATCATTGGAGGAGTTGCCGGTGGTGCAACAGTGGCGGCCAGGCTGCGTCGATTAGACGAGCAGGCGGAGATAATAATTTTTGAACGTGGAGCGCATATTTCATATGCAAACTGCGGATTGCCCTATTATATCGGAGATGTTATTAAAGATCGGGAAAAGTTGCTTTTGCAAACACCCGAGAGTTTTAAAGCCCGTTTAAACGTTGAGGTGCGGGTTTTTAACGAGGTCCTGAAAATTGATCGCGCAAAGCAGGCGGTAGTTGTTCGGAATGTCGAAACCGGCGAGGAGTACACCGAATCGTACGATAAGTTGGTATTGTCGCCGGGAGCGGAGCCAATCAAACCACCGATTTCAGGAATTAAAGATCCATCGATTTTTACCTTGCGTAATGTTGCGGATACTGATAAAGTAAAAGCTTATTGCAACGAACAGCAACCCAAAAGAGCGGTAGTTGTTGGAGCCGGTTTTATCGGGCTCGAAATGGCCGAAAACCTGCATCATTTAGGAATGAAAGTGTCGATTGTGGAAATGGCCAAGCAGGTAATGGCTCCGCTTGATTACGAAATGGCAGCAGTAGTACATCAGCACCTGAAAACCAAACAGGTGGAGTTCTTTTTGAAAGATGGTGTAACTTCATTTAAACGCGAAGATGGTGTGTTGAATGTTACCTTACAATCGGGACGCCAGATTGAGACTGATCTTGTGATTTTGTCAATTGGTGTAAAGCCGGAGAACAAACTGGCTCGCGAGGCCGGATTGGATCTGGCTCCAAACGGTGGAATTATTGCCAACGAATATTTACTGAGCAACGACGAAAATATTTATGTGCTGGGTGATGCTATGGCTTTCCCTCATCCGATAACAGGAAAGCTTAGCAATATTTATCTGGCGGGTCCGGCAAACAAACAAGGCCGAATTGTAGCTGATAATATCGTTAGCGGAAATACAAGAAAATACAAAGGCGCCATTGCAACGGCAATTGCCAAAGTGTTCGATATTACCGTGGCATCAACAGGTATTCCTGAAAAAACACTGAAGAATGAAATGATGCCTTACACGGCGAATATCATTCACGGTGCATCGCATGCCGGCTATTATCCCGATGCGTTGCCTTACACGCTGAAAATTCTTTTTCACCCCGAAAATGGAAAATTGTATGGTGCGCAGATGATCGGTTACGAGGGCGTTGACAAACGTATCGACCTGATTGCAACCGTACTGAAACAAGGTGGTAGTATTTACGATCTGCAGGATATTGAACATGCTTACGCACCTCCGTTTTCATCGGCAAAAGATCCGGTAAACCAGGCAGGTTTTGCGGCAGAAAATATCGTGAGCGGCAAACTTAAAATCGTTAGTTGGGATGAGATTCATAACTTTCATTCGGATAACATTGTGTTGCTCGATGTTCGGACAGCAGCCGAAAATGAACTGGGGCACATTGAAGGATCGGTGAATATTCCGGTTGACGATTTGCGCGAACGAATGAATGAACTGCCAACAGACAAAAAGATCATTGTGTATTGTGGTGTTGGTTTGCGTGGTTACATTGCCTGTCGCATTCTTTCGCAGTCGGGATTTAACGAAGTTTACAATCTTAGTGGAGGATACAAGACCTACGAGCACTCCATTTGTAAACAAAGTAACGAGGATATTTTCGAGGCCAACTACATTACCAAAAACGACCATATTTATCGAGGAAAAGCAAATAATGGACAGGTAGTAATTGAAGGTGCACCGGTAAGAACCATTCAGGTTGATGCGTGTGGTTTGCAGTGCCCCGGACCTATTTTGAAGCTGAAACAGGAAATTGAAAACATTGAGCCCGGCGAGCGTCTGGAGCAAATTGCTACCGACATGGGTTTTATGAACGATGTTAAGTCGTGGTGTAACATGACCGGCAATAAGCTGGTTTCGGTTTCTGCTGATAAGGGCAAAGTAAAAGCGCTGATTGAAAAGGGTAAAAAGCAACAGGAAAGCAGTGCAAAGAGCAGTGCAGCTCCGGCAAAAAATAAAACCATGGTGGTTTTTAGCGACGATATGGACCGAGCACTGGCATCGCTGGTAATTGCAAATGGCGCAGCAGCCATGGGAAGCAAAGTAACTTTGTTTTTCACTTTCTGGGGGCTGAATGTGATCAAAAAATCGGACAAACCACATGTTGATAAAGACATGATGAGCAAAATGTTTGGTTCGATGATGGCGAAAGATGCCGGCGATTTGAAACTCTCGAAAATGAATATGATGGGAGTGGGCGCCAAAATGATGAAAAAGCGAATGCTGGCAAAAAAGGTGGATTCGCTGGAAGACATGCTGCAAACAGCCATGGAAAATGGTGTACAGATGATTGCCTGCCAAATGTCGATGGATGTAATGGGAGTTGATAGAGATGAGTTGATGGAAGGTGTTGAAATAGGTGGTGTGGCTACTTATCTGGAAGAAGCTGACCAGTCGAATTTGAATTTGTTTATATAGAAGATTAGAACGCAGATAACGCTGATTTAACAGATTTGCGCTGATACTTATAGAGGGTTTCGCTTTTGGGTGAAACCCTCTATTTTTTGCATAAAAAAAGCTGCCCAAAATAGAGCAGCTTTCATCGTAATATTTTTTGAATTACTGTCTTGCAGCTTTCAATCCTTCAGTAGTTGTGTAGTATTTTACAATCATATTTGGTACTTCCCATTCCGGCAATTTTCCGTCAATTAGGTATTGCAGGTATTTCTCAGTTACCTGCCCGAAGTGTGCTTCGTGGCCAACTTTATATTTCTCAGGAATATTCATCACCCACTTTTTATCGCCAATTTTTTTCACCGAAATTCCGGGATAAGTTTCTGCCAAACCGGTGACTGCATTGTTCAAGCTGCCGGCAAATTCCATCGGATCAACCTCGGTAGCTTCAATGTACAGTTGAGGTTTATAGCCTTCCTCTTTGCCCTGAACAATTTCCAGGTTACATTTTGTTCCGCGCATAATGGAATAGTGGGTGTCGCCACCGCCTTCAGGTGCTTCAAAATTCCAGATTACTGATGCTTTTGCGTGAACACCTTTTAGTGTGTAATTGATCTCACCGTTGCAATAAACTTTTAGAATATCGCCGTCAACATCTTTTTTCAGGAATTCCGGATATTCATCCAGCGAAGTAGATTTTTTAAACATTTCCGGCGTAAGATCAGTAGTCCAGTGTTTTGCCGAAACAATTTCTACATCTTCTTTCGAAAGAACTACCTCAGGAAAAGCTTCCCACTGAATTAAATCAACCAGGTGCGTGTTTACGTCCACAATTCCTTCGCCTTGCTGTTTGGTGTCGAAATACCAACCCGGACGTTTTAGTGGATTTCCTGAAACGTATTTAAAAAAGTGGTGCACACTTTCTTTGGTAATCGCCGGATTATCCGCTGTTCCGTTTTGCAAGGTTCCAAAAACCTCGGGCAATTGCGATAATTCGCGCTGCAACATGGTTGTAATTTCGTGGCGTTCGGTCATAATATCGTACAACAAAACACCATTTTCTTCTGCCACTTGAAAGGCCTTTTCCAGTTTAGGAAATTCTTCAGGTGAAATCACCATGGGTTTGTCGGCCAGCACATTAATTCCCGCTTCAACTGTTTTTAAAATGTAATCGGTTTTCTTTCCATTATTTCCGGCAGTTACCATTACGTTGCCCGGTTTTTCTTCCAGCATTTTTTCAAGGTAATCTTCTCCTTTATAAACCTTTTCTATCCACGACGTTGGATTTTCAGCGTGTGTATTGTATCCTTCTATTCGTTTCAGATGATCCACTACATCTACACCATCAGGGGCGTAAACATTTACAACCGGATCTACCTGGTCGTACATCGATTTTTGTACCAAAGCAGCATGAAAATGTCCCGGGTCAAGGGGCATAATTTTTACTTCTCCTTTTGCTCCGGTGAACATATTCTTTTCTTTTTCAGCGTTCGTTGATTTTTGGCTGCCTCCTGTGCAAGCGGAAAACAGAATTACAAGTGTCACTGCCGCAGTTGATAGATGTTTCATGAAATATTTTTATTAGTTATTAGATTTCCGTTGGCGTACACGCAAAATTATACTTTTAATTCTGTTTCGAAAGGGATTACGCAAAAGATGTTTATCAACTACTAGGGTTCAATGTAGTATTTAATGCTGCAATCGTAATCGGTGTAATGGATGTATTTGTTGTTTTCCATCCATAAAACTACTGTTTTTGAATCCTTAGGTTGATAACGAGGAATGAATGGCCGCACATTATCGAGAGTTGAATTTTGTGTAATTGGTTCAATATTCCATGAGTTTCCGCCATCGTTTGTTGTACGTTTTTCAATTTCAAAAACACCATTAATCTCGCGCGACAAATAAATTTCATTGGGTTTGTTCGGATTGAAAGTCATGTTTCCCATGTAGTGCGGTTCGCGCTCTGTTTCGCCTTCTGGTGTTTGCGGAAACCATTTTCCGGCTTTGCAAATTTCATGATCTTCCCATGTTTTTGTGTCAGCATTGTACCAGGCGTAGTAATAACGATGATCGGTTTCCTGCGGATGACGGGTGTATAGAATGTAAGGAGTGTTGTCTTTTTCAACAACATCGCAAATCCACGCCCGGCCGTGTTCTTCATCAGCTTTATAAACCACAGTTGCATCAGTTACCTGAAATGGCAGGCCGTCGAGATTACAGATTTTTGTTCCGTCAGCTTTCCAGAATGCGCCCATTTCATAATAGCAGTAGTAGACGGAGTTGGTTGGTTCCACGCGCGGATGTCCGTCGGTGAATATCATGTGGATTTTTGATTTACCATCCGAATAATATTTTACGTAAGGCCGGTTGTTGGGTGTAAACGGAACATCGCTCATTACCACGTATTGTTCGCTCCAGCTTTGGCCGTTGTCGTCTGAGATAATCAGGTTGGGTTTAAAACCGATCCAGCGGCCAAATACAAATAACTTGTTATTTTCTTCACTTAAAACAAAGGGATTGGCATAGGTATAGGTTTCTCTGGGGAAATTCTTTAGCAATTCGTCGGTTTTTGGTTTGAAAATCACATTCTCGCCAAAACTACTAATATCGGTGCCGTTTGTTGTTGTATTGCTAACAGCTCCTTTGTCGGTAGCGTGCCAGGCAAACATGGTAAAAATATTGCCATTGGGAAGGACTGTAAATGCCGGATTATCATGATCGTCAAATTCAAATTGCGGAAAGATGTTGTTGAATTTTGCATCCTCGGTTTCAGGGTTTAAGGAGGCTACTTCTACCGAACCATCTTTTTTTATCCAGCCGGTTATTATTTGCCCATCGCTGGTATAAATTGCACGCGGATCAGAAAACCAGCACCAGGCACCGTCGTCATTTAAGGTTTTTATGACAGGTGTTTTGTCGGCTGTTTTTTGCTGGGAAGAATTACAGCCCAACAGAATTACAATAAATAGGATAGGTAGCAGATGAATCAGTTTCATGATAAATATTTTGGAAGTCAAAGTTACTAAATCCTACTTTTCAGGGTTGATTCACGAATATCAAATTTTCTATTTTTACTGTTAAAGATTTGATGTTTCTGGTATTTTTCACGAAGTAGAAGTATTTTTAAGGAATAATGAATAAAAGCTATTTTTCGTTGTAAAAAAGTTTTACTTCAGGCGTGATATTCCAATAATAAAGTAATTCAGCCCGCATTTTACTGTCTTGGGGAATACTATTATTGGCCCAACTTAAAACAAAACAGTCTTTAGGAATTGAAACTATTTTCTCTTTTGATTGTGCTATTTTTTTTAATGCTTTTCGCTCACATTTATTTCTTCCCAACCCTTTTATATCGGCAATTGAAAAAGTTAGCAGTACAAATATTAGTAGAATTAGATAATTGCGTTTCGATTTGTTTTGAAGAGATTGTAAAAGATTGAAAGAGGATGCCGCAAAAAAGAATATCAAAACAGTAGTTACCGGAATAATTGTATCGTGTCTTATTATAAATGGTCTGTACGGTCTATATCCTCCAAATGGTAAAAGAAAAATGTAAATTAACGAGAAAAGAATAATCCATTTAAATGCGTATAGGAATGTTGCTCTCTCTTTTAGCAGGTTTTGCTTTTTTAATAAATAAATGTTAATGCCAATTACTACTAACATTAGTGGTACCCCTAAAGCATGAAATATTTCTCTGTATATACCATTAGGTAAACGCAAATACCTTTGCCCAATAGATATAGTGCCTTCAAATAAATTTGAGTCATATGTGCCAAGATACAAGGAATACATACTCCAAATGGAGATTGGAAGTAATAAAATATAAACTGACTTTGGAATTCGTTTTAACAGACAGTTGATATTATTGTTACACTGTTTTGCATACATGAGACACCTGGAAGATACAATTAAACAGGTCATTATAAGTAATATTCCGGGGATTAATGGTCCACTAAGAGGCAGTATAATTATGAATGGGAATAGCAGAAAATATAACCCAAACGGGATTGTCCTCTTGTAGATAATATTGAGAAGAATGGGTAATAAAAAGAGCATGGTTAAAACTATTGGGATTCCATAAAAGAATGTATAGGCTATTGATTTGTCGATGATTCCCATTGTACTCCAGAAACCATGTGATTGGAACATTGGTGTTACGATTGCTGCAGCAACAATATAATTATGATTTAATGGATTATATCTATTTGTAATAAGAGACGTTATGCAGTATATGAATAAGATTTGAACAACTAGCTTGGCGATTGCGCTGCTTAAATAAACTGAATTGATCGGGGAAGTAAAGTTTTGTATAAACAGTGGGACATTCCTGAAATACTTCATTAGAAGATAGTGTGAGAAAAACCTATTCGGGTTCACATGTTTCTCTTCTGTTTGAATTGCTGAAAATCCCAATGGATCATCCAAAACTTCTTGAACAGCTGGTTCAGGTAACACTCCTCCTTGAATATCTCCAAATAATGGGGTTTGATAATATTGTAAGAAGGAAAAAGATAAATCAGCCAGAATAAAAACAATAAATATCCATTTGAGAATTGTTCTGTTTTGCATTAGCAATTATTTGATTTGGACGTTAAAAATATAAAAGAATTCAACTTAACATTGTAAATTTAGGAAGATATCTAACGATTGAATTTTGTGTCGGATAAATAAAATTTAGACTACCACTTAAAATGATCGTGACAGATTTAACGAATAATATCTGGGCTTTTTATTAACTAAGTTTATTTTTACAAAAGGAACATTAACATTCAAACAATCAAAAATGATTCGCTCTGTTTTCATTCTCTTCCTATTTTCTTCTTTCAGGTTAGTTGCGCAACCAAACGACTGGCAAAATCCAACGGTGTTTGAAAAAGGACAAAATGCGCCGCATGCTTTTCATATTCCGTATGCATCGGCTGATGATGCGATACAGAATTTGCCACGAAAATGCGAGAATTACCAATTGTTAAACGGGCAGTGGAAGTTTAAATGGGTGGAAACGCCGCAACAGGTACCGGAGGATTTTTGGCAGCCCGATTTAAATACGACAGCATGGGATGAAATAAAAGTACCTTCCAACTGGCAAATGGAAGGTTACGGTCACCCGAAGTTCCGGAATGTGGCTATCTCGTTTGAGAATGATCCGCCGAATATTCCCGATTATTATAATCCAACAGGATGCTACAAAAAGAAATTTACTGTTCCCGAAAACTGGGAAGATAAAGAAGTGATGCTTCGTTTTGAAGGTATCAAATCAGCTTCGTACATTTGGGTGAACGGACATCAGGTTGGATACAACCAGGGTGGTTTTGAACCTGCTGAATTTAATCTCACACCATTTATTAAAAAGGGCGAAAATGATCTGGCGATTCAGGTCATTCGTTTTTCCGATGGTTCGTACCTCGAAAATCAGGATATGTGGCGCTTGTCAGGTATTTTTCGTGATGTGAAATTGTACGCACAGCCAAAAACATTTATTCATGATCATTACGTGGTAACCGATTTTGATGAAAATTATGAGGATGCAACTTTAACGGTGGAAACACATATTCAGAATCAATTACCGGAAGTAGAAACAGGCGAATTTACTGTTGATGTTTACGATCTCGAAGGCCGGTCGATTTTAAAAAATGGAACGATGAAACAAACTTTTGAGGTTGATTCAATGGGAAATACCAAGGTCCAATTGTCAACTGTGGTAGTCGATCCGCCGCAGTGGTCAGCCGAGTTTCCGAACCTTTTTATAATGCTGGTGCAGCTAAAAAATGCGAATGGAAAAGTTACTGAGGCATTTACGCAGAAAATTGGCTTTCGCGAGGTGGAATACAACGATAAGATTTTAACGGTGAATGGCGTTCCTGTAAAACTGAATGGCGTAAACAGCCATATGCATCATCCGGAACACGGGCAGGCGGTGCCGCTGGAAACGTTAAAACAGGACCTGTTACTGATGAAGCAATTCAATATCAATTGTGTACGTACCTGCCATTATCCGCCAACTCCCGAGTATATTCAAATGGCCGATGAATTGGGTATCTATATTTTTGATGAAGTGGGTGATGAGGCGCACAACAATATTTGGTTGTCGGAAAAGGCTGAGTGGACAGAAATGTACCGCGATCGTTCGCGCAAATTGGTATATCGCGACCGCAATCATCCGGCGGTGATTGTCTGGAGTGCCGGAAACGAATCGGGAAGCGGACAAAATATAAACGAAGTAATAAAAACCGGCAAGGCGATTGATCCAAGTCGTCCGGCCTGGATGTATGGCGGAAACACTTTTCATATTCCTTTCGAGGATTTAGTGGGGCCACGTTATTGGCTGCCGGTAGATTATAAAAACCTGGCACAGGGAAAAGTATTGCCGGCCAACGATAAACGCGCATCGTTCATGGACGAGTATCTGGCTGCAACCGGGAATGGCCTTGGCGGCATGGATGAATACTGGGAATACATCTGGAAATTTCCGCGATTAACAGGCGGTGCTATTTGGGACTGGATCAGCCCGGGAATAAAAACACCACGCTGGATTTTGCCCGATCTTTCGGAGGAAAAAAACGACGGACAAATTATGGGACGCCCGATGTTCCAGCAAGGCGTTTATGGCTGGGGGCTGGAATTTCCCGGTCATGATGATTGGGTGGAGTTTTACCGCGATCCTGGCCTTGATATTACCGGAAATCAACTGACGATTGACTTTTGGGTAAAACCATCCGAGATTCTACAGCCTAATGTTTTTATTGCCAAAGGTGCGCACGGTTATGGCATTCAAATGGCGGATTTGGAAACGCTGGAATTTTATGTTCAAGGAGATAAACGTATTTCTACCAAAGCCAAGGTTGATACTAATTTTTACGAAAATTGGCATCGCGTAACTGGCATTTACAACGGAAGCCAACTCCAGCTATATATCGACAATAGTAGAGTAGCCACTACTTCATTCTCTGGAAATATTAGCTCTACACCTTTCCCGCTATGTATTGGTCGCGAGGCCGAAACACAGGATCAGGGGGAACACTCAGGGCGCCTGTCGAAAATGGTGATCGACGATGTACGGGTGTTCAACCGGGCTGTAAATATCAATAATATCGAGAACGAAAATGATGGACTGGTGCTTCATCTGAATTTTGAAGAAGATGAAAAAGACGGTGATTTTTATGCAGTTGGTTTGGGGGGAAGAACCTATGGAATTATCTGGCCCGACAGAAGTGTTCAACCTGAAATCAATCAGATAAAACGATCAGGGCAGCCCGTTAAAATTGAAGCTGTTGATATTGAAAATGGGGTATTGAAAATAACAAACCGTCATCATTTTAAGAATTTAAATGAGCTTGAAGGATTCTGGCAAATAAAAGTTGATGGAGAAAGCAGTCAGCGTGGATTTTTTGATTGTGATATTCCGACTGGCACAACAGGCGAAATCACCATTGATTATCGCCGTCCTCGAATTGAGTCGACAACCGAATGTTTGCTGGAGGTTTCGTTTATACTAAAAGATGATTTGAACTGGGCGCCAAAAGGACATGAAATTGCATGGGAGCAGTTCAAGGTTCCTGTCGACTTTTATTTTGTTGACGAAGAAATAAACAATAAGAAAGTGACAGCCACAGAGGATGAAAACTTTATTCACATTAATGGCAGCAACTTTAGTTATTCAATTGATAATAAAACCGGCGAATTTGTTTCGCTGAAATATAACGGTACGGAGTACCTCGAGGGCGGTCCTGAATTTATGGTTTGGCGCGCACCAACTGCCAACGATATCGATCCATGGGGAAGTAATATGGTTGGTTGGGATCGGCTAACGCCGGGACTGGGCAGAAGTATTGATAACCAGTTGCGCACTTTGGGAATGCGTGATTTGGAGCAAGGACTAGACGATTATGAGTTGCTGCAGGTAAAGGATAATGAGCTGGTTTTAAAAATGGATGTATTTGCCAACTCCAGTCTCGATCCGGCAAGGCGAAAAGACCAATGGTTTTATTATTCTGCATTCGAGCAAAAACAAACCTGGACATTTTCTGCCGACGGTAGCATTAAATTGGAGCAGGAAGTTATCCCGCACGGACCAATGCCGGATATGTTACAAAAGGTAGGTTTGCAGTTTCAATTGCCAAAAAGTTTTAATCGCGTGCAATATTATGGTCGTGGTCCATTTGAAAACTACCCAGACCGTAAAACCGGGGCAAAAGTCGGTTTGTATCATTCAACTGCCGACTCAATGTATGTGCCTTATATTATACCACAGGAGTATGGTAACCGTAGCGATGTGCGTTGGCTAAAAGTACATAACAACGACGATCATGGGTTACTAATAAATGGAGACCAACTGTTGAATTTTAGCCTGCATAAATACACCACCGACAACCTGTCGCGGGCCATGTACACCTACCAGTTAAAGGAGGCGCCAAATACTATTCTAAATGTGGATTACGAAGTGTCGGGCGTTGGAGGTACTGCTATTCGTCAGTTACGGAAGTACCGGGTATTGCCCGATGTCAAAAAGTATACGATTACAATTAAGCCGTTTTAATTATTGGTTTTGGCGCTTTGCGTCATCGTTTAAAAAACTCAGGTTGCGTTGCAATCCCTTATAACCGGTGCGTTTAACCGCCGAGTTTTTAAAAAGCGCGTTAAACAGCGGGCGTTCCATATTCTCCCAATCCTGTTTTTGCAGTGTTAAAAGTTTAGGATGAGGTTTTAAGCCTGCTTCGTTATGTGGCTCCGATTTTAAATTCCAGGGGCACACATCCTGGCAAATATCGCAGCCAAATACCCGATTTTCAAACTGACCTTTTAAATTGGTATCCATTTCACCCCGTACTTCAATGGTTTGATACGAAATACATTTCCGTGCATCAACTACGCGGTCGGCAACAATAGCTTTTGTTGGGCAGGCATCGATACATTTTGTGCATCGCCCGCAATGGTCGCGCACCAGTTTTGGGGCGTCATAAGGTAGCTCAATATCGATAATTAGTTCGCCAATAAAAAAGAAACTACCATGGTGCGGAGAAATTAAGTTACTGTTTTTTCCAACCCAGCCGAGACCTGCTTTTCGCGCCCATGCACGCTCTAAAACCGGAGCAGAATCAACAAATGGTCGGCCAGAACAAGGCGCAATTTCTTCCTGAATGAACTTGAGCAGCTCTTTCAGTTTGTCTTTCATTACAAAATGATAATCAGTGCCGTAAGCATATTTCGAAAGCACCGGCGCCGTTTGATCTTCCTGCGTTGATTTGGGGAAATAGTTTAGCAGCACAATAATAATTGTTTTAGCATTTTCAACCAGCAACGACGGATCTAAACGTTTATCTATGTTGCGATTCATATAACCCATTTCACCGTGCATCTCGTTACCGAGCCATGTTTTCAGGTGCGTTTCTTCTTCCTCCAAAAAGGAAACGGGAAGTAGGGCAGAATCGAGAAATCCGAGCGATTGTATTTTTTGTTTTAGTTGCTGCAGCATGTTTTTATTGTTGTGGTGCAAATTAATACAATCAGTCAACACAAAAAAATGAAGAGCAGATCTTCTCATACCTGTCGGTTTGGCTGATGGGACCTTCAGCTAATTGCCCAAAGCGATTGCCCAGAATGCCTAAACACAAAAAACACTTTGCTAATTCCGAATATTTTTCTCACTTTGAATCATAATACAAACCATTTAAGGCTGCACAATGAGAAAATGCCTGATATTACTATTGTTTGTAGCCCTCGAAGGATGTTTTGTAGACCCGGTGAAAGACCCGGATCCATTGCCATATGATAGCTTTTTCGAGCTTGAAGTACCTGCTGATTTTAATTGGTCGTGTATAAACCAGCCTCATATCATCGTTAATTTTAAGCACAACGGAGCCATAACTACAGCTCTCGATAATACCTTGGTTGAACTATACGATAATGCAAATAATCTGCTTGATTTATTAACCATACAAAATGGTTTGGTTGATCTGAATCCTATAATTCCTGCAACGGTTGACATGTTAAAACTAAAAGTAATGGCAACCGGAGAATCCGTTCAGATTGATGCCGGAGCTTCAACTGTAGATTATATTGTTGAGAATATTTCGGCTAAAGTCGTGCCGAAAATGGGAAATGCAGGCATTGAAATACAAGGCTCTTCAACATATTCGTTGTTTGAGAACTCGTGGCCTCTAAAAGACGATTTTGATTTTAACGATGTTGTGGTAAAAACCACGTGCCGGTGGCAACGTAATGCAGAAAACTTTATAACAGAAATAGCCGTTGTTTGCAATATTGAAGCCATTGATGTGTCGTTGGATTGGGGTTTGGGATTTGAGTTGTTCGGATTAGAGGGCCATGAAATCTATTATTTGGGCGATGTGATGAGAAGTGTAAACGAAGCCGAAAAAGATGAAAACGTAAAAAATGGTATCGTTGCTGTTTCAAGTCTAAAGGAGTTGGAAGTGGGTACCACCGAGTTTCGCATTACCCTGAACGAGAATGAACTAAAGAATTTTCTTTTTATACCTTATTTATTCAGGTTGAATAATAATGGCATTCAGATTAGGCCATTTGGTGCACCTCCAACGCAAGCCCAAGATATGGGTTTGTTTAGTTTTTACGATGATGCTTCTCCAACTGCATGGCGATGGGACCAGGGCAGTAAATTTGCTTATCCGTTAAGTGGCGAAGCGGCTTTTTTCAGATCGGCGGAGAATTATCCATGGGCAATCCAGTTTATTTTTGATGGCACTTTTCAATCCTGTCGTGAAGGAATTTCTATTGTCAGCGATTATCCAACTTTTCAGGATTGGGCGGAGTCGGGAGGTAAAAGTGCGAAAGACTGGTATAATCATCCTTTATAAAAATTCGATAAATTATTTCAGAACGGCACGATTCCTTGCCTGATATTCCAACGTTTTTTATTCTTTTGATATTCGAAAAATTAAAAATTATGCGCATCGCTGTTATCGATTTGGGGACAAATACCTGTAATTTACTGCTCGCCGAAATGAATGGTAAACAGTACAAAATCCTGCATCAGAGTAAAGAAATGGTGAAGTTGGGCGATGGAAAAATTAGGGACAACCAGATTAGCGATGAGGCTATTTTTAGAACAATAGCGGCATTTCGGGTGCATAACGAAATAATGGAAACTTTTGGTGTTGATGAAATAAAAGTATTTGCAACCTCGGCGGTGCGCACTGCCGATAATAAAGCTGAATTTGTAGCGGCAATTGAAAAGGTTTGTGCTTGTTCTGTTGAAGTTATTTCGGGAGAGCGTGAAGCTGAATTGATTTTTAAAGGTGTTTTGCTGGCGTTCCGAAATATTGAATTCCTTTCTGTAATTCTTGATATTGGTGGCGGTAGCAACGAGCTGATATTAACGCATAAAGATGCAATTCTTTGGAAAGAAAGCCGGCCAACCGGAATGTCACGGGTCATTAACTCGTTTGATCTTTCTGATCCGATAAGCGATGAACAAGTCCGTGAACTTCAAAAATATTTTGCCGACGAACATCAAACTGCAATTCAGAATTGTACAAAAAAGAGTGTTGGCACTTTAATTGGCTGTTCAGGTGCTTTTGATACAATTGCCGACATGTTGGATGAGGTAAATCCTGGCGAAAAACAGCGTGTAACACAAGTTATATCGCTGGAGGAGTTTTATGTTGTTTACGAAAAATTGCTGCAATCTACCCGCGACGAGCGTCTGCAAATGAAAGGGATGGATTATGTGCGTGTTGATTTAATTGTACCGGCAGTAATCTTAATTGAAACACTTATTTCTGCCATTGGAATAAAACAGATTGTACAAACTGATTTTGCTTTGCGCGAAGGGGTATTTTACGAATTGCTTGCTAAATAATTATTGTTGCCGAGGAACCACACTTTTTGCAATTTCCTTCGGTATCAAGAGCTAAAATTTCGGTTTGGTAATGGTTTCTTGAAATAAGCGGCATATTGCAGTTGGCGCAGTACGTTGTTGATCGTTTTTCGTCGCTGACATTTCCCAAATAAACATGTTGCAATTTTTGTTTTGCCAGATCATACAACTCCGTTAATGTTTCTATTGGAGTGGCGGGTGCTTTTAATTTGTATTGAGGATAGTAGCGCGAAAGGTGCAACGGAACATTTTCTCCCAACTTGGTGGCTATCCAGTTTATCATCTTTTCAAATTCGGAGATTTCATCATTTAATCCGGGAATAACCAGTGTGGTAATTTCAAGATGAGCCTGACTTTTGGCAATTTGTTTGAGTGTATCAAGCACTGGCTGCAATTTCCCTTTAGTGTATTTTTTGTAAAAGTCATTCGAAAAAGCTTTTAGATCGATGTTAAAAGCGTTTATAAAAGGCAATAGTTTTTGTAGTGGTTCCTTGTTGATATAACCGTTGGAAACCACTACATTTTTTAATCCTTTTGAATGGGCCAGTTCAGCAGTGTCTAATAAAAACTCGTAAAAAGTAAAGGGTTCGTTGTAAGTATAAGCAATGCCAATGTTGTTCCATGTTTTTAGTGCTTCCGTAACAATTTTTTTAGCGCTGATATTATGAAAGCCCGAGAACTCAGAAGCTTTGCATTGCGATATCCGGTGGTTTTGGCAAAACTACACTGCAGGTTACAACCCACTTCGCCTATTGATAAAATGTTTTTCCCGGTGTAAAAATGGTAAAGTGGCTTTTTTTCAATTGGATCGGAGCCAAGCGCTGCAACTTTATTGTAAACACCAGTAATTAAAGTGCCGCCGTGGTTGGTGCGCACTTTACAAATACCCGTTTGCCCGTCGGTTAATATGCAGTTCCACGGACAAAGCCCGCACTTTATTTGCCCGTTTGTAGATTTGCTATAGAATAAGGCCTCCTGCATTTCGTGTTTCCAAACTTTTTCTAAAGTTACGAAAGGAAAGCGAGAGTGGTTTCTTAAGCGCTATTCAATTTTTGATCCAAGTTTTTTTATTGCCTTGTGCATGTCGTCCATTTGTTTCATCAACACACTTATGTCCGACTCGGGTTCAGGGATGCAGGTATTTAGGTAGCATACAAATTTCCACACTTCCGTAACTTCTCCAATTGGTAAGTTGTAAGGTTCAAATGTTTTGTTTAGCGAAATCAATTTCAGCGATCGCTCGGTGGCGATATTATTCTGAACCACCTTAAAAACAATTCCTTCGTCGCGGGTAACAATTATATAAGCATCGTTGCTTTTAATGTTGTAGAAATCCTGTAGAAATTCGCCGATTACGATTGATCCGGCGGCTATTGGCAACATCGAGTCGCCTTCGATGGTAAAGGCTCTGTATTTTTTGTCTTTCGAGAGAAATGGCAGTTGAAAAACCGGCAACTTTCCAATGTATTCGGGGTCGGCAAAACAGTTAACATAACCGGCTTTGGCTTTTTCGTTCACAAACTCAATATTATCGTTGTTGTCCGAATCTACGGTTGTGGCAATCACCCGCAGTTTTGTTCCACGGATAAAAACATCAAAACCATTTTGCAAATCGGTAAACTGACTTTCTGAAAGTTGGTGCAAATTCACATTAATTAGTGTGTCAATTGCAATCCCATAGTATTTTGAAAAAGCTTGGAGATGCGATACTGTGGGTTGACTGATTTCATTTTCGAGTGCGTTAACAGTGGTTCGTTTTAACTCCAATGCAACAGCTACCTCGTTTTGTGTGCGCTTTTTTCGATTGCGTAACAGCTTGATATTCTTGCTGAAGAAATTCATAGTGTTAAAAATGATTTTTTCAAAAGTAAAAAATATTCTTGCAGTTTAAAAAGAAATGATTAATTTATTATCGACTCAAATGATAATAATATTATCAATAGGATAAAAATAATTTAGTTCAACATATTTCCTTAATGTTCCTAAATGTTTAAACCCAAAGTGAACTGAGGTTCCTAATCCCTGGTATAAATGCCGGGGATTTTTTTTGAGCAAGAAGGATGACTTTAATAACCAAAAATTGCAGTAAAATTATGAACGACTCTGTACATGAAAAACTGAAAATATTATCCGATGCTGCAAAATACGATGTTTCGTGTGCATCGAGCGGGAGTAGCCGGGCCAACAGCAGTAAAGGAATTGGTAATGGTGTGGCGTGCGGCATTTGCCACAGTTTTACCGAAGACGGGCGTTGTGTAAGCCTGTTTAAAATACTAATGACTAACAATTGTATTTATGATTGTGCGTATTGTATAAATCGCCGCACCAACGATCGTCCGCGTGCCACTTTTACGGCGCAGGAAATTGTTGATCTCACCATTGGGTTTTATCGCCGTAATTATATCGAGGGATTGTTTTTGAGTTCGGGGGTGATTAAAAATCCCGATTACACCATGGAGCGAATGGTGCTGGTAGCTAAAAAACTCCGCAAAGAAGAGAATTATAATGGCTACATTCATTTGAAAGCGATTCCCGGAGCAAGTAGTGAATTGATTCACGAGGCCGGAGTTTGGGCCGACCGTTTAAGTGTAAACATGGAAATCCCGACCGAACCGAACCTGAAAAAGCTGGCACCGGAAAAAAACTATCCGGATATTGTTACGCCCATGGGGCAAATCCGCGATTCGATTCTTGTAGCAAAAGAGGAACGTCAAAAGTACCGAAAGGCACCGCGTTTTGCTCCGGCCGGACAAAGTACGCAATTGATTGTTGGAGCAACACCCGAAACCGACAGGCAGATTATTCTGTTGTCATCGGGATTGTATAAAAAGCAGAACCTGAAACGCGTGTATTTTTCGGGTTACCTTCCGGTGAACAGTTACGATGAGCGTCTACCTGCTGTTAACCGGCCGCCGTTGGTGCGTGAAAACCGACTGTATCAAAGCGACTGGCTGATGCGTTTTTATCATTTTAAGGCTGAGGAGATTTTGAGCGAAGATCAGCCTTTTCTGGATTTGGATTTGGACCCAAAACTGGGGTTTGCGCTCCGAAATATGCACCTGTTTCCGGTGGATATTAACCGTGCAGACTACGAAATGATCCTTCGTATTCCCGGAGTTGGAGTGCAGTCGGCACAGAAAATTATTCTGGCACGAAAACACCGCCGGCTAAATTCGCTGCATCTTAAAAAGCTTGGAATAGTTATGAAACGTGCCAAGTACTTTATCACATGCAATGAACTTCCTTCGCCGGGAATGGGGTGGGAGCCCAAACGATTGAGACATAAACTGCTGTGCGAAATGAATTCAAAATATAAAAAGTCATTAGACACGCAGTTGAAGCTATTTGGCGATTTTAAACCGGTGCTGCCAACGTTGCATTAGTTGCAGAATCTAATTACAATATCAAGTATCCAGTAATGAAAATATACACCTACGATAATACTTTTGAGGGTTTTTTAACCTGTGTTTTCGATTGCTACAACCGAAAAGATTTTCCGGTTGATATTTGTTCGCGCTATGGAGAGCAACGTTATCTTTTTGTTGAAAGTATTGATATCCCAACCAACCCGAAAAAAGCTGAGCGCGTGTGGAAGGGCATTCAAAAACACCTGTCGGGGAAAAATAAACAGTTGTTGTTTTATGCCTACCTGTCGGAAGAGCTGGGCATTGAAATGAAGATTTATCGTTTTTTGCGTCGGATGTTCAGCGGACATTTGAATTTGGAAACCGATTATGGCGATCCCGATGTTTTGCATCTCACCCAAGCCTCACAAAAGGTAAAAAAGGAAGCTATGCGAATGATGCAGTTTGTTCGGTTTCAGCGCACTAAAGACCGGATGTACTTTTGTGGCATCGAACCAAAATACGATGTCATTCCGCTAATTATTAATCATTACCAAAAACGTTTTACCGATCAGCGCTGGCTAATTTACGATTTGAAGCGCAACTACGGTATTTTATATGGCAACGATAAGGTAGAAGAAGTGGTGCTCACAAAAAAACAGTTTAACGCTTACAACGGTCAGGTGAAAGAGGAGTTGCTGCACGAGGGCGAAGACTTTTATCAAAAACTATGGCGCTCTTACTTCAAACACATCAATATTGAAGAGCGTAAAAATTTAAAACTGCAACGCCAGCATATGCCGCGACGGTTTTGGCGTTATCTGCCTGAAAAGCAGGAGGCGAATTGAGTGGAGTAATACCATCAGGTTATTTTCGGCAAGCTTTTTCTGAAGAAGTGATTAAGAACGCGTTAACACAGTCTGTCGTGTTTTTTATTTATATTCGCATGAGTCAGAACTCTGTCAATCAACCGAAAAATTAAATAACCTGAAATGAAAAAAATCAATTCTTTATTCAGTCTTATTGTCTTATTATTTATTAGTCAATTTGCAATTTCGCAAACTGTTTACCAGTGGCGCGGTCTCGATCGCGATGGCAAGTACAATGAATCCGGATTGCTGGATCAGTGGCCTGAAGATGGCCCGCAACTATTGTGGTCGACCGAAACTCTTGGACCCGGTTATGCAGCCCCTGTTATAACTTCAGATAAATTACTTATTATCGGAATTGAAGACGGGATCAGTACACTATTTGCTTTCGATTTGGACGGTAAATTGTTGTGGAAAACACCAAATGGTAAATCATTTGTTGGAGATGGATTTTCTGCCCGTTTCCCAGGGGCTAGATCAACACCAACAGTTGTTGGCAACATGATTTATGCAACTTCTGGTTTGGGAAGACTGGGCTGCTTTGACCTGAATACCGGGAAAGAACTTTGGGCAGTTGATATGATTAACGACCTGGATGGTTATATGAATGAATTTAGTTATGCCGAGTCGGTAGTTACCGATGAGAATGCAGTTTATTGTTTTCCGGGGGGAAAAGAAATTAGTGTTGCCAAACTCGACCGATTAACCGGAAAGACAATATGGACATCTGAAGCAACCGGAGACACCACTCATTTTGTTTCGCCAATTTTGGTAAATCTTCCATCGCGTAAGGTTTTTGTATCCACATCAAGGCACTATGTTTTTGGTGTTGATTGCGAAACCGGTGAGTTGCTTTGGAAATACGACATTGCCATTCGTCATGATGGGGATCATGCGAATACGCCCGTTTATAAAGCTCCGTATTTGTATGTTGTTACTAATGATGACAATGGTAAAGGAGCTATTAAACTGGAGCTTTCGGCGGATGGAAGCAGTATAAAAGAAGTGTGGACCAATGAAAGTGTGAAGAATGACATGGGCGGTTATATTCTGAACGATAACAAGTTGTTTGTTACCACTGAGAATAAATACCTGAACGTTCTGGATCCGGAAACAGGAGCTGTTTTGGATAAAGTAAGATCATCGTTTGGAGGTATTATTTTCGCTGATAATAAATTTATCGTTTATGGCACGAACGGCGATGTGCGCCTTTTCAATTACGAAAACGGAAAACTTACGCAAGGCGGTTTATTTAAAGTTACCATGGGAAGCCAGGAGCATTTTTCGCATCCGGTAGTTGCCAACGGAGTATTATATATTCGTCACGGAGAAGCATTGATGGCCTACAAAATCAAGTAAATAGAACTTATTTTGAACGAAAAAGGATCCGGTCTACTAATAGATCGGATCCTTTTTTTATCTCGTAGCTAGCGACTCGCAGCTCGTGTCTTTTTATAAATCTTCTTTTTTAGTTGCCGGTAACAGCAAATTTAAGATAATGCCAACTGCAGCGGCCAATCCAATTCCAGCCAGCGAGAAGGTTCCGTATTGAATAACGGCTCCACCAATTCCAACAGTTAGTACCAGTGAAACAATAACCTGGTTGCGGGTTTCGCTCATATTGGTTTTCGAGTCAACCAATGTTTTAATACCAATCGAAGCGATCATTCCGAAAAGCAGCAACATAATACCACCTAACACTGCCTGTGGTATAGTTTCCAAGAAGCCGCTTATTTTTCCCACAAATGCAAATACCAGTGCTGTAATTGCCGAAATACGAAGTATAAACGGATTGGTAACTTTTGTAAGTGTAATTGCTCCGGTTACTTCTGAGTACGTGGTATTTGGCACACCACCAAAAAATCCTGCCAGTGCAGTTGCAATACCATCGCCAAGCAAAGTGCGATGCAAGCCTGGTTTTTCAATAAAGTTTTTATTACATACGCCACCAATTGTGTACATATCGCCTACGTGTTCGATAATTGGAGCAATAGCCACCGGCACCATATAAAGAATAGCTTGCCAGCTAAATTTAGGCGCAGTGAATTCTGGAATACTTATCCAGTTGGCTTCCTGAACTATCGAATAATCAACCTTTCCCCAAATCAGAGCTACAATGTAACCCACTGCAATAGCAATAAAAATTGGGATTAGTTTCATCATTTTTTTACCAAATATTACCACCGAAACAGCGGTTGCTAATGTTATTACAGCAAGTGTCCAGTCGGTTTTCGCCATATCAACTGCGGTTGATGCCAGCGATAAACCAATAAGTAAAATAATTGGGCCAACAACAACCGAAGGAAATAGTCGCTCAACAAATGAAATCCCGCGTAATTTTACCAGCGCTGAAACAATGCCGTATACAATACCAACAGCAATAATTCCGGAAAGTGTGCCAGGCCAGCCATAAAGTCTGGTTGCTTCAACAATTGGTGCAATAAATGCAAAACTACTGCCCAGAAAAACCGGTACTTGTCTTTTGGTAATCAGGTGAAAAAGAAGTGTGCCAATTCCGGCAGTAAAAAGTGCCACTGCCGGATCGATACCCACCAGCAAGGGAACTAAAACTGTTGCACCAAAAGCAACAAATAGGAACTGTACACCAAGGACGGTGTTTTTGAAGGTTAATTGTTCTCGTAAAGTTTTACCACTCATTTTCTTAATTCGATTAAATTTTGCGCAAAAATATACCCGTTTTTAAAAGAAACGGGTAAAATGTATTTTTTTATTGAAGGATGTCAGCAGGAATTTCCTTAATAGGTTTTATACGAACTGATTTTATAAACAAATCGCCACCTTCTGACTGGATTTGGATTTTGCCTGAACTTAGCGGACGAATGCCGTCGTCTTCGTTCACTCCGGTATTTGTATTTACCATGGTTACCTGCCCGTTAACCAGATGAACGGTGGTACGTCCGTAGCTGTATAATTCAACAGTGTTCCATTCGCCGGTTGGATTTTCAGCATCAACAGCCTTTTTAACACCGGGGCCATTAAAGTCTTTTCCAAATTGGGTAAGGTTTCCGCCTTTTGAAAACTGGAAACCTTCATTGGTTTGTTGTACTTCAGTTTCGCAACAAGTATTGTTCATAAGGTAAGTATCGCCCATATTTTCGTGCATCAGCTGGCATTCTATGTTGGTCATCCAAGTGCCTAACGCTTCGCCAAATTCTCCAAAACTATGGTAAAGCAATCCGCTGTTTCGGGTGGTGTAAACCTGGTCGCCCCACTTAAAAACCAACTCCAGGTGATAGTTGGCGAAGGTGTCAATGGTAGCCAGCGAGCCGTTAACTTCTCCGGTTATGTGAATGAGTTTTTCTCCTTCAACATCGACAACTTTAAATACGTTTTCTGTTGTTGCCTGCTCATGGATGTGCTCAAAACCTTTAAGCGGAGTACCGATGTAAGTATCCCATCCATCTAGATTTTCGCCGTTGAACAAAGGTTGCCAGGGCGCTTCGCACGAACTAAACAGAAGGCTAATAAGAGCGATTGAAATGAAAAATGTAAATTTCTTCATGGGTAATGGTTTAGATTAAAATTGTACAAAAAAAAACTGCCCCATAAATATAGGACAGTTTCTTAAATATCTTTAATTTTTTCTACTTTAAACCGCTGCGCTAGCTAGTTGCTGCGCTCTTTCCAGAATTGCCGTATCGTCCAGGAGAACAATTCCTCCATTTGGCCCTGGTTCCATGTGTATACCCACTGCTCTACCATCTGTGTAATTAGCGCCTCCGAAATAATTCCTGACAGTTTCTTCTTTTAATTCAAATTCTTGCGCTAGTTGTCTAATTGAACCGTCAGGTAAGCTGTCTTTAATTTTTCGCAGCTCGTTAAATGTTATCTTTTTTTCCATATCGCTGTGGTATTAATTAATAATTATTGTATTTGTAAAGAACGTGCTTTAAAAGTATAATTAATAATTTAATAATGAAAGCGTCATGAACAGGTATTGTTAAATGTTATAACACAAGAGGTATATTATGTGTATAATTGAGTAAGTTCTGATTTATAACTTGCTGAAAATTAATAGTGTTTGGTTTTGTTTATATGTTGTAGAACAGGTTGCTGTAATTGGGTGATTAACATTTTTTAAGGGAACAATAAATCTTACTCCTATTTTGTAAAAATGCTATCATAAATTGCCTGGTGCATGGCTGTACGAATGTTTAATTCGTAAAGCTTTGAATTGTTTCGTGTGGGGTAAACACGATTCGACATGAAAATATAAAGAAGTCCGTTATCCGGGTCGGCCCAGGCAAATGTACCTGTATATCCACTGTGTCCAAAGCTGCTTTTGCTGCTTGAAACAGCAGGGTAGGCATCTTCCAGTTTGTTTTCGTCGTTATCGATCATGGGTTTGTCAAAACCAAGGCCTCTTCTATTTTCGTTTTCGGGGTATTGAATGCGTGTAAATTCGTTCATTGTTCTTTCCGAAATGTAACGCCGCCCGCCAAAATAGCCTTTTTGTAAATACATTTGAAATACTTTGGCCAGGTCGTTTGTCGATCCGAATAAACCGGCATTTCCCGATACGCCTCCCATCATGGCCGCACCTTCATCGTGAACATATCCGCGCATTTTTTCCATCCTGAAAAAATCATCCACTTCGGTTGGGATAATCTGGCTTAACGGATAGTGTTTATACGCGTTAAATGTAATTGTTTGTGCGCCCAGTGGTTTGTAAAAAGTATTTTTTACGTACGATTCGTAAGGCGTTGCCGTAAGGTTTTCAATGATATCGGGGTAGAGGTAAAAGCTCAAGCCCGAGTAGATATATTTTTTTCTGGGCAGTAGCTCAGAAGTCCTGATGGTATCGAACATTGTTTTTCGGAAATCGTGATTCATACACAATCTTTCCGACACGCGAACATCAAATTTTGCTGAGGGATGATCCGTAAATACATTTTTATCCAGTGTGCCGTCTTCTTTTACGGTCATGGTCCAGAAAGCGATCCACGAGGCCAGACGAGCCTGGTGCGCCAGTATTTCGCGGAAACTTAGATTTTCTTTATTACTGCCAACAAAGTCGGGCCAGTATTTACTAAACTTATCATCTACGTTTATTTTGCCTTCGTCAACCATCTTCATAATTGCCGGTAGCGGGCCAGTAACTTTGGTAACCGATGCCCAATCGTAAATATTATCCCGGTTTACCGGGTAAATGCTGTCGTAGGTTTGATAACCGTAACATTTATGAAAAACCACTTGTCCGTCTTTGGCAACCAAAACCTGGCAGCCCGGGTACGCTCGTTCTGAAATTCCGAGATTGGCAAGCGAGTCGATTTTTCGGTTCAAAATAACCGAATTCATTCCGGCTTCCTCCGGAATGGTGTACGAAAAAGTTTTGTTTGGTTCAACTTCCAAACCATCGCCGGCTTTAAATCGTCTGTCGGAAGTAACAGGAAGTTTACCGTTTGCCTTAAAAGCCCCAAAAACGAGCTGGGCGGCCAATTCCTGAGTGAGGTCATTATCCTGATGAGCAACAATCAGCGCATCGGCATGATGTATGTTGGCAAAGTGCTTTAAAGCGTAAGCATTTCCAAAAAGTGAAAACACAACATGTTGTTCGTTAACCAAATCAAGAACTGCCTGTTTTTGTATTTCAGAAATGCCGTAATTATTTGATGAATATTTATTTATCCCGGTTATTCCTGCAATTACGAAGTTATAGTTACCCAACTTATGGCGAAGATTTGCCCAAGTTTGTTCGGTGGCATCTTTTGGAAGCCAAAAGTGATCCATGCCGGTGTATTTTGCCAATGTATTCTGAAAAGCTGAAATTTGGTCGCCGCCAATATTTACGGTTGCAATTGTTCGTTTTTCGAGCTCCTGTACCGGAAGTGTACTGTCGTTATTTACCACAACCGTCATCGATTGTTTTAAGAGTTTTCGGTTGGTAACCTGATAATCGGGAGAATTCAGGTCGGTAGTAATATTTTTAAGCACAGTTGGTTGATAATTATTTAAACCCACCCAGCGTTTTAGTGCCAAAACGGTTTTGCATTTTTCGTTAATTTCATCCTCGCTTATTTCTCCACTTGCAACTGCAGCTTTTATTGTTGCAACAGCTTTTCCGGCATCGGCTACAAATTCAATCATGTCGTTTCCGGCTATCAGTGCTTCCAGTTCTGCTCTTCCGGCAGTAGTTTGCACGCCTTTCATGTTTATGGCGTCGGTTACTACAAATCCTTTATACCCAATTTCGTTTTTTAAATAATCAGTAACCACTTTTTTCGAAAGCGATGAGGTTGTTCCTGAATCATCAAGCGAAGGAATATTTAAATGCCCCGACATAATTCCGGTAATTCCGTGTGCTGATAAGTAGCGAAACGGGTAACTCTCAATACTATCGATTCGGCTTTTTGAATGCGGAATAAGTGGTAGTGTTTTGTGCGAGTCGGTTTTGGTGTCGCCATGCCCCGGAAAATGTTTGGCTACCGGAATTACTTTATTGTCTTGCATTCCTTTGGCAACCATCCACGATTTTTGAGCCACATTGTATTTATCCTCACCAAACGAACGAAATCCGATTACCGGATTAAAGGGATTGGTGTTAATATCGGCAACAGGTGCAAAGTTCATTTGAATACCCATGCGCTTTAACTGGCCGGCAAAATCTTCTCCCATTTTATCGAGTAACAAACTGTCTTGTACGGCTCCTAACGACTGTGCATAAGGATAAACAATTGTGCTGTCGGTTCGCATCGCCGGTCCCCATTCACCATCGATGGCAACTAAAAGTGGTGTTTCAGATGCGTCCTGAAACTGGTTGATCCAATCTGCAGTTTTATAGGGAGATCCCTGCATAACCAAAATGCCGCCGGGCTTCCACTCTTGTATTCTTTTTTTATAAATTGCTTTGCTGGCATCGTTTTGTTTGGGATAAACTGTTATCATCATCAACTGGGCAATTCGCTCGTCCAAACTCATTTTTTCGAGTTGCTGGTTCACCCATTCATCATCCTTGAACTTTAGAAAAGGAGGTTCCTGGGCATAGGGCGTTTTTGTTGCCGACAGAACTAAAAATAACAGAAGTGAAAATATAATAGGTGTTGGTTTCATCTTTGTACTATCGCTTAAAATTAATGCTACACGTTAAACGTTCATCGAATGAAATTAGTGCCGGGTGCACATCATAATTTTATTTCGTATTCGTTTAACTTTTTTATTCAAATGATTGCTTTTTAAAAAATTTAAAAACTATCTTCGTTTGCGCAAATGTAATATTTTAAAGCCTATGTTCAGGATTTTTTTAGTGTTAGTTTTAAGCTTGTTTGCCAGCGGTTGTATGGCACTGCAAGATAAGGAAATTATCGTAGGAGCGGAACGTACTTCGCTCTATTTAGACGAGTTGAAAGATAAAAATGTAGGGTTGGTCGTCAATAATACTTCTATTGCAGAAGGCGAGCACCTGGTTGACTTTTTATTGAAGCAGCAAGTTGCTGTAAAAAAGATTTTTGCTCCGGAACATGGTTTCAGAGGCGATGTGTCGGCAGGTGGCGAAGTGGAAGATGGGTTGGATAAAAGTACCGGTCTGCCTGTTTTTTCGCTGTATGGCACAAACAAAAAACCAACCGCCGAACATTTCGATGGATTGGATGTGGTTGTGTTTGATATACAGGATGTGGGTTGCCGTTTTTATACTTACATTTCAACTTTGCATTACGTTATTGAGGCGTGTGCCGAAAACGATGTTCCGCTTGTTGTTTTCGATCGACCGAATCCGAATGGCGATTACGTTGCAGGCCCTATTCGGAAAAAAGGTTTTGAATCGTTTGTTAGTCTCGATCCGATTCCGATTGTTCATGGGTGCACAATTGGCGAGTTGGCAAAAATGATAAACGAAGAAGGCTGGCATGAAGCAGATAACAAATGCAATTTGACAGTTATTCCGGTACAAAATTACAATCATAAAATGACTTATTCACTACCGGTTCGCCCATCTCCAAACTTGCCAAACGATCTTGCAGTACGATTGTATCCTTCGTTGTGTTTTTTCGAGGCCACTAGTGTTAGTGTAGGGCGTGGAACTGATTTTCCGTTCCAGGTTTTGGGTGGATTAAAAGAAGATTTAGGGACTTTTGAATTTACGCCGCGTAGTATTCCGGGAGTCGCAATAAATCCGCTGAATAAAGACAAGAAATGTTACGGTGTTGATTTGCGAACGCTGGAAAATACACCAAAATTTACGTTGAAATACTTCCTCGATTTCTATAATAAGTACGAAGATGAAACCGAATTTCTGACTCGCGAACGCTGGCTGAATTTACTCGCCGGAACCGACTCGATGATCAAACAAATAAGAGAAGGAAAAAGCGAAGCTGAAATTCTTGAAAGCTGGCAACCCGAGCTGGAGGAATTCAAACAAATGAGAAAAAAATATTTGCTTTATCCCGATTTTGAATAAACTAAAATTATGAGCCCATATCTTGTTCTTGGAATTGTACTTGGTTATTTTTTAGTCCTTATTTCAATATCGTGGATAACCGCGCGAAAAGCCGATACACAGGCATTTTTTACTGCAAACCGTAAATCGCCGTGGTATCTGGTGGCCTTTGGAATGGTTGGCGCTACGCTCTCGGGAGTTACTTTTATTTCGGTACCGGGCGAAGTCGGAAACTCAGCCTTTTCATACCTTCAGTTTGTGCTGGGGAATTTGGTTGGCTACTGGCTGGTAGCTGGAATTTTGTTACCGCTGTATTATCGGCTGAATCTGGTTTCCATCTATTCTTTTCTTGACGACCGTTTTGGTCCACGATCATATAAAACCGGCTCGTTTTTCTTTTTAATTTCGAAACTGATCGGCGCAGCATTCCGGTTATTTTTGGTGGCGGGAGTCCTACAAATTGCCTTTTTCGATGCGTTTAATATCCCTTTTTCGTTAACGGTAATTGTTACCATTGCGCTCATTTGGGTGTATACTTTTAAGGGCGGAATAAAAACCATTGTTTGGACAGACACGCTGCAAACACTCTTTTTGGTGAGTGCGGTTGTGTTTACCATTGTTGCCATTTCTCGAAGTCTTGATTTGAATTTTACAGGATTGGTAAAAACAATTGCTGCTGACAGCAATTCGCAGTTGTTTTTTTGGGACTGGCGTTCAGGAAATAACTTCTATAAACAGTTTGTTTCGGGGATGTTTATTACCATTGTTATGGTTGGAATGGATCAGGATATGATGCAAAAAAACCTGACATGCAAAAATAAGAGGGAGGCACAAAAGAATATGCTGGTGTTTAGTATGTCGTTTCTTTTCACAGTAGTCTTATTTTTAAGTTTAGGAGTAATGTTATACATTTTTGCTCGCGAGCACGGAATTAGCTTGCCCAAAAATACCGATGACCTTTACCCTATGCTGGCTTTGAAATATTTTGGATTACCTGTGGGAATTGCCTTTTTATTGGGTATTACAGCCGCAGCTTATTCAAGTGCCGATTCTGCTTTAACTGCCTTAACCACTTCGTTTACTGTGGATTTTCTGAAAATCCATAAATATCCTGAAGAGAAAAAGCGGCGAATAAAAATGTTGTCGCACCTTATGTTTTCGGTGTTGCTAATTGCTGTAATTCTTGTTTTTGATGCCATAAATAATCAGAGTATAGTAGTAGCTGTGTTTACCGTTGCCGGTTACACATACGGTCCTATTTTAGGCCTGTTTATTTTTGGAATGTACACTAGCCTAAAAGTTAAGGATAAATGGGTTCCGGCAGTCGGAATTTTTGCTCCGGTTTTGTGCTATTTTATCTCATCGTATTCCGAAACACTCTTTAATGGCTACCAGTTCGGTTTCGAGTTACTCATCCTTAATGGAGCAATTACAATGCTTGGTTTGTTACTCATTTCTGAAAAAGATGCAGTTAAGCACTAAGGATTGTAAAGAAATGTTAAAAATTGTGAATTGATTTTTTATATTTGTAAAATAACGACAGAAAGTTGACGTTATAAGGATGTAAATTATTTCGAATTGGTTAGATATCTACTTCAAATACTTGGAGCAGCCCTTGTGCTTGTTATGCTCTTCTCTTGTGAGGATGAGGGGTATTTGTCGTCTACCGATGCCCAACTTCAGTTTTCTGCTGACACAGTAACTTTCGATACTATTTTTACTACAATCGGTTCTACAACACGCCGTTTCACTGTTCGTAATCCTTATGATGAGGATGTATTAATTTCAAGAATAAGGCTTGGAGGTGGAGATGCTTCAAATTTTAGGTTGAACATTAACGGTTATATGGGAAGTGAGTTGTACGAAGTAGCATTGCCTGCACGAGACAGTATCTTTATTTTTGTTGAAGTTACTATCGATCCGAATGGGCAGAATTTACCAATGGTTGTGCAAGATTCGATTGAGTTTACAACCAATACCAATTTCCAGAGTATAATGTTAGAAGCCTACGGTCAGGATTTTAAACTGATAAAAAGCGAACGTCTGAAAACAACTACCTGGACAGCTGAAAAACCATACCTGGTGTACGATTATGCGTATGTTGACAGCACGTCGACGTTGACAATTGAGCCTGGAACAAAAATTTATTTTCACAAAGATGCAGGTTTGTACGTTCGTGGAAATGTTATAGCCGACGGAACCTATGAATTACCGATAGTTTTTAGGGCCGATCGCCTTGAACCTTCTTATGAAGATATTCCCGACCAGTGGAACGGAATTGTGTTGTATTCCGGAAGTCACAATAACCTGTTTAATTATACCAACATAAAAAATGCAAATATTGGCTTGCAGGTTGGTACTATAGAGAACGAAGGTTATGCATCGGTTGAACTTACCAATTCGAGAATTGAGAACATGGCCTATGCCGGGTTGTTTGCATTAAAATCACGAATATATGCCTACAACGATGTAATAGCAAATTGTGGGTATTATGCTGCAGCATTGCTTGTTGGTGGCGAATACGAATTTTACCATACAACTATTGCCAATTATTGGGGAAATTATGGAGCGTCTATTCGAACCACTCCTTCATTGGTAGTGTCGAATGTATTAGTTGTTGAAAATTCAAATGGAGAACAAATTTCTTACAACGGAGATTTAGCCAAAGCCACTTTCGGAAATAGTATCATTTACGGCAACATTGGCAACGAGCTGGAGTTGGGGAACAACGGGGAGAATGCCTTTAATTATATGTTTGATCATTGTATTATTCAGGCACCTGATACTATGAATACCAGCAATACTAGCCATTACATTAATGCACTGGTTGGTAGTGATTATGACCCCAGGTTTATCGATCCGTATGATGATTATAATTATGAACTGGATACCTTATCGGCTGCCAAAGACATGGGAACTACAAGGTATTCGGAGATTTTTCCTTTAGATTTGCTGAATAAGAGCCGGACCGGCGATGATGGTCCCGACCTGGGAGCGTACGAACGCTTTGAAAAGTAAAATGAAACACTTTCTTTTTTGTTTATCCCTAATTCTTGTTATTGCAAAAGGCAATGCTCAGAATAGCGATGCCGAATTTTCAATACTCTTCTATAACGTTGAAAACCTGTTTGATGTACGAAATGATTCGTTAACTAACGATGATGAGTTTACGCCTGCGGGCGAACGGCACTGGACCCGAAAACGATTCGATAACAAAATCAACAATATCTCGAAGGTTATACTTAGTGCTGGCAGTTGGCAAATGCCTGATTTAATTGCTTTGGCAGAAATTGAGAATCGTTATGTATTGGAAAAGCTAATTGAAGATACGCCGTTAAAATCTACACCGTACAAAATTATACACAAAGAGTCGCCTGATCCGCGCGGTATTGACGTGGCACTGATCTATAATTCTGAAACCTTTTATCCGCTTGATTACTCGTATTACCCGCTGGAAGATAAAAATGGAGGGATTCGTAAAAGTCGTGAAATTCTTTATGTTTTGGGAACTGTAAATGGGGGAGATTCCATTCATGTTTTCGTAAATCACTGGCCGTCGCGTTATTCGGGTTTGTTGGAAACACGCCCGGCACGCCAGCAGGCTGCGCGTTTGCTCTTATCGAAATACGAGGAGATAGTGCTAAAAAATGAGAAGGCGAAAGTGGTTATTGTTGGCGATTTTAATGATCAGCCAACAGATGAAAGTATATCACAATATCTTGGAGCCGCTGATCCTTTAAATAACGAGTCTGCCGGATTATACAATTTATCTTTTCCCTGGATGAATCAAGAGGAAGGAACTTTAAAATACCAGGGACAGTGGTTTGTTTTCGACCAAATAATTGTTTCGCATAGTTTACTGAGTGCCAGCAATGGTTTAAGCACGGAACCAGAGAATGCAACAATTAGCAAGCTGCCCTTTGTATTCGAGCCGGACGAATCTCGTGGAGGCCGAAAACTACATCGCACGTACACGGGCTATCGTTACAACGGAGGTTTTAGCGATCATTTGCCTGTTTTGTTAAAGATGCAGGTCCGTTAGCCTTTTGCTTTGAGCCCCATTTCTTCTGCCTTTTTCATCATAAAAGCAAAAGCTTCCTCGTAGTTGTTGTGAATTTCGCCATCAAGAATAGCTTCTTTTATAGCATCTTTTAGCAGGCCAACTTCGCGGCATGGCGACAGATCGAAAGTCTCCATAATAAGGTCGCCGTCAACCGGAGGTTGGAAATTACGGATAGCATCTTTTTCCTCAATCTCTTTCAGTTTTTGCCGAACCACTTTGAAGTTTTTCATGTAGCGCTTCACCTTCTCCGGATTCTTCGATGTAATGTCGGCCTCGCAAAGGGTCATTAAATCATCAATGTCATCACCAGCCTCAAAAAGCAGGCGACGCACTGCCGAGTCAGTTACAATGTCTTCCGAAAGAACAATTGGCCGCATGTGTAGGCCTACCATTTTCTGAACGTATTTCATCTTTTCATTCAGCGGTAGTTTCATGCGTTTAAAGATCTTGGGGATCATTTTAACGCCAACGAAATTATGCGCGTGAAAAGTCCAGCCCAGGTCTTCAACAAAACGTTTTGTTTTGGGCTTGGCTATGTCGTGCAACAATGCCGACCAACGTAACCACAGATTATCAGAGTTGGGTACCAGGCGGTCGAGCACCTCAATAGTGTGATAAAAATTGTCTTTATGACCGATGCCGTTTACTTTGTCAACCCCTTTCATTCTTTGCAGCTCGGGGAAAATTATTGCCAGTAAACCAGTTTCTTCCAGTAGTCTAAAACCTTTTGATGGTTTCGGAGCCATAATAATTTTATTCAGCTCCTCGATAATCCGTTCGGCAGAAACAATTTTAATGCGGTCTTTATTTCGGGCGATTGCCTCTAAGGTTTTATCCTCAATTTCGAAATCAAGTTGTGTGGCAAAACGAATGGCACGCATTATACGCAGCGGATCATCAGAGAAGGTAACATCTGGATCAAGCGGGGTGCGGATGATCTTGTTATTCAAATCATCCATTCCGTTAAACGGATCCACAAGTTCGCCGAAGCGATTGCCGTTTAAACTAAACGCCATTGCGTTGATAGTAAAATCGCGGCGGTTCTGATCGTCTTCCAACGTTCCGTCTTCCACAATCGGTTTTCTTGAGTTACGTTGGTACGACTCTTTACGGGCACCTACAAACTCAATTTCAAGGTCGTTGTATTTTAACATGGCTGTGCCAAAATTCTTAAATACATTAACTCTTGGGCGCGGCTTAAGGCTTTTAGCTACTTCGGTGGCGAAATCAATGCCACTGCCAATGGTTACAATGTCGATATCTTTTGAAGGGCGCTCAAGAAACAGATCGCGCACATATCCTCCAATTACATAAGTTTCTGTTTCAACACGGTCGGCAACTGCCTGTATATCTTTGAAAATCTTCTCTTTTAGCTTGCTGTTCATCTGACAAAAATCGTATTCCAAAATGGACTAAGCTGCCACTTTGATAAAAATCGTGACAAAATTACAATTATTTACTTGAAATTAAGTAGTAACTTGGGATTTCAAAATTTGGTATTATCTTTGACATTCAAATATCTAAATAAATAGATATATAAATATTGAAAAAATAAAAATCATGCTGGAACATTTAACGAAAGAAACATTTAAAGAGAAAGTTTTCAATTTTGAAACAAATAAAGAGTGGAAATACGAAGGCGAGAAACCATGTTTGATCGACTTTTACGCCGATTGGTGTGGGCCATGTAAAATGGTAGCTCCAGTGTTGGAAGAGTTGCAATCGGAGTATGGCGACAGTATCGTAATCTACAAAGTGAACACTGAAGAACAACAAGAATTAGCCGGAATGTTTGGTGTACAAAGCATCCCTTCGTTGTTGTTTGTACCGCAAGACGGACAGCCACAAATGGCAATGGGAGCATTACCAAAACAAACTTTCGAGAAGGCAATTTCTGACGTATTGAAAGTTGAAAAACCTTTGGCTAATTAAAAAGATCAAGTACTTTTTCAAGTTGAATACCACGGGAACCTTTTATTAAAATGTTCCCGTTTTTTATGGGTTCACTTTTCAGAAAAGCACATAATTCGCCAACATTGATAAAGGATTCTATACCTGCACGGGTGTTGGCTTTCGAGAATTGTTTACCTACCAGAAATGTGCTGCTTTCCAGTGATTCCGGAATCATTTCTACGATCTTCTCATGTTCATAATCTGAATATGCACCCAATTCAAGCATATCGCCAAGAATAAGGTATTTGTCGCCTTGCAGGTTCTCCAAAAAGCTTTCGATGGATGCTGCCATACTTGTCGGGTTAGCATTGTAGGCATCCATAATAATCTTTATTTCGCCTTTGTTTATTAATTGCGAGCGATTATTGGTGGGGTGGTATGCCTTTATAGCCTGTTGGATTTTTAATGGATCAACATCAAAATAATTTCCGATGCAGGCAGCAGCCAAAATATTCTCAAAATTGAAATCGCCAATTAAATTGCTGTTCAGATAAAGTACGCCCTTTTTGAAATTGGCTTTTACATGAATAAACGGCGGACTTTGAATCACTTCTCCAGTGAAGGATGCATTTTCTTTACCGTACGAAATACGTTTAGAAAGTGGCTCTACTTTTTCTTTTAGTATTTTATTGTCTGAATTGTAAAATACAGTTCCGTTTTTCTCGCCCAGGTAATCGTATAATTCGCCTTTGGTTTTTATTACCCCTTCAAACGATCCGAAACCTTCGAGGTGAGCACGGCCAATATTGGTGATAATTCCAAAATCAGGATCGGCAATTTCGCACAAGTCGGCAATTTCTCCGGGATGATTGGCACCCATTTCCACCACGCCAAACTCAGTACTTTTATTCATCGAAAGCAGCGTTAACGGAACTCCAATATGGTTGTTCAAATTTCCTTGGGTAAAACTTACTTCGAACTTTTTGGCAAGCACCGTTGAAATCAACTCTTTTGTTGTTGTTTTTCCATTAGTACCGGTAATTGCAAGAATGGGCAAGCTCATCTGCTTTCGGTGATAATGAGCCAGTTGCTGTAATGTCTTCAGCACATCATCAACCAAAAATATTTTGTCATTTGTGGCGTATTCTGCTTCATCAACAATCGCATAGGTAGCTCCTTTTTTCAGCGCGTCGTTTGCGTATTTATTGCCATTAAAATTAGCTCCTTTTAATGCGAAAAAAATACAGCCGTTCCCAATTTTGCGGCTATCGGTAGATACTTTTGTTGATTGCAGAAAACAACTGTAGATAGTTTCAATACTTGTCATAAAGCAAAAATACGATTCAATTTGGCATAAAAAAAGCTCCGCAATTTTACGAAGCTTTTTTTGAGAATTTTTTTATGATTTAGAACCCTTCAGGGCTTCCAACTCTGGTCATAGCACAACGGAAACCGAGGTCGTTCTGTCCTTTTGTTTGTTCCAGGTAACGACGTGTTCCCGGTACCAACCAATATGGGCGATCTTGCCACGAACCTCCTTTGTATACCCGAACTTCATCAGTAATTAAAGAAGAGAAAGCACCAGGTCTTTCATCCTGAATATACATGCCTTGTGTTTCTTTTTCATTGCCAATCCAGGTGTCGCCTTCAACAACCTGTGAATTTGGATCTCCGTCCAAAGTATTTCGGTAGTCCATTCCGGCAATTGTATCTTTAATAAGTTCGCCGTATTCGTTTCTCATCAGCTCTCCATTCTGGTCGCGACGGTACTCTGTAATAACATTACCACGGAAAGGATTAAATTCTTCAACATCATTCATAGACATTGGGCGGTAAACATCGGCTACCCATTCGTTAACGTTACCCGACATACAATATAAATTGTAATCGTTAGGTTCGTAAGAGAACACAGGAGCTGCAATATCTGCATTATCGTTTAATGCTCCGGCCATACCCATCATATCACCACGTCCACGAACAAAGTTAGCTTTTAAACGACCTTTTTCTTTTTTGCTGTCCTGACGAAGATAAGAACCATTCCATGGATATAATTTACGGTCGGTAAGTAATTCTCCATCAGTGTTGCCGATTAAACCGTATGCTGCGTATTCCCATTCTGCCTCTGTCGGTAGTCGGTAGTTTGGCAGCAAAATACCATCTTCCCATTTCGGGCGGCGGGTTGTTCCATCCGGATTTTCGACCGGATCTTCACCTTCGGTACCCTGATACAATCCAGATAAATAGGTATCAGTTGTATACACATTCTGTCCCGATTGGGTATTGTCATGTGTTATAATTCCTTTGTTAACCAGAATTTGCTCGTTTACCCTGTCGGTACGCCAGTCGCAATACGCTTCGGCCTGTTCCCAGGTTACACCAACAACCGGATATTCAGAATAGGCTGGGTGACGGAAATAGTTATTTACGTATGGCTCGTTGTAAGCTAATTTTTTACGCCAAACTGTTGAGTCGGGTGTAATCGCCTTAATTTTTGCATCATCGCCAGGATAAACGCGACTGGTCCAGTGTGTAAACTCACGATAGTCCTGGTTTGAAACTTCTGTTTCATCCATGTAAAAAGAAGCTACAGTAACTCTGCGGGGATAATTATCGTTGCGGTACATTACGTCTTGTTCTACACGACCCATAGTAAACGTACCACCCTGAACAAAAACTAAACCCGGTCCGGCTTCCTGCTCATATCCTGAAACATTTGGAATGTTTCCAGTCTCTTCAGCATTATATTCCCAACCGGTAGTTCGTGATGATTCACCTCTACCTCCTTTTCCGAATAATCCACATCCGGATACGAATGCAGCCAAGGCAATAAAAACGAATGGTTTTAATTTGTTAAAATTCATTGTTTGTATAAATTTTCTCATCGACACAAATATAACTAATTTGTTCAATTCTTATTGTTCAGCCTTTTCAATTATTTTATTCTTGATTTAATACGGATGTTAATATCTTTGCCATTATTCGGCATTTTGCTGGGTTTAGTTTGCTGTTATTATTGCAATATTTAAACCCGATAGCCGTTTACAAGCATATAATATTGACTGCACTTATGAATAAATATATACTCCTGTTGTTTGTTGTATTAGTTGGTTTTGCTGTTAGCGATGTGCATAACGAGGTAATTGTACTTAACTGGCAGGAGAACACGGGAAACCGGGATGGTGATGTCTTGGAATTCTTCGAAAATGCTGATATGTCGGGCGATTTAGCGCATTTGGCACTGCCTGTGTACACCCGCTTATACAAACTCGACAATCCAAATCGGGTACTTCGTTTTAGTGTTGAAAATCCGGTGTTCGAGGAAGTGAGTGACAGTATTAAGAATTTATTAGCTGTTAAAATTCCTGCGGAGCTGAAAGTGAAAACATCTATTTTACAATCGGGGAGCGATAAAAAAGCAGAATTTCAGCTCATTCCTTTAATACAAGAAAATGGGAAAATTTACCGGTTAAAAAGTTTTCAATTACGATCTGCTCCTGACGTTTATAATAAGTTGGTTCAGGATATTAATTGGAAAACAGAATCTAAACTTGCCTCTGGGAAATGGGTGAAAATTCGGACCAGTGGCAAAGGGATTTACAAAATTCCGTTTTCGAATTTAACCGATTGGGGATTTTCGGACCCGACAAAGGTTGGTGTTTTTGGAAGCGGTGGAAAAATACAATCAGAGGATCCGGGAAATAATACCTACGACGACATTGAAGAATGTGCGGTGTGGACTGACGATAATGATGGAGAAACGTGCTTGTTTTTCTATGCGCCCGGAGTTACGGAGTGGAATCTGAATACATCAGGAAATTTCGAACACCAAACCAATGAATATACGACCAATGGTTATTTCTTTTTGGGAGAAATAGACGGAACTCCCAAACAACCCGAAGTTCTTGAAGAGTTGTCAGCCGAGGCAAGTCTTTCAACATCAACATTCGATTGCTACGATTTGCTCGAGAACGACAAGTACAATCTTCTTGATTTGGGATCGGGTAAACGTTGGTATGGCGACCGGTTTACTAACGGAGGATTGAGAACTTATACTTTCGCTGTTTCAGATGTTGCCAATGATCCTGACGCCAGATTAACGGTAAGTGGTGCGGCACGCTCGTATCGCACATCTAACTTTGGCGTTGCAGTAGAAGGAACAGAAGCCGGAACCGTTTCGTTTAAAAGTGTTGATACCGATGAAACTTATGGTCTTTACGCCGATCCGGAAACAACAACAATGGATGCCGTTTTGTCGAATGGCAACCAGGGAATTGATTTGACATATAACGCATCGAACAGCAGTGCCGAAGCCTGGCTCGATTATATTGAATTAAACTACAGAAGAAACATTGTGGCGGGTGATGATGCATTGTTTTTCCGCGATTCGAAGACTGTTGGAGCCGGCAACATCGTTGAGTTTCAGCTGACCAATGCCGGAAATGACACAAAGGTTCTGGATATTACTGATATAAATAATGCCAGAGAAGTATTCACTGAATTAAGTGGGAATGATTTATATTTTAAGCAAGATGCTTCGCATTTAAAAGAATATGTTGCTTTTAAATCTTCAGGAACTTTTCCTGAGCCAGCGTTTGTTGAGGATGTGGCAAACCAGAATTTACATGCTGTTAGTACCCCTGAGTTTTTAATCATTTCGCATAAAAACTTTATGAGTTCGGCAGAAGAACTGGCAAATTTTCATCGTTCACAAGATGGAATGAGTGTAGAGGTTGTTGATGCCGATGATGTTTACAATGAATTTAGTTCGGGAAGTAAAAGTGCAACGGGTATTCGCAATTTCATAAAAATGATTTACGACCGGGGAAATACCTTAAAATATGTTTTGCTTTTTGGCGATGGCAGCTACGATAACCGAAATATTAATGGTAACGGTTTTAACTTTATACCAACCTTTCAATCGGCAAACTCGCTCGATCCGTTAAACTCATATGTAAGCGATGATTATTTTGTAATGCTCGATGCCGGAGAAAGTCTGACAAACGGCTCGATTGATTTGGGCATTGGCCGTATTCCTGCCTCAACAGCCTACCAGGCGCAATTGGTGGTTGATAAAGTAAAACGCTATTACGAACCGGAGGCTTTGGGCGACTGGCGCAATGTTGTTTGTATGATTGGCGATGACGGCGACACCGGAATTCATATGCGGCAGTCGGAACAAATTGCCGATACGTTAAACCATAATTATGGTGCATTTATTACCGACAAAATATATTTTGATGCTTATGCCGAAGATGTTACTCCGGCGGGCGAACGTTATCCTGATGTAAATGCAGCAATAAACGAAAGGGTTGAAGACGGGGTTCTGATTCTGAACTATATTGGCCATGCCAACGATCGGTTTTTAGCACACGAGCATGTGTTGGAAGTGAGCGACATTAATTCCTGGTCGAACAGAAATCAGCTGCCAATTTTTGTAACTGCAACATGCGAATTCAGCCGTTTTGATGCTGACGATGTTTCAGCGGGCGAATATGTTTTGATGAATCCGAATGGTGGAGGTATTGGATTGTTTTCAACAACGCGTGTAGTTACATCGGGAGCTAATTTCCAGTTAAGCAAAAGTTTCTACCGCTTTATATTTGCCAAGGATGAGAATGGCGAACACTACCGGATGGGCGATGTTATGCGATTGGCAAAATCCAATCTGGCCAACGGAACAAACAAACGTAATTTCTCGTTGCTGGCCGATCCTGCGTTAAAACTATCTTATCCAAAATATCAGGTTGTAACCAGCACTATAAATGGCGAAAACGCAGCGAGTACTACCGATACAATTGGCACGCTGGAGAAAATTACCATTGAGGGTTATGTTGCCGATTATTTCGATAACCGGATAGACGATTTTAACGGTGAAATTACGCATACCGTTTACGACAAGGAAATGGATATGCAAACACTGGCTAATGGCGATGATAACAGGGTGCTTACTTTCCAGGTACAAAACAATATTATATACTCGGGAACAACCAGTGTTTCCAATGGTAGGTTTAGTTTTAGTTTTGTGGTTCCAAAAGATATTTCGTACAAAATTGGTACGGGTAAAATTGTTTATTATGCCCAAAACGGAGAAGAAGACGCACATGGCTCCTTCACCAACTTTTGTATTGGCGGCGAAGGATCGAGTATTAAAGATAACAGTGGCCCGGCTATCCAGCTTTATCTCGATTCGGAGAATTTTAAATCGGGCGATAAAACCGGAAAGAATCCAACAATATTGGCGTATTTATCGGATGAAAATGGAATTAACACAGTTGGAACCGGAATTGGACACGACATTACGGCGGTTATCGACAACGATTACTCGAATGTATTTGTATTGAATAATTATTATCGGGCAGAAAAAGATGACTACACCAGTGGCTCGTTGCAATATCCGTTAAGCAATCTTTCGGTAGGTACGCATACACTTTCGTTAAAAGCGTGGGATGTGGCCAATAACTCTTCGGAAGTTGAAATTGAGTTTGAAGTTACCGGCGATTTTATAATCAGCGAGGTGAGTAATTATCCAAACCCGATATCAGATTACACTTATTTTGTAGTTGAGCATAATCAAGCAGGCGAGAGCTTTTCGGCAGTTTTCGATATTTACAATATTAACGGGAAATTAGTGGATCAGTTTGAAACCGAAATAAGCTCGAGTGGAAACGTTAGTAACCCGGTGCGTTGGGATCTTTCTGAATCAAAAATACCACTAACGCAGGGTGTATACATATACTCCGTTTATTTGAAAAATGAGGCTGGAGTAATTGCTTCAAAATCAGGGAAATTACTGGTGGCGCAATAATTTATTCAATTCTGTGTAATTTTTTCAGAAAAGCTGCGTTTTCTTTCTTGTATGCTGAAAAGCTGCAACGGAAGAAAAAAAGAAGCACTCAGGATAAAAAATATTCAGGGTACAGATTTAACCTATTGTTGCAAAGACAAATGTTTTATCTTTGCAAGCTCAATTTTTAGATAGTATGATCAAATTAATACGAATTTTATTTGTGTTGGCTCTAGCAGCCATGGTAACTGAGAATGTAATGGCACAGGGAACCTTGTCGGGTGCCAATACAATTACTACCGCCGTACCGTTTTTGGCAATTACGCCCGATTCGCGCGCAGGTGGTATGGGTGATGCCGGTGTAGGTACCACAGCCGATGTGAATTCGCAACACTGGAATCCGGCAAAATATGTTTTTATGGATAGCGAAATGGGAGTTGGTTTATCCTACTCGCCATGGTTGCGTAACCTGGTTGACGACATTAACCTGGCTTACCTAACAGGATACAAAAAGCTGGATGATGTGCAGTCGGTTAGTGCATCGTTGCGTTATTTTGCACTGGGCGATATCGTTTTTACATCCGATCAGGGAGAATTTATGGGACAACAAAGCCCAAACGAATTTGCTATTGACTTTGCCTACTCGCGTTTGTTAAGCGATGTATTTTCAGGAGCAGTTGCAGTGCGTTACATTCGTTCTGATCTGACCGGTGGTCAGCTGGTAAACGGAGTAGAAACCAATGCCGGGAACTCGTTTGCTGCCGATGTGGCTTTCTATTACTACAACGAATTCAGAGCCGGAAGACAAGACAATATTTTTGCTGCTGGTATAAATATTCAAAATATCGGTTCTAAAATATCGTATACCGAGGGTGAAGTGAAAGACTTTATTCCAACAACATTAAAACTTGGTGCATCGTACACTATGGAGCTCGATGATTACAACTCGTTTAGTTTTGCTGTTGAAGCCAATAAATTATTAGTACCAACACCTCCGGTAGATTCAACCGGTTATGGCGATGGCGACGTAATCTGGTCGGGCGGTATTAACTCTGATATTGGTGTTATCGAAGGTATTTTTAAATCGTTTGGTGATGCACCGGGCGGATTAAGCGAAGAGTTTAAAGAAATTACCTGGTCGGTGGGTGTTGAATATTGGTACAACAAGCAATTTGCATTGCGTGCCGGTTATTTCTATGAGAACGAAAATAAAGGTAACCGCCAGTTTATTACTGCCGGTGCCGGTTTAAAAATGAACGTGTTTGCACTCGACTTCTCGTACTTGTTGCCAACACAACGTAACCACCCATTGGAAAATACGCTGCGTTTTACGCTGGCGTTTGATATTGACGCATTTAGTAACCAACGCTGATGGATTTCAGAATTGGACAAGGATATGATGTACACCGTCTGACCGAAGGAGAAACCTTGTGGCTAGGCGGTGTTTTAATTCCACACCATAAAGGAACAGTGGCACACTCTGATGGCGATGTGCTGATACATGCTATTTGCGATGCCATGCTGGGTGCATTGAAACTGCGCGATATAGGAACACATTTTCCCGATACGGCTGCCGAATTCAAAAATATCGACAGCAAAATTTTACTAAAGAAGTCGTACGAGCTGGTAAAACAAAAAGGCTACGAAATTGTAAATATCGATTCTACTGTACAAGCACAGCAACCCAAACTAAAGCCACATATTCCGGAAATGGAGCAATGTATGGCCGATGTTTTGGAGATTGATGTTGATCGCGTATCGGTAAAAGCTACCACTACTGAAACGCTTGGTTTTGAGGGGCGCGAAGAGGGGATGTCGGTAAATGCTGTGGTACTTTTAAAACGTATGTAAATGAGCAAACGCACGCTTGTTATTGGTGCCAGCGAAAATCCGGCACGATACTCTAATAAAGCAATATTGGCACTTCGCCGAAATAATCACCAGGTTTTAGGGTTGGCTAAACGAAAGGGACGTGTTGATGATGTTGCTATCGAAACAAATTTTCCTGAAGACGAAGCGATACATACCGTTACACTTTACGTGGGACCACAACATCAGCCGGAGTATTACGAGGACATTATTCGTGTGAAACCGCAGCGTGTTATTTTTAACCCGGGTACTGAAAACCCGGAATTTGCCGAAAAACTGAAAGCCAACAATATTGAAGCAGAAGAGGCTTGTACACTGGTGTTGCTGAGTATCGGAAATTATTAGGCTTCTATTCATATTGAATAAATTAACATTCGCACGATGTTCAAAGAAATAAAATCAATCGAAGAGTTTATTGCTCTGAAAGAAGAGCAGGAAGCAGTGTTGGCTTACTTTTCAACCGATGCCTGTTCGGTGTGCAAAGTGTTAAAACCAAAGGTTGAAGAAATGGTAACGGCCAATTTCCCGAAGATGCAATTGGTTTATATAAAATCAGATGTGTTGCCCGATGTAGCTGCGCAAAACAGCGTATTTACAGCACCAACAATCGTGGTGTTTTTCGACGGCCGCGAAACCATTCGTAAAAGCCGTGCCATTGGCGTTGGCGAACTTCAGAGCGAAATTGCCCGTTATTACTCCATGTTGTTTGATTAGTTTACAGCACCCCGCTATGTTTATTGGCTGAAACTACAATTTTCATTTAACTTGCGTATTGCTTGCAGAAAATACCTGCCAAAATGTTTTTTGACAGTGTTGCCGGTGGAAAAACGATGCCGGAGCATTTTCTTGGGTTGTTGTCACGGGTAATAGCCTCGCGATGTAAAATAGGGCAGTGCCGGAGGTCATTGTTAAAAACACTTACTGTCTTTATTCGAAACGACAGTAACAAAAGCTGATTTTCCTTAGTTTATGGAGTTATTCCAAATGGACTTCCTCCAAGAACCAGTATAGCAATGGTTACGAGTATAACAACTATCATCGCAATTGTCATCATCAAAATAAAGCCAAGGCCATATACAACAACAAATCCAATTAATGCATGAAAAACTGATCGTTTAAAATAGCTGTAAAATGCATAGGTGAAATAAACGATGGTTAGACCGGTGTTTATAACAGGAAAAGTTGGGAGCATGCCAGGAAAAATGGCAACAAAAAGTGCTAAAACAACACTAATCAGAATACTTTGTGCAAGAACATAAGTTATTAATATAAGGTGTTCGCCATAATAGAGCTTCTTTTTCCGGAAATACCACTTTGATGCTAAACTGGCAAAAGGCAACATGATAATCGGAACAAAATTCATATATCTTTTTATCATCTCAGTCCATTGTGCCTGAACCTCGGTGGCTTGGGGCGAATATGTTTGTTCATCAACACCCAAAATATCGTATGTTGCTTGTGCTCCCGTTTCAAATATGTTTAATGAAAGTGCCAGAAATGCATATATACCGGCTATAATCAAAATGTAATTAAGAGGATTCAGATAAGGTTTGGTTCGTCCGCTAAGATAGTCGTCGATAACTTTCCCGGGATTACGAAACAACCAAACCATCGTATAAAAAATTCCGCGCTCCAGGTTTAGAGCATTACCAATTACACCGAAAAAGCTTTTTAGTGTAAAACGCTTGCTGTATATTTTTTGCCCGCAATTGCTACAGTAATTCTCAATTGCTGTAGAATTACAAACCGGGCATTGGTTGGGTTTTGGTAGATCGGACATTTGTGATTTATCGTTATTATATTCTAAGATAAATCATTTTGATCAATACGCAAAAAGGATTCTTTTTAAAGGAGTCTATCAAGTAAAGCATCATCAGCTTCCTCGGGCAGCGTAACTTTCAAGTCCGGATTATCTTTCATTGCCTGCTCAATGGCAAAACGTGCCGGTTTATTGCGTGCCCAGCTGCGGCGCGAAATACCGTTGTTTACATCCCAGTGCAACATCATTTTCAATCGTTCTTCTGCTTCCGGCGAGCCGTCAATCGTCATTCCAAAACCGCCGTTAATAACTTCGCCCCAGCCAACGCCACCGCCATTGTGTAACGATATCCAGGTAGCACCACGGAAACCGTCGCCCACAAAATTCTGCACAGCCATGTCGGCAGTAAACGACGAGCCATCGTAAATATTTGAGGTTTCGCGGTAAGGCGAATCAGTGCCCGACACATCATGGTGATCGCGACCCAACACAATCGGTGCTGAAATTCGTCCGTCGGCAATGGCATCGTTAAACGCTTTGGCAATTTTTGTACGGCCTGTACAATCAGCATATAAAATACGTGCTTGCGAACCCACTACCAGTTTGTTTTTGCCGGCTTCTTTTATCCAGTGAATATTGTCTTCCATTTGTCCGGTAATTTCTTTCGGCGCTGAGGCAGCTATTTCTGCGAGCACATCGGCTGCAATTTTATCGGTAGTTTCCAAATCCTCCGCTTTTCCTGATGTACACACCCAACGGAAAGGGCCAAAGCCATAATCGAAAAACAGCGGCCCCATAATGTCCTGAACGTATGAGGGGTATTTAAATTCGCCATCGGCTTTGGTAATATCGGCACCGGCTCTGCTTGCTTCCAGCAAAAAGGCATTGCCATAATCCCAGAAATACATACCATTTTGAGTGAGTTTATTCACGGCAGCGACATGGCGGCGTAAAGTTTTGTACACTTCTTCCTTAAATTGCTCCGGATTTTCAGCCATCATTTTATTTGATTCCTCGAAACTCAAACCGGCCGGGTAATAACCACCTGCAAACGGATTGTGCAACGATGTTTGGTCTGAGCCCAATTCTACCGGAATATTTTCCTCCGCTAGTTTTTCCCACAAATCAACAATGTTTCCCTGGTAAGCCAGCGAAACGGCTTCTTTGTTTTCGCGGGCTTTTATTGCGCGTGCCATCAATTCGTTCAGATCGGTATAAACTTCATCTACCCAGCCCTGACTGTGGCGAACTTCCACCGCTTTCGGATTTACTTCGGCAACAATACAAACCATGCCGGCAATTACCGTTGCTTTGGGTTGTGCTCCCGACATACCTCCCAATCCGCTCGTTACAAATATTTTCCCGCCAAAATCGCCGGGCGAGTGCAGGCGTGCAGCGTTCATAACCGTAATTGTTGTGCCGTGTACAATTCCTTGCGGGCCAATGTACATGTACGATCCGGCAGTCATTTGTCCGTATTGCGAAACGCCAAGCGCATTCATGCGTTCGTAATCATCGCGGCCGGAATAATTTGGAATTACCATACCGTTGGTAACTACAACGCGCGGTGCGTTTTTATGCGAAGGGTACAAGCCCATCGGATGACCCGAATACATTACCAGCGTTTGTTTGTCGGTCATTTCGGCCAGGTATTTCATGGTAAGCAGGTACTGTGCCCAGTTTTGAAAAACTGCACCATTTCCGCCGTACGTAATCAGTTCGTGCGGATGCTGAGCCACCGCGTAATCGAGGTTATTCTGAATCATCAACATAATGGATGCTGCCTGTTTCGATTTTGCCGGGTATTCATCAATTGGGCGTGCATACATTTTATAATCGGGGCGAAAGCGGTACATATAAATACGTCCGAATGTTTCCAGTTCGTTTAAAAATTCAGGAGCGAGCACTTCATGAAATTTTGCAGGGAAATAGCGCAAGGCGTTTTTCAATGCCAGTTTTTTGTCTTTCGCCGATAATATGTCCTTCCTCTTTGGGGCATGGTTAATATTGGTGTCAAATGGTTTCGGCAATGGAAGTTCGTTTGGTATTCCTTGTAAAATGGCTGTTTTAAATGCTGCTAAATTCATGGTTCCTCTGCTTTAATCTTAAATATTTCGAAATACAGCGGCAAATTATCGCCTTTCCCCGAATTTACTTCTGATATTTCACACCTTTTGAAAATATTTGTGCTTATTGAATAAGTTAAAGGGAAACAAATAATAACTGAATAGATGAAAAGATTAAGAATTGTATTAATAGCGTTAGTGAGTGTTGTTTTATTTTCAAGCTGTGGCTATAATAAAATGGTTGAAATGGATGAGCAGGTAACTGCTTCGTGGGCGCAGGTTGAAAACGTGTATCAGCGTCGTGCCGATTTAATTCCGAACCTGGTAAACACCGTAAAAGGATACGCCGAGCACGAGCAGGAAACGTTAACAGGAGTTATAGAAGCGCGCTCGAAAGCAACTTCGGTGAATGTAGATCCTACAAAATTGAATGCACAGTCGCTTCAGCAATTTAACCAGGCACAGGAAGGACTTTCTTCTGCATTGAGCAAGTTAATGGTTGTTGTTGAACGTTATCCGGATCTGAAAGCCAACCAAAACTTTTTAGACTTGCAGGCACAATTAGAAGGCACTGAAAACAGAATTGCGGTAGAAAGACGAAAGTTTAATCAGACCACTCAGTCTTACAATGCCTACATCAGGAAGTTTCCGCGGGTAATTTATGCCGGTTGGTTTGGCTTCGAGAAGAAAACATATTTTGAGGCGCAACAAGGTGCAGAGCAAGCTCCTGAAGTACAATTTTAAACGATTGAAGAATGGGAGTACAAAAATATTTTAACGAAGCAGGAAAGCTGCAAATAACCAATGCAATCCGTGTTGCCGAAACCAATACCTCGGGCGAGATAAGAGTGCACGTTGAAAAACATTGTGAAGGAGATGTGTTAGATCGGGCAGCGTATATTTTCGGGAAACTGGAAATACACAAAACAGAACTGCGCAATGGTGTTCTTTTTTATCTGGCAGTTGAAGATAAAAAGTTTGCAATTCTGGGAGATGGAGGTATTAACCAAAAAGTGGCGGCCGATTTCTGGGAGACAACAAAAGAAGTGGTAATTGCCAAACTGAAAGAAGGGAAGTATGCCGAAGCTTTGGCCGATGGAATTGTAATGGCTGGCGAACAATTAAAAAAACATTTTCCATACCAGGATGATGATGTAAATGAATTATCGGACGAAATTTCGTTTGGCAAATAGGAAGTTATGAAGAGAATTACAATATTATTTTTTGCACTGGTCGTAACCGCTACAAGCGTATTAGCACAAATTCCCGAACGTCCGCAACCGGAGCGTTTGGTAAATGATTTTGCCAATGTTTTAAGCGATAGCGAGCAACAAAATATGGAAAGTGCGTTGGCACAGTTTTCACGAAAAACATCAACTCAAATTGTTGTAGTAACGGTTCCTGATCTTGAAGGATATGACCGTGCCGATTATGCGCAACGCCTTGGAGAAAAATGGGGTGTGGGACAAAAAGAAAACGATAACGGGTTGGTAGTTCTGGTAAAACCAAAGGTTGGTAACAGCAGAGGTGAGGTTTTTATAGCTACCGGTTACGGGCTCGAAGGAGTTTTACCTGATGCCATTTTGAATAGTACGATCGTTAATGAAGAAATGATCCCACGTTTTAAAGAGAATGACTACTATGGTGGTTTGGCAGCAGGCTTAAATGTGATTATGGATATTACTCGTGGCGAATATACTGCGCAAAATTACCAGGAAAAAGTTGATGCTGGCGGTAGTGCCGGAATCCCCTTTGGTATTATTTTTATAATTATACTGGTAACCATTTTTGGAAGACGCCGACGTGGCCGTTTTTATTCTCCGGGAAGAAGTTTGCCATTCTGGTTAGCTATGGGAATGATGTCAGGAAGTCATCGTTCATCGGGCTCGTTTGGAAACTTTTCGTCGGGAAGCGGAAGTTTTGGCGGTGGCGGTTTTGGTGGTTTCGGTGGCGGAAGCTTTGGCGGTGGCGGCGCCGGCGGAAGCTGGTAAAAGAATTTCATTTTTCGTTACATAAAAACAATGTTCAAATTTCTGAAGTCGTTTCATATGAAGCGGCTTTTGTTTTTTAGCAAAATGCTTAATCTAATCAGTATTTTTAACCTCGGCTGTCAGTACAATTTTAACAAACAGATGTAAAGCAGACAGCTGCAATTACTGCATTGGTTTATACGAGTTTAAGCAAAATATATTGATGAGAGCCATTGATACAACTTATATTTGTACCATACAAACCTGTTAAAATAAGAACTCTTAATACAGAATCAATCAAATTGGAAGTATTAGACGCAAAGAAAAAAATCCCGGAGTGGACGCCGGGATTTTTTTATGGACGTAACATCATTCGTTTGGTATTACCTTTTAAGTAATAAAGCAAAAAAAGAGCCGGTTCAAAAATAATGAACCGGCTCTTTTTGTAAATATTGTAATGCTTATTCAGCAATATCTTCAACTACGTTAATATTCTGGTCAACCAAAATACGACCGCAATACTCGCAAACAATAATTTTTTTGCGGCTGGCAATATCCAACTGGCGCTGAGGTGGAATTTTGTTAAAACAACCACCACAAGCATCACGCTGAATAGTAACCACGGCCAAACCGTTGCGTGCATTTTTGCGAATACGTTTAAAAGCTCCCAGCAAACGAGGTTCGATAAACGACTCGATCTTTTCCGATTTCGTTCTCAGCTTATCTTCTTCGATCTTGGTTTCTTCAGTAATTTCCGAAAGTTCGTTTTTCTTTCTGTCCAGATCTTCCTCACGTTCTTTCAACTGTTCTTTCGATGCAGTAATGGTTTCTTTTTTCTGAGCCATTTCTGCTGTGAACTCTTTAATACGTTTTTCCGAAAGTTCAATTTCCAGGTTTTGGAACTCAATCTCTTTCGAAAGCGAGTCGAATTCGCGGTTGTTACGAACGTTGTTTTGCTGCTCGGTATATTTTACAATCAACGCCTGCGAATCTTTAATCGCAATTTTTTTGTTGTTGATTGAAGTATCCAGATTTTTAACCTCGTCATCAAGGTTTACCAACCTGGTTTTCAAACCGGCAATTTCGTCTTCCAAATCCTGAACTTCCAAAGGAAGCTCACCCCTTAGGGTTTTTATTTTATCAACTTCAGATACAACACTCTGCAACTCATGCAATGCGCGTAATTTCTCTTCTACTGAAATGTCTTTGTCTTCTTGCCTTGAATATGGTGCATTCATGCTCGTAATATTTTTTTATACATAAAAATCAGAAGTAAAAAACCGGGTTGGTATTCACCTCTGATAAATGGACTGCAAATTTAGGGAATTTTTTTGTAACTAGCTCATAAAAAAGTTCTTTAGTGAACTGTTCACTCTCAAAATGTCCGATATCGGCGATAACTATTTTATTTTCGGCATCAAAAAACTGGTGATATTTAAAATCGCCGGTCACAAAAAAGTCGGCTCCGGCTGCAATTGCCTGGTTTAAAAGGAATGAACCGGCACCTCCGCAAACAGCTATTTTCTTCACCTTTTTATCTTGTAACGCTGTGTGTCTGACCATTTTTACATCAAACGTTTTCTTTAACTGACGAAGAAAAGAAGTTTCACTTTTTTCTTTGGGTAAGGTCCCAATCATGCCGGCGCCAATCTGATCGTATTTATTGTCAAGTGAATAAATATCGTAGGCTACTTCTTCGTACGGATGCGCCTGAACGAGTGCATTAATAACTTTTCCCTGGATATAATCGGGGAAGATGGTTTCAACACGGATCTCGTTTTCGTAATGTTGCTCACCTTTTTTGCCCACGAAAGGATTAGTAGTGTTGCTACCACGGAACGTGCCTTGCCCGTGTGCATTAAAACTGCACGAGTCGTAATTGCCAATATTTCCGGCACCGGCAGCAAAAACTGCCTCGCGAACTTTGGCAGCATGATCAACCGGAACATAAGTGACGAGCTTTTTCAGCATTCCGCCGGAAGGTTGAAGTATTTTACAATTTTCCAATCCGAGTTTTTCGCAGATCTTTCCATTAACTCCGTTAGTTACACTATCAAGATTGGTATGTGCCGCATAAATGGCAATGTCGTTTTTTATAGCTTTTATTAGTGTGCGTTCAACGTAATTTTTGCCCGTAATTTTTTTTAATCCGGAAAATACGATGGGATGGTGGGCTATAATTAACCCTGCTTTTCTTTTTATTGCTTCATCAACAATTGCTTCGGTAACATCGAGTGTAACCAAAGCTGCCGAAATTTCAGCGTTTTTGTCGCCAAGAATCAATCCTGCATTGTCGTATGATTCCTGCAATCTAAGCGGTGCAAGATCTTCTAAAAAATTGGTAATATCTTTAATCTTCATTTTCGCCGAGTCCTTGTTTTATCGCAATAAGTTCTTGTTTGATATCCTGTAAACGTTTAACTACCTCGAAATTGTTTAAGGTGTCTTCCGGATTCTCTTTCAATTTTTTCCGGGCCCCATCAATGGTCAGTCCACATTCTTTCACCAGGTGATGAATAAAGCGGATGGTTTCAATATCTTTCTTCGTGAATTGACGGTTGCCCTTTTTATTTTTTACCGGTTTTAATGCCTCAAATTGGTTCTCCCAATAACGGATGTGCGATACGTTTACTCCAAACATATCTGCAACTTCGCCAATGGAATATAGTATCTTTTCTATTTTGGGCTTTTTGTATGGCACGCATTAATAATTTAGATGCAAGATAAAAGAATTTGAAGCTGTTACAAAAGAGTGACTGAATTTTTACTATGGCAAGGTTTTACAAAAAAAACTTCCACCGGCATAAACCGATGGAAGCTTTAGTATTTTCTTTTGGAAATTTCGAGAATTAATCCAGCGACTGGCCAATATTCGACGAAATCGCAATCATTTTGTCGTATTCCTGTGGTGTAAGATCTTTAAACATGTAATAAGCCGGGTTTACTTTTTTACCGTCTTTATGTACTTCGTAATGAAGGTGTGGAGCAGTTGATCCGCCGGTGTTTCCAACGTAACCAATAATGTCGCCACGTTTTACCTGCTGGCCGCGTTTTACATTAAATTCGTTCATGTGTCCATAAACAGTTTCGTAACCAAAACCATGATCGATTTTAATGTGTAATCCCAAACCAACTTTACTTCTTTTCGAACCTTTTACATCAGTAACTTTACCATCGCCGGTAGCATAAATCGGAGTTCCAACAGGAGCTGTAAAGTCCTGTCCCCAGTGCATCTTGCGCACCTTGTAAATCGGGTGAACGCGGTAGCCCCATCCACTTGAAGTTCGCTTCAGATCGGTGTTGGTAATGGGCATAATTGCCGGTAACGAAGCCAGCATTTTTTCCTTGTTCAAGGCCAGTTCCAATACTTCGTCGTACGATTTCGACTGAATATACGCCTGTTTCGATATCACATCCAGCTTATGCGCTGTCGCAATTACCAACTCGGCATTGTCCATGTCTTCTAATTCCGAATATTTATTGGCACCACCAAAACCTGCATTTCTTACTGTTGAAGGTATTGGCTCCGCTTCAAAAATTACGCGATAAATATTGTCATCTCGTTGTTGAAGCTCAGACAAAACGCTTTCAACCTTGTCAAGATCTTTTGTCAGTAATTCATATTGACTTATTAATCGCTTGTTTTCGCGCATCAATCGTTTTGATCGCGGTGTATCGTAAAAGTTTACGAAAATCAGTGAAATGATAATAGCCAACGCCAAACTACTCGAAAAATACGTGAGTATTTTTGTTGCCTTGGCTTTCCAACTTAATCCTACGCTCTCGTAACTGAGGGTATCCGGGTTAAATTTATATTTCTTTTTTGCCATATACTAGGCCGGTTTTTTCTCTTTTTTAATGTCTATTCATTAAATCCTATAACTTTGCATGGATTTAATAAAACGTGATTTTTCACGCGGCAAAGGTAAGTAAATAACTCATAATTAATGAATTTGTTTTCTTTGCATTAAATATTTTTAACGAATTCATAAATCATACAGACGGAAAATGAAGACTTCTAAAGAGATACGTAAGGCTTTTCTCGACTTTTTTACCGAGAATGAACATCAGATTGTAAACTCTGCACCGATGGTTGTAAAAGGCGACCCGACGCTGATGTTTACCAATGCGGGGATGAACCAGTTTAAAGACCAGTTTTTGGGTAACGAACCGGTAAAATATCCACGGGTAGCCGATACGCAAAAATGTCTGCGTGTTTCAGGAAAACACAACGATTTGGAAGAAGTTGGTTTGGATACCTACCACCACACCATGTTCGAAATGTTGGGAAACTGGTCGTTTGGCGATTACTTTAAAAAGGAAGCCATCGATTGGGCATGGGAGTTTTTGGTAACCCGTATGGGAATTGATGCCGAACGTTTGTATGCAACGGTTTTTGAAGGAAGCGCCGATGATAATCAGGAACGCGACAATGAAGCTGCCGGTTACTGGGAGCAATACCTTCCAAAAGATCGTATTCTGAACGGTAACAAAAAAGATAACTTCTGGGAAATGGGCGATACCGGACCCTGCGGACCCTGTTCGGAGGTGCACGTTGATATTCGTTCGGAAGAAGAACGTGCAAAAGTTCCGGGGCGCGATTTGGTAAATATGGACCATCCACAGGTAATTGAAATCTGGAACCTGGTATTTATTCAGTTTAACCGAAAAGCAAACGGTTCGTTAGAAAACCTGCCCGACAAACACGTTGACACCGGAATGGGTTTCGAGCGTTTGTGTATGGTTTTACAAGGCGTTCAGTCGAATTACGATACAGATGTTTTCCAAAATACAATTGCCGAAATTGGCAAACTATGCAACAAAAAATATGGCGAAGATGAAAAGGTTGATATTGCCATGCGCGTTATTGCCGACCACCTTCGTGCTGTTGCGTTTGCAATTGCCGACGGTCAGTTGCCATCGAATAACAAAGCCGGTTATGTAATCCGCCGTATTTTGCGCCGCGCCGTGCGTTACGGTTACACTTTCCTCGATTTAAAAGATGCCTTTATCTTCCGTTTGGTTGATGTACTAAAAGATACAATGGGAGATGCTTTTCCTGAATTGGTAAGCCAGCAAACACTTATTGAAAAGGTGATTAAAGAAGAGGAAGAGTCGTTCCTGCGTACCCTTTCAACCGGAATAAAATTGCTCGACGATATGATTTCTAAAGCGAAAAATGATGGCGCGACCGAAATTGCCGGAAAAGATGCATTCGTTTTATATGACACTTTTGGTTTTCCGCTCGACCTGACTGAATTGATCACCCGTGAAAATGGTTTGGGTGTTGAGGAAAAAGGTTTTGCAGTAGAAATGCAGGCCCAAAAAGATCGTTCGCGAAATGCAGCTGCACAGGAAACCGATGATTGGGTGGAATTGCGCAAAATTGAGAAAACAGAATTTTTAGGCTACGACAAACTGGAAGCCGAAATTAAAATAGCTCGTTACCGAAAAGTAACGCAGAAGAAAAAAGCGTTTTACCAGCTGGTATTCGATCAAACACCGTTTTATGGCGAATCGGGTGGTCAGGTTGGCGATGCCGGTTACATTGAATTCGAGGGTGTAAAAACATCGATTTTCGACACGCAAAAAGAAAATAACCTTACCGTTCATTTGGTAAACGAGCTTCCTGAAAATCCGGAAGAAACGTTTTACGCTGTAGTAAATGCCAAACGCAGAACAAATATTGCGAACAACCACACGGCAACGCACTTGCTGCATGCCGCATTGCGCGAAGTTCTGGGTACGCATGTTGAGCAAAAAGGATCGTTGGTAAATGCCGATCATTTGCGTTTCGATTTCTCGCACTTCCAGAAAATGACCGACGAGGAAATTGCGACGGTAGAGAAACTGGTGAACGAAAAAATTCGCGCCAATTCAGTAAAAGAAGAAAACCGCGAAATGCCGATTGAAGAAGCCAAAGCATCGGGAGCAATGATGTTGTTTGGCGAAAAATATGGCGAGGCGGTTCGTGTAATTAAATTTGGCGAATCGGTGGAATTGTGTGGAGGAACACACGTTGCGGCAACCGGACAGATCGGTATGCTGAAAATTGTCTCGGAAAGTGCTATTGCTGCGGGTGTTCGCCGGATTGAGGCAATTACTGCCGATCGCGCTGAGAAATACATTAACGATCAGTTGGCACTGATTAACAACATTAAAGAAACGCTGAAAGGTTCGAAAGATCTTTTAGGAAGTGTAACTACACTGTTGCAGCAAAATAACGAGTTGAGCAAACAAATTGAAGCTTTCCAGCAGGAAAGTTTAAAATTGACAAAAGCCAACCTGAAGAGCAAAGTGTTAAACGAAAACGGCGTAAATATTATCGCTGATAAAATTATTATCGACAATGCCGGATTGGTAAAAGATTTGGCTTTCCAGCTAAAAGGCGAGGTTGATGACCTGTTTTTGGTAATTGGTGCCGACATAAACGGCAAACCAAATTTAACGGTGATGATTTCGGACAATATTGTTGCTGATAAAGGTTTAAACGCAGGACAGATCGTTCGCGAAGCCGGAAAAGAAATTAAAGGTGGTGGAGGTGGCCAGCCATTTTATGCTACTGCCGGTGGTAAAGATGTTGACGGATTGCAGGCTGCTATCGAAAAAGCATTATCGTTTTTGCAGTAAGATGAAATCAGAACGCAGATAACGCGGGTTTCGCAGATTCCCGCAGAAGGGATTAGCGGTTTATAACCGCTGGATATAAAGACCTTCAAGGTTTCAATACCTTGAAGGTCTTTTTGTTTTTAAGATACCCCCTTTTGCTTGTCCGTAGTGCAAAAACAGTGGTCCTACATTGATGAAATGGTCTCCTACGTTGAAAAGTAGTCGTCCTACACCGAGAAGAAGCGCTCCTACATCAAAAAAAAGTCTCCCTACACTGAAATAACTGCGTCCTACATCGGGGAAACTATTTCCTACGTTACATTTGTCTTGTCCTACATGTGTAGGACAATCATTTTGTAGTGTAGGAACGATGATATTAGTCGTTTTTCTGTCTTTTTGATATTTTAAATTCAATTTCCATGTTAAAACACGAAACAATAATTTTACTGTCTTGTTCGATTCCCGGATTTCATTTCAAAAAAATACCAATCGGGCTTTTGTTTTGTCTCTTTTTTTGATTTGTTCTAAATAAGGATTATTTTCAGCAACTATTTTGAAAGATAGTGGTTATATCAAAAGACTTGAAACTAAATTGATAAAATAGAAATGAAGAAATTCTTTGCATTTATAACATCCATGCCGTTCGCGGCATTTATTTTTCTTGGGCTTGCTTTTTCAATGGCTGTAGCCACCTTTATCGAGAGTAGTTACGGAACACCAACCGCCCGCGCACTGGTATATAACACGCACTGGTTCGAAGTGCTTTGGGCATTGTTTGCAATCAACCTTGTTAACAACATGTTTCGTTACCGGTTCTTTACCAATCGGCGTTACACGCTCGGTATTTTTCACGTTTCGTTTTTGGTGATGATATTGGGAGGCGCTGTTACGCGTTTCATAAGTTTCGAGGGGGTAATGCATATTCGCGAAGGCGAGAGCGCCGATTATATTCTATCGACCAACGATTATTTTTATACCGGATTTGAAGGTCAGGAAAAAGTGTCGCAGGTGCGCTTTTCGGAAATTACACCTAAACAGTTTTCTGCAAAACTCGATGTAAACGGAAATGCGGTAAAAGTGAAAGCCGTTGGATTTATCGAGAATGCAGAGAAAAAAGCTATCGCTTCCGATTCGGGTGAGCCGGTTATCGATTTTGTTTTTTCGGCACCAGGTGCACAGGGAATGCAATCGTTCTCGTTCAAAGAAGGAGATGTGCTTGATTACCCCGGGTTTACTGCCGGATTTAATGTAGATGACGAAAAAGTGATCAACTTTTTTATGCAGGACGGAGCTTTGTTTATGACATCTTTTGCACAATTGGAAGAAACCACCATGGCCACGCAGGAAACGGTTGATCTGAATCCCGGCGACACGATTCCGGTAAAACCGATGTTTTTGTACGGATATGATAATTTCCGCTTTCTGATTCGGAATTTCTTGCCGAGTGCTAAATTTACAGCTGTAAAAAGCCAGGCCGAAACAAGAGAAGATGCGGTAATGGTGCAGATTTCAGACGGAATACGCCAACAAAATGTGTCGGTATTTGGTCACTCAGGGCAACGCCCCGATACCGTGCGCGTTCCATTGGGCAACGGCACGCTGAAACTGGCTTATGGCGCATTGCCGCTGCAGGTTCCGTTCAGTATTCATCTAAAAGATTTTCAGCTGGAACATTACCCGGGATCGAATTCTCCGTCGTCGTTTGCTTCTGAGGTTGTTTTGGTAGATCAGGAAAAGGGCATTAACGAAGATATTCGCATTTTCATGAATAACACCCTGAATCATCGGGGATATAAGTTCTTTCAATCGTCGTACGACATGGACGAACAGGGCACGATTCTTTCGGTTAATTACGATTTCTGGGGAACATGGATATCGTACCTCGGTTACTTCCTGCTCATTGTTGGTTGTATCATGTCGCTCATAAATCCAAATTCGTATTTCCAATATCTGGCCAAAAAATTAAAGGCCAGTTCGGTAAAAGTAATAGTACTGATCGCCCTCTTGGGAAGTGTGGCTTTTTCAGCTTCGGCACAAAGTGGTGTTGGAGCCGGAATTCCGTCGATTGATAAAGAGGTTGTAAAAGAATTCAGCGAATTGTGGGTGCAGGGTGTCGACGGACGAATTGAGCCCGTGTCAACACTTTCGGGCGAAATCGTTCGGAAAGTGAGCCGTAAATCCGGATTGTATGGTTTGTCGCCCGACGGCGTGGTGTTGAGTATGATGGCATATCCCGAAATATGGCAATCGATGCCGATTATTAAAGTGGGCGATAAATCGCTGGAAGGAGCACTCGGCGCACAAAATAAATTCATTACCGTTGAATCACTTTTTGATGCAAACGGTAATTATAAAATTGCAGACGCTGTGCGCGCCGCTTATGCCAAAGCGCCGGGAATGCGCAACCGAATGGATAAAGAATACATAAACGTTGATGAGCGCGTAAATATCTGTTTCATGGTATTTCAGGGATCTATATTTCACCTGTTTCCGCGCGAACGAGTAGAAGATACGTGGTATGCGCCGGGAAGTACAGCAACAGAATATTCGGGAGGTGATTCAATTTTTGTAAAAAGCGGATTTCAACTGCTGTTACAATCCATTACCGAAAACAAAACTACCGATGCTGTTCAGGTTTTACAAGCTGTAGATAATTTCCAGGTGAAATACGGGGCCAACCTTTTGCCCGGTGAAAAGAAAAAAAACGTTGAAATTCTGTTTAATAAGGTAAACCCATTTAAACGAATCTTTCCTTTTTACCTCTTGTTCGGTTTCTTGCTATTAACTGTACTTTTTATAAATATTTTCAGGCAAAAACAGCTACCATCGTTTCTGCGGATATCATTTTTCGGATTCATTTTAATCCTGTTTTTGTTACACACAGTTGGGTTAATTGTGCGCTGGTACATCTCCGGGCACGCACCGTGGAGTAACGGTTACGAATCGGTTGTTTATGTTGCGTGGGCGACCATGCTGGCAGGGATTATCTTTGGCCGAAAATACCCGATGGTGGTGGGTACTGCGGCATTTTTAACCGGAATTGCATTGTTTGTGGCTCACCTCAGTTGGATGAATCCGGAAGTTACAAATCTGGTTCCGGTGCTAAAATCGTATTGGTTGGCTATTCACGTGGCAATTATCACGGCTAGCTACGGATTTCTTGGACTGAGTATGTTCCTTGGAGTTTTGGTGATGATTTTGATCGTTTTGCGAAGAGGGGTGAACCAGGCAAAAGTAAACGGATTTATTGAGCAACTAACTACTATTAATGAAATGTCGGCAACGGTTGGTTTGTATTTCCTCACTATCGGTACATTTCTTGGCGGCGTTTGGGCCAACGAAAGCTGGGGGCGTTACTGGGGTTGGGACCCCAAAGAAACCTGGGCTTTGATTACCGTGGTGATTTATTCGTTTATTGTTCACATGCGACTGATTCCTTCGTTAAAGGGAATTTTCAATTATAATTTTGCGTCGATACTTGGTTTTGCCTCGGTGATGATGACCTATTTTGGTGTGAATTATTACCTCTCAGGTTTGCATTCGTATGGAAAAGGAGTTGCCGATGGAGTCGATCCGGCGGTTCCTGCCTCTATTTTTGTATTGGCCGGATTGATAATCTGGGCGTATATAAAAGACAATAAATATCAGGCTCAACAAGCCGAAAATGAGGATGGTGAATAATTGTTATCTAAATGAAATATTAGAACAATAGGCTCAGAAAGTCGATGGGCTAAGTTTTAACATTTTGTTTTACAGGTAATTAAAATTATTTAGAATACATATAAATAGGATAAGCTGGAAAATAGCATAATCGCTTTATAAATCAACCAACAACAAAAGCCTTATATTTCGAAGTTTTTAAAATTGAGATATGGGACAGACAGTTACACGTACTTTTGATATTCTCGAACGGATATTGAAAGAATTCCCCCGTGAAGATGCCATTGCCGGTAAAAAAGAGGGCAAATGGTACACCTATTCAACCAAAGAGTATTACAAAAAATCGCATCAGTTGGCCATGGGGCTAATGGCTTTGGGTTTAAAGCCGGGCGACAAAGTGGCCACGGTGACCACCAACCGGGCGGAGTGGAATATTGCCGATATGGGGATGGCAATGGCCGGAATAATTCATGTTCCTATTTATCCAACGCTGGGCGACGATGAATACAAGTATATTCTGAAACACGCCGAAGTAAAGATCATTCTGGCAGGCGATAAAAAGCTTTTCCAAAGTATGTGTCCACTGGCCAATATGATTGATGGTGTTGATGCAGTTTACACTTTTGAAGAAGTTGAAGGTGCAAAAAATTATGAGCAGATTCTGGACTTGGGAGAGGAGAAAAAAGACGAATTTGCCGATCAGTTGGAGGCCGTAAAAAAAGACATTAAGCCGGAAGATCTGGCAACTATTATTTATACTTCGGGAACAACAGGTGTGCCCAAAGGAGTTATGCTAACACACAAAAACCTTGTGTCGAACTTTACCGCGCATGTCAAACTTCACGACCTGGGAATAGAGCACAGAGCATTGAGTTTTCTCCCACTTTGCCATGTTTACGAACGAAGTGTAAATTATCACTTCCAGTACAAGGGAATGGGCGTGTATTATGTGGGAAACCTTAGCCAGATAGTTTCATCGATTAAAGAAGTGAAACCGCACATGTTTAACTCGGTGCCGCGTTTGCTCGAAAAAGTATACGATGGATTTGTGGCCAAGGGGAAAGAACTAAACGGAATTAAAAAGAAGCTTTATTTCTGGGCTTTAAATCTTACACGTCATTTTGAATACAATAAAAATTATGGCCCTTTAATGCGACTGAAAATTTCGGTGGCAGACAAGTTGATTTATTCCAAATGGAGAGAAGCTCTTGGAGGAAATATCACATATGTTGTTTCTGGGGGCGCTGCACTTCAGCCGCGAATTGCCCGCCTGTTTGGTATGGCAAAACTTACAACGCTCGAAGGATATGGATTAACGGAAACGTCGCCCGTAATTGCTGTAAACAACCCAACTACAATGGAAATGATGGTTGGAACTGTTGGCCCGATTCTGAAAGGTTATGATGTGAAATTTGCACCCGACGGCGAGATTTTGTGCAAAGGCCCCGGAATAATGATGGGTTATTACAAGGCTCCGGAACTGACCGACGAAGTGATCGATGAAAACGGATGGTTTCATACCGGAGATATTGGTGTTTTGGTAGATGATAAATACCTGAAGATTACCGATCGTAAGAAAGAAATTTTTAAACTGTCGGGAGGAAAATATATTGCTCCTCAGATGATTGAGAACAAGTTGAAAACATCTGAACTGATTGAGCAGGTGATGGTAATTGGTGCCAACGAAAAATTTGCCAGTGCCATTATTTCTCCGTGTTTTCCAATTCTTCACGATTGGGCGGGCGAGCACAAGCTGCATTACGAGAACAATGAAGAGTTGATTCAACTTCCGGCGGTAATTCAAAAATTGCAAAAAGAAGTTGCAAAAATTAACAAGACGCTGGGATCACACGAACAAATCAGTCGTATACGTCTGGTGTGCGAAGAATGGACTCCAACTTCGGGCGAACTGTCGCCAACACTAAAACTAAGAAGAAATGCGGTGGCTGTAAAATACCAGCACTTAATTGATGATATATATGCCGTAGGGGCAAAGAGGTAAGATTACGAAACAGGTGCGAAAGCACAAGCTGAACCAAGCTTAAAAGGTTGCAAGTTCATTCTTGCAGCCTTTTTTATTGCCTGATTTCCAGATATGTTGTTTAAAACAAAGCTCTGTCCCACGGAATAGCAGCTAAAATTAACAACAAAGCAATGCCGTAAAAAATAGTCGACATCTTGTGTTTCTTCAACGCTGAATCAGCTTTTTTCGATTTGGCCCTGCCAATGTGCACCAATGCCAGTGCAATTATCATCAACAGGATATGTTCAACGGCGTAGAAACGCAGATCGCTGTTTTTCATGGCCGCTCCAAAATCGTTAAATGCAGCTTTGGTAATCGGGCTAACAAAAGCGTAAAGTATAATCCCTACTAAAAATTGAATATCCATGAGCATCACCAGTACCAACCCCGAAAGGTTATCGGCCCGGCCCCATTTTCGGTTACTTGCCCAGCCGCTTACTGCAAGCAAAACTGCAAAAACGAGTGCGATTAAAACCAGCCAGCGAAATCCGTTATGTGCGTGTAATAGTCCTTGATACATAATTTATGAGTTTATTGAATTGTAACACCAGTTTTTGTTTTTGGTTGAACGTTTTCAGAAAAACATTGATTGGTTTTTTCAATCCCGTATTTTCTTATCTTTAGTTGTTTCAATAACAGGCTCTTGTGAGTTACTACACAAAACACGAATTAGCCCAATATGCAGGAAGTTAAAAAGCAGCTGGAAGTTCTACTGGTGAACTATTTTAGAGATTGCTACCCCGATTTTCCGAAAGGGAAAGTTGTGGCATTCGAATCGCCCGATTTTGTTGTAAAAATGAAAAACAAGCATAAACTAGGGATAGAACTAACACGTTTAAATCCGGCGAGTGCTGCAATAAAAACAGAAGCAGATCAATTCCGGATTAACTTCAGAGACGAATTGGTTGAAGCTATGAAGGAGCTTTTTGAAGCCGGATCAGATGCAAAACTTTTTGTGAAATTTATGTTTTCTGAGAAGCACTTGATTCATCCGGAGCGCGAATTAATCGTACGATCGAAAACTGTAGCAACAATAAAATCTGCTATTGCAGATAAAACGGACAGTACCTTATTTCATAAAATCTTTACGAATTCTGATTTGCCGGAAGGTTTGGAGCAGGTTATGATCGCGCATCATCCCGAATTAAAAGAGTCGGTTTGGGAACGCTCGAATAACCTGGGAATTTCGAATAATGTGGTTGAGGACATCCGTTTGGCAATAGCTAAAAAGGATGAAAAATTGCGTTTGTATCGAAAACAACGGCTTGATGAATATTGGCTGTTGATAACCACTGATTGTTTGAGGGCTGATAAAAATATCAATTTGTTGAATAAAATCAGTCATGAAAAGTTTGAGTCGCGGTTTCAGCAGGTATTTTTGCTCGATTTAATGCGTGCGCGGGTTTTGCCGCTAGTTGAAAATTAAAATGATGAGGTTTTCTAAAAGTTGTTGCATTCGTCATTCTGAACTTGTTTCAGAATCTTAATATCTTGAAAACGGACCCTGAAACAAGTTCAGGGTGACGTTCTTTTGAAACCATTGATTCTTTCAAGAAAACCTCATCAAATTAATTAGTTTACAATGGCTGCAATTGCTGCACCCAATAAACTCGAGTTTTCCACTTCCACAATCTCGTAATAACGTTGATTATCGCCTGAAAGGAAATTCTGAAGATATTCTTCAAATAGTTGCTGAAAATGATGAAGCTTGTAGAAAGTTGTCCCTTCAATTGTCATTAATACCGGTTTTTCGTGGTGTTTTCCTTTTCCTGTTTGCAAAATAACAGCGGCAAGGTTGGCTGCTACCAGTTTCGCTGCACGTTCAATAAGCCCGTCGATAATTTCTGCAACCAGCATTTTATCCGAATCGCTGTTGAAAACACCCGGTAGTACATTGTGAGCACTTTCAATACCATGCACGTAATTATTCACCTCCTCCGAAGTTAATTCCTGCAGGTTCTCAAAAATTTCCGGATCGGCAAAAACACCTTCGGCCGCTGCAGTTTTTAAAGCGGTAGTACACAAACCGCCAAAGTACCCGCCCGAGAACATTTTCTCAAATGCATAGCGTCCCGGATTTTCGGTGGTGTTGTCAAACGCGATATCAATATCAGTTCGCGGAGCCAGCGTAAATGCTCCCGATTCGATATTGATGATCTGACTGCCTTCCATGTTCAGTCCATCGGTTTTGGTAATGTTTTTATTAGCCTCGATGTAGCTGGTGTTGGTTCCGGTGCCCAAAATAAAGCCAATGTAAGTGTCGTATGCTTTTACGGCCCGCGCGGCTTTCCCGGCAAGTAGCGTAGAAACAGTGTCATTCATCAGCACCAATTGTTTGTCGGGCGTTTGCATGGCGTTCAGAAGCCCTTCGCCTATCATTTCGCCAATTACCTCGGGAGCTTTCACTTCCTTGCTCCATTCAATAAGTTTTCCGTCTTTGTTCGGGAAAATCTCAGCCGCATACGAAAAACAAAATCCCAGTTTATCAGATGTTGTTTTGTAGTCTGCCAGGTACGATGCAAACGTGTCGAAGAACTCAGCTTTTGTCAGTTCTTTTTCAACGCCCGGCATTTTGGCCTTTTTAATGTTTTCGGTCACCAATTTCAGGTTGTCGTCGAAATACACTTTTGCAGCCCTAAAATTGGTTCCTCCGGCATCAATGGCAACAACAGGTTCGTTGGCTTTTACTTCTCCATCGGCTTCAATGTAAGTTGGAAGCATCAAAAGTGAGCTGTTTTTACCGGCCAGTCCTTTTGCCATTTCGTCTAAAAAGGCGTTCACTACCTCCTTCATTTTAATATCGTCAGCCGTCATTTTGTGGCTTTTCAGAAATTCAGTTGCTTTGGTCATAATACTATTCTGTTTATTTGGTTATGCTTTTTAAAGTACGTTTTCAAGTTTAAAAACCCAGGCAGAAGTACGTGTTAGTTTACCCGGACTTAATACGGGCGCTGAAATGGTAATTGTTTTACCTGATTTTTTGAATTGTATATCGCCCTGGTAGCCTAGCAGATTAACCGATGATGCTTTTTTCAATCCTTTTATTTTTAGATCAGAAGTTGGATACTGCGTACAATGTACGTACAGATCTTTTCCTTTTTTTGTAAAATATACATCAGCGATATCATTGTTTTCTGCACCTTCCCATTTTCTGGTTTCGTAAATGGCTTCGCCGTTTGTCTCCAGCCAGTTGCCAATATCAAGCAGGCGTTGTTGCTGAATTACAGGAATGCGACCATCGGCAGTTGGACCAACATCGAGGAGAAGATTGCCTCCTCCCGCAACTTTTTCAATCAGCAAGTGAATAAGTGCTTCAGAACTCATGTAGTTTTCAACGGTTTCAATCTGGTTGTTTCCAAACGAGGTTCCTATTCCCCTGCATTCTTCCCAAACTTTTTCCAGACCGTCACTTTTTCCTTCGTGAACCAAATCGTACTCGGTTGTAAAAAATCCACCGTGTTTGCTGCGTGTTTCTTTTCCCCATCGGTCGTTAACACAAATCTGGTCTTTAACCGGCGATTCGTTGTAAAGCCATGCCAGAAACTCGGTACTTTTCCAGTCTTCACTTGGGTGATCCCACTCGCCATCAGTCCACAAGATATCAGGTTCGTAACTGGTAACCAGGTCTTTCATTTGCGGAATCATATGGTCGTCGACATATTTTTGCAGGTTGTTGTGGTAAAGCGGATTGTACCATTCGTAAAGCGAATAATAAAATCCCATGTGCAGGCCGGCGTCTTTGACAGCAGTTGTTAAATCGCCACAAATATCGCGGTGCGGACCAATGTCAACACTGTTCCAGTTCCAGCTTTGCGCACTTGGCCACAGTGTAAATCCCTCGTGATGTTTCGAGGTTAAAACCACATATTTTGCTCCGGCACGTTTAAATAAATCGGCCCATTGTTCCGGATTCCAGTGTTGCGCTTTAAACTGGGGGGCAAAGTCCTGATAAAGGAAATTTTCGCCATACATTTTGTTATGGTATTCGCGAAATAGTTTTCCGGCTTTGCTATCGTCATTAATTCGGAAGCCATACCACTCAGCGTATTTGGCATAAACACCAATATCGGCATTTGCCGGTGCCCATGCCGGAACCGAGTACACGCCCCAGTGAATAAAAATGCCAAACTTAACATCCTCAAACCATTGAGGAACCGGTCGGCTATCAATCGATTTCCAGTTTGAATCGTATTTCTGAGCGTAGGAAATTGTAATTAGCAGAGAAAAGCAAAACGGCAAAAGAAGTCGTTTCATTTTGTTGGTTTTAGATTATGATTTAAGTTATACAGAAAACGTTTCTGATACCATAAACTTACTATTATTTTTATTTTAGTTTTATAAAAAAAATAGATTCATGAAATTTCTTCTCTTTTTCGCTGTGGTTCTGCTGTTATTTTCTTGTCAAACAAATCCTAAAAAACAATTCGATGTTGCTTTTTCAGAACTAAATACAAATACTGAGGCCAGCTTTCGAGGCCTCTATGTAGTTGATGAAAACGTTGTGTGGGCGAGTGGTTCGGGAGGAACAGTGTTGGTATCGACCGACAGTGGTAGTAGTTGGAAAGATGTTAAGATACCGGGAACAGAGCAAAACGATTTCCGCAGTATTCATGCCTGGGACGAAAATGCTGCCATCGTATTTGGTGTTGCCGGCCCTGATTTTGGATACAAAACCATTGATGGCGGGGCTACCTGGAATGTCGTTTTCAGGGATACTACAAGTGGCTTGTTTTTCAATTCAGTAAAGTTTGCTGATGCACAAAATGGTTTGGCGGTCAGCGATCCGATTGAAGGTAAGTTTTTTGTATTACGGACAGAAGATGCCGGAAATACCTGGACGCAAGTTCAGGATTTGCCACCTGTTGAAGAAGGAGAGGCTAACTTTGCAGCATCGAATACATGTATTGAATATTTGCCGTCGGGGAAAGCATGGATCGCCAGTGGTGGTAAAGCAGCTCGCGTATTTTATTCTGATGACTTTGGAAAATCGTGGAGCGTAAGTAAAACGCCAATGGTTCGCGGATTGGCATCGTCAGGAATATTTTCTGTTGCCTTTAAAAATGACAGAGAAGGAATAATAGTAGGTGGAATTTACGATCAGCCGGAATTGAATACCAATATAGCATCATATACTTTTGATGGAGGGGTTACCTGGCAGCCTGCCGTATCAATGCCAAAAGAATACCGCTCGTGTGTACAAGAAGTAAAATCGGGTGACGATTCGTTTGTATTTGCAATTGGGAAAACCGGTTGCGATATTTCAACTGACGGCGGCGAGAACTGGAATTTTCTTTCGGATGAAGGTTATTATACATTTCGCGCAATTCCGGGAAAATTGGAAGGTTTTGCTGCCGGGAGCAGTGGACGGATTGCCAAAGTAATTTTTGAATAACAAAAAACGGGCTGCAATTTTGCAACCCGTCTTCAATATTTTAATCCAATTAATTTTTTCTATTCTTCCCACGGAACCAGGGCTGATTTGTAATAATCGATACCCAATGCCTCGAAACGTTTGCCATGTTTTGCTAAACGTGTTTTGTATTCATCCCAGTTTCTTTCAGCTGGTGCTGTCCATCCAATTTCGGCGTATCCCGGCAGACGAGGGAAAGTCATGTATTCTACTTCGTCGATATTGGTAACTGTTTCCGACCAAAGAGGTGCTTCAATTCCCAAAATATTCTCTTTGGTAATGCCTTCAACCAATGTTGCCGGATCCCAATCGTAACCATGATCAACTTCAATATAACCTGCCCAATGTAAACCAAGGTGAGTTGTTGAATCGTACTGCATATCGAGGTATGCACGCGCTGCTGGCGACATTAATACCTGTGCACCTTTTTCAACACCCATGGTTGTGTTTTCAATATCGGCCCAGAATTGTACGGTAACATCGTCGATTAGTTTGGCATTGGCAATTTCGTCCCAACCGATAATTTTCTTGTCGTATTTTTTTACAATGTCTTGCACCTTATTTACAAAATACACATAATCGTCATGCGCTGTAACATGAGATTCGTCGCCACCAATGTGGATATACGGGCCAGGAGTTATCTCGGCCAGTTCGCGAATTACATCGTCGATAAACTGGTAAGTAATTTCTTTGTCGGTGCAAAGTGTACTGAATCCAACCTCGGTTCCGGTGTAAAGTTCGCGTGCTTTTCCGTCGCAATTTAATTCGGCATACGATGCTAGTGCTGCGTTGGTGTGTCCCGGCATATCAATTTCAGGTACGATCATAATCTGCCGATCGGCAGCATACTGAACCAGTTCTTTGTATTGCTCTTGAGTATAGAAGCCGCCTTCACCGCCACCAACTTCTGTTTGGCCACCGATTTCAGTAAGTTTTGGCCACGACTTGATTTCAATTCTCCAGCCTTGATCGTCCGATAAATGCAGGTGAAGTACATTCATTTTATACATGGCCAGAAAATCGATGTATTGTTTTACTTCCTCAACATTGAAAAAATGGCGCGAAACATCGAGCATTGAACCACGGTAGTAATATTCCGGAGAATCGGTAATAGTTCCGGTAGGAACATATAGAGGCAGCGCGTTATCATTAGCAACAGGTAATGTTTGCAGAAGCGTTTGAAGGCCAAAGAAACATCCTGCGGCGTCGGCACCCTTTATTGATATCAGGTTTTTGTTAATTTTTAGCTCATAACTTTGCTTGTTTAATTCTCCGTCTTCAGCAATTGAAATATAAACTCCTTTAGAGGGAGTACTATTAGTTGTTTTTGTTTCTGCCGAATTTCCCGTAAGCTGGTTGATTTTTTCTGCTAAAAATTCAGCAGTACTAAGTAGTCCCGCAGGTCCTTCTTGTACATATATCAAACTTGCCTTTGTGAGGTTATAGCCGTCGCCGGTTGCTGTTACACTTGTTGGCTTTGGAATGAATGCCGTTTGGGTAAGATCGGTTTCAATTTTCTCTGAACAGGATTGAAACATAGACATGAGGATTACTAAAATTGACAATACTGATATCTTTCTCATCTAGTTAGTTTTTAAAAAATTTAAATAGATGATAAAAATATGGAAAAAATTTAATATTCGAACTAATTATTTGCGTTTTTGCACGATAAAAAGAGTTGCTAATTACCAAAAATATTTTTTACTGAATTTCTGTTTTTAATAGCGCTCAAATGTTTTGAGTTTATCGCTCAACGGCTCAGGGTGAATGGTGGTAATAAAACCAAATTCTTTTTTAATGGCCTTTTCAATTTTGGTGCAAATTTCATGTGTTTCAAACAAGGTCATCTCTGGTGGAAGTTTAATGTGGCAGCTCATTTCAGTGTGATGTCCATAGTGATGCAAATGAATGTGATGCAGGTTTACCTGAATTTTGCAATTCATGGAAACTGTTTTATGAATCTTTTCCAATAACTCATCAGAAGGGCTTTCCCCAAGTAGGGACTTGATCTCTTTTGCCAAAATCTCATAACTGGCATAGGCAATTAAAATTGCAACGATAATACTTAACACAGCGTCAGTCCACCAAAATGATCTTCCAAGCGCTATACCAATCAATACAATAACCGATGAAAGAGCGTCGGTTCGGTGGTGCCATCCATCAGCAATTAGCATGCTGGAATTAATCTTTTTCCCTGCCCAAAAAGAATATTGAGTCAGCAACTCATTTACAACAACGGATATTATAATTGCAATCCATGCAAAGGTGCTGTAATATGTATGTTCCCTTTCTCCAAACTTTTCAATACCATTCAGTATAAAATCGAATGCTACAATTGCCAAAACAACACCGATAATGATGGCTGCAATATGTTCGGCTCTTCCATGTCCAAACGGATGATCGTCGTCGGCTGGTTTTCGCGAAATTTTTCCCCCGATTAATACAATTGCCGAAGTAACAACATCGGAAATCGAATGCCAGGCATCAGCAACCAAAGCTAAAGAGCCTGTTGATACGCCTGCCCAGTATTTTAAAGAGGAAAGCAAAATGTTTCCAATAATGGAGAACCATCCGGTACGTACCGTATATTTCCTACTATCTTCCATTGGTAATTTTATGGGTTTAAAAGTAGCAAAAACAGCCAATAAACCGAAAAGTTTGTTTTTGCTGGTTTGTCCTTTTGATTTATTGAGCCTTGAGTTTGCCTAAGTTGAATAAAATGAGGCAACTAGAGTATGTTGGGGTTGTTGATGTCTGTCATCGTGATGCACATTTGTAAAGAATTTTGTCAATTTGTTTTGTGACTTAATTTAAATTTCCAAAATGTTAAGATAAGTATAAATATTTAAACAAAATGAGATGGTAATTAAACATTTTTAACAATTAAGTGTTTTTTTGTTTTCGCGTGTGTTTAAAAGCAGATGTGCGACCAATTAAAACTAAATCAATACCGCGATTATAAAAATGGTGAGTATAAATTTTTAAGATATTTCCAGTTAATAACCTTAAGAGTTAGTTAGAGTGAATTTTAAATCTGGTTACAGGTTTGAAAAGCTTGAGTTGTTGACTCTTTTTTTAATCAAATTAATTTATTGTTTATGAAAAAAATTGCATTGTTGATCTTGGGGGTTCTCTTATTGGGAACGCAGTTCGCTAATGCACAGAGTAAAATCATCACGGGAACAGTTACAAGTTCCGAAGATGGTACTTCCATACCGGGGGTTTCTGTGCTGGTAAAAGGAACAACCGTTGGTACGATTACAAATATCGATGGGTATTATGAAATTCAGACTCCGGAAGATGCGGACGTACTGATTTTCTCATTTGTTGGTATGAAAACCACAGAAAAGGCAATAACCGGATCGGTTGTTGACGTAAGCCTGGAATCAGATGTACTGGGTTTGGATGAAGTTATGGTTGTTGCATTTGGTACCGCAAAAAAGGAATCATTAACCGGTTCTGCTGCAGTAGTTGGTCAAAAAGAAATTGAGTCGCGCTCTGTTTCTTCTGTTGCGCAGGTTTTAACCGGATCTACAACAGGGGTACAAACCACTGCCGGATCGGGTCAGCCGGGTAGTTCTCCCGCTATTCGTATTCGTGGTATTGGTACATTAAACACTTCTGCCGACCCACTTATTATTTTAGATGGTGTTCAGTACGAAGGTAATATGTCGAGTTTGAACCCGGGTGATATTGCTTCGATGACCGTACTTAAAGATGCTGCATCAACAGCACTTTACGGTTCACGTGCTGCAAACGGTGTTATTATTATTACCACAAAATCAGGTTCGAAAGGAACTGAAAGTTTAACTGTTTCGCTAAAAGCACAGGGTGGTATTATCGATCAGGCTTTGCCAAATTACGAAGCAGTTAATGCTCAGAATTACTACGAATTGCAGGCCGAAGCTTTCGCACAGGGAAGATATTGGTCGGGTAACAACGAAACAATTGCTGATGCCAGAGCTTATGCTTACGAGAATATCTATTCTCAGTTGAGGTATAATCCTTTTGTTGGAATTGCAAATGATCAGATTGTTGGATCAGACGGTAAAATTAACCCTAATGCAGTGGTTGGTTTCCCTGATCTTGACTGGTACGATGCAGCGAAACAAACCGGTTACCGCCAAAACTACGATTTAAGTTTGGCAGGTGGTAGCGAAAAAACAAGCTACTTCTATTCGTTGGGTTATTTAGATGAAAGAGGATATGTTGTAAAGTCGGATTACGAACGCTTTAACACTCGTTTTAATATTGATTTTGATGTGAAAGACTGGTTGCAGTTGGGATCAAATATCTACGGTACATTAATTACAAGTGATATTGGTTCTTTAGAGTCGGCAACCTACGCCAACCCATTCCGTAACGCACGAATGACAGCACCTATTTATCCTATTTACCTGGTTGACCAGGCAACAGGAGATTATATTTTAGACGGTGCCGGTGAAAGACAATACGATGATGGTGGTCTTCACTCGCGTCCGATTAACGCCGGTAGGAACGCTATTGCAGAGTTAGACTGGAACAGCGAAGACTATAAGAGAAATAACGTTGGTAACCGTTCATACGCACGTTTTACCTTAATGGAAGGGCTTACTGCTACACTTAATGCAGGTGTTGATATTCAGAACTATCATTATAAACGCTTTGAAAATGCTAAAATTGGTGATGGTGCGCCAACAGGACGTTTAGGCGAAACCCGTTACAGAAGAACAACGGTTAACTTTAACCAGCTTGTTAATTATGAAAAAACATTTGATGAAGTTCATAATTTAAGTGTATTGCTTGGTCACGAATCGTATAAACGTGAATATACATACCAACGTGGTTTTAAAAACCAGTTTATTGTTGATGGTATTTACGAGTTGAACAACTTTGTTAATACTTCAACAAACACCAGTTACACTACCTTGAAAACCACTGAAGGTTATTTCGCACGACTGAAATACAATTACGATAACAAGTACTACATCGAAGGTTCATTCCGTCGTGATGGTTCTTCTGCTTTCCACCAGGATGTTCGTTGGGGTAACTTCTACTCAGTTGGTGGTAGCTGGAGAATTGATCAGGAACAATTTATTGCCAGCGTCGACTGGGTGAATAGTTTGAAATTAAGAGCATCGTATGGTGAAGTTGGTAACGACAACATCGGATCATATGGTTACCAAGCCCTTTACGAAACTTATCCTAATGCTGAAACTCCGGGTATTCGTTGGAGTACAGTAGGTAACACAGCATTAACCTGGGAGGTAAATAAAACTTTCGATATTGCTGTTGATTTTGCATTGTTAGATCGTATTAGTGGTACATTTGAATGGTTCAACCGCAAATCAGACGACCTGTTATACAGTATGCCACTGCCTCCAACAATGGGATTGATGGAGCAGCCACGAAACATTGCTGCATTGGTTAACCGTGGTTTCGAAATTCATTTGGAAGGCGACATTGTAAGAACAAACGATTTTACCTGGAATATGAGTTTAATGGGGTCGACCATCGACAACGAAATTACTTCTATTCCTGATCCATTTGTTACCGGAACAAAAAGATGGGCAGAAGGCCACTCGATTTACGATTTCTGGTTGCGCAAATTCTACGATGTTAATCCTGACAACGGTGCAACACGATTCCACGTTTGGGAAGATGTTACCAACGAAGCCGGCGAAGTTATTGGAACTGAACTGGGATACGACGATAACGGCGAACCAATTCTCACAGAAGACATGAACGAAGCCGGTTACGGATATGTTGGCGCATCAGCATTCCCAAAACTACAGGGATCAATTGGTAATAATTTCTCTTTTAAAGGATTTACTTTGAGCACGCTGTTAACTTATTCAGTAGGTGGCGAAATGTTTGATGGAATTTACCAGGGAATGCTTGGGTCAACTGTTGGTGAGTCGTATCATCCTGATGTGATGAATTCATGGATGGAGCCTGGAGATGTTACCGATTTCCCAAGATTGCAGTATGCTAACTCTGATTTATATGCTTCATCAGATTTCTTCCTTGTTTCATCAAATTATTTAAACATCAGAAACGTAACCTTAAGCTACGATTTTTCGAAACAACTTCTTAGCAAGTTAGATTTGGGTCAGCTAAGTGTGTTTGTAACCGGAGAGAACCTGCATATGTTTACCGCAAGAAAAGGACTAAATCCAACATATAACTTTGCCGGTACACAAGATGGCATGGCTTACAATCCTAGCAGATCTTTCATATTAGGCTTTAGTTTGCAGTTTTAATCAATAGAAAAAGTATACTAAAATGATGACAAAATATAAAATATTAACATTCTCGTTCATCTTTGCACTGGCATTGGGCTTAAGCTCGTGTAGCGAAGATTTTTTACAGACCGTTCCAACCGATTCGGTTTCAACTGAAATTGCACTGGGCTCAACCGATAACATGATGCTTGCTATTAATGGTATGCATCGTACATTGTATGCACAGAACCCTGAAATTGTACGTTATTATGCCGGACAACAATACGTTATTCCATTGGCTGAATTTGCAGCCGGCGATGCTTTACACTCTTCAACCGGTAACGGTTGGTTCAGAAGCGCATTGCAATGGAACTCGTTTACCGATGCTACAAATAACGATGTAACTTATCCGTGGTGGTATTACTACAATATTATTGGTTCGGCAAATAATATTATTAATGCAGCAGCCGATCTGCAGCAGTCAGATGAATTAAATAATGTGCTTGGTCAGGCATACACTTACCGCGCCTGGGCACACTTTAATCTGGTTCGCTTTTTTGCAAAAGCGTATATGATTGGTAATCCATCAACTGATCCGGGTGTGCCAATTATGTTGGCAACCGAGCCTCCTTACGAAGGTTTGTCTCGTAACACCGTGCAGGAAGTTTACGACCAAATTGAGTTAGATTTGACCACAGCAATTACCTATTTTGAAGGTGCAACATCGCGTAACGATTTGTCTCACCTGAATATTGATGTAGCTCGTGGTATTGCTGCCAGAGTATATTTAACTACTGGCGATTGGGCAAATGCAGCTTCATACGCAAATGCTGCCCGCGAAGATTATCCTTTAATGAGCGAATCAGAATATAAGTCAGGATTTAACTCTATTAGCAATCCTGAATGGATGTGGGGATCTAAAATGATTCAGGATCAAACGGCTTATTACTGGTCGTACTTTTATTACACATCGAACAACTTTAACGGTTCGCAGAACAGGAGTAATCCAAAATTCATGAACCATAATTTGTACAATCAGATGTCGGAAACCGATTATCGTCGTGACCTGATTCTTGCTGATTGCCCAAGTACTTTTGATGATTGGGATGCAGGTGAAAATGCAGGACGTTATGCAAGCGAAGAGGAATATGATGAAGCTGTTGCTGAGTACCGCGTTATTGTAGATAACTCGAGCAACCACAATATGGTACCATACCAGCACATTAAATTGTCTCAGGCTGATGGACCAACAATTTCGCCAATGGATGTATTGCATATGCGTGCTGCCGAAATGTATTTGATTGAGGCAGAGGCTTTGGCACGTCAGGGTAGTAATACTGCTGCACAAGATGTATTGTTCGATTTGGTTTCGGCAAGAGATGCAGGATACGAAAAATCAACAAATACAGGACAAGCGCTTGTTGATGAGATTCTTCTACAGAGAAGATTCGAATTGTTCCTAGAAGGACATCGTTGGTTCGATATGTTACGTAATGATGAGGAACTTGATTTGGAAGGTTCAGGTGCTAATCCAGACCTTTATTTAGACGGATTTCACCAGGACAAACCAAGTTTAAATAATATGTGGATGTTCCGTATCCCTCAAAGGGAGTTGGATGCCAATCCAAACATGGACCAAAATCCATCATAATGCATAGTTAATTTATACTGATGTAATAATATAGAAAACGGGAGGGTTTAGGCTCTTCCGTTTTTTTGTTTCTTTTTTTGCTGTGAAAACGGGATTTAGTGCCCCGATAATAGTTTCTGAAGATCTGGTTTGTAGTTTCGGCCAACCGGTAATTTCTTGCCATCAATTTCAACAAAACCAGCCCCAATCGATTCTATTTTATCGATAGAAACAATGTAGCCACGATGTATTTGAATAAATTTTTTTGACGGAAGCAGATTGGTAAGGTGACTGATTCGTTCTTTGGTTACAATTTTCTGATTGTTGGTTAACGCGATTACATAATCGCCAAGGCTTTCGAAATACAGTATTTCAGCAAGATTTATTTTGTAGTGTTTCTTGTCGGCCTTAAGAAAGATAAAATCGCGTGTTGAACTATTCTTTTCATCTAAATCTGTAGGGTTCGTTGGTGTAGTTTGTAGCTCCAGAAAATGGTTAATCGCTTTTGTAAAACGCTCGAAAGAAATCGGTTTTAGCAGGTAGTCAACAACATTCATCTCAAAAGCATCGATGGCATAATCGCGGTAAGCCGTGGTGAAAATTACTTTTGGAGGATACGGTAATGAACGAATAAAATCAACTCCTGTAATTTGTGGCATCTGAATATCGCAAAACAGTAGGTCGATATTCTCTTTTTGCAAAATTGGCATCGCCTCCAAAGCATTACTGCATTCGGCAATAACTTCAAAATCAGTAAAAACCGATAAGTGTTTCCGTATAACCCGAATAGCAATGGGTTCGTCGTCTATGATGATACAGCGATACATTATTCAGCTAATTGTAAGGATAAAGTTACTGAAAAAGTAGCTTCTTTTTCGTCAATTTCCAGTTTGTATTTTTGGGGATAAAGTAGTTCCAGTCGTTTCTTTACATTTTGCAGCCCTATACCTTTCGAGTTATTGTTTTGCAAGGTTTTCGCTGGATTTATAGAATTTTCAATTCTAAACTCCATCGAAGTATGCCGGGTTTTCAACGACGCGGTAATCCTGGCAACCCCGGGATTTTGACTAACACCATGTTTAAATGCATTTTCAACAAACGGTAAAAGTAAAAGCGGTGCAATTTGCAGGTTGTTGGTTTCTTCCGGAAAATCAATATCAATGCTTAATTTTTGCGAGTACCTGAGTTTTTCTATTTCTATGTAGTTTTGCAGGTTGGCAATTTCATCGAAAAGTAATACCCGTTTCTCGTTACATCGGTATAAAATGTAATCGAGTATTTCCGACAAGCGCAAAACGAGGCCCGGCGCTTCATCCGATTTTTCCATGGTGAGCCCGTAAAGATTGTTTAACGTATTAAACAGAAAGTGCGGGTGAATCTGTGCTTTTAACAGTTTTAATTCTGCTTCTTTTAATTTTAGTTCCGTTTTTAGTTTCTTTCGTTCCAGCTCATTTTTTTCCTGTTGAATAAAAAAGGCCCTTTTTACCTGCTTTACCGCAATAGCAAAGAACACGATAAAGTTTAAGGAGATAACTTGAAGCTCGGGGTGCAGCACCGATGGATCGATGGTTGCCTTATTTTTCAGGATATAAAGAAGTGCATAAAATACAATTAAAAACGACAGCCAAACTCCGGTTAACAAGGTATATAAGCTAAACAAAAAGAAAATGCCGTAACGCTTTTCCCACAGAAAACGTGGAACAAGGAAGTAATTAATAAAGTAAGTGAGCAGAATAGCTACCGGGAGTAATCCGGCTGAGAAAATAATTGTAGCCGCGCGAAAAGCACTGTTCCAGCTAAATACAAAAAAGTAGAAAAGTACAACTACAATCCAAAATAGGGCATGATAAATAATCCGGATATTTTTCATCCGGATTATTTTGTCTACTATATGTTGAACTCTGTCGGTCATTCTTTTAATAAAAGTAGTAAATTATAAAGTTATTCGTGCCAGGTACAATTTTGTCGTTTAAATTCGCCCTATTACCGATGAATAACACAAAGTAGCATGTAAAGCGAAAAAGTACGGTACAATGTTGTTCAGTGCCCGAATTGTGTTACTGAACGATAAAATTCGTAACAGATTAGTAACTTGCTGTAGATTGCCGGTATAAACTAAAAAAACAACTATCATGAACTTTTTAGAATTTCATAGAGCAGGTGGCCCATACATGGGTATAATTTCTTTTATGGGCCTGTTAGTATTGGTTATTGCCGGAATTAAGATTTACCAAATGGTCGCTCTGAAACAATATAACCAAAAACTAATCGGATTGATACGAATGGGCGGATCGTTTGCCGCCGCACTTGGCGTGTTATCGCAAATTATTGGAATTGTACAGGCTTTGGAGGCTATTCGGGCAGCAGCCGATATTTCTCCCGAAATTGTTATGGGAGGCGCAATAGTTAGCTTTTACAGTACTATTTGGGGGCTGACAGTACTGGTATTTTCATTGCTTTTTTACTATGTGCTAAAAGAAGTTATTAAGCAGAAAATGCCTGGAAACAATTAAACAAGTAATCCTTTTTAGGTGTTAGGGCGGGTTTCTCTAGTGGAACTCGCTTTTTTTTGAGCAAAAATTGCACGGGGTATACTGGCGGTTGATTTACTTCGTGCAGGATTGCGTGGCCCATCCTCACCGTAGATTTTCGTTTTGTAAAATTGTACGGACGATTCTGATGATTTTTTTTGTTCTCGCAAAATTGCACAGCCAAAACTGACGGTTGATTTTCTTCGTGCAAAATTACACAGGCTAACCTGATGGTCGATAATCCTCAATCAACCATTTTAAAAGCCGTTAACACACCGGGAAGTATGTGGCTACTTTATTTTATCCGAAACCTTACCGATAACCTTACTCAGCAAAGGAATTTTATTCAGCCTGTCGAATAAACTGCTTTTGCCATAGTGCAAAGCAATATTTCGCATATAGGTAAACAGTCCTAAACTGTGGGCTGCAAAAAGAACCGGGTCGAGGCGAATGATCGAATAAGTAAAAATCATTAACGAGCCACACGTACTGATAATCCAGAATCCCAACGGAAAGTATGATTCCTTTTTATTTTCGGAATGAATCCACTGGTAGAAAAAACGTGAGATAAATACCACTTGCGCTGTGGTTCCCCATATCATCCAGAAAAGCGATACGTCTTCGTTGTGCAATATGTTAGCAAAACTGCCTGATGTAAGTAGCCAAACCCAGTAAGTAACCGGAATGGCCAGTGCCAGAATTTTTATGGCCCAGTGCATTTTTGTCCATACATTTTTTAGCTGCAGGTTGCGAATGTAAATTCCGTACACCAACGATTGACCCATAACAATGGCAAAGTCGTGGCGCAGAATTCCGTAAGTAAGCATCATAATTGAAGCTACAAGGCTTATTTGCCAGTAAATTACCGGAGATATTACTTCTCCTTCTTTCTCCGATTTAAACCATTGCGCTATGGTGCGGATAAAGAACAATCCCTGGGCAAAAAATCCAAGTCCTATAATCAGAATGCTTTCCATTTACTTTAATTGCGGGGCAAATTTAATAAACGTTGTGAATATGCTACGCGAGCACCTAAATTATTAAAGCTGGTCGAGCTTTTTTAATGTTTCGTGCGCTGCTTTCTGGTGAGCTTCTTTTTTAGAAGTTCCAACACCCTCGCCGGCTTTTTTATTATCGATTTTAACAACGGCTTTAAACTTGGGCTGCTTAACCTTTTCGTCGGTTTCTTCGGTGGTTTCAAACTCTATTTCGCGTTTGTTTTTTTGGCTCCACTCAATCAGCTGGCTTTTAAAGTTCGAGTCTTCCTGTTCAATTTCGTTTAGATCGACAAATTGTGGGAGGATTTTTTTGGTTACAAAAAACTTAGCTGCTTTATAATCTTTGTCCAGGTAAATAGCACCGATAAGAGCTTCAAGTGCATCGCCGTAAATGTGGCTTTTATCGATGTTTTTTGTGGTGTTCGAATCGATAAAAACATGCAGTCCCATTTCGTGCGTTAACTGCGTAAGGATGGCGCGATTTACCAGTTTCGATCGGGTTTTAGTTAAAAAACCCTCATCTTCCTGCGGAAAGCGGTTGTATAAAAAATCGGCAATAATGGCACCAAGAATGGCATCGCCAAGGTACTCCAAACGTTCGTTGTTTACAAAATTGCCCTGCGAATCGACCATCGAGGCCGACTTATGAATAAAGGCAAGATCGTATAAACGTAAGTTCTGGGGGTAAAATCCTAAAAGATCTTTTAAAAACAAATAAAACTCTTTTCGATCAGACGAAAAGAGTTTTACTCGTTGTACTATTTTTCTTACCACAGTGTTACTATAGTTTTTTGAAAACTACTGTTGCGTTATGCCCACCAAAACCAAATGTGTTGCTAATTGCCACATTGATTTCCCTTTCTTTGGCTTTATTGAATGTGAAATCCAATTTTTCGTCAATCTCAGGGTCTGGTGTAACGTGGTTGATTGTAGGTGGTACAATACCATTTAACATGGCCAGAACACTGGCAAGGCCTTCAACTGCACCGGCGGCACCAAGAAGGTGACCGGTCATTGATTTGGTTGAACTGATGCTAAGGTTATAAGCATGTTCGCCAAATGTTTTTAAAATAGCCTTAGGTTCTGCAATGTCGCCAAGCGGAGTTGATGTGCCATGAACGTTAATGTAATCAACGTCTTCAGGTTTTATTCCAGCATCTTCCAATGCCCATTTCATAACTAAGTTAGCGCCTTTTCCTTCCGGATCAGGAGCAGTCATGTGAAAAGCGTCGGCCGACATTCCGCCACCTGCAACTTCTGCATAAATTTTTGCTCCACGTGCTTTAGCGTGTTCGTATTCTTCGAATATAAACGCTGCCGAGCCTTCTCCCATTACAAAACCGTCACGGTCTTTATCGAATGGGCGCGAAGCAGTTTTTGGATCGTCATTGCGTGTAGATATCGCTCTCATTGAGTTAAATCCGGCAATACCGGCTTCGTTAACTCCGGCTTCAGAACCTCCTGTAAGCATCATGTCGGCTTTACCCATGCGAATCATGTTAAAAGCATCGATCATTGCGTGAGAAGCTGATGCACAGGCACTAACAGTTGTGTAGTTAGGGCCTCTGAATCCGTATTTTATTGAGACTAATCCACCTGCAATGTTTGCAATCATTTTAGGGATAAAAAACGGAGAAAAACGAGGACGCTCCTCTTTGTAAGCTCTAGATTCCTGATGGAACGTATCTAAGCCTCCAATTCCTGCACCCCAAATAACGCCTACTCGGTCGCCGTCAACTTTTTCCAGGTCAAGGCTACTGTCTTCAACAGCCTGGGCCGCGGTTGCAAATGCATACTGTGTATACAGATCGTATTTGCGGAGTTCCTTTTTCTCCATGTACAGAAGAGGATCAAAATCTTTTACCTCGCAAGCAAACTTGGTGGTATGCAACGATGCATCGAAGTGAGTTATAGGCCCAGCTCCGCTTACACCGTTTTTAAGATTCTCCCAGTACTCTTCAACGGAATTCCCTAAAGGATTAACGGTACCAACACCGGTTATTACTACCCGTTTTAATTCCATAAATGAATTTTATGAATATAACTTCTTGTGCTAAAAAAATTAAAGAGCTGCTTCGATATGAGCAACAGCTTCACCTACTGTAGAAATTTTTTCTGCCTCGTCGTCTGGAATAGCAAGATCAAATTCTTTCTCGAATTCCATGATTAATTCAACTGTGTCAAGTGAGTCAGCACCAAGGTCGTTAGTGAAAGATGCTTCTGTAGTTACTTCACTCTCGTCAACACCTAATTTATCAACGATTATTGCTTTTACTTTTGCTGCAACGTCAGACATAATTCTTAATTTTAATTAATACTAAATTTTGTTTTAAATAATTCGCTGCAAAGTAATACATTTACGCTTTAAATCTCCAAGAAAAAATTTAAAAAAGATGTTAACGTGGCAGCGCATATAACTATTAACCACCTAAAATTGAACGAATTGTTTAAAAGTTCTAAAGTCTAAAGAAACGTTAAAATGGAACAAAACAGGATTGCAGTTTTTGCTTCGGGATCGGGAACCAATGCCGAGAATTTATTTAAGTATTTTCTTGGTAATGAAAAAATTAAGATTGATTCGCTGTGGGCAAACAAATCTGACGCTTATGCATTGGTTAGAGCAAAAAATTACGGGGTAGAATCCTTCGTATTTGATCGCAATCAATTCTACAATACCAACGAAATTGTTGAAACATTAAGAAATCGTAAAGTGAATGTTATCGTGCTTGCAGGATTTTTGTGGTTAATACCCGACAACCTCGTCGAAAACTTCACCATTATTAACATACATCCGGCATTGCTGCCCAAATACGGAGGTAAAGGAATGTATGGAATGAATGTACACAAAGCCGTAGTGGAGAACAAAGAAACGCACTCTGGTATTACCATTCACTACGTAAATGAGAATTACGATGAGGGAAAAATCATTTTTCAGGCCAAGTGCGAAGTGTTGCCTGGCGATACTCCTGAGCAAGTGGCCGAAAAAGTACACGAGCTGGAATACAAACATTTTCCTTCGGTAATTGAAAATAGTATAAGCAACAACAGCTAATAAACGTCAATAAATGACCGGAAATAAGGCAGGTTGGTTAATTAATTTTACAAATTACAATATCCTGTTAAATAATGTTAAGTGCCATATTCTCAGCAATTCAATAAAATTATCTTTGCTCCATGAGTCGTAAAATGCTAATAACATTAATTGTGTTGATGGCGGTTGTGCTGTCGGGGTTGATATTGGTGCAGGGATCGATGATCAAGTCTGCATCTGATATCAGGGAAGAGCAGTTTAACCAGTTAGTGGCTAATGCATTAGATATGGTTGCGGTGCAGCTAAATTTGGATGAGCAGAGACTGGCGCGCGAATATGCAAGCCGCGGAATAATACCGGGGCAACAGAATCCTCCAAGTGAGTTTAGTAATGTTTTTCCGAGAAATAATCTGTCGCAGGCAACCATGAGTTTTCAACTCAGTTACTCGCAGGGCAACCAATACGGGCAAATGGAAGAAAAGTACAAAGCCGATGTTGCCGACTCGTTAAAAGCCAATGCTATCTCGCAAATGCAACGCTTCTTGGAAGAAAGTCTTGATTTAGAGCGAAGGCGCCAGCAGTGGATACGCGACTCGAAATGGCAGAACTACGAAATCCTTTTGGAAGACAGGCCCATTGAAGAACGAATTGATTCGGCAAGACTCGAGTTGTTTTTAAGAAACGCCATGGCACAAACCGAAATTGATTTGGATTATAAGTATGCCATAAAGAACTCAACCTTAGGAAAAGACCGAATAATTTTTGGCGATTCGGAGTATAATCCAGGAAAAAAGAAAGAATATCCGCAGCTACTTTTTCAGAACGATTACAATGGATCGAAACCTAATTATTTAAATATTTATTTTCCCGATAGGCGCAGATATCTTGTTAAACAAACCGGGTTAACCATTATTCCAACATTTATATTGACCGGGTTGCTGATTGCCATTTTTGCGTATGCGTTAATCGTTATTATGCGCCAGAAGAAGTTGTCGAACATTAAAAACGACTTTATTAATAATATGACACACGAGTTGAAAACTCCGATTTCAACCATTTCTCTTGCCAGTCAAATGTTGCAGGATGGAAGTGTTACCAACACACCATCGATAATTGAGCATGTATCGAATGTAATTAACCAGGAAAGCAAACGTCTCAGTTTTCAGGTAGAGAAAGTATTGCAGATGGCTGTTTTTAACGAGGGGCGTTTAAAATTAAAGTTCAGGGAGTTTGATGCTAATAAAATGATAAAAACAGTAACCGGTAACTTTGAGTTGCGGGTTAACAATAAAAACGGAACACTTCATACCGAAATTTCAGCAGATAATGCACTTATTAAAGGAGATGAGGTGCATATTACAAATGTTATTTTTAACTTGCTAGACAATGCGATGAAGTACAGCAAGGAAATTCCCGAAATCTGGGTAAAAACCGAGAATCGAAAAGATCAGATTCTTATTATCATCCAGGATAATGGCATTGGAATTGCTAAAGAACATCAGGCGCAGATTTTTGATCGCTTTTACAGGGTGCCAACAGGAAATGTTCACGATGTAAAAGGCTTTGGTCTGGGATTAAGTTATGTGAAGAAGATTATCGACCTTCACAACGCTACAATAAAAGTTGAAAGTGCATTGAATAAAGGAACGAAATTTAAAATTTATTTCCCACAAATAAATAATTAACCATGGAACAAAAAACAAAATTACTACTGGCAGAAGACGATGAGAATTTAGGCTTACTATTAAAAGAATATTTGGTTGCAAAAGGATATGATGCTGAGCTTTATCCTGATGGTGAAGCAGCTTACAAAGGATTTATGAAAGAGCATTTCGACATTTGTGTGTTGGATGTGATGATGCCCAAAAAGGACGGATTTACCCTGGCAAAAGATATACGTATTATAAATGCCGATATCCCTATTATTTTCCTGACAGCAAAGAATATGAAAGATGATGTGTTGGAAGGATTTCAGTTGGGAGCTGACGATTATATTACAAAACCATTTAGCATGGAAGAGCTGATTATGCGTTTGGAGGCTATTTTGCGCCGAACTTCGCAAGAAGGTCAAGCCAATGCACAACAGGTTTTTACCTTGGGTAAATTTACTTTTGACACAAGAAAACAAACGCTTTCTGAAGGTGAAAACACGGTAAAACTTACTACAAAAGAGTCGGATTTGCTAAAACTTCTTTGCCAGAATGCCAACAAAGTTCTTGAACGGAATTATGCATTAAAATCGATTTGGATTGATGATAATTATTTTAATGCACGCAGTATGGATGTATACATTACAAAACTGCGCAAACACCTGAAAGAAGAACCATCGGTAGAAATTATCAATGTACACGGAAAGGGTTATAAACTGATCGTTTGATAAAACAATATAACAAAGGAAAAGCCTGATAATTTTATCAGGCTTTTTTATGATTTAGATTTTCGTTAATCCAATTTTAATACAGCAAGGAAAGCTTTTTGAGGCACTTCAACATTACCTACCTGTTTCATTCGTTTCTTACCTTTTTTCTGTTTTTCAAGCAATTTACGTTTACGCGTAATATCACCTCCATAACATTTTGCAGTTACGTCTTTTCGTACAGCTTTAACTGTTTCGCGTGCAATAATTTTTGCTCCAATAGCTGCCTGAATGGCAATGTCAAACTGTTGACGCGGAATCAATTCCTTCAGTTTTTCGCACATTCGGCGACCAAATGGATAAGCATTGTCGAAGTGAATTAGTGTAGATAGTGCATCAACCATTTCGCCATTAAGCAAAATATCTAAACGCACCAGTTTTGCCGGTTTAAAACCACTCATGTGGTAATCAAACGATGCATAACCTTTGGATATACTTTTTAGTTTGTCGTAGAAATCAAATACAATTTCGCCCAATGGAAGATTAAAAACCAGTTCGGCGCGTTCGGCCGTAAGGTAATTCTGACTTACTAGTTCGCCACGTTTATCGAGACACAGTGTCATTACCGGCCCGATAAATTCTGAAGCTGTAATAATATTTGCCCTGATGTATGGCTCGTCAATCTCTTCAACTGTTGTTGATGCCGGCATTCCCGAAGGGTTGTAAACCGTCAATTCAGTTCCGTCGGTAAGATGGGCTTTGTATGAAACGTTAGGTACGGTAGTAATCACGTTCATATCAAATTCGCGTTCCAGGCGTTCCTGAATAATTTCCATGTGCAAAAGCCCAAGGAAACCGCATCGGAATCCAAACCCAAGCGCTGCTGATGATTCCGGCTCGAAAGTTAAGGAAGCATCGTTTAGCTGCAGTTTGTCCATTGCCGCACGCAAATCTTCGTAATCGTCGGCGTCAATCGGGTAAACTCCGGCAAACACCATTGGCTTTACTTCTTCAAATCCTTCAATGGCTTTGTCGCACGGGTTTTCAACGTGCGTAATCGTATCACCAACTTTTACCTCTTTTGCTGTTTTAATACCCGAAATAATGTATCCAACATCGCCTGGGCCTAAAACATCACGCGGTTGTAAACCTAGTTTTAGCACGCCAACTTCGTCAGCATCATATTGTTTGCCAGTGGCCACAAATTTCACGAGGTCTTTTTTACGTATTTCTCCATTCTGAATTTTGAAATAGGCAATAATTCCTCGAAACGAGTTAAAAACCGAATCGAAAATAAGTGCTTGCAGCGGTGCTTTCGGATCGCCTTTTGGGTGTGGTATTTTAAAAATAATATGATCGAGTATTTCCTGAACGCCTTCTCCTGTTTTTCCGCTGGCCCGAATAATATCTTCGCGGTCGCAACCAATAAGGTCGATGATTTGATCTTCAACAACCTCGGGCATGGCATTGGGCAGGTCCATTTTATTCAGTACCGGAATAATTTCCAGGTCGTGTTCAATGGCCAGGTACAAGTTCGAAATGGTTTGTGCCTGAATTCCCTGGGTAGCATCAATAATAAGCAATGCTCCTTCGCACGCTGCTATCGATCTCGAAACCTCGTAAGAAAAATCCACGTGTCCCGGAGTATCAATCAGGTTTAATCGGTATGGCTCGCCATCGTGCAGGTAATCCATTTGTATGGCATGGCTTTTAATTGTAATGCCACGTTCCTGTTCCAGCTCCATACTATCGAGCACCTGTGCGTGCATCTGGCGTTCGTTAACCGTCTTGGTAAATTCCAATAATCGGTCAGCCAGTGTACTTTTTCCGTGATCGATGTGTGCAATGATGCAAAAGTTTCTAATTTTCTCCATTTACTACCTCTTAACAACCATTCAATTAAATGGTTCCTTCTATTTTGCGCAAAGATATTTTATTTTTTGATATAAATTATAGCTGGATATATGATGCTGAAGATTTAATTTTATATACAAGTTCGCTTATAAAACGATAGGTGAGAGCGTAGGCGTTATTCCATTCGCTTTGACGGGGACCTGCTACATTCAGGGTTTTAATATTGTTGATAATTAACCATGGAATCAGGTGGGTTGGATTGTCTTCTGGATGTACAATGCGCAGCGGCTTTTTCAGCTCTAAAGCTAACTGTTGTGTAAGCAGCGTTCCTCCTTCCAATTTTTCGGAAATTACAATTAAAGTGCCGTCAGATTCTGTGACATTTTTTCTGGTTCTGTTCTCGTAGTTGCTTTCTTTCGTCTCTTGTAACGGATAAATTTCGGGGATTCTTCCATCTTCAGCTTTTCTGTTTTTGGGGCACCAACCACCACATGGGAAAGAATAATTCAGACAAACATCTAAAACGGCACGGTCAACTCCGGATTGTCCTCCGGAAATTAACTTTTGGCATGGTATTTGTATTTTGTTTGTTGTCATGAAAACAATTAAACTGAATATCTTAAAAGGTGTTCAGGAAACAGATTAGAAACAAAATACTTCACAGCAATTTGCTGTTTTTTCATAAGTTTGGTTTAGTTAGGTTTAGTTTGAATCCCGGTAGCAGAGGCGCCGGGATTTTTCTTTTATGCTTCTTTTTGTTTGTAATACTCAACCTGCCCGGTGGCGGCTATGTCCTTCACCTTTTCAACAAGTGCCAACCTTTCGGCTTCTGATAATTTTGAGAATGAACGCGCAAGCGCAATTTTTTCGCGCATAAATGTTGCATTCTCGTTTCCCGAAATTAATGTAGCAACGGGCAGCGACCATACAAAATACATGGCTTCTTTAATGCTTAGATTATCGGGAATTACAGGATTTTCGGTTGACCAGTTGAATCGTTCTTTTTCGGCAAAGAAACGACCTGCAGCCAACGATTTCATGGCTAAAACACCGATGTTTCGTTCCAGTGCTTTTGGAAAAACGTTTTCGGAAAAACTGTAATACGTCTGATCCAGAACATTTACAGGCATTTGAACGGTGTCAAAAATATCGGAGTCTTTTGTTCTTTCCAGCATGCGGGTGTGAGCATATGGGTTTTGGTGGCCGGTAAATCCAATATACCTGATTTTGCCCTCTTGTTTTGCTTTTTGTAAATAGTCTAAAACGCCGGCCTCAATTCTACTGTCAACATCATTGGGCGAAGCAATTGCATGCACCTGGTATAAATCAATCTGGTCAACTTTTAATCTTCGCAACGATCCTTCCAGGTGTTCTTGTACTGTTTTGGCATTCTGGCCTGTTGTTTTGGTCATCAGGAAAATCAGGTCGCGATACTTTGGTGTCAGAAATTTTCCGTAACGTTCTTCACTGGTACCTTGCGAATAACTTTCGGCGGTATCGAAGAAACGTACACCACCTTCAAGTGCTGCTTCAACAACTTCCTGGGCATCACGTTCGGTAGTCCATCCAACGTGGTAGCCACCCGTACCCAGCATGGTTATTTGCTCGCCGGTCTTTCCTAATTTGCGTTTTGGTAATACTTCGCCTAACCGGTCGTTAGATTCTTGGTTTGATGCAAACGATCCTGATGCCAGGCTTATACCAGCAGTAGCTCCGGCCAGCGATTTTAAAAATGTTCTTCTGTTGCTCATCGTAATTAATTTTAAGGTCTATTTGTTTAAATACTTATTATCTGAAAAAAGGTTCTTATTTTAATACAAACCGTAATAGTCAGGCATATTTCTTAAATTTACCCTTTAACTTAAAACCAATTAAAATGACTAGTGTTCAAGAGCTTGCAAAAATGATTGATCATTCGATCCTTCATCCAACAATGACAGATAACGATTTGAAACGCGAATGTGCTGTTGCAGCCCAATATAATGTGGCATCGGTTTGTGTAAAACCTTATGCAGTAAAACAGGCCCGGCAGCTATTAGAAAATACCGACGTGTATGTTGGTTGTGTTATTGGTTTTCCGGCCGGAAATTCTGCAATTGAGGTAAAAGTTTTTGAAGCGGAAACAGCCTGCAATGACGGGGCTGTTGAAGTTGATATGGTTATTAATATTGGCAAGGCCTTACAAGGCGATTGGGAGTATATTGAATTGGAAATTAGTTCGGTTACTAATGTGTGTCATAAAAACGGAGCAATAGTAAAAGTAATTTTTGAAACTGATTATGTTGCTGATAAAGTCGATATTAAAAAGCTTTGTGAGATTTGTACAAAAGTGGGCGCCGATTATGTGAAGACATCATCAGGTTTTGGCTTTGTAAAAGGTGCCGATGGAAGATACTCGTATATGGGAGCTACCATAGAAAATCTGAAATTAATGCGCGAAAACAGCGGGCCAAACGTAAAAATAAAAGCTGCTGGAGGTGTGCGTACGCTTGACGGGTTGTTGGCCGTTCGTGAAGTAGGTTGCACACGTTGTGGAGCTACAGCAACAGTGGCCATTCTTGAAGAAGCGAAAAAAAGATTTGGGGAATAAATGAAAAAATGGCTTCCGAACCTGGAAGCCATTTTGCTATTTCTTCAATATTTTATACGTGTTATAATCGCCATTACTTAATTCAACTTTAAGCAGAAAAAGCCCGGTTAAATTATATGGCAAACTAAATTCTGCCGTGTTCTCGTTGGGCAGCAATTCATCGATTTTAGCACCAGTACTATTATATATGCTGATTTTTGCAATGGCTCTGTCAGCATTAATCATTAATCTTCCTTCGGTAGGATTGGGGAAAACTTTAACTGATGCTGACTGAATGATTTGTGCTGCTAAAACCAGTGTGCCATCGTTTTCCACGAAACGATAAGCAAATTGTTGATAGTATTGGTTCGCAATATCGGCATCATGAATGATGAGTGTGTTTTCGTCGTTTCGGTCGTTGGCCGAGTTACTCCAGTTGTGACTACCAGTTATAACCTGCGGATCTGATTCCGGGTTGTTGGCATCAATTATTGCAACTTTGTGGTGTAGCATTCCGGCTGCCGCATCGTCGATAATGAATTTTTCTTGTGGCAGTGTATTTTTAATAAACGACGGTGTGTATTCGTTTTCTTCATCCAGCAAAACACTTACCTCTACTCCACGATCGAATGCTGAAATTATAGCGTTGCCTAAATCCGATCGGGTAATCAACATTGTTTCAATATCCAAATCAAAATCGGCTGTGTTTATTGAGTTTATAAGTTGTTGGTTGGTATTGTCTGAGGGACTAAAATAGCAATCGATAAGTTTGTTGCCCACTTGAATTTGATGAGGAGTGTTGTTAATTTTGTCAGCTCCAAATTTCGCGTTTTGTGCGTTTGGCTCAGACGTGTTACTGCCCCACATTTCTTCAAATTCTACCTCGTAAACTTTTGCCAGCGACTGGTCTTGAATAAAGATCATGTTGTTGCTGTCGAAAGTTAATTGATTCGGGGTTAAGTTTGTTGATCCGGACCAAACCCAAACTGCATCTGCATTTGAAGAATGCGCATCGAAAATGGCAAATTTGTTATGCATAATCCCGCCTTCAGCTAGTTCTGGTCGTTCAAGTACCGGAATATTAGAATTTAAATCGGAAACGCTGGCATGAGCCGTGGATTCGCAGGTAATAAACCGAATTGTAACGCCACGATCGTACGCAGCATTCAACGCATCCGAAATGGTTGAATTGTCGATGTTATAAATACAGAAATCAATCGATTCGTTTGCACGGTTTATATAGGCAGCCAGAGTATCGGCCATGGCATCGTCTATATTGGCGGCAATACTTGTTTCTGCATAGCTTTCATCAATTTCAGAGTTGAAATAAACTTTAATGTCTCCGGATGAGTTTGACTGGGTTATATATGCGCCTATTGACGAATAAACAGTGTCTGTTTCGTTGGTCATAAATAGTTGTGCATAAACTAACTCTGATGGCTGAAGACCGGTTATTTCAACCAGGTGGTTGTTTGTTTCATCCGAAGTAGTTGAGTCGCCTTCTTTTACATTAGTTAAGCTGGCTATGTCGTTACTGCTTCCATATCTAACGAAAGGAAAGCCGCCTACGTCGGTCGACCAAAATAAGGTGATGGAGTTGTTTGTTGCACTCACTTCAATTGGCGATGTAATGTTGATACTACTCTCTGAAATCAGATCATCGGCATCACGCGGAAGAAGTTGATAAGTAGAATAATACTGTGAGCAGATAGCCACCAGATCGAATCTGTCGGTTGGAATAGCTTGTCCAACAAGCGGGCTGTTCGTGTTAATTCGAAGTTGGCCGGTATTAATGCCGTCGGTAAACGAGTAATTTTCGTTGCCGGCAAATTGGCCGCCGGCATTAACGAATTCAACATTTCTGATAAGTACCAGTTCGGCTTCGTAATCTTCCCCAATGTCGCTAATGTTTATTTCCTGTGGGGTGGGTAATGCTACCCCCGAAGCGTGCGAAGTAAAATTTGTAACTGCAGTTACCTCTAAAAGATTATTGAAATCGTCTAAATCTCCTGTAACGGTTATCGAGTCGCCACGTGAAACGCTTGGTAATGAATTATCGTAAATGCCAATACCGGCGGTATTATCCTGAATGTATCGAATAGTGCCAAGTTCACTTCCGTTTGTAACAACTCCTGTAATCGTAACTGTTGAGCCAATCTGCTGTTGGCGTGCTTCGTTAATACTTGTTTGAGCCAGAAGCTCAATACTGATTAGAAAGAATAAAATGAATGTAGAAATTTTCACAACTTACAATTTAATTTTCTGGTGAAAGTAATTAAATACCGTTGTAAAATACAGGAGAAAAAGAAAATTGTTCAAAATTAATTTCTAGAAATCATCAGTTTTTTTACCGTGCGTTTATTATCGGTTGTGGTGATTTGAATGAGGTAAATTCCATTCGGAATATCACTTACCCGAAGCTGCATTTTTGGAGTAGGGAATTCGTATTCTTTATAAAAAACTTGTTTGCCGGTAATATTGGTAAGCCGTATTTCGCTGATGTCTTTTGAGTGATAATCGATGGTAACCTTATCGTTTTTGCAGGGGTTGGGATAGATTTTTACTTCTTTAACCGGCTCTTCTTCATTTTGAAATGAATTAAATCCCGAATCTTGCGCAAAGGTTTGCGAGCTAAAAAATAATGTAAAAATGACAAGTATAAAATATTTCATGGCACTACTGTTTAATCGTTTTCTACTGCATGTACCGCAAAATACATGCCCGTTTTATGTAACGACAGTAAAAAACTAAAACAGTTGCAATGCAGCTTCTAAATCTTCGGGTGTGTCAATTCCAATTGTTGCTGTAGTTGTTTCGGCAGTCTTTATTTTCAAGCCATTTTCAAGCCATCGTAGTTGTTCCAATGATTCGGCCAGTTCGAGGCTACCTTGTGGCAGTTTGGTTAAGCGTTGCAACACATCGGCTTTAAATGCATACATGCCAATGTGGCTCCAGAATGAGTGTTTGCTTACCCAGCTTTTATTTTCTTCTCCTCGGAAATACGGAATAGGTGAGCGACTAAAATATAGGGCAAAATTATTTCGGTCGAGTACCACTTTCGGACGATTAGGATTAAAAAGTTCCTCTTCCGAGTCTACCTTTTTTACCAGTGTTGCAATTTCTGTTTCGCTCTCAAAACACGACTTAATTAATTCTATTTGTTCAGGTTTTACAAAGGGTTCGTCTCCCTGGATATTAACCACAATATCAAAATCGATTTTTTTTGCAATTTTTAAAGCGGCTTCAGCACAACGATCGGTACCGCTTTGGTGCGACGAGAGCGTTTTTACCACTTCGCCGCCAAATGCTTTTACGGCTTCGAAAATACGATCGTCATCGGTGGCAACACAAACATAAGGCAGTGCTTTCGAGGCATTTTCGTAAACCCACTGAATCATAGGTTTGTCTTTTATTTTTGCCAGCGGTTTTCCCGGGAATCGCGATGATTGATAACGTGCTGGTATAATCCCAATGAAATTCATTTCTTTCCGTTTTAAGTGGTGTTTCGTTTGTTTTGCGAACAATTTGTCAGAAATATGTTCCGAGGTTTCAAAGATAATAATCGCTTAAGATTTTATCTGCTTTGCGCTGAAAATATGTTGGAACGGGATTTGTAAAACATGTGGGGCTTAACAAAAAACCTAAAAAATCTTAATTGTGACTGACTTTCTGTCATTGCCTTTGAAAAATTGTAAATTTGCAAATTGTTGATTGAATACATATGGATACACAAGCTATAAAACAAAGATTTGGAATAATTGGAAACACCGCCGGAATAAACCGTGCCATTGAGGTTGCCGTTCAGGTAGCACCAACCGATTTGTCGGTTTTGGTAACCGGAGAAAGTGGTGTTGGTAAAGAGATTTTTCCACAAATTATACATCAGTTCTCAAGTCGCAAACATGGGAAATACATTGCTGTAAACTGCGGAGCAATTCCCGAGGGAACGATTGACTCGGAATTATTTGGTCACGAAAAAGGCGCTTTTACCGGTGCTCTTGCCGATAGGAAAGGATATTTTCAGGAAGCAGACGGCGGAACGATATTTTTAGACGAAATAGGAGAATTGCCTTTGTCAACACAAGTACGATTGTTGCGTGTGTTGGAAACCGGAGAATTTATAAAAGTGGGCTCGTCGCAGGTTATTAAAACCAATGTTCGGGTAATTGCCGCTACCAATGTTAATATTCCGAAAGCAATAGAAGAAGGGAAATTTCGTGAAGATTTATACTATCGCTTAAACACGGTGCCCATTTCAATTCCTCCGTTGCGCGAGCGCCCCGACGATATTATACTGCTGTTCAGAAAATTTGCGCGCGATTTTGCCGAAAAATACCGCATGCCACCGGTGCGTTTAGATGAAGAAGCACGCACACTTTTAGTAAGTTTCAGATGGCCGGGAAACATTCGGCAATTAAAAAATATTACAGAGCAGATTTCGATAATTGAGCAGGAGCGGGATATTTCGGCTGATGCTTTACGCCCCTACTTGCCGTTAGCAGGCGGGGCGCATTTGCCTGCTTTATTGGCAAAAGAGGAAGACAATAAATCGTTTGCCAACGAGCGCGAAATATTGTACAAAGTTCTTTTTGATATGAAGAGCGATATGAATGATCTGAAAAAACTGGTGCTCGATTTAATGGAAAATCGCGATGCTCCTATATCGGGAGATCAGGCACAAATTATCAGGAATTTGTATAACACCGATGATGGTAGTTTTGTAGCACAAGAACAGCGCCCAAATCCAATACATATTACTTCGGTTGATAAAGATAATATTCAGGATACGGAGGAATTTGTGGAAGAATCGCTTTCTTTGGCCGACAAAGAAATTGAGTTAATCCAGAAAGCTCTGGAAAAACATCGCGGGAAAAGAAAATATGCTGCTCAGGAATTGGGTATTTCTGAACGGACACTGTACCGCAAAATTAAGGAATACGATATTAAGGGATAGAATATGTTGCGAAAACTATTTTTTTTAGCCTTGTTAGCTGGTTTCGCCGGCATTTTGGCACCATCGTGCAAAGTGAGTTATTCGTTTACCGGGGCGAATTTATCGCCTGAGGTAAAAACGTTTACCGTGTATTATTTCCCCAACCGGGCACGATTGATAAACCCTACACTTAGCCAGAATTTTACGGAGAAAATGCGCGAGAAATTAACGCGTCAAACTTCGCTAAATGAGCTGTCAGAGAGTGGCGACCTTGAATTTGAAGGGCAAATTACCGGTTATGATTTTCGGCCAATGTCGGTTCAAAAAGAGGATGTATCGGCACAAACACGATTAACGATTACAATAAATGTAAAGTACACCAATAATAAAGTTCCTGAAGATAATTTCGAAAAGTCATTCTCGGCTTACGAAGATTTTGATAGTAATGAATCCATTAGTTCGGTTGAAGAAGAATTGAGTATTCAGATTATTGATAAACTAACCGAGGATATTTTTAACGCTACAATTGCAAATTGGTAAAATGGAACAGGAGCAGTTTTTATCCTATATAAACAAGGCGAAATCGCTTACTGAAGAATCGCTGGAAGAGGTGCAGAAACTCACCATCGATTACCCGTGGTTTGCAGGAGGTTGGCTGTTATATCTGAAAAATCTGAAAAACATAAATCACCAGCATTACGATACTGTTCTAAAAAAAGTAGCCGCTCGGGTTCCCGACAGGAAAGTGCTTTTTAAATTTTTGAATGATCAGCTGACGGATAAAAAGCCTGCTGTTGCTGAAGAAAATGCATTGTCAGGTTACCGCCTCGAGGGGGATGTGGAACTGCAGTCGGAGCATTCGTTGATCGATAAATTTTTATCAAGCGACACCACTCGAATTGGGATGAACAAAACAAGTATAGAGACGCACGGAGCCGAGAGCGACAAACTATATATTGACGAATCGGTTAAGGAAGACGAAGAGCTTGTGACAGAAACGCTGGCTTCAATTTATTTTCAGCAAAAGAACTTCGATAAAGCTTTAGAGGCTTATAAAAAATTAAGTTTGAAATATCCGGAAAAAAGTGTTTACTTTGCAGGCCGTATTGAAGAAATAGAATTATTAAAGAATAATAACTAAAAAAGATGTATACTTTAATCACCGTATTATTATTTATCGTTTGTATCCTTTTGGTACTGATTGTACTGGTACAAAACTCAAAAGGTGGAGGCCTGGCAAGTAACTTCCAGTCTTCAGGACAGGTTATGGGAGTGCGAAAAACAACTGATTTTCTTGAAAAAGGAACATGGTTTTTGGCCGGAGCTTTATTATTCCTTTCTGTTGTGGGAGCCGGATTTATTCCGCGCGAACAAATAGAAGCTGATCAAAGTCGTGTTCAGGAGCAGATTGAAACTGCTGTTGATCCTACTCAGGTGCCTACTTTCCCAACAACGCCTCCTGCAGCTACTGAGCAAACTCCTGCAGCCGACGATGAAGGTGGTGAGAATTAAGATATTGATAAAAAGATATACAAAAGCCGTTCGGATTTTCGAATGGCTTTTTTTATGCCCAATATTTTGGTGTGTTAAACGTTGTTTGAAACGCTGCCCGGCGATCGGTTTTCTGTAATATCATCAATAATAAGGATGATGTATTTTTCATTTTTAAAGTAAAAGTGGCGGGTAGAGAATTGCAGGTCTTTCATTATGCGTTCGCCGTTCTCGTTAAAAAAAGGCCTGCGGATGTGTTTTTTGTAGATGACAGTATTGTTCAGGTATGAATCAAAAGCAGCCAGTCTTAACTCGCAAGTGCAGCATTTCGATGTTTTTCCGCAATCTTTTGCTTCTTCAATTTGGTAGGCGCAACCAATGGCCTCGCCACATAGCATGTATTTTAAATCTTCGTCGGCTTTATTCGAGAAAATACTTTTTAGTGCATCGTTAAATGCTTGAAGTTTCATGTCTTTGTCAAGCAAAAGTACGCAGCTGGTGATGTTGTTTAGTACAAGGTTTAAAAACTCGCCCGATTCGGCCAGCATGTCGAAACTGTGATTGGCCATTGTCTTTTTTGAGTTCATAGTTTTTTGTTTGGTGCATTAGGTTAAAATTACGAAAAAAGATATTGAAAGTCAATTAGTAGACAATGTTTAAAAAGAGCTTTTGTTTTAATACTAAAAGTAAATATGAACTGCAAAAGCCGAACATTTTTAACTTTTGCTGTTAAAAAAGTTCAGCGAGTTAGGGGAGAACATCGCCAGCATTACATTTACAAAGTAAACCTGGGCGAATTGTATTCACTTTCGATAACCAAAGGAACTGTGAATTGAGCATCAGACGAGTGACTAAAATTTGCCAGTCCCTTTATCTCAATTGAGATAAAATAGCGTGGGTTTACATTGAGTTGACTGATTAAAGGAGCAAGAACATCATCCAGTATCAGGCTGTGCGTTTCGCCGCTTAATTCGTTGCCATCCTGCAGTAAAACTACAGAGTGCAGTGCCTGGAACGAGTCATCTCCTTGTGTTTTGAATGAGATTGTTAATTCCAGCTCCTTAATTGTCTCGTTGTTTTGCAGGGTATTAAACGAGATAGATGAACCATTTCCAGGATTGATTTGAACAACATCCCCGGGACATTCTTTTAAATCCTGGCTGTAGCCCAAACAGAAAACCCCAATTCCATCGAATTTATACGTTTCTGATGTTTGGTTAATCTCTGATAGATACGATTTTGTAGGAATGTCAACAACCAGTGTTGTTTCTGTTAAGTAGCTAGTATCTGCATCGTCGCAGGCTAGCAAAGGTAGAAATAGTACCCCAAGCAAAAGTAATTTTTTGAGTTTCATGGCTTCTTGTTTTTAATATGTAACTGTTCCGAGGTACTATGGCTCGTGTTTTCTGACTAATTGATTTACGTAACAAACAATTCAATTGTTGCGAATAAAAGCAAAAAACAGACAAATAAGTATTAAATAGTTTAAGTGAGCCGATACAGGTTGTTGCTATGTCACCATGTCAGAAAGTATGACAATTGCTTAATGTGTTGAAAGACAGTTATAAGAAGGATATTTGTGAGGTCTGATGCTTGACTACGGTGTAATTTTGTCCTTGTTTTTGCATGCCTTGCAACTTTTTATTGCTTGGCATAAAATGTGATAGGAAAAGGGCATCAAAATGTAAAAAATATTTAATCATAAAAACTAAAACAAAATGGCAGATTTAAAAGGTAAAATTCTTGCTGGAAAGATCCTGGTTCAACCACAGGAAGCAGAAGAAAAAACAGTGAGTGGAATCATTATTCCTGATTCAGCAAAAGAAAAACCACAGGTTGGTACTGTAGTATTAGTAGGTGCTGATAAAAAAGATGAGCCAATGGAATTAAAAGCTGGCGATATCGTTTTTTACGGTAAATACTCGGGTACTGAGTTGAACATTGATGGAGTTGACTATTTATTAATGTCGCAATCTGACGTTTTATACATTAACTAATTTCAAAAAGTAAAAATCAGAAAAGATGGCTAAAGAAATTAAATTCGATATTGAAGCACGCGATTTGCTTAAAAGTGGTGTTGATCAACTGGCTAATGCCGTAAAAGTTACTTTAGGACCAAAAGGTCGTAACGTAGTAATCGAGAAAAAATTTGGTGCACCACAAATTACTAAAGACGGTGTAACTGTTGCAAAAGAAATTGAGTTAAGCGACGCATACGAAAATATGGGTGCACAAATGGTTAAAGAAGTAGCCTCAAAAACCGGTGACGACGCTGGTGACGGTACTACTACTGCAACAGTTTTGGCACAGTCGATTGTTAATGTTGGTTTGAAAAACGTAACTGCCGGTGCTAATCCAATGGATTTGAAACGCGGAATCGACAAAGCTGTTGAGGCTGTTGTTAAAAGCATCCAGGATCAGGCGCAAACAATTGGCGACGATTACGCAAAAATCGAATCGGTTGCTAAAATTTCTGCCAACAACGATGCAGTTATCGGATCGTTGATTGCTGAGGCAATGAAGAAAGTACATAAAGAAGGTGTTATCACAATTGAAGAAGCAAAAGGTACCGATACTTACGTTGATGTAGTTGAAGGTATGCAATTCGACCGTGGTTACCTTTCTCCATATTTTGTAACCGATGCGGAAAAAATGGTTGCAGAACTGGATAGTCCATATATCCTGATCCACGACAAAAAGATCAGCACAATGAAAGACCTTCTTCCTGTATTGGAAGCAACAGCTCAGAGTGGTCGTCCGTTGATGATCATTTCAGAAGATGTTGACGGCGAAGCATTGGCAACTTTGGTTGTTAACCGTTTACGTGGTTCGTTAAAAGTATGTGCTGTTAAAGCTCCTGGTTTTGGCGATCGCAGAAAAGAAATGTTAGAAGACATTGCAATCCTTACTGGTGGTACAGTTATTACCGAAGAAAAAGGTATGAAACTGGAGCAGGCCACAATTGATATGTTGGGTCAGTGCGAAAAAATTACTGTTGACAAAGAAAATACAACTGTTGTTAATGGTGCAGGTGCACAAGAAGCTATTGCTGCTCGTGTTAACCAGATTAAAACGCAGATGGAAACTACAACTTCTGATTACGACAAAGAAAAACTACAAGAGCGTTTGGCTAAATTGGCCGGTGGTGTTGCTGTAATCTATGTTGGTGCTGCTTCAGAAGTAGAAATGAAAGAGAAAAAAGACCGCGTTGACGATGCATTGCACGCAACCCGTGCAGCTGTTGAAGAAGGAATTGTTCCTGGTGGTGGTGTTGCTTTGGTTCGTGCTATTGCTGCATTAGAAGACCTTAAAGGCGACAACGAAGACGAAACAACAGGTGTTGAAATCGTTAAACGTGCGATTGAAGAGCCATTGCGTCAGATTGTAGCTAACGCTGGTAAAGAAGGTGCAGTAGTTGTTCAAAATGTAAAAGACGGCGAAGGCGACTATGGTTACAATGCTCGCGTTGATGAATACCAGAAGCTTTATGAAACTGGTGTTATCGATCCTGCAAAAGTAACTCGTGTTGCACTTGAAAACGCTGCTTCAATTGCCGGTATGTTCTTAACTACTGAAACAGTAATTGTTGAAGAGAAAGAAGATGCTCCTGCAATGCCTCCAATGGGTGGTGGTATGCCTGGTGGCATGGGCGGTATGATGTAAAAATCAGCTCACTAAAATATAGAAAGCTCTTCCCGTTTGGGAGGAGCTTTTTTTGTGTCCCATTTCGCGCATCTGTTTTATAATATAATAGTGTCCAGGCTATTCATCTCTAATTTTTATTTCCTTTGATTTCTAAACCAGTAACTAAACTTCATGTTAAAAAAGATTCTTTATGTACTTCTTGCCCTCATTTTTCTAGTGGTAGTTGGCGGATTTCTGTATTATCGGCTGGTAATTTATACTCCACCGCTAATTTCGGATGAAGACCGGGCTAAAATCGAGATTATGCCTCTGCCGGCCAGCCTGAAAATTTACAATGGAGATATTGATCTTCGAGAGGGTATTAATATATCTTTTATTAATGTACAGAATGATTATTTGAATAAGGCAGCAAACCGTTTTGTAAATGATCTTGAATCGATTTACGGAATTCCAGCTGATGAAAACGGAGTTTCGCTGGAAATTAATTGTAGCGAGGAGTCGGAAAGTAACATTCCAGAATTTGGTAACGATGAATCGTACAGCCTGGATATTGAGAATAGAATTATATTAACGGCAAATACCCAGTTTGGTATTAATCATGGTCTGGAAACGATTTTGCAATTAGTAAAACAAAATGAAGAAGGAGTGACCATTTCAAAACTTAAGGTTGAGGACGAACCTCGTTTTCCTTGGCGTGGAGTAATGTTGGATGGCTGTCGGCATTGGATGCCAAAAGAAGTGTTGTTGCGTACAATTGATGCTATGGCTGCTGTAAAAATGAATGTGTTTCACATTCATCTCTCAGAAGATCAGGGATTTCGGGTAGAGAGCAAAGTGTTTCCGAAATTGCATGAAATTGGATCAAATGGAAAATATTATACGCAAGATGATATTCGCGAAATTGTAACTTATGCAGCGGAAAGAGGAATTCGTGTGGTTCCTGAGTTTGATGTGCCGGGGCACTCAAAAAGCTGGCAGATTGCATATCCTGAATTGAGTACAGTAAGCGAACATTTGTCGTTTGCAAACGAAAGCGGCGAGCTATTTTCTCCACCAATGGATCCGACGAAAGAAGAGGTTTATGTATTTCTCGACAAGTTTATTGCCGAGATGATAACATTGTTTCCCGATGCTTATTTTCATATTGGTGGCGATGAGGTAGAACCAAAATACTGGAATGAAAGTGAATCAATTCAGTCGTTTATGAAAGTAAAAGGGATTAAAGACGCGCATGGTTTGCAAGCGTATTTTAATCTCAGGATTTACGACCTGGTTAAGAAGCATGGCAAAACAATGCTTGGATGGGAAGAGATAATGAACGACGATTTGGAGAATGATGTTGTTATTCAATCGTGGATGGGGCAAAAATCGTTGTTTGAAGCGGTTCAGGGTGGCAAAAGAGGAATTTTGTCGGCTGGTTGGTATCTCGATCACAAATTACATTCAGATAAACATTATACGGTTGATCCTTTAATTTTGCCCGGAGCTGTTGATATGGCGCCGGATACAACTTGCTGGAAAACTTACGATATCACACTAGAAATTCCCTCGGGCGAGATGGAGAGTAAACTAACCTTGTTTGATCGCGATTCTGAAAATGTATATGGCTTTTTAGAGTTTCTTGGAAATCGTACCGGATTTAAAAATGGGCAGAACAAAGATGTTCAGTTAACTTTTCTGCTGGAGTCGCAAATGGGAGAGGTGAAGTTCTCTGCACAGCTTTTGAGTGATACACTATTTGGAAAAATTTCATTAGCGATGTTTAACTTTGCTGCCAATGGGAAGTTGGTGGCAGGTTCTGAAATTCAGGGAACAAAATTACCACCAATCGAGGTGATTAAACCGCTTACCGACAAGCAAAAAACAATGATACTTGGCGGCGAAGCAGCAATGTGGTCGGAAGTAGTGGATAAAGATAATGTCGACTCGCGAATTTGGCCACGAACAGCTGTTGTTGCTGAAAAACTCTGGAGTCCGGCAACACTAACCGCAAATGTTGATGATATGTATCGGCGTCTTGAAAAATGTTCAGATTACCTGGTTCAAAGAGGCAATCCACATAAAATGCAACAAGATGTTATTCTTCATGCATTAATTCCTGATCAGGGATTTACCTACTTAAAAACCTTGGTTGAGGTACTTGAAGAAGTAAAATATTATGAGCGAATGGCAAACCTCGAAAATATGTATGCCGTGTATTTGCCCGATTTAAAAATGAATGGTGTTGTTGATGCCGCGCGTCCGGAAAGCTTGTCGGCCCGAGAATTCAATACAAAGGTAAATGCTTATCTTTTGGATAGGGAAAACAGCGTACTAAAAGCACAGCTTCAAGAGCAGCTGGAAATGTGGAGTTTGAATAACAAGAATTTAGAGCCTTGGTTAACAAGCAATGAATTGCAAGAAGTTTCGCGTTTATCAGAGGCATTTTCTTCGGTTGCGAAATACGCGCTGCAAATGATAAATGAAGAAGGAAGTACTAAGCAGCCAGAAGAATTGATGAAGGAACTATCTCTCCTCGAAAATGGTGAAAACGGAATGCTGTGCGCCGTTGCAGAAGGACTTCGCGAATTGTGCACGAATTAATACGTACCAACCGGCCATGTTTTTTGATACTTTGATAGAAAAATCAGTTTTTAAATTACAAGCTCTAAACTTTCTGAAATACAACAATTAAGGATTTTAACTTTGGAGGTAAAAATGCTTACAATTGCCTGTTTTTGAGGTGATTTAGGGAATGATGTCAGGAATGCTGACTTCCGTCACACAGTGTTTTTTAACATCTTTTTATGTAGACTTAAGTAGGTGATAATCAGTTATAAATGAATGTAGCTAATTCTTTTAAAAAGCTTGTAATTTATTTTTTTACTTCTCTACCTTTGCCAAACATTGATTTATTGATTGCAAAAGTTCATAAAATAATATGATTTTTAATTTGGCAACTACACTTTGGTTGCCATCTAATTTTTAACCTTATGAAAACAGATATAAATGAATTCATCGCGAATTTGGAGCACAGAACTCCGGGGGAAAATGAATTTCACCAGGCAGTTGAGGAAGTAATTGGTTCAGTATGGGATTTTTACGCAAAAAATCCTCGTTACCAACGTGCTAAAATTTTGGAACGAATGGTTGAGCCAGAGCGCGTAATTATGTTCCGTGTGCCATGGGTCGATGATCGTGGAGAAGTACAAATAAACCGTGGTTACCGCGTTGAGTTTAACTCTGCTTTGGGACCATATAAAGGAGGTTTGCGTTTTCACGCCAGTGTTACCCTCAGTATTTTAAAGTTTTTAGGATTTGAACAAACTTTTAAAAACAGTCTTACCACTTTGCCAATGGGTGGAGGAAAAGGCGGGTCGGATTTCAGTCCGAAAGGTAAAAGCGATGGCGAAATTATGCGGTTTTGCCAAAGTTTTATGACCGAGCTGTATCGCCACATTGGTCCAAATACCGACGTTCCGGCCGGAGATATTGGTGTTGGAGGACGTGAGATTGGTTACCTGTTTGGACAATATAAGCGTTTGAAAAACGAATTTACAGGTGTATTAACCGGTAAAGGATTGGCCTGGGGAGGTAGTTTGATTCGTCCGGAAGCAACAGGTTTTGGTGCGGTGTATTTTGCGCAGCATATGTTGCACCGAATTGGAAAAGACATTGCAGGACAAACAATATCTGTATCGGGTTTTGGAAACGTAGCCTGGGGAGCTATCTCAAAAATTAACGAGCTTGGTGGAAAGGTTGTAACCATTTCCGGGCCAGATGGATACATTTACGATAAAAATGGAATTAGCGGCGATAAAGTTGAATACCTGTTGGAGTTACGCGCTACAAATAATGATATTGTTTCGCCATACGCCGAAGAATTCGATGCTGAGTTCGTGGCAGGTAAACGCCCGTGGGAAGTTCCGGTTGATTTGGCCATGCCTTGTGCTACCGAAAACGAAGTTGGTTTGGAAGATGCAAAAGAGCTGGCTAAAAATGGTTGTAAACTTTTAGCCGAAGCATCGAATATGGGCTGTACTGCCGATGCTGTTGATTTTTTGAGCGAAGCAATGGATTATGCGCCAGGAAAAGCGGTTAATGCCGGCGGTGTTGCTGTTTCCGGTTTGGAAATGTCGCAAAACAGCATGCGTATCAATTGGCCACGAGAAGAAGTAGACGAGCGCTTAAAAGGAATCATGAAAGCCATTCATGAAACCTGTGTTAGTTACGGAGCTAACGGTAAAAAAGTTGACTATGTAAAAGGAGCTAACGTTGGAGGCTTTGTAAAAGTTGCTGAAGCCATGTTGGCTCAGGGGGTAGTTTAAGAGAATTAAGAAAAAATTAAGATTGAGGAAATATGGAAAATCCGTCCGATTTGGGGCGGATTTTTTGTTTGAATGGGGTTTTATCACACCGTTTAAACAAAGTATTTCAAAATTTAATTTTAAGGTAAAGTAGAAATGTCGGTAAGGAAGGAACAGTTTTTTACATTTGTCGGCAATTAAAAAATGATTATTTGAATTTGCCAAACGCAGATCGCTAATCGACAGAACAGATTTTAAAGTACGAAACACTACTGATTTTAGAAGGTAAAGATTATACCTGCATGTTAATAGATACGCATTCTCATATATATTCAGAAGATTTCATTCACGATCGGGATGAAGCACTAAAACGTGCTGACGAGAGTGGAATAAAGAAAATAATACTGCCGAATATTGATTCCGGTTCAATAAAACACATGCTTGATCTTGCAGATGCCTATCCAAATTTATGCTTCCCGTTAATTGGTTTGCATCCTACATCGGTTGAAGACGATTACGAAGAGGAACTTGAGGCAATTGACTATTGGTTGCAACGTCGTAAATTTTACGGAATAGGCGAAATTGGTATCGATTTGTACTGGGAAAGCAAATATGAAAAAGAGCAAAAAGATGCTTTCAGAACGCAACTACGCATTGCAAAAAAGCTAAATCTGCCGGTTGTTATTCATGTGCGCAACTCATTTGAACAAACTTACGAGATTGTAAAGGAAGAACAAGACGGAACTTTACGTGGCGTTTTTCACTGTTTTACCGGAACGGCTGAAGAAGCACAGAAAATTACAGAACTGGGATTTTTGCTCGGAATTGGCGGAGTTGTGACCTTTAAAAACAGCGACCTCGACGAAGTAATAAAAGACATAGATCCTCATCATCTTGTTCTTGAGACCGATTCTCCTTATCTGGCACCGGTTCCAAAACGAGGAAAACGTAACGAGAGTTCTTACCTCATTCATGTAGCACAAAAAGTTGCCGATGTATACCGCATTCCACTTACACGCATCGCCGAAATAACTACAACTAATGCCCGCAATTTATTCGGAATTTGATAACTTGCAGCTCTAATTAAAAACTGCAATGACCAATAAGGCTGCCAAAAAAACCTCCATACTTATAATATATACCGGAGGTACCATTGGTATGGTTGAAGACCCGAAGAATGGTGCGTTAAAACCGGTTAAGTTCGATAAAATTCAAGAGGTAGTTCCCGAACTTCGAAAATTCGATTTTATAATAAAAACCATCACTTTTAATCCGGCTCTTGATTCTTCGAATATGAATCCGATTTCGTGGATTAAAATTGCCAAAACCATAGAGCGACATTATAATAATTACGACGGTTTTGTTGTTTTGCACGGAACTGATACCATGGCTTACACGGCCTCGGCATTAAGTTACATGTTCGAAAACCTTGATAAACCGATTATTTTAACCGGATCGCAGTTGCCAATTGGTGTTATTCGCACCGATGGGAAGGAAAACCTGATTACTGCTGTTGAAATTGCAGCAGGTAAAGTTGCCGGCGAGAGTTTGGTGCCGGAAGTGTGTATTTATTTTGATTTTAAATTATACCGTGGAAACCGAACATTAAAGCGCGATGCTGAGTTGTTCAGTGCGTTTCGTTCGGTGAATTACCCGGCTTTGGCGGTTGCCGGTATTGACATAAAATATAGTATTGAATTTATATATTACCCGGAGAATAAAGGCATATTAAAAGTAAACACCGACTTTGATGACAATGTTGTCATCCTGAAAATATTCCCCGGAATTAACCAAAATGTTTTTAATTCGGTATTGAATACTCCCGGGTTGAAAGGTGTTGTATTAGAGACTTTTGGATCGGGAAATGTGCCAACTTCACGGTGGTTGATTAACGCCATTAAGCGCACAATTAAACGTGGAATTGTGGTGTTAAATGTTACACAATGCCAGGGAGGAAAAGTAGTAATGGGGCAGTACCAAACAAGTGTAGAGTTATTAAATGCAGGAGTAGTTTCGGCAAAAGATATGACCACGGAAGCAGCCATTACAAAATTGATGTTTTTGCTTGGTCAAGGCCTAAAACCGGACGAAATCAAAATGTACCTCAATAAAAGTCTGCGTGGGGAAATTAGTGAATAGCAAAGTTTTTTTTTCACAATTTTTTATTAATTTGCAGCCCTCATTTTTGGGAGGCCACGCCAAAAAATTTTGGAGAGGTGCAGGAGTGGCTGAACTGGCACGCCTGGAAAGCGTGTGTACCCCGAAAGGGTACCGAGGGTTCGAATCCCTCTCTCTCCGCAAAAATGAGTCGTTCTTTTAAGAAAAAGCAAGTCCGTAATCAGGGCATGTTTTTTGTGGGACAGAAGATTAATTATTATTAAAAATCAATACAAAAACAAATTCAAAGAGATTATTAATTAAAAATTCAAATCAATTATGAAAAGACTATTCGCGTTAATAGCCGTATTTGGGATGCTGTTTTTTATGGCGTCTAATGTAGCGCTTGCTCAGGAAGAAGAAGCAGCTGCCACTGAAACTGCTACTGAACAAGTAGAAGAAACATCTGCTGCAATAGCTGAAGAAGATGCTGCAGCCGCTGCCGAAGAAGGAAAATCACTTCACAGCCAGATGAAACAAAAATTTATTGAAGGTGACCCTGCTTTCATGAGCTTCGTATTGGTAGCCCTTATTTTAGGTCTTGCCTTTGCAATTGAAAGAGTTCTTTACCTTAACCTTGCAACCAGCAATACTAAAAAACTGTTGGCTAGTGTTGAAGAAGCATTAGAAAGTGGTGGTGTAGAGGCTGCAAAAGAAGTGTGTCGTACAACTCGCGGACCAGTTGCCAGTATTTTCTATCAAGGTCTTGATCGTTTCGATCATGGTATCGATGTAGTTGAAAAAACAGTTATTTCTTACGGTGGTGTTCAAGCCGGTCTTTTGGAAAAAGGATTAAGCTGGATCGCACTTTTCATCGCTTTGGCACCTATGTTAGGTTTCATGGGTACTGTAATCGGTATGATTGGCGCTTTCGATGCTATTGAGGTAGCAGGTGACATTAGCCCTTCACTTGTGGCTGGTGGTATTAAAGTAGCTTTGATTACAACTGTATCAGGTCTTGTTGTTGCTATTATTCTTCAAATTTTCTACAACTATTGTGTAGCTAAAATCGATAGCATCATTAACAACATGGAAGATGCTTCAATCTCGTTGTTAGACTTGTTGGTAAAACATAACATGAAAAAATAAGGAGTAGAGAAAAATGGGTAAAACAGCAAAAATAGTTACTATTATACTATGGGCTCTTATCATTGTTTCTACTATTCTTCTTGTTTCTTTATTTGTAAACATTAGTGATGTAGATACAGATCCTACTATGGGTCGTTGGATTAATTCCAACCTGGTATGGAGCTACATACTTGTAGCTGTTGGTGCAGGTGTTGCAGTTCTTTCGGGACTGTTCCACATGTTCACTGACAAAAAAGCTGCAAAATCAGGGCTTATTTCCCTGGGATTTATGGCAGTAGTGCTTCTCGTTGCTTACTTTTTGGCTTCACCAGAAATTCCACAATTTATTGGTGTTGACAAATTTTTGGCAGACGGAACATTAAATGAGAGAGTAGCAAAATTAACAGACACAGGGCTGTATGCAACATATATCCTTTTAGGATTGGCAGTATTAGCTGTTGCATCGTCTTCAGTAATGCGTTTGTTTAGATAAGTTTAATCGTGGTAATAAAAACAGGAAAAAGTTATGGCTAAGAAAATACCTGAAATACCGGCAGCATCTTTAGCAGATATTGCATTTATGTTGCTGATCTTCTTCCTGGTAACAACCACGATGGACGTTGACAGCGGTTTAAGAAGAAAATTACCTCAATGGGTCGATCAGAGCCAAATGGATGAACAGGCAGACGTTAATGAACGGAACGTGTTTGTTGTATTGGTAAATAAAAATAACGACTTGTTAGTAGAAGGTGATTACGAACAAATTGGGAATCTGCGTGAAAGGACAAAAGAGTTTATGGCGAACCCATACAACGACGAAAATTTGCCTGAGAAAGAACCCGTGGAAGTTCCATATTTCGGAGAATATATGGTAACCAAAGGGGTAATTTCGTTACGTAACGACTTGGATACTCAATATGGAACCTATCTCGCTGTTCAAAACGAACTGGTTGCTGCCATTAATGAATTAAGAGACGAATTGGCGAAACAGAAGTTTGGAAAAGCTTATGAGGACCTGGAGGATGACAAACAAGATGCCATCAGAAAGATCTATCCTCAGAAGATTTCGGAAGCTGAACCAAAAGGTAAAATTTAAAAGAATAGATTATGAGCAAGTTTAGAAAAGATGATGGTAAGGAATTACCTCCTATTTCAACGGCTTCGTTGCCTGACATCGTGTTCATGCTTCTGTTCTTCTTTATGGTTAGTACAACAATGCGTGAAGTAACACTAAAGGTAAGAATGCATCTTCCTGAAGCTACAGAATTAACAAAGCTTGAGAAGAAATCTTTAGTAAGTTACATTTATATTGGAGAACCTCAACCAGCGTTCCAAAAAACGTTTGGTAAGGCTCCTCGTATTCAGTTGAACGACCAATTCGCGACAGTTGATGAGGTACAAGATTACGTTATTGCTGAGCGCGAAGCCCGGGATGAAGCTGAACAACCGTTTATGATTACTTCGTTGAAAATTGATGAGAACACAAAAATGGGTATAGTGCAAGATGTAAAAACGGAACTCCGTAAGTCTGCTGCACTAAACATTAACTACTCATCAAGAAAAAAAGCTGAAAGATAATTTGATATCTTGATATACAAAGAAAGGGAAGCATTTGCTTCCCTTTCTTTGTTGCGTATATTTTATGAATAAACATTTCTCTTAAACTCGTAACTATTTTCTTCTTTTCTTGCGCTTTTGTCTTGCTTTGGTTCGAGCAAATTTATCTTCAAACGAACGTTTCGAAGAGCCTTTTCTTTTTTTCTGATGAAAGGCTCCCTGAAAAGTGGGGTCATCGATTTTTCGTTGGCGATCAATCTCGCGCAACATATCCTGGTTTTCTTTAAAATCTGATTCTTCCACTTCAACTTCTTCCGGCAGGTCCAAAAGTTTAATTTCTTTGCGCATCAAACTTTCAATCTTTTTCCAGTGCCACTCTGCCGTCGGGTCGATTAACGTAATGGCATCACCTTTGTTTCCGGCACGAGCAGTACGCCCTATTCGGTGAATATAATCATCGTAATCATTCGGCAAATCAAAGTTTATAACATGGCTAACCTGGCTAACATCCATCCCACGTGCCGACACATCGGTAGTTATAAGGATACGAACCTCGCCATTTTTAAAGGCCTGGATAGAATTAATACGCGAGTTTTGTGCTTTGTTTGAATGGAGAATTCGTTTCTCTCCCTCTGCTTTTCGCTGCACAACCTTGTAAACGCCCTCGGCATGTTCTTTTGTTTTTACAAAAATTACTACCCGGGTAAATTTTTCTTCATCCTCAAGCAGGTGCTTGATGAGGTTCAACTTTGTACGGTAATTCGGAACCCGGTAACAAGTTTGTGTTACCTGTCCAACAGGAGTTGCCGATGGTGCTACCTCCAGTTTGTCGTAATGGTCGAGGAACTCTTCTGCAAGCTTTTCAATTTTTTCTGAAAAGGTAGCCGAAAACAGCAGGTTTTGTCTGCGCGAAGGAATAATTTCCTGTAACTGCTTGATTTGGGGCATAAACCCCATATCCAACATTCGGTCGGCTTCGTCAATTACCAGATACTTTACCTTTTTTAATCGCAAGGCTCCTACCTGATATAAATCCCACAGACGGCCCGGCGTGGCAACAAGAATGTCAATTCCGGGTTCGAGCAAAGCAGCATGTTTTGTCCAGCCAATTCCGCCAAATACTGCTGCATGTCGTAACTCTGAGTAACCTGTCAGTTCCTCAATATCTTCGCCAACCTGAATTGAAAGTTCACGTGTGGGCACAAGTATCACTACACGCGGATCGTTTCCTTCCGGTTTTTTTAAACGCGTAAGTAAAGGAAGAAGGTAGGCCGCCGTTTTACCGGTTCCGGTTTGGGCCACTCCAACGATATTTACACCCGAATTAATTTTAGGTATGGCCTTCTGCTGAATAGGTGTTGGTGTAGTAAACCCAATATCATCCAGCGATTTTAATATTGATTTTGCAACTTTTAAATCTTCAAAAGTCTTTTTCATTCTCTATAATTTTAAAAAACAGAATCTACTGTTCGGGTGCAAAATTAGAAAATAAAGCCAACTTATCTCAATTTGTACATTTTACCGGGGAGAGCAACCAAAAGGTTTTTGAATTCGAGGTTTAACAGCATCGCTGAAACACGACTAACCGGAAGTTTTATTTCCGCCGAAATCTGGTCGATAAATAGCTCGCCTTTTTCTTTTAATAGGTCTACCACGCGTTCTTCTTCCGGATTTAGATCGATAAATAAACTGGACTGAACAGCTTCAACTTTATCGGTTTTTTCCCAGCCCATAAAATATTCCAGATCCTCGATGCCTTCAATTAAAGTTGCTTGATTATTACGAATAAGTTGATTACAACCTTTTGAATAAGTATCGCCCGAACGCCCTGGGAAAGCATATACGTCGCGATTATACGATGATGCAATGTCGGCTGTAATAAGTGAGCCTCCTTTTTTTGCTGATTCAACAACGATGGTCGCGTCGGCCAGTCCTGCAATAATACGGTTGCGTTTTACAAAATTGGCCGGATCGATTTTTGAATTGCTTGAAAAATCAGTTACAATCCCTCCGCTTTCCTGCATCTTAAGTGCCGTTTGTTTATGAATGGCAGGATAAAGCATATCTAAACCGTGTGCAATAACTCCAACAGTGGGAAGATCGTATTTTAGTGCACTTCGGTGAGCTTGTATGTCAATGCCATATGCCAGTCCGCTTACAATAAGAATGTTGTATTTCCGTTCGGCAAATTCGCGGCATAAATCATTTACAATTGATCTCCCGTATTCCGTGGCATTGCGCGTACCAACAATGCTGATTACCCGTTCGGCATCCAGATCCATTTTACCTTTTGTATAAATGATCAGTGGTGCATCAACACAGCTTTTTAATCGTCGGGGATAAGTTTTATCGGTGTAGAAATGAATGTCGATTCCGTTTTTGTCAATGTATTCCAATTCTTGCTCAGCTTTTGGCAGTACATTGCTTTTCTTAATCTGGCGGGCATAAAGTTCGCCTATACCGGGAACTTTTGTTAATGCTTTTGCCGATTGCGAAAAAACTCCCTCGGCACTTCCAATGTAGGCAACCAGGTTGCGGGCAAGAATACCTCCAATGTTGGGAAGCATTGAAAGTGCCACTTTGTATTTTAGGTCTTCATTCATAAGTGTGGGGAGCTCTGGTTTATGATTGTATAATTGAATTTAGCACGTTTTCAATACGTTTGCGGTCTTCCAAATTTAATCCGGCTAAACTTACAGTAGGGTATTCTGCAATTCCTCTTTGGGTTTTAATGATTAGGGTTAAATCGGATAATTTCCCGAAAAATGAATTCTCGAAATGTACCTTTCTTAATCGGTTTTTTGGAAATTCGATGGAATTATATGCCTTGCCTCCAAAACTGATTACCTTGTAATAATTGAGAACAATTTTATCATCTTCGTCCGAAAATTCGATGTATTGGTAATCGGCCACATGAAAATAAAGATACCACAACGAAAAAACACCCAGTGCAGCCAGTGCATACAGTACATGGTCGAGCAAAAAAAGTGCGAGGATTCCAAGAGCGATACCAATGGAAACCAGGTAGAATATTTTTTTGATCTTCGAAACTTTTTCGGTGTTCTTAATTGTCATCTTTCGTTATTAAATATCTAAAACTCCGGGCACAGAAGGCATTAAAAAAAGGCAATGCCATATTTATTGTAACTTTATCGCAATTTAGCAGCTACATATGGGAAATTCAAAAATTTACTCTAAAATAATTTATAGCAGAAAACTGGAGCAGGAACTTCAGGTTTATATCGATCAATATCCAAAAGGGAAAGTTTTTCTGGCTACGGAAGAAACAGTTGATGAACTTTGGACATCGGAACTGACATCTTTTCTTGTAGAAAATGCAATTAAAAAAGTGGTTGTTCCGGCCGGCGAGAACAATAAAAAGATTGGATCAGTTGAAACCATTTGGCAGTTTTTATCTGAAAATGAAGGTGACCGTAAATCGTTGCTAATTAATATTGGTGGCGGAATGCTTACCGACTTAGCGGGTTTTGCAGCCAGTACCTTTAAACGAGGTATCGATTTTCTGAACGTTCCAACAACATTGTTATCGCAGGTTGATGCATCAGTGGGAGGGAAAACCGGTTTTAATTTCAACGGCTTAAAAAACGAAATTGGCGTATTTAAAGAACCGGTTGCGGTTGTTATAAATACTGACTTTTTGAAAACCATCGATCGCAATAATTTTATTTCGGGATTTGCTGAAATGATTAAACACGGACTGATTCATAGTCCGGAGCATTTGGCAGAACTTAAAGATTTTGATTTCGATACTATTGACTACGATTTGTTGCAGGAAATTATTCGTCATTCGGTAAATGTGAAAGAACATTTTGTAGCCAACGATCTTACCGAGAATAACATTCGTAAAGCATTGAATTTTGGGCACACTGTTGGTCATGCTTTCGAAAGTCTGGCGATGAAACAAGAGCGACCAATTCTTCACGGTTATGCAGTTGCGTATGCTATGATTGCAGAATTGGTTTTATCGGTAAAAATGTGTGGTTTTCCTCAGCAAGATTGCGATGAGCTGACTAAATGGATGTTGGATGTTTACGGAAAATTCGAAATTGAAGAATCAGATTTTGAAGCTTTGTACCAACTGATGACGCACGATAAAAAGAACGAATCGGGACGAATTAACTTTACACTGCTTCCAAAAGTTGGAGAAATTGCTATCAACCAAAATTGCAGCAAAGAACTGATTCTGGAAGCGCTTAAATTCTATAAAAGTCTGTAACCGACAGACGGAATTAACCTCATTTTTATTCTAACATGATCTACCAGGTAACTACCGACATAAAGGAAATTAGCGGAACGATAAATCTTCCGGCATCAAAAAGTATTAGCAACCGGGCATTGATTATTAATGCGTTGAGCTATAGTCCGTATCCGATTAAGAACCTGTCGGACAGCGACGATACAAAAGTTTTGACGGCAGCATTGTTTTCGAACAGCAATAAATTCGACATTGGGCACGCTGGAACTGCCATGCGTTTTCTTACAGCTTTTCTGGCAAAAATTGTTGGTGAGTGGGAGATTACCGGATCGGAACGCATGCAGCAGCGCCCCATTTCCATTTTGGTGGATGCACTAAATCAACTGGGTGCGCAAATTGACTACCTGGGAAATGAAGGATGTCCGCCGCTGAAGATTTTCGGTTCGCATTTAAAAGGGCAAACCATTGAGTTGGATGGAAGCGTATCGAGCCAGTATATTTCGGCACTTTTACTGATTGCGCCAACCATTGAAAATGGACTGACTTTAAAACTGAAAGGCAACATTACATCGCGCTCGTACATCAAACTTACGCTGGAGTTAATGGCTAAGTTTGGCATTCAATACCGATGGAACGATAACGAGATTTATGTGCCTGAACAAAAATATTTCGCTCGTGATTTTACCTGCGAGGCTGATTGGTCAGGAGCTTCGTACTGGTACCAGATAATGGCGTTGGTAGACAATGGAGAAGTTTTGCTGGAAAATCTTTTACTCGATAGTTTGCAAGGTGATGCAAATATCGCTGCATGGTTTGAGCAGTTTGGGGTTACTTCAACGCAAAAGGAAGAGGGCGTTCTGTTGGCTAAAACTAAAAACCGACAGCCTGAAAAATTGGTGCTCGATTTCATCGAAAATCCTGATGTGGCACAAACCATGGCGTGTTTGTGTGTGGCTAAAAATATTCCGTTCCACTTTTCCGGTTTAAAAACGCTGAAGATTAAAGAAACCGACCGTATTGCTGCGTTGCAAAGCGAGCTGGCAAAATTTGGAGCTACCATCACCGAACCGGAATTCGGAGAACTGGCTTGGGATGGGAAGTTGGATCAGGAAGAACAAGAAGAAAATCCAATAATAAAAACATACCACGATCATCGGATGGCACTGGCTTTTGCTCCAATGGCTTTGGCTGGTTTTACTATGCGGATTGATGATCCGATGGTAGTTACTAAGTCGTATCCGGTTTTTTGGGAAGATCTGCGACAGGTGGGTTTTTCGATTGAAGATTAAAAAAATCCCGGTTGTTAGCCGGGACTTGAATTTCCTATAATTTTATAAATATCTTCTTTTTATAAAGGATCCAGGCCGGAATAAAATTGAATCCAATAAACAGGGCGGCATATAAAAAGCTTCCCAGTTCCAAACTCCAACCGGCGTTTTCAAACAGGTTCATCCAGTGGTTGTTCAAACTGCTTCCGCCAAATTTCCATGTGTAAAAAGGCAGACGCCAAACATCGGCCAGTACATAAACAGCAATAGCGTTTGATCCAAATATAATTCCGGGTTTGGTTAATCGGGTACGGCCAAGAATATCCACAAAAAATATACTAGCAGCTAAAACCATACCGGCCAATCCGGAGGTAACCATTACAAACGAGCTGGTCCAGATATTTTTATTGATTGGGAAAATGTAATTCCAGAAAAAGCCGATTATAAAAGCAAAAAACGAGAAGGAGAAAAGGTAAATGACTTTTCGTTCTGCTGGAATTTTACTCAATACTAAATGACCTGCCAGCATTCCGGTAATTCCGGTTGCAATAGCCGGAAGTGTACTTAACAGTCCTTCCGGATCCCAGGTTTCCTGCCATAAATAACCGGGAAGGAATTTGCTGTCGATCCACGCGGCAATATTAGCGCCGGGCTCCAACATTACTTTGCCGTAACCAGGAGTAGGAATGAACATCATCACCAGCCAGTAAAGTACTAGTAATGCTCCGGCAACAATAGCTTGTGTTTTCCATTTCGAGTTTAGGAATAAAAAGGCACAGGCTAAAAATACAATGGCAATTCGCTGCAGAACTCCGGCAATTCGTACATGTTCAAAACTAAAGCTTGGGAACAACCAAAGTAAAATACCAACCGCAAATATTTTTATCGAACGAAACACTATTTTTTTGTATATCGGGCCTTTGGCAACTCCGGCGTTCAGGCGTTTTGTGTATGCCAATGCAATTGATACACCAACTATAAAAATGAAAAAAGGAAATATAAGATCGGTTGGTGTTAATCCATTCCAGCTGGCGTGTTCCAGTGGAGGGTAAATATGTGCCCATGTTGCCGGATTATTAACCATAATCATTGCGGCAATCGTAAAACCGCGGAATGCGTCAAGGGAGACCAGTCTTTTTAACTCTGCCATGTTGTTTATTCGGTTTAGTAAATTATTCTAATATATTAGAAGTCGTTCTTAAAAATATTAAAAAGTCAAACTTAGCAAAATTATCGGTATAAAAACGCGATGCGATTCATTTTTATTAGTCTTATGTGTATTAGGATTTTGGAGCGGATGCGCTTTGGTGTTTATTTCCTTTTCTTTTGAAAAAACTCCTGCAATAATTCAGCGCATTCGGTTTCAAAAATACCACTAACAATTTCTGTTTTGGGATGAAGAGCTTTGGCAGCAAACTTTTTAAATCCACGTTTTTCGTCAGACGCACCGTACACTATTTTGCCAATTTGCGACCAGCCCAGTGCTCCGGCACACATTACACAAGGTTCGAGTGTAACATAGAGTGTGCAGTCGTTCAGGTATTTACCGCCAAGTAGATTTGCTGCCGCGGTAATGGCTTGCATTTCGGCATGTGCAGTTACATCATTTAAGGTTTCGGTAAGGTTGTGGGCACGTGCAATTATCTTTCCTTTTGATACCACCACGGCTCCAACCGGAATTTCACCTTCGTCAAAAGCCTGAACAGCTTCTGCAAAGGCCTTTTTCATAAAATATTCGTCGTTAAACGGTTCAATCATAATTCAGAAATATAACTGCGAAGTAACTAAATCTTTATGGTACTTTGTGTCTTCTTCGAGTAACTTTGTGGTTAATTTTTCTTTTCTGAAACAAAGATTCTCCAATAACATGTTCTAACTTCACAATTCGCTGAAAAGCTGCCAAATGTTTCCGGTATAATTGCCAAAATATCACTATTTTCGCACCCTGAATAATATTGCAAGAAAACCGTAAGTGTTTGATAAGAGAAGTGCAAATTCAAGGCTTGCGAAGACCGAAAAAACGGAGTTTACTGATGTAGTCGAGTATTTTTCGGGCAAGCATAACGCCGAAGTTGGGCTTTTGTTGCAGACATTAAATAAAAGAAAGATATCATGTACAGAACACATACTTGTGGTGAACTTCGAATTGAGAATGCAGGAAATGAAGTAACTCTGGCCGGTTGGGTGCAACGCGTCCGCGACCTGGGAGCCATGACTTTTGTTGACTTACGCGACCGCTACGGCATAACACAGTTGGTGGTTGACGAGAATACCGATAAAGCTGTTGCCGATGAGCTTGAGGAGCTGGGACGCGAATTTGTGATTCAGGCAAAAGGAACAGTTCGCGAGCGTCAGAGCAAAAACAAAAATATACCAACCGGTGAAGTAGAAATCGCTTTGTCGGAAATTAACGTGTTAAGTCCGGCAGAACTTCCGCCGTTTACCATTCAGGATGATACCGATGGTGGTGACGATTTGCGGATGAAATACCGTTACCTCGATTTGCGCCGTGATGTTGTACGTGAAAATCTGGTGCTGCGTTCAAAGATGGCACACGCCGTTCGTAATTACCTGAACGCACAGGATTTTATTGAAACCGAAACTCCGGTATTAATCAAGTCGACTCCCGAAGGAGCGCGCGATTTTATTGTTCCATCGCGAATGAACGAAGGCCAGTTTTATGCACTGCCACAATCGCCGCAAACGTTTAAGCAGTTGTTGATGATTGCTGGTTTCGACCGCTATTACCAGATTGTAAAGTGTTTTCGCGATGAAGATTTGCGTGCCGACCGTCAGCCTGAGTTTACACAAATCGACTGCGAAATGTCGTTTGTGGAGCAGAAAGATGTGCTGGAAATGTTTGAAGGATTAACCCGCCACATGTTCAAAGAAACATTAAATGTGGAAGTGGATGAATTCCCTTGGATGCCTTATTCTGAAGCCATGGAGAAATACGGTTCGGACAAACCCGATACGCGTTTTGAAATGCTGATAAATGATATTACTGAAACCGTAAAAGGAAAAGATTTTGTGGTGTTCGACTCGGCCGAATATATCGGAGCTATTTGTGCCAAAGGATGTGCCGAATATACACGCAAGCAACTTGACGGGTTGACCAATTGGGTGAAACGCCCTCAAATTGGAGCCAAAGGTTTGGTTTATGTGAAGTGTAACGAAGATGGTTCATTTAAATCGTCGGTAGATAAATTTTACTCACAAGACGAACTGAAAGCCTGGGCAGAAAAAACAGGTGCCGAAGCCGGTGACCTGATTCTGGTAATGAGTGGCGATAAAAAACACATGCTGGATGCAATTGGCGAGTTGCGTCTTGAAATGGGAAAACAACTTGGTTTGCGCGACAAAAATGTGTTTAAACCGTTGTGGGTGGTCGACTTCCCGTTGTTGGAGTGGGATGAAGATACAAAACGTTTTTACGCGATGCACCACCCGTTCACCTCACCAAAACCTGAGGATATTCCATTGATGGAAACTGATCCGGGAAAAGTGCGTGCCAATGCATACGACCTTGTTATTAACGGTGTTGAAATTGGTGGTGGTTCCGTTCGTATTTTCGATGCTGAATTACAATCGAAAATGTTCAGTCTGCTTGGTTTTACCAAAGAAGAGGCTGAAGCACAGTTCGGCTTCCTGATGAACGCCTTTAAATATGGTGCGCCACCACATGCGGGAATCGCTTTTGGTTTCGACCGCCTGGTTTCATTATTTGCAGGTTTGGATACCATTCGCGACGTTATTGCTTTCCCTAAAAACAATGCCGGCCGAGATGTAATGATCGATTCGCCATCGGCAGTTGCCGAAGCACAGTTGGAAGAGTTAAATCTGAAACTGGATCTGAAAGAAAAGAAATAAATTCAACCACATACAATTTATTTGAAGGAGCCTAAACGGGCTCCTTTTTTGTTGAAACGTTAAATCTGACGAAGAATAACAAAAGTTTGTATTTGTGATTGAACTTCCGGTTAATTTTGCACGAAAATCAAAAACAGACAGCCAACCTTGACTGATAGAAATTATGCATAAAATATTACGAAAAAGAATTCTGAATCCTGCCGTTGAGGAAATCGTTGTAGAAGCGCCTTACGTGGCCAGGAAATGTCAACCCGGACAATTCATTATCATTATTGTTGAAGAGGGGGGAGAACGTATCCCGCTAACCATTGCCGATTATAATCGCGATGAGCAGTCGGTAACCATGATCTACCAGGTTGTGGGGCACTCAACACAGTTGCTTCAACAAAAAAATGTTGGTGATTATCTTAGTGATGTTGCAGGCCCGCTTGGTTTGCCATGTGTCGATCATAAACCGAAAAAGGTTCTTGGTATCGGCGGTGGTGTTGGTGCGGCTCCTTTGTATCCTCAAATAAAAATGCATGCCGAAAATAACGCAGAGATTGATGTTGTTTTGGGAGGCCGCAGTGCCGACTTTGTAATTCTGCAAGAAGAATTCTCGAAACACGCGAAGAACGTATATGTAGCTACCGATGATGGAAGTCTTGGTACAAAAGGATTTGTAACCAACATTGTTCAGAAATTATTGGAAGAAGGAAATCAGTACGATGAAGTAGTTGCAATTGGTCCAATTCCGATGATGAAAGCGGTGGTTAATGTGGTAAAACCATTTAATATTCCGATCTCCGTTTCGTTGAATCCGTTGATGGTTGATGGAACCGGAATGTGCGGTGGTTGTCGTGTTTCCATTGCCGGGAAAACAAAATTTGCCTGTGTTGATGGTCCTGATTTTAATGGTTACGAAGTTGATTTCGACGAAATTACAAGCCGCCAGGGAATGTACAAAGACCAGGAAAAAGGGCATAACTGCAGAATTGGTTTGTCGGGTGAAAATAACAAAACAGCAAAACCTGCAGCGCCAATTGTTGCCCAGATGAAAGGCAAGTTTAATATGCAGCCTCGAAGAACGCCGATGCCGGAGCTCGACCCAATTGAAAGAAGTAAATCGTTTGGCGAAGTGGCAATGGGATATTCAGTTGAAGAGGCGATGAATGAGGCCAAACGATGCATTCAGTGTAAACGACCTTCGTGTGTAAGCGGTTGCCCGGTGAATGTGAACATCCCTGAGTTTATTGGGCATATTGCACAAGGCGATTTCCAGGAAGCCTACAAAAGCATAAAATCATACAATAGTCTGCCTGCGGTTTGTGGCCGTGTGTGTCCGCAGGAAAACCAGTGCGAAGCGATTTGTGTACGCGGTAAAAAAGATGAACCTGTGGCCATTGGTCGATTGGAACGTTTTATTGCCGATTATGCACGCGAAAATAATTTTGAAGAAGAACTTCCGCAGTACAACTCGGGTAGGAAAGTGGCTGTAATTGGTGCCGGACCTGCCGGAATTGCCTGTGCCGGAGAACTGTCGAAAAAAGGTCACGAGGTGGTTGTTTTTGAAGCACTTCACACGCCCGGAGGAGTACTGATGTATGGTATCCCAGAGTTCCGCTTACCAAAACAAATTGTACGCGAAGAAATAGACTCCATCAAAAAAATGGGTGTTAAAATTGAGAAAAACGTAATCGTGGGGAAATCGCTAACGGTGGAAGATTTGAAAGAAGATGGTTTTGAAGCCATTTTCATTTCTACAGGTGCCGGATTACCACGGTTCCTGAATATAGAAGGTGAAAACCTTAATGGAGTGTATTCGGCCAACGAATTCCTGACCCGTGTTAACCTGATGGAATCGTTTAAACGTGAAACGCCAAGTCCGGTTCAGAAAGGTGATAAAGTAGCTGTTGTTGGTGGTGGTAACGTAGCGATGGATGCCTGCCGAACTGCCCTGCGTTTAGGAGCCGAAGAAGTTTATATTATTTACCGACGCGGTGAAGACGAATTGCCGGCACGCGCCGAAGAAATAGAACATGCCAAAGAAGAGGGCATTCAGTTTAAGTTGCTGGCCAATCCGGTAAAAATCCATGATAATGGTTCGGGTTGGGTAGGAGCAATCGAAAATCAGCAAATGGAATTGGGCGAACCTGATGCATCCGGAAGAAGAAGACCGGTTCCTGTGGAAGGGGAAACTTTTATGCTCGATGTAAATAAGGTGGTAATTGCTGTGGGGCAGTCGCCAAACCCGTTAATTACGCAAAGCACTAAAGGGCTTGATTTACATTCGTGGGGTGGAATTGTTGTAGATGAGCAAACCATGAAAACCAGTCTTGGAAATGTATATGCCGGTGGCGATGTGGTAACCGGTGCAGCAACCGTAATTCTGGCAATGGGTGCCGGAAAAACAGCAGCAAAAGCTATTGACGAGCAATTGAATTAGATGGATTTATAATCATAAAATCAAAAATTTAAAGGAGCTTTCGGGCTCCTTTTTTTATAACAATTTAAGTCTCATATTACTGTCGTACCCATCCTCTTATCCTTCCCTGCAAGCAAGGAAGGACGATTGAATCGTGGTTCATAGCAATTTCATCTCAGGAACTTCGTGTTCGTAGTTTCTTTGGGAGGCTAATCGTCTTTCCCTTCGATGAAGGGAGAGACAGGAGAGAGGGTATATTCGTTTAATATTTGCTCAAACCGTACCGAAAATCTATTTTTCAGCCTTCAAAACCACAACTTTATCTTCAGGTAGTAAACTATCCTCAGAACTAAATAACCTGATCTTACCTTTTTTGTCCTCAATCAGAATTGGCAAGGTGTCTTGCAAATCAATTTTATTTTCATCGATCCATTGTTTGCACGACATTTCCTTTTCAACGATAACACTACTTTCCCCGGCTTCATCATGCTGCATTCTGTGTATCCATTCATCAATGCTCACCGGCGAAGCAAACAGAAGATTCGTGGTCTCAGATTCTGATGTTGCATTAAATTCCTCGTTGGGAGATTGTGTTATCACAATTTCAGGAACAAGGAATTTCTCTTTAGCCATTTTCACGGCAAGTGTATTTACCCGGTTATTGGTTGTCAGTCCAACAACGGTATACAGGTTGTCGGCATGAATATCTTCCCAGGTGGCTTCATGTAAAGCATTTCCAAACAAACTGTTAAAACCTGCTTTCTCTGCCCTGGCGACCAGTTCCGGGTTATTATCGATAAGCGTAACCGGAGTCTGATCTTTGAAATATTTGGCCAGAACAAGACTCAACGGATTCACACCAAGGAAAACAATTCCGTTTCGTTCTTCCATGTACACCAATTCGCCCCGTTTTCGCAGCCACTTGGTTGTCCAGCTTAATAATACCGGCACTGTGAGCGTGGTGAATATGGCCATAAAAACCAGTATAGAAAAAATGGTTTTATCGATAATTCCCATTCCCAGGCCGATTTCAGCAATAATAATTTCAACAGCTCCGCGGCCATTCATTCCTGTGCCAATGGTAATTCCTTCGCGCCAGCCATTTCGCGATGGCAGATAAAACAGGGCGGTTCCCACAATTTTACCCACTATTGCCAGTGTGGTAACCAGTATGAGCAAACCTAAATCGGTTTTAAAAACGGTAACATCCACAAAAAATCCGGCTGTTACAAAGAAAATGGGTGCCATAAATCCGATGGAGACATCATAAAATGCTTTATTCAGTTCTTTAGAAATCTTTTTAGGAAAGAGGTTGTCTTTTATAAACAAACCCGCCATAAACGCTCCCAGAATGCTATGCATCCCAGCCAGTTCCGCCAATTCGCAATATCCAAATGTCACAATTAGTATTAGTGTAAAATAGGCAGTGCTGTTTTTCATTCCCGAGCGTGTAATATACTTTCCGAGGCGCGGCAAAAGAAACACACCAATTGAAATGGTAACACCAAAAAATATCAGGATCTTTCCGCCAATTAATAGCAGTTCGGTAATGTTTAGCACATTGGTTTCAGCAAAGTTGGTAATGCCCGAAAAGATAACCAGCGCCAGCGTGTCGGAGATCAGTGCTCCGGCCATTAAAACATAGGCAATTCGGGTGTTCAGCAGTTTCAAATCAATTAGAATCCGGCTTTTGGTGGCCAGCGAGGTTACACCAATGGCAATGGCAACAAACAGTCCGGCGATGGGAGTTCCGCCTGTCCAGACAATGGCGAAGTAGCCGAAAACAAAGGGGACAAAAAATCCTCCGATAGCAGCCAAAAGTCCCGCCCACGAAGCTTTCTTCAGATCCCGAAAATCGATTTCCATCCCTATGTAAACCATTAACAGGATAATCCCGATTTCGGCCAGTACTTTTACTGCCTCGGAATATTCGAGCCAGCCCAATACGGCCGGACCCAGAACAATCCCGATTAGCAATTCGCCGAGAATAGCCGGATATCCAATTTTTCGTATTGCTACTCCTCCAAGATATGCTGCCAGCAATACCGCCGAAATATTCAGAATATTAATGTGAAATGCTTCCATAGCCCTTTTGTTGATGTTTCCTTCGTTTACAATATAGGGAATTTGCTGCGAATAAAACACTAACAAGTATTAAATGAATTGTTAATACGAACCTGAATGTTTGTGCAAGATTGATAGATAATGATACTTGCAGAATGGAGCAAAATACCAGGGGGAATTGAAGACGGAAGAAATCTCAAATAACCCTGTTTTATTCCGGGCTATTATTTTTACTAAATGGTGTAGTAATGTATTTGTCGCCATTCATAACTTTAACGGTATTTGTAATTGAGAGGAGGGCGTTGGCAAAGAGTACCCCGATTAGCGGTGTCAGGTGATTGGTTTTCCAGAACACCCACAGGCAACCCAAAAGGATTCCACAAATCATAACTTGAAAGCTGATTACCGAGCGATAGTGGTTCTTCATTGCTTTCGTTTTTTCATTTTTTGCACGCCACATTAATACGGTTGGGAACACCAGCGGAAGGATGCCGCTTAAATGTAATAATCCTAGCCAGGTGTAGTCCTGTTTTTCAGTTTCCTCGTTTTCGCTCATTTCGTTAGCCGTAAAAACACTGTAATCCACATTCAGTGCTTTGGCAATCATTTGAAGTGTGTACGCACGCGGGTCTACCTGCCCGTTTTCGATGCGCTGAATAGTGCGTGTGCTGACTTCGGTTTTATCGGCCAGCTCTTCCTGGGTCATACCCTTTTTAATGCGTAATTCTTTAATAAGGTTTCCTGTTTCCATTTTGTTTTTTTTTATCACTTCAAATGTCTCACTGATTCCGGTAACTTACAACTGCACTAACACGACATTTACACGACATTGTGGATTGACAAACGTATGTGTATGTTGCAGTGTAACATATATCTTATTAGCACTCACTGCTGCAATGCTCTAGTAATATTCTTGTTAGCTTCGGAAAGCGGGACGATTTTTGCTTTTATTTTTGCAAGAGTCTTATTCAATGTATTCGGCAATTTTGATTTTTATTGCATTAAATATAATGGTTTTTCATGCGATTAGAAATGAATAGCTCGGAGTTGATTTACTTTCCTGCCAGGTCTCGAATAGTTTGTCGAAGTATATTTACTTCCAGCTCCAGTTCTCGCACCCGGTTTTGCAGCTTATTATTTTCTTCTACAAGCTCCTGATCGACGCAATCAGGTTCCGCATAAGGGAATTTCGTGGCCAGTTCGCGAAAGAAGTTGTATTGTAGTAAATCACTAAGGTCGGCAAGCTTTTGCACTTGCATGGTAGGCCGGTGTAGCATGCCATTAACCGAAGTAGGGTGTAAATTAAATGCACGGGCAATGTCGGCACCTGTAATGTTTCTGCTTTTCATTACTTTTTTTACAATCGGAAGTACAAAATTCTTCTCCATAAGTATAAAGTTTATGCTATATGCCTTTAAAGGTAAGTAAAAAACATAAATAGATAAGTATAAGTTAATTACTAAGATGTAATTAGTATTTAAATCGAGGTTAATAGCATCGATAGATAATTAATAAACATTAAATAAGAGGTAAAAAACTTTAGATAATAAGTAAAAGACATTTATAATGAACTAAAAAGCCTGTAATTTCTATTTAAGAAGTACTCCTTTCGATATAAATGCTTCGTCTTTCTTCTCCAGACCAACAAAAGTCATATTAAAATTAGTGTGCAGAAGTAAAAAATGTTAATGCCATTCTCTCTATACCACCTGCATCTTTTATATTTATTGTGAATTACATCAAAAGAAAACCATCCGTATGAAAGCACTTTTATTTCTATCTCTTATTCTGTTTTTGGGAGCCTGTACGCAGCAAACCGAGCCTGTTTTAAGCACTGTTGCCGGAGCTTCTGATACCACTTTACTCGTTGAACCGTTTGGCATGTGTGCCGACGGCGAAGGCAATTTTTATATTGCCGATGTAGGTAAACACTGTATCAGCCGTGTAACACCCGATGGAAAAGTACAGGTTTTTGCCGGAACTGAAAAGCCGGGAGCCGCTGATGGAAAGCTTAAAAGTGCAGAGTTTAACAGTCCTTCGGGAGTGTGTTTTGATAAAAATGGAAATCTTTATGTGGCTGGGTTTGGCGGACAAAATGTTCGAAGAATTTCGCCCAATGGAGAGGTGACAACCATTGCAGGAACCGGTGAAGAAGGCTATCGTGATGGCCCGGCAGCTGAAGCAATTTTTAGTTCGCCGCGCGGTGTTTGTATCGATTCGAAAGGAAATATTTTTGTGGCTGATTGCTGGAACCATCGTATCCGAAAAATATCTCCCGACCGAATGGTAACTACTTTCGCCGGAGGTGGTAAACGTGGCGAGCTGGTGGTAAACGACTGGAAAGACGGTGCTGATACAACTGCACGTTTTGATGCGCCCTGTGGACTGGCAATTGATGGGCACGACAACATTTTTGTGGCCGATGCCAATAATAACAGCATTCGGAAAATTACACCCGATGGAATGGTAACAACACTTGCCGGTACCGACCACCGCAAAGGCTTTGCTGACGGAACAAAAGAAGAGGCTATTTTGAATGTGCCCACAGAACTATTTGCCGCGCCGAACGGAACTATTTATTTCTCGGACACCTATAATCATTGCATCCGGAAAATAACACCCGACGGACAGGTGATAACACTTGCAGGAACCGGAGAAGAAGGATTTACAGAACAAGAACCGTTGGAATCCTTACTCAGTAACCCACGTGGAATATGTGTTTATAACGATTACCTCTATTTTGTGGAAATGGGAAACCACACGCTTCGTAAACTGAAGTTGTAATAGTTACACGTTCATGTAATAAATCGATTTGTAGTCGAGTTTTTTGGCGCCAATCCGGTCGTAAAAGTCCATGGCACTGATGTTACGGTTGTTTACGTACCAGTCAACCACTTTTGCTCCTTCGCTTTTGGCAAAGGTTTTCAGGTGTTTCATCAGCATGGCACCAATCCCCAGTTTTCGGTATTCCGGAAATACAAACAGGTCTTCGATGTGGTAATTGGTAGCCGCTTTAAAGGTGGAGAAGGATTTAAAAATCAGCGTGAAACCGCAAACTTTTTTGTCTTCGTTTTCGGCAACAAAAACTTTCACGTGCGTGTTGGGTGCAAAAACCGAATCACGAATGTCTTGTTCGGTGGCTGTTACCATATCTACCTGATCAACATGCACGGCGAGGCCTTTTATACATTCTAAAATAATTCCGGCATCTTCTGGTTGAGCTTCTCTGATTTGTATCATTTGTTCCGTAATTTTTTAGCACCGGTGGCGCAATGAAAAGAGGTATAATATTACTAAAACTTATGAAATCTTCCCGATTTTTTGCTTCAACCTTTCCAAACGCATTCGATGATGACGTTGCAGAACTACAGGGTATAAATTGCCAATTACATTGATAAGCATTGCTGCCGTAACCATAAGAAAATAGCCAAGTATTAACAGATAAACAGAAGCAATAACAATAAGTAGAAAAGCTCCGAGGTGGCCGAATTCTGATTGACGACTTTGGTAGTCAAGGTTTTCCAAACCCATTCTTGTGCCATCGAAATATTTTTGTCGGTTTTTCCTCTGGCCCCAAAAAAATACAAGTAGCAGATAACGATAATATTTAAGTCCCATTAGTCGGTATGATCGCTGAAGATAATGTGCATTTCTGATGCGATAATATGAATCTGAAAGCAGCTTGTTAGTTGAAAAAACAAAACCCGGCAGGGCAAAAACTCCGGTAATAAATAGGGTGATTAAAAATGCCAGAACAAAGGTTTCTGTTTGCGAATAACCATCCGGAGAATGAGTGGACAGATCGCGCAACAGGTCAATCGCACGATAAAACAGGAAGAGGGCAAGTAACGAGAATGCTATTTTTTTGAAATAACTCACATCGGTTTATTTTACGAAAATCGGAAACCGATAGGAGTGGGTCAGTGTGAACTACAACTTTCCGGCACGCACTCTGCTAAGCGATTCCGGTGTCATTAACAAGTACGAAGCAATATGGTTTACCGAGGCACGTTTGGCTGCATCGGGGTATTCGCGCTGAAAACGCTCGTAACGCTCGTGCACGGTTTCGTAGCGCCACGAGTCGGCTTTTTGCTGCGACATAATTAACGAACCTTCCAGAATTTTACGCAGCAATGTAGCGAGTGGCGGGTGTTTCTGTGCCAGTCTAATAAACTTATCGTAGGGCATCAGTAAAATAATGCTGTCTTCCAGTGCTTCAATCAGCAATTTTGATGGTTCCTGAAGAAACAGGCTGTTGATGCAAAGAGCACCCTGGTTTTCGCAGGCAAAATGTTCGGTAACATCGCGGCCTTCCTTGTAGTAAAACTGCCGCAACATGCCTTTGCTTACCCAATAAATGGCTTTGGCAATCTCACCTTCGTTTAACAACAGTTCGCCTTTTTTTAAGGTTTGTTCTGTCAGGATAGAGCTCAGCAAGTCTTGTTCTTTTTGATTCAGCGGATGCAAATTCTCCACGATCATATTTATTATTTTCCTTGCATCATCCATAATTAACAAATTTAAAAAAGAAAGCGATTGAAAGAAATTATCGGCACACTTGGTGATTTTCTAATATAGATCAAATGCGAAAATTAAGATTGAATTTATTTTTGGCGAACGAAGAATCGAATCAATAAAATATTTTAATCAAAAAAGAACTAAAACAGATGAAGAGAAAATTTCTAGCTATTAGCATTGCCCTTTTTTTGGCTATTGCTGTTAGTCCAAAATTTAGTGTAGCGCAGGATGCTCCTCAGTTGGGGAAAGACCCGATTGAGAAAGTTATTGGCGCAATGACAATTGAAGAGAAAGCACATTTTCTGATCGGAACCGGAATGGCCGGAATGTCGGGAAATGATGCTGTGGTAGGAGAAACACAATCGTTGGTTCCCGGTGCTGCCGGTACTACATATCCCATTTCTCGTTTGGGAATTCCTGCCGTAGTTTTGGCCGATGGTCCTGCAGGATTACGTATTTCGCCAACCCGCGAAGGCGACGAAAATACCTACTATTGCACCGGTTTCCCTGTTGGAACGGTTATGGCTTGTACCTGGAATACCGACTTGGTAGAGCAGGTTGGAAAAGCCATGGGTAACGAGGTGTTGGAATATGGTGCTGACGTGTTGTTGGCTCCGGCATTGAATATTCAGCGTAACCCGCTTAACGGACGAAACTTCGAATATTACTCGGAAGATCCTGTTGTATCGGGAAAAATTGCTGCCGCTATGGTTCGTGGTGTACAGAGCAACGGTGTTGGAACATCGGTAAAACACTTTGTGGCCAACAACCAGGAAACCAACCGTACCGGAAACGATTCACGCGTTTCGCCACGTGCCATGCGCGAATTGTATCTGAAAAGTTTCGAGATTGCAGTTAAAGAATCGGAGCCATGGACTGTAATGAGTTCGTACAACTACGTAAACGGAATTTACACCTCGGAAAGAAAAGACTTGCTGACCGACATCTTGCGTGATGAGTGGGGTTTTGAAGGTTTGGTAATGACCGACTGGTTTGGCGGAACTGATGCAGTGGCACAGATTGAAGCCGGTAACGACTTGCTGGAACCCGGACGTCCACAACAATATGACGCGCTGGTTGCCGGAATGAAAAGTGGTCAGTTGGCAATGGAAGATGTTGATTTAAGTGTTAAGCGCATTATGGAGTTGGTGCTTCGTTCGCCACGTTTTAAAGGCTACGAATATTCGAATAAGCCTGATTTAAAAGCGCATGCCGAAATTACCCGTCAGTCGGCCGCCGAAGGAATGATCCTTTTGGAGAATAAAAACAATACCTTGCCACTAGAGTCATCGATTAAAAAAGTGGCTGCTTTTGGTATCACTTCTTACGATATGATTGCCGGCGGAACAGGATCGGGCGACGTACATAAAGCATACACGGTATCGTTGATTGAAGGATTAACAGAAGCAGGCTACAAACTGAGCAAAAGCATAACAAAAGAATACGAATCGTATTTGGCAGAGGAAGCTAAAAAGCAGGCTGAAGATCAAAGTCAGCTATCAGCATTCATGCCTAAAGTTCGCCCTGATGAGTTTGTTCCATCGGAAGATATGCTGGCCAAAGCAGTAAAAGCAAACGATGTGGCTATTATTACTATCGGACGTATTTCCGGCGAATTTATGGATCGTAAACTCGACCGTGATTTTAATCTTTCAGCAAATGAAGTTAGTTTGATTGCTGCAGTAAGTAAAGCATTTCAGGATGCCGGTAAAAAAGCTGTTGTTATCCTGAATATTGGCGGTGTAATTGAAACAGCCAGCTGGAAAGATTTACCTGATGCAGTATTGTTGGCCGGTCAGGCCGGACAAGAAGGTGGAAATACAATTGCCGATGCATTGACCGGAAAAGTAAATCCATCGGGTAAATTAACGGCTACTTATCCTGTTAAATTCGAAGATCACTGGTCGTCGGAAAACTTCCCTTCAACTCCGGAAGAGCAAAAACTGGATATGGCTGGTTTTATGAGTGCTGAAAGAACAGTGAGCGACAAACGCAGAAATGTTGACTACACAGTTTACGCCGAAGATATTTACGTGGGTTACCGTTATTTCGAAAAATACGAAGTGCCTGTTTCGTACCCGTTTGGTTACGGACAATCGTATACAACTTTTGATTACAGTGGTGCAAAAATAAATGAAAGCGATGGTGATTACACTGTTACTGTGAGCGTTAAAAACACCGGCGATTATGCCGGAAAAGAAGTGGTTCAGTTGTACGTTTCGGCTCCTGAAAGTAAGTATGCCGATAAGCCGCTGAAAGAGCTTAAAGCATTTGCTAAAACAGCAGAATTGCAACCTGGCGAGAGCGAAACAGTAACGCTTACCTTCAAAAAAGCAGATGTAGCTTCATTTAATACTTTGGAGCAAGCCTGGATAACCGATGCCGGTAAATACAAAGCATTGGTTGGCGCATCGTCAGCCGATATTAAAGCTGAGTTGCCATTTGCATTGGATAAAACAGAATGGATAGAAAAAGTGCATAAAGCATTTTAGATTTCAGATAGTTAGTGTTAGTGGGGGTGCCAGATTATTGGCACCCTTTTTTTGTGGATTAGTTTTGCACCTTTCTTTAGTACGGTGTTATTGTTAAGCAATATGGAAAGGAAGATTACAAACTATGAATGTCGCAATTGTACCATGTTTTATCTACCGTAAATCCGCTTTTCTCGTATAATTTTATTGCCGGTTCGTTCCAGTGAAGTACTTGTAGCCTAAAGCGTTTACAATTTTCAGCTTTTGCAATTTCAATCATTTTATCCATCAACTGAGTACCTAATCCTTTACCTCGCCAGGCTTCTTTTACATACAAATCTTCGAGGTAAAACGATTTACCAACCCAAGTGTAATAAGTAAAAAAGTAAAGCGCCATTCCCACAATCTCATCGTCATTGGTTTCGGCCACATAACAATCAAAACAGTCTTTCTGCTCGTACATTTGTTCCAGCGTATTACTAACCTTGTCGAGTCCATTTTCAAATTCGGCCAGTTCCTGAATGAGCCCAAATATTGCCGGAAAATCTTTTTCAGTAGCTTTTCTTATATCAATGTTCATCTGTAATTTTTAATTGAGTTGAAGTTTGGCAGAAGCTTTTGCATCGCCGTTTACAACAATTTCGAAAGTATGTTCGCCAGGGTAATGTTTGCGGGTGGTCATATTTTTAAAAGTGTGTTTTTTGTTTATCGCGTGCACACCTGGTTTCATTTCCACTTCTTTAATCTGAAAAACTTTAGGCGATGTTTTGCCACTGGCTTTTACATAGTGAACGATGTATTCAATACGAACCTTTTGTTTTTCTTTGATGTTAAGTACGAGATTGAAGCTAAACGAAATATCATCGCCAATTGTCGGCGAGGTGTTTGAAAGTTGAAAATCCTCCACTTTCATCAACTCGGGGTTGGCGAATCCAAACAACAGCATCGCCCTGTTGTTTCCTTGTTTTAAAAGCGTGCGACAGGCATGTTTTATAATCCAGTCGGTATTCTTTGATTTGCCCTGCCAGCGCTCGCAAATATCCAGCACCAGTTCCGGGTGGTCTTTTGAAATGTCGTTGAGGTTATTGGCCACACTTTTACGCACAAACTCTTCCGGATCGTCTTTCAATTTCTCCAGAATAGGCAGAATTAGCGACGGATCTTTTTTTAATGCCGGAACTCCAGATGCCCATGGCAGGCGGGGGCGACATCCTTCGCTGGCAAAGCGCCTTACTTTAAAATCGTCGTTGTCGGCCCAGGCGAGCATGTATTTCATGGCCCCCTCCAGGTCTTTGTTTAAAAATGGTCTGATACCAAATTCAGAACTTCCGCATTTGGTTAGTTCGCCTAATGCCGGCAATGCAATATCCCAGTGGTCTTGTCCGTACATTTCAACGTAATCGGGTAAAACAATGGCCTCAAAGCCGGTAACTTTTGGTACAATGGCAACCAGTATGTCAACTGCTTTTTCAAAATCTTGTGGTAAAAACTTGTGAAGACATAAAGTAGTATGCCGCATTTTTTCCTTCAGCTCACGTTCCGGCCAGTCTTTATCGCATACTGCAGCAACAAACTCTTCCGGTTGAAAGGGGGCATACACATCTTTTAAAACGCTGGCAAAAAGTTGTACTTTCTCTAAGGGAAACAGGGTGTCTTTAAGTTTGTCGGCCATGGCAGTAGTTTTTAGTTTAGTTTATCTAGTTCATCAAAAAGTTGTTCCTGTTGCCTTTTTAAGTATTGCCACTGTTGCTTTCTAAATGCTTTTAGGATGAAAAGCCGCCCTCTGCCAGTTGTTTTTAGTAAAGAAATGTACCAGCGAAAAGCCAGTTTCCCCATAAAGGGTAGCGATATAAAAAACAATAGTTTATGCCACCACATCGGTAACCATGCCGATACAGCCAAAAGCTCGAGTAAATAAACAATGGGGAATACGGTGAATCCCAGCACTAATGAGAACGAACTCCAAAAGGCAAAATCTTTTACTTTTTTGCGCACAATTGAATCGATCACCAAAAACGGCAAAGCGTTGAATATAAATCCAAATACAAAAACCGGTAAAGAGACCAACAAAAGCAATTTGTTCAGTGCCAGTTTCAGGAAATTACTCTCCGGATTTTCAACTAACCAAGATCGTAAACCGTGGCTGCGCAGCTTTGCATCATAGCTTTTGGTAGCTTTGCAAATCTCTTCGGTTTTCTTGCTGTTTACTTTTTCAAGTTCATCAAGCTTTTTTACCAGAAGTTGATCGCTTTTGAAGCGATTCACAAAATTAGTTTTTTGCCCACTTTTTATAGTATGCGCTTTTCCGTAAATCGATCGGATGAGCTCAAAATTTTCGTAATTGTCTTTACTTTTAATGTTTAACGTTAGAGGCTCAATTGCTTTTTCAAGTGCATCGCGCAGTGCAAGAGTAGCTGTATTTGGGTTTGTCTGATAAGCATCCAGAAAATCGTTCACCTTAATAGGTTCACCAAAATTCACCAAAACGGTGCGATTAAATTTCCAGTAACTGCTGTAGTAAATCCCGGTTGGAACAATGTGTATATCCAGGTTGCCATCGGCTTTTTCTTCGGCCTGAAAAACAATTCGCGGAACCGCTTTTTTGTGCGATAACATTTGGCGTTTTGCCGAGTGAGCTGCTTCAGGGAATAGTGCCAGCGCACAATTATTCTCCAATACTTTTATCGAATCGGCAAAGGTTTTTTCATTTTTTGCCAGCTGATCTTTTCCATCGCGGATGCGGTAAACGGGCATTATTTTCAGAAAACGTAATGCCAATGTTATTATTCCCGGTTTAAAAATATCGGCACGTGCCAGCCATACCGGCTGAAACTTTGTATGCAAAAGTATCGCCATCGGGTCGCTCAGAGCGTTCTGATGGTTGGGCGCAAAAAGAATCGGTTTGTTTTTCGGGATATAAGCTTCACCCGTTAAAATAATTTTATCATGAATGATCCAGTCGACAAAACGGATGTACTGTTTTAACAGCCAGTATCCCAATGACCACTTTTCGTATTTCATCTTTTAATACCTGATTATTTGGTTAATTTAAAACGTGCCATAAACGAAGATACGGCAAAACCGCTTAAAATATGCCAAACGCCCCACCAGGCTGCAATAATTGTCATGCCGCCCAGCGCCAGTTCGGGAGGAAATATTTTTGGATTGAACATGAGAACAAGCGCCAACCCCGAATTTTGGATGCCCGTTTCAATGGTAATTGTCCTTTTGTCAATTCGTGGCAAACGAAAAATACTGCTAATGCTAAATCCTGCCAGCAATGCAAGCGCATTGTGTACAAGAACGATGAGGAATACCAGGTGGATAAAATTTCTGAAATGCTCGAAATTCGCACTTAGCAAAGCTATAACGAAGCCAATAAAAATTACAATCGACAGTTTTCTGATTGGTTTTTTTATGCGATGCGTTAACACCGGAAAATATTGAGCAACCAGCAAGCCCGCAACAACAGGAATGCCCAGTAATATAACTACGGTTTGAACCATTTGAAAAAAATCGATTTTGATTGGAACAAGGTAATCGCCGGCGCCCTGGCTGTTGTAAAAGTTGATAAAAAGATCGCCCCAAAGAGCGAAGTTAATAGGTGTCATAAAAGTAGCAGCTAGTGTAGCAATTGCGGTTAAACTTACTGATAGTGCTAGGTTCCCTTTTGCCAGTGCACTCATAAAATTAGAGATATTTCCGCCCGGGCACGATGCAATTAGCAACATCCCAAGTGCTACTGTTGGCGTAGGATTTAACAACAGTACAAACAAGAATGTAACTGCAGGAAGAACTAAAAACTGCGAGATAACGCCAATTATAACCGATTTGGGGCGCATTATTAGTTGCTTGAAATGCTCGATTTTAATATCGAGAGCAACCCCAAACATAATAAACGCAATGGTAATATTGAGTGCTAATAAACCGGTGGGAGAAAAATTAAGCCTGACATTATCAAGAACTTCCAGTGCTTCCTTCATGTGGTTAGAATTGTTTGTTTTTATTGGTTTGCCAACTGGCTGTTGGTGCCGACACTAAAAAAACAGATCGTTTGTGGAATGTTCTGTTTGTTAATGCAGCAACCAAAAGTTTAAATTTTGACGGACAAAATAGTAAACAATGCTGATATATCATAAAAAAACCGGCATTGAACGCTAATGGTCAATGCCGGTTTCAGCCATTATAATGTATTTCTATTTGCCAAGTAACAGTTTCTTCATTTTGTCATGAATATCGGTATTTTCCATAATCCCAATAAATTCTTCAGCTCCGGGGCCGTAAGCAAAAACCGGAACCATAACCGCCGAGTGGCCTGTTGTTGGAAAATCAGCTTTTACCATTCCGGTGTTCATATCGCCTCCGGTAAGTGCCATTCCTCCTGTTTCGTGGTCGGCAGTAACCAGTACCAGCGTTTCGCCGTCTTTTGCTGCAAACTCAAGTGCTTTGCCTATTGTTTGGTCAAAATCCAACATGTCTTCAACAATGTAAACGGTGCTGCTGGCGTGTCCGCCCCAGTCAATTTGCGAGCCTTCTACCATTAAGAAGAATCCTTTGTCGTTATTGTCGAGAATGTTAAGTGCGGTAGTAGTTGCAACCGGCAACATATCTCCACGTTCTTCCATTCTTCCGTTGTGAACTCCAGCGGTTAATCCCGCAAGTTTACCGCTTTTTATTTGTGCTATTTTGTTGATGTCGGTTTCATAAGTATAACCTTTATCTTCAAGCTCTTTTGCCAGGTTACGTCCGTCTTTGCGTTTTGTAAAATGGTCGTTTCCGCCACCAATAAACACATCAATGTCGGTTTTCAGGAAATCGGTAGCAATGGCTTCATACATGTTTCTGCTTGGTTGATGCGCGATAAACGATGCCGGAGTGGCATGTGTAATTGCCGATGTTGAAACCAGCCCGGTTGCTAATCCTTTATCTTCCGCCTCTTCAAGAATCGATTTAACTTTCACGGTATCCGGATTTACGCCAATTGCACCGTTGTATGTTTTTACGCCACACGATAAGGCTGTTCCCCCGGCTGCCGAGTCGGTAATGTAATTATCGGCTGATTGTGTTTTTGAAAAACCAATGTGGCGCAAGTTTTCAAGAAACAGGTGGCCCTGGTTGGCCGTAATTCCTGAGAAAACCTGGCTCACTCCCATACCGTCACCAATAAGGAAAATAATGTTTTTGGGTTTTTCAGCTTTAAACTTTTGTGGATACATTTTAACCTCGTAAGGTGGTTTACCTTGATAAACTTTATCTGTATCCTCTGATTCTGCATTCAGGTATGCATCTTGCGCAAATGTCCCGAAAGTGAGGGCACAAAAGGCAAATAATAAAAACAATTTCTGTAACATTTTATTTTTTTTAATTGTAGGTGTAAAAGTATAGCATTTTGGCTATCGAACTTTAAATTAACAATAAAAAACTGTGAATAGTTTTCTAATAACTGCTGAACTTTTCAATTTCTTCTTTATCAAAATCGGTATTTAAAGTAAAATGGGTTGCATCGTTAGTAGTGTGCATTTTTACAATATCGATAATTACAAAGTTGCTTAATATTTCTTCTGCTGCTCTGCGCGACAGGCGTGCTTTCCGAATGAATTTCGAAAAGGTTATCGATTGGTTATTTCTCAAATAATCGATAAGAAAACGTTCATTGTCGGAGTAACTTACATAAACGCCTTTCTTACTTTTTTCTTTTTTCCAAACTTCGATTTGAATCTTGTGGGCCAATATGTTTTCGTCTTTCTGTCGTATGTAGGCCAGCCATTTCCCGTTTTCATCTTTTGCAAAATGAGGCTTTTCATCACTAGGTTCAATTCCTATTTCCAAAACCGTTTTCCCCTCGAGAGTCCATTGGCGGGTGGTAAAATCAATTTGTGGTTTGCTGTATATTTTTGCAGCTGCTTCAACCATATAAAATTCTTCGTCGCTGCTAATTCCGGCAATTTTACCGTTATCTTTTACGCCAATCAGTAATCGGCCGCCATCGGTATTGGCAAATGCCACCAGCGATTTGGCAATTTTTTTCGAGTCGTTAATACAAAACTTAAAATCCTGCTGCTGATGTTCTCCTTCTGCAATAAGTTTATAAATATAACTGCTCATTGTTTCTGTTTTTTCGAGCTTTTCAATAACTAAAAATTCCTACTTCATCCATTCAAACATTGTATAGTGGTCTTGGTTCATGCCAAGGTTTTCGTAGGTTTTTTGTGCCGGCAGGTTTGTTTTATCTGCATAAAGGCGAATTCCGTTAAGGTTGTTGTTTTGCTTTACCAGCTCTTTAATGTGTGCATACATTTTGCGGTAAACTCCGTTCCGCCTGAAAGCGGGCTTTACATAAACCGATTGTATCCATAAAATTGTTCCGTTTCGCCAGTCGCTCCACTCAAAAGTGGTTAACAACGAAGCAACCACCTGCCCGTTAGTTTCGGCCACATAATAGTTGCCTTTTGCACTGTCGTTTAAAACTGCCTGAACACCTAATTCAACCGTTGGCCGGTGTAATTCGATACCTTCTGTTTCGTGCGCCATTGCCAACTGGAAATCAACCAACGATTTATGATCTTCTTGAGTTGCTTGTCGTATTTTCATGTTATAAGTTTGAGATCAGCGAAATTAATAATTCCGCAGAAATCGTTAAATTCCGCCAAAAGTAATTTTATAAACCAAACATGAATTTTCGGCCATTGTTGAAAATTTGTGTATCGAAATAATTAAATACAGATGAAGATTGTTGTTGCCTCGGAAAATCCCGTTAAAATAAAAGCTACCGATTCAGGATTTAGTACCTATTTTGAAGTTAATGAAGTGCGGGGCGTTTCGGTTTCGTCGGGTGTGTCGGATCAGCCAATGAGTGACGAGGAAACTTTAACGGGAGCATTAAATCGTGTTGAAAATGCCCGTAAAGAATTTGATGATGCAGATTTTTGGGTGGGAATTGAAGGCGGAATTTCAATAAGTGGAAAACAAATTGAGGCTTTTGCCTGGGTTGTTGTCTTATCGGGAGAAAAAACGGGGAGGGCACGAACAACCTCTTTTCAGTTGCCGGCAAAGGTTGCGGAGTTAATTACTGATGGTTATGAATTAGGTGTTGCCAACGATATTTTGTTTAAACAAGAAAACTCGAAACAAAAAACCGGAGCTGTTGGACTGCTTACAAATAATAAAATAAACCGCACTGCTCTTTATAAACAGGCGGTTGAACTGGCGTTGGTGCCGTTTTTAAATCCGGATTTATATTAACCGCTGATACGGTCCATTATTTCGTCAACCCTGATTCGCTCTTCGTTTAAAAGCACCAGTTGTAGTTTTTCTTTCTCGAGGCGCTCGCTAACCATTGGCCCAACTTCACCGGTAACAATGGTTGTAACACCTTGTTCTTTTAAAAAATCAACCAGCTTAATACCACTGTGTTTTTCATTTATAAACCGGTTTTCCTCAATAGAATATTGGTTTTTCTCAACATCAAACAGTACAATGAATTCACATTTACCAAAACGAAGGTCGAGAAAAGACTTTTCTGTTTTGCCTGAGGATGTTATCGCGAAAATTTTACTCATAATACAACTGTTTTAGCTTTTAATAATAACAATTATATCTCAAAAAGTTTAATCTTTTTTTAATTTGTTTAATTCTTCCCAGTATTCGACAGCTCTTCGTGTGTGGGGAATACAGATGGTTCCGCCTACCACGTTGGCAACGCTAAAAACTTCAAACACCTGATCGGTAGTAACCTTTAGTTCATGACATTTCTCGAGGTGGTATTTTACGCAATCGTCGCAACGCAGTACCAGCGATGTTGCCAATCCCAGCATTTCTTTAACATTAGCGCCCAAAGCACCTTCTTTGTAGGTTAAAGTGTCGAGACTGAAAATTCGTTTCATTACTTTGTTATCCGAGTCCAGAATTTTTTCATTCATTTTTGCCCGGTATTCGCCAAATTCTTCCACTAAGTTTCCCATAATTTCCTATTTTAATTGTGGTGGCAAAGTTAGGTTAAGTTTTAAATTCTGAAAAAACCAGTAAAAAATATCAACAGTTAAAAGCTTTGTTTTGCTGCTTTCATATTACTTAAAGATTAAAGGCAATGTTATGTGGATAAAAACCGTTCGTGTTTTAGATGTTTTTAAATTATATTTGCGCACTCAATAAAAAAGGAATAATGAGGACTTTTTTGCTGGTTTTAGTTGGTCTGTTGGCCACAAATTTCTCGTTCGCCCAAGTTGATCTTTCTGAAGAGATGGTTGTTGATACAAGCAACATTGCTATTTTAGAGCGACTTGATGTGAACCGGGACGCACGGCTGGACAAGATGCTAAAATGGCATATTGAAAAGAACCAAAAAAGAGAGGGGATGAATGGGTACAGAGTTGAGATCTTTTTTAGTTCGAGTTTGGACGCTAAAGAACAAGCCCTTAATCTGAAAACCGAATTTCTGACAAACTACCCCGAATTTCCAGTTCATATAAAATTTATTGCACCAAACTTTCGGGTTCGTGTAGGCGATTTTAGAACGAAAAATGAGGCCTTGAAATTGTACAAAAAAGTACAAAAGGATTATCCTGCAGCTTTTATTGTTCCTGATGTAATCGAATTTCCATTGTTGAAACAAAATCAGTATGAGTGACCAGATTAAACACGAGTGTGGCATTGCTTTAATTCGTTTGTTAAAACCGCTTTCTTACTACCATAAAAAGTATGGTACCTGGAAGTACGGACTGAACAAGTTGTACCTTTTAATGGAAAAACAGCATAACCGCGGACAGGACGGCGCCGGAATTTGCTGTGTAAAATCAGAACTCGATCCGGGTAATCCGTATATAAGTCGGTTCCGCTCGGTTGAGCCAAATCCAATAAAAGATGTTTTTGATAAGGTGAACAAACCTTTGAAAAAAGCGAAACGCAACAATTTCGACATCAACGACCCGGAATGGGCCGAAAACAATTTCCCGTTTGCCGGAACGCTTTACCTGGGGCACTTGCGCTATGGAACTTTCGGTAAAAACAGTATTGATTTTACCCACCCGGTAATGCGCCAAAATAACTGGAAATCGCGTAACCTGGTTTTGGCAGGTAATTTTAACCTTACCAATACCGACGAGCTTTTTAATGTGCTGCTTAATTTGGGGCAACATCCAAAAGCGTATACCGATACGGTAACTGCACTCGAAAAAGTGGGGCATTTTCTCGATGAGGAAAACCAGCTGCTTTTCAGAAAATATAAAAACGAAGGCTACGATAATAACGAGATTTCGCCGTTGATTGAGCAAAACCTCGATATTCAGAATATTTTGGAGCGTGCCTCGAAAGACTGGGATGGCGGCTATGCTATGGCTGGGTTAGTTGGGCACGGCGATGCTTTTGTGGTTCGCGATCCGTGGGGAATTCGCCCGGCACATTATTATGCCGACGATGAAATTGTGGTGGTAGCTTCGGAGCGCCCTGTGATTCAGACGGTAATGAACCTGGAGGAAGGCGATGTGCAGGAAATTGGTCCTGGTGAAGGACTGATCATTAAAAAGAACGGAAAAGTTTCGAGAGAAATGATCCGTGTGCCACATAAAAGAAAATCATGTTCTTTCGAGCGAATTTATTTCTCGCGCGGTAGCGATAAATCAATCTACCAGGAAAGAAAGCAGCTGGGGCGTTTGTTAACGCCAATTGTTTTGGAGGCTGTTGATTATGATTACGAAAATACTGTATTCTCATACATTCCGAACACTGCCGAAACGGCTTTTTATGGTTTGGTTGACGGAGTTCGTCATCATTTGGTAGATTGGAAAATCGATCAGATTCAGCAGAAAAATGGTTCATTGTCGGACAAGGATATTAAACGCATTTTGTCGTTTGAACCACGGGTCGAGAAAATTGCCATTAAAGACGTGAAGCTGCGAACATTTATTGCCGACGATGCCAGTCGCGATGATTTGGTAGCCCACGTTTACGATGTTACTTACGGCGTAATTCAGAAAGATAAAGATACGTTGGTAATTATCGACGATTCGATTGTACGTGGTACAACGCTGAAAAAAAGTATTCTGAAAATACTTGATCGCCTGAAACCGAAAAAAATCATTGTGGTTTCATCGGCACCGCAAATTCGTTACCCCGATTGTTACGGAATTGACATGGCACGATTGGATAAGTTTATTGCATTTAGTGCCGCCATCGAGTTGTTGAAAGATCACGGAAAGGAATCAATAATTCAGCAGGTGTACAAAAAATGTAAAGATCAGGAGAACTTGCCAAAAGAAGAAATGGTGAACTACGTGCGCGAAATTTACAAACCTTTTACTGCTGAAGAAATTTCGGCTAAAATTGCCGAATTGTTAAAGCCTGAAGATTGTAACGCCGAGATTGAGATTGTATACCAGTCGATTGAAAATTTACATAAGGCTTGCCCGAATGATTTGGGTGATTGGTATTTTACGGGTAATTATCCAACACCTGGTGGAAATAGGGTAGTTAACGGATCGTTTATCAACTACATTGAAGGAAAAGACGCCAGAGCTTACTAGTTTTGGATTCAATTATAAAAAATGGCCCGCTACTTTTTTAGTAGCGGGCCATTTTTATTTCGAGACGTGGTATTTTATTCAACCGTTGGCCATTCATCGTCTTCCTTACCTTTTATGTAAGTTTCAATGTGGCGGTCAACTTTAACCTCGTAAATGTCTTTAATTGTTAAAATAATTCCGGTTTCAAGTACATTCCCAAATACCTCGTTTTTAATTGTTCCAAAGGTTTTCATCGATGGCGAAAGGTTCATGTATGCATTTACCAGAGGAGGAATATTTTCGCCGTAGGTTCTAACGTTTTGTACCAGAATTTTGTAGTCATCTTTGTATTCCGGGCCAACAAAAAGTTTTTCCATGGCGTCCATGTCGATGTTAAATTCAACCGGATTTAACGGGTATACAAGATTTTCTTTATCGCGGAAATATTTTTTGAAGAAATACTGAATCAGATTACGGGCTTCGTCATGAAAATGCTCGTACATCGTGATCTTTCCAAAGAAATATTTTATCTCCGGATGGTCAACAGTAAGCGCACCCAGTCCATCCCAAAGGTTATCGAGTGCAAAAAGAGCTTTGGCTCCGGCTTTGCTCGACTGGTAGGCCGGTTGCACAAACGAGCGTCCCAGTTCCAATGTGTAGGGCAGGTAGTTCTCTTCAAATTCTTTCGAAAAATGAAATACACGCGATGTAGCCAACTTTATGTTGCCATCTTTGTCGCGGGGCGCATCGGCGCACAAAACATATCTGTAACCGCCTAAAATTTCTTTGGCATCCGGATCCCAAACAATCAATTGTTTGTAAGGATTTTCTGCCGTGTCGTAACTGTCAATATCGGTTTCCTTGCCGGTTCCGCCACCAGCATCTCTGAATGTTATCTCGCGCAAACGGCCCAACTCGTGCATAATTGCCGGCGAGTCGTGCGCAGTTACAATATATATTTCGTTACCACCTTTATTGGTTTTTCGAAGTAATTTTTCAGGAGTCAGCTCTGCATAAATTTCTTCTCTCGCTATAGGTGTTATTATATCCTTCATTTGAAACTTTTTATCTGTCCGTGTTCCCAATTACCGAAACATGTTGTGTAGAAAGTGTCTTGTTGACATTACGCTAATTCTACATACTTGTTTCGAGTCCCTTTCTTTTTGAAAATTGGAATACAAAATTAAAAAAATCATGTGAATGCAGTTCGATAATGGCGTTTAATTTACTGAACCAGAACTTTCTTTTAGTTTGTAAACTTTGTTTTTTACCCACTCGGCCCACTCCTGGTGTGTTTTTGTGCCGTCAAAAGTGGTGTGTGGAATGGGTTTCCCGAAATAAAGATGAACGTCGGTATTTTTATGTTTTATCGTCTCATCGGGAAGAAAAAACATTTCGAGGTTCCATTTTATTTTGAAAAATTTCCTGAATTTTGCCAATCGGTAAAAGCGGTTTGAATTTCGTCCGCTAATAAAAACCGGAATAACATCGCGTTTGTGTTTGATGGCTTTGCTTATAAAGTGCTTCTTCCACTCCAAATCCATAATTTGCCCTTTAATTTTTCGTGATGCCAGTCCTGACGGGAAAATCAATATCTGGTCTTCGGAGTTGTAGCATTCTGATAGTTTTTTTGCAGCTTCGCGCGCGTGACCACCGTGTTTGTTAACCGGAACAAAAACCGGGCTTAACTGTGGAATATTCAGCAAAATATCGTTAGCCAGAAATTTGAACGCTCCCAGTCGTGCTTCCACGTTTTTCATTAATAGCATCCCGTCGAAACCACCAAGTGGATGGTTGCTCGCAAAAATGTAACGCCCTGATTTCGGGATGTTTTCACTGTTATGAACAAATTCGCGAACATTAAATTCTTCAACCACCTGGTCAACAAATTCAATTCCTTTCAGGTGTCCGTACTTCTCAAGAAAAGTATTTACCTCGTCAAGGTGAAGAATATTGTTCAGATAACGAAATACAAATCCCGGGATAAACTTTGCAAGCCCCGGACTTTTGGCAGCAAATACCTCCCTGATTCGGATTGGCTTGTAGCTTTTCGTGCTATTCTCTGTCGTCATTGCTGGTTTATTTGCAGCGGCAATTAACTAAAAAATGCTTAATCTGAAAAATGTATCTATCCTGATTCTTGGCATTAAAATCTCTGTCCTTTCAATTTATTCCACCGCCAAGTATTTAGTTGAAGGCGAGTGTGGAGCAAAATAATTCTGCAGAAAAATGAGTTATTAACGATGTGTTGATTGTTTTGATTGGATTTTAATAAGTTGATAATCAGTATTTAAAAATAGGATTTAAACAGGTTTGAACAGGTTTTAAACTTTTCGCTGTTGGTTTATCAACAAAAACAATAGAAAATGAGGTGGAATGAAATGGAAGAATATGGCATAAAATGGAATAAAATTGTATTTTTACACTTGATAAAAAGACTTTTAGGAATTTATGGCATTTTTCGCAGGAACATATCAGGCAACCATCGACGACAAAGGGCGGGTGGTTCTTCCGTCGGCTTTTAAGAAGGCGATGGGCGAAAATATTCCTGATCAGGTTGTTCTGGAAAAGAATCGACTGGGGAAATGCCTTGATATTCATCCGATGGAAGTGTGGCAGGAAAAAGTGGAGAAGTTTCAGGCCAAAGTACGCGCCAGTACCAATCCTGCACATTTTGCCGCTTTGCGTCAGTATTTCCGGAATTTTGCTCCGGTTAGCCTCGCCGCAAACGGTCGGATAAATATTCCTGATGAATATTTAAAGTACGCGAACCTGGAGGGCAAGGTAACATTCCTTGGAATGGGTGCCTCTATTAGCCTGAGCAACGAAATCGTGGCAGAAGCCGACGATATATCTGATGATGCTTATCTGGACATGTTGAGAGAATTTGATTTGTAGGGAAGATGTCTGATGTTTATCACATACCGGTTTTGGCAGCCGAAAGTATCGAGGGGATGAATCTGCATCCCGGTGCCAGTGTTGTTGATGCTACCTTCGGAGGTGGCGGTCATTCAGCAATGATATTGAATGCACTTGACAGTGGTGGTCGCTTGTTTGCTTTCGACCAGGATGAAGACGCTGCCGGGAATGCCATAGAGGATGACCGGCTTTTTTTTATTCGTCATAATTTTCGTTACGTCCGCAATTTTCTGCAATACTACGATGTAGAACAGGTAGATGCCGTATTTGCTGATCTGGGCGTTTCGTCGCACGAGTTTGATGAGGCCGAGCGCGGATTCTCATTTCGTTTTGATGCGCCGCTCGACATGCGCATGAATCGTGAGGCCGGGCTTGATGCCGCAAAAGTGGTGAATGAATACGATGAAGAAAAACTTCAGATGATATTCAGGATGTATGGCGAAGTTAAGAATGCCCGCAAACTTGTTGCTCAAATTATTAAAGCCCGTAATGAGGCTCCCATAAAAACAACTACACGTTTAAAAGAAATTGCATCGGCTTGTGCTCCAAAGGCAATCGAGAATAAATATCTGGCGCAGGTTTTTCAGGCACTTCGTATTGAGGTTAATGAAGAAATGGAGGCTTTGCGCGAATTTCTGATGGCATCGCTTGAGGTGCTGAAGCCAGGAGGCCGGTTGGTCATTCTTACTTATCACAGTTTGGAAGACCGCCTGTGTAAGAATTTTATGCGTGCCGGAAATTTTGAGGGAAAAATTGAAAAAGACTTTTACGGGAATGTGCAGTCGCCTTTTAAACTCATAAACCGAAAAGTGATTGTGGCCGGAGAAGAGGAGTTGAACGCCAATCCACGGTCGAGGAGTGCAAAGCTAAGAATAGCAGAGAAAATTTAAAGAATGGCAGAGCAAAATAAAAATACAAGAAAACGAACCGGTATGAAGTCCTTTATTGGGGGGACCATATTGACAGACGAACGGACATTGAAGCAAATGCCGTTTGTGGCATTTCTTGCGGTTTTGGGATTGCTTTTAATTGCGAATCGTAACTGGTCGGAAAGCACGCTGCGCGAAATTGTGGTGTTGCAGGAAGAGTTGGAAGAATTACGATCGGAATCAGTAACGCTATCTGCCAAATTGATGGATGCAAGTCGTCCGTCGGAAGTAGCAAAACGAGTTGAGGAGGCCGGAATTGGTTTGCAAGAACCAATGCGTCCGCCACAAAAAATAACGGTTGAAAAAGAAGATTAGCAGTGGGGATCAGGAAAACCATATTATCGCGTATTGCAATTGTGTACTTCGTTCTGTCGTTGTTCGGAGCTTATGTTGTGGTTAAGCTTGTTTCTGTTCAGCAAATTAAAAATGAGCGCTGGCAGAAAATAGAGAACAACTTGAGCAATAATACCGTAATTATCCCGCCGGTTCGCGGGACAATTTGTGCTGATGATGGCAGTGTTTTAGCCACGTCGGTACCCGGATACAAAATTCGTATCGACCTTGCTGCCGAAGGGGTTAAAAAAGTATTCGACAATGAAGTGGATTCATTAGCCTGGTACTTGTCGAATTTTCATAAAGATGCATCGAAACGCGAATATGCACGCCGGTTGCGTTCGGCCTATAAAAACAAAAACCGGGGCTATTTGCTTACTCCTGATAAAATAGATTATAACGAACTTCAGCAATTTAAAAACTTCCCGATTTTACGTCGTGGCCGTTTTGGCGGAGGAATGATCGTTGAGCAGGAAAACAAACGGCTCAATCCGTTGGGAATGTTGGCGCAACGAACAATTGGCAGCTTGAACAAAGCCAATGCATTAACTCCGGTGCCTGTTGGTTACAATGGCTTGGAGCGTTCGTACGAAATGTATTTGCGTGGCGAAAATGGCATAAGCTACAAGCAAAACCTGTCGGGCCGTTGGGTTACCCGCACCGAAATTGAGCCGCAAAACGGGATGGATATCATTACAACCATCAATGTAAAAATGCAGGATATTGCCGAAAGTGCTTTGTATAAACAGGCGCTGAAATCGAATCCGGAATGGGCAACTGCAGTTTTAATGGAAGTGAAAACGGGAGAGATTAAGGCAATTGCAAATTTGGGTAAATCCAGCGAAGGTTTCTACGAAAAAGATAATTATGCTTTGGGGCACCGCGGTTGTTACGAACCCGGCTCAACATTTAAATTGGTGTCGTTAATGGTGGCGCTTGAAGACGGTGTGGTAGATACCAGCGATGTATTCGACACCGGAAACGGTTATTGGGCGCAGGAAAATATTACCGACGATCATGCTTGTGGTAAAGTGAATGTTAAACAGATTCTCGAGCAGTCGTCGAATATCGGAACGGCTAAAGTAATTTTATCGAAATACACCGATAATCCAAAAGATTATGTAGACAGGATTTATGGTTTTGGTATTCAGAAACCGTTGGGATTGGAACTGGCCGGCGAAGGACAGCCTTATATAAAGTATCCCGGAAATGCTGATTGGTGGGGAACTACCACATTGGGTCGTATGTCGTACGGTTACGATTTACGCCTTACTCCTTTGCAAATCCTGAATTTTTACAATGCTGTTGCCAACGACGGAGCAATGGTAAAACCACGTTTGGTAAAAGAAATTAGAAACAGCGGAGCCTTGGTTAAAACCTTTAAACCTGAGTTGCTGAATCCGATGATCGTGTCGAAAGAAACTATTGGGAAAGCGCAGGCGATGTTGGAAGGTGTTTGTCAGAACGGAACCGGGCGAGGTGTTCAGGGCGATCAGTTTAAAGTCGCTGGCAAAACCGGAACGGCACGTGTTGCCCGTTCAGATGGTAAAGGCTACGAGTACGGAGCTTATTATGCATCGTTTGTAGGGTATTTTCCGGCAGATAATCCAATGTATTCTTTGATTGTGACTTTTAAAAAACCGCGAAACTCGATTTACGGAGCAGCTGTGGCAGGTCCTGTATTTAAAGAGATTTCGGAAAAAGTATACGCCAGCCAAATTATGAATGCTACGCCTGAAAGTGATAATCAGGAAGGAGAAGACATTCCTGTGATAAAAAGCGGGGAGCGTGACGCGATTCTTCGTTTGGCTGAGGAGTTGGAGCTCAAGAATATTCAGGGATTACCCAATTCGAATATGGTGTCTCCAAGCGCAAAAGACAATGGAATAGTGCTGGAAGAAAATGTTGTACCGACCAACGCTGTGCCCGATGTAGTTGGAATGGGCGCCAGTAATGCCATTTTTCTGCTGGAGAATGCAGGTTTAAAAGTGAAAATAAGCGGAATAGGAAAAGTAAAAAAACAATCGTTGAAACCCGGTAGTTCATACCGCCCGGGACAAACGGTATATCTCTCATTAAGTTAAGATGAAGTTAGCAGAGTTGTTGGAACATATAGGGATTGTTGATTGCATTGGTGAAACCAATAGGGAAGTTACCAGCATTCAATTCGACTCAAGGAAAATCACATCGAATAGTTTATTTGTAGCACAAAAAGGTGTGTCGGTTGACGGACATCGTTTTATCGAGGTTGCCATAGAAAAAGGCGCGACCACTATTGTATGCGAAGATCTTCCTGCAGAATTAAAATCAGCAGTAACTTTTGTACAGGTTGAAGATTCCAATAAGGTTTTAGGCGAAATTGCAGCTGCGTTTTATGGTTTACCATCTTCAAAAATGAAAGTGGTTGGCGTAACCGGAACAAACGGGAAAACCAGTATCGCCAGTTTATTACACAAGCTTTTCAGAATGCAGGGCTACAATGTTGGTCTGCTTTCAACAATTTCATATAAAATAAACGAGAAAGAGGAGGTTGCCTCGCACACCACTCCGGATGCGCTGAAAATACAGCAGTTAATGGCCGAGATGGTCGACGAAGGTTGTGAATTCTGTTTTATGGAAGTGAGTTCGCATGCCATTCATCAGCAACGAATTTCAGGAATTCAGTTTGCCGGAGGTATTTTTACCAATATCACGCACGACCACCTCGACTATCACAAAACTTTTGCTGAATACATAAAAGCCAAAAAAGCCTTTTTCGACGGATTGCCAAAAGATGCATTTGCATTGGTTAATGCCGACGATAAAAATGGTTTGGTGATGCTTCAAAATACAAAGGCCCGAAAACTCACTTATTCCAATCGTACGATGGCGGATTACCGCTGCAAGGTAATTGAAAGTCATTTCGATGGTATGCTGCTGAGTATGGACGATCAGGAAATCTGGACACGTTTTGTTGGGCTATTTAATGCGTCAAATTTATTGGCAGTTTATGCCACTGCCGTTGAGTTGGAACAGGACAAAGGCGAGGTGCTCACCGTTATCAGCAATTTACAATCGGTGCAAGGGCGTTTCGAAACCATTCGGAGTGAAGATGGCAAATATGCGATTGTAGATTATGCGCACACGCCCGATGCTTTGAAAAATGTGTTGGCGGCAATTGCTGAAATCAGAACAAGAAACGAGCAGGTGATTACCGTGGTTGGTGCCGGTGGCGATCGCGACAGAACAAAACGCCCTGAGATGGCACAAGAGGCTTTGGCCGCCAGCGATAAAGTAATTCTTACTTCGGATAATCCGCGGAGTGAAGATCCTGAAGCGATTATAAAAGATATGGAAGCCGGTGTTGAACCGCAATATAAAAATAAGGTGGTGTCGATTGTTAGTCGCCGCGATGCGATAAAAACGGCGGTAATGCTGGCACAACCGGGCGATATAATTCTGATTGCAGGAAAGGGGCACGAAGATTACCAGGAAGTAAATGGTGTGAAACATCATTTTGACGACAGGGAAGAAGTAAGGAACTGTTTTGGACTAAAAAATTAAAAACAAGATATGTTTTATTGGCTATACGAACTTTTGGCAGGATACGATATTCCGGGCATTGGAATGCTTCCGGGCATTACATTTCGCTCGGCAGCAGCAATTATTCTGTCGTTGTTTATCACAACGATTTTCGGGAAAAAGCTGATTCGCATTTTGCAGCGCAAACAAATTGGCGACGAAGTGCGCGACCTTGGTTTGGAAGGACAAATGCAAAAGCAGGGAACCCCCACAATGGGCGGGATAATTATTCTGATGGCCATTATTATTCCAACATTGCTGTTTGCCCGCCTCGATAATATCTACATTCTGCTGATGCTGATTACTACTGCATTTTTGGGGATGATCGGTTTTATCGATGATTATATCAAGGTTTTCAAAAAGAATAAAGAAGGACTGGCTGGTAAATTTAAAATTCTCGGACAGGTGAGTTTGGGGCTTATTGTAGCCGCCACACTTTTTATCAGCGAAGATGTAAAGGTTCGTGAGCACGTAAGCGATGAGAGTGGCACGTTTCTGACAGAGCAAGTTACTGATCCGGCTACGGGTGAAACCACCGATCAGTTTGTTATGGAAGATGTAAAATCGACCAAAACCACAATCCCGTTTATTAAAAAGAATGAGTTTGATTATGCATGGCTGGTGGCTTTTGCCGGCGATGCTGCAGCATGGTTAAAATGGCTGGTATATGCCGTTGCAATTATACTGATCATTACCGCTGTTTCGAATGCGGCAAACCTTACCGACGGAATTGACGGACTGGCAACCGGAACGTCGGCAATTAGCGGGGCTACACTGGGTATTCTGGCCTACGTAAGTGGTAACGTAATTTATGCCGATTACCTGAATATCATGTACATCCCAAATATTGGTGAATTAACTGTTTTTATCGCGGCTTTCATTGGTGCTACCGTTGGATTTTTGTGGTACAACTCATTCCCGGCACAGGTTTTTATGGGCGACACCGGAAGTCTTGCATTGGGTGGAATATTAGCCGTTTTTGCAGTGATCATCCGCAAAGAAATTTTGATACCGCTGTTATGTGGAATTTTCCTGATAGAGAACCTTTCGGTTGTAATTCAGGTGAGTTGGTTTAAATACACCAAACGAAAATATGGCGAAGGACGCAGAGTGTTCCTTATGAGCCCGATTCACCACCATTTTCAGAAAAAGGGGTTCCCGGAACCAAAGATTGTAACACGCTTTTGGATTGTCGGAATTATTCTGGCAGTGATAACAATTGCAACATTAAAAATGAGATAGAGTGAAAGGACTGGTAGCCATATTAGGAGGAGGCGAAAGCGGCGTTGGAGCAGCCATTCTTGCACAAAAAAGAGGATACGATGTATTTGTGTCCGACCTTGGAAAAATCAAGGATAAATACAAAGACGTTCTTTCAAATTATAAAATCGATTTTGAAGAAGGACACCACTCGGAAGAGAAGATTCTGAGTGCCGAGCTGGTCGTGAAAAGTCCGGGAATTCCGGAAACTGCACCGTTGGTTAAGCAACTAAAAGAGCAAGGCACTTCGGTGATTTCGGAAATTGAATTTGGCGGTCGTTTTTCGTCGGCTAAAACCATTTGCATTACCGGAAGTAATGGCAAAACAACTACCACTTTGCTGACTTATCATATTCTGCAAAAGGCGGGAGTAAATGTTGGATTGGCAGGAAATGTTGGAAAAAGTTTTGCCTGGCAGGTGGCCGAAGAAAATTTCGATGTGTATGTGATCGAGCTAAGCAGTTTTCAGTTGGACGGAATGTACGAGTTCAAAGCAGATGTAGCTGTGCTGATGAACATCACGCCCGATCACCTCGATCGTTACGGCTACGATATGCAAAACTACACGGATTCGAAATTTAGGATTCTTCAAAATCAAACAGCAACTGACTACTTCGTTTATTGTGCCGACGACGAAGTGATTCAAAAAGAAATAAATAAGAGAGATATAAAACCTGTTCAACTTCCTTTTGGGTTGGGAGAGGCTGCCGGGCCTGGAGCAGGTGTGAAAGACAATCGGATAATTATCAACTTTAATCAAAATCAATTCAGCATGTCGATACTGGATTTATCACTACAGGGGAAACACAATACCTACAACAGCATGGCCGCAGGCATTGCAAGCATGGTATTAAAAATCAGGGATGAACAATTGAGAGAAAGCCTTTCCGACTTTACTGGTGTAGAGCATCGTTTAGAGCGTTTTCTTAAAGTTCATGGCATCGAGTTTATCAACGACTCGAAAGCAACGAACGTTAATTCATCGTGGTATGCGTTGGAAAGTGTACACAAACCGGTGGTTTGGATTGCCGGTGGGGTAGACAAAGGAAACGATTACTCCATGTTGCAGGGGCTTGTAACTAACAAAGTGAAAGCCATTGTTTGTCTGGGTAAGAACAATGCCAAATTACACGAAGCTTTTGGCGATTGTGTTTCTGATATTGTAGACGCGTCAAGTATGGAAGAAGCTGTAAAAGCTGCTTACTACCTGGCCCGAAATGGCGACACCGTGCTGTTATCACCGGCGTGTGCAAGTTTCGATTTATTTGAGAATTACGAAGACAGAGGAAATCAATTTAAAAAAGAAGTAAGGAATTTGTAATGCAACATTCCATTCTGAAATTATTTAAGGGCGACCGCGTGCTTTGGATGGTGCTGATGCTGTTATCGGTGTTGTCGCTGCTTATTGTGTACAGTTCAACAGGCGCACTGGCTTATCGTGTGGCACAGGGAAACACTTTGAAATACCTGTTTCGCCAGGTAGTATTTTTAGGTACAGGAATTGGTGTAATTCTGTTGATGGTGAATGTGTTGCCCATAAAATTATACTCAAAACTGGCATGGTGGGCTTTACTGGCCAGTATCGGATTTTTACTTTTTTCGATTGTAATGCGCGGAACATCGTTTGTTTCTTCCAGCGGGCGTACACTTAATTTCTGGGGTGCAACATTTCAACCGGCCGAAATGGCAAAGATTTCGCTGGTATTATTCTCGGCCAAAATTTTAGGGAAACGCCAAAAAACAAAAGGCGATTTGTGGGAAGCATTTAAGAAGATAATTTTTTATACGGCCATCGTCTGTGGTTTGATTTTTATATCCGATTTCTCAACCTCGGCATTGCTTTTCGCAACAATTATGACCATGATGTTTTGCGGCCGGATTCCATTAAAATACTTGTTTTCGCTAGTTGGTATTGGAATCGCTTTGGTAGTAACAATCTATTTTACAGCTGATCTTTTGCCGGATAGTATTGGCCGTGTGCATACCATAAAAGGAAGGATTGAACGATTTATAAATCCGCCACCTCCCGAAGCTTCGCAGGGAATTACTCAAGCCGACTATGCAAAGCTAGCTATTTATTCTGGAGGAATTTTTGGAAAGGGGCCTGGCCATTCTGATGTAAGTAACTATATGGCCGCTGCATATAACGATTTTATTTTCGCCATAATCGTAGAAGAATATGGATTGTTGGGAGGTCTTGCAGTAATTATGCTTTTCCTTATTTTCTTTTTCAGGGGAGTGGTAATCGTCCGGCGGGCTACGCGAACGTTTCCGGCGTTTATGGTTATTGGACTAACATTGGTGCTGGTTTTTCAGGCCATGATAAATATAGGCGTTTCAAGTGGCGCGCTACCGGTAACGGGGCAACCACTGCCATGGATAAGTTTAGGAGGAACATCGTTGTTGTTTACCTCGCTGGCTTTTGGCTTGATTCTTAGTGTGAGTCACCAAAATCAGCAGAATAAAGAAGTTGAGGAGCAACCGATTATGATTAAAGCTCCGGACGAGGATTACGAAATAGTGAATGATGACAAAGATAAATAGAGCCATAATAAGCGGAGGCGGTACCGGGGGACATATTTTCCCGGCGCTTGCTATTGCGAATGAAATTAAAAAGCGCAATCCTAACGCTGATATTTTATTTGTTGGTGCCGAAGATCGGATGGAAATGGAGAAAGTTCCTGCCGCCGGTTATAAAATTATTGGCTTGCCGGTGATGGGATTTCCACGGAAACCCAGCATGAAAATGATTACCTTCTTTAAAAAACTGCGCCAAAGTTCGAAGTTAGCTAAAAGAATTGTGGCCGAGTTTCACCCTGATGTGGCGATTGGAGTTGGAGGTTATGCCAGCGGTCCGTTATTGCGCGCAGCAGCAAAAGATAAGGTGCCTTGTTTGATTCAGGAACAGAACTCGTATGCCGGAATCACCAATAAACTTTTGAGCAAAAAGGTAAATTCAATTTGTGTGGCTTACGATAAAATGGAGCGCTTTTTCCCAAAAGAGAAAATTGTATTAACGGGAAATCCGGTACGCGAAAATTTGATTGAAAAACAAGACCGAAAAGAAGCGTTAAAGTTTTTTGAAGTAAGCGAATCAGATAAAATTATATTGATTGTTGGTGGCAGCCTTGGTGCGCGTTCAGTAAACCAGGCTGTGCTTAAAAATATTAAAGAAATAGCATCTTCGGGAGTTCAGGTGATCTGGCAAACCGGGGCATATTATTACGATAAAATTAAGGAAGAACTGAAAGAAACAAAGCCGGGAAACCTGCAGATTCATAAGTTTATAACGCGAATGGATTTAGCTTACGAAGTGGCCGATTTGGTGATTTCGAGAGCTGGTGCAGGAACAATCTCGGAGTTGTGTTTGGTTGGAAAGGCTTCGGTTTTAGTGCCGTCGCCAAATGTTTCGGAAGATCATCAAACTAAAAATGCGATGGCCCTGGTAGAAAAGGATGCGGCTTTAATGGTGCGCGATGATGAGATTAACGAGAAGTTATTCCCGCTGGCTTTTGAGGTGGTAAAAGATGAAGCGCGTTGTGGTGCTTTGGCAACAAAAAGTAAAGAGTTGGCCAAGCCGGAAGCGACCAAACAAATAGTTGATGAAGTAGAGAATTTAGTGAGTGAATAAATCGATGAATGGCATTCAGAAAATAAGAAATGTATATTTCCTCGGAATTGGGGGAATTGGGATGAGTGCGCTGGCCCGTTATTTTAAGTTTACCGGGCGCAACGTGGCAGGATACGATCGCACGCAATCGGCATTAACAGATGCATTGCAGGCTGAAGGAATTGATGTACATTTTGAAGATGATATCAGAAATATTCCATCAAAGTGGAATCCAACCGAAACGATTGCTGTTTACACACCGGCTTTGCCTGACGAGCATAAGGAGCTGAATTGGTTTAAAAGTCAGCCAATTGGTTTATTTAAGCGGGCAAAAGTACTCGGAATGATTTGCAACGAGCACAATGGAATTGGTGTGGCCGGAACACATGGAAAAACAACAACCAGTACCATTGTTACCAATATTTTGAGCAAAACAGAACAGGGCTGCGGCGCTTTTTTAGGTGGTATTTCAAAAAATTTCAGGAGCAATTTGGTGTTGCCGAAAGCTGAATCGCCATGGATTGTGGCTGAAGCCGACGAGTTTGATCGGTCGTTTTTGCACTTAAAACCACAGTTGGCGTTGGTTACTTCGGTTGATGCAGATCATTTGGATATTTATGGCGAAAAGGAAAAGATCGTTGAGTCATTTGAGAAGTTTATTTCGCAGATCCGTCCAGACGGAAGTTTGGTGCTAAAAGAGGGAGTAGACCTCGATATCTCGAAAACCGATGCAAAAGTTTATTCCTACTCGCTAAAAGGTAAAACGGATTTTGCAGCATTAAATCTGCAGTTGAATTCGGAAACGGGTTTTTATTCGTTCGATTTAAAAACACCTGATGGAATTATTGCCAACTGTGAAATGAATTATCCGGGGCTGGTGAACGTTGAAAATACGGTTGGAGCCAGTGCTTTGGCCTGGTTGGCAGGCGCATCGGCAAATTCGATAAAAGCAGGTATAGAAGATTATGAAGGGGTGGCACGCCGGTTTGATATTCGTTACCGTTCGGAGAGTCGGATTTACATTGACGATTATGCGCATCATCCCGCGGAACTAGAGGCATTTATAACTTCGGTTAAAGCCTTGTTCCCCGATAAAAAGGTGACCGGAATTTTTCAGCCTCACTTGTTTTCGCGCACCAAAGATTTTGCTGCCGAATTTGCACAAAGTCTGGATTTGTTGGATAAAGCGATTTTGATACCGCTTTACCCCGCACGCGAAGAACCGATTCCTGGCGTTTCGTCAGCTATAATTTACAAAGAAATGAAGCTGGAGAACCGGATGCTGGCCGAGCGCGATGAGGTATTGAAAATACTAAAATCGGACCCAAACGAAATTGTGGTAACAATGGGTGCCGGCGATATCGACCGAATGGTGGAAAGTATAATTGAATTGATGGAAAGTAAAGAAAAATGATAAAGAAGTTTGCAAAAATAGGCGGGTTGTTGGTGTTGCTGGTGTTTCTGCTGGTAACATTGGCATTTACTTCATTGAAGTACAATCATGCCACTTGCAACGATATTGAAATCAATTACGATCCGGATGAAGTGATAAAAGTTGATCGGGCAGAGCTGATAAAACTGGTAAAGTCGATTGATAAAAACATAATAGGGAAGAATTTTGACAGCATAAACACGGTGCAGATTGAACAGGCGGTTGAAAAGCACGAAGCGATTTTGAAAGCCGAGGTTTATAAAGTTGTTACCCGCACTGATAGCGCCACTTTTAAAGGAGTACTGGCCATCGATCTGAAACACAGGAAACCGGTAGTACGTGTTTTTTCCGATAAGGGAAATTATTATCTCGATGAGTTTGGGGGAAAAATTCCGGTGTCGACAAATTATGCGGCAAACGTGCTGGTAGCTACCGGAGATATCAGCGAAGAGTATGCAAAAGAAACACTTTTGCCATGTGTTTTAACGATTGAGAGCGACGAATTCTGGAATGCTCAAATTGAGCAGATTCATGTGCAAAGAGATGGCGATGTGCTCTTGATCCCTTTGGTTGGCGACCACACTATTGAGTTTGGAACGCTTGAGAATTATCAGGAGAAATTGCGGAATATGAAAGCTTTTTACAAGCAGATTATGGCAAAGAATAATTGGAATAAATATAAAACGATCAGTTTAAAATATAAAGATCAGGTAATAGCAAAAAGAAGATAATTATGGCTTCAAAAACAAATCTTTCAGTTGTTATCGACATGGGAACCTCAAAGCTGGTTGCACTTGCGGGCAGGGCAACCATCGAGGGGAAAATGGAAATTCTGGGTACTGCTCAGGTACCATCAAAAGGGATAAAAAGAGGAATGATTTTTAACCTTGCTGATGCAATTGAATCCATCACGGCGGTGTTGGAGCAACTCGATGCCCAGCTCGAAGACGAAATTAATGTTGTTGATGTGGCGTACGCCGGAAAACGTATGCGAACCATCGACTACAAAGCGTCGCGTTTTACAGGTGAGGGTGGCGTTGTGTCGAATTTGGATATTGATGAGTTATACAATGAAGCGAAAAGCCTGCAGATTAAAAATGACTATCGCATTTTGAAAGTTATTCCGACATCATTTATAATCGACGACGAAATTGAAGAACTGAAACCTGTTGGAGCCACAGGTAAAAAAATTGAAGCCCGTTATAAGTTGGTGATAATGCCCGATCAGGAATACCAAATTTTAACACGTGTTTTGGAAAGTGTTGGTGTTGAACTGGGCGAAGTTTTCCACTCGTCGCTGGCACTGGCAGAGGCCGCGCTTTCAAAACCTGAAAAAGAGATGGGGGGAGTAGTGCTTGATATTGGTGCCGGCACAACCAATCTGGCTATTTACTACGAAAATGCTTTGGTACATACAGCAGTAATTCCGTTTGCCGGAGCTGTTATTACCAACGACTTAAAAGTGGGCTGTTCCACATTCCTTGAAAAAGCGGAGCTGTTAAAAGTGCGCTACGGACAGGCTTTGGGCGACCAGATTAAAACCGAAGATACGGTTACCATTGCCAAAAACAATGGCTGGGAACCTAAAGAAATTACCATCAGAAGTCTGGCTTACATTATTCAGGCACGTTTGGAAGAGATTGTGGATTGTGTGGTGAAAGAGATCGAAAGATCCGGTGTTGCCGATCGTTTGGGAACAGGTATTGTTCTCTCCGGCGGTACTTCAAATTTGGGGCACATAATCACGCTTGTGAAATTTCATACCGGTTTGGATGCACGAAGGGCACACCCGGTAATTCTTCCGGCAAATCGCAGAGAAGAAGCAAAGAATCCGGCATTTTTAACAGCATTGGGAGCCTTAAAACTTTCGATCAGCCAAAATGTTGGAGAAGAAAGAATATTGCCCGAACCGAAAACACCAAGAAACGGACGCGGTTTAATGACCAACGTAAAAGGAGCCTTGCAAAGTGCGATTAACTTTTTTGGCGACGACAACGAAGACCTTGAATTCAATTAAAACAAAAAGATATGACCGAAGAATTAGCAAATTTTCAATTTCCGAAGGCAGCATCATCAATTATTAAGGTAATTGGAGTTGGCGGTGGTGGTTGCAACGCGGTCAATCACATGTTCGAAGAGGGAATAAAAGGTGTTGATTATATCATCTGTAATACCGATTCGCAAGCCATGGACAATAGTCCTGTGCCAATTAAAATTCAGCTTGGAACTACGCTTACCGAAGGACGTGGTGCGGGCAATAAACCTGAAAGAGGAGCTGAAGCTGCCCGCGAAAATTACGAAGACCTGAAACAGGTGCTGGGTGACAATACAAAAATGCTGTTTATTGCGGCAGGAATGGGCGGTGGAACCGGAACGGGAGCTGCTCCTGTAATTGCAAGCCTGGCGCGCGAGTTGGATATTTTAACCATCGCGGTGGTTACAATTCCGTCGCCGGCCGAAGGAAATAAACGCCGGGCACAAGCACAGGAAGGCATTGACAAAATGGCCGAATTTGTCGACAGTATGTTGGTAATCAGTAACGACAGGCTGCACCACATTTACGGCGATTTGCCGGCAAGCCAGGCATTTAAAATGGCCGACAATATTGTATCTACAGCCGTTAAAGGAGTCGCCGAAATAATTACTGTTCATGGGAATGTAAACATCGACTACACCGATGTGGAAACGGTAATGCAAAAAAGCGAAGTTTTCATAATGGGTACTGGTTATGCCACTGGCGAAGGCCGTGCCATGGATGCGGTGAATGCCGCACTGGAATCGCCATTGTTGGATAGTAACGATATTTTCGGAACCAAAAATATCTTGCTGAATATTATTTCAGGAAGTGAAGAAATTAGGATTGGAGAGATTGGTGAAATTATTGAATCGCTGCAGGACAAGGCCGGTCAGGATGCCGATATAATTTGGGGTAACGGCTACGACGAACGTCTTGGCGACAAAATTAGTGTTACCATTTTGGCCACCGGATTCGATACCAATCCAAACAAAGAATTGCAACCCGAAAAAGAGGTGCAAAAATTTGATCTCGATGATGATTTTGAAGAAACCGCTGAACAACAAGAGCCGAAAAATGAAGCAGGGGAAGCAATAAATTTCGATTTAAACGAAGACGAACCATACGAGCCTGAGCCGGAAGAGGAAGAAACGATCATGTTTGTTCCTCCGCAACCAAAACCAAAAGCAAAGCCAAAATCCAAGTCAAAAGGGTTTGGCTGGAAAACAAAAGAAAAGACCAAAACCAGGGAAAAGGCAGAGAAAAAGAAAGATGAGCCTGTTACGGAATCGAATATTGATAACTGGTTTTATAAAAATTTTGGAAGCAAAATTTTTAATGATGGAGATGATGATCAACCTCTTGAATAACAACAAAAAACAAGGTGAAGAAAATGGAAGATATGGCTGATTTTGTAATGGAAAGAACACCCGGTGCCGAAATAAAGGTAATCGGTGTAGGTGGCGGAGGCGGCAATGCGGTAAACCATATGTTTAAACATGGAATTCGCGATGTGGATTTTGTCGTTTGCAACACCGATGCGCAGGCCATGGAAGCAAGTGCTGTTCGTACGCGTGTTCAGTTGGGGGCTTCGTTAACCGAAGGCCGTGGTGCCGGCAACAAACCCGATGTTGGCAAACAGGCAGCAATCGAAAATATTGAGGATGTAAAAAATACCTTGTCGGAAAATACAAAAATGGTTTTTGTAACTGCCGGAATGGGCGGAGGAACTGGAACCGGAGCAGCACCTGTTATTGCACAGTGCTGCAAAGAGCAAGGGTATTTAACGGTTGCCATTGTTACCATTCCATTCCGCAACGAAGGGCGGCGTCGTATAAAACAGGCTTACGAGGGTATTAAGGAACTGGCAGCTTACGTCGATTCGCTGTTGGTGATTAATAATGAAAGAATTCGCGAAATGTATGGCGATTTTGGGATATCGGAGGCTTTTGCCAAAGCAGATAATGTGCTGGCTACTGCAGCAAAAGGAATTGCTGAGATTATTACTGTTCCCGGATATATAAATGTTGATTTTGCCGATGTGGAAACTGTAATGCGCAAAAGCGGAATGGCGGTTATGGGAACCGGTGTAAGTGAAGAAGAAGACCGGGCAGAGGATGCCGTGAGAAAAGCATTAAACTCGCCGTTGTTGAACGACAATGAGATTCGCGGAGCACGAAATATTCTGGTAAACATCAACTCGGGGAATAAGGAAGTTACCATGGATGAAGTTGGCCGAATTACTGATTATGTGCAAAACATGGCCGGTTTTGATGCCGATTTGATTTGGGGGAATGGTAAGGATGAAACTTTGGGCGAAAAGCTGTCGGTAACCGTTATTGCTACCGGATTTCCCACAAGCATTATTTCTGAACTGTCAGAACAAAGTCAGAAAAAAGTAGTAAGTCATACGCTTGAGAAAGAAACCGTTTCGGCAGAAAAAAGAGAACACCTGTCAGGTAGAAATTCTGAAGATAAAAGAAGTCAGTCGACCTTTGAATTTGAAATCAGCAACAAAAGCAAAAACGATGACGATGAGTTTGAATCTTTGTATCCGATAACCTCTCGCGAGCGTAGCAGTGCGGAAAAGGAAATTGACATAAATGATTACGAAAATCTGAGCGACGACGATGTGGACGAGTTGGAAAATGTGCCGGCTTTTAAACGGAGAAATATTCGCATCAATGATCCAAAATATAAACGCGACCGGTCGGGATATTCGGTAGATCGCGATAATAGAATTTCAGACAGAAACAGTTATTTACACGATAACGTTGATTAATAAAAATATAAAAGTTATGGCATTTTTAGAGCAAATTAATAACGACATAAAAGCGGCAATGAAAGCCCGCGAAAAAGAGAAACTGGAAGCCCTGAGGGGAATTAAAAAAGTTATGCTTGAAGCACAAACTGCAAAAGGGGCAGGTGGTGAACTATCGGATGCCGATGCAATGAAGATAATCTCGAAACTGGCAAAACAAGGAACTGACTCTGCAAATATTTATAAAGAACAGGGACGCGAAGATTTATATGAGCAGGAAATGCAACAGGTAGCAATTTTTGAAAGTTATCTACCCGCAAAAATGTCGGACGAAGATTTAACCGCTGCTGTAAAAGCCGTGATTGAGCAAGTTGGTGCAAGCAGCATGAAAGATATGGGGAAAGTGATGGGAATTGCGTCGAAAACATTGGCCGGACAGGCCGACGGGAAAGATATTGCTGATAAGGTTAAGGCATTATTAGCCTAGTGGACGGTAGCGTTCAAAAGCAAAAGGAAAAGCAGGTTTGTAACAAACATTCCTGCTTTTTTATGTTTTAATCATCTTCTAATTGATCTGCAACGTGGTCGAGGTCCGAGTACTTGTCTTCATAAGTTTGTTTAACCTCGTCTTTTAAGAATCCGTCATCATCGTAGTCGTCGTCTTCGTCAACCAAAGCCACGGCTTCGTTTTCTGTCATTCTTAACATATAATACTTATCTTCCGTTTCAAAGGGTAAAACCGTTATTTTTTGCCCGGTTTTATCAAAAAAGTGGATGAGATTATCAGCAAAACCGTCCGCATAAATTAGCTTAATTTGCTGTTGCAATTGTTTGTCAAGCTTGCTGTAATCTTTAATTACTTTTGGTTTATTACTTGCCATTTTTGTCAGTTAATTGAGTGAAAATAATTTTAATAAATCAAAAGATTACTGGTTTTAATCTTCGCTTCTGTTAGAGTTTTCGTTTATTATTACAGAAACAAATAAATAGGATGCAAACGACATTTGCAATAGGTAAATATTAAATTTTGCATATTTCATAAGTAAACTTTTCGAGTCAAAAAGTTGAAATACGAACAAGGATTTATTTATCCAGATATTTGTTCGGTACAAGTAGTTTGGTTTTTGCGCACAGGGCTTAAAAATGTTTGGATATGAGCCATTTGTGGGTAGGCGGATTTTCTGATATGGGCACATTTAAAATACTCATGTAATATGGTAAAATTGAACACCAAGAATAAAGGAATGCCGAAACGAGAAAAAGCAGGGGATGTTTAGGTTGAACCTCCATCAAAAAGAAAGGAATGATGAAAAGTGATTTGGCAGCAGGATATAAAAAAAGGGAGCCTAAAAAGTAGGTTCCCTTTCTACTAATATAATCAATGGCGATTATTCTTCCGAAATAATTATTTTTTCAATTTCATCACCCTGTCTGATGTCGTCAATTACATCAAGTCCTTCAAAAACTCTTCCAAAGCAGGTATGATGACGATCAAGATGCTGCGTATTTTCGCGGTTGTGGCAAATAAAAAATTGCGAACCTCCAGTGTTTCTTCCCGCGTGAGCCATCGATAAAACTCCTTTGTCGTGGTATTGGTTGTTTCCGTCCAATTCACAATCTATCGAATAACCTGGTCCGCCGGCACCTGTTCCATCAGGGCACCCACCTTGTATAACAAAGTTTGGTATTACGCGATGAAATGTAAGTCCATTATAAAAGCCCGATTCTGATAACTTAATAAAGTTAGCAACTGTTCCCGGAGCATCTTCTTCGTAAAACTTAACTTTCATTACTCCTTTTGAAGTATGTATTTCAGCTGTTTTCATTCGTTAAAATTTTAATTCGGCACAAATGTAGAAAAAAAGAACAATTTTCATAATTGTAATTTTGCAATGTGCTGAATGTAATTGAATTAGCAAAAACTGTAAATGTTTCAAGTGTGTGAAGCGATTTTTAACTAGGAAGTTATTAAAAAGAAAGAAGGAGACTCAACAGTCTCCCTCCTAAATGTTAACCCCCAAACACACAATATGGGATGAATCCCAAATGCACTTCAAATATACGCTATTCTTTATAAATTAGAAAGAAATTAGAAATTATTTATTCTTTTATCTAAGAATTTAGATTATTTAATACTTGGTTATCGAAAACACAACTGTTTAATTCGATAAGTTGAATGAAGCCGGTTTCACGACGTTTTCACGAAAGTGACACAAATTATGGAATAGGCTGAAAATACAAAACCTAAATTATTTCAATCAGAATTTATTATCTTGGTTGCGTTTAAGCCAATATTGATTTCAATTTACGATAATGAAGTACCGACTGTTTATGCTAAGTGTTTTGGGCGTTTTAATGTTTTTTACTGCCTGTGGTCAGTATCCTGAAACAGAAAATTCCCTCGATAAAAAAGTAAAAAGTTTTTTGGAGAAAAATGCCAGCGAATGGCAGGATATGAATGTCCCTTTGTCGGATGGCAAGATTCTTTACGATATAATCATCAAAAATGGTTATACATCGGCTGTTGAAATTGGTACATCAACAGGTCATTCGGCCATTTGGATTGCGTGGGCTCTGAGTAAAACAGGCGGGAAGCTGACTACCATAGAAATTGACAAAACGCGTTACCTGCAAGCAAAGGCAAACTTCCGAAAAGCCGGGGTAACAAAATATATTGATGTTAGACTTGCCGACGCACATGAGTTGGTTCCCGCTTTAAATGGAGAATATGATTTTGTGTTTTGCGATGCCGATAAATACTGGTACAAAAACTATTTTATCGCTATGGACCCAAAATTAAAAAAGGGAGGGTGCTTTACTGCACATAACACTGCTACGCGGGTGAATGGCATTGGCGAGTTTTTGCGCTATGTTGAAAACCTGGATACCTATGAAACAAGTATCGACGAATCAAGTCGGGCTGGTATATCAAAGAGTTTTAAAAAGTAAAATAAAGCATATTGCGTAGTTTGCAAAAGAAACTGGAGCGCCGACTTGGCCTGTTTCCGGTAACTAATATTGTTATTGCCAATATTATTGGTGCCGGTATATTTACAACTACCGGATACTTAATGGGGTTTCTGCAAAATCCGGGAGTAATGTTGGTGTTGTGGGCAATTGGCGGTTTGGTTGCGTTGTGCGGAGCTCTTTCGTTTGGCGAACTGGGTGCCGCCTTTCCCGAAGCGGGTGGAGAATATGTATTCATTTCAAAAATATATTCGCCTTTATTAGGTTTTTTAAGTGGCTGGTTATCATTGATTGTAGGATTTTCGGCACCTATTGCTGCCTCGGCAATAGGCTTTGCAAAATATTTTACCTGGGCATTTCCTCAGTTACAAAACTGGTTAATGCTAAACGAAACGCTTAGCGTTGACAATTTTAGCAGATGCATTGCAATACTGGTAATATTGGGATTTAGTCTTGTGCACTCGCGCGGAATTGTTTTGGGAGCAAGGGTGCAGAATTGGCTTACTTTGTTAAAAATACTTTTGGTTGTTGGGTTAATTTTTGCCGGATTACTGTTAGGCGAAGGAAGTATGCAAAATATAAAACCGGAAAAACCATTCCAGTTTTCTTTTGACGGTTGGAAAGCAGTTGGCTTGTCGTTAATGTTTATCATGTTTGCTTACAGCGGCTGGAATTCGGCAACATACATTGGTTCGGAAATAAAAGAACCGCGCAAAGTAATACCACGTTCGTTGCTTATTTCAACATTGACGGTAACTGTTTTGTACATCCTGCTGAATTTGTTTTTTGTTTATGCTGTACCCGCATCCGAAATGCGAAATGAACCTGAAATTGGTGGACTTGCAGCCGGTTTTGCATTTGGAGCCACTGCCGAAACAATTATTTCATTGCTAATTTCTTTTGCACTTTTCTCATCGTTAAGTGCCTTCATAATTCTGGGGCCGCGTGTTTATTACAAAATGGCAAGCGATGGATTATTTTTTAGCAAAATAGCACGAATTAGTAAGAAGCATAAAGTGCCCGCTAATGCTATTTTTTTGCAGGCCGGTATTGCTATCATTCTGGTTTTGTCAGGCACTTTCGAGCAGATATTAACATACATGGGATTTTCATTGGGGATATTTCCGATTATTGCTGTGGCCGGTAATATTAAATTACGGCGATCGAATTATTCAGGATTACGTTTGCCGGGCTATCCGTATGCCCAGGTATTTTTTATTTTGGTGAGTACTGCCATTTTGGTTCTTGCTTATTTCGAGCGCCCTGTAGAATCGAGCATTGCTGTGTTTACTGCACTGTCCGGAATACCGGTGTACTATTGGTTTAAGCGAAGAAAAAACTAAGCCTTTTGAATTGTCCTAAGCATTAGTTCAATTTGTTTTTTTGTTAGCTGTTGCAGCTTCTTGTAATCGTTTTCCTGAATGGGTTTTCCATATCGGATTGTAACATGGGTAAATGGTTTTCCCAACTGACGAAAAAAGTGCCCAACAAAAGTGTCTTTGTCAACCCATGCATCGTTTTCGTCTTTAAAATCAATGGCCATGGGAATAACCGGAATGTTTCCTTCGGCAGCAATTTTAAAACTTCCGTTTTTAAATTGCTTTGTTAGTGGCCCTTTATATGTAGTACCTTCCGGAAAGAGAATGACAGGAATTCCACAGCTTATCGATTCTTTTATTTTTTTCATGGTGAGCAGTAGACTTTTTTGATTTTTTCGGTCAACAAGAATCGAGTTAGTTACGCGGGCACCCAAAGCACCAAATGGCCATTTTGCAATCTCTGCTTTTCCAACCATGGCAGCCGGCGTGGTTGCAGCTACAACAAAAATATCGATATAACTCCGGTGATTGGGCATTAAAATAAAATTACCCGTCCGGAGAATTTCATTTTTATCCACTTTTATTCCACAAACAAAAAGAATACTTCTGCCCCAGGTGCCAATTACCCATTGTTGAAGTCTCCGGCTGAATCCTTTTGTCTTTAACCAAAGCCAACCTACAACAGTAACATATGCACTAATCAGCACAACAAAAATTAGCCTGATCAGCGCCAAAGGCGAGTATAAAATTATACGAGCGATTTTCATTAAGCTGATGTTTCTTGCAAGATTATCGGTAATCGTTTGATTACAAATATGCGAAAAGAAAAATAATGTTTGATAATCGGAATGATACGCCTCATATAAAAAAAGAGAGCTGAATCAGCTCTCTTTTGAGTGAGGTTCCTGGCGGAGTCGAACCGCCGTACACGGTTTTGCAGACCGCTGCCTAGCCACTCGGCCAAGGAACCTTGTACGTTTTCGGACTGCAAAAATATAAAATTTTGCAGTTCTCGCAACACAAAAAATAAAATCGTATTATTTTCTGCGTTTTTGCCAACTGGCATTTACATGTAAATCGCTGGCACCTACCTGCCAACCGCTATCCGTTGATTTTGGATTATTTCCCTCGTGTAGTTCACGATTCTTTTCAGTAGAGCATGATTTGCTGCACTTTCCTTCGTTTAAATTATTCGAGCTGTAAAACATTGGTAAATGGTTGAATTATTTTTTTTTTCGAAAATACGAAAAAGAAGTTCGAATAATTTGATAAATGTCAGTATTGCGTTGGGGATTAAATATTTAATAACATGGAATTGATTTGCTGTTACTATAAGCCACGAGCTCCTAGCTGCAAGTTATTTCGATTAAAGCAGTAACTCTCTTGAAATATTAGTCCAAACGTTCTGTAAAATACAATCACAATCTAACGTTCCAGCGTCACACTTACGCGTTCGATTTCGCCTCCCATCGGCGGATTCATTTTTGAGACTTTAATGCGGGCTTTATTAATTGAAGGGAATCGGTCATAAAGAGTATCTAAAATTCGTTTGCCAACATTTTCTAGCAAGGCCGATTTAATTTGCATCACCTCTTTTACGGTTTCGTACACAGCCTGATAATTTAGTGCATCATCCAAATTGTCGCTTTGGGCTGCAGCATCGCAACTTGTTTCCAGTCGCAGGTACACTTCAAAGTTATTCCCAACAATTTGCTCGGCAGCAAAATGCCCGTGATAGGCATAAAATTTCATCCCCTCTATTTCAATTACTCCCATTTTGAATTAATATTATTGCAACAAAAGTAATAATTTGAACAGCTGTTAAGTGAACTCACAAATCATTTTTTAATTTTGTGGTCTTATTCAATAGGGGATAATTCAAGAAAATGGCAGAAAAAAATACCAACACAAATGCTGAAGCGCCCAAAAGGGCTAACTTCATCCATGCACAAATCGACGCCGATTTGGCCGCAGGAAAAAATGATAAACGTGTGCATACACGCTTTCCCCCCGAACCAAATGGTTATTTGCACATTGGTCATGCTAAATCGATCTGTTTAAATTTCGGTCTGGCACAAAAATATGGCGGTAAAACAAACCTTCGTTTCGACGATACAAATCCATCGAAAGAGGAAACAGAATACGTTGAATCGATTATGGAAGATGTACGCTGGTTGGGTTTCGACTGGGATGATCGTTTGTATTATGCATCCGACAATTTCCCAAAGTTACATGCTTTTGCCGTGAAGCTGATTGAAGAAGGCAAAGCTTATGTCGACGATCAGAATGCAGAAACGATAAGCGAGCAAAAAGGAACGCCGCAAAAACCCGGTACAGAAAGTCCGTTCAGAAATCGGTCGGTTCAAACAAATCTCGATCTGTTTGAGCGTATGACAATGGGTGAATTTAACGAGGGCGAAAAAGTACTGCGTGCTAAAATAGATATGGCCTCGCCAAATATGCACATGCGCGATCCGATAATATACCGGATAATGAAGGCGGAACATCACCGCACCGGAAACAACTGGTGCGTATATCCGATGTACGATTTTGCCCACGGTCAGTGCGACTATTGGGAAGGAATTACACATTCCATTTGTACGCTGGAATTTGAGGTACACCGTCCGTTATACGATTGGTTTATTACACAATTGATGGATTCGGATTACCGTCCACGCCAGATTGAGTTTTCGCGTTTGAACCTTACATACACTGTAATGAGCAAGCGTAAATTGCTCGAATTGGTAAAAGATAATCACGTTCGTGGTTGGGACGATCCGCGGATGCCTACAATTTCGGGTTTGCGCCGAAGAGGTTATACCCCGGAATCGATACGTAATTTCTCGGATAAAATTGGCGTAACAAAAGTGGACGGAATGACCGATGTGTCGTTGCTGGAGTTTAGTGTGCGAGATCATCTGAATAAAATTGCTCAGCGTGTAATGGGCGTGCTCGATCCGTTAAAGGTGGTTATTACCAATTATCCCGAGGATAAAGAAGAAATATTAAGCGCGGTAAACAACCCTGAAGATGAGGCGATGGGACGCCGTGATGTACCATTCTCGCGCGAGGTTTACATCGAACAAAGCGACTTTATGGAAGATCCACCACGCAAGTTCTTCCGTTTGGGACCCGGTCGCGAAGTTCGTTTGCGTTACGGTTACCTGATAAAATGTAACGAGGTGATAAAAGATGAGAATGGTAAAATTGTTGAGCTACATTGTACCTACGATCCTGAGTCAAAAGGAGGAAAATCTTCTGATGGCCGAAAAGTAAAAGGAGTGGTACATTGGGTATCGGCAAAACATGCTGTTAAATCAGAAGTTCGCTTGTACGATCGTTTGTTTACCGATGAAGAACCGGATGCACACAAGGATGTCGATTTTAAAGAGTTTATGAATCCTGAGTCGTTAAAAGTGCTGGATAACTGTTACCTGGAGCCATTTGTAAAAACAGCCAAACCACTCGATCATTTTCAGTTTGAGCGGATGGGCTATTTTAACCTGGATCCGGACTCAACGCCTGAACTGCCGGTGTTTAACCGAACAGTTCCACTGCGCGATTCGTGGGCTAAGAAACAAAAGAAATAGAATATCAGAAGGTTGTTTTCAAGTTGGGAACAACCTTTTTTTATGCACTAATTCTTGTGTTTTGGCGGTATAATCATCCTTTTATCGTGGTTCCCGTTAATACCAACATTTGCCCATTTACCGATTGATAACCTTTGTTAACCGAATGTAAACTGTTCGGCAATGGTGCAATTTTTACATTTGAATCGTAAATAGCAAAAACAGCATCATGGAAAAAATGCCACAGGAGAAGACACACCAAAAGGAAAATTCGAAAGAAGTTTTAGCACTAGTATTAATAGGGATAGGATTAGTGTGGATACTAAAACAAACCGGTTTCTTTTTTAAGTTTCCGTTTTTAAACTTTCATCAAATTTTTAGTCCTATTACAAATGTCTTTCATGGTGTTGGGCATTTATTCTTTTCATGGCCTGTAATTTTAATCATTATTGGAGTAATATTACTTGCCGGAAAACGAAGAGGAGGATTGGTTTTACTCATTATTGGAGGCGTATTTTTATTGCCGAAATTGTTTTTTATTTCAGGAGCGGCAATTGTATTTTTGTTCCCAATCCTGTTAATTGCTTTGGGAATTGGATTAATAGCGCGTTTGTTTTAGCGTGCTTTAAACAAAAGAGAGAAAATCGCTAATAATTGGACAGTGTTTAGGGGATAATCAATATTTTTAGGACAGTTAAAACTTTTATCATGGAAAATAAACCGGAGAATACAAACAGAAGAGCCTTTCTTGGCTTGTTTCTAATTGTGGTAGGTGCGTTGTGGATTTTTGAGCGCCTCGATCTTATTCCGTCGTTTTGGAACGATATTCTGATTTCGTGGCAAATGTTACTAATCGGGATCGGCGTTTTTTCCATTATCGGAGGAAACAAAACTACCGGTACAATACTGATTGTAATAGGCGGATTCTTTTTAATTCCTGAGGTCGCACATATTCCTTATGAATTAAGACGAATTGGCTGGCCGGCACTAATTATTGGAATTGGTGTGGCTATCCTGGTAACGCACTCGGGCAAACGAAGTGCAATAGAGACACCGAATTTTGAATCGGGCGAGCAAAAAGGAATTGATTATTTTGATGATTTTGTAATTTTCGGTGGCCGCGAGGTATATGTAAACTCAAATAAATTTATCGGCGGCAAAACCACTTCTGTTTTTGGCGGAACCGAATACGATTTGCGTCAGGCCAAACTATCGGCTAACGGAGCAGTAATCGATACCCTGGCTTTATTTGGTGGATGTGGTTTTAAAGTACCACCCGACTGGACAGTGAAAAATGAAGTAACTGCTATTTTTGGAGGTTATACCGATAAGCGAGGAAATTCGCTAAATCAAATTGTTCCCGATCCTTCAAAAACACTCGTGATAAAAGGTTTTGCAGCATTTGGCGGCGTAGAGATTAAATACCTGTAAAATGGATTTTAGACATCCCTTTATAAAAACTCCTCGACTGGCAATTTCATACATTGCGTTTTGGCTGATTTTGGCTGCAGTAATGGTTTTGGTGGTTGTATCGGTTGGCGAAAGTGATTTTGTTACCGCCATGACCGACCGCTTTGCCTTCATTATACTTTTTGGATTTTTAGGAGTTGCCATTTGGTATGTCATCAAATTCAGTACACTTGAAGATAACAGTGTCGGACGTGTAATACTGGCCCATGTTATTGCAGCCACAATAATCGTTTTAATTTGGTTGTATATTGGTACTGTAATCACAAAACTGATTAACCCGGGGCAACTGCAGGAAGATCATAATTACTTGTTTACCGGACTTTATAACGGATATTTACTTTATACTTTTAATGTTGTATTCTTTTACGCCGTAAATTATTACCTGGCTTTTAAAGAGAAAACCAAGAACGAAACAAAACTAAAAGCATTGGTAAAAGAGGCGGAGCTTCACGCCTTGAAATCGCAAATCAATCCACACTTTTTGTTTAACAGTTTAAACAGCATTTCGTCGCTAACCATGACCGATCCGGCAAAAGCACAGGAAATGGTAATTAACCTCTCGCAGTTAATGCGGTATTCGTTAAAACACGACCAAAGCGAAAAAGTAACTGTTAAACAAGAAATTGAGAATAATAAACTTTATCTGAAGATTGAAAAAGTGCGTTTCGGTAAAAAGCTAAATCCTGTGTTTGCCATTGAAGACAATTGTGCAAAGGCCGAAATCCCGAATATGATTCTTCAGCCACTTTATGAAAATGCCATAAAATATGGTGTTTACGAAGCCACCGAAACAATTGATGTAATTACACACTGCACTTGTGATAATGATAAGCTGGTAGTAACCATAAGCAATACCTACGATAAAGATGTACTCAGCAAAAAAGGCGAAGGAATTGGCTTGCGTAATATCCGCGATCGTTTACAGGTGATATACGGAAACCCTCATTTGTTAAAAATTGAAGATAACCAAAACGAATTTACCGTAACTTTAACCATTCCTCAAAATTTGTAAACCATGACTGAAAAATTGCGCACTATTATAGTTGAAGATGAAGAACTGGCTCGTAACCTGATGAAGTCTTTTTTGGCCGATAACGAAGCTATTGAACTGATTGCCGAATGCGAAAATGGTTTTGAAGGTGTAAAACAAATCAACGAGCAGAAACCAGACCTGGTTTTTCTTGATATTCAAATGCCAAAAATTACAGGTTTTGAACTGTTGGAGTTACTCGAACACAAACCACAGATAATATTTGCAACGGCATACGATCAGTATGCACTTAAAGCATTCGATTATAATGCTGCCGATTACTTGCTGAAACCCTATTCGAAAGATCGTTTGGATGAAGCAATTCAGAAAGTGCTGGAGCGTATCCAGACCGAAGGAAAAGAGTCGGATGTAGCTGAAAAAGTGAGCGATTTTCCTAAAGAAGAATACCTTGATCGAATTGTGGTAAAAGACCGTCATAAAATACATATTGCACCCGTTGACGCTGTGCGTTACATCGAATCGATGGATGATTATGTAATGATTTACACTACCGAAGGCCGCTGGATGAAACAAAAAACCATGAAGTATTTCGAGAATGCTTTGAACCCGAAAAACTTTGTGCGCATTCACCGCAGCTACATTGTAAAGGTTGACGAGATCGAGGAAATTCAGCAATACGAAAAGGAATCGTACATTGTTATTCTACACGACAAAACAAAATTAAAAGTCAGCAAAACCGGTTATAAGAATTTGAAGGGAGTGCTGAATTTTTAGGAGTTTTTTTACTTAGAAAACAGTCTTCCTTTGCCCTCCTACATTTTTTTCATTAAGAAATAAAAAGGCGTGCCTCCTTTTAAACAGACGCCCTGTTGGTATTGTGACATAAATCTTTTTTCACATAGCATATATTTGTTATTTTCAGCTCATTAAAACTAAACCTTTGGGTATTGCATAAATGTCCCCATTTAAAATGACATTTTACGTAATAATCACCCGGCATTTCATACTGATGATATCGAAAATTCAAATATTTATTCTATGAAAAAACTCGCATTATTGTTAACCGCTGTATTTTTATTTTCAACAGTGGCCTTTTCTAAAAAGAAAGAAGAGGAGAAAAAAGAAGAAGCCAAGCCTTTTGTTAATTCGGGGCTGGTTAGTGGCCTGAAATGGCGAAGTATTGGTCCGGCATGGGCAAGCGGCCGGATTGCTGATTTTGCTGTAAATCCCAATAATCACAGTGAATATTATGTTGCCGTTGCTTCGGGTAACGTGTGGAAAACCACGAATAACGGAACTACATTTAAACCGATATTCGATAATTACGGTTCGTATTCAACCAGTGTTGTTGTGCTCGATCCGAATAACACGAATGTAGTTTGGGTAGGTACCGGCGAAAATAACCACCAGCGTGCGCTGGGGTATGGCGATGGTGTGTATAAATCGCTCGACGGCGGAAAGTCGTTTAAAAATATGGGCCTGAAAGAAAGCCGGCAAATTGGTGGAATCGTTATTGATCCGCGAAATTCTGACGTTGTTTTCGTAGCAGCTGAAGGTTCGGCATGGGGACCGAGCGAGGAGCGTGGCCTCTACAAAAGTATCGACGGTGGCGAAACCTGGAACAAAGTGCTGGAGATTAGCGAAAACACAGGAGTAAATAATGTGGTTCTGGATCCTTCGAATCCGGATATTATGTACGCAACATCAGAGCAGCGCCGCAGAACATCATTCACAAAAATTGGTGGAGGACCAGAATCGGCCGTTTATAAAAGTACCGATGGTGGCGAAAACTGGCGCAAGATTATGAAAGGACTGCCTTCGGTTGATATTGGCGGAATGGGAATTGATGTTTCGCCGGTTGATCCGAATTACGTTTACCTTATTATGGAAGCTGCCGAAGATAAAGGTGGTTTTTTCCGCTCGACCGATAAAGGCGAAAGCTGGTCGAAAATGAGTGATCACCACTCAAGCGGCCAGTATTATAACGAAATTGTTTGCGATCCGGTCGATAAAGACAAAGTATATTCAACCGAAACATACTCTTTTGTTACCGACGACGGTGGTAAAAGCTGGAACCGTATTCCAAACCCTGGCCGCCACGTTGACGACCATGCCATTTGGATCGATCCAATCGATACCGACCACTTTATTATTGGAGGCGACGGTGGTATATACGAAACCTGGGATGCCGGGACTACTTTCGATTTTAAAGAGAATTTGCCAATTACGCAGTTTTACCGAGTTTACCTCGACGATGCCGAGCCGTTTTACAACGTTTACGGAGGAACACAAGATAATAACTCAATGGGTGGACCTTCGCAAACCACCAGCCGAAGCGGTGTTATCAACGACGAATGGTTCCCAACGCTTGGTGGCGATGGATTTTGGGGAGCTATCGAGCCCGGAAATCCTGACATTGTTTACTCAGAATACCAGTATGGAAATGTGTACCGTTACGATAAAAAGAGTGGCGAAAGTATAAATGTTAAACCGCGCGAAAGAAAAGATGAGTTGACTTACAAATGGAACTGGAACACGCCATTGTTTATCAGTCCGCACAAGAAGACTCGTTTATACATGGCCGCCAACAAGGTTTTCCGAAGTGAAGACCGTGGTAATACATGGGAGGTGATCAGCGATGACCTGACAGCTCAGATTGATCGCACATCCATTCCGGTAATGGGAAAATACTGGCCGGCCGAGGCTGTGGTTCGCGATGTTTCTACATCACAGTGGGGAACCATTGTTGCGCTTGAAGAATCGAAATTGCAGGAAGGATTGTTGTATGTCGGAACTGACGACGGTGTTATTTCGGTTACTGAAGATGGTGAAAACTGGACACAGGTAAAATCATTTTCAGGAGTACCGGAATTGACTATTGTTAGCGACTTATGTGCCGACCGTTTTGACGCCAATGTGGTTTATGCCACTTTCGATAACCTGAAACGCGACGACTTTAAACCTTACGTTTATAAGAGTACCGACAAAGGAAAAACATGGACTTCTATCTCGGGGAACTTACCTGAAAATGGTTCGGTGCATACAATCATGCAGGATTTTGTTCGCCCTGAATTATTGTTTGTTGGAACAGAATTTGGCATCTTTTTCACTGTTGACAATGGCGAAAACTGGGTTCAATTAAAATCAGGAATGCCAACCATTCCGGTTTTCGACATTGCTATTCAGGAACGCGAAACCGATTTGGTTGCAGCTACCTTTGGTCGTGGTTTTTATATCATGGACGATTATAGTCCGTTGCGCAAAGTTTCTGCCGACCTGGAAAATACCGAAGCTGAGATCTTCCCGATAAAAGATGCGTTGATGTTCGCACAGACCAGTGGTAAAAGCAACCAGGGAAGTACATACTTTACAGCTAAGAACCCGGAATACGGTGCAACTTTTACCTATTACCTAAACGAAGTGCCAAAAACACAAAAACAACTTCGCAGAGAGGAAGAGAAAGAATTGTTTAAAGAAGGAAAACCGATTCCGCAACCTACCTGGCGCGAATTGCAATTGGAAGGTCAGCAGGAAAAATCGCATCTGATATTTACGATTTATGATAACGATGGAAATGTAATCGATCAGTTTACAAAAGCACCATCGAAAGGTATTAACCGCGTGAACTGGAATATGACATATGCGGCTACAGCAAATGCTCGCATTCGCGATAAATACAATCCGATAACCAGCGCCGGACGTGGAATAATGGTAATGCCCGGAACCTACAAAGTGGGCATGAAATTGTGGCACGAAGGCGAATTGACTGAATTGGTTGAGCCGGTTTCGTTTACCTGCAAAAAGTTGAACAACACCGTATTACCGGCCGAAGATTATAATGAAAATGTAGAGTTTGCTGATAAAGTGAATAAACTGGCACTGGCAGTTGTTGGAACCAACCGAATGATAGGCGAAACAACCGATAAAGTGGAGAAAATAAAACAAGCTATTTATGCTACTCCGGGAGCCAGCCAGGAATTGATGGATAAAGCCCGCGCAATAGGAATTGAGCTGGAAGCGCTGAACTTTAAAATGGAAGGTGTTCCTGCAAAAGCCAGTGGGGAAGAAGTTCCTCCGGCACAGGTTCCGCTGAATGATCGCTTGAGTGTGGTTACATACACACACATGGGATCGACAACGGGAATTACTACTACCGAAAAGCAGGCTTATGAAATTCTGAAAGAGGAATTTCCAACTGTTTTAGAAGCATTGAAAAATATTGTTGAAAAAGAAGTTCCGGCATTGGAAGCTGAACTCAACAAGCTAAATGCACCATGGACTCCGGGACGTTTGCCGGAATGGAAAGAGTAAATAGGTTACGAGATTAATAGTTTTGAGCTTGTCCCTCTTTTCAAAGGAGGGCGTCCCAATGCAATGGGGACGGTGGATTAAATAAAGAATGCCATCTGTTTTTATAAGCAGGTGGCATTTTTTTATTCCCCTTAAATAATGCGTTTCCTTTTTGCTATTTCTATGGCTTCAACTTTAGAGTGGACCTGCAATTTTTTGTAGATGTTTTCGATGTGCCTGCGCACTGTGGATGGCGATATAATCAGGTTATCGGCTATTGATGTATAGGGGAGCCCCACAGCTAATTGTTCCAACACTTCAATCTCGCGGCCTGAGAGCTTCACGGTATCTTCGTCGTTGTTGGTTTTTATTGACAAGGGACTGCGAAGTAGGTTCAGCGTTTTTAATGCAATCGAGGGGGTCATTGCAGCACCTCCTTCCAGCGTTTGTAAAATGGCATTGTAAAGTTCCTGCGGAGGAGTTTCTTTTAACAAATACCCATCAGCACCCGACTGAATAGCTTTAAATATATTTTCATCATCGTCGAAAACGGTTAGCATAATAATCTTAATCTGCGGGTATTTTTGTTTGATTAGGGCTGTGGCTTCAATGCCATTCAATCGGGGCATTTCAATATCCATCAGAATGAGTTTTACACGCGCATCAACTTCCAGTTTGTCCAGACACTGGGCACCATTATTGGCAGTAAACCCAATTGTAATATCAGTATAAAACGAAAGTTTGTCTTTTACACTTTTAATCAGGAAGTTATTATCGTCAATAATAGCTATTCGAGTATTCATGGTTTGTTTAATTAACTTTGAATGAGATGCTTGTTTTATTTTTCGGGATAGAGATTACTGAGAGTTCTTCACCAAGTTCCTGCGCTCGTTTACGCATATTCAAAAGTCCGTTGCCAGGTTCTATTTCATTTTCAACAAAACCTTTTCCATTATCTTCAATCAAAAAATATACAGCATTTTCTTGTTTGCTGATTTGGATTAGTATGTGGTTGGCATCGGCATATTTTAATGCGTTATTAGTTGCTTCCTGGATGATACGAAAGATGTTTAAACCCTGCAACGAAGTAAACTGCACTTCTTCAGAACTCGTTATAGTGTTTTCTACCGAAATGTCGATATTAGGATAGAACTGTTTCGCTTTCCCGATGAAATTAGCAATTCGTGCTTGCAGGTCATCAATACTAACCCCCGATTTATTCATCGCCCAGATCGTATCCCGTAACTCCTGTATGGTTTCTTTGGCAAACGATCCGATATTGTCCAGCCGGTGTGTCACCTGATCATTTTTATCCGAGATAAAGAATTTGACAGTGTCAATGGCCGAAACAATGAACGATAGTTGCGCCCCGATGTTATCATGCAAATCGCGCGAAATGGCAAGTCTTTGTTCCTGCAACCTGTTTTGGTTTTTAATTTTCTCCATTGCCAATCGAAGTTCACTGTCCTTTTGCTGTTTAATGTTTTTCAAGGTTTGTTGTTTATACAACAGAAAACCAATGAGACTAATAATAATTAGCAATGATGAGAGTCCGGAAATCCATAAGTTTCTGCTTTTTAAACTCAGTTCGTGCTCTGCAATAATTGCCCGCTGTGTCAGTATTGCTTTTTCCTTTTCAGCGGTTTCATAACGAGCTGTTATTTCTTCAACATCTTTCAGTTTTTGAGTATTGTACAAGCTGTCATTGAGTATGTTAAATGCCTTAAGATTTTGGTATGCCTTTTCGAAATTTCCCAACATTTCATAGTTTTCCATTATTTGCTGATAGTTGTATGTTTGAATATCAGGGAAATTTATTTGTTGGGCCAAAGCGTTGCTTTTTTCATAATATTTAATTGATTTTTTGGGCTCATTTATTTCTTTGTATAGTTCGCCTAAGGCTGTGTAGTTAAGCATGATCGCAAATTTTTCACCAACCTCCTCCCGTATTTTGAGTGCTTCGGTAAGGTAGGTCTCTGCTTTTTCATAATCATGAATAAGCAATTGATTATAGCCCAGAAACTCCAGGGCATAACCGATACCTACCGAGTCTTTTCGGGCTTGCTGAATGCGTAATGATTTTTCGAAGCGTTCGTTGGCCGTTTTATAATCTCCTGCATCGCGAAAAACCACTCCGCTTTCGTTATTAATGCGGGCTATTCCTTCCTGGTTATTATCGGCTTCATAAAGCTTTAATGCTTTGTCGTAAAATTCCAGGGCTCTTTTGGGTTGCTCAACTTTTCGGTACAACCTTGCCATATCGTCGTAAAGTAGGCCCAGTTTCTCACTGTTTTTTGTCGGCTCAAGCTCTTCCAATGCCTTGTAATAATAAACCGAAGCACTGTCTATATTTCCCTTTTTACCATAAGCACCTCCAATGGTTCGCAAAAAATCGCCTTTGTTAATCCGATCGTTTTGCTGCCTGGCCAGTTTGTAGCCAAAGCGAGCCAGTTGTAACGCTTCTTCATATTGTGTGGTGTAAATTTCCTTTATGTTTTCCTGAATCACTTCAACCTTTAAATCATAGTTATCTTGCTTTTGTACGTGCTGTATAATGCTATCAGCCGAAAGACTTGTTTGTGCGAATGAATTAAAAACAATGAGTGCGAAAAAGGTGGTAAATAGTGTTTTCCCAAATGTCATTTTATTCACGATTAGTAGTTGCCTTTAATGTTCTAAATGGTTATGTCGGGCTTATAATAGAAAAATAATAGTATTTAGTTATTGGCTTAATTAACGATTTGAATAATAACTATGTTCAGTTTTTAGCAGTTTTAATGTGGTGTGAAACATGTTTTTAAAGTTCTTTGTCAGCAACTCTGTTTTAGAATTGGGTAACTTTTGCCCGTTCACAGTTTCAGGAAATTTTTGTTCGAGTTCCAGCAAGCGCGTATTGATTATGGAATGGAGTTGTTTTTCGAGTTCAAAATTATCTTGTGCATTCTCCTCGGCTTCTGCAAGTTTTCTATCCTGAGTTTGTAGATCTTTCCTAAACTTTTTCAGGCCACTTCGTAGATAAAAATACTTTCGCACCAGAAAAAGAAACAGGCAGAGCAAGCCAGTAATAAGTGTGAATAATAAGACTAAAGCGATCATACTATTTGTTTTTGTTCACTTCAGCGAAAGAAGCAATCATTAGTTTCTGAAGCAGCAGTTACTTTTAATAAAAACAGCCTCAAACGTACTGCAATTGTATACCGTACATTTGGGCTGAAATGTTTCTGAGGATAAACATTAGTATTTTTATGGGGTGATTAGTTTTTGAAAAACTTGTCTTTAAACTCGCCAACGTGGTGCTTTAAAAATGTTTGAAGCGCCTGTTCAACGCCGTTTTCGTATTTGCCGGCATCAGCTTTAATCAAGGCAGTATTTTCTACCGAAATATCTTCAGTGCGGTACATTTTACCGAAAGCAGTTTCCACGCCAAGGTAGCTATTTTGGGTTTTAGCATACGACTGAACTTTTTCCTGGCCAACCACACCATTAATGGTTAAATCTTTTTTAAGCACGCCAGTATAGGTCCCAAGTGCCGACCCTCCAATCTTGTTTCTTCCGGCAACAAAATCGATGGCAGTGCGTGCGGTCGCAGTATATTCCTTATTCTTCGATGCAGTGATTCCAATTTTGTCAGTGAAACTGTTTTTGCCGCTAGCCATGCGGCTGGTTAGTGCATCGTAAGCACTCAGGCGCAGATTGGTATTGGCTGTAAGTTTTGCTCCGTTACCCTGGTAAGGTTTATTCACATCTAAAAATAACACGTACATGTCGGCATTTACAATGGTTGCATCATTCAGGTCGCGCGAAAGTTTCGAATAGCTCATAATCTCATCCTGCCTGTCAGCCAACCCAATAACGCTAAACATTCCTTCGCGTTTAACTTTGCCCGAGTTGTTAAATCCTTTTACAAAAAAAGTGGTGTTCGATGGATAAACTGTAACTACTCCCGGCGCTTCCGAAAGGCTCATTTCCATATTGTCAATGCGTTCGTAATTCTCGTAATAAGGGGTGTTTGCTGCTGCTTCGGGATTTAACACATTAAAACCACTGGCTTTCAGCTCGGCCACAAACTCTTGGTACGCTTCATCGGTAATTTGTTGTAAGGTTGAGGCCGGTATATCAAGACCCACCGCCAACGATGCTTTAGTGTCGCCTGACAACATTTTGTTGGCAAAACCCCCTTTTGTTGAAGCAGACCGGAGATTGTACAACTGAAAATTGACTGAAAAATTAGCAATGTATACATCTTTCGAAGGGAATTTTCTGGGCCCATAAGCTCCTCTGTCTTCCTTGGGCGTAAAATCTCCTAAAGTTTGTGCAATAACCGCAGTTGTAAAACCAAATAATAAGGCAATGGTAATGATAAAACGTGTTTTCATATCTTTTTATACTTTATTTTATGCAATTTTACCCATAAGAGGCGTCCTGAAAAATAGGGCAGATGCCCCATTTTTGCATGCAGCAAGCTGGATGTAATAAAATATTGAATGGATATTAATTCGTGAAATGGAACAACACTCAAAGTACAAACATTGGATTGCGGCCCGGTATAACTGGAGCATGGATTGAAAATCCGAATAGGATTATTCTGAACATCTATGGGCAACTATGAAAAATAGTTTAAAAACTATAAATAGTAGTTATGTAACTAAAAAATATAGTTATATTTGTTTTGTGCTCTGTGAATGACATTCCAAATTAATTCAATTCTTTAAAGTCTTAGAAATGAAAAAGCTTACACCAAAAGAAGAAGAAATCCTTAGTTTGTTTTGGGAGAAAGGCCCCATGTTTGTAAAAGAACTGAAGGAATTCTATTCAGACCAGAAACTGCACTACAACACACTCTCAACCATGGTTAGGACGATGGAAGAAAAAGGATTCATTACGCACGAAAAGTTTGGAAATACCTATCGCTATTTCGCCGCAGTAACAAAAGAAGATTACAGCAAACAGTCGTTGGGCAACGTGGTGAAAAAGTATTTTAATAATTCGTACAAAAGTGTTGTATCTGCATTGGTTGAGGAAGAAAACCTCTCTGTTGAGGATTTGCGAAAATTGATTTCTGAGATTGAAAACAGCAAAAGCAAGTAAACATGACCCCCTTTTTAACCTACCTCATAAAATCTTCGGTTAGCCTGGCTTTGTTATATTGTTTGTTTCGAGTAACCGTCAGAAACGATACAAATCATCGTTTAACCCGCTTTCTTTTGCTCGGAATTATAATCGGTTCTGCTTTAATTCCGTTTTTAAATGTTCAGTTTTTTTATAAGGAAATTGAAATGGCTTCGAGCAATATTGTTCGGGAAATTGTTTCAGCACCTGTTGGCACTCAACCAGCGGATAATCCGGCGATAATTTATACACCGGTTGCAGACATTGTTCATACGGTTAACTATTGGGCGATTATTTATATCGCAATTATTTCGTTGTTGTTGTTTCGACTTCTTCATGGAATTTATCGCGTTTCCGGAATTATAAAAAAAGCCGAGAAACACCGCTTCCGAAAAATAATTCTGGCAGTAGTAAAAGATTTTGTTCAACCCTTTACTTTCCTCAATAAAGTGGTCCTTTCCGAGAAGGATTTTTTGGAGAACAAGGCTATTGTCGTGGCTCACGAATACGCGCACATCAGGCATAAACATGCGTTTGATTTGTTGTTATGCGAACTTTTTACGGCGGTACATTTTTTCAATCCGTTTATGTGGCTTTTACGCCGCGATTTAAAATTGGTACACGAATACCAGGCCGATGAGGCCGTATTGAATACAGGCATCGATGCACAAAAATACCAGTTGCTGGTATTGGAGAAGGCTGTTGGCGAAAGACGTTTTGCCATGGCACACCATTTTACTCAAAAACCCATTGTAAAACGATTAAAAATGATGACAAAAACAAAATGTCAGAAATGGGGCATGGTGAAGATGATTCTCTTTGTGCCCTTAATAATTGTGCTTTTACAAGCATTTGCACGACCCGATTTGATTACAAAATCAGCAGATTTTATTCCGGTACGTTACACGGAAAATAAGGCGGAGCAGTGGCTCGCGAAATGGAACATCGATAATATTGGCAATGGATTTTTTGATCCTGAAATTGATAGGAATAAACTATCGGAAAAAGAGAACAACGTTCTGGTTATTCTCATGAATATTAAAGATGAATACCTGGTGCAGGGAGAAAGGGCTTCGAAAGAAAGTATTAAATCAACAACTTCAGGTTTTTTACAGGGAGTCAATCCTGATGGCAATAAAGGGCCAGACTTTATTGAAAAAGAAATTTCTGGAATTGGCAAAGTAAAAGTTTCTGAAGGCTGGATTTCATATCGTAACGATATCGAATCGTCGAGAGAGGCGATAAACTTTACCTTACGAAAAATAGGAGAAGCGTACCTCGAAGCCCGGGAAGCAAAAGCATTTATTTTGTTCGGAAAGAAATATTTCGATCTGGATGAAGAGAAGCAGAAAATAGTAAACGAGATTGTTCCTATCCGGTTTTCGTACGAAACGCCAAAAAATCCCAGAACGACCACATGGTTGCCTTTTCAGGACAAACCATCGCCTGAACCTAAACCAATGGAACTATTGGTGCGCTATGACGGGACGATTGTATTGGGTAACAAAACTTACAATAATTTAGATGAATTTGAACGCGATTTAAAGGTTTGGAAACAAGAATTAAACACGATTAGTAAAGTGGAAAAAGCGAGACATTATTATCGCGTTAATGCAACTTTTGAACATGGTTCACAAACTCAGGAAATATGTTCGAAAGAGGTAGGCACGATTTTACATGTACTATGGAAGCAAAGTATGCACATTGAACAAATTCATCATTTATTACCTGAAGAAAGAACAAGGCCTGATTTGGAAATGAATAAGCTAATGGCAAGAATGAATAATGTTCTGACGGCAGTAGATACTGCAAGAGTACAATAGTTTATTGTATAGCTCTTGTATTAGCTATCGTCTCCTTCTCCGCCTATCCTCCTTCGTAAAATTCCATGTCAATTTAGTGCCGATCATGCGTGGAGGACCCGGCACAAAGGTTGGCACGCCAAACAGGCTTCCGGTATTTCCGGCACTGGTAATGTATTGTTCATCAAGCACATTATTGGCCCAAATGGTTAGGCGAATATTCGGATCAGCCAGTTCCAGTCCGCCGTTAATATTCAGCAAGCCATAACCGTCCTGCTCCAGACCGGGCGTGTTGGCATCTTCAAAATACATGTGCGATTTATACGAATACGATGGTGTTACAAACAGTTTAATGTTTGGCGTGATGTTCACCCGTGCGTTCAATCCAATGGCAAAACTGTGTTCCGGTGCCAGGCTAAAAACATTGCCGGCATACAACTGTTCCGAGCCATCCACATCGGTAGAGTCGAATTCGGTTTTCAGCCAGGCATAATTGGCAAACATATCCAGTTGTTCAATAATTGCCACGCGTAAATTCGCTTCGACACCGTACGATGTCGCTTGACCACCATCTTTAAACAGGAGGTTGTATTCTACTTTTTCGTTTTCGTCTTCGTTGTCGACTACCCATGCACGTGTTTGAAAATCTTTGTATAGCGAGTAGAAACCGTTTACATCAACAAACACACGATCATAAAACGAACCTTTAAAGCCCAACTCAAAATTGTCGAGAATTTCCGGCTCTAGCACTTCTTCTTCGCCTGTTGAAGTAAACTGTAACACGGCAGGGCGGCGTCCGCGCGAATAGTTGGCGTAAATATTTCCGTACTCGTTAAAGCGATATTTTAAACCTCCGTGCCAGGTAAACGAAAGTGTATTTTTCTTGATCTCTTTTGAGTCGTATGGTAGAAAGAAAACGTTGGGATAGTTTCCGGTAAATGAACCCAGTACTGAAGGCGAGCCACTTGTAAAAGAAGACGAGCTGTTCAGTTTATAACGGTCGTAAACCATTCGTACTCCCGCTGATACAAAAAACTTCCGCGAAAGCTGGTAGTTTAAATCCATAAAACCTTCCACCGCCATGTTAGTGGCTTTGCTGTACATTTCTTCCTGGTGATCGGTCGGTAAAGAAACATAAATCGTAGTATCCAGTTCCGGGTCGTAATTCGGAATAGCAGGAATTACCATCGGTTGGCCATCGGGCATCACCGGTGTAGGCTCGGGCAATAACATCAAACTTGCCAAATGTTGTTCATTGGGCGAAAACCAATATGTCTGGTCGGCTTTTTCGCGCCAGAAACTACCACCCAGCGAGCCATTCAAACGACTGTTTTGTGAGAAATTTCCCCGAATTTCCTGATAAAATTGCGATGCTCCTGCGTACTCAGCCATATTTATAGCTGCCGATGCCGTACCGTCGCCATCCCACCGCGATGAGGCATCTGTTTTGCGGTACGAAGTAACACTTGTCCAGTAAGTATGCTCGGTTATGTAAAATCGGTAGTTTAGTGTGGCATCAAAAAGCTCTTTGCCTGTTCCCAGGTTTTTGCCCTGCTCGTGCGAGGCTACTCCGCTAAATATCCCAATGTCTCCGTTGGTATTTGGCAGGCTGTCGGGCATAAATGCAATTCCCGGCGTGTCGTCTTTCTGATAGTTGAGTACCACATCGAAACGGTGGTTCCATGCCGGCCGGAAACGTACGGCAAAACGCCCTGCAAGTGTTTCTTTACCCATCAGGTCGCCGCCAAAAGTATTTTCAATGTAACCATTGCGCAAGTTGTAAATCCCCGCTGCACGCAGCATTAATTTGTTGTCGATTATCGGAACGTTAAGCATTCCCCGGTATTCCTGCTGGCCATAATCGCCCAATCCGGCAGTTACGCTTCCATAAATTTTATTTTCGGGCATTTTGCTGACATAATGAACCGCACCGGCTTGTGCTCCTCTTCCGAAAAGTGTGTTTTGCGGTCCCTTGAGTACTTCCACCCTGTCCATATCGTACAACTCGAGCGAAGCAGAATTGGCACGGTTTATTGGCACATTATTAAAAAATACTGAAACGCGCGGTTGCGCGCTTGGACTTACCTCGTCGCTGCTTAATCCGCGAATGGAAAAAGTAGGCCGGTTAGCGCCTTGCTCGCGCACATACAGTCCCGGAACAAATTCGCCCAGGGTACTGAGTTCTGTAATATTAGCTTGGTTCATCAACTGATTGCTTACCGATGAAATAGCTGTTGGAACATCAAGCAACTGTTGTTCGCGTTTTTGGGCACTCACCAAAATAGGTTCCAGGTGAATGTCGTCGGTAGGCATCATCACATTTTTTTCGTTGCGACCTTCCTGCAGTATAATATCTACCGTTCGGGTTTTATAGCCAACAAACGAAACACGAATACGCGCCCTTCCAGGCATAAGGTTGGTAATAAAATATTCGCCGTCTTCGTTGGTGTTTACCCCTTTATGCGTTCCATCAACTGTTACATTAGCGCCAGGCAATAGTTGGTAATTGCTATCGTACACCGAGCCGCGAACATAAATGGTTGGTAACTCGCGCGAAACTGTTTCAACATTGCGGTATTTACGTTTTACTTTATCGCGACGTTTGCTTTGAGCAACCGAGCTTGAAACGATAAATAAAAGGAGAAATATACTTAAGAAAGTCTTCATGTTTTTTTATTTTCTGAGTTCGCTAGATTAAATAACGGAAATTCGGGGGAAATAATATATTGCTGTTATTGAGAATTAACGTCGCACGGTAAATAAAGGTTTAATCTCGATGAATTAGTGTGTTGCGCTGTAAACCGGAAGATGCAACCAAATGGCCAGTTCGTCCATACACTTTTGTGCTTCGTCGTTTGTTTTGCATTTTTTTATAGCAATAGCCGGCCGTTTTTTTTGATTGACAAAATAAACGCTAAATAATTTTCGGTGTGATGAAGTGCTGCGGTTCGATCGGCTGTACAAACGATCAACTTCCTGCATTGATACCAGTGTTAATCCTCTGTAACGGCTCACGGGTTTCCATTTTCCAGTTTTTATAATGCCAAACCACATGTTAAAACTTCTGTATTGTTGTTTGCCTGTATTAATTTCAACACCGGAGTACGAACCCAAAAGAAACCAGCCGATAAAAACATGAATGCCAAAAATAATCCAACTCATGTGCAACCCGGCCATAATTCCACCAACTGCAAAATAGTAGCCTATAAAACGATATGGACCTTCCAATGTTCTTGAAATTTTGTTGGAAACAAGCATGGTTTAAAGGTAATAAAATGTACGCGAAAAAATCTGGCTTAAATCACTCCAAAACGAGGCGGCGTTTTTGAATGTAATAATGCCACAAAATATAGGTTGCCACCGAGCGGTTTGGCGAGAAACGATTCATGTACTCTATGATTTCGTCTTTTGTTGATTCTGGCGAAACTAGGTTTAATTCATAAACCGCTTTTATGGTTGCCAGGTCTCCGGGAGGGAATATATCAGAAAAATGAAGACTCATCAGCACATACATATCGATGGTCCAGTTGCCGATGCCTTTTAGTTTGATTAGTATTTTACGAATGGCTGCTTCATCCATTTCGTTTAATTCAAGAAGGTTGAGTTTGCCAGTGGCAATTTCGTTGGCAAGTGTCCGGCTATATTGTATTTTCTGGCGACTAAAATAACAGGCTCTCAACTCTTGGTCCGTTAGTTTCAATAAATTCTCAGGAGTAAGTTTTTTTATCTTTTCAAGCAGTTTATTGTAGGCCGCTTTTGCCGATGCCAAGGAAACCTGCTGTTCCAGAATAGTTAGAATGAGTGTTGCAAAATCCGGTTTTCGGTACCAAAGTGGCGGATAATCGTATTCCCTGATTACCTGTTCCAGTTTTGGCTCGATATGGGTACACCAGTCGCACAGCTCTTTAAAATGGGTTTCGTTATGTATTTTATTCATGTTTTTAACTGCTTACCTGAAATAACTGTTTCTGTGCTTTATGGTTCAAATAAAAGAAGAGGGACGCCTGGCGTCCCTCTTCGAAGGCAATACCGAATTAAATAAATGAAAATCTTCTCTCGTAAGATTGTTTTCTGCCTTCTGTGTAAAAAACGATGATTGCCTCTATTTATTATTTTGTGCTGTTTTTTAGTCTTACAGATTTAATGAAACCTGCAGATTTTCAGCTCCTTTAATGAATAAGTTTTTTATCACAAATTCATTTTTGAAATTGCTTGGAAGCGTAACTAATGCTTCTCCGTTTGCCGGAATGGTAAAGCTTTTGTTTGAAGATGACAATTGGAAAGGTACATCTGATGCGTTTTTGATGATGTAGCTTTTTTCTTTGTTGTTTTCATTAAATGCATGAATTTCAACAGAAGCTTCAAAAAATGCTTTCAGGTATTCTTTTTTCCCGGCCAGAATATTTCCAAAATAAGCAATGGTACGGTTGGCAAATAAAGCTTCGCGAATGGATTCAAGGTTTCGTTCTTTGGCCAACACCAAGGTCATAGGGCGGTGGTAATCTTCAAGATTATACATTTCCGAATTTATTCCGTGTATATCAGAAGCTGCATGTGGTGCAATGTTTTTGTCCATACACCAGTCTAGCGCAATGGGGTACCATTCTTTTTCGTTAAAAACTTCAATGGCGTTTATCATTCCTTTATTGTAAAGTTCTGTATGTTCGTCCCACCATAGGCAAGTATCTGGTTGTTGAGCTTTCCATCCCGGATGATTCCAAATAAGATAAGCACCTTGTTTTTTGGCTTCAGCAAAAGCATCGCGCCAGTTTTCGGTGTCAACGGCCTGTGTATTTTTCAAAAACAGGGCATTAAAATGACCTGGGGGCATACTGCGTGTAATTTCACCTGCATGAATAAGAATAATGTTTTTTTGCTTAGCGCGTGGCAAAGCAATTTCGTACGATGAATTATCGTCTCCTCCAACATCTTGCTTTGATGGATTGCGCTCGATATGATCGGTAATTGCAATGGCGTCGAGTCCTTCGTTCCATGCTTCGTCAACCCGAACAGTTGGCCACACAACTCCATCGGAAAAAACGGTGTGCATGTGGAAATCGCACTTTAGGGTTTGGTAGCCTAAAATATTGGGTACGTTTATCGTCTTGCGCGAACTGTTGTTCAATAGCTCGGGCATTTGAATGTTATTTACGTTTTGGGCAAAAACTGAAATGCCCATCAGTAGGAAAATTGCTGTTACGATTTTTGTTTTCATCTGATTTAAGTGTATAAATTTTTAAATATAAGCATATAAAGGCCTGCAAAAAATGATGCAGACCTTTAAAATATGTTCTATGAAAAAAGAGTGAGTGCTATTTTAACCACCAGGTTGTCTCTCTGATTTTGTCGTTACCTTCTCCAAATTGTGCAGAAATTGCTGCGCTAACGTGCTCGCCGTTTTGTTGGTACTCGCTTGTTGGGTACATCCAACGCAAAGGAGGGGTGTTTGTGCCTTCAATTCTGAACTCAGGATAACCAGTGCGCAGATGATCAAAATACATTCTCCATCCGCCTTGCAGAAAAGAAGGGATATATTTTTGAAGCATGATAAGTTGCAGTTGCTCTTCGGTTGATGTTGCATTGGTAAAGTCAACCAACTCGCCCTGCAAATATTCGTCTGCTGATGCTGCGTTTACATATTCAGCATAATCGGCGGCATTTGTATTATAGAAATCGAACGATGCTTTTACTGCGTTTTCGTAGTGTTCTTGCGCCGAAGAGCTGATCCATCCACGTACGCTCGCTTCGGCAAGAATCAGCTGCAATTCTGAATATCCCAGAAATACATGAGGCTCAGTTGTTGGATCGGTAGTGTACCTTAAATTTACTTTCGATACTTTTCCGGCAGCTGCTTTCAGATTAACATCGTTGTACGGAGCAATTGGGTCGCCACCTTCGTAAGCCGAAAAATCGTTGATGGCCAAACCTGCCTCTTTAGCGTTACGTGTTTGTCCGCAAAAAACAAACAAACGGGGATCGTTTAAATCCTGAAGACGTTTAACAAAAGTTGAGTCCATGTATCTTGCCGATCCGTAACTACTACTATTGTATTCGGTGTAACGACTACCCAACTCGTCGATAAATACCAATTGGCCGTTGTCGGCATTCGATTCAATTAGCGGAGCATTGTTATAAATGCTTGCAAAAGTATTTTTTACGTTCAGGTCGGTATCTGCTTCTTTCTCCGATAGTGTAATCAATACTTTTAAGCGAAACGAGTTGATGCATTTGCGCCATTTACTTGTGCTTCCGTTGTATATAATATCGCCCGCAATAATGCTGTTGTCGTTTGCCAGCAACGCATCTGCATCTTGCAGTTCCTGCAAAATACCTTTAAAAATGGCTTGTTGCGAATCGTAAGCCGGGGCATAAATTTCGTCGGTCTCACCTTTTAGTGCATTAGAGTACGGAACGTCGCCAAAAGTTAGTGTAAGATTATAAAAGTAGTAGGCGCGGAAAAATTTACCCAATGCTGTGTAAGCCGAACTTTCAATACGTTCAGCTTCTTCCATCATTTTGGTAACGTTTCGCAGTTGCGCATAATCATCAAAACCGGCACGTGTCCAGTTGTAATACTGGTTGGCATTTTCTCCATCGGTTTGAACTACCATTCGCGAGGCAAACATTGGGCTCACTCCTTCCACCTGGAAAGCATTCCACTCAATATCGGTTAGCAGAAGCTGAGGGTGCGTTTCAGGTACGTTGTTCGGGTTTTCATTTAGTTCCTCCAAATCGCTGCAAGAACTAAATATCCAAACAAAAAATAGTGCTGATAAAATATATTTTTTCATCTGTTTTAAATTTTAATCGTTGAAATATTTATTTAGAATGTTACGGTTAATCCTAAACCAATGTAGCGCGATGACGGATCCTGGAGGTTGTCGTCGTTACCAAAGTCAGGATCTATAATGTCTGCTTTTTTCCACATGGCCAGGTTGTATCCGTAGGCAGATGCTTCAATTTTTTTGAACGCATTTACATTTACAAGATCGGTTAGATCGTAAGTGAATGACACTTTGCGTAATTTCACAAAACTACGGTCGAAAACGTTGGCAAATTTTTCGCTTTCGGCTTGTGTTACATATGCGCGGTAGGGGTAGTTCTGACTCCAGGTTTGCCAGCTCAGCGCAGTGGCATTGGTTTTGTATTCGCGCGTGTCCGAAATTACATTTCCATCGGTATCGGTAGTTAATTCGCCGCTAACAACGTTTACAGCATCGGGAACATAAACCGGGTGACCGGCTGCATATTCCGCATCGCGGAATTCTACTGAGTTTGGATGTTTTCCTCCCCACCACATTTTTTCAACAGTTCTCGACCACATTACACCGCCAAACGATCCGTCGATATCAACATCGAGCGAAAGTTTTCCGTATTTAAAATGGTTTTGCAAACCAAACTTCCAGTTCGGATCTCGGTGCCCTAACATTTGCGGATTTGGATCTTTTGATGGTAATCCGGTTTCTTCCGATACGATAAGCTGACCATCGGCTGTTTTCATCCAGCCTGTTCCGTAGAAATTATCAACGCGTTCGTCAAGCGAGTAATTTCCATATTTGTTGGCACCACCATAAATCTCTGTTAGCTTCTTAATACTTGTTGTCCAGTTAAAGCCAACATCCCAACGGAAATTGCTTTTACGCACCGGGTTGGCACTCAGCATCACCTCGAAACCATTGGTTGTGTATTGATTGCCATTTACTTTGCGCGATGCAAAACCACTTGCATCAGAGATGCTAAGGTCAATAATCTGGTTTTCGTCAACAATATTGTAGTAGGTAAAATCAAAACTCAATCGGTTTTTCATGAATACCGATGAAAGGCCCAGCTCGAACGAAGTTGATTTTTCCGGTTTGATATTCGGATTAACAATGGTTCCCGGGTAGCTCACGCGCGAGTTTCCGTTGTACATACCGCTGTTGCTGTAGTACGACGAGATTTGGTAAGGACTTAAATCACTCGATACTTCGGCCCACGAACCATACAGTTTTAGATAATCAACTGCCTCTGGTAATTCCACCAGGTTTGATACCAAAGTACTTAACGATACTGAGGGGTAGAAATACGAATTGTTTGAAGTTGGCAGTGTTGAAGACCAGTCGTTACGTGCGGTAACCGTCAGGAAAAATGCATCAAGCATATCAACTGACAATGTTCCGAAAACACTGCGGATCTCGCGCTCCTGGTAATTGGTTGATGCTTTTACATTTCCCAGCGAGTTATTTAAACTGTATACCCACGGAACCACTAAACCATCGGTAGCGTTGTATTCCTGCTGGTATTTTTTGTAAAACATTGATGCACCGGCATTGGCACTTAACCCAAATTTCTCTGAGAAATCTTTTTTGTACGAAAGTAAAATATCATTATCAACATTCACCTGGTCGGTGTTCCATGTTTTGTAATCACCTTCGCGCGGATCGCCGTAGTTTAGATACGATTTCGGACTTTGGCGATCTTCAAAAGTGTGTTTCAATACTGCAGAACTTCTTCCTTGCAAACTAAGATCCTCAGTAATATCCCACTTCAATTTTACCTGTCCGTTAACAGTGTTGCGGTCGTGTTTTTGGTTTAGCTCGTTGGCAGCAAAATATACGTTGTTGTACCAGGCGTAGTTGTAGTTGGCCTGGCGGTAGCCTTCTTGTCCAGGAATATACATGTGTTCTTTCAGGTCCTGTCCGTTTACATCGTCACCCATCCAAATAAGAATAGTGTACATGTGGTTACGTGGGCCGTAACCGTAGCGCGGGTAGTTAGGCGAATAAACTTTGTTGTAAGCTAATTTGGCATCAACGGTAAAGTTTGATGTAAGCTTGTACAAGCCGTTAAAGGTCATTCCTCCGGTTTTTAGTTTTGAGTTAGGAACGCGGCCTTTTTCCGTTTGATAAAAACCTGAAAAGCGTGTTGAAGCTTTTTCGTTTTTTGAAGCAATTGAAAAGTTGGTGGTTGACACAACTCCGGTGCTCATAAAATCTTTCAGGTTGTTGTGGTATTCCCACGGAATTGGTACGCGCGAGTAACGCGATTTGTCGTCGTACTGTGTGCCCGAAACATCGCCCCACCATGGAATAGTTTCTCCGGTAACATTATCGTAAATAGGGCTGTTCCACTGCGGAATTTCAAGGTTGTCAGAAAATTTAGGCCCCCAAATCATATCACCATCTGAGATTCCGCCATCTTGTCCGTCCCAGAACTCGTACTGGCCATTCGATCCGTTTCCGTAGTCGGTTTGTGTTTCAGGGAAAACAGTGTAACCGGCCGAAATCATGGTGCTGTTCGAAACGGTTATATTCAGTCCTTCTCGTGCTGCTTTTTTAGTTGTAATAAGAATGGCTCCGTTTCTTCCTCTCGATCCGTAAAGCGATGAGGCGGTAGGTCCTTTAAGTACAACAATGTTTTCAATGTCAGCCGACGAAACATCAAAAAAGTCTGTTTCAACGGGCACTTCGTCAATAACAATCAACGGTGCTTTTCCGCGTAGCTGAAAATCAGGGCTTTGGAAAATTCCTGTTTTTGTGTCAACCGTTAAACCGGCAACTTGTCCGCTAAGCATGTTTCCCATGTTGGGTGCATTAACGCTTGTAATTGTTTCCGATTTTACTTCCTGAGTGGCGTAACCCAATGCTTTTTTCTCCTGGCTAATCCCCAGTGCGGTTACAATTACTTCGTCAATTTCCCGTAGGTCTTCTTTCAATTCTACATTCAAAACCGACTTGCCTGCAAGCGGAACTTCCTTTGTAGTGTAGCCAATAAACGAAAATTGCAGCGTTGCATTTTCACTGACTTCAATGCGGTAATTCCCTTCAGAATCGGAAACTGTTCCGTTCGAAGTTCCTTTTTCCATAATAGTTACTCCGGGTAATGAAACTCCGTTGGTTTCAGTAATTTTTCCCGTGATTTCTTGCTTTTGGGCAAATAGAACCAAGCCCATAAGCAGAAATCCAATAGTTAAAATAAAGTGTTTCATAGATACGTAAATTTTGTTTTAATACTCTACTTCGTTTTTTATGTGATTTTTAATCATAGTAATCCCATTTTAACTTGCTGGCGCAAGTCAATCATATGAAACGCAGTGTTTTATGGTGTTCTGAAAATAGGCTCCGCGAAAGAAATCAGGAGCATTGAATGATTATCCCGTGTTCATTATTTGACTGAGAATTAGTTGCATTTAGAATTTATATTGTATTAAATTGGTGTTGATCGATCCATCGGCATAAAAGTCGATTATGGCATAAGCCGGGCCAAATTCCTGGTAACTTCCGTCCCACCATCCACCACACGCGGCACCATTGCAATGATAGTGTACTCCTAAATATTCGGTTTTGTCGGCCAAATGAACGTGCCCGCTTAAGGCGGCTTTCACGTTTGGGTATTTATAAAACAATTCTTTTATTTTCTTTGAGTCGGTGTGCATCCAGGCTCCGGGAACTTGCCATTGTCCATCTTTTACATTGTCGCCATCGTAAAAAACCGAGGCAGATAAAATAGGAATATGCGAAACAATACAAATTGGCGTTGATGCCTTGGTGTGCTCCAATTCTTTTTCTAACCACTGAAATTGTGTGTCATCAAGTTGGGCAGTGTAACTTGCCGTTTCAACCGGTGCCGGACTGTCGAGACAAATAAATTTCCATCCTTTGTGTTCAAATGCATAAAATCGTTCTTCAAGTTCCAGCATTTTCATTGCCCATGCTTTCCCAAATAGCGGATCGTTCTGAATTGGCTGGTCTTTTAACCCCCAGCCCCAAACATCGTGGTTGCCAATGCAGCTGTATAAGGGGTATTCTAATTCGTTTTTATAATAGCGTGTCCAGGCATTCCACTGTTGTTCCACTTCTTCTTTCGAATGTTTTAAGGCATCCATAATGTTGTCGCCGGTGTTTAAAACAAAGTCCGGCTTGTCTTCCATTTCATGAATTTCCTTTAAGAGCTGCTTCATTCCGCGGGCTACTTTTTCCGATTCGAAAATGTGCATGTCGGTAAGGTGGGCTATACGGAACAAACGATCTTTACTTTGATCGGTTTTTACAGTTGTTTCACAAGATAATATTGATAAGCCGAGCGCTGAAGTTCCCAGTGCTCCTAAGAAATTTCGTCTTTTCATTGCGGTAATTTTAGTACCCGCAAGATGCCGACTAATTGTAAACAAAATGTTTTCTAAGTCTTATTTATTCGGTGTTTTTATTACAAGGAAAGTTAATATTTTGTTATGCGCATCTTTTGTTTGCTGGTATTTGTCATAAAAACCGGCTTATGAATTTAAATTTTAAATAACGCTGAAATAACAAAGTTTCTGCCCGGCGATACAACTCCCGAAGAATAAGGCCGATAGCGTTTATTAAAAATATTTTCTATTCCACCGCTGAGTGTGAGTTTGGAATTGAGATGATAATTTGATTTTATATTCCCTGTCCACCACGATGGCGAATACGGGTCTCCATTTTTATCCGGCAGATATAAATGCGGCTTGTCCTGTTCGTCGGGAGCCAGCTCGTCAAAATCAAGTTTTCCGCTGTAACTCACATAAAAATCGAGATATAATTTGGGCCCTTCGAAAATAATATGAGACGAACCAAATGTTGGTGGCACATGACGAATGGGAAATCCCTCAGAGTCTTCTCCTTTTGTTATGGTAATGTCGTGGCGGGTGCGCCACTGGTTGTTAAACAGGTATTCAATATTTACTGTTGTTCCGTAAATTGTTGCCGACTCGGCATTTACCAATGCTTCAACGCGGCTCATTTCGCCATCGTATAAAATCGAATCCTGCCCCAATCCGTCGAAAGCTCGTCTAACCATGGCATCTTTCAGCCAAGTGTAAAAACCGGTTAGCTCAACTTTTAATTTGTTTTCGTACGAACGAATAATACTCAACTCGAGATTGCGCGCATATTCCGGTTTCAGATCGGGATTGGGAACTACAACTGTTCCGGGTTCCGAGTCGAAAACTTTGGCAACATCATCGATGTTGGGTGAGCGAAATCCGGTTGATCCGTGAATATTAATTTGCCAGGCGGTAGTAGGGTGCCAAACAATTCCAAGGTTACCGTTAAATGCAGAGTTGTTCATATCGAATCCATCGAAAGGAAACTGGTAATAATTGGTATCGAATTTTCCTTCCAAATGAGTGAACGTAAACCGCGAGCCCATTTGGAAAATAATTTTCGGACTGATGGAATATTTGAACGAATAATAAGCCGCCAAACTTGAGTACTTTGAATCATTGGGGTAACGCGGTGCGATATTTTCCTGCTCGCCCGAAATCAAATCTTCTGAAAATCCGGTTGATCCAACTTTATTAAAGTAGCTTTCTAAACCATAAAAAAGCTCACTCTTATTATCCAGATTTTTCCCAAAATCGAGGTTCAGGGAGTATATATTTACATTCTCGGTGCGGCTACGCAAAGCATCGTTATTTAGTTTGCGGTCGTGGCGGCTTTCGGTGTAATCCTGATAGCCCAGCAATAAATTTGCTTTGTCAAACAGTAACATGTCTTTCTTAAATTGCAGGCGGCCCGATAAAAGTGTCCATTCCTGTGGGCCATAATACCATTCAGCGTATTTCAATTCATCGCCACCGTATTGAATAAGACGGTCGTAACGCGGAATGTTGCCAGTTTGCGAGTGGTGCGCACCCAGTTCAACATCAATAGTTTCATTTGGCCGATAACGCAGTTTTCCCATCAGGTTAAACTGATGATAGCCCGTATATTTTTGTTCCCGTTTGTTGCTGTTCTCCATAATCTGATCGGCTCCGGAATAAGGCGAATCCAAAACATATTGCGGGCGTAAATAGTTATCGCTGCCGTTAGTTCCCATTTTCAGGTCATCAAAATCAGTATATGTGGCGCTAATTACCGATGCCCATTTTTTACCTCCAAAATTATACGAGAAATGACCGGTTTTTTCAAAATTGGCACTCGAATAACGTGAATAGACTTTACCGAAAGCCTCGAAATTTTCGTTTGTTGAGAGTTTAGGCGAAAGGGTGTTAAAGCTCATTACTCCACCAAGTGCATCGCTGCCATAAATTACCGAACCCGGGCCAAAAATAACTTCGGTATTTTGCAGGCTCTGGCCATCAATTGAAATTACGTTTTGTAGGTTGCCGCTGCGGTAAATGGCGTTGTTCATGCGTATGCCATCAACCATAATCAGCACCCGGTTGGCAGCAAAACCACGAATCATCGGGCTGCCTCCACCCATCTGACTTTTTTGGATAAATACACCACTAGCCGTTCCAAGTAAATCGGCAGTTGTTTGCGGATTGTATTGCAAAACGGCGTCGGGTTGTATTGATTTTATGGTATGCGGAATTTCCGTTTTCGATTGTTTCCAGCGGTTCACCGAAACAACTACTTCGTCAAGACGCACCGGACTTTCCATCAACAACACTGTTCTGCTCTGACTTTCAATTTTTCGGCGGGTACTTACATACGATAAAAAGGAAGAATGTTTGAACTGAATTTTCTCATCTAATTTGAATTCGTCGAGTTTAGCGCGGCCACTTTCATCTGTTTGTGTAAAAAAACTTTCAGAAATCAGCATGGCATGCTCGATAGGATTGCCGGTTTTTGCATTTATTACCCGTACATACGATTGCGCAACAACAGTAGATAGAGAAAGCAGAAGTATAAATAGCGTTAGTTCGAATTTTTTCACCGAAAATAATTTTGTGCAAATCTATTAATCGGCGTCTTTCTATCAAAAATTATGCCTTGGTGCACTGTTTTTTTGATTATAAATTGAACTACTGCGTTATCTCATAAAAAATCCGGCCTGGCAATTCAGGCCGGATAGTAAAAATATGAAGTAGCTGTTAGTAGTTTTATACAAGTCCTTGTGCCATCATCGAGTTGGCAACTTTTACAAATCCTGCAATGTTTGCACCTTTTACGTAGTTGGTAAATTCTGATTTTTCGTTGCCGTACTTTACGCACATTTCGTGAATATTGCGCATAATCGAGTGTAGTTTGGTGTCTACTTCTTCACGGCTCCATGCCAGGCGCATACTGTTTTGTGTCATCTCCAAACCAGATACAGCAACACCACCGGCGTTGGCGGCTTTTCCCGGTCCGTAAAGAATTTGCTTCTCAATGAAATAGTGAACGGCATCCTCCGTGCTTGGCATGTTGGCACCTTCTGCTACCACAAAACAACCGTTGTTAATCAGCATTTTTGCCTCTTCAAGGTTTAGTTCGTTTTCAGTTGCACAAGGCAAAGCTACATCGCATTTCACGCTCCACGGACGTTGTTTCTCCATGTATTTCACAGCATATTTATCGGCATATTCTTTTATCCTTCCACGATGTACGTTTTTCAGTTCCATTACAAAATCAAGTTTTTCACGATCAATACCATCAGGATCGTAAATCGAGCCGCTTGAATCGGACAGCGTAACAACTTTTCCACCCAGTTCAATTACTTTTTCGGTGGCAAACTGCGCCACATTTCCCGATCCTGAAACTGCAACAACTTTTCCTTTAAAACTCTCGCCGCGTGTTTTCATCATTTCCTCGGCAAAGTAAACCGTTCCGTATCCTGTTGCTTCGGGCCTTATTAGTGATCCACCCCACTCAACACCTTTTCCGGTAAGTACTCCGGTAAACTCGTTGCGTAAGCGCTTGTATTGGCCAAACAAGAACCCGATTTCACGACCGCCAACGCCAATATCACCGGCTGGCACATCGGTATACGGACCAATGTGACGTGATAACTCGGTCATAAAACTCTGGCAGAAACGCATCACTTCATTGTCCGATTTGTTTTTGGGATCGAAATCAGAACCACCTTTTCCTCCCCCCATTGGCAACGAGGTTAAACTGTTTTTTAAAACCTGTTCAAAAGCCAAAAACTTAAGAATACCTTGATTTACTGTTGGGTGAAAACGCAAGCCTCCTTTGTAGGGGCCAATGGCGCTGTTCATTTCAACACGGTAACCGCGGTTGATATGAATTTTTCCCCGATCGTCAATCCACGGAACACGAAATTGAATGATGCGTTCAGCTTCAACCATTCGCTCCAGAATTTGGGCATGCAAATACCTCGGATTATCGAGAAGAAAATCGGCCAGCGATTCAACAACTTCGTGCACCGCCTGATGGAATTCAGGTTGTCCCGGATCTTTTGCCCGGACGTAGTTCATAAAGTCCTCAACAAATAACTTACTACTTTTAGTGTTCATTTTAATGGTATTAGTTTTTATATGTTGAAGTTACGAAAAATGAAAGAAGATATCTTGTTGCTTTTCAGCATAATATAAAACAGCGAATGTGTTAGTCTGACAGATTTGAATTTAATTCTCTTGAAATCTCAAACATTTTGTTCTGATTTATTTTGAATGTGTAAAATCTCCTGATACATCCAACAAAAATTTTATCTTTGCGCCTTTAAAATCAGAATCTTATTACGTAAGAAAATGGAATATAAATTCGCAGAAATAGAGCCGAAATGGCAAAAGTACTGGGAGGAAAACAAAACGTTTAAAACCGAAGACGACTACTCGAAACCAAAATATTACATCCTCGATATGTTCCCGTATCCGTCGGGAGCGGGGCTGCATGTTGGTCACCCTGAGGGCTATACAGCAACCGATATTTTAAGCCGCTACAAGCGCATGAAAGGATTTAATGTGTTGCATCCGATGGGCTACGATGCTTTTGGTTTGCCTGCCGAACAGTATGCGATGCAAACGGGAACACACCCTGCAATTACCACTCAGAAAAACTGCGATAATTTTCGTCGGCAGATTAAAGCCATTGGTTTGAGCTACGATTGGGACCGCGAGATAAATACCACCGACCCAAAATATTTTAAGTGGACACAGTGGATTTTCAAAAAACTGTACGACACTTATTTTGATGAAGAACAACAAAAGGGACGACCAATTTCAGAGTTGGTAATTCCTGAAGATATTAAAGCAAAAGGTGAAACTGCTGTACAGGAATACATCAGTGAGAAACGCCTGGCGTATTACGATAATGCACAGGTTTGGTGGTGCGATTCGTGTAAAACAGTTTGTGCCAACGAAGAGGTATTGACTGATGGTTCGCACGAAAAATGTGGTAACACCGTTATCCGCAAAAACCTGAAACAATGGTTGCTGCGTATTCCTCATTATGGTGAAAGATTACTGAGCGGACTTGAAAACCTGGATTGGCCGGAAGGAGTAAAAGACATGCAGCGCAACTGGATCGGTAAATCAACCGGTGCCGAAGTGGATTTTGCCATCGATGGATTGGATAAAAACCTGCGTGTTTACACTACTCGTCCTGATACTTTGTTTGGTGCAACTTACATGGTAATTGCTCCGGAACACGCCTTGGTAAACGAAATTGTTACCGACGATAAAAAGGATGCTGTTGATGCTTATATAAAAGCAGCGGCTTTAAAATCAGATCTGGACCGTACGGATTTGGCTAAAGAAAAAACCGGTGTATTTACCGGCCGTTATGCTGTAAATCCGGTGAACAAACAATTGATTCCGATTTGGGTAGCCGACTATGTGTTGATGGGCTACGGAACAGGAGCAATTATGGCAGTTCCGGCACACGACACCCGCGACTTTGAATTTGCAAAAGAATTTGATATTCAGATCAGTTGTATTCTCGATCCAAAAGATGCTGAAAACCGTGATGAGATTTTAGCCGGCGATGCCTGCTGGACGGAAGATGGTGCTTACATCAATTCGTCGAGCGATGAAACCGGTTTGGATATCAACGGATTGAATAAAGCTGCCGGAATTCAACAGGTTGTTGAGTGGCTGGAAAGCAAAGGAATTGGAAAAGCAACAGTGAATTTTAAATTGCGCGACTGGTTGTTTAGTCGCCAGCGATACTGGGGCGAGCCGTTCCCGGTTATTCACTGGGAAGATGGCGAAGTTAGCCTGGTTGACGATGAAAACCTGCCTTTGCAATTGCCAAACCTGGAAGAATATTCGCCAAGTGCAACCGGTGAGTCGCCATTGGCTAATGCTGAAGACTGGTTAACAGTTACCGACAAGAACGGACGTAAAGGCCGCCGTGAAACCAACACCATGCCACAATGGGCCGGTTCGTGCTGGTATTACTTACGTTACATCGATCCGAATAACGAAGACAGTATTTTCGATGTAAAAAAAGAACAGTACTGGATGCCGGTCGATCTGTATGTTGGTGGTGCCGAGCATGCTGTTCTTCACTTGTTGTACTCGCGTTTTTGGCACAAAGTGTTGTTTGATTTGGGCGTGGTTTCAACCGACGAGCCCTTTCAAAAACTGTTTAACCAGGGAATGATTCTGGCTTTTGCCTACGAAACTGCAACCGGTGCAAAAGTTGCTTCGGATTTGGTAGAGGAAAAAGACGGTAAGTATTTCCACACCGAAACCGGCGAAGAATTGAGGCAGATTGTTGCAAAAATGTCGAAGTCGCTGAAAAATGTAGTAAATCCTGATGATGTGATTGAACACTACGGTGCCGATTCGCTGCGCTTGTACGAAATGTTTATGGGGCCGCTTGACGAGCGTAAACCTTGGGCAGAAAACGGAGTGAAAGGTGTTTTCAACTTCCTGGCACGTGCCTATCGTTTCTTTGCCGATCCTGAAAAAATTGTTGAAGGAGAAGAAGATAAAGAAGTGGCTAAATTGCTGCATCAAACCATACAAAAGGTAGAGCATGATATTGAAAACCTGAAGTTCAATACCGGAATTTCGGCATTGATGGTATTTAATAACCTGGCCATTAAAAAGGGAAAAGTTACCAAACAATCAGCAGAAACATTTGCCAAAATACTTGCACCTTATGCGCCTCACATGGCCGAAGAGTTGTGGTCGATGTACGGTAACAAGGAAACTTTGGCTTACGAAGCGTGGCCGCAAGTTGATCAGAGTTTGCTGACGGAAGATTCGCACGAATACCCGGTATCGTTTAACGGCAAAATGCGCTTTAAAATTGAGCTGCCTTTGGATATGCCAAAAGATGAAATTGAAAAGACAGTGCTTGCCGACGAACGCGCTGCCAAATGGATGGAAGGAAAAACTGTTCGGAAATTCATTTTTGTACCTAAAAAGATTATAAATGTAGCTGTGGGATAGCAATTTCTGATTTCATAGTAAAAAAGATAAATCGAAAGGGCAATCGCAGGATTGTCCTTTTGTTTTTTAAATCTATATTATTTCTTAAATCCCTGACAATCATCACAAAAATTTCAGGAAAGGCTTTGTTCTTTTGCGCGATTTTTAAACGACAAAAATTGCTAAGATGTTTACAAAACTTTTTGCGACAAATAAGAAGCTGATCAAAACCATTCAGGATTATGGAATAATGACCTTTGGATTATTCCTCTTTGCCATGGCATGGACACTTTTTGTTATTCCTGCCGAAATTGCCGGTGGAGGAATTAGTGGTGTAGCCGCGGTGGTTTTTTATGCCACAAAGATACCGGTAAGTATCACCTATTTTTCCATTAATATTGTTTTGGTGTTGATAGCCATTAAGTTTTTGGGGGCCAATTTTGGTGTAAAAACAATCTACAGTATTGTTGTGGTTTCAGGCTTTTTTGGCATTTTTCAGGATGTACTTTCAGAGCCGTTGGTCGATGATATGTTTCTGTCGGCAGTGCTCGGAGGAATGATGAGTGGTGTAGGTTTGGGCATTGTATTCTCGCGCGGCGGTAGTACGGGGGGTACCGATATTATTGCAATGATTGTAAACAAATACCGAAATGTTAGTCCGGGGCGGGTTATTATGCTTTGCGACGTGGTAATTATTGGCTCGGTTTATTTTGTGTTTCAGTCGGTAGAAAAGCTGGTTTATGGATATGTGATGATGTGGGTGGTTTCGTACGCTCTCGATTCATTTTTGAGTGGTGCCAACCGTTCGGCGCAAATGTTTATCATTTCAAAAAAATACGATGAAATTGCCCAATATATCGGGAATGAAGCGTACAGAGGTGTAACGCTTTTGGACGGTTCAGGATGGTATACGCAGAAGAAAACAAAAATTGTGATGTCGGTGGTTCGTAAAAAAGAAACCGGAGATATTTTTCGCAAAATCAAACAAATCGATCCGGACGCTTTTATTTCAATGGGCAGTGTAATGGGCGTTTACGGCCAGGGTTTTGATAAGCTGAAACTGTAATTCAAAGATTTTCCGGCCATCACATTTCCCGATAAAAATTCAAATTTTTAAATCGCTTGCATACTAATCTTGTTATCTATACAGTTTTCTTATTTTTGCCTTAATTAAAATTTGAAGATGAGGAAATTGAGATCGATAGTTGTGGGGATGGGACTCGTAATAGCATTGAGTCAGTTGTTTTCGTGTTCACCTAAAAATACCAAACAAGCAGAAATACCTGTGTTGGATACCGTTGTTGAAGTAAAGATGCCGGTTTTAAAATACGGGCTTCCGATTGATTCTTTTTCGCTTGAAATGGGCAAAGTAAAGAACAACCAGTATCTCAGCCAGATTTTAAATGCGCGTGGCGTGGGCATGGGTACCATCGATAAAATTGCCCGAAAATCAAAGAGCGTGTTTGATGTTCGCAAAATTAAAAGTGGCGAGAATTTCTGCATTCTTTCTACGCGCGATTCAATTCCCGTGGCAAAATATTTTATTTACGAAAACTCGCCGGTTGAATATACCGTGTTTGAGTTAACCGATACATTAGGAATTTATCAAGGAGCCAAGGAGGTAAAAACCCGGCAAAGAACTGCTCAGGGTGTAGTTGAATCGTCGTTGTGGAATGCGATGATTGATAACGGTCAAGACCCAATGCTGGCATTGGAACTTTCTGATATTTTTGCCTGGACCATCGACTTTTTCGCCATCCAGAAAGGCGATCGCTTCCGCGTAATTTACGACGAGCAATTTGTTGATTCCGTTTCAATAGGTATTGGTGAAATCTACGCTGTTCAGTTTGATCATTATGGTGATGAGAATTATGCATTTATTTTCGATCAGGATGATCGTTGGGATTATTTTGATGAGCAGGGAAAAAGCTTACGCAAAGCATTTTTAAAAGCACCATTAAAATTCTCGCGAATCAGTTCCCGCTTTTCCAATGGACGAATGCACCCGGTGTTGCGTATTCGTCGTCCGCATCATGGAGTGGATTATGCTGCGCCAAAAGGAACTCCTGTTATGAGTATTGGTGATGGGACTGTTATTGCAAAAGCTTATCAGAAAAATGGTGGAGGTAACTACATTAAAGTTAAGCACAACTCGGTATACACTACTACATACATGCATCTGTCGGGATATGCAAAAGGAATGCATACCGGTGCCCGTGTAAAACAGGGGCAGGTAATTGGTTACGTTGGAGCAACTGGACTGGCAACCGGTCCACACCTCGATTTTAGGGTGGCTAAAAACGGAAGTTTGGTTGATCCGCTTAAAGTTAAAGCCCCACCTGTTGAGCCCGTTAAAGAGGAAAACATGGAGCGCTACATTGTAGTTAAAGACTCATTAATGCAGGAGTTGCAAAAAATTGAATGGGAACCCATAGAGCAAATACTTGCCAATGCAGAACAGGGCGGTAAGTAGTTGTCTGTTTGGACTTGCCTATTCTCTGCTTATCTTATTATATATCGGGTCCCCCAATATTTCTTATATATCTATAAATTTAGATACGTTATAAATTGTAAATAACAAAATTGTTAATTATAATTCTGCTTCTAATTTCTGACAATAGTTTTATAGCATCTTATTAAACATTTGTTTGTAAAAAACATGCAAAACATGTAACTTTCTAATTTAGAGTTGATTTGAAATACTATTCTGTGGCATTTTAACGTATAGTATTTAATAAAATAATCATAGATTTAAATCTACAAACCTAAATTGTGGAAGATAAATGGGACGATTCTGGCACTCGCTGTACATACTTTCGTTAGTATCAGTAACAATTTTTGTATTTGTTTTTTTAGCTGTTTATGGCGCAGACTATTATTTGGAAGATTTTGGTGAACGCCATTTTCATGCTCAGGATGCCTTATTAAAACCAACCGGATTAATTGGTCATGGCCTTGGAATTATAGGAGCTACTTTAATGGTAGTTGGCGTTTTTGGTTACATGGCACGCAAACGACTAAGATTGCTGTCGCGACTTGGCGTGTTGAAATACTGGTTAGAGTTTCATATTTTCTTATGTACGCTTGGTCCGATAATGGTTTTGTATCACACAACATTCAAGTTTGGAGGTCTTGTTGCAATTAGTTTTTGGAGTATGGTGGCAGTTGTTGTCAGTGGTATAATTGGCCGGGTAATTTACTTGCAAATACCGCATACCATCGAAGGACGTGAAATGAGCCTTAACGAGCTGAATAAAATGGAAGCTGCACTTTTAACTCAGTACGGAGAGAAAAACGAAGCGCTTACGCAGGGGCTGAATAAAGTAAATGAGGCGCTGAAGAAGCAATCGTACCGAGAAGTTGGCAACTATGCAAAACGTATTTTTAAACGCCTGAGTTTCGAGCGTTCGTTAATTGCAGAGTTGCGTAAAGAGCTTAAACAGAAAGGTTTTAAAGGAAGCGATTACCGAAAAGCCATAAAAATATTGAAGTCAAAAATAATAATGAACCGGCGTATAGCCTGGCTTTCAACCATGCAAAAACTGATGCGTTACTGGCACGTAGCACACCTTCCTTTTGCATTAATAATGTTAGTTATAATGTTGGTGCACATTGTTGTGGCTTTACTTTTTGGTTACAGCTGGATATTTTAATTCATGGAAAATTTACTGGAACAAATAATAATTTACGGCGCAGTAGTAATCTTTCTGCTAGGGGTGGTTCTTGTCTATATCCGAAAATTGCGACGCGAATCGAGAATTGTTGAAAAAAAGATTCAGTTGGCAAAAGAAGAGGGACTTTACGAACCTGTTTCATTACACCCGGTTGTCGATCCAAATTCGTGTATTCAAAGCGGGGCCTGCGTGCGTGCGTGCCCCGAGCATGATATACTGGGAATCAGAAACGGGAAAGCAACAGTAATAAATGCCAGCCAGTGTGTTGGGCATGGCGCCTGTTTTCATGCCTGTCCAACCCAAGCCATTTCTCTTTTTATCGGAACCGAAAAACGAGGGGTTGATTTGCCACATGTTAATCATACTTTCGAGACCAACGTTAAAGGCATGTTCATTGCCGGCGAAATGGGCGGAATGGGACTTATCCGAAATGCAGTGGAGCAGGGAAAACAAGCTGTTCAAAACCTTTCAAAAGGAATCAATTCGAAAAGCAACATGCAATTCGATTTAATAATTATAGGTGCCGGGCCTGCCGGAATTTCTGCCACACTTGAAGCAAAACGACTCAAACTAAAAACGCTTACGCTCGAGCAAGATACGCTGGGCGGTACAGTATACACTTTTCCGCGTGCAAAAGTAGTAATGACTTCGCCAATGGATTTGCCGTTGTTTGGAAAAGTTAAACTATATGAAACCAGTAAACCTGAATTATTGGATTTATGGAACGATGTATTGAAGAAAAATGAAATTAAGATAAACGAGAAGCACAAAGTGAATAAAATTACGCGAAATGAGCAGGGTTTTTGCGTGGAATGCAACAATGGAGAAGAGTACACATCGCAGCGTGTTTTGCTGGCCATTGGGCGGCGCGGTACACCACGTAAATTAAATGTTCCGGGCGAAGACTTGCCAAAAGTTACTTACCGTTTGCTTGAGCCTGAACTTATCTCGGATAATAAAATAATAGTTGTGGGCGGTGGCGATTCTGCCATCGAATCAGCTTTGTTGTTGGCAGATACCAACGACGTAACTTTATCGTACCGAAAGGAAACCTTTTCGCGATTAAAACCGAAAAACAGAGAAAAACTGGAAGAAGCCATTAAATCGAAATCTCTTGATGTGATTTTAAACTCAAACGTTACCGCGATAGATGAAGAGTTTGTGCATTTAAAAATTGCCGGGCAGGATGAGGTGTTGTCACTGGCCAATCAATTGGTTTACATTTTTGCCGGCGGTGAGTTACCGACTGAATTTCTGCGAAATGCGGGAATTGAAATAACCACAAAATTTGGAGAAGCAATATTAAAACATGCATAAAAATTGAAATTATTTGGTAAACATATCGGTATTCTTTTGGCAGTATTTTTTATTGCTCTAACATCTTTTGCACAGTTGTCGCCGGGCGAATTATCTGATGTTCACGCACATCTTGGGGGGCTAACAAACTGTACAAAATGCCACGAGTTGGGCGAAAAACAAACTTCGGCAAAATGCCTTGCCTGCCATGTCGAGATTAAAAACCTAATGGATCAGAAGAAAGGTTTTCATGCATCGAAAGAAGTTACTTCGCAACGCTGTGCTGCATGTCATGGCGAACATTACGGTCGCGATTTTAAATTGGTACGAATGGATAAAGATACTTTCGATCACGATTTAACGGGATTTAAACTGGAGGCAAAACATGCAGAAATAAATTGTATTGATTGCCACAAAAATGAATTGATAAAAGACGATATTTCGCAGAAAAAGTCATCAGGCACTTATCTCGGAATGGGAACCGATTGTATTGATTGTCATACCGATGTGCACCAAAATTCGTTGTTGCAAACTTGTACCAATTGTCATAACCAGCAAGCCTTTGTTCCGGCTACCGGATTTGATCACCAAACAACTCAATTCCCGCTGATAGGGAAACACCGTGAAGTTGATTGTGCAAAATGCCACGAGAAAACTACGCTGAACGGAAAGAACTTTCAGAAATTTGCCGGGGTAGAATTTGCAAACTGCACCAGTTGTCACGAGGATGTGCACAACAATAAATTTGGTAACGACTGCCGCCAATGCCACGACGAATTTTCATTTACGCAGGTTAAAAATATTAGCGACTTCAATCATAACAACACAGACTATCCGTTGCGGGGAAAGCATGTTGCGATAGATTGTAAAGAATGCCACACCTCAGGAAATCACACAAAAGCAGTAGCACATAATAATTGTACCGATTGCCACAGTGACTACCATAAAGGACAATTGGCAAAAAACGGCGTTTCTACCGATTGCAATTCGTGTCATTCTGTTAATGGATTTTCCCCTTCGTCTTTTGACCTCGACAGACACAAGCAAACTGATTTTGCATTAAATGGTGCCCACATGGCTACGCCGTGTTTCGAATGCCATAAAAAAGGGGAAGAATGGAATTTTGACTTTGCGGAGATCAACTGCGTTACCTGTCACGAAAATATTCATGAAAATAATATTAGCAGCAAGTTTATGTCTGATTCCGATTGTCGCTCGTGCCATAACGAAGAAATTTGGAATCGAGTAGAATTTGATCATACAAAAACCAAATTTAACCTTGAAGGAAAACATAAAACGGCGTCGTGTCGCGACTGCCATTTTACTGAAAATGCCGGGGTTGTAACACAGCATTTTGCCGGCCTCCCGGCTAACTGCGAAAACTGTCATGATGATATTCATAGAGGGCAGTTTAATGAATCTGGAAAAAATGATTGTGAGCGGTGCCATACGTTTAACAACTGGTTACCCGAAAAATTCAATCATGATAATGCACGGTTTAAAATTGATGGGAAACATGAAGGGCTTGAATGTATTGCCTGCCATAAACCCACCGATGATTTAATCCGGAATTACACCGTTTATAAATTTGAAGATATTACATGCGCAAGTTGTCATTAATAATTGTGGCAGTGCTTTCGGTTTTTCAACTGAGAGCACAGGAAAACCCGCACGGCGATGATCTTTCATTTGATTGTCTCGATTGCCACACAACCGAAGGGTGGACTTTTACGGAGGCCACGGCACGTTTTTCGCACGATTTAACAGACTTTGTGCTTGAAGGACAGCATACTGTTGCCGATTGCAAAGCGTGTCACACAACACTTGTTTTTAGCGAGGCAAAATCGAATTGTATTGATTGCCATAACGACATGCACAACAACACTGTTGGCTTGGATTGTAGTCGTTGTCACGATTCACAATCATGGTTGGTGAGTAATATTACCGAGATTCATCAAACAAGTCGTTTTCCGCTGTTGGGAGCACATAATAGCGTCGATTGTTCGGCCTGCCACACCAGTGCATCATTGTTAGAATTTCAGCCGCTGGGAGTGGAATGTATTGATTGTCATCGACAGGATTACTACGCAACCACAGCACCAAATCATGTTGAAGCAGGTTATTCAACCGATTGTATGGAGTGTCACCAGATTGACGCATTTTCGTGGGCAGCGCAGGGAATTAATCACGACTTTTTCCCCTTAACAAAAGGGCACGCAAATACAAGTTGTACGCAATGTCATACATCAGGAGCGTTTGAGCCGGTTTCAACAGATTGTTTCAGTTGTCATGAATCAGACTATGCCGCAGCTACCAATCCTTCGCACCAGAATAGTGGATTTACAACTCAATGTACCGATTGCCATACCACCGAACCAGGATGGAGTCCGGCGGAATTTTCCATCCACGATGATTTTTATTTTCCTATTTATTCCGGAGAACACCGTGGCGAGTGGAACGATTGTTTTGATTGCCACACACAACAAAATAATTATTCGTTGTTCAGTTGCATTGATTGCCACGAGCATAACCAAAATGAAATGGATGACGAGCATCGGGGGATAAACGGATATTCATACAACAGTCTGGCGTGTTTTGCCTGTCATCCGCTGGGGCGCGAAGAGGGAGCTTTTAACCACGACGTAACCGGATTTCCGTTGAAAGGTGCACATATTCAAAATGATTGTTTAAGTTGTCACACCGAAGGATTTTCGGGTACTTCAAGCTCTTGTAACAGTTGCCATATCTCAAACTATAACGAAGCCGCAAACCCAAGTCATTTATCGGCAGGCATTTCGCAAGAATGTGAAACTTGCCATGATGAAGAGGGCTGGAGTCCATCGTTGTTCGATCATACGGTAACAAGCGGATTCGAACTTACCGGAGGTCATTCCGATCGTCAGTGTGTTGATTGTCATTTGGGAACAACAACAGCTGCTGATCCGGCATGCATTAGCTGCCACCAGGAAAATTATAACAGCGCAGAAAATCATCTGGCTTCCAATTACCCAACCGATTGTTTGCAATGCCACAGCGTAAACTCTTGGGACGGTGCAGACTTTGATCATAATTTAACTCAGTTTCCATTAACCGGTTCGCACATTGCAACCGAATGCACCGCTTGCCACACCGACGGTTATGCGGGAACATCTACCTTGTGCAGTTCGTGTCATACTGAGAACTATAACACAGCTCAAAATCCTAGTCACGTTAGCGCCGGGATTGCATTGGAGTGCGAAGATTGTCACACCACTACAGCGTGGATACCATCACCGTTCGATCATACGGTAACAAGCGGCTTCGAACTAACCGGAGGCCACTCCGGTCGCCAGTGTGTTGATTGTCATTTGGGAACAACAACTGCAGCTGATCCGGCATGTATTAGCTGCCACCAGGAAAATTATAACAGCGCAGAAAATCACCTGGCTTCGAATTACCCAACCGATTGTTTGCAATGCCACAGCGTAAACTCTTGGGAAGGAGCAGACTTCGATCATAATTTAACTCAGTTTCCATTAACCGGTTCGCACATTGCAACCGAATGTACGGCTTGCCACACCGATGGATATGCCGGAACATCAACCTTGTGCAGTTCGTGTCATACCGATAACTATAACACAGCTCAAAATCCTAGTCACGTTAGCGCCGGGATTGCATTGGATTGCGAAGATTGTCATACCACTACAGCGTGGATACCATCACCGTTCGATCATACGGTAACAAGCGGCTTCGAACTAACCGGAGGCCACTCTGGTCGCCAGTGTGTTGATTGCCATATTGGAACAACAACAGCTGCTGATCCGGCATGTATTAGCTGCCACCAGGAAAATTATAATAGTGCAGAAAATCACCTGGCTTCGAATTACCCAACCGATTGTTTGCAATGCCACAGCGTAAATAGCTGGGACGGTGCTTCCTTCGATCATAACCTAACGCAGTTTCCATTAACCGGTGCACACATTGCAACCGAATGTACGGCTTGCCACACCGATGGATATGCCGGAACATCAATGCAATGTAATTCTTGCCACCTTACAGATTATAATAATACCGCGAATCCAAATCATTCATCTTTGGGATTATCCGTAAGTTGCGGCGATTGCCACACGACCAATCCGGGTTGGGAGCCTGCATTGTTTCCAAATCATAACGATTATTATGCACTAAATGGCGCCCACGCAATAGTTGCAAATAATTGTTTTTTGTGCCACGAAGGAAATTATACAAGCACTGCCACCTCTTGCTACGGCTGTCATTCGGCAGATTATAACAATACCAACGACCCGTCGCATGCTGCGGCCAACTTTCCTATCGATTGTGAATCGTGTCATACGGAGTCGGCCTGGGAGCCATCAACATTTGATCATGATGGGCAATACTTTCCAATTTACAGTGGAGAGCATCGTGGCGAATGGAATTCGTGCACTGATTGTCATACACAAACAAGTAATTATTCCGTGTTTTCGTGTATCGATTGCCACGAGCATAATCAAACAGAAATGGATAGTGAACACCGGGATGTTAGCGGTTATGTTTATGCGTCTTTAAGTTGTTTTGAGTGTCATCCAACAGGGAGGGCCGAAGATGATTAAACAGCTAATTACAGGAATCGGAATGTTTTGCTTGTTCTTCTTAACTTTAGCAGTAAGCGAAACAAGTGCACAGGAATCGACTAACCTGAAGGAGGGAAAGGTTTCATACATCACCGGTGAAAATATTTATGTACGTTTTGCTTCAACAGAACAAATTGAAAATGGCGATACTTTATTTGTCCAAAATGAAAACGGATTGGTGCCGGCATTGTTGGTTAATCACCGTTCTTCCATTTCGTGCCTTTGCGCGGTAATAGGCGATCATAAATTTAGTGTTGATGATGTTATTTACAGCAGACTGGGCAATACACCTCTTCAGCAAATAAAAGAGGCGCAACAACAGCTACCTGAGCAAGATGTAAACGAACAGGTTTTAACCACTGTTGAGCAGGAAAAAGTTGCATCGCGAATTCAGGAAATAAACGGGAGGTTATCCATGTCGTCGTACTCTAATTTTTCAGACGAGGGAGATGATGTTCACCGTTTCCGGTATACCTTGTCGGCAAAAGCAACAAACCTTGCTCAGTCGAAATTATCAGCCGAAACCTATATTTCATTTACTCATAAACTAAACGAGTGGGATGTAGTAAAAGAAGATCTGAATAATGCCTTGAAAGTATACAGTCTGGCCTTGAGATACGATATTAATGAATCGGCAACTGTTTGGGCTGGGCGTAAAATAAATCCGCGTATAGCAAATGTTGGAGCAATTGATGGTTTGCAGTTCGAATATAAATTTAAAAACATGTTTGCCGGAATTGTTGGTGGTTCGCGACCCGATTACCAGGATTACGGTTATAACTTCGATTTGTTTGAATACGGCGCTTATGTTGGACAGAGTACAAAAACAGAAAACGGTGTTGTGCAATCGTCGCTGGCATTTTTCGAGCAACGAAATACGGGCAATGTCGATCGCCGCTTTGTTTACCTGCAGCACACCAATTCTGCCATAAAAAATCTGACATTGTTTTCGTCGCTGGAACTTGATTTGTATAAACTAGAAAATGATGAACCCACGAATACCGTTAGTTTAACCAGTTTGTATTTGTCGGCACGCTATCGGTTTTCACGACGTTTCTCTGCTTTTGCCTCGTATGACAATAGAAAGAATGTAATTTACTACGAAACTTTCAGAAATTATGCCGATGAGGTTTTACAGCAGGCAAGTCGGCAGGGGGTACGATTACGACTAAACTACCGTCCGGTAAATGGTTTTATTGTTGGGACCAGTGCCGGAACACGTTTTCGCGATGCAGATCCGAGACCAACAAAAACATTGAACGGCTTTGCAACCTGGACCAAAGTTCCGGCCATAAATGCTTCGCTCAGTGTTACGGCTAATTTAATGCAAACAAGTTATCTCGACGGGCAAGTGTACGGAGCACGATTATCAAAAGATTTGGTTTCAGGGAAATTGTATACCATGTTGCATTATCGTTGGGTAGATTTTCAATATGTAAATACTTTAACTAATTTGCAGCAGCACATTGGCGAGATTGATTTGTCGTATCAGTTTAATAAAAAACTATACCTGTCGGCCAATTACGAGGCAACATTTCAAGACCAACAGTTGTTTAACAGAGTGTACCTTAACTTGAGAATTAAATTTTAAACTATAAAAAGAATGATGAGGATGAAGACGAGTAGAATAGTGGTGATTCTTGCGGTTGCTACTATGTTTTTAGCGTGTGTAAGAAATAAAAATGCAAATTCGGTTCAGAATCAAACCCAGAATCAGAGTGAATTTAACATGATTAAAGTTTCGGAGGTAATTCAGGGAGGTAATTATACTTATATAAGCGCCAAAGAAAATGGTGCGGATAAGTGGATTGCAGTGTCAAAACAAGAGGTGAATCCGGGAGAAGTTTTATACTACTACGATGCATTGCCCATGGAAAATTTCCATAGTAAAGAGATTGATAAAACTTTTGATGTAATTTATTTTGTAAATAACATCAGCAAAAATCCGCAAAGTTCTGGAAATGCAACAATGGCTAATCCGCATGCAGGAACTGTACCACCACACAACGGAAAAGTTGAAGCTAGTGATGCTGAAGTTGAAATAAGTAAAGCAGATGGAGAACTGAAGATTGCCGATGTTTTTGCGAACAAAGCCGATTACAGTAGCAAAGAATTTGAGATTCGTGGTTCAGTTGTAAAAGTAAATGAGCAGGTAATGGGAAAAAACTGGGTACACATTCAGGATGGCACCGGTACCGATGGTAAATTCGATCTGACAATTACAACACAAGCCGACGTTAAAGTTGGTGACGTGGTAACTTTTAAAGGAAAACTTACGTTGGAAAAAGATTTTGGCGCCGGTTATTTCTACGATGTAATTATGGAAGATGGATCCCTGATTGAAAAAGAGGGAACACAGATTTAGTGAATATCTTTATATCCTTTAATGGCTTCGAGATAAGCTGTTAAAGGATATAACTTTTCATCGTACCACAACGATGCAAAATACAATCCGATAGGGGCTTTTTTAAGCCCGTTTTTTTTGTAGTAAACGTCAAGCCACACCAAACCTTTTTCGATCTCTGGTTTCGATTTTATGCCGTTCAAAGCTGCAACGGCAAGTGCTGTTTCTTCCATCGAACCTTGAATGCCATAGTCTCCACCCCAACTGCCATTTTCGTTCTGAGCTTTTAGTAGGAAGTTGGTTCCGGCATCAATCATTTTCTGAATTCTTTCAGTTAAAGCAGATCCAACAGTTAACATTGGTTTTGCTTTCTGAAAATAGCTGAGTACCCGCGCTGTTCCGTAAACCGGATTTTCATGATTTTTGGTATGCTGGTTGCCAAACCAAAGCGGGAACCACGAACCATTTTCTTTTTGATGTTTTTCCAGATAATCGACAGCTTTGTTTATGGCTGAATTGTAGTGCTTTTTCTGTTTTGAATTCAGCTCCGCTTTATAAATGTCCAGAAGTTTGGCAAGTGCCCAAACACAGTGCCCCGTTAAATCGGCACAACTCTGATCGAAAGGTAATTTACCCCAGCCCCGCGAAAAAGTAGGGAATCCACCATCGTTATTTTGGAGTTGCAACAACCATTCTCCGCCAACTAAAATCTCCTCTCTTATTGTGTGGTGCGGAGCAAGCTCCAAAAGAGCCAGAATTGCTCCCGGCGTATCGTCGCAATCGGGGACCGATCCCGAATAATTTGTCCAGCCCCAGCCTCCCGGCGAAGTGCCGTTGAATGGATGAATTGTTTTATTCTGTACGGAAAGCAAATGATTAACAATTCGTTTTTGCTGTGTCTTGGTCAGGACTTCATTTTTTCGATTTCCTAAAGCTTTAACACTTAATGTGGTTACCCATGTTGAGAGATCGATGTCGATTGGCCAACTGCCATCTTCGCGTTGTGTACGCTTCAAAAAGGCAATGCCTTTGTCAACTACAACCGAATCTCTGAATCCTGCATTAATCAGGCTCAATGCTACAAAAGCAGTCAATGGAATCGCTTCCAAAAAACCGCCGCTTTCCGGAAGTGATCGTTCCAGAATTTTAAGGGCTTTCTTTTCTGCCTTAGTCCGGATGGCACGTGTTAATCCGTTCGATTTTTTCTTGCGGAACACCACAATTCCAACAGCAATAAGTGCCGGAATTGCATAACTGACCACACTTAAATTTAACAAACGGTAAAACCGGCGAGGTAACAAAGCCAGCTCGAAAGGCAGTTGTGGAATGTGCTTAAAACCATCGTCGCCGGGAATACCGCAAAGTGCGCACAAGGTTAATATCGGAACCGAGAATGTATAATCTTTTTGGTAATGATTGAGAATTACTTTGGCCACCTGATCAGAGCGAACATCAACATTTTGTGTAAGCAGGTAATCAGCCAGTTTCTGCTGTGTTGCTTTTACTTCAGTATTATTTGCGTAGAGATTCAGTGCCGCATAAGAAAGTAACGAAGTTGAAATATTAGCCGGACTTTCGGGGGTATCACCATAACCGCCATCAGAATTCTGATTTAACGAAAGCCATTTCAGTCCTTTTTCAATCTCCGGTTGATGAAGCGTTGCGTCGTGGAAATGGAGTGCAGCAACAGCAACGGCAACACCCAATGCACTCGACGATAATTCTCCCGACCAGAATCCTTCATCGTTAAGTTCACCAAGCAAAATATCGCTCAATTCCTTAAACCGTATTTCCAACTCCTCTTTTTTCACATTTTATATTTTAAACACAAAGACTCGAAGACACTAAGAATTTTTTTCTCGCAAAGACGCAGAGCCACAAATTTTTGCCTATTGTTATTTGCCAATTGTCAACTCCTTCTAAAATCTTCATTCCTCAATCATATTTAATCCTTCATCCTTCCAATTAATCCTTAACAAGGCTTCCTAAAGCCAACATCCCATAAAACGTATATTCCAAATCGCGGGTTTTATCGCCGTCGCCGGAAAGAAAGGCTCCTGAAAGATAATTCATTTGAATAAAATCAAGACAATCGGGAGTAATCAGGCGCAGATCGTAATTCGTTTCTGCCAAAGAAAAAAGAGCCACGCCGGTTGATAAAGTGTCGCTAAAAGGCGTGGTTTCAAAAGCTTTGAATCCTGCTTGCTGTTGGTGAAATTCCAATAAAAGTTTTTGGTATTTTTTGTGCCCCAATCCCAAATCGAAACGGGCAAAACAAAGCGCCGCTACCAAACTGCATGGCGAATTATCTTTTACCTTATAAAAAGGCAGCCAAACGCGTGCCATCAAATTAAAAAGAAAGCGGCTTTTAGTAGTGGCATCAAAAGTTAATGCCAGCAGGAAAAAGCGGTACGAAATATCCATAAAGTTATGCCCCGAGAAAACTTTTCGAAGTAACGAAAACACTGATTCATTTTTTTGGTGCGGAAACAATTCGGTTTTCATCAGGTTTAGCGCCAGTTCTTCAACGGTACTCGATGTGGCAGGTTGTTTAGATATATATATTTTAAGTTGTTCAATTTCTTCATTTTGTTTGATGGCAAAACTTAACCAGCAGCCAAATAGCGAGTAATAGGGATCAGAATTTCCGGCACGGTCGCAAAAGCCGCCCGAGCGGTGTTGCTGACTTTTAATAAAAACAATGATTTCCTGTTGGATTTCGGGCGCTAAAGTTTCAAATCCTAAAGAAAGTCGCCGAACCAGTTTTTTGTAGATCGCGATTTTCTTTGGTTTACTCATTGGTGGTTTCAGATTTAAAGATTTTCCCCATTACGCCATACAGGCTCAAACGCAGTTTGGAGTTTTCCAGTTTATCGAGTTCTGCATAACAGTTGTCAACGTAGTTTTGTAAGTATCCTTTGGCTACTTCCTGTAGTTCTGTTTCGTCTATCAGTTTCCTAAATTCAGCTACTTGCTCAAACAAATTCGTTGGTGGTTCTTTGTCCTGATCTGCAAAATGTTTATTCAACAAGGCCAGCAGGAATGGGTAATCGCCGGTTTTTTCAGCATCGTGCGGTTCGGTATATTCATTCAGGTCGTCGCGAATTTGATAGGCAATTCCCATAAAATCAGCAAACTGTTCCAGAATATCTTGCTCTGCTTTGTTTGCCCCGCCAACAATTGCTCCCAGCAACAAAGCCACCTTAATTGCTTCTCCGGTTTTGTGCTTAAAAACCTCGATCATCTCGTGTGGGAGCAGCTGGATTTGTCCATCATTAAAAAGAATGTCAACACCCTGTCCGCGCGTTAATTGTATGTGCGAACGGGCAACAAAGCTCAACGCGTTTTTTAAAATTTCTGCCGAAGTGTCGAGCTTACTTAATAATTCGTACCCTTTGCCAATCAGGAAATCGCCGGCATTTATTGCTTGGGGCACACCATATTTTGCATGTGCGGTAAGCGTGTTGTAGCGTTGTTTGGCATTGTCTTCAATATCGTCGTGAATGAGCGATGCCTTATGGAAGCACTCAATGATTAATGTTAAAGGCTGCAGGAGTTCATCGTTCTCCCCATATGAGTAAGCCAGGTAACTTAAAGCTGCAAGCAGCGGTCGTATTCGCTGTCCGTCAATAAGCAAATATTCCTGCGCAATTTGTTCTGTTTTATCGCGGCCCTGTATGTGTTTTTCAATGTTTTCTTTTGTGAAAAAATCTTCGATTCGATTTTTCAGTAATGACACTGAAATGGGCTGGTGTTTTTCATCAGCTTCAAACGAACGCATTTCATCCAAAATCCATTTGATATCGGCGCGTGTGTCTTCGCAACCGTCAAAAAGTAGCGGAATTCCAATTACCGGAACAGCCGCATTTGATACCGGCTCGAACGAACGTTGCAACACTGGCATACAACTCACCCCGATCACAGCATCAATCGATCCTTCTTCCACTAAACCAACAGCAACAGTTGTTCCTTCGGCCACAAGGTTGGCGTAACCTTTTGATTCGGCTTCGATCAACAGATCATCTATGGGGCAGGCTTTACATCCGGCACAGTTTAGTCCCAGCTCGTCGAACATGCCCTCGCATTTTTCTTTGTTGTTCAAACATTGGGGGAGCAATAATAAACGGCGGTTCATGGGGGTGGCTTTCACGGTTTTTCGCCACGATTCGTTGCCCAGCAGAACCATGGCAAAAGGAATAAAATCATCCGAAATTTCCTGTTCACGGACCATTGCAGTTGCCAATTGCTCGAGTTTCAAAATGTTGACAGGAGGACGCATACCGGTTTTTTCTGCCATAGCAGCAGCAGCCTTACGCATTTTGTTGCGCACGAACAATTCCTCAGGAACTTTTAATATGCCGTTTGTCTCCTTCATATTAACCGTAGGCGCCAAAGCCAAAAAATGCCCGTTTTTTTGCAAAGCGATACACCCAACTCTTTTCGCGAACAGGTTTGGCCGAGCCATGACTGGAAACTTTTTCCATTTTGCTCAGTCGTTCGGCTTCGTTGTCGCGGCCCGATGTATCTTTTGCGGCGTGTTTTTTTGTATATTTTACCAACCACTGCGGATCATCCATAACGATGCATCCTGTGGTCAATTTTGGTATTTCAGTTTTAAATCCTGCCAGGAAAGTTGAATTTCGATATGTGCTTTCCAAATCACCTTCGGCCACATTGTTGGTGGCAAATTGGATTACAGGACAAGGTTCGATATCGCCCGATGCATTAATGTGGTGACTCAGTCCCGATGCCGCCGGACACAAGCCGTTTCCATTCTCATCCCAGTAAGCATCAATAATAGCGATGTTATATTTCTTGCGCGCATCAACGATAAATTGGCGAAGCTGCTCAATCTGTTCAGCCGAAAGACAAAGATCAACTGTTGCATCTTGTCCCGCCGGACGATAAATATAGTACCACAAATACAGCACTCCACGATCGATCAGTGATTGAATAAACTCATCCGAGAAAGCCAGCTCGATGTTTGATTTACAAACACTCATAGCTACACCTGTTATCAATCCAGCATCGGTTGAATGATCGATAGCAGCCTGTGCTTTTTGATAAACGTTTTTTCCTCCGCGGCGCACGTCGGCTACTTCGTTGTCGCCTTCAAAACTGATTAGCGGAGAAACGTTGGCCAGTTTACGCAAACGTTCAGCAACGTCTTGAGTTAGCAAAGTGCCGTTGGTAAACAGCTGAAAATAGCAATCGGAATGTTTCTCAAAAACATCGAAAAGCGGTTTGTACATTAGTGGTTCGCCCCCCAGTATTCCGAAAAAGTATGATCCTTTTGCTTTCGATTGCGTTATGATGGAATCCAACATCTTGGGCGACATGCGCGCATTCTGTTTTTTATGTGTCACCCAGCATCCCTGGCAATTCAGGTTGCAGTCGTCGGTAACCGAAATAAAATGAAATGCCGGAAAGAAATCTCCTTTTTTCAAACGTTTTTGAAAACGCTGAATGCCACGGGCACCTTTTATACCCATGTTATATGCAAACTTATACAAGCATTTTTTATCTGTTTTCAACAATTGTTTAAGCATCGCTTTTTGGTTTTTTAAAGCCATTTTTCAATTCTTCTAGTGCTCTTTTTTTCTCTTCTTCGGCTTGTTGAAAAGCGCCTTGCCTGAAAATATTTCTCCGGGCGTTGTTTCGTTCGTTCAGCATAACAAACAAATTTCCTTTTTGATCGGTTGCCGCAGTCTTTTTATCCCCGGTTGGTTCAGCGCCTGATAACGTCGAATTTTCAGGTAAACGCGGGAAAATTATTGCCGACGCCGGGCAGGTTCTTCCACATGCCGGGCAGTTGTTTTTGCACGATAACGGATTAACTACCTCGAGGCTTTTTTTGTTGTATGAATAAACTCCAAAAACGCAGAACCGTGCACATTGTCCGCAAAGGGTACAGCGCTCTTTATCGATGATCGGATACCAGGCCGGAACTTTTAGGTCGGTCTTTATTGTTTCGTATATGCTGTTTTCTTGTTTTTCTTCAATTTTGGTGGCTATCTCCGCAGTAATTTTTTCAGTATCGGTTTCTCTAAAATTAAATACCTCGTAATTACTCAGCTGCACCTCGTTCTGCTCGAACATATTTTTTATGGCCCGCGGATAACAGGCGGCAATCAGCGTTTTTTCATACTTCTGATCAAGTTCGTGCAGGAATTCCTTTTCGTTCAGTGAGAAAGCACACAGGTCGTGTAGTTCGAATATATCAACTCCGAGCGGTTTAAAAGCTTCAGAAAGCTCTTCTTTTTTATCGTCGGAAATGATGCCCGCACCACAGTTGCAAAAAATCAGGCAAGTTTTGTTCGTCATCTTTATGGTAATGAAAAGCTAAATAAGCAAAATTCTGCACAACTTAAAAATGCTTGTCCGCCTTTAACAATCAATTAAGACAGATAGGCTTTTAACTGCGATGAATGAAATTGTTTTGCAGATGAGTTGACACGATTGGCAGAGGAATTGATACGGACATTGAATTAATGGGATAAAAGACCGGGAATGCCCTGATTTTGTAATAATTATTCCGAAATTTATACCAGTACATTGTAACAGACAATCTTAATATTATGAACCGCGTATTGTTTATTGCCCTCTTTGCCCTGCTATTTGTTTCGTGCAATTCGGAAAAAGAGCGGAAACCTAAAAAGAATGTTGAACTATCGGCACAGGACCAAAAAATGGAGTGGTGGCGCGAAGCACGTTTCGGAATGTTTATTCACTGGGGATTGTATGCCGAGCCGGCTGGGGAATGGAAAGGCGAGCGTATTCCGGGAATCAGCGAGTGGATAATGGCCAACGCAAAAATTCCGGTAAAGGAATACGAGCAACTTGCTGAAACCTTTAATCCGGATAAATACGATGCCGAAGAATGGGTGAAACTTGCGAAATATGCCGGTATGAAGTACATCGTAATTACTTCGAAACACCACGATGGTTTTGCGATGTTTCATTCGAAAGCCAGTAAATACAATATTGTTGATGCCACTCCTTTTGATCGCGATCCGCTAAAAGAACTGGCTGAGGTTTGTGAGAGGGAAGGTATCCGGCTTGGATTTTATTATTCGCAGGCGCAAGACTGGCATGAACCGGGCGGAACGTACTGGAATATTGAAGACGGAGAACCTCATTGGGATTCGGATTTGAAACGCGAACGGCTGATGAATTATATCAACGGAAAAGCGGTGCCGCAGGTTAAAGAAATACTCGAGAATTATGGAGGTTTGGATATATTGTGGTGGGACACACCCCGAGGAATGACTGAAGAAGCCGCCAACGCGCTAAAAGCAGTAACCGATGATTACCCGAACCTGATAACAAATAACCGGCTTTATCGTCAGTGGCCGGGCGATTTCCAAACACCCGAGCAGCATGTGCCGCCAACCGGGCTGGATTACGACTGGGAAGTGTGCATGACCATGAACACCAGTTGGGGCTACAAATGGTACGATGAAAACTGGAAATCGACAGAAGAGTTGATAAAAATGTTGGTGGATATTGCCAGCAAGGGCGGAAATCTGTTGTTGAATGTGGGACCAACTGCTACAGGTGAATTTCCGAAAGCCAGTGTTGAGCGGCTAAAAGAAATAGGCCACTGGATGCAACAAAACGGGAAATCGATTTATGGTACAAGTGCCAGCCCGTTTTATAAACTTCCCTGGGGGCGATGCACCACAAAAAAAGAGGGTGGTGTAACCAACCTTTATCTGCATGTTTTCGATTGGCCAAAAGATGGTTTGCTTAGCGTGCCGGGGCTGGAAGGAAACGTACGAGATGTTTACCTTTTGGCTAACCAGCAGCAGCATTTTGCCTGGAAATTTGAAGATGGCGATTTACATATTCATGCACCATCGGTGATTTTTGATGAGATAAATACAGTAGTGGTAGTAAAAATACGCGGAGAAATGACGGTAACAAGTAACAAACCACATTTAAAGGAAGGTAGTATTTTGCTGCCTGCGGATTTTACAGATATTTATAATCCCGGGTATGGCGACCATGCTGTTATAAAAGGTAGCGGCGCAAATTCGGTGGTAACAAACTGGACAGATGTCCGAACAAGGCTGGACTGGATTTTTGATGCAGAGCCGGGTAAATATCGTGTAGAAGCATTGATGTGGAGTGCCGAAAAAGGAGGATTGACGGTTGCTGTCAGAGATCAGAAAATAGAAGCAGAAATTCCTGATACAGGAGAGGAGTATGAATTATTGAAACTGGGTGAAATTGAAATAAAGGAAAGCGGTGAACAATCAATTTCGTTGCTGCCTGCTGCAGGAAATAACAGCGATAAACAGTTGATGTATTTGGAGTTGATAAAATTGTAGCAAACAATGATTGTCATCTCGAGCGAATGAGAGAGATCTGTAACTGTTTAGTAGTAAAGCAACAGATTCTTCGCTCTGCTCAGAATGACAGCTGGTATGAACACAAATGCGCTTAGCGGTTCAAAACCGCTAAGCGCATTTCTAGTTTTTATTTACTCATTTCCGCAAAATACTTATAGAAGAGCGGAATGGTTTTTATGCCTTTATAAAACTGCTCCAGCGGGTAGTTTTCGTTGGGTGAGTGAATCGCATCCGATTCCAGACCAAAGCCCATTAAAACTGTTTTAATTCCAAGCACTTTCTCGAAAGTTGAGATAATTGGAATACTTCCACCCGAACGAACCGGTACAGGACGTTTGCCAAAAGTATCGGTGTAGGCTTTTTCAGCAGCCTGGTATGCCGGAATATCAATTGGGCAAACATACGCCGGGCCACCATGTAAATAGGTAACCTCAACTTTTACTGATTTTGGTGCAATACTCTCAAAGTGTTCTTTAAATAGTATTGCTATTTTTTCATGGTCTTGATCGGGAACCAAACGCGATGATATTTTTGCAAAAGCTTTTGATGGCAATACTGTTTTTGCACCTTCCCCGGTGTAACCACCCCAAATGCCGCATACATCAAACGACGGACGAATGCCGGTGTGCTCGCTTGTTGTAAAGCCTTTTTCTCCTTTCAGCTCATCAACACCAAGTGCTTTTTTATACTTTTCCTCGTTAAATGGAGCTTTGCCCAGCAATGCACGTTCTTCAACTGAAACTTCCTGCACGGTATCGTAAAAACCGGGGATGGTAACCTTTCCATCTGCGTCAACCATCTGGTCGATCATCGAGCAAAGTACATTGATCGGGTTGGCAACTGCGCCGCCAAAAATACCCGAGTGCAGGTCGCGGTTTGGGCCGGTAACTTCAACCTGCCAGTACGACAATCCGCGCAATCCGGTGGTAATTGATGGAATATCTGCAGCCAGCATCGAAGTGTCAGAAACCAGAATTATATCGGCTTTAAGCATTTCTTTATTTTCATCGCACCATTGCCCCAGGTTTGGCGATCCCACTTCCTCTTCACCTTCAATCATAAATTTTACGTTGCAGGTGAGGGTGTTGGTTTTTACCATCAGCTCGAAAGCTTTGGCGTGCATCATTCCCTGGCCCTTGTCATCGTCGGCACCGCGGGCATATATTTTCCCGTTGCGTACCTGTGGCTCAAAAGGTGGTGTGTCCCACAAATCTATTGGATCAACCGGCATAACGTCCATGTGCCCGTAAACTAATACTGTTGGCAGAGCCGGATCGATAATCTTTTCACCATAAGTAACCGGATTACCGGCGGTTTCGAAAATATCGGCTTTATCGGCACCGGCTTCCAATAATGTTTTCTTCCAATACTCGGCAGCTTTGTACATATCCTCTTTATGGGCAGCAATTGAACTGATCGACGGAATGCGAATCAATCCAAATAATTCCTCCAAAAAACGGTCTTTGTTCTCCTCTACATACTTGTTAATGTACTCCATAACTTTTAATTGAATTTCCCTTAATATTTGAGCTTGAAAAATAGTGTTTTAAGGAGGATTAAAAAAGTGGTTTTGTCATGATGTAGCACAAAAAAAGGGCGGTCAAACGACCGCCCTTTTAAATAAGTTTATCACAACTTAATTAGTCAACAATAGCTTTAAATTTAGCATTGTCGAAATATTTTGCGAATTCCATATCTGTTTTGGCAACTTCTTTCAAGTCAGCGTTCATGTCAACAGCAGCTTTCAGGCTGTCGAACAATAACGATTCTTTAGCAGTACGTGCACCAATTACAGCTTTGAAATATTCAGTCATGTAGCAACCTTCAATTGTACAAGCGTCAAGATCTTTAACAGCGCCGTTGTTGTTTCCGGCAAGTAATTTTGCCAAACCTGAGTTTACATCGGCAAATTTATTGAAGTACTGAACAGCTTTGTCATACTCTGCTTTTTTAATGCTAACAATACCCATGTTGTAATTAACAGCATCGCCGGCACCTGCAGCAGCTCCAAATAAAGCTTCAGCAGCGTCAACTTTACCTTCGGTTAAAGTTACAGCTCCAACGTTGTTTTTAACAATAGGCTCGTTGTTGGCCAATTTCTCAGCTTTCTCGAACATTGGTTTTGCATCGGCATATTTGTATTGTTGTACCATTACATATCCAGCGTTATTTGGTCCTCTCCAATCGTTAGGATATACTTTCATGAACGAGTTGTATACTGAAAGTTGTTCGTTAAGATCTTCGAATAAAGTTGCTGCATAAAGCAATTCAGCAGGATTTAACGAAGCAGGATCAGCTTTGGCAGCAGCTTTTAATTCTTCGTCAGTTTTACCAATCATATCAACGCTGGTAGTCATTTTTGCACGACGTAACTCAGGAAGAATCTGGTCAGCTACTTCAGTAAAAGTTGCGCTCAGGTTGCGGATTTCACGCTCGCGAACCTCAGGATCGTTGTACATAGAAAGTACACGCAGGATTAATTCTTTGTCTTTAATGTTCGATTGCTCCAACAATGTTTTAAATCCGTCCCAGTCTTCAGGAGTATATTTTGTTTTCAATTGTACATCAACACCGGCTTCTTTTAATTTTTTTGCCAAAAATGCTGAAGAAGTTTCTTTACGTTTTGCAGCAAGATCAGTGTTTAAATCGATTTCACCATCAGGAGAAGCGTAAGCTGATACTTCAACATCTTTCAGATCGATTCTTTCGTCTTCATTTGCTTTTTTAGTGTAGTCTTCCAATGCAACTACTTCACTTTTTGATGTTTCATCACGGCGAAGGTTCGAGCGATTGATCAGGTATTTGATGTCTGCAGTCATTTCGTCAGGAACGATGCGTTGGAAAGCGTCGATAGCTGGATCGTATTTTCCGCTGTTGTTCGCTTCGCGTTGAACACCTAAAATGGCTTTAGGAATCATGATCACTTTTTCACTGGTAGCAATTACACCGTCAGCAACTTTGATTGGCTCAAAATCAACTGATTTAGCACCTTGAGAAGCCACAATGTTTACGTAAAGCTCTGATTTAGCCATCGCTTTATCGTATGCTACTGCATCTTTGTAGTTAACACTTCCACCGTTGTAGCTAATAACTTTGTTGTTGGCTTCAACGCTCTCGCCTTGTACCGAAACAGGACCGTAAGCGGTTTCGCCACCTTCGTATTTCAGCACCGGAGTAGCAGTTAATGTAACTTTTTTATTGAAGTATTTGGCGGGGAATCTTGTGTCGATCGCTACAGCTACTTCACTGGCATGTGCTTCAAGCACTTCAGGAGTAACTTTGAAGTTAATTTGATCGGCATTTTTTTTCATTTTGTTCAATCCGGAACATCCAGACAATAAAACCGCAACACCAATGAACAGGGCGAAAGGTTTAAAGTTGATTCTTCTCATAACAGACATTATTTATACTTAAATTAAAAATTTTACAATCGAGGAAACAAAAATAAAAAGCTTTTCAATATTTGAAAGCTGTAACCCAAGTTTTTATCACAATATCAGGCGGTTTATCCCTAATTTAAAATCACTATTAAAAATTGCGCTTTTTAATTCCTGATAATGCTCAGGATTTTGGACAAAATCGATGCCATTAATGTCGACAATCAGGATTGGGAATGAGGAAATTTGTTTAAAAAAGTTAAAGTAACCTGTTCTGATTTTTTCCAGGTAATCAGGATCCATATTTTGTTCATAATCGCGCCCGCGCATTTTTATATTTTTCATCAGTCGGTCAACATCCGAGTGGAGGTAAACATACAAATCGGGTTTGGGCATCGATTCGAAAATGATATTGAAGATTTGGCGAAACAAATGGTACTCATCTTTTTTCAGGGTGTTTTCGGCAAAAATTGCTGTTTTGGCAAAATAATAGTCGGCAACCATAAACGGATGAAAAAGGTCGAGGTTGAGAACCTCGTTTTTTATCTGGTTGTAGCGGTCGGCCAAAAACGAAAGTTCAAGCGGAAAAGAGTACCGTTCTTTATCCTGGTAAAACTTCGGAAGAAAGGGATTATCAGCAAATTGCTCCAACACCAGTTTGGCATTGTAATCTTCGGCAATCATTCGCGAAAGTGTTGATTTGCCGGCACCTATATTTCCCTCAATCACCAGAAATTGCATCGTTCTTCAACATAAAAATTCCCGGTAACAAATCGTGCTACCGGGAATCCAAAAGTAGTATTTTTTATCCCAAAATCTGAGGGAATTATTGCTTAATTTTCAGCCAGTGATTTTATTCCCATGTTCCAAAGCGTGAAGCCATACAGATCAGCATACTGCTCGATGGTTTTACTTACCGGAGTACCAGCGCCGTGCCCGGCATCGGTTTCAATACGGATTAGAACAGGATTATTACCAGCCTGTTTTGCCTGCAACTCGGCAGCAAATTTAAAACTGTGTGCCGGTACAACACGGTCGTCGTGGTCGCCGGTTGTAATTAATGTTGCCGGGTATTCAACACCTGCTTTTACATTGTGAACCGGAGAATAACCTTTCAGGTAGTCAAACATTTCCTCACTGTCTTCGGCAGTGCCGTAGTCGTATGCCCAGCCGGCTCCGGCGGTAAAGGTGTGGTAGCGTAACATATCAAGCACGCCCACTGCCGGAAGTGCCACTTTCATTAACTCCGGACGTTGGGTCATTACAGCACCTACCAGTAATCCTCCGTTCGATCCGCCACGGATGGCCAGATAATCACTCGATGTATAATTTTCAGCAATCAGGTATTCGGCAGCAGCAATAAAGTCGTCGAAAACGTTTTGCTTTTTCATTTGTGTACCGGCATCGTGCCATTTCTTACCATACTCGCCACCACCGCGCAAATTAGCAACGGCATATACGCCACCTTGCTCTAACCAAACGGCATTGGTAACCGAGAAACTTGGCGTGAGGCTAATGTTAAAACCACCGTATCCGTATAGGATTGTCGGATTTGTTCCATTCAGTTCAGTACCCTTTTTATAGGTGATGATCATCGGAATTTTGGTACCGTCTTTCGAGGTGTAGAAAACCTGTTTGCTTTCAAAATCGTTTGGATTAAAGTCGATAGCAGGTTTTCGATACAGTTCTGATTCGCCTGTCTCAAAATCGTACTGATAAATACTACCCGGTGTAATATAGTTCGTAAATGTGTAGTACATTTCTGTATCTTCTTTTTTAGAACCAAAACCACTCACCGAACCAACTCCCGGCAACTCTACTTCGCGAATTAGGTTACCGTCATAGTCGTATTGAAATACTTTCGACACGGCATCAATCATATACTCGGCAAAGAAATAACCACTTCCGGTTGACGGGCTAAGCACGTTCTCTGTTTCAGGAATAAAATCCACCCAGTTTTCAGGAGTTGGATTACTTACATCGGTAGTAACCACCTTTTGGTTTGGTGCATTTAAATTGGTTACCATATACAATTTTGCTCCCACATTATCGATAACGTAAGTGTCGCTTTCGTCGGTGCCAATTATGGTAATTAGTTTACTGTTGGGTTTAGTAAGGTCTTTTATAAAAAGTTTATTTCCCGACGTTGAGATGCTGGCAGTAATTACCAGGTAACGGTTGTCGTCGGTTACTCCGCCACCAACGTAACGGTGTTTTTCTTCGGGTGTTCCGCCAAATATCAGTTCGTCTTCTTTTTGAGCGGTTCCCAGTTTGTGGTAGTATAATTTATGCTGATCGGTTTTTGCCGACAACTGGCTGCCTTCGGGTTTGTCGTAACTTGAGTAGAAAAATCCTTCGTCGCCTTTCCACGAAATACCGCTGAATTTAACATCAACCAAAGTATCGCCCATTTGCTCTTTGGTGTCGGTGTTCATGATAATGACCTTTCGCCAGTCGCTGCCACCTTCCGAAATGGAGTAAGCAGCAATTTTACCGTTTTCCGAAAAACTGAGCGTGCTAAGCGAAGTCGTTCCATCTTCGGCAAAAGTGTTCGGATCAAGGAAAACTTCGGCAGTTGATTCGTCGGCCCCGGTTTTAAAACGATAAACTACGTATTGATTTTGCAGTCCGTCGTTTTTGTAGAAATAGGTCCAGTCGCCTTCTTTAAACGGCGCTCCCACTTTTTCGTAATTCCAAATCGACGAAAGTCTGTCTTCCAGTTCCTCACGATAAGGAATCTGGTTCAGGTAGCCAAAAGTTACTTTGTTTTCTGCTTTTACCCATTCAGCAGTTTCGTCCGAGTGGTCGTCTTCGAGCCAACGATACGGGTCGGCTACTTCAACACCAAAATAGGTGTCTTTTACGTCTCCTTTTTTTGTCACAGGATAATCCAATTTTTGTTGTTGTTCAGTACAGGCAAACAAAACGATTGATGCCAATACAAATAAAACAGTGTTCTTCATTGTGCAGTTGTTTTTCGCTAAGTAAATATTTTTCGATTTCAATTTCCTTGATATCAGTCATGAGAGTGTTAGAAAGGTAACAGTAGATCCCCGTTTTTTGTTGACAAAATTTACATCAGTCTTTTCTCTTTTCTGATTTTTTTGTCTTTCAAATATCCGTAGATATAGGTTGGCAATAATCCGATGGAAAAACCAATGAGGAATAGTTCGAGTTTTATGTCGGCATTAAGTTGCATAAGCAGGTAGCCAAGAATGGAGCCGCCGATTATTCCAAAGAATGAAATGAGGTAGGTGAAATAATACGGTGCGTAAAAACCGTGCTCTTTTTGCATGTGTTTCGACAGGCGGGTGATGAGCCGGTCGTAATCGCGGCGCTGTTTGCCAACGTGGTTTACCGCCTGGTCGATGCTGTTTACAGCTTCTGTAACATCAATTTGGGCTTTTTTACATACCGGGCATGAATTTGAAAAATCATCGATACGCGCGATGTTGCGTTTAAACTCGTCGATACGGAAGAAGCGAAGGTCTTTCTCGCGTGCATCTCTTAAGTGTTCGTCTATTTTACGGTGAAGTTCTTCTGACCAGTTACCCATATTTCTCAAATTTTTGTGGCGAAGTTAATGAAAGGAATTGGAAGTTCAGTGTTTCGTGTTACGAGCTAATAGTTTCTAGTTAGTTTAGCAACGGCAGAAAGTAGAAGAGTTTTATAGAATGGTGATGCATTTTATCCCTGATAATTGAAGGCATAAGATAATGACCATCTTATGTCAGCGAATGAGTCTCTGCCGGAAGATAAGGATGATCTGCAATAAGATGAATATAACGGATAATAAGAGAAGGATTCTCTCTTATATGATATCGTTGATCTTATATAAGATGAAGGCCGTCTGATGTCAGCGAATGATTCTCTGCCGTAAGATTATGACCATCTGCCGTAAGATGACGACGATCTTATGAAAGATATAGTTGATCTTATATAAGATGGAGGCTATCATCTGTCAGCGAATTATTCGCTTATGGGAGAGAAAGATTATCGGACAGCAGAGAAAGGTTGTCTGCTATCAGATTTTATTATAAAAAAACGCCCCACCAAAAGGCGGAGCGTTTAAATTATTTTGCTTGAATTTTATTCAGCTCTTAGTCGTTATCGCGACGAGGACGGAAGTCTCTGCGATCACCACCACGGCGGTCATCACGTCTTCTGTCACCACCTCTGCGGTCATCGCGACGGCGATCTCCGCCTCTTCTGTCACCACCACGATTTTCTCTTGGTGGGCGCTCTACATAACCTTCAGGTTTTGGAAGCAATACTTTGCGCGAAAGTTTCAATTTACCGGTTTTTTCGTCAACACCGATCAGTTTCACTTCAACAATCTCGCCTTCTTTTGCAAAGTCTTCTGCGTTTTCAACGCGTTCCCAAGCCATTTCCGATACGTGCAACAAACCTTCTTTTCCAGGAATAATCTCGATAAATGCTCCGAAAGAAACTACCGATTTTACTTTCCCCTGGTAAATTTCACCAACTTCAGGAAGTGCAGTGATTGCCTTAATTTTTGCTTTTGCAGCTTCAATTGGCTCTAAACCTGCTCCTGAAATCTGTACTAAACCTGCATCGTCAACTTCTTCGATAACGATTACAGTTTCAGTTTCTTCCTGGATTGCCTGAATTACTTTTCCACCAGGTCCGATTACCGCACCGATCATATCCTTAGGAATCTGAACGGTTTCGATACGTGGAACATTCGGTTTAAAGTCTTCGCGTACTTCAGGAATCACTTTCAGCATTTCGCCCAAAATGTGTAAACGGCCTTCTTTTGCCTGTTGCAATGCTTCTGCAAGCACTTCGTAAGGCAGTCCGTCAACTTTAATATCCATTTGAGTAGCGGTAATACCATCGGCAGTACCGGTTACTTTAAAGTCCATGTCACCCAAGTGGTCTTCGTCACCTAAAATGTCAGAAAGTACAGCGTATTTTGAAGCACCTTTATCGGTAATCAATCCCATTGCGATACCCGATACCGGCTTTTTAATTTTCAATCCGCAGTCCATCAATCCCATTGTTCCGGCACAAACAGTTGCCATCGATGATGATCCGTTTGATTCCAGAATGTCAGAAACAATACGAACAACGTAAGGCGAATCTGCAGGAAGCATTTTTTTCAATGCGCGGTGTGCCAGGTTTCCGTGACCGATTTCGCGGCGGCTGGTTCCACGTGGCGTTTTAGGATCGCCAACACAGAATGGAGGGAAGTTATAGTGTAACAAAAACTTCTCTTTTCCCTGAACCGTTACCTGGTCGATAATCTTCTCATCCATTTTAGTACCCAAAGTAACCGAAGTTAACGATTGAGTTTCTCCACGGGTGAAAATTGAAGATCCGTGTGCTCCGGGCAGGTAATCAACCTCTCCCCAGATAGGACGGATTTCGTTAGTTTTTCGGCCATCCAAACGAATTGAATCGTCAAGGATCATACGGCGCATAGCTTCTTTTTCTACATCGTGGTAGTAACGGCGAATTAGTTTTTCGTTTGCTACCAAATCAAGCTCCTCATTTTCGGCGTTTGCCTCAAGGTAAGCTTCAACATATTCGTCAACAACAGCAGCAAAAGACTCCATACGAAGGCTTTTGTTGGTAATTTGTTGTTTGGCAATGTCGTATGCTTTTTCGTAAAGATCGGCTTTTACCTGTGCACGCAATTCCTCGTCGTTGTTTTCATGACAGTATTCACGTTTTACAACTCCCAGTTCTGCTGCCAGTTCTTCCTGTACTTTACAGTGCTTTTTAATTTCGTCGTGAGCAACTTTAATCGCTTCCAACATTACATCTTCCGAAACTTCGTCCATTTCGCCTTCAACCATCATGATGTTGTCGAACGATGCACCAACCATAATATCCAAATCAGCTTCTGTCAACTGAGAATAAGTTGGGTTGATCACGAACTCGCCATTGATGCGTGCTACGCGAACTTCCGAAATCGGAGTAGTAAAAGGAACATCTGAAACAGCGATAGCTGCTGATGCTGCCAATCCTGCCAGGCAGTCAGGCATTTCATCTTTTCCTGATGAGATAAGAGAGATCATTACCGCGGTTTCTGCGTGGTAATCTTCCGGGAATAGCGGACGAAGGGCACGGTCTACTAAACGTGCAACCAAAATTTCTTCGTCACTCGGACGTGCTTCTCTTTTCAGGAAACCTCCCGGGAAACGTCCTGCAGCGGCAAATTTTTCGCGGTAATCAACTGATACCGGCATAAAATCTACGTCTTCTTTTGCTTCTTTTGCCGACACAACGGTTGCCAGCAACATGGTGTCACCCATTCGAACCACTACCGAACCATCGGCTTGTTTTGCCAATTTGCCGGTTTCAATGGTAATCGTTCTGCCGTCGGCAAGTTCGATTGTTTTAACTGTAGCGTTTACCATAATTTTAAAATAAATAATTTTTGCGGCCTGTAAGCGGCCTTTGTTAATTACAATGGGTGGTGAGGTTTTGCAATTTACAAAAAAAGAAAGGCAATACCAATGCATTGCCTTTCAATATAATTTACTTACGTAAGTTCAACTCTTTGATGATCGCACGATAACGTTCGATATCTTTTTTGATGAGGTAATCGAGTAAGCTACGACGCTTACCTACTAATTTAATCAATGCACGACGAGTGCTGTGGTCTTTTTTGTTTTGCTTCAGGTGTTCTGTCAAGTGGTTAATTCTTAACGTGAACAAAGCAATCTGACCTTCTGCACTACCTGTGTCTTGAGCTGATTTACCATGTTTGGCAAAAAGCTCTTGTTTTTTTTCTCCTGTTAAATACATTTTAAAAGAACTATTTGTTATACAATGTTTACACCGCAACATCGCTCTCAATAGAAACGGCATAAAATTAATTGGCCGCAAAAGTAACTAAAAGATTTTGATTGGCAAAGTGTTGGTTCATTTTCCTGATTAATAAGATTTAAGCAGAAGACACGGCGCAAATATAACACACGTTTTGAACTATGATTACGAAAAGTTAATAACAGCGTTATCAATTATCGAATTAATGAATTATCGGCGATTAGAAACCTTTGTTAAGAGTGCTATTCACGGTAAGTTGTTGATAAGTAGCGAGCTAAAAAATGAACATTCCTGCTTTGAATCCTTAAACTTGTAGTACCCTTATTTTTTATCATTATACATTATTGAATGTGGGGGGTGGCTTGTAGAGGCTACCCTTTTTCTTTTTACACTCTCGTGTAGCTATTTTTTCTTCATCGAAAATTTGGTAAAGCATTAAACTTTTTTGTTGTGTTTTGGTCATATCAAACGTAACAAGTTTGTAATGAAACTAAAATCGTTTTTTTCGCAATTCGTCGACTGGTTAAAATCTCCCGAAGTGTTTGGTAATAAAAAAAAGCTGATTCCGGGCAAGTGGCATTTGTTTGAATATTATGTAGATGAGGGAGAGAATTTATTACATTTTGATGAGGATGCACTGAATGAAAACAAAGTGCTGTTTGTTATTTCTTTACTCAATACAAACGAATTTATTGTTGCAGGCAATGCTCCGGTTAAACTATTGAGTGGAACCTCTGAAGGAAAGTGGAGTGTTGCGCGAAACTTCATTACTTTTATTGATCCGAAAGATTTTAGAAACAATATTGAGTTCCAGTATGCTTTTGAGAAAGGAAATTTGAAACTTCTGAAAAAAGATGCAATGGGCAAGATCGAGTTTTTTGGTTTCTTTCATGCACCTAAACAAAAATCCTAGGTAACGACTGATCGTTGCGTTGAGAATTGCTCGTATTCCTCGTTCTCTATTATTTCCCGAAGCCGATGTACTGTTTGCCAAACTTCTTTGTAAGTGGTGTACAACGGTGTAAAGCCAAAACGAATGTTATCCGGTTCGCGAAAATCGGGAATGATTTTAATTGTTGATGTTTTAGGACGAATCAATGCCTGGCAAATTCGGTAAGCTTCATTGTGTTTTAACGAAATGTGTGATCCTCTTTTTTCGGGCTCTGTAGGAGTTCCGATTTCAAAACCATATTTGTATAATTCTGATTCAACCATGGACAGAAAGAACCCGGAAAGCCGGATACTTTTTTTGTGCATATTGGCAATCCCTGCCTCGTTAATCATGTCTATACCCGGTTCAATGGCCATAAGATTTAGTATCGGAGGTGTTCCTGCTAGGAATCGACGAATTCCATGTGCCGGGCGGTAGTTCAAATCAAATTCGAAAGGTAGAGCATCGCCAAACCAGCCCTGAATTGGTGATGACAATTTTTCCTGTAAATCTTTCCGAACGTATAAAAAAGCCGGCGACCCCGGACCTCCGTTCATGTATTTGTAGGTGCAACCCACTGCCAGATCAGCTTTGGTTTTATTCAGCTCAATTTCTACGGCACCCGCTGCATGACTAAGATCCCAAAGTACCAGCGCTCCCATTTTGTGAGCGTATTCGGTAATTTCTTCAAGCTGGTACATAAAAGCACTTTTAAATGCCACCAATGATAACACGACCAAAGCCGTATTTTCTGTGATCTTCGATTTCAGCTCTTCCGCATCAATTGAAATACCGTCGGAAGATTGTGCCAGATCGAACTTGTACTCCGGGCCAAACTCTTTTAACAGGCCTTGCAAAATGTATAGGTCGGTTGGGAAATTAAGTATATCGCTTACAATTGTCGTTTTTCCTTTTTGCAATTTTAGCGCCGCGTGCGAAAGTTTGTAGAGATTTATTGATGTACTGTCCGAAACAATTACTTCTCCATTTGAAGCGCCAATTATTGGTGCTATTTTATCGCCAAGCTGTGTGGTTTTTTGATACCAGTGTTGGTTCCAGCTTTCAATCAGTTCGGTGCCCCATTGTTTTTCTACCACTTCAGAAAGCAACTCTTTGGTTTTTAACGGAAGGCGGCCAAGCGAGTTGCCGTCGAGGTAAATCGAATTTTCAGAATCGATGAAAAATTGGCTTCTGAAATTGCGCAACGGATCGTCTCTGTCAAGTTGTTCGGCCAAGGAAAAGTTTTGGTCAGTTGTCATTTATTTTTGGCTTTCGAGTATTTCTTTGGCTTCAGGCAGAATTTTTTCTACCCAGCGCCGGTACATTTCTCCTGAGGGATGCAGACCATCAGAAGCTACCAGCGTTTCGTCGTTAAGTGCTTCGCGCGAAATGGCTGTAATTTCCACGTAGCGCGCATTTGCCTGCAATGTTTCCTGGAAATTTATGGCGTTGTATTCATTAATTTCTTTGGCAATTTGCTCCGGGTTTCGGCTTTGGCCAAAAGGAGTAACGCCATAATCAGGTATCGAAACTACAATAACATTTTGAGCTTTGTTGCCGGCATATTTAATTGCGGTTTGCAAATTGTTCCTGAATTCGCCCCGGTAGTCATCAGCACTTCTTCCCCGGTATTGGTTATTCACGCCTATTAATAACGTTACCAGGTTGTATGATTCTTTTAAATTTTCATTTTCAATAGCGGCGGCCAATTCATCGGTTGTCCAACCAGTACGTGCAACAATTTTTGCAGGTTGCATTTCAAACCCTTCAGCTTTCAGTCGTTCAACCAGTTGAACCGGGAAACGTTCGTCTTCCTCAACACTTTCGCCAATAGTGTACGAATCGCCCAAAGCAAGATAGTAAAAGGTAGAATCCTGATTGTCGTTTTCTTTAGAGTCACTCGGTTCAGGTATTACATTCATAATTACAGGATTTTCTTTGTCAGTGCAGGCTAGTCCTGCAAGCATTAAAAATAGAAATAGTATCCGGCTCATTTTTCTCATTTATTCTTTCAACAACTCAGTTTGATCCTGGGTTTGAAAAACTTTAAGAAATTTATTTATCAATTCCATTCTTATAAATGTCCAATGCTGCCGGGAACGGCTGCAAGGCGCGCTCAAATATTCCCAACGAGTAAGCAATTGTTAACCCGTAATTGGTAAGCGGTACTCCGGCTTGTTTGGCTTTCATAATACGGCTCAGCATTTCGCGGCGGTTCCACATGCAGGCTCCGCAATGAATAATGAGTTTATATTCTGAAAGGTTTGGCGGGAAATCGTGTCCGCGGGTGCTGTCAATTTGTAATTTACCACCCACGTATTGAGTTAGCCAGCGTGGAATTTTAACGGTGCCAATATCTTCACCAATAGGGTGGTGCGAGCAGGCTTCGGCAATTAATACTTTGTCGCCGGTTTTTAGCTGGTCGATGGCCATAGCGCCACGCACCATTTCGTTTAAATCGCCCTGGTGGCGGGCAAATAAAATGGAAAACGATGTTAAGGGAATATCGGGTGGTGTATCGGCTGTTACTTTTAAAAACGCCTGCGAATCGGTAACTACCAGTTTGGGTGGTTTGTTAAAACGCGACAGTGCTTCGCGCAATTCGCGCTCTTTTACCACCATACAAAAGGCATCGTTGTCGAGCAAATCGCGGATACTTTGCACCTGGGGCAAAATCAGTCTTCCTTTTGGTGCTTCTTTATCAATGGGCACTACCAATACGGCAGCTTCTCCGGCGCCAACCAAATCGCCTAAAATACTGGGGCGATTAATAAAATCGGCCGGAGCCGAGTTCAGCAACAACTGTCGAAGCTCAAGCAATCCTGTGTTTTCTGCCACCGATGTTTGAACAAGTTTTATCTTTTTGCCGTCGAGTGCGCTGATGAGTTCAAAATTCTCTTCAAACAGATCGCACTTGTTAAACACTACGATAAAAGGGATTTCACGCTCGTTGAACTCGCCAATAAGCGATTCTTCGTATTCGCCCCATTCGTTAAAATTTGAAACTATTACACCTAAATCGGTGCGGTCGAAAACGGCAAGTGTTTTGGCAATACGTTTTTCGCCAAGTGCACCAACATCGTCAATTCCGGCCGTGTCGATAAAAAGTACCGGCCCCAGCGGAAGCAGTTCCATTGGTTTTTCAACCGGGTCGGTGGTTGTTCCGGCAACATCCGAAACGATTGATACATCTTGCTGTGTTAGTGCATTTAGCAGGCTGGATTTTCCGGCATTTCTGCGGCCAAAAATTCCAATGTGTAAACGAAATGATTTTGGTGCTCTCATGTTCTCTGTTTTGCGCGACTGAAAGTACAAATTCAAACCAATTTCAGCAATTATTGAAATGAAAAATGGGTTCAGGCCTTGCAGAAAAGTTTCTGGCTACGAAAAAACAGGCTCCCTTACAGAGAAAATGATGCTTCTCCCATCCCGGCAGGCACTTCTCCCATAAAAAAAGGTGTTCTCCCACGGTTTTTGGTGTTTCTCCCTTGCTTATAAACTGTTCTCCCGTGCATAGAGGTCGTTCTCCCATACAATTATCTTGTTCTCCCGCGGGAGAGTTTACAAAATGTCAGGGATGATCGGTTTTTTATTGTAAAAATATACTTTTTGTCAGTGATGAGGCATAAAAAAAGGGCGCCGAAGCACCCTTGATTTGATTTATCTGAAGTTAAATTTACTTCGATCCTCCACAACAACTCTTTTTCTCGGTGGTAGCTTTTGCATCGCCACAGGTTTTTCCCGATGCTGCGCAACTTTTCTTCTGAGCGTCACTGCAACCACTTGCTTTTTTGTCGGCTTTTTTAGTGGCGGTAGCTTTCTTTTCTGTTTTCTTTTTCTTCTCGTCCTCTTCTTTGCTTATTGCAATTGAGTTGTTATCATCGGCAACAACAGTTACTTCTGCTTTTTTTGTAACTTTTACAACTGTGTTTGTGTTGGCCATTGCAACACCGTATGCAACAATCAATGCAATTACAACTAGAATCTTTTTCATTAGTGTAAATTTTTAGTTTTTATTTCTGAATACAGGGCAAATATATTGTTTACTTGCTATACTTTGCGTTAATAGGAAGTTAACGTAATTTACTCGCCCGAAGTATGTTATAATATTGGTTATTTTTGAGTTTTTAAATTAGCATAAAACAATTGGTTCTCAATACGGTTATGTTATAAAAAGTTCAGAAATAATTAAGTTGGTTTTTTAGTGAAAACAGTTTTTAGAAAATATGCATTTTTGCTGGCCCTGTTAATAATTTTAGCACTGCTTGCAACCCAAATTAAATGGATCGTTTATTCCATTCGTTTTCAGGATAAAGTTTTTGAGAAGAGCGTAGAATTAGCACTTACTGAAACGATGACGAATCTTACGGCCGACAAACCGTTATGCAACAAGGTTAAAGCTTGTGTTGAATGTGATTCTATTCGCTTAAAAGCACAGTTAACATCAACCGGTGTTTGGCAAGAAATACACGATGCAATTAAAAGCGAATTAAAATCGTACGACATCGATTTAGAGTTTGAAATGTATGTTCTTGAAAATGGTTCGGAAGAGTTAAGAAAACTAGAAGCTGAATTTGATAAAGGTCTGTTTTATTCGCGCTGTATGGGTGGAATATTGGGGCAAACCGGCTATCAACTGGTGGTTGAGTTTCCATCGCGAACACGATTCTTCTTTGCCACGGCTGGTTACATGTTTGTGGGTTCGGTTGTTTTAATCTTTTTACTCATTGTTTCGTTGTTTTATCTGTTGCGCATTTATAACCGCGAAATCAGGATTGCCAAGCATACCAAAGAGTTGCTGAATAACGTGAGTCACGAATTTAAAACACCACTTTCGTCTATTGCGTTAGCATCGAATATGATTCGTAAAAAACGTTATGGTACTGATGATGAGAAGTTGGGTAATTACGCCGAGCTGATTTCAAAAGAAAACCGTAAACTGCAAAACCTGGTTGAAAGTTTATTACGGCTCGAAGCTGTTGAACGGAATGAGTTTGACTACAATAAAGAAAATACGTCGATTGAAGATGTGATTAAAGAAGCAACATCGACCTGCGAAATGTTACTGGAAGAAAAATATGGCCGGATTCATTACGATTTTCAAACCGAAGGCGAGCAGGTATACATTGACAGATTGCACTTTGTTAATGTGTTTGTTAATCTGCTGTCGAACGCTATAAAATACTCGCAACGAGCCCCGAATATCGATATTGTAACACGAATTGAAAACGACAACCTGGTTATTTCGGTAAAAGATAACGGAATAGGTATACCCGTAAAATTTCAAAAATATATCTTTGATAAATATTACCGGGTACCCACAGGCGATGTGCATAATGCCAAAGGTTTTGGCATTGGACTGGCTTACGTTAAGCAAATTGTAGAAGCCCATAACGGCACAATTGCTGTGAAAAGTATTGTGGGCGAAGGAACTGTTTTTGAACTAGAACTTCCGAAAATAAAATCGTAAACATGGATGGAAAAAATTTGAATATCATTTTAGTTGAGGACGACTTAAATCTCGGCTATTTGTTGGAAGATTTTTTGAAAAGCCGCGGCGTTGAAGTGACTTTATATCGCGATGGAGAAGAGGGACTGGATGGATTTCAGAAAAACAGCAATTTCAACTTTTGCATTTTTGATGTGATGCTACCCAACATGGATGGTTTTACTCTGGCTAAAAAAGTAAAAGCCATTCAGCCCGAAATTCCCGTTGTGTTTCTTACGGCGCGTGCTATGAAAGAGGACAAAATGAAAGGTTATAATATTGGCGCCGACGATTACATTACAAAACCTTTTGACGAGGATGAATTGTGGTGTAAAATAGTAGCCATTAGTAAACGCAGCGATTTTATTCAGGAAGAAACCGAAACGGTTTACCAGGTTGGCGCTTACGAATTTGATTACGAAAATCTTTCGTTGAGTTTAAACGGAAACATTAAGCGGCTTACAACGCGTGAGGCCGAAGTGTTGTTAATGCTTTGCAAGGAAAAAAAGAATGTTGTGCGACGCGAGCAAATTCTAACTGCAATTTGGGGCGAAAACGATTACTTTGCCGGGCGCAGCCTTGATGTGTTTATTTCGAAACTTCGAAAATATTTTGCCGGAGATCCGGAAGTTTCCATCGAGAATGTGGTGAAAGTAGGTTACATTTTACATTGCTAAAATAAAAAAGTCGCTCATTAAAAAATGAACGACTTTTCTTTTTGTATCGGTAATCAATTATGATTTACCTGATTTTTCTCCTCCGCAAGTTTTGCTGCAGTCACTTTTCTTTTCTGCTGATTTTTCGCCTGAGCATCCGTCAGCTTTAGCTTTGGCACTTGAGTCAGTTCCTGAACATCCTTCGCCTTTTGCTTCAGTCTTTGCAGCTTTTTTGCCTTCTTCTTTCTCTTTTTCTACTTTATCTGCGTTGTCAACAACCTGAACGATTTCATCATTTGTAACAACTGTAGCTTCAGTCATTGCTAATGATACTCCGTAAACTGCAACAAACGCTAAAAGAAATAATACTTTTTTCATGATTTAAAATTTTAGTTATTAAGAAATTTTGTTTTTCCAATATTTATTTAGACTCAATATTAATAACTAAAAAAATCAAAAGCAAGCCGAATATGAGATAAATCAGTCTTTATTTTTGGCACAGGTGGTAATGTGCAGGGAATTAGGCTTTTAAGTAGGTGTTAATGCGTTGTTAAAATTGTTAAACTTTAGTTTCCTAAACGACAGACAGCTTCCGGAGTAACTAGTTTATCGTACTCTTCAGCTGTTAAATGACCCGATTTTAAAGCTGCCTCTTTAATTGAAAGGCCGTTGTTTTCAACCAGTTTAATGATCTCGGAGCATCGTGCGTAACCAACCGCAGGAACAAGTGCAGTAATGGTTGCGGTTGAGTTATTTACATGGATTCGGCAAACCTTTTCGTTAGCACTTATTCCCGACACACATTTTTCATTAAATAGATTACTTGCGTTTTTTAGCAAATCAATCGACTCGAGAAAACTATGAGCTATAAGTGGCATAAACTGGTTGAGTTCAAGATTCCCTGTACTGCAGGCTTGTGCAACAATTTGGTCGTTACCCATAACTTTTATAGCTGATTGTGCGATGGCTTCCGGAATAACAGGATTAACTTTTCCCGGCATAATCGACGAGCCTGCCTGAAGTTGCGGCAGGTTAATTTCTCCCAGTCCGGCATGCGGCCCGCTCGACAGTAAACGAAGATCGTTACTGATCTTTAATAAGTTAACAGCACAAGCTTTTAATATACCAGAGACTTCAACAAATATATCCACATTTTGTGTTCCGTCAATCAGGTTTTCGCTGCGTGCCAGGCCAATGTTTGTATTTTCGCGTAGTTTGTCGACCACCCGAAAAATGAATTGTTTTGGTGCTCCCAAACCGGTACCGATGGCAGTACCGCCAAGATTCACCACTCGCAGTCGCTCTTCACATTTATAAATGCGCCAACGATCGCGATTTAGTGCTTCGGCATACGCACTCATTTCGCGTCCCAAAGTGGTTAGAACAGCATCCTGTAATTGTGTTCTGCCAATTTTTACGATATGTGCAAATTCCTTTTCCTTTTGCTGAAAAGCCTCCTGAAGGTTCAGTAAATTTTGTTCCAGCTCGCGCAACAAGCCAATTGCCGCAACTTTTAATGCTGTTGGGTAAGTATCGTTAGTACTTTGGTGAAGATTAATATCGTCGAGTGGAGAAACTACATTGTAATCTCCCATTTTTTTATCCAGAATTTGCAGGGTACGATTGGCCAGAACTTCATTCACATTCATATTTGTAGAAGTGCCCGCTCCACCTTGCATAGCATCCACCAGAATATGTTCGTTCAGTAATCCCTGGCTCATTTCAAAAGCTGCCTTTTCAATGGCTTCAGCTTTTGTTTTATCTTCCCAAAAGTCTAAAGTATTATTGGTTTGGGCACAGGCTAGTTTTACGTCGCCGTAAGCTTTAATCAACGCTGGATGAACCTTCTGCCCGGAAATAGGGAAATTCTCCACAGCACGGGCCGTATGAATCCCCCAAAGCGCATCGGCAGGGATTTGTTTCTTTCCAATAAAGTCACTCTCTTCTCTTGTGTTGACCATGATTTACTTGATTAACGGATTACATGATTTTGTTGTTACTCGCCACTCAATGCTCGTGACTCAACGCATTTTTAACAATAAACATCGTCACGGCCAGCTTTAACCCGATTTACGAGCTTCTCGGCGCGTTGTTTTGCTATTCCGCTCATTCCTGCAATTGTTTCGCGAATTAACTCATCACCAATCTCACGGGTTTCCGGCGATGCATAATTTTGCAGGTATTCTTTAAACGAGCTGAGTCCGTTTGGTGCACAATGCAGGCGGATGTCGCCGGGTTTTGCCAGGTCCATAAAATCCTGTCCTGTTCTTCCCATACGGTAACAAGCTGTGCAGAACGATGGAATGTATCCCATTGATGCCACATCGCGGATCACTTCATCCAGCGGACGGTGATCTCCCAAACTAAACTGGCTTGATGGATCATCTTCTGAAGTTTCCCCATAACCTCCAGGGTTGGTTTTGCTTCCTGCCGAAATCTGGCTTACTCCCAAAGCAAAAGTATCGCGGCGCATTTTGGCTGTTTCGCGGGTCGACATGATAATACCGGTGTACGGCACTGCCAAACGCAGAATGGCTACCATTTTCCGGAAATCGATATCTGAAACAGGGAACGGTGGATGCGATGCCATATCGCTGTTGGTGGCGGGTTCCATGCGAGGAACACTGATGGTGTGCGGACCAACTCCAAATTTATCTTCCAATTCAAAAATGTGCTGCATCATTGCCAGCATCTCAAATCGATAGTCGAACAGACCAAGCAAAACTCCAATTCCAACGTCGTCGATTCCTGCTTCCATAGCCCGGTGTAATGCCCAGGTGCGCCAGTTGTAATCGCGTTTTTTCCCGCCTACATGTACTTTTTTATACGTTTCGCGATGGTAGGTTTCCTGAAAAATCTGATAGGTTCCGATATTTGCATCTTTTGCAAGTTTAAATTCTTCAACCGTAAGTGGCGCCACATTAATATTTACACGTCGAATTTCGCCATGTTTGTTTTTAACGCTGTATACCGTTTTAATGGAGTCGAGGACGTACTGAAAACCATCTTGTTCAGGATAAGATTCTCCGGCAACCAGCAAGACTCTTTTGTGCCCCTGATTGATTAGTATCTCAACTTCTTTCGCAATCTCCTCCTGAGACAGAGCATGGCGAACTATTCCTTTATTGCTTGCGCGGAATGCACAATACAAACATTCGTTTTTGCACAAATTTGAAACGTATAGCGGCGCAAACAACACCAGCCGTTTTCCATAAATTGTTTCTTTAACGGTATTTGCTGTATTAAACAGTTCGGCCATCATTTCCGGATCGTTGATGGCGGTAAGAAGAGCAACATCATTCAGGTTTAAACCTTTCATTTCGGCAGCTTTTGCCAGTACTTCTTTGATTTGGGCAGGTTCGGGATTTTTGTTTTGCTCCAACGCTTCCCAAACTTTGGCTTCGTTGATAAAATCGGCAGGTACGTTGTACATATTTTTTTAAGTTAAAAGATCGGTTTTTATTCTTCTATTTTTTTGCAAGTCCTGATTTTACTGCCACTCCCGGAATATTTCCCAATTTTCCGGTTAGCGTGCCGAGTTCATCAGTTGTGGCATCAATTACCAGTGTGATAACGGAATAGTTTTCTTTGGCGTTAGGTAAGCCGGTTCGTGCCAGAATTAGTTCTGAAAACTGGCTCAAAACCTGGTTTACACTCCCCGAAGATTTTTCCCGGTTTTCAATTATTATTCCTACAAAACCTAGTCGTTTCATGTACAAAAGTTAGAAGTCGGAAGTTTGATAACTGAAGTTTTTCAGTCAACAAACAGCAACTTAAGTTTTACAAATAAATTCTACGGGAAATAAAGGAGATAAAGGAACTGAAAGACTTTTGCCTTTCTTCTTGATTTTTTTGCCTTGTTCTCCCTAAAGTCAGCCGTAGCCTTCCCGCAGGATTATGCTACAAAAGTAATTTTAATTTCAATTTCAGAGCATGAGAAATGTTGTAAAGTGCTTATGTTATGCAACGTAGTTCTAAAACATAACATAGGATTTCGTTCGTTGCTGTAATTGTGCAGAAAAGCATATTTTTGTAGCTCAAATTATTTGATTTGGATAGACAGGAAATCATACAATTACTTAAGACCACGGGTGAGGAACGGACCGCATTATTAAAACGTGCGCAGGAAGCTAAGGTTAAGGAAACCGGGAATAAAGTTTACTTCCGGGGGTTGGTGGAGTTTTCGAATATTTGTGTCAAAGACTGTTTGTACTGCGGTATCAGAAAAGGGAATGAAAAAGTTGTTCGTTACGATGTGAGCGATGACGAGATTTTGGAATCGTGCCGTTTTGCCTGGGAAAATCGTTTTGCATCGGTGGTGTTGCAATCAGGCGAATTATCGTCGCCTGCATTTGTAAAACGGGTGGATGGTTTACTGAAAAAAATCAAACAGATTTCGAACGGTGAGTTGGGAATTACACTCAGTTGTGGCGAACAAAGTCTGGATACGTATCGTCGTTGGTTCAAGAGCGGAGCCCATCGTTATTTGTTGCGCATCGAATCATCAACGCGTGAACTTTACTACAAAATTCATCCTGAAAATGATATTCATTCATTTGACAAACGAATCGAAGCGCTTGGGAGTTTAAAAACTGCAGGTTACCAGGTTGGAACAGGAGTGATGATTGGGCTGCCTTTTCAAACCTACGAACACCTTGCCGACGATCTGTTGTTTTTCAAAAAGCTTGATATTGATATGTGTGGAATGGGGCCATACATTGAGCACGAAGATACACCACTCTATCAGCACAGGCATTTGTTAAAAACCAAGCAGGAACGTTTTGATTTGGCGCTGAATATGATTGCTGTTTTGCGTTTGCTAATGCCCGATATAAATATTGCTGCTGCAACGGCTTTGCAAGCGATTGATCCGGCCGGGCGCGAAAAAGCGCTTGCCATTGGTGCGAATGTAATTATGCCAAACCTGACGCCAACCGCTTATCGTGAAGAATATCAATTGTACGAAGATAAACCGTGTTTAGACGAAGATGCAGAATTGTGTCGTAATTGCTTAGAAGCACGAATTCATATGGCCGGTTCGGAAATTGGTTATGGCGATTGGGGCGACTCGAAACATTTTCAAAAGCGAAAGAAAATGGAACGCAGATAACACTGATTGAGCAGAATTTCGCTGAAGGTTTTTAGAAAAACATCCGCGAGCATCCGAAAAAATCTGCGTCGTCAGCGTTCTAAATCATACGCCAAAAAAGCAGCCTAAAACTGAAAGATGAACATTGTTATTGTTTCAGGCCGCCTTTAAAGCTAATCCGTAAAAGCTTTTCTAATTATAAAGACAAGAACCGCACTAAGAGGTTGCATTGCCGTTTAGTTTTGCCTGTAGCTTTGTAAGCTTGTTGTAATTATCGATGGCCACAAAATAGTTAGGATCTTCCACCACATTTACATCGCAAATGGCTTCTGCTTTTCTTACCAGTTTAATACAATCGCGGCTTAAGTGTCGCAGGTGAATTGTTTTTCCTGCTTTTTGGTAGCGCTCGGCCAGTTTGTTAATCGCTTCAATGGCCGACTGATCCATAATCCGCGACTCCTTAAAATCGACGATTACCTCATTCGGATCGTTTTGAACATCGAATTTACTTTGGAACAAGGTCGTCGATCCAAAAAACAGGGGACCAAATATTTCGTAGTGTTTTATTCCGTGCTCATCAACTTTTTTACGGGCGCGAATACGTGTTGCGTTTTCCCACGAAAATACCAGTGCCGAAACTACAACACCCGCCAAAACTGCGATAGCCAGATCGAAAATCACTGTAAGTCCTGTTACCAGAATAATTACAATAAGATCGGAAACCGGAATTTTATTAATGATTTTAAATGTACTCCAGGCGAAGGTGCCAATAACCACCATAAACATTACACCAACAAGTGCCGCAATCGGAATCATTTCTATGTAAGTTGATGCAAACAAAATAAACATCAAGAGCATTACTGCTGCAAAAATGCCTGATAAACGACCGCGGCCACCCGATTTGATGTTAATAATACTTTGCCCAATCATGGCGCAACCACCCATTCCTCCAAAAAATCCATTAACAATATTTGCCAGTCCTTGTGCTGCAGCTTCACGGTTTCCGCTACCACGAGTTTCGGTTAATTCGTCAACCAGGTTAAGGGTCATTAACGATTCAATTAATCCAACCGCAGCCAGAATCAACGCGTATGGGAAAATCAATTTTAAGGTGTGCAGATCAAACGGAATCAGAGGAACATTAAAAGTCGGAAGTCCGGCTTTTATACTGTCGCCACCACCACTTTGGATAAAACTTCGTACCGTTTCAGTTTCTATATTTCCAAATATTACAATGGCTGTAACCACCAAAATTCCAACCAGCGCTGCAGGTATGGCTTTACTAATTTTTGGAAGAAGTACCATAATTGCCATTGTTAGTGCAACTAATCCAAGCATGGTGTACAAAGGTGTTCCGCTTAGCCATTCGCCGCCGGTTTTAAACATGTTTAGCTGCGAGAGGAAAATTACAATAGCCAATCCGTTTACAAATCCCATCATTACCGAGTGAGGTACCAAACGAATAAACTTTCCGAGTTTAAAAACACCAAAAAGACCTTGTATTGTTCCGGCTAAAATTAATGTGGCAAACAGGTATTGTAATCCTTGTCCGTCGCCCATGGCGTTGCCTTGTTGAACCAAACTAACCATTACAACGGCCATGGCTCCTGTTGCTCCCGAAATCATTCCCGGCCGACCTCCAAAAATTGAGGTGATCAAACCCATCATAAATGCGCCGTATAATCCAACAATTGGCGACACTCCTGCAACAAAACTAAAAGCCACAGCTTCGGGCACCAGTGCCAAAGCAACGGTTAATCCCGAAAGGATATCGTCCTTTATGCTTCCTTGCTTTTTATCTATAAATTTAAATTCAAACTTCATCTCAATGCTTATTTTCTTTTGTGGAAAACCCGGAAGGTGGGAGACCCCAGCGCTTTGGCTGGTTGGAGGAAATGCTCATGCACGCTCCTGAAGTCTCGTCCCGGGGGATTATTAATAAAAATTCAAAAAGACTATTCGTTTAATTGTTTACGCAATTAAAGCGCGCGAAAATAGAGCAAATTTTCAGAAAATATGTTGTAGAGCATGTGCAGGAAAGAATTGTTAATGTTGGGGTAAGATGATGATGGAGGATTAAAAAAGGAGGCGATTTAAACTGCGCCTCCTTTTTTTATGCTATTGAATAGCAGATATTTTAATTGCCCAGGCTAAATCGCATGGCAGGTTTTTTCTGATGCTGGAAGGGATGGTAACTTTAACTCCTTCAGTGGTGTTTTGCCATTTTAAATTGCCTTTGGCACCCAGCAGGGTAAGTTTGGCATTTTTGGCTGCCTTAATTCCTTTTACTGTAATACTTGAAGGAAGTCCGCTTCCGTCTTCCTGTTCAAGGTACATAGCATAAACTGCTTTTGTATCTTTTTGCTGACTCAGGCAAATATTATCGGTTTTGTATGGAGCAATGGCACGCGTTGAATAAATTGCTTCACCGTTTACATCAATCCAGTTACCCATTGCTTCCAATAATTTGTACGCATCAGCAGGCCATTTTCCATCGGGTCCCGGAGCGATATTGTAAAGTAAGTTTCCGCCTTTTGCAACAATGTCTATTAGCATGTGGATAGCTTCTTTTGGCGACATAAATGTTGCATCGGGTACCCACGACCAGCCACCACCTGCAATAATACAGCTTTCCCATGGATAAGGAAGTTGTGTTTCAGGCACTTTGTTTTCAGGTGTCAGGTAATTTTGGTTGGGACCTTTTACGGCGCGGTCAACAACAATTAAGCCCGGTTGTTTTTCGCGCGCTTTGGCAGCAATTTCGTCCATGCGAATATCCTGGTTAACAGGTCGGGTTATCGGAAAACCTGATTTGGCCGTTTCGGCTACGTTGGTATAATAATCTTTTATTTCTTCCGGCGATTTTTTCGAAACCCAACCACCGTCGAGCCAAAGGATATCAATTTTTCCATAGTCGCTCATCAGCTCCATTATCTGGTTCTGCGTAAACTGTACAAATTTTTCCCATTTCTCGGGATGTGCAGCCGGATCGTAGTTTACGTTTCTGTCCATTGGTGGAAATTTCGGATCCCAGTAATAAGGGCTGTTCCAGTCGGGTTTCGAGAAATAGGCACCTGCCCATAGTCCTTCTGCACGGAAAGCATCAAAAACCTCTTTTGTGATGTTCGCTTTCGGATTCGTACTAAATGGACTTTCAGGGCTGGTTACTTTATAATCGGTGTATTTCGAATCGAACATACAAAATCCGTCGTGGTGTTTTGTTGTAAAAACCAGGTATTTCATACCGGCATCGGCAGCTGCTTTTGCCCAGTTTTCAGGATTAAATCCGGTTGGATTAAACGACAGTTTCAGGTTTTCATATTCTTTTTTATAGGTAAAATAATCATCGGGATTACTACCTTTTTTGCGTTCACACCAACCGTAATCTTCGGGGCAAATCGACCACGATTCAACAACTCCCCACTGGCTGTACGCACCCCAGTGCATCAGCAGTCCGAATTTTAAATCCTGCCAGTCTTCCAGTTTGTCAAGCACTGCCTGATCGGTTGGCCACACGTAATCCGTAATTTCATGTTCTAACTGCGCATTCACCATAAATGCCAGAAAGACGGGTATTAAAACCAATAATTTTTTCATTCGTAGTTGATATTTTATTTTCTATTTAAATATTCTTTTATAAAGTAAGGTCGCCAACAATTTTGCGGCCGTGTAATTCGGAGGTTCCCGTAATTTGCTGAATTTCGCTAACGTTTTCGTTGCTTACTTTTCCGGCTACCAGGATGACGATTTTTCCTTCTGCTTCCGTTATCATTCTGCGTATCACTTCCTGGCCTTCACGGGCTGTTGCTTTTCCACCCGAGCTAAGAATCCTTTTGATATTCGGAATTGTTTTTAAAATACGAACGCCTTCAACCGGATCTTCCAGTTCATCAATTGCTTTATGGAACGTTACCGGCAGCGGTTCGGCATATTTGGCCAACAAGCGCGTATTGGCTTCGTCAATTGTATTTTCAACAGTTAGCAGTCCAAAAACAACACCCTCAGCGCCGCATTCTTTTGCCTGATCGATTGCAGCTTTCATGTGTTCAATTTCCTCAGCCGAATGCACAAAATTACCTGCTCGCGGACGAGCCATAACCATAACCGGAATATCGAGTTCGGAACAGGCTTTTTTCATGGTCTCAAAATCCGGAGTTAATCCGTCATTTGCCAAATCAGAACACAACTCAATTCGATTGGCTCCTCTGTCTTGTGCCAGCTTAGCCTCGAAATACGATTCAACACATGCTTCTTTTATCATCCGCTAACTTTTTGGTACGAAATGGCTTCAAAGTTAAATCAATTTGATAATAATTTATAAAAACCAAAACTATTTATTAAATAATTTAAAAAGTAATTAATGAATGGATAAGCCACTTATATTTTGTTATTTTGTAGCTAAAATTACTGGATTTTGAAGTACAATTTACTAACAATTCTTGGACCAACGGCAACCGGAAAAACCGGATTGGCTGCACATTTGGCCGCACAATTAAACGGAGAAGTTATATCAGCCGACTCGCGACAGGTATACCGGGGAATGGATTTGGGTACCGGTAAAGATTACGAAGATTATTTTGTTGACGGCATTGAAGTGTCGTCGCATTTGGTTGACATTGAAGATGCCGGAGCGCATTACAATGTTTATCGTTTTCAGACAGATTTTATTGAGGTCTTTAACGAGATTCAATCCCGCAATAAATTTCCGGTATTGTGTGGCGGAAGTGGATTGTATCTTGAGGCGGTATTAAGAAACTACCGTTTAATTGAGGTGCCGCCCAACAAGGAATTGAGAAAAGAACTGGAAGGAAAAACGCTGGAGGAACTCACCGAGATTTTGAAAGAGTTAAAACCTGAATTGCACAACGAAACAGATGTGGAAACCGACCGCCGTGCCATTCGTGCGATAGAAATTGAACATTATTATCGAAATAATCCGAAAGAAGATTCGGAGATGCCCGAAATAAGAAGCCTGAATGTGGGGATAGATTTTGACCGTGAAATGCGTCGCCAGCGGATTACAACCCGGTTAAAACAGCGTTTGGATGAGGGCATGCTGGACGAGGTGCAAAAGTTGCTTGATTCAGGTTTAACACCCGAGCAATTGATTTACTATGGATTGGAATATAAATTTCTGACACTTCATTTGATTGGCGAGTTGAGTTTTGACGAAATGTTCAGTAAACTCGAAATTGCCATTCATCAGTTTGCCAAACGACAAATGACGTGGTTTCGGGGAATGGAAAAGCGGGGTACAAAAATTCACTGGGTTAACGGGCACCTGCCAATGGACGAAAAAGTGCATGAGGTGCTTGAGCTGTTAAAAAACGGCGCCCATTAATTCGATGTGTAAAGAAGAATTGTTGCCATTAGTTCGTGTCGGTTAATGGGTTTTGATAAATAGTGATTGCACCCTGCCTGTAATGCTTTTTCTTTATCGCCTGAAAGTGCAAACGCCGTTTGTGCAATTATTGGTATATCCGAATTTATTTTACGTATTTCGTGCGTTGCCTCAATGCCATCCATAACCGGCATTTTTATATCCATTAATATTATATCAAAGTTGTTTTGGCGGGCCAGATCAACTGCTTCTTTGCCATTTTTTGCCCAAACTATATGTATCTTACTGTCATTCAGTAGTGTTTGAATGAGGTCAAAGCTCACTATATCATCTTCTGCAACTAACGCCTTGATTTCGCAATTTTCGGGAACTTTTGAGTCTGTTACCCCCCCTCTTGAAAGATTCCAAGATTCCTTTTTCGCCGGGATGTATGGAATGGTGAAATAAAAGGTAGTTCCTTTATTTAATTCGGTTTCGAACCAAATTTTTCCACCCATTTGTTGAACGTAAGCTTTGCTAATTGAAAGACCAAGTCCGGAACCTTCGTGGCCTCGCGACAGGCTTTGATCAGCCTGAACAAAGCGATCAAAAATACGCTTTTGTTTATCGTCAGGAATTCCAACACCAGTGTCTTTTACATAAAACTGTATTTGATTTTCTGCGAGTTCTGCCCCAACAGTTATACTGCCTTTTCTGGTGAACTTGATGGCATTATTTATCAGGTTCAATAGAATAGTTTCCAGCTTTGATGTGTCGGTTTGAATTGTGATTTTCTTTAATCGGTTAACAAAGGTTAGAGAAATGTTTTTTGCATTGGCTTCAATGGATAAAAACTCAGAGAGGTAGCTGAAGGTTTCGTCAACCTCGATGGTTGAAATGTTTTCCGACATTTCTCCGGCCTCAATTTTCGAAATCTCAATAATATCATTAATCGTTTGAAGTAAGCGGTTGCCACTTTGTTTTACAATTTCAATGTATTGTTCTTGCTGATCTTTACTAATTTCAGGCTCGGCAACCATATCCAAAAAACCAATAATTCCATTCATTGGTGTTCGTATTTCGTGGCTCATATTGGCCAGAAAAGCTGATTTCAACCGATCGCTTTCTTCTGCTTGCTGTTTGGCTATTATTAATTTTTCTTCGATTTCTTTTCTGTTTTCAATTTCAATATTTAATATGCTGTTCCGCTTTTCAAGCAACTCAGTTCTTTCCCTGACTTTTTGTTCCAGCCGCTCGTTTATGCTTTTTATCTTGTCTTTCTGAATGGACAGGAGTAAACGTTGTTTGAATTCGCTACGTTCGGTTAATTTGGTGTTGTACAATGCAACCAGCGAAATGATGTTTGCCGCAAGGAAAAATGTATTGGTAATTAAAAGGTATTCGGTATTTAAGTGATTTAGCGAAGGAGTAAAATGAGGCGCAATATTGTAAAATAAAATAACAAGAATACCGGGTAATGCGGCATTAATAAACCGGAGTTTAATAAAAAAATAGCCAGCCATAAAAATAAGAAACAGACCTCCGTAATAAAACATGTTTTTGGGATCTCGCAGTAGCATAAATGCTATTCCTCCTCCTCCGATAACATAACAGAGTGATATGGCAAATTGCCAGAACTTTTTAAATGAAGGTGCAAACGAAAGTAGCCAAACAGCGACAAGTAGTGGCACCACAATTAAATACCGAACAATAAAAAATTCGCGAATGTAGTTGCCCGCAGTGTAAATGTCTAATAGACCAAAAAGGGCATAAAGAAAAGTAACAATTATAAAGGATATCCGAAAGGGAGTGAGTGACATTGTAAAGTACTCCTCACGATACTGTTCTTCCAATTTCGGGTCACGAAAATTTAAAGTCCAATGATTTATATTCAATTCATTAGTAAGTGTGTTTTCCCCTTTTATCTTCATTGTTGGCAAGTGTTTACAGTATTTGCAACAATTCTCGGTTACATCGAAGGACTACAATGATGTCACAAATTAACACTTTTTTGTGGAACTCCAAATTCTGAGCTAATGTTTAAGGGCAACATTATAAGTACCATAGGGAAATTATTGCTAATAGTTTGTAATTTTATAGGAAAACTAAAAAAACATGAGCATGGCTGAATCAAATTGTAGCAATTGCACACTACGTGCCAAATACGATGAAAAACCAAAGTCGTTTGCAGGACGTTTTTGGCGTTGGCATATTAACTGGTGTCCGGGTTGGAAAGGTTATATGAAATCGTTGGGAGAGGAGGAACGCGCTGAGTTGAAACAGCAGTATCATTTAAAATAAGTAAAGTCAGCACCTCACTCAACGTGAGATCCTGACTTTTTATTGACTTATAACTTTTTTAATCCTTTTAATTCCGACTTATCCGAAACGGGAATAATGCTAATTGCATAACCGCCGCCGGGAGCACATTGTTGTTTTAATTCCGATTTACTTGAAACCACATATTTTTTGATTTCATAAGCTTGCGGATTGGTTTTCCAATTGGCATCTTTTGCATCGGCATAAACCGTTGCAATGTATTTCTGATCCGGATTCAGAAAATCAAAACCGATTACAGAAGTGCGGGTTTCTTCGTCGTTTGTGCGACCCACAAACCAGTTCTCGCTACCTTTTTCTTTTCGGGCGTAAGTAATGTAATCACCCGGCTCTGCTTCCAAAACCAACGATTTATCCCAATCAAGAGCTACGTCTTTTATAAACTGGAAAGCATCCATATATTTTGCGTAAGTGGTTGGCAAATCGGCGGCCATTTGCAACGGGCTGTACATGGTTACATACAAAGCCAATTGGCGTGCAATGGTTGTACGCACCTGCGAATTATTATCGGGATTGTATGCGCTAACATGCGTTTCGAAAATCCCCGGTGTGTAATCCATCGGTCCTCCAATCAAACGTGTAAACGGAAGGATGGTGGTGTGATCAACATTGTTGCCTCCAAAAGCTTCGTATTCGGTTCCTCGTGCCGATTCGTTGCCGATAAGGTTCGGATAAGTTCTGCACAATCCTGTCGGACGAACAGCTTCGTGTGCATTCACCATTATTTTGTAATCAGCAGCTTTTTTTACCGCGTACAAATAATGGTTTACCATCCATTGTCCGTAATGGTATTCGCCACGTGGAATAATATCGCCCACATATCCACTTTTAACCGAGTTATAATTATTGTCGGCCATAAACTGGTACGCCGTATCTAAATGGCGCTCGTAGTTACGCACCGAGCTCGATGTTTCGTGGTGCATCATCAGGTGCACATTTTTACTTTTGGCATAATCGCGCAATTCGGCAACATTAAAATCGGGGTAGGGCGTTACAAAATCAAAAACGTAGTCTTTCGATTTATTGAACCAGTCTTCCCAACCTTCGTTCCAGCCTTCTACTAAAACGGCATCCAAGCCATTTTCAGCGGCAAAATCGATGTATTTTTTTACTTCTTCGGTGTTGGCAGCATGAATTCCGTTTGGAGTAGTTTTTGAATAATCAGTTACGCCCAGTTTTACACTTGGTAGATTGGTATATGCCCACGAGCTTTTCCCTGTAATCATTTCCCACCAAACGCCAACATATTTCACCGGTTTAATCCAGTCGGTGTTTTCAAGCGCGCAAGGCTCGTTCAAATTAAGTGTGATATTTGAAAGCAGAATATCGCCAGCCTTTTTGCCGGCAATAACGGTGCGCCACGGTGTTGTACAAGGTGCCTGCATGTAAGCCATGTTTCCCTGAGTATCGGGTGTTAGAGTTGATTCGAATACCATCTTTTTATCGTCGAGCTCGAGGTGCATGCACGAGTAATCTTTCAATGCTGCCTCGTGCAGGTTGATGTAGTAACCGTCGTTGGTTTTCATCATTAACGAGGTTTGTACAGCTGTTGCCGAAATTGGTGTTTGCGATGTGTTTGGTGTAATTGCTTTTTCCATCAATCCACGAATTTCCGACAGTTTAGATTTGGTGTAATCGTATTCTTGCGTGTCGTAATCGCCCGGAATCCAGAATGCAGTGTGGTCGCCGTCCATGGCAAACTCCGTGCGCTCGTTGGTTACCACAAAATAAATCAGGTTCTCCTGCTCCGGGAATTCATAACGAAAACCAAGTCCATCGTTAAATACACGAAAACGTATGATCATTTTTCGGTTGGTGGCCGACTGGTTTAAAGTAACTTCCAGTTCGTTGTAATGATTGTGAATTTCGCTTTGTTCGCCCCAAACCGGTTTCCATGTTTCGTCAAAAGTGGAAGTTTGGCTGTTAGCAATGGTAAACCCGCTTAACAGTGGTTCTGCATCTTTTAATTCGAGCCCAAGTTTGCTCGATTTAATAATCGTTTTGTCTTCCAGCTGAAGTTTGTAGGTCGGTGTTCCATCCGATAATTCGAAGGTAAGTTTCATTTTTCCGTTTGGTGAAGTAATTTGTTCAGCATGGCTAAAGAATGTGCCAACGGCAAGCACAAGAATTAATAGTAATCTCTTCATTTCCTTTTAAGTATTATTGCCTGTTTAATTAATCTTTAATTATTGGCTTTTGTTAGTATAAATAATTCAAAATAAACTACTCAAAATCAATGCAAACGTTTGAAATTGCCTGATTTTTTTTTGATCATTTCGTCTTACTTATTTCTAAAAGAAAAAGAGACTGTGATTGTTTAAAAGAACTGTTTCATCAGAAAGCCTTATTCCGCGGGCTCCAAACCAGTTTGGCGCGAATGAGGTCGGCTCCGTCGCTTTCGCGAACAACACTACAAATATGATTATTTTTATCCAGTATTTGTTTTTTAATTCCCAACCGGTCTTTTTCTGTGCCTTCTTTTACAAAATTCACCTCAAATTCGATCAGTTCATTCTGTTCGTGGAAATCAAAATCATAGCTGTCGATAATACGTTCCAGGTAACGTCCGCTGTTAAAATGCTGGTTAACGTCAATCTCGTTAAAAAGTACCGGGCTAAAAATTACTTCATCTTCCGATTTTACCGGTTTCACTTTTCCTGCATTCATTTCCAAAACGCGTTCATCGTGTAGCGGAATGGAATCGAGTTCCAGTTTTACGATGCGTTTGGTTTGCTGATTAAGCACCAGCCAGCTGGTTGTTGCTTGAATGATACTTTCTCCATTGGTATCAATAAAATGAATATCGCGAAGTGCCAAAAGTCCGTCAATTCCGGCAGGCCAGGTTTCAACCGTAAATTTTTCGCCCCATTTTGGCCGCCGCTTTATTTTTACCAACAACCGCGACAATACCCAAAATTGTTTTTCCTTTTGCAAATTATCGAAACCAAAACCCAGTTTTTCGGCATGTTCCCAGGCAATATCTTGGATTTGCCAAAAAAGAAATGAGGTGGACAATTGCCCAAAACGGCTAACGAAATATGATTTTGTGGTTAATTCCTGTTTGTGTTTCATGTTAAAACGGTTGGTAGCTCAAGTGCGAAATTAAATCGCAAAAGGGCCCATTATTATTTTAGCCAAAAGAAATGGTCTTTCATCTTTGTGCTTCCGACTTCCGACTTCGTTCTTTTTGTAAACTTTTTCGCAAATTTATTGTTCGGTTTTTGAAAATCAACAACAAATGTTCAATTTTGCGGCAAAATAACGATTTATGGGAAAAATTATAATTAAAACTGCGGAGCAGATAGAAGGCATCAGGCAAAGTGCAAAGCTGGCGGCCAAAACGCTTGATTTTGCCGGGCAGTTTGTAAAAGAGGGAGTAAACACTGAATTTATCGATGATAAAATTGAAGAATTTATTCGTTCCCATGGAGCTGTGCCAGCTACCAAAGGGTACAACGGTTATCCTAAATCGAGTTGTATTTCGTTAAACAATGTAATATGCCATGGAATACCATCGCAACAAACCATTTTGAAAAATGGAGATATTTTGAATATTGATATTACCACTATTTTAAACGGTTATTACGGCGATACTTCACGTATGTTTACTGTTGGCGAAGTTAGCCAGGCTGCTGAAGATTTAATAGATGTAACCGGGCATTGTCTTGATCTTGGAATTGAGCAGGTAAAACCGGGCAATCGTTTTGGGAATATCGGTTTTGTTATTCAACGTTACGCCAAAGCACAAGGATACAGCGTTGTTTACGAGTTTTGCGGACACGGTGTAGGTATCGATTTTCATGAGGAGCCACAGGTTGATCATGCATCACGCAGAAACTCGGGACCCGAAATGAAAGCCGGAATGATTTTTACCATTGAGCCAATGATTAACCAGGGAAAACCCAAAGCGGTAATTGATAAAAACGATGGCTGGACAGCGCGGACAGTGGACAGTAAACTATCGGCACAGTTTGAGCATACCATTTTGGTAACACCAACCGGCTGCGAAGTTCTTACTGATATTCATGATGAATATCCGATAACATAGATTTCTTAATAAGTTCGAAATAACGAGTTTATAAAAAATAGAAAACCGCTGCTCTAATTAAAGAGTAGCGGTTTTTTCATTAAAAATGAGTTATTCGTAATTACATATTCCAGATTGCTGTTTCTGTCATCCATCCTTCTACTTCAATTGCCGCGTCTGCTTCTTCCTCAACTTCTACGCTAAGTACACCGAAATAATTTGTGTCTTGCATCCAGTTTTCTACTTCAAGTGATTCTTCTGTTTCTACTTTAAAGTAGCTTGCCATTCCGTTAAAGAAGTTTTCGTCGGTCATCCAGTTTTCTACATCAAGCGTGTTTTCTGCTTCTGTTGCCACATTTACAGTTGAAAAGAAGTTGTTATCGTTAGTCATCCAGTTTTCTACTTCCAATTCTGCTTCTGCCTCAACTGCTTCGTAGTTGGCATAAGTGTTCATATCTGTTGTTGCATCTGCTGATGCTGAGCTAGCTTCACTGTTGTCTGTCATTGCCATGGCAATCTGACTGAAGCTGTTGTTTTCCATTACGGTTCTCCAAAAATCTTGTGCATTAACTGTAATGCTGATCAAAACCAAACTAATAATAACCGCCAGTGATTTTGTAATTGCTTTCTGAACATTGTTTGTTGTTTTCATGACTTTTCCTCCTGTTTTTGTTTTCTTGTTTTCTCGTTCTGTTTTCTTGTTTTCGATATTAAGACGACCAAAAATTAGATTCGTTACAAAAATTTAGAACTTTTTTTAAAAATGTACTGGTTTAAAACCTGAACTTTGTATTGCAAATATAAGTACAAAAAATGGTACTATGCAAAACAAAGTAGTGTATTTTTTGAAAATAATTTTATCTAAAATTCGTAAGTATCAGAAAGTGAGAGCCATATGTGATTGTTGCAGAGTTGGAAAAATCGAACAAAAAGATAAAAAATTAGAATAATATTGATCGATTTTGTGAAAACTCATTTCAAGGGAGAGGAAAAATATTTTTTGAGAGATTAACTTTTTTTACAGCAAATTCGAAAACTTGTATCTTTGTCAACAGAAAAAATGTATTGTTTATGTCGTTAATAATAGAAGAAAAAGATCTGGAAAAATTTATAATGGTTGGCGACCGCGTTTTGGTTAAACCAAAAAATCCGTCGGGCAAAACCAAGTCGGGATTGTATTTGCCGCCATCGGTTCAGGAAAACGAAAAAGTTCAAAGCGGTTATATCGTAAAAGTAGGTCCGGGTTACCCGATTCCGGCTGTGAGCGAAGAAGACGAAACCTGGAAAGAAAAAAAAGAAGAGGTAAAATATTTGCCGCTGCAAACACACATCGGCGATCTGGCAATTTACCTAAATAAAAGTGGGCATGAAATTGAATTCAATAACGAGAAATATATTATTCTTCCGCACTCGGCTATATTAATGATAATAAGAGACGAGAATTTGTTTGACTAAGAGTAATGATTAGTATATGAAAGTCGTTTCAACAAAATGATTGAAACGGCTTTTTTATTGCAGAACTTTTAAAGTGGTTTTATAACCGATATCGAATAACTCATCTGCGTGTTTGCGTTGAAAAACGTCATACTCGTCAATTCCCCTGGGTTCAATATAAACATCAACCTGTTTTTTTATTTCATCCAGTTTCTGATTAACACTCATATAAACTGTGCGTGTGGCAATTTGAATCAGGTTTTTCATTTTGGCTTTTGGATTAATGGGACTTATGTTTGCTGCAATAATGCGCTGGCAATCTTGCCTGATCGGTGCAACTGGTATGTTATCCATTAATCCGCCATCAACATATAAATATTTTCCCAATTTAACCGGGGCAAAAATCACCGGAATTGATGCCGAGGCCAACACTGTATCGCCAAGGCTTCCTGTATTACGATACTCTACAGTTCCTCTATTCAGGTTCGAAACACAAATAAAAAATGGTGTTTTAAGGTCTTCAATGTTTTTAACGGCAATTTCCTTTTCCAGTATTTCCTTTAATCCATCAAGCTTAAGTAAACCGTCTACCGGCAAATGAATTTTGGTATATTGAAAAAACCAGCCACGTTTAAAATTATCGCGAATCTCTTCGGGCGATTTTCCGGCGGCAATAAAAGCGCCAACAATAGCACCGGCACTAACACCCGAAATTACATCGGGTTGAATACCCAGTTTGTCGAGCGCGGCAATAACACCCAAATGGGCAAAGCCGCGTGTGCCGCCACCACTTAAAACCAAACCGTTTTCGTATTTCTTTGTCATACCTCTCAAAGGTAGAAAATCAATTGAAATGGTGTTAATAAAATGAGATTTCAAATCTGACGAGAGCTATTTATTTTGGAAAAGAAATTTTCGAGGGTATTTTTACTGACATTGCACCGCGTGTTTTTACGCAGTAATAATTCTACTATTATATAATGAAGATAGATAAATTTGTTTTAGCCATTATCGGTGTTATTATTCTTGCCTGGTTCTTCCCCGGAATTGGAAGCCCGGAAAGCGGTGTGCCGCTTGATTTAATTGCGAGTATCGGTATTTCGTTGATTTTCTTTTTCTATGGGCTGAAACTTAGTCCGCGCGATATAAAAATGGGACTCAGAAACTGGAAGCTTCACGTAGTGGTACAGACAACTACTTTTTTGGTTTTTCCATTAATTACACTTGCTTTTTATCCTTTTATAAAAACCGAAAACGGACAAACACTCTGGTTGGCATTTTTGTTTTTGGCTGCGTTGCCATCAACTGTTTCATCGTCGGTGGTAATGGTTTCAATTGCTAAAGGAAATATTCCGGCTGCTATTTTTAACGCCAGTATTTCGGGGCTCATTGGTATTGTGATAACGCCACTATGGATGGGACTGTTTTTAACACAAACTACCATTGATTTTAATCTTGGAGAAATTTATTTTAAACTACTAACCGAGATTCTTCTCCCGGTTATTATTGGTGTTTTTCTGCAGCGTTATTGGGGCGATTATGCACGTAAACACAGTCGTTACCTTACTTTGTTCGATAAATCAGTAATCCTGCTGATAATCTTCAAAAGCTTTTCGCATTCGTTCGAGAACAAGGTTTTTAGTGCCGTAGATGCAGTCGATCTTTTTCTGATGGTAACGGCGGTAATTATCCTTTTTTATACGATTTATTTTCTAACGCTTAAAGTATCGCAGTTGCTCAGGTTTAATATTGAAGACCAGATTACTGCACAGTTTTGCGGAACAAAAAAGTCGTTGGTACACGGAACCGTTTTTGCCAAAATATTATTTCAGCAATCGGCAACTACCGGAATAATGTTGCTGCCGATTATGATTTTTCACCCGATACAAATATTGATAATCAGTTTTGTGGCTACCAAATTAGGGAAGCGAAAATAGAAGAGGTTTGATTATTCGTGTTCGAGCGTAAACCATTTGTTCAACAATTCCTGGTCGTCTTTCTCATCTTTATGCCAAAACGTGTTTGTGCGATTTACGTAGTTATAATCTTTCTCGTATTCCTTAATGTTCACAACGATATCATTTAAGGCGTCGATCATAATATCAACTTCCTCGTTGGTCATTGTCGGGTGAAGCGACCAACGCACCCAGCCCGGTTTTTCCGACAGATCGCCATGGTTTATTTTATCGGTAATTTCTTCCGATTGCTCCAGCGAAACCTCCAACAGAAAGTGTCCGTAAGTTCCGGCGCAGGCACAACCACCACGCGTTTGAATACCGAATTTATCGTTTAGCAATCGTACCAGCAGATTGTAATGAATTCCTTCAACAAAGAACGAAATTACACCTAACCGGTCGCGCACATTATCTGCCAGAATATTCAGCCCTTTAATGGCGTCGAGCCCTTTAAATGCACGATCCAACAATTCTTCTTCGCGTTTACGGATATTTTCAATGCCCATCTGGTCTTTCAAATCGAAACAAAGCGCCGTACGAATTGATTGCAGAAATCCGGGAGTTCCACCGTCTTCACGAGCTTCAATATCGTCGACATATTTATATTTTCCCCAACGATTTGTCCAGTCAACAGTACCGCCTCCGGGATTATCCGGAACAGTATTTTTATACATGCTCGCATCAAAAACAATTACGCCTGAAGAACCCGGGCCTCCCAAAAATTTATGCGGCGAGAACATTACTGCGTCCAGTTTTTCCATCGGATCTTCAGGATGCATATCTATCTCATCGTAAGGTGCCGAGGCTGCAAAATCGATAAAACAAACACCACCGTATTCGTGCATAATTTTTGCCATTTCGTGATATGGCGTCCGCACACCGGTTACATTCGAGCAAGCGGTAAACGAGCCAATCTTGAATGGACGGTCTTTGTATTGCTCCAAAGCTTTTCGCAGGTTGTCAGTGTCGATCAATAAACCGTCGCCGGGTTCAACAACAACAACATCGGCACTGGTTTCGTACCACGAAGTATGGTTCGAGTGGTGTTCCATGTGCGTAACAAAAACCACCGGTTTTTCACGCTCGGCAATACAGGTTTTTCCCGCCACTTTTCCGCAGTATTTCAAACCCAGAATACGTTGAAACTTGTTGATAATGGCAGTCATTCCAAAACCAGCAGTAATAATAATATCGTTTGGTCCGGCATTAACGTGTTGTTTTATCAGTTGATGCGATTTATGGTAAGCGTGCGTCATTCGCAGTCCGGTTTCGCTGGTTTCGGTGTGGGTATTGCCAACATAGGGCCCAATTTCATCCGTAATTTTACACTCGATAGGGCGATACAAACGGCCACTGGCAATCCAATCGCCATAATTGATTTTCATTTTACCATACGGAGTTTCAAATTCCTGATCGATACCAACAATATTTTTCCTGAATTGGTTAAAATATTTTTCCAGACTTGCCATAAATCACTTTTTTATAAGAGACGCAAATAAAGGTGTTTGCAGGAAATAAATATAGGGGAAAAATCAGCTTTCCGCCATAATTTAAGTTGTAAACCGCAATTTTCTGTCAATTCGTCACAAAAAACGAATGGCACAGCGTTTGACTTTTGGCGGACGTAAAAATTGATAGTAAAATTTAAAATATAGAAAAATGCAAACAGGAAAAATTGGAGTTACCAGTGAGAATCTTTTCCCAATTATTAAAAAGTTTCTCTATTCTGATCACGACATTTTTTTACGTGAGATCGTATCAAACGCCGTTGATGCAACACAAAAACTAAAAACACTAGCCGGAAAAGGCGAGTACAAAGGTGATGTAAGCGATGCCAAAGTGGTAGTTAAGCTTGATGCTGAAGCCAAAACAATTACAGTTTCGGATAACGGTATAGGGATGACTGCCGAAGAGGTGGAGAAGTACATTAACCAGATTGCTTTCTCGGGCGCCAACGAATTTCTTGATAAGTACAAGGACGACGCCAATGCAATTATTGGCCATTTCGGGCTTGGTTTTTATAGTTCGTTTATGGTGTCGGAAAAAGTGGATGTGATTACCAAATCATACAAAGACGGTTCGCAGGCTGTAAAATGGAGCTGTAACGGAAGCCCGGAATATGAGCTGGAAGAGGTTGAAAAAGAAAACGTTGGAACCGACATTGTAATGCACATCAGCGAAGAGGAAAAAGGTTTTCTTGATGATGCAAAAATTTCGGAGATACTGAATAAGTACTGTAAATTCCTTCCTGTTCCGGTAATTTACGGAAAGAGAAAAGACTGGAAAGACGGGCAGCAGGTTGACACCGACGAAGACAACCAAATTAACGATGTTGCTCCGGCCTGGACAAAAATGCCTGCCGATTTAAAGGATGAGGATTACAAAAACTTCTACAGGCAATTGTACCCGATGGGTGACGAGCCACTATTCAATATTCACCTGAATGTTGATTATCCGTTCAACCTGACCGGTATTTTGTATTTCCCAAAAATCAAAAACAATTTCGAAGTTCAGAAAAACAAAATCCAGTTGTACAGTAACCAGGTTTTTGTTACCGATTCGGTTGAAGGAATCGTTCCTGAATTTTTGACATTGCTGCACGGTGTGATCGACTCGCCGGATATTCCGTTGAACGTGTCGCGTTCGTATCTGCAAAGCGATTCGAATGTGAAAAAGATCAGCAGCCACATTTCCAAAAAAGTGACTGACCGTTTGAATCAGCTGTTTAAAGACAACCGCGAAGATTTTGAGAGTAAGTGGGATGACCTGAAGATCTTTATTGAGTACGGAATGTTGACCGAGGAAAAATTCAACGATCGTGCAATGAATTTCTTCCTGCTGAAAAATACTGAAAGCAAGTATTTCACTTGGGAAGAATATGAAAAACTGGTAAAAGAAAACCAGACAGATAAGGATAATAACACTATTTACCTGTATACAACTAATGTTGAGGAACAATTTACATTTGTTGAAGCGGCGAAAAACAAAGGTTACGATGTGCTGATTATGGATGATGTGCTTGCACCTCACCTGATCAACAAGTTTGAGCAGAAATACACCGACAAACGATTTGTGCGTGTTGACTCTGATGTGGTTGAAAACCTGATTAAAAAAGAGGATTCGGCAAAAGAAGAGTTGACATGGGAGCAAAAACAGGAATTGTCGCCGGTGTTCCAGGCGGTTTGCCCTCAAAATAACGACCATACTTACATTGTAGATTTCCAGAATTTGGGTGAAAACGGTTCGCCAATGGTAATTACCCGCAGCGAATTTATGCGCCGGATGAAAGATATGAGCGCTGCTCAGGGAGGAATGAGTATGTATGGCGACCTGCCCGATTCGTTGAACCTGGTTGTAAACACTGCTCATCCGCTGGTGAAGAAAGTGCTGGATGCCAAAGACAAAAAACTGGGTAACAAGTTGGAAGAAATGGCCGGAAAAATTGCTACACAGAAAGAAGAAATTGCCGGCTTGGAAAAAGCAAAAGAAGGCAAGAAAGAAGAGGAGATTCCGACAGCAGATAAAGAGAAACTGGAAACACTGAATTCGGAACTGGCGAAGCTTGAAGAAGCAAAACGCGAGGAGCTGGCCGGATTTGGTAAAAAGAATAAACTGGCAAAACAAATGGTTGATTTGGCGCTGTTGGCGAACGGCCTGTTAAAAGGTGCCGACCTCGACCAGTTTGTGAAGCGCAGTGTTGAACTGATTAAGTAGAGTGAGAGTCCGTCTACTGACGGATTGTGAAGAGAGAGTGAGTAAAACGTCGGTCCATAATTTTGGATCGGCGTTTGTTTTTTTGTTTCACGCAGAATACGCAGAAGCAAAAACAAACTATAAAAAAGCCCCGTTCTGTAATCTCATAAAATATACAGAACGAGGCTTTAAATATTATATCTGCGCAAATCCGCTAAATCTGCGAGCAATTCTATTCCCCGTCAGCAAAATCTTGTAAATACGAGAATTTTTCAGTTAGTGCGCCATCTTTTGTAATGGATGCGCGTGCGATAATTTCGTCGGTATCTTCGCCAAATAAACTTGGGAATACTTTTTCGATCAGGTTACGTCCGAAATCAAGCGATGCATCTTTTGGCAGTTCGCAAGGCAGGTTATCAACCGCTTGTACCGAAACATTGTTTCGGCTCGAGAAAGCTTCTTCCAAGTCACCGCTCTGCGGATTATAATCGTAAAACGGATCGGCAATTGTGGCTGCACGCTTTGTTGATGGAATGGAACCTTCAATATCGCAGGTAATATCCGAAATCACACCAATGCGGAATTTATCATCCTTCATTTCTTCGGCAGTGAAAAGTACCGGAGATTTTGGATCCCAATAGGCAGAAGCAATTAGCATGTCAGTCGCCTTTGCAAACGGGTGGAAACTATTCTCATACATCGTTGGATTATTGAAAAAATGCATCAGGTCGAACGATTCTCCATCGGTTCGTTGCACATAGTTTCCGGGAAGTAATTGCACGTAAACTGCCTGTTTCGGTTCTTGTACTTTCAGGTAAGCTTCGGGCGACACACGCATGATTTTCATGTGATTTAAAATCTCGAGAACACCCTGTGCCACACGTCCGTCGCCGGTGATTGCTATTTTAATTGGAGGAAGTTCTATCTTGTCAAGATGTTGTAACATTTCCTCCAGATCTTCGCATTCATGCGCAGGTTTCAGGTTGAATAAATTGTGTTTTAATCCAAATGCGCGGAATCCGTTGTAGGCACCAACCAATCCTGCAAAACGCCCAAATCCGATGATACGGAATCCTTCTTTATCCGTCAGCACTTCGTAATCAACCAGCTGAATATTTTTTTCTAAAACGGTTTGTAACAACTTGCGGTTATACTCCTGTTTTTTTATGGTGTGCGAGAAAAAGAGGTAGATTTTTCCGGGCAGAAAATCTTCGATACGAACTTCTTTTACGCCCAGTAAAACGTCGCAATCCGAAAGATCTTCCTGTAACGGAATACCCAAAGTACTGTATTCTTCGTCTTTATAACTTCGTATGGGGCTTGGCTGAACAACAATTGAAACATGCGGAAACGCTTTCTGCACTTCAACACATTGTTGCGGGGTTAACGGAACACGTTTATCGGGAGGTGTTTTCCCTTCTCTCAGAATACCTACTTTCATCGTTTAAATTTTTATCGAAAATAAGAAAATTTGTGTACCGATATGTGAAACTGACAGATTATCGTTGTGTTGTGAAGATGAAGAAATTGTCCGAAGAACAATTGGTTATTTTTTGGGAAGTGAAATAACGACATTCAGAAAGTGAACAGAAATGCTGAAGAATAGAGTGTAGTCAAAAGAATTTTTGATGAAAATATGTTAAGTTTAGTGTTTTATAAACAAATACTATTCTACAATATAAACTAAAACGAAGTGCAATGATTCAAAAATTATTCATTCTTACGGTCCTGATCATGCTTTGCTGTTCGGGAGTAATAAATGCTCAAAAAACTTACTCGGTAACTGTTGATGAAGTAAAAAACGGAACAATACAAGTTGATCCGGCCATTCCGGCTGATGGCAAAGTTGCCGAAGGAACGGTACTAACAATAACGGCGAAACCAGATAAGAACTATGCAATTGATGCCGTATATTATTCGGTAAAAGGAATGTGGGGCGATATGTATCACGAAAGTATGGCAACGCCTTACGAGGTAGTGATCGACCAGGATAAAAAACTGGGAGCTTCATTTATTGAAAAAGATAAAGTTGATCACTTGGTGGTAACCCAGAATATTGTTTATGCAAAACCGGGAGTTAAGGAACTAAAATATGATGTGTTTGCTCCTGAGGGCGCTAAAAATTTGCCTTGTATCGTTATTATTCATGGAGGAGGCTGGGTATCAAATTCGGAAGATATTATGCGCGGAATGGCTCGCGAGTTAACCAAAGATGGCAAATATGTTGTTTTTAGTATTGATTACCGTTGGGCAGGAAACCGCGATGGAGATGAAATTGGAAATACCATGGCCGATTTAATTGGTGATGTGTTTGGTGCCATTGCTCACATTATGGAACATGCAGCTGAATATGGCGGTGACCCGACACGAATTGCTGTAACCGGCGACAGTGCCGGAGGTCATTTATCGGCAGTTGCCGGAACCATGCCTAACAAAATTGGCGACGGTGGTTTTGGCAAAACAGAAGGCGTATTTGAGTTTATGCCATCGTATATTCCTGCTAACAAAACCGTTGATCAGGTGCGTACCGAAATGATGGCAGCCATTAAAGCAGCTGCTCCAAGTTACGGCGTATTTAGTAGTGCCCGATTGAATCATTATTCCGAAGATCAGAAAGCCGATGATAGCTGGAAAGAAGCTATTGCACCGCTAAGTAATATCCCGAATGCAGAGGAACGTGCAATTCCGCATTACCTGACCCGCGGGACAAAAGATGGTTTAATTGGCGACGAAGACGTAACCGTTTACATGGATGCGCTGGTAGAAGCAGGGCAACGTGTGCAATATGTGCAGGTTGGTGGAGCAGGACACGCTTTTTTCGATTGGAAACCGGATGAGCGGACAAAAGCCACATTTAAAAAGTATGGTATTTACTACGTTAACGAAATGGAGACCTTCTTCAATTCGGTGTTTTATCCGACTAACTAACAACAATTAACAATAACAAAGGCAATTTATTCTTAATATGGATAAGCTGCTTTTTTGTGTTCAAGAGTTTGAATTTTGTATATTGGCAGTATCATTGATTAGAAGCTAACTTTGACTATGAATTTCCAAAAATCTCAAATAATTGTTGCTGTTGTGGTATTGGTAACGGCAATCTCCTGCAAACAAAAGCCTAAAGAAGCCGGTAACGAATTTTCCGGATCGGAAACGTGTATCGAGTGCCACGAGAATTTCTATAAACTTTGGGAACCGTCGTATCATGCGCAGGCTATGATGCCAATAAATGCGGCGTTTATGGCCGAGCATCAGTTGCCCAACAGCGAACCAATCGATGTGGAAGGACACCAGTTTCAGGTGGAGTTTAAAGACTCAACGATGGTAATGTACGAACGGGATGGAAGTGAATTGGTAGCTACATACGATGTTATCTGGGCGATGGGAGGACATAATGTATATACCTTTTTAACGCCTTTTGAGAAAGGAAAACTGCAGAATATTCCAATCGCTTTTGATGCCAATCGCAAAGAGTGGTTCAATTATCCGATGGCAGGAATGCGGCATTTTGGAGACGATTATCCGGAAGATGAAGCGCTGCCATGGAAAGACGATATGTTTGCATTCAATACAGGTTGTTACAGTTGCCACATCAGCCAGTTGAGTACCAATTTCGATTTAGCAACCGATACCTATCATACTACATGGAAAGAACCCGGAATTAATTGCGAAACCTGTCACGGACCAGCAGGAGAGCACGTTCGAATTTTTAAAAACCTGAAGGAAGGAGAGGAGCCGGAAAAGCTGGGATTGATAAGTACAAATGTTTTTACCCAGGAGCAACACACAGCATCATGCGCGCCTTGTCATGCAAAAATGAGCCCGATTACGCCAAGTTATATGCCGGGCGATAAATTCTTTGATAATTATAACCTGACAACACTCGAAGACCGTGACTTTTATCCTGACGGCCGTTCATTGGGAGAGAACTATACCATGACCGAATGGATGATGAATCCGTGTGTTGACGACAGCGAAATGCATTGTGTTACCTGTCATACATCAAGTGGGCGCGACAGGAATAAAGACAATCCCAACCAGGCTTGCCTGACTTGCCATAATAACCGTACTCAGGATTTGGAGGCACATACCGGGCACCCGGCTTCGGCAGGGCTTACCTGTTTGAGTTGCCACATGCCAAAACGCGAATTTGTTGGCCGCTTCCTGCGCAGCGATCACTCGTTCCGTCCGCCAATGCCCGAGGCTACAATTCGGTTTGGTTCGCCAAATGCGTGTAACCAGTGTCATACCGATAAATCTCCGGAGTGGGCCAATAATATTGTAAAGGCGCGACCTAACGGCGATTACCAGGAGGAAACATTGCGTTGGGCACAGCTTATAAAAGAAGCCCGCGAAATGGAGTGGGAGAATGTGGATAAAATGTACGCTACCATTCGTAATCCTGAAACCGACGATGTTGTTGCCAATTCGCTGATCCGTTTGTTGAATAATTACTCCGAAGCATCGAAAGCTGCTGTGTTGATCGATGCATTGAATAACAAATCGGAACTGGTGCGCTCGTCGGCAGCATACGGTTTAGGTGGTATTTTAACCGATGAGGTGAGAACTGCTCTGTTAAATGCTTGTCAGGATAATATCCGTTTGGTGCGTATACAAGCCGCCAATGCTATTTTGACTTTTCCGCAAGACCAGTTTACTGCCGAGCAAAAAACAATAATTGCTAGTGCCGAGAAAGAATACGTAACATCGTTGACTTCACGGGAGGATAACTGGAGCAATCACTATAATTTGGGTTTGTATCATCAGAATAAGGGGGAAATGACGGAAGCACTGAATTCCTACGAAACGGCAGCTCGTCTCTATCCCGAAGCGGTTCTTCCGCTAATAAACAGCAGTGTGTTGTATTCGTACATAGGGAATAATACAAAGGCCGAGGAGAACTTACTGAAAGTACTGAAGTACGAGCCAAAAAACGAAGCTGCCAATCTGAACCTTGGATTATTGCTTGCCGAGCAGGGGCGTATGGATGAGGCAGAAAAGGCTTTAAGAACTGCTTTGGAAGCCAATCCGGAGAACCAACCAGTTGCCGCCAAAAACCTGAGTGTAATTGTGGCACAGCGGGGCGATTTGGCCGGTGCTGTAAAATATGCCGAAATGGCCTATAAAGCTCGCTCCGAAGATCCGGATTACGGTTATACGCTGGCGTACTATCAAATGCAAAACGGTCAGACCGCGGCAGCTAAAAAAACGCTGGAGAAAGTAATCAAAGATTCGCCAGGATATCTTTCGGCAACAGGTTATCTGGCCCAGATCTACCTGCACGAAGGGAATACAGACAAAGCACTACAGTTGTATAAAAATGCGCTGAAAGTTGAAGGAATCTCCGATGAGGATCGTGCTGCCATACAACAATCTGTTACCATGTTGCAGCAGAGTTTGTAGCAGAAAAAGGCAAAAGGCAAAAGTAAAAGGGCAAAAGTAGTTGTCGTCTCGAAGCGCAGCGAGAGATATGTAATATTAAAACAGATTGCAGAATGACGATTAACGATTTTTGATTTCAGAAGGAGTAGGCAAATAGCAATACGCAATAAGTTCCATAGGAGAGCAATATCGGAAGAACTGTCATCTCGACGAGGAACGAGGGGAGATCTGTTGCGATAAAATCCCTTTTACGCAACCATTTTCCTTATAATAACATCTGATTAGTATATCGTTAAATCGTTAACCATGAAAAACTTAATTATTCCGCTGTTTATTCTCGTTGTTGCATTGATTAGTTCCTGTTCAAAAAGCGAATTGGAAATCGATAGGGAAGAAATTATCGGAGTGTGGGTAATTCCGGAAAGTCGCGACACGCTTAAGTTTACCAGCGATCAGACTGCTTATATGAATACACTTCCGTTTGAATATCAAGTGGAAAAGGATTCGATAGAAATGCGGTATATCGGAGCATGGTTGGCATTATTTCTGCCGCCTCCGCCTTTTAAACTTGGCTATACATTAAACGTAGACGAGTTAATTATAGATTGTCCGAATGAAAATTGTTATGGTTTTGATGGTGGATCGGTCGAATACCATCGGGTAGATTGATTTTTAATGGCCCAATTTGTATCAATCCTGTGTTAATCTTTTCATCGAGTCTTAAACTCTTAACCAAATCCATCCGCTTAGGTACTTTCCTTCGTATCTTCGTCATTCTAGTAGAACCAAATCTAAAAAATCATGAAAAGGATATATCTGTTAACAATCGTTTTATTGCTGTCTGCTGCTGTTAATGCGCAGGAAACGATTATCCCCATTTCGACTAAAGATAACCTTATGTTACTGCAAATATCGCCCGATGGACGTTTAAATACCGTGTATTTTGGCGAACCGCTGCAAAGCGAAGCTGAATATGCCGCAGTGGCACGAAGCTATAATTTTGGCGATAACAACGGCGGAATTTACAATGCCACTTACACCACCGCCGGAACGTGGAACCTGGTGGAACCCGCAATTGAAGTAGTGCAAAGCGATGGTAATACGTCGCTGGAGCTAAAATATGTGAGCCACGAAACCGAAACAACTTCGGATAATGCGGTGCTGACAACAATTGTTTTGGAAGATGCGCAATACCAATTTCAGGTGAAGCTGTTTTACAAAGCATGGACCAACGAAAATGTGATTGAGCAGTGGACCGAGATCACGCACAACCAGGAAGATGCCGTTACGCTGAAAAAGTTTGCATCGGCGAACCTGTTTTTTGCCGGCAACGAGTTTTATCTGACCAGCTACGGTAACGAGTGGGCAAAAGAAATGCAGCGCAATGAGGAGAAATTGACCCGTGGAATAAAATCGATCGACTCGAAATTAGGTACACGTGCTTATTTGCTGCAATCGCCCAATTTTATTCTTTCGTTTGATGGCAAAGCTGCCGAGAATAACGGAACAGTGGTGTTGGGACAGCTGGCGTGGAGCTCTAACTTTCGTTACGATTTTGAGGTAGACCCGCAAGGCAACGTTCGTTTTATTGCCGGTATCAATCCGTTTGCATCGGAGTACGAATTGCAGCCGGGCGAGGTGTTTAAAACGCCCGGGTTGGTTTATGTGGTGTCGCATAAAGGTACCGGCGAAGCCAGTCGTAACCTGCACAGTTGGGCGCGCGATTACCGTGTTCTGGATGGAAATGGCGAACGCCTGACACTGCTGAACAACTGGGAAGCTACTTACTTTGATTTTGATGAGGATAAACTTACCGCATTGTTTAAAGATGCCAAAGAATTGGGTGTTGACCTGTTTTTGCTCGACGATGGCTGGTTTGCCAACAAATACCCGCGCAACGGCGATAATGCCGGTTTGGGCGACTGGCAGGAAAACAAAAAGAAACTACCGCACGGAATTGGTTACCTGGTGGAAGAAGCTACGAGAGAGGGTGTGAAATTTGGTATTTGGATTGAGCCGGAAATGGTAAATCCGAAAAGTGAATTGTACGAGAACCATATCGATTGGGTGATTCGTCAGCCGGAACGCCCCGAAAAATATTTCCGTAACCAGCTGGTTCTGGATCTGTCGAATCCCGAGGTGCAGGACTTTGTGTTTGGCGTGGTAGATAAGCTGCTGTCTGAAAATCCGGAGCTCGCATTTATTAAATGGGATTGTAATTCGGTAATTTACAATGCGCACTCGGCCTATCTGGAAAAAGAAGGTATTCCGCAAACACATATTTACATTGAATACACCAAAGGCCTGTACAATGTGATGGAGCGTGTGCGCGAGAAATTCCCGAAAGTACCGATTATGCTATGTTCGGGTGGTGGCGGCCGCGGCGATTACGAGCTGTTTAAATACTTCACCGAGTTTTGGCCCAGCGACGATACCGACCCGCTGGAGCGTGTGTTTATGCAGTGGAATTATTCGTATTTCTTCCCGTCGATTGTTACCGATTGCCACGTTACCGACTGGAGCGATCTTCCGCTGAAATACCGCGTTGATGTGGCCAGCATGGGGAAACTGGGTTTCGATATTGTGGCCCACGAGCTCAGCGAAAACGATCTGGCATTTGCGAAACAGGCGGTGCAGAATTATCACTCGTTTAAAGATGTGGTGTGGCATGGCAACCAGTATCGTTTGGTTAGTCCGTACGAAAACGACTTTGCCGCGCTGATGTATGTAAACGACGACCAGAGCAGGGCAGTGGTGTTTAACTACCTGTCGAATTTCAGGTACATGCAAACGGCATCAATTCTTCCGGTAAAATTTGCTGGTCTTGATCCTGCCAAACAATACACCGTAAAAGAACTGAACGTGTACCCGGGACGACGCTCGTGGATCGATGCAGAGAAAGTGTACTCCGGCGATTTCCTGATGAAAGTGGGTATTAATCCACATGTAACGTTGAACAGTACGAGCGTAGTGTTGGAGGTTAACGAGGTAGAATAAGAAAGGCAAAAGGCAAAAGTTGAGAACAGCTTGGCTGGTCGAATTGAAAATCGGCCATAGCCAAATCCCGACCGGAGCGTTGGGAGCAAAAGTCCAACCTGGCTGTCATTTCGAAGGAGGAACAACTGAGAAATCTGTTCCCGTTTAAAAGGATGTCATCTTTCCCGACAGAATAAAGAAAGATGACATCTTTTTACCATAGAAAAAAGCGGATAGGTAACAGATTTCTCCTCGCATACTCGTCGAAATGACAACTACACCTAACTTACAGCACTATTCAAAGCCTTTTTTTGCATCATGGTTTTTCATACATTTGGGTATGAAAGCAATCAGAATGAGAAATATATTGGTATTTGCAGTAATGGTAGTCGCAGCATTTGCCTGCAGAAACGAGGCCAGGCAGCTTCCGGTAACAAAAGTAAACTGGGAGGCGCGAAATGCCGCTGCCATCATCCCCGATTCGTTGGAAACAGGAAGCACATACCTGTCGGTTTATTCGCAAATCTATTCCGGCTCTCAGGAGCGTTTGGTCGATTTAACGGCTACCATAAGTATACGTAACCCGAATGCCAAAGAAACGCTGTTCATCAATACTATCGACTACTACAATACGGAAGGTGATCGTATCCGCTCCTACCTGTCGTACCCTGTTTTTATTTTACCCATGGAAACCGTTGAAATTATCATTCAGCACAATGATAACGAAGGAGGCACAGGAGCTAATATTATTTTCGACTGGGGGAAAACACCTGTTGCTGCCGACCCGGTTTTCGAGGCGGTAATGATTTCTACCTACGGACAGATCGGGCTTTCATTTGTAACGCAAGGCATTCCGTTGGATTGATGGGAATTGGTTTATTCTTTGCACCGTGGCGATAGCCATTAAAACTAAATTAAAGGCAAAAGCCTGTTTTCAATTCTCAATCTGTAATCACCGCCCTAAAGGACGGTGCAAAAAAAAGCGCAAAAAATAAAAGGAGCATCCAAAATGGATCGGATCCCTATCGCAAATGCATTTGTTTGTGTGCTCAACTCGTTAATGCCTCTGCAAAACGATTTTGGAAGCACCAGTTGTGACATGAGCATAAGAAAAAACACGATTGAAACCTACTTCTGTCAGCTGGGGGCACAATAAAACACGTTTGAAAGCTTCCACAGGTGCTGGAGGCGAAAAAAAACGCGTTTGAAAGTTTCCCCAGCTGCTGAGGACGAAAAAAAATACGTTTGAAACCAACTTCTGTTACATGAGGATGAAAAAAAATGCGTTTGAAAGCTTCCCCAGCTGCTGAGGATGTAATAAAACCTGTTTGAAATCAACTTCTGTTACCTGGGGATGAAAAAAAACGTGTTTGAAACCAACTTCTGTCACCTGAGGGAGCTTTAAAATCAGTTAGTTACGGATTTTGTAGAATGCGGAAGTTTCGAAAATCCGCGTGGAGCGGGAGTTTGGGGTTAAAACACCCGGTTTTACTCGCTGCTTAACCCCGGGCTTAAGCCTGGGGTTAGTAAACGCCCGCCGGAAAATGGGTTTTAGCCCTTACTTTTGTATACCCCTACTTTTCGTTGATCCCATATTGTTTTTGTTAAACAGAATAGTAACTTTAAAGAAAAAAGAATTAAGCCTTTGAATGCTTGCCCTGAAATAACTATAGAAAAAACCAATAAATATGTCTGAATCCAATATTGATAACCTAATAGGGGTAATCATGTTGCTAGGAACGTTGTTCATAGTATATTACTTTTTATCAGGTTTGTGGAATAAGAATGAACAAAGTGTAGAAGTGCAAAATGGAGCTACGCCAACTCAAAAAACGATTTGGGATAAGCTCAAAATAGTATCAATTACAATTTCATCCGTTGCTGCTTTTATTTATGCTGTTGTTAAACTAATCGAGATATTTAAAAACTAATATTATGCTACTCGAAATATCAATACCTATAATCATTGCATTTCTATCATTAATTACATTCTTTGCTTGTAAATTCAATATTGCATACAGCAAATACAGTAAGTATTTGGTTCGATTCTTTTTTCTTTTAATAGGAATAAATTTTAGCTTTTATGTAGGGGCGGCGAGCATGAATTTATCTGTGATAAAAAATGGATTTTCCAATAACGAGATCTATGAAATATATTATCGCGTATTTATAATATTTAATGTTGAACTAATATTTATATGTCTTTACGTGGCAATAATAGGGATTGTTTGTAAAATCCTAAAGCAAGAAAACAAAGAGATAGAATGATAAAAGATCACTATCGCACCTAATAGCAATCGATGTACAATTTAATAGAATTGAAGTTAACAAACTTTTCAGCCGCTAGCTGAGGTACGTATTACAAATCCGGTCCAGATGTGATATTTGGCTTGATAAAAACTATAAATCCATGGTAGAAGAACATCCTGTATTTAATGCTCCAGAAAATGAAGATATAAAAGTTTGGCGTTATATGGATTTCACAAAACTGATTTCATTAATCGATACAAGAAGACTATTTTTTACTCGGGCAGATATGTTTAATGATCCATTTGAAGGTTCATATCCTAAAATAAATGTGGTAGCTAGGACTGTCGTGCCAGAAGATCTTCCAGATGAAAGCAAAAAAGCATTGTTAGCCTCTATGAGTCAATTAGGAGATTCAAATAAACACTGGCCAAGATATACAGCTATAAGTTGTTGGCACATGAATGAATATGAATCTGCTGCCATGTGGAGTCTCTATCTGAAAAGTGATGAAGGAATTGCTGTTCAATCAACTTTTAGACGACTAAAGAAAAGTATTATCGATGAAGAAAAGGTTTTTCTAGGAACCGTTAAATATATTGATTATGAGAAAGATTATATCGACTCAGGAAATATGCTAGGCCCTTTCGTTCATAAAAGAAAAAGTTTCGAGCACGAAAGGGAATTAAGAGCCTTATTAATGAAATGGCCAACTACACCTAAAGGACTTAATTTTAGTAAAGAAACGATTACCAATGGAGTACCAGTAAAAGTTGATATAGAAGACTTAATTGAAAAAATATATGTTGCTCCCAATGCACCTGATTGGTTCGCAGAACTAGTTAGGACTGCGTTGAAAAGATACGGATATAATATTGAAGTAATACATTCAGAATTAAATGATACACCGATGTTTTAACCTCTGCTTGCTAGGATTTGGAATCGTAGGGACCTCAGATAGACAACAGGTACTCACAATTACCTTTTCTTCCTTCTAAATCCCGGGTTTTGATTTCCGCGCTTTTTATTTCGGTTGGCAAAAAACTCCTGTCGTTTCCGTTTTTTTTCTGCTTCAAACTCTTTCTTTTCGCTGGTGTTCATCGGCCTGTCGGTCTGCGGAAAAGGATTGTTATCGGCTACGTCGATTTTTAGTTTAATCAACTTTTCAATGCTTTTTACATAAGCATTTTCTTCCGGTTCGCACAGCGAAATGGCCACCCCTTCTTCGCCGGCCCGGCCACACCGGCCAATACGGTGTACATAGGTTTCGGGCTCGTTGGGTATGTCGTGGTTAATTACATAACGCAGTTTGTCAATATCAATTCCCCGTGCCGCAATATCGGTGGCTACCAATACGCGTATTTCGCCTTTTTTAAACCGCAATAAGGCTTTTTGGCGTTGGTTCTGACTCTTCTCGCCATGAATAGCTGCACTCTCGATTTTTTTATTCCGCAGGTTGCGTACAATACGGTCGGCACCATGTTTGGTTCTCGAAAATAGGAGTACCTGCTCCAGTTCTTCATTTTTAAGAATGTGCAACAGCAGGTTCTTTTTATCGCTTTTGTTGGTGAAATAGATTTCCTGCTGAATGGTTTCGGCAGTTGACGACACCGGGTTCACCGCCACCTTTTTCGGGTTCACCAATATTTGTTGCGAAAGCTTCAGTATTTTCGTTGGCATAGTGGCCGAAAAGAACAGCGACTGCCGTTGTTTGGGTAATAACTTCAGCAGTTTATTAATGTCGTGAATAAAACCCATGTCGAGCATGCGGTCGGCCTCGTCTAACACAAAATACTTTATATCGTTCAGCGAAATATGTTTCTGATTGATTAAGTCGAGCAAACGTCCGGGTGTGGCAACCAGAATATCAACACCTTTTTGCAGTTGTCGTACCTGCGGGTTTTGCGGTACACCACCGAAAATAACAGCGTTTTGCAAGTTGCTGTATTTGCCGTAAGCGTTAAAACTGTCGCCAATTTGTATGGCCAGCTCGCGGGTAGGAGTAACCACCAGCGATTTAATGCGTCGTCGGCCCTTTTCGTGGCGGGTATTGTTTATTAAATGCTGAATAATGGGAATGGCAAAAGCCGCGGTTTTACCTGTGCCGGTTTGTGCACTGCCCAAAACATCATGTTTTTCTAATACCAGTGGAATTGCCTGCGCCTGAATGGAGGTTGGTTCCGTGTAGTTTTCATCCTTTAATGCCTTAAGTATGGCAGGATGCAATTTTAAATCTTCAAATTTCATTATTGTTTTCTATGGTAAACAAGGGCTCACAAAATAATAACCATGAATAAAGAGCACATTGCTACCAAAACGCTTCCCCTCTGTTTTTGTTCTAATCCGCGGCAAAGATACTACAATTAATGACTTCGCGTCATTGGTTTAATTTAACGGTCTTCGAGACTTCTTAAAACCATAATGTCATTTTACTGAACTTTAAAATAGAAAAGCTGTTAACTTTGAAAAAAGAAAATCAGAACATATGCTAATAGTAATATCGCCGGCCAAATCGCTGGATTATAAAACACCACCGGTAACCACAACGTACACCATGCCCGACATGCTCGACGAGTCGGAAAAGATACTTCCAAAACTGCGGAAAATGAAACCCAAACAACTCTCGGAGTTAATGGGAATTTCGGCCAGCCTGGGGCAGTTGAATTACGATCGTTTTCAAACCTGGCACCAGCCTTTTACACCCGAAAATGCCAAGCAGGCTGTTCTGGCTTTTAGTGGCGACGTTTTCCAGGGACTGGATGCCACAACGCTAAATGAAGAGCAGTTGCTGAAATTACAATCGAAATTGCGAATTCTATCTGGTCTTTACGGTGTTTTGCGTCCGCTTGATTTGATGCAACCGTATCGTTTGGAGATGGGGACAAAAATAAAAATACAACGTTCGGCCGATTTATATGCTTTCTGGAAAAACAAGATTACACCAAAAGTACAGGAGGCTATTGATGAATCGGGGAGTAAGATTTTAATCAACCTGGCATCGAACGAATACTACAAAAGTATCGACACCAAAAAGCTGGATGCAGAGATTATAACGCCACAGTTTAAAGACATGAAAAACGGTCAGTACAAAATGATTTCATTTTTTGCCAAAAAGGCACGCGGACTAATGACACGTTTTATTGTTGAGAACGATATTGATAATGTAGATGATCTGCAGGCGTTTGATTCGGATGGTTATGTTTATAATCCACGTTTATCGAAGGTTGGTAATCCGGTGTTTACGCGGGGGTAATTCAATATTGTCATTTCGAACGCAGTGAGAAATCTGTATCATTGTGGTTGGGAGGCGACAGATTTCTCCTCATTCTTCGTCGAAATGACAACAATTCTTTGTGGAAGTGACAGGAAACAAAAATGCCATCTTTGTATCAAACAAAGATGGCATTTTCTATTCATCGATAATCTTTAATCGTTCATCCTTTAAAACGGAAGATCTCCTGCTGCATCATCTGCCGGTTCGGGTGGAATATCATCCATGCCAAACTCCGGTGGTGGCTCAGGCAAATTACCGTCTGCACTTACTTTGTCAATCTTCCAGGCATTAATATTGTGAAACCAGCGTCCGTTATATTCGCGCGATTCCAGGTTAAAAGATACATCAACTTCCTCTCCTGCAGACATTCCGTTAATTAAATCAACTTTGTCGCCGAACAAAGTAAAACAAACCGTTCGTGGATATTGCTCGTCTGTTTCAATTACAAATTCTTGTTTGCTCCATTCTTTTCCTGCCCGGCTCACACCAGATTCAGGTTTTAAAATCTGCTCAATTTTTCCTTTTACGCTTAATGCCATTTCCTATTTTTTAATTTCAGGAACGAAGATAAAAAAAAGAAACCCTTTGCCTAAAAACAGACAAAGGGTTTTTTTCAACAAGTTTTTGTCATTTCGAACGAAGAGAGAAATCTGTTGCTAGAAAACTCTGTTGTTTGAGATTCCTCAGTCGTTCCTCTTTCGGAATGACAAAACTTACTATTCTTTTACAATCTCCAAAAGTTCAACTTCGAAAATAAGAGCTGAATTAGGACCTATATCGCCACCGGCTCCACGAGGACCGTAAGCCAAATCAGAAGGGATATAAACTTTCCATTTTGATCCAACAGGCATTAATTGCAATGCTTCAGTCCAACCCGGAATTACCTGGTTAACACCAAATACTGCAGGCTCGCCACGGTCAACCGAGCTGTCGAAAACAGTACCATCGATTAAGGTTCCGTGGTAGTGAACGCGTACTCTGTCGGTTGCACCTGGTTTTTCACCAGTACCTTCAGTAAGTACTTCGTATTGTAGTCCGCTTTCGGTAGTTGTTACACCTTCGCGTGCTTTGTTCTCTTCCAAAAATTTGTTGCCTTCTTCAAGGTTTGCCTGTGCTTCACGCTGGCTTGCTTCCTGGAAAAATTTCTGAACCAATGCGTTTGCATCAGCTTCTGCAATTTCTACCTCTTCGCCTAACGATGCTAAACGGAAAGCAGCAGCCATTGCTTCAATATTCATTTCATCAGCTCCAGGAGCAGTTTCCAGCTGTTGTTTGTTATTAGCACCAACCAAAACACCAATTGCATAACTTACCGAGTCGGCACTGGTTTCCAGTTTTACAGCTGCCGGACCACCTTGCTGGCACGATGTAGCAGCAACAATCAATGCCACTACAAAAACATAAATAATACTATTCTTCATTTGTTAATTTTTTTAGACCGAAACACGGCCGTATTTTTTTATTATTCTACAATTTCCAATAATTCAACCTCGAAAATAAGTGTTGCGTTTGGTCCGATTACACCACCTGCACCGTTTGGTCCGTATGCCAGGTTTGCAGGAATATACAATTTCCATTTTGAACCTACCGACATTAATTGCAAGGCTTCAACCCATCCAGGAATTACCCCGTTAACCGGGAATACAGCCGGTTGATTGCGCTCTACCGAACTATCGAAAACAGTTCCGTCGATTAAAGTTCCGTGGTAGTGACATTTTACCTGGTTGCTGGCGGTTGGAATATCGCCTTCGCCTTCGTTTATCACTTCGTATTGTAATCCGCTGGGCAATTCAATTACTTCTTCTTTTTGTCCGTTTTCAGCTAAAAATGCTGTACCTTCCTCAAGGTTTTTGTTGCCATCTGCAGCTTGCGATTCGGCCATGAATGACTCGAGAATCTGGTTGGCTTCTTCAGGTTTCATTCTTGGTGGAACACCTGAGAAAACATCCTGCAATGCTGTAATGAAAGCGGTTGGATGAACGGTTTTTACTCCTGATTGAATGAGATTTGCAGAAATACTCATTCCTAATGCATAACTAAATTTTTGTAAATCGTCTTTTAATTCGAAATCTGCCATTTTATTTTTTTCTGAATTCAAGAGGGCGAAGATAAATTAAATTTTTGGCAATAAGGCAATTGTACTTTTATAATATGGTAAAGATTGTTAATTCAAAAAAAATATTCTTTATTGGTAATTATTAGGTGCTTACCTTTACAAATGAATTGGTAATGTAAATAAAGACAAGAAAAGTTTGATGCGATCAACCACATTGTTTTTCGAAAATTTGAGAGTTGCTTTTTCCTCGGTAAAGAGCAACTTATTGCGTACAACGCTTACTGTTATGATTATTGCTGTAGGAATAACGGCGTTGGTCGGAATCTTAACCGCTATCGATTCGATTAAAAATTCGATAACCAAAGAATTTGCTGTAATGGGCGCCAATACTTTTTCGATTTCGAGTGGTGGATTACGCACACAGGGAAATATTCGTTACCGCACAAAAAACTATTCATACATTTCGTACTACCAGGCAAAAGAATTTAAGGAGCTTTTCGATTTTCCGGCAACAACTTCAATCTCGGTCTCGTCAACCGGAGCAGCCACTTTAAAATACCAATCGGAGAAAACCAATCCCAATATTGCAGTTCGTGGTATCGACGATAATTATTTATCTACAGCGGGTTACGAAATTGGTATGGGCAGAAGTTTTAGTAACCACGATATTGAAGCCGGACGAAGTGTGGTTCTTTTGGGAAGTGATTTGGCCAAACGTTTGTTTAAAGGAGGAGAAGATCCCTTACAGAAAGTGGTGAGTATTGGAAGCGGGAAGTACAAAGTGGTAGGAGTATTAAAAGCAAAAGGAAGTGGCTTTGGAATGAACAGCGACATGGTTTGTTTTATTCCGTTCACAAATTCTCGTGCCTATTTCTCTCGACCGAATATGAATTTTGATGTGCAGGTAAAAGTCGACCGTCCGGAATTGATGGATGCAGCAGTTGGTCAGGCCGAAGCAATATTTAGGGTTGTACGTAATTTAGATCCGCTCGATGATTCGGATTTCAGCATTGAAAAAAGTGACAACCTGGCCAATATGCTTTTGGAAAATATTAAGAATATTACGCTGGTTGCAACAATAATTGGACTGATAACTTTGTTTGGTGCTGCTATTGGATTAATGAATATTATGCTGGTAACCGTTACCGAACGTACCCGCGAAATTGGAGTTCGGAAAGCCATTGGTGCAAAAAGCTCAACCGTTAAACAACAGTTTCTTTTAGAGGCAGTTTTGGTCGGGCAAATGGGTGGTTTTGTTGGAATTATTCTCGGAATTTTGGCAGGTAACGGCGTTGCAAAACTCATTAATTCACCATTTTTTATACCCTGGACCTGGATAATTCTTGGAGTAATCCTGTGTTTTGTTGTGGGAATAATCTCTGGTTATTACCCTGCACAAAAGGCTTCAAAACTTGATCCTATCGAATCGTTACGTTACGAGTAGCAAGCAAAGCAAAAGTTAAAAGTTGAAAGGCAAAGGTTTGTAGGCTTGTCATCTCGAAGCATAGCGAGAGATCTGTTTCCGAATCAAATCGAATCAGTCTTTTTTCAATCTCTTTTAATCTCATTTTTCAGTGTACAAAAGCTAAGAGCTTCCGTCAGAGAGTGATTATCTTATGGCAGATGATCATTATCTTACGTCAGATAACCTTTCTCTTACACCAGAGAATGACTATCAGATATCAGCGCAAGAATATCTTATAGGAGATAATGTTGCGCTGATTGTTTATAACTATTATCGTCCATAAGTTAATGGTCAACTAATGGAAGATGGTGTATATCTTATAGAAGACTATGTTCATTTGGCGTTTTGGAATGGATCGCTGAAGGAAGATAATCATTCGCTCCTTTCAGATGATTGCTATCTTATGGGGTGTTAACTTGTAGCGAGTAGCCTGCATTAAAGCATCAGAAAAGAATTCAGAATGGCGATTAACGATTTTTTGCTTTCAGAAGTAGTTGACAAAAAGCAGTTTACAGTTTACTATTGAAGTATCCAGTATCAGGACTCCAGCATCAGCAATTTACCAATTTTTCAGTTTAACCACTGCTCACAATCTCAATGCCTGACGACCACTGCCTGGTGACCAAAGACAATTCTCCAATTAATAAAAAAAGGGACACCTTTCGGTATCCCTTTCCATACAGTATATAATTGTAAAATTATTTTACTGAATCCATGTACTCGATCAATTCGCAAACTTTTGCTGAGTAACCCATTTCGTTGTCGTACCATGATACAACTTTAACGAAAGTGTCAGTTAAAGCAATACCTGCTTTTGCATCGAAAACAGAAGTTTGAGTTTCACCAACGAAGTCGTTAGAAACAACTTGATCTTCAGTGTAACCTAAAATTCCTTTCAACTCACCTTCTGAAGCTGCTTTCATTGCTGCACAAATTTCTTCGTACGAAGCACCTTTAGCTAAGTTTACAGTAAGGTCAACAACTGATACGTCAGGAGTTGGAACACGGAATGCCATACCTGTAAGTTTTCCGTTCAATTCAGGAATTACTTTACCTACAGCTTTAGCAGCACCGGTTGATGAAGGAATAATGTTTTGACCTGCACCACGTCCACCGCGCCAGTCTTTCATAGAAGGACCGTCAACAGTTTTCTGAGTAGCAGTTGTAGCGTGAACTGTAGTCATAAGACCTTCAGTAATACCATAGTTGTCGTTCAATACTTTAGCGATAGGAGCCAAGCAGTTAGTAGTACACGATGCGTTAGAAACAAAAGTCATATCGTTAGTGTACGATTTGTTGTTCACACCCATTACGAACATTGGAGTATCGTCTTTTGATGGAGCAGACATTACAACTTTTTTAGCACCTGCGTCGATGTGACCCTGAGCTTTTTCTTTAGTTAAGAAAAGACCAGTTGATTCAACAACGTATTCTGCACCTACAGCACCCCAGTTAATATCGGCTGGGTTACGCTCTGCAGTAACGCGAACAACGTTACCGTTAACAACCAAAGCACCGTCTTTTACTTCAACAGTACCAGCGAAACGACCGTGAGTTGAATCGTATTTCAACATGTAAGCCATATAGTCAACGTCGATAAGGTCGTTGATAGCAACTACTTGTACAGTTCCTTTGGCAACTGCCTGACGGAAAACAAAACGTCCGATTCTACCGAATCCGTTAATACCTATTTTAATCATAGTTGAGAAAGTTTAAATTTATTTAAAAGAAATTTATTGTAATTATTTCGCTTTCAGGTTTTAACTGCCTGTTTGTTAAAAGCGACACAAAGTAAATACATTTTATTGTTTGAGTCAAGGGCTCTTTTTTTTTTCGTCCGAACCTTAATATTTACTTAAAGTGTTTAGAATGGAATAAGTCGCATTTTCTGCCCAATTCCACAGGACGCGTGCAAATATCGCATTCTCACGGGCTCAAAAATTGAATAAAAATCAAATTATCAATATGATAACACGGAAATAGAGTGATTTGAAAATAAGTCAGATAATTTTATTTCCCCGTACTAAGGCCGATATTAGCTAATAATTGGTGATTTCAATTAGGATAAACTTGGTTTGGGAAAATCAACTTTTAGCTGTTCTGAGGTTCGGCAAGATTTTTATCCGAAATATAGTGATCACTATATGCAGGACATTTACATGTTTTGCACGAACTAAAGCAAATAGCAAGAATGATTATGAGCAGTGTGGGTACAATATATTTATGAAATGGTTTTGCAAGTGATGAGAGAGAAATCCCAGCAGAATCAGCTCGTTTAATATGTTTTTGATTATTAATTTCCATTTATTCTACAAACTTTATTCAAAATAAGCGAAAAAATTATCTTTTTATTATATGTATATCAAAAAATAAGTTTAAAATTGTAGCAAAATAGGTTTAATACAGAGCCTGGATGACGTTCAAACCCAAAAAAACGATGAATATTAATATTTAAGCTTTGGATTTGTTGTGGTCCTGTTGAAAACATTGTGTAAAAGATTGCATTTTATACAAGTTATATTTTGTACATTGATGCAAAATTTTATACGTTTGTAGAGTTTACTGTACCTACAGGAATGAAAGACTTAGGATAAATGATTAAAGAATTAAATAAATTAAAATCAATCAATCAATTAAGTTCAATTTAAAAGAAATGCTATGAGAAAAATGTTTACAAGGCTTTTTAGCTTGGCGTTACTCATGTTGATGTTTGGAGCATTTTCGACGGTTAAAGCCCAGGTGGTAGAACCATACGGAGATTGCGAAACAACATTGGATTATGATAATGTTGAGCTAGTTACGGATCTTATGCAGGTTTGTGACAGTTCTAATGTTACCTTTAAAGTTGTGGGGGAATTTGCAGACACGGTGATGTATGCTTTCAACTATGACGGTAACATGACAGGTGGTTTTACAAATAATCCTAATGTGACCGTTAAAGAAGGGATTGACGTTTGGATACAAATAATGGAGGTTCAGAATGGAGATACCTGTGTTTCTGAAGCTTTTCCGTTTAGTTCAAATGTTGTTGATTCCATAAAAATTCTGGAACCTGAAATGGAACACCCAATGTGCGGAAGTGAATTGGGTGAAGTTACGATTAACTTTTCGGGTGGTTATGTAGAGAAATACGTTGCAGATCAGGAAATAGAGTATCCATACCTGTATACCTTTGTGCCAATAGGGAATTGGGAAGGTCCAGGTGGCGATTATTCTGCTTGGACAGATGTAGCTCCGAATCTTGCAACAGGAGCAGATACATTCTTTGTTTCTGTTAAGGAAAACACTTTGGATTCTTGTTTAATCGATCAATCAGTTATTGCTGCATGGGATACAGCTATTGTTAATGAGACATCGCCAGCTGTTGTATTAGATAGTATATATCAAGATACTATTGATTGTTACATGGGAACTGCTTCCGTATTTGTTGAAGTTTCCGGAGGATCAGGCGATAGCTTGTTAGTGCAACTTTGGGATGCAGATGCAATGGTAGTTGTTGATGCCGACACTGCAATTGGCGGAATGGTTGAATTTATGGATGTTGCCGTAGGTTCATACATTGCTTCTGTAATGGATAGCTTAGGTTGTGAAGATATTAGCGACAGTACAGTTGTATTAGTTTCACCTGATGAACCAAAATTCGACATTGCTATTCAGTCAGTAGATTGTTTTGGCGGAGATAATGGCGAGATTGCGGTTGTTCTTGATACAAACTTTGTTGGCTACGATGCTGATAATGTTTATCAGGCATTAGTAGTAAGTCTGGATACGGCCACTGACAATTTTGAGCAAAGCTGGACAACCTTTGTTGACGATACAGCAACATTTACTGGATTATACGCTATTTATTACTCTGCATTTGTTCGTGATAGTACAAATGGATGTGATTCTGTGGCATATGAAAATCCTAATAACTCTCAAAACTATATTTCACTACAATCACCAGGCGAAATCAGTTTGGATTTGACTTACAACGATTCTATTGTTTGTTATGGTGATAGTACTGATATAATTATCAATAATATCATTGGTGGATCTGGAGATTTTTCTGTTGAATTAGTTCCTACTTTCGGAGGATCAGCTATAACTCCTATTGCTGATAGTGTTTGGAGAGTAGATGGCGGATCTTATACAATAAATGTTATTGATAATGGTGCGGCTAGCTGTCCTTATGATTCAACTATCTTTATTATTGAGAATGATCCAGTTGATTTTGATGTAGAAACTAGTGATCCGCTATGTGCAGGTCAAGATGATGGTTTAATTACTATTACAGAAGCTTGGGGAGGTACTGGTACTTATGAATATGCTATTGCTGATACAACAGGCTTAGGTGATCTTTCTGAATTGTATACTTCTGAAGAAGAAGCGCTTGAAGAAGCTTTTGATTGGAAGCAATATAATGTGTTTAATGCAACAGCAGGAGTTTACGTTGTTCTTGTTAGAGATGCAGTATGTCACTTAAATGTTGAAATGGATCTAGTAACAATTTATGAAACTCCTAATGTTCTTGAATTAGACCACGACACAGATACTTTAATTTGTAATGGTTCGGATTCTGCTTATGTTGAGTTTAATCTAGAGTCATGGTCAGGAGTAGGTCCTCATAATAGTGGTTTGGAAGAAAGAAATGTAAGAGCCTACTATACAACTGATGAAAGTTCAGTTTACGATGCTGACGCAAGTACTGAAATGGATCGTTATGTTTGGGGTGAAGATTTCGCTACCTACCTATCAGCTGGTACTTACTATGTTTGGGCTGTTGATACAATGGGATGTGAATTGGATACAAATGCTGATGGTAACCGTGATTACTTGACATTAGTGATTGACGAATTCGATGAGTTACAATTGTTTGTAGATGTTGTTGATTCTGCGTCATGTGCAGGAATTAACGATGGTACAATTAAATTGACTATGTTAGGTGGTGATACTACTAGTTGGTATTTTAGTTCTAGTATGCATGCAGTTGCAGAGAAAAGTGCAAGTTTACAAAATGGTTATACAGAAGAATCATTTTCTTGTGAGTATGGATCATTTAAATATGCAGTTGCTAAGTCTTACCAACAAGCATTATTAAAAGATCCGGCAGATATGAATTGCTGGCCATTAGTAAATATGCCAAAAAGTGTTCAAGTAGCAGAAAAGAGTGCTATTGCAGAGCCAGGTGATTACTATGCTAAAGAAGTATATATTAACGTAACAGCTGGTACTCATTACATTGTACTGTACGATGAGACATGTGGTGACAGAACAATTGAAGAAGTTACTGTATTTGGTTATGGTGCTGTAACAATTGGAGATGTTGATAGTGTTACAAATATCGTTTGTTATGGTGATGAAGCCGGACAAATCTTTGTAGAACCAGCAACTGGTGGTTCTGGCGACCTGCTATACACATTATACGAAGGTGGAAAAACAATTGCTGACACAGTTGAAGGTTATGTTGACGTAACTGATACTGCATTTGTTGGTCTTCCTGCCGGAAATTATTATGTTGGAGCTAAAGATTTTGGTCCTTCAGAATGTGCAGGTGACTTTACCGATATGATTACAATCACTCAACCAGATCTTGATTTCTCAATTGAAGAATTTGATATTACTTGCAATGGAGAAGCGGATGGACTGGTTGTACTTACAATGAAAGGTGCTGGAACCAGTGCTCCAATGTTTAAGTTAGGTTCTTCTAACTGGAGACCATTTGATACGTATAGCGAAGGAGTATGGACTAAAAATGTTAATATCGTAGAAGAAGGTAATTATACTGTTTCTGCAATTGATACAATGGGTTATTTAGCCGGATGTGATGGAATGGCTATTGATTTTACAATTGTTGAGCCTCCAGTTCTTACTGTAGATGCAGTAGGTGTTGACACAACTGATTGTAGTATTGTTAATGACGGGTTTATCACAGTTACTATCAGTGGAGGAAAAGCGGTTGTTGACTCTTTCGAAGTACAATTAACAGGCATTGACACAGCTTTAATACACCGTGATAGTGTACTTGTATTTGACGAGCTTGCCAATGGAACATATGAACTTATTGTTACTGAAATAGATTCATTAGTTGATCCACAAGAGGCTTGTGTAATGATTGACAGTGTTGATGTATTTGATAATCCGGTTATTGTTGATGTTGTTGAGTCAACTGAGATGTTAGCCTGTAAAGGTGATTCAACGGGTATTATCGAATTGAATATCACTGGAGGATCGGATGCATATATTGTAGCGTTGAATGAAGAAATCGTTGCACTAGATACTAATAACCAAATAACTGGTTTACCTGCAGGTGAATATGTAATAGTTGTTCAAGATTCTATCATAACTAAGGATAGCGTTTGTACAGTAACAACTGATACTATATTAATTGACGAGCCTTTAGAGTACTTAACGCTTGATGCAACTAAAATACAAGACGTAACTTGTCAAGACTCAGGTATGTTCTCATTACAAGCAAGTGGTGGAACAGGAACTTACCATTATTACGCAGCTCTTTCTACATTCCCGGAACATATGTTATTGCCTGATCCTGAAAGTGCAGAGTGGCAAGAAGATAGCATCTTTATCGTTGCTGATCCTGGAACATGGGTAGTTTGGGTAATGGATGAAGCCGGCTGTATTGTTGGTGGAGAGTTTGACAAAAATGATGATGAAATCAACAAATGGCGTGTACCAATTCTTGAGCCTGCGGTACAAGTTACAGTAGCTGCAACTGTAGCAGATCCTGTACTTTGTGCTGGCGATTATGCAACAGTAGTTGTTGTTACTGACTCTGTAACTATTGAAGTAGAAGGAGAAGAAGAAAGTAGAGGTTATACAGTTTGGTTTGAGAACCTGGCTGGTGACATATTAGTTGAAAACGATACTGTGATGGCAATGGATACTGTTGTTGCATTCGTTAAAGATACATTAAGTGGATGTTGGGGAACAGACACTGTTGCGATTAGCCAACCTGAGCCATTAATGGCTGTTTCATTAACAAAAGGTGATGGTGAATTTACTTGCCCTGACGTTGTTGAAGGTTATATCGAGGCTTATGCAACAGGAGGTACTGCACCTTATACATATCAATTGTGGCAAAACGGCGCTGTTAAAACGCCTAGTTACAAAGTTGACGAGGCATTCCTGGTAGACGTAGACAATGAATATAGTTTCGTTGTTATGGATGCTAACGGTTGTACTGATACTTTAGATGTTGCAACTGAAATACTATCGGCTGAGCCGTTGTTGTTCGATTTGATGGATGTTACTTGTTCTGGTGATACTGCTGCTTCTGTTATGGTTAGTATTTCAGGCGAGGCAGGTCGCATGTTCAAAGTTAAATGGAATCAGTATGAAGTTGAATCTGGATTAGAGTCAGGTGAAACTGAGTGGACTATGGACACTGAAATTAAATTGGATCAAGTGTTTACATTTGATAATGAAAGTGATGATGATCAACACTATGCTGTTTGGGTTGTTGATAGTATTCCTGGTGTTGTTCAAGGTTGTACCTCAGAAATTGATTCTGTAACATTCGACCAGGTAATTAGCGATGAACTTACTGTTACAGTTGTAGAAGGTGATGTAAACGGATGTGGAACAGACGTTACAATCACTCCTGCAGGAGGTGTTGCTCCATATACTGTAATGGTAAATGACGAAGTAGTTACTGATGCAGTTGTAACTGTTGGTGGTGGAGTAAATATCATTACTGTTATGGACTTCCATAATTGTACAGTTATGGATACTGTAACTCTGGTTTACCCAATGAGCATGGATACAACAGTTAACATCTTAGTAGGTGATACTACTGAATTCGTTTATGGAACTATTGATGAAATGTTAACTGCAGAAGTAGAAGGTGAAATGACTTATACTTTCTACAATGAAGTTGATACTGCATGTACTGAAGAGGTTATCGTAACTGTTGTTGCACGTGTTCCTGTAGCTCCTGCTATTGATACAGTAACTCCAACAGATACAATTGCTGATAACCACCCGGTATTCACAATCGTATTTGAAAACGATGTATGGTTCAATGATTCAGTAATGGGTTATTTAACTATTACTCAACTTGACTCAGCTGAAGCTTATATGATGATTGAAATTACTGAAGACATGGTTAGCGGTAATACAATCACTGTAACATATGAGGTTGCTGAAGGTGAACTAGGATTGGATAAGAACACTACATATAGTGTAGCTGTTGATAGTGGCGTAGTTACAGGTGATGGCCTTCCTTGGGATGGTGTAACTGGTGACTGGACATTTACAACAGGAGAAGACTGGGCGACTGGAGTTACTCCACTTGAACCAGAAACTCTCGAGTTCAAAGTTTATCCTAACCCATTCAATGATTTCATCAGAATTGACAATGCAGATAAACTTGACCGTGTAGTTGTTTCTAACATCGCTGGTCAAAGAATCTTAGATATTGAATATCCAAGTTATGAAATCCGTACTGGTAATCTGGTAACTGGCGTTTACGTTGTGACATTAATTTCGAACGACGAAATCGTTAAATCAGAAAGGATTATTAAAAGGTAATACCGAATTGATTGATTAAAAAGGGGAAGCTTTTAGCTTCCCTTTTTTATTTTCAATATTTTTGTGAGGGATCAAAATTTAATCAGGACAACAAAATGGAGTTATTGAATAATCACGTTTCCGTACGAAAATTCGCAGACAAAGAAGTTAATGAAGAGCTCTTAAAAAATATTATTTATTCAGGTACTAGAGCGTCTACAACTGGTAACATGCAGTTATATAGTGTTATAATTACAAAAGAACCATTGAAAAAAGAAAAACTGTTACCCTTGCATTTTAATCAGCCTACTGCCAAAAATGCTCCGGTTCTTTTAACGTTTGTTGCCGATTTTAACCGATTCACAAAATGGTGTGAATATCGAGATGCAAAGCCTGGTTATAATAATCTGATATCGTTTACAAATGCTCTGATTGATACAATTCTTGTTGCACAAAATGTATGTATTGCCGCCGAAAACAACGGATTGGGCATTTGTTACCTAGGGACTACTGCCTATAATGCAAAAGAACATATTGAAGTTTTAAAACTCCCACATCTAACATATCCTGTTACTACTATAGCTCTGGGGTACCCCGAAGAAATTCCGGCTTTAACCGATAGAATACCTTTAGATGGAATAATACATAACGAGGAGTATTGTGATTACGATGAGGATAAGATAAACGAATTATACGCCTTTAAAGAAGCTCTGGCGTCATCTGAAGAGTTTGTAAAAGAAAATGGAAAGGAAACTTTAGCGCAAGTATTTACAGATGTAAGGTATAAAAAGACAGATAACGAGTTTTTCTCAAAGAAAATGCTGGAGACATTAATAGCTCAGGGATTTCTAAAAGATTAATCTGCCGTAAACTGGTTTATATACTTAAAAAAGTCGGAGCGATAACTATTACCAATTGGCAGTTTTTCGCCATTAATTGCAACAATGTTACCTTCAACAGAATCAATCTTGTCAACCGAAATAATAAATGACTTGTGAGTTCGGTAGAATTGTTTCTGCGGAAGCAAAGCATGTATCTTTTTCATCGATAGGTTGGTTATGTACTTCCCATCGCTTACATGAACTTTAATATAATCTCCAAGACCTTCGATATAAAGAATCTCAGAGAATTTTATTTTTACCGTTTTTTTGTTCGATTTTATAAATAAAAAATCACTGTCTGTTTTGTCTTCTTGCTCTTTTTCAGCCCTGCTTTTTAGCCAGTAAAGTTCTTCAGCTTTTACAAAGGCTTTAAAAAACCGTTCAAATGAGAATGGTTTCTTTAGATAATCGATAGCATTAAGCTCGTAACCCTCTAGGGCATATTCTGAATACGCCGTTGTAAATATAACCAGCAGATCTTTTTTCAAATTCTTAAGAAATGATATACCTGAAAGTTTTGGCATATTTATGTCTAGAAAAAGAAGATCAACCTGGTTCTGATGCAAAAACTCCTGAGCGCAAATCGCATCATTACATGCTCCAATAATCTCAAGTGAAGGAATTTTAAGAGCGTATTGTTTTATAACATTTTGAGCGAGGGGTTCATCATCGATTATTAAAGCTTTAATTGGCATGATGTTTTAGTTTAAGTCTTAAATGAACAGAGTAGGTTAATTCTTCCTGTTTAATAACAAGTTGATATTCGTTAGAGCGATAAAGATGTTTTAGTCGTTGCTTAACATTTCTGATTCCAATTCCTGAGTTTTTGGTATCATAATTTTCGGGCACTGAATAGTTGTTTTGAAGATCAAAATTAAGCCATTCATCGTCGATAGTAAACGAGATGGTAATGTAATCATTCTCTGTTCCCGGTAAGCCATGTTTAAACGCATTGTCAATAAAAGGTTCGAACAGAAGCGGAGCAATGTATGAAGAGCTTACGATATCAGGTTTTTGGTAGTTGATAGCCGTGTTTTCAGTAACTCTGATCCGCTGCAATGCAATGAAATTATCAACGAATTCAATTTCTTTCGACAAACGGATAAAATTGTCTCTCGATTCGTAAATAATGTGTCGCATCAAGTCAGATAAGCGTAAAATTAAATCGGGTACTTTATCGGAATGAATTAGTGCAAGCGAATAAATATTATTAAGTGAATTAAAAAGGAAGTGCGGATTTAACTGCCCTTTTAACGATTTTAGTTCTGCCTCGAGTTTCTCTTTTTCTGTTTTTGCCAGTTTGTAATTTAAGTCTTGTAGCGAAAACCAATCTTTAACCAGTTTTAAAAAGGTGGTTACGCCCACATAAAATAAGGTGGCAAAAAAGAATGCCGAATGCGTTTCGGTACTTAACGATTGCAGTTGCTCCGAAACCTCAAGAAAGTGACGTAAAGGATAAACGATTAAAAACTGAACCAACAGACTGCTGACTGAAATAAGAACTACCAGCCAAAAAATGTAATATATGTATTGTTTCTGCGTGAGAAATCGGGGAATTAATATATTCAGATTTAAATAAACACCAACGGCAAATCCAATATTAATAACGACTGACTTTGCAATTGTAGTTAAACTGAATTCGCGGCTGTATATAAAAAACAGAAAGCACAGGAAAATAATGCTGGCCATCCAAAACAGAATGTGACCGATTATTTTATTTCGTTTATTTAGCAGGTGCTTTTGCATTTAAATTCTGTCTCGTTTTAAGAAAATCTTTTTTAAATAATAAAGTACCGGATTCTTATATTTCAGGTTTTTCCAGGGGCGACTTGAGTGAGGCAGGTGCAAAACACGAACTCCTTTCGCCAGGTAGTTGTTATAACCAATTTTTTTCGATTGGCGACTGATAAAAACATCAAACCAATCTTTATCTTCGGCAAGTTCTTTAAAGCTAAATTCTTTAAGAAAAGGGATGGTTAAAAGAGTACAACAAAAACTTAAACTGTGCGAAGTATTTAGTGTGTCATCGCTTTTATGTTTTTCAAAGTTGTACGGAAAATTGTAATCCCCGTTTTCGTCTACGGTAATAGCACCAACTAAACCAGCCTTTTGTTCATCGTTCATTATTTTTATTAACGATTGAATCGTATCTTTTTCAATCACAACATCCGATTCTATAATTATCAGCGGAACATTTGCGTCTAAAGCAAGTTGCTGCGATTTTTGAAGCACTATTTTGTAATTTGGCGAGGGAGTATCGGTAATATCCTCCAAATGAACAACCGTAAAACCCTTCTGCTTTGCCGATAAATCCAGGTAGTCTTTTGTTTCCGGTTGACTAAAGTCATTAAATACATAATACGAAAAATCGCCATCAGCATTCATAATGGCATCAATTGTACGTTTTGTTGTGTGTAATGAATCTTTTACCGGAGTAATTACAATAGCTTCTGACATTGTTGTTAATATTGAAATGCCAAAGTTAATTAAATTATCTTCCTTTAAATAATTGTACGCTGCTTTTGAAGGGGCCTGATAAGGTAAAACTGCATCGCCAATACAAGTTATTTAAACTTATGTATCAAAAATTCTAAATCAACGCAACAACGGGTATTGTAAGCATTAAAAAATACTTTAAAACTTATGGTAGAATCGGCTACTTAATTACCTTTGCTTAAGGTTAACAAGAAAAGAAATGCTGTATGAGTAATGCTGTTCAGACTGAAAAGGAGTTCTCGATCGACATGATTCCGGAACCCGAAAACCTGGAAGAAATTGTATTTTCCTTAATGGTGAATCCAAACTTATCAACTATAAATTATTTTAATGATTTTAGCGATCAGGGAATTTCTCCCGAATCGATAGGTGAAAGTGAAACCGACGAAATCGGAATCTTTGAGTTGGATGGAAATGGTACCCGCATGGCAATGAGTACACATGCTTTTCACCACCATCTGGAGAGCGATCCGCAAAAAGCCACTGAAATATTGATATCGCGCGCAACGCGAAAAATGTTGTGCTTTGGAGCGCAGCCGTTTGCTGTAAGTGCTTTTTTATATCATATTGATTTTGCCGATCCGAACGGGCAATTTATAGCTTCAGGAGCAAAAAAGGGCCTGGAAAATGCTGCTGAAAAGTTTGGCCTGAAAATTAGTGACCGTAAAATTCGTTTCGATCATTTTTCGGAGCATGGTCCGGTGCCGCCAACCATAATTATTAGTATTATGGCGCAAATACCCGAAGGGCGAAACCTGATTACACATAGTTTTAAAAATAAAGGCAATCATATTTTTGTTATTGGCAGATCGCTGGATGACATAAATTCTTCAGAGTACCTCGAGTTTTATCATGGCATCTCTGAGTCGGCTTTGCCGGCTTTTAATATCGAGAATGAAATAGCAGTGCAAAAAGCAATAAAGGAGTTAAGTGATAAAGATCTAATCGAAAGCGCTAGTCCTGTTGGTAAAGGAGGACTGTTTTTTACTTTGTTGCGTGCTGCAATTCCAAACGAGTTAGGTTTCGATATTACTTCTGATGCCGAAACAAGAAACGACGCCTTTTTATTTGGAGAAGCAATGGGCCGATTAATGGTTGGTGTAAATCCGGATAAAGAAGACGAATTTGTTGATGCGATGTCTGAATTGAACGTTCCATTCTTTACCTTAGGTCACGTTACAAAAGGCGAAATCAGAATCGACGATCAATCGTTAGGTTACATTGATAAAATGACTGTTGGATCTTAATGGCAGCGCTTCCCTATAAACAATCAAAACAATCCAAAAAAGGTCAGGTAGAGGAGATGTTCGACAATATCTCCCCTCGTTATGATTTGCTGAACCATTTGTTATCATTAAACATTGATAAGATTTGGCGAAGAAAAACCATAAATAAACTGAGACCTTACCAACCGAAAACTATTCTTGACATTGCAACAGGAACAGGTGATTTTGCTATTGCAGCATTAAAGCTTGGCGATGTGAATATAACGGGAATCGATATCTCGGAAGGGATGTTGAATGTTGGACGAGAGAAAATAAAAGTAAAAAAACTGGATAAGCAGATTCGGTTTAAACGTGCCGACTCGGAAGATTTGCCTTTTAACGAGGGCGAATTTGATGCTGCTATTGTTGGATTTGGAGTGCGTAATTTTGAGAATCTTAAAAAAGGTCTTTCCGAAATACAACGTGTTTTAAAACCTGGAGGTGTATTCTTCGTTCTTGAGTTTTCGAAGCCGGTAAGTTTTCCGTTTAAACAGATTTATATGTTTTATTTTACGCGTATTTTGCCTTTAATTGGCAGAATGGTGTCGAAGGATAGTAGTGCATACACCTATTTGCCGGAATCGGTAAATGAATTTCCTGACGGTGACAGATTTTTAGCTATTTTAGCCGATGTTGGGTTTGTTCAAAATGAATGCTATCGGCAAACTTTTGGAATCGCCTCAATTTACAAGGCACATAAACCCAACAATTAAAAACAGAACAAACAATAAATTATTCGTTTTTTTGTTTTTCATAAAAGCAACATTAAGAAGGTGAAGAAAGTTTTAATCTCAATCATATTGCTTATTGTAAGTTGTAGTGTTTTTGCCCAAAAGCAAAAAATTAATTACTTAACAACTTTCGATGATAAGCTTTTCCATTTTGGTTTCACCATCGGAATGAACACCCTCGATTTTAATGTTGTGAATTATAATCCGATTGGTGAAAATCCAAATTTCACTCCATCGCCTGAAGACCAGATTTACTGGGATACTGATATTCGTTCAGATGTTGCTACACTAATTCCAGGTTTTACAGTTGGCATTGTTACTAGTATGCGTTTGTCGAAAGATTTTAACTTGCGTTTTTTGCCCGGGCTGTCATTTGGCGAACGTCAGTTAACATTTAACCGGCCGGTGAAAGACATTAATGTTTACGAAGAAGATCTATCTTATTATACAATTCGTTCCACTTTTCTTGATTTTCCGGTATTGTTAAAATACAAAGCCCGGCGAATTAATAACGACCGACCCTACGTAATTTTTGGTGGAGCATACCGACATGATATTTCCAGAACAGCGCAGGAAGATTTGATAAAATTAAAAAGCGGAGGTCTTTATGCCGAAGTTGGTGGTGGTTGGGATCATTACTTTGCGTTTTTCAGGTTTTCGGTGGAGGCTAAATTCAGTTTTGGCTTAAACAATCAGTTGGGCGACCTTCCTGCACCGACACAACGTTTATACTATGCGCAGTCGATAAAAGATTTGCGTTCGAAGATTTTTACGCTTTCATTTCATTTTGAATAGGCTCGTCTAAATTCAGAACAAATTATGGCTGTTGCTACCGAAACATTTAGCGATTCAGCTTTAATTGTATTCTCTGAAAAATTAGGAATACTCAGCCTGTTGCTAATTTGCTTTTCAACGTTTGGTCGTATACCATTTCCTTCGTTTCCCATAACAATTACAGCTTGTTTAGGCAGTTTCTGCTGGTAAATATTGTCACCATTCATAAATGCTCCAAATACTGGAATTTTTGCCTTTTGAGCTAAGACTGCAAGATCGTCAAAGGCACATTCATTCAAATTTATACGATTGAAAGATCCCATACTGGCTTGTATTACTTTTGGATTGTAGAGATCAACGGAATCGGGAGAACAGAAAATATTTTGTATTCCGTACCAATCGCAGATTCGTAGAATTGTTCCCAAATTACCCGGATCCTGAATACCGTCGAGGTAAACTGATAAACCATCTGGTAACGAAACGGGCATTTTTTGCTTGCCAGGAATATAACAAACAGCCAGGCTATTTTGAGGATGTTGCAAGAGGCTAACTTTTTTTAATTCAGTAGCATCTGTTTCAATTATTCTTTCGGCAAAATTGTCTGCAATTTTATTCAGGTTTAAAAATTGACTGGTAACAATTAACAGCTTGATTTTTAGCTCCGATTCTATTGCTTCTTTAACCACCTTGTCTCCCTCAATAAGAAACAGATTTTCTTTGGAGCGGTATTTTTTTAAAGCCAGCGAATTAATAAGTTTTGTTGTACTTTTACCAATCATTTATTTTAGAACTGAATTTGAATAATATTTGAGGTAAAGTTACTGTTTCTAAAAAAACACTTGGTTATTTTTGTTGAATAAAAGTTGTAGGATTTGGCAGAGAAGTATTACAGTCAAAAAAAAATAGGAAACTTCAAGTGGATATTAGTTTTATCGGCAATGCTGCTTGCGTCGTGTTCGCAAACTCGCTTTGTGCCGGAGCAGGAATATTTGCTGCAGAAGGTGGAGCTTGAGATAGACAACCAGGATGTAAGCAAAGAAGAAGCCAAATCTGTTTTGCGTCAAAAAGAGAATTATAAGATTTTGGGTTTTATAAAGTTTTATTTGATGCTCTATAATATGTCGTCGAAAAAAAAATCAGACGACTGGCTAAAGCGGATTGGAGAGGCTCCGCAGTTATACGACAAAGTGATGGCCGATCGTTCGGCAGAACAATTGGAACGCTACATGGGGCAGCGTGGATATTACCAGGCACAAATAAACCAGGATGTTCAGTTTAATGAAAAGAAAAAAAAGGCCAAACTGAAATTTTCGGTCGAATCAGGAGACCAATATAAAATTCGAAAAGTAAATTATCACTTTGAAACCCCCGAGTTGCAAGCCATATTTTTTAACGACTCGGTAAATTACAGAATGCGGTCGGGAACTCCGTTTGATATTTATGAACTGGAAAAGCAGCAGAAAAGAATAGTTAATCTATATCAAAACAATGGTTATTACTACTTCTCTAACAACCAGGTTCGCTATCTTGCTGATACTACACTGTATAATAAAGAGGTAGTTCTCGACTTGTTTATTGGAGAGACACAAACAAGCCAGGTTGATAGTACGAAACTATTACAACCTTATTATCTCAATAAATTCTACTATTCGGTTATGCCCGGCAATACGCCCGTTACAGCCGGTCGTGAACATGCTTTTAATTTTTCTGATACTTTATTTTGGGATAATTCCATTTTATACGCCAACGACAAGATTTCTTATCCACCAGAACTTTTTATCCGTACAAACCAAATGCAAAGTGGTGGTTTGTATAATGTGAGCGAGGTTGAGAATACTTTTAATGCATTAAACCGGTTGAGGCAGTTTAGGTTTGTGGATATCCAGTTTGAAGAAACCTATCCTGGGCAAGACACAAATTTACTGGATTGTAATATTCGTTTAGCCCCATTAAATAAGCAATCAACATCGTTTGATATTGAGGGAACAAACACATCTGGAAATTTAGGGGTTGCCGGAAACATTTATTACCAACATCGGAACTTGTTTAAAGGGGCCGAAGTTTTTCAAGTGCGATTAAAAGGGGCTACCGAGCGACTTCACCGAACGGTTAACGATGGAACGGAAGCTTTTAATACCCGCGAGTTTGGAGTAGAATCGAGCCTGATGGTGCCGAAATTGTTGGGACCAGGAAAATATATAAAAAGTTTTGGCCGGTATTTGCCAAAAACCGTTTTTACTGCAGGTTATAACTACCAGCGCCGTCCGGAATATACGCGAACAATTACCAATTTTAAATTTGGTTACGATTGGAAAACCTCGCAAAACTACCAGCATATTTGGAATTTTCTGGATGTTAATGTTGTACGGTTGTATGAATTTGATGCTGGTTTTATTAACTCAATTCGCGATTTGTATATAAAAAGTAGTTTCACCGATCACCTGATCTTTGCAATGAACTACTCGCTGATTTTTAATAACCAACGACTGGCATCGAATAAACGATACACTTTTGCACGATTGAATATTGAATCGTCGGGCAACTTGCTTTATGGCTTGTCTGAACTAATGGGCAGAGATATAACTGTTGATCAGGATTCGGTTACAAATGAAACCTCGGAGTATTATAAGCTTTTCAATATTCGTTTTGCAGAGTATGTAAAAGCCGATATAGAATTGAGACGTGCCATAAGAATTGACCGGTACAACTCGGTAGTGGGAAGAGTTTTCGCAGGAGTAGGAATGCCATATGGAAATTCAAGAGTTTTGCCTTTTGAGAAACAATATTTTGCCGGCGGAGCAAACGGCATTAGAGCGTGGCAGGTACGCTCGTTAGGTCCCGGGACCTATAAACCCGAAGATGAGAATGCTTATCCTAACCAATCGTCGGATATAAAGCTGGAGGCTAACATTGAGTATCGTTATCGTCTTTTAGGATCGCTGGAAGGGGCGCTGTTTATTGATGCCGGAAATATTTGGGCAATAAACAACAACGATAACCGTGAGGGCGCAGTATTTAAAATAAATAAATTCTACAGGCAGTTTGCTGTAGGTACAGGAACCGGTTTCAGGTTCGATTTATCCTATTTTATATTAAGGGCCGATATTGGCATGAAATTACGTGACCCAGCTGCCATAAAAGGTGAACGCTGGATTATTGGCAACAGGGGAATAAAGGGAAATGATTTTACTTTTTCATTTGCCATAGGATACCCATTTTAAATCTTTCTAATTAACCACATTTCTTACCCCTTTTTTTCTCCGGATTGCTGGTTATGAATTATTTTTTTGCATTTTTGGGCCTTAAATTTTTACATATTGTTAGTTTTAGGGTAGTTCAGTTCTCAAAATATTAGTTTCTATGTCAAATCTTCCTTCGGGTAACCGCGATTCATTTAGTTCAAAATTTGGTGTGATAGCAGCTGCGGCCGGATCGGCAGTAGGATTAGGTAATATATGGAAGTTTCCGTATATAGCCGGAGTTTATGGCGGCGCGGCATTTTTGTTTGTATACCTTGCTTTTATTCTTGCAATCGGATTACCGGTTATGTTATCGGAATTGGTAATTGGTAGAAGCTCACAACGAAATGCATTTGGTGCATTTAAAGTATTGGCACCGGGCACCCCCTGGCGCTATGTCGGAATTTTAGGTGTTGCAGCAGCTTTTCTAATTCTTTCTTTTTACGGTGTTGTAGCCGGATGGAGTCTGCAATATATTTCACTTTCCATTCAGGACGGATTCCACAGTAAAAGTCCTGATGAAATAACTTCGTTGTTTAATACCTTAATTGAATCACCTATAAGGCCGGTAATACTTCAACTGATATTTATGGTGTTGAGTGCCGGAATTGTAATTATCGGGATTAAAAAAGGTATTGAAAAATATACTAAAATATTGATGCCGCTTTTAGTGGTTATCTTAATCTTTCTCTGTATAAAATCGGTAACGCTCGATGGCGCAAAGGCTGGCCTTGAGTTTCTGTTTAAACCCGATTTTTCGAAACTTTCGGCAGATGGTATTTTGAGTGCCTTAGGACACGCATTCTTTACACTGAGCCTTGGTATGGGAACTTTGATAACATATGGATCATACATAAAAAAAGATAATAACCTTGTTAATACGGTAATAAATGTAACGGTTGCCGATACCGTTATTGCAATTTTGGCAGGAGTTGCCATTTTTCCGGCTGTATTTGCTTTCGGAATTGCACCCAGCGAAGGGCCTGGTTTAATTTTTATTACACTTCCAAATGTATTTCACCAAATGCCCGGCGGATATATATTTTCCATCCTGTTTTTCATCCTTCTGTCGGTAGCAGCATTAACTTCATCTATTTCGATTTTGGAAGTTGTGGTTGCCTATTTTAAAGAAGAATTTAATATGGGTCGAAAGGCATCTACCATTTTGGCAACTATCCTCATTTCCATTTTGGGTGTATTATGTTCGTTGTCGATGGGTGTTTTATCACCATACGAATTTTTCGGATTAAATATCTTCGATCTGATGGATTGGATTTCAGCGAACCTGCTACTACCTATTGGTGGGATGTTTATTGCCTTGTTTGTTGGTTGGTATTTTGGGCGTAAAAAGGTTCAGGCCGAAGTTGCCCAGGGAGGAACTATGTCGGGTGCATTTTTATCTATTTTCATGTTTTTGGTTAAGTTTATTGCGCCAATCGCAATAGCAATTGTAATGCTGAATAAAATTGGCTTGCTAACCTTTTAAGGTAATCGGTTCTTCTTACTGGTAATATTTTAGGTAATATCCATGTTGTAAGACAACGTGACTCGCTGCCGGGCGCGATATATTCTACTTGTATACTCAATACTAATATTGTATTTTAGTAAACATGTTTTCAATCTATCCCGGATGCGATGAGAAAATCCTGGCTTAAAATAAAAACCGAATTTCTTTCTTACTCCCGAGGCGACCGTATGGGAATAATCGTATTATCAGTTCTAATTGTGGCTTTAATTGGTATAAGGTCTCTTTTAAATACAAAATCTCCCGATCCGGTATTAACACAACAGCAGTTTAAAGAGATACAACAACAATGGAATTTTGCATTGCAGGCGAACGAAAACACCTTGACGAAATCGTTGAGTCGGTTTAATTTTAATCCTAATACGATCGACGAGCGTGCCCTGGATTCTTTAGACTTGCCCGAGCAGATAAAGCGTAATATGATAAAGTATCGGGCCGCCGGAGGAAGTTTCAGCGCTAAAAATGATGTGAGAAAACTTTACGGAATGAATGATTCCATATTTCAGCAGATTGAGGCGTTCATAGTTCTTCCAATTAAGAATGAAAAAGTAAAATTGAAGAATGTTGAAAAAGCGGAGCTTGAAAAGCCTTCGGGTTTTTTCGATCCGAACAATGCAGGTGTAACAGAATTACAACGTTTCGGTTTTAGCTCCTATCAGGCAAATAATATTGTATCGTACCGTAACAGTGGTGGCAGTTACCAAAAGCCGGAAGATCTGTTGAAAATATATGGACTAGATTCGGCAACATATAACCAGATCGTTCCTTACATTAAAATTAAAGTTGTTGCAGAGCCGGAAAAAGAAACATCTGAAGAACTGTTTACTATTGAATTAAATAGTGCCGATACGATTGATCTTTTAAGGTTAAAAGGAATAGGACCGGTTTATGCGGGCAGAATTATCAAATACCGAAACCTTTTGGGAGGTTTTCACAACTCCTCGCAACTGCTGGAAGTGTATGGCTTTTCGGAAGAAATGTTTTCAGCAGTTCAATCATCAGTTACGGTTGACAGTACAACAATAAAACCCATTAGAATTAATTACGCCGAATTTGCAGAATTATTGAGGCATCCCTATTTTGATAAATCAAGCGTAAGCGCAATTTTAAATGAAAAGGATAGAAACGGACCAATAAAAAACTTAGCCGAGTTGGAAAAGCTTGAATTTATTGACGCTGAGTTTATTGATAAAGTAAGGCCATATGTTACCTGTCGTTAAAAAAGTAAAAACAATTTTTTCGCGATAGGAAATATTATTTTTTTGCTTTAAATTTGAAATACTATGAATTATTTCTAAATTTGCGCCTCAATTTTAAAAAATGTAAATCCGAAAGATATGATTATTATTCCGGTTAAAGAAGGCGAAAATATTGAAAGAGCTTTAAAAAGGTTCAAGAGAAAATTCGAGAAAACTGGCGTTATCAAAGAGTTACGCGATCGTCAGAAGTTCACCAAGCCTTCAGTAAGAAGAAGGGAAGAATTGAAAAAGGCAGCATACGTACAAGGTTTGCAGCAACAGGAAGACTAGAGTTTTCTTTGGGATTCCTGAATTATTAGTTTTAGATGGCCAATGAGTTATCAGGAATCGTTTATCAATTTTTTACAGTATGAGAAGAGGTATTCTCCTCATACGGTGAAAGCATATGAAAAAGACCTCGATCGGTTTGTGGAATTTTGCACAAAAATGGTCGGGGATTTTATTGTTAACGATGTTGACCTTAAGTTGCTACGTTCATGGGTAGTTGACTTAATGGAGCACGATTATAGTCCACGTTCGGTAAGTAGGATGATGACGGCAGTAAAGTCGTTTTATAATTATTTACTTCGCGAGCAGATTGTTGATACCAATCCGGCTGTAAATGTTCCGCTCCCAAAAGTCAGAAAAAAACTACCAAATTTTGTTGAAGAAAGTAATCTGAACCATTTATTAGATGATAATCTTTTTGACGATGGATTCCGGGGGAGAAGAGATAAGCTGATTATTTCGTTGTTTTACGGAACCGGCATACGGTTGGCGGAGTTGATTAACCTGAAAGATCGGGATTTTAACACGTCGGAATACCTTATAAAGGTGCTTGGAAAACGAAATAAAGAAAGGATAATTCCATATCCAAGAGAGATAAACCAATTGCTGGCAGATTACGTAGAAACAAGAAATGAAGAAATCGTAAACAATAGTGGCTATTTATTTGTAACGGAAAAAGGAAAGCAGATTTATGAAAAACTGGTTTATCGCGTTGTAAAAAGTAATTTGGCCAGGGTAACATCTCTTGAAAAGAAAAGTCCGCATGTTTTGAGGCACACCTATGCAACACATTTGTTGAATAACGGAGCCGATCTTAATGCAGTAAAAGAATTGCTGGGGCATGCAAATTTAGCAGCAACTCAAGTGTATACCCATACTACTTTCGAGAAACTGCAACAGAGTTATAAACAAGCCCACCCGCGTGGTGGTAAAAACGATTGATTATGGAAGTAAAAATTAATTCAGTGCATTTTAACGCCGACCAGAAGTTGGTGGAATTCGTAAACAAAAAAGTAAACAAACTGGATACTTTTTTTGATGGGATATTAAAGGTGGAAGTAACTTTAAAGGTTGCTAAACCCGAAGCAGCAAATAATAAAGTTTCTGAGTTAAAAGTTTCCATTCCTTCAAAGGAAAATCTATTCGCCAAAAAACAGGCAGATACATTTGAAGAAGCAACAGATTTAGCTATCGATGCAATTAAAAAACAGCTAGTTAAATTCAAAGAAAAATTGAAGAGTAAATAATAATTAAAATTTACAGTTTAAATTTTAGTTTTTTAAAATAATATTTTTACATTTGCACACCCTTTTTAGGGGCGTTCTGAAGACAGCTGAAAGTGTAGTGCTTTGCAGATATTTGAAGCTTTTGAAAAGATTTTTGAGTTTTGGCTTTCTGGAAAACTAAAACAATAAAAATTGAAAAAAAAGCACACGAGTAATAGAAAATATTCGGTTGTTTGGAAAAAAGTTGTAATTTTGCACGGCATTTTTGCCAGTAGACTATAAGCGGGAATAGCTCAGTTGATAGAGCATTAGCCTTCCAAGCTAAGGGTCGCGGGTTTGAGTCCCGTTTCCCGCTCAGAACAGAGATTGGAATTTTGAATAAGTGATTATTCATAATTCCCGTCTCTTTGTGTGTTTAAGGCCGGAGTAGCTCAGGGGTAGAGCGCATCCTTGGTAAGGATGAGGTCACGAGTTCAATTCTCGTCTTCGGCTCAGATGATTTAAAAAGATAATAAATTAAAATTTTGCAATTATGGCTAAAGAACATTTTAACAGGGACAAGGACCATGTGAACATTGGTACTATCGGCCACGTTGACCATGGTAAAACTACCTTAACTGCTGCTATTACTACAGTATTAGCAAAAAAAGGCTTTTGTGAAATAAAAGCATTTGATCAAATTGATAACGCTCCTGAGGAGAAAGAAAGGGGTATTACAATTAACACAGCTCACGTTGAGTACGAAACAGCAACTCGCCACTACGCGCACGTTGACTGTCCGGGTCACGCTGACTACGTAAAGAACATGGTAACTGGTGCTGCTCAGATGGACGGTGCTATTATCGTTGTTGCTGCAACTGATGGTCCTATGCCACAGACTCGCGAGCACATCCTTCTTGCACGTCAGGTAAACGTTCCTCGTTTGGTTGTATTCATGAACAAAGTGGATATGGTTGACGATGAAGAATTATTAGAACTAGTTGAAATGGAAGTTCGCGAACTTCTTGATTTCTACGAATTCGATGGCGACAACACTCCTGTTATTATGGGATCTGCACTTGGTGGATTGAACGGAGAGCCAGAGTGGGAAGAAAAAATTCTTGAGTTGATGGATGCTTGTGATAGCTGGATTCCACTTCCTCCACGTGATGTTGATAAACCATTCCTGATGCCTGTTGAGGACGTATTCTCTATTACAGGTCGTGGAACTGTAGCAACAGGTCGTATCGAAACTGGTATCATCCACACAGGTGATGAAATGCAGTTGATCGGTTTGGGTGCTGAAGGACGTAAAACAGTATGTACTGGTGTTGAGATGTTCCGTAAGATTTTGGACGAAGGTATGGCAGGTGACAACGTAGGTTTGTTGTTGCGTGGTGTAGACAAAAAAGAAATCAAACGTGGACAGATTTTGGCAAAACCTGGTTCAATTACTCCTCACAACAAATTTAAAGCTGAGGTTTACGTATTGAAAAAAGAAGAAGGTGGTCGTCACACTCCATTCCATAACAAATACCGTCCTCAATTCTACTTGCGTACGCTTGATGTAACCGGCGAAATTCACCTAGAAGAAGGTCGCGAAATGGTTATGCCTGGTGATAACGTAACTATTGAAGTAGATTTGATTTACCCAGTAGCATTGAACGTAGGTCTTCGTTTCGCAATTCGCGAAGGTGGTCGTACAGTAGGTGCAGGTCAGGTAACTGAAATTCTTTAATAAAAAGAAATAAAGAAATAGATTTAATCCCGGGCTACGGCCCGGGATTAATTTCGGTTGAAACTCATAGTAGGGAGTGGTTGAAAAACAGTAAGTTCGAACCTTACCTTCCGAGCAAAATAAGTTATACTAAATGAAACTAAAAGTATATTTACAAGAGGCCTATGATGAACTTGTACACAAAGTAACATGGCCAACTTGGAAAGAGCTACAAAGTAGCGCCTTGGTAGTAATGATTGCTTCCTTTATAATATCATTAGTTATTTTCGTTATGGATCTGTCTTTCAGAAACATAATGGATTTTATTTATGGATTATTTTATTAATCAAAACCCTTAAGGCTATATGAGCGAAAATAGTAAAAAATGGTATGTTCTGCGTGCTATTGGTGGCAAAGAGAAGAAGGTTAAAGAATATATCGAGAACGAAATCGCGGTAGGAGACCTCAAAGGGTATGTAGATCAGGTTCTAATACCAACCGAAAAAGTTTATCAGATCCGAAATGGTAAAAAAATCAGTAAGGAACGAAACTTTTTTCCGGGGTATGTTTTAATCGAAGCTGCTTTAGTGGGTGAAGTTACACACACACTAAGGAATTTTCCTAACGTAATCGGGTTCTTAGGCGACACCAAAGGTGGAGATCCCGTACCGATGCGGCAAAGCGAGGTAAACAGGATTTTAGGTCGTGTTGATGAATTGGCAGAAACCGACGAAGAAATCAATATCCCATATGTGGTAGGAGAAACTGTGAAAGTAATCGACGGACCATTCAACGGCTTTAACGGAACCATTGAAGAAATCAATGAGGAGAAGAAAAAGCTGCAGGTGATGGTGAAGATTTTTGGACGTAAAACTCCTTTAGAGCTTAGCTTTATGCAAGTTGAAAAGGAATAGTAACGCTTTAATTTATTGTTATGGCGAAAGAAGTTGCTGGATTAATTAAATTACAGATCAAAGGTGGTGCAGCTAATCCTTCACCACCGGTGGGACCAGCATTGGGTGCCAAAGGGGTAAACATTATGCAGTTCTGTAAGCAGTTTAATGGTCGTACACAAGACCAGGCAGGAAAAGTACTTCCTGTTATTATTACTGTTTATGCAGACAAGTCTTTTGACTTCATAATCAAACAACCTCCTGTGGCTGTTCAATTATTAGACGCTGCGAAACTTAAAAGTGGTTCACCAGAACCTCACATTAAAAAAGTGGGTTCGGTAACCTGGGATCAGGTAAAGACAATTGCCGAAGGTAAAATGTCAGACCTGAACTGCTTTACAGTTGAATCAGCGATGAAAATGGTAGCTGGAACTGCCAGAAGTATGGGAATCACTGTAAAAGGTGCTTCACCATTCAATAACTAAAAATATCTTTTACGATGGGCAGAATTACGAAAAATCAAAAAGCGTCTTTGGATAAACTCGAAAAAGGAAAAGCTTACTCTATCGATGAAGCAGCAGAGCTGGTGAAAGAAATTACCTTCACTAAATTTGATGCATCGGTTGATATTGACGTAAGACTTGGAGTTGATCCTAGAAAAGCTAACCAGATGGTTAGGGGCGTAGTTTCGTTACCCCATGGAACAGGTAAAGAGGTACGTGTTTTGGCAATGGTTACTCCTGACAAAGAGCAGGAAGCCAAAGATGCCGGAGCGGACTATGTAGGACTTGACGAGTACGTTGAGAAAATAAAAGGTGGTTGGACCGATGTAGATGTTATTATTACCATGCCTCCAGTAATGGGGAAAGTAGGGCAGTTAGGACGTATTTTAGGTCCTCGTGGCTTAATGCCAAACCCTAAAAGTGGTACTGTAACTATGGAAGTTGGAAAAGCTATCTCCGAAGTAAAACAGGGTAAAATTGATTTTAAAGTTGACAAATTTGGTATTGTTCATACTACAATCGGGAAAGTTTCTTTCTCGGCTGATAAAATTAAAGACAATGCCGTTGAATTTCTTAACATGATCAACAAACTTAAACCTGTTGCTGCAAAAGGAACCTACATTAAGAGTATCTATTTATCAAGTACCATGAGCCCTGGTATCCAAGTAGAAGCTAAGTCGTTTGCAGAATAAAAATGAGGAATTATGAAGAGTTCAGAGAAACAAGTTATTATTAATCAGTTACAAGAACAGATAGATTCATACGACCATTTTTACCTGACCGACATTGCCGGCTTAAATGCTGAAGATACCAGTGATTTAAGGAGACTATGTTTCAGCCAAGATGTAAAACTGGTTGTTGTTAAGAATACTCTACTACGAAAAGCTCTTGAAAACTCTGCTAAAGAGGCTGAAGAGATTTTTGATGCACTAAAGGGAAACACCACAGTAATGTTTTCTTCAAACGGAAATACTCCGGCTAAATTGATTAAAGACTTCGCTAAAAAGCACAAAAAGCCTGTATTGAAGGCCGCTTTTGTTGAAGAATCAGTTTACATGGGAGCTGACCAATTGGAGGCATTAATTGCCGTTAAATCTAAAAACGAGCTTATTGCTGATGTTGTTGCTCTGTTACAATCACCAATGAAAACAGTTCTCGGACAGTTGCAGTCTGGTGGTAATATCATTCACGGTGTTCTTGATACACTGAAAGAAAAAGAATAATTTTTTTGAAATAATATTTAAAAAGAAATAAAAATGGCAGATTTAAAACAGCTTGCAGAAGAGTTGGTAAACTTGACTGTTAAAGAGGTTAACGAATTAGCTGGTATTCTAAAAGACGAATATGGTATTGAACCAGCTGCTGCTGCAGTAGCAGTTGCAGGACCAGCTGCAGGTGGTGGCGAAGAGGCTGCTGCTGAACAAACTGAATTTGACGTGATCTTAAAAGCTGCAGGTTCTTCGAAACTGGCAGTTGTTAAACTCGTTAAAGAACTAACTGGTCTTGGCTTGAAAGAAGCTAAAGCAGTTGTAGATGAAGCTCCAAAAGCTCTTAAAGAAAAAGTTTCGAAAGACGAAGCTGAAGCTTTAAAAGCACAGTTAGAAGAAGCTGGAGCGGAAGTTGAAGTAAAATAAGCAAATATACCTATCTATAGGTAATACGGTTTAGAACCCTACGTAAGTTGGGTTCTAAACCTTTTTGTGTATTTATATTTTATATAATTAACCTGTATAAATGCATGTCAGTACAAGCAAAAAAAGAGAGGATTAATTTTTCCTCAACACAAACCAGGTTTGATTACCCTGACTTCTTAGAAGTACAAGTTAAATCATTTAAAGACTTTTTTCAGTTAAAAACCACACCTGACAAAAGAAAAGGGGAGGGTTTATACAGAGTTTTTGAAGAAAACTTTCCAATATCGGATACTCGAAATAATTTCGTATTGGAATTTATCGACTACCAGGTCGATCCTCCTCGATACTCGATAGACGAGTGTATAGAACGTGGTTTAACTTTTAGCGTACCGCTAAAAGCAAAGCTGAAACTCTACTGTACCGATCCGGAACACGAAGATTTTGATACCGTAGTTCAGGATGTGTATTTAGGAACTGTGCCATACATGACCGACAGAGGTACCTTTATTATCAATGGTGCCGAGCGTGTTATTGTTTCGCAGCTGCACAGATCTCCGGGTGTATTCTTTGGTCAAAGTTTACATGCCAACGGTACAAAATTATATTCTGCACGTATTATTCCTTTCAAAGGATCGTGGATTGAGTTTGCAACCGACATCAACAGCGTGATGTTTGCATACATCGACAGGAAAAAGAAATTACCTGTAACCACATTATTGCGTGCTATTGGCTATGAAAGCGATAAAGATGTTCTGGAAATATTTAATCTGGCAGACGAAGTAAAAGTTTCAAAGTCGGGATTAAAGAAAGTAGTAGGAAGAAGATTAGCTGCCCGTGTATTAAAATCATGGGTTGAAGACTTTGTAGATGAAGATACTGGTGAAGTTGTATCGATTGAGCGTAACGAAGTAATTATTGATCGTGAAACAGACATTGAAGAAGATCACATTGAGGAAATTCTTGAATCGGGTGTAAAAACCATTCTGTTACACAAGGAAGATCAAAACCAGCAAGATTTTGCTATTATTTACAACACGCTTCAAAAAGATCCATGTAACTCGGAAAAAGAGGCCGTTCTTCACATCTACCGTCAGTTGCGTAACGCAGAACCGCCCGATGAAGCGACTGCTCGCGATGTTATTGATAAACTGTTCTTCTCAGATAAGAGATACGACCTTGGAGAAGTTGGTCGTTACAGAATCAATAAAAAATTAGGATTAGATCTGGACATGGAAAACCGTGTCCTAACAAAAGTCGACATCATTGAGATTATTAAGAACCTTATTCAATTGGTAAACTCAAAAACAGATGTTGATGATATTGACCACTTAAGTAACCGTAGGGTACGTACGGTAGGCGAGCAAATGTACAACCAGTTTGGTGTAGGTTTGGCCCGTATGGCACGTACAATCCGCGAGCGTATGAATGTTCGCGATAACGAGGTGTTTACTCCGATCGATTTGATTAACTCGAAAACTTTGTCTTCAGTTATCAATTCATTCTTCGGAACAAACGCACTTTCGCAGTTTATGGATCAAACCAACCCACTGGCTGAAATGACGCACAAACGTCGTATGTCGGCTTTAGGTCCTGGTGGTCTTTCTCGTGAGCGTGCAGGTTTCGAGGTTCGTGACGTTCACTTTACGCACTACGGTCGTTTATGTCCGATTGAAACACCAGAGGGTCCAAACATTGGTTTGATCTCTTCTTTGTGTGTTTTCGCAAAAATTAACGACTTAGGATTTATTTCAACACCATACCGAAAAGTAGAAAACGGTAAAGTGGACCTGTCAGAAACAGGTTCTGTTTACTTAACTGCTGAAGAGGAAGAAGGTAAAATTATTGCACAGGCGAATGCCCCAATTGCAGAAGATGGTAAATTCATTAACGAGAAGGTAAAAGCTCGTTTGGATGGTGACTATCCTGTAGTTGACGCAGGCGAAGTTGAACTGATGGACGTTGGTCCTAACCAGATTGCTTCGGTTGCTGCATCACTTATTTCGTTCCTTGAGCACGATGATGCGAACCGTGCATTAATGGGATCGAACATGATGCGCCAGGCAGTTCCGTTGCTTCGTCCCGAGGCACCAATTGTTGGTACCGGATTAGAAGCTAGTGTTGCCAAAGATTCAGAGGTAATGGTATGTGCCGAAGCCGATGGTGTTATCGAATTTGTTGATGCAAAACAGATTATTGTGCGTTACGATATGACGGAAGAAGATCGCTTTGTGAGCTTCGATCCTGAAGTGGTAACTTATAATCTGCAAAAATATACTAAAACGAACCAGGGAACTACAGTTGACTTAAAACCAATTGTAGTAAAAGGTCAGCGTGTAACAGAAGGTGAAATTCTTACCGAAGGTTACGCAACCGATAAAGGTGAGTTGGCGCTTGGTCGTAACCTGCAGGTGGCATTCATGCCTTGGCAGGGTTATAACTACGAGGATGCGATTGTAATTTCGGAGCGTATTGTTCGCGAGGATGTTTTCACGTCGGTACACGTTGATGAATACACTTTGGAAGTGCGCGACACAAAACGTGGAGTTGAAGAATTTACTTCTGATATTCCTAACGTAAGTGAAGAAGCTACCCGCAATCTTGATGAAAATGGTTTGATCAGAGTTGGAGCCAACGTTAAACCTGGCGACATTCTTATTGGTAAAATTACGCCAAAAGGAGAATCTGATCCTTCACCTGAAGAAAAACTTTTACGTGCAATCTTTGGTGATAAAGCAGGTGATGTAAAAGATGCTTCATTAAAAGCATCTCCATCTTTAAAAGGTGTTGTTATCGATAAAAAATTGTTCTCTCGCGTTGCGAAAGACAAAAAAGGTAAAGCAACAAAAACATTGCTCGACCAGATCGATGAAAAACTGGAAAAAGACATTGCAGCACTTCGCGTAAAATTAGAGGATAAACTGTTCACTTTGGTTAATGGTAAAACTTCGCAGGGAGTGAAAGACTATTACGGAACTGAGTTTATTCCTAAAGGCGTTAAGTTTACACTGAAGCAATTACAGGAACTGGATTACCTGAATATAGATCCTTCAAAATGGACCACCGATAAAGCTAAAAACGATTTGATTTTTAGATTGGTGAACAACTTCATTATGAAGCAGAAAGAAGCTGAGGCTGTTTCACGCCGCGAGCGTTACAATGTAACTATCGGTGATGAGCTTCCTGCAGGTATTATTCAGTTGGCGAAAATTTATATTGCTAAAAAACGCAAACTGCAAATTGGTGATAAAATGGCGGGTCGTCACGGAAACAAGGGTATTGTTTCGCGTGTAGTACGTGCCGAAGATATGCCATTCCTTGCAGACGGAACACCGGTTGATATCGTATTGAACCCACTTGGTGTACCATCGCGTATGAACCTTGGACAGATTTACGAAACTGTACTTGGTTGGGCCGGTAAAGAGCTTGGTTTGAAATTCGCAACGCCTATTTTTGATGGTGCTAGTTTGGATGAAGTTTCTGAATACACCGATAAGGCAGGTATTCCTCGTTACGGAGAAACCCGCCTGATTAACGGTGAAACCGGAGAGCCATTCGACCAGCCAGCAACTGTAGGTATTATTTATATGTTGAAACTGGGCCACATGGTAGAAGACAAAATGCACGCTCGTTCAATCGGACCTTACTCATTAATTACGCAGCAGCCATTAGGTGGTAAAGCACAGTTTGGTGGTCAGCGTTTTGGTGAGATGGAAGTTTGGGCACTAGAGGCATTTGGTGCTTCTCATATCCTTCAGGAAATTCTTACCGTTAAGTCGGATGACGTAATGGGACGTGCAAAAGCTTACGAATCGATTGTGAAAGGTGAGCCAATGCCACAACCGGGAATTCCTGAATCGCTGAATGTACTGCTTCACGAATTACGCGGACTTGGTCTGAGCGTGAGAATGGAGTAGAATAAGTTAGGTGCAGTTTTAAATTGATAGTTAATTTGAATTATGGCATTCAAAAAAGATAATAAAGCAAAAACTAGTTTCTCAAAAGTTTCGGTAAGCCTTTCATCTCCTGAAGAAATTCTGGAAAGATCGTTTGGTGAAGTACTGAAGCCAGAAACAATTAACTACAGAACGTATAAACCAGAACGTGATGGTTTGTTCTGTGAGCGTATTTTCGGACCGGTAAAAGACTACGAATGCCACTGTGGTAAATACAAACGTATCCGTTATAAAGGTATCGTTTGCGACCGTTGTGGTGTTGAAGTAACCGAAAAGAAAGTACGTCGTGAGCGTATGGGACACATTTCATTGGTGGTACCTGTAGCTCACATTTGGTATTTCAAATCGTTGCCTAACAAAATTGGTTACTTGCTTGGTTTACCAACCAAAAAGCTTGATACCATTATTTATTACGAACGCTATGTTGTTATCCAGCCGGGTGTAAAACATCAGGATGGTGTTAAAGAATTGGATTTCTTAACTGAAGAAGAGTACCTGGATATTCTGGATACACTTCCAAAAGAAAATCAATTCCTTGACGACGACGATCCAAACAAATTCATCGCCAAAATGGGTGCTGAAGCATTGTTTGATATCCTTAGCCGTTTAGAGCTTGATTCTTTGTCGTACACATTGCGTCATAAAGCAAACACCGAAACATCGCAGCAGCGTAAAAACGAGGCGTTAAAACGCCTGCAGGTTGTTGAGGCATTCAGAGCAAGTAAAAACCTTAACCGTCCGGAGTGGATGATCGTTAGGGTTGTGCCTGTAATTCCTCCTGATCTGCGTCCGTTAGTGCCGCTTGATGGTGGTCGTTTTGCAACATCAGATTTGAATGACTTGTACCGAAGAGTAATTATCCGTAACAACCGTTTGAAACGATTGATCGAGATTAAAGCTCCTGAGGTAATTTTAAGAAACGAGAAACGTATGCTACAGGAAGCTGTAGATTCGTTATTCGATAACTCAAGAAAATCTAATGCCGTTAAAACAGAAAACAACCGTGCGCTGAAATCACTGTCTGACAGTTTGAAAGGTAAGCAAGGTCGTTTCCGTCAGAACCTTTTGGGTAAACGTGTTGACTATTCTGCACGTTCGGTAATCGTTGTTGGTCCTAAATTAAGGATTCACGAATGCGGTATTCCAAAAGATATGGCTGCAGAGCTTTACAAACCTTTTGTAATCCGTAAGTTGATTGAAAGAGGTATTGTAAAAACTGTAAAATCGGCAAAGAAAATCGTTGACAGAAAAGATCCTGTAGTTTGGGAAATTCTTGAAAACGTGCTGAAAGGACACCCTGTAATGTTGAACAGGGCACCTACTCTGCACCGTCTGTCAATTCAGGCATTCCAGCCTGTTCTTATTGAAGGTAAAGCAATTCAGCTGCATCCGTTGGTATGTACCGGTTTTAACGCCGACTTCGACGGTGACCAGATGGCGGTTCACTTACCATTAGGTAATGCTGCAATTTTGGAAGCTCAGTTGTTAATGCTTGCTTCGCATAACTTGTTGAACCCTGCTAACGGTGCTCCTATTCAGGTACCATCGCAGGATATGGTTTTGGGGCTGTACTACATGACCAAACCACGTAACGGTAGTCGCGGAGAAGGTATGACTTTCTACTCGGCAGAAGAAGTAACTATTGCATACGAAGAGAAAGCAATAGATCTTCACGCCATTATTAAAGTTAAAGTTGAAGACATCGACGAAAATGGTGAATATTTTAACCATATCATCGAAACAACTGTAGGTCGTGTTATTTTCAACGAATATGTACCACGTCAGGCAGGTTACGTAAACCAGATTTTGACAAAAAAATCGTTACGTACCATTATTACCGACGTATTCAATAAGGCTGGTAACGCAATTACTGTTAAATTTCTTGATGATATTAAAAACCTTGGTTACACAATGGCTTACCGTGGTGGTTTGTCGTTTAACCTTGGCGACGTTATCATTCCGGAAGATAAAGCTGATATCGTAGGAAACGGTTATAGCGAAGTTGAAGAGGTAATCAATAACTATAACATGGGATTCATTACCAACAACGAACGTTACAACCAGGTTATTGATATCTGGACACATGCGAACGCTAAACTTACCAACTCGGTAATGAAAACTATTAGTACCGACCGTCAGGGATTCAACTCAATTTATATGATGCTTGATTCCGGTGCGAGGGGTTCTAAAGAGCAGATTCGCCAGTTGTGCGGAATGAGGGGTTTGATGGCAAAACCACAAAAATCTGGTTCTACAGGTTCGCAGATTATTGAAAACCCGATTTTGGCAAACTTTAAAGAAGGTCTTTCGGTACTCGAGTACTTTATCTCTACTCACGGTGCTCGTAAAGGTTTGGCGGATACCGCGCTTAAAACAGCTGATGCGGGTTACTTAACACGTCGTTTGGTAGACGTTGCCCAGGATGTTATCATCTCGGAAGACGACTGCGGAACATTGCGTGGTTTGGTGGCTACCGATGTTAAAAATAACGAAGAGGTTGTTGCATCATTATTCGAAAGAATTATTGGTCGTACAACTGTTCACGATATTTTCCACCCGCTTAATGGTGAGTTGATCATTAAATCGGGAGAAGAGATTACCGAAGAGATTGCTAAAGTAATCGAAGATTCGCCAATTGAAAGCGTTGAAATTCGTTCGGTATTAACCTGTGAATCGAAAGTTGGTGTTTGTGCCAAGTGTTACGGACGTAACCTGGCTACCGGCAAGAAAGTTCAGAAAGGTGAAGCGACGGGTGTTATCGCTGCTCAGTCGATTGGAGAGCCGGGTACACAGCTTACACTGCGTACCTTCCACGTAGGGGGTATTGCGGGTAACATCTCGGCTCAATCAACAGTTGAATCGAAATACGACGGATATTGTGAGATTGAAGAACTTCGTGCCGTTTCGTACAAAGATGAAGACGGTGAAGAAATTCAGGTAGTTGTTAGTCGTTTGGCCGAATTGAAGATTATTGATAAAAATACCAATATTCCACTTTCAACGCATCCGCTACCATACGGTTGTAAACTGTATGTGAAAAACGGTCAGGAAATCCGCAAAGGAAATCTGATTTGTGAGTGGGACCCATTTAACGGTGTAATTATTACCGAATTTGATGGTAAGGTAGAATTTGATAACCTGATTGATGGTATTACATACCGCGAAGAATCGGATGAACAAACCGGTTATAGCGAGCGTGTAATTATCGAAACAAAAGATAAAACCAAAAACCCAACGTTGAAGATTATGGACGATGCAGGTGAAATGATCCGCTCGTACAACCTTCCTGTTGGAGGTCACATCTCGGTTGAAAACGGACAAGAAGTTAAAGCGGGTAAGATTTTGGTTAAGATTCCACGTGCAGCGGGTAAAGCAGGTGATATCACAGGGGGTCTGCCACGTGTTACCGAGTTATTCGAGGCACGTAACCCATCTAATCCTGCAGTTGTATCGGAGGTTGACGGTGAAGTATCACTGGGTAAAATCAAACGTGGTAACCGCGAGATCATTGTTACAACTAAAAACGGCGATGTGAAAAAATATCTTGTACCGCTGTCAAAACAGATTCTTGTACAGGAGAACGATTACATCAGGGCAGGTATCCCATTATCTGACGGAGCAACAACTCCTTCTGATATTCTTGCAATTAAAGGACCTACAGCTGTTCAGGAGTACATTTTGAATGAAGTTCAGGATGTGTACCGTATGCAGGGTGTAAAAATTAACGATAAACACTTTGAGATTATCATCCGTCAGATGATGCGTAAAGTTGAAATCGTTGATCCGGGTGATACCCGTTTTCTTGAGAAACAAGTAGTAGATAAAAACGAATTTATGTCGGAGAACGACTGGATTTACAACAAAAAAGTAGTTGTTGATCCGGGAGATGCAGAAGGTCTTAAATCGGGCCAGATTGTTTCTGCCCGTCGTTTGAGAGATGAAAATTCGCAGCTCAGAAGAAAAGATAAAAAACTGGTGGAATCAAGGGATGCAATTCCTGCAACATCAAGCCAAATTCTTCAGGGTATTACAAAAGCCGCGCTGCAAACACGTAGCTGGTTGTCTGCTGCATCGTTCCAGGAAACAACAAAAGTTCTTAACGAAGCCGCTATCAACGGTAAGATGGATTACCTTGACGGATTGAAAGAGAACGTTATTTGTGGTCACCTGATTCCGGCAGGTACAGGATTGAAAGAATACAAAAACCTTGTTGTAGGTTCTAAATCAGAGTACGACAGGTTAGTTGATATGAGACATTCGGATAATAGCTAAAAAGGATTATCATGGAAGATAAAAAGCAAAAAGGACAACAAATTAATATTGAATTGAACGAGGAAGTAGCCCAGGGAACGTATTCGAACCTTGCTGTTATAACTCACTCAACTTCTGAATTTGTAGTTGATTTTGTGCGGATTATGCCTGGTATTCCAAAAGCGAATGTTAAGTCACGTATTATTCTTACACCGGAACACGCGAAACGTTTATTGTTGGCTTTGCAGGATAACGTAGCAAAATACGAAGCTCAGCACGGCCGGATTAAAAACGTAAAACCGGGTTCGGATCCGAATTTGCCTCCAATGAATTTTGGAGGACCAACAGCACAAGCATAGTAAAATAACTAGCATAAAATTAAAAGAGGAATCATCAATGGTTCCTCTTTTTTTTGTGCTGAAGAGTAATAGGTGTTGCATAAAAAAGCCGGTACGTTTTCTAACGTACCGGCTTAATAAATTAATTTGGTTAGATTTGGTTTGAAATCCGCGGATGAAGGTAATAAAATTATCCAAAATCCGCAATCGACAATGGCTGCTAATCGTATATTGTAGCAAGTTTTTGGCCGACTAAAGTCAATAATTTTGCTTGAAAATTTATTTTGTGACATTAATCGTGTACATTTTTTTGTTAAGCGGTTTTTATTGACTTTTAGGCAAAGTCACAAAACTTTGAATGTGTTTTCCTGGGCAGAAAAACCGCAAAACGCCCCAGAAAACATGAATTTTTAATTAAAATGGTTTTAAATTATCCGTTGCTACAGCCGTACAGAATTTTAGAATATTGAAGTTGATTGTTTTAAAGCATTGTCAGTATTGCATTTGGGGGACTAAAAAAGTCTGAATGCCTTGATTGCTCTGCTTTTTAACAAACATTAAAGGTCTCAGTGTCCTTATCCCTTTGGTTAGTTTTACGCCGATTTTTATATTTGTTAGCTTTCAATTTGCAGGAGTAGCTAGATTCCTCCGGCAATCGATCGAAAAAAAGAAAGAAATATATATCAATCTACAAAAATCTTATTGAATGAAGGCTTATAACATTATTGTTTTGGCGAAGCAGGTTCCCGACACCAGAAATGTGGGGAAAGATGCGATGAAGGCTGACGGGACGATAAACAGGGCTGTGCTTCCTGCTATCTTTAATCCCGAGGATTTGAACGCACTCGAACAAGCATTGCGTATAAAAGATCAATTTCCAAAATCAAAAATCAATATTTTAACCATGGGGCCTGGCAGGGCTGCCGATATTATTCGCGAAGGTTTATATCGTGGTGCCGATGGTGGTATTTTGCTAACTGACCGTGCTTTTGCCGGATCGGATACATTGGCTACATCGTATGCCATTGGACAGGCGCTAAAGAAAATGGGGAAAATTGATATGATTATTGCAGGTCGTCAGGCAATTGACGGCGATACTGCCCAGGTTGGCCCTCAGGTAGCTGAAAAACTGGGTATGTTACAAATTACTTACGTTGAAGAAGTGCTTGACGCTACAGACAAATCAGTTACTGTAAAACGCCGTTTAGAGAATGGTGTTGAAACCGTAAAATGTCCGTTGCCACTTGTAATAACAGTAAACGGATCAGCTCCCGATTGCCGCGCCCGTAACGCCAAACGAATTATGAAATTCAAAAAGGCAAGAACAGTTACTGAACTTCAGAAAGAAAATCTGGACTACACCGCATTATACAACGAGCACCCTGACCTGATGATTCAGGAATGGACCGTTAATGATATTGAAACCGATGCGTCGCAGCTTGGTCTTACCGGCTCGCCAACCAAAGTAAAAACGGTGGAGAATGTTGTTCTTCAGGCAAAAGATTCGAAAGTAATTTCGGCCGCCGACGAAGAAATTGAAGCCATGATGGTTGAATTAATCAAGAGTCACACAATTGGCTAAGGCCATTAAATGAACATTTAAAATTTGAAGAAATGAGCAACGTATTTGTTTATTGCGAAATAGAAGATGGCCAGGTAGCTGATGTTAGTCAGGAATTACTAACCAAAGGGCGTGCGCTGGCAAACGAATTGAAATGTAAACTGGAAGCCATAGCTATTGGCACAAAGCTCGATAAAATTGGCGACCAAATAATTCCTTATGGTGTTGATACACTTTATGTCGCCGATGATAAGCGTTTGTATCCCTACCAGACTTTGCCACACACATCGATTGTGGTGAACTTGTTTAAAGAGCAAAAACCACAAATTGCTTTGATGGGAGCATCGTCGATCGGTCGTGATTTAGGACCACGCGTTTCGTCAGCATTGCACAGTGGTTTAACTGCCGACTGTACAAGTTTGGTAATTGGCGATCATTACGATAAAAAACAAGACAAGAAATACGAAAACCTTCTTTACCAGATTCGTCCGGCATTTGGAGGAAACATCATTGCCACCATTATCAACCCCGATTGCCGTCCGCAAATGGCAACCGTACGCGAGGGAGTAATGAAAAAGGAAATTCTTGATCCGAAATACAAAGGAAAAGTTGTAAAACTTGATGTGGCTAAATATGTAAGAGACGAAGATTTCGTGGTTGAGATTATTGAGCGCCACATGGAACAAAGCAAGGTGAACGTTAAGGGTGCACCTATTGTTGTTGCCGGTGGTTACGGTGTAGGCTCGAAAGAGAACTTCCAGCTGTTGTACGATTTGGCAGAAGTACTGGGTGGCGAAGTTGGAGCTTCGCGTGCAGCCGTTGACTCTGGTTTGGCAGGTCACGAGCGCCAGATTGGACAAACAGGTATTACCGTTCGTCCGAAACTGTACATTGCCTGCGGTATCTCGGGGCAAATTCAGCACCGTGCCGGAATGGAGGATTCTGCACAAATCATTGCGATCAATACCGATCCTGAAGCTCCGATTAATGCAATAGCCGACTATGTTATTACCGGAGATGTGGCAGAGGTCATTCCTAAAATGATCAAGTATTATAAAAAGAACACCAAGTAGTCACGACTTAAAATTGTAAAAAATGGCAAATTATTATACAGATAACAGCGAGTTAAAATTTCACTTGAATCACCCGTTAATGAAAGAGATCGTTCGGTTGAAAGAACGTGAATATGCTTTCAAGGATGAATTTGATTTTGCTCCACTGGATTACGAAGATGCAATTGACAGTTACGATCGTGTACTGGAGGTTGTTGGCGAAATTTGCGGAAACATTGTTTCTGAAAATGCCGAAAGTATTGATGCTGAAGGACCGGAAGTAATCGACGGACACGTAAAATATGCCCGCGGAACTGAGGAAAACATTAAAGCATTAAACCAGGCCGGATTGATGGGAATGTCGTTGCCTTACAAATACGAAGGTTTGAACTTTCCGATTGTGCCTTACATTATGGCTGCCGATATTGTATCGCGCGCCGATGCCGGTTTTGTAAACATTTGGGGTTTGCAGGATTGTGCCGAAACTATTAACGAATTTGCTTCGGAAGAGCAAAAAGAAAAATACTTGCCACGTGTTTGCAACGGCGACACAATGGCAATGGACTTAACCGAACCGGATGCAGGTTCCGACCTTCAGGCGGTGCAGTTAAAAGCCACCTGGAACGAGGAGAAACAAGTTTGGTTGCTGAATGGAGTGAAACGTTTCATTACCAACGGCGATGGCGATATTTCGCTTGTATTGGCCCGCTCAGAAGCCGGAACAACTGATGGTCGTGGTTTGTCGATGTATATTTACGACAAGCAGTCGGGCGGCGTAACCGTTCGTCGTATCGAGCACAAAATGGGTATTATTGGTTCGCCAACCTGCGAGCTGGTATTCAAAGATGCTCCGGCCGAGTTGGTTGGTTCGCGTAAAATGGGACTGATTAAATACGTTATGGCATTAATGAACGGTGCTCGTTTGGGTATTGCTGCCCAATCGGTTGGTGTTTGCGAAGCAGCTTACCGCGAAGCAATGGAATATGCCAAAGAACGTATGCAGTTCGGAAAAGCCATTATTAAATTTCCGGCCGTTTACGAAATGCTAACCATGATGAAAGCCAAACTGGATGCATCGCGTACTTTGTTGTACGAAACTTCGCGTTTTGTTGATATGTATAAAACTTACATGCACATTGCCGAAGAGCGCAAACTGGAGAAAGAAGAACGCAACGAAATGAAAAAGTACCAGCGTTTGGCCGATATCTTTACTCCACTTGTAAAAGGAATGTCGAGCGAATACAGCAACCAGCTGGCTTACGATGCGGTTCAGATTCACGGTGGTTCAGGTTTTATGAAAGACTACCCTGTTGAACGTATCTATCGCGATGCCCGTATTACATCGATTTACGAAGGAACTACACAGTTGCAGGTTGTAGCAGCCATCCGTGGTGTAACTACCGGTGGTTACCTGAACCAGATTCGTGCTTACGAGGCTGAAAAAGTTTCGCCGACACTGGAATACCTAAAGCGTACGCTGATTATTTTAACTGCTGATTACGAAGAAGCAGTGAAGAAAGTTACTTCGGCCGGAGACAACGAGTTTGTTGATTTCCACGCACGTCGTTTGGTTGAAATGGCAGGCCATATTATTATGAGCTACCTGTTGTTGTTGGATACCAACCGCGAAGCTTCGTTCCTGAAATCGACCAAAACATATGTTGCTTTTGCAAAAGCACAGGTGAAAGCACATGCCGAGTTTATCCGTGCATCGGAATTAAGCGACATGGGCGATTATAAATTTGAAATGCAATAAATAGAAGCTGCCAGCCACAAGCTAACAGTTTTTGTAAGATAACGAAGCCACTTTCCTCGGGGAGAGTGGCTTTTTCTTTTGGAGTACTCCCAAACCGGAAAACGAGTTGGAACATGCTTTGGGTAAATGCCCCAAATGCCACCACGAAAGAATAACGAACAAGCAACATCCGTCGATTGTTAAAGTTGGTGTAACCAGAAAAGAAATTTTGTGTCAACTATTAAAAATTATATAAAATGAGAATTCAACAAACTATACTTGCGCTGTTTGTTACTTCTTTATTTTTGATTCTATCTGGCTACAATCAATTGCTGGCAAGTTCAACTTTCAAACTTCAAAAAGATAATACACTGGTATACGGTCATAACCTTAACGAAGGCGATATTGGGGTGCCGGGATTGGTGTTCATTAATAAACGCGGGATGTTTAAAACGGGCCGAACATGGAGTGAGATCATCACACGAGCACGTATAAATCCCTCTTCACACAGCTGGATTTCGCGTTACGGATCAGTTACGTTCAACAACTTCGGTAAAGATTTTCCCGATGGCGGAATGAACGAAGCCGGTTTGTTTATCTGGGAGATGAACGAAGAGGCCGAATATCCGGAAAACGATAGTTTACCCAAACTCAGCCAGATGAATTGGATGCAGTACATTCTAGATAATTTTTCAACTACAGGCGAGGCCATTCGCAGCGCTTCTGAAATTGAGATTGACGGTTGGAGCTGGCATTATTTTGTTGGCGATGCCGCAGGGAATACCGCTGCAATTGCATTTATTAATGGCGACGTTGTGGTGCATACCGGCGATGAAATGCCTGTGCCGGCACTTTTTAATGCACCGTATGATCGCGAACTAGAGCTATTGAAATATTTTCGTGGATTTGGCGGTGAATACAGGCCCGATGTTGAAGACCCGAACGTACCGCGTTTTGTGCGTACCGCAGTTATGATCGATAACTTCAAAAAAGATGATGACCCAATAAGTTATGGCTTTTATATGTTGAAGACCTTGCGCGTATTCGACGATCCCGAGTGGTCGATACTGTTTGACGCCGAGAACGGAACGGTTCATTTTCGCACGCGTATAAATCCTCAAATAAAATCGCTGGTGTTGGATGAAATTGATTTTAGCAATAGCCAGCCGGCACAGGTATTAAATATTGCCACTGCTTCTAAAGGCAATGTGCTGGCGTTGTTCCAGCCATACTCCAAAAGCATTATGCGCAGTTTTATCCTTACTGAATTACTACCAATTCTTCCTGAAGATTTTTATACGCATGGCGACTTAAGCGGTACTCAGTTTACTGAACGGATCGTAAATCATACCGATTCGTACCGCATCAGCACCAATCATTTTTTTAAAGGAACATGGGAAAGTATACCATCTGAAAATACTGACCAATTGAACTTTTCGTTAACCTTTTACGTGAACGGGAATGCTGTAACGGCTGAAATTTCGCAGGGCGAAAAGGATGAGCGTTACGAGGTTAATAACCTTAAAATGATTGGTAAGCAGTTTTGTTTTACCTTTCAAACAAAATCGGGAAAAATACTGGAAGGGAAAGGTACTATTAACGAAGATCAGCTATTTATTGAGCTTTATGGAATTGAAGAATATTACGGAAACTACACGCTAAATAGAGAACTTTAACCCTTGCTCAAACAATATTGAACTCCCTATTTGTGGTAAGTTTACATACGTTCGAAATTTATTTGTCAAAATACGACGGTGTAGGCGATTGTTTTTCAATGTGTTACAAAAATCGTATATTTAAGTGATTGTGATACGTTCGAAAACCAAAATGATTGAGCCTTATGCCTGATTCTTTCATTAATAGAGCCAAACAATTTGTTCTTGATAACCTTGAGAATGATAACTTCGGAGTTAGCGAACTGGCTGCCGAAATGGGATTGAGCCGTTCACAATTTCTTCGCAAAATAAAATCGGTTACCGGCAAACCTGCCAACCAGTTTATTCGCGATATTCGTTTGGAAGAATCCATAGCACTGATAGAAAAAGACGATCATACTGCATCGGAAATTGCTTATAAAGTTGGATTTAGCAGCCCTTCGTATTTCAATAAATGTTTTCACGATAAATACGGATGCACACCGGGCGATTATAAAAAACACGCCGGCGAGGAAGGAGTTTTGGCGGTTGCAACAAAAGCTCCAGCTCCGGGAAACCGAATGAAGTTGGCAGGAATGTTTCTGCTATTTATAATTGTTATTGTAGCATTTGATTATTGGGGGGCCAAACTGGCAAAGCCCGATGAAGCAAAACCCGAAGAAATAGCCATTGCTGTTTTACCTTTTCTCGATCTTTCGGAGATGAACAACCGTTCGCATCTGGCTTTGGGATTGACCGATAATCTGATTACTGAACTGTCGAAAATGAAAGGATTCCGGGTGACATCGCGTGGTTCGGCAATGATCTTTCGCGACTCCGTACGCATTTATTCAGAGATAGCAGAATTCCTGGGAGCCGATCTGTTGCTCGAAGGCAGTGTGTTAACCGAAGACGACAGTATGCTGGTTAATGTACAGCTGATAAATCCATTTCCGCAGGAAGAACACATATGGGCCAATCAGTATTATCAACAATCGACAAAGATTTTACAGGTGGTTAGCGATCTTAGCTATAATATTGCCACGGAAATTCTGAATGCCACTCAGCCTGCACAATCAACGGAATTGCCGGAAGTTGACGAGCAAGCCCATGAATTGTACCAAAAAGGAAGAATGCTGTGGTTAACGCAGGATATCAGGAAAGATAAAATGAAAGATGCGGTTGAATACCTTTCTTCATCTGTAGCTATTGATCCGGATTTTGCACCGGCCTACTTAACCCTGGCCGAATGTTATATGGCACTCGACAGGCTGGTGTACGACCATGCAGAAGAACAGGTTTACCGCACAAATGCAAGGGCTGCTGTTGATAAAGCACTAAAATTGGACCCATCGCTTGCCGATGCATACACCACGAAAGCCAACCTGGTAGGAAAACTCGACTGGGACTGGGAACAAATGAAACAACTGGCTGAAAAGGCGCTGGAACTGCAACCTAGTAATTCAGATGCACACCTGGTTCTGTCGAACTATTTTACGGTTAAGGGCGAATATAAAAATGCGATAAGCGAGGCGCTGACTGCAAGGTTGCTGGATCCGCTAAATCCGAGAACGCTGAGTTTTTTAGCCGAACGCTATTACATTGTTGGAGAATATGAAAAAGCAGTTACAACCTACAACGAGGTGCTTGAATTATATCCTACCTTTGGTTTTGCCATGCATAGCTTAGGATATGTATACCTGCAACAAGGTTTACCCGAAAAATCGATTGAAATATGGACCGAACTTCAGGATCTGATGAGAAACAAACCAGTTGCTGAGTTTTACAGGACAGGTGCTTCGTTTGAAGACTGTGTAAAATTTTATATGGAAGGGGCATTATCAGGACAGGATAAATATTGCTGTAACCAGTCGGTGGTATCTGGTTTATTTATGATGGTTGACGATCCTCAGGGTACTATCGATTATCTTAAAGTTGCCTACGAAGTACGCAATGAAGACCTGCCATTTGTATTGTCCTATCCGCTTTATTATCCGTTGCATAATCATCCTGAATTTCAGGAACTGGTCAACGAGATTGGTGTTGTTTTGCCTCAGTCGAATCCACTTTAATTATTTCCAAACTTCCAAATTGCCGACAGGTTTCCTTTACATGCTGCAAAATTGCAAAGGGTGCGCCAATTTTTAAAGTTTATGCTTCATTGCTGATAAGTTGTAAAAGCCTTTTCATCTGAACTTTGTAGCATAAACTTTAAAACTAATTGTCATGAAAAATTTCAAAATTATCTCAGTAGTGTTGTTGGTCTCACTATTCTTCATTGGTAGTGCAAATGCTGAAAGCAAAAAAAACACTTCCCATGGATTCTTTTCGGTTGAGGAACTGGATTGTGTTGGTGCTGTAACCGGGCAGCTGGAATATTGGGTCACCGATTTTGGGAACGGGAAAATTCAACAAAGATTTAAGGGCGTTCTGCATGGTGTTGATGATAACTATATAGTCAGCCAGGTGTTAAATTGCAATCTATCCCGTTTTGATATTGGACTTTCAAACAACGGGACACAAACTCTTACATTGAGTATAATCAGCGAAACAACCGGAATGGTAGTGGGCGAGTATCACCACACCTGGCACGTTACGCTAAATGCTAAAGACGAACTGGTTGTTGTTTTTCAGAGAGGATGGATTGAGTGCTATTAATTTTATATAGATAGTAACAACAAAACAATTCTGCAATTTTTAAAAAAAACGACATGAAAAAGACAATATTAATATTACTCGTAATTGCCATTACACTTGTATTTCCCGGATGCGAAAAAGACTTTGTAGAAGAACCAATTGGCAACACCGAACTAAAAAGTGGAAACTCGGGAAACGATAAACTAACCGGTTTCGACCAGTGGGGGTATAACTGGAATGCACATCAGTTTAATGGTTACCTAATGAATGCATGGTTTGGTGATGAGCTTTATCCTGATGCTCCATGGTATAAAAAGGAACCTCCGTTCGAAGGCGATGTAATTGCCTATCAGGAAGCACATCCCGAAGTACTTGATTATCCTTTTTGGGTATATGGCGATATGAAACTGGTAATGCACTGGAATGAAGCCTGTATTACAACCGAAGGAGTTTATCAGTATCCAATTCTCGATTCAGAAGCGTGGATAACATTTCATTACAGCCAGGGAGAAGGCAAAAATAAATGGTCGCAATACCAAAAGTTTGTAGCAGCAAAATCATCCTATACACTTGAAATGATAGATCCGGTTAATGGTTTTGGTATTTGGTATACCGGAGATGGAGAATTTGCCGGCTACTACTATTTATGGCCCGATCGTGTTTTAGTACAGGTACAAAATGCGGGAAATATTCCTCCTTATTTACTTGAAACGTACAAAAGTCCACTGGTCCCGGGATTAGGAAAACACAAAAAATAAATGACAAAACGACCATGCGCTATAACTTTATTGGGAGAATAACGTAATCCTCCATGAATTAAAAATCGCAACATGAGACTCGTCCTGTCGTTTGCAGGGCGGGTTTCTTTGTTCCAGTTTCAAACTAAAACCAGACTTATGAAAATTCTAACTATCATTTTTGCGGGATTATTTTCCGCCGCCACACTTTGTGCTCAAGAATCTTTTTCAGTACCTCAACTAACTCCGGAACAGGAAACAGAAGTGCTTTATAATCATGTGTTAGCTTATTTTGCTGCAGGGCTTAGCATGGCAAAAGAAAAAGGAGTTGAGCCTGAAGAATATGGCAAATATATTGGTGATCAGTTTAAGGTGTTTTGGGACCCGGAGGCAGGTTTCCCGTTTTTCGTGAATCAGATCATGTTTATTTTGCAGGGAGTAAATCCATACAGCGAAATGGAAATTAAAGAGCAGACTTCAACCATGATCCGGTTTACGATGAGTAATATGAATATGCTTTTTAAACAAGGACCGGCATACGGAATCACATACGACGAGTTTCTGGCTTGTTCGAATGGACTTTTAAAAGCAGTAGCCAATCATATGAAGGTGAACTTTGCCTATAAGGATACCAATGGTATATACGCGGTTACGCTAACAAAACAATAGGCTCTGAAAGTATATCTATTAATCATTACCGGGGCATTGTCAGCATGACATAGGTGTGGCTACGTTGTTTGTTTATTTTTCTGCCTCATTAATTTTAATAACATTAGCATATATTAGCCGGTCGGTTTGTTCCGATGGTTTTAGGCGATCCTGGTAAACTTTTTCAGTAACTCCCGGAAGCTTTGACGGGCCGCGTTCATATTCTTCAATAATAACTTCAAAAGGTGCTGTTTTGTAGTCCTTGTTCAACTTAAACTCGCGTTCAACTTTGTAATATGTGGCGCTTGTCAGGTTATTTCTCGAAATGCGAATAACTTCTCCTTCTGCCTCCAATTTCTTTTCATTTTCGCCGTCGTCAATTACGCCATAAACAGGTTGTGCCAGTTCGGTATCTAAAAACGAAATTTTAAGAAAATTGTAATTACCATAAGTGGCATTTCCAAGGTTGTAGATTGTTCCTTCAATTGTTAGTGTGAATTTTGAATTTAAATCATCCTTTTTAAAATTCAATGTGGTTTTTCGGTCGGGCATTAACTGTATCATCTCAGCAGCCACTACTGACGACAAACAAACATCTTTATTTTGCTCGCGAACAGAGTGGGGTTGATACCTGGCTAAAAACAACTTAATAAATGGAAAGTACATCTGATTTGGATTGATTGATAAATCGCAAAACCACATTTGGCGTTCCTGATCAAAATGAACAGGATAAGCCACAGCTTTTGCTTTTATACCCGGTTTGTCGGGGTATTCAAGATTCGTGTCGATAACCGGATTCATTCTAAAATCGGAACTTTGCGGCGAGGTTTGTGCTGGTTTTTGTCCATATAAAATCGGGTCAATTCCCCAATGTGTAAATTGTCCGGAATATCCCGGTGCCTTGTTTAGCATGCTCAGACGATTGGTATTCCCCGAGTTGTCGGGTAAAATTACTGCAAGCATCTCGTCGTCGCCTGATGAGAACCACGGTCTTTTAATGAAAATGCGCAAACCACCACCAACTCGGGTATGAATAACCGTGTCACCGGTTTGTGTTTTTTGCCACTCAAAAGTGGGAATGATGTAGTCAATCTCAGGCGTTTTGGGGCGAGCCGAGCTAAGGATGTTTACCCTTTCCATCCATTCACTTTCCCGTATCGTATTCTTTTCCGGATTTTCGGATAATATCTTATCAAAATAATCTCTGTATCTCGATGCTCCAACCAGTTTGTAATCGACCCACCGGTGTTTAGTATCTCCAAATTGGTGCTCCAATGGTTTTATGCGCAGCTGCATTTGTTTAAAAAACGAAAATTTTGTGGCAGAAATATCGTAGCCAACCTTTTGTGTAAGGTTTTGGCGGGCACTCACCTTTTTGTTTTGTAATTTTTTAAACTCGGTATTTTGGGCCAAAAATAACTGGTTAACTTTTCGTGCTTTTGGCTGCGGTTCTTTTTCGAAAGTTTGAACGGTTTGCGGTTGAATGCGCAAGATCGGTCGCACTTGCAGGTTTTGAACCGGAGCCATTTCAATTTTCTCCGGCTCGGGAATAGTGCCCTTTGTAACTACATCGTCATGATAATTAATTGCTATGTCGGGAATACTGTTGCGCCCTTGTTTTTCCTTAATCTTAACCGAAATTCCATCGTCAACCGGTTCGGTCCACCTGGCTTGAAATTCAACTTTTTCGGTGCTTTCTCCATGAATGTCGAATCGCGTATTAATAAGTGCAAAATTGGTGTTAAAATCCCGATCGGGAATGAGTTCATTAATTACAGGAGCATCAACCGGCTGCTGCACGGCATGCACCAGTTCGAATTCCCGCGACGGGCTAATCATCCAGTGTTGCCCCGATTTTGCTAATTCTTCCAGTTCCGCATAATTCGAAGGATTATCTGCAGTAACCATTTGCCAAATTGCTGACAGTGATTTTAAATCGTCTTCGCGCCAGAAAGTACTGAACTTTATGCGTGTTCTGATTCCTTTTGGCAGCTTAATGGTAAAAATACGATCCGATGGATTCCAGTCAACCTGCTGTTCCCCCTCTTCTAATCGTAATCGAATAATTCCCGCATTATACCAGTCGGCCGGAATATTGATGTCGTTAGTTTCGTTTGGCTTTATTTTGCGGTTATCAAAAAAGCTAAACATCATGGGCTCAAATTCCTGTGTGTGGGTATTTTCATATCCTTCTGATAAAAACAGCGCCACTCCGGCTGCCATTGGGTCAGGTAGGTAAATTATCTCAACTTCCGATGGCTGATATATTTTTTCTTCGTTCTTTTTGTCTTGCTGGTACAGCCCTTCATGATTTGTTATAATCTGATAAATCTCTTGAGCAGCCTTTGGATTATTAGCGAAAGCTTCTTCGAATTTACTGTGGTTTTCAGCCATTAACTGGCTGTTTTTAGGCGGCAGCAAATAACGTTGCGAGTAATTATCGAATTGCACACCGTTTACAGGGTTGTTGGCTTCATATTCCGAACTCGTTTGGTTGTAGTTACTACGTACTACCAATCGTTCTAAAAATTCGCCATCTTTTAATTTATTACCGGCTAAAACAATAGGGCTGGCCAGCGGTTCGTATCGTAAATATTTTATGTTTTTTCTCTCCGTATCTTCCGGATTTTCGCTTTGATGATTTAGCGCTACACTGTTTCCGGCTAAATCAACTGTACGAACACGTATTCGGTATTCCTTTCCGAATCGAAGTTTTGGTAGCGTGCCCGGAACAATTTTCGATTGTGCATTAATTTTAAATTCCAGATCAGGATCGAATTGGTATTTTTTTAATTCCTGGCTTTTGTTTTTGTAAACGAAGTCTCTTTTTTCATCTTCTGACCCGTCGAAATCTTCGGCTTCGTTAATTGCATAACCCGGTTTGCGCACCGAAAGGCTCCAGCCTTCCCAGCGAGCAAGCGTTTCCGATACAAATACATCATCGGGGTCGTTCACATCTTCCGCAATTCCTAATTGTAAAAAGCCTTCGTCGGGTTCAATACCACTAACATTATTGGGGGTGTTATTTTCATCAAACCAGGTGTATTCATCTAGTCGCTGGTGCAACGAGTACCATTTTTCAGGAGCCGTTTCGTAGGCAATGTCCATTCTGTATCCTTGAATGACATCTGATGTATAAAGAATTTTTTGTGGCGCTTTAATTTTTAATGCCAGGTTTTTCATGGGTTGGGGAGTGATACCCGGTTCAGCTTTTTGTATCCGTTTTAAGCGATCGGGTTGCATATCAATGCGTTGAATTTGTGTTGCCGTAAACGCTTGTTTTAACTGAATGTTGGTTTCAATGCTTCTGAAAATGTGCTCGGCCATGCCGTTTTTTGTTATGGCAATACCGGCTGATCGCATATAAGGCAAACCTTCCTCTTCCGGTGGTTCTGCTTCTTCTAACTGTTGTGCCTGTATGCGCGGGCTTGTTTTTATGGCTGATTTTATTTCGTAAAAACGGGCGATTTCCTGCACTTTATTTTCGGCCATGTTTTGTGTTTTCAATGCCGTTCCGTCAGCATCAACCTGAATAACCGAAAATTCTGACGAATTTATTTTTACGTAACCGTCTTTAAAAATGGTGTTGGGTTTGTCGCCAATGTAAAAACCATTGTCTGTAATTTTGTATGCAGTGGCAGGTAGCGAAACCGTAGTTCCTTCTTCCTCAAATTCAAGCGCATTAATAATAAGGCTAATGTGTCCGGTATCTGGTAGCGTTGATTCGTATGGGATGAGAAAATCGAGCACGAATCCGAGTTTGCGGAGTATTTGTGGATAACTGTTTACAACTGCCGTAATGTCGTGAAACTCAAAACGTGGCTTCTCGATTTTAACAGGTGTTATGCGCGAAATTATTTTTTTGTCGAGCCGATGAAATTGCCGCAGTTGAACAAAATCGATTTTTGGTTGCATTTGCATAACAAATGGTTTAAACTTATTTCGTTGAACTTCGCGCCTGATTTCATTGTCGTCATTATCATTTCTAAAAAACAGCTCACTTTGTTTAATCCGGGTGGTTCTTCGGGGCGACTCAACGTCATCAACCGAACGGGCATCAAGTTTCATGCGCGAAATTGCCCCCAGCTTGTTGTCGTCAACAAAAATCTCAGCAGAAACCTTTTGCTTCGGATTGGCAATGGCAATTTCTTTGTAGTTTTTTAGCACAAAATCGTTGATGTGCTTTATTGGAAACGAATGAAAACGTTTTACCGAAATATCATCCTCTTCTTTAAAGTCATCAACTTTTATCTCGCCATGAAAAATGCTTTTGTATAGCTGCGTATCGATTTGTTCGCTAATTAATTCTGCATCAATTACGGTTCCATCGCTAAGTTTGAATTGAAAATCGGCATCAAGTATTTTCTCCGGAAATTGCATGATGTCTTCAAAAGTTGATAGTACCGTGTCGTTTGGAGTGGTAAGTTTTATGGTTGTATAAACCGACAGTTGCAGAAATTGCTTCCCGTCTTTTTCAATTCGTTTATGCGGCAATGTGGTAAAAATAATTTCTTGTGGCATAACTTATTGTGTTGTAAGATGCACCCTTTTTTAGGCGAGATCTAAGTTTTAAATATTGTTTGCAAACACTCATTCGATTAACCGGCAAAAGCCAGACAGTATTCCTGCCAGTCGTCGGTGTCAATCATTTCAATAAATTTCGGATCGGCGTCGGCACCTTTTAATTCGCGGCGAACAGTCACCGAAACTGTTTTACTAAAGAACAGCACTTCAACTTTAACTTTAAGCGTGGCAAGTCCTTCCAGCTTTTGAACCTTGTTTTGGTAAATTACTGCGTTAAATGCGAGATAAAATTCGAGCGATACCGAAATAAGGCCAAGTACGGAAAGATGACCGTTTAAGCGCAAATAACCGGTGAGCGTTGTTTCTTCAACGCCTTCAACCAGTTCCATTTTGTAGTAAAAACCTCCCATTGCAGAAACTCCGCCCGATGCAACACCAACATTTAACGACATTGCTGCGCCAAATTCAAAAGCGGCTTCTACACTTTGCAGGCCTTTCAGGCTGGTAACCATCATAAAATAACCGCCACCACCAAAGCACGAAATGGTAAGCATAAACGGGTTTTCGCGTTTGCAGAAATTGAAACCCATTGTTAACGGGGCTCCGGTAAATGGCAAGGTAACATTGGCCCCTAAACTGATGTTTGAAATCATGCAAATTCCAACCTCAACGTTTGGAACACTGATGGAGAAACCGGCAGTAACGCCTGTAGGTTTTAAATCGATATATGGTCCGTCGTCGGAAAATCCACCTGCAGGAATAATGCTTTGCAGATTATTTACAAAGTTTAGTACTCCTTTAAATTTTATGGGGTCGTTTTTATCAATATCAACCTTAACATCGGTCTTTTGTGTCGACCCGGTTCTAAATTCAAGGTAATTAAATTTTACTGCTAATAGCGGCTCTATGTCTACCTCAAACTTTTCGAAACGTGCACTTCCGTTTAATGCTGCCGGTTTGTTGGAGTTAAAAGGTTTCTCAAATTTGGTGGTAATATTCAGAGCCGTTTTTGGATTGTCGACATTTACACTCAGCAAGCCCGGAATAACACTCATTTCCGAACCGCTTAATTCGGGCTGCCATTTGTATTCCACATAAAAGGCTTCCTCGGTAATGTATGATTTAAAGTTCGGAATTCGCGGAACAGAATTATTTAATGCCTGAAGCATTTCGTTTACCTTATCAGTAACCTGTTGTTTTAAGTTGGCAATTTCAGCTTCTACTGATTCCTGCGTTTCTTCGGCCAGGTTCTCGAGGTAAAGTATTTCATTCTTAATATCATTAATCTCATTGCGAACGTTCTTTATGGTAGTTTTCAGGTTATTGAAACTGCCGCCCATATCTAACGGGTTACTCGCCGAGCCTAACAATAAGGAAATAATATCGATAACACCAAATATTTTGGCTCCGGGCAGATCGTCCAAGGCTTCAAAAAAGTCTTCAGGAATAAATTCCAGTTTTTTCAAATTATCGAGACTTCCATTAACCGGCCCCTGCAATTTACTTAAACCGCTAACCGACATATTTGGCGTGAGAAATCCTCCGGCTTTATCTGATCCTCCGGAAAAGTCGACAACATTTTTACTTATTACACGGGCAAAAACAGCTCCGTCGTTGTCGTCATCCTCGAGGCCAATTGTGGCCGGTTCCCTAATTCCTGTGAGTTCACTAATTTGCTGAATGTACACCTTGGCCTCTTTCATTTTTGGATGAAACTTAATGGCTCCGGCTGCATTTACAGGATAATTTTGTGCATCAAATTTTAGTCGTTCTGTTTCAAACGCAGTGTCTTTATCAACTAAAAATTCGGCATAAGCCACTTCTTTCCCGTAAAAATCTACCTCGTTGTATGTGCTGTTGTAATTGTTGTTGTTTTTACCCCGGTAAGCATCAATAACTTTCGATATCATCGATTTACTGCGCGCAACAGCATTTTCAACAAAAACCAGTGGCATGCTAATGGCATGTTCTTCGCCTTCTTTGTCGGTAGCAACAACATCAAATAAAAAGCCTTTACTGGCCACGTTAATGTAAAAATTGTAGTATGTTTTTGCCAGGTTGCTATCCAACGATGTTGTGGCCGGATTATCGATGTTAGGTGTAGAATTGGTTTCAATTCGTATGGCCTGAAATGGAAACTCGATAAACTTACCTTCAGGATCGTTTCGCGAATAAAGCACTTCTTTTTCCAACACCACAACAAACATACGTTGCCGGTTGGCAGCTGCTTTTGTTGCTGCATCAAATTTTCGTTCGGTTATTTTAACAACTGCCGCCCGGTGTCCGAACGGAAAAAGATAGCCCTCTTCAACAACCTTTACAAAATTGTCGCGGCCAAGTGTGGCACGGTGTTCCCATTCAATAATATTAAGTACATTATCCTGAGGTGTTGGAACATCAAAATAGGCATGCCAGTCGAGGTAAGCGCCAAGTGTTGTGAGCATCAGGTTGTTTACCGGAACCGGAAAAGGTTCAAACCCTTCGGAGTAATTTGATGTGGTGTGAACCAGTTTATGTCGGTTGTTGGCATCCAACGAGGCCATGAACGGGCGGTTTCGGTTTGGCGGTTTGTCGTATTTTAGGTTGGCATCTTCGGCCCAAAGTGCACGTATGGTTTTAAGGTGCTGAAGCGTTGATCCCGAGGTTTTTCCATTTTTAAGTTTTACTCCAAGTCGTGTGTGCCAAAGTTCGGTAACAACACCTTTTGTGACCGATATTGGCGCTAAGGTGCGCAAAGTTGTACTTAGTTTTGTTACAGGAGTTTTTACCTCGGAGGCTTCTGCTTCACGAAAATCAATACCGGTTTTATGGTAGAAATCGTTAGTTTGATTTGGCGAAATATAAAGTAATGCCGGAGCTTCAATACAGGTGTTCAGGTCGGGAACAGGGCCAACTATCCAATCAATGTTTTTTATTTTCGACAATTGAAACGCCGGTTTTACTGTTGACGAAACCTGAGGTTTTAACACTTTAGAAACCTCGTTGGCTTGGTAAACCTGTAAATTGTTGGCTTTAATTTTTGTGTTTTCTGCCAACTTTAAGCCATATTCTGTAGTTGAACTATCGAGGTATTTTATGTTTGGATTTACCAGATCCGTCGCTTTTGTATCTTGCTTTATACGAAGTGGTTTATCAATAATTCTTATCGAGGGGAGTTTCATCCAGGCTCGCGGATGAACAACTAGTTTGTATTTGGTCCAGTCGAGCAGTTCCTCCATAATAACAGGAAACCCTTCGTGACCGGCTGGCAACTCATAAACCAGGCGGCTTTTGTTGGCGCGCATGTGTTTTGCCGGAAGTCTAACATCGGTGTCTTTGGGTTTCAGTTCATCGGTATCTTCAATTTCAGTGGCTTCAAAATACGCTTCCTCAAGGGTGTGCTGGCTTTGAAAGCTGATAACAACAACACCCGGTTTTTTATTATTGTCGAGTTCAAGAAAAGGCGAAAGGCCTTTGTTGGTATAGTTAAAATTGTGAAAGGTAAACTCCAGAAGAACCAAATCTTCAGGACGTAAAACCCTTATTTTTATGGCTTGTTTTGGTTTAAATTTTAGTTGAGAAATGTTCAGATTGATTGTGGGTTGTTCGTTTTTTACCTTTCGCTGAGGTGGATCTTGAAGAATTCGGGTAGTTTGGTTTATTAAGGTCTGTGTTTTTGTGTTTTTCTTTTGTGGCGGATCTTGTTTTTGTGTATTTAAAGTTCTGGTGCTTTGTATCCTCACTTTCGGAGGATCCTGTTCAATGTTATTTAGTGCAACCGCGTTAATAACCCGCGGTTTAAAGGCTTTTAGTCGTGGCTCAAAATACACTTCAGAAATGAGATCGGCATTGCCAAAAGCTTCAAAATCGGGTTCAGCATCATTTGCGTTTAAACTAAAAGATCCCAGGCGGGTTGCAATCCAGTTTCCGTGTTCAGCAATTGAAGCACTCAGGTAGGTTTTACAATCTTCTCCCAGGTATTCGGCAAAGTAAAAGAATTGCTTAAAAGTTATATGCGATTTTTCGGTAGAGCCAGGAAAGTAGCTCAGGTTGGCAGCTTCGGTAAGAAAAATTGTTTCATTGTTTTTTGCCAGCAAAAATTGTAGTGTTGGCAAATTATTTCCTGAATGAATAATCTGACCCGATGCAAGCGGAATATGATTGACAAAAGCGGGCCAGTCGTTAAAATTATTTAGCTCAACTAAAGTTGCATTATGAGTTTTCAATTTTAAAAAATCGGGGACGTAATCATTTGCCGGTTTCAATGTAAAATTATCGGTTCTAAATTGTTGCTTTTCTTTTTTTAAAAGTACATTCCCGTGCCCATAAAAGTTAAATTCCCAATCCGGAGAAAGTATCAAATCGAATTTTCCGTCGGCCTGTAAAAAACTATTTTTATTTATTGTGGCAATGCGTTTTCTAAACTGCCCATTGGCGTTTAAAGTTTCTGTTCTTTGCAGCCAGTCAATAAAATTAATTTTGGTACTAAGCTCAAGTTCCGGAATTGAAAGTTCCATTTTCCATGACTTATCTGCATTTATAATTGCATGTAATGAAAAATGAAAATCAGTACTTCTGTACTTTAGATTTTTAGCTTTTATAAGGTATGAGTTATTACGCTGCGAAAAATCAATTGAATAATCATGCTCAAATATTTTAGGAGATATTTCCCAAACCAGATGATTATTTAGCCAGGCTTTTAACTCATTATTGCCAAACGAGAACCGAACATCAGTTTGTTGCAGTGTTTTTACTGATTCAACTAACGGACTCCATGCAATAGCACCCAGTCCCATGGTTTTTACAAATTTTCGACGGGCAGGGTAGGTATTATGTTCGTCGGAATTGAAACGTCCTCTCTTACGAAATCCTGTTAGGTTAAAGTATTTGAAATTCATAAGCCATGTATGTTTAGTACAATATAAGCCTTTTCTCTTTTAAATAAAAGAAGCTTAATTGGTTCGAAATTAGATTGGAATAGTAGCCTCAATGAATAGGCTTATGTCGTAACAGAACCAGATAATTTGATAAAATCGTTTATTTTTCATTTTGTTCTTTTTACAAAATGAGATTACTTTACATTATATTTCAATTTAAATCATTTCCGATGAGAAATTTTCAACGCTACTTCGTATTTGCACTTTTAATTTTTGGTTTTACTGCAACAAGTTTTGCGCAACAAATTCAGCTATCACAAAATCGCCCTGGCGGAATTTATAAAACAGGGGAACAGGTAATTTTTACGGCCAACCTGGAAGGGGCTGAGACGGACTCGATTACGGTAAAAGTGAGAAAAAACTACAGTAACGAAATTATTGAGATTCATCGTAAAAATACCGGAGGAGAACTTATCGTGTTTAGCGAAATGTTTACGCAACCCTCAACAGTAATTGTAAAAGTTGAGGCGGGTGAAACCTATGCCGAGTTAGGCGCTATAGTTGAGCCGGGTATATTCGCTCCCGGAACTAAACGCGCGGAAGATTTTGATCGGTTTTGGGCCAACGAAACAGAAGAACTATACGCTTTGCCAATGCAGGTGAAAAAGGAGTCTGCAGCAACCGAAGAAGGATATGCATGTTGGGATGTTGAGTTAAATTGTACCGGCCCTAAACCGGCTCGCGGCTATTTTGCCAAACCTGAAAATGCAATGGAAAAATCGTTGCCCATTGTGTTGTATGTGCATGCCGCCGGAGTAAAAGGATCGTGGTGTTTGTCGCGCGCCGATGAGGCATTAAAATATGCAAAAATGGGAAAAGGAGCTTTGGCTTTTGATTTGAATGCGCATGGAATGCTTAACGGGCAACCTCAAGAATATTACGACAAACTTGAGGAGGGAGAACTAAAAGGTTATTGGACGCAAGGTGTTGAAAGTCGCGATGCATATTATTTTAAAGGCATGTACCTGCGGTTGATGCGTACGCTCGACTTTTTAACCAGTCAGCCCGAGTGGGATGGAAAGCGTATTTTGGTAATAGGCGAAAGCCAGGGGGGAGGACAAGCATTGGCAGCAGCTGGTCTCGATCACCGTGTTAGTGCTGTGGTGGCTACAGTGCCGGCAATGTCGGATATGATCAGCCATTTTGAAAATGCGATTGGCGGATGGCCAAATCCCGCTTCGTTTGATGCCGATCAACAAGCAGTTCTTGAAACGGTTCCTTATTTCGATACGGCACATTTGTTAAAAGGTAGTAAAGCAACCATTGTTGCTGAAATTGGTTTAATCGATATTACTTGTCCGTCGTATGCGATTTATGCGGCCATCAATCAGGCTGAAGGTCCAAAAATTGTTTATGCAGTTCCTTATCGCGGCCATCATCTCGACCAGCATCAATTTCAGAGCGAGTGGGAGAAAAATGTTTATCAACCCAAAATGCGTTTCATTAAAGATTATCTGAAGTAAAAAAACGCTACATTTTTGTAGGATTTCCCATCTTTTCTTACAAAAAGGAAATGTTGTGACGGTAGGTGTCTTTATCAACCTATTGGTTTTCAGTAAACTGGTTTTTCTGGTATTTCTTTTGCCCTGTTCGTGCCAAACAATTTAAACGTGCAGGATATGAGAGTACTACTACCCATTGCCGGAAAAGATACAGAAAGAGAGAAAATCGCACGAGGTTTTCATAATGCCAAATTGGTTTGTATTTACGACTCGGAGTCGAAAGTATTTGAGTGGAAACAAACTGCCGAAATCAGTCCCAATCCGGGCGATCTGACCCACGAACTAAAACGTTTGCAAATAAATACCATAATCAGTGGTTATATTCCACCAATGGTACTGCAAATATTCACCCGAAATGGTTTTTCTGTATTGAAAGCACGTGGTAGTAACGTACAGGAAAACATCAGCTTTTTTAACCAAAATCAATTGGAATCGTTTACTTCTAAGGCAGCACGCGAATTGTGGGGGTGCGAAAGTGGCTGTCATTCGTGTAGTTCAACATCATGTAAAAACTAGTGGATTATGGCAATCGACAAAGCAATAAAATTTGTAAAACGGGCAACTTCTGAAAGTGATTTTCGGAAAGCCTGCTACAAAGCGCCCTCAAAAGAAAGCCTGATGCAGGAAATTGGTTTTACCGATGTAGAGTTTGATGATGCTGTGAATATGCAGCTGGTAAAATGCCAGACATATGAGCAGGCTGAAGTGTATCAGCAGATACGCATGTGGTTTTTATCTTTATAATATTAAATGATACCGAAGTAAACACACTGGCTTCGGATAAAAATTGACACTATGAATTACCGAGACCTGGAAGCCGTTAGGCAAATTGTAAACGACGCAACCGGATTAGATATTAGTTATGCTTACGAAGACCTCGTTTTTCCTGAGCACGGGGCATTTATTATACAGTTTAACGAGGAAAGTAACGAAAAGCTGCATTGTTACTTTCACGAGGATTGTATTGCCAAGGATGCTGCAAATATTTTTGCCAACCTAAAAAATGAGAGCGAAAAGCGAAAATGTGAACTTCAGCGCGAGGGAGCATACAATTTCGAGCAGGTTGGAGAAAACATACAAATTCGCTTTTTGTAGAGTGCAAGTCAATATTTTATCATTTTCGGTATTCGAAGTTTCGATTATCAGATCGTAAATTTTCTTTCAATTTCGAGAATAATTGTGCGTTTGGATGTTTCAATTGTTATTATTTAGCTCTGTTTGTTAACAGATTGATTAAAATAAGGCTGTTATTTAAATTTTCTTAATTGTGATCTCTGTTAGGGTGTATTAAAAAAATATACCCTTTTTTTGATGGTTATACTATCAATTTTTAGGGGGTAGGTGCAAAAAGTTATAAAACAATCTAAAGTTGTCCTGTTTGTAGAGGGGTATTTAAATGAAAATTAATTATTAAAATGTTTTATTAATTGGTATTTGTGTCCTAAAAAGATAGATAAATGTTAATTTGAGTAGAAATTTGTCAAAAATAATTTTGTGGTATTGACAAAGTGATTATTTTTGACCCAAAATATTTGACAGCTAAGAAAATTTACGAATATGTGTGGAATTGTTGGAGCATTCGATTTAAAAGTTAAAGCAGAGGACCTCCGCCCTCAGGTGCTGATGATGAGTAAAAAAGTTCGTCACCGCGGACCGGATTGGTCGGGCATTTATTGCGGAGAAAAAGCAGTGATTGCGCATGAACGTCTATCAATTGTCGATCCCGAATCGGGAGGACAGCCATTGTACAGTAAAAACGGGAAACTGATTTTAGGGGTAAATGGTGAAATTTACAATCATCGCGAAATAAGAAAGCGTTACGAAGGAGAATACGATTTCTTAACCAAATCGGATTGCGAGGTAATTTTGGCCTTGTATAACGACAAAAAGGAAAAGTTCCTGGATGAGATGAATGGTATTTTTGCCTTCGCTTTATACGACGAAGAAAATGATGCCTATCTGATCGGTCGCGACCACATTGGTATTATTCCATTGTACCAGGGATGGGACAAATGGGGAAACTACTATGTAGCGTCTGAATTAAAATCGTTGGAAGGTTTTTGTACAAAAATTGAAGAATTTCCTCCGGGACATTATTTATACAGCAAAGATGGCGAAATTAAGAAATGGTATGTTCGCGACTGGCAGGAATTTGATGCCGTAAAAGATAATCCGGCAAACGTTGAAGAATTGTCGCAAGCGTTAGAAGATGCGGTACAGCGCCAGTTGATGTCGGATGTTCCATACGGAGTTTTGTTATCGGGAGGTTTAGATTCGTCGATTACTTCGGCTCTGGCAAAAAAATTCTCATCAAAACGAATTGAAGATGGCGGCGAAAAAGATGCCTGGTGGCCACAGTTGCACTCGTTTGTAATTGGTTTGGAAGGTTCGCCTGATTTGGCTGCAGCACGTAAAGTAGCCGATCATATCGGAACTGTTCACCACGAAATTAATTATACCATTCAGGAAGGATTGGATGCCATTCGCGACGTAATTTACCACATTGAAACATACGATGTAACTACGGTTCGTGCATCAACTCCTATGTACATGTTATCGCGTGTAATAAAGTCGATGGGAATTAAAATGGTACTTACCGGCGAAGGTGCCGATGAGATTTTTGGTGGTTACCTGTATTTCCACAAAGCACCAAATGCTGAAGCATTTCACGAAGAATGTGTGCGTAAAGTGAGCCGTTTGAACATGTACGACTGCTTGCGTGCCAATAAATCGTTGGCTGCATGGGGTGTTGAAGGTCGTGTGCCATTCCTCGACAAAGAATTTGTTGATGTGGCCATGCGTTTTAATCCGGAAGCCAAAATGGCGAAAGACGGGAAAATGGAAAAACACTGTTTGCGCGAAGGTTTTGCAAAATACCTGCCCGAAGAAGTGGCCTGGCGCCAAAAAGAGCAATTCTCTGACGGTGTTGGCTATGGTTGGATTGATACACTGAAACAAATTGCAGAAGATAAGGTGACAGATGAAATGATGGAAAATGCAAAATATCGTTTCCCGGTAAATCCACCTATGAACAAAGAAGAATATGTGTACCGCGAAATTTACAGCGAACACTTCCCGTCAGATGCGGCTGCTGCTTGTGTGCCATCTGAAGCTTCAATTGCATGTAGTACGGCTGCTGCACTCGAGTGGGACGCTTCGTTCCAGGGAAATGCCGATCCATCGGGGCGTGCAGTTAACGCCGTTCACGCGCAGGGAGCAACATTTAAGGATATTAAAAAGAAATAGATTTAATTTATTATCAATCAATTCAAAGAGCCATTCGTTTTATACGGATGGCTCTTTTTGTAGTTGGTTATTTTTTCTCATCTGAGAAGATGGATATTTTACGCGCAAAATATGAATCTGAATCGTCAGGATTGTTGTTTTGCGGGTAAAACATGAAAAAAAATTTTCAAAATGGATGTTTTACAAATAAAACAAGCATCTGAATTTTCAAAATGGGCATTTTGCGCGTAAAATATGAATCTGAATCGTCAGGATTGTTGTTTTGCGGATAAAACATGAAAAAAAGATTTCAAAATGGATGTTTTACAAATAAAACAAGCATCTGAATTTTCAAAATGGGCATTTTGCGCGTAAAATATGAATCTGAATCGTCAGGATTGTTGTTTTGTGGGTAAAACATGAAAAAAAGATTTCAAAATGGATGTTATGCAAATAAAACAGGCATCTAAACTATCAATATGGACATTTTGCGCGCAGAATATAATTTAATCACACAAAACTATAAAATTACGGATAAGCTGATGGTTATAAAACTCCGGGTGAAACTGGCTGGTGTATAAAGGTTTGCTTTTGTGTTTCATCAGCTGGTTTTTGCAGGTTGCCGATGTTGCCAGCAATTTAAAATCGTTGGGTAAAGTTATAGAGTCGTTGTGCATTTGCCTTACAGTAAATTTTTGTGGCAGATCATTAAATAGCGGATCAGTTTTAACAAGCTCCACTTCAAAATCGCCCGACTCAGGTTCTTCGCTTCGCAAAATTTTAGAACCATATAAATAGCCTGTTACATGGTGTCCGGCACAAATACCCAGCACCGGTTTTTCGTAATTTTTAATCCACTCAAAATAAGGGGCGTGGTGCTCTACAATATCGTCGCCTTGTGGCGAGCCGGTTAAAATTATTCCATCATAATCATTAAGGTTTGTGTGGGCACAAGAGGCATATTCAATAAATGTTGAGGTAGATCCGGCCTCTAAAATAATTTTCTCAATTGGTTCGGCAAAGACTCGAATCCCGGGTTCAGCATTATTTATAATTAAAATTTCAGGCATTATATTTTACTTTGTCTAAGGCCAAAATTGCCGAGTAGCGGCCTATTTCAATCAGCTCTTTGGCTTTATAAAAATCGTAAGTTCCGCAAACATCGCGCGATACATTCACAAGTACATCGGGTTTGCCTTTTTCAATGGCATAATGCACCTGTGTTAGCATTCCGGTTGCCAGAGCCTGGTCGATAAGCGACAGAAATCCAAGTCGTTCCTTTTTCTCTTTCGGATGGTTTATGTGCATGAAATCGTAAAACTCTTTCATCCATTTCTTATAGGTCGACTCCTTTTCAACCTTGTCTTCTTTTTCATAAAAATGATGTGGAACCGGAATTGCGGCATTTACATGAACGGCTACCAGTAAATCGCCCTCGTTTCGTTGTACATTCGAAATTGGCAGGTTGTTCATTACTCCGCCATCAACCAAAACCGAATCGTTATGTGTTATGGGCGTAAAAACCGAGGGGATGGCAATGGATGCACGAATAGCATTGAATAAACTTCCTTTGGTAAACACTACCTCTTCACGATGTTTTAAATCAACAGCAGTTGCCGAAAAAGCAATAGGCAAGTCTTCAATTTGCGCGTCGGGAACAAACTCCTGAATCTTGGCCAGCACTTTGTCACCTTTAATCAGTCCGTTTCCTCCAAACGAAAAATCAACCATTCGAAACATATCATGCCGTTCCAGCGAGATGGCCCACTCCTTAAATTCGGGTAATTTGCCAAGAGCGTAAATTCCACCAATTAAAGCTCCCATAGATGTGCCGGCAACACTGGTAATGGTATAACCGCGTTTTTCTATTTCCTCGATAACGCCAATATGTGCCAACCCACGGGCAGCTCCGCCCGAAAGTACCAGGGCAACGTTCTTACTCATTTTGCTATCAATTTTAGCCATGCAATTTAGTTAAATTCTATGGTATAATTCAAACTAATCATTTTCGAAGAACATGGAGAATGCGTATATTCGGGCAAAATTCATTAAATAGAAAAAACTGTACAATGAGAAAGTTATTAGTTGTTATTTTAGGTATTGCATTGTTTGCCTGCTCGCAGCAGCCGAACGGCTATAAAATTACCGTTAATCTTGATGGTGCCGAAGGAAATATTATTCTGGAGCAACGTGAAGGAAATAAATTGGTAGGTGTTGATACTGCTGAAGTTGTTAACGGCGTGGCTGTTTTAGAAGGCGAAGTGGAAATGCCGGGAATGTATTATTTGTCGGTAAACGGACAACGCAACAAAGCTACCCTTTTTGTGGAGAACGCGAATATGACTGTAACAGGCAAAGCAGATTCGATTGCAGCCGCAAAAGTTAGTGGCTCTGCTACCCACGACGAGTTTCAAACGATAAACGAACAGATTCAGAAAATTGGTGAAGAATATATGGCTTTGTACCAGGAATCGCGTGCAGCCAGTACTGCGGGCGACACTGCAAAAGCCAACGAATTAATGAAACAGGTTGAAACCTTGTATGCCAGCGTTGGAGAATTGCAGGAAGATTTTGTGAAAAACAACCCTGCATCGTACGTTACTCCATTGTTGTTAACTCAAATTCAATACGAAAAAGATGTTGACGAACTTGAAGCACTTGTTTCTGCGTTGGATCCAAAATTAAGTGAGGTTCCGGAAATTGTAGACTTAAAAGCCAAGATTGAAAAGCTTAAAACTGTGGCTGTTGGAAAAACTGCACCAGATTTTACACAAAACGATAGGGATGGAAATCCGGTGAAATTTTCTGATATCTATTCGAAAAACGAGCTGACTTTGCTTGATTTTTGGGCAGCGTGGTGTGGTCCTTGCCGTGCCGAAAATCCAAATGTTGTTGCAACCTACAACAAATACAAAGATCAGGGCTTTAGTGTTCTGGGAGTGTCGCTCGACCGTGATAAAGATGCATGGTTAAAAGCTATTGAAGACGATGGTTTAACCTGGGATCATGTTTCTGACCTTGCTTATTGGAATAATGCGGCAGCAAAAATTTATGCTGTAAATTCAATTCCATCGAGTTTGTTGGTAGATAAAAACGGAGTAATTATTGCCAAAAACAAACGCGGCGAAGAGCTGGGTAAAACAGTTGAAGAATTTTTGAATAAATAAAAAAATTTAATTCAAATAAAGAAAAGCCGTTTTAGCGATAACAAGTTAAAGCGGCTTTTTTATGCCGCAATATGCGACTCAAACTACTCGTTTCAGAAAAAAAGAAGCTAAAAATCAGATATTTGCAAGCAAGGAATAGGCAAAAAGGTTAACAATTACTTTGTTGAAACCATATATATTTGAAATTACAAACCAGAGAAGCAAAGTAAAGTAGAATTAGTTTTAGTTTAGTAATTAAGTTGCGATTCTAGGAAATGAGGAGAACCAATTATGAATGTGTGACTTATTAAGTTGTTTTTATTAGGACTAGGAAAGAGGATTAAAAAATCCCGGTAATTTTTACCGGGATTTTTTTTATTCCACATTTTTCTATTTCAAAAATCCTGCAAAGTGATTTTCATTCGTTCGATTTGCTACATTTGCCGCATGCAAAATCATTTTGGAGAAATAGCCGGTGTACTTACTGCCGTTTTCTGGACAGTTACCTCACTGGCATTCGAATCAGCAGGGAAGAAGGTTGGTTCGCTTGCTGTTAACCTTATTCGTTTGGTTATTGCTTTTTTTCTTGTGGGCACTTACAGCTGGATATCGCGCGGATTCTTCTTCCCGAGTGATGCAAGTTTATACGCATGGAAGTGGTTGGCTTTTTCCGGACTGGTTGGTTTTGTTATTGGAGACTTGTTGCTCTTTCAGTCGTTTGTGTTGATTGGTGCACGCATTGCTATGTTATTAATGGCACTGGCACCACCGTTTGCCGCCTTAATTGGCTGGTTACTCTTGGGCGAGGTGCTCGATCCTAAAAGCTGGTTGGGAATGGCGGTTACCATGACCGGGATTATTATTGTGATTTTAAAACGCGAGAAGTCGGAAGAAAACGGAGTAAAAGTCCGTAAGTTTAAATCGTCGTATCCTATACAAGGCATTTTGCTGGCATTGGGAGGTGCAATGGGACAGGCTGCCGGTTTGGTAATCAGTAAAAAGGGAATGGGTGATTATGATGCTTTCTCAGCCACGCAGATTAGAATTTTGGCGGGAACTGTTGGTTTTTCCATCCTTTTCATTTTTATAAAGCGATGGCCACGTGTTTGGGCGGCATTAAAAAATGGCCCGGCCATGAAACGGATTACACTTGGAGCTTTCTTTGGTCCGTTTCTCGGTGTTTCATTTTCATTATTGGCCGTGCAACATACACAAGCCGGAATTGCAGCAACACTTATGGCTATAGTTCCGGTGCTAATTATAGGACCTTCAATACTATTGTTTAAAGAAAAGGTAAACTGGAAAGAAATTCTTGGAGCAGTAATTACAGTTGGAGGTGTAGCAATGTTCTTTTTGTAGAATGTTAAACTAAACGAAGCTGAAGGCTTTTATTTTTCTTCAACTTCGCTTAGCATATTCTTTATATTTCAATATTTACTTTCATATCCAGCCAATTTTCAAGAGTTTCCTTTACTTGTTTTTTCTGATTGGCAGGTAAATTACCGATTCGGCTGCTATGACTTCCTTTTGGTTTTACAATTTTCAGGAAATTTGGCTTGTTTGGAACTTCAAATGACGAAGCCGACCACGGATCCCATTCACCGTAAATAAACAATATTCTGGCATCGGTTTTTTTGATGAATTTTTCTACCTCTTTAGCTGTTTTCTTGTTGTATTTAATATCCAATTCAGGGAGGTAAATGCGGTTCAGCCATCCTTCTGCCGTTTTAATCGACAAGTAGTCTTTAAAAGGTGTCACATCGTAGCCGTAATAACCCAGTTCGTGCGCTGCCTGCACATAAAACGATTTAAATATATTCACTCCTTCGCTAGCCAGGTACATCGGCGACGACACTCTTACAAGCTCTGCAAATAACTTTTCTGCCGGCGCATTTAATTCCGGAATATCATCTAACGAATTGTCGTATTGCCAAAAACCATATGAGAATTCTAGTACTATATAGTCAAGCATTTCATCGTTATTCAGCAGCGGATGCAAATTGTTATCGGTACAATACTTTTCGAGCATTGGGAGGTATGTTTCGCGATTTTTAAGTATTTGCAACTGGAATGCTTTTACTTTTGCACGGCCTTCAGGAGTGCCGGTTGTATTAGCAATAAACGGTTCGTGGCGGCCATCTTCAACACCAAAATTCAATGGAGCTACATAAGGCACCGATACATCAACATCGTTGGGATACAGCCAGCGGTGATACACTGTAGTTTGTCCTCCTTTGCTAATTCCGGTTGCTATCCATTTTCCCGAGTAATACTTTTTCATCATCTGAATGACATGGTGATGATCGGCAGCAGCATTACGCACGGTAAGGTAATCATAGTTTAGTGGCTCGGGCATCGATTCGCCAAAATAGCGATGATCCATACAAATTTGGTTGGCACCTAAAATAGGACACAACTCATTTATATAATTCGGATTTTCGGAATAACCGCCGTTGTAGCCTTCGGTTATAAAAACAACCGGTTGGTCAACGCCTTTGTCGGCAATTAATACCCGTTGTAAAAAAGTACCTTTTTTGGGGTCAGTATGATCAACAGGCTGCTCTACCATTATTTTGTATTTAACTGCAAAAAAATCGTTGCAGTCCATCTTTTCAACACTTTTTACCTCGGGCTGGCTTTCCAAAAAGGCTTTTAAGGTGTTTTGCGAAAACGTTACTGCCGACAGCAATAGCAGAACGAATAAAATTTGAAATCTTTTCATGAGCTTTTTCTTGAGTTTTAAATTGGGTTGGTATCCCAAACCCGTTTTTTGTACATTTGTTTGCAAATAAAAAATAATATTTAAAATAAATTATGAGGAAAGCCATAATCTTTTGTATTACTGCTTTGGTAATAGGATTTCATGCAGTGGCGCAAGAATTGCCACGGGTTGAAATGCAAACAAGCTTAGGGGATATAGTTCTTGCCATAGATACGATAAACGCCCCGGTAACAGCCAAGAATTTTATTAAGCATATTGAAAATGGAACCTATGAAAATGCACTTTTTTACCGCGTTGTTAGGCTCAACAATCAGCCGGCAAACGAAATTAAGATTGAAGTAATACAAGGAGGCATTTATACCGAACCTCGTTTTGAGAGCATAAAACCAATTGCCCACGAAACAACCGAAATGACGGGATTAAAACATTTAGACGGAACACTTTCGATGGCGCGAAGTGAGCCAGGAACAGCATCAACCGAGTTTTTTATTTGCGTTGGCGATCAGCCGGAGCTGGATTTTGGAGGCAAACGAAATCCTGACGGACAAGGTTTTGCTGCTTTTGGCCAGGTGATTTTGGGATTGGATGTTGTACGTAAAATTCAGCAACAGAAGGATGAGAAACAAACACTTGTTGAGAAAGTAGTAATTAACAAAATAAAATTATATTAGTACAATTTATAACGCGTCGTTAACTTTGTTTTTAGCAATCAAATACCATTAAATCAGAAACTAATAATGAATTTATCAAAATTTGAGTGGACGGATATACTGTCGGTTGGAAACCCTGAAGTGGATAAGGATCACAAAGAACTATTGGACATATACAATCAATTAGTAGATTTTATTGATACAGGTGGCAAACGCGAAGAATTTGCTGAGATACTTTCAAAAATGACTGACTATTGTCTTTGTCATTTTAAGAAAGAAGAGGAGTATATGAAGCAGCTGGCTTATCCTGAATTAGAGAAACATGTAAATTATCATCGCCAATACATTTATAAAGTTTCGATGTATAATGTCGATTTCCTTGGTGATAATCCTCCGGCTCCGGAAGAGATAATCCGTTTTTTAGAAAAGTGGTGGCGACATCATATATTAAAGGTTGATGTACAATATGAAGCGTATAAAAAAGAGATAGAATCATTAGCCAAGTACAAATAGCTGCCTGAATTTATTCAAGCAGAAAGTACTAATGAACGAAGCGGGTGTTTTAATGGCCCAGCGAGGCTTTAATTTTATCGTGCCTGCATGCAGATAATGCAAAATCACCTTCAACGAATATCATAGAATTAATGTTTTTTACGCAACCTTTTCATACGGGTTTGCATCCAGTAATAAACATAAAATGCTGATATGAAATGCGTATGTTAATTTATTCACTATAATAGTGATCAGGGCTCTTGCGAATTACATATGATATGCAAAAAACAAACAACTTTAATCATATGAAAAAATTGCTTTTACTCATTAGTTTATTCACCATTATTTCGTGTTCAAAAGATAAAGATACCCCGATAGGTATTTGGGATGATAACATAAAACTATCGCAAAAGGAGGTTGAATTTGACGCCAACGAAAATACCATTACTATTACTACTGAAGGCGAATGGTGGTGGATTACGGAAATTCTCTTTAATAATTTATATATAAATCTTGAGGACCTTGATACCGCTTCGGATAACTTTATAATTGAGGAACCTGAATTTAAGATTGAACGAAAAAATGCCACCGAGATTTATATTTCGATGAGTGAAAACGCAGGAGATTCAAGCCGTGTGCTTGGAATTGGATTGGAAGCTGGTGATTATTTCGATCATATTGAAGTTATTCAATCAGGCAAATAAAAGAATTCTGTGCACTATCTGCATTTTTAATTTCTGTATTCTTTAACACCTCAACAAAAGCTTGTCCTTAAGGGTTATAAGTAACAAAAAAGGGCAATGAAAAAGACGATTTGTTTTATAGCTATTGTTGTAATAATTGTGTTTGTTAGCTGCGAAGATAAACCTACAATTGAAGGGCTTTGGAAGGTTGAAAAGGTAAAAGTAGGAGACCAGGAGATGACACCAAATGCAAGGTGGACACGGTTTAATGCTGATCACTCGCAGCAGTCTGGCAATGGTTGGTTTCAGCATTCGTACGGAACATGGAATTTAAATGCCGAGACGAGCGAATTATCGATTGTAAATGAAAATGGGATAAAAGATCGGGCGGAACCATTTAAAATTTCTTTGGAAAAGGATCGGATGATTTGGACAAGAAATGAAGATGGACAGAACGTACAAGTTTTATTAAACCGTACTGATCATCTGCCAGCCACTTATGGCGACGAATTGCTAGGTTTGTGGAAACTGGAGAATGCGATTGGCGAAGATGCTTATTTTAGAACAGAAGATGCAAAAGTTGGTAAAGCCAGCATATTCTTTCGTTGGGATGGCCGCTTTGATATAAGCTCCGGAAAGGGTAGAATTCATGGTGTTTACAATGTGCACGGACACAAACCTGAAGTGGAATTAATACCATACGGAGATAATTTAAACAGAGATTTTTGGGCGATCGATTTTAACGAGAATACAATTACTTTGAAGTTATTAAATTCGGAGAACACGGTAGAACGAAAATTTATCAGGATTCACGAATTTGCGGAATAAAAAAGGGTTGCCTTTCGACAACCCTTTTTTATATTTTTACATGAACAGGATTAATGTTCATCTTCGATAAATCCGGTTTTGCGGGTACCAATGGCTTGGTATGTAACGCCGGGCTCGTCGCTAAACGAAATTTCGAAAGATATTTTATCCGTTACGTTTCCGGTAGTTGACAGCCCTGCATCAGGCTCAATCATTCCATTTGAAACAGTAATGGTAACATCAGAATTAATATCGTCAAGTCCGCTGCCGCCAAATGTAAGATCGGAGATGTTTACCGGACATTTAAACGTTATATCTTTCCAGTTTCCATCGTCTGAAATCCACATTTCGGTGGCCACATCGTCGGCAGTATTAAAAGTAAGCACTTTAAAATAGCCGGTCTCGTAATCTGTTTTCGAAAACTTGATCCACCATTCACCGGCAGCATCAACTACCTGCGAATTGATTTGCTCGTAATCCTCTTTTTCATCGCAAGAGGTAAGAATTATACTTACGAACGCCAAAATATATATCAGATATTTTTTCATAGTAATTCGTTATTCTTTAAAGGTTAATTGTACATCAAAGGCAAATCCATCGTCGTCAAAAACAATGGTGTAAGTAAGCACGTTGTTTTCCTGATCGAAATTAAAGCCCTGACCGGTAACTCCTCCCCAGGCAGCAGTATTTCCTAATTCTGATCTCATTTCTCCATTCTCATCAATAACCAGAATTCCGGGGCCTGCAGTTGCCGAACCATAACCAACATATTGATCGTAGTAGCCAGCCAGCAAATCGCTGATTTGGTATACGCCAGGAGCCAGTTTTGTAATCTGTACCTCGCCACCGGCATCTCTGTTAACGCGTAATCCGTCGTAGGTTCCCGATGGCATTTCAAATACATCGTAGCCAGTAAAACTTACAATGCTCACATTTCGCGAAAGGTAAAAGTTAAAACCTTCGGAATTTGTTACCTGGTACATTAGTTTGTAAGTGCCCGGTACTTCAACATTTACCTCGTTCAGTATCTGGTAATCCAGTTCTGTTGTGTCGCCGTTTGCAATCTCAATTGCATAAATTCCCGGATCTTCGTAGGGCGTACCTTTAAATAGTACCATAGGATTGCTACCATATAACTCCATTTGCGGAGCCGGAGTTTCCGAGATATAGCTTTCGTAGTCTTTCTCGCACGATGCAAGCAGGAAAACGGCAGCTATAAAAATGATTGAATATTTAATTAATTTCATCGTTGTCTGTTTTAATTTTTCCACCATACATTTTGTAAAATTACATCAGCATCCGACAGTGATTTGTATTCAGCAGCATTCGAATTGAAGTTCAATTCGCTGTCGGCGTAAGGGAATCTGCGTGGCAGAATCCCGCCACTTGTTCCTTTTTTGCTGTATATCAGTGTTCCCGGAATATAATCGTTGGGCACTGTATAACCTTCGTCAATCTGGCTGCTAATTGCTGATTCTTCTGGGTATCCTGTTCTTACGCGTTCAATGTGCGATTCAATTCCACGACCACCATCAGCTGCATCAATCCATTTTTGCATGATAATAGCTTTTAGCTGCTCATCAAAACCAGTTGTTGGGAATGCATAAGCGCCGCTTAACAGATCTCCTGCATCAGCTCCCATTCGTGCGAATGATTCGCTCACTCCGCTTTCGTAATAAGCTTGTGCCATTTCGGTGTTGCCCATACGTAAGTAAGCTTCGGCAATCAATAATTCCGACTCAGCATAAGTCATCCAGTAAACAGGCATTTCAGGTTCAATAACCGGCGAGGCAATTAGTTTTGGTGCCTCAAATTCGGTTGAAGGAACGTTGTACGATCCAGGAACAAGTCCGTAGTAATTCCCGTCAACCGGGGTAAACAACACTTCAAGACGTGGATCGCTGTTTGCTTCCAAATAAGAAGTGAAAGTAATACACGCTTTAATGTTATTGGTTGTGTTTAACTGTCGCTGATCGGTTTCGTACAATGGATTCGATTTACTGTCGGCATCCTCAAAATTGTCAACCATCACATCTTTGTCGAGCAGGTAAATGTTTTCGGCTTCCATATTGGCCAATAACGTAGAAATTTCCTGTTGAGCAAAGCTTGAGTTTGCATCGTACTGACGCAACAGAATTCGTAAACGTAATGAGTTTGCAAAAGCTTGCCAATCGTGCAAATCGCCATTAAATATAATGTCATTTGCTTCGTAAATCTCAGGAACATACGAATGGAAGTCCTTGCTTAAAGCATCGGTTAGCAACTGATAAATAGCTGCATAAATGTCCTCGCCATGATCGATTACCGGATTCAACTTCTCAGCACCCATAAATGCCTCGGTGTAAGGTGTGTTTCCGTATAAGTCAACCAGGTACTGAAAACCGTATGCTTTAATAACAGCTCCCATTAAATAGGCACCCCAGTTTTCGTTTTCCTGAACTTTTTGCATAAAAATCTCATTGTCGCTCAGTCCGTCCCTAAACATTGATCGGTACGAACGTTCAATTACGTTTGTGTTACTACTTATCGCATACGATTCGTAAATTTTATACTGAGACGAAGTGTTGTTTTGTGCCCAGTGTTGCGACCAGAACGAACCTATCAACCCCCAGTCGGCGCAATAAATATTGGTAATTGCAGCTTCGGCAGAGGTAAGTAGTAATTCATCCGAAACATCGGTTGGATAGTTTGGATTATCATTAATGTCCAGAAATTCTTCACATGATGTTAAGAACAGGACGGCGCTTAATATTATAATTAACTTTTTCATACTATTGAATATTTAAAAGGTTAAGTCGAGTTTCAATCCGTAGGTGCGTACCGAAGGCGCTCCGTTAAACTCGCCAAACAGTCCTTCAATATCGTTATCCCAGGTTGTGGTTTCCGGGTCAACGTAGCTGTTGTCTTTTGGTGTCCACAAGAACAGGTTTCTACCAAATACCGAAACATTAGCTGTTGACAAGAACGTTTTGTCGAGCAACGAACCGCTAAAGCGATACGACAACGAAACTTCACGAAGCTTGATAAATGTTCGCGAAATCAGTCGTGAACTTTCAAAAGGTTTATTGGTATTCGATGAGTAATATTCATGCCAGTTATCTACTACCGGAGTAGAGTTTTCGGCATAACCGGTTACATTTCCTTCGCTGTCCTTCACCTCAACTACAGTATTCGGAATTATCCAAGGACGGCGATCGTTGGTAGTTGATTGCTCGTTGTTTCCCGACCAGTAGGTTGCATCGGCAGTGTTCGAATACATGATACCACCTTTTTGATAGTCGATAAGGAATGAGAATTTCAGACCTTTGTACGATAAGTTATTGGTAAACGACATCATAAAGTCGGGTACTGAAGAACCTACCAGTTTTTTATCTCCTTCAACAGGCAAACCGTTGTCGCCAACAATAATCTTTCCGTCAGGCGAATATTTGTAATCAGGAATACGATACATACCCAGTTGCTCGCCAGGAATAGCTACAAACTCTGTTTCGTAAGCCGAGTTAATCAGGTATTCCGAAACACCCAATTCTTCCGACAATTCATCCAGAACCATATCGGCTTTGTTGAACAGGTAAGTAAAATCCCAGGTGAAATTGTTTCGCTGAACCGGTGTTATATTTAAGGCCAGCTCGATACCATCGTTGGTAATCTGTCCGAGGTTCGATGTAATTTCGCGGTAACCTGTTGATGCTGCAATATTGGCAAGCATAATTAAATCGGTAGTTGTTTTCTTGTAGTACGCAAAGTCAACACCAATTCGGTTAGAGAAAAAGCGTAAATCAGTACCAATTTCGAACTCTTTCGAGATTTCAGGTTTCAGGTTTGGATTACCCAAACGCTGGTACTTTTCGTAAGCAGGTATTCCGCCAACCGGATAGTTGGTAGTTCCGAAACCACCGGCGCGTAAAATCGACGGGCGGTAAATTTCCGAAGTCATAAACGGAGCGGCATCGTTACCGGCGTGTGCGTAACTCACGCGAATTTTTCCGTAAGGAAAAATGTTGTTCTCAGACATTAACTCGGTGAAAACAAAACCCATTGATGCTCCCGGATAAAAGAATGAATTATTTCCGATTGGCAGTGTTGAAGACCAGTCGTTACGGGCTTGCAGGTTTAAAAACAGGAAGTCGTTAAACTCAAGGCCCAGTTGTGCATACACACCAACCAAACGGCGCTTGTATTCGTTGGTATAAACTTCGGCCGAGCCGCTAATGTTTCCAACGTTGTAGTAACCCGGAACAACCAGTCCTTTCGAAACAATGTTGTCGCGTTTAAACGAGCGTTGGTTAATGTTATTACCAACCAGCAGGTTGTATTTCAGGTTGCCTCCCAGTACATCAACTTCGTTATCGTAAGTTACAACCAGGTCGCTGTTTAGCTGAGTATTGTACCTTGCTTCTTCTTTAACAGCACCGGCCACATCGTTAATGGTTCCGTCGTTGTTTGCACCCGGTGTTACTTTGGCAATGGCACCATACACTTTCGAGAACTGCGAGTAAGTATCAACACCACCAGTGAATCCTATGGTAAGTCCTTCCCAAAGATCCTGTGTAATGTTCATGTTGGCAATTACCCTGTTTTGGTCGGCTTTTGCCCCGGTTTCGTTTAATGTGAAATACGGGTTTTGCGCGTATCCATTGTAGTAATTATCGAGGTTGTTAAACGGATAATTGTAATCGCGGTAGTCGGGCAAATAGTGATTAACCGGCTGATAAAGAATATCGGCATAAATAACTGCTCCGGTTCCGGCGTCATCACCCTGTCCGGTAGGAATTGTTTTATTTTCGCGGTTAATGTAGGTCATTCCAAAATTAACCTTGGTTTTGGCTGTTCCTCCATTTGCTTTAAATGTCAGGGTGTTTCTGTCGAGCACATCAACATCGCCCGGCAGTACTCCGTCGTTTCGCGAGTTGGTTGCCGAGGCGTACCATCCCATAAACTCGTTTCCGCCCGAAAGAGCGACAGTATTATTCAGCGAATAACCAAATTCGTATACATCGCGAATACCATTTTCTTTGTAGCTAAAAGGCGCCACTTGCTGCACATTGTCAACAATGTATCCGGTTAAGCGGTCTTTACCATCCATTACCGGACCCCAGCTACCATTTTCTTTACTGTCGTAAGTTCCGCTCCATCCTTGTCCGAATTTCTTTTGGAAATAAGGCAGGCGACCAACTTCGGTAAAAGCCGACGAGCTTGAAACAGTAACCTGTAAATCCTGGTTTTTAGCACCACGTTTGGTGGTAATCATTATAACCCCGTTTGCTGCACGCGACCCGTAAAGGTTTGATGCCGCTGCACCTTTCAGTACCGAAATGGTTTCGATATCGGCGGGGTTAATGTCTGATGCCGAGTTACCAAAGTCGACTTTGGCGTTTACGTTCATCGAGTTTTCGGTGGCATTTCCGCTGGCATACGAGTTATTAATAGGTACACCATCAACCACGTAAAGCGGCTGGTTGCTTCCGGTAATCGACGAAAGCCCGCGTACAATAACCCTTGTTGATGCTCCGGGAGCTCCTGATCCTGCTGAAATTGATACCCCGGCAACTTTACCCTGTAATGCTTTGGTGGCATCGTCGTTTCCAACATTACCAAAATCTTCCGAGCCAAATTCGCTAACCGAATAGCCCAGCGCTTTTTTGTCGCGTTTAATACCCATGGCGGTTACAACAACTTCACCAACACCAATCGATTCTGTTTCGAGAACCGTGTTATAAACTGTTGCATCGGTAATCTGAACTTCTTTGGCCTGCATACCTACAAATGAGAATTTAAGCACCTCGTTTGCCGGAACAGTGAGTTCGAAAAATCCGTCAACATCGGTAGTGGTTCCGATGGTAGTACCTTTTACTACAACCGAAACACCGGGAATGGGCAATCCATCGTCGGATGAAGTAACCGTTCCCCTAATTTGCTTTGTTTGGGCGAATAGTATACTCACTCCACAGAACAAAGCCACAACTAATAGAAGTAGTTTTTTCATATGATTCAATTTGTTGATTAATAAGCTATCAGGCGAAACTTGCACTTTAAACCTGTCCCGCTACAGACAGGCTATCGGTGTTTGTTTCACTGATAAAAATTTATGTTTTACTCAAGCGTTATTACCCTTCGCTTTTGTTTTGCCTTCTCAAAAAAAAAGAAAACTCCCGTCGGGGAAACGGGAGTTTATTATCTGCCAGCCGGCCAGATAATTGCACTTTTTACATTTTAAATGCTGTTATTCTGTTTCTATGTAAAAAAATTGGAGTGCCGCTGTTAACGTTTCTAATTTCCCCGAACCCCCTGTTTAATGTTGTTTTCCAGCCAAAAATTGTTGTTTAGCATTTTCCGGCATTTTAACTTTTGTTTCAAACTTAAAGAATGCACCAATACGCTGCGATTTTTATCAACCAACGGTAGACACGAAAGGATTAATGTTGAAGATCAGTAGATTTGAGCATTATTGCAGGGATGAATGTTGTTTGCAGATAAAATGAGGTTATTGGCAGACGAAAAGCCGCTGTGAATTGTGAAATAGTGGTGTTTTGTGCACCGCTTTTTGTCGTTGAGGATAAAATTGATGGTTTAGTTTAATTTCGTGTGGAGGGAAAATGCATTCTGAAAATTTCTTTTGGTTTCACGGAGGCGCGCAATGGAAATTGAAAGTTATTTTTATTAAAACACAGCGGGAAAATGAAAATCGAAAATCCACTTTGATTTCGTGCGGCCGCGAAATGAAAATTGAAAACTTTTTTTTACTTCGCGGCGGCGGGTAATGAAAACTGAAAGATTTTTTTGTTAAAACGCGGCAGGAAACTGAAAATCCGGATTGATTTCACCTGGCCACGAAATGAATGCTGGCGATATTTTTTACCTTTTGCAAAATCTGTTATTTTTAAATTAATAACGGCTATCAACGCTGCAAATGCGTTTAATAATTATACACTATTCAAAATACGGATATTTTGTGTGATGATGATGGAGTAAATATGGAGATTCGAAGAGTAAAGAAATCAGATAATAAACACTTGGCCGATTTAATAAGAGCGGCTTTTGTGGAATATGATGCGCCGCGAAAAGGAACCGTTTTTTCTGACCCGACTACCGATAATTTGTATGAACTGTTTCAGAATAAAAAATCGATTCTGTGGGTAGCCGAAAATGGTGGAGAGATTTTAGGTTGTTGCGGCATTTATCCTACCGAAGGATTACCAAATGGCTGTGCCGAGTTGGTAAAATTTTATCTTTTGGCAAAAGCCCGGGGAAATGGCTTGGGAACTAAATTGATGAAACTGAGTATCGAGTCGGCAAAAGAACTGGGGTATTCTGAGGTTTATATTGAAACCCTACCCGAATTTGATAATGCAGTGGGAATGTACGAACGTGCAGGATTTGAAAAGCTGGAAAAGCCCCTGGGAGACTCGGGACATACCGGGTGTGATATTTGGATGATCAAAAAACTTTGAAGCATAAAAAAGGCGGGATAAAATCCCGCCCGGTTAATACTTTAAGCCGCGATGTCGGCAAATGCCTCTGCCAGTACATCGGGGTACATCTCTTTAAAATTTTCATAACACCAGTTGCGTAAGTTCTGCAACTGATCGGGTTCCACCCAATTAATGCATTTGGCTAACTCTTTACTGAACAATTCTTTGCTAAAACTCACTTTGGGTAGAATTACTTTTGCGTATTCAAACATGGCTTCTTCTTTTATTGTTCGCTATTAAAAATAACATCCAAAATTGAATTAAAGTATGCTGTAAAATATCCTTTAACACTAATTAACGCAGCCTTTTTTGCAGCATTTTGCTATCGCATTGAACATGTGTTATTTAGATCGGTTCTACTCAATTTGTGTTTAATAACATTTAGATTTGTTAAACTTTAAAGGTGCTAATATTAGTCAGTATTGAGCATGTTTTTTACAAATTGTTTTACCGAATCTTCAATCGCCACCTCCTTACTAAACGAACTAACAAATGCACTGCCTATAATAGCACCACTGGCATATTTACAGGCGTTGGTAAACGTGGCATTGTCTGATATTCCAAATCCGATGAGGCGAGGATTTTTAAGGTTCATGGCCTGAATGCGCTCAAAATAGTCGGCATGGAAATCTTCCACTTTTTTGCCGGCCCCGGTTGTTGACGACGATGACACCATGTAAATAAATCCTTCGCTGGCATCATCAATCTGGCGGATGCGTGCTTCCGAAGTTTGTGGCGTGATCAGCAAAATATTATGCAGGTTGTTTTGCTCGAAAATTGTTTTGTATTCTGCTTCAAATTCATCAAGCGGAAGGTCGGGCAGGATAGTGCCGTCAATTCCAATCTCGTTGCATTTTTGGCAAAACTTCTCTACGCCGTATTGATACACCGGATTCAGGTAGCCCATTAAAACCAGCGGGATAGAAACCGATTCGCGAATGGTTTTTAATTGCTCGAAAAGTACTTTGAGTGACATGCCATTTTTTAAGGCAATTTCGCTGGTGCGCTGAATCGTTGGACCGTCGGCTGTTGGATCGGAAAAGGGCATGCCGATTTCGATGAGGTCGACGCCATTTTTTTCCAGCTGTTGAATAATTTCAACGGTATCGTTCAGGTTGGGGAACCCGGCAGTAAAATACACCGAGAGTATGTTTTCTTTTTTTCTTTCGAAAAGTTGATTGATTCTGTTGTTCATGATAATAGTTTTAATAGAACGCAGATGACGCTGATTATATAGATTTTCGTTGATTTCTTTCTGTGGAAATCTTTTTTATCTGTGTTGTCAGCGTTCGTTTTTTTAATATCCAAAATAATTCAGGTAAGTTTCCATATCCTTGTTTCCGCTACCCGAAAGGTTAATCACATTCACATCGTCAGGATTCATTTTTATTTTCTCCAGTGCAGCCAGTGCGTGTGCCGATTCCAGTGCAGGAATAATACCTTCTTTTTGTGTTAGCAATAACACTGCCTTTAAAACTTCTTCGTCGGTGGCAGCTAAAAACTTAGCTCGGCCGGTTTTAAAAAGGTGTGCATGTAAAGGGCCGATTCCCGGGTAATCCAATCCTGCCGAAATGGAATATGGTTCGGTAATCTGTCCGTCATCATTTTGCATTAACACAGTTCTGCTCGAATGTAAAACTCCGGGAGTTCCAACGGTTAAGGTCGCTGCAGTTTCTTCTGTATCTACACCCTTTCCGGCAGCTTCCACACCTATCAGTTCCACCTGCTCATCATCAAGATAATGATAAAAAGCTCCGGCGGCGTTACTACCTCCACCCACACACGCCAAAATACGTGTTGGAAATTCAGAGCCCGTTTGTTCCTGCAATTGTTTTTTCATTTCGGCACTGATAACCGATTGGAAACGTGCAACCATATCAGGGTAGGGGTGTGGCCCCACTACCGAGCCAATAATGTAGTGCGTGTCTTCCGGATTGTTGATCCAGTCGCGCATGGCTTCGTTGGTAGCGTCTTTCAACGTTTTATTGCCACTGTGTACCGGAATTACTTCGGCGCCGAGCATCTTCATCTTTTTTACGTTGGGTGCCTGGCGCGAAACATCCAAAGCGCCCATATAAACGATACATTTAATTCCTTTCAAGGCGCAAACCGTTGCTGTTGCCACCCCGTGTTGGCCGGCACCGGTTTCGGCAATAATGCGTGTTTTTCCCAGCTGCTGAGCCAACAGAATTTGTCCGATGGTATTATTTAGCTTGTGTGAACCGGTGTGGTTCAAATCCTCGCGTTTCAGGTATATTTTGCTGCCGTAATGCTCTGAAAGCCGGCTGGCATAGTATAGTGGCGATGGACGCCCCACATAATCTTTTAACAGTTGATCGAATTCTTTTTTGAATGCTTCTGATTCTATAATTTCCAGGTAACGGCGCTTGAGCTCATCAATATTCGTGAACATCATTTCGGGTATCCATGCCCCGCCAAATTCGCCGTAATATCCTTTTTCGTTTACTTGATACTTCATAATCTTTATTGCTTTGGCGCAATCAGCATTTATTCTGCCTTTAATTGCGCAATAAATTGTTTTAGTTTTTCAATGTTTTTTAATCCCGGTTCATCTTCAAAACCACTATTTAGGTCAACTCCTGCAAGCATTGGATGATTTAGTTCTTTAATTTCTGCTGCATCGTCAGGTCCAATTCCTCCACTCAGAAAAAAGGGAGTATTTCCGGTGTAGTTTTCCAGGATCTGCCAGTTGAACTTTTTGCCCGAACCACCATGTTGTTTGGTTTTGGTGTCGAATAGAAAATAATCCACATGGCCATCAAAAGCTTCTGTTGTAGCAAATTTAAAATCATCATCCATAGGGAAGGCTTTTAATACACACAACCCCTGGCTTTTTAATATTCCACAGGTTTTAGGATTTTCTTTGCCGTGTAACTGAATGTACTCGAAACCGAAGTTTTTTGCAAGACCCAGAATTTCAAATGCATTCTCGTTCACAAAAACACCCACTTTGGGTTTGTCAGATTGAAAGAGTCCGGCATCGGGAGTGTCACCAACAAATCGTTTTGAAGGGCCGTAAAAAATGTAGCCCAGCAGATCCACCGCAAGCGCTTCCACCTGCTCACGATTTTGGGTGAATTTCATCCCGCAAACTTTTATTTTTAGGTTGTTTGTCATCTTGTTCAATTTCTGTCATTTCGAACGTAGAGAGATATCTGTAACATTGTGCTTCGAAGCAAAAGATTTCTCCTCATTCTTCGTCGAAATGACATTTATAATTCCTCAATCAGTTTTTTACAAGCTGCACCCGGATCATCTGTTTTCATAAAGGTTTCTCCAATTAGAAAGCCCTTAAAACCATTTTCTTTCAGGTATTTGATCTCGGCAGCTCCTGTCAAACCACTTTCCGATATTTTTACAAATTTGGCCGGAATAAGTTTCGAAAGTTCCACTGAAGTTTCAACACTCACCTCAAAAGTTTTAAGATTACGGTTGTTTACACCTACAACATCAACATAATCGTTAACGATCTCCAACTCATCGGCGTTGTGGATTTCCATTAACACATCCAGTCCCAGTTCTTTGGCTTTTTGTGCCAGTTCCAGCGCTTTTTCTTTTGAGAGACACGCTGCAATCAACAGAATAACATCGGCACCAAAAGCTTTTGCTTCCACAATCTGATAGGTGTCGATCATAAAATCTTTACGCAAAATCGGAATGTCAGGATTGGCTTCACGCGCTTTCGCCAGGTTGGCCAGTGTGCCGCCAAAGTATTCAAAATCGGTTAGGACAGAAAGGCACGAAGCTCCGGCAGCGTTATAAGCTTTGGTAACTTCTTCCACTTTTGCCGAGAAATTGATCTCACCTTTTGAAGGCGACTTTTGCTTAAATTCTGCAATAATTCCTGAAGTCCCTTCTTTCAGCAGGTTTTCTTTTAACGAATTACATTTTCGCGTAAAAGCCGGGTACTTTTCCAGTTGTTCAATGCTAACTACTTTTTTCTGTGCAGCTACTTCTTGCTTTTTTGTTGCTACTATTTTATCAAGAATATTCATTGTCTTTTTATTTACTCTGCCTTAAAAGGACTTGTTAGTTACTGCTTCCAACTTTTTCAACGCGTTTCCGCTTTGCAAAGATTCGCGCGCTATCTCAACACATTCAATTAATGTTTTATCAGAGAAAACAATTTGCAGACCAACGGCAGCGTTGGCAAGAACAACGTTGGTTTGCTCTGTTGTACCTTTGCCTTTCAACACATCAATAAAGATTTTGGCGGCATCTTCCACCGACTCGCCACTAAAAAGTTTTTCGGGTGCAATTTGTGGTAAGCCAAATTCTGATGGGGACACCAGTTTATCCTCCGATTGTGTGGCAAAGTGCGTATCGGCTGTCAGCGAAATCTCGTCGTAACCGTCAACACTGTTCACAATGGCAAAGTTAACATCCATCGTTTTATACACATTCTTGTAGTGTTCAAAATTTACGCTGTTGTTAACACCAAGTACTTGAAATTTTGGTTCCGATGGATTGATCATCGGCCCAAGAATATTAAAAAAGGTTGGCACTTTTAATGCCCTGCGAACCGGAGCAATATGTTTCATTGCCGGATGGAATAACGGAGCATGCAGAAAGCAAAATCCACCTTTTTTAAGGTCGCTTTTTAATTTGTCGATGTCGTTGCTGAACTCGTATCCCAGAAATTCCAAAACGTTTGATGAACCGCTGGTTGAAGTTGCTGCGTAGTTTCCGTGTTTCGTTACATTCACGCCCGCTCCGGCAATTACAAAGCACGAAAGCGTAGAGATGTTAAATGTGTTTTTACCATCGCCGCCGGTACCAACCACATCGATTGCGTTGTATTCCGAAAGATCGACTTTTGTGCTGAGTTCCACCATGGCATCGCGAAAACCACCCAATTCTTCCGACTGTAACGGTCGCATTTTAAAAACGGTTAGAAATGCGGCAAATTCAGCTTCAGAATAAAGGCCTTTTCCAACGCCTGTTAAGGCCGCTTTAGCTTCTTCGCGGGTGAGGGTGTTTCCTTCAAAAAGGTATTGTAATGTTTCTTTCATTTTTAAGCAGTTGAGTTTTTTGAATTTGATTTACTTTTTGTTTGGATACAACCAGTTCTCGATCATTTTTTCACCCAGCGGAGTAAGTACCGATTCCGGATGGAACTGCACACTCTGCACATCGTATTCTTTGTGCTGCATCGACATTACCAGACCATCTTCATCGTAACTGGTAACCTCAAAACATTCGGGTAATTGTTCATCCTGCACGATCCATGAGTGGTAGCGTCCCACGTCGAATGATTCAGGTAGGCCTTCAAATAACTGCGCTTTAATTCCTGTTTGTTTTACGGGTGTGGCAATTCCGTGTAAAACGCGGTTCATGTTGTGTAATTTTCCGCCAAACGCTTCACCAATTGCCTGATGCCCCAAACAAACACCGAGCATACTTTTCTTTGGCGCGTAGGCTTTAATAATATCGAGCAAAAGGCCTGCCTCTTCAGGAATTCCGGGACCCGGAGAAAGAACGATCTTGTCGTATTTATCAATCTCTTCCAATGCAATCTGGTCGTTGCGAAACACATCAACCGGCTGGCCGGAAATCTTTTTGATGGCATGCACCAGGTTGTAGGTAAATGAGTCGTAATTATCTATAACTAGTATTTTCATTGTTTCCTATTTTTAGTTGATTCCTTTAGCCATTTCAATGGCATTTTTCAATGCAGCCAGTTTGTTATTCACTTCCTGCAGTTCGCTCTCTTCTTGCGAGTCGGCAACAATTCCGGCACCTGCCTGGTAGTATAGTTTTTTGTCTTTACTCAAAAACGAGCGGATCATGATTGCATGGTTAACCGAATTGTCGAAACCCAGGTAGCCAATACAACCACCGTAATACCCACGGTTTTGGTTTTCGTATTTGTCAATCAGTTCCATGGCTTTATACTTTGGTGCTCCCGAAAGTGTTCCGGCCGGGAAGGTTTCTCCCAACACTTTTATCAGGTTGGTATCGTCAGTAATTTCTCCCGAAACCTGCGAAACCAAGTGAATAACGTGCGAGAAGAATTGCACCTCGCGGTAAGTTTCTACAATTACATTGTCGGCGTTTCTACTCAGGTCGTTACGGGCAAGATCTACCAACATTACGTGCTCGGCATTTTCTTTAGGATCTTTGCTAAGCTTTTCAGCCAACTCACGATCCTGGTCATCATTCCCGGTTCGTTTAAAAGTTCCGGCAATCGGATGAATGTAAGCTTTGTTGTCTTTTATCCTGATTTCAGCTTCCGGACTCGATCCGAAAATACTGTAAGTTCCATAATCAAAATAGAAAAGATAAGGCGATGGATTTATCGAACGAAGGGCACGGTATACATTAAAATCGTCGCCAATAAATTCCTGCGAGAACTGACGGCTCAACACGATTTGGAATACATCGCCACGGAAGCAGTGCTCTTTCCCTTTGGTTACCATGTGCATGTATTCTTCGTCGGTGATATTCGATTTCTCCTCGCCACGAACATCGAAACTGGCGGTTGAAAAGTTCAGGTTCACCAACAAATGATGAACGTAATCCATTTGCGACTCTTCGCCTTCCAACAGGTTTTCTACAATGTGAATTTGGTTTTTGTGGTGATCGATTGCAACTATGTACTTATAAAAACTGTAGTTAACTTCCGGGGTTTGATAGCCTTCTGTTTTTGCCGATGAAAAACGGATGCTTTCAAAATGTTGAATGGCATCGAAGTTCAGGTAGCCAAATAAACCGTTGGCCGGCAATTCTATCTCATCCGAATCAACATTAAAGGTTTTAAAGAAATTGTCGAGTTCATCGTGTAATTTCTTTTCGGGCGATAGAGTGAATTTTTCCTGTTCCCGGCCCGGTAAATCGATGGTTGTTTCGCCGCTTGCCACCGTAAAATTGGCGATTGGGTTAAAAGCAATAAAGGAGTAGGCATTTTCAACTCCGTGGTAATCGGAGCTTTCCAGCAATATCGACTTTGGATAAAGCGTGCGCAATCGTAAATAAACGCTTACCGGAGTTACGGTATCGGCAAGTATTTTTCGTACGACCGGTTTAAAATTAAGTTTTTCCATTTTATATTTTTTGTTTTATTCTTTGTTTGTATTTCTATTCTAAAAATGCTGTTAGCAAGGCGTTTAAACTAAAAACGGCTCACCGTGAAATCCGATGAGCCGCTTTTAATTTATGCAATGACGTATCCTCTCTTCACGATATTTGTAAAAAGTTGCTACGCCACCACCAAATGTTATTGTTTGTTCTCATAATTATTTATCTGTTGCATAAAAAAACCTGCTTTTGTTAGAAGCAGGCCTGTCATATCTTTAAAAATAGCAATATGGCTCTTTAACTCCTAACTTACGTAAGAAGACCCCACCACGGAAGCCATATTGTATTTATTTTTTGCATTCTTAAATTATAATCTTCTGCAAGAAAAACGTTTTTTTTGAAATATCAAAATATTGTTGACAGAAGCTTTAAAAACTATTTTTCAAATAAACTTGGTTTAACAATTAGTTCGACAAGGTGAAACGGAAACTAACTCCAAAGTTTGCGTTTGTTGTACGGTACGACAGCGAAGTAAACGGATCGTTTATAATCCGGTCGTAATACACGCGCATTTCAAACTTGTCGCTTAAGCGGTAATCGGCATATGTTTTTAACGTAAAATTACCTTGTCCTGCCGTAATCTGGTCGTTTGCTTCATCCAACTGACGCAAAATAGTTTTTGTTTTTCGGTACGAAATATCAGCACGTACGTTCAAATCGTTCGAGTATGCTTGCTGCGAATTCTTTGTTTTTATAATCAAATCCATTCGTGTAAAACGATATCCCAAGCCTAAAATATATTCGTTGCTGAGAATTTCTGTAAGCTGGTTGTTCGATAACGATAAATTCAGGTTACGTGCACGTTTTATCTCACCGCGGGTAGTCAAATCGCTCAGCCACATAATATCGATATTAATAAGCGGGTTGAATGCTTCAACAATACTAACGGTATTAAAATCGTATGCCGGAACAAAGTTGTCAGCCAGGTCACGCACCATAGTATATCCATCTTCGGCAGCAATAAAGTTAAGGTTAGTTGCATACGAACCAACATTGTAACTTGAACGGTATGTATGCTGGAAATTCAACGAACGCATTACGTTGTTCAATCCCGGAATACGTGAAACCATTCCTTCGTATCGAATGCTCCAGTTCGGACGAATGTATTTCAGCGATGGGAACAAGCCCAGCGAAACACTTTCAGGATCTTTATTTTGGTATGCAGCAAGGAATGCAGGAACAAGAACTTCTACCGAATTTGGTCCATAACCATCAGGATAGCCCGGGTAGTTTTGGTTTGGTGCTGAAGGATTATAACCTCCACTAGTTCCGCGTTGCTGTGCCAAACGGTGCGCAATTACACGGCGATATTCTTTCATGTTCTCAAAAGCATCGGAGCTCATTACTTCTTCTTTTCCTATTTTAAAGAAGGCCGTTCCCAATGTTAGTGTCGACATACTGAAGTTTCCACTTTCTGAATAACTGTTGGCAACAAAATTGCCGGTGTTGTTGTCGTAATTGTAAAACTCAGTAATATTTTTCGAGATCGAACGGTTTGCAGTTATATCAATACGCAGGTCGGGGAGAGGTTCCCATAACGTACGCAAGTTTATCCGTTCGTTTTCCATAATCTGGAAAGGTTGATTCAATGTTGAATCGATGGTGATCCAGCCGTTGTCGGCAGCTTTCATTGCAAAATCGCGGTCTTGCCAGCCAAACAGGAATGGCAATCCCGGTGCCAGTTTACTTTCTAAAGTAGGAGTTCCCCATTCCGGATCGCCACTAAATTTTCCGGTACCAAATAAAGTTGGTTCTGGAAGGAATCCAGGTAATACCGTACCTCCGTTTTTGCTGTAATTAATCGAGAAAGTGCGCACGCCTGTTACCATTCGGGTGGTTAAATCCAGCACGTCTTTTAAGAACGACTGATCTCCCGGTTTCCCGGTAACAGTAAGCATAGCTTGTTGTACATCGTTTGTAGGAACAAACTCAATGTTATCGGCATCAATTACAGTTGTTTTTCCAGGAACAACTTTTCCTTCCACATCGGTAACCAGTACTTTTACTTTTTTAGTATTCAGTTTGTGATTGAATTTTTGGCCTTTGTTGGCTTCAAATTTCACACTGCTTGTAAATGTTTCTTCCTGTTGGCGCTGCAGCGGTTCGGGCTGCTGATTTGTTCTGCCCCTTGTACCTGAGCGGTTTAAGCTACCACGCCCACGTCCTGTTCGCCTGAATTTTTGATTTACCTCGGCAAAATAAGGCACTTTGTTAAACAGTGTTTGAAAATTGGCGTTACCCGTTAATGTTAAGTTGCGCGAGTTGGTAATAATATTTCCTACATTAATGTCTTCATCGGTTAATGCGCCGGCAGCCCATTCGTATTTTCCTGAGTAACGAACTGTTCCGCTCATAAAGTTCAGCACTTTAATGTTTCGGATTGGTACCTGGTAGGTAGCATTAAAGCTATGATTATAAATAGTGGGGCGTCCCAAATCCCAAAGATTTGTAAGAATTGAGTCGCGTTTCCATTCGTAATCGTCGTCGTTTTTGTTAATGCGGCCATCCGGTTCGTCGATTCTTGAAGTTCCTCGTGATGAGAAATCAAATTTTAATGAACGGGTTACATCGTACCGGATATCGAGGTAGCGGTTCCACAAGAAATCTTTATCGAAAGTAGCCGGAAGAATAAGATTCGGATTCGTTATATTTCTTGATTGACGCTCGTGGTACTTGCGATACAAATCGGTTCGATACGATATTTGTGTTGGCAACGGATAAAAATTAAAATCGCCAATAAGTTTTAATGGTCCCTTTTGCAGGAATTGTACATTGTTAAATGGCTGAATAAGTTTTGGTCGGTTGCTGTAGTTGTACGAAAACATAAAACGGTGTGTCTTATTCACATCATACTCGGTGGTAATGTTTGTTTTCGATGTTTCGTTGTATGAATAAGTAACTGCAAAATTTTCCGGGTCCCACAAGTGTGTTTTTTCCTTTTGGCGCTGCGGCTCAACTTTAACGTTGGTAAAGTTTATGCTTTTCCGTTTAATCACATCTTGCGACATGCTTTTTATGGAGTCTTTTTCGCTGCTGTTACGTGCATGTGCAAGCGATTCTTTTAATTCAATATCAGGATTTACCGGATCGTATTTTGGTGTGGCTGTACTGTTTGAATAGCCATAATACATTGGAATACGAACACCAGCTTTTTCAGGGAAGAATCGTCCCCAGTCAATCGATGCAGCAACATCAATTTCATCCAGGTCGTCCATCATTCGGCTATTAATATTTTCATCGATGCTACCAAAGCCTGCAGTACGTTTACGTCCGGCAACTACCACGCTACCAATATCAGCCAGTCGTGTTGAAACTCTGGCGTTGGCTGCCCAACCACCTTCATCGTCAAAATCGGTTAAGCGCAATTCGTTAGCCCAAACAATCACCGATTTTGGTCCGGTATTTACTTGCCCACGTTTGTTGCGAATTCCCATCATCATCACTTCTACGTTACCCAGGTTAGGGCTACCTTTTACCTTTACACGGTTTTTCCCGTCGTTCCATCCATCGTGCGAACCTTCATAAACGTCCTGCATCGAAATTCCCGAGCCAGCTACGCGCATGGCATCGTTACGTTCAAGTTTCAGGTTGGTAAACAGATCAAGCGGAATATTAAGCCGGTTCTGATCGGGCCAAACGATGTAACGGTCGCTTTCAATATCGCCATTGTAATTACCTTCGGGCGTAAGCGTTAATGGCACTTCGTATTCATAATAGTTGTAGTTGTAATCCGATCCTAATCGAATAAAGAAATACAACTCGTCATCATCCAGCGGGTATTCTTCAATCTCCTCAGCGTGCACTTCCATTTTCAGGGTTTTGTACCTTCTGAAATCCATGTACAATGATTTGTATGCTGCACGTGCATCGCCTTGTTCCAGTTCAGTCACTTTCATTTCAATCGACTGTTCGTTCAATTGGCGCAATTGCGGGTTAGCCGGATCGATAACCCGTGATACATCCGGAGGCAAAATGTAGTTAACCGGAGAGCGGCTAGAGTTTTCTTCAATACTTACCGCCGAGATGTCGAATTGAGCATTGGTAGATGGCAGGCCACCGTCTTCCAGAATATCGCCGGTGTAGCGACGCCAATCGGCACGAACAAGATCAAGTGTAGCAAAACGCAAAACCGTTGGGTCTGAAAATCCATGCATGAACATACGCATAAAACGAATGGAGTTCAGGTCGTTGATATCACCAATTACAGATTCAGGTGCATTTACCGGAATTTTAAACTGGTACCAGTCAACCTCGCCAACTTCGCCGTTTTTTAACTCAACACGTGCTCTTCTAACATCCGAAATAAAGTTACTTCCCAATTGCATGTCTTCCTTTCTAAGACTTACACGGTATTGGAAATAACGTTCGTATTCATTTAGTGTATTGTCGTCATTAATATCTTCAATATCAGGCAATGTTGTTGATGAAGTTGGATAACTTTCGGGCGACATCTCAGAAGTTGGCGAGTTGCCGTCAGGACCGTTGTATTGTTTGTAACGCTCCAGAATTCCCAGTTCCTCCTGGTCGTAATCTGAACCACGGTAATAGTGGAAGTTATCTGACGATGGGTCATTCAATGCCTGCTGGTAAACATCGTCGTTAACTTTCAGTTGTAGTTCTTGCAGGTATTGTTGAAAATGTGTTTGCTCGTCTTCATCGTTCAAGCCATCAAAACCAATATCCTGGTATTGGCGCGAATCGGTAGTGTTGTCAAAAGCATTTACCAACGACTGCTGTGTTGAAACACGTCCCCAAATTGTTGTATCTACATTTGCGAGTTCGGCAGTGGTTGGCAAGCCGTTCTCAAATGCTTTTCTCGAGTCTTTTAATACATCTTCCGAAATTTCTCCGAGGTTAAAATACAAATCACCACCGGTTTTGTCTCCCAATGTATCGTTTACAAACGGGTCCATCATCCAAAACTCAATGTATTCGATGTTGGCGTTTTCAAAATCGCTGGTTTGAATTTCGCGCATTATACCACCCCATCGAGATTCAGGATCACGCAAGGTTCCATCTTCATTAACCCCGGCCGAGTAACTTGAGTTTCCTGCATCGTAGTTATAAGGCCCACGCTCTGATGGATAAAAAGCCAGATCCAAAACAGCAATGTTTGTTGGTTCGCCGGTTGTAAATTCGCGCTCAGGAAATATTTCTTGTTCAAACACCTCGCGTACAAGGTGGTTCGATTGTAAATCTCTGTTGTTTTTTATGTGGTCCGGTGTAAGCGAGTTATTCCTCAGAAATAATGGATCGATGTTGTACCAGGCCAGTCTTGCACGGTTTACACCGTAGTCAAGCGAGTTGCTTAGATTGGCTTCCGGGAACATGTCGTTTTGGTATTGTGGCGTACTGGCCAGCATCCACGACGAGCGTGTGCGCATATCAATCGATGTTTTCGTTGCTTCGAAATCATCTACATAAACGGCTCCGTTTATCGATTTTGAACTTCCCGGTACCAGCTGTGCAAATTCGGCCTCCACGTCGATTGATGAAGCGGCATTGGTAGAGTAGAAAGGCAGTGCATCAAGTGCTTTTGTAATAAATGGAGCTTCGGTGTTGTAACGGGCATCCATTCCATACATCAGGTTCGATATCGGATCTTGTCCATAATCAACTTTCTCGGTTAACGGGCGTTCATTCATCCAAAGCATGGTTGCCCCGATATTAAAATTATCGGAAAAAGCATAGTTGGCATGCGTACCCATTAATGTTTTTCGTTGCATGGTAAACAGATCTTCACTTTCCGTTGAAACCTTAATTGGTGTTCCGGCCTCAAGCAGTGCCTGGTTTATGATTTTTACCCTACCTAAGGTATAATCTACTGTATAGTCAACATTTTCGGTAAGTACCTGGCCACCGGCTGTAACCGTAACCGAGCCCTGTGTAAGGTTTAATGTTCCCAGTGCAATATCGGAACTCGACGAACCTTTGTAACTACCGGTAAGTCTGAACTTATTGTGCTCTGCATCTTGTTCGGCTTTAACTTGTGTTGAATCGTAAAGGGTTTGGAAAGTAAAGCGCTCAATGTCTGACTGATTTTGTATCGAATCGGCAAGGTGACTGCCAAAAGGCTCAACAACCGGGAATATGATTCGCCCGGTGTTGGAGTTTACCGTTATGCCTTCAACATAATCGAATACTCCGTCTTTGGTGGGATCGAGTTGCGAGTTGAGCATATCCAGTCGCATTACTTCAAGAAGAATATGTCCTTCAATTCGCGATGCGGGCAAATAGTTGATATACGTTCCGGTTGAATCATTCTGATAAACCACATTCAGCTCAAAATCGTCGTTGGTTAACTGGTAGGCATTCAGGTTGTAAATATTTTTCATCATCAGGTTCCAGGTTGGTTTTCCCGGCGACAAGTTGGTGCCTTTCAACAACTTCATAAAAAGTGTTTTCGGCGCATCAATACCGTCGGTTGAAAATTCACCCACCTGAAATGTTTGCCCGTTGTAAGTAAAGTTAAATGCTACGGCTAAAACTTCATCGGTGTTTAGCGCGCTGTTTAACGAAATATAACCCAGTTGTTTGTTAATCGTAAATTCTGAATCATTCAGTTTACGTGCCTGCTCAATTTTTTCAAAATCGGTTCCGCCAACAAAATCCTGCCCGAATTGAGCCATAACACTCGAAATATTTTGCACCTGCCGAACATCGGCATAAGTGGTGCTCATTTCGCTGTAAAGTCCATTGGCCTGGTTTCCAGGGAAAATACTTTGCGGGTAAGGTAAGCCTGCATTGGCCTGAAACTGGGGAATATTATTGTAAATGTGTGGATCGTGCTCTGCCAAATCCTGAAATGCCAGAATGTTTCGCGAGTTATCGAAATCGTTCGATTTGTTGGTTACCCATACTTCCACTTTATTAATGGTGATTGGCGAACGCGGTACGGCAGTACTTTTTAACCACTCGTTGTAATGATCGCGGAAATACTGTGCGAGGAAGAAGTGACGGTTAGCATCGTAATTAGCCGCCGAAATATCGAAAGTAGCAACCTGCGCGCCACCTTCAGTTTCCACTGTTTTTGATTCACCGCGGTGTTGTGAGAACAGTGTGGTAAGCGTTAGTTTACCGAACTGCATTTCGGCTTTTACACCAAACAGGTTTGAAGCACCCGTGATTAACGAACCGTTTAAAGGTAACGATACATTTCCGGCTTCAATACGTTGCAGAATTTCATCTTCGTCGCCGGTGTACTCGAGGTTCATTTTGTTTTCGTAGTCAAAAGTTGCCTCTGTGTTATAGTTCACCCGCATATTCATTTTTGTACCGATCTGGCCGGTAACATTCATCTGAATTTTTTCGTCAAAATCAAAGGTCGGAACTTTTCGCAAACGTTCAGGTATCGAGGGGTTTTCAGTTTTATTTACCTGATAACCAAAACTTACCTCAACATAACCCTGTGGCTGGATATTGATTGTATTTCCGCCGAATATGCGGTTAAACGCCTCGCTACCTATTGTTAATTTTGGCAGCAGTCCACCCCGTGAATCTATGCTTTCCTGTTGTGTTCTCGATCGCCAGTAATCCTGAATTGATTTGTCGAAGTCGTACTCCAGGTAGTCGTCGAGCGACATACTTTGTGGCAGACGGTAATTCAGCGAACCAACTTTTTCGTAAAAAACATATTGTCCGGTTATGGGATCGTATTCAATTTCGTACTTAATATTGCTTGGCTTGCTAAGGTATAATTTCGCTGAATCCTGATCCGGATAACCAAATGCCGGCTGATCTTTAAAAGGGTAGGGCAAGGTGCCCGTTGTATCTATTTCAGGCACTTCCTGGGCCTCTCCCTTATTGGGAACTGCCAGGGCAAAAAATACAAGTAAAATGAAGAATATTTTTGGCAAACTTCGGCTAAGTGTCATTTCATTAAAATTACTAAAACAAAGGCTTTTCGAAAAAATGGTTGCTTCTTATGTCAGGTTTTTCTTTTTTCGAAAATGGTAAATTTATAACCTTTTTAACGCTTGTTTTATCACGCTTTCAACGGTTGTGTCAGGTTGCTCCTGAAGGATCTTTGTTACGATCTTTTCAGCATCTTTTTTAACAAAACCAAGCATGACTAATGCAGATAACGATTCATTTCTGATAGTATTGTCTGCAACAGTTAAATTTTGCCCCGAATCTGGTATTTTTCCAAGTTTATCTTTTAGGTCGATTATGATACGCTGTGCAGTTTTTGCCCCAATACCTTTTACCGCTTTCAAAACGGCAACATTTTCGGTGGTTACAGCAGCTTTTAGTTCATCAGGATTTAATGACGAAAGCATCATAATTGCCGTATTGGCACCCACCCCGTTTACCGAAATAAGGTTGCGAAAGAGTTCTCGCTCGCTGGTGGTGGCAAAACCATAAAGTGTATGCGCGTCTTCGCGAACTACCTGGTGTATAAAAACTTTAACTTCTTTTTTCCCGTTGAGCGCACTGTATGAGTTCAACGAAATATGTATGAAGTAACCAACACCGGCAGTTTCAACTACAACATTTGTTGCACTAATTTCGGCAATGTTACCTTTAATAAATTCGTACATGGCAAAGCATTTTTATAATGTATCTTCTTCTTCCGAAGCTTCAATATCAACACTTTCATCCACTTGGTTCGGGTTTATATCGTACCTTCTCAGCGGGTTTTTACTTATCTCGCTGTAAATATTGCGGTTTTTGTACACATCAATAGCCAGATATAAGGCCTGACGGAACGATTCGGGCGATGCTTTTCCTTCACCGGCAATTGCGTAAGCGGTTCCATGTGCCGGCGATGTGCGTATTGACGGTAACCCGGCGGTGTAGTTTACTCCTCGCTCAAACGATGCCAGTTTAAATGGTATTAAACCCTGATCGTGATACATGGCCAGAATGGCATCGAATTTCCGGTAATCTTCCGATCCGAAGAATCCGTCAGCCGGGTATGGTCCGAGCGCCATTATGCCTTCTTTTTTGGCCTGAATAACAGCCGGCAGAATTATTTCTTTATCTTCGCTACCAATTAACCCGTTGTCGCCCGCGTGTGGATTTAATCCAAACACAGCAATGCGTGGTTTTGTAATGGCAAAGTCTTGCTGCAGCGATTTGGCAATGATTCTGATTTTTGAAAGAATGGTTTCTTTGTTCAGGCTTTCAGCAACTTTCGAAATTGGAATGTGCGTTGTAACTACTCCAATTTTCAGCGATTCGCTCACCATTAACATGGCATAATCTTTTGTGTCGAATTTTTGTGCCAGAAACTCGGTATGACCGGGAAAATTAAATTCTTCACTTTGAATATTGTCTTTATTAATTGGTGCGGTAATCAATGCATCAATGTAGCCTTTTTGCAAATCGTTAGTTGCGCGGTCCAGCGCCTCAAAAGATGAAACTCCGGCTTCTGTGGTTGATTTTCCTAACTCAACCCGAATATTCTCGTCAACACAATTTATAATGTTGGCTTTTTTATGCAGTATTTCTTTAGTGTTGCGAATGTGATTGAAGCTCACATCGCTAATGTTTAATGCCTTTCGGTGGTAGGCTGCCACTTTGGGCGAACCATAAACAACCGGAGTACACATTTCGAGAATTCGAGGATCAGAGAGCGTTTTAAGTATCACTTCGTATCCAATTCCGTTAATGTCGCCATGTGTTATTCCAATTCGTATTGTATCTTGTTTTGCCATTGTATTTAGTTTCAGATATTTTGCTCTTTTTTGAGCCCTGCAAAGTTAATTTATTTAATTTAAATGAGCATGCTAATGTTGGTTCAGCTACTATTGTTCGGTTGTAAAACTAAAAATCATTATCAGTTAACTAATGATTTAAGAAAGTTGTAGAGAAGTCGGGCTCCATAACCTGTTCCGCCTGCGGGACGATAGGCTTCTTTTTCTTTTCTGAAAGCCGGGCCCGCCATATCTACATGAATCCAGTTGTAATCAGTAAAATGTTCCAGAAATTTACCCGCAATTGTTGATTGCCCTTCGCGTGTACCGAGGTTATTTAAATCGGCAACCGGAGATTTTAGTGGTGCTGCATATTCCTCCCAAAGCGGAACTTCTATAAGTCGTTCGTAAGTGTTTAAACCTGATTGTTTTAGTAAATCCAGGTTTTCGGAGGTGTTACCCATAACCACCGCAGCATGTGGACCGGCAATAATATCGGCCGAGCCGGTTAAGGTAGCGCAATCAATAACGAGTTGTGGTTTGTATTTTTTTGCGTAGCTCAATGCGTCGGCAAGAATAAGCCGGCCTTCGGCATCGGTGTTTTTTATTTCAACGGTGGTTCCGTCGAACATTTTAATAATGTCGCCCGGAACATAAGCATTCCCGTCAGGACGATTGTCGGTAGCCGGAACCAAACCTACAATATGTAATGGCAGTTTGTTTAGCGCAGCCGCATAAATAGCTGCCACAATTCCGGCAGCTCCGCCCATGTCCGATTTCATGTAATCCATGGAGTTTGGCGTGGGTTTTAAACTCAAACCGCCCGTATCATAAACAATGCCTTTGCCAACAAAAACAATGGGCGAAGTATTTTGAGCATTTTCCGGTTTCCATTCCAGAATATTAAACGTTGGCGGATCGATGCTGCCTTTGTTTACCGCCAGCAGACCACCCATTTTTAAGGTTTCAATTTTTTTCTTGTTAAACACTTCAAGTGAAAACCCTGTTTCGTTCCCCAGCTTTTCAATTTCTTTCGAGAACTGACTTGCAGTTAAAAACGAAAGCGGCTCGTTAACCAGGTTGCGTGCCGCAAAAGTTGCTTTTGTTGTGTTTACAACCTCATCGATTTGTGTATCTGAAAATTTATCGTCAATAATTGTGATTGACTCGATCGCAAACGATTCTTTCTCTTTTTTATATTTATCAAACCGGTAAGCGTTAAGTAGCAGTCCTTCAAGAAAAGCGGTCAGAAAATCAGATTCGCATAAATTCTGTAATTGAACCGAAGTGATGTTGGTAGATTTTAGTTCGTCGAATAGTTTAGCACCGGCTACCCGCGCCATCTCAGTTTGTTCGTAGTACTCTTTCTCATTTTTTATTTTTCCGAAGAAAAGTAGGTTCGGGAGCCGATTAATCGTACACGAATCAGCTTTTTTAAACTGTGTTTCCAGAAATGATTTTTCAGCCTCGGATAATTGCAATGAAGCAGTTTCTCTACTGTCGGAACAAACACAGGCGTACGAAACGTTTTGAGCAAGGGTTGAGCTTACGGATATTTTTGGGATCATATTTTTATTTTTAGGCTAAAATAAGGATTAAATATAAGTTGGCCGGCGTAAATAAATTAAACAGTTGACAGCCTGTTGTTAATTCAATAAAACGGACAAGCCAAGTTGCAAGTTATAACTACACATAGCTGGCAAATTGATACAAAAAAGGACCTTAATTAAGGTCCTTTTTCTATTTTGTAATTGTTTGTTTTTCAGTGATCGTCGCCAAAATAGGCATGTTCAAAAAGATGAAGCTTTTCGCGCAGCGTGTCGATAATACTCAAATCGGTACTTTGTTTGCTTTTCATGGCAAAAACCGAAAGGTGGTGCAAAAGCTCCAACTGTTTTACGTATTTACGATATGCAGCTTCGTCGGCCGAAGATGTAATCTTAACACGCTGGTGCAAAAAGTACTGACTTACAATTTCCTGCATTTCCTTTGCGTGCTCCTCTTTGTTCATGACCCATCTTACCAATTGGTTGTAATCAGGATTTTCAGATTTTGATAATTCATTAATCTGGTTCATCGATTTTTCAATGGTTTCGATGTGTTCGTATAACAGGGCAATGCGAACAGAGTCGCCGTAGATACCACATGGAATCTCACAATGTGCTTTTGCCTGAAAATTTGAAAGTGTAAATATGCCAATTATGAAGGCAACCGAAAAAAGTTGAGTAAGTTTTTTCATTTCTTTATTTTTAATGATTTTGAATATTTGTATTTAATAACTGACTGTATAACAATAAAGCAAGAATATGGTTTGAGTTTATTGTATATTTTCCTTCGACCGGGGATAGATATTTTAATTGATTTTTTTTGAAAAAAAGTTTTGACTTTTAAGAAAAGCTATTACTTTTGCATCGCTTTTGAAAAGCAAACGTTCTCACAGAGGGAATTAATCTTCCCCAGTAGCTCAGTTGGTTAGAGCGGCGGACTGTTAATCCGTAGGTCGTTGGTTCAAGTCCAACCTGGGGAGCCAAAAGAAAAGCGCTTAGAATCTTTGATTCAGGCGCTTTTTTGTTTTTATACACTTTCTTCCAATAATTTCACTTTCTTCTTTTTTACGCTGGTTTTGGTGCAAAAGGTAAACCAAGAGTTAAACCAAAATTTATCATGAATGCATCTATTAGCGTTATTTGTTTGGAAAAAACGGTCAAAGTGACCACCCAAGGCCGGAATAAAATGACCACCCTCGCCAGTTTAAACTGACCACCCCGTGCCGGAGCAAAGTGACCACCTGCGCCGGACTAAAGTGACCACCCATCAAAAGAGATTGATTTTACTTCTGTCGAAGCCATAATTTCATACTGATTTAAACAAATTAATATGAAAACATGGCTAATAAATTAATCGACATGAGTAAAGTAAGAAAAGTCATTCAGTTGCACCACCAGGGAAAAGCAAAACAATTTATCAGTAGGTACCTGGGCCTCTCACGTAACACCGTTAAGAAGTATATCGCTCTATACAAGGTATTAAACCTTACAATTGATGATATTGATAAAAAGAGTGATTCCGAGCTGGAAAAGATCTTTAGCAGGGATACCGAAGATGTTCTTTCCCCCAAGCTAAAAAAGGTTTATAACTTCTTTCCCTACATGGAGCGCGAACTAAAAAAGACCGGCGTTACCAAACAGCTGATGTGGGAAGAATATTATGCAAAACATCCCGATGGGCTAAAACTAAGCCAGTTTAAAGCCCACTACCTGCGTTGGAGTAAAAAGGTTAACCCGGTAATGCATATGGAGCATAAAGCAGGCGATAAGATGTTTATTGACTACGCTGGCAAAACCCTTGAAGTTATCAATAAAGAAACAGGCGAGATTGAAGAGGTACAGTTTTTTGTTGCCATACTGGGGGCCAGTCAATACACCTATGCAGAAGCCTCACCGAGCCAACAAAAAGAAGACTTTGTTGCTTCGGTTGAAAATGCACTGCACTTTTACGGGGGAGTTCCTGCAGCTATTGTCCCTGATAACCTAAAGTCTGCCGTAACCAAAAGCAGCCGGTTTGAACCTACCATTAACGAAACGTTTATGGACTTTGCCGAACACTATGGCACAACAGTTCTTCCGGCCCGGGCTTACCGTCCCCGGGACAAGTCTCTGGCAGAAGGGGCAGTTAAGATACTGTACCAAAGAATATATCCGGCCTTGCGCGGCAAAAGCTTTTATAGTTTAGACGAGCTAAATAATGCCATTTGGGACGAGCTGGATAAACACAACAACAAAAAGCTGACTGGCAGGCCAACGTCCCGGTATCAATTATTCGTTGAAGACGAAAAAGACAAGCTTACCGCATTGCCTGTAGAAAAATACGAGATTAAAGAAATAGCAATAGCCACCGTAGCCATGAACGGGCACGTGCTGTTAAGCAAAGACAAGCATTATTACAGTGTTCCCTGCCAATATTTAAAGAAGAAGGTAAAGCTGGTGTTTACATCAAAAACCGTTGAAATATACCATAAATACAACCGCATAGCTTTGCACAAAAGAGATGGACGTAAATACTTCTACACCACAAACAAAGACCACCTGGCAACAACACACCAGTTTGTTACCGACTGGACACCGCAGCGTTTTATCAACTGGGCAGCTTCAATTGACGAAAGTGTAAAGGAATTTATAATCAATGTGCTGGAAAGAAAACAACACCCTGAACAATCCTATAAAAGCTGTATGGGCGTATTGGCTTTTGCTAAAAAGGTGGGAGAAGAAAGGCTTGCCAATGCGTGTAAACGTGCATTGGAACATCAGGTTTACAACTACAAAATCATACAAAAGATACTGGAAAAAGGGTTGGATAAACTTGACGATGAAACACCGGACGAACCTGAACTTCCTTTTCATAACAATATAAGGGGAGGAAAATATTACAACTGATAAAGTAAAAAACAATGAACGAAGTAACATTAACACGAATGAAACAGATGAAGCTCCATGGTATGCATGGGGCTTTTAAAACAGCTATCGAAACGGGTAAAACCGATGATTACACCATCGACCAGTTTGTATCGATGATAACAGATGCCGAGTGGGACGATCGCAACAACCGAAAGATAGAGCGATTGATAAAAAATGCAAGGTTCCACTATAAAGCAACCATTGAAAACGTGGTGTACGAACATGCAAGAAATATCGATCGGACAAAACTGTTAAGACTGGCTGAATGCGATTTTATTAATAAAAACGAGAATGTATTAATATCGGGCAGCACCGGTGCCGGCAAAAGTTATATTGCGACAGCCTTAGGGTATCAGGCCTGTATTGAGGGATACAGGGTTTTGTACTTTAATACAACAAAACTGTTTTCTAAACTAAAAATGGCAAAAGCCGATGGATCTTATCTTAAAGAACTTGCAAAAATGGCCAGGCATCAGTTAATAATACTCGATGATTTTGGTCTGCAACCCTTAGATAGCCAAAACCGGATAGCTCTGTTAGAGTTAATTGAAGACAGGCACAATAGTGGCTCAATGATTGTTACATCACAACTGCCCGTTAGTAAGTGGTATGAAATAATCGGGGAAAAAACGATTGCCGATGCCATACTTGACCGGTTGATCCATCAATCGCACAGGATTGAGCTGATGGGGGAATCGATGAGAAAAAAACGAAACATTTATAGTGAATAAAAAAACAGTAAATTTGTTGTAATCTGACAGAAGAAAAACGTTCTCTTTTTTGTTGAAAATGGTCGGTGGTCAATTTGCTCCGGCGTCGATGGTCAATTTAAATTGGCCTGGGGTGGTCAATTTGACTGGCGTTTCCAGAGCCAGGGATAATGCGATGGGAACTACTGCTTTGATTTATGCTGCTAAGGAGTTGTCAAAATCGATATCCGAACGTTCTTTGATTTTTCTAGCAACTACTGGGGAAGAAGAAGGAATGTTGGGGAGTGAATATTTTGTGGCTCATAGTCCGGTCTCAATCGATAGTATCGTTTTTGTTCTCAATAATGATGGAGGTGGATTTAACGACACATCAAATATCAGGATTGGTGGGAAAAACAAAATTCTATTCCATCCTGATTTTTGGAATGTTACTATAAAATATGGCATTGAATGTTTGGCTTATCCTGTTGATCTTGAATATTTATATGAAAGAGGGGATAATATAACTTTTGCAAACCGAGGAATTCCATCAATAATAGTTAGTCCGGGATTTGAAAAGATTGATGAAAGAATTCTGAAGTATGTGCATAAACCGACAGATGAAGTGGATGATAATTTTGACTTTGAGTATTTGCTAAAATTCAGTATGTCTTATAGAGATCTTGCATTAAGTATCGCTAATTCAAAGACGATACCAAGTTGGTCTCCCGATTCTAACTATTCTTTTATTCAAGCTAATGTGCCTTTTCGTTGATTAAGTCAGTAATTTGACTGGTGTTTCCAGTCATATATTTCTATTTGTTGAATTATAAATGACTACAACCTGCTGGCAACCGATAACATTTTCTACAAATCAGGTAAATACTTCCAACTATCGGGACTGCCAAATTTAAAGAGGTCTTTTTAATACCTCTTATTGATACATAAATTTTTGAAATAGGTCTTCGAATTTTTGGGGTGGATTCCCTTAAATACTGCTTAAATAATTCATTTAAATGTGATGAATTTTTAAGAATAGATCATTCTTTAAATAAATATTTACTCACGGAAATAAATTTTCACTTCTATTTATATTTTGTGCGAATAGTTTGCAATGTCATGATATATAGTCTGTTGTGTTTGTTCTTGTTCATGAAATATGAACATTGTATAACATAGTACCAAGTAAAAAAAGGAAACATATTTAAAAAAGTACTATATAAAGTGTAACGCTTCTGGAAATTGTGCGTCATATAATTGAAAAACGTTACAAAGCGATATTACAGATAACAAGAAAACAACAGGAGGATAAGTCATGAAAACAAAAAACAATGTTCAGAAAGCAAGTACAAGACTAATAGCATTAGGATTAATTTTAGTCGTTCTGAGTTTAAATGTACAGGCTCAGTATTTAGGAAAATCATTATCAGGGACTGCTAGTTTTAAGGGAATAGCATTTGCGATGGTTGATAATTCTATCGAATCCTATTCATCATCAATTGAGGCGGATGTTTACGTTTCAAATTTTGATGTAGAAACAGAAGAAGCATTAAAAGTGGAAGACTGGATGACAGACAGAGCCAGTTTTGATGTTTACTCACAGTATCTTCAATTAGAGCAGGAGGAAGCATTGAAAGTTGAAGACTGGATGATTGATGATAAGACTTTTGACCATTGGTCTTTTCTGTTTACAGAAGAAACTGAATCGCCGCTGGAATTGGAAGACTGGATGACTTCTGACAAAGTATGGAATCGTTAGTTCCATATAAAATTGTCAAAAAGAATTATAACTATTAAAAAGTCAGAAATCATGAAATTAGAGAATACAAAAGCACAAATGAGAAAAGGGGTACTGGAATATTGTATCTTGCTGGTTTGCAAAGATGAACCGGTGTATGCCGTTAACGTGATTAGTGGTTTGCGGGATGCCAATCTGATAGTAGTAGAGGGTACAATTTATCCATTGCTAACCCGATTGAAAAACGACGGATTATTATCCTATCGCTGGGAAGAATCTACCCAGGGACCACCACGAAAGTATTATGAATTGACCGAAAAAGGCAGGGCTTTCCTAAGCGAGCTGGAGGAATCGTGGGGAGAACTGGAAAGTGCAGTCAGAAGAGTTAAAACCAATAGAGCATAATTGTAAAAAGCAGGACAAAAGTAAAAACTTTAAAATCGATAAAAATGAAAAAGACATTGACAATTAATATTAGCGGCACCATATTTCATATAGAAGAAGACGCATATGAAGAGCTGCAGAAATACATGGTAGTCCTTAAAAACTACTTTGGTAAAGATGATGAAGGCAACGAAATTTTCGCTGATATTGAAGCCCGAATTGCAGAGATATTTACGGAAAAAACAGGCGGGAAAAATCAGGCAGTTACGCTTGAATGGGTAGAAGAGTTAATCGAAACTTTGGGAACTCCAGAGAACTTCTCGGAGGAGGCCGGAGAAGAAGAACCACTGGCAGGACAAAAAACAAGAAAAAGAAAACTATATCGCGATCCGGAACAAACGGTTATAGCTGGAGTTTGTGGTGGCCTATCGGTTTATTTTAATATGGATCCGGTGGTCATTAGATTACTAGTTGTGTTATTAACACTTCTTTCATCAGGAGCGGGTATTTTTGTTTATCTTATTTTGTGGGTAGCTGTGCCTAAAGCTTTAACTACAACACAACGGTTGGAAATGAAAGGAGAAGAAGTTACGATTAAAAACATTGAGAAATTTCTGAAAGATGAGGTTGATGCAGTAAAAGAGAGTTATAAAAAAATCAGGAAATCACGATTTTTCTCAGGAAGTAAGTCATAGACAAATGCTCTTGAAAGAGATTTTGTATATACACGTAAATATTTATTAAGATAGCTTGTAAATTATAGCAGAGAGGGGAGTCAACAAAATTAAAGAGGTCTTTTTTTGACCTCTTTTTTTATGTCTGAATTTTGAAAATCTCAGGATTTTTGTTGAGAAAGTAGGTGTAACAGATTTTACATTTTACTATGGTAACGGGCTCCCAACAGGTATGTCGCAACGATGCCCCGGTTGACCGTGTGGCGGATTTATCTTTGTGGTATTACTTGCGGTAGTTGGGAGTGGAGATCCCACCGGAATATCGCAGCGATGTCCTGGTTGACCATGTGGTGGATTTATTTGCGATGTACCCGCAGGTGCATAGCTAATTGGTTGTGGCGTCGTTAATTTTTTAAGGTTTTCAATAGTCGGTCCAACTCGGCCTGTTGTTGCTTTTGCTGTTGTGTTTTTTGCAGATACCACTGGTGTTACGTTAGTCGTGTTAGCTGCCTCAACTTTTTTGTTTGCTGGTGAGTTTAAAGGTGCACCAACCGCAATATCACAGCGGTGACCGGGTTCTCCGTGCGGCGGATTTAGTTTTACCGACTGATCGACTGCTTTCTCTTCCTGAGGGGCTGTTGTTTCGCTATACAAAACACTATTCTTTGCAGAGCCGTACACCGTCATTCCAAAAAGAATTAAAGCTGCAGTAAAAACTTGTGTAAAAACTATTTTAAAATGTTTGATTCCTTTTTTCATAATTTCCGATTTCGTAGTGAAGAATTCGTTTTAATTAAACTTATTACGATTGAAACAGCAATCATTTCTGTTAGGTTTAAGGAAATGTTCAAATTAAGAATGCGTTAACAACTTTGATGCACAAACATTTTAAATAGAAAAATGGAGGAGAGGTCTTTAATCAAACCCAGTTTTTAAGTAGATTTGTGTTTGGAAAAACAATATTTTCAATTTCACGAATCAAAATAAATAACAATGAACAAACTAAAACCTTTTATTTTATTAATTGCAATTGCATTAACTGCCTTTGTTCCGGCACAGGCACAACGCGTTGAGAGCGACTCGCCATTAATTGGAAAGTGGGATCTTACCATTAATATGACTCCTGCACAGATAGAGAGTCTCGGACTTTTTCGCCATGGATTAATGGCTTCAGACGGTTTCCCGGGATGGCTCATGGTTAAATTGTCAGGTTTCTCAACTTTAACAGGATACTACGTTGGATACGAGGGAAGTGCTCGTCCAATTGCTGAAGTAGTACCTGATGGAAATGGAAAGTATCATTTCACCATTCCACCGCAGTGGATGGATATTGATGATTTGTATTTTGAGTTTTCGTTAAAAGACGATAAGCTTACCGGTTATCAAATGCTTGACGGTCAAAAACTGGAATGGACAGGTGTTCGGGCTCCTTCACTGGAAAGAACGGAACCACCAATTTGGGGAAATCCGATAAATTTGATTACCGAAACCATGGATAAATGGATCATTCCGGAGAACTGCAAGTTTCAGATGATTGATGGTGTTATGGTGAACACCGAATCGGGTGGTAACCTGGTGAGTATCCAAAAATTTGAAGATTTCAAACTCCACGTTGAATTCCGTTACCCGGCAGGAAGTAACAGTGGAATTTATCTTCGCGGCCGTCACGAACTTCAGATCGAAGATTCAAAAGGAAGAACCGACGATGTTAGTATAGGTGGTATTTACGGTTTTATCGCGCCAGCGGTTTATGCAGCCAATGCACCGGGCGAATGGCAAACTTACGACGTAACACTTGTTGGGCGTCATGTTACAGTTTCGCTTAATGGTGTTGAAGTTATTTCGAACCGTCCTATTCCCGGTATTACAGGTGGCTCGCTCGATAGTAAAGAAGGAGAACCTGGTCCATTCCAGATTCAGGGTGATCACGGACCGGTGGAATTCCGCAATTTTACTGTTACTCCGGCGGTTAACTAGCGACTCAATTCCGCAATTTTCAACTTCCTGTTTTAGGAAGAAAGATAGTTGAAGAGGTCTTTTTTTGAAGGCCTCTTTTTTTGTGCCCTCATTTTCGAAAAACGTACCCGTTGTCGGTTGTTTCATTTAATCGCACCTGTTGTTGAATTAATTCTACAAGTTGGGTATCCGTTTTTCGCCCGATTTGCTGCTATTCCCCCGCGCCTGCAGGTTTTCAACTTACGGCTTAATTTCAAAAATGCTGGCACGGTTTTCCCCTTTTTACATACCTGTCAATCGAACTACCCAACTCTGGCTAACCCGTCAAGTTCTTTGGCAGTGGAAACACAAAAATTCAGTTATTATGATATGAAAAGGTAGAACATTTTGGTGCGAGTGCATCCTTCAAAGAAAATTTCAAGCAATATCGTTTTACCGTTGAAAATGTGGTTGAAAACATGAAAGAAACAATTGAAAACAATAAATAATGAAAGTAAGTATTGCATACGATCATGCCGGAACCCGGTTTGCAGAAGTACTAAAGCCGGAAATTGCCAAAGCCGGACATGAGTTGGTTTTACTCAATCCCGATGTAGCATTCGACGATTATCCAGATGCTGCAGAAGTATTGGCGATAGCAATTCTTGAGGCGAAAGCGGAGCGGGGAATTCTGGTGTGTGGCAGTGGAGCAGGAGTTTCAATTGCTGCCAATAAATTTCCCGGAATAAGAGCTGCAGTTTGTCATGACACTTACACGGCACACCAGGGAGTTGAGCACGACCAGATGAACATTTTATGTTTGGGCGAGCGTGTTATTGGCGAAGAACTGGCTCGCTCAATTGTAAGGTCGTTTCTTGAAGCGAAACCTTCAACAGAAGAACGACATCAGCGGCGTTCACGAAAAATAGATGCATTAGAAAATAAATACTTCAAAAAATAGATTATGGAAAAGTTTGATAAACTACTGGAATATGGTCAAAGTTACTGGCTCGACAATCTGTCGAGAGAAATAATAACCAACGGAAATCTGGAAAACAGGATAGAAAATGAAGGATTGCGAGGAATAACATCGAATCCGAAAATTTTTATGAATGCCATTTCAAGTGGCGATTTATACGACGAGCAGGTAAAAAAGCTCGCCGGCAACGGAAAGAAAACAGAAGATATTTACGAGTCGTTGGTGGTGCAAGATATTCAGAAAGCCTGCGACATGCTTCGTCCGGTTTTTGATGCTTCAAATGGCGAAGACGGTTTTGTTAGCCTGGAAGTTTCGCCTTATCTGGCCAGAGAAACGGAAAAGACCAAAGAAGAGGCCAGGCGCTTATACAAGGAGGTGAATCGCCCCAATTGTATGATTAAAATGCCGGGAACAAAAGAAGGAATTCCGGCCATTGAAGAAATGTTATACGAAGGAATTAATATCAATATCACCTTACTGTTTTCGGTTGAGAGTTACGAAGCTGTTGCCAAAGCCTATTTAAATGCGTTGGAGCGACGTGCTGAAGAGGGCAAGCCCATCGATAAAATAGCATCGGTAGCCAGTTTCTTTTTAAGCCGGATTGATGTGCTTGTGGATAAAATGTTGCTCAACGACATTATTCCGCAGCTGGAAGGAGACAAAAAAATAGTAGCCGGTAATTTGTTAGGGAGTACCGCCATTGCGAGTGCCAAAATTGCTTATCAACGATTTTTAAAGCTGTTCAGTGGCGAAAGATGGGAGAAACTGGCATCGAAAGGTGCCCGCGTACAACGTCCGTTGTGGGCAAGCACGAGCAACAAAACCGAAGCCTACTGCAACACGCGCTATGTTGAGCCGCTAATTGGCCGACACACAGTTAATACCATGCCGGGCGAAACCATTGAAGCTTTTAAAGAGTATGGTCATCTGTTTCCGAACACGGTTCAGCAAAATATTGATGACGCTTACCGGGTTTTTGATGATTTGAAAAAGGTGGGGATAAATCTGGATGAGGTTACCAGGCAACTTGTGGAAGAGGGGATAGAAAAATTTATCGAACCTTTTAACGAGTTGCTGGAAACTGTAGAAGAGGAAGCAAAGTAGAGTATACAGAGCGCAGGATTTTATGCTGAATGCCATGTTGCTGATTTGCAAAATAGAAGATGTGAACAGAAGCTAATTTAAAGTTTAAAACAGCTATGAAAGATTATGATTTTGGTTTAATGGGATTAGGAGTAATGGGCAGAAATTTTATTCTGAACATTGCAGAGAGTGGCCATTCTGCAATTGGCTACGATTTGGATAGCGAGAAAGTCGACGCCTTAAATCAGGAGGCAAAAGAATTGGACGTGAGAGGCGTTAATACGCTGAAAGATTTTATTTCAGGACTTGCAAAACCACGAAAAATAATGTTGCTGGTACCCGCAGCGGTTGTGGATAATGCACTTGACGATTTATTGCCACTGCTGGAAAAAGGCGATTTAATAATTGATGGAGGAAATTCGCACCCCGATGACACTGAGCGCCGCGAAAAAGCTATGGCAGAAAAAGGTTTTAAATATCTGGGTGTGGGAATTTCCGGTGGTGCCGAAGGAGCCCGGCGTGGTCCGAGTATGATGCCGGGAGGAAACGAAGATGCCTACAATCTTGTTCGAGATATTTTTACCGATGCTGCCGCCAAAGTAAATGGCGAAGCATGTGTTACCTGGCTGGGCAAAGGCTCTGCCGGTCATTTTGTAAAAATGGTGCACAACGGCATCGAGTACGGAATTATGCAACTGATTTCAGAGGTTTACGATGTGATGAAAAATGCCTTGGCCATGGAAAATTCCGAGATGAGTTTGGTATTTAAAAAATGGAATAATAGCGCAGTGGCGTCATACCTGGTAGAAATTACGGCAGATATTCTGGAGAAAGAAGACAAACAGGAAGGTGGTTTTCTTATCGATCATATTTTAGACCGGGCCAAACAAAAAGGCACCGGAAAATGGACTTCGCAAATTGCAATGGATTTATCGGCAACGGTTCCTACAATCGATGCGGCTGTTACTATGCGTTATTTGTCGGCGTTTAAAAGCGAAAGATTAAAGGCTGATTTGGTGTTGAAAGGACCTTCAGAACGCATTGATACGGATAGATCGCCATTTTTGGAAAAAATGCACGATGCACTGTTTTTTGCCATGCTGATTACCTATGCGCAGGGATTTGAATTATTGCGCATTGCATCAAAAGAAAAGGATTTCAATTTAACGTTGAAAGATGTGGCGCGAATATGGCGGGGCGGTTGTATCATTCGCTCTGAAATGCTTGATGATTTTATGAAAGCCTACGAAAATGTTCCTCATTTGCCCAATTTAATGTTTGACACCAAAATTTCCACTGCATTAAATGAGTCGCAGGAATCCGCGCACGAAGTTGTCAGTCGGGTAGCAAAAACCGGGTTGCCTGTTCCGGGCTTAATGTCAGCGCTGGCCTATTTTGATGCCTATCGGAGCGGACAATTGGCAACAAATATGATTCAGGCTCAACGCGATTATTTCGGTTCGCATACCTACGAAAGAATTGGCGAAGAGGGAGTTTTTCATACCGATTGGTAAGAGTGTAACAACACCGTTTACTTACTGAAAAGTGATGAAATTATTTGAACAGTTATTTACCATTTAAATTAAACGAGATGAAAAGTATTTCAGAACTCGAGCCAACCATACTAACTATTTTTGGTGGCGATGGCGACCTCACCTGGCGCAAACTTATTCCGGCGTTATACAACCTGTTTATCGATGGATTTCTTCCGGAGAAATTCAAAATCCTCAGCGTTGATATGAAGGATATTTCGCAAAAAGACTACAATAAAAGACACTACGAAGGAGTAAACAAATTTTCGCGACGAGGTAAGGCCGACAAGAAACAATGGAGCGAATTTGAGCAGCACATTGTTTATGTAAAAGCCGATATTACCAATGATAAATCGTACGATGATCTTAATAGAATATACAACGAAACCGATAAAGAATGGGATGAGGATGCATCGCGTATTTTTTATATGGCGGTTTCGCCTCATTTTATAAAAGAGATTGCCAGCCATCTTGGAAAAGCCGGAATTGCCGGAAACTGCGACAAACACCGGATTGTAGTAGAAAAACCATTTGGCCACGATTTGAAAAGTGCACAAGACTTGAATAGCGTTTTGCAGGGAATTTTTAGTGAAAACCAGATTTACCGTATCGACCACTATCTCGGTAAAGAAACGGTACAGAATATTTTGGCATTTCGTTTTGCCAATGCATTATTCGAGCCTGTTTGGAACCGGAATTTTATTGAACAGATTCAGATTAATGTTTCGGAACAAGTGGGGGTTGAAAACCGTGCGTCGTATTACGAGCATGCCGGCGCAGTGCGCGATATGATTCAAAATCACATTTTACAGCTAATTTGTTTAATTGGCATGGAACCTCCGGTTGATCTGGGGGCCGATAATGTGCGCGATAAAAAACTGGAAGTATTACACGCCATTCGCCGGTTCTCGGAAGATAAAGTTTATAAAAATGTTGTACGCGGCCAATACGGAAAAGGTTGGATTAAAGGCGATGAAGTAAAAGCTTACCACGATGAAGAAAAAGTTGGTAAGGAATCGCTGACAGAAACTTTTGCTGCGGCTCGTTTTTATATTGATAACTGGCGCTGGCAGGGTGTTCCAATTTATGTTCGCACCGGAAAACGACTGCAGGAAAAAACATCGTATATCAGCATTCAGTTTAAAGAAGTGCCTCACAAAATATTTCCGTCGGGAGTTCGGCAGCTCTTACACCCCAATTTAATGGTTTTTAGTATTCAGCCACAAATGGGAATTCGTATTCATTTTCAGGCGAAAAAAACGGGGCTCGACATGCGGCTGAAACCTGTGGATATGATTTTTAACTACAGCGACTCGTACCGAAACGATCCGCCCGATGCTTACGAAACCCTGCTGAATGATGTGATGTTGGGCGATGCCACGCTGTTTATGCGTTCAGATCAAATTGAAGAGTCGTGGAGAATTATTATGCCTATTCTTGATGCATGGGTTAATAATCCGCCACAAAAATTTCCAAATTATCAGTCAGGAAGCTGGGGACCGCCTGAAGCCGATGCTTTAATTGCGCACGACGGATTTTTCTGGCATAACTTTACCCAACCATTAGAAATTGTTTCCGAAGCAATGTTGGGCGCAAAGAACAAGTAACAAGGCTGAGGTTTGTACCTATTAGCCATTTCGTAAATCGAAATGTGAGTTAACAACATGATAATTCTTTAATTCTGCCGCAGAGTATGGTTGTTTACGTGTGGTTTTACTAACTTTCATCGCTAAATCAAAATCAAAAACCAATACGTCATGTTGAAAAAACTGAAAATTTCGTTAATACTTGGGATTATTCTTTTTACGATGGTGCAATGCACAAATGAAGCGCCAAAATCAAGTCCGTTCTTAGTTCCTTTTACAAAAAATGCAGCGGTGAATCCTTGTTTGTTACCGGGCTCCGAGCGGAGTTTTGTTTGTCCGGTTCGAAATACCGAAGTTTTTTGGGAAGAGAAAGATGTTTTTAATCCTGCAAGTGTGGTGAAAAATGACACGTTGTTTTTGCTATATCGTGCCGAAGATGTGTTAGGGAAATATAACGGAACATCACGTATTGGGTTGGCATACAGTCTTGATGGTTATCATTTTGAAAAATTCGATGAGCCGGTTTTATACCCGGATAATGACGAGTTTAAAAGATACGAATGGGAAGGAGGATGCGAAGATCCGCGGGTTGTGGAAGACGAAAGTGGTACTTATTATATGACTTACACTGCTTACGATGGAGATAAAGCGCGCTTATTTGTAGCAACTTCTGCCGATTTACGAAACTGGACGAAATATGGTTCGGTTTTTACAAAAGCCGGTAACCAGTATGTTGATATGTGGTCAAAATCGGGTTCGGTTTTATGTCGTGAAGAAAATGGGAAAATGATTGCAACTAAGGTAAATGGAAAATATTGGATGTATTGGGGAGAGTCGAATATTTACATGGCAACTTCTGATAACCTGATTGATTGGAATCCGGTATTAGAAACCGATACCGATAAAATGGTGATTGATGAAATGCGCAATTATACGGTTGCTTTTAAGATTTTGTTTTCGACACGCGAGGGTAAATTTGATAGTGAACTAGTTGAACCCGGTCCTCCGGCTTTGTTAACCGAAAACGGTTTTGTGTTTATTTACAACAGTAAAAACAGTCCTGAGTTTGGCGATAAAAACCTGGCGCAAGGTTCGTATGCTGCCGGACAAATTCTTTCCGATAAAAATGATCCGACAAAAGTGCTGGATAGATTGGATAATTATTTCATCACACCCGATCAGCCTTTTGAAATAACCGGCCAGGTTAACAACGTTTGTTTTGTTGAAGGCTTAGCCCGGTTTAATAATAAGTGGCTGTTGTATTATGGTACAGCCGACTCGAAGATTGCAGTTGCGGAATCAAAAAACGTTAATTTTTAAGGATACCAAATTTTTTAAGTTCCGGTTCCAATAAATGGTTTAATCCACCCCGTCAGGTTTCTACAACTTGGGTAATTTGTGTGTAGTTTTTCTACATTATTAATCGTTTTATATTTCTTTAAAAGATTACTTATTTGGTGTAACTGTCAGAAATGTAGTTCATTGCAAGGTTTTTCTTTAAGTTGTAACTATAAGTCAATTTTTTGCCCGGTATTTGAATATCGAACAATACCATATCAAACTATTTTGAATTCGGTTAAATACTAATTAAAAATATAAGCAATGAAAAAATTGATTTTAAGTTTTATCATGATCGCGTTTTTATTCATGATCGTTCCCACAGAACTAAAGGCAAACGAAGAAATTAGCAAAGCTAAAGAAACAGAAACACTCAAAGAAGTGAAGACCGAGTTGAACAGAATGGTTGATCGGGTGGCTGAAATTAATGAAATGGATTTTGAAGCGCTGTCGAAAGATGAACGAAAAGAAATAAAAAAGGAGTTGCGCGGAATAAAGAAAGATTTTAAAACATATAGTAAAAGCGACAATCCGGCGGTGGCTGAAGCAGCGGGAGAGGCCGTAAGAGCTTCAGGTGTGTACATTTCAGGAGGAGCATTATTGGTTATTATCATTTTACTTATTCTGCTCTAAACAGGATTTTTATTCACTAATCGCTTTGACTTAGAAAATTATAGAATTGGTTAGGTTTGAAAAGGTAGTGGATTAAAGGTCGTCAGGTATGGCGGCCTTTTCTTTTGCTAAATCGGAATTTCGTTTTATATCTGGTTGTAAAACTGTTAGTTAAACCATTTATAGTTCTGGTTGTCTATGTTTATAAACTGGAGTAACTGAATTATAAACTTAAAAATGAAACGATTATGAAAACCACACTGCTTTCATCCAGACATCAAATTCTGTTTATTTTAATGTTATTGATTGTTCCTTCCATAATGGCACAGCCAGCGTCAGATAATCCGGAATTGGATAAAAAGGTAAAAGCCTTTTTGTCGGATAAACGATATTCGTGGCGCGATATGAACATTCCTGCTTCTGATGGGCAGCTTTTGTACGATATAATTGTTGAAAATGGCTATAAAAATGCCGTTGAGATAGGAACTTCTACCGGCCATTCGGGTGTTTGGATTGCCTGGGCGTTGAGTAAAACCGGAGGAAAACTAATTACCATGGAAATTGATGAGCGCCGATACAAAGAGGCCATGGAGAATTTTGAAAAAGCCGGTGTGTTGGAATATGTAGATGCGCGCTTATGCGATGCGCACGAAATGGCTAAGCAGTTGGAAGGGCCAATCGACTTTGTTTTCAGCGATGCCGACAAAACCTGGTACACCAATTATTTTAAAGATCTGGCGCCGAAAATGAGTGTTGGTGGTTGTTTTACTGCACATAACATCACACAGCGAAGAAGACAATACGGAATTACCGAATTTGTGGAACACATCGAAGCTCAATCTAATTTTAAAACAACTTATAATAATGATGGAGGTGGTGTTTCTATAAGTTATAAAACGGCCGAAAAATAGAAGGTGTCAATCTTTCAGTGATGTCGCATTTTTTGATAAGAGGTTTTTACAACCTCTTTTTTTATGCCTGTTTAATTGGTCAAATATGAGTGCATTTTCATCGCATTTCAACCGAACTTTAAATTACGGGCAATAATTGGCCCATTCGAAAACTATTCTAAATACAATGTGTTAATTTCAAAAGTTATTACGAAAGGGGACCTTTCCTTGCATTGGAGAATTTCCCGAAAAGCAATTTATGATGATGGAAAAAAGCAACTATAATTTTAAACCGTTACCTGGTTACGAGCATTTTGAAGCCACAACCCAGATTATTATTGCTGAAATTCTCCATCGCCAGTTACCTTTTGAAATCATCGACGCCGATAATAACCTCATTTCGGTTCAGCACAACAATAAAGAATACATTATTCACGAGGGAACGATTTCGGATGCCAACAGCTTGATTGCCTTTTGGATATCAAACGATAAATGGATGACCCGGCAGTTCCTTCAGCGAAAAGGTATTCAGCAGGCAAAAGGTATTTTGCTAAAACCCGGTTACGATTCCAAAGTTTTGGATGCAATAAAGTTACCCGCTGTAGTAAAACCGGCCGACACCGATCATGGAATTGCAGTAAGTACAAATATTCAAAGCCGCGAAGAGCAAATTGCCGCCATCGACAATGCTTTTAATTTTTCGGAGAAAGTAATTGTTGAAGAGTTTTGTCCGGGGCAGGAGTACCGCTTTTTGGTAATCGATTATGTGGTGCGGGCCATTGCCTGGCGCGAACCTGCAAATGTAAGCGGCGATGGAGAATCATCCATTCAACAATTGGTAAACGAAAAAAATAAAGGGCGCGGAGTTGATTACACGCATCCTTTATTAAGGATAAATATTGATGAGGAAGTAATCCGGCACTTGAATGCACAGTCGATGACGCCGGAAACGATTTTGAAAGAAGGAGAGAAAGTATTTCTACGTAAAAACTCAAACCTGAGTACCGGCGGCGACAGCATTGATGTAACTGATGAAATTCCTGAATTTTATAAAAATGTAGCTGTTGAAGCAGCAAAATCGGCAGGACTGAAAATTGCCGGAATTGATATTATAATCAGAGATATGGAAGGGCCTGCATCGAATGAGAATTACATTGTTGTTGAATTGAATGCTCCGGCGATGTTGTCGATGCACGATTATCCGTACATCGGGAAAAACCGCCATGTGGAAAAATATGTTCTCGACAGTATTTTGAATTCAAAGTAATTGAAGCTAGCAAAAAACAAATGACAGAAAAAGAGAAAAGAGTTGAAATAAACCATAAATCCCAACTGATCGACTATTTTGAGCGAGGAAGCAAACCTCCTGAAAGATGGGGAATCGGTACCGAAAATGAAAAGTTTCTATTCCGAAGAGAAGATTATGGTCGCCTTCGTTTTGATCAGGATGGAGGAATTTTGAAGATACTGAACAAAATGCAACAAGATGGTTGGACGCCAATTCTTGAAAACAATATTGCAATCGGTCTTCGTAAAAATGGCGCATCAATTACATTGGAACCCGGAGGGCAATTTGAGCTTTCGGGCGATAATTTTAGTACCATTCACGAAACGTACCGCGAAACAAAAAAGCACTTTCAGGAACTAAATACCATTAGTCAGCATTACAACTTTTTTAGTCTGCCAATGGGCGTTGATCCTTTGACCGAAGTTGCCGATGTGCCTTGGGTGCCCAAAGAACGCTACCGCTGGATGCGCAATTACATGCCCACGAGAGGCGAGCTTGGCTTGCATATGATGACAAACACTGCCTCAACTCAGGTTAATCTGGATTTTTGTAGCGAGAGTGATATGGTGAAGAAGATGCGTGTTTCGCAGGCGTTGCAAGCTGTTGTTACCGCTATTTTTGCCAACTCGCCGTTTTCAGCCGGAAAACCCAATGGTTATTTATCGTACCGTTCGCATATTTGGAACCATACCGATTCAGAACGTTGTGGATTTTTACCTTTTATTTTTGATCAGGGATTTGGTTTTGAGCGCTGGGTGGATTATTTGCTGGATGTGCCTATGTATTACATTTTGCGCGATGGTGAATATATTTCGGCAAACGGAATTACCTTCCGCGGATTTTTTGAGGGTAAACATAAACTAAAACCAACGCAGGAAGATTGGGAAACGCATGTTTCAACTATTTTTCCGGATGTGCGCCTCAAACAATTTATTGAGATGCGAGGTGCAGATGCCAGTTGCGTGTCGCACATTGCTGCGGTTTCAGCGTTGTGGGTTGGATTGTTGTACGATGGAGAAAGCCTGGCAGAAGCCGATGAACTTATTTCGAAATGGGACGTTGACACCATGCAGGAGCTTCGTGCTCAGGTGCCGGTTAAAGCGCTAAATGCAGAAAGTGGAAACCTGCACGTTGGAACTATTGCAAAACAAATTTGCCGCATTGCCTCGGATGGGTTGACACGACGCGCCAAAGTAAAGTGTTCAGAAGATGAAAGCCGGTTTTTGGCTCCGGTACAAGAAATTACCGAAAGCGGAATAACGGTGGCCGAAAAACTATTGAAGCGCTATCACGAGGGTAACGAAACTTTGCCCGAGTTGGTGTACAACTGGCAAAACGAACAGATGCAAAAATATATCGATGCATAAAAGACAAAAACAGGATACGGGAGCATGTTATCGAAACTAAAATTCTTATTAAAATATACACATCAATACCGGTGGTGGTATACAGGAGGAATTATTTTTCTAGGGCTAACCGTCTGGACTTCGATTACGATACCCGGATTTATTCAGAAAACCATCGACCTGATAGCTGCAGGACGTGCGAGTAATGAAGCTGAATTCCATAAAAATGTATTGATCATTGTTGGTCTGGCAGTTGGGTTAATTCTGGTTAGAACACTTTCGCGGATTTTGATATTTTTCCCGGCCCGTTTGATCGAACGACAGCTAAAAGGCGAAATGTTTCAAAAACTGGCCTCGTTCGGAAAGGATTATTACGATGAAAATTCCACCGGAAACATCATTTCGCGGGTCAATAATGACATTAACGGTGTTCGAATGATTACCGGGTTTGGCATTCTGCAAATTGGAAATATCCTGCTTTCGTTGTCGCTTACACCGTACATGATGTGGAAATTGTCGCCAATGCTTACGTTGTATTGTGTAATTCCGATGGTGGTGGTTTTTTTTATTGTTCGCTATGGCATGAAAGTGATGGTTAAAAACACACATGCCAGAATGGATACCCTGCAAAAGTTGTCGGGGAAAATCATTTCCTTTCTTTCGGGAAACAGCGTGATAAAAAGCTACAATATTTACGAGCATGCCGAGAATAAAGTGGAGACAGATAATATTTCTTATTACGAAGCCTCGCTTAAAATTTCGTGGATTCGCTCATTTGTTATTCCCCTGCTCGGTAACCTCGGGCAGATTTTAAAAATTATCATCTTCTTCGTTGGCGGAATGTACGTGATTAATGGCAAATTTACCATTGGTGAGTTAACCGAATATATTGCTTACGCCGCGCTGCTGGCTCATCCGATTATGGGGCTGGGTTGGGTACTCACTATTTTTCAGCAAGGTATGGTGGGAATCAGTAGTATTCAAACTATTATGGACCGGAAAGGAACCGATGATGAACGGAAATCTCTGCCGACAAATCAAAAGGAAGAACTTTTTAAAGAGGGAATTCGCGTAGATAATCTGAACTACACCTATCATAATGGCGATAAACCGGTTTTGAAAGATATTTCGTTTTCGATAAAACCCGGTCAGATCGTCGGTATCACCGGAAAAGTAGGATCGGGAAAAACGACCTTGATTCAGTGTTTAAATGGTTATTTACGACCTGGCGCAGGACAGATCTTTTATGGTGATATTGATGCTGATTCGATACGAAGCGAAGATATTCGATCAGTAGTAAATACGGTAAGTCAGGAGGTTTTTCTGTTTTCCGATTCCATTGAAAACAACATCGGTTTAACATCGGACGAAACGATTGACGAGAAACGTTTTGACGATGTGATTTACAAAAGTGCTTTTGCCGACGAACTGTTGCGTTTTCCTAAGAAAGGAAAAACAATGGTGGGCGAAAAAGGGATTATGCTTTCGGGTGGACAAAAACAACGAATTAGCCTGGCACGCGCACTTTATACGCAAGGTGAATTGTTGATTCTTGATGATGTATTTTCGGCTGTTGACACCGATACCGAGCGTTTTCTTATAAAACAAATTGTGGAGAATAACACTGTAAAAAGCATGGTTGTGATTTCGAACCGAATTAGTGTGTTGGAGAAAACAGATTTTACCATTGTGCTTGAAGATGGGAAAATGGCGGCAAAAGGAAATCATGAGGAATTGCTAAAATATTCAGACTTCTACCGCGACATTGCAAAACTGCAACAGGAAGGTGAAACGAAAAAGGAGAAGCAGTAATGAGCAGAAGCAAAAACAATATAATTAAGAATGTTGACTGGCAGTTGTTCCGAAAATTTGCCGGCTATTTTAAACCGCACAAAAAGTGGTTTTTCCTGAGTCTTGCTTCTATTCCTGTAACTACCGGTGCGGGAATTCTGTTCCTTTGGCTGATTGAAGATATTGTTGATAATTATATAGTTCCGGGCAATGTAGATGGTTTGGTCAGACAAACTATTTTTCTGGCTGTGGCATTGATCTTAAACATTTTGTTCGACGGGGTTTACAGTTACTCTTTCTCAAAAGCAGGAGGTCTGGCAGTTGTTGATCTGCGCCGGCGTTTATTTGGAAAATCCTTGCGTTTCCCATTAAGTTATTTCGATAAAAAGCCAATTGGTGTCACCTTGTCGCGATTGACCAGTGATATGGAATCTGTTTCGGATTCGTTTGCTGCCGGAGTACTTGGTTTGCTGGCCGACAGTATAAAAACACTGGCGTTGGTGGGCTATCTTTTTTACATCAACTGGCGCCTGACTTTAGTGCTGCTGCTGGTGGTTCCGGTAATTATTCTGGTGATAAACTTTTTGAGGAAAAAGATCCGAAAAGCCTACAATACATCGCGCACGAGTTTGGCAAAATCGGCGGCCTACTTACAGGAAGCACTAACCGGCATGAAAACCGTTCAGCTTTTTGCTGCTGAGGATAAAGTGCTGAATAAATACGACGACCTGAACAAGCAATTTTGCGATGCCCAAAACAAATCGAATGTCTACGATTCGTTCCTTTATTCGATTGTGGAGGGAATTACCTCTGTTGCCACAGCTTTGGTGATTTGGTACGGTGCCATTCAAATTTGGGATTACGGTTATACACTGGGAATTCTGATTGTTTTTGTAACTACTTTAGAGCGTCTTTTTGTGCCGGTAAAACAGTTTGCCCAGCAAATTTCGACCATTCAGCGTGCTATGTCGGCACTTGAGCATATCAGCGAAATGTTCGATCAAAAGGTGGAAGATCCTAAAACAGAATCATCAGAAACAGTTCCGGAAGCAATAGCTTTGCAGGAAATTGAGTTCAAGAATGTATTTTTCCGGTATTCGGAAGATACGCCGGATGTGCTGAAAGATGTGTCGTTTAAATTGCAAAAAGGAGATAGATTGGCATTGGTTGGTACAACCGGGTCGGGGAAATCAACGATTATTCGTCTATTGGCAAAAACATACACCGGTTATAGGGGAAGCATAAAAATTAATGGAACCGAATTGTCCGAAATTCCGATTGGACAGATTCGGGAAACAATTTCCATTATGCAGCAGGATATTTACATGTTTAACGACACGGTTGAATTTAATATCTCACTAGGACGTAAATCCATTTCTCAAAGTGATCTGGAGCAGTCAGCGTCGTTTGTGTATGCCAATTATTTTATCGATCAGTTACCCAATAACTATCAGTTTGTTGTTCAGGATAATGGCGATAATCTCTCGAAGGGACAGGCGCAATTGATCTCGTTTGCACGAGCAATTGCCGGAAATAGCGAGTTGATCATTCTTGATGAGGCAACCAGTGCTGTTGATTCAATTACTGAGCAATATATCCAAAAAGCTATTGCCAATATCTTCTCTAAAAAAACGGTTATTGCAGTGGCTCACCGATTAAGTACGATTAAAAATTCGGATATGATTTTGGTACTCGAGGATGGTAGAATTATCGAACGCGGCAACCATGAAGAGCTGCTAAAATATGGTGGTAAATATGCACGGCTGTTACATCAGTTGGCTGAGGAAGAGCAACAAGCTTAAAAAATACCAAAAATGACCAGTGCGTAAATTATAAATCGCATGTATCGGAAAAGCGACCAGAGCAGGTAGCTTTTAAAATCATATTTGATCAATCCGGAAGCCAGGCTTACAATGGAGTGGGGAACCGGAGAAACAGCTCCCAGAAAAACAAATATACCGCCCCATTTTCGGAGGTTGACAATGTGTTTCTGAATTTTGTTCTCGATGTGATTTTTAACCGATGGGATAAGAAACAAACGCGTTCCGAGGAAGTACGAAATTATTCCACCTAAATACGAAAGCGTTGCTAAAATAAACAGTGCGCCCCACGGAATTTCCAGTTTTGATGCCCATGCAATAAACATTTCCGGGGGCACCAACCCTAAAAATGTTTCGGATAAAAGAAATACCGAATAAATTATTTTTGGCGAATAGGTATTCACCACATTACTCAGTATTAGATTAAAATCTAACAGAAATATTTCGAGGCTAACAAGTAAGGCAATAAAAACAGCTGCAATGGTTCCTCCTTTATAAGCTGTGCTTTTCAGAAACGGATAAAACTGTGTTATACGGTAATATCGGTTTAATATCGACAGGCGCCTGGGGGACAGACTATATAATAAATTCTTAATCATTTTATTCTTCTCATCGAGTTGTTAAAAACGAATAACTATAACAAAGAGTTGTTTTGAAAAGTTGTATTAAAAACGCATAAAAGTAATTTTTAACAACTGATTTTTTCCAATATTATTCTAGTGTACAAGGAATATTTTGGTGCGAGAGGTTTTTGCAGGCTGAAATGTTTTGTCAGCTTTCGTATGCTGTTGCTAATTCTGATAAAATTCCAAAGCTTTTGGCATTATTTGTCGCAAATGATCGATTCTGTTTTCCGGGTTGGGGTGCGTTGAAAGGAATTCGGGAACATTGCTACCTCCGGCCTGCAACATTCTCTCCCAAAAATCGGGTGCTTGTCTCGGGTCGTATCCTGCCATGGCCATAAAATACAGGCCCATTTCGTCGGCCTCGTTTTCGAAACTACGGCTGTAAGGAAGTATAATTCCTACTTGTGTGCCAACACCAAAAACTGCCAGCGCAATTTCTTTTGTTTTTGATTCTTTTTCGCTCAGTGCCTCTGTTAATGCCAGTCCACCCATTTGTAACCCAAGTTGTTGTGTCATCCTTTCGTTGTTGTGTTTTGCCACTGCGTGCGCAATTTCATGGGCCATAACAACAGCAATACCATTATCGTTTTCGCACACCGGCATAATTCCTTCGTAAAATGCAATTTTTCCACCGGGCATACACCACGCGTTCAGTTGCTCGCTTTTAATAACATTAAATTCCCAGGCGTAACCTTGCAGCAATTCTTCGCGGCCAATATTTTTTAAATAGCTTTCAACTGCCAACGCAATATTTTGTCCTACGCGTTCAACCGAGTTTCGGTAAGTTGCATTCGAAGAAATTTCAGACTGGCTTAATACATCATTGTAACTGCTACTGCTCAAGCTTAGCATTTGCGACGATGGAATGGCAGTAATTTGTGTACGGTTTGTTAAAGGTACGGTGCTGCATGCAACCACTCCGAGTAATACGATGAAATAGATAATTTTTTTCATTTTTCCGGGTATTAAAAGATGAACCGGAAACCATGAGAATGAATGTGTGTATAGTTAATTCTCAAAATTTCCGGGTTTGCTTTTATGCTTATTCTTTGTTTGTTATTTTGTTTCCATAACAATCGACAAACGTTCCTGTTTTAACTTTTGAAATTCTTCGCCCAATTCTTTCTGTTGGGCAGAAGGCAAATGTTCTTCTGCTTCGGGAAACAAATCCTCTTCCTCTTCGCTAAGGTGGTGTTCAATAATTTCTACCATCACTTTAAATTTTATCATCCAGCGAGGATTATCTTTAGGAAAATCAGCCAAATCGAGAAGCAACATATTTAATACATAGTGTTCTTCCTGCGATTCTAGCGATTCAGCGTTAACGTCTTTATTGTTGTTCAGCAGGCTTAAAAGAAGATCTTCTTCCAACTCATGATGAATATCAAGATGCTTTTTCAGTAAAATGTACTTCGAGCTATCTTTTTTTATTTCCTTAATCAACTCACGCATTTCGTTGTGGTGATCGGTAAGTGCATTTGTTATTGTTATTTCTTTCATTTTGTGTAAATCTGTTTTAATTGATTAATTGATTTTTTATTTCTCTTCCGGTAAAACTTCGGTTAGTGTTTTGCCGCCTTTAATTCCAAAATCCAATGTTCGAATTGGGAATGGAATGGTAATGTTGTTGGCATCGTAAGCCGATTTAATATTTTTTACACCATCGCTAAGTGCCCGCAAATAATCGGTTTGTTTCTGAAAACTTACCCAATATCTGATTACAAAATTTATTGAGCTGTCGCCAAATTCAAGGAAGTACAAATCGATGGGTTTTGTTTTTAGCAGGTAATCAATCTTTTTAATGGCTTTCAGTGTAATATCCTCCACTTCTTGTAAATCCTCGCCATAGCTTACTCCCACGTTCAAATCGATTCGTCGAACACTGTTAACCGTGTAATGCTTGTAAATATCTTCAAATATCAAACGGTTTGGAATAACTACTTCCTGTCCCTGAAAAGTGTCGATTTTTACGGCCCGCAGACCAATTGATTTTACGGTTCCCATGTGATCGCCAAATTCAACAATATCGCCAACATTAACCGTACTTTTAAAGGTAATGTATATTCCGGCCAGGAAATTGGCAATAGCATCTTTAAAGGCAAAACCAATGGCTAACCCGGCAATTCCAACACCAGCCAGCAACGATGTTACTGTTTTTTCCAGTTCCAGAATACCCAGGGCAATAAACAAGGCCGCAGCCATTATAGTAATTCGCGAAAACGATGCAATTAACTTTACCACTGCAACGTTGCTGGTGAATTTTGATAAGGTAGTTTTTAGTAAGCGCGTAAAAAGCCTGGCGAAGAGGTAAAAAATGATAATCACCAATACTGCAATCACAAAATTTGGCAGCATCGAAATGAAATCGTTAACCCAACCTCCCAGTTTTTCGGTTACAATTTGTATCGCATTTTCAAAATAATCCATAACGAAAAAAAGCAGGCTGCATTACCAACCTGCTAACTGATTAATATTAATTATTGTCTTTTAAGTCCTCTTTCAGACTGTTAAAATCAGCCTTTATTTCTTCTCCCAACTCTTCAATGTCGTCTCCGGTGTTTTTGGTAAAGTCGGAAACTTTATCGCCCAAAGCTTTGGCTTCTGCGCGAATGTCATTTATCGATTCATCCAATTTTTCACCGGCTTTGTCTGAGCTGTCTTCCAAATCGTCGCCAAGGTCTTCCATTTTTTCGTCAAACTCAATTAGTTTCTTTTCAAGCTTGTCGTAAAATTGCGGATCGTCTTCCGAAAGATCTTTTATGTCTTCTTTAAACTTTTCGAATTCTATTTCGGCCTTATCCACGGCGGTTTCTGTTTTCGATTTTTGTTGACAAGAATAAGAAATACTACTTGTTAAAATCGTCAACACTGCAATTGCTAAGGTCATTCTACTTTTCATTGTTTCTATTTTTTAATTTTTAATTGTGTGATTTTGTCTTAACGAATGAGAAAATCTTGCCACAAAAAATCGTAATTAGTTATTTGGATGTGCGTAAGTGGCATAAAGACAGGTAGATGTGAGGCTTTTGAAATTGCCTTTGCAGGAAAAATATTGCGCTGAACGCGTAAATTCGGTGTGGATTTACCTACTCAAAATGTAGAAAATGTGAGTGCAAGTTTTGGCAGTTAATGGCCTCATACAACACTTACAATATTTATTTTATTGATAAAATACAAAATATAAGATCGAATCGCAATAATCTTTAAGTGTCAGTAGTACAGTGAGATAGATTTGTTTTCTGCAAATGGGCTATATTTTTGGTCAGAACCTATTTGTTTTAAATCAAAGGTTGAATGCTGCATAAATAAAAGTGGCAGGATTTTACCATATACAGTAGCAAAGGGCGCATTGCTATGCTCAGGTAGTAAGTATTGAAATGGTCCGAATAGTAACGTTATAAAATTTAAAGAGATGAAACGAGTAAATAATAATTACGAAACAATGGTGGAAGCCATTGAAGATTTGAAACAACGAGGATACACACATAATTTTAATGTAAACGACAGTGGTAAACTTACAGATGGAGGGGATTCAAAAACCTATTTTCCCTCAAGTGTTGAGCTGCATGAATTGCACCGCTTTGAGGGCGCAACAAACCCATCGGACATGAGTATTTTGTATGCGGTTGAAACCGACTCAGGTAAAAAAGGGACTGTAGTTGACGCTTTTGGTGTTGATGGATCAGAAACCATTTCGAAGTTTATGAACCGTGTTGCCCAAAAACAATTTGAGGTAGGGAAGTAATTCACATCAACCATCTCGAAGCAGGGAATTTTAATAATTAATCACAGCCCCTTCGACTTAACAATTAAATAAATGCAAAAAATCAGGTTACAATTAAGCCATTCCATTGAAAGCATTCTGATCGAGATCGGAGACATTATATTGTTTACACTCGAAGTAATAAAGCAGTTCTTTCTTGCACCTTTCGAGCACCGTGAGCTTATTAAACAAAGCTACTACATTGGAAACAAAACATTACCGCTGATTATCATCACAGGTTTTATAATGGGGCTGGTACTTACTTTGCAATCACGTCCGGTTTTAGTGGAGTTTGGCGCCCAGAATTTGTTGCCTGGAATGATTTCTATCTCGGTAGTACGCGAAATAGGCCCGGTAATAACAGCATTGTTGTGTGCCGGTAAAATTAGTTCCGGAATTGGAGCCGAGCTGGGAGCAATGAAAGTTACCGAGCAGCTGGATGCTATGGAAGTTTCGGGAACCAAACCTTTAAATTTTGTAGTGGCAACACGTGTTTTGGCGACAACTCTGCTGGTACCGATACTGGTGATTTTTGCCGATGCAATTGCCATAGTGGGGTCTTTTGTCGCAGTGCGTATGTACGAAGATATTTCAATCGTACTATTCATCTCGCGTGCATTCGATTCGCTTAGTTTCTCCGATGTAATACCGGCCACCATCAAAACATTCTTCTTTGGATTTGTAATTGGTTTAATCGGAACGTATAAAGGTTATAATACAAGCAGAGGTACTGAGTCGGTAGGGCATTCGGCCAATTCGGCTGTTGTAACTGCCTCGCTGGCCATATTTGTTATCGACCTGCTTGCAGTTCAATTGTCGAATTTAATTTTTGAGGTGTAGAGATATGAATACAGAGCATGTAATAGAAATACGCAACCTGAAAAAGGCTTTCGGCGAAAACCAGATTTTAAAAGGGATTGACCTGAACCTAGATCAAGGAGAAAATATTGCCATTTTGGGGCAATCCGGAACAGGAAAGTCGGTACTTACAAAGTGTATTGTAGGGTTAATTGTTGCCGACTCGGGAACCATAAGTGTTCTTGGAAAAGATATGGTAACCATAAGTTTTGAAGAGATGGAAGAATTGCGGAAAAAAATCGGTTATCTCTTTCAGGGAGGAGCACTTTACGATTCGATGACAGTGCGGCAAAACCTCGAGTTTCCGATTCGCAGAACACAATCATTAAAACGTGATAAAAGCGAAGTTAAAACAATGGTAGAAGAAGCCCTGGATAATGTTGGCTTACTGGATGCAATAGACAAAATGCCATCCGAATTATCGGGCGGAATGAAAAAAAGAGTGGGGCTTGCCCGAACACTAATTTTAAAGCCACAGATAATACTTTACGACGAACCGACCACAGGACTTGATCCGGTTACTTCGGGAGAAATTAGTGAGCTAATACTCGAGGTGCAGGAAAAATACAATACTTCTTCGATAATAATTACACACGACATGAAATGCGCAGAAATTACTGCAAACCGTTTGAAACTGATGATGGACGGAAAGTTTTATGCCGAAGGAACATTTACTGAGCTAAAACAAAGTGAAGACAAAACAATAAATGCATATTTTAAATAAAAGCCATGAAAGAAAGAAAAAGCCGTTCGTTAAGATTAGGAATTATGGTAACAGTTGGCCTGGCCCTGTTTGCCTGGGGAATTTATTACCTCGGAAGCCAGCGCAAACTTTTTACTTCGTCGGTAACCGTTAAAAGTTATTTTAATAATGTTTCGGGCCTTGTTGAAGGAAATAAAGTCAGGTATTCCGGAATTACTGTTGGATCCGTTTCCGAGATCAGTATTGTTTCCGATTCAACAATTTTGGTGGAAATGACAATTGATAAAAACACCCGGAAATTTATTCGAAAAGACTCGAAAGTAGAAATAAACAGCGATGGTTTAATGGAAGTAAAATTGTAAATATACTTCCGGGAACTGCCAACGCAGGAAGTGTTTCGGATGATGAGTTTTTAACCACAAATAATCCTATTGAATTGGAAGATGTTTTAGAGGAAGTTAAAAAGGTGATTATTGACGGACAGAAAGTGACCACCAATTTAATTGAAATAACAAACAAAATTAATAATGGAAATGGCGATTTAGCTTTGTTGCTGAACGACAACACAATTACCTCGCGAATTAGCGAAATTGGAGATGAAGTTGCTGCAACTACCAAAAACATTAACAGCATAACAGAAAAAATTGATGAAGGAGAAGGAGATTTAGGGCGTTTAATTAACGACACGATTATAACCAGCGATATTGAACAGCTGGTGCAAAATTTTACACACGCAAGCCTCACCGCCGATTCGGTAACCAATGAATTGCTTGATTTTAGTCGCGAGCTGAATACCGGAAACGGAACAATAACTAAGCTGGTGTACGATGATGAGATGGCTAATCGTATTGATACCACAATTGTTAAGGCCGGCAAAGGCATCGATGATGTTGTAAAAGCTGCAAATACGGTTGAGTCGAGCTGGATTTTCAATCTCTTCTCTAAACGAAAGAAATAGTATAAAAAGACAACGAATGGCTAATAAAGGCAGAACAATGGTTCTGTCTTTTTTTTGTGGATTTATTTTAGGCTTTTTGGGCGTGTAAGTTTTATCCGAAGTTAGTACTCAGTGAAACATTAAAAATGGATGAGAAAAGATAAAAAAAAACAAAAAAAAATATTGCCCGTAATAAACGAACAATATTTTTCGTGTAGATTTTTTTATACAATTTGAGGAATGAATACCTAATGAGCAACATCCTCAATCAACAGTTCTATAAAATCTGTAGAAACCGGTTTTTCGAGGTACGCACTTACAAAAGGATATTTCATAACCTTGTTTCGGTCGTCTTGTTTTTGCGACGATGTGCATACAAAAACCTCTATCGATTTTTTTAAATCTTTTACTTTATCAAAATACTGTAGAAACTTAAATCCGTCCATTACAGGCATATACAGGTCTAAAAGTATATAATCCGGTAAGTCTTCTTCTTTTTTTATTCGCTTTAGATAATCGATACCTTTTTGGGCATTCTCGAAATGTATTAGATAATCTGATAATTTCTTTTGTTCCAAAATAGAGCTATAAATACGCACCATCTCCGTATCATCATCTATGAATATAATCTTCTTATACTCTGTATTTATCCCCATTTCCTCATTTGTTTTGCTATAGGTAATCCAAATACTATTCCAAAATATGTATAGCAAACTTCAATATCGGAAGCTTTTAAACTATAGTTTTATATCGTATAATTTAATTTTGTTGTAGAGGGTTTTTCGGTCTATATTCAGGATTTTTGCCGCTTTTGATTTGTTATAGCCGGCTTCTTGTATGGTTTCAATAATCAGTCTTTTCTCTATTTCCGAAGATGCATGTTTTAATTTCGAATTGGTATTAACTTCCGGGGCGACAACCGTTACAGTTTGTGTTTCGCTAATCTCAGGATACAATATTTCTGATGGGAAACATTCGGTGTCAATGCTTTCTCCTTCAGCCATTAGAACGGCTCTTTTTATTACATTTTTTAGTTCGCGGAGGTTGCCATACCACGGATATTTCAGAATGATTGATTCGGCCTCGGGAGTTACTCCCGTAATGTTTCGGTTTAGTTCCTGGTTGGCACTTTCAATAAAGTAACTTAAAAATACTTTGATATCTTCGGGACGTTCGCGCAAAGGCGGCAGCGTAATTTTAAATTCGTTTAAGCGGTGGTATAAATCCTCTCTGAAATTATTTTCTTTTACCTCCTGGTTTAAATCGTCGTTGGTTGCTGCAATTATTCGTATGTCAATACTTTTTTGCTTATCATCGCCTAAACGCGAAACTACGCGCTCCTGTATTGCGCGCAACAGTTTTAACTGAACATCGTAGCTTAAATTTCCAATTTCGTCCAGAAAAAGTGTTCCGCCGTGGGCTTTCTGAAATACCCCAACTTTATCAGAAATTGCTCCGGTAAACGATCCTTTTATGTGTCCGAATAGTTCGCTGTTAGCCAGTTCTTTCGGAATGGCTCCACAATCGATTGCCAAAAATGGCTTGTCTTTTCGCAGACTGTGTTCGTGAATAAAACGGGCAATATATTCTTTACCAATACCGGTTTCGCCCGAAACAATAACCGACATATCGGTTGGAGCAACTTTGCGGGCCAGGTTAATTGCGTATTTTATTTTGGCACTGTCGCCGATAATAAAATCGCCGTTTGAATAAATACCTTTATTTCGTTGTTTGGTCTCCGGTTTTTTCGGTTTCGCCAACAGTTTTTTTATTAGTGCTAATAGCTCTTCCTGCTGGATGGGTTTTGTAATGTAATCGCTGGCGCCAAGTTTCATTAACTTTACGGCCATTCTAACATCGGCATAAGCTGTCATTATAATCACCGGAACCGATTGATTAATCGCTTTAAGTTGTTGCATGAGCTCAAGACCGCTGGTATCGGGTAGTCTGAAATCGCAAAGTACAAGATCGAATTTATATTCTTTAAAAAGTTTAAGTGCATTTCTCCCGTTAAATGCAATTTCTGCATCGTACTTATTGTTTTGAAGATGTTTTTTTAAAATCTCACAAATAAATGTGTCATCGTCAATAATCAATATTTTCTCCATTTACTGAATTTAAAGTTGGTATAAGTTATACAAAAGTGCAACTAAAATGTTTAACGCCCTCAGGCCTTATGTTTTGCTGCTTTTGCTTGTTCTGTTATTTGCTCTATTTGTGTTGTTACTTTGTTAACAATTTGGGGAAGTGTGTTGTATTTATGGTCTCGCAAAGCCATATTTTCAATTTCGGCCAACGCACTGGCAGTATTTGAGAGTTTAAAGAATTTAAACGAAGGAATAGCCTTGTGAGCTCTTTCGCCAATTAGTTTCCAGTCCTGGTTTTTTAACCCGGTTTTAAACGATTCCAGCAGGTTGTCTGTATTTTCTGTAAAATTATCAATCATTGCATTAAAAAACTGCTTGTCGCCGCCTGCTGTTTTCTCCAGTTCTTTTACATCAAATGTGTCGGCAAATATTGTTACTTCTTCCTCTTTTTGCGGAGCCTCTTCTGTTGGCTGCTCGCTGGGCTCAAGTTGCAGAATATGACAAAGTTTATTGTACAACTCAACCTCATAAAAAGGTTTAATTACATAATCGGTAAAACCTACTTTCAGGTAGCTGTTTATATCTGCTTTTAATGCATTTGCCGTAAGCGCAACTATTGGTGTTGTTGCATTTGGTCCTTTACCCGATCGGACCTTTTTTATTACATCAACGCCGTTTTTCCGGGGCATGTGAATATCTAAAAGCACCAAATCAAATTGTTCTTTCTGCAATTCATCCAGCGCTTCCTGTCCATCTTCAACCAGAGAGAATTCGGTATCCCAGCCTTTAAGTAAAAGCTCGGCCAGTAAACGGTTGTGTTTATCATCGTCGGCCACCAGAACTTTGGTGCCACGCAAAAGGCTATCGTCAAGATTATATGATTTTGACTGTTCTTTTTGTGGTTTAATATCAGATAACTCCATTGGTATGGTAACCGTAAAAGTACTTCCCAAATTCTTTTTACTGGTAACGGTAATATCTCCTTTAAACAGCGTAACCAGTTTTTTGCATATTCCCAGCCCCAGTCCGGCTCCACCTCGTATCTTTTCGGTTCTTTTGTTTCCCTGCTCAAACACATCAAAAATGAAGGGCAGATCTTTTTCATCAATACCAATACCGGTATCGGTAACTTCAAAAAGTACTTCTGCCATTGTTTTTGTTCTCTGGTTTATTTTTGTGGTGAGTTTAACCGTTCCCTTTTCGGTGTATTTTAAGGCGTTTACCAACAGGTTCATTAAAATTTGTCGTAACCGGAAAGGATCGCCCAGAACAGCAGGAGGCAAGGTGGAATCTGTATCCATTTCGAAAACCAGGTTTTTTTCTGTCGCTTGTTTTGAGTATACATCTTCAATTTCGGAAAGAAGTTCCTGAATCGAAAAACTGGTTTTCTCGATATAAACTTTATCCATTCCGAGTTTAAAAAGGAACACAATTTCGTTTACCAAATAAAGCAGGTGTTCTGATGATTGGTTAATAAGCGAAATAAATTTTTTTTGTTGTTGGTTGGGAGTGGTTTTCTTTAGCTGTTCGGTAAATCCGATTATTGAGTTTAAAGGCGTGCGAATCTCATGGCTCATATTGGCCAAAAATATTGATTTTGCCTTGTTGGCCCGTTGTGCTTCTTCTTTGCTTTTTATTAGTTTTTCTTCCAGTATTTTGTCCTTTGTTACGTTTTGCGAAATCAGAATTCCGGCCACTGTTTTGCCTTCAATATCTTTTACCGGGGCAGCAGCTATGTAGTACACATCTTTTTTGTACCGAACTTCTCCTTCGGTAAATTCGCCGTTTATTGCTTTGTTATAAAACTGGAAATACCGCCGCTGATCTTGTTTTTTATATACTTCAAAAAGTGTTTTTCCAATAAAACTTGAGTTCGTTAAATTATATTTCTGTTTTTCCTTTCCGCCCGAGAGAATATACCGGTATTCGCTGTCGAATAAAAATACATCCATTCCGGGGAGGTTGTCTAAAACTATCGATTGAAAATCGGTGAGATGCATGTGTTGCAAATCCTTAAACGAGTAGTAAACAATAACCCGATTGTTGTCGAGGTTACTGGCTAAAATGTCGAATTCAAGTTTGCATTCACGAAACCGGCTACTGCCTGTTTTTAGCAGCACATCGGCTTTGGTATTCTTTTTTTCGGATAAAGCTTCAAGAAAAGCAGTATTAAATTTGTTTAATGTACTTTCATCAATAAGGTTGGCCAGGTTTTGCGTTTCTTTACTTTCAACATAATCGGTTTGATGGTGCTGAAATCCGGGATCAACAATAATATCACCAGCTCTGTTTAATATAAAAACTCCGTCTTTCCTGGTTTTCTGGTCACTTTCCTGGTCGCCAATAATCGAAACATCTTCGAGTATTTTTACCCTAACTTTATTAAGGTGCGAAGATAACCATTGCTCTATTTCAAGCAGATTTTCCTCGTTAACTCCCTTCTTGTTTAATAAGCTGTTTATTGTTTTTGAAAGTGAGTCAAGAGTGTAGTTAAAATTATTAGAGTTCTCGGGCATTTAAATATAAATTAATAACAGACTATAATATAAAGATACTTTTGCTGATAACGATATAAAGTCTCTATTATTTATAATTTCTACTGATTAATTGACAATTTATTAATTGCTGCCCGTGCTGAGGTAATCAGAGAATAATCGGTTTTTTAATGATTGGAGTGAAGATTTACTCCTCGTGCGGTTCCGGTTGTTGTTTTTTTGCTCCATGAATAAGGTTCATAAACAGGGAAGTTCCAAATTCGAAAGCCCAGTCTTTTAATCCGTCGGTGAAATTATCGACAATGGACACCGACGATCCAATTAATTTTTTCTCACTCAATAATTGGCGATACTCCAGGTTTTCTTTTAAGAGTTCCAGCTCCCGCATATTTTTTACTCGCTTCATGTGCAATTGATTTTACTTCGTTTGTTTTCCAAAGTTGGTGTTCAGTATTTACTCGCTGTCAATCTCATCATCCTCAAACAAAATTTCAGAGAAATTTGAAAGGAAGAATGAGGTAAGTAGCCTTTTTCGGAAAATAAGAAAAACGACGAGAAGAATAATCAAACTGCCCAGCACTATTAATGCACCTTCAAGGTAGTTATTATAGGTTTGGCCATACCAAAAGGTAAATATCACTCCGGCAAAAGCCAATACTAAAGTTGAGAGTAAAATTATTATGAGCATCCCGAACAGAATGCTCATATATTTCGACGTTTTCTTAAGAAACAAGAGCTTAACCAAATCTATTCTGGCTTGCACATACTGCTTCACCGCCGAGTTAAGCCCTGTTATACTTTCTGTTAAATTGTCGCTCATTTTTTTGTTCTAATTATGATCGAATACAATTGTTAGTTTGCTGCCGCGTCTTTTGCCGTTTTGGCTTTCGAGTTCACTTTTTCTTTAATTTTCTCTTCCGTTTCTTCGGCTTTCGAGCGCATTTCATTCACAACGTCGTTTAGCTTGTCTTTAATGTCGTCAACTTTATCGCTAATCGTATCCGATACATCTTGTGAAGTTCGTTTAATTTGTTTGTTCAATTTCTTACGTGTTTTCACGCCTTTGTCAGGAGCCACTAAAATTCCGGTTAAAGTTCCTGCTGCTGCTCCTGCAATAAATCCCATCAATACATTTGTTGCTTTACTCATAATAATTTTTTTTAAGGTTATTATAAAATTGTTTTCTATTCTCTGTCATCTGTGTTAGAAAATTCCATTCCAGTTTGTATAGCTAGTGTGTGGAATTGTGTAAGATGCAGAATATTAGTATTATACGGTTTTTGTTGAATTTTAGTTTCACATAACTGCTGTTGAAAAACTTCTACAATATTGTGTAATGTGTAGAAAAAAATAAGTTGCGAATGAGTTGAAATAGTGCATTTTATATGGAGTGTTGACAATGGCACAATTTTGTCTAAACTAAATCCGAAAACATTAAAATATAAATTATGAAAGTATTAGGAATTATTTTGTTATTGATCGGACTTATCGGAACTATTCTTTTTGGCGTACAAGCCATGAATAACTCGGAAGCATTTAACTTTTTGGGTATTGATATCGCCGTAAGTAGTGCCAACTGGACACCCGTAATAATAAGTGGAATTTTAGCATTAATTGGTGTTGTAATTTTATCGGTGAGGAAAAGAAAAGTAGCATAAATGAAGTAGAAGCGATAGTTTCCACTTCACAAAAGATATTTAATTTAAAGTAGCAGTTGCATTTTATGTAGCTGCTTTTTTACGTAAAAGTGATTCTTGTTTCATGAATAAATGAAAATTAAATCTTTAACAGGATTATCTTCCACACAACAGATTGTGTATAATACTGCACGTTTTAGCCCTTAAATTCTACAATTTAATTCGGCGTAAAATTTTAAAATGAATGTAATACAGCAGTTTGTGCATGTTCTTCGTTTTGGTATGGTTTTGTTATTACCACTTGTAATTATTAATTATAAATTTTAAAATTATGGATAAACTAATAGTTGAAGGAAAATGGAATGTTGTTAAAGGAAAACTTAAAGAAAAATACGGGCAGCTAACCGACGACGATCTGGAATATGCTGAAGGAAAAGAAGACCAGTTGCTTGGTCGCATTCAGGAGCTAACAGGAAAAGCCAGGGAAGAATTAGTTGAGGAAATTAAAAATATGTAAGCATGAGATCATTATTATACATAATAGCCGTAATTTTAGTAATCGGCTGGATATTTGGTTTCCTGGTTTATTCTTTAGGAAGTTTAATACACATTTTACTTATTCTGGCGGTTATTTCAATATTGTTGTCGTTAATTAAAAAACGATGACAAACCAGATAAAAAAAACAGAAGACACACAATAAAAAAGCAGCAACTTATAAGTTGCTGCTTTTTTATGCTTTATCGTTTTATTAATCATCAACCGCACTAATTTCAAAAGGTTCGGCAAATCTTAACGGTTTATTTTCATGGTTGTAATAGCGCGAATACTGGTAGCTTAACTGAACTCCGAAATAGAAAATTAACGACACATAATAAATCCAGAGCAAAATAACCACAAACGAGCTGGCTGCTCCGTAAATTATACCCAACTGGCTTTTCCCGATAAATAAACCGATCAGGTATTTTCCGATAAAAAACAGCACGGTTGCAATAGTGGCGGCAAACCACGAGGCTTTCCACTTTACTTCAATATCGGGCAGAAACCGAAAAATAACAGCAAATACAACCATGGTAATTACCAGCGAAAAAACAGTTTTAAAAAGGTTGAAAAGGGTAATAAATTCAGGATCGAACTGCTGCGATAACCAATCCTGGAAAAGGCTCATCGATGCGTCGATTACCAGTGATATAAGCAAAACAAGGCCGAGGCTTAATATCAACCCAAAAGAGAATAAACGGTCGCGTAAAAACTTAATAACGTTTAATTTTAGTTTCGATTTTACACGAATTCTCCAAATATAATTAATCGAATTTTGCATAATGCTAAATAGTGTTGTTGCTGAAATCAGGAAAATAACACCACCAATTATTGCTCCTAATCCACTTTTTTCGCTAATACTGTAGCTATCAATAGCCGATTGCAAAAGTTTGCTGCTGTCGCTGCCAATTAGGTTGCTCAGCTCGGTAAAAAGTTTAGCACGAATAACTGCGTCGTTGGTAAAAATTCCGAACACCGAAATAATAATGATTATAATTGGAGCTATTGAAAAAATAGCAAAAAAGGCGGTTGTTGCAGCCATTCCGATTGGATTGTTGCCCCCAAAATTTTTGAATGTTTTAAGCGCTATTTTTGAATAATCTTTTATTGTTTTGGTCATTTCACCTTTTATTTTTTTCGTTTAAATAATTTGAGTTTATGTTTTTCAGTACCTCTGTCGCTAATAAGAAATGCATAAGGTTTTAAGCTGTCAATTTTCCGCATAATAATTTTTAAGGTGGCTAAAATTGGTATAACAACCAACATACCGGCAACACCCCAAATCAGGTTGGCAAACAACAAACTAAGTATTATTGCCAGCGGATTGATTCGAATGCTGTTGCCGACAATATTTGGTGTTAGCAAATTGTTTTCTATAAACTGAACTACGATAAAAAGTGCTGCAACTTTTATCATTGCCGACAGCGGATGAGGATTTGTAAACGCAACGTACATAAATGGAATAAAGCCTCCCAAAAATGTCCCGATGTATGGAATAAGGTTAAGCAGCGCAGATAATATTCCAAAAACCAACGCATGTTTAATTCCGATAATTAGCAGGCCCAGCGAGTTAAGCACTGCAAGTATGGCTACAACCAACAAAATACCACCAAGATATTTTGTTATTACTGTAGATACTTCGCGTAAAATTTCGAGTGTAACAAACTTTTTGTCATTAGGGGTAATTCGTAATATAAAATGTGCTGTTTTTGTGCGGTAAAAAAGCAGGAAAAAAATAAATACAGGCAAAATACCAATTTGAAAGAGAGTGGTGGTAGTAGCTGCAAAAAAGTTTCCGATTCCTGATTGCCACGAATTAATCAGGTTCTCTGCTGCCTGATTTAAATAATGGTCAACTGTTGATGCGTTTATATTTAGCTTCTCGGTAATTACATTCTGAATATTCAGACTTTTACTTTCAAACTGTTCTTTTACTTCGTTAAAACTAACATCAACATTCGATGCTTTTAACGAAAATAGCAAGGCAATACCACCGATGAAAATTATTACCACCAATAAAACAATTAAAATTGAAATGGCCCTGTTAACCCCCCAACGTTCAAACTTCAGCACTACAGGATAAAGCAAATAGCTAAAAAACATGGCTAATACAAATGGTATTAGAATGTTTTGTGCCAGTATAATAAAAGTTACAAATATTGATACGATAAGAAGTATTAGAGCTGTTTTTGTTAATCCTGTTATTTTCATTTGTTGCGCTGTATTTGCTGCTTAAAGTGTAATAATTGTGCCATTATTTATCGCATTTCATGAGGTTGTTCTACCAGAGCGGGCAAGGATTAAAACTGTGATCGACATTTATTTCAGCAGCATCTAACGTGGCAAGGTATTTTCTGCAACGTTATGTGAATAAAAACAAATAAGTTATGGCTAAAAAAAATACGATTCCACAAGTGAAAAACGAAGAACAGTATGAAGCATTAAGAGACAAAGGCTACAGCAAGCAAAAATCTGCAAGAATAGCCAATACCCCCGATTCGGGAGTAAAAGGAGGCAGCAGCAGCAGGTATGAAGAACGCACCAAACAAGAGCTATATAATAAAGCCAAAGAAGTTGGAATTAGCGGGCGCAGTAAAATGAATAAGACCGAATTGATTGAAGCTTTACGAAATAACTAAAGTAATAGCCTCGAAATAGAAAATCGAAAAAAACTGCACCCCCTGAAAAAAGCACTTTATGGAACAATGAGCTCTACACTGCGTGGCAAAATTTCCACATTAACTTGTAGCGGCTGACCAATAATTTCCCCATCAATCTGCAGGTTTTGCTGCTCGGGGTTTTTAATTTGCACCTGTTTACATTTGTAGGTATCTACAAAGTCGAGCGTATGAATTTTTCGGGTGTAAAACGGTACCAGCATTTCTAAAAATTCGGCAAAATTCTGAGGACGGATTATTACCAATTCAAAGTAACCGTCGTCTGGTTTCCCTTCGGGATTAATAATTGCTCCGGTTCCAAACTTCGAGGCGTTGGCCAAAACTACCATAAATGCATTTCTCGAAATGGTAGCGTCATTAAGCATTATCTCGTATTTGGCCGGACTGGCATTTCCAAACTCTTCAATAAACGATTTAGTATAACCGAATAATCCCCGGCTATCGCTTTTTTCGTAGGTGTTAATAAGCTGTGCATTAAACCCTATGTCGCTTAAGTGCAGGCAAATGTGATTGTCGTTAATTTGCAAAACGTCAATTTTTTTCGATTTCCCTTTTGCAATCAATTCCAGGTTCTCTTCCACCGTTTTGGGCAGATTTAGCTCGGAAGCCATTCCATTTGCCGATCCTAACGGGAGAATACCCATTTTTATTGATTTGTGTAACAGGGTTTGTGCAACAAGGTTGCAGGTTCCATCGCCGCCCACAGCAACCACTGTTGTTGGCTGAACGGTTTTAATCTTATCCGTAATTTTTTGTTTGTCGTTCTTTCCGGTAGTGTGTAAAAATTCGATGTTACAATGGTGGCTCTTCATAAAATTGCGCACCTCGGTGGTTAAATCGTCTTTCTCAATGTCTCCCGAAATGGGGTTGATTACAAATAATATATTCTCTTCTGGCATTTCTTATGTTATTGTTTCCCTAAAAATAAATAAATTCTGTGCCGAAAACAGTTATGACAGACAACAACGAAATGATTGACTATTTTGAAAGGAAAAACAGTGGATTCCTCAAAATGCAAAAATTCAGGTTAAAAAATAAACTGGGATGGTTGGGCGTACCCAAAGTAATTCCTTACCGCGGATTTGGATCATACGCCTCGGGCGAAATAACTATTGCCGGTGCTTTATACGAAGATAAAGGTTTAGAAAAACCGGAAGGAAAAAATTCATCGCGCGAAAATATACTTGCCATGTTAAAACGGTACTCCGGCGATCAGATTCCGGGGGCAAGAATAAAAATTTATTTTGATAACGAACAACAGCAGCGGGTAACCGAAGAAAATGGCATTTTTAAACTTACCATGCCTTTAAATGAAACCGAGACACAGCCACACACAAAATGGAAAAAATACCATGCTGAACTGTTAGACCAGATTGGGCACGAGGCGAATAATTTTCGTGCCGAGGGAGAAATTCTAATCCCGGGAGCTGATGCTTCGTTTGGGGTAATTTCTGACATTGACGATACGATAATGATAAGTCACTCTACCCGGACATTACGAAAATTGAGATTAATGCTAACGCACAACTCGCGAACCCGGAAACCATTTCTGGGAGTTGAAGCGTTTTATCAGGCCTTGCATCAGGGCGTTGATGGACACAGCAGGAATCCGTTTTTTTATTTGTCGAGCAGTGAGTGGAATTTGTACGATCTGATCGATGATTTTTGTTCTTATAATCAATTTCCGAAAGGTGTTTATTTGCTGCGCGAAATTAAACCAGGACTTGTAAATTTGTGGAAACAAGGTGGCGGTAACCACGAACACAAATTCGACAAAATTATTAAGCTCTTTAAAATGTATCCGAATTTGTCGTTTGTTTTAGTGGGAGATAACGGGCAGCACGATCCGGAAATTTATGCTCGGGTGGCGCGAATTTATCCCCGGCGTATTAAAGCAATTTATATCAGAACAGTGCGAAAAAAGAAAGATAAATACATGAAAAAATTGATTGCAGAGATGGAAGATTTAAATGTGCAAATGGTTTTTACTCCCGATACGATTAATGCGGCACAACATGCACAAAGCATAAATATTATTGCCGAATCTTCCGTTAAATCAATTATCGAAAACAGTTTAACCGATTAGGGTGTTCTATATTTGCTTTTGTATAATTTATGATCAAAAAAATACACCATATATTCTTTTTAACCCTAGGCATTTTGTTTGGTTTGGTTGCTAACGGCCAGGAAAATTACGAAATCAGAGATATCAATTTCAAAGGAAACCGATCGCTAGATAAAAGCTTTCTGATGGATAAGCTGGTGGTTGAAGAAGTTTCATTCCTTGAAAAACTATTAACCAACAACGAACCAACATTATTTAGCCGAGAGTTGATTGATCTTGATTTGGAGCGACTGAAAAGAACCTATCAAAGCGAAGGTTTTGTTTATGTTAATGTAAAACTCGATTCGTTAAAAGTAAATGATAACAGGCAGATTGTTAAACTCAACTTTATTATTGATGAGAATGAGCCATTCGTTGTTGATACAGTAATATTTAAATTAACAGAGCGAGACGATCAAATCAATATCGACTCCATTGCAGAACGAAATATTAAGAAGCTTGCGCTGCGAAAAGAAGAGCGTTTTAGCGATGAAGCATTAAAAGAAGATGTATCGCTAATCCGAAATCTCTTTTTAGACATGAGTTTCGCATACGTTGATGTTAATTACAAAATTCAGTTAGATACCCTGCAACAATCAGTTGGAATTACTTATTTGATAGATCCCGGGCCGGTAAGTCATTTTGGCCAAACAACAGTGAGTGGAAATAAACATGTTGCGGAAGATTTTATTCGCAAGCAATTTAGCTACAGCGAAGGGCAGGACTATAACAAATCGCTTCTGGATAAAACGCGTGAGTCCTTGTATCACCTGCAACTTTTTAGTGTGGTTTCTGTGCTGCCACAAAAAGATAAAACAACCCTGAAGAATCCTATACCGGTGAATTTATATATTGAAGAAGCACCACGAATTAACAGCGAATTTGGAGCAGGTTATGGTACCGAAGATAAATTCAGGGCATTCGTCGATTTTACTTATCTGGGATTCTTAGGAAGTGCACGGCGCATAAATATTTATGCAAAACACTCAGCCATTGAACCTTATTACCTGAGTTTGAAATGGACACAACCTCAAATATTTGATAAAAAGGGAACCGTTTCAATTAATCCTTTTCTGGGGAGAAATGTGGAACCCGGATATGAAACAAAGACATTCGGGTTAAATTTACCTGTTACCTATAAATTTACAAATCAGTTAAATGCAACGCTTACTTACTATTACGAAAAAGTAACACAGAGTATAGAATCCGGCGATCCGGAATTTCCAGATCCTGAAGATGAGAATTACCTCTACAATAAATCGGGAGTGTTGCTCAGTTCAGTATTTGCAACGGCAAGTCCAAAGTTTTCGCCGCAGCAAGGAGTGAACCTTTCGATGGGGATAAAACTGAACGGCTACAAATTTGGTGGCGATTTTAGTTACATGCGCTTGTGGGGCGACTTCCGTACCTACCAGAAAATAGATGATATGGTATTAGCACTACGCGGAATGATTGGAGGAATCCACTCGTCGGATGATGACGGATTTATTCCCGTTGAAGATCGTTTCTACTCGGGAGGTAGTAATTCGGTAAGAGGTTGGAGCCGCTCGCAATTGGGGCCAAAACGCGAAAGCGGAACTCCCTTGGGCGGTAAAAGTATTTTGGAAGGAAATGTAGAATTGCGTTACCCGCTTTTTTGGCGATTAAGTGGAGTTGCTTTTGTTGAAAGTGGTAATGTTTGGGAGAAGGCATTTAGCTATAATTTTAACGATCTGGCTTATGCGGCCGGAGGTGGTTTACGTGTTGATACACCAATTGGTCCGGTACGTTTTGATGTTGGTTTTCCATTGTGGAACGAGAAAAAAAGTCCTCAGTTTTTTATTAGTGTCGGACAAGCATTTTAATGAAATTAATGAAGCGAATAATACGATATATATATCTTTTTATTGCCTGGCTACTGGCCGGTTTGGCGGCGTTGCTCGTTGTTGCAGCATTATTAATTCAGCTACAACCGGTAAAAAATAAACTTTCGGGCATTGCCGAAAAACAGGCCGAAAAGGTTTTAAACGGTAAGCTCAGCATCGGAAAAATAAGCGGAAATATTTTCACCAACATAAGCTTTGAAAATGTATTGTGGACCAACAACCAGGATACGGTTGCATATCTAAATTCGGTTTCTGCATCGTATAGCTTGTGGCCATTAACCCGCGGCGAACTGCAAATAGAAAATGCAGCAATTCATTCACCGTATATTCATTTGCAACAAAAGCCAGACTCTACCTGGAACTTCGCCAGCCTGATGAAAAGACAACCCGAAAGTTCTGTTGATACCACTTCTGGTTCAGGTGATTTTCAATTGGTGTTATCCGATTTTAATCTAACAAACGGCCGGGTTAAAATTCAGGCGCTTGATTCAATTATTCCGGATGAAGTGAAGAACTGGAACATGCAGGCAAGTGGTGCTTATTCCAGTAACGAACAATCGCTAGCTTTAAAACAATTCGGGTTTAAAACCCAGCGCCCCGGGTTTAATTTGCAGGAACTAAGTTTTTCGGCTTTGCGCAACGAAAAAAATATTGCCTTAAATAATTTTCGCTTAAAAACAGCACAGAATGCATTGAATGCCGAGGCCAGTTATTCTGATGATTCCGACACTGATATTTCGGCAGAGATGAAAACAGAACCGTTGTATATTGGCGAGTTCAACTTTTTATTACCCACGCTGAATCTTCCTGCACATCCGGTAATCAATTTCAAAACAAACACGAACAAAGAAGGAATTAACGCAACACTTTTGGTAAAAGATAAAAGCCAGGAGATAAATCTTGAATTGTCATCGGCCAACCTGATTCAGTTTGTTGAAAACAGCGCTCAAACAAATTTACAATACAATGTATCGGCGAACGTAAACAACATAAACCTGGCACATTGGCTTGGCAACCCGCAGTTAGATCACACCATTAACGGTACTTTTGAAATTGATGGAGAGGGAACAGATCCGAAAACAGCAGATGTAAATTTGAAAGCCAAATTTAACGATTGTGTTTTTGCGCAAAAACCGGTAGAAAAGATAAATTTAGATATTGAACTGCAGCAAGGAAATGCAAAAGGAATAATTGATGCCGAAGGGAATTTTGGAGTAGTTTCTGTTGCGCCGGAAATCGAAAATCTGCTGGAAAACCCGATCTATAATTTGCAGGCGCAAATACAAGGGCTTAATCTGGCTCCCTTGTTTACAAACGATTCGTTGCAATCCGACATAAATTTAAGGGCGCAGTTACACGGAAAAGGTTTTGATCCGCAAACTTTGGAAGCCAGAGCTGAAATTACAGCCAGTAAATCCGTTTTCTCCAATTATACCCTCGATTCATTATTTGGGCAAGTGATCTACGAAAATAAAAATGTTGTTATCGATTCTTTGTGGGCAACAGCAAAACGCTGACTTTAAAAGCCGGGGGAAATTATAATCTGGCCGGAAATTCCGATTTGCAATTTAGTGCTCAAGTAGATGATATTAGGGCATTTTCGGCATATATTCCGTTGGATAGTATTCGCGGAAGTGGAAGTATTAAAGCACACCTTTCAGGCGAGACCGATTCGCTTTTGCTGGAGGCGCAGGTTGAGTTACAAAATGCCGGATTTACTGATATTACGGCTAAAAGAATAGTGTTGGACGGTACCGGACAATTGGCACCGAATGACACCTCCCTGTTGGTAAATGCAATTGTTGAGCAATTCAATGCCGGAGGTTTTGAGTTAGATAGTGTTGTAGCAAATGCCGGTTATTTCATCGATTCAATACAGCTTGAAACACGGGCAAGCGGCAATGAAATGCATACGGAATTGCAGTCTGAGATTCTGCTCAACGATGGATTAACCATTTCACTTTCAGAATGGTCGCTCAACTTTAAAAACCAGAACCTGACTCTTGAGAATGCTCCGGCTGTAATTGAAATCGATTCCCTGGAATATCGTCTAAGCAACCTGAAAATGGCTTCCGATAGGTCTGATTCGGCACAGTATATAAAAGCAGGCGGTGTGATCTCGCAGTACGGCAACGAAGATTTTCAATTTGAAATTGCCAATGTAAATATTGCAGGATTACTTGAAAGTTTTGGAATTGAAGCGGCTGTTTCCGGAAATATAAACGCCAGTGCGAATATTGGCGGAACAGCTGTTGCTCCTGATTTGAACGGGAATATAAGTATTGATGACGCGCTGGTTTATGGCTATAAATTTTCTGACTTTGGCGGCCAGTTTAGTCTCGAGAACAACCGCCTGAATTTTGACGCTCAAATTGTTCCGCTTGACACCGGATTGCTCGAGATTAACGCAAATATTCCTTTTGAAGCCCGCTTTGACATTATGGCTTTCAACGTTAATCCTGAGGACACAATTGGTGCCCGTTTAGCGGTTGAGCAATTTCCGCTTTCGGCAATGGAATTTTTGAAACAAGCGGAAAAAGTGGAAGGGGTTTTAAATGGCAATGTTGAGGTTGGAGGAACATTAAAAGAGCCGCAACCACGGGGTGAATTGAACTTAAATAACGCACAAATTCTGATTCCTGAATATGGAATTGAATATGAAGACATCGTTCTTGATTTACATTTTTCTGAAAATGCGGCTCAGCTTGATTCGTTTTACATTAAAACCGACGATGGAAATTTAAAGGCCAGCGGAACTGTTGATTTTGGCTCGGCCTTTTACAACGGAGAAATTAGTAATTCAGAAGTCAGTATTCATTTCAATTCATTTAACCCGGTTGATCACAGGCAGTTTAATATGGAACTATCGGGCGACGCCAGTTTAAAAGGCGAGGCGGGGAAAGTGGTTTTTGATGGCGATTTGGAAATACCGGAGGCTAATATTTATTTGCCTGCAATTATGAGCATGGCCGGTCGCTTTGCAGAGCCTGAATTACCGCAGCCCATTTTGGTACAAGAGCTTAATAAACTTAATAAAGTAAGTGATTCAACTGCAACAATAAGCGATACCATTTCAACACGCGACACGCTCGATCTTAGTTATTTGTCTGGCTTAACAGGAAAACTAACCGTGAATTTTCCGCAAAATACCTGGATAAAAAATAACGATATGTTTGTTGAAATCTCAGGAGAGTTGGAAGTGATTAAAAATTCGGAGTTTTTCGAGTTGTTTGGTAACATTAATGTGGTGCGCGGTCAGTACGAAATTTTGGGAAAGACCTTTAAAATTCAGGAAGGAACAGTTACTTTTCAAGGAGGAGAAGACCTTATTCCGAGGTTAAATATTCAGGCCGTTTATGCTTTTCGTAATCCCGAAAAAGCGGAACAGAAACTTACTGTTCAGATACAGGGAACAGCCACCGAACCGGAGATTAATTTTACAATTGATGGCAGCCGGATTAGTGAGGGAGATGCCCTTTCGTACATTTTGTTTGGTGTTGAAATGAATGAACTAACGATTGAACAGCAGGAGAATGTTTCGGGGGCCGGAGAAATTGCCGGCTCGGCAGCTATGTCATTACTATCGTCGCAACTAACAGATTTGTTGGGTAATAAACTTGATGTTGATTACATTGAACTAAAAGGTGATGGTGGTTTTGATAACGCTACGGTTGTGGTTGGAAAGTACATAACCAACGATTTGTTTGTTAGTTACGAGCAACGTTTTGGCGAGCCCGATGAAAAAGATATTTCAAAATACCAGGTAAAAATGGAGTACGAATTATTTAAGTTTCTGTTTCTGCAGTTAAACAACTCTTCTACCGATAGCGGTTTTGATGTGATTATAAAGTTAGATTCGAAATAAATTTGCTTGCTTAATCAATTCTAATCCACCAATTATTCAATTCTGAATAACAGAATAGCATTACCTTTTTTACCAATTTTTCTGTTCCATTGTAGGTTTATATTATTTAAACAGTGTAGATATTGAACCTCAGTGTGTAGATGTAATTGTGCATGTTCTGATTTCTGTTTCTTAATGCTATTTCTGAAAATAATTCTGTAACTGTCATATATACAGCGGCATGAGGCGTTTTTGTATTCGTGTGATGTACATGGCACAGTATTACGTTAAGTACAGTCGTAAACAAAAACAAAGATTAAGATATGATTGAAAAGAGCATGAAAACAAAAATTGTTGTTATGGCAATTGCAATAGTACTTGCATTTGCATCGTGTAATACTTCAAAAACACTTCAGGGTGGAGCAATTGGAGCCGGTGCCGGAGGGGCAATCGGTGGTTTAATTGGTTCCGGATCGGATAACACAGCAAAAGGAGCAATTTTGGGAGCTGTAATTGGTGGTTCTGCCGGAGCGCTTATTGGTAATTATATGGATAAGCAAGCCGAAGAGCTGGAAGACGATCTTGAAGGTGCCGATATTGAAAGAGTTGGTGAAGGAATTAAAATCACTTTTGATTCAGGAATATTGTTCGGATTCGATTCAGACGAACTGTCGCCTGCATCACGAGAAAATATTGGCGACCTGGCAGAAATACTGCAAAAATATGAAGATACTGATATTCTGATTGAAGGTCACACCGATAGTAAAGGTTCGGAATCGTATAACGAAAAGTTGTCGGAACAAAGAGCTGACGCCGTTTCTGATCAATTAAAAATGCTCGGTGTATCATCTTCACGAATTTCAGAGGTTGGATACGGCGAAGAAATGCCCGTTGCTGATAATTCAACAGAAGAAGGCAGAAGACAGAACAGGCGTGTAGAAGTGGCTATTTTTGCCAACGAGAAACTAAAGAAAGCTGCCCAAAACGGAGAATTGATGTCTCAATAATCTCAAATACTCATTTATTAAAACAACTGATATGAAGAAATTTATAGTGATTACCTTAATGCTATTAGGGTTTGGAAGCCAAATGTATGCCCAAAACAGTTATTCGGGTATAAAGGGAGGACTGAACTTAGCGAGTCTCTCAACCGACGGTAACAGTGATAAGAATCTGAAAATGGGCTTTCATGCCGGTGTATTTACAAAAATACCGCTCTCAGAAAGCCTTGCCATTCAGCCCGAACTGCTGTATTCCGGAAAGGGAATAAAACTAAATTTTGATGAAAGTATGGTTGCCGATGGCGAAGCAAAATTTAACCTGCATTACATTGATTTACCGGTAAAACTGGTTTTCAATTTAGCAGAAGATTTTTCTTTCGAGGTAGGCCCATATGTTAGTTACCTTATGAGTGCCAACGTTGATACCGATGGTGAAGTATTTGGCGCTGATTTTACGTCGGAAGATGAATTGGACCGGGACCATTTTAATTCGATAGACTATGGTTTCTCGGCCGGGCTTGGATTTGATCTTGACCCGATGATTGTTGGATTTAACTACAATCTTGGCCTAAAACAAGTAGCCAACAGCAACGACGTTGCCGAAGATTTGATTGGCGATGCAAAAAACATGGTCATTCAGGCTTATGTTGGTTTTAAATTTTAATACTAAAACAAGAATATTATGATACGTTTAATAATTATTTTTCTAATTGTTGCAATTGTTGCTGCACTATTTGGTTTTACTGGTATTGCTGCCAGTGCTGCCGCCATTGCTAAAATAATCTTTTATGTTGCCCTGATTCTTTTCTTGCTGTCGTTAATTGCAGGAGGAGTGCGTGGTTTCAAATAACAGAAATCTTAACACACCATTTATTTAACACACAAATTTAATTGTCATGAAAAAATTTTTGATACTTTTTATTGCCTTGTTAATGGGAGCAAATGCATATTCACAAACGCCTGATAAGAAGTGGGGGCTTGGTTTAGGTGCCGGAGCTTATTACAACGATGGCCTTGAGAAATTTGGAGTTTTACCACAGTTTTCTCTTGCCAGGTATTTGAATCCTTCGTTTGATGCAACTTTTCAAACTGAACTGGGATTCATTGATGAGCAAGGCGTTGACGGAATAACCGATTTGGCAAATTTCTCACTTAATATAAAATACAAATTGAACAACGGCTACATTTTTAAAGAAAACAGTACGGTAAAACCATACGTTTACGCAGGTCCAACCTATTTGTTCGATAACAAAACCGATGGTTTTGATATACACGGAGGAGCCGGAACCAAAATTATGCTGAGCAAGAAATTTGACCTTTTTGTGGAGGGCGGATACATTGAAGGATTAAAACCTGATGGTTGGGATGAAAGCGATTCGCACTGGAAAGCAACAATTGGAGTTGTATATAATTTTAAGGATCCAAAAGACTCCGATCTGGATGGTGTTTGGGACAGAAATGATGAGTGCCCGAATACGCCGGCAGGTGTAATTGTTGACGAAAATGGTTGCCCTGTTGACACCGACGGAGACGGAATTGCTGATTATAAAGACGAATGTCCGGATGAAATTGGTTTGGCAGAGTTTAACGGTTGCCCCGATACCGATGGAGATGGCATTCCTGATAAAAACGATGATTGTCCGAAGGTGGCCGGATTGGCAAAATTTAGTGGATGTCCGGATACCGACAAAGACGGAGTGCCGGATAACAAAGACAAGTGTCCGGGTACACCTGAAGGATGGACGGTTGATGCCAACGGTTGTGCAGTTGATAGCGACGGCGATGGAGTTGCCGATGCCGAAGATAATTGCCCTAATGTTGCCGGTCCGGCAATAAATAATGGTTGTCCACTTGATTTGGTTCCAAAAGTATTTAAAAATTTTACACCCGTACTTTTCGATACCGACGAGCATTTTATTCGTCAGAATGAAATAATTAAACTTGATGCTGTTGTTATTGCCTTAAGAGAAAATGAAGCGTATAACATTCATATTTTTGGGCACGCCGATGAACGCGCAACAGAAGCATATAATCAGAAATTATCGGAAGAAAGAGCTGCGGAGATTGCCAAGTATTTCCGCGAAAATGGAATAAGCGACAGCCGTATTGTTGAGGTAAAAGGATATGGAGAATTGAGACCTGTTGTACCAAATACCTCAGCAGAAAATAGGCAAAAGAACAGGCGTGTTGAAATTGATTTTGACAAAGAATAAATAAAAAAACATATACAACATCGTTTTCAACAAATGGTAATTTTAATAAGCGAAAGACGCTGCAATGCAATTGCGGCGTCTTTTTTTATTTCGGGCAGCTTAGTGCTTGGTTAGTGGCAGAGCGTAGCGCTGAAAGGTATTTGTAAAAAATATTTTGTTGCTCATCGAACTTTTTAAATGAACTAACGTTAGTAATGTAAGAGTATAGAAATGAACAAAAGATCACTAATAGGTTGGTCTTTGAATAATCGATCATCAACTTAACAGAAGTTCTGGCAGCTTGTTTATTGCGATGAAACAAAACAAAAATATTTAGATAGAAAATAGTTCAAGTAACTCAATAAATTATGAATTATGGCATGTGTTAATGGTGTTAAACCACTTAAAAAAAAGAAAAACAAAGAAAATTTAGTTCAAACTTTTAAAACGGAGGAAAAAGCAATGAGTACAACAATGGTGAGGCAACAAATGCCTGAATTTGAAATGGAAGCATACGATGCAAAAACAGGTCATTACAAAACTGTATCGAGTAACGATTATAAGGATAAATGGGCGGTTGTTTGTTTTTATCCGGCCGATTTTACTTTTGTTTGTCCAACTGAGATTGCTGCAATGAACGCACATTACGACGAGTTTCAGGAGTTAGGTGTTGAGCTTCTTCCCGTTTCGGTTGATTCAAAATTTTCGCACAAAAGATTTGTGGAAACAGAACCAATTCTGGAAGGGTTGAAATTGACTATTGGAGCTGATACAACAAAAGAAGTTGCACGTGATTTTGGTGTTTTAATTGAAGAAGAAGGTGTTGCATTACGAGGTCGCTTCTTGTTTAATCCTGATGGTGTTTGTGTGGCACAGGAAGTTCAGGCAGATTCGGTTGGCAGAAATGTAATTGAATTTATACGACAGATTAAAGCCTGGCAGCACGCAAGTAAAACCGGCGAGGTTTGTCCGGCTGGTTGGAGACCCGGCAAAAAGACTCTTCCGGTTAATACCGATGTGGAACAAATGACAGGAAAAGTTGGTGAATACATAACTCTGGAGGAAATATTGAGCTGATTGGTAAAAGGGCAAAATTAGGTAAAGGCGGTATGAAACAGTTCATATCGCCTTTCTCTTTATTTTTTATCCTGTTGTACCCATTGCATTGGCAATTGCATTTACCGACAATAACAACTGGTTAAGTATGTTCTTATTTTCATCGGCATCAGCATCCTGTTGTTCGCGCCATTTCTTAATATAATGCACCTGGTAGTTGTGCAGTGTGTTAAGTGCCTCGGCCCGTAGTTGTGTGGAGTAATAATGACTTTTGCGGCGTTCTTTCATCGGTCTGCCCAATAATTCGTTCATTATTTGTTGAGTTTTATCAAACTCCTGCAAAAGAAGATTTAGCACTTCCACCCTCGTTTCCTCGTTTTTTACAAGGCTTCCGTAAAGTTGCATTATATCTTTATCCGTACTCGCCAAACTGGTATCTACATTGGTTAAAACATAGCGTATAAATTGGTTTTTCGGAATCAGCTTTTTTAGTTTATCGTATTTCTCAGGACATTGTTTTTGCATTTTCTCAAGAGTGGAACCAACGCCGTACCAGCTGGTAATGTGGTATCTCGACTGTCCCCAGCTAAAAACCCACGGAATTGCCCTAAGGTCGGAAAAACTTCGTTTACCGGTTCGGCGTGCCGGACGCGAACCAATTTTACTTTGCTCAATAACATCAATTGGGGTTGCTTCCTGGTAAAAGTCGAGGAAATGCGGATTTTGGAGCAACTCGGTGTATGTATTAAAACTTTCCTGTCCCAAAAATTCCATGATCTCCGCAATGTCATCTGCATCTTCTTCAGGTGTTTTGTGCAGCAAGGTGTTAAGAGTGTTGCCGGCCATCATTAATTCCAGGTTATAAACGGCATTAATTTTATTGGCAAATTTCTTTTCAATACTTTCTCCCTGTTCGGTAATTTTAAAGTTACCGGAGAGCGTTCCATGAGGCAGCGAGCGTAAAAACCAGTGAATAGGACCGGCGCCACGACTTATCGACCCCCCTTTTCCGTGGAAGAATTTAATGTCGATACCGAACTTCTTGCCAACTTCCGATATTTCTTTCTGAGCTTTGTACAAAAACCAGGCACTGGCCAATATACCGCCATCTTTGTTGCTGTCGCTGTAGCCAATCATTACTTCCTGTGTTTTTACCGGAAGGTTTTGTGCTTTACGTTGGTACTCGAGGCTGTTCTGCACTTCAGGGTAACTAAAATATTCTTCTAAAATTGCCGGGCTGTCAATCAGGTCTTGAATGGTTTCGAAAAGCGGCACCACTTGCAATTTCATAACCATTGTATCCTCAAAATGTGTAAGTCCCGCTTCGCGCGCAAGAATGTATACGGTTAATAAATCGTTGGCTCCTTGAGTCATACTCACGATTAAAGAACCGATGGAGTAGTGCGCATATTTCGAAATGTGCTTATTAAGCAACTGAAAACATTCAATTGTATTTTTCGATTCGGTGTCCAGCGTGCTGTAATCCTGGGTAAATGGCCTGGCCGAGTGGAGCTCTTTTTCCAGAAACTTCTTTTTTGCCTCAGGAGTCCAATCCAGGTTACTTGCGTTAAACGGATCTGATTTTTCAACCAGTTGTTGCAACGCCAATTGATAATAACGGCTGTTTTGCCTGATATCGAGTTCGGCAAGGTGAAAACCAAATGTTCGGATAAAATAGATGGTTCGGTTAACCGACTGATGTGCAATATCGTTAAGCCTGGTAGCCAACAAGGCTTCTTTTAGTAATTCGAGGTCGGTAATTAATTGTCGCGAATTATCGTACGAACCTTTTTCGTCGTCGAGCTCAAGTAAACGCGAATTGCCACTGTTTATGGGTAGTTTATTAATAAAAAGCTGCACAATTAGTTTAAAGGCCTCGTTTCTTGAGGCCGAAATAATCGATTTACTTTTGTTCCCGGTTTCAGCAACCAATGCTTTAAAGCGGTCGAGCATAAATGGTGGAAGATTCGATATGTCGAAATAAAAGCTAAGGTCGTCAGATAGTCTGTTGAGTTCTTTTTTTATGGTGATAAAAGCATTTAGACGCAGCTTCTGCAAAGTGTCGCTGGTAACCGCGGCATTCACCAGTGGATGCCCGTCGCGATCGCCACCAATCCAGGTTCCGAATTTTAAACGTGGAAAATTATTTTCGCTAATTAACGAGGCCGAATCATACCCCGAAAATTCCCAGGCCTGCACCAGCCGGCGGTTTAACAGTTGCACTACTTCCGGAAAAACATTTACAAAGTAGTGAATGGCATTATCCAACTCGTTTTCAATGGTAGGTTTTTCCATGTAAAATTCGTCGATGTGCCAAATTGATGAAATTACACGTTTCATCTCTTCGCGATTTTCCTGCAGTTCGTACGAGTTGTACATCGAGTTTTCGCGCTTAACCAAAAGCAGGTATAACTCGCGGTATTTTTTTAGTATCACCGGTCGTTTCGCTTCGGTGGGGTGGGCCGTTAAAACCGGTTGTATCGAAATGTTTTTTAACGATTCAAGAATCTTGTCTTCTGCAATTCCTTTTTTATTTAAGAGTTTTAAGCTGTTTGCCCACAGGCCATTTATGGATAAAAGAGAGTTGCCTTCTTCTGTTTTTCGCCGTTGCTGAACAGCCCCGTTGGTTTCGGCCAGGTTAAGCAACTGAAAGCATACCGAAAACATGTTGAAATGCTTTTGTGAAAAATGATCGGCATTTTGCGGCGTTTTTTCTCCAACCCATGGCATAACTTCTGCCAGTTCAGTTTCTCCGTTTTCTACAAGCACTTCGCGAAAACAGGTCAATAGAAATTTAAGGTCAGAATAAGGTTTGCCTAATTCTTCAATCAGTATATGCAGATTCGACATTTTGTTATAATTAATGTTTATTAAGGATAACAATTTAAACGAAAAAAGTTTTTCGTTTAAATCCAATAATAGTACGCTCTGAAACTATATTTCAGTTTTACAATAACTATTCGATTTGTCTCGTTGTCAATTTATTTAGAGGAATAAGCAACTTTGTATCGAAGAACAAGAGCCGGTATTCCCATATTGACGCCTTTAGTTTATTGCTATAAGTACCTTGTTACTGCAAACAAACCTTTTTAGGTGCAAGGGATGAAAAATACTGGTGAAAATTCGTTTGTTAATGGTTTCGTTTTGTACTACACATAATGGTAGTGCACCGCGACTGCAAATTTCGGCAGTGCCAACAAACTGTAGACCCTCAATTTCTTTTAGCAACTTATGTGTATCTCTTTTCATACGAAACGCAATGAAGTAGTTTTTGTAAAATTAAGGTGTAGCACTGGGTTTTGCCGAAAAGATTTTACCCAAAGTAAGTGGTGGAAATGCTGAAAAGAATTAGGGGATTGGGAAAAATCAAATCAGTTATTTCAGAAGTTAAGAGTTTAAATATTGCAAACTTTTGTGCTTTAAGAGCACATTCGGATAGCTTCGTTGTTTAAAAATGCTTCGGCTTGTCCGTAGGATTGCAAGTTACGTTTGGTAGTAAAAATGGTAAACCTAAGGTTGGGATGATCTACCTGTTCTGCAAATACTTTTCGTTGTTCCTGGGCATTGTATAAGGCTATTATTTCTTCGGTTTGATAGTTGTATGAATAGTCAATATGCTCGGCAAAAACAAACTCGATACCAGAATTACCGATTGCCGCCTCGTAAAAGCGGGAAAAAACGAGATAGATTTTCCCGTTGGGCATTCCGTAGTAATGAGCCGGAAAAGCCGTAGGTAAATATGAGGCAGGGGTTTGGTGAATAAGTTTTGCCAGTGTTTCCATATCTTTAAATTTGTACGTTAATAATACATCTCCCGGGTCGTTTCAGTTAAGAAAGCCCCGGTTATTAAAGCATTTTTTTGATTCACTAAAGAGATAATCTTCAGTACCCCGTTTTGTGTAATTAAAGAGAATATACAGCGTCCTTACAATTGTATATTCTCAAAAGTATAAAAAGGTAACCCTTCAAGGTGTTGCTATTTAGCTATTTAGGAGATTTTGAATAACAATTGAGCAATTAGCGTATCACATCTCCGAAAAATACTGAGTTTGAAAACAGCTTATTCGTACCCAGCCATGTTCCTCTAAATGTCATATTGTCGGTATAGCTTATAAGTTTACCACTGCCAATGTTTTGAACTGCCACAACCGGGGCATTTTTCAAACGATTAATGTTATCTTCCGATACCCAACCACTCAGGTATGGCGATTTGCTGAATTTAACCGGTTCGGTGTATTTCTTTTCCAACGAATTGGCAACGGTAATATTCGATTTGAATATGGCCAGATTTTTATCGGTGTAGCCGTAACACAACGGGTGGGTAATATCTATTTCTGTTTCAAAAATGGCTCCACTTATGTAGTTCAGACTTCTTTCTTTGCTTCGCTCAGCATAAGTTAAATAGCGTGTACTATCGGGTGTTACCGGTTTTTTATAAGTAATGTTTCCAAAATTGTTTTTGGCAGCCCAGGTTGTAGCATTTTTATAGGCGATTAGCTTTCCGCCGTTTTTAACCCATGTTTTTAGTTTCTCTATTTCACTGTCCTTCCATTCGTTAAAGGCACCAGTTAAAATAATGGTATTGTACTGATTCAGATTTAGCCTTCCCAGCCTGTCTGATTCGGTTAGTGTTACCGGAATCTGGTAACGTTGGTCAAAAAGGTGCCAGATCTCTCCTGCATCGCTGCTGCTGGCACTTCCTCCAACAAACAATAATATTTTTGGTAGGCTTAAATTGGCAAAGCTGCCACTTCCCATATCAATACCAACAGGCGAAAGTCCGGTTGACAATCCGTAAAAATCTATTCCGGTTGTTTTTGCAACCTGTTCTATTAAGTTGAATATTGCGTCCCTAGTTTGAAGTTGTCCTGCAGATGGAATAAAGATACTTCCGTAACTAAACTCTTCTTCAACACCTGCTAATGAAAAGGTAAACTTGTCGGTTGCTACTTTTGTAATTAAGCCGGCTGCCTGTAATTTGTAGAGCGCTTTTGGCGTTGTGTATTCATCCCATCTGAATACATAACCAATGTCACTTTTGCCTCCAATAATTTTACCAACCGGATATTTTGCCTCAACAGGCTTTTCGCCTTTGGTAACACTTTTTAACGAGGTTAAACCAACACAGGTAATGTCGTATGCATGCGGGAAACTCCATGTTGAAACATCGTAAAATGTGGTGTCGGTAAAACTATGTATATCTTCAAAAATAGATTCAATAAGTCTTACTTGTTTTTGTTTTACAGGAACGATAAAGCTTGAGCCTGCTTTAAAAGTAGCTGCATTAACAGCTAAATCCGCCGTGTTTTCGTACACTTCTATTTGGTGACGGTTCAGAAATTCAACAAACATTTGTGTTTTTACTTTATCGTTCTCACTTCCAAAAATGTATGCTTTTGTGGCGCTTTTATCGGCTACTTCATCAGTGCTTGCATAGAACTCTTTTTGCATAAGAAGCAACTTGTCGTGCATGTCCATTGCAGCTTCCAGTGTGCTCAACGATACCGTAAACTGGTTTTTAATACCAAAAGCCAGTTTTTTTAGTCCGTTTTCTGTTTGGCGAACACGGCCTCTGAAACCTCCTTGTTCGAATAAAATACCAATGCTGGCATTTACATCAGGGTATGATGACCCTTTTCCGTAGTAGTAGTCATCGTATTGTTCTTCAGAGAAATATGTTGAGCCGATCTCGTCGAGAAACTTTGCATGATATTGCGCAATTTCGTGCGTTAATTCGTAGTTTCTTTCCGGAGTTAACGGGTTGTTTCTGCTCGGAACTCCAGGTTGGAAAAAGAATGTTGAGTTAGCTCCCATTTCATGATGATCGGTTACAATATTTGGTTTCCATTCATGAAATTTTTCCACTCTTCCTTTACTTTCCGGGTGTACCAGCAACAAATAGTCGCGGTTGATATCAAACCAGTAGTGGTTTGTTCTTCCTCCCGGCCAAACTTCATCGAACTGGCGTGAATTACCATCGCCGTTGGCTGCATAACTTTGGTGCATATTCGACCAGGTACTGTGGCGGGTAAATCCATCAGGGTTGAGACAAGGATCAACGATAACAATTGTTTTGTCGAGTAACTCGTCGATTTTGTTTCCTTGTGCCGCTGCCAGATAATAAGCCGTAAGAACTGATGAATTTGTGGCACTCGATTCGTTACCATGAACTCCGTACCCCAGGTTCACTACCAAAGGAACTTTTTCAATCGGAATATCACTTCCGGGTTCTGAAAAGTCGTAGTGAAGTTGTTTTAATTCATCCAGCTTTTCCTGGTTTTTTTCCGAAGTGAAAACCAAATGAACCAGCGGCCGGTTCTCCCACGAGCGAGCATATTCGTATAAAATGGCCCTGTTGGTACTTTTTGCAATTGTTTGAATATAAAATAAAACCTGGTCATGAGTTAAGTGCCATTCACCCATTTTTTGTCCGAAAAACTCCTCTGGTGTTGGGATATCGCTGTTGTATGTAACATCGCCCGGAAGAAAATAGGAAAGGTTTTCTTGTGCTTGTGAAAAAATTGTAAGAAATAAAATCAAAAGTGTTGTAACAGATCGCTTCATTTTTATACTATTGTTAAATATTGGAGAAGGATAATTAGGTTTATCTGAAGCGAAAGATTGGAAAAAAAACGGAGATTGCAAATATAGTGCTATCAAAAGTCATGATTAAAGAAGAAAATGATAGGAAAATTTGCAATTGTTTAACAATTTGTTTTTCATTACGGCGCTTTTAAACCTGATGTGTTAATTGAAGTCGAATATAATCTAAACCAAGGTTCAAAAAATTGAAAACATATTTTATAAGTTATATGCTCCTGTTTTTATCTCTGTTATTGGGGACTAATACTGTTGTATATTCCCAGGAAATTAACGAGGTAAAAATTACCGGTTCGTATCAGAACCAGCCGCTAGCCAAATTTTTGAATGATTTGGAAGTAAATTACAACCTAAGGGTTTATTTCAAAGATGCCTGGGTTAAGAATTACACTGTTTCAAATCAGTTTGAAAATACGCCTTTGTTGCAGGCATTAAATAATGTATTTTATGATATCGATCTAACTTACGATTTTTTTCAGGATGATGGAATTGTGGTTTTCAGAAGGTCGGCAGATACACGATCTAAATTTGATGACTATACCCAAACATTAGTAGTTGGCGACCCGATGAATTTGGGGCGGTATAAAACTGCAAAATTAGATGGACGAGTGCTTGATGGTAAGGACGGATCTCCTTTGGTTGGCGCAGTTATCTATTGCAATAAACTGCAAAAAGGAACCACATCGGATGCCAACGGAAGTTTTGACCTGGATTTACCTACCGGCGACTTGAAACTAACAATCACCTATATCGGATTCGAGGGGTCAACGGTCGATATCAGACTTATTGAAGATGGGGCTGCCGATTTCCGACTTTTCGAAGAATCACATAATATTGATGAGGTTACTGTGCTTGGATCGGATGCGGATGTGCCACGCGCCCAAATGAGTATGGTGCAAATGACCGGGAAGGAAATTCAACAACTTCCGGCATTAATGGGAGAGGTTGATGTTTTAAAAGGACTCACAATTCTGGCCGGTGTACAAACCGTTAGCGAGTTATCGTCGGGTTTTAATGTGCGGGGAGGTAATACCGATCAAAACCTTATTCTTGTTAATGGTAGCCCGGTTTTTAATTCGTCGCATCTTTTTGGTTTTATGTCGTTAATAAATCCTGATGTGGTTGAAAATGTACGACTATTTAAAGGTGGTATGCCGGCGCGTTACGGCGAGCGGGTAGCTTCGGTTATGGAAGTCGACTTTAAGGAAGGAAATGAAGAAACCATGCGTGTGTATGGCGGAATTGGAATCATAAATTCGCGGCTGGCAATTGACGGGCCGCTAACGAAAAATAAGAAATTTACTACTGCCATTGGCGGACGGAGTTCATACACCGACTGGATTTTAAAAGAAATTCCGAACCTTGATTTAAGCGAAGGAGTTACTCATTTTTATGACATATCGGGTAAGTTTACCTACAAGTTTAACCAGCACAATAAAATAAGTGTGATGGGGTATACCAGTTTTGATGAGTTTAGTACAAGCTCGCAATCCATTACTGAATACGGCAACCTGCTGGGTAACTTAAAACTGAATAACCGTTTTGGAGAACGACTTTATGGCGAGTTAGATGCTGCCTACAGTCGTTACGACTATCGACTTACCGATCTTGCCGACGATAAACCATACGAAGCTTATTATCTCGATAATCAGTTGCAATACAGTTCGCTTGCCTATAATTTTAAATGGCATCCCAACGAGCGTCATAATTCGGAAGCCGGATTTAAAGCTGTATACAACGAAATTAGCCCCGGAGAAATAATTCCACGACAAGATACTTCGGTAATTGTAGGACGTAAATTAAATATGGAAAAAACGCTGGACTGGTCAATATACATTAGCGATGAGTTCCAGATTTTGCCAAACTTTTCTATTGTTGCCGGTTTACGTTACAACCACTTCAGTAATATTGGAACGCCGGTTGTATACCTGTACGATCAGGATCAGCCCAAATCGCCCGGAACGGTTGTCGATTCGCTACAGTTTGGAAAAAATGAGGCTTCGGTAACATACGGAGGACTGGAGCCGCGCCTGGCATTAAATTATGATTTTGATATGAACACTACGCTGAAATTCAGTTATCAGCGAACACGACAAAATATTTTTCAGCTGAGTAACAATGCTGTAATTTCGCCTGCCGAAACCTGGAAGGCCGCCGATTACCATTTAAAACCACTGATTTCTGACCAGGTGGCAGTGGGAGTTGAAAACAACTCTTTGTTTTCTAATATCGATCTTTCGGCCGAGGTTTATTATAAAAACCTGCAAAATTTAATCGAGTATAAAAACGGTGCTCAGTTGATAATGAATGATCATGTGGAAACAGCTTTAGTTCCAACCAAAGGTTATTCATACGGAATTGAGCTGAGTGCCCGCAAAAATACTGGCCGTTTAACCGGTTATGCCAGCTATGTATATTCGCGAACAATGCGAAAGAATACCAGTGATTTTGACGAAGAGAATTTGTGGACCGGAGATTATTATCCATCAATTTACGATAAGCCACATGATTTTTCGTTAACCACAACATACAATATCAGTCGGCGCTGGCGTTTTTCCAGTAACTTTGTTGTGGTGTCCGGAAGGCCGACAACATTGCCCGAGATAAAATACGAGTTTGCCGGCGAAGACCTGGTTTACTATTCTGATAGAAACAAATACCGGATGCCGGCATATCATCGTTTAGATTTATCGATAACATTTGATCAGAATTTAAGAAAAAAACGCATGTGGAAAGGCAGCTGGACCCTTTCTGTGTATAATGTTTACGGACGAAACAATCCGTATTCAGTTTATTACAAAAAATCGGTACCCGGCGAAAGCAACAACTACACCCGTTACTCATTGTTTAAACTTTCAGTAATCGGAATTCCGGTTCCTTCGTTAACGTATAATTTTAGGTTTTAATGAAGCGTACCATAACATATAGTCTTCTATTCTTCATGCTGTTAACGGGGTGTGAGGATGTGTACCGACCTGATATTGATGAGGTGGACAATGTTTTAGTGGCAGATGCGCGTATTTCAGCCGACGAGGATTTTAATTTTGTCCATCTATACGAGTCGGTGGCATATTACGATAATGCAAGTACGGGGCCCGCAGTTACCAATGCTGATGTTCGATTGATTGACAGTAACGGAGATGAGCATGTTTTGCCTCATTATTCAGAAGGACAGTATGGATTGAACCTGGCACTTGATCCGGATTTGCAATACAAATTAAGAATTGATTACCAGGGCGAAGTTTACGAATCGACGTTTGAGAAAGTTCCTCAAAAACCTTCTATCGATAGTGTTTATGGATTTGAGGAAATTGAAATCAGGCAGGAAAGTGGTGATAATGATGTGGACAACCAGGATAAAATTGAAGGCGTAAGGTTGTATGCTGACATTACTCCGAACGATGAAATGCCATACTCAAGGTTTACAGCCAGTTTTGTTGTGCAATACAATTATAATGTTGAAGTGCCCGGACCTTTCGGAAGTACAATGGTTCTGACAGTTTACGGTTGGAAAACAACTTATCCGCAGGGTTCATTTAATATTGCTTCTCCACCCGAGTATTCTGCATCACCCGAAATTAAAAAGCATCCATTGTATTTCTTTAAAAACAGTGTGAAATACGATTTTGAGCAGTTTTTTTCCGGTTGGATTGTAATACTGCATCAGCACGCTTTGCCGGAAAATGCATATAGTTACTACGAGGATTTAAATAAACAGCTTAATTCGGAAGGAAAAATATTCGATCCGTTATATGTGCAGGCTCGAAGTAATATTGAATGCACAAGTAATGCGAACCAGAAGATTTTAGGGAATTTTGAAATTTCGGTGAGTTCTGAAACACGTTATTTTTTGCGCTATATGTCGGAAAGCGCCGGTTTTGTTTTACGTGAGATTGATGAACGTATTGATATTCCGTTTTCCGGCGAACTAGTTGGCCAAATCCCTGATTTCTGGCAATACCCATAATAAAAGAACGAATGAGCGGAACATTAAAAATATTATTTCACGTTGTGTGTGTTTTAGCAGGTGTTAAAACAATAGTACAAAATGCTGTTAACGTACAATTTTAGGTTTTAATGAAGCGTATTATAACATATAGTTTTCTGTTATTCATACTGTTGTCGGGGTGCGAGGATGTGTACCGGCCTGATATTGAAGAGGTGGATAATGTTTTAGTGATAGATGCACGGATATCTGCCGACGAGGATTTTAATTTTGTTCATCTTTACGAGTCGGTGGCGTATTACGATAATGCAAGTACGGGCCCCGCAGTTACCAATGCCGATGTTCGACTGATTGACAGTAACGGAGATGAGTATGTTTTGCCTCACTATTCTGAAGGGCAATATGGATTGAACCAGACACTTGATCGGGATTTGCAATACAAATTGAAAATTGATTACCGTGGCGATGTTTATGAATCATCATTTGAGAAAGTTCCGGAAAAGCTGTCCATCGACAGTGTTTATGGATTTGAAGAGATTGAGATCAGGCATGAAAGCGGTGATAATGATATTGATAATATCGATCGAACAGAAGGTGTTCGCTTGTATGCAGATATAAGTAAAAATGATGAAATTCCTTATTGCCGGTTTACAGCTCGGTTTGTTACGCAATACAATTATACTATTGGTGGCGGTAGCGCAGCTCCAAAAATCGTTTATGGATGGAAAACATTATATCCGCAGGGAACATTCAATATAACGACACTACCGGAGTATTCGGCAACAGAACAAATAAGAAAGCACCCTTTATACTTTTTAAAAAACAGAGTGAAATACGTTGAAGATTATTTTTTTACGGGATGGATTGTAATCCTGCATCAGCACGCCTTGCCGGAAAATGCTTATAGTTATTACCAGGATTTAAACAAACAGCTTAATTCGGAAGGAAAAATATTTGATCCGTTGTATGTGCAGGCCCGAAGCAATATTGAATGTACAAGTAATGCAAGCCAGAAGATTTTAGGAAATTTTGAAATTTCGGTGAGTACCGAAACGCGTTATTTTTTGCGCTACATGTCGGAAAGTGACGGTTTTATTTTACGTGAGATTGATGAACGTATTGATATTCCGTTTTCCGGCGAACTAATTGACGTAGTACCTGATTTCTGGCAATACCCATAATTAAAGAACGAATGAGCAGAACATTAAAAATATTATTTCTTGTTGTCTGTGTTTTGACAGGTGTTAAAACAATGGCGCAAAATGCTGTTAACGATGAACTTGTGGTTTTTACCGATCGCGATTTTTGCATTTCAGGAGATACTTTATGGATAAAAATATATGTACCGAAAGAAGCACATCCGTTTGGCAACATTGTTCATCTTCAGCTTGAATCGCAAAGTGGTAATTTAATCGGTTCGCGGGCGTTAAAGTGCATCGATACCCATGCCGAAGGATATATTCCCGTTCCCGATTCATTACAAACCGGATTGTATTTTGTGCATGCCTTTTTTAATGCACAACGCAACAATAGTGCACTAAAATGTGTGGGCAAATCGGTATACATTTATAACCGTTTTGAGGAAGAGATTGACCGTCTTCCGGTGTTGGAAAACAAAGAAGCAATTGTGGAGGTTTCTGATGCTGGTGAAGGCATTCGGATAAACGTTGATAATAGCAGTTACAATCGCCGCGATAAAGTGACAGGGAGAATTGATGTTGACGAAAATGAGTTTGTTTACCTTGTGGCAAGTGCACAGATGATCGAGCCTTTTTCGCATCAAAATATTGATTTCCTTAACTTCGGGATGAAGGGGACGAATAAAAATATTCCGGCATTTGCTGAAAATGATGGGATAATGTTTTCCGGACAAATGAGCGATAAACAATCAGGTGATGCAGCCAGCGAACTTGTAATGCTTTCGGTGGCCGGTAACGAAACCTATTTTGATTATTATTTCCCTGATTCTTTAGGTGTTTTTCATTTTTTCTTGAGAGATGCAATGGGAATTGCCGACCTGATTTTGCAGCCGCTTACCGTGAGTGAAAAATCATACGATATCAGGATTACCCCAAATTTTATGTCGGGAGTTCAGCAGCTAAAATTCGACACAACATTTGTAAATCCAAAACAAGCAGAGGTAATTGAAAACAGTATAAAAGGTACATTCTTTAATAAGCTTTTTAGCGGCGTATCCATTACCAAAAACGAATCGTTTGAGATGCCAAATCCATATGGAATGCCATTTTACGGAAACGTGGATTACCATGTAGTACCGGATGATTTTATTGACTTACCCGATTTTAAGGAAATTTCGCGCGAGTTGTTGGTGGGCCTACAATACCGCGACAGAAATGATGAAGTAACGTTCAGAATGTTGAATTATACCCGCGAAAAATTCTTCGACAGCGAACCATTACGATTACTAAATGGAGTTCCGGTATTTAAGAATTCGTTTTTTCAGAATTTACAGTCTACGCAAATTGCATCAATCGACCTGGTAAAAACCGAGCGTGTTTTTGGCGATTTACGTTTTAAAGGTGTAATGGCGGTTTCGTTAAAAGATAAATCGAATAGCTGGCTGGCACAGCAACCAAATATTTTTCAGTTAAAAATGCCTTGTATTCAGTATCCAATGCAAGCAGAATACAGCTCGCAAGAGAAAGACATAACACAACCTGATACCCGTCATCAGTTTTTAAATCAAACGCTTGATTTGAGCGGAAACCGTCCATTTAGTTTTCAACTGTCAGACGTAAAAGGCGAGTTGGAAATAAAAGTTGAGGCAGTTACAAAATCAGGAGAAATCTATAAAACATCAAAAATAATCTCGGTACAATGAGCAGCTTATTAAAATATTCAGGAGTGGTTTTGGGAATGCTGTTTTGTTTTACTCTGCAAGCTCAGGACATGGGAATTGATGCTTTTAATTTGAACAGCAACTCCAACAACCTTCAGGGAAAAATGCTTGGCGAAGTACATACGCTAAGTTCAGAAGCCAACTACTTTTTTTTGTACCCCGATGATTGGGTGCCGGGCTCGGTAACCTTTGTAGATGGTAACGTGCACGAAAATATGCAGTTGCGTTATCAGGCATTTGAAGATGAGTTGATTTCGTATAACGAAAACGGCCGTTTTTTATACCTGGTTGAAAAAGAGCTTGTCAAAATTTTCTCATTTAAAGACGGCCTCACAACCCGAAAATTTGTTCGCTTAACACAGGATAATAACCAGCAAACAAATATATACTTAGAAGAGCTGTACAAAGCCGATTTAAGTTTGTTGGTAAATTGGTACATCTACGAGCAAACGGTAAGTCCCTATGTTGATAGAAATGGAATTACACGTGCAGTGGATTACCAGTTGCACAAAGACTATTATTTATATACCGAAGAGGATGGTTTAAATAAAATCCGCTTGAATAAACGGGCGCTTTACACGCAATTTCCTGAACAGAAAAAAGAAATCCGAAAACTTCTCAGGAAAAATAACCTTTTTATAAACGGCGAGTTATCAATGGTTAAGGCACTTAATTTGTTGCAGGAAAACAATCTCACAAAATAAAATTATTAGAGCAACGCAACCCCGGCTGAACACATTGCATCTTCATAAAAACAAAAAACATTATGAAGAAACTAATTGTGCTGCTGTGCATGTCGGTATTGTCGCTTTCCGTTTTTGCGCAATCCGAAAAAGGCCATGTCTATCTTAAAAACGGATCTATCATTAAAGGAAAATATTCCTACTTAAACAACGGAAAACAATTAAAAGTAGAATCAGCCGGAAATGTTTGGATTTTCGATGCTGACGATGTGGATCATATTGCCTCAAAGCGCGAGGGAGAAACAATGTTCAACGAAGATGCGGTAACGGATGCAAAATGGTTTTTCAGAACCGAACTGGGGGTTTTGGCCGGAAATTCAGACAATAGCCAAACTGCCCCGTTTTCCATTACCGGATCGGTAAATTTCGTGGTTAATCCTAATTTTTCGGCCGGACTTGGTTTGGGAGTCGAGTTTCTGAAAGAATCGTACATGCCGGTTTATGCCAATTTCGAATACCGGTTCAGAAAGCAACTAACCAGCCCTTATGTTTTCCTTAAGGTTGGTTACCAGGTACCTATCGAAGACTCTAACGAAATTTATTACGATGTGTACCCAATCTGGAGCAGTTTTGCGCCATGGCCAAGCGATATGGCTCAAGACGGTTTCGATTGTAAAGGAGGAGTGCTTATTAATCCCGGCGTAGGTTTTCAGCAAATGTTTTCCCGCAATTTCGGGATGAACTTTGCTGTGGGTTACCAGTTTCACCGGCTTAGTTATGAGGGCAATAATGATTATTCGCTCGATATCGACTACAACCGTGCAACCGTTAAAATCGGTATAATTTTTAACTAAAAACCAAACGAAATGAAAACAATCAAAAATATAATTCTGCTACTTTTTATTACGCTGGCCTTTTCGTCGTGCATGGATGAATATACCGAAGAGTTTACGGCCAATTCACCTGTTTATCTTTCGTATGAAGATCTACGTCAAGGCGTAAAATCTGTTACTGCAACCGACCTCGTAAATCCAGGTAAAATTTATTTTAAAGATGGTTATTTGTTTGTTGTTGAGCAATTTGCCGGTGTGCATATCATCGACAATCAAAACCCGGCCGATCCGCAAAATATTGGTTTTATCGAAATCCCGGGTAACGTTGATATTGCCATAAAAGAAAACATTCTTTACGCTGATAGTTACGTGGATTTGGTTGCCATTGATATTAGCGATATTAATAACCCAACAGAAGTTGATCGTGTTGAGGATGTTTTGCCATACACGCTGCCACCGGCCAACGAAGATTATCGTTTTGCAGAAGTGGATGAAGATAAAGGCGTGGTAACCGGATGGGAGATAAAAAAAGTACGTCAGGAAATGGAATACCATTATTACCCGATATATCGTTGGGGCTACGCTGAAGATGCCATGTTTGATGCCGCTCCCGGTTTAAGCAACGGGGGAGGACAATCCGGTGCATTTGGAGTTGGTGGATCGATGGCGCGCTTTGGTTTATACGACGATTATTTGTATGCCGTTGATGAGGTTAATCTGCATATTTTTGACGTAAAGACTCCGGAAGATCCCTCAGAAATTGGTCAGCAAAACGTAGGATGGAACGTGGAAACAATGTTTATTTACGACGATCACATGTTTTTGGGAACACAGTCAGGAATGCGAATTTTTAACATCGAAGTACCAACTTATCCGGTTTATGTCAGCGATTTTTGGCACATTACAAGCTGCGATCCGGTGGTAATTGCCGATGGATATGCATACGTAACTTTGCGCGGCGGAACAACGTGTGGTAGTACGGTTAATCGCCTTGATGTACTTCAGTTGGCCGACGATTATGTGGATAATGATTTAATTGCATCATATCCGATGGACGGCCCATACGGGTTGGGAATTGATGGCGATGTGCTTTTTGTTTGCGATGGCGATGCCGGTCTGAAAGTATTCAATGCCGAGGATAAAACTGCCATCGACGACCACATGATTTCGCACTTTGCCAACATAAATACTTACGATGTTATTCCGCTAAACGGCTACCTGTTTATGATTGGCGATGATGGTTTTTATCAGTACGATTACTCTGATTTGCAGGATATTACCCAGGTAAGTCACATTCCAGTTTTTCGCGAGGATTGATGGTTAAACTTACTTTGGGTCCTCCAACTCTTTAAGATATCTTAAGGCTCGGCAAACTGTCGGGCTTTTTTATTGTTATTCAATCAGTAATCGAGGCAAAATTGTATTTTTGCTGTTTGGAAAAACAAAAGGGAGGTTAAACGGATGAAGACAAAAATTTGGAGAAGATATGTAGCACCGTTTTTAGTGGTGATGAACATTGCAGTGGTAGTGATTCTTTTGTTATCAGCGCAATCGGGAAATACAGAAGTAGTTGTGAACAAGGATGCGAAATACGAGCCGGTTCAATTACCTGATGCCGTTAGTTTTGCCGGTGAGAAAATGCCGCTCGATCGGTTTTATGTGAAAGAGGCGCTCGATAGGGAATTGTTGTCCAACGCCTATTTTCATTCGCAAACAATACGCTACATAAAAACGGTTCCGCGTTATTTCCGTATCATCGAACCGATATTAAAAGAGCACGGTATTCCCGATGATTTTAAATACCTGGCAGTGGCCGAAAGCGGATTAAATCCGCGGGCAATTTCGCCAGCGCGTGCCGTAGGTTTCTGGCAGTTGATGGAAGGAACAGCCAAAGATTACGGACTGGAAATAAATAGCGAAGTTGACGAACGTTACCACATAGAGAAAGCAACGCATGTAGCGTGCGAGTACATAAAAAAGGCTTACGAAAAATTCGGAAGCTGGACGATGGTGGCTGCTGCCTATAACCGCGGAATGACCGGTGTAAATCGTCAGATTGAAAGGCAAAAGGAAGATGATTATTACGATTTGCTGATTACCACCGAAACAGCTCGTTATGTTTATCGAATAGTTGCGTTAAAATTGCTTCTTGAAAACCCGGAGAAATACAATTTTAATATTCCTGAAGAGGATAAATATCAAATAATTCCAACTAAAAAGGTTGAAATAACAGGTTCGGTGTCAAACTTTGCCGACTATGCACAAAAGCATGGGTTGAGCTATAAAGTGTTTAAGGATTTTAATCCATGGCTACGTGAAAATGAATTGACCTACTCGGGCCGAAAAAGATATTGGGTAGAAATTCCGGAATTGTAATCGGGCATTCAAAATAAATTATTGCACCTCCTAAGTTGTGTTGATTGTGTTGCTGAAACTGTAAGCAGCACCAAATTGCTAAAAATGACGAAGAACAAAGTAGAAAAAGATACTGATGTGCAACTGGCCGAACTGGAGTCGGAAGAAAAGATCATCGTTCAGGGCGCTCGTGTACATAACCTCCGAAATATTGATGTTGACATTCCACGAAATAAATTAACGGTTATAACCGGTTTGAGTGGGAGCGGAAAATCATCGCTGGCATTTGATACGATTTATGCCGAGGGACAGCGTCGTTACATCGAAACATTTTCGGCTTATGCACGCTCGTTTTTGGGAAATATGGAACGCCCCGATGTGGATAAAATTACGGGTTTGAGTCCGGTAATTTCCATCGAGCAAAAAGTGACTACCCGAAATCCACGATCGACGGTTGGAACCGTAACCGAAATTTACGACTTTTTGCGTTTGTTGTATGCCCGCGCCGGCGAAGCATTTTCGTACAACACCGGCGAAAAAATGGTGAAATACACCGAAGAAAAAATCATTAACCTGATAAAAAGTGATTTTGCCGGGAAACGAATCAATATTCTGGCACCGGTTGTAAAAGGCCGTAAAGGACATTACCGCGAACTGTTTGAGCAAATCCGCCGCAAAGGATTCCTGACGGCACGTATTGATGGAGAACTGACCGAATTGATGCACAACCATAAGGTTGATCGGTATAAAAATCACTTTATCGAGATTCTGATCGATAAATTGGTAGTTGATGAAGCCAGTACAAAACGCTTGAAAGACAGCGTGCAGACGGCCATGAAACATGGCCACGGAATTCTGATGATCCTCGATCACGATACCAATGATGCCAAATATTACAGCCGTTTGTTGATGTGTCCGTCTACCGGAATTTCGTATAACGAACCGGCGCCGCATAATTTTTCATTCAACTCGCCGCAGGGTGCTTGTCCTAAATGTAATGGGCTTGGCCGCGTTACCGAAATCGACCTTGACAAGATTATGCCCGAGAAGAATAAAAGTATTCACAAAGGCGGAATTGCCCCGCTTGGGCCATACAAAAACACGCTTATTTTCTGGCAGATCGAAGCCTTGGGAGAGAAACATGGTTTTACCTTAAAAACGCCTGTTAAAGATATTCCTGAAGAAGGACTAAACGAAGTGCTGTTTGGCACGAACGATCGCATTCAACTAAAAAATACACCACTGGGTAACAGCATGAATTACATGATGAGTTACGATGGTGTAATAAAATACATCGATAATCAGCGCGAAGAAAGCACCTCAAAAACAGCACAAAAATGGGCCAATCAGTTTGTAAAGACCATTGAGTGCCCAGAGTGTAAAGGCATGCGATTAAAGAAAGAATCGCTGCATTTTAAAATCGACGGGAAAAACATCTCGGAGCTGGCAAAGCTTGATTTGGATGAATTGGGCGAGTGGCTGAATGGTTTGGAAGAACGAATTACGGAGCGTCAGCTAAAGATTGGTGCCGAAGTGATAAAAGAAATCCGCGACCGCCTTGGTTTTATGCTGGGCGTAGGGTTAAATTACCTGGCCCTCGACCGCACTGCGCAAAGCCTATCGGGTGGTGAATCGCAGCGTATTCGATTGGCTACACAAATTGGATCGCAGTTGGTAAATGTCCTTTACATTCTCGATGAGCCAAGTATCGGGCTGCATCATCGCGATAACCTGAAATTGATTCAGGCGCTGGAGCAACTACGCGACTCGGGTAACTCGGTTATTGTGGTTGAACACGACCGCGATACCATGTTACATGCCGATCATCTGATTGATATGGGACCGCATGCCGGTCGTCATGGAGGTGAAGTGGTAGCTGCCGGAACGCCAAAGCAAGTGCTGAAATCCAAATCACTAACTGCCGATTACCTCAATAATAAAAAACAGATTGAAGTGCCTGCTGTGCGCCGAAACGGGAAGTCGGATATTTTTAAAATTACAGGATGTTCGGGGAATAACCTGAACAATGTAACGGTAGAAATTCCACTGGGAAAATTTATCTGTGTTACCGGTGTTTCGGGATCAGGAAAATCGACTTTGATAAATGAAACGCTGCAGCCCATTTTGAGCCAGCATTTTTACAAGTCGTTGAAAGATCCGTTGCCATACAAAAAAGTAGAAGGACTGGATTTGATTGACAAAGTTATTCGCGTTGATCAGTCGCCAATTGGCCGCACGCCGCGCTCAAACCCGGTTACCTATACCAATGTTTTTGGCGACATTCGAAGTTTATTTGCGCAGTTGCCCGAAGCAAAAATCCGTGGATATAAACCCGGTCGCTTCTCGTTTAACGTAAAAGGCGGGCGTTGCGAAGAATGTCAGGGTGGGGGATTGAAACTTATTGAAATGAACTTTTTGCCCGATGTGTATGTGCATTGCGATAAATGCAACGGTAAACGCTACAACCGCGAAACGCTGGAGGTGCGCTACAAAGGAAAATCAATCAGCGATGTGCTGGACATGACCATCAACCAGGGTGTGGAGTTTTTCGAGCACATTCCATCAATTGCAACAAAACTGAGTACTTTGCAGGATGTTGGTTTGGGGTATATCACACTGGGGCAGTCGTCAACAACACTTTCGGGGGGCGAATCGCAACGTGTAAAACTGGCTGCCGAACTCGCCAAACGCGACACCGGAAAAACCATATACATTCTTGATGAACCAACAACCGGATTGCATTTCGAAGATGTGCGTGTATTACTCGAAGTATTGAATAAACTGGTAGAGAAAGGAAACACCGTAATCGTAATCGAGCACAATATGGATGTTATTAAAGTTGCCGATCACATTATTGATATTGGTCCGGAAGGCGGAAAGCACGGAGGAAAAATACTTTGTACCGGTACACCGGAAGAAATCTGTAAAAACAAAAAATCGCATACCGCTAAATACCTTAAACAGGAGTTAGGATTGTAAGTGCTAATTACAGTTATTATTTCTGAATACTTTTCATTCCCCGAAACATCGGGAGAATAAGTTCTTCGCGTTTGAAAAGATAATGGAGAACAGCTGTACTGATTTTTTGCCGGTGAAACTCTGCTCTGTAGTTGCTTGAATCCCCGAAAAACTTTTGTTTCAGCAGTAATTGCTCACGGCATTTTCCTACATTTACCATCGGAAACAGACAAACAGTAGCTATGCAAAATGTTGAGATTTATTGCCGAAACACACATACGTCCCATACTTATCCGATGGGAACATCCTTGCTCGAAATAAGTAAAGATTTAAACATAAAACTTGAGAATACGGTTTGTGGAGCAATTGTAAACCATCAGGTTAAAGAGTTATCGTTTTGTGTGGTTAAGCCAAAACATATCGAGTTTATCGACTTTACTCATCCCGATGGAATGAGAATGTATATTCGTAGTTTAATTTTTGTGTTGTATGCCGCTGTAAAAGAGGTGATGCCACACGTATCGTTTAAGGTGCAAAACGGAATTAGTAATGGCTACTTTTGCGAGTTGCAGGGCCTGGAACGCGAAATTTCTGACTCTGATCTTTTCTCCATAAAACAGGAAATGAATGCACTTATTGAGGCTGATATTCCATTTGTAAAAAAAGGAATGATTAACTCTCATGCCGTTGATTTACTCGTAAAACAAGGTTTGGAAGATAAAGCTGAATTGTTTGATCAGCAGGGGCATATGTATTCCTATCTTTACTTTTTAAACGAATTGGGAGACTACTTCTACGGTAACTTGTTGCCTTCAACCGCTTATATTTCCAATTACGGTATAGTGCCTTATTTTGATGGAATTCTTTTGCAAATTCCACGACGCAAGCATTTTAATAAGCTGCGCAAAGTGGTGTATAACGACAAACTTTTTGAAATTTTTCAGGAGCAGAAAGACTGGGCAGGTATTTTAAATGTGTCAACCATCGGAAGTTTGAACAACTTTGCACTTCAGAACAGGAGTGGCGATATTATAAAAATTTCGGAGGCACTGCATGAGAAAAAGATTGCTGAAATTGCCAACCAGATTTCAGCACGCGGTAACGGTACAAAAGTGGTATTGGTGGCCGGTCCGTCGGCATCAGGAAAAACCACGTTTAGTAAGCGTTTAGGTGTGCAACTGGCCGTAAACGGAATGCATCCGTACCAGGTTTCGCTCGATGATTATTTTGTAGACCGCGAACATACGCCGAAAGATGAAAATGGAGAATACGATTTTGAAGCACTGGAAGCGATCGATATACAGTTCTTTAATCATCAGCTGATTGAACTTTTCGAAGGGAAAGAAGTGCGTTTGCCGAAGTTCGATTTTCATAGCGGTAAACGTATGCAAAACGGAAAAACACTAAAACTTGAAAAAGATGATATTCTAATCGTAGAAGGAATTCATGGAATGAATCCCGGTTTGTTGACCGATGTGCACGAGGAAAATACATTTAAGATTTTTATCTCGGCCCTGACTCAGATTTCGGTGGATGAACATACCCATATTTCTACGGCCGATAATCGTTTGTTACGACGTATGATTCGCGATAGTAAATACCGCGGATACCGTGCTTCGGAGACAATAAAACGCTGGCCATCGGTTCGGAAGGGAGAAGAGAAAAATATCTTTCCGTATCAGGAAAATGCCGATGTGATGTTTAACTCGGCAACCATTTATGAGTTGGCTGTGCTTAAAAAATATGCTGATCCGATATTAAAATCAGTACTTGAAAATCAACCGGAATACACCGAGTCAACACGATTATTAGAGTTCTTGTCGTATTTTAAACCTATAAGTGATGAGGAAATACCACCTACATCATTACTACGTGAGTTTTTAGGGGGCAGCAGTTTTGCTTATTAAATTGCTATTCTGCCTGCCGGCGGCCATACTATTTGGCTTAATCCAAATAGTATGCACAAAGATCAAGGCTGCTTTTGATCTTCACCCTCCGTTTGCATAAAACCCAAGTTCGGACGGGTGATCTCCTCGCTTACTCGGAGCTTCCCGTTCTCCCTATGGTTTCATTTCAACTTCAAGTAAAGACCAAAAGAGGCCGTTCCGCTGATGTAAAGTCAGTAATATTCAAAAGCAACATCGGAGCTCGGCCTCGGCCGGTGAGCCGGAAAACAAGCGGTGACGGCGTTAAAAAATTACTGATGTTTAAGGAGCCCCGAAGTTTCGGGGGAGTTTCAGGAATTTTAGCTGGCATCGCGTAGCTTTTCCGAGAGAAGCGGGCGCAGCCTTGGGTTTTCTGTCTACTCTTTGGGCTAAACCAAAGAGTAGAATCCGCCCGATAGGGCAAAAAGCATGTTTCTTATGCTTAGTCTGTAAATTTCGGACGAGAATATCCTTATTGGTTGTTTCGTACTTCAAATCAACCTATTCCTCCCCGAACACCGACAAAACCGGAAGGGCTTTATTCTCAAAATCAAAAACAGCCTGGTTTTCCCATGGCGAAGCATTGGTGGCCTCCGTACCTTTCCATGCAATAAGCTCGGCTCCCCAGTAACAAAAGCCACGGCCTTTTTCCACTTCATCAAACGAAATTTGGCGGATACGTTCGATAAACTGTTGCTGGCCCGTTTTTGTGGCAGGGTAATCGGGGAGAATCAATTGGTCGTTTTGCCCAACAATATTATTGGTCCAGTCGTTCCAGTCGAGCGTAAATGGATAGGCGGTTTCCGCCAATACAATTTCTTTGTTAAATGTTTCGCTCAGTGTGGTCAGCGTATTTTTCAGGTTTGCTAAACTTTTACCATGCCAAATGGGGTAGTACGATAAACCAATGATGTCGTAATCGAGGTTGCGCACCACATTAAAAAACCAGTCGGCATTATCGAGTCCGGCATAATGAATAATAATTTTTGTGGTTGAAGAGTTGTCGCGAACAGCCTTAATACCTTGTTCCATCAGCTCCAGAAACTGGAAAGTCTGGTTCTGAATATTTCCTTCAGGATGCAAAAATCCTGGATTTATCTCATTCCCGATCTGAATGTAATCGGGAGAAATTTCCATCATGATCTTATCGGTGTAAGCATAAACGCTGTCTTTTAAGGCTGAATAAGAAATATCGCTCCAACGCGCGGGCTTGTTTTGTTGCCCGGGATCGGCCCAGGTGTCGGAATAATGTACCGTTAGCCAAATGTCGAAACCTTTCGATTTTAGCTCATCGGAAAAAGTTTTTACCTCGTTAAAGCCTGAATGTTCATTCTCCGGATCAACCCACAAACGCAGACGAACCGTGTTCACGCCATTATCTTTTACGATGCTGAGAAAGTCTTTTTCATTGCCATTAAAGTCGTAGAAAGTCGGATTTGCCAATTCTATCTCGGGCAGTTGCGACAAATCCATGGCGGCAATCAATTCCTTGGTTTCCGGTTCCGGAGTCGGATCATCCGGATCATTACTATCATCCGAGCAGGCTGCAAAAATAAATAATGCCAGCAGCAGCAAATAACTCAATATTATTTGTTTCATCTTTTCTGTTTTCTTAAATCTTTCCGAATGGCAAATGTACTTTTCAGGAGCTTATAATACAACTTCAGCAGCTACTATATTTTTTCCACATTGGGTAGTTTGTAGCTTTTGTATGCACCTGCCAAACCAAGTATCGACAGTAACAAAATTACGCCTTCAACCGACAACAGCGAAACCAAAGCACTTAACCCGCCCACCAGCAAAAGAATAATGCCAATAACCGTATTGCTGACGGATACATAACTGGTGCGTTCGTTTCCGGTGGCCATATCGATAACATAGGTTTTGCGGCCCAAACGAACGCCCTGGTGCGCAATGCCAAAAATAAATAGTACAACCGGATAAATCCATTTGGCACTTCTCAGGGTATCGAAATACGAGATGGTGAAGAATATAAATATTCCTAAAACAGAGGCTATTAATACTGCAATAGCCATAATATTCTTACTCGATTTATCGGCATATTTGCCCCATATTGGCGAACTTACAATGGATGCAACTCCTTTGGCAATGATAAACAGCCCAAGCAGATAAGCTTCTTTTCCAACATGTTCCTGCGCCAGAACAACATAAAAAGGCGCCGATAAAGCTGTGCACAGAAGCAGCGTGCGGGCAACGATAAAATCGCGGAAATGTTTATCGGTTTTTAGCAGGGCAAAACTCGAGAGTATACTTTCTTTGTCATCTTTTTCGTCCTGTATTTCGCTTGGAAATTCTTTAATTCGCGAATAGATAAGTGCCGCCACCAGCCAGGTTGCCGACGCAAAAAATATAATATTGGTGTAAAACGATATGGTAGCGTCATTTCTCGATTGATACAACATAAACAATCCTGCTGCCAGCACCAGTACACCCGACACCGAAACGGAATAGCCTTTCATTCGTCCGCGCCGGGTTTTGGGAATGGTTTTCCCGGTAATATCTTTCGATGTCAGCGAGCTCATACTTCGTGATAAACTAAAAAGTATAACAGCGCCAACAATCAGCCATCCGGCAGAAAATCCTTTAAAATTAAGGGCAATAATTCCAATGGCTCCGATGGCCAAAAACTGCAGCAAGGCTCCAATTACCCACAGCCATTTTCGGATGGCGCGTTTATGAATCAATTGAGCAAAAAATACCTGTGGCACCATCGACCCCGATTCGCGCAGCGGCACAATTAAACTTATGAGGTAAACCGGCGCGCTTACATAGCTCATTAGCCAGGTTAAAACGGTTTTGGGGTTGCTTAGTGTATCGCCTAGTTGAGTAAATACATTACTGAATATTTGCAAAAAGAAATTGCGCGGAACATATTGGCATGCATCTTCGGTAATGTCGGTACAAACTTGTTTTTTGTCTCCTTTATTCAGGTAATGGTACAGTTTTTCGAACATGTTTTGCTTTTCTCTGGTCAACTATAAATTGTGGAATTTATAGATATAACATTTAAACAAAAATATGGTTTGCAGGAGCGTGGATCAATTATTTTTTTTTGTCACAACCAACCCGATTGTGTGACTTAATAATTCTGATCCACCAAGCGGACCATGTCCGGGAACTACAATTTTAATATCGGGATATTTTAGCATTACTTGTTTTGCCGTTGTATCCCAGGCCTCAACTACTGCATCGCTGAGGTTGCCAAGATTTCGTGAATTGGCAGATTTTACCAGGCAGCCACCAAACAATATCTTTTCGTGTGGAAGCCAAACTGTAATGTTGTCAAACGAATGCCCGGCACCAAAGTAGCGACATTCGATTGGTTCGCCATAAAAATCAAAGATCAGCGAGTCGGTGAAAGCTGTTGACGGCACCGGCAATCCCAGTTCCTTACATTTGGCTATGGTCATTGAATTTGCGATTGATTCCACCCCGATACTTTGAAGATAGGCGAGGCCTCCCAAACAATCGTTGTGGTAATGCCCCGATATCAGTTTTTCCAACTTAGCACCAAACGAATCTTGAATGTATATTGTAAGCTTTTCGGTTTTCTCATTGTCCATAGGTGTGTCGATCATCAGTGCGTGGCCGTTTCGGATTATAATCAAACCATTGGAAGAAAAGCGGCCAAAGTTTTCGTCTTCGTCCCAGGTAATATGCAGAAAAACCGAATCCTGAAGATGCACCAGTTGGATATCGTAGTTAATTACAATTCGATCACCGGTTTGTGCATTACAAAACGTGATTGTGATGATTCCGATTAGCAGAAAGAAGATGGTTTTGCTGTTCATTTTTAGTTGACTTTATTTGTGAACGGTCACTTGTAAGTTGTCGTTGCGGATTTCGGAGAGCGTTCCTGTCCGACAGGACTGAACGATGATGCGAGAATCCAGCGAACGACACAGCACGAACCCCGCAATGCAATTTACAGTTTGTTATGGTACGTTTTTTCATTTTTTCTTTCATCAATCAATTTTTGGGCTGCTTTAACATACCCAATTTGATATGAACTTGAATCGTGCAAAATATTAGTTAATTCATTGTCTGTTTTATTATAGAGTTTTTGATAAAAGAAGTCAACGACTCCCTGCTCTGATTCTTCTTTTGATTTATTGTCAGCCCCCAAATACTTTTGTAAAAACACTCGAATTTCGGGAAAATATGCGATAGCAAATAGTATTAATAAAACACTGCATAAAGGTTGTATTCCCAAAGTCGAAAAGTCATGTCCAAGAGGAGAAAAGGTAAAAACCAATGTCACGGTCGAGTAGGTAAATTGAAAGAGGTTAAAAGAACCTGCAATTAAAAATACGGCAAGTATTGTTCTAAATTTCTTGATTTTTAGAAACTTTAAAATTGTAATACCTGTCAGCAAACCATAGCCAAGGTAATTTTGCAGTCCAATTTCATAGGATTTAACTACTACAAGAAACAAAGTGTAGATTGTAAAAATCCACAGCGTCGAGAGAATTATTGTATCAATTGTTTTTCTCAGCATAAGTTTAGAGAGGTTGTATTTTTGGTTTGTTAATAATATACAATGTCAAAAATGTGATAAGCCAAAAATAGGATTATGATTGACACGCATATCCAAAATATAATTGGTTTTCTTTTTCTAAATTCTTTAAAATTAAGCAATAGTAACTTTGTTGAAACAGCTTGATAATTGTATTTCTCCTTTTTGATATATTCCATTGCTTTTTCTTCCCCCAAATATTTCGAGAGTTTTTCAAAGTCATTTTTTGGTATTCCGTTTAATTCATCCATTTTGATTAGAAGCATTTTTCAAAATGTACCATAACGTATATGTTAGTAACAGTGCAACTAACATTCTATTATGCGTTACAGTTGTAAGTTTTTGTTATTCTTGTGATTATCGTCCGGTATTTCGTTTGGAGTTCCATAAGTATTTGCAAGAGATTTATTCAACGTATTCGGCAATTTTGGTTTTTAGTACATTAAATATAATGTTTTTTCAACGACAATTAAAAAGACAGCTTTTTTATACTTTACTCCCTACGCCGAAAAATCTGGAGTCGTTTAATATCGTTTTGCTATTGGGCAAAAACCTTGTGATTGCTGTGTAATCATTTAATTACAGGCTAAAATCGTTGTGCCCGCCCGTTAATCATTTAATAGCGGGGTAAAACGGCTGAGGGCAATGTTTAATTATTTAATTACGTGCCAAAAACCGCGTGCCCGGAGTTTAATTATTTAATAGCGGCACAAAAACATGGTGCGCGCCCCTTAATCATTTAATGAAAGGAAAAAACGTTGTTGAGGTTTAATTAAATTGTAGCAGGGAGGTAAATTTACTGCCGGGCTTGTTCAAAATTATATTCTATATTGAATATATGTTTAATAACACGTAGATAATAGCTTGATATTTTGATTAATGCACCGTAAATTGCTTCAGCTAACTGCCCGGGCAAACAAAAAATCAAAACTCATAATTGCCATCGCAAATAGCCCAATAAAATTTTTGTTTAATAAAAAACCTTCAGGTAATGATTGAAAAAATGCTAACAAACAGCCGCACAACCGATGTGCACGGAACTACACGTTTACTTATTAATGCCTTCCAACAATCGGCCTTAACCGAAGACCGACCGCTTATGCAATTGTTTACTACTATTGCCGAACAAAACACTGGTCTTGGCAATGCCATCGACCGCTCGAAAGCACAAAGTATTCTGGCCGATAAGGATGATATTCGCGATGCTGCCGACCGGGCTGTTGGTTATCTGGTTAAAGGGTACACTTACCACCCCGACGAAACTATTCGTAATGCAGCGCTATTGGTTGAGCGCATGTTCGACAAATATGGTTTCGCTGTTACCAGAGAAGGCTATGTAACCGAATCGTCGCACCTGGTATCGATGTTGACCGATTTGGCTGCTCCCGAAATACAGGCGGCCATTGTTTTGCTGTCGGGAGTGGCCGAAAATATTGCAGCACTTCAAACAGCTCAAAACGATTTTGAGAATACTCAGGCCCAGTATGCCGAAGAACTGGCCGAAGAAGATAACCTGCCAAATGCCACAAACCTTAAAAAAGAAGTGCTTGCCCTGCTAAACGACGATTTGGTGGTGTTCCTTCGCTCTGCCGAACGTTTTCAGGCCGAAACCTACGGAACTTTTGCTGCTGTGGTTGCCAAAATTATTGCCGATAATAACATAGCCGTACGCAAACGCCGTAGTAGCGATGATCCGGATGAAGAATAAACTTCTATTTGCTCTATAGAGACTTATTCGGTTGCAATTCAAATGAATCAGGAATTGCAATCGAATTAAATATATCAACGCTTAACGGTTCTCCCTTTCTGTTGGTTTAATAATCATTCTGAAATACTGGTCTTTGTAAATGTAATACCCCAGCCAGTTGTACAGGGTTCGTGCTTTGTTTTTAAAATTTACCAGTCCCATAATGTGCACAAAAATCCAAATAAGCCAGGCGCTAAAACCTGTTACCGAATGTTTCTGCCCCGGAAAATCGAGCACTGCTTTGTTTCTTCCAATTATTGCCAGCGAACCTTTGTCGGTGTATTGAAACGGCTTCCAATTTTTGTCATTTTGCATTAAATTTTCGGCCAGATTTTTTGCCTGTTGCAAGGCCGGTTGTGCCAGTTGCGGGTGTCCGTTGGGGTAATTTTTATCGCCAAAAACCAGGGCGCAGTCGCCTAGCGCATAAATGTTGTTGTAGGAGTGAACCTGATTAAATTCATTCGTTTTTAATCGTTTACCGGCTCCAAAACAATCTTCTGCGAAACCCGGAAATGATTTTGCCGAAACTCCGGCTGCCCAAATCAGGTTTTTCGATGGAATTTCCTTGCCATTGGATAAATACACCGTTTCGTTGCGAAAGTCTTTTACCATGGTATTCATGATTAATTTTACTCCCAGTTCCGATAATTTTTTAGCGGTGTATTTTTGGGCTTGTTCCGACATGGACGCTAAAACGGAATCCTGCCCGTCAATCAGACTTATTTCACCAAGATCTGATTTCTTTAATTCCGGATAATCTTTAATAATAATCGAACTTCTCATTTCGGACAAAATACCCGAAAGTTCAACTCCGGTAGGTCCTGCGCCGGCAATAACAAAGGTGAGGTGTTTTTTCCGCTCTTCTTCATCCTGAATTCTTGTGGCGCGGTCGAGCCGGGTTAAAATAACATTTCGCAGCGACAATGAATCGCTTATCGTTTTCATGGGCAAACTATCCCGTTCAATGTTTTCGTTCCCAAAGAAATTCGTCTCGGTACCGGTTGCCATTACCAGAATATCGTATTCCAGTTCGCCGTTGCTCAATATTATTTTATTCTCTTCGGGCACAACTTTTTCAAGAGAACCCAACCGAAAACCGGCGTTATCAAATTTTCGCAGAATTTTCCGGAACGGATAACTTATAGCCGACGGTTCCATAAAACCGGTAGAAACCTGGTAAATTAGTGGCGGAAAGAAATTATAGTTGTTACTGTCGACCAAAACAACCTTATAGTTGTTAGAATTCCCCAATCGTTTTACAAGTTCCAACCCTGCAAAACCTCCTCCCACAATAACAATCTTTTTTGTGCTCTTCATCGTGAATTTATCTTTTACACAAGGTAACAAAGGTAGTGGGGGCAATTGTTCTAAAAAATTAGCCGGTTTACGAAATTTGTTGTTTGGGATTTGGCATGGCTGTTCAGAAAGTGACTTGGACTGAAGGATTTGGAGGCATAAAACAAAAGCCCGGCGCAAACCGGGCTTTTTTATTGAGAACTATTTTACTTCAGCAGAACCGCAGATTGTCGGTGGCAGTTCAGCTTAACAAAAAATCATTATTTCAGTGCAATTTGTTTTTTCAAACGGATATCACCTGATGAGGCACCTACCAGTAATTCGATATCGCAAAGGTCGTTATCCCATGCATGGTTTTCTTCGTTCCAGTATTGCAGTTTTTCTACTGGTATTTCTAAAGTTACTGCCTGACTTTTGCCCGGATCTAGCGCCACGCGTGTAAAGGCTTTTAACTCTTTAAACGGCCATTCAACCGATGGATTAATGCGGTGCACATATACCTGAACCACTTCTTCGGCAGCCATATCACCTGTATTGCTTAAGTTGAACGACAGCGAAATGATTTCATCAGCTCCGTAACTTTCCTGAGTAGTATTCAAATCGGCATAAGCAAATTCGGTGTACGATAATCCGTAGCCAAACGGATACATAACCGGTTTGTTTTTGGTATCGAACCAGCGGTAACCCACCAGCGATTCTTCCGAGTAATAAGCTGTGTTTGGATCGTTCTCCAGGTTGCCGTCTGCAGCGTGTGCTTCCGATTCTTTCTCGTCAACAAGGTCAACAAAGATGTCACCTTTTTTAGCTCCCTGTGGATAGTTGCCCAGCGCATAAGCCGGTGAATCTTCCAATTTAATCGGCAGCGTAAAGGGCAAACGTCCGCTTGGCGAAATGTTTCCAACCAGAATGTCGGCCAGTGCATTTCCTCCTTCGGTACCGTTAAACCACGATTGCAACAATGCTTTTGAAAGCGGTTTTACAGTGTTCAAATCGTTGGGCGCGCCACTAACCAGCACAGTGATTATATTCTCGTTTACAACACTTAACTGTTTCACTAAATCATCCTGACCCGATGGCAGGAAAATGTTTTCGCGGTCGTTGGCTTCGGTTTCCACGGCACGGTTATCGCCACCAATAAACAGTACGATATCGGCTTTGGCAGCCAGCTCAACAGCTTCCTTATTCAGTTTTTTGTTGAGGATCGCCTTTTCTTTTTCCTCACGGTCGATCTTTTCCTGTGGTTTGTTTCCAAAGATGGCTTCGTAATCCAATTCTACCGGAACGTAACCTTGTGCATATTGTATCTCGGCTTTATCGCCGATTTTGTTTTTCAAACCTTCAAGTGGCGTAACTTCATACAGCGTTTTTACGCCTGCACCAATACCACCGCTTCCCATTTCGCGAACCGCATTTTCACCAATTACAGCGATCAATGGTTTTTTGCTGAGGTCTAACGGAAGGATGCCATCGTTTTTCAGCAACACTACCGATTTACAAGCTACATCATAAGCAATCTGCTGGCTTTCGGGTTGCGAAGTGATTACCTGATTAGCTTCTTCGGCCGGAACCGGGTCAATGGCCAAACGTACACGCAGAATCTCGCGCACACGCTGGTCGATAACGTCTTCCGAAACTGCACCGGCTTTTACCGAGTCAAGTAGAGCCTCGCCTAAGTATTTGCTGTCGGGCATTTCAACGTTCAGACCGTGTTTTACCGACTCAACAGTAGAGTGGGTACCGCTCCAGTCGGAAACAACAAAACCGCCAAAGCCCCATTCATCGCGAAGGATCTGGTTCAGTAGTACATCGTTTTCAGCGCACCACCAGCCGTTTACTTTGTTGTAGGCCGACATCACGCTGTAGGCATCTGCTTCCTGAACTGCAGCTTTAAAAGGTGGCAGGTAAATCTCGCGCATGGCGCGTTCGCCAATTATCACGTTTACCGTACCGCGGTTGTTTTCCTGGTTGTTTAGCGCATAGTGTTTTAAACAGGCCGCAGCACCGTTGTCTTGCGCACCTTTAGTGTATTGCACTGCCAGTTGCGAACTCAGGAACGGATCTTCGCTCATGTACTCATACGTACGGCCTCCGGTAGGAATCCGCTGAATGTTAATAGCCGGCCCAAGAATTACGTCTTTACCACGTAAACGGGCTTCTTTTGCCATTCCGGTTCCGTAGGCGTAAGCCAGCTCCGGACTCCAGGTGGCAGCCAGCGCCGATCCGGTTGGGAAGAAGGTTGCTTTGTCGGTTTCCCAGCCAAGTGGATTCCATCCTTTTGGCTCCATTTCCTCACGAATACCAAATGGCCCATCAGCATAAACCATGTCGGCAATTCCAAGACGTTCAACACCGGCCGAAACAAACATGTACTTTCCGTGCAGCATGTTTACTTTTTCTTCCAGTGTCATCTGCGAAATGATACCGTCAATCTGTTCGTCGTATTGCAACAACGATGATGTGAAAGTTTTCTTTTCAGTTGATTTTTGTGTACATGCTCCAAGCAGCAGAGCTAAAAGCATTACAATTGTGATTTTGTAGTTCATAAATTATTTCGATTCATTAATTATTTCCGTAGTAAAAGTGTGCGCAAAATAGTACAGCGCTCTTTTAAAAACATGAAGATTTCTATTTCATATTGTAAAAATAACAAAAAGATATAAATAAGCGGAAAACAAATAGATTAAGGGTTAATAATTGAAATATTAAGGAATGGTTGAGTTTGTTCTAAAAGCTTGTTCTTTAACGTTTAATGTGTTGCTCGTAAAAATTGATCCAATCAGAGACAGTTATTTTTGTGGCCAGCTCTGCAATAAGATTGTAAGGAATCTGATCGATCTTCTTAAAACGGATACAGCTTTTTCCCATGTCTAATTTTGTTGTGCAGTGTTTTGCATATTCAGCAACAAACCAATCAAGCAGGTTTTTATTGGCGTAAATTCCCATGTGATAAAGTGCCACAAAATTTTTCTGCGACGCGATACTAATAAAGGGGAGTGGCAATTTTGTATCGCAATGGTAACCCGGCGGGTAAACGGAGTGCGGAACCACAAAACCAATCATTCCATAGTTTAAGGTTTCTTCAAATCCATCCGGCAAATTATTCTTAATCACTTCGCGAAGTTTTATTAATGCTTGCTTTCGCTCTACTGGCAGTTGTGCAATATATTCTTCGGGTGTGTTAGCCTCAATTTTCATGTTTGCTGTTCTATACTTTTTTACAAAACAAAATCTCATCACATAGGTTTATTGAGAAAGCAAAGTTAAATAGAGCTTTGGCATTGAAAGTTCATGGTTTTAAAGGTTCGATAAAAATGCTGATATTTGCGGCACTTAAAATTTTATAAAAATGACAAAACAAAATATTCCTGCTGTGTTGGGCATGGGCAACGCTTTGGTAGATGTAATCTCGGTTTTAGAGAATGATTCATTGCTGGAACAGTTCGGTCTGCCGCGCGGTAGTATGACATTGGTTGACGCCATCCAATCGAAAACCATTTACGACGCAACTTACTCTGAAAAAAGTGAACTGGCTACCGGAGGATCGGTTGCCAACTCAATTCGTGCTTTAGCCAATCTTGGTGGAAATGCCGGATATATGGGGAAAATCGGTCGCGATGAATTGGGCGATCTCTTTCGTAACGACTTTGAAAAACGTGGTGTAAAAACACACTTATTTCATAGCGAAAGTGCTACCGGAAGAGTGATGGGATTGGTAAGTCCCGATTCGGAACGTACCATGGCAACCTATCTGGGCGCAGCTGCCGAAATGCTTCCCGAAGAAGTTACTGATGAATTATTTCATGGGTACGAATACGTTTATATTGAAGGTTACCTGGTTTTTAATCACGACCTGATTAAAGCTTGTGCGGTTGCTGCAAAAAAAGCAGGTGTAAAAATTGCTGTCGACCTGTCGAGTTTTAACGTAGTGGAAGCTAATCTCGATTTTCTGAAAGAGCTGATCAGGGATTATGTAGACATTGTTTTTGCCAACGAAGAAGAAGCAAAATCATACACCGGATTGGATCCGGAAGCGGCGCTACACGAAATTGCACAAGGCAATAAAATTGCTGTTGTAAAAGTGGGTAAAGAGGGTTCGATGATAAAACAAGGAGATGCTGTGGCTCGTGTTGGAGTTATTCCTGCAAAAGCACTGGATACAACAGGAGCAGGTGATGCTTATGCCGCCGGTTTCTTTTATGGCCTTACAAATGGTTACGACCTGGAAAAATGTGGCAAAATTGCGGCGCTTGTTTCAGGGAAAGTGGTGGAAGTAATGGGGCCAAATCTTGCCGATGGTCAGTGGCCGGAAGTTAAAGCCGAAATTGAAAAGATTGTAGGCTAATTTATTCATAAAAAAACTGCCATTTCAAATGAAACTTGAAATGGCAGTTTTTTTATGCTCTGTTGTAAAGGCACTAAAATAAACCGTGTATCTGAGCATCGATTTTATCGATAACATAACTCAGGTCTTCAGGATTGGCAGTAAAGTCAAGATCATCAACATTAATCACCAAAAGTTTTCCCATTTTATAACCGTTTATCCAGTTTTCATAACGTTCGTTTAGCTGTTTTAAATAATCCAAACGAATTGAGTTTTCGTATTCACGTCCACGTTTCTGAATTTGATTTACAAGCGTTGGAATTGATGCCCGCAAATAAATCAGCAAATCAGGTGGTTGAATAAGGCTGGCCATCAAATCGAACAGGGATTTGTAGTTGCCAAAATCGCGGGTACTCATCAGGCCCATGGCGTGCAGGTTGGGCGCAAAAATTTCTGCGTCCTCATAAATTGTACGGTCTTGTATAATCGTTTTTCCCGACTTGCGGATATCGATAATCTGTTTAAAACGCGAATTTAAAAAGTAAATCTGCAGGTTAAACGACCAGCGCTGCATGTCGTTATAAAAATCGTTCAAATACGGATTTTCGTCTACGTCTTCGTAATGTGGGGTCCATTTATAGTGTTTTGCCAGAAGTTCGCTCAAAGTTGTTTTTCCGGCACCAATGTTACCCGCTATTGCAATGTGCATATTCAATATATTTTTTTGAAATTCTAAAGTATAAAAAAATTACCTGTCAGTCCCCAGAATGTTCATAAGTTCGTCGAGATATTTTCGGTTATTGGCCAGCCGCGGAATTTTATTTTGCCCGCCAACTTTGCCACGCTGCTTCATCCAGTTATAAAAAGTGCCTTTTGGAGCCACTGTAAGATGCAGCATTTCAAGGGTCATGTTTTTATGGCGCTTGGCTTCGTAGTCTGAGTTTAGTGTTTTTAACGAATTATCGAGTATCGTTTTAAAGTGATCAATGTCTTTTGGCGACTTCGCAAATTCTATAATCCACTGGTGGGCTCCTTTGCTGTTGTCGCTCATAAAAACCGGACCGGCTGTGTATTCATTAACAATTGCTCCGGTATGGTGACAAGCGACTTTTAGCGCCTGCTCGGCGTTGTCGATAATCAGTTCTTCGCCAAAAGCATTTATAAAATGTTTCGTGCGGCCTGTTACTTTTATCTTAAACGGGTATTTACAGGTAAATTTTATGGTATCGCCAATAACATAGCGCCACAAGCCTGCATTGGTAGAAATTACCATAGCATAGTTTTCGTCCAGCTCCACATCCTCAAGATTGAGAACAGTAGGATTTTCGCTGCCAAATTCCGACATCGGGATGAATTCGTAGAAAATACCATAATCGAGCATCAGCAGCATATCGTCCTGGTGTTCGTTATCCTGAATTCCAAAGAAACCTTCTGAAGCATTGTAGGTTTCAACGTAGTGCATTTGTGTTGATGGAATAATTTTCCTGTATTGCTCGCGGTAGGGCTCAAAATTTACGCCACCGTGTGCAAACACTTCAAGGTTTGGCCACACTTCAAGCAGGTTTGATTTGCCGGTTTTTTCCAACACGCGTTTAAAAAGCACCAGGTACCACGACGGAACGCCTGCAAAAGCAGTAACATTTTGGTCAAGGGTAGTATCAATTATTTTTTCTACTTTCTCTTCAAATTCTTCAATGAGTGCAATTTCTGCTGCCGGGGTTCTAAATAAATCCGACCAAAATGGCTCATTCTCGATCATAATCGCCGATAAATCGCCATGAAACGAGTTGTTGTTAAAACTGCTTACCCGATGGCTGCCTCCTAAAGTCAGTATTTTTCCTTTTAAAACTTTTGATTCCGGATTTGAAGTAATGTATTGTGCAAAAACATCTTTAGGGCCACGCAGGTGGCACTCTTCCAACGCTTCGGAGGTAACCGGTATAAATTTACTTTTGTCGCTGGTTGTTCCGCTCGATTTGGCAAACCATTTTACTTCTCCCGGCCACAGCAGGTTTTTTTCGCCCTGGCGCAAGCGGTCGATGTATGGTTTTACATCTTCGTAGGTTTGCAGGGGCATAGCTTTTTGAAACTCTTTGTGAGATGTAATGTCATAAAATTTATGTGCTTTTCCCCATTGTGTATCTTTAGCACTTTGCAGGAGGCCGAATAAAGTTTCGTTTTGAATTTCGTGCGGATATTCGCGGTAGTACTGTATTTGGTAGTTACGTTTAATGTTTACCCACTTAATAACTGAATTTAGTAGAGGCATGCGTTCTGTTTAATTATATGTTGCCCAAATTTATGAATAATTGTCTCAAAAATGCAATCAAAAATCATCTTGCAACGGGCAATAATTGCGAGGGGCAGGAAAATAATTGCTTAAAATTGACCGTTAAACTAAAAAATCGGGACACTGGCCGATAGCCCGGTTTTTATACTGATGGCGAATTTTTATATTTACCATTGCAAATAGTTTCCGGAAAACCGACATCCTTAGAAAATGCATTATGAAACGAGCTATAAAATGATTACACGCAGAAGGATGATGAAACGAAGTGCGCATTACCTGTTTGTCGTCAGGCAGGCATACCATAAAAAATAAACAACTTTAAACAGATGAATTACATCGATATTGTTTTGGGCATATTGTTGATACTGGCAGCAATAAATGGTTTTAGTAAAGGATTAATTTCTGAAGTAGCATCAATTGCAGCATTAATTCTTGGAATTTGGGGTGCCATAAAATTTTCGTATGTCACCACCGATTTTCTTATCGAAAATTTCGATATGCATTCCGAACACATGAATATCATTTCGTTTGTAATCACCTTTGTGGTTATTGTAATTCTTGTACACATTGTTGGAAGCACGGTGAGCAAACTGGCCGAAACGGTTCTGCTGGGCTTTGTAAACAAACTGGCCGGTCTGGTTTTTGGCGTTTTAAAGTCGGCTTTGATATTAAGTATAATATTGGTTATCTTCGACAAAATTGATGAGGATGTTCATATTCTGTCTCGTGAAGCCAAAGAAAATTCGCGAATGTATGAGCCAATCCGATCATTTGCACCATCGATTTTTCCGTTTATCGAAGGATGGGAAATTGATATGAAAGAGAATAACGAATATGAAAATGTGGTCTAAATTAAAAGAGCGTTTTAACGGGAAAGACAATTCAAACTGGCACATCGATGTTGATTGTTTAAACTGCGGCACAAATTTCTCGGGGCATTATTGCCCGAATTGCGGTCAGGCAGTTAAAGAATACGACAAACCTTTTGGTTTTATCTTTTACAATTTTCTTGGCGATTTTTTTGCTTTCGACACCCGTTTTTTCAAAACTCTTTTTGCATTGATTGCCCGTCCGGGTTTTCTTACCAAAGAATATTTTGCCGGACGAAGAGTGCGCTACACTCCGCCGTTTCGCATTTTTGTTTTTGTAAGTTTTGTGCTCTTTTTTTTGTTACAAATTGTAACGAACAACGGCCTGTCAACAGTTTTAGACTCAGATTTGAAAGATGCTAAAGTGAATCTTGACTCAACATCAGTAGTCGCTGCCGATTCGGTTCTCAATCAGGTAAACGAAGAACTCTCTCCGCAGGAAAAACAGACGCTTGACGAAGTGTTAAGCAAAGGAAATATTAAGATGGACAGTATTGATATTTCCAGGGCTGCAGATGAACTTAATATGAGATGGGATGGTGCACGTAACATCAGGCTGGCACTGAATAATCAGGCGGATAAAATGCAAAAGGAGCTGGAAGAAGAAACCGATCCTGCGAAACGTGCCGAATTGCAGGAAAATATTCAGTTGCTGCGATCGCCTGAAGCCACAATGGCCAAAATATTAAAATACATTTCATACGCATTTTTTCTGTTGCTGCCTTTGTTTGCACTTATTCTAAAACTCATTTATATCCGGCGAAAGCAAAACTATATGCGCCATTTGGTATTTTCCATTCACATCCATTCGTTCATTTTTCTGGTAATGACCACTATTATTGGACTGTATCTTTTGTTTGATGAAAGCACGAGTACTGTGTCCGGAATATTGTTCTTATCTATCCCAATTTATATAATAATCGCCATAAAGAAATTTTACGGGCAATCACTGGGTAAAGTTATTTTGAAATTCTTCACCTTATCGTTTTTATATAACATCGTGTTTTTTACGGTAGTTTTACTTGCCGCATTGGATGCCATAAATGTGCTCTGAAAATTATTTTAAAAAAGTTGCAACATTTCTTTCTGTGCCATAGTCAAACGGTCAGAAAATAAATTAAAAACAATAATTATGGAAGAATTAATTGCAGTTGGCGTAGTATTTTTTGGAGCGTATCATATCATCAAACTTTTTTCTACGCACTTATTAAAAAGAAAATTGATTAAGGCGGAACAATACGATCGGGTGGGAATACTTGAAGAACCTAAAAACGAAAACGACGAAACAAATCGTTATCCTTCGTTAAAATGGGGTTTGGTAGCATTAATGACCGGATTAGGATTTATCATTATCGAGGTTATGGGATTGTTTAACAGCGAAATGGTGAGAGGACGTGATGCGGTTTTACCAATCGGAATTTTAATGGTTTGCATTGCGCTCGGGTTCCTGATTTATTTCTTTATCATGAATGGCAAAGCCGTGAAAAAATAACAAGCACAAACAAAAAACAGAAAAAATAAACCCGGTAATTTTGGTTGATCCAAAGGCTTACCGGGTATATTTTTTATAGAAATGTGTATTCTCCGATTTGTTGAAATCCCCGAAGAAAATCCTGAACTTTCATTCTTTTCTTTCCTGCAATTTGCAGATCGGTAATTTGAAGCCAGCCATTTGTACAGGCTACTTTAATAAAGTTTTTGCCATCGCTTTCCAAGGTTCCCGGAGGCGTATTTTTGTTGTCCTCAACACGCATGGCCATAAATATTTTGGTAGCAATTTCTTTCCCCGATTCTTTGTGGCGAAGTGTACTCCATGCAGCGGGGTAGGGCGACAAACCGCGAATAAGATTCCGAACAGCATCTGCATCTGCCGACCAGTCGATTTTACAGTCTTCCTTGAAAATTTTTGGTGCGTGTTTAATTTCTTCACCATCTGCAACAAGTTCTTCCTGCGGAATGGCTTTGTAATCTCCGCTGGCTAACGCATCAACGGTTTCAACAACCAGTTTGGCACCAATTTCCATTAGTGTGTCGTGTATGGTTCCAACCGTATCGTTTTCCCAAATATCAATCTCTTTTCTGAAAAGTATTTTGCCGGTATCAATCTCATGATCGAGCAAAAACGTTGTTACTCCGGTTTGTGATTCTCCATTTATTACGGCCCAGTTTAAAGGTGCTGCACCGCGGTAATGTGGAAGCAACGAACCGTGTAAATTAAATGTTCCCAAACGAGGCATGTCCCAAACAACTTCGGGCAACATTCTGAAAGCTACAACCACCTGCAGATCGGCATTTAAAGCTTGCAGTTCATCCAAAAACTCCGGATTATTAAGCTTTTCGGGTTGCATTACTTTTAATCCTTGTTCTACTGCATAGATTTTTACTGCCGATTGGTTTAACTTTTTTCCGCGCCCGGCCGGTTTGTCGGGCGCTGTAATAACACCAACAATATTGTACCCACCTTCAACCAGGGCCTTTAAACTAGCCACTGCAAAATCGGGCGTTCCCATAAAAACTACTTTCAGGTCTTTTCCTTGCATAACTATTTTTTTCTGAGGTTGGTATTTCCTTTCTGCGCTTTCGGCCAGTAGGGGCAGTGGCGGCATCCATTTGCACAACAGTAGCCCCGGTTTCTCAGGTATGATTCGGTCATTACCCGGTAGCCATTTTCCATATAAAAATCTTTACCCTCCTGTAATTCATCCTCGTATCGGTCAGGAAAAAGGTCGTCGAAATATCCCATTCTCAAATTTTTTTCAAAAGTAGCCAAATTGACTTATCTTTCAGAACACGAAACACAGTTTTTACCATGGGAGTTGAGAAAGATTATTTAATGCGCCAGCTGATGATGTTGTTTGAGGTCATACAGAAAATTTTACGCCACCGAAGAAAAGGAGAAGATGAAGAGGCCGAAAAGCAAGTTCGCTTTTTTTATGAGTACCTGAAAATTGATGAAGATGTTCAGAAACTCTCGGTTGAAGATTTGATCGATTTATTGGAGAGAGATAAAAAGTTGGCAAACGAACAGTTGGAAATGGTGGCCTTTGTTTTAAAAGAGCAGGGCGAACTTGCTAACTCAGATGATAAACGATTGGACTTTTTCAGGAAATCGTATTTCATCCTGGAGAAAGTGGAACGCGAAAGCACCGTTTTTTCGATGGATCGTCAAATGAAAATAGCGGAATTAAGCGCTTACCTGAATTAGTGATTATTCCGAAACCTGTTTCGTTTCGGTAGACTTTTCCTGTTTTCTTGAAAGAATATCAATGGCGACAATCATTGCTGTAAACCCCCAAAACGGCACCGATATTTTATCTGTATCAAGGAAATTATTCAGAAATCCGTGGATGTAGTAGGTAACCAGTCCAATTAGGGCCGCCAAAACAATCGACCGTAATCGATAATCGCTTAACCTGGTGTATGTGTTTACTGCGGTATAAATCACTAAAATAATTATGAGCAAGTATGTTGCCAAACCAAATACTCCCGATTCAGCCAGCGGACCAAGGTATTCACTGTGAGCATTTCCACCGTCGGCAGAGTTGGTACTAATGATTGTGCGGTCTTTACTCAACTGGTAATTAGCATATTTAAACATGTAAGTTCCCGGGCCGTAACCAACCACCGGTTTGTCAGCAAACATTCTGATGGCACAACTCCAGCGGTTAATTCGCTCAAGGTTCGATGCATCGGAACTAATGTTCGACATCGACGAAATGTGGGTCATCATATTGGCCGATGACTCCTCCGAGTTTTGCTCCAGTTTCATTAAAATCTGAGTTTGGAACACCAGAAACAAAGCAATTACTGAAACTATGCTGATAAAAAGTGTTTTAAACCGGATACGTAGTTTTACAATACTCCAAACACCAAAGGCAATTATTAAACTCAACCAGGCTGCCCGGCTGTATGACAATAAAAATCCCAGAGTAACAACACCGAGTGCGGCGGCGGCGAATAAACGAATATTTTTTGAATACGCTTTACTAAGAATGAACATTACTAAAAACGGAATATAAATGGCTGTTGCAGCCCCGTAAGAAGTGTGATCGCGGTAAAACGGCGATACTACAAAGTGCGCCGCCTGCTTGTCCCATAAACCGTAGCCCAGATGACGGAAAGTAGAGTAAAAGATAACCAGCATCAACGGAAGAACATAAAGCCACACATATTTTTCCATGTTTTTGCCGTCTTTAAAAATTTTGGCGGTAAGCAGGTAAAGACCTACGATAAACCAAATGCGCATCAGCAAAAACTTAAAGGAAACCATTGGCATGGTGCTGGTTACACTGGTGATTAAAATCCAAAATAGATTTAAATAGACTGCCAGAGATACCGGGTGCAATAATATTTTTCTGTCGAATTGACGTTCCTGAATTATTTTTAAAATAAAAAGCAACAGTACTCCAAAAAGCAAGGGTTCGGTCGGTATGTACATATCAAAACCAATGCCGGGCAGATATTCCCTTAGCGGTATAGACAAGGGAGCCAAAAAAGCAATGAGGTAAACTAATTTATCAAATGAATAAACGGCCAACAAAACCATAACACATGCCAGGGGCAGCACATTGGCATACAGCATGTGTTTTTCAATAACAAACCACAAGTTTAAAGCAATAAAACCAATGCTAATGAGATAAAAAAGTGCTATTCGTATGACCGCTTTTTGTGGCACTTTAGTCTTTTTTTCCGTAGTCGAGAACTAGAAATACCAATAGTGCAAAAAATACTGCAGAGAGTGTTGTAAACGCAACAATTAACCAACGTACGGGATAAGCTTTTTTATCAGCCGGGAATGGGTATTCTACCACGTGGCTGTAGGTAATTTCTTTTTCGTATTCAGTTAAATAGGTGTCGTATACAATTGTTAATGAATCGATCGCCTCGATTGTTTTGTTGTATTGATTTTCCAGTCGGTATGCCCGCGATCCTTCTTTTGAAAAATTGTCGTAAAGCTTCTCAATTTTCTTGGTGTCACTTGCCGATCCACGACCAGTAGCCAGTGCATTCATATAACCACGGGTAACTTCATCAACCTGGCCAAAACTTATAATACCATATTTCTCGCGGATACTATCCAACTTTTCTTCAAACCCGTCCAGTTCGTTGTATTTTCTTTTAAGTTGTTTGTCGGTTATATCCACCATTTCCTTGTTTTTCGTCTTGTGCAGTTCCTGCACTTTTTGGTTGAAAAAGGTAATAATCGAATCACACATATCCGAAGCACGCTGAGGATCTTCATCCAAAACCTTTATTTCAGCCGTCTCATATTCTGTTTTGCTGGTACTTACGTTGGTGTTGTACTCGGCAAACAGGTATGTAAGGTATTGTGGATCTTCTTTGTTGATCTTGTAAACCTGGTCGAGATTAAATGTTTCGAACATCCGGAATTTGATGTCGTTCGAATTCAGGATCTCAAGCATCTGCTCGGTTTCCGACTCGTCGCTAAGTGTCCAGATATTGGTTGGATAGATGCGTGCCGTTGATTTAAACTTGGGTGTAATAAATGCCGGGCCAGAAAAAATGGCCGACAAAGCAATGGCAACTATACCAACAATTATAAAATGAAATTTGCGTTTCCAAATCAGTTGAAGGATACGCTGGTTGTCAAAAAAATTATCCATAAGATGTGGTTTCAATTCGATCGTGTAATTTCAACGCACCCGAAAGATTTTTAGTATTTAACAGTGCTATTATTCGGCAATAATAAGAAAGTAGTTTTTCTTTCCTTTTTGTGCCAAAATGTATTTTCCGCCAATTAAAAAGTCGTTGTTCACATCCAACTCCGCATCACTGATCTTCTCTTTGTTAATGCTCAGCCCATTACCTTTTATTGTGCGTCGTAATTCTCCTTTCGATGGAAACACTTCTGTTTTCTCGGCCAGCAGGTCGATTACGTTAATACCTGCAGCCAGCTCGTCTTTTGAGATGTTAAACTGAGGAACACCTTCAAAAACAGCAAGGAAAGTACTTTCATTCAGTTTGCGAAGTTGCTCGGCAGTTCCTTTTCCAAATAAAATTTGTGAAGCTTCAACGGCCATGTCGTACTCTTCGCGCGAGTGAACCATTGTAGTTACTTCCTCTGCAAGTTTTTTCTGCAAAGCACGAGCGTGCGGAGCTTCTTTGTGCTCTGCCACCAGTGTGTCAATCTCTTCTTTCGACAGAAGCGTGAATATTTTTATGTAGCGCTCGGCATCTTCATCCGAAGTGTTCAACCAAAACTGGAAGAATGCGTAAGGCGAAGTGCGTTCCGGATCGAGCCAAACATTGCCCGACTCTGTTTTTCCGAATTTGGTACCGTCAGCTTTGGTTATCAGCGGACAAGTTAAAGCAAAGGCTTCACCTCCGTCCATACGACGGATCAACTCCGTACCGGTGGTAATATTTCCCCACTGGTCGGATCCTCCCATTTGCAGGCGGCAGTTGTTGTTTTTGTACAAGTGGTAAAAGTCGTAACCCTGCACCAACTGGTAGGTAAATTCGGTGAATGACATGCCTGATTTTGACTCTTCGCCCAAACGTTTTTTTACCGAATCTTTCGCCATCATGTAGTTTACGGTAATACGTTTACCCACGTCGCGAATAAAATCGAGGAACGAAAATTCCTTCATCCAGTCGTAGTTGTTTACCAAAAGTGCTACGTTGTCTTCCTTACTTTCAAAATCGAGGAATTTTGCCAGTTGAGCTTTAATACATTCCTGGTTGTGGCGCAGTGTTGGTTCGTCCAACAGGTTACGCTCCTGCGATTTTCCTGATGGGTCGCCGATCATTCCGGTGGCACCACCAACTAAAGCAATAGGCTGGTGACCTGCAATCTGAAGATGTTTCAGCATCATTACACCTACCAGGTGGCCAATGTGCAACGAGTCGGCAGTTGGATCAATACCCACATAAGCCGCGGTTAATTCTTTTTCAAGTTGTTCTTCAGTTCCGGGCATTATATCGTGCAACATGCCTCTCCATTTCAGCTCTTGTACAAAACTCATCTGTGTAAAATTTATTTATGATCGTGATCGAATCAATCGTTTCTTAAAAATCTGCGCAAATATACTCAATGCGGATAGCTTTTCGGGAATTTTGACGAAGTTATTTTTTTCTTTTTCAAGTCAAAATTTTCAAGCATAGCCTTAGCTACGGTTTAAAATTTTGCTGCAGAAAAAGGGAAAAAGAACAAATGAAAAACTCGAAAAGCTGTTTGTTTTGAGTATGGATAAAATGCTGAGTGTTATGCCGATGTGAAATCAGAATAAGCCTTGTTTAAGATAATTCACCTTTTCAATCGGCATTAATCATTGTAATTTCATTTTTTCGCCTAAGGCTCACACTGAAAAACAATTGGTATAATTCGTTGGCTTTCCATTCAAAATCAAAACCTGCCACGGAAATTAACGATTTCCAAACTGTTATTTTCTGCCGGCTGCGGTCTCCGGTCTTCCGGCTTAAATCTTTTTCAAAATAATTGTAACATTTGCGTACCTTGCTAAGTCTGATGGGATAGTTATGAATGATGCGCAACTGGTTAAGCAGGTTTTAAACGGAAACAATCATGCGTTCAGGTTTTTGGTGGGGAAGTACCAACGGCTTGTAATGCATGTGGTTGGGCGCATTATTCAGCAGGAAGATGAACTGGAAGACATTTGCCAGGAGGTGTTTATTAAGGTGTTTAAAAAGCTGAAACGTTTCAGGGGCGATTCGAAGTTGTCGACATGGATTGCAACCATTGCTTACAACACGGCCATAACACATTACCGAAAACTGAAACGAAGAGGCGAATTGTCGTATAACGAAGAGCCGAACCTGCTTCGTAATGAACAAGACACCGGACTGAATCAAAAAAATGTAGAAAAGGAAGAAGCGAAAAAATATCTCTTGCAACTGATCGAGTCGTTGCCGGTGAACTACCGAACGGTGATTACGCTGTTTCACCTCGAGGAGTTCTCGTACAAAGAGATAGAAGAGATTACAGGAATGCCCGAAGGAACCATAAAAAGTTACCTGAGCCGGGCACGAAAATTATTAAAAGGCAAGATTGAAAAAGTTGCCCGTTTGGAACAAACTAATATATTTGTTGACTATGTATAACGAAGATCGGAATTTTGACACAGATAAATTATTGAAAGAGGCATTCACTTCGGAGCCCGAATTCAAGCTGTCGGAGAATTTTACCGATGCCTTGGTTAAAAAGGTTGAGAAACAATTTGCCTGGGAACAATACCTTAGAGAATTTGCTATTTACCTGGCCGTTATACTCGGAATTATGCTTGTTGTGGCTGTTCTTGCATTTGTTTGGTTCGATGTTACAGTGTCGGGCTGGATGGCTTTCTTTACACAATATACCTGGCTGGTGGTGGGGATAAACCTTTTATTGGTATTTGTATTGTTTGCCGACCGCGTTTTACTTCGGTATTTTATGTATAGGGCGGAATTGAAGTAGCTAATTTTTCAATTTTTATGTAGCCTGCCAATCTAAATAAACATTTATTATTTCTTTTTATTCCGAAGGTAAATTACCTGGCCGGTTTGTGGTTGTTCTCCCCGTTTCATGTTGTTACGCCGATAGAGCGGATTTAGTTTAATGCCGTAAAGCTGAGAAATATAATGCATTGTTTCACCTTGCTGCACCCGGTGAGTCAACTGGTCTTTTGTGGTTCGTTTTTTCTTGTGTTGAACATAAACTACCTCGTTGACAACAGGCTGATATCCCGGTCGCTGGTCGTTAAATTTGTATAGCTCCCAATCTTTTAGGCCAAGCTCCTGCGCCAGCATTTCATAGGTATCTCCTTTTTGTGCTACCACAGCTTTTACCCGGTTAATTGTGGTAACCTTGTGTGTTTTAAATGGAGAAATAGTTAGTGCTCCTGAATTATCGGTTCCCAGCAGATTATGTGCTGTTTGCCCCCCCATTGGGTTAAAGGTCATTTTTTTGTCGAGGCGGTGTAATTTGTTCTCTTCAATTATACGTATTAATCGTTTGTCGTAATCGTGAGCGGTTGCATAACCGGCTTTTTTTAATCCTTTTGCCCAGCTTTTGTAGTCGGTAGGGTCAAGCAAAAAAAGCCCTGCATAGCGAGGGTTTTCCATTAGAAAATTAGTGTGATCGATATACGAATCTTTTACCGATCGGTAACTTCTGAAACACTCGTTACGGCGGTCGTCGTCGTAATACACCTTTTTGCCTTTCCAGCTACTTTTACATTTTATGCCAAAGTGGTTGTTTGATTTTCGCGACAGTTCACTGTTTCCGTTTCCTGATTCCAGGCAGCCCTGTGCCATGGTTATACTTGCCGGAATTCCACTGCGGTTCATTTCTTCAATAGCTACCAATTGCCATTGTCTGATGTATTCATCGCGGGTAATTTTTTGTGAAAATGCGCTTACAGAAAGCAAAATGAAAAGCGAAAAGGAAAGTATTTGTCTCATGTTTCTGTTACAAAGTTTGCTATTGCCAAAAATATAATACCAAAGAGCATTTGCCCACTAAATGCAAAGTATTTTATAAACAATGAAACGTGAGTAAGGTATGTTTATTGGATTTACATGAAAAAAAGATAACGTTAGTAAAAGCGTCCTCGGTCTCTATTTCAGCGGGTGAAAATGTAGTTAGCAGGTGATAATGTTAAGTTCGCGATGAAATAACTTTTAATAGCTCGTTTTTATTTATGGGTTTTGTGAGATAGGCATCGCATCCGGTTTCCAATATTTTTTCTCGGTCGCCAATTTGTGCATAAGCGGTTTGTGCCACAATAAATACCTTTTTATTAAACTCGCGTATGGTGCGTGTCGCTTCAAAACCATCCATTTTGGGCATTCTCATGTCCATCAAAATCACATCAATATCCGGATTTGATTTGCATATCTCTACAGCCTCAATACCAGTTTGTGCCACAAGAATATTTTCGCTAAAATCTCGGAGTGCAATTTTTAAATAGCTCGTCGAAAATTCTTCATCTTCAGCAATCAGTATTTTTAACGACGTTGCTGAGTTGTCTTGCACACTGGACGAAGTTGGTTGTTCGGACTTGTTTTGTTGTATGATGCTGCACGGAAGTGTAAAATAGAATCTTGATCCGGTTTTAACTTTACTTTCTACGCCAATTGATCCTCCCAGCATTTCAACGTATGCTTTTGTTATTGCCAAGCCTAACCCCGATCCTTCGTAGGCCTGTTTATCTTCAATGTCGGCCTGCACAAATCGGTCGAATATTGCTTTCTGTCGGTTTTCAGGTATACCGATTCCGGTGTCAGTTACAAAAAACTCCAGTTCGTTTTTCTCATTGTTTTCATGCTGAATGTATCCAAAATCAATTTTCCCGCTGTGTGTATATTTTATGGCATTTTTAATCAGGTTGGTAAGTATTGAGTTCAGTTTGTCTTTATCTGTTTTTATAATCAGATGTTTTTCCTGGGATTTATTGATAAATGACAACTCAATGTTCTTTTTTTGTGCTTCGGGTAAGAAAAAGTCAAACAACTCACTCAACACTAAATTTAAATTGGTTTCTGCTTCTGAAAGTTCAACCTGCCCTGACTCGATTTTTGAAATGTCAATAATATCATTTATTGTGTTTAACATTCGGGCGCCACTTGCCTCGATAATATTAATGTATTTATCTTGTTCAGCATCGTTTAGGTTGGGTTTTCTCAACAGGCTTGCAAAACCGAGAATTCCGTTCATGGGCGTTCGAATTTCGTGGCTCATGTTTGCCAGAAATGCAGATTTTAAACGGTCAGATTCTTCTGCCTTTTCTTTGGCCTTAATCAGTTCCTTTGAATAATTGTACTGCCTGGTCATATCCATTACAGTAGATACCATAATGTCTTGCTCAATAAGAGGAATGTTTACTGCATCAATAATTCGTTGCTGGCCATCTTGTTGGGTTATTTTAATATTTTCCCATTGCATTTGTTCGGGTTTTCCCGAACTGATATCTTTCATTATCTGACCAACAATTTTGTCTCTGTATTTTTTATCCGGATAAATGCGCAAAAAGAAATTAGGAATGTCGGTTAAAATACTTTCAGGCCATCCATAAATTTCGGTAAACTTTTTATTCATGTAGGTTGCCGTTCCATCATTAAATTTATTTAAGGCAACACCAATCGGAAGATTATCTAGAACGGTTTGAATGAAATGGTTCTTTTCCTGTATTTCGCGTAAATAGGCTTTTCTTTCGGTAATGTCAGTAATAATACCGTACCACAAGGTACTGCCATCGTCAAGCAACTGAGGTTGTGCCACACAATGTCTCCAACGTAATCCTTGTTTGGGCAAAACCACCCTGAACTCGCTTTCAAATACAGTTTGATTCTTTGCCGATTCGTTTATTGCATCAACAATATAATCGACATCATCCGGATGAAGACGAGTAAATACCGGAGAAGCATCTTCGCGAACTTCCTCGGATGTTACTTCGTAGATATTATACATTCCCGGACTTGAAAACGGAAAAGCTGAGGTGCCATCGGGATATAATCGGTATTGGTATACAACTCCGGGAACCTGGGCTGTTAGGTTATGAAGCAGATCGTAACTTTCCTGCAATTCTATTTCTCGTTTCTTTATTTCCGTAACGTCGCGGTTTATTCCAATCATTCGCGTTGGTTCACCTGCTTCATCAAATATAACTATTCCATCAGCTTTTAAATAAAGTATAGTACCATCAGGATGAACCACACGGAAGGAAGTATTAAACTTCTCTTGCCTGTTTATTGCTAAATCGAGTTCTTTATTTGCCTGCTCTTTATCGTCGGGGTGAACGCCATTTTCCCAGGCTTCAATGTTGTTTGTAAATTCTTCTTTTCTAATTCCATACAATTCATACATTCTGTCGTTCCATTCTAATGAATTGTTTTTCAGGTTTAGGTCCCAGACTCCAAGATTGCCAGATTCGATGGCCAATTTTACTCTGTAGTCGCTTTCTTCAGCCCTTTCTTTGGCTTCACGAAGATTCTCTCTGTTCTTTATATTTTGTGTAGTGTCAGAAAAAATGGTGGCAAAAAAGTCTTTTTTTGGCGAGTAGGCAACCACATTATAATATTTGTCAAATTCTTTTGCGTAGTGCTCAAAATGTATCGATTGGCCTGTTTGCGCTACTTTTCCATAATTTTCAATCCAATATTTTTCGGTGTTGGGCAGAACTTGTTTCAACGATTTACCAATAAATTTTTCTGCGCTCATGCCGGTTAATTGCTCAAACGCTTTGTTCATCAGCACAAACCGATAATCAGTGGGTTTTCCTTTGTCGTCATAAATCATTTGGTGCAAAGCAAAGCCCTGTTCCATGTTTTCAAATAACTGACTGAATTGTGTTTCACTTTCTTTCTTTGCCTTTTCGGCATTGTATCGTCTTAGTGCCAGCGATAATAAATGTGAATACGATTCGAGCAAATCAATTGAAGGAACGGGTTGGTCTTTTTTAAATGCAAGCATTGTTGTGCCATACAACTCTCCTTCAATAATGTGAGAAATAGGGAACAAACGATTGATTCCTGTTGAGCTTCTTATCGCTTTATCAATAAATTTTGGAATGGCACCAAATGTAATATCGAAAAAGTTGTCAAACTCAGCTACCGAACTTGCTGTTATCAATTTGTAGGTATCATCGTTAACCGGCGATGCCGTTTGGGTAATTGCCTTACCAGCAACATTAAAAATGGTTTTTAAAATTCCCTTGTCGGCTTCAATATGGTTAAGCTTTAATTCCTTTTTTTGCGGATTATAATGACTAAAAGCAGCCAGTGTTGCACCGGTATAGTCTTTAATATTTTTTAATACAATTTCGGTAAACTTATCGTTGGGATGTATATCGGTTAAAGGAATAGCAATGGAGTTAAGAAATGACATATTTGAACTTTGCACATTACTTTTTGCTTCCAACTGTTTTCGTTGTGTAATGTCGCGGCCAATGCAATACATAATCTCTTCCTCAGGGAATGGTGTTGCTGTCCACTCGAAATATTTTACCGAACCATCCTTACATATATATCGGTTTTGAAAATTAGCAGTAAAATTCCCTTTTGTTAAATTGTCCAACTCGTCGTCATTTTTAGAATGATCATCAGGATGGATGAAACTTAAAAAAGGTTTTTTGAGTAATTCTTCGTTTGAGTAACCCAAAGACTTTTCCCAGGCAGGGTTTAGGTATTTAAAATATCCGTCGAAACCGGCAACACACATTAAATCTTGAGAGTACTCGAAAAAATGAGAGTTGAATACACTTTTATCAAAGTTTGCCATAACCGGTTAAATTAGGTTGTTAACAAATATAATAAATTAACAAGCATACAGTTAACTTACTGCCAAGGTTTGCAAAAAGCCAACAGAATTCTTGCAGTCGATATTCGCTTAAGCACCGTTATGCTGGTTTTATGGCTCTGTATGAGATTGTGAAAATATTTCGAATGATTGTATTGATATTTTACGTGGTAATCATAATTAGCTTTTAAGCTCGTTTTAACTAAAATATATACCGTATACACTATTTTGTTTGAGAAGTGAATCACTATTGCCATTTAATATAAAATTGTACATTTGAGAAAATTACCCGTTTATGCGAAGAAAAGAACTGAGGATAAAGGTATGCGAGTACGATGCGGTGGAAGAACTACCCGAATCGGACCAGGAATTATTGCTGGCGGCACGCAAAGCAAGCAATAATGCTTATGCACCGTATTCAAAATTTTGTGTGGGAGCTGCGTTGTTGCTCGAAAATGGTGAGATAATTGCCGGTAGCAACCAGGAGAATGCCGATTTTACCGATGGCTTATGTGCCGAGCGGGTAGCTTTGTTTTACGCCAATTCTACTTACCCCGATCAGGCCGTTAAGGCCATTGCTGTAACAGCAAAAAATGCCAACGGGATTGTTGAATTTCCGGCGCAGCCTTGTGGATCATGTCGTCAGGTTTTGGTAGAAACTGAAGTGCGTTACAGCAAACAGATTCGCATAATTATGGATGGCCAAAAATACATACAGGTGCTGGATGGTGCCGATAATCTGTTGCCTTTTGCATTTAAACCCAGTGATTTGGAATAAAAAGAGTTACGAGCTGCCAGCGACGAGTGGTAAGTCTCTGATTTGTGAGAAAATTATTGAGAGCCTATTGAAGCATTGAATCATTTTCGCATTAAAGCATTAATCCCTGAATTACTTTCGTATTCAGCAATCTAAATATCAATTTTTCTACACCTCAACCGGACTAAACTTCCCGGCATTAAAAAGTTTCATAAATTCATCCCAAACAGGATCTTTTGGCGGGTCGGCAACAATTGTAAGTGGTGTTTTTCGCACAGGATGGACTAGTTCTACCCGGCGTGCATGCAGGTGAATGCCTTTGTTTTTGTTCGATCGGGGAGCACCATATTTTAAATCGCCTTTAATGTGCAGGTTCAACTGGCGTAACTGTACCCTTATTTGGTGATGACGGCCTGTGTGTATTTCCACTTCCAGCAGGTGGTAGCGGTCGATACTGGCCACATGACGATAGGTAAGGCTTGCAAATTTGGCTCCCGGTTTTGGCTCGGTAAAAGCGTAACTGCGGTTTTTCTCCTGGTCTTTTCGCAGGTAGTGCTCCAGCGTGTCGGTGTATTTTGGCGGACGCTTATCAACCACTGCCCAATACACTTTTCGCATGCCGTCTTTGGTTTGGAAAAGTTTGTTTAACCGAGGCAGCACTTTGCTGGTTTTTGCTAGAATAAGAATACCACTTGTAGGGCGGTCAAGGCGGTGCGGAAGGCCAAGGTAAACATTTCCCGGTTTATTGTATTTCACCTTCAGGTAATGTTTCACCTTGTCAATTACGGTTTCATCGCCGGTTTTATCGCCCTGCACAACGTCGCCGCATGCCTTGTTTATTGCAATAATATGGTTGTCTTCGTAAATTACTTCCATCAGTTAACTTCTAGCTTTTAGACACACGCTACAAGTAAGAAAATTTATTCCATACTTCAAACTTTGTGCTGTGGTCTTCCAACTTATGTCTCCGGGCTTCCGTCTTTTTAATACTGTTCCTTATCGCTAGGGAAATCCTGCGACTTAACATCGTTAATATAATTGCCTACCGCACCTTTAATTTCGGCAGCCAGGTTGTGGTACCTGCGTAGAAAACGTGGAGAAAACTGTTGTGTAATGCCCAGCATATCGTGGATTACCAACACCTGACCATCAACACCACCTCCGGCACCAATTCCAATTACCGGAATCTTCAGCTCATTGGCCACACGTTCGCCAAGTGCAGCCGGTATTTTTTCCAGCACAATGGCAAAACAACCGGCTTCTTCCAGCAATTTAGCGTCGCTAATCAATTTTTCAGCTTCTGCTTCCTGTTTGGCGCGTACGGTGTAAGTACCAAATTTATGAATTGATTGTGGCATTAAACCCAGGTGTCCCATCACCGGAATTCCGGCCGAAAGGATACGTTTTACCGATTCGATAACTTCTTCGCCACCTTCAAGTTTTACTGCATCAGCAGCTGTTTCTTTCATTATGCGAATGGCAGAACTCAGTGCTTCGCGCGAGTTGCCCTGGTAGGTTCCGAAAGGAAGATCGACCACCACGAGTGCACGGTTTACGGCACGTACTACCGATGCACCCATAAAAATCATTTCATTAAGGGTGATAGGCAGCGTGGTTTCGTGGCCCGCCATTACGTTCGAGGCCGAATCGCCAACCAGAATTACATCCAATCCAGCTTCATCAACCAGCTGTGCCATACTGTAATCGTAGGCTGTTAACATCGATATTTTTTCTCCACGCAATTTCATTTCCGATAAACGGTGCGTGGTAACTTTTCTGACTTCGCTATGTACTGACATGTCTGTTTGTATTCAAATTAGACAGCAAAATTAACCAAACCTTTTGTTTAACCCAAAAGCTGTTGGTTTTTCGCATAAGTGGCTGCTGTGGCTTAACGTTTATTAACCGGTTTATGCATGTACTTTTCGCAAGGTTTGTTTTCTTTGTGGGTAATTTTAAAGTCGGAAAATGAGAAAACTATCTTACGCACTCCCCCGGGTTTGTTTACTATTGATTTTTGTTTTGTCCATTTTTGTTGCTGAAGCTCAGGAACAAGTGATTAATAACGATGTGGTTTCATTTAAAAAAAGTGAGCTGAACTGGGGATTGATTACAGGCGTGAGCAAAGAGACCGAAGAATTACTGAGCGACGAAAGCCGTTTTGACGAAGAACGTACTCTGTTTAATGGTAAATTTTTGTTGGAAAATACCTACTGGAATTTACTCGACTACAAACAGGAACGATTGAGTTTTAAGGTGGAACTTGGTCCTTTTGGCGGTTATGGCAATTGGATTGATAGCTCGAAAGTTGAATACACAAATGCCGACCAGGATTTTTATGGTGTAAGAAGTTCGGCAAATATAGATTACAGTTACCGCTTTTATTACGATGCAAAAAGTTACACCGTGATTGATGTAAGTGCCTGGGGGCGTTACGAGGTGTTTAAGCAGAACCTGGATGGAACCAGTACCGATTCGCTTGGTGTTACTACTCCGGTTGACGAAAGCGATACCAAAGATCGCCTGCGCTATGGCTTAAATGCTAAAGTTGGCTGGGGATCGGGACGATTAAGCCCGATGAACCACTTAATGACGGCTCACTACCTTCTCGAAAAATATTACCCGGGGCGTTTGTTTTCTGATTACGAAATTGCGCAGTTTGCTCAGGTTATTGCCAATATAAAACACAACCGCGATTTTAAAGAAGGCCACGTTCCGGAAAAAGAAATGGAGGAAGTGGTAGATTTTATACGCAGCACTTTTGTGTTGGCATCTCCTGAATCGATGGCTGCCGAATGGAAGTTTAGCGAGTTTGATCCGCGTTACCAGGGAAATCGCTTCGAAATTGGTCCACATTTTAAATACTATAATCAGGAACCGGATTTTCTGTTTGGTGGATACATGCAGTACGACAATGCTAAATATTTGAATATAAAATGGAACCGGAATTTCTCGGCCGGACTGGTATATAACCGTTACACCAAAACGGGAATGGAGTATGTTGATGAATATCAGGTAAACTCGAATGTGAGTCGCGACTGGGCAACAGCCGATATCAATTTGGGATGGAGTTACTATCCAAACCTAAAAACCCAATTCGATTTTGGTCTTCGTTATGTTCCGGGAATCGAGCTGAATAATTTCGACGAAGTGGGCTCGTTAAGCAACAATTTTATTCCATACCTGGCTTATTTCACTCAGCTAAACGCCAAATCAAGAGTAAAACTCAACTTCGCATGGCGTATTTCCGATGGCGAACAGTTTGTTGTTCCCGGGCCGGAGTTTTCGCTGGCAATATACCGTAGTAAATATTAGACTAAACCCGCAGGAAAATCTTCTTTTTATACATGTAATACAGCAATCCCCAAATTAGTGCGAGGCCAAGTAGCAGCATCAGAAATTGTCCGGCATCGCCCATTGGTTTGGTAATCCAGCCAAAGAAGAATTCGGTAATAAACTGCATATCGATGATGCGCACAAAAAGGTAAACGAAAATGGAGTTCATACCGATTACCCGGAAATAGAATGCCCAACCACGAATTTTCCAATGGTCGATGATTAGGAAAAACAAGGCGATCAGCAGAAAACTAATTCCGCCGGCAAGCATATTAAATGTTGAAGTCCAGCATTTTTTAATAATAGGGTAGAAGGTTGATAATGCCAGCGCCAGAATAATCAGTCCAACACCTGTGGCAGCCATGTAGCCAATTTTTTGCCAGTCGGTGGTTTTGCGGTTTCGCAGAATATTTCCGGCAATGGTACCCATTAGTGTAATTCCGGTTGCCGAAAGACTACACAAAATTCCTTCCGGGTCAAATGTTCCTCCATGTAATCGTCCCGGTAAAAACAGCTGGTCGATATAGCCATTTATACAACCTTCGGGCGTCAATACTCCGGCGCCAACTCCCGGAACAGGAATAAGTAACTGAATAATTCCAAAGCCAACCAGAATGCCAGCTAGCCAGTAAATTCGGCTTTTAAACGAATGGAAATAAATAACAATAAGCGATGCAAAAAAGTAACCGATTCCAATTTGCCCCAGTACACTTGCAATTCGTCCATCGGCAAAACCATTTTGGAAAGTACCGTTGTACAGAATACCTAAAACGATGAGAATAAGCATACGTTTCAGCGCTTTTAATGCCAGTCGTTTTCGGGGGACATTCTTTTCGATTTTTGCTTTTATCGAAAAAGGTATTGCAACACCCGCGATAAACATGAAAAGCGGAAAAATCAGGTCTTCGAAATTAAAGCCTGCCCACTCGGCATGGTGCATTTGATGGGCCAGCCATTCGGCGCCGGTAATTTGCGATATGGCCGTGGCCAAAACACCGCCGCCGGCTATCCAAAACATATCAAATCCGCGAAGTACGTCTAACGATTGAAGTCTTTTTTGTGGTTCAGTCCGTAATGATTTAGTTGCCATAGTTGTTTTAGTTTAGTCTCTTAAAAATAGTAAACATTCTGATTGATAAAACAGACGAGGAATTTAATTGAGTGTTTCATGTTGTAAAATATTTTCTATTTTGTTAAATGGTATGGTTGTTGCAACTAACACATCATTACCATAAAAACCAATAAAATGAAACGAATTTACCCTTTTATCGCATTTCTGTTTTTCAGTTATTTTTCTTTTGCCCAGTACGAAAACTTTGATCTTTCGGAGTATAAGTTGCCGGAGATAAAGCGGCATCAGTTGGATGTAGAGTTTGGTGCAGATGGAGAATCCGAATACCGGAAAGTGAACTACGACAACTCAGAAACAAATATTGACGATAATTTTAATGCTAACATAAATAGTAGTTTACTTTATTCATATTTCAAAAATACAGAAAAGGTTCAGGGAAATCTGGATATTGATTTCGTAACGAGTTTTATTAGTGACAGACGAGAACGAAATAGTGTAGTTTTGGATGATAAATCCACATTTAATAACGTCTTGCGAGTTTCCTACGAAGCAAAATATTATCTCAGAAATCAATGGTTCTATTTACTCGATCCATACTTATATTTGAGTTACAACCACCGGGAGAATGATGATTGGGAATCTAATTACAATAGCACTTCAGTTAATCCGTCTTTCGGGGTAGGATTTGGAAAGGGAAGGATAGAGCAAGTACAGGATTACCGACAGGCCATTTTAATTATTAATGAAATGGAGAAAAGAGGAGTATTGAATCGAGGATTAACTGAGAATGAATTGCTGGAATTTGCACAAGAAATATCGATAATTAAAAACGAACGTTTTTTTGATAGCAGGAAAAGAAAAGAAAAAGAATTAAAAACGATTGATAGTTTTCTTCACCAAAGAGGTCTTATTGCCGACAATGATATCAACTACTTTGTAGGAATGGATGATTTGTGGAGATACGGAGCTCTGCAAATTCGAGAAAGTGGAGACGAGATAAAGTTTGTGGTTTTTCCAGGATATGTTTATGATGACTGGAGTGGAAATGTTTACGAACAACTTAATTTGGGAGGAGCAATTAGATATAAATATCGAAAACCATTAAATCTAAAATGGCAATTTAATACTAATCTCAATCTCAATCATTATTATCACAAAGTATTAAAACAGGAGGGCATATCAACTTCGGAAACAAAATATCGATCTAATTTTATTGCAAATAGTGCTGTTGGTTATTATCCGAATACACGAACATATATCTCAGCTGAATTATTTCTCGTAGTAGAAAACAGAAGTAATGATAAGGTTTTGGATTCAGATGGTTATAATGAACACATAAGACTGGCAACACGCGCATATTATTATATCTCAGAAAAATTAAGATTAGGCCTCAATATATCATACAACTGGTACAATAATGAGACATATGGGAATACAGTAACAGGTTCGAGCAGTAATAACTTCAACTACGATTTGGCCCTTAATTACGCCATCTTCTAAAACCAATTCAGCAAGTGATTTTCAATAGAACCCGAAAGTCACCTGCTGAAATATTAATCCTTATTCATTAATCCTTCATCCTTTATTTCTGTCGTTTTGTCACCACTTCTGACAGGATTTTTATTGTGGCGTGGCAATAGTGTGTCAGATTTTACATTCATTCCGCCGATTTTCGCGTGGCACAGTCATTGATTATTTCCTGACGTAAATTTTTAGAACAATAAAAACTTAAAAAATATAACAATGGGAAAAATTATCGGAATTGACTTAGGAACTACAAACTCTTGTGTTTCTGTAATGGAAGGTAACGAGCCTGTAGTTATCCCTAACAGCGAGGGAAAACGTACAACACCTTCTATCGTTGCTTTCGTAGAAAACGGAGAACGCAAAGTTGGTGATCCTGCAAAACGTCAGGCAATCACTAACCCAACAAAAACAATCTTCTCGATTAAACGATTCATGGGAGAAACTTTTGATCAGGTATCAAAAGAAGTAAACCGTGTACCTTATAAAGTTGTAAAAGGCGACAACAACACTCCGCGTGTTGAAATCGACGACAGAAAATATTCGCCACAGGAAATCTCGGCAATGACACTTCAGAAAATGAAGAAAACAGCTGAGGATTATCTTGGACAGGAAGTAACTGAAGCAGTAGTAACTGTTCCTGCATACTTTAGCGATTCGCAACGTCAGGCAACAAAAGAAGCCGGTGAGATTGCCGGTTTAAAAGTGCGTCGTATCATTAACGAACCTACTGCTGCATCGTTGGCTTACGGTTTGGATAAGATGGACAGAGACATGAAAATCGCAGTATTCGACCTTGGTGGTGGTACTTTTGATATTTCTATTCTTGAGTTGGGTGATGGTGTTTTTGAAGTGAAATCGACCGACGGTGATACGCACCTTGGTGGTGACGATTTCGACCAGGTAATTATCGACTGGTTGGCCGACGAGTTTAACAGCGAAGAAGGCATCGACCTGCGTAAAGATCCAATGGCATTGCAACGTTTGAAAGAGGCTGCTGAAAAAGCAAAAATCGAATTGTCGAGCTCTTCTCAAACCGAGATCAACCTGCCATACATTATGCCGGTTAACGGTATTCCAAAACACCTGGTGAAAACATTGTCGCGTGCAAAATTCGAGCAGTTGACCGATACTTTGATCAACGCTACAATCGAACCTTGTCGCAAGGCATTGAAAAATGCAGGTATGACAGCAAGCGATATCGACGAAGTAATCCTTGTAGGTGGATCAACACGTATTCCTGCCATTCAGGATAAAGTAAAAGAATTCTTTGGTAAAGAAGCTTCAAAAGGTGTAAACCCTGACGAGGTGGTTGCTATTGGTGCAGCTATTCAGGGTGGTGTTTTAACCGGAGAGGTAAAAGACGTTCTTCTGCTTGACGTAACTCCACTTTCATTAGGTATTGAAACTATGGGGGGTGTAATGACCAAGTTGATTGAGTCGAATACAACTATTCCGACTAAAAAATCGGAAACATTTACAACCGCTGCCGACAATCAGCCTTCTGTAGAAATTCATGTTCTGCAAGGTGAGCGTCCAATTGCATCGGGTAACAAAACTATCGGTCGTTTCCACTTAGACGGAATTCCACCATCACCACGTGGTATCCCACAAATTGAGGTAACTTTCGATATCGATGCAAACGGTATATTACACGTACACGCAAAAGACAAAGCAACAGGTAAATCGCAGTCAATCCGAATCGAGGCTTCTTCAGGTCTTTCGGATGATGAGATCAACCGTATGAAATCGGAAGCAGAAGCAAACGCTGAAGCCGATAAAAAAGCAAAAGAAACGGCTGATAAAATCAACCAGGCTGACAGTTTGATCTTCCAGACTGAGAAGCAGTTGAAAGAGTATGGTGACAAATTGCCTGCCGACAAAAAAGGTCCGATCGAAGATGCATTGAAAAAGCTGAAAGAAGCACACGCTTCAAAAGATCTGGCTGCAATTGATGCTGCCATGAACGAGTTGAACACAGTATTCCAGGCAGCTTCGCAGGAAATGTACAATGCTTCGCAAGCACAGGGTGGTGCTGAAGGACCTCAGGGAGGACCACAAGCCGATCCGAATGCAGGAGCACAAGGTGGCGACTCAAAAGGAGACGACGGCGAAGTAACCGACGTTGACTTTGAAGAAGTCAAGTAGGGTACGATTATTAAGGATAATCAATAATTAGTAAAACGCAGTAAGTTTCTGACTTACTGCGTTTTTTGTTTGTAGTCACTTGATGTTGTTAACTTGTTTTTTATGTATTTTTAGCTTATATTAGTATCATATTTGTACCGCGCGTTATTTGACGTTAAAGTGCGCCTTAAACAGTCTTATTTAGTCTTAACGGGGCTTATTTATGCTTTTTTAGCTTGATGTAGTGCTAATTGATAAATATATGGCAAAAAGTAAACTTAAAATACCCAAGATATGCGAGCAGTGTGGAAAGCCGTTTGAAGCCAAAACCGTAGCAACCCGATTTTGTAGCCCTTATTGTGTTGATAAATCAGGAAGAGCAAAAAGAAGACGAGCCAAGGAGGCAATAGAAAAGCAAACATTGTTGGAAGAATCGATTAATAAGATAGCTGAGATCCAAACTCGGCCATTTATTTCGGTTTCGGAAGCTACAGTTCTTTTTGGGATATCAAAAGATACTATTCGTCGACTCATTAAAGCAGGGAAAATTCCAGCTTATAATTTAGGACAACGATTAACCAGAGTTAGTCGAGTACATATAGAGGCAATGTTTACAGCTGTAGACTTACCTGAAGATCCTGATGAAAAGCCTGTTCGAATGCAATACGATAAAAGTGAATGTTATAATATTGCCGAAGTAACAGAAAAATTTGGAATATCTCCTTCAACCGTAAACAAAACGATCCGTAAATACAGCATTCCCCGAAGGCAAATTGGGAAATATGTGTATGTACCTAAAGAGCAAATTGAAGAGCTATTTTCAAAAAAATAAACTAATACCCCATGAAACAATTATCAAAATCTAAAGTAACCGTTAGGCTTCGCAAGGCAGAAAATAGAAATGAGTGGTACATTTATTTAGAGAGTTATCCTGTGTTTGTTCCAGGAAAGAAAACGCCTCAACGCGTTAGGGAATACCTTAATAGGAGTGTAACTACAGTGGTATGGAATAAAAGGGGGAATGCTCGGATTAACGCCAATGGAATAAAGACTTACAAACCTAAACGGGATGATAATGGAATAATTATTTGTAAGAGTGAAGTTGATAATGAAAGCATGTTATATGCTGATGGTGTTCGTAAACTCCGACAGCGCGAATATGATCATGCGGATCTATACAATGATACCGAAAGCGCTCAGGCTGAGCAAAAGGAACGATTACAGCAGAATTTTATCGATTACTTTACCAAAGTAACCTATAAACGTCATTCAAATAGCTCGAAATCTATTTTGATAAATTGGGAACGTTCCATTGAGTTCCTAAAACTTTATGCAGGAGATACCCTTTTATTTTCAGAATTAGATTTAAGTCTGACCGAAGGTTTCAGACTTTTTCTCTTGTCAGCACCACGAGGGGGCAACAAAGGTGGTAAGCTATCTCATAATTCCGCATCTACCTACTTTTCTGTTTTTAAGGCAGCGCTTAAGCAGGCTTTCATTGATGGATATCTGGCTAGTGATTTATCTGCTAAGATAAAAGGGATCCAGTGGCAGGAATCTCGCAGGGAATACCTAACCGTAGAGGAACTAAATAAACTTGTAGCTACTCCATGTGAACGTGATGTTCTTAAAAGAGCTGCTCTTTTTTCTGCTCTAACAGGATTGAGGCTTATTGACATTCAGCAACTAAAATGGAATGAAATAATTGTTGATGGAAATCAAGCGCGATTACAATTTACACAACAGAAAACCAAAGGATTTGAATATACTCCGATTTCAGAACAAGCCTTGCAGCTTTGTGGGGAAGTAGGAACACCAGAGCAATTGGTCTTTGAAGATTTGCCGGGCCCGGCATGGATTTCTAGACCATTAAAAAATTGGATTGAAGCTGCAGGTATCAAAAAGAAGATCACATTTCATAATTTCAGACATACATTTGCAACCTTGCAATTATCAAGCGGAACAGATATCTATACGGTTAGTAAAATGCTTGGACATACGAATGTAAAAACTACTCAGATTTATGCAAAAGTGGTGGACGAGAAGAAAAACAAGGCAGCACAAGCTATAAAATTAGATGACATCAAAAACTTAAGGAAATAGTCTTTCAATATTTCATTTTAGCTCAGTAGATTCATTTTATTAAAGTTTTAGAATACTTTTCAGATAATCAATTTTTGATTGATGCTTTTTGAGCTTGTATTCTGAAAAGTCTAAAAAAAGCGAAACGGAACCACATTATTGCTTTACGTAAATACAAAAACGAGTAGTAAGACTACCCAATAAATGACAAATTTAAAGAGTTTAATACATACTTTAGAGCTCATAAAGTTGCTTCTGCTCCATTTTGAACAAAGTCTGATATGTTACCTGTATCAGATCCGGTACTGCTAGTGGTACATGTACTGATACCGGAAGAATTATAGTGATTAATTTGTAAATGCTTTACTACTGAATATATAAGTTAGTCCATAATTTTATTCAGTACATTCTGGATATTTTGGATGTTGGTTTTTGAAATTCCGCATTCCTTGGCAATGGACGGCCAATGGTTAATTGCATCTTGAACTTCTTCGATAATTACATCGCCTTTTTTTAATCCAAAATGATCAGCCAACTTCAAAAGTTCCTTTCGTCCTGGATTCCGACTTTCTCCAGCTACCATGGTGCTGTGAAATCCGTAGGCCGAATTCGAAAATGTCAGGTCGTAAACCGGGGCAAATTGCCATTCTCCTTTTGCGTTCATCAGGAAAGAGAAATTTTTGCTATGATCGTCGCGATTGTGAGAGTAAACATTGAATGCGGCTAACCTGAAAACTTTTTTATAGGCATTTACATGCTTTTCAAGGCGGAATGCACAGTCCATTAAATGGCCATAATCCATGGTACTCATTCTGAAATTGTCATGCATAAGTCCGGATGCCGTATGTGTATGCAGACGTTTCCCTGAATCCCGATCAAAACGTTTTGTTCCGAAATATACCTTTCCTGATTTTCCCTCAAACAGCCTGCATTTGCTCATTCTTATTCCTGCCTGCAAGGCCATTTTGTGATAGGCGAATTCGATTCTGGCAATTTCCGGATTGTCTGACGATGATGGAAATTTAATAATCCAGTCCTCATAACCGTCTGGCAGATGGTCGAAACCATGAGTCAGTTCATTGGAATGAGGATTGTAACCAACAAAAACCTTTGGGCGGGCACCACCTGATGATCCTCCAAGAATAAATAATTCCTCAATAATATCAGAACTTGTTCCCACGAGGATCTGATTCATTTCGTAAGCAAGTATATCAAGCTCAGGAATGAGACCGGTATCTTCAGCAGGTTCAATTTCTGGCTTGTAGGTAAGAGCCCCCATACCGGTAGAGCCCACAAATGCCAACCGGTCTAAAGGTGTAATTCTTGCTATGTCGATTCCTTTTGAAGCTAGTGAGCGATCAAGAAGTAAACGTCCCCATCCATCTGGTAACGAGTCGTTAAATAATCCAAATAATCCGTCAAAAGGTTCTTTGTCTGCACTTAAAATATCATTGGTAAATGGCAATTTGATAGGCGAGAGGTTGAGGCCATTTTTTAGGAAATCTGCATTATATCTAAAATAGATTTTGCTATCAGATAATACTAATTCTCCCACTTCTGCTATATCTCCTTCGAGCAACAGCGATACTGTTATTTTCTTTATTGCTGGCATTGACTTTCAGGTTATTTTGAAAAAAGTTTTTCAATATCTTCCCGGTTTTCATTTATTGAGAGAATAGTATCGAATTCGTTTAATCGTCCCAGAAGATGCATTAATTTTAATAGTGATTCAAGAGAAATTCTCCCGGTTCTTTCAAACCGCTTTAAACTACCCAATGAAACACCTGATCGTTCTGCCATCTCTTTTTGAGATAGTTTTGATTGCTTTCGCAGGGTACGAAATCTTTGTGCTAACTTTTTACTAACCTCGGTAGGTGTTTGTTCTAATGAGTACATATTACGGATAAAATATTAGCTAAAAATACAAAAATTAAATGAAAATGGATAATATATTGTCTGCAAAAGAATTCTGATGTTATTGTTTTTGCAGCATCTTCCAGTGCCGCGGCCATTTCCCCTGACCGGCTCCAACACTCCCTGATCCCGTTCGCTCACTCACGGAGAACAGTCGCTTTTTCTACCGTTACAGCGAAAAACGCCTTCGGGCACCGCACATAAAAGAGCCATCCTTTCGTTTTACTTCAGTCCTGCACTTTTCTTTAGCCCGCCCACAAATAACGATTTTACAGTTTTAAAACTTTTACAGGTTGAAAAACAAAAAAGAAACCCAAGATAGCCGGCCTCCCCACAAAGCCAACGCTGGGGAAAATGCAAGATCAGGATGAATGCCCCGGATTAGTATTATTGCAGGTAGGTCTAATTTGTTTACAGGTGCCCGTGGCAATCCTGCATTTTATCCACGGCCGTCAACACCCCGGCTTTCTTTTCTTTTTTTTCCTTTTTTCGTTTCTTTTGAGGAATGTTTTATTTGTTCAAATAAAAAATCAATTCAGATTCTTTATTTCACAGAATTCTTTATTGGGGCGAGTAACAACACTCAAAAAGCAGACTCTTTTTATTACATTCAATTTACATTTGTTACCTTGCAATAGTTAGAAACACATATCATTAATTAGATTCAATAAAAACCACGGAATTACAGAAGTTTTAGTTCCAATTATAGTCAACTGATAAAAAGATATGCACTCCAAATATTTGGAAAATATCGTAATTTATTTATCCGTTTTACTGGGGTGTATCATATTAGGCATTCTTGCAAGAATGTTTGCCATAAGTGTTGGAGCAGATGAGTTCACTGCGAACATTGTTTTTGTCGCCGTTACTTTGTTTGGAATACTGGTTTATGGTTTGCTTTCAATTTTCATAAAAGACCTGTTCACTCTTATTAAGCAAAGGTTTTTCCCAAGGGAGAAACAAGTAACAGAGCCTGTCGAAAAATCAAATGATTCGGACAGGATCGATAAGATCAGGACCGAGCAAAAACAGCTGATCGCAGATCAGGAAAATAATAAGAAAGCAATCGCACTTCAATATTCACAAACCGTTTTTGCACCCTATACCTCCGATAAAGATTTAGACCTGCTTTCCCGGAACATAACATTCTATGCCGAAAAGAAGCCGATCAGTGAAATTCAATCGGTAGAAGTCAAAAAATTAAGCAGCCTTGACCTGTATCATTTTGGCTGGAATATCTGGAATCATTTCAGGATTGGTAATCAGCTGCAAATGGCAGCCTTTCTCAAAAAAGTCTTTCCTTCAATTCTTGATGGGGTGGAGACCGAAACCATCAAACGGCATTTAAAAGATGACGAGCAGAGAGGTATTGTTCAAATCAGGAAAAATCTTTCCGAAGAATAAGCACAAATAAAAATCATCATCCCCCGTGTTTTTGAAGTGTTTCTTCTGTGTTTTTACGACACAGGAAAAACACTGGCTTTATTTGCTTCATAACGATTAAAAAATAGAGTTATGGATGTCAATGAAATTTCTTTTGAAAACTTACCAAAAGCAGTAGCCTACCTGGTTACCGAAGTGGCTGAATTAAAAGTTCTGGTTGAAAAGGGCCAAACACCGGTTGAAAATCAAAAACGTGTTCCGATCGGAATCGACCAAGCCTGTAAGATTATCAAAAAAGCCAAACCAACCGTTTACACCCTTGTGCGCAAGCGTATGATTCCCTGTTACAAAAACGGAAAACAACTCTACTTTTTCGAAGACGAATTACTGGAATGGATCACCAGTGGCAAAAAGAAAACACTGCAGGAGATCGAAAACGAAGCAAAAGCAACATTCAGTAAGCGGCCCAATCGTGTGAGGCAATGAATCTGTTTGAGTTGATTAACAACTTCTGGCGATTGGATGAACAGCTGAATTTTACCGGAAACGAGACCCGGTTGTATTTCTTTCTGCTTCATGTGGCCAACCGATCACGATGGCCGGAATGGATCGAATATGCCGACAAACGACTGGCGGCCAATGCCAATATTTCGTTGCAGGTACTGAAATCGGCCCGTGGACAGTTGAAGGAAGCAGGATTGTTAAACTATGTTCCCGGGGGTGGATTTAGGGTTAAAACTAAGTATCAGATTCTGATACCTAGGTATGCACTTAGGTCTGACCTTAGACTCACACCCTATAATATAAATACTAAAGACAAAAACATAAATACAAAAACGAATGGAAAAGGGAAAGGATTTGTCCACACAGGAAGTGATTTCGACTAAGCAAAAATTCTGTTATGTATTGCTCAACGATGCCCAAAATATAATTGCCGGTGAAAAAGAAAAAATGCGCCGGCGACGATTAATTTTTCCTTTTGAATATCCGGAATTTCAAAACCTGATTAAAGCATTTGGGAGCATGTGCCTGGCTCAACGAAATCAGGACCGGAAATTTGTGTTTGACAAATACAACGAACCGGTGATAAAACAACTTTACTGGTACGTAACAGGCAATTCTTCTTTCACCGGCGATCTCACAAAGGGATTATTGTTACAAGGAAAATACGGATGTGGCAAAACCGTTTTGCTCGAAACTTATTCCATGCTTCACAACCATATCGTCAGAAAACTGAACCTGAATTATCCGGTACTTCGGTTTATCAAATCCGTTCAACTCCAGGAGCAGATTAAAGAGCAATCTATGGAAATGTTTGTCAAAAGACCTTTGATCATCGATGAGTTTGGAAGGGAATCAAAAACGGTTATGGATTACGGAAATATCAGCCGGCCAATTTCTGAATTATTAAGTCTCAGAAGCGATGTCGGAACCATAACTCATGCCACTTCAAATTTTACATTCAAGACCCTTTCTTCCGATGAATTTTATGGAGGAATGATCGGCGACCGGCTTAGAACGATGTTCAATTTTATCACGCTGCAGGGAGAAAGCAGAAGAAAATAATTCAATGAAAATGGACTTTTATGGAGGCGGGTTTGTAGTTCCCCGACCTGAAAAACCTCGAAAAGTCACTAAGAAATAACTACGGGGGGAGGGGACTGCAAGATACTATTTTAAAAAGCAACAAATAATGAGCTTTTTTTTGCTTCAAAATAGAAGCGGGCCGGATAGTATCTTGTGCGGGTAGTCATTAAGTGCGTAGGCATTGCAAGATGTCAGTTTGTATATACAAACTGCTCTTGCCCGCTTCCGCTAAGTGATGACACCCAAATGGGGTCATAAAAGGAGTCTGGAATAATGAACAAGACCAAAAATATTATTCTCAGGTGCAGCGTAGGGGAAAAGAAGATCATACAGCAGCTGGCAAAGAAAAGCGGACTAACGCTTTCGGAGTATTGCCGCCGGCAAGCCATTGATGGTGAAGTAAAGGCCATACCCGCACTAACGCAGCAGGAGATTGAATACTTCCGCATGCTGAAGACTTACAGTACCCATTTTAACCGGATCAGCAGCCTGATACGCAAAAAAGACCCTGTATTGGTTGAAGAGATAAGGCAACTGGTGAGTGAGCTGACCCGGCTTCAGCAACGCATTGTTTAAGGAGAGCAAAAGGGATTAATGTTTTGTACAACCGTTAAAAGAGATGATAGCCAAAGCCAAAGCAATAGCGCATGGAAGCAGGGCCATAGAATATGCACTGCGGGAATCAAAGAAGGGTTCTTTGGTGGCATCCAACCTGGTTCAAAACGAAACGCCCGGCGCGATTTACAACGAGTTTCTGGAGCTGCAGGAATGTAATACACGTTGTAAAAATAAGTTTATCCGGATCGAGATTGGTATTGCCCCCGGAGATGAGAAGAAACTTGGAGAGGAAGACCTTGCCGCTATCTGCAGGGAGTTTAGCAGTCGTTTTGGCTTTGAAAACCACCAGTGGATTGGATGTATTCACCGGGATACGGAGCATTTACATATGCACATGATCGTTAACCGGATCGGGATAGACCAACGTGTTTATGATACCAGTTTTATCAGCAAACGGGCCGGAAAGATTGCAGAAAGCATCAGCCGGGAACTGGGACTGACCATTGCCAACCAGGTAAAACGTAAAAGCAAGTACCGGCCTGAAGTAATGGGCTTTGAGCGAATACTGGCCAAAACACTGATTAGTAAGGCTGCCGGAGAAGTGTTATCGGGGCATCCCACATCCCTGAAAGAATTTACAGCAATGATGAAAAAGCATGATATCGCTGTTCAGGAGGCGGTCAATAAAAAAGGCAATACCTATGGTTTGCGGTTCACCGGTCACAATCAGACCTTCAAAGCCTCTCAAATCGGCAAGGAGTTTGGCTACCGTACATTGATGAATACATTTAAGGAAAACAGTCAAATCCTCAGTCAGGATTCCGGGTATAAAAACAACAGGAAACAATCACAAGGTACATCTGTCAGGAATGCAATTTTCTCTGGTATCGCTTATATATCCGGGCCGCGGCAATTACTTCGGGAAAATGATTCGGGGATAAGTGAAGAGGAAAGAAAGCGAAAACAAAACCTAAAAAAGAAACGAAGATATGGCCCGAAATTCTAATCCACGGACGCAGTCAGTCAAAGATGCGATGCTGGCAGAGATCATCGTAACGGAACTATCAAAGTTCAACACTTCGCATGAAGTGATCATGGAAAGCACAGAAAAGATCCTGAGCCGATACAATGACATAGGGTTGCTGATTAAACGTATGCACCAGCGGGATCAGGCAATTACGGGGAGTATAAAAGATTTACAGTTTTCGGCAGAACAAAACCGTTACATGGCGGATTTATCCATGCCTATAGTCCGTAAGCTGAGAGAGATTGACGAGCATGGCATCCGCATTGAACCCGGGGCACTGGATAAAATAACCAGGGCCGTAGAGCAAGGTAACAAACCACTTCTTACACAAATCAAATGGGTTAGTTATGGCTTGCTGGCCGGCTTTGTCATTCTGTTGCTGATACTGTTATTTTAATCGTTAAAATATTGTCTGGACACAATTGTCCGGCTAAAGGTTATTAAAATCGTTTGTTACACCTTATCTTTGTACATAAGAGGTTATACCCTTTCTTCGGATCGGGTAGAGACCATCTACCGTAGCCCGCTTTGCCGGGCTACTTTTTTATACCGCTACCGGTTCCAGAGAGTCTTGCCGGACAATATCCTTTTGAGAGTTATTCGTGTGGCCTAAAACATAGTCCGTATTGTTTTTATAAAGCGTGTAAATAAGGATCAGCAGTTTACGTTCCAGGGCGATAACGCCAGTTTTACCGGGTTTCCCGTTCTTCTTCATCCGGTTGAAATAAATACGCAGGGTTTGGTTGTGGATAATGGAACATACGGCCGCCATGTATAAGGCAGCCCGTATATATGCGTTTCCTTTTTTGGATATACGTGGCCTCCATGCCAGTGTCCCTGATTCCCGGACCACCACATCCAGCCCGGCATAGCTGACCAGTTGCCTGCGGTTGCCAATATTGGAGAAGCCATCGGTTTCGGCAATAACCGTTGCCGCGGTTACAAAATTGATCCCGGGAATAGTAATTACATGTTTCATTTTTTCGTGCAACACCGGCGATTCGGCAACCAGTTCCTGCATCTGTACTTCAATCTCAGCCAGTTGTTTGGTGGCTAATTTAACCCGTTGCTTCAGGCGTTTAATACTTTTGGCATAGGCTTTATGAGAATGATTTAGAGCATGCAACTGGTTGGTAAGGGCATTCCTGTCCCGGATGATACTGATCCGTTCCCGGCTCAACCGTTTAAGAATGCGCAGGTTTTCTGTCGGTCTGTTCCACAAAGGTAAATCTCTTTCCAGTCCCATGCGTGCCAGCATAATGGCATCTATGCGGTCTGTTTTATTCTTCTCATCCAGGCTTCTGGCATATTGTTTTCCTTTGGCAGGCTGGATAATACTCAGCTTAAAGCCCAGGTCACTCAAAAAATAAGCTGCCTCTTCATGGTAAACACCGGTGGCTTCCATGTTAACATGCAGGGAAACCACCTTGTCACTTTTCTTTTCAATCCATTGCCTGAGTTTCAGCAGCCCTTTACCGTTGTTCTCAAACTTGCTTGTCGACACTACTTTTACCTGCAGATCCTGCGTATAAACAGCGAGACAACAGTCCACTTTTTTCATGGATACATCAATACCCACACATTGCTTAAGAATCGTTTTTGTGTTCATAGAAATGTTTTTAATGGTTTGATTTTGATATCTAGAGAGCTATTATCCCACCGTCCATTCTCATGTACTACGCAGGCTCGAAGTTTATACCACGGCTTAAAATACTATCCGGACTCATGGATAAAGAATACAGCAGAGGCAGGTTCTTGCATAAGCATATTCCACAGCCCGTGGAACTGAAAGATGTGCATGTCGCTCTTCTGCTGTTTCTCTATATATCAGTAATTTAACTAATCTTCCTTCAAAAATACGAACAGGTAAAGGATAAGGCAGGTATAATCTTGCTATACATACACAAGCTTCTGTGTTGCAGTTTTATGTTCGATACTCTCCCTTAACTTTTATCATGACCATTAAGCAAGCGAGACAGCAGAGGCAGATTCTTGCAGATAAACATACTCCACTGCGGTGGAGCTAAAAGATGTGTTTGATGCTCTTCTGCTGTTTCTTGCTTTACGTTCTAAATACATGATTTTGTAAAAGTATGAGATGTGTTTTTATTACCATAAAAACCTCCGGTATCTTGTCTGGCAGGAGCCCCTGGTTTTGACCAAACCAACTTGCAGTCCCCTCCCCAAAAAAGCAAAAACGAAAGTAAAGTATGCGACCAAAATTACCGGAACACGAAAAACGAACCGAGATCATCCGGCTGCTTCTCACCAAGGAGGAAAAGCAGCGACTGGATAGTTTGGTGCGTACCGGGAAGTTTGGATGCCGGAGTGATTATATACGTTATTCCATATTTCGGAGATCTGTGAAGAAGGAAGTTCGCTTCGATCCGGAGACAAAAGATCAGCTGAACAATCTGGACTATGAATTAAATAGGATTGGTGTGAACCTGAACCAGCTCTCTAAAAAAATGAATTCATTTTCTGCATACAATGTTGGAGATAATGACCGGCGTCTACTAAAACAGGCTTTTCAGATGATGATGCAATGCCTGGCTTTTTTACAAAATCACCTGCGCTAAATTTTTTACTATGGTAATTGTAATCCATCAATCCGGCAATACTCAAAATGCTTTGTTTTACAACGAAAAGAAAGTAGAACAGAAAAAGGCACATTTCTATAAAAGTGGTAATACGCCAACCATTAATCCTTTTGCCGGAACAAAACACGATCGGCTGAATATCCTTAAAGAGATTGAGGAGAGAAACACACGGGTGAAGAAGAAAGGTTTACATATTTCTGTAAATCCAACAGTAACGGATTTGGTAAAACTGGGAGATAAGGGAATGCGAACTGAAATCGGAAACCTGATGGAGCATATGGGCTATGGGAATCAACCTTACTTTGTGTATAAGCATTCAGACATTGACCGGACACACTTTCATATTGTTTCCACCCGGATTGATTGCGAAACCGGGAAGAAGATAAAAGACAATTATGAGAAGGAGAAAACGCAACGTTTTATCAAATCCCTGGAGCAAAAGTATGATCTCAGCAAAGAACAAAATCTGGTACAATCCAATCTGAAATTTTCTGCAGGTAGCAGAAACCTGAAACAAAACCTGGAAAGTTTATTTTATCAGCTAAACCAAATTGAATCTATATCGACAAAACAGCTTTACGATAAATCGCTGGAGCTTTTTAATGTGGAGGTACAAAGATCGGGAAGGGGGCATGTTGTATTTGTTACTGATGAAATCGGGAATCCGATACGTAACCCGATAAGGCTTTCTGAGTTCCAGGAACGTTCACGTTTTTATGTGTCGGCAAAAGCGGAACAGGAAATTCAAATGCAAACGCAAGTGATTGATCAATTTCAGTTGGCGCAATGGGCGAGAGATGTAAATCGATTGATTGAGAAAAGTAATCGACGAAAGAGAGAGCTAAAATCCAAATACAAGACAAGAAATAATAAAAAAGGAAGAAGTTTATAATCAACTAGGTTGATATTTCAAATAAACTGTATTGTTATCTTTCCTAACTATTTTATTAAAATACAAATCCCCTATCAGAAACAGAAATGCTAAATATATTCTTTGCTTGGTTTTGATATATATTACTAACTACGGTTGATATTGCAATGAATAGCTTAACGAGGAGTAATGATGACAAAATTAATTTAAATACTTGCTCAATATGTTATTTGGCATATTTATTTGTTTTTTAATTTTTAGTCTCTATTTTTGTTTGAAAATTACTTAGTGCGTTAAGCAGATGTTCGAAAAACTCTAAGTGTGATATATTTGTGAATTGCAGCATTTAAAAGCGTAAAATGAAAATGAGGTTCTACTATTAATTGATTGAAAGCAAAACAGGAAAGTGTTGGAGGCACTTCCCTGTAGAATTTGCAGAGCGAAATAATACGAAATCATTAACTCTAACAAAGTAAATTTATGAAAAAAGTTCGAGAATTTATTGGTCTTATTCATTATTCCAAAATGAATATATCGGCCATGAAAAAATTGTTTGGGATTATCAAGTTTACTGTTTTGGGCTCCTTTATTAGTCTTTTTCTCGCAATAGTTGCTAGCACAGGTGCTGCTGCTAGTGAGAAAAATTTCGAAACAGTCGAATCAATGACTTCAGTACAACAGAAGTCAGTAACAGGTAAAGTTCTTGATGAAAAGGGTGAACCCTTACCAGGTGTTACTATAGTAGTCAAAGGTACTACTAATGGAACTGTTACTGGAATAGACGGTAGTTTCTCCATTGAGAACGTATCAGCAGAGACTGTTTTACAATTTTCTTTTGTAGGAATGGCTACAAAAGAAATTACTGTCGGGAGTCAGTCCAGTGTAAATGTAACATTGCTGCCCGATGCCATTGGTCTTGAAGAAGTAGTGGCTATTGGTTACGGTACCCAGAAAAAATCAGATTTGACTGGAGCAGTATCTTCTGTTAAAGCGGAAGAAATGCAAAAGATGTCGGTACGTCGTTTGGAAGAAGCGATTCAGGGACGAGCATCAGGGGTTATGATCTCGAAGGGTAAGGGAACTCCTGGTTCATCAGCTACGATTCACGTTCGTGGAGTGGGATCAATCGGTAATACAGGCCCGCTTTGGGTAGTTGACGGTGTTCGGATGGATCCTGGCAATCATTTGAATATGAATGATGTCGAGTCAATTGAGATTCTGAAAGATGCTGCAGCTTCTGCTATTTATGGTGCAAGGGCAGCACACGGTGTTATACTTGTAACCACCAAGCGAGGATCGAGTTCTGCTCCTCAGGTGAATTTCAAAGCACAGGTCGGAGTACATACTGCTTTAAATTTACCCGAAATGTTGAATACAGAACAATTCCTGGAAATGAATGTGGAGGCACGCAAAAATGGCGGTGCCGATTATAGTGATTTTGATGTAAATCCATCAGGATTGCCTGATACTGATTGGATTGATGAAGTGTGGAGAAATGGACTGGAGCAGAACTACAATCTTTCGGTTTCAGGCGGAAGCGATAAGGCAAAATATTTTTTCTCTGCTGCTTACGACAAAGAAGATGGTGTAATGATTGACAACTGGTTTAAGAAATATTCTATCCGGGCAAATTCCGACTTCAAAATTGGTAAGCATATTAAGATCGGAGAATCACTTTTTGTTTCAAGAACCGGAGATAATCCAACTTTTTCACCGGGTTCTGATATGGAAACCATTTACAGGGCCATTCCAACAATGCCTGTATACGACGAAACCAATCCTTATGGAGGCTGGGGACGCGGTCCATCTTATTTCCCGGGAAGGAATCCCGTTGGTGCAGAACTCCAAAGTCATGAACTGGAGGTAGTTAACTGGCTTGCTGGAAATATATATGTTCAGGTTGATATAATGGATGGTTTATATGTGAAAGGAACATTTGGTGGTGAAATCAGCTCGCTTCGTAATCGACGTTTTAATGAGGCTTTTGACTATGGAAACTTTAAGAATACTATTGCCGATTTAACGTATATTAATAAAGATGCGGACAATTTACTTGGAAACGTAATTGTTAATTACGAAAAAACATTTGGTAATCACAGTTTGCAAGCAATGGCAGGGTATGAAGCCCGCAAAACAAATGCCTGGATTTTTGGCTCTAAGGTACAGGAGTTTCCAGTTACCTATACAGAAAGTCAGGCGTTGGCGACGGGAAGTCAGGTTGCAATGGAGCGTAATAATATTGGTTACTCTAGATTATTGTCACAATTTGGTCGTTTAACTTATAACTATTCCAACAGATATCTATTCCAGGCTAATGTTCGTCGCGATGGTTCTTCAAACTTTGGATCATCAAATAGATGGGGCGTATTTCCGTCTGCTTCTTTTGGATGGCGTGTAAGTGAAGAGAATTTTATGAAGGATAATTCATTCTTGTCAAATCTAAAAATACGTGCCAGCTGGGGTGTTAATGGTTCTGACAATATTGATTCATACTTATATGCAAGCACATACACAAATAAAAATTCAATGTATGTATTTGATACTACTGGGGAAGCTGGCAGAGCAAGAGGTTTCTTCCTTAGAAGATTCTCGAATACCGAGGCAAAATGGGAAGAAATTGAGCAGACCGACATCGGTTTCGATCTGGGTATTCTAAATAACAAATTCAGTTTCACTGCCGACTACTACGTGAAAAACACAAGGGACATGCTTTTCCCGGTTGCACTTCCATTATCGTTTGGGGTAAGTACAACCCGTTCGGGAAGTCCTGAAAGTACCAAAATTAACCTGGGTACTTTAGAGAATAAAGGTTTTGAATTTTCAGCAACTTACAACGAGAAGTTTGGTGATTTAAATGTGTCGGTAACAGGTAACGGATCGTTCAATTCCAACGAAATTAAAAGCCTGAACCGAGCTGATGATGTAATCAGTGCCGGTTACGAAGGTGTTGCTATAAAGCAGTATTTAAGTCGAACAGAGGTGGGAGAGCCTATGGGATATTTTTACGGATATATTGTTGATGGAATTTTCCAAAACCAAAGCGAGGTAGATGCTGCAAATTCAGGTGCTTCTGATGGTGTTTACTGGCGTTCAGGTACTGCTCCCGGCGATTTTAGATTTAAAGATATTGCCAGCTATGATGAGGATGGAAATATTGTTATGGTTCCCGATGGAAAGGTGACGGATGCTGATAAAACCAAAATTGGAAATCCATGGCCTAAATTTATTTATGGCTTAAATATTAATTTGGATTATAAGGGATTTGATCTCAACCTGTTTTTTCAGGGTGTAAAAGGAGTTGACCTGTTTAATGCAAACAAAGCCTATTTGAATAACGTTTTTCAAGACTACAATCCATCGGTTGAAGTTTATAATCGATGGACAGGTGAAGGTTCTTCAACCACAAATCCTCGTTTAAATTATAATGATCCTAACGGAAACTTTACTACGCCTTCAACTTATTATGTTGAAGATGGCTCGTACCTGAAATTGCGTAATGTACAACTGGGCTACACTTTCCCAAAATCGCTGGTTTCTAAAATTGGACTATCGAGAACACGAGTATTTGTTAGCGGACAAAATATGCTCACTTTTACCAAGTATACCGGACTTGACCCTGAACTTTCGGGAAGTAATACACAGAGAGGGATAGACGGATACAGTAGTTATCCTCACCATCGTCTGGTTTCTGTTGGCGTAGAAGTTTCATTCTAATCAACCATGAATAACAAATAAAGAAAAAGTATATGAAACGAATAATAAAATATTTAACCGTTGTTTTTATCTCTGCATTTGTGTTGTGGGGATGTGACGAAAGTTTTTTGGAGCTATCCAATCCAAACGAAATTGATGCAGAGGTATTATTTACAGATGTGGATAATTTAGAACTGGAATTAACCAGCGTATATTCTTCACTAAAATCTTACCGTTTATATGGAGCCGGCTTTATGGCCCAGAGTTTACTTCCTAAAGGATTTATTGCAGATCAGGACTGGACAGGTAACGCTGATTGGAATCACATGTTTCAGCACGAAAGTGTAGCTGAAGACAACAGTATTGCAGACATTTGGCTGGGCTGGTACCGCGTAGTAGCACGGGCAAACGATTTTTTCACTCAGGCAGAAGATTATATTACGGAAAATGATCCAACTTCAGATGACCTGGCTTCGATAGAAAAGATGATGGGCGAAGCTCACTTTTTAAGAGCTTTTGCATATTTCCACCTGGTTCGTCTGTGGGGTGAAGGAAATCCCGCCGTTGATGGTGAAAAACCAGGTGTGCCTTTAATTCTTCAGGTTTCAACTAGTATTGAAGATATGAAAGTTGGTCGTGCGTCGGTAAACGAAGTCTACGCTCAAATTATTTCCGATCTGAACAATGCAATAGCTCTCTTGCCGGAAAGTTGGGATGCCGATAATATTGCCCGTGCTGATAGTTGGTCGGCTAAAGGATTATTGAGCCGTGTTTACATGACACAGCATGATTTCTCCAATGCCAAAACTACTTTAGAAGACATCATCAATAATGGAGGTTTTAGTTTAGTTCCTGGCGATGAATACGAAGGATTATTTCACGATGAAAAAGAATTCAGCGAAGAGTCCTTGTTTGAAATCAATCTTGCTACCGATATGACGGTAAATGCATTTAATGGTGGCTTGGGATCGTTGCATGCACTGCTTATTGCGCCTTACTCAAAAGGTTGGAGTAATATTTTTGTGCATGACGAAAACGTGCGCCGGTTTGGATCCGATCCTCGTTTACATGTGAATGCCCTTGAGCCCGGAGTTGATACCATTTACAACGGCACTTTTGTAGTTAAACCATACCCGAAAGGAGAACTGGGGTGGAGTTTGAAAAAGTACATCAACCTTGAAGAATCGATTTATTCAACGAACCGAAACTACGGTGCCAATTTTAACATCGTTCGTTTGGCTGATATTTACCTTATGTATGCTGAAGTATTGAATGAGCAGGGGAACGATGCAACTGCTTCGGAATATATGAATAAAGTGCGACGCCGTGCCTATGGATACGATCCAAACACCGCAGTATCAGAGGTGGATTATACCGGATTTACAGGAACACAATTGCGCGATTCCATTAGGGAAGAACGATTCCGTGAATTGTTTGCGGAAGGAATGCGCTGGTACGATATTCAGCGCTGGAGAACCGGAGCTGAAGAAGCTGCCAGGTATGAAAAAGTAGTTTCAGGATCTATTGTTTTTGAAGATAAGGATTATTATTTGCCGATTCCTCAAACGGAAATGACTAATAATGAAGTGATTCAACAAAGTACAGGATATTAATAGTTTATGAATTTTTTGGAAGGCCCGATATTTTATTGGGTCTTCCCATTTTTTCTGCCGGATGAAAGAGAATGTGAAAATAAAGCTGATCAAGTTAATTACCATAAGTTTACCTTTATTGGTGTTTATCTTTATTGAGCTCTTTTTGCGTTTATTTCATGTGGCTCCTTCACTCGATTTATTTGTTTCATACCCTGAAAACGATGCGTATTATGTTTTCAATCCCTATTTTTCAAAAAGGTATTTTTCAAATATAAACGAAGCGACCAAGGGATTTTATGAGCCTTTCAAAAAAGAGAAAGAAGAAAATACAATACGCTTATTTGTACAGGGTGCATCCACTGCCGTTGGATTTCCCTATTTTCATAATGTGTCTTTTCATCGACAGTTGAAATATGCGTTGGAGCAAAGTTATCCTGACAAATCATTTGAAATTATCAACCTGGCACTTACTGCTGTTAACAGTTACACATTGGCTGACCAGGTGGATGAGATTGTAAAAATGCAACCCGATGCCATTTTAATTTATGCGGGGCACAACGAATATTACGGAGCATTGGGAGTGGCTTCTGATAATGTTTTCACGCAGTCGGTATTTGTTAAGAAGGCGCTTATTCAATTCCGCAGGCTGGCTATTGTTCAGGTGTTGAGCGGCCTGCTCAATAAATCGGCAAACACTGTTGAACATCAGAGACAGAATAATTTAATGCAGCGCCGTGCTGAAGGAAAAGAAATTCCGTTGAATTCAAAAGCTTATTTTGCAGGTTTGGAGCAGTTCAGGAAAAACATTTCAGCCCTTCTTGAAACGTATCAAAAGGAAAATATTCCGGTGTTTCTGTCAACAGTTGCTTCTAATCAGAAAGATTTAGCTCCTTTCATTAGTCATTCAAATGGAACAGTTTCCGATTCAATGTTGGTTTCAGAATTGCATCAACTAAATGAGAAGAAGGATTCGTTTAGTGCGAAGCAAGAAATTAAAAAACTGATATCAAAAGACAGTATAAACGCGGCCTTGCATTTTAAAGTTGCAGAATGTTTGAGCAGCCAGAATGATACACAAGCAGCCAAAGAATATTTTGTCAAGGCCAAAGAGCTGGATGCGCTTCGGTTTCGTGCACCGGAAACTATAAACACGATTATTCGAGAATTGGGCAGCAAATTCAAGGTAATTCCTGTGGATTTTAAAATGAATCTGGAAGCGAATTCTGCTAACGGAATAATCGGAAAAGAAACCATGAATGAACATGTCCATCCGAATGTTTTTGGGTATTCTGTTTTGGCGGAAAGTTTTTACAATGCTATTGTTTCAGCGTTTTTTAAATCGGATTCCTGCTCTGTTTTTTCATTTGAAGAGGTCAGAAAGGAAATGCCGGTTACTGTCGTTGATACTTTGCTTGGGAAATATGCAACAGTTGTGATGAAAGAAAGTTGGCCCTTTAATGAGCCGCAGGCTTATGATGTTTTTGGAAAGGAGAAAACAAAACCCGAAGATATTGCCGGTAGGCTTTTAATCAATCAGATTTCGTGGGACAAGGCCATGGAAGAGCTATACGTTTTCTACATGAAAAATCATGATCTGCAAGGTGCGGCAAAAGTAGCGGAAGCCACCGTGCTTGAACATCCTGAAAGCGTAAAACTTTGTGCTCAAACAGCTCAGCTTTATAGTAAAATGAAGGATTATAACAAGGCTGTTATTTATTACAAGAAGTGTTTCAGAATGAATCCGGATGCTTCGTTTGCACGACGTGCAGCGCAATACCTGATATTACAGAATAAACTGGACGAAGCTGTTATGTATTTCGAGAATGCACTTGCAATTGACAGAAACGATAAGATAAGTAAGGTAGCAAAAGAAACAGTTCTCGAGATTCAAAATATTAATATGGTATTGAAAAATACACCACCTACGGCAGGCATGTATTTGCAATTATCCATGGCTTACCTGAAGTTGGAAAATACGGGTCTTGCAGAACAATATTACCAAAAAGCGAAATCTTTAGATGCGGGAAGTCGGCTTCTTAAACAAATCGGAACACGTTTTTTCGAAAGGGAGAATTAGCATGAAACGAAGCTTTACAAATAAGGAAAATTATGGCGGCAGTATTGCTTTGGCGATTTTGATGTTGTTGCTCTTTCTATGGTTGAATACTGTGGTTTTTATCTACTGCGCTATTGCCATTTTGTTTGTGGCAGCTTTAAATGTGAAATGGATTTACCCGGTTTCGTTTGTTTGGTACAATCTGGCTTTGTTGATGAGCAAGGTAACAACAACTGTTTTATTGAGTATTGTTTTCGTGTTTTTGGTTTGTCCTGTTGGATTGTTTCGCAGGATGCTTAAAAAGGACAGTTTACGACTGTCTGATTTCAATAAAAGCAGCGAATCGGTTTTTGTTGACCGGAAGCATACATTTTCTTCGAACGATTTATTAAAACCTTATTGATATGGATTTTTTTAAAGATTTATGGGGCTTTATTAAAGTCAGAAAAAAATTCTGGCTCATTCCTTTGGTTACCATTTTGGTTTTCCTCGGATTGATAGTTGTCGTTTCAGGAGGTTCAGCTCTGGCACCTTTTATCTATACACTTTTTTAATGAATTATATTTTAGGCATATCGGCGTTTTATCACGATAGTGCAGCGGTTTTACTGGCTGACGGTAATATTGTTGCAGCTGCGCAGGAAGAGCGCTTTTCTCGTGTGAAGAATGATGCTTCATTTCCGGTAAATGCCATAAAATATGTTCTAAATGAAGGTGGAATTGACCTTGAGGAACTGGATATAGTAAGTTTTTATGAAAAGCCGTTTCTGAAATTCGAGCGTTTGCTGGAAACCTATCACGCGTTTGCGCCAAAAGGAGTTGTAAGCTTTGTTAAATCGATGCCGGTATGGATGAAGGAAAAGCTTTTTCAGAAAAAAATGATTACCGATGAGTTGAAAAAGTTGGGAACGTTAAATGCTCAGCTTGTTTTTCCCGAGCATCATTTATCGCATGCAGCAAGTGCATTTTTTCCGTCGCCGTTCGAAGAGTCCGCCATTCTTACCATCGATGGAGTGGGTGAGTGGGCCACAACCACTTTGTGTCATGGCCTCAAAAATGAAATTACCGTATTAAAAGAGTTGCATTTTCCGCATTCGTTGGGGTTGCTTTATTCTGCGTTTACCTATTACTGCGGATTCAGGGTGAACAGCGGAGAATACAAGTTGATGGGGCTTGCTCCTTACGGTGATCCCGATTGCAAACAAACGGAGGTATTCATCAAAAAAATAAAAGAAGAGCTGGTTGATATTAGAGAGGATGGTTCATTTTTGCTTAATCAGCGTTATTTCGAATATGCCACCGGTTTAAAAATGACTAACGATAAACGGTGGCAGAATTTATTCGGGATAAAAAGAAGAGTTCCCGAATCTGAAATTTCTCAGGATTACATGAACCTGGCTTATGCCATTCAAAAGGTAAGCGAAGAGATCATTTTGAAATTGGCTGAAACCGCCCGAATATTAGTTGGTTCCGAGAATCTTGTTCTGGCAGGCGGAGTTGCTTTAAACAGTGTGGCAAACGGCAAAATACTGGAGTCGGGATTGTTTAAAAATGTGTGGGTGCAGCCTGCCGCAGGTGATGCGGGGGGCGCGCTGGGAGCTGCCGTGGCAGCGTGGCATGTGTTTTTAGGCGAACAAAGGCATCCCTCTCCTGATGATTCAATGAAAGCTGCTTTGTTGGGGCCTTCTTTTTCTGAAAAAGAAATTCAAAAGTTTATCCGGAGTAAGGAAATTCAATCAACGCATTTTGAAGATTTTGATGTTTTGTGTAATGAAGTCGCATCTTTTATTGAAGAGGGGAAAGTGGTTGGATGGTTTCAGGGGAGAATGGAATATGGTCCGCGTGCTCTTGGAAACAGAAGTATTTTAGCTGATGCACGAAATAGTGGAATGCAGCGAAAACTCAATCTGAAAATTAAATACAGGGAGAGCTTCCGTCCTTTTGCTCCCTCTGTCTTAGAGGAGGATGCCGGGATTTTCTTTCACGCCAAAAAGTCACCATATATGCTGTTTGTAGTTCCTGTGAGAGATGATCTTAGGATCTTTTCTCCAATATCGTCACAAAACAATATTATGGAAAGACTGAATATGAAACGTTCCGAAGTTCCTGCTGTAACACATGTCGATTACTCAGCACGTGTCCAGACTGTATCAAAAGGACAGAATTTAAAATTTTGGAAACTGCTGCAAGCTTTTAAAGAAAAGAGCGGGACAGGTTTATTGGTAAATACGAGCTTCAATGTAAGAGGCGAGCCCATTGTGTGTACACCTGATGATGCTTACCGTTGTTTCAGGCAAACAGAAATGGATGTATTGGTTTTGGGAAATTACATGATTGTTAAATCCGGAGTTAATGTTTTAAGTGGCAGTATATGAGGTGGATGAATGTATTTTTTTATTGAGGCAATATATTGAAATATTTTTATATCTGTTATTCGGCATATTTATTTGTTTTTTGTTTTTACATGTATATTTTTGTTAAAAAATTAGTTAGTGCGTTAAGGAGAATTGTATGGGCGCTAAGAGATAGAGTTTAATTGAATTATTTATAACTTCTTTACCAAATTAATAATGAAAGAAAAAATTAAAAAAGGAACTTCACGAATAGGTGTTTTTTGTGTGGGGTTTGATAAATATTGGAGCCAGTTTGATGGCCTGCTTGATGAAATGCTTCAAAAACATGAAGTATTCAAAAGTAAAATCCCTGCAGAAGATAGTACCATCATTGATTTTGGGATGGTTGATAATCCTGCAAAAGCTTACCAGACAGTTAAAGAACTTGAAGCTGCAAATCTCGACCTGATCTTTTGTAACATGGTTACCTATGCAACTTCTGGAACATTTGGTGTTATTGTTAAGCGTCTTGAAGTCCCAATAATACTTGTTGCATTGCAGCCTTTAAAAGCTATGGATTATTCAAAGGCATCCACCTATATGCAATTAATGAATGACGATATTTGTGCAATGCCGGAATTTGCCGCTGTGGCTGCCCGTATGGGGAAAAAAATACCGGATACAATTATCGGTTGTTTGCACGATGATCCGGAAGTGGATAAGGAATTAAAAGAATACGCTTCTATTGCAAAAGTTTTAAATACACTGAAAAATGCACAGCTTGGGCATTTAGGACATCCGCTGAATGCTATGCTTGATATGCACACCGATGCTACCATGCTAACGTCAGCTTTTGGAAGTCATGTCGTAGAATGTGAAGCAAACGAATTAATAAGTTGTTTTCAGCGAGTAACCGAAGAAGAGGTGAAAGAGGAAGAAGCCGGAATTTTAAATTTTTTCGATACGCCTGATCCGGTTTCTGATCCTATATCGTGTAAATTGAAAGATGAAGATTTATATATTGCGGCAAAAGTAAGTGTTGCATTAAAAAAGTTTGTTGAAGAAACAGCCCTGGATGGTTTGGCGTATTATTACGACGGACCGGAAGGAAGCGAATTGCGCAGCGTAATGACCAATTTGATTGTGGGTAACTCGCTGTTAACTGCCAGTGGTTTCCCAATGTGTGGCGAGTCGGATTTAAAAACATTGATGGCATTGATGATAATGGATCGTTTAGGTTTAGGTGGAAGTTTTGCAGAATTACATCCCATTGATTTTAACGATGGATTTGTGCTTGTTGGTCACGACGGGCCTCACAATGTTGCTATCGCCGACGGAAAACCGGTGTTGCGAAGCCTGGAAAAATACCATGGTAAACCCGGAAGTGGTGCCGGAGTTGAGTTTAAAATTAAAGAAGGTCCTATTACAATGCTTTCTATCAACTCAACTTACAATGGAAGTTTCAAATTTATTATTGCCGAGGGTGAATCTGTAAAAGGACCGATACCTCCAACAGGGAATACAAATACCCGCGGGTATTTTAAACCTGATATTAAAACATTCCTGAAGCGATGGATTAGCGAAGGTCCAACACACCATTTTTCGTTGTGTATCGGTCATCATGCCAAAACGATTCAGAAAATTGCAAATTATCTGGATCTGGAATCGGTGATTATTTCTCAGGATTCATAAGTTTGAAGAATTCAAATAATATTAAAAATGAAGCGATTTTACATAACAGTTTTATTCATTGCCTTATTTATCGGTGAATCGTCGTTGGTCTTGGCACAAAGTGATGCATACAAAACGTTAAAAGAAGATTTTGTGTATCCGCCGAACGAAGCGCGACCAAAGGTTTATTGGTGGTGGTTAAATGGTTATGTCGATAATCAGCGAATCATTGAAGAAATTGCAGCTATGCAGGAAGCTGGGATATCTGGTTTCGATATTTTCGAAATTGGCGTTCCGGCGTCGGATACTATGGTTCCTGCAGGCCCTGCTTTTTTGAGCGAGGCTTCACTTGAATCCATAAAAATAGCTGTGCAGGAAGCTGGTCGCAGAAATATGGAAGTGGGCTTAAATTTGGCAAGCAGCTGGAATGCAGGAGGAAGCTGGGTTAAACCGGAAAATGCGGCAAAATCATTATATAGTTCATTGGTTAGGTTAGATGGGAAACAGCAGGGGAAGGTTAACGTACCTTTCCCTGAAATTCCTAAAGTGGATGCCTTGGGCCATGCAAAACGCATAGAATACACCGATGATGGTAAACCTGCTTATTCAGAAGAAGTTGCGATTGTTGCGGTTCCGGTAAACAAAAATGGAAAAATTAACCCGGAATCGGTGATTGATGTAAGCGAATCTTTTAATGCTAAAACCGGTGAGTTGAATTGGGAAAAACCGGAAGGAGAGTGGGAGATTCATCGTTATGTGTGTTCCAACTCGGGCGAACAACTGAAAATGCCCAGTACCAATTCTGCGGGGCCGATAATCGATCATTTCGATGCAGATGCAACCACTTTTCATTTCAACTACATCATCGAAAAATTAAAGTCGGTGCTTGGCGATTTGGAGAAGTCTGCGTTGAAAAGTATGTACCTGGCCAGTTACGAAGCTACCGGATTTGTTTGGACACCCACTTTACCCGCGAAGTTCAGGGAAATTAATGGTTACGATATAACTCCGTTTTTGCCTGCTTTGTACAATGGTAATTTGTTTAGCGAAGAACTAACACTGAAATTTAAGACCGATTTTAGAAGAACACTTTCAGAGTTGATGATCGATAATTTCTATAAAAAGGCGAAAGAAATTTCGAATCAAAACGGACTGGAAATCAACTCCGAGTCGGGCGGCCCCGGATTACCATTACACAATGTGCCGGTTGAACCATTAAAAGCATTGGGTGCACTCGATCGTCCGCGGGGTGAATTCTGGATTAACCACAACCGTTTAAACGACGAGGGAATCGATATTCTTCGAGTGGTTAAAGAGGTTTCAGCAGCTTCTCATATTTATCAAAGGGGAATTGTGGAAGAGGAGGCGTTTACCACTTTTCAGCACTGGCAGGAAGGGCCTTGCGATATGAAGATGGTGGGTGATCGAGCATTCTGCGAAGGAATGAACCGCGTGGTTGTTCATGGATTCAGTCATAATCCTGCCGGAACTGGAACGCCGGGAATTGTATATCATGCAGGAACGCATTACAATGATAAACGAGTGTGGTGGCCGAAAGTAAAACCGTTTAACGATTATCTGGCGCGCATTTCAGCAGTATTTCAGTCTTCGAAGTTTTATGCCGATGTGCTTTACTATTATGGCGATGATATTCCGAATTACGGGGGCCACAAAAACAGCCGTTTTACTGCCAGTCCAGGATACGACTACGAGATTGTAAATACCGACATTCTGAAACAGGCAAAAATCAATAATGGTGAAATTGTTTTGCCTAACGGAGCACATTTTAAAATGCTGGTGTTGGAAGACTCGCCTATCATAAATCCGGAAGTACTTGAAAAATTACAAGAGCTTGTAAAAGGCGGTGCCACTGTTGTCGGTGAAAAACCGGAAACAGTCCTGTCGTTGAAAAACCTGGAGACTTCAAAAAAACAACAAAACCTATTGGATAAACTCTGGTCGAAAGAGGAAGGAGTTATCAATCAAAGCTGTAAGTCGGATCTTTCAAAAATCCTGGCTCAAAAAAATATTCTCCCCGATTTTGATTATAAAGATAAAGTGCTCGGATTATTGGACTTTATCCACTATCAAAAAGATGAAATGGATGTATATTTTGTTCGGAATACCACCAATAAATGGGTAACACGCGAATGTGCATTTAAAGTAAAAGGTAAATCGCCCGAGTTATGGGATCCGGAATCAGGAGAAATTCTGCCGGTTTCGATTTTCAGAAACAATGCTGAAACAACAAGCCTGCCGGTAAGTTTGCCGCCACTTGGTTCGGTTTTAATTGTGTTCTCGAACAAAACGCAGGAACATTATCAATCCATTGCCGGAAACAATTCGGATCTACCGGAAATGAAATTTACCCAAAACGGTTTTGTTGCCCTGGAAGAAGGCGATTTCAAATTAATAACCGAAAAAGGAGAAGTCAGCGTCTCTTCACAAATAAAGGAACAGCCGGTTGACGGAGCCTGGGAAGTATTTTTTCCTGAAAACTGGGGCGCTCCCCAACGTGCCATTTTCCCGGAACTAAAAAGCTGGACGGATTCTACGGTGGATGGAATCAAGTATTTTTCAGGAACGGCTAAATATGTAAAAACTTTTCAGTACGACATTCATTCGGTTCAGCAAAAAGGTGGAAAAATCTATCTTGATTTAGGTAAAATAAAAAAGTTGGGCGATGTTTGGCTAAATAATGTGCACCTCGGAATTAGCTGGACAGAATCGAATTTATTTGACATCACCAACATTCTGAAAGCAGGTGATAACAAGTTAATTGTAGAGGTTTCGAATACCTGGACAAACCGAATAACCGGCGACGCACTAACCGGCGAGAATTTTACCAATTCAAATATTGAAGCCACGCACATTCAGGGGCTGAATAAAATTTATGTGCCGTGGGCAGAAGTTCCTTTGCAGGAGTCGGGCCTGATTGGGCCGGTAAAAATCATTTTTACGAACGAAATCCATTAAAAACCAGGAAGGCAAAAAGAAAATACTTATGAAAAATGAACTTAAAATCTACGGAATAATTGCTATCCTTTTCTCATTAATCAGCTGTACACAAAATAACGAAGTACCTATAGGTGTTGATCTACAAGTTGAAACGCTGAAACGACTTGAGGGCCGGGGCGACAACTGGTGCATTACCTGGGCCGCCGATGGTAGCCAGCTTACTTCGATGGATGATGGTAACTGGTTGCAGGATGATCATGAGTTGGGTTATCACAATAACCTGTACCGCGTTGTGGGCGGAAAAGATGATTTTAAACGCGAAGCTGTTCCCGGCTATCCCAAGTTTTCGCACGAAGGTGAAGGGTGGTTCGGCTTCGGTGTTTGTTCGGTAGATGGAACTGTTTATGCAACGGTTTCACGCACGCCACGCGAAAGATGGGGAATTCCGTTTAAAGGTTTCAAATTGCTGAAAACCACCGACAACGGAGAAAACTGGTACAGCATTAACAAAAACGGAGAATCGAGATTGGTTGCACCGTGGGACGAAGAGGCAAAAGAGGCCGATTCGCCGGAGGACATGTTTTTTATGGAAGAATTTGGCGACAGTCTGAACGGTGTTTTTCTTTACCCGTTTACTTACTGTGCATTTGTGCAGCAGGGACAGGATCACTCGGCATCGAAAGACGGTTATGTGTATATCTACGGTCCGGATATCAGAAGCCACCAGATGTTACTGGCACGGGTAAAACCGGAAGAATTGGAAACCCGTTCGAACTGGGAGTTTTTTGCGGGCTGGAACAACGACGAACCTGACTGGACTTCGGATTTAAATTCCAGAGAAATTGCCTTAGAATTTCCTGAGAAGAATACCGCAGGCGAATATTTCGGCTGGTACAGTTGGCTGCCGTCGGTGGTGTGGAACGAAGGATTGGGTGTGTATATCATGGTAAGTGGCGGAACCTACGCCGGCGATGGAATGACTTTGGCAGCAGACGATTATTTTCAGTGTCCGATGCATTTTAAAACCGGAAGCCTAGGTTTTTGGTACTCCGAAAATCCTTACGGTCCGTGGAAACAGTTTTACTACAATGAATACTGGACGGTTGACGATGAAGCGAACCTGACTTATCAGCCTAAATTGTCTCCAAAATGGATTAGCGAAGATGGAACTCAAATGGTATTAATCTGGTCGGATGCCATGCGTAATGCCGAGGGAAAAATGCACGCACAGAATTACCGCTGGAACCAAATGGACATCACAATTAAAACCGGAGAATAGCATGAAAAAATGGTGGTTTTTAGCGGCACTGTTCTTCATGTGCCTGAGTTCGGTATGTCTGGCCGGAAAAGTTAAACAAAATGAAAAAGAAATGAAAGTAACAATAAAGTCTTTTGGAACAAGCCAAAACGGAGAGGAGGTTAATTGTTTTACTCTCACCAATAATAAGGGGATTCAGGTGGGAATTATTGAATTTGGAGCCATTGTAAAAAGCCTGAAAACGCCCGACAAAAATGGAGTTTTGAAAGATATTGTTTTGGGTTACGATGATTTGGCAGGTTATGAAAACGACAGCTATTATTTTGGCGCTACCATTGGTCGGGTTGCCAATCGTATTGGGGGAGCTTCAGTAAAAATCGAAGGAAAAAATTACGACCTGGCTAAAAATACCCTGCCTAATTTTGGCCCAAATCATTTGCATGGAGGTGTGAAAAGTTTCAATAAAGTAGTATGGAAAGGCGAGGCTTTTGAGTCGGAAAACGAAATTGGTGTAACGCTTTCGTATTTAAGCAAAGACGGTGAAGAAGGTTATCCCGGAAATCTACAATGTACCCTCACCTATTCGTTAAACGATAAGAACGAACTGAAAATAGATTACAGTGCTACCACTGATAAAAAGACGGTAGTGAACTTCACACATCACAGCTATTTTAATTTGCGGGGAGACGGAAAAGGTGATGTTTTAGATCAGCATATTTCTATCAATGCCGATTATTTTACTCCGGCTGATGATGATTTGATTCCAACAGGAGAAGTGAAAAAGGTGGATGGTTTGCCTGTCGATTTTAAGAAACAGCGTTCCATTGGTTCGCGTTTTAACGAGATGCAATTGGCGAAGTTTAAGGGTTACGACTTAAACTACATCATCAATCATAAAGAGCGTGGCGATTTGGCACTGGCTGCCACTGCCTTCGATCCACAGTCGGGAATAATTCTGGAAGTGCTTACCACACAGCCTTGCATGCATTTTTATACAGGAAACTTTCTGGACGGTGTGCCCGGAAAGGAAGGGAAAAGGTATGAGCAGAATGGCGCTTTTTGTTTTGAACCGCAAGGCTACCCGGATGCACCCAATAAATTGCATTTTCAATCGGTAAATCTTGCGCCAGACGAAGAGTATTCACAAACAATCATTTACAAATTTTCAAGGTAAGAAATATGAAATTGAATAGTGATATCGATTTTCGGATACCGGATTTGAGTGTATTGAAAAGGGATGATTATTCCCGTTTCATTGGTGAGTCCTACGAACTGCTAAAAAAACATTCGCTTTATTTTAGCGCTGATGAGGGACCTGAAGTACTTGAAATTGCGCATTTAATTCCGTCGGTTGCCGAAACCATTCTGGCCATTTATATTGGGATTAACGATGCTGTCTGCAACAAAGGTCTGGTAACGCCCTTTTTGCCCCGGCATGCGCATAATAATGTTTTTGTATTTGATTCGCAGATCTTTGCCGGAGGGGAAGATGTTCCAGAAGGAACGATCGATGCCAAAAATATTATTAATGGTTTTCTTGCTCCGAATGAATCTTGGTTAACCGACTGGACTTATGTGATGATTGCGAATCCTGATCGATCCAATAAAAGTTTGTGGGATGAGAAAGGTTACATCGATATGATTCCGGCGAAATTTGAAGATTTTACGATGATGTCGGATCTCAATGAAAGTAAGGTGTGCACCTTTATCGATCCGGAAGCTTTTAATCATCCTGTAAATCAATCGCGAAAATATTTGAAGGAAGCCCGCAAACGTGGTGAAGAAATGGCTGGCGATTTTGTCATTCCGGAAGCTTTGGCCGGAGAAACAAAAAATCTGGTTCCGGTTCTTTTAAATCGAGGTGAAAAATTGTATGTGGCACGACCTGATTCTCAACCCTGCGATCATTGCTGGACAAATATTCATCCTGATAATAAAACACTCGCAGTGGTTAACGAAAATTCAGCCGTGCCTTTAAACCTGGTTATTTCAAAACCACCTGTAGCTGATATTTATAAATCTAAATTAATTCCACCTGCCGGAAGTGCAGATTCTACCACTGATTGGTTTTTCCGGTCTTCTGACATTTTCAGGAAACCGGTTAAGCCTGGTCACATCGGTGGTTAAAATTTGAGAATATGAAGAAGAGTTTAATACAATCTGCAATAGTAGCTGCGCTCGGCGGACTTTTATTTGGTTTCGACACCGCAGTAATTTCCGGAACAACAAACTGGCTGGAGTCGGTTTTTGAACTCAGTTCGTCGCAACTGGGATTTACCGTAGCCAGCGCTTTAATCGGTACCATTATCGGCGCCTTGTTTATTGGCAAACCAACCGATAAATATGGCCGAAAATATGTGTTGTTTATACTGGCAATACTTTACCTAATATCTGCGCTTGGTTCTGCTTTGGCCTGGGATTGGCACAGCTTTCTTTTCTTTCGATTAATTGGAGGATTGGGCGTTGGGGGCGCTTCGGTTGTGTCGCCCATGTATATTGCCGAGATTTCGCCGGCGCCTTATCGCGGAAGACTGGTTGCTGTAGCACAGTTAAACATTGTTTTGGGTATGTTGGTGGCTTACCTGTCGAATTTTGTGATTGTAAGCCTGCAACTCGGCGAAGTGGAATGGCGTTGGATGTTTGGCGTTGAAGCTGTTCCGGCTGCACTATTTTTCTTTTTGCTTTTTTCTACACCACGAAGCCCAAGATGGCTTGTTTCGAAAGGGATGGAAGAGGAAGCTCAAAAAGTTCTGGAAAAATGTGGAACCGATTTGGGCAACGTACAACAGGAAATTCAGGAGATTAAAAACTCTCTGAACCTGGAACATCATTCCGTTAAAGAGCCCTTTTTTACAAAAAAATATCAAATCCCTATTTTCCTGGCAATCATGCTTGCTTTGTTCAATCAGTTGTCAGGAATAAATGCCGTACTTTATTACGCACCTACTATTTTTTCAATGGCCGGTTTTGAAAAAAGTTCTGCTCTATTGAATACCATGGGGGTGGGTGGAGTGTTTTTTATATTCACTATTATTGCCATGGCGGTAATCGATAAATTTGGCCGGAAGAATATCATGATCATCGGTTCAATCGGTTACATCATCAGCCTGTCGATGACTGCCGGTGCATTTTTGAAATATGGAGACCAGTTTACCGATTCCGGAAGTATGATGGTTTTAGCTGGTTTATTTCTGTTTATTGCCTCGCATGCTTTTGGGCAAGGCTCAGTCATCTGGGTGTATTTAAGCGAGATTTTTCCAAACAGGGTGCGTGCCCGTGGTCAGGCACTGGGAACTACAACGCATTGGGCTGCTGCTGCTTTTATTTCATGGACATTCCCTTTAATTGCAGAAGTATCCGGCGGTTATGCTTTCGCCTTTTATGCTTTTTGTATGGTAGGACAACTGGTTTGGGTGATTTTTGCCATGAAGGAAACAAAAGGAATTTCTCTGGAACAAATACAGAAGAAACTGGGAATAGAATAATTGGAATACGAACAAAAAAATCTAATACAATGAAAAAATTGATCATAGTTTTGATAATCATTGTGCTGGGAGGAAATCTTCTGGCCCAGAAATATGAAAACCTGGCTCAAACTCCGCCAATGGGCTGGAGCAGCTGGAACAAATTTGGCAGAGAAATTAATGAGGATATCATCCGGAGAATGGCTGATGCAATGGTTGAAACCGGTTTGAAGGACGCCGGTTACGAGTATATCAACCTCGACGACACCTGGCAGATTGACAGAGATGACGAAGGAAATATATTGGTTGACTCCACCCGGTTTCCTTCAGGTATAAAAGCTTTGGCTGATTATGTACATTCAGAAGGATTAAAATTTGGAATATATTCCTGTGCAGGAGTAAAAACATGTTGTGGTCATCCTGGAAGCCGGGGATATGAATTTCAGGACGCCCGCACCTATGCTTCATGGGGGGTCGACTATCTGAAATACGATTTTTGTTACGCAGACATGGATGGTCAAAACACCACTGCATCGTATAAGTTAATGAGAGATGCACTGTATAAAGCCGGTCGGCCGATTGTTTTCAGTATTTGTGAATGGGGGACTACGCAACCCTGGCTATGGGCCAAGGATATCGGACATCTTTATCGCACTACTATCGATATTACTGATTGTTCGAAATGTTTAATGGTTACCGGTGCACGGGGCTGGCTGAATATTTTGGAGGAGTCGGCGCCGATTTGGAAATACAACGGCCCTGGCCATTGGAATGATCCGGATATGCTGGAGGTTGGAAATGGAGGATTAACACCAACTGAAAATAAATCGCATTTTGCAATGTGGTGCATGCTTTCGGCACCACTAATGCTGGGAAACGATCTGGAAAATATGACTCCCGATGTGTTGGAAATCCTAAAAAATAAAGAACTAATTGCCATCGATCAGGATCCTCTGGGGCAGTCGGCATACCGATACATTCAGGATGAAGAAATTGAAGTCTGGATTAAACAGCTGGAAAACGACCAGTGGGCAATGGCTGTTTTGAATACCAGCGAAACGGAACAGGATTTTCACCTGGAATGGAATCTGATGTACATGACACGCGTTTTTCAAAAAGAATTTAATGCAGCAGACAGTTACAAATTATATGACATTTGGAATAACAAAGATATGGGAACGACAGCAAAACCCTTGGAGGGAAAACTCGAAGGTCGCGATGTCCTTTTATTGCGGTTAACAGGGGAGTAAGTAGTTTGATTTGAGTAGTTAGAGTCCGTAGCATTTGTCACGGACTTTTTTTCTGCCGTTTTTAATGCGCTAATTGTGGTTTAGCAGTGATTGAGAATTTATATTTATCTCCGCGATAAAAGGATTTCTCAATTTCAACAACTTTGCTTCCTTCCGATATAACAACTCCATCTAAAATGAATGTAGCCATTGGTATTTCAGTTTCAAAGTAGTTTGAACTATCATTCGGATTAAGTACTGTAGTGCTTAAACTTCTTTCAACATTAGTAATATTTAGGTTGTAATGATCTTCAAAGATTTTAATAAAAGCAGTATCAAGGTCGTGCATATTTATTTTAGGACAAAGCTCCAATGAAATATACCTTGTTTCATCTTTTAAAAGCAAATCATTGCCATACCTTAAACGATGGATTTTAAGTACCGGGCCTTTAATGATAAAGTGTTTGTTATTAATGTTTGATGAGATACCATCCTCAAGAACAGTTTTTTCTAATATGGTGTTTTTCGGATGTAGTCCTTCCTTAACTAGGTTGTCGCTAAAACTTTCTTTTATGGCATGAAAAGAACCCAGCATTCGTGTAAACTGTTTGTCTTCTGACCGATTGAGTACAAACGTCCCTTTGCCTTTTATTCGGGAAGCCCATCCTTTTAATTCAATTTCAAGCAGGCTTTTTCGGGCAGTGGTATTACTAATCTCATAGGTTTTAATTAGCTCATTTTCAGAAGGTATTTTGTCACCTGGCGCTAATTCTCCTGTTTCTATTTTTTGAATAATCTCCTGACTGATTAAGATATATTTAGGAGTAGATTTTTTCATTTGCTAATATTTTTAAATTGATGTTATCCTATTTCATTATGATGTTCCTAAAAACAGCTAATTCTAAATTTTAGGACTACAAAATAGTAATTTTTTTGGTAATAAGAAAGACATTAGTATCTTTGGTGTTAAACTTAGTGCGTTAACTAGAATTATGAAAAAATTATCAGTTTGGCTCCCCTGGGGTATTGTAGCAATGGCATTTGTTGCAACAGCTTTAAGCTTTCTCGACAGACAGGTTTTATCTGTATCAATTATTAGCATAAAAGAAGATTTTCACATTTCTGATATTCAATACGGTTTTATTAATACAGGATTTCTGATTAGTTATGCAATTATGTTTTCTGTTGGTGGAATTTTTATCGATCGCTTTGGGAGTCGTTTGGGACTATCTCTTTCAGTCGGAATTTGGTCGTTAGCTACCCTATTACATAGTATTGCAAACAGTGCAATGCACTTTGGTTTGTTCCGGTTCTTTTTAGGCTTGGGCGAGGGGGGGGCTTTCCCAGGAGCCATAAAAGCTGTTGTAGAATGGATTCCGAAAGAAAAACAAGCCCTTGCCAATGGTATTGCAATTGGCGGATCGGCCCTGGGGGCGGTAGTTGCTCCTCCGCTTTGTGTGTATATGATAGCGGTAACCGGATGGCGAGGTGTTTTTGTGTTTACAAGTATTATCGGTTTTTTATGGGTTCTAATCTGGCTGCTGATTACGAAAAACAATAAAAGGCACCTAAAAGTAGAACAAGATAAACCAAAATCAGAAGTTAGGCTGTTTGAATTTCTAAAGGGACTTTTAAAAATAAAACAGGTATGGATTTTTATTTTAATGCGCTTTTTGCTTGATCCGATTTTTTATTTCTATATGTTTTGGATCCCGAAATATCTGAACGAAGAGCGTGGAGCAAGCCTGGAGCAAATTGGTAGTTTATTTTGGATGCCATTCCTGGCGTTAGGTATCTCGAATATGCTAGGAGGCTTTATTTCTGACAGAATATTAAAAAGAACAAAAAATCTGAACCTGGCACGAAAAAGTGTAATGGGTGTTGCTGCGTTATTAACGATGCCGGCATTATTCGTAAAATATGTGCCAACTTCAGAAATGGTTATTGCTATTATGATAATCGTTCTGTTTGCTCATGGCTTGTGGATAACCAACTATATAACATCCATAAGCGACATATTTGGTAAAACTGCAACTTCTACAATTGTTGGATTTTCTGGATCGGCAGGAGCTATCTCTTCTTTGGTATTGAATCCGGTAATTGGTCTTATTGTCACGAAGTTTTCGTATAATCCAATGTGGCTATATTCCGGAGTGATGTATTCTGTTGCATTTCTAGCATTTATAATATTTATTCCTAAAATAAAATCTCTTGTGAAGTATAGTGAAGACTCGTTGCAGAAAAAAGAACCTTTGTTGTCTTGAACAAGGTGCGAAAGTTTGATTATAAACCTAACGAATAACTTATTAAATTATATCCTATGACCAGAATAAACCTATTTTTTATAGCAGTACTATATCTTTTTTTTAGTTCCTGTACTAATAATGAAGAACCTTTGGAGGAGGTTGTTAGTCGATGTATGCAAGTGTCTAAAGAACATGCTTTGTCTATGGCTGCTGAATTAAAAGATAGTAAGGGAAAGCTTCCCAAAACCATTGATGAAAAAAGAGGAGAACTGATTACTTCTGAGTCGTGGTGGTGGTGTAGTGGTTTTTTCCCGGGAACATTGTGGTATTTAAATGAATATTATTCGGAAGATAAAATTAAAGAATATGCTGAAATGTATACTGCGCGGATCGAGCAGGAGAAATACACAACTTCAAATCACGATGTTGGATTTATGTTGTATTGTAGTTTTGGCAATGGGTTGAGATTGGAAGGTACTCCATCGTATGAAGATGTTTTGCTTACTGGGAGTCGTTCATTAATAACAAGGTACAATCCCAAAGTCGGTTTAATCCGCTCATGGGATTTCAATAAAGATGTTTGGCAATACCCGGTGATTATCGATAATATGATGAATCTTGAAATGCTTATGTGGGCCTTTAAAACTACTCAGGATTCAACTTTCTATAATATTGCAGTATCGCATACAAACAAAACCATGGAAAATCATTATCGTGACGATTACAGCTGTTATCATGTGGTTTCATATGATACGATTACAGGTGATCCGGAAAAGAAACAAACTCATCAGGGCGCATTCGACCAATCTGTATGGGCCCGGGGACAAGCCTGGGGGCTGTACGGATTTACAATGATGTACCGCGAAACCGGCCTTCAAAAATATCTTGAGCAGGCCAGGAATATTGCTGAGTTTATGATTAGCCATCCGAATATGCCTGAAGATATGATTCCGTATTGGGATTATTTGGCACCGGAAATACCTAATGAAGAAAGGGATGCGTCAGCAGCGGCTGTTATGGCTTCTGCTTTAATCGAATTGAGTGATTATGTGCAGGAAGATTTAAAAGAGGAATTTCTTGGGGTGGCAGAAAAACAAATAAGAACTCTGGCTTCTGCTGAATACCTGGCTGAGCCCGGAACTAACGGGAATTTTATTTTAAAACATAGTGTGGGATCTAAACCTCATAACTCAGAGATGGATGTTCCCTTGACTTATGCCGATTATTATTTTCTGGAAGCTTTAATTCGCTTAAACCGAAGGTTGAACTAAGCATAGCAAATTCTTTGAATGGAGAGATTCATTAACTCTTTTGTATTTCTATAAATTACAAAATATTCCTGTAGCTTCAGTTTGGTTGTTTTGCGATTACAGAAAAGTTGCTCGCGATATTTGTGAATTTTAAATACGTACTTAATTATTAAATAAATTCGAATAAAGATGAATAGATTAAAATTTATAGTAGTTATTACTTTGCTGGCAGTGGTTGCTGGTGCCTGCAAACAGCAGGTTAAAGTTGCTTGTGTTGGAGATAGTATAACCGAAGGTGTAGGCACTGAGAAATGGAACAAATCCTCGTATCCGGTAGTTTTAAACGAGTTGCTGGGAGAAGAGTATATGGTGATGAATTGTGGCAGGAGTGCAGCAACCATGCTTAAAAAAAGTGATTTAACTTACTGGATGTGCAATGAACTGGATAATGTTTTTGCTTTTCAGCCTGATATAATTACCATAAAATTGGGAACTAACGACTCGAAAGATTACAACTGGGATGCCGCCAATTACGAAAAAGATTATCAAGCTTTAATAGATACTTTTAAAACGATACCTACCAACCCTGAAATTTATGTTTGTTTACCTGCTCCAGCCTTTCAAAGGCGCTGGAGTATTAACGACACGACTATAAGGGAGCAGGTTATTCCGATTATTGAAAAACTGGCAGACAAAAACCAATTAACAGTCATCGATGCATACTCAAAGTTGCAGGATCAGGAGGCAAATTTCCCGGATGGAATTCATCCAAATGAGGAAGGTGCAGGGCGTTTGGCAGAGGTCATTGCTGAAGCAATAAAATAAGTTCATTTAATTTGTACAAATAATAGTTTAGTTTAGTGATTGGGTTGCCTCTAATGGGCAGCCCTTTTTTTCGCTTCAATTTATAGGAATTAAGATGAACTAATTTAAAAAGATATTGAGGGGAAAGCCAGATTTAGTTTTTTCTTCCCATTCGAATTGAGCAAAGTATGTGTTTGGGAAAATTCAGATTAGAGATAAAATATAAAAGAAGGAGGAATCTGTACATTACTATCTTAAAAAATTTTAATCGCAAGTTCCATAAAAAAAGAATCCTATGTCTCAAAATAGACATAGGATTCTTTTTAGTATGAACATTAGCTTTGGCTCATTTCCAGTCTGTTAGCCAATGACCAACCGAAAGCTCATCTAATTTAATTTTGTCTGAAGAAGTGATAGTTACTGTTTTGGAATTTCCGGCTTGCAGATCAAAAAAATTGTCGTTAAACCAAACATTTGGTAAAGGCATTTCTTTTGATAATTTTGGGGCTTTATTCCAGGTTAGGTGGCACAAGCGGACAAACTTGTCAGAAGAAACCTGCACATCGGTTTGCCACACTCCATCGATTTTTTCCTGGTTAATTATTTTTAGTACAACTGAAGGTGTTTCCCAATCTATATTTTTCCATCCGTCAGGGAAATAAATTACATCATCCAGTTGTTTACCATCAACTATTGCTTTAATGTATAAGTAGCTACCAAGAGGAAGCCTTTTGTTGCTGTGATTCTCTCTGAAAAATTCTACAATCGAATTTTGTTCAAGCTGAACATCCTCTTCCTTTTGCCAGAACTCATCACCTGATATGGTCTTGCATCCGTACGTAAGCAATAAATGTTTTTGGATTGCTGTCTCATTTGAAATTGAAAAACGAATGATACTGTCGCGTTCAAAAATAATCGGCAGAACAGGTGAGCAGGCTCTTTTTGCAGCGTAATATGCTGGTTTGGGTTGATAGTAATAATCAATAATAGACCAGTTTGAAGTAGGCCAGCAGTCGTTAAACATCCAACTCATTGTTCCTCCATTGTTAGGCCTGTCGTATCTGGCGCTTTCGTATTCTGTACGAGTTTGTTCCACATGTGTTGCCTGTCCATATTTAACGTACTCTTGTAATGAGTTGATCTCACCAAAAATGTCGCCTGCAATAAACATGGTTTGTTCGTAATGTGGTAGGTTGGCATGGCCGCGCTGAATATGGTAAATCCATGCATCGTTGGGAGGCCAGTAGTTTACTTCTTTCAGAAACGATTTTATTGTGTTTACATTTGATGGTCCCTGAATACAAAATTCGGAGTCGAACGAACAGACATTGTTAAAGTGGTTTCTCCAGCGGGAAGGTTTCCCATCGCACCAAAAAAGCGCGTATTTCCAGCAACTAACATGCGAGTTGCCCGAGTTTGGTCTGTTCCCTGAGTCTTCTCGCGACATAGGGCTCGAATCAACATAAGGTACATTCAGTCCAAAACGTGTGGTTAGTCCTCTTAGAATCATCGAAAATAGAATGGGATCTTCGTGTGTGCGATCCACATAAAAACTGTCTTTTTCTATTTCTGTTACTATGTCTGCCTGGGCATCGTATTCAGCATCCTTTGGGTGCCTCCAAGAAAGGTAGTCCTCATTACCTCCACACCAAATAACTATCGATGGATGGTTTCTTAGTCTGAAAACCTGGTATTCGGCTTCCTTTATAATCTCAACCATTAAATGATTAACCGGGTAGCCTGTACTGGCAAACATAAAATCCTGCCAAACCATTATTCCCATTTCGTCGCATAGTTCATAAAATAAGTCTTTCTCATAAATTCCTCCACCCCAAACACGAATCATGTTAAAGTTGGCTTCTTTGGCTTTTTCCAGGTAAAATCGGTATTTGTCGGTATCAATTGCTCCCGGCCAGATTTCCATTGGGATCCAGTTGGTGCCTTTGCAAAATATAGGTTCATTGTTAATTAGAACTTCAAAAGAATAACCTACACCTGCATCAGGAGTAAAAGGCCTTTCGCGGGTTTCTGTTTCCCTTATTCCGAATTTTCCCTTCCGAGTATCGGTGATAACTCCGTCAACCAGCAGCTGAACATTGTAATTGTACAAATTTGGTTCGCCATAACCGTTGGGCCACCAGAGTCGTGGATTTTCAATTAAAAAATGAGTGTACGATTTATACGTTTTGTAGTCGGTTCTTCTAATAGTATCGGAAAGTTGTGTTTCATGTCCATCCACATTAACTATAATCTCATAGCCTGCTTCTTTTGTCGGTTTTGTGACTTCGAAGTTGAAATCAATCTGTCCGCTAATTGTCGTTTGTATACCTAACTCTTCAATCTCAAATTCATTTCCGTTTTCGATGTAAACATTCCCCGCCAGCCCGATACCAGGAACAGGAAGTGTCCAGTCCCATCCAAAATTATACTGAGGCTTCCTAATAAATGACCGTCGATCACGCCAACCGAGCAATTCATCGAGCCTTTCACCACCAAGTAATTTGTTAATAGATTTAAATCGTATAAACAAACGGTTGTTTTTTGCTTTTAAAATACTTTTTACGTCAAAACGATGAGGGTAGAAAGCATTTTCCATTATTCCCAGCTTGGTGCCGTTTAGCCATATTTCCGAATTACCATCTACAAAATCCAATACTAAATCGGTTTTTTTGTTTGTATCAAAATCAGCATCAAACAGCAAGGTGTACCACCAGTCCTTTTCAGTCACCCAGTAGGCTTCTCGTGCTAAAGTGTCGAAATGCAGATCGGGAAGTATTCCAAGGTTCATCAATTCAACATTGACGTCTCCCGGAACACTTATGTTTTGCCAATTTTTTAATGATAAGTCAGGGATATTAATGTTGCCATCCTGTGGAGAAGTTCCTAGAAACTGCCAGCTTGTTTTTTGGTCTTTTGAGTTTAATGAGATAATTTTTTTCTTCCAGCTATTCTGTCCATATATTCCGGACGATATCAGTAATAGGCTGGTTAGTGTTAAAAGTAAATTCTTGTTCATAATCGTTATGTGTATTTTATCTTTTCATTTTTATACAGCTCAATTGTATCGTTTATTTATTTATAAATTCTAACTTAGTGCACTAAGTATATTTTGTAAAGATATAATTTTATTTTAAACAATCTAAAAGTTGTTCAGATGCGAAAATATGTAGTACTAATTATTGTAGTTTTAGCTGGTTTTTGTGTTCACGCCCAACATAAACCTGAGAAGTACAGGTATGCCATTGCTCAGTTTGCAAAGATAGATTCGTTAATAGTGCCGGAAGAAGGGGGTATTTTGTTTCTTGGAAGTTCTTCTTTTACAAAGTGGCAGGATGTAAAAGATTATTTCCCGGGAAAGGAGATTATTAACCGCGGATTTGGTGGGTCCGAGATGAGTGATATTCTTTTTTATAGAGAACAATTGATATTACCGTATAAACCCCAAAAAATTGTTGTGTTTGTTGGGGGAAATGATATAAACGCCGGTGATTCTCCGCAGAAAGTGTTCCGGGAAGGTCAGAAGTTGGTAAAATGGACACATAAATATTATCCGGATGTCAGGTTTCTGTTTTTGTCAATGAAACCAAGCCCTCGCAGGTGGGATCTGTGTGAAAAATTAATGAAGTTAAATCGAAAGCTGGAAAAACGTGCGAATAGAGATAAGATAGACTACATTGATATTTGGAATCCAATGCTTGGCGATACTGGTAAGCCCCTACCCGGACTTTTTTTAGAAGATCAGCTACATCTTAATGAAGAAGGCTATAAAATTTGGCAAAAATGTATAGCGCCCTATCTCGAGTAGAAGAATAAATGAGGATGTTTATCATATATAAACCACATTTTTGAAAACTAATTTAAATATTTAAAAATATGAATGCGAGAATTTTGATTTTTTGTTGCTGTTTATTTGCAACAACAATTGATGTGAAAGGTGCAGATTGGACTGAACTTTTTAATGGAACGGATTTTTCCGGTTGGGAACAAATAAATGGAAATGCAACTTATGAGATTATTGATGGAGAAATAGTTGGAACAACAGTTTCTAATTCTCCCAATTCCTTTTTACGCACGACTAAAACTTATGGGGATTTTGTTTTAGAACTTGATTTGCTGGTTGATGACCGTATGAATTCCGGAATTCAATTCAGAAGTTTAAGCCTTCCGGAATATCAAAATGGTAGGGTGCATGGCTACCAATGTGAGATCGATCCTTCGGAAAGAGCTTGGAGTGGAGGGATTTACGACGAAGCGAGAAGGGGGTGGTTATATCCGTTGGAACAAAATCCAGAAGGTAGAAAAGCATTTCGAAGGGGAGAGTGGAACCATTATCGTATTGAGGCGATTGGTAATTCAATCCGAACCTGGGTAAATGGGATTGCATGTGCTGATTTGATAGATGATATGACTGACTCAGGATTTATAGCTCTTCAGGTTCATAGTATTCATGATAAGGCGTTTGAAGGCTTACAAATCAGGTGGAAAAATATACGAATTCAAACTGGAAACTTAGTCGCCAGTCCGTGGAGTAATATTCCTGTTGTTAATTTAATCCCTAATTATTTATCGCCTCAGGAACAGGCGCAAGGATGGGAGTTATTATTTAACGGAGAAACGACCAAAGGCTGGCGTGGCGTTGGAAAAGAGAATTTTCCGGATAAGGGCTGGCAAATTGATAACGGTGAGTTGATAGTGGAATCTTTTAATGGTGAAGAATCAGGTAATGGAGGCGATATCGTTACTTTGAATGAATATTCGACATTTGAGTTTCAGCTCGATTTTAAAATTACTGAAGGTGCTAATAGTGGTATTAAATATTTTATTACAGAGGGTTATGGATCGGATCAATCGGCTATAGGTTTGGAGTACCAGATTTTGGATGATCAGGTTCATCCGGATGCTAAAAAGGGAACTGACGGAAACAGAACAGTGGCCTCGTTGTATGATTTGATCCCAGCACATAAAAATAAAATAGTGAATAAACCGGGGGAATGGAACCATGCTCGGTTAATCGTAAAAGGTATAAGGCACGAAGAGTGGTTGAAAGGTAACCTCATTGAGAAAGCTGATTTTAAGGGGGCTCATGTTGAGCATTGGTTAAACAGACGAAAAGTATTGGAGTATGAAAGAGGAACGCAGGCTTTCTATGCTCTAGTTGCAAGAAGCAAATATGCTAAATGGGAAAATTTTGGAGCTTGGCAATCCGGCCACATTCTTTTGCAGGATCATGGTAATGAAGTTCATTTTAGAAGCATTAAAGTGAAGAAACTGTATGGAGAATCTTGTAAATGACAAATCTTGTATTTTGGGGATTTTTTCTGAAAGTCTCTAAATTTTAGCAACAATGTAAACTAATAAAACAACAATATGACTAACAGAAGAGATTTTCTAAAAAAGGTGTCGGCAGGTGCAGCGGGTGTTGCAGTTGGTGGAACTGCCATGGGCATGTCGGCAAAAAGTTACAGCAAAATTTTAGGTGCAAACGATAAACTGAATGTCGCCATTATGGGGCTTGGCCGTCGTTTGGGGGCGTATTACGCACCAATTGCTGAAAAAGAAAGCAATGTAGAACTTAAATATTTGTGCGATGTAATGGAGCATCAACGTAAACGTGCTGCCGAAAACTTTTCAAAGCACATTGATTACCAACCAAAGCTGGAGAACGATTTTCGAAAGATTCTCGACGATCAGGAAGTGGATTGTATTATAAACGCCACGCCCGACCACTGGCATACTCCGGGTTCGGTAATGGCTATGCAGGCCGGAAAACATGTTTATGTTGAAAAACCTTGCAGCCATAACATGTATGAAAATGAGATGATCGTAAATGCGGCAGAAAAGTACAATAAAGTGGTTCAAATGGGTAACCAGCAACGTTCGTCGGATCATACCATCGAGATCATTAAAGAAATTCATAACGGAGTAATTGGCGTTCCGTATCGTGCAGTTGCTTTTTACCTGAATCAAAGGGGAGAAGTGCCGGTACAGAAAAGTGCTGCTGTTCCAAACGGCTTGGATTGGGAAATCTGGCAGGGGCCGGCTATTCACCGCGATTACACTGAAGAAACTTGGGATTACAACTGGCACTGGTATGGTTGGAATTACGGAACCGGCGAAACCGGAAATAATGCAACGCACGAACTGGATGTGGCGCGTTGGGCACTGCAGGTAGGTTTGCCAAACAATGTGCATGTTGAAGCTGGCAAACGTCACTTCTTCGACGATGGTTGGGAAATGTACGATACTATGGATGCCACTTTCCTTTTTGGTGGCGACAAAGTTATTAAATGGGATGGCCGCAGCCGTTCTGGTCACGATACCTACGGAATGGGAGGCCGCGGAACAATTATCTATGGTAGCGAAGGAACTGTATTTGTCGATCGTGGGAAATATGTTCTGTACGACCGAAGTGGAAAAATTATAAAAGACAGCGTTTCTGCATCGCAGGAAGCAGGAACTGCTCTTGGTGGTGGCGGCGACATGTCGACCAAACATTTGCAAAACTGGTTTAACGGCATTCGTGGTGTTGGTGAATTGAATTCACACATTATGGAAGGTGCAATCAGCCAGACAATGGTACACTATTCAAACGTTGCTTATCGAATTGGTCATGGTTTTGATATTTGTGACAAAACCGGAATAATGTATGACCGCGACGCCATGAAATTATGGGGTCGGGAGTACAATCCAAATTGGGAACCAAAACTTTAACAGGTTCAATCTATATAGTAGGGCAGGATTCTTCCTGCCTATTTTGTGAAAAAGAGCATTTGAATGAAAAAATGATATCAAGACTGTGGAGTTGAAGATATTTTGAATAAATATTTTCAAAATAGAATACACTTAAATAAAACTTGATTATTTTCAGATTTATTTTGACTTTACGTGAATTGTTTCTGTCGATGAAATAGTACATATTAATCTAGGCATCTTATTTGTACCAAATTTGTTTCGTAAAGTTGTAAATGATTGAAAAATAGATGTTGTTATTTTTGAAGAAGTGAAATAAGGTTTAGAGTAACGATAAATAAAGGCTCTTTCATCATTTGGTGAAAGGGCTTTTTTTTGTGCTTTTTGTAAACATTCCAGGCTCAGTTGTGTTTCTTGAATGGTGAATAAAAAAAGCAAAAATGAGTAACGAATACGAACAATCAAGAAGAGCCTTTTTAACCAAATTAGGGCTAACTGTTGGCGCCGGTGTTGTTGCCGGAGAAAAATTGTCGGGAAAGGTGTTGAACAGTAAAGCTGAATTTCCGTTGGAAAGCGATCAGCAACAATTGATGGATCGGTACGAGGATTGGATGGACGAATTTATCCCGGTGATTAAAGCATTTCGTGCTAATCCGAATGACAAAGAAGCCGGTCGTCGTATTGCCGAACTTTCGGAAGAAGCAGAAACCTGGCGCGAGCAGCTTACCGTTTTTATGAAAGACGATAATTTTGCACGTTACTACATGACAGCCACTGAGCGAATGACCAAAGAAATTTATTGATTATAGCTGAAAGATCTATTCCGGACGAATTTTCAGTTTGGCTATTTGCTTTCATGATTTTCAATAAAATAGTACTCACGGTTTATCAGCCGGTAAATCAACCATGCAGGCATTCCGGTATAATCTTTCACAAATTGGTTTTGTGAAGCATTAATATTCCAAAGCCGGACTTTTGCAGCAGCATTGGCTTTTATTGAAATGTTCGCTTCCGGTTGTAGTTTCAGCATTTCGTCGCCACCCAGCATTGAAACCACTTTTGAGGGCATAATTGTGTAAGCCAGTTTGGCATTTTTACCTTTTTTATAATTGGCAAAAGCCAATTGTGTTGCTTTCCCTATTGTCATGTGGTCGGGGTGCATGGTCATTCCGCTTTCGGGCCAAAAAGTTACAATTAAATCGGGTTTAAACTTTTCCAGTTCTTGTTGTATGTCATCAACTAATTGCGGCAACCGTTGATCTTTCAATGTGCCGTCGCCATATTCAAAAACTTTTTGGTAATCAACTCCCAGTGCATAACCACTTTTGTATACTTCTGCTTTTCGTACATCGCCCAAAAACTGTTGTTGGCAAACCTGTGGCATTTGTGTGCCGGCATCGCCCGGTGTGAAAGTGAGCAGTGCCGTTTGAATTCCTTCCTTTTCAGCATCCAGAAGCAACTCTGTTGTATATGATTCGTCATCAGGGTGAGCAAAAATAACCATTACCTTTTTCGATTGAAGCTGTTGTGTTATTGAATTTTCCAGTTGAACATCGTCTGAAAATAAATAGCTACGGAAACCCAAAAACAATATAACGACAATTAAAAATAGGCCTACAAAAATTTTTAGCAGAAGTTTTAGTTTTTTCATTCTTGAAAGTTAGTTGGTTTATCCGGTGAAGTTAGCAAATTAACGGGTGATTATTCGGGGCGATTTTATGTCAGACAAAATAAATCCCTAATTTCGCGTTCTACCTAAAAGTGTGCATTATGAGATATTTGTTTGTTCTTTTAATTTTTCTGCCATCGTTGGTTTTTTCACAAGTGAATCAGACCGATGCTAACGGTTTGCGCCAGGGATTTTGGCAGAAGAAGCAGGAAAATGGACGATTAATTTATGAAGGAAACTTTAAAGATGACAAGCCGGTTGGCGAATGGAAACGGTACCATCCGGGAGGGCAATTAAAAGCATTAATTGAATATAAAGGCGACACAGCCTACACACAACTATTTGATGTTTGGCGCAAAAAAGTGGCCGAAGGAAACTATGTGAACCAGCAAAAAGAAGGTGTTTGGAAAATATACAAGAATAACCAGCTTACTGCCGATGAAGAATATAAACATGGTTTGAAGTACGGAACATCGCATCAGTATTACGATACGGGAGAAGTAATGGAGGAAAAGCAATGGGTGAACGACAAAGAAGATGGCGATTACCAGATATTTTATAAAGATGGTGAACCTTATATGCAGTGCAAAATGAAACTGGGTATGCGTCACGGTTTGTTTTTGGTGAGCTATGAAAATGGACGACAGGAACTGGTTGCAGAATACAAAAATAACCTGCGGCACGGCGAGTGGAAATATTTTGATAAGGAAGGTAACCTTAAATACACACTTCATTACGATAACGGGCAAATTCTGAATCCGGCTGTGCGCGACAGTGTAGACAATTTGAAAATGAAAGAGCTGGAAAAAAATAAAGGTTCAATCGTTGATCCGGAAGAATTTCTGCAAGATCCATCGGAATATATGATGCGCGATAAACAGCAGCGATAAAACTGTTTGCCAATCAAGGTAAAACCCTATTATTTCATTAACTTGGGCGTTTATTAGCTATCGAATATTTTATCGAAATGAAGTATACAATTATACTCCTTGGCGCGCTGTTAATGGGATTTGAACAAATAAATGCACAGAATTATTTTTGGATTGGATTTACTGATAAAAATAATTCTGAATATTCCTTGGATCATCCCGAAGCATATCTTTCAGCAAGAGCCATTCAGCGCCGTACCAAGCAAAATATTGCCATCGATTCGCTCGATTTGCCGGTTAATCAAAACTACATCGATTCGGTGCTTACTCTCAATGTCGAGTTTGTACATACCTCAAAATGGTTGAATGGAATTACTGTTCGTTGCGATTCCGCAAATTTAGCCGACAGCGTTTTGCATTGGGATTTTGTTCACGAAATACAGCTTACAAAACCAGCCTCAATTATAAAAAGTGTAAGCAATAAATTTGCTGACGAGAATTTTAGTGATGCTCCGCCAATTGATTCAACACTTTACGGCGGCTCTGTTTTGCAGGTTGGTATGATGGAAGGACAGTTTTTGCACAACAATAATTTCAAAGGACAGAATGTACAAATTGCCATTTTAGATGGAGGTTTTTACCGGGCCGATGAATACCCGGCTTTCGATAGTCTGTGGATTAACAACCAAATTTTGGGAACCAAAGACTTTGTAAATCCCAATTCGGATTTTTTCGCTACCAACTATCACGGAATGAGTGTGCTGTCGTGTATGGGAGGAAATATTCCCGGCGAATTGATTGGAACAGCACCAAAAGCTTCTTATTGGTTGTTGCGCTCCGAGGACACGAACTCTGAATATATTGTTGAAGAGGACCACTGGGTTGCAGCTGCCGAATTTGCCGACAGTGTTGGAGCTGATATTATAAACTCATCGCTGGGATACACCGAATTTCAGGATGCCGCTACCAACCATGTTTATGCAGATATGGATGGAAATACAACGCGTGTTACTCGCGGAGCGAATATTGCCGCATCGCGTGGAATGCTTGTTTTTTCAAGTGCCGGAAATGAAAGAAACGATCCTTGGTTTAGAATCGTTGCACCTTCTGACGGGGTAAATGTAATAGGTGTTGGCGCCGTTGATGCAAACTTTAATCCGGCTTACTTTTCATCAGCCGGGCCGGCGGCCAACGGAGCATTAAAACCAAATGTATCGGCAATGGGCTATCAAACCACACTTCAACGGGCAGATGGTTCTGTTGGAATTGCGAATGGAACCTCTTTTTCTTCACCGGTTTTGGCCGGAATGGCTGCCTCGCTTTGGCAGGCTTATCCCGAAAAAACTGCTATTGAGATAAAAGCTGCAATTGAGGCGAGCGGACATCTGTTTAATTCGCCCGATTCGTTGCAGGGATACGGCGTACCGAATATAAGAACGGCCAGTTCGTTGCTCGATCCATTAGCAGTAAAAGTAGTAGAACAAAACAAGCTGTGGACTGTCTATCCCAACCCTGTGCGCGACCGGCTTTTGGTTCAGTCAAAACATAATTTTCAGGATGAGGAGATTGAATTGAAACTATACACCTTGGATGGTAACCTGGTTAAAAACCTCAGCATACCTGCAACTCCCACTGTAACTGTTAACGGTTTAGAAACCCTGCAATCAGGAATTTATTTATTGGTGGTACGAACAAAAAACAGTTCCGAAACCTTTAAGATCAATAAAATCAGGTAAACAATGAACCAGCGACTCACGCTCTCGGAATTAAACCAATTAATTAAGAATGCCCTTTTGGATGCATTTCCAGGCACTGTTTGGGTAGTTGCCGAAGTGAGTGAGTTAAAGCAAAACAGGAGCGGACATTGTTATTTGGAGTTGATTGAAAAAGAGGGGAATACCATAAGCGCACGTTCGCGGGCAACCATTTGGTCGTACACTTACCGCATGCTAAAACCGTATTTCGAAACCACAACCGGACAGCTTTTTACCGAGGGTATAAAAGTGCTGGTACAGGCAACGGTTGAGTATCATCCGGCATATGGTTTAAGTCTGAACATAAAAGACATTGACCCAACCTACACGGTTGGCGACATGGCCATGCAGCGAAAGGAAATAATAAATCGACTGAAGGCTGAAGGTGTTTTTGAAATGAACAAGGAACTGGCACTTCCGCTGGTGCCACAAAAAATTGCTGTTATTTCGTCGGCAACAGCTGCCGGTTTTCAGGATTTTATGAACCAGCTGGAGAACAACGAATACGGCTTTAAGTTTTACACCAAATTGTTTGAGGCCTACATGCAGGGGGCCGAAACCGTACCTTCAATTATTAATGCGCTGGATCGAATTTTTAATCACGACGATTTTTTCGATGCGGTAGCGATTATTCGCGGAGGAGGTGCCACTGCCGACCTGAGTAGTTTTGATGACTATGATTTGGCGATGAACATTACACAATTTTCGCTTCCGGTTATTACAGGTATTGGTCACGAAAAGGATGATACAATTATTGATTTGGTGGCGCATACACGAATGAAAACACCAACCGCGGTAGCCGAGTTTTTTGTAAACGGAGTTGAACGTTACTACGAACGTTTGCTGGAGTTGGAAAATAGCATCGTTCAATTAACCCGCGAAACGCTGGATGCTAAACAGGAAAAGCTGGAACGGGCGGCTGAAGCATTAAAATATTCAGTAGCCGATTTTATAAATTTCAGGCAGCAGCAGCTGAATAAACGAAGCAACGAACTGCAACAAAATGTCAGCCAGTTTTCGTTTAAAAAGCACAACGAACTTAGTAAACTGAAACACAGTTTAGATTCGGGACTTTCGGTATGGTTTGTAGAAGAAAAAAACAACATTGGCAAAAAACAACGCATACTGAGAAGAGTGGTGGGAGAAGCTGTTTTTAAAGAGAATGCAAAAGTAAATCATCAGCAAGATTTGTTGGCCGGACGTGTGCGAAATGTCTTGGCAAAAGAGCACGACCGAATCCTTATAAATGAAAATTCGGTACGCTTACTTAATCCTGAAAACGTTTTAAAAAGGGGATTTACTGTAACTTTAAAAGATGGAAAAATAATAAAGTCGAGCAAAGATGTTAAAGTGGGAGAAAAACTGGAAACACGATTTGCCGACGGAACTGTAGAAAGTAAGATCATAAAAAAATAAGATATGGCAGCTAAAAAGATTTCATACAGCGAGGCGATGGCCGAGATAGAAGAAATTCTTGAAAAGATAGAAAATGAAGAGCTCGATGTGGATGAACTGGCCGAGAAGGTAAAACGGGTTTCGGTTTTACTAAAAACCTGTAAGGATAAACTGACAAAAACCAACGAGCAGGTAGAGCAGATTTTAAAAGAAATGGAAGACTAATTGCAAAATCAATTCTGATGGACAAACAAGATAAAATTGTAAAACTTTTTACCGGCGAAGATATAATGATCAGCAGACTAAAGCAAGAGCTGGAAACTGCCGGTATCAACCCTTTGGTGCAAGATGGATTTAAACAGGGTATTGCTGCCGGTTTTGGAGGTGGCGTTCCTTCTGCCATCGATATTTTTGTGAGTGAAAGTGATTTCCCAAAAGCACAGGAAATACTAAAAGCAATAACTGAAGAATAGAATATGTATACAAAAGAACAGGTAGCGCAAACCATCGATCATGCGGTTTTAAAACCCGAACAAACATTGGCCGATCTGAAAGAGAATGCCGAAATGTGCATTAAAAACAAGGTATTCAGCATGTGTGTGAAACCTTGCGATATAAAAGCTGCCAAAGAATTGTTGAAAGACAGTGGTGTAAAAGTTTCGTGCGTACTCAGTTTTCCGCACGGAGCAGATGCAACGCCGGTTAAGGCATTTCAGGCAAAACAAGCCATTGAAGACGGAACCGATGAGATTGATATGGTAATGAATATCGGACGGTTTCTTTCGGGCGAATACGATTATGTGCGCGATGACATAAAAGCTGTTGTGGAAGTGGCTCATCAGCACAATGTATTGGTAAAGGTTATCCAGGAAAGCGGACATTTAACTTTGGAGCAAATTGCCAAAGCCTGCGAATTGTCGTACGAAGCAGGTGCCGATTTTGTAAAAACATCTACAGGTTTCGGGCCGGGAGGAGCAAAACCGGAGTACATTGAAGTAATGGTAAAAACGGTTGGCGATAAAATGCAGGTAAAACCTTCGGGCGGAATCCGCGATTGGGCAACGGCAGTTGCATTTCTCGATATGGGAGCAAATCGTTTAGGTATTGGCTCAACAGAAGCCGTGCTAAATGGTGCAACAGCCAGTGGAGATTATTAATTAGAGCAAATGCTTACTTAGAAATGTGCAATGTTGTACAACAGTGGCTTTATTTACTTTTGGAAACAAATTTTGACTGAAATCATTTTTTTAAAGTAAAAAACACGCATATTTGTGCTTCATTTCTTTGAGAGAGAGAAGTAGAATGTATTTTCTAAACGGAGACAGAACATATATAAAACCTGAAAATGTTTGTAGCGATTTAAGTTTACAGCTACAAAGTTGTATTGAACAACTGGAAAAGATCAATTCAGGTAAACGGATTTTCAAACTTAATTTCTTTGTCGATACCAATTCAAATTCAGAGTACGATAAACTACTGAAAGACGTTCGTGCACAGGTTCGCGAACTCATTGGCAGCGACATGCTAATAAGTTTTATTTCGCAGGCGCCTTTAAGTTGTAAGGTGATTGTTGAAGCGTATTATTACGATCCGGAGAGTTGGGATTGCCAAATGTTATCGGAAGGAGAAAATGGTACTGCTTTGTTCCGAAACGGAACAACCGAGATTTTACTCGGAACAGTTCATGCCAACCAAAACAGCGATTGTAAATTAAACGCCGAAAAGGCCTTTGACGAACTTGTTGAAACTTTCGAAGAAGCGCAGTTTCCGTTAAATACAATTGTGCGGCAGTGGAATTACCTGGAAGATATTTTGGGTTTTGATGGCGACGAGCAGCGTTACCAGGAGTTTAACAATGTAAGATCGGGTGTTTACGGTAATGTCTTTGAGCAAACGGGATATCCGGCAGCTACTGGAATAGGAATGAGCCATGGCGGAGTGCTTATCGAATATGTTGCTGTAAAATCGAAAGTGGTTTACACACAACCGGTTGATAATCCCGACCAGGTTTCGGCACACAACTATAGTGAAAAAGTATTGGTTGGCGAAGAGTGCTTGCTGAAAACAACACCAAAATTTGAGCGGGCGCGTTACTTAAAGTACCGCGACAAAAAAATGATATTTATTTCAGGAACTGCATCTATTATTGGTGAACAGACTGTTGGTATTGGCGACGCTGCCAGACAAACAGAAGTAACTATTCAAAACATGCAGCGCTTATTCTCGGAGAAAGTTCTTGCAGCTTTACCCGATGAAGCAGGCAATCCAAAATTTGGGCACGCACGTGTTTATGTGAAAAAGCGAGAAGACTACGCAGAAATTTGCAAAGTGGTTAAACATGCTTTTGGCAGTTTGCCTGTAGTTTATATTCTTGCCGATATTTGTCGCAACGATCTGTTGGTAGAAATTGAAGGCAAAGTGATTTTAGAATAGCAAAATACAACATAAAAAAAAACGGCTGTACATTTAAGTGCAGCCGTTTCTTTATTGTAGCTATTTGTATCTAGAATGTAAAGTCTATGCCGAACATAAAGTGCGCTCCGGCCTGCGGATAGTAACCGTCCATTTTGTAGCGTTCGCCACCCAGCAAATAAGGATAAACCCATGCGTTCGATTCGTACTCCACATCAAACAGGTTATTGGCCATAAAATGCAATGTAATCTCATCAAACAGATTTGTTTTAAACGAATAGTCCGCCTTCAGGTGATTTACAAAATAGGCATCGATCTTACGGTCGTCGCTTGAGGTGTTGTCGATGTACTGATCGCCAACATACTGCGAAACAAAGCCAATACTAAAATGCTCTCCGGGAGAATATACAAACTGGCTGTTTGCCACAACATTTGGAGAAAATGCCAAATCTGTATTTCCCAAATCGAAAGCATCTTGTCCCCAGGTGTCCCAGTTATCAACGTATTCGGTAAAATCTTTGATTTTGTTGATGCTTAACGTCGTGTTACCATTCCACTGAAAATTGTTGGCAATTTGAACACCCGCCTGCAACTCAATACCAGTACGGTAACTCTCATCAACATTAACCATAATGGCGTTACCAACATCGTCAATCTGGCCGGTTAAAACCAGTTGATCTTTGTAATTCATAAAATAAGCGTTGGCGCCAAACGAGAATTTCGATGAAGCAAAATTATATCCCAATTCCCAGTCGTGCAATGTTTCGTAAACCGGTGGTTCTTGTCCTGAAGGTTGTTCTACAAATGCAGTGCGGTTGGGTTCGCGGTTTGCAACGGCAAACGAGAGGTACAAATCCTGGTTGTCGGCAATCTGGTAGAAAATACCCAGCTTCGGGTTAAAGAAATTAAAGTCGTGATCCTGTTCCAGAACCTGGAGCTCATCGTCTGTTCCTTCAATGGTGTAATCAATACGGCGGTATTGCAAATCGGCAAACAAATTCAGCTTTTCAGCCACTTGCCAATTGTATTTTGCAAAAATGTTGAAGTCTTTTTTTAGTCCGGTTCCGCGGTACCAATCATGATCGTATTCCGCATCGCCCAGATACTGCGCCCAAATTACTTTACCGAAATGACGGCCATCATAAACATTGTAGCCGCCGCCCAATGTAAAATCGCTGTTGTTTTTGTTGTAGTTCAGCGAGTAAGTAAATCCGTAAAAATCATTATCGAGCCATTTGCGGTTGATCAGGTCGGTAGTTTCAATCACTTCACCGCCAATTTCAATATTAGGCAACAGGTAATCTGCCAGGTCTTCGTCGGCTTTGTAATTCTCGTAGTAACCGGTTCCATAAGTGTAATGCAACGATGCATTTAAATTCAGGTTCGGATTGAATTTATGCGAGAAATGCAACTGGTAATGATCCTGCACATAATGGTCTACCTGGTTTTTGTAAGTGTAGTAGTTGTACGTCCGGCTGTCCGAAGCCATCATGTGATCCACTTCCTCCTGCGACATCAGCCAGTGGTCGGCATATTGTTGCATCCCGGCCATATCGTTATTCAGCCTTACAGACGGTACGCCGTACCAGGCCTGGTAAGTTTCTTCGTAACCGGTAAATACATTCATTTTTATAATGGTGTTTTCCGAGTAGTAACCTCCTGATACAAAGAATGATTTCAGATCTGAGCTGGCACGGTCGACAAAACCATCGGAAGTAACTTTTGATAAACGAACGTCAAGCGTAAAATGATCGTTGATCAATCCCGTTCCTGCAGAAATCGTGTTTTTGAAAGTATTGAATGTTCCGGCTGCGGTTTTATAGCTACCGTAAGCTTCTTTGTTCAGCGAATTGGTTTGCAGGTTGATACTGGCGCCAAAAGCTGCAGCACCGTTTGTTGAAGTTCCCACACCACGCTGAATCTGCACATTCTCTAGCGACGAAGCCATGTCTGGCTGATCTACAAACCAGGTACCGTGCGATTCAGCATCATTTAGAGGAATTCCGTTCACACTCACATTAATACGGTTCAAATCAGTACCACGCACACGGAAATTGGTATAACCCACTCCGGCTCCTGCGTCAGAAGTTGTTACAAACGAAGGTGTCAGGTTCAACAAAAACGGAATGTCTTGCCCCATGTTGCGTTTGGCAATTTCGTCGCTACTTACATTGCTGTAAGCCACCGGCGTTTTATTGCCTGCGCGTGTTGCCGAAATCAACACTTCATCGGTCATAATAACATTGGGCTCCAGGTCAACTTCGATGTTTTTACTTGCCGTAAGTTGCAGGTCGATTTTTTGCGGTTCGAAACCGATAAACGAAACAAGCAGGGTGTAGTTGCCCGGTTTCAGATTTTTAAACTCAAAACTTCCGTCGGCCTGAGTTGATACACCATAAAACGATTTTTCGATTACTACACTGGCACCGGCCAAAGTTTCTCCATCTCCTTTAACAACGCCTGTTAAATTAATTTGCCCGAAAGCAATTACTGCCATAATTTGCAACAGCAGTACTAAACTAAATTTTTTCATTTTTGAATAATTGGTTAATAAACTAACCAATGAGGTAGGAACAAATCCTTTTCGCTCTCCCTACGCCGGTGCTAACCGGATCAGGTTCTTTGAGTATAATCTCAGTCCCGAAGTTTAATCGGGACACCCCATTGCGTAAATGTCGGGGGCAAAGTTATAATGGTTTTTTGAATTGGCAAAACAATGTCCGGATAACAGGACTATCATGTCTTTATATTTCGCTGTCTTCCAAAAGGTATTTCTCAAACAGTTCCCTGTATTTCACAAATTTACGCGAAGGACGTTGTGTGGGCCGGTCGATGAACAAAACTTTTTGTTGAGCGGCAGAACAGATTTCGCCTTTTTCGTTCCGGAAACGGAATTTAAAGTTAGCCGACACATTGAAAATGTCTGAAACCCAGACTTCAACATGTACTTCGTTACTCAGGAAAAATGGTTTTTTGTATTGAATGTTCGTTTCAGTGATAATGGGTAAAATATTGTCGTCGACCGCAATTTGCGAGATGGACAAACCCATGGCTTCGATGAGTTTTACGCGGGCATTTTCGAGCCATTGCACGTAAATAATATTGTTTACGTGTCCAACAAAATCAATGTGATACGTATAAACGGGCTCTTGAAATTTTAACTTTTGCATGGTTATTCCGGGTTGAAATTCAGTTCTGCAAATTTATGTTTTTTCTGTACAAAGAACTTCCACATGATGCTTTTCGGATAGATCTCTTTATGATTGTTAACGATAGCTTTTTGTGTAAGCTTCTTTCTCTTTTTACGTAATGAAGATAGATTTCTATAGAAGTCGCGGTGTGCTTTTGCCACTGCACCGAAGGCTTTAAACTCTCTGCCTAATAGAAATTTGGCTGCAGCAGCTCCGTCCAGAGTCATTCGCGTTAAAAATAACGAAAGGAAATGCTTTCGAGGCAGGTTTTTATACAGCATGTAAAGGTTGTTCCGGAAATTGAGGTAAACCTTTTTGGGATTTCCGTATTCGAGACTTCCGCCGCCCAAATGATAAACGACACTAACGGGTTCGTATACAATTTTGTAGCCTTGGTTTTTCATGCGCCAGCACAAATCAATTTCTTCCATGTGTGCCCAAAAATCGGCATCCAAACCGCCCGACTCTTTAAAGGCTTCCGCCCGAACAAACATACACGCTCCCGTTGCCCAGAAAATTTCGCTCGACTGATCGTATTGATTTTCATCTTTCTCTACATGATCCAAAATACGACCACGGCAAAACGGGTAACCAAATTTGTCTATATAACCTCCGGCTGCTCCGGCATATTCAAACAGTTCGGGGTCGTTAAAACTCAAAATTTTTGGCTGAACAGCAACCACTTTTTCATCCTCTTCAAAATGATCGATGCACGGTTGAATCCAATTAGCTTCAACTTTAACATCCGAGTTTAGCAACACAAAATAGTTGGCTTCAATTTGGTTTAAAGCCACATTATAACCTTTGGCAAAACCGTAATTTTCTTTTAGGTCGAGCAATGTAACTTCCGGGTAATGGGCTGCTAAAAATTCCAGCGAATTGTCAGTCGATCCGTTGTCGGCAACAATTACCTCAATGTTTTCACCTTTAGAATGTTCGATTACGGATGGAAGATAATCGGGGAAAAGTTTTACCCCGTTCCAGTTTAAAATTACAATGGCAATTTTTTTGTTTTTGCTCATAAATCAGCTCAAAAGTAGTTTTGCGATCAGCAAAGAAAGGTTTTCTTTTTCAAGATTTTCAAGAATTTCGCTGATTTTTTTTGCTTTCTCTTTATCGTCTGATTTTACCAAAGCATCAATTTCTTTTACCTGTTTCCCGGTTAATTCATCCTGCAGTAATTCCCAAACTTTTTGCTGTTCTTTTTCTTCGTCGGGAAGCCCGAGCGTTTCCAGTTCGATAATTGTTGCTTCCAGAATTTCGCGGGCACGCATTTTTACCGGGTCTTTGTCTTTTGTTTTTCCGGCAGCTGCCGTATCGCGCAAACTCCAACTCGAGTAATCGTAATGCAGCTCCTGTATCAACTTAATTTTCGAATTGTCTTTTCCGAAAATACGTTCTAAAAAAATCAAGGTGTGCGTTTTCCAGGCGTCAAGATCGAATTTCTTTTCGTCTAATTTTGCCAGTTGCTCCCGAAGAATTGCAATTTGTTTTTCTGCCATGGTAATTTGTTTCCTGCAATTTACAAAAAATCATGGCTGGCATTTCGTACAAAGTGAGAAATCTGTTGAAGAATAGTTCTGTCGTTAAAGGTATATAATTGCTTACTCGTCGAAATGGTAAGTGTAATTATTTTTCGCCGAGGTGTTTGTTTACGATTCCAAAGAATTCAGGGAAATAAGCGTTACTGGCCGAAACAATTTCTCCGCCGAATAACCAGTTATCGCCGCCATTAAAATCGGTAGTTTTTCCACCTGCCTGCTGCAAAATGAATACGCCTGCTGCCACGTCCCAGGCATGTAGTGCATGCTCGTAAAAAGCATCGAAACGACCGGCTGCAACGTAACACAAATCGATAGCTGCCGATCCAAAACGACGAATTCCGCGTGTTGATTGCATCAGGTGTTTCATAGCTTCGATGTATTCATCTACTTTGTCGAAATCGTAATAGGGGAATCCGGTAGCAATCAGCGTATCTTCCGATTTTGATCGCTTTGCAGTCTGAATAATTTCTTCGTTACAGTAGGCCGGGCCGCCTTTCCACGAATAAAACATTTCGTCGGCGCCAACTTCGTATACAACGCCAAGTACTAATTCATTACCTTCTGCCAATGCAATACTAACTGAGTGCGGCGCCAATCCGTGCAAGTAGTTGGTTGTTCCGTCGAGCGGATCTACAAACCAGGTATATTTTTCGTTATTGGATTCGGCAGTCCCTTCCTCGGCAACAAAACCGGCTTCGGGAAGCAGCTGCTTCAACGCTTTTACAATTTGTTTTTCGGCAGTTTTATCAACGTAGGTTACCAGGCTGGCAACGCTTTTAATTTCAATATTTTTCTCCGTGATCTTTTTCTGCTCACCACGAATAAAATTACCTGTGCTATGTGCTATATTTTGTACCTGAAAACAAAGTTCTTTGTAATCCATGTCTTTCTGTTTAGAACAAAAGTACGGAAAAATCAGACGATGAAATCTACAGAAACGTTACCGTTTGGAAGAATTGATTTTAATTTTACGCTGCTCAGCTTGTTTACCAGTTCTTCCTGATAAGGCACCTCTACTTTTATATAGTTTTCGGTAAAACCATGCATTTTGTCTTCGCTTTTTTGCGCCTCAAAAAGTGCTGTTTGAGATGATCCTATGTGTTTTTCGTAAAATGCCCGAAGCTTTTTCTCCGACAGGTTGATGTATTTCTGCGTACGATTTTTGCGTTCTTCTACATCAACTTTCCACGGAATTTTCAGCGCCTGAGTTCCACTTCTTTCCGAGTAGGTGAAAGCATGCAGCTGCGAAATTTCAAGGCTGTTGAGGAAGTCGAATGATTCCTGGAAATACTTTTCGGTTTCGCCATTGGTGCCGGCAATTACATCAACACCAATAAAAGCATGTGGCACAATTTCGCGAATACGTTCCACTCGTTTTCGATACAAATCGGTGGAATATTTACGTTTCATCAACGACAAAATTTCATCGGAGCCCGACTGCAACGGCAAATGAAAATGTGGCATGATAATTTGAGAATTGGATACCAGCTCTATAATTTCGTCTTTTAGCAAGTTGGGTTCAATCGATCCTAAACGCAGTCGTTCCAAACCATCTACCTGTTCCAGTGCTTTTAACAGATCCAGAAAATTCTCGCCGGTAGATTTTCCAAAATCGCCAATGTTTACACCTGTAAGAATAATTTCTTTGTAACCTTTTGCAACCGACTTTTGTGCTTCCAAAACGGTGTTGGCAATATTGTCATTTCTGCTTCGTCCGCGGGCATACGGAATGGTACAAAACGAGCAGTAATAATCGCAACCGTCCTGCACTTTCAGGAAACTACGTGTTCGGTCGCCCCACGAAAATGCTTTGTGGTAACTTTTTATATCGGCTAAACGTGTTGTTTTAATCTCGGTGGTTTCGCGTTTATGCAGATCGCCAAGGTAGTGCGGAATATGAAACTTTTCCTGAGTCCCTAATACCATATCAACACCTTCAATGTGTCCCACTTCATCAGGTTTTAACTGCGAGTAGCAACCCACCACAATTACCATGGCATTTGGGTTTTGTTTTACAGCCTTGCGCACAATATTACGACTGGCCTTATCGCCCTGATTGGTAACCGAACAGGTATTAATCACGTAAACGTCGGCTTTTTCGTCGAACTCAACACGATCAAAACCAACCTCTTTAAAAGAGCCGGCAATGGTCGACGTTTCTGAAAAATTAAGTTTACAACCTAACGTATAAAAAGCAGCTTTCTTCCCCTTGTAATCCATCTTGCTATCTTGACTTATTCTAAATAGGCTGCAAAGGTAGAAAAAAGCTGCTTATTGCAAATACTTCTTTTTGAATGAATTATTCTTATAATAAGTTACTTGCCAACTCGGCTAAATAACTTCGTTCACCTTTCACCAAATTAATGTGGGCAAACAGTTCCTGGTTGCGCATGCGATCAACCATGTAAGCCAAACCGTTCGATTTCATATCGAGGTATGGCGAGTCGATCTGCCACAAGTCGCCGGTGAAAACCATTTTTGTTCCTTCGCCGGCACGCGTAATAATAGTTTTTATCTCGTGCGGTGTAAGGTTCTGTGCTTCGTCGATTATAAAAAAGGCATTCGACAAACTTCTACCGCGAATGTATGCTAGTGGTGTGATGTTCAGTTTTTCGTCTTTCACCATTTCTTCGATAAGCTGATATTCGTTGCTTCGCGGATTGAAAGTATGTTTTATTACAGCCAGATTATCGAAGAGTGGCTGCATGTAAGGATTGATTTTTTCGTTAGCATCGCCGGGCAAATAACCAATGTCGCGATTGCTTAACGCAACAATCGGGCGGGCCAGCAAAATTTGTTCGTACTGGCGGTGTTGTTCAATTGCAGCAGCCAGAGCCAGCAAAGTTTTTCCTGTTCCTGCTTTTCCTGTAAGTGCTATCAGTCTTACTTCCGGATCCATCAGCATGTTCAAACTAAAAGTCTGTTCAGCATTTCGTGGTTTTATGCCGTACGCCGATTTTTTCTCTACCCGGTAAATACGTTCCGATTTACTGTCGTAACGCGCTAGGGCACTTGATTGGTTACCCCTGAAAATGTAACATTCATTGGCATCGGGATTAAAATCTTTTACATCGGCTTTTGCAAATGAACCCTGCTGGTAAAGCTGGTCGATAACACCATCGTCGAAATTATCGAAGGTTGTGATGGTTTTATCCAGTACATTTTCGTCGGTTACCTGGTCGGTTTTGTAATCTTCTGCCTGAATGCCAAGCGACTTGGCTTTCATTCGAAGGTTAATGTCTTTACTTATGAGTACCGTTTTTCTGCGCGGGTATGTTTTTGCAGTAAAATCGGCAATAGCTAAAATCCTGTGATCGGGAATATCTTCGCGAAACGAAGCTTTTAAGTCATCTGAGAAAGGTTTTCCTGTTTCAATTCGTATGCGGCCTTTTCCTACACCAAGCGATTTCCCGCCGTTAAAAATGTCATCTCCAACAATTTCATCGAGCACCCGGGTAAACTCGCGTGCCTGAAAGTTGATAAGGTCGTTTCCTCGTTTAAATTTGTCCAGCTCCTCGAGTACTGTAATCGGAAGGATAATGTCGTTATCCTGGAACTGGTAAATACACGTGTGATCGTGTAAAATTACGTTCGTGTCGAGAACGAAAATTTTACTCTTTTTGGTTTTACTCAGCATATATAAATGATTTGCTTTAAATGTATAGAATTTGGCGAGAAAAGGGGAGCTGTACATTAAATTTTAATAAACTTGCAGTGGTTAATAAATAATGAACTCATTGGATTATAAAGCTACTTTAGACTATTTGTTTAGCCAGTTGCCTATGTTTCAGCGAACCGGGCCAGCTGCCTATAAAAACACCCTGGAAAATACTTTGAAACTGGATGAATGTTATGGTCATCCGCACCGGAAATACCGAACCGTCCACGTGGCTGGGACGAATGGGAAAGGATCGGTTTCGCATATGCTAGCATCCGTACTTCAGGCGGCAGGGTATAAAACAGGTTTATATACTTCGCCACACCTGAAAGATTTTCGGGAAAGGATAAAAATTAATGGCCAAATGATGCCGGAGTCGGCTGTGGTTGATTGGGTGGGTAACTTTAAAGCTAACAACGAATTGTGGAAAATTCAACCTTCGTTCTTCGAACTGACGGTTGCTATGGCATTCGATTATTTTGCCCATCAGGAAATTGATGTGGCAGTAATGGAAGTTGGCCTTGGCGGACGACTCGATTCTACCAATATTATTACACCCGATGTGAGTATTATTACCAATATTGGTTTGGATCACACGAATTTGTTGGGAGATACTTTGGAGAAGATTGCTGGCGAAAAAGCCGGGATTATTAAAGAGGAAGTTCCTGTGGTAATTGGAACTACACAATCGGAAACGGTTCCGGTTTTTAATGCTAAAGCGCAAGAAGTTGGTACTTCAATTTATTTTGCGGACCAGGAATACAACGTTGCTTATTCGATGTTGAGTATCGATGGAAAACAACAACTCAATGTGCAAAAGCAGGGCAAGGATGCTTTTCCTGAATTGGCATTGGATTTATTGGGACAATACCAGCATAAAAATATTCCGGTGGTATTAAGTGCTGTTGATTTATTAAACGAGAAGGATTATAAAATTTCAGAAGATAATTTGCGCGCAGGGCTATCGAATGTGGTATCAAATACCGGTTTGCTGGGGCGTTGGCAGGTAATTGGCAATAATCCGTTAACAGTTTGTGATACAGGGCATAATGAAGATGGAATTAAATCGGTTGTTCAGCAGCTGAAAAATACAGCTTACAAGCAGTTACATTTTATTTTTGGTACTGTTGGCGATAAAGATCCGGGGAAAGTTTTGGCACTTTTACCCAAACAAGCCAGTTATTATTTTGTAAAAGCTGATATTGCAAGAGCTATGGATGCAGCCGAACTGGCAAAAAGAGCAAAAGAGTTCGGATTGATCGGGCAGGTGTATTCGTCAGTAAACGAGGCTTATGAGAAGGCAAAAAGCTGTGCCGATAAAAATGATATGATATTTGTTGGAGGAAGTACATTTGTAGTTGCAGAGGTACTTTGAGAAAATTCTTGAAAAAACTTTTGCAGAACTGAAAATAGGTTTTATATTTGCAGCGCCTTACTGAAAAGGGGGCGCGTTCAGAAACAGTTATAGCATATTGGGGGGTTAGCTCAGTTGGTTCAGAGCACCTGGTTTACACCCAGGGGGTCACTGGTTCGAATCCAGTACTCCCCACAAAAGAGGTTAATTTCGGTTGACCTCTTTTTTAATGTGCTACGCTGTTAATGTTAAAAATAAATGGGGGGTTAGCTCAGTTGGTTCAGAGCACCTGGTTTACACCCAGGGGGTCACTGGTTCGAATCCAGTACTCCCCACGAAAAAAAGGTCGACATTAGTCGGCCTTTTTTGTATCTTCTCTTCATGTATTCCTGTTATATTTTTTACTCCCAGAAACTTGACAAATTTTATGTCGGTTCTACAGGGGACCTTGAAGGTCGTTTGCAACGACACAATTCTTCAAATAGAGGATTTACGTCAACCGGTAAACCTTGGGAATTAAAATATTATGAAGCCTTTGAGGAAAAATGTGATGCAATAAAACGAGAAGCGCAACTAAAAAGATGGAAAAGTAGAGGTGTAATTCTGAAACTGATAAAAGATTCATAGCTCAGTTGGTTCAGAGCATCCCGATTTACATCGGGAGGGTCACTGGTTCGAATCCAGTACTCCCCACAAAAAAAGATCGACATTAGTCGGCCTTTTTTTGTATCTTCTCTTCATGTATTACTGTTATATTCTTTACTCCCAGAAACTTGACAAATTTTATGTCGGTTCTACAGGGGACCTTGAAGGTCGTTTGCAACGACACAATTCTTCAAATAGAGGATTTACGTCAACCGGTAAACCTTGGGATTTGAAATATTATGAAGCCTTTGAGGAAAAATGTTATGCAATAAAACGAGAAGCGCAACTAAAAAGATGGAAAAGTAGAGGTGTAATTCTGAAACTGATAGAAGATTCATAGCTCAGTTGGTTTAGAGCATCCCGATTTACATCGGGAGGGTCACTGGTTCGAATCCAGTACTCCCCACCAAAAAAGGTCGACATTAGTCGGCCTTTTTGGGTATCTTCTCTTCATGTATTCCTGTTATATTTTTTACTCCCAGAAACTTGACAAATTTTATGTCGGTTCTACAGGGGACTTTGAAGGTCGTTTGCAACGACACAATTCTTCAAATAGAGGATTTACGTCAACCGGTAAACCGTGGGAATTAAAATATTATGAAGCCTTTGAGGAAAAATGTGATGCAATAAAACTAGAAGCGCAACTAAAAAGATGGAAAAGTAGAGGTGTAATTCTGAAACTGATAAAAGATTCATAGCTCAGTTGGTTTAGAGCATCCCGATTTACATCGGGAGGGTCACTGGTTCGAATCCAGTACTCCCCACGAAAAAAAGGTCGACATTAGTCGGCCTTTTTTCGTTTTATAATTATATGTATTTCTGCAATTAATTCGTTACCCAGCTTATAATTTTAGCATCATCAGGTTTTACCTTAGGCTCAATTACATCAACTAAATTTCCGTTTTCATCAATCAGATATTTTTGAAAGTTCCAGCTAACTTCCGAGTCTTGTTTTCCGTTTTTAATTTTTTGAGTAAGCCACTGGTATACCGGGTGCATGTCATCCCCTTTTACTGATATCTTCGACATCATCGGGAAAGTAACTCCATAATTCATTTCACAAAATTCAACGATTTCGGCATTGCTCTTGGGTTCCTGGTTGGCAAAATTATTTGCCGGAAATCCAATAATAACAAAATCATCTCCTCCGTATTGCTCAAACACACTTTGTAATTGTTCAAACTGCGGAGTTAATCCACACTTCGATGCGGTGTTTACAACCAATACTTTTTTCCCTTTTAAGGAGGAAAGGTCGAAATCGTTTCCTTCAATGTCTTTCACTGTAAAATCGTGCAGCGAACTTTGCCCAAACACAGTAATTATCATCACGAGCAGTACATTTATAAGAATAAGTTTTCTCATGTTTCAATTTTTTCTTTCCTGTAGAACAAATTGAAGAATCAAAAGGTTGTACCAACCTTATAAATAGAGGTGTGATTTAAAGATGACAATGCTTTCTTTTCTTTGGTGGAGTGGACGTTTTACTTGTTTTTGCTTTTTTCAATTTCCTCGCGTGTTTTGCGTGTAGAAAAATAATCGTCAGAAGAGTCTTTCTTTTTCAGTTTTGTAAATAGCTTCCCAATATTTTCGGATGGCGAAAAACGGGCAATGCTAACAGATGCAGCTTCAGTGCGCATTAAATCATTGTTTTCGGTCATGATTGAAGCTACAGGGTCAATTTCTTCTTCTGCCATACGAAATTTAATGGGGGGGCTGTATTCCTTTACAAAAGCGAGATTTTTTTCGGCTTTTTGTATTTCTGAAACCTGTTCGGGCGAAACAACCACTTCGGGAATATCTACATTCTCGGAAATAAGCTCAACCTTTGGATTGATAAGCAGCGAGTGAACCGGAACAATTTTTCGGAAATAGGAAATGTGCGACATGACAAGTGAGTCGCCTGGCGAAACCCAAACTGAAAACACCCCATTTTGATGACTGATATCTTTTTCGTGGTTATCGAGATTTACAATGTAAACATCGCTAATCGGATTATCGTTTTGATCGACGATTTGCCCCTGGATCAGAAAACGTTTAATTTGTCCAAACGAGGTAAGGAAAAGTATCGAGAATAAAATTGTGAATAGTGTTTTCATGAGCGGTCTTGTTTTTAAATTATTAGAATCATTATTCTAACCCTGAAAAACACAGAGCCTTATTAGTAGTACGAAATTTAATCCGCTTTGTTCATGTTGTTCCAATTCTATTTCCGGCGATTTTTAAACGTATTCAATCTTTACCTTCTTAAAGAATTTGTGTATCAATAATTTAACAATGCGTTTTACTACAAATTTGCGCAACTCAAGTTCAAGCGGTTGTTCCGGATCCTGGTGTGCCCAGTTAATTCTGGTTCCAACAATAATATCGATGCAGTCGTGCTGCAGCAATAGTTTTACAATATCTTCGGGCGTGCTGTCGGCAAGGCGGGTATCGCTGTCGTAATTTTCTAATATCTCTTCCACTTTTCCCAAGGTCAGGATTCCTTCGGTAACCATTTCAAAACCCTGCATTTTTGCTGTTGGCGGTAGTTTCTCCAGGTTTTTATTGCCATGCTGAATTTCGACCGTAAGGTCAAGCTCGCGGGCTATAATTTCAGCGGTTGTTCCTCCGCATATAATCTTTTTACCAGCAAAATCCTGAATGCGGCCAACAAAATCAAAATCTTTTATTTTATAAAATGGCGGACCGGTAATCAGCATAAATTTACGTGGCTCGCGAAAATACATTACACCGCAACTGGTGTCGTCTTTAACCGAAAACTGGTCGTTCATAACCGCTTGATTAACAATTTTGCGTGCCAGTTTTGTTGCCGAAATGTCAGGCATTCGTTTGATTTGGTTCAGCGCAAAGTCTTCAATGTTTTCCATTCCCCAGCCAAGCGGGTAACGTTGGTTGCCAAGGCCCGATTGCTCAACACCGTCCGACATAAAAATTATGCGGTCTTCTTTGCGTGCAGTAAACTCTTTACAGTGCAGTACCTTGCCCAGGTTTTCTTCGCCTCTGATTGTCAGGTTGTATTCTTTGCCCTGCATGGCAACTCCGTTTCTTATCACCAAAATTCCCGGATTATCGTAATTCACAATTCTCACATGGCCTTCATCATCCAACTCAATAATCGTAAATGTGGCATAACTTTCTTTACCGTCGCTGCTTTTCGGGAGGGTTTCCATAATTATGCGAGCGGCCACTTCGGGCTTGGTGTGCAGCAACGAATATTTTAAAGCCATTGTTGAAGTCAGTGTCGCCAAAACACTGGCTTTAATTCCATGTCCGATTCCGTCGCTCAATACCAGAATCGTGCGTCCTTCCTCGCGAATAATGCTCGATTGGAAAACGTCGCCACAGGCAATTTCGCCTTTTGGTCGCTTCTGTTGAAACTCAATTTCAACATGGAAATCAGGATTTGTCGTCGTCACCATAGCGATAGGTTTCAATAATCGAGTTTAATAATTCTTCTGTTTCGGCAGCATTTTCGCCCATCAAAAAGGCTATTTTTTGTACTGTCTCAATATTCTGTTTATTGATTTTTCGTGCCCGGTTTATAATTTCATCTTGCACAAGCATTGGCGCCGACATATCGCGAAAAACAACGCCAACCACTTTGTTTTTATATAAGGTTCTCGCCGAAACATGCATCAATTTGTTGTTGAATTTTAAATCGCGTTCAGCAAGTTCGTCGCCCGAAGTTAGAACGCTCGAAATCATTTTATAAATAACATCGGGTACCAGTCCTTTTACATCGGCACCGGTGAGACCGGGAATGGTTTCATACAATTCTTCCGTTTCGTCGCCCATTAGTTTGGCAAAATATTCATTGGAGTCTACAATTTTAAAATTGCTGTCGACCATTACAATTCCCGACGATATTTTATGAATCATTTGCGACGAAACCTGCATCGTTTCCTGTGCTTTTTCCAAACGCTTTTCTGTTTTTTTCAGTTCTGTTACATCGTTGATTGAGCCAACAATACCAACTATTTTATTTTCGTTATCGCGGATTACTGCCTTGTTCAAAATTACGTGGTGCGATGTACCGTCGCCATGGCGTACTTGCGTATTGTAAACCTGTACATCCGGATTGGCAATCAATTCTTTGTCCTGAGCCAGGTATTTATCGGCCATTTCTTTTACATGAACTTCGTGTAGCGGTTTGCCCAGAATTTGTTCTTTTGTTTTACCCGTAAATTTTTCGTGGGCGGCATTGCACATCTGGTAAACACCTTCGGTGTTGCGGTAAAATATCGGAATTGGCAATGCATCAATAATTTTCTGGTGGATGGCAGGATCTTCAATATTGCCGGTCAGAAACGATTCTTTATCGTAAATCATAGTTCGGTTTTTCAATTTTGCAACTGAAAAGTACGCAATTTACAAGGCATATAAAACCGCAAACTGCTTATATTTTTAGGAATTGTTTTAAAACACTTTTCCAAAAATCAATTCGGACGAAAGAGGAGCTGGATTTCCTTGTTTTTATTCATTATAAATTCGATTTAACTTGACTTGTAGCAGTAAAAATAAAAAGTGGTAAAACTATCTTTGTACCAAGTTTTAAACAAACCAAGTGAGATTATCTGAGATTATTGATTTGACCCATGCAAAAGTGGTTGCCGGAGACACGGAAACAGACCACAATTTGCTGCGAGCTTTTAGTTCCGATCTGATGAGCGACGTATTAACCCTTGATACGGAGCATATACTTTTAATTACAGGACTGGCTAATTTACAGCTTGTTCGCACAGCCGAAATGGCCGACATTGAAGTGGTGTTGCTGGCACGAAACAAAAGTGCTACGCCCGAAATGATCGCTTTGGCCAACGAAACAGGCCTGGTTCTGTTAGAAACGCCTTATTCTATTTATCGTTCGAGCGGATTGCTGTTTAAAAACGGCCTGGATCCGGTTTATTAATGAAGTTGGAATTCGACATAGCGAGTGGCGATTTTAGCAAGGCCGGAAGAGCTTCGAGCCGAATTAAAAAGATGCTGAAACAATTGCAGGTTGATCCGAAAGTGATCAAACGAATTGTGGTGGCCATTTACGAAGCCGAGGTAAATGTTGTTGCTCACTCTGTTGGAGGAAAAATGCTGGCAGAAATCGACGGAACAGGAATTACCGTGATCGTGCGGGATAACGGACCGGGTATTGAAGACATTGAGAAAGCGATGCAGGAAGGCTACTCAACCGCCACAAAAGCCGTTCGGAATATGGGATTTGGTGCCGGAATGGGCCTGCCAAATATTAACCGGAACACCGATGAATTTACGATTGAAAGCGAGTTGGGAGAGGGAACAGTATTAACTTTCAGAAATAACTTTTAGAAGATGAAGGTTGTAGAAAAATATCATGCCATAACAGTTGATACAGATAAATGTATGGGCTGCACACACTGCATGAAATCGTGCCCAACCGAGGCAATTCGGATTCGTGGAGGTGTTGCAAATATAAATCCTGATAGGTGTGTGGATTGCGGAAACTGTCTGAGAGCTTGTCCGGTTGATGCATTTTATGTAGAGCACGATAGTTTAGAGCAACTGAATAAATACAAATACCGGGTGGTGCTTTTTCCGTCGGTAATGATCGGGCAGTTTCCCGAAATTTATACCGAAGGAAAAATATATGAAGCGCTTCTGAAACTGGGTTTTACTCATATTTTTGAGGTGGAACAACCCATCGGGATGTTGATTGATGAGATAAAACAGGAAGTTGAGAAATCAACGCACAAACCAATGATCTCGTCGTTTTGTCCGGCCATTGTACGCTTGATTCAATCGCGTTACCCGTCGCTGGTAGATAATATTGTGCCGGTAAAAGCGCCGCACGATTTGGCCGCTTGCCATGCCGTAGAGATTTTGGCTAAACAAGGTGTTAAACGCGAAGAGATAGGCACTTTTTATGTATCGCCGTGTTCGGCAAAAATGGCTGCCGTAAAACGTCCTTTGGGCGAGGAAGTATCGGCAGTTGATGGCCTGATTAAAATGAGTGATTTGTACAATCACATCATGCGGGTTATCGAAAAAGAGGAAAAAACCGATACAGCTCCCTTGCGCAAAAACCTTACACTCGATGGAATTCTGTGGAGTCTTCCGCGTGGTGAAGCCCGGCACTTTAAACGAAACTCGATGGCAGTTGACGGCATTCACAATGTGGTTAAGATCCTTGAACGTATGGAAAATGATGAGGTTCCGGTACTCGATTTTCTGGAATTAAAATCGTGTCACCAGGGATGTGCCGGAGGAATTTTGCTTACGGGCAACCGCTTTCTTACGGTAGAGCGACTGCAAAAACGGTCGAAACGTTATCCGAATGCATCATCAATCGATATTTCGGCAGTGAGTTGCCTGGGCATAAAAGATAAAATGAAAGCTGATCCGATTGAACCCCGCTATGTTTTTGCCCTGGATACTGACCGGTTGAAAGCATTGGAAAAAATGCAAAAAGTAGATCGCATTTTATGCCAGCTTCCGGGAATTGACTGTGGTAGTTGCGGGGCGCCAAACTGCCATGCGCTGGCCGAAGATATGGTGCAGGGGAAAGCAAAAATGACAGATTGTATTTTCTTACAAAATAGGTACTTAAACGAGAAAAAAATAAGCATCGAAAAAGCGACAAAGAACCTGGAAAAAGCCTGGGGGAAAAATCGTTTTGACGCTGACTGTAACAGAAGAGGAGGTAGAAATGAAGGTTTCTGAACTGGTTGAAAAATTTGGACTAAAAGTTTTTTCCGGCGAATCCGGGTTCGAGAATGAAATTTCCGGCGGGTATGTTTCCGATCTGCTGAGCGATGTAATGGGAAACGCGCAGGAAGGGCAGGTTTGGATTACGCTGCAGACGCATCAAAATGTTATGGCAATTGCTTCGTTAAAAGAACTGGCAGCCGTAATTCTGGTAAAGGGTTTTGAGCCCGAAGAAGATACACTCGAGCGCAGTAACGAAGAAGGAATTCCTGTGCTGGGAACCGATAAAGCCACCTTTGAAATGGCAGGGAATTTATACATCACATTAACGTAAACGCATGCAAAAATTCAGGGCCGACCTACATATTCATACCGTACTTTCGCCCTGTGCCGACCTGGAAATGGCTCCGCGTAAAATAGTGGAGCAAGCCCTGGAGGCAGGATTGCATATTATTGGAATCACGGATCATAATTCGACTTTAAACGCCAAAGTTATTCGAGATTTGGCGCGCGAAAAAGGAATACTGGCACTTACCGGCGTAGAAATTACTACCAAAGAAGAAGTGCATTGCCTGGCATTTTTCGAGGACGACGAGAAGCTGGATAAGTTTCAGCAATATATAGAGCAGAACATTACCCGCATTCCAAACCCCGATGGACACTTTGGTTATCAGCCGGTTGTTGATAAAGATGAAAAGGTGCTGGAGATGGTTCCGTATTACCTCACATCTGCATTGAAAAAAGGTATTTCGTCGGTTCAAAAGTACGTGTACGAGTTGGGCGGAATTTTTATTCCGGCGCATGTGAACCGGCCATTGAACGGGTTGTTCAGCCATTTGGGATTTGTACCAAAAGACCTTGAATTTGATGCCATGGGAATTACAGGGAAAACCAGCGAAAAGCATGCTCGAAAACATTATGACTTAGGTGATGAAATTTCGTTAATTTATAATTCAGATGCTCATTTTTTAGAACAAATTGGTACTCGATATTCTGTTTTTCATCTTCATGAATTATCTTTTAGTGAAGTTAAAAGAGCACTGAATCAGCAAGATAGAAGATTTGTTGAAATAGTATGAAAACACTGTCCGACCATATTCTGGATATTGTGCAGAACTCGGTAAGCGCAAAAGCAACATTGATTGAAATCATAGTTGAGGAGGATAAAATAGCAGACCTTTGTTCACTAATAATCAGAGACAACGGCTGCGGAATGAGTGCAGAAACACTGGCCAAAGCCATAAATCCGTTCTTTACATCGCGAACTACCCGAAAAGTGGGTTTGGGCATTCCGCTGTTAAAGCAAAATGCAGAAGCTGCCGGGGGGAGTTTTTCCATTGAATCGGAGCTAAAGGTTGGAACTGTTTTAACGGCTGGTTTTCAACTGTCGAACATCGACCGTCCACCGTTTGGCGACATCGCGGAAACCTTGTACCTGACGTTTTTAAGCTACACCGATGGAAATTTGGTGTACCGTCACAAAACCGAAAAGGGAGAGTTTCAGATAAGTTCCGATGAGTTGAAAGAAGCTTTGGGTGATGTTTCGTATCAGCAAAAGGAAATACGCGAAGGGATTTTGGAACTGATAAAATCGAATTTAGAAGAAATTGAAGCGACTAAATAACGAATAAACAAGAAAGCGATATGACTAAAATTAAAACACTGGCTGATCTTCGGAAGATGAAAGAAGAAGCTCAGTCGAAAATCAAGCTCAGGGAAAACAGTGCAAACCCTGATCAGGTAGTGCAGGTAAAAGTGGGTATGGCCACATGTGGTATTGCATCAGGCGCAAAAGAAACCATGAAATATTTTGTGGAAGAGCTGGAACAGGAAGCCATTGATGCGGTTGTTACTCAGACCGGTTGTATGGGCTACTGTTATGCCGAGCCAACTGTTGAAGTAAAATTGCCGGGCAAAGACCCCGTGATTTACGGACATGTTAAAAAAGAAAAAGCCCGCGAAATTATAGACTCGTACATTAAACGCGGCGAATTGGTTGATGGAATTATTCCGGTAAACTTTAAAACCATAGACGACTAAAAAAACTATAAACCTAAAACTATGACTGACTACAAAATGCATCTTTTAATTTGTGGCGGAACCGGGTGTAAAGCATCCGAAAGCGACGAAATTAAAAAACGGCTAAACCAATTGATTCACGATCTTGGGCTCGAAGATGAAGTTCAGGTGGTGTTGACCGGTTGTTTTGGTTTTTGCGAAAAAGGACCCATTGTAAAAGTATTGCCCGACAACACTTTTTACGTGCAGGTAACTCCAAACGATGTGGTTGAAATTGTGGAAGAACACATTGTAAAAGGCCGCCCGGTAAAACGTTTATTATACACCGATCCAACCAACGATAAACAGATCAGCGATTCAAAAGGCATGGATTTCTACAAAAAACAAATCCGTATTGCTTTAAAGAATTGTGGTTTTATCAATCCCGAAAATATTGACGAGTACATTGCCCGCGACGGATACCAGGCTTTGGGAAAATGTTTGTCTGAACTGACACCCGAGGAGGTAATAAAGGAGGTGAAAGATTCAGGTTTGCGAGGCCGCGGTGGTGGTGGTTTCCCAACAGGATTAAAGTGGGAGATCACTAAAAATGTAGAAAACGACCAGAAATACGTGGTTTGTAATGCTGATGAGGGCGACCCCGGTGCATTTATGGATCGCTCGATTTTGGAAGGCGATCCGCACTCGGTGCTGGAGGCGATGGCCATTTGCGGTTATTGTATTGGTGCCGATAAAGGGCTGGTTTATATCCGTGCCGAATATCCTCTGGCTATTCAACGTTTAAAAATTGCCATTAAGCAAGCCGAAGAATATGGTTTGATCGGCGATGATATTTTAGGCAGTGGCTTTAATTTTCATATTGAATTGCGTTACGGTGCCGGAGCTTTTGTTTGCGGCGAAGAAACTGCGCTGATCCACTCGATGGAAGGATTACGTGGCGAGCCAACATTTAAACCACCGTTCCCATCCGTTTCCGGATATATGGGAAAACCAACCAACGTAAACAATGTGGAGACTTTTACAAACATTCCGGTAATTTTAAATAAAGGAGCCGAATGGTTCAGTAAAATTGGTACCGAAAAATCAAAAGGAACAAAAGTGTTTGCCCTGGCCGGAAAAATCAACAATGTTGGTTTGATCGAGGTGCCAATGGGAACAACACTGCGCGAAGTGATTTACGATATTGGTGGGGGAATTAAAGATGGAAAAGAGTTTAAGGCTGTTCAAACCGGTGGACCATCGGGCGGATGTTTGACAAAAGATTCGCTGGATATCCCAATTGATTACGACAACCTGCTGGCATCAGGATCAATGATGGGATCGGGCGGAATGATCGTTATGGACGAGAACGATTGTATGGTTTCCATTGCTAAATTTTATCTTGATTTTACGCTGGAAGAATCGTGTGGAAAATGTACGCCATGTCGTGTTGGAAACAAACGCCTTTACGAGTTACTGGATAAAATTACCCAGGGAAAAGGAGAAGAACTGGATATTGAAAAGTTGAAAGATTTAAGTGTGGTAATTAAAGATACAGCACTTTGTGGTTTGGGGCAGACTTCGCCTAACCCGGTGCTTTCAACCATAAATAATTTCGAGCATGAATACAAGGCTCACGTGCTGGACGGTAAATGTCCGGCGGGGCAGTGTAAATCGCTCCTTCGTTACGATATTGTAGAGGATCTGTGTACCGGTTGTACACTTTGTTTCCGCAATTGCCCGGTGGGAGCGATTTCCGGAGAGCGCCGCCAACCACATTATATCGACCAGACTTTGTGTATTAAGTGTGGCGTGTGTTACGAGAAATGTAAATTCAATGCAATAACCCTAACCTAATCAGAAACCTGGAAATTATGGATACAGTAAATCTTACGATAGATAATAAACCGGTTGTGGTAAAATCAGGAACCACAATTCTTGAAGCGGCATCGGGTGTTGGGATGCATATTCCAACGCTTTGCCACATGAAACTTGATGATCTGAATATTGAAAATAAACCCGGTGGCTGCCGAATCTGTGTGGTTGAGGTGGAAGGACGAAGAAACCTGGCGCCGGCATGTTGTACCGATGTGAGTGAAGGAATGAAGATCAACACCCACTCGATGCGGGTGATAAATGCACGCCGTACCGTTATGGAGTTGATTCTTTCCGATCATCCTTTCGACTGTTTAATCTGTGCCAAATCGGGCAACTGCGATTTGCAGGATATGGCGCACAATCTTGGAATCCGCGAAATTCATTATAAAGGCGAGCAGTCGACGTACCGAGAAGATACTTCACCGGCGATTATTCGCGAGGTGGATAAATGTATTATGTGCCGTCGTTGCGAAACCATGTGTAACGAAGTACAAACGGTGGGCGTTTTATCGGCCATAAACCGCGGTTTTGAGTCGGTTGTTTCGCCGGCTTTCGAAATGAACCTCGATCATTCAGTGTGTACTTATTGCGGCCAGTGTGTGGCAGTTTGTCCTACAGGTGCATTAACCGAAGTTGACGAAACCGGCAAGGTAATTCGCGCACTTTCCGATCCAACAAAAACTGTAATTGTTCAAACAGCACCGGCTGTGCGTGCAGCATTGGGCGAAGAGTTTGGTATGGAAGCCGGATCGCTGGTAACCGGAAAACTGGTAGCAGCTTTGCGTCGTTTGGGTTTCGATCATGTTTTTGATACCGACTTTGCTGCCGACCTCACCATTATGGAAGAAGGCACCGAGTTGCTGAATCGTTTGGGAAAACATTTGGCAGGAGATAAAGACGTGAAACTTCCAATTCTTACTTCGTGCTGTCCGGCATGGGTGAAATTCTTCGAGCACCAATTCCCGGAAATGAAAGATATTCCTTCAACAGCACGCTCGCCACAGCAAATGTTTGGTGCTATTGCTAAAACTTATTTTGCCGATCAGTTGGGAATTAAACGCGAGGATTTGGTTGTGGTTTCGATAATGCCATGTGTGGCTAAAAAATACGAATGTGGTCGCGACGAGTTTAAAACCAACGATAACCCGGATGTTGATCATGCTATCACAACCCGTGAGTTGGCAGCACTGATCAAACTTTCGAATATTGATTTTACCGCACTGCCGAACGAAGACTTTGATAATCCGCTGGGAGAATCAACCGGAGCCGGAGTAATTTTCGGAACAACCGGTGGAGTAATCGAAGCTGCAGTTCGTACGGCGTATGAAGTTCATACCAAAAAAGAATTACCAAAATTAGATTTTGAGGAATTACGTGGTATGGAAGGAATACGTGAAGCGACTATCGATTTTGACGGATTACCAATAAAAATTGGTATTGCGCATGGTTTGGGTAACGCACGAAAATTACTGGAAGATATTCAGGCAGGGAAAAGTGAATTCCACGCCATTGAAATTATGAGCTGCCCCGGTGGTTGTATTGGTGGTGGCGGTCAACCTTATCATCATGGCGATGCAACAGTTTTGAAAAAACGACAAGCTGCCCTGTATCAGGAGGATAAAAACAAAACGCTGCGCAAGTCGCACGAAAATCCACATATTATTGAGTTGTATGAAAAGTTCCTGGGTGAACCGATGAGTGAAAAAGCACATCATCTGCTGCACACCGAATATTTCGACAGGACTTAGTTCATGAATGCATTAATGATTAAATGCTTTAATTTTTAAAAACTAAAAAACTGAAATCATGCCAAAAATTAAATTAGCAGAGAATACAGTACAGCTCATAAAAGATATTTGTGTTGAATTTGAAAATAAGGAAAGCGAACTGATAAATGTGCTTCACCAAGTGCAAAGCAAGTTGGGTTACTTGCCAGCTGAAGTGCAGGAGGTAATTGCAAAGGAGCTTAAAACCTCGGTAGCAAAAGTGTACGGTGTGGTAACTTTTTACAGCTTCTTCACGATGATCCCGCAAGGCGAAAATCCAATCTCAATTTGTATGGGAACCGCTTGTTATGTTCGTGGTGCCGAGCAGGTATTAAACGAATTTAAACGCCAGCTGAAAGTTGAGGTGGGTGAGTCGACCGAAGACGGTAAATTCTCCATCAACTGCCTGCGCTGCGTTGGCGCCTGTGGTTTGGCGCCTGTGGTAACCGTTGGCGAAAAAGTGTACGGAAGAGTTGCTCCAACCGATGTAAAAAAGATAATAGCCGAATATCACAATCGTTAGTCGGTTGAATAAAATATTTACTTGATGAAAATTTCCCTCCGTATTTTACGGGGGGATTTTTTTATGAGAATATGGAAGCTTAGGAAGAAATACTTTTAATAAACTGAATACTACGTTCGTTAAAGATATCGGGCTGGTCGATATTACATACGTGGCCGCTGTTTTTAATAATTTCCAGTTTCGAGTTAAAATGTTTTTTCACCAGATTCGAAACGGTTGGTAAAAACATATGATCGCGGTCGCCCATCAAATATAAAACAGGTGCCGATGCTTCTTTAATCAAAAACTCCTGCAGGTTACCTTTAATTTCGGTTGACATTCGCAGCCATTTCTTAAATTCCTTTTCTCCTAAACGGATGGCTTCGCGAATGAATAATTTGCGCGATGCGATATCCTTTTTGTAAGGGATCAGAATCCATGCATTGATTCGGTATAACCACATGTACGGGACAATTGTTTGCAGCAATTTGGCTACTGAAACCAGCGCATTGATACGCGAATTAAATTGAACGACTGCACCTCCTAAAATAATGGATTCAGCACGTCCCGGTGCCAGTTTATCCATAGCACGAATAACAATACAACCCAACGAAATGCCTACTAAATGGGCTTTTTCAATTTTTAGATGATCCATTGTGCGGATAACATCCAACGCAATCTCATCGAAAGCGTAAATCTCTTCTTTTGTGTATTCTTTTTTCGATTTTCCATGCCCTCGCAGGTCAACCAAAAGTACATTAAAATGCTTTTTGAATTCGCGTAGCTGCCTAAACCAAACCACATTACTTCCTCCGGCGCCGTGCACAAACACCACCCAGGTTTTAGAGCTTTTATGTGGAAATACTTTGTTGTAAAGCATGCTGCAAAAATAGAATTATTTCGAAATAACAACAAAGCTTATTTTTTGTTGAAAACTTAAAAATTCTTAAGACTTTGCTAATTTATATTCAACCTTATACAGTTCCTTGTGTGTTTCGGCAAGTAATTCCTTTACCGGAATATGAGCAGGAATTTTTGTTGCCTCTATTTTGTCAAGATTGGGTTGCGTAGGCAACTCTCCCGGAAACCAGTGACTTTTTTCTTTAAAGGTTTTGTAGCGGTACTTTGCAAAATCAATCATGTCGTATGATTTCCAGAGGCGGCGCAAACGTAATACTTCCGGAATGTTTATTCCCGACGGATCGTTTTGCATGTCAAAACCTTCGTAAACGGCATACGGATCGTCGAATAAAAAACTATCCAGTTTTAGTTTTGTCTCGTAATCCGTTTTATTCCATGGAGATGAGGTGGGGAAAATGCCCTTCATTTCCTCAAAATGTTCTCTTTCAGTCATACCGAACGAAAGTGTGTGAATGGCTGGATTATTTAGGCAAAACCGTGCATTCCACTGAATAGGTGTAAGCGGATAAGTGGCATCTTTTACTTTGGCCGATGGCTTGAAAAGTTGGCCGCCTTTGTCGTTTGGCGAGATAATAAAAACACCCATATCGTGTACTTCTGCCATTTGCACCGCTGCCAGGTTTCGCTGGTTGAAATAGTAGTAGTGTAGGTTAACGAACTCGAACAAACCGGTTTCAATGGCCCGTACAATAACTTCCATTGGCGCATGAGTGCTGAAACCAACATGTTGTATTATGCCTTCTTCTTTTAATTTTAACAGCGCTTCTACCGGACCTCCGCTTTTGCAGCTTTGTTCGAGCAACTCGGGGGTGTTAATGCCGTGCCAGCCATAAAAATCGAGGTAGTCGGTTTGCAAATCGCGTAACTGGTTTTCCACCATTTCAAAAGTGTCATCAGCTGTCATCGGGCTTCCTTTGGTCATTAAATGATACGATGTGCGCGGAATGGCCAATTCTTCATTTAAAACTTTACCATAAACGGTCTCGCTTTTTTTGTAGCCCCATGCCGTTTCAATGTGGTTAATGCCCGAATCAAATGCCAGTTGAACAGTGTTTAAACATTCTTCAAAAGTATCCTCGGGAATTTCACGTCGCGGATCGTCCCAGCCATGTTTAAAACGCATGCCACCCAGTGTTATAGTACTCAGATGTTTTTCGGTTTTCCCAAAACGGCGGTATTGCATTCCCTCTTTTTTATTCAGAATAACGGACATAACAGTGCAATCAATTTTTAAGTTTCAGCCGACAAAGGTAGGCTTTTATATATTTTTCGAAATTTATAGCTGTTAAAGAAAATGTTAAGCAATTTCTGCAATAAAAAAAGTCCAAAACAAAATGGAAATTGTTCTGGACTTTTACTTCATTTAAGAATGTTCTTATTTTTTGTTTTTTACATACTTCTCAAGCCATTGATCCTGCTCCCAAAGCATGTGTAAAATCGATTCGCGTGCTGAGTATCCGTGGCTTTCTTTAGGTAGCATTACCAAACGAACCGGCGCTCCCATGCCTTTTAGCGCATTAAAATAGCGCTCGCTTTGCATGGGGTATGTTCCTGCGTTGTTATCTGCAATTCCATGAATAAGCAACAGTGGCGTTTTCATTTTGTCAGCGTGCATAAACGGACTCATCGTGTAATAAACTTCCGGAGCTTCCCAGTAAGTTCTCTCTTCCCGCTGAAATCCGAACGGCGTAAGCGTACGATTATATGCACCACTTCGTGCAATTCCGGCAGCAAACAAATCGGAATGAGATAGCAGGTTAGCAGTCATAAACGCACCGTAAGAGTGGCCGCCTACGGCAACGCGTTCACGGTCTATATAACCAAGTTCGTCAACAGCATCAATAGCAGCTTTTGCATTCGCCACCAATTGTTTGCGGAAAGTGTCATTTGGTTCTGCATCTCCTTCACCAACAATTGGGAAGGCTGCATCGTCGAGAACTACATAGCCTCTGGTTACCCAAAATATGATAGAGCCGGCTGATGGAGCCGTAAAAGTATGTGGAGATGAGGTTACCTGGCTTGCGGCCGACTTGTCTTTGTATTCGCGCGGATATGCCCACATTACCATTGGTAGTTTTTCTTTCTTCTCCATATCGTAACCGGCAGGCAGGTATAAAGTTCCCGATAAATCAAGCCCGTCTTCACGCTTGTAGTTAATAATCTCTTTGTGAATGTCGGCAATGCTTTGAAACGGATTTTTAAAGAAAGTAATCTGCTGCGGAGCAATACGTTTTTTTATGTTTCTGATGTAGTAATTTGGGTACTGTGTACTGGTTTCAACGCGCGTTAACAGTACACCTTTGTCGGCATCAATTACACGCGAAATGTTTTCCAACGTGGTTTCTCCGTCAGCGCGCCACAAACGTTCTGTTTCTCTGGTTTTCAAATCAAAAGCATCGAAAAATGGACGAATTCCTTCGGGTGAATATCCGCGTCCGGTAAGGTAAAGCGTATTTTTATCCATCTCAAGGGTGTAAGTTCCCAGCTCATTTTTAGTGGTTACAAACGAGCCCGGATCATTATACCTGTCATTCGTATTTCGATCGAAAAGAATAACAGGTTCAGCCGATGCATCGCCCGGGTTGAAAAGGTATGTTTTTTCGTTTCGGGTATTCCACCACTCGTCGGTTGCAATTGCTACATCGTCATTTCCCCAAATAATACGAGCAAAACGTTGTTGTGTTTTCAAAATGGATTTTGCTTCACCATCAAACGGGGCATCAAGTGTAAACAGCTCGTCTCTGAAATCAACTTCAACAGCCGGGTCGCCACCATCAAGTGGTTGTACATAATAAATACTTGCCGGTTTATCGGCACGCCATCTCAGGCCGCGTATTTCTTTTGTTGTTGACATAAAACCTTTTGGCCGAACTTCCTCAAGTGGCACATCGCGTACTACTTTAATCAGGTTCCCAGCTTTGTCGTAAATTGTTGTTTTAGAGGGGAAACGACTGTAGGTAACAAGATACGAGAAAGGCAGGTCAAGATTAGAGATCATCACGTATTCTCCGTCAGGCGAAAAACTCATGCCTGTATACATAGCAGTTTCTTTCCATTCCGATGTGTTACCGTCAAGATCTACAGTGTAAATTGTTGACTTTGCCAATTGCTGAAAATTTAATTCGTCGGCTTTATCTTTTAGCAAATCCTGGTAAGTTCGGTTTTGTGCTTTTTGTCCGTCGCTAACCGATACTTTCGGACCGGTTGGTACAGCAGTTGCTTTGTCAATCAATGGTTTTTTGTCGGCCGGAAGCATTTTTACAAGAAGCTGGTTGTTGTCTTCGAACCACTCGAACGCAGAACCGATATTTGCGTTTAGTTTTGCATCGGTAAGTTTTTTACAAGTGGCCTTTTCAATATCCAGTACCCATAATTCAACACCCTCGTCAACGGTATTGGTAAAAGCCATTTTGCTCTGGTCTGGCGACCAGGTAAAATTAGCCAGTCGCTCTGTTGCGGGCACATTGCTCACCTCAATCTCGTTTGGTTCGCCAACTTTCATCAACGAAATATTGGTGTAGTAACGGGTTCGGCTACCAATGTTGGTAACCGGATTAATACGTAGACCGGCTAGTCGCAGTTCTGGTTCCGATAGTTCAGCAATACTTTTAAACTGGTTTCGGTGCAGCAAAACGATATTTTCATTTTTGGCATCGAAAACTGCCGAAGGAACTGCCGGCGCATCAATTAATTCCAGAATTTCTTTGGGTGGTTTTTGGTACTCGATATCCACCTGGGCGGCAGCACCAAAATACATCAGGAAAGCAATGCAGAACGTAGTGAGTTTTTTCAATAATTTCATCATGTTTTTTTCGAATGTTTGTATTAGACTTATAAATAATATTTTGAGTTTTTTGAACTTCGATAAAAATCATCGTTCGAATAATAAATAATGCAAAATTCTATTAAATGTTCACAAGTCTTTTTTGATGATTTGCAGAATAAGAATAGTTGGTATAAAATTGGTTTGATAGCGCAAGATAGTAATTTCTAATTATCTTTGTTCGTATGCAAAAAAACGATTCTGAGAAACCATTGATTTTGGTGACCAACGATGATGGAATTCATGCAAAAGGTTTGCGTGAACTGGTGGAGGTAATGCAGTTTTTTGGTGATGTGGTTGTTATTTCTTCGGAAGTTTCCATGTCGGGGAAAGCCTGTGGAATTACAGTTGATCAGCCGCTGCGTGCTGTGCCTGTTGAAAAAATACACGGAGTACCAACTTTTAAATGTAACGGCACACCGGTTGATAGTGTAAAATTGAGTTTTAACAGCTTGTTCGAGCGCACACCCGATTATGTGGTGTCGGGAATTAACCACGGATCCAATGCATCGATTAGTGTAATTTACAGCGGAACAATGGGAGCCGCTATTGAAGGAGGCCTTCATGGTGTGCCCTCAATTGGTTTTTCGTTGGACGATTACAGTTCCGAAGCCGATTTTTCAAAAGCCAAATTGGTTGTGGCCCGTGTTTTTCAGAGTGTTATTGAGAATGGGATTCCGGCCTTTACCTGTTTAAATGTGAATATTCCGAAGGGAAAGCCCGAGGGTATAAAAGTTTGCCGCCAGGCACACGGAAAGTGGATGGAAGAGTTTGAAAAACGAACCGATCCGCACGGAAGAGAATATCACTGGCTTTCAGGATATTTTCAGAATTTGGATGAAGAAACTGAAGACACCGATATTTTTGCGTTAGAAAATAATTTTGCCACAGTGGTTCCCGTTCGGGTTGATATGACTTGCTACGAAACCAAAGAGCAAATTAAGTCGTGGAAATTTTAATATGCCCAGAAATAAAAAAAATAAATACGATAAAGTTGGAGTAGGAGTTTTAACCGGACTTTTTTTACCAATTGTTATTTTTTTTATGGTTTATCTGGTTGGTGAGAATGACATGTCGTTTTTGGATTACGCTGCCGGAATGTGGCGAATGCAGGCACTGGTAAAAATTGGCAGTTTGTGCGTATTTACCAATGTAGCTGCATTTTGGTTTTTTTTACGTTTGAAGTACGAAAAAGCTGCACGCGGTGTTTTGGGAGTCACAATTCTATATGCTTTTGTGGTGTTAATTTCACTATCAATTTAATATGCGATACTACATTATAGCGGGCGAAGCATCGGGCGATTTGCATGGCTCAAACCTGATGAAAGAACTGAAAGCCGCCGATAAAAAAGCCGGATTTCGTTTTTTTGGCGGCGATAAAATGCAAGCTGTTGGTGGCGAGTTGGTTAAACATTACCGCGAAATGGCGTTTATGGGTTTTGTGAATGTAATTCTGAATATCAGAACCATAAAACGCAACATGGAGTTTTGCAAAAAAGATTTAATCAACTACAAACCCGATGTACTGATTTTAATTGATTACCCCGGATTCAACCTGCGAATTGCAGAATTTGCCAAACTAAACAACATAAGAGTTTACTATTACATTTCGCCAAAATTGTGGGCGTGGAAAGAATACCGTGTTAAAAAAGTGCGGGCTTTTGTTGACGAACTATTTACCATTTTTCCGTTTGAAACCGAGTTTTATAAAAAGCACGGTATTGATGTAAATTATGTGGGAAATCCGCTTTTTGACTCAATAAAAGAATTTGAAAAGACAGCGCAATCATCTGCCGATTTTAAAGCCAACAATGGTTTGGATGAACGCCCGATAATTGCCTTGCTGGCCGGAAGTCGGGTGCAGGAAATAAAAGGTACACTTCCTGTAATGAAAAAGGCTGTTGAAGGGCGTGACGATTACCAGGTTGTGCTGGCCGGAGTGTCGTCGGTTGACAAAGCATTGTACGATGGAATATTGCAGGGTAGCAACATAAAAGTGCTGTACGAATCTACTTACGATTTGCTGAATAATGCGCATACAGCTTTGGTTGCATCAGGTACCGCGGCCTTGGAAACAGCTTTGTTTCATGTGCCACAAACTGTACTTTACAAAGTTGAAGGCGGCGTGTTGGTGCATTACATTATGGCCGCAGTTTTAAAGATTGACTGGGTGTCGCTGCCCAATATTATTCTGGGTAAAATGGCCGTAAAAGAGCTGCTTCAAAAAGATATGACCGTTAAGAAAGTAACAGCAGAACTGGATCGATTGCTCGCCGATGAAACATATCGCAGTAGGATTCTGTCCGATTACCAGGAAATGCAACAACTAATGGGAGAGCCGGGATGCTCTAAACGGGCAGCTGAAAAAATGGTTTCGTTACTGCAATGAAGAAATTGTTCTATTTAAATAAAAGATGGAGTTATGCCGCCGGATTTTTTCTTTTTAGCTTGGTGGCGTGTTTTCTATTAATGAGTCTCTTGTCAGCAAAATCACTCAGTCTGCCACATTCATATTTGTGGTCGATAGGAATACTTTTAGGGTTCGGTCTGTTGATTGCAGTTTTGGTAATTACATTGCAAACTCTGGTAAAAGAAGTTGAAGTTGACAAGGATTGTTTTATTCTTCATTTCTTTTTGTTCAATCAAAAAATGTATAGGTTTAATCAACTCAAGCAATATGCAACTGCCGTTTATGGAAATGGTCGTTACATTATGGCTCATTCCGTAATTTTAGAATTTGATGATGGGAGACGCTACCAGGTTGCCGACCCGATAATTGAAAATTACAAGCAGTTTTATGAATATATGAAGGAGAATAAATTTAATTGTTTTGGATATATTGGACAAAATAACTGGAGAAAGAAAAATAAACCGTTTTCGAAAAAATGGGTTGTTGAGCGCAACGAAAAAGATTTAATTAAAGCCATTGAGAAAAGGAAAGGTGTGATAATTTTGTACATCTATGGAATAATTGCACTTGCAATGAATTATGCGATGGTGCGTTATCTTATTTTCTAATTAAAAGCAACAGAAGTGTATAGCTTATTTAAAAAAGAAATAAAAACTTTCCTTGGATCGCTGATCGGTTACCTGGCCGTACTGGTTTTTTTATTGGTAACCGGTTTGTTTCTATGGATTTTTCCGGGCAATTACAATATTCCTGACAATAATTATGCAACGCTGCAGGGGCTTTTTACGCTGGCGCCGTGGCTGTACCTGTTTCTGGTACCTGCTATTACCATGCGAATGTTCGCCGACGAAAAACGCAGCGGAACCATCGAAATTCTGCTTACACGCCCACTTGCTGATTTCCAGTTGGTAATGGCCAAATTCCTGGCCGGATTGGTGCTTGTCGTTTTCTCGTTGTTACCCACTTTTCTTTATTTTATATCGGTTTATTGGTTGGGAAACCCTGTTGGAAGTATCGACACCGGTGCAACCTGGGGATCGTTTATGGGGCTGTTTTTCCTGGCAACTATTTATGTGGCCATTGGCATTTTTGCCTCGTCGCTAACTGATAACCAAATTGTTTCTTTCATTTTCGGAATGTCGCTGTCGTTTATTTTTTACCTCGGTTTCGAGTTTGTGGCATCGGCAGAAGTTCCGTATTTGCTGGAGCAACTTTTCTCGTGGCTGAGTATTAACGATCATTACCTTTCCATTTCGCGGGGTGTGGTCGATATGCGCGATATCCTCTATTTTATCGGAATGGCCTTTTTGTTTTTGTACGGCACCACCTTAATCTTACGAAAAGGCAAACTCCGAAAAACAAAGGCAAAAGTTCGTGCAGTAGTAATTCCGCTGGCCGTTTTACTGGTACTGGCTATTTCATCCAATTTTTTGTATCGTATCGATCTTACAGCCGAAAAACGTTATTCGCTTTCGGATGTGAGTAAACAAATGGTAAGCGGATTGGAAGCACCGGTGGAAGTGGAATTGTACTTGAGTGGTGAACTGGAAGCGGGATTGCGAAAAATACAAAACGAAGTACTGGAGAAAATTGCGGTACTGAATGCATACAGTTCGGCGCCGATTCGGGTGCGTATATTTAATCCGTACAGTATTGGGAATATCGAAAAGCAGGAAGAATTTATCGCCGACATCGTAAACAGAGGGGTGCCGCGAATTAATTTTGGGCATAAAACCGAGCAAGGTGTGAGTTCCCGTTTTATATTTCCCGGAGCAATAATTCGTTACCAAAACAAAGAGCTGGCGGTTAATTTTCTGAAAAATAATCCGTACACCAGTTACGAAAATAACTTTAATCACTCGGTAGAGACCATCGAGTTTGAGTTGGTAAATGCCTTTCATAAATTGATGCGAAAGAAGAAATCGGTACTAGCATTCTTACAGGGACACGATGAGGCGAATCAATACGAAGTGGCCGATATTGCGCGTGCACTTTCTGCCGATTTTGAAATTGACATGATGGAAGCTGCCGACCTGGAAGATTCGGACGTAGATATTTTGGTAATCGCCAATCCGAAAAAGGAATTCCCCGAAACTTCCAAAATTGCCATCGATCAGTACCTGATGAAAGGTGGCAAACTGATGTGGCTTGTTGATCCGGTGCAGGTGAGTTTAGATAGTTTGAGTAAAGGATTTCAAACGTATTCTTTTCCAAACGACATGAATTTGGGCGACCAGTTGTTTCGCTACGGTGTGCGTTTAAATTACGAATTGCTACAGGATGTAAACTGTATTCAGATTCGTGTAAACACGGCGGCACCGGGAAATCCGCCACGTTATACTTTACATCCGTGGTATTATTCGCCGCTGCTAACACCCAACGACAATAACCCGATAAGCCGAAACCTGAACTGGGTAAAAACCGAGTTTGTTTCGTCGCTAGATACCGTTTCTGCCAATTCAACCATTCAAAAAGAGGTGATTCTGAGTACATCGCCTTATGCCCGACGGATAAAAGCACCGTCGTCGGTAAGCCTAGGAAATATTAACAATCCGCCGGCTCGCGAGTTGTTCACGCAGTCGGATATTCCGGTTGGTGTTTTGTTGGAAGGTGTTTTTACTTCGAACTATAAAAACCGCATGGTGGAAAATTACGGTTATTCTTCGGCCGACATCATTACGGAAAGTCAGCCTACACAAATGATCGTGATTGCCGACGGTGGAATGATCACCAATAAAGTCAACTATTCTACCAATCCACCTAAAATTCAGGAACTTGGTTATGACGAAGTTTCGGGACAGGTTTTCGGAAATAAGGAATTTTTGATCAACGCTATTTCGTACCTCGATGATAAACAGGGAATTATGCAGTTGCGTGGGCGGTCGCTAAAATTACGGTTGCTCGATAAAGTAAAACTGCGCGAAGAAGCCGCTTTCTGGAAATGGCTGAATGTATTGCTGCCACTGCTTTTGATCATTGTTTTTGCACTGGTTTACAACCTTGTCCGTAAATACAAATACAACCGTTCATAAAATAGGGTAAAATCCCTTTTATCACGATAGGGATAATTCATGAAAGTTTGTATATTCGTATACTTAGATTGGTGTCAACCGAAGCACCGTTAAGTATGAAATCAAAAAAATAAATCGAAATAAATGAAGTTTGTAGTTTCAAGCACCGAATTACTGAGCCACCTTTCTGCAATTAGTAAGGTAATCAGCAGTAAAAGTACAATGCCAATTCTCGATAACTTCTTGTTTCAGTTAAGCGAAACAGAGTTAACTATAACAGCTTCCGATCTGGAGTCGACTTTAATTACCAGCCTCGAGTTGGATAATATTGAAGGAGAAGGAGCCGTTGCAGTTCCGGCAAAATTAATAACTGATACGCTAAAAGAATTTCCGGAGCAACCGCTGACATTTCAGATTGATGGTGATTCGTACCTTGTTGAAATTTATTCAGACAATGGTAAGTTCAGCATTATGGGCCAAAATGCCGAGGATTTCCCGGAGCAGCCACAGTTGGATGATGAAGGTGCATCGTCGATCGATGTTAGCCATGTTGTACTTCAAAAAGGTATTGAAAAAACTTTGTTTGCTACTGCCGACGACGAGTTACGTCCGGTAATGAATGGTATTTACGTGGAGTTGACTCCTGATTTTATGAGCTTTGTTGCTTCGGATGCGCACAAGCTGGTACGTTACCGTCGTTTGGATGCAAAAGCTGAATTCGAGTCATCGTTTATTTTGCCTAAAAAGCCGGCCAGTTTATTGAAAAACCTGTTGCCAAAAGAAGAGTTTGATGTAAAACTGGAATTCGACGATAAAAATGCCTTTTTTACATTGAGCAACTACAAACTGATCTGTCGTTTGGTAGAAGGAAATTACCCAACTTATAACTCGGTAATTCCTACCAACAATCCAAACAAAATGATCATCGATCGTCTGAATTTCTTCAACACCGTAAAACGTGTTTCTGTATTCTCGAACCAGGCGAGCAACTTGGTAAAACTGAATATTACTGACAACCAGTTAGTGGTTTCGGCACAAGATATCGACTTCTCTATTTCGGCAGTTGAACGCATCAATTGCGAATACGAAGGCGAAGAAATTGAAATTGGTTTCAAATCAACTTTCCTGCAGGAAATTTTGACCAATATTTCAACCGGCGATGTTAAAGTTGAAATGAGCGATCCAACACGTGCAGGCTTGTTACTTCCGGCAGAAAATGAGGAAGACGAAGACATGTTGATGTTGCTGATGCCAATGATGATAAACGTTTAAAAAAGTATAACGATAAACCGAAAAGGTATCCGGGAACGCAGGTTTTAGGGTACCTTTTTTAATTCATACCCACCATGAAGTTACATTTAAAAAACGCTTTGGTTTTTTTAGATCTGGAAACCACCGGAATAAACATTGTTACGGATCGAATTGTGGAGATTGCACTAATAAAAGTTAATGTTGACGGAACAGAGGAAGAAAAACTGATGCGCATAAATCCTGAGCAACCGATTCCGATTGAAGCATCTTTGATCCACGGAATTTACGACGAGGATGTTAAAGACGCACCAACTTTTAAAGAGGTGGCAAAAACGTTGGCAAAATTTATGGAAGGATGCGATCTGGCAGGTTTTAATTCCAATCGTTTTGATATTCCGTTACTGGCCGAAGAGTTTTTACGTGCCGAGGTGGATGTTGATTTTAAAAAGCGCAAATTTATTGATGTGCAGGCCATTTTCCACAAAATGGAAAAACGTACACTGGCAGCGGCATACAAATTTTATTGTAACCAGGAATTAACCGATGCGCACAGTGCCATGGCCGATACAAAGGCAACTTACGAAGTGCTGAAATCGCAGCTCGATAAATACAAAGGTGTGGAGTATGAAGATGCTAAAGGAAAAAAATCAACTCCGATTGAAAACGATGTAAATAAGTTGAGCGAATTCTCGTCGTACGACCGCAATGTTGATTTTGTAGGCCGCATTGTTTACGATGAAAATGGTGTTGAGGTATTTAATTTCGGTAAGAACAAAGGAGTGCCGGTTGAGCAGGTTTTACAAGAACAACCCGGTTACTTTGGCTGGATTTTAAACAGCGAATTTCCGCTGTATACTAAAAAAGTACTTACGCAGTTAAAATTAAAAATGATGAGCAAGTAAAGCTTGTCATTTCGAAGGAGGAACGACTGAGAATTGAAAATCAGCGGAGCTAAATCTGTTACAGATTTCCCGCTGTGCTCGAAATGACAGTGTAATTGTAAAGCTTTGAATCATGAAAATAATTTGCATAGGAAGAAATTACGTGGCTCATGCCAGGGAGCTGGGCAATGACGTACCCGAAGAACCCATATTTTTCATGAAGCCGGATACGGCCTTATTGAGGAATAATGATCCGTTCTATATCCCGGACTGGACCAACGAGGTGCATCACGAAATTGAGTTGGTGATCAAGATAAATCGTATTGGCAAAAACATTGAGAAACGCTTTGCCCACCGTTATTATGATGAGGTTGGCTTGGGAATCGATTTCACGGCCCGCGATGTGCAGGCGAAGCTTAAAGCAAAAGGACTGCCCTGGGAAAAAGCCAAAGCTTTTGATAAGTCGGCGGTGTTGAGTAATACTTTTTTGCCCAAATCAATTTTCCCCGATCAGGAGGCAATCGGTTTTCGGTTGGACATAAATGGCGATACGGTTCAGGAATCACATTCGGGATTGATGATCTTTGATTTTGATGAGTTGATTGCTCATATCTCAAAATACGTCACCCTTAAAATTGGTGACCTGATTTACACCGGAACACCCGCAAATGTTGGTCCGGTTGCCATCGGCGATCGTTTGGAAGGGTATCTGGAGGACAAGAAATTGTTTGATTTTGAAGTTAAGTAAGTCCATTAAAAATATTTCTTACCCCGGCTTTTAAGCCGGGGTTTATTATATCCTGTAAACCGGGCTTTAGCCCTTAATTTTGTAAAATGGAAAATTATCACTTTGAATTAGAAATGCAGGTACGCGATTACGAATGCGACATTCAGGGAATTGTAAATAACGCTGTTTACCAAAACTACCTGGAACATACTCGTCATAAATTTTTGAACCATGTTGGGCTCGATTTTGCCAAACTCCACGACGAGGGAATCGACGCAGTGGTTATAAAAGCCGAGTTGGAATACAAATTTCCGTTACGTCCCGGCGACGACTTTTTAGTTCGTTTGAAGATAGGAAAACAAGGTCGTTTACGCATTGTGTTTTTGCAGGAGGTAATTCGTAAAACCGATGAAAAACTGATGATAAAAGGCCGTATTACTTCAGTTCTTACACGAAATGGCCGGCCACTGTCACCCGAAATTCTGGAAAGTAAATTTAAAGAGGCTGGAATTGTTATTGAGGAAGTTTAAATTAGTTTCTCTTCAATACGAAATTCTTTTGCTTCAATACCATTGGTTTTTAGCGCCGATTTAAATCCTTCGTTCATCATTCGTCCCAGGCGCATTGGCATATCCAAAAGGGCAGGGTAGGTGGTTTTGTCATCGGGTTTGTTATAAAAGTGAACACAGCTTTTTACATCCGACGAAAGATAGATGCGGCAGGCCATCGGGCGTGCATCATAAGCCATGCAGGTTTTTTCTTTTAATAAAGGACAAGCGTATTTGGCATTCATCAATTCATCGCCTTTCAAGTGTCCGAGTTTGTCTTGTTTTTGTTTTGCTTTTTCCTGAATGTATGATACGGTTTCAGCGTCAAACATTTTATTTACGTTAGCCTTTAAATACTCCAGCTCGTAATCCAGCGCAAATACCGGTTGATGACAACACCAGCTGCAGCCTCGTTTGCAATCTATACTTTGATTTTGTTGCCGGGCATAAACAAACAACGAATCAATCAATCCGTCGATGGCCGCATACATTTCTTTTAATGATTGATGCAACGCGTCCTGCTCCATGTTCGCCTCAACAGCTTTCATAGCCAATTGATAACCATCGTGAAAAAAGGCTTTTTCGAGTTGTTCAAATTGTGGATTTGTGGTCATAGTAATATTTTTGTTTAAAATATTGAATTTACGATTCAAAAACAATACTTAAATGACTTTGGGAAATGAAAAATAAAATTTTCCAGTAATTATAGTTGTCTTGGAACGGTCTATTGTTGCTCGATTTTTAGTCGTTTAAAATAATCCTTTGCTGCCCGTTTTACGTGTGGCGATAAAAGTATGGTTGTAATTACAGTAGGGAATGCCATTAGTGCAAAAGCAATGTCGATTAAACCAATGATTGTGCGCAGATTTGCCACAGCTCCCAGCAGAATAACAGCAACAAAAACGTAATTGTAAATGTGCTGGTATTTGGTTCCGGCAACGAAACCCAGGCATTTTACCCCATAATACGGAAAGGCAAACATAGTTGACATACTAAAGAAAATGGCACAAATGGAGAGAATGTATTTTCCGAAAACCGGGATGGCCGAATCGAAAGCATGGGCTGTAAGCGTAATCCCATCGGCGCTATTTTCCACCCATGTATTGGTTACAATAATGGCGAGAGCTGTCATGGTGCAAACTACAATGGTATCGATAATTGGTCCGAGCATGGCCACCAAACCTTCGCGAATAGGCTCGTTGGTTTTTGCGGCTCCGTGCGCCATTGGAGCAGTTCCCAGTCCGGCCTCGTTTGAAAATGCTGCACGACGCACACCTGTAATTATTATGGCACCCAGCGATCCGCCTAAAACTGCATTGCCGGTAAAAGCATCTTCGAAAATTGTTCTAAAGGCAGGAATAATAGCAGAGGGATATGAGAAAATTACGTAAAGCACCGTCACTGTATAGACAACAACCATGGTGGGCACAAGTCTTCCGGTAACTTTACCAATACGTTTAATGCCGCCAATAACAACTAAACCAACAATTATAGCGATAACAATTCCGGTAACAAGATCGGTAGTAAAGGAGCCACTAACATTCTTGGGAACCAAAACCACATCGCGAATCATTTGGGTAAGCTGATTAGCCTGAAATAGCGGAGAAACGCCAATCATGGCCATTATGGCAAAAAAGACGGCAATTGGTTTCCACTTTTTACCCAATCCTTCGGTGATGTAATACATGGGGCCACCCTGTATTTCGCCTGCATCGTCTTTTCCGCGAAACATAACGGCCAGCGAACAGGTAAAAAACTTGGTGCTGATACCAAGAAGGGCCGAAACCCACATCCAAAAGATCGCACCCGGTCCGCCCATGGTAATAGCAACCGCTACTCCGCTTATATTTCCCATGCCAACAGTTCCGGCAAGGGCTGTAGATAGTGCCTGGTAGTGCCGCAATTGTCCGGCTTCGTTCGGATCGTCGTATTTTCCGGTTAAAATGGAAAGTGCATGACCAATGTAACGCAGTGGTGCCAATCGCGAATACACCAAAAAGTAAAATCCGCCACCAAGTAGTAAAATTAAAACAGGAGTTCCCCAAATGCCATCGGAGATTTTTATAATGAGTTCACCAAGATTTTCAAACATCCCGCTAAGAAATGTAAAACTTATCAATTATCAAACAGCAGAATGAAAGATAAAAGTCAGGTTTTGTGATAAAATGATCGAAATGATTCTGAAGATAAAGATGTTGCAAAAAATGTAAAGAATACTTGACTTTTTCAGAAATGTAAAGTATGTTTGTCATATTGAACAGTAAAGTTTACACAAATGGAAGCCTACAGCATAATCGTTTTTTGTATTTACATCGGATTACTTTATTACATCATTCCATCCTCCGCTTTAAATTTTGATTTATATGAGCGTAAATTTCGTTTGTTACCTCACTGGTTTAAACTAGTGGCATTAATCTTTACGACTGTTGCTTTATTGGCAATATTCATTTTTCAAAACTCAGTAGTAAACAAGAATGAAATGATAATTTCAGTTTTTAACCTGGCATTATTCTTAATATTCTTCTCGAAACAAAAGACCGAAGACGAATTCTCCGAACAAGTTAGGTTTAAAGCCTTTTCCTATTCGTTTGTAGGTTTTGTTGCAATGTGCTGTGCATTGGGAGCTTCACGAATTAATGACTCCGATGGCAGAGAGTGGAGCAATTTTATCATTCAGGCCTTTATAGGAGGGGGATTGCTAATTGCAACCCTCTACTTTTATTTTACCCTTTATAAACTACGAAAAGAGAATAATTAATTATGGAAACCGAATCAATCCTATTGGGAATAGCCGCAGCTTTGTTTATTCTTGTTGCCGGTTGGATATTCAAAGATAAGTCTGAGAGCTATGTTTTTAAAACGCTAAACTTACTCCCGCGTTGGATGAAATATGTTGGGTTAATATGGGTGATTTTGTCCGTGATTCTCTCAATTATTTTTGATTTTATGTTTGACGTAAATAATATCTTGGGAATACAATCTGCAAATATTGGGTTGTTGGTGATTTGCTTTTCGAAAGATAGGGTAGAAGATGAGATGACAAACAATCTTCGTTTGAAATCTTTCTATAAAAGTGCTATTCTTGGATTTGCATTTATGATGATTATGGATTTTGTTGAACTATTGCTTGGAGGTGAGTCATTTATGTCATCATACGTATTAGTTGCAATTATATTATCTATGTATCTGTTTACTTTTTATGCAATAAAATCAAAAATAAGAAGTGCAGAATAGGCTTAAAATAGAACGTGCTATTAAAAACCTCACACAAGACGACCTGGCTAAATTGATTGGTGTTTCGCGGCAAACCATTAATTCAATCGAAAAGGGGAGGTATGTACCCTCAACTGTTTTAGCCCTTAAAATCTCTGAAATATTCGAAAAGCCAGTGAATGAAATTTTTGAACTGGATGATTCAGACTGAATAGATTTCTTGCAGATTTCTCGGATTACGCTGAATCTTTTGGGAGACTCATCTGCGAAAATCAGCGTAATCTGCGAGAAATATTCTTATTTCAACTGTATTTGCACAAATACCGGCAAATGATCTGATGGAGATCGGTTTTCGTAAGTATCGCTGATGGCTGCGTATTCCAACACCTTAATTTTATCGTTCACAAAAATGTAATCGATGCGGTTATCGCCTTCACTGCCCGGTTTAAAACCGTTGTAAGTTCCAATCGGTCCGTAAGGTGGTTCTTTTGTAACTTCGTGGCTGTCGCTCATGTAACCTTTTATCAGTGCTATTGGTTGTGTTTCCGGAGTTAGGTTGAAATCGCCAGTTAGAATTACCGGCAAACCTGATCCCGCTGTAAATTCTTCCATTTTTTCATGAATCAGTTTTGCTGAATTTTTTCGGGCTTCCACACCAACATGGTCAAAATGCGTATTAAAAACAAAGAATTTTTTTCCGGTTACTTTCGATTTAAATTTCCCCCAGGTAACAATTCGGTTACAGGCGGCATCCCAACCCAGTCCTGGTTCATCGCAGTTTTCCGATAACCAGAAATGTCCTTTTTCTTCCAGAATTAATTTTTTCGGATTATAGAAAATCGGCATAAATTCGCCGGCTTTATCACCATCGTCGCGGCCAACGCCAAACCATTTGTATTCTGGCAAACCTTTTTCAATGTCTAAAAGCTGACCGTATAAGGCTTCCTGCAAACCAAAAACGTCGGGATCGTAAAAATGAAATAACCCGTTCACCATTTCAATACGGTTTGGCCAGGCATTCACACCGTCGCTGGCCGTATTCATTCGGATATTAAAGGTCATTACATTCATTTGCTGAGCAAATAGCATTGATGGAAAAATAATTAGGATGCTTAAAATTATTCGTTTCATTCTGAACAGTAGTTATAAGTTGCGTATTTTTCTGCGTTTTGTTTTCCTTCGATAATCGTATGTCGCTGGTCGCCATTATTTTCAATGGCAAACTGGCTGCAAAATTCAATAATTACATCGAAATAATCATTAACCGGCGAGATATTTATTTCGTGGGCAGCTCCACACGATGTGTGCAACCAGTATGGAACTTCCAGTTTGTCAAGTTTTTCGGCAATAGTTTTTGAACCATGTAAAATCCAGTAACCTGCCGCGTCTTCATCGCAATAATGATGAGGCGCCGTGCCATACGGAACAAGATTATCATCAGTGCCGTGGAATAACAGCGACGGGATTGCTGATTCATAGTATAAAGCCGTAGTGTCAGGAATCGCTCCTGCCATGCCAATTACGCCTGCAAACGAAACCGGCCCCGAATCCAGACCATAACAATAAGGAGGCTGGTAAGCCGTGTATAATACGGTTTCTGCTCCGGCACTACTTCCCGACAAAATGATCTGTTGTGGATTTATGGCGTACTGATGTCGGTTTTCGATTAAAAAGAAAGCTGCATCTTGCAGATCTTCGCTAGCGGCATAAATGGTGTTAAGCTTCTCGGTAGCCGGACAATCGCATCCAAATCCCTCGGGTGTTCCTTTTCGTGTTAATCGGTATGAGATTGATGCAACTACATAACCATAATTGGCCAAATGCGTGCAAAACGATTTTATGGTTTCATCGTCGCGTTTTCCGCCGCTAAAACCCCCGCCATGCACATAAATTATTGCAGCACGTTCGGGTTCGTAATCGTTTTGCGGAAGGTAAATATCCATATCCAGATTTTCACCATCTTTTGTGGAGTAGGTTGCTGTTTCTACTCTTATCTCGTCAAATAGGTCAGAAGTGTATCGTTCCTGGGAAAATGATATTACAACCAGAAATATCAACACAACAACGAGGCTTAACTTTTTATGCATAAAAATTTTTTGTGTGAATATAAGATATATCAAACTTCCAACAAAAGAAAATGGAACCCAAAATTGAGTTCCATTTTCTTAAGGTTAACTTATAGTAGTTTCCTTATTTTTTATCTTCCTGATTTCGTTATAACAAAAACAAAGGGTGTGCCAATAATGCTAAGGGGCAGTAATACAGCTGTTTGGGTGGATTGTGAAGAGTGGAGATGTAGTTCATTTTGGGACAGTATTCCCTATATTAGAATAGTCGACCTGCAGAAGTTGTGTTTGCCAGCTCGTGCTTTAGCAACCAGCGTTTGCGTTCTAATCCTCCGGCATAACCGGTTAACTTTCCTGAGCTGCCAATAATGCGATGACAAGGAATAATTATGGGGATCGGATTTTTTCCGTTGGCCAGCCCGACGGCACGCGTATTCTTTTCCGAACCGGATTGTTTCGCAATGTCGAGGTAGCTGCTTGTTTCTCCAAAAGGAACTTTCTCTACCAATTGCCATATTTTTTGCTGAAATTCTGTTCCTTCAGGGGCAAGCCGAAGGTTAAAGTGTTTTCTGTCGCCGGCAAAATATTCCTTTAGTTGACTTTCCGTTTCTTTAAGAATTGTTGGTTGAACAGAAGAGTTCATGTCTTCTTCAGCATCAAAACAAACTGCTGTTAAATGCGTTTCAGTCGACTGAAGTCTGAGCCAGCCAACCGGAGAATTAATATATCGGGTAAATTGTGCCATAAAAAATCCGGTACCAAAGATACCGGATTTTCAGGGAAGTTAGGTTAGTGTTTAATACCTTTCTCGTTTTGTATATTTCGTATGCAGTAAATGATGCGAAACTTCTCCAAGTGGTTCTTTCAGAAAATCTTTATAGAGTTTTTTAATCTCCGGATTATCATGCGATTTCCGAATTGGCAGTCCCTCATCTTCCGCATAAATGGCCTCGGCACGTTTTGCTCTGATTTCGGGATTGGTAGGGATTGGTTGTCCGCCACCGCCCAAACAGCCTCCAGGGCAAGCCATAAACTCAATAAAATGATAATCGGCAGTTCCATCACGTACAGCATCCATAACTGTTTTGGCATTAATCAAACCGTGTGCCACCGCACATTTTAATTCAACACCATCAAGAAACGCCCATTCATCAACAGGGTTTTCAATTTTTATGGAAGCCTCGCGAATTCCGCCCATTCCCCTGACAGGATCAATATTAAGGTTATCAAATGGAACCTCACGACCGGTAATAATTTCGTAAGCTGTTCGCAGTGCAGCTTCCATTACACCTCCGGTTGCTCCAAAAATTGCTGCAGCTCCGGTAGATTCACCCATTAAGCGATCGTATTTAACCGGTTCAAGTTTATAAAAATCGAGTCCGGCCTGTTTAATTAAAATGGCCAGCTCGCGTGTAGTTAATACATAATCAACATCGCGGTAACCACTGTCGTGCATCTCCGGACGATAAGCTTCGTATTTTTTAGCCGTACATGGCATAATCGAAACCGAAACAATATTTTCCGGCTCGAGATTTCGGGCTTTAGCGTAATAGGTTTTTACCAGTGCACCAAACATTTGTTGTGGCGATTTACATGTTGACAGGTTGTCGAGGTGTTCCGGATACATATGTTCGATGTATTTTATCCAACCCGGAGAACAGGAAGTAGCCATTGGCAGCTTTACTGAATCATCTTTTTCAACCAGGGCTTTTTTCAGTCGGGTTAGTAACTCCGTTCCTTCTTCAATAATTGTAAGGTCGGCAGTAAAGTCGGTATCTAAAACCGAATCGAATCCCAAACGTTTTAATGCAGCCACCATTTGGCCGGTGACACGTTTCCCGGGTTTCAAGCCCAGTTCTTCACCTAAACCTACGCGCACGGCAGGAGCTGTTTGTACAACCACATGTTTATTTGGGTTGGCAATAGCTTCCCAAACTTCTTCAATATAGTTTTTCTCAACCAAAGCGCCTGTAGGACAGTGATTAACACATTGCCCGCAGTTAGTACAAACCACATCGCGCATCGCTTTTTCAAAGAAAGTTGTAATTTTCATTTTGTCGCCTTTGTGGGCTACCGTAAGTGCATTTACACCTTGCAGCTCGGCACATGTTCTCACACAGCGCTGGCATTTTATACACTTGCTGTCGTCTTTCATAATTGATGGCGAAAACTTGTCGATGGAGTAGTTTTTTAACGGAACCAGTTCGATAAAATCCTGGGTCATAATTTTGTACTCCGATGCCAATGTTTGTAATTCGCAATTTCCGTTGCGGTAACATTTTGTGCAATCGGCGTTATGTTCTGCCAAAAGCAGCTCAATAATTTGCTTTCTGGAGTTACGTACCTTTAAACTGTTGGTAAGAATTTCCATTCCTTCTTCACATGGTGTGGCACAAGCGGCCGAAAGACGATTTTGCCCGGTTACTTCAACCACACAAACCCTGCAATTTCCGGCAACACACAAATCTTTATGATGACATAGCGTTGGAATGGTAATACCTTGTTCTTCTGCTGCTTCCAGAATGGTTTTCCCTGAAGCAATCTCAACCGGGAAACCGTTTATTGTAATATTTAATTTCTTGCTCATTTTGTTTCTTTTTCCGGTTATTAATAGATCATTTCTTCTCTGAAATTTTCAACGATTGAAGAGAAAGAATTTGCTACCGACTGGCCTAAGCCACATTTGGCAGTATACTGCATGGTTTCGGTAAGACGTAGTAATTTATCGAGATAAGAAGCCGGTTTTTCGCCACGTTTAACAGCTTTTATTCCCAACAGTAATTGCTGGCAGCCAACGCGGCAAGGTGTACATTGTCCGCACGATTCTTCACGGAAAAATTCGAGGTAGTTGTCGAGCACATTAAACATCGAGCGCGAACTATTAAAAAGCATCATCGATCCACCCGTAGGAAGCGAAATACCGGTTAGTTTTCCCTTAAAACCAATGGCCGCATCTTTAAATTTCTTGCGCGGAACAAGAAAACCCGATGCTCCACCAACCTGTACCGCTTTCGTATCACCGTCGCCAAATTCATACACAAAATCCTGCAGACTCATCCCCAGTTCCAATTCGTAAATTCCGGGTTTTGGTGTATCGCCCGATACTGAAAAAAGTTTAGTGCCTCGCGAGTATTGAACACCAAGGTCGTAGAACTTTTTAGCACCATATTTAAAAATGGTAAATGAGTGTACCAGTGTTTCAACATTGTTTATCACTGTTGGTTTTCCCATGTATCCTGATTGGGTTGGAAATGGTGGTTTGTTGCGTGGTTCGCCACGTTTGCCTTCCATCGATTCCATTAAGGCGGTTTCTTCGCCGCAAATGTATGCACCACTGCCCATAAAAATCGAAATATTAAAATCGAGATTTGTTTCTTTGCAGTAGTAGCTAAACTCATCGATTGCTTTATTCAGCTCAGGCTCCAGAAATTTATATTCGCCGCGCAAGTAAATATAGCCTTGAGTTGCCCCGGTAATGTATCCGCAAATGGCCATTGCTGTTAGCACTTTGTATGGTACGCGCGATAATATTTCGCGGTCTTTAAAAGTGCCTGGTTCTCCTTCGTCGGCGTTACAAATTACATATTTCTCTTTTTCTTTTGATTCCGCAGTGAGTTTCCATTTTAGTCCAGTTGGAAATCCTGCCCCGCCACGTCCTTTCAGTTCCGAGCTAATCAATTCGTTTATTAACTCTTGTGGTTTCTTTTTTATCGTTGTAGAAAGTACTTTTTCCCAGTCGTTTTCATTTCTAAAAATGAAATCAACACGTTTTAGTTGATGTGAACTTGCCATAATTGCTGGTTTATTGGTTAGCGTTCTCGGTCATGTAACTTGTTAAAATTTCCCTCACTTTTTCGGGTGTGAGTTCGGTATAAATTTCGTCGTTGATGAGCATTGCCGGCGCTTTGTGGCACCAGCCAAGACAATTGGTTTCCAGCAGCGTAAATTGTTTGTCGGGGGTGGTTTCCCCTAACCTGATTTTCAGCATGTCTTGTATGGCAAATAAAACCTGGTTTTTGCCTTTCATCGCACAGGTAATGGTTTTGCATACGCGAATAATAAATTTTCCGGCAGGTTTTGTTTCCAGAAAAGAGTAAAAAGTGGCTGTTCCGTAAACATCGGCAGCCGGGATATCGATTTCACGTGCAATCTCGACCATCGAACGTTCGGAGAGGAATTTTTCTTGTTCAACCACTCCTTGCAAAATCGGTAAAACACTTTCCCGGCTACGACCATGTTTGTCGGCCAGGTTTTTAATTAACGATTGGATTGGATCCATGAGACAAGTTTTTGTATTTAAAATTGGTTATTAGTTGTTATTGTTAAATAGGTCGCCAATTAAGGCCAGGTCAGTTGCTGATTGTTTTTTAAATAAAGAAATAATTCTTTATTTATTATAAACAAATGTACGTAGTTATTGCAGAAATAAATAGTGTTTTTGTTACTTAACATGATGTTATTCAGCAGAAACCGAGCGTAAAAACAAAAACTGTTTTTAATTAGCTCCAATAGCCTAACTTTTGTCATGTATACTTATGCTGTAGAAAAGGTTTTCCTGCTGTATTTTACAATGTAGTCTAAATAAGGATAATTTTAAGGGGGTGGTTTTTGATAAACATTAACAATTTATTTATAGAAAATTAAAGGACAACGCAACCTTTATATGCTGTTTTTTGTCTAATTTTATAGAGCCATATAACAATTAAAACAAGTTCAAAAAATGAAAACAGTATTAATCACCCAATTCGCTTTGCTATTATTGGTAATTCCGGGCATGAGTTGGGCACAAATTGTTAGCATATCGGGTTATGTTAATAATGGGTCAAACGGAAAAGCATTGGAAAATGTTAGCATCTTCGATCAGAATTCAGGAATCGGAACAATTACCAATCAAAATGGATTTTACAAACTAATGCTTGATAAGGGCGATGTTGATTTGTCAATTTCAAACGGAGGTTTTAAATCCGTTTTACACCACGTGAATGCCATTTCTGATACTACTTTAGTGGTTAGTTTAAAGCCATTAATGGGTAGTAAAGACCGACAGAAAAAGAATGATCAGGTGCACGCAGAGCTTAAAACGGAAAAGAAGAATGATCGTAAAGGATTTAAGTTGTTCTAGTTAATTGAAGCGCAACAGTTAACCTTATTTAGTATCCAGTACTTCTTTAATAATTTTTCCCTGGCATTTATCGGGGATAGGCACAGAAATTAGTTCGGCCAATGTTGGAACCAAATCTACAGCATTGTGAGTTGTACTAATTTGTTGTGCTTTTATGTTTTTACCCCAAATTACAATTGGTATGCGCGATTGATCGGTGTAGTTGGCGCGTTTGAATTTGTAACCGGGTTGCCAGCCTTCTTTTAACGTATAAATAAAATCGCCCGAGCGGTTTTTATGGTAGGTATTATACAGCGGTTCGAACAAACCGTTGGCAGAACTTCCTTGCTCTAATTGAAATGCGGGCATTGAAACCTGCACTCCGGTAAATTGGTTAATGAAATTTGAAGATACCTCACGTAGTTCATTTAATGTTACGTTATCGCTCTTGCTGATAATATCATGGTCAAGGTACAACTGAAGATCGGAATAGTGTTCAATCCAGTTCTTTTCTCCATAAGTTATGTTGAGGTACGAAGTTAACAGAGCAATGGCACTCTCAACGTTAAAATAGTCAACCGTTAAATGAAATTCTTCCTTTAGGTATTCAACCGGGTATGATGCCGACGTGTTGGCCGTAAGGAAGAACAGAACATTGTCTTTTCCGAATTTTTTCTCGGCGGCGTCAACTAATTCGCCAATGTACTGGTCGAGATAAAGATAAGTATCCATCATTTCGAGCGAGGCCGGGCCAAATGAGTTATTCTCATAGTCCATGCTTGAAAAAACAGCTGTAACAAAATCAGTAACGTTATCGGTGCCAATTTCCTCGTTCTCTAACAAACGTAAAGTAAAATCCTTAATCATCATGTTGGCCGACGGCGTGGTTTTAAACGGCCTGAAATCGTTAGTGCGCTTTATGTATTTATTAATTGAGTGGGGGAAAGTATTAAACTCCCCAAAGTAACCCCGTTCAAGCAGGTAATCGTCGCGAAGGGATTCGGTGTAACTTGTTTCAGGCAGCAATGTTGTCCAGGTACGGTGACTGTAAACATCGGCATAATTCTCGCTGTTAAAAATCCTTACCCAATCGGGGAAAGTGCTTACATAAAACGAACTGGATATCATTCTTCCTGATTCAGTGTCGAACCAATAAGCTCCGTCTGCAGCATGACCGGCTGCAAAAACTGCAGATTCGCGGTTCAAAGCAGCACTAAATATTTTAGCTTTTCCGCCACTTAATATTTTCAGGTTGTCGGTAAGTGTTGTCGAAAGTAAATTTTTGGGCGACGCAGCACCGGCTTCGGTATCGGCACCAACTGTAAAATAATAATCATCTTCAGTACTGTCAATTTCCTTTTTCTTCAGGCGGTCGTACCATTTATTGGAAACAATTCCGTGAATCGAAGGATGAACTCCGGTGAATAGAGTTGCTGTTCCACTTGCATAGTTTTGTTCGTGTAGCGTGAGTTTTACATTTTGACAAACAGCGCCTTCCGAATAGATCTTCTTAAAACCGTTGGGTTGAAATTTATCCCAAAAACGTTGAATGTAATCCGGGCGCATATTTTCGATTACAATACCAATGACCACTTTGGGTTTGTCGCTATCAATCTGTCCGTTGTTTTGTGCCTGTGATGGGCTACTCAGAAATAAAAAAATAAAACTAAAAACTACAACTACACCTGCCTTCATGATCTAATTTGCTTTGAGCAGCCAAAAGTAAACATTTTAAGTGCTTTGTACAAAGGAAATTCGTGAAGCCGGTAAAAAAAATATCAGGTACAATATATTGTTTGTCAGAATCTTGACTGGTAGGGCTATTGCAAAAAAAAGCTGCCTGCATTCTTCCTCGTCGGAAAATGCAAACAGCTTTTATTAAATACTATTTTAATCGAATTATAATACGGCTTTTACTGCATCAGCTAATGGTGTTGTTGGCCTTCCAATCAATTTTGAAAGTTGTTTCGAGTCATCAAAAAGATCATCTTTTGAAGCTCCTGTATCCCATCCGGCAATTGCATCGGCAAACATATCGGGCAAACCAATGCTTTTCAAAATTTTAGCATATTCGCCTTCAGGAAGGTTGTTGTACGGAATAGCCTTTCCTGTTTGTTTTGATATCTCTGCAGCAAGGTCGGTTAATGTATAACTTTCATCGCCGGCCAACTCAAATTGTTTGCCTTTGTATTCTTCGTTTGTCAAAACAACAGCTGCTGCTTCTGCAAAGTCGGCGCGTGTTGCTGATGAGATTTTACCATCGCCCGCACTACCTACAAATGCTCCTGCTCCAAGTGCACCTTCAATCGATCCAGTGTAGTTTTCAGTATACCAACCGTTTCGCAAAATAGTATGCTCAATTCCTGAGTTTTTAAGCAAAGCTTCGGTTGCCAAGTGTTCGCCTGCCAAACTTAACGAAGAAGTATCGGCATGTAATAGACTAGTGTAAACAATCCAACTGATACCCGATTCTTTTGCTGCTTCAATAACATTTTTATGTTGCTGCTCGCGTTTTCCGATTTCGCTACCCGAAATCAATAATAAACGATCAATACCTTTTAATGCGTCGGCCAGTCCTTCCGGTTTTTCGTAGTCGAAAGTACGTGCTTCAACGCCAAGCTCTGCAGCTTTTTCGGGTGTGCGCACTAATGCTACAATGTTTTCTACTGCTGTTTTTTGTTTTAGTTGTTCAACAACCAATTGTCCTAATTGACCTGTTGCTCCTGTTACTCCTATTTTCATCTTATTCAAATTTTAATTGTTTATACTTAAATTATTTCTTTTGTTTCTCGCAGATTTCGTTGATTTTGGAAATTCAAATTCTACAAAAATCTGCGCAATCTGCATGCAATTTTTTTACCCGATTTTTACCGAGGTCATGGCTAATGAGCCTCCAACCGGTTCATCGTTAAAAATGCTAATTTCATCCTTTTTATCCTGCAATGCCAGTGCATAAAGTAAAGGCAAATAGTGCTCAGGCGTTGGGATTGATAACTGAAATGCCCTGCCCATTTTTGAATAGTTGATCAAATCCTGGTGGTTGCCACTCAATATCAATTCCTTCATTTTTTCGTTGGCCTCGTTAGCCCAGTCGAAGCCAAAGTTTTCATTGAGTTTGCCCCAGTGCACCATCCGTAAATTGTGCACATTGTTTCCACTGCCCACGATTAAAATTCCTTTTTCACGTAGTTTATCTAGCTCCTGTGCCAGTGCATAATGTTCCTGTGGCGTTTTTCTGTAGTCAAGGCTCAACTGTATCACCGGAACATCGGCCTCAGGGTACATGTGCCGGATAACCGACCAGGCTCCATGATCGAGTCCCCACTTATCGTCGAGATGAACAGGTGTGGTTTGCACGATATCTTTTACATCTTTTGCCAACTGTGGCATTCCCGGTGCCGGATATTGTACTTCGTAGAGTTCCTGTGGAAAACCACCAAAATCATGAATGGTTGATGGTTGTTCCATCGCGGTAACTCGTGTTCCCTGTGTTTCCCAGTGTGCCGACACCACAACAATCGCTTTTGGCTTTTCAATTTCGGAAGAAACCTTTCTGAAACCCTGAACAAATTCGTTTTCAGTGATTGCATTCATCGGACTTCCGTGGCCAAGAAAAAGCACCGGCATTTTAGGAGTATTCTCCAATGATTCTGTTATTTTATTTAATGCGTTAAGTTTCATACCTGCAACTGTTAGCGGCACTGCTGCCATTACTGTTTTTATAAATTGTTTCCGTTCCATGTTTTCACGTATTAGCAATTGTTTTCGGGCCCGTCGGCTCTTATCTCAAAACCGATAAATGCCTCACATTGTTCTGCGCATTAAAGTGCAAGAGAGATATCGAGCGTAAAAATGTCGTTAATGGCTTTGTCTCCCAGGTTATCGAAGAATGAGTTTGAGCCGTAACGTACATCAAATTTCGATCGGTCAACTTTAACTTCTGCGTTATACGTGTTTCCGTTTTTTACCACATCAAAAGTTACTTCTTCGGTGTTTTCTTTAATCGTCAGTTTTCCTGTAACACTGGCTTTACCATTTTCGAATTTTGTTGCTTTGGTAACCACAAATTTTGATGTCGGGTATTTTTCAACGCCAAAAAAATCATCTGATTTTAGATGGCCCACCAGTTTCTGATTATACTCTTCGTTATCAAGGTCTTTGTTAACGATGGTGTTCATGTCGATCACTACTTCTCCACCAACGATTTTGTCGTTTTTGAATTCGAAATAACCGCTTTTTACATTGATCTCTCCGTGGTGAGAACCTCCAATTTTTTTACCGGTCCATTTTACAAGCGACGCTTCACTGTTTACTTCTTTCTTCTGTGCAAATGTTGCTACACTTGCTGCTAATACAAGCACTGCTAATAATCCTAATTTTTTCATTTTCTTATTTTTTAATTGTTGTTATAAATTGTCTCGTTAACTATTTGTCCGTCGCAATTCCACTGCTGTACTGCAATGTGGGTGTATTTTCGTGCGCCCAATTCTTTATGGGTGTAATCGAATTCCCATTCCACCACCGAAATTTTCTCGCCAATAATTACGTTTTTCACCTTGGCTTTTCTGAACGCTGTTATGCCTGTTACCAGGTTTTCTTCTTGTAAGCGACAGGCATTTTTTCCTACAATCGCTTCATCGTCGTTTTCTTTTCGGACAACATCATCGGCATAAAATTTTTCGAATGCTTCTAAAATGTGACCTCCCAGAATCATGTCGTGTAGTTTCTCGACTCGCTCCTGAACTGATAATTTTTTTGGATCTATTTTTCGCATCGTCATTTGTTTTAATTGTACGATACAAAAGTAGGGCACAGGCATGCCTTGCACACTTGACCTATGTTAAGAAATACACTTGATCTAAGTTAAGGGAGTAGAGTTATGATAGATGTTATCTGTTGATTTAGTGTTTTTTACGTATGCGGCTAAGGCTTTCGGGAGTAATGCCAAGGTAAGAAGCAATATATACTAAAGGTACTCGCTGAAAGATATCAGCATGTTCTTTTAGCATGTCGTTGTACCGGTCAACCGCCGATTCCCACATGGTGGCATTTAACCGCTCCAATGCGTTTATGTAGGCTTTTTGGAAAAGTATACGGAAATACCTTTCGATTTGTGGAATCTCCTCATACAGCTGTTCCAAACGGTCGTATGAAATGCGTAACAATTGCGAATCTTCCAAAGTTTCAATGTAATATTTCGATGGGCGTTGAGAAAAGAAACTTTCCAGATCGCTTATCCAGCTGTTGTCCAATCTTATCTGGTAGATATGCTCGATTCCTTTTGCATCAACATAATACGAGCGCAAACAACCCTTAATCACGAAATAAATGTATTTACAGGTTTCGTCGGGTTCCAGCAGGTCTTTTTTCTTTTTTACTGTAATCGGCTCAAAAGCAGAGAGAATTAATTTCTCATCGTCTTCCGAAATGTTTTTTACCCACTTTTTTATGTAGTAAATCAGTTTGTGATCTGCTGTTGCTGTCATGTCTGTTTTGCTTGCGCTTCAAATTTAACGCTTACTACTTAACCTTTGTTCTTTCTATTGACGAAAATAAGTTTTTGGTAAAAAAGACGAAACATAAAAACTAAGTTTAGCACTTGACGTTATGGATGTATGAATACGTATGTAGCCATTTTGCGCGGAATAAATGTTAGTGGGAAAAACAAGATTAAGATGGATGCGCTGAAATCCTCTTTTTCCCAATTGGGATTCTACCAGGTTCAAACTTATATTCAAAGCGGGAATGTTGTTTTTCTTTATCCGGAAACAAGTCCCGGTAAATTAGCAGATTTGATCAACAATAAAATACTGGATGACTTCGAGTTTGATGAGCCGGTTTTGGTTTTACGAGCTGAGCAGTTGACGAACATTTTTAAAAACAATCCGTTTACGGGCGACGAAGATAAAGAAGCTCAATTTCTGCATGTCACTTTTTTGAATGAAACTCCTACTAATGTGAATGAAGAAAAAATCAAAACTTATCTAAACGTTGGAGAGGAATTTTCGATTATCGATGGTGTTGTTTATTTGTATTGTCCGCACGGTTATGGAAAAACTAAACTCAACAATAACTTTTTTGAAAATCAATTGAAAGTGACTGCCACCACTCGGAATTGGAAAACTACGTTAAAGTTGTTGGAAATGGCGAATGAAATTAAAGCTTAGTCGCCGTCGCAATTACATTGAATGTCATCCTTTGACTTTGGGCCACTGAATAGCTTTAGATGTTTTTTATGCATCACCGAGTTTTCCCAATTCTTGAAAATACGGATGGCAAAAGCATCACTGCTTTCTGCAAAACATTGTTCGCCAAGAGTCTGAACGCGTTTTCTTAAAACCGATCGCCTGTTATACAGATAGCGCATTAGTTTCTTGCGAGAATCTTTATCTGGGATTACAATGGTTTTGTTTTTAATAGCCTCCTGAAACAAATTCAAATCATGTAGCTTTCCAAGGGTGCTTCCCAAAACACTTAAATCGCTGATATAGGCGCGAATGGAATTTGGCCAGGCTTTATTCAGCAGCATTAAATGATAGGTGAGGTATTTTACCTGTTTTCGCCAGGAATGGTAAATTTCATCATCATTCAAAAACTCAGTAGTCTCAAATGCTCCTCTGGCTTGATGGTAAATGTGTTGCAGGCTTTTTAGAATAAAAGATTCCGGATCGCCTGCAAAATCGAGGTTGTGTATCATTTGCTGCAGGCTCAGTATCATTTGTTTTATGTCCTCGGCATGTCCCGTTTCTTTAAAATGGTCAAACGCCTTTTTCCGGTTTCGGCGATGTTGGGAAATAATTTTATCAATCGCTTTTGTAACTGCAGGGTTGCGCAATTTTAGTTTTATTTGCTGGAGGAGTTCAATTTGCGATGTATCGTCGCGTAGCAGGGCCACTTCTTGTGCAAGATCACGGTAATAGCCATTCATCTCGCTATAGCTTTCATCGCCAATTTCGTGACGCAACAAACGCAGTACTCCCCGTATTTTCTTTATATTGGTGCGAACTTCGTGAATGTAGTAGTGCTGTCGATTGGTGTGAGAAATAAACCTGGCAGAATCGGAATGTAGCTTGTCGAAGACACGAAAAATACCCTCTTCAAAATATTCACGTTCTTTTATTTCAAGACTAAAATCTTCGCTCATTCTTTTCGCTTTGATATGTTGACACTACCATCAGGCTGCATACAGATAAACGAGTTCGGTATAAAAAGGTTAACCGCTGTAAGTTATGCTGTTTTCCGGTAACGCCAAATAGCGAGGCTTAAGAATGTTACGCCTAAAATCGACAGAGAAACGAGTTCCTGTAAAAGGTCGGTAATATTCGAGCCTTTTAACACAACCATGCGCATTACCCGCATAAAATAGTATATCGGGTTGAGGCGGTCAATTTGCTGTGCCCAATCGGGCATACTTTCAACCGGGGTGAAAATTCCTCCCATCAGTACAAATATCATCATAAAGAAAAAGCTGACGAACATTACTTGCTGCTGGGTGTCGGTAACTGTTGAAATGAACAACCCAAGACCAAGAACGCTGATGAGGTAAACACCGGCCATAAAAAACAGCGTGAACAAACTGCCAACTATCGGCAGGTCGAAAACCAGCCAGGCAATCGTTAAACCCAAGGCCAGATCGAAGAGCCCGATAACCCAAAACGGAACGAGTTTGCCAATTATAAACTGATATTTTTTGAGCGGTGTTACGTTAAGTTGCTCAATGGTGCCGATTTCTTTCTCACGCACCAGATTCATCCCCGACATGAACATGCCAATGATTGTTACTAGAATCGCCAAAATACCCGGTGCCATAAACCATTTGTAATCCAGCTCTGGATTGTACCAGTAGTTTTCAGTTATCTCAACTTTTGTGGGTGGTGTAAATTCAGGAATTCCTTTCCACTCAGCAATAATGTCTTTGTTAAAATCGCTTATGATGTTTGCCGAATAAGCATAAATCAGCTGTGCTGAGTTGCTTTCGATGGCATTGATCAAAAGTTGTACTTTCGATTCATCGTTGCGGATGAGGTTGCGTTCAAAATCAACCGGAAAAACAAGAATTGCATCGGCTTCGTCGTTTAATAATTTATCCTCGGCCAGTTTTTCCGATTGCTCCAAATGATGTACATGAAAAAACGGAATTCCATCGAATTTGGCAATCAGGTGCCGCGAGTTTTCCGACATATCGTGGTCAACAACTACCAAATCGATACGTTTCATGTCGTAAGTGGCCGCAAATACCAAAATCAACATTTGCATGATCGGCACAACAAAAATCATTGGCAGAATGGTCTTGTTCCGAAATATTTGGCGGAATTCTTTTTGCAGGATGTAGAGTATTGTTTTCATAATGAGTTTCAAGTCACAAGTCGCAAGTTTCAAGAAATCCAAAACGAGCCATGACTTATAACTATCTGTTTATACTTTTTTGTAAACCAGTTATCATTTTTTGTTCTTCTTGCACTTTGTCAGTGAGGGTGTTAAAATCATTATCGGTGATAAATTCTAGTTCATGGGCAAGAATGATTTGTGTTTCCAATTCAAATGATGATCCAAGTGAAATATCCAGAAAACGACTGAATTCTTTATTTGAGCCGCGTCCTGCACCTTCCGCAATATTTGAAGGAATAGAAATCGCCGATCGTCGAATTTGACTTGTCAGCCCATACAACTCTTCTTGCGGAAAAAGTTTAGTCGTTTTATAAATGTCAACAACCAACTTGATTCCTTTTTGCCAAACTTTTAAATTCTTAAAATCTTTCATTGTGTATATTTAAATGGTTAATATTCATCTCTATCCACACCTACTTGCAGCTTGTAGCTTGCAACTTATAACTACTCTAACCTAATTTTAAACTTCCTCACACTAACCGCAATAAAAAACAGTGTCATGGCAATTAATACTGTTGTTTCTTTCCAGATAAAAAGGATACCGGTTCCTTTAAGCATGATGGTTCTTACAATGGTAATAAAATACCGGGCGGGCATTATATGACTGAAATATTGCAGCACCACCGGCATATTTTCGATAGGGAAAATAAAACCTGACAACAGGATGGTAGGCAACATCAATCCGATCATTGAAATAAACATGGCTGCCATTTGGTTTTTTGCTGCCGTTGAGATCAAAATTCCCAGGCAAAGTGCCATCAAAATAAAAAGTATGGTTTCCAGCATGAGTAAAATGAAACTTCCGCTTACCGGCACACCAAATACAAAATGTCCGATCAGTACAATAATAAAGGCATTGGCAATCGACAATAAAAGGTAAGGGAGTACTTTCCCAACAATTATCTGAACAGGCCGAAGCGGCGAAACAAGCAGGATTTCCATTGTTCCCAGTTCCTTTTCGCGGGTAATCGAAATGGAAGTCATCATGGCCGAGATAAGCATTAAAATCAGCGCCATAACGCCCGGAACAAACATGTAAGCACTTTTCATTTCTTCGTTAAAATACATGCGCACTTCAGGAGTAATTTGCATAGGCAGCTGCATTTCCGGATACAGTTTCCGGATGTAGTCGTTTACAATGGCAGTAGTGTATGAAATGGCCAGCTTTGCAATATTGGGATCGGAGGCATCGGCGATCAACTGCATTTTTGCAACGCCTTCTTTCCCCAGCGTTTGCCCAAAGTTGCTCTCAAAAACAATAACCTCCCGTACTCTCCCTTTTCTGAAAATGGCGTCGATATCATCGAGATTATCAAGGTTCTCATCCAGAAGGAAATAGCCCGATGACAGCAGTTTATTAGTGATCTCTTGTGTGGTTTCGTCTTTCGACTGATCATAAATGGCAATGTGTACATCTTTAATCTCACTTTTAATCACCGTTCCGAATACCAGTAGCTGAACCACAGGAATGCCAAAAAGTATCAGCATCGTCCGCGGGTCGCGAAAAATGTGGAAGAATTCCTTTTTTATGAATGATTTTAGTTGTTTCATCTTTTAAGTATTTAGTTGTGAGAAGCGAGCCGCGAGTTTGTTCTTGTTGAGATTTTTTACTCGAAACTCGTGTCTCGAAACTCATAGCTACCGTGCTATCTTTAAAAACACTTCGTCCATGTTGGTTGCCTTATATCTTTCTTTCAGTTTCGTCGGTGTGTCGAGTGCTTCAATTCGTCCGGCATTCATTATCGAAACGCGGTCGCAATATTCGGCTTCATCCATGTAATGTGTTGTTACAAAAACGGTAATACCGTTGTGGGCTGCTTCATAAATCAAATCCCAGAATTTACGTCGGGTAACCGGGTCAACTCCTCCGGTTGGTTCATCGAGGAATACAATTCTCGGATCGTGAAAAATAGCCACCGAAAAAGCCAGCTTTTGTTTCCATCCCAGTGGCAGATCCCCAATGAGCTTGTTTTTTACATTCTCCAACTCCAATTTTTTTAGCAATTCCGATTCTTTTTCTTTGCGTTGTTTTCTGCTGATTCCATAAATTCCTGCATATAACTTAATGTTCTCCAAAATTGTCAGGTCTTCATACAGCGAAAACTTCTGGCTCATGTAACCGATGTTCTTTTTAATCTTCTCGGTTTCATGGTATATATCAAAACCTGCAACTTTAACTTCTCCCGATGTAGGAGACGAGAGTCCGCAAAGTATACGTATTGCTGTTGTTTTACCAGCTCCATTGGCTCCCAGAAATCCAAAAATCTCACCCTTCTTTACTTCAAAAGTAAGGTTGTCATTTGCCGTAAAATGACCGAACTTTTTAGTGAGATTTTTAGCCGTTATAATGTTTTCCATGTGTTTTTATTTCGAGCTATTTTCCATTAAGCTCATAAATACATCTTCGATACCGGCGGAAATTTCTTCTACCAGTATCTTTTCATGTCCCAGTTGATGCAGGTAATTATCGAGTTCGTTAGTTTCGACTTCATCATTCAATCCGGTAAAATGGGCGTACTGACCAAAAGCATAAACGGCTTCCGCTTTATCGTAAGCGCGTAAATCGTTAATTAGTTTGTACATATTTTGAGCTCCCACCTGTTTAATTTTTCGTGGGAATTTTTCAGTGACTCGTTTGGGAGAATCCACATCTAAAATTTGTCCGTTTTGGATCAGTGCTACGCGGTCGCAAAGATCGGCTTCGTCCATGTATGGTGTCGAAACCAGAATTGTGATTCCTTTTTCTTGCAGGTTTTTCAACATTTCCCAAAACTCTTTTCGCGAGACAGCATCTACACCGGTTGTTGGTTCGTCGAGTACCAATATTTTGGGTTTATGAATTAAAGCACAAGAAAGCGCGAGCTTTTGTTTCATTCCGCCTGACAGTTTTCCGGCGCGGCGTGTTTTAAAAGGCTCGATCTGGTAATAGATATCGCGAATTAAATCATAATTTTCCTGAACCGTTGTGCCAAAAACAGTAGCAAAAAAGTTCAGGTTTTCTTCCACGCTCAAATCCTGATAAAGCGAAAAACGCCCAGGCATGTAGCCTACCATTTTGCGGATCTTCTTGTAATTATCCACAACATTAAGGCCGTCCAGTTTTGCTTCGCCTGAATCCGGTAAAAGCAAGGTCATCAGAATTCGGATCAAAGTGGTTTTTCCTGCTCCGTCAGGACCGATCAAGCCAAATAACTCACCTTTATTTACATGCAGATTGATACCATTAAGAACGGCCGTTTCTTTATAGGATTTTGATATGTTGTTAATTTCAATCATGCTTCTACTACCAGCTAACTTCCCCCGGCATTCCAATTTTCAAAGTACCATCATTCTTTACCGTTACTTTAACAGCATAAACCAATTTCACACGTTCTTCTTTGGTTTGGATGATCTTAGGCGTAAACTCCGCTTCCGACGAGATCCATGTAATAGTACCTGAAAAATGCTGGTTTTCGGTAGCATTCTGATCGACCATAACATCAATCTGCTTACCCAGTTTTACATGTGGAAGGTGGGCACCGCTTACATACACTTTAAGTTCCAGTTCGCTGATATCGGCAATTTTAAAAAGCGCTTTTCCTGCAGTGGTCAATTCACCTTGTTCGGCATAAGTTTCAAGTATGGTTCCCGAAACCGGAGATTTTACACTGCAACGATTTAACTGGTCTGCTACCGAAGTTTTTTGTGCTTCCAAAACTTCCTGTTCTTTGCTAATGAGTGTAAACTGTGTTTTGGTATTGGCAATCTGTTTGTCGATTACACTGATCTGCCCCTGAATATCGTCCAGCTGTTTTTGAGTGGCAGCTCCGTCTTTCAACATTTTTTGAATACGCTCTTCGTTAATTTCAAGGTTTGCTTTTTGCTCTTCGAATACTGCAATCTGCGACTGAATCGACTGACGTTTGGCTATCACCGCAGTTTGTTGCGCATCAAGTTGTAACAGTTGTAAGTGCAGTTGAACAGTATCGATTAAGGCTGCAGAAAAGCCCGCTTCAATTTTATCTCCTTTGTCAACTTTCAATTCTAGTATCTTTCCCGGAGTTTCAGCCGAAACAATCACTGTTTCAGCTTCGAAATTTCCATAAGCGTCAGCCGTGTCATTATCCGATTGGCAGGCTATAAAAAGTAAAGGCAAAGAAATAATGTAAAGTATCTTTTTCATGATATGGATGTTTTTCTTGTATATTTTAGTTTTGTGTTAAAGTGCCCGGTAAGGTTTTTCCTTTGATCAGGGTGTATTTTTCGCGGGCTTCGTTGAGCTGAATTTTGTGCAGTTCTTGTTTTAGTTTTGCTATGGTTTCAGCTTGCAATTCCTGAACATAGTCGGAGGTCGTAATTGTTTCGTTCTCCAGTTTTGAGGCGGCTGCTTTGGTAATCCCGGCACGAAGTTCAACCAGGTTTTCATCGTTGGTAATCAATTGTTCCAGTTTTCCTATCTGCTCTTTTTGTTGGATAAGTAAAAGGTTAATGTTTTGTATAAAAGTGGCTTCCTGGCTTTGAAGCATTTCTTGTTGTATTTGCAAAACTTCTTGTTGTCGCGACGTTTGTTTCCAGTCGAAAGCATTCCACGAAACGCCCACACCAAAAAGGTAGTAACCTTTAAATTCGTCGAGTAGCATGTTTAATCCCGGCTTTCCATAACCCAGTTGGCCAAAACCAAAAAGCTTTGGATTTCTTGTTTTCGAAAGCAGATCGCTCTGAACTGCCAGCTGTTGACGCTGAACGCCCAGTAAATCTAATTCGGGGCGGAGGAGTTCTGAATTGAATGAAAAGTTTGTTTGATAGGTAAATGCTCCGTTTTCAGCAAACTGCTTGCCGGTTAACAATTCCAGCATTTGGCGCGATGCATTTTTTGCCGCGTCCAGTTCAACAATATTTTGATCGAGGTTGATTCGCTCCGCCTTCAGTACCATTGCTGCTGAAGGTTCGGTTACTCCGTTGCGAATCCCTGATTCTACGCGGTCAAGTTGTTCATCAATGGTTTTTATCTGTGCAAGAATCACTTCTTTTTGCTGATCGACTACCAAAGTTGTAAAAAAGGCCTGCGCAACTTGCTCGTTCAGTTTATAAAGTTCAACTTCAAGTTGACTGAGGTTGCTATTTAAAATAGCGTTTTCAAGACTTTTATTGGCTTTGGTTAAGCCTCCGTCCCAAATGGTTTGTTGCAACTCGGCATAAGTATTATAACGATCTTTCGAAACCGTTGGTATTGTAATTCCCGGCATCGAAACCGGAACTTCTGTTACTGCCGACTGATAGGTGATCTGACCGTTTAATGTTACCTGTGGCAAATAATTGGTTTCGTGATTTTGCGTGGAAAGCGAATTGATCTCCTTCCACAATTCCGACTGTTTCAGGTTGGGGTAATTTTGCCGTGCCCACACATAACAACTGTCAAGTTGAATGTTGTTTTGGGCAACTGCCAACTGAAACGGAAATAGCAATAGAATCAGAATTTTTCTCATTTTATTAGGATTGAGTTAAGGACAAACTCCTTTACAGTTACTTTTCTTCTTTCAATAAATTCCATGTAGCTTTTTTGATCATCGTCAAAAAATAACAATGACAGTAGTGGTTTTGAGGCAACCGGAAATATGTTTAAACTGAGTATGTTGATTAAAAGGTCGCGCGGATCCATGTTTCGGATAGTTCCCTTTTCCATTTCAATTTGGAACATCTCAACAACTTTTTGGGGTTGTAGCCCACTACTTTTAATCAATTCCGCCAGGAACTCCGGATCTTGATTTATTTCTTTTAATACAAAGGTTGGCAGGAAAGGATTTTTCATCAAAACATCAATGTAATTTTCAATAAACGCTTCCAGTTTTTCTTCAATCGGTTGATCCGCCTCAACCATGCGCATTACATTGGGAATAATTTTGCAAAAAATGCTTTCGAATGTTGCGTTAAACAACTGTCTTTTCGAACGGAAATAATAGTGAAGCAACGCTTTGTTTATCCCGGCTTCGTCTGCAATTTCCTGCATACGTGCTCCATCCATTCCTTGCCGCACAAAAACATTCTGTGCAGCACTAAGTATCTTTTCCTCAGTATTATCCTTTTTTATGTTTGTCATGAATTTTAATTAATCAAATGGTTTAACCAATTGGTCAAAAGTAGGGGTTTCAGTTCAATCATCCAAGAAATTAATCAAATAGTTTAACCAAATGGTTAACTTTTGTTCTTTTCAATATTGTTTTATCTTTACTTTATAACTAAATCAATTAAAACTTCAGTGATGACAACAACTTACAAACTCTTTGGAATTGTCCTTTTGGCGGGTACTATGCTTTTATCGGCGTGCAATTCGAAACCTAAAACAGAGCAGGAGGTAGGCAAATCAGATGAAAACTGGATACAGTTGTTTAATGGTAAAGATTTAGACGATTGGACGCCAAAATTTACAGGGTACGAGTTAGGTGTTAATTACAAAAATACGTTCCGGGTTGAAGATGGTTTGCTAAGCGTTTCGTACGACGATTGGGACGAGTGGAATGGTGAATTCGGGCACTTGTTTTACAAGGATGAATTTTCGCACTACCGCTTGCGGGTTGAGTATCGTTTTGTAGGGCCTCAGTTAAAAAATGCGCCGAATTGGGCATTTCGAAATAACGGCTTGATGATTCATGGCCAGACCGCAGAATCGATGGAATTGGATCAGGCATTTCCAACATCAATAGAAGTGCAGTTGTTGGGCGGTGTTACCGGACAAGGTGAGCGTCCAACAATGAACCTTTGCACACCCGGCACAAACGTGGTGATGAACGGAGAGTTAATTGAGCCACACACCATCAACTCAACCGCGGAAACTCAATATGATGACAAGTGGGTGACTGTTGAGGCAGAAGTGCATGGAGGAGATATTATCCGTCATTTTGTTGATGGAGTGGAAGTGTTGTATTACGAAAAGCCACAGCTTGATCCGCGTGATCCTACTTATGAAAAACTTGTGCCGGCCGATGGAAACAAGATGCTTACAAAGGGCACGATTTCTATCCAGGCTGAAGGTCATAGCACAGATTTCAGAAAAATTGAATTGCTGGTTTTGGATGAATAGTTAATGCTGATTCTTTTGGGCCGCAAGCTTTTGCTCTCTTCTGTTGGCATAATTAAGACTAACCAGCGATACGGCAATAATCAACATTCCAATAATTGAAACAAGATCAGGTTTTTCATTGCTCAACAACATCCAGCTGAGCGCTGCACCGGAAACGGGAATCAGAAATTTCCATACATTCAGTAATGAAACTTTTACGCCCGGTCTTTTCAATAACGAATACCAGATTGTAATGGCAGCTGCCGACAAAAAGCTGAGCCACGCCAATGCATACCAGTATTCTGGCGGGAACGGCCCAAGATGAATCCCTTCAACCGGAATAGAAACAACTGACAGCATTAAACCTCCGATAATCAGCGAAGTGGAACTTAAAACTACCGGCGAAATTGTGCCTGTGTGTTTGGCGACAAGTACGTTGGAATAGCCTGAAACAATATTGTTCACCAGTAATATGGCAATACCAATATATTCCAGGTAGCCACTCATCTCAACTTTCGAGCGGCCGAGCGTGATGATTGCAATGCCGACAACACCAATTAAAATACTTATTGTTTTTAGTGGCGTCATTTTGTCGTTGTTAAACGAGAAGTGAGCAACCAGCGCAATAAAAAGTGGTTGCGATCCAACAATCATAGCAGATAACGAACCGGGAAGCAAGTTAATGCCACTGTAAAACAGCGCATATTGCGCGAATATCTGCACAAGAGAAAGCAGTAAAATAAATTTCAGGTTATGTTTTAATTCAGAAAAATAGCGTTTTGGTTTTCCGAAATACAAAAACATAAGCAGGCCGGAAATGGTAAAACGAATACCTGCAAACTGGAATGGACTATGATATTCCAATCCTATTTTAACGCCCGCAAAAGCGGTCGACCATAAAAGGCAGGCAACAATTGCTAAAAATGTAGTTGTTCGGAAAAGATTTTTCATGTGATAATTTGAAATGCAAAGGTGACCATTTTCTGATAAAAACCAGATGTGAATGTCTGAATTCTTTAATATAACTTCACAGTCCTTTTAAAAATAGAACATAAAGTATTAAAATTCAGTTTTACTTATGAAAGCTTTATAAAATAAGGGCATTCGCTATGTTCAAAGCTGCTATTCTTGCAGAAAAAGGATTAACTTGGCACATCATTTACCAGAATTATTTTTTCAATGGAAAAACGAATTATCAACAACTACGAAGAGTTTGAAGCCCTTTTGGGGCAGGTTATTGGAGTTTCAGATTATGTTCAGATAACTCAGGATCAGATAGATAAATTTGCAGATGCTACGCTTGATTACCAGTGGATACACACTGATCCGGAGCGTGCTGCTAAAGAATCGCCGTTTAAAACCACCATCGCACACGGTTATTTATCTTTGTCGATGTTAACTTACCTGTGGTACAATGTTGTTGATGTACGAAATGTAAAGATGATCGTGAATTATGGAATCGAAAGTTTACGTTTCCAGCAACCGGTAAAAGTGAATGACAAAATCAGGGCAACGGTATCGTTAAACGATATTAAAAACCTGCGCGGAATTGCGAAAATTCAGGTGAAAATTGTGGTTGATATTGAAGGCGAGCGGAAACCGGCCTACGATTGTTTGGTAAATTTCCTTTACCACTTTGAATAAAAGGTTACACCAATATAGAAAGATCTGAGTGGATTAATTTACTCAGATCTTTTTGTTTCAATATCTTTCAGAAGCCCCTCGCACGCGTCTTCCAGCAGGTCGAGTACCAACTCAAAACCATCGGCGCCTCCGTAATACGGATCAGGTACCTCGTCGTATCGACCATCGCTGCTAAAGTCTGTCATTTTGTGTAGCTTTTGCAAGTCATTGCTGTTGCGGGCCATACTTTTTAAGTTTTGCATATTGCTGTCGTCCATCCCGATAATGTAATCGAAATAATCGAAATCGTAATGCGGATTAAACTTTCTTGAAATACTTGTAAGGTTATAATCGCGACGTATGGCATGCGATTGCATTCTTCTGTCGGCTGGTTCTCCGGCATGCCAGCCTGATGTTCCGGCAGAATCCACTTCAAATTGCTTGCTTAAACCGGCATTTTTTACAACGCCGTTAAAAACTGCCTCTGCACTTGGCGAGCGACAAATGTTTCCGAGACATACGAAAAGGACTTTTGTTTTATCCATGGTTCTATAGTTGCAAGTTTCAAGTCTCAAGCTACAAGTGATTAGTAGCTACTAAAACTGAGGACTTTGACTGATCGCTGAAAATTATTCCTCCGAGTTCCAGATTTCATACGACTTTTTAGCCTGATTCAGTAACATTTCGTAACCATTTTTAACTGTGGCTCCTTTGGCTTGTCCTTTGGCCATAAACTGTGTTACTTCAGGATTATACACCAAGTCAAAAAGTAAATGTTTGTCAGTTACAAATTCGTAAGGAATATTCGGGGAAGTCTCAACTTTTGGATAGGTTCCTAGTGGCGTGGCGTTGATAATTAACAAGCGTTCACCCATTAATTGCTCGTCGATGTCTTCGTAGCGAATTTCTTTTTCTTTAAGTTCTTCAATCGATGCCGAAACGTATTCGATACCCAATTTATTGAGTACATATTTTAATGCTTTCGAAGCTCCACCTGTTCCAAGGATCAGTGCTTTTTTATGATGCTCTTTTAAAAGCGGTTTTAGCGATGACTCAAAACCAAAAGTATCGGTATTAAATCCTTTTAAGTGCACGCCGTTTTCAGTTCGTGTAACGCGAATTGTATTAACAGCGCCAATCTCTTTTGCCGAATCATTTAGTTCATCCAGATAAGGAATTACCTGCTCTTTGTAAGGAATGGTAACGTTAAATCCGATTACCTCCGGATTGTCTTTTACTACCTCCAGAAATTTGGTTATCGCATCGATTTCGAAATTGTCATAAGTTGAATCTATTTTTTCCGTTTCAAAACGTTCGGTGAAATAGCGTTTTGAAAATGAGTGAGTGAGTGGGTAGCCTAATAATCCGTATTTTTTCATCTGGTGTATTTTTTCTAACTTAAATATGTAAACTGCAACTGTTTACTTATTCAATTTTTTTCCAATTCCTTCAACAACAAATATGAGTGCAAACCCGGCAACTGCCAAAACAATTGCACCCAGCAACCAGGCTTCGTGTCCTGTGATTTGCTCGTATGTACCGGGTAAAATATTACGTTCGGCAATGGGTTTTATTTCGCCATAACGATCAATAATGGTTTGTGTAACTTCTTTCCAGGGCCATACTTTGTTTAACGATCCTACCATAAAACCAGCCAACACGGCTATGGTTGTATTGTGATATTTTTTCAGCAACCACGATAATACATTTGAAAAAGCGATAATCCCAACTGCTGCTCCCACAAGGAAGGTGAGGATCACAGCCAGATTCATGTCGCCAACTGCCGATAGGATGAATTTGTACATTCCCAGTAATACCAGAATAAAACTACCTGAAATACCTGGCAGAATCATCGCACAAATGGCAATGGCTCCCGACAGAAAAATAAACCAGTAGCTGGTGTTTGCTTCGGCAGGCGTAATTACTGTTATCAGGTACGCAATTACAATCCCGGCCAAGCCGCCAATTATGGTGTCAGCTTTCCACCGTTTAATGGAGCGTGCCACATAAATGGCCGATGCAACGATCAGTCCGAAAAAGAACGACCACACTAAAATTGGGTAGTGATGAAGCAAATACTCCAGCCCTTTTGCCAGTGAGAAAACGCTAATACCAACACCGATAAAAACACTAATAAGGAAAGTGCCGTTAATGGCTTTCCAGAATTCGGCCAGTTTAAAACTGAGCAACAGCTTTATCGCGGTTAAGTTGATCGACTTTATCGAGTTAATCAATTCTTCGTAAATACCAGTTATAAAAGCAATTGTTCCTCCGGAAACGCCCGGTACTACATCGGCAGCACCCATTCCCATTCCCTTTAATACCAGAGTAAAATAATCTTTTGCTGATCTGTTCATTTTTAGCAAGTGAATTTGTAACGGTGTAAATTTCTATTTCGGGACGCCAAAATACAAAAACAAATTGTAAAACAGGGTTTCGAAGAAGAAGTTGACTCCCTGATACTGATTTTGATCGGGGATTTAATAAATTAAATAAAGAATGATCGGTAGTTTGTTATTTATCGCCCCGGCGGAAATCGTCGACAACCTTTTTTAGTTGCTTGCTTTTTAATGCCCGCGGATAAATATCAAACAGGTAATTTATGTTTTCAAAATCCTGCATCATTGCCGATTGCAACCACTCGTATGCTTCTTTGCGTTTTCGGGCTCCAAGTAATATGGCAACCAAACGGTATTTTAGCATCGAGTCGTCGTTGTTGTCGATAGCCTTTTTCAGAATTCGGATGGCTCCTTTTGTTTCACCGTGCTTCATTAAGGTTTCTGCCCATGTAAGCCAGATCTCAGTGTTCTCGGCATCAACACGGGCACCTTGTTTAAAAGCTTTTACTGCTTCGTCCAAATCATCAGCATCGTTTTGTACTTTACCTAAAGTCAACCAGTATTCCGAATTTTGCTTGTCGATTTTAATGGCTTTTTTGATGTAGTCGATACTTCTGTCGTACTTCTTCGCGATCCACATAATCAGCCCAACTCCAAAATGAGCGGTGTCGTTATCCTGATTTATCGAAATTGCTTTCAGGTAATTGTGTTCCGATTGCAACTGGTCGTCCAGGTTCAGGTAGCATTCGCCCATGTAACAATAGGCGTCATCGTTATCCGGGTCAAATTCAAGAAATTCCATGTACTTATCGATGGCCTCTTTAAAACGCCCCGAATTTGCCAGTGCATTTCCGATATTGAATAGGGCCATGTGGAAATTCTCGTTTATCGCCAGGGTGTACTCGTAAGCTTCAATTGCCTTGTCGTGCATATCGGCTTTGTTGTAAACAATTCCCAGGTTAAACCATGCGGTATAATTGTACACATCGTTATCGATAAAACGATTGTAGTATTTTATGCTGTGTTTGTAATCGCCAATCTGATCAGTAAAGAAAGCCAGATCATAAAGCGCCAACTCGTGTCTCGGATTCAGTTTTATGGCCTTTTTGAAATACGAAATGGCCTCACGTATTTCGCCAATCTGAATAAACGCCGAACCAACGTGGTATAAAATGTCGTCGGTTTCTCCGTTCCCTACTTTAATTGCTTTTTTGAACGATGCTTTTGCAAGGTCTTCGTTACCCATAATCAGCGATGCCGAACCTTTTAACAGGTGAACATCGGGATTGGTATTTTCAACCTTCTCAGCAAAATCGAGGTATTTCTGAGCCTGGTCGTATTTACCTTTGCTCAGCAGAATTTGTGCATACTTTAAATGAAGAGGAACCGCATTTGGATGGATTTGAATGCCTTGTTTAGCTGCAATTTCAGAAGACTGCAAATCGCCTTCTTCCATTAACTGCTCTACAATTCCTTCAAATTCCGATACGTCGAAATACTTTAAGCGGCCCGAAACCAAAGAGCTCTTAAAGCGTTTAAGTGCCTCACTAATATCTTCTTCCCTGAAATTATCTCTTTCCTCGTTCATTGCAAAAATAAGTTCGCGAAATTAATAATTCGGCCCGAAACTCAAAAACAATCTTACAAGTGTTGATCGCGCAATAGGTCGTTTACCTTTTTTACCGGGTTGAACGTTTCAATCGGAACCTCAACAAAAAGGGTGTTCCAGTTGCTCATCGCACCGTTCCACAATCCCGGTAACTCCTGTGCTTTCAGTTCTTTTCCGTCTTTTGATTTTTGCGAAATAAAGCCGGTTGCCGGATCGGTAAATTGGGTGAGATCGTATTTTTCTCCTTTGTAATTTTTTACTGCACAAACCAGGTCAACCGGATTAAAGTGCGTGGCGTGTTGAACAATATTTTGTTGTTGAACACTGTCCGGATCGATCTGCGAACTTTCAACTACCTGTAGCGAAACTGTGCCGTCGGCATTCATTGCCCAAAATGGTCCACCACCCGGTTCTCCCTCGTTTTTCACCATTCCGCAAACGCGTAGTGGGCGGTTGTACTTTTCTTTCAAGTAGTGATAAAGTTCTTCGCGCTCGGTGTAATAATGATTTTTGGCCGGTTTGGTATTCAGCGTATTCTCCAAAAAGTTGGCTGCTTCGGCTAAAAAGTTACTGTTGAGCGCTGTATAATGTTTTTCGTTTAATTCGTGCTGATAATAAAACAGCTTTTCCTGATGTTTAAGCAACACTCCTGCCAGTCCTTTTTTGAAATCGATGGTTGGTTGTTTCAACCGATCGGGAACCACATTGTCGATGTTTTTTATAAAAATGATATCGGCATCCAGATCGTTCAGGTTCTCGATTAACGCACCGTGACCACCCGGACGGAACAACAAACTTCCATCAGCATTTCGGAATGGTTCATTTTCCAAATCAACAGCAATGGTGTCGGTTGATGGTTTTTGCTGACTGAAAGTCACGTCAAACTCAATTCCCAACTGCTCTTCGTATTTAGCTTTTATTTCTGCAAGCAAAGCTTCAAATCCCGGTTGATGCTCGGGCGAAACGGTAAAGTGAAGGCTGGCTTTATTGTCTTTGTCGGCCGCGTATTTTGCGCCTTCAACCAGGTGCTCTTCAAAAGGCGTTCTTGCACCATCTTCGTACGAATGAAATTTAAGCAGCCCCTTGGGTTTTGCTCCATAATTCAGTCCTTTTTCGGTTAAAAGATAGTCGAGTTTAGTCGTTGCCGAAAGTTTTTCCCCATCATCGGAAATGGCTTTTTTCAGTTCTTCGGCAAATGCAAATTTGTCGAGGTCGGTAACATATTGTGCCGCATCACGGTTGGCGGCCAAAACATCTTCGTTTGGCTGATTCTGGAAATCTTCCAATGCCTGAAAAAGTGCTTTAAACATGCGGCTTGCAGCACCTGATGCCGGTACAAATTTTAAGGCTTTTGTTCCTGCTGCAATTTTAGCATCGTAGCGGTCGCCCCTTTTCTTTAAATCTTCAGCACTTAAACGAATAATACCTTTTCCCACCGAAGCGGCATCTTGAATTGGTAAGTAGGGGAAGCCTTTTTTGAAATTTTCAATCTGATTTTGCACGGTTTCTATTTTGCTGCCGCGCTGTTGAATTTGCTGCTTATCTTTTTCTGAGAACATATCTGCCTGATTTTTCCTTAAAAATAGCTTTTTGAAGCTGTATTTGAAAAGCAAAACCGTTGATATTCGCGGAAAGTTTTCAAGAGTTGTTGATAAGTTTTTTCAAAAATCAACAAAAGGTTCTTTGCTTTAAAGCTATTCGCTGCGAGGAACAATATTTTGCTCTATCGAGCGGATTTTACTATTTGGCTTAGCCCAAATAGTAAACACAAAACCCAAGACTGCGCCCGCTTCCCTCGGAAAAGCTACGTGATGCCGGCTAAAATTCCTGAAACTCGTCGTGCCTCCTCAAACATCAGTTATTTTTTTACGCCAACACCACTTGTTTTCCGGCTCACCGACCGAGGCCGAAGCTTCGAAGCCACTTTCCGGTTTTACCGGCTCTTAAGGAGTGGAACGGCCTCTTTTGGTCTTTGCCCGGAGTTGAAATAAAACCTTAGTGAGAGCGGGAAGCTCCGAGTTTGCGAGGAGATCACCCGTCCGAACTTAGGTTTTATAAAAATGTAGGGTAAAGAACAAAAGTAGCCTTGAACTTTCTGCTTCGTCTTTGCTTTAAGGCAAAGATGAAGGCCTCCGGCAGGAGAATCACAAATTTACGTACTTTTGCAATCTCAAGAAAAAGAGGATGCAAAACAAAACATACAGCTGGGGACACGACAGGCGATACAACGATTTTCCAACTTATTTCAGAATGCTTTTTTCGGAGCGGGTACAAAAAGTATCGGTTGATGCCGGTTTTACCTGCCCGAACCGCGACGGTACAAAAGGTACCGGCGGATGCGCTTATTGCAACAATAAAACCTTTAAACCCACTTATTGCAACCTGGAAAACAGCGTGACCAGCCAGGTTGAGAAAGGTATTGCTTTTTTTGCTAAGAAATACAAGTCGATGCGGTTTTTGGCCTATTTTCAGGCCTATACAAATACATATGCCCCGATTGATGATTTAAAACGTTTGTACGAAGAAGCGCTGGAACATCCGAAAGTGGTTGGATTGGTTATTTCAACGCGCCCTGATTGTATTTATCCTGATTTGCTGGATTACCTTGAAGAACTCAGCCAAAAAGTATATGTAATGGTTGAGTTGGGAGTGGAGTCGCACCTCGACAGAACTTTGGAAAGCATTAATCGCGGACACTCCTATGCCGAAGCTGTTTGGGCGATTGAGGAAACCGCAAAACGTGGCATAAATAATTGTGCGCATATGATTCTTGGTTTACCCGGCGAAACTCGTGACGAACTGCTGGATCAGGCCAAAACGATTTCGAAATTACCGATGAAAAACTTAAAGTTACATCAGCTTCAAATTCACAAAAAAACGCTGCTCGAAAAACAGTTTCTGCAGTATCCTGAAAGTTTTAAACTTTACACGGCCGATGAATACATTGATCTGGTAATCGATTATTTAGAGCTATTAAATCCCAAAATTATTGTAGAACGTTTTATCAGCCAGGCACCTCCCGAAATGCTGATCGCCCCAAAGTGGGGATTAAAGAACTTTGAATTTGTTGCCAAAGTAGAAAAACGCCTAAAAGAGCGTGATACGTGGCAAGGAAAACACTTTGTTTAACCGGCTATATTTTTTTGAGCACTATCTTCTCATTTCCTCTTTTAACTATTTCATTAAAATAGAATTTAATTTTTGCATAATCATCAGCTTCATAAACTGATTCTTTAAAATCTGTCATTAACACAACTTTAATTCGATTTTCCTTTTGTTCAACTGAATAATCGAGTCCAAAGAGATTGTTATTAATCTTATAATCTTCAGGTTTATGATCGAGTTCATATCCTTCGGGAATAATAATAGTTGAAGTTAAAATTCGCTTCGTAGGATATGTCATATCAATAGGATATGACCTTGATGGTTGATTTAATGGGTTGTCTTCAATGGCTTTGTCTAAAAATGGATTAATGTATGTTTTGTCTGCGATTTGTTCCGGCGACATTGTTAATTCATATTCGTACCGAACCTCTTTATTTTTGTTTGATACTTCAGCAAATACCGCATTTTCTATTTTATAATTCTCATTTTCAAGGTATTCTTTAAGTTTTTTCTGGTCTTTGCCAATAATATCTTTTAATCGAAAGGCCATATATTCAGAAGAAAAGGATTTTACTTTTACGTTTGAGGTCTTTTTAGTTATATCAATTTCAAAATCATAGGCCAAAGTTGAGGGGAACTTACACTGTAAGCCAATCCATTTTACATTTTCGTCTGGAGTTACAAGCAAACCTTGATCGTTAATGCATCGCGACGGAATTCTATCATAAGCTACATCCACATCTGTTGCATCGCTCAATATATTTTTCCCATCGATGTTGGCCATTAATATTACATAGTTGAAATAATGGTTAAAAGGGTAATTGTTGCTTACTTTACCATTGGTTCGAGTACTAATTAATACGGGAGTAGTATTGATTCCTGCTGCACGTAATAATCCGGTTGCCAGTAAATTTATATCAGCGGCATTACCATATTGGTCTTTTAGAATGTCCTTAGTTGACTTTGAAGCATATTTCCCATTGTGCTCGTTCCAGCTATAATTATTTTTTACGAAGTTAATTACGTATTCAAATTTTTCATTGGCAGTTTTATCCGCAAGAAGATCTAAATCTATAATTTTAGAAGCTGCTTTTTCACACTTGTTAATGTATTTGCCAAAGTCGCTATGATTTTCATATTCTTTTTTTAATTCTGGCCAAGTGGTCATAATTTCTTCTACTCGGCCATCGGGATAATTGATCGATGCGAGTTGAAAATCAATTTTAATAATATAATCATTGATCGAAGTGATGTAATCTTCACTATTAAATGCCGGAATGTCTTTCATTGAGAACTTGTTAATAACATCATTGTATTTTGTTCCAGCAAATTCATGCGTGTATCTTTTATCTGTATACGATTCTGTTTCAAGCGAATTTCCTGTTCTTTGGGCTAGATAAATGTATTCATAAAAGGGAATCATAGCAGCTTTATATTCACTATATATTGTGGGTATTCTACTCTGAAATTCCCAGTCTCTTAGATTAAACAGATATTGCGACGATATTTTATATCTAAATTCAATAATTGATCCTTCTTTAACGTTGGGCATTGCAACTTTTCTAATCATCCAGTAATCGTTGTAAATTTCATCGTTCCATGAATCGGCATTTAAAGGGGTACGAGTCAATTGTCCGTTTTCGAAATTGTAAGTGCATGCCTCTAAATCATATATTTTTTCAAATATATTTCCTTCGCGGTAAAATGGGATTTCAATTTCTGCGTATTCAATTCCTGCCTCTTTCAAAATCTTGAATCGTTTAGATCGCTCAAAAATTAAATTATATCCGCTATTATTTTGAACAAAATAGGAAGAACCTTTATCATAAATAACTACAGCCTCCGCTGATTTATCTTTTTCGTACTGTGTTAAGTCAATATCTGCTTTACTTACTTTCCCGTATTCAAACGAAAAATGTTGAGCATTTACAAGGTTGAAACAAAAGATTGTAATTAGTGTAATCAAAAGGTTTTTCATTATAAGGTTTTTTTAGTTGTAATGATGTAATATTTATTTTCGAATTCTACAATCTGCTTTAAAAAAGAGTAAAAATCTCGGTATTCTGATAATGGATATTTCCCACTATTGATAAGTAGTGATTTCGTTACCTTCACGAAATTCTTTTCAATCTTTGTGCTTATGGAATATGTAACGTACTTGCTTTTAAAGCATTTATTGTCTGTATAGGTTTGAATTTTGTAGTTGATCGGTATTGCGTATTCTATAGTATCTTTTTCGTAAAAAGGATAGTCAATCTGTACTGGCAAGGTTCTGTCAACTGGAGACTCTATGTTTCCAATATCAAAGGGGATAAGTCTTATTATTATGTCATTACCATAAGATTCATAAAAACTACTTGATTTAGCTGAATAATCTATCAGAGCTTTCATGGAATCTTTGAGTACTTCGTGGTTTTTAATCTCTTCCGGTTCAAATCCTTTTGTTATGAGATTTTCTCTCAATAGTTCCAGTTTATCATTGGTATTTGTTGAATTGAAAAGATTCTGTAGTGCTTCAAAAGCGACACCTCTGTATGTAATGAAAAACTCAGCCTTGCATTCATTTTTCATTTCATGTTCAATAACAACGTGGCGTTCGCATAAAACTTGATTTTTTGTTAATTCCGGAATTTTCGAGAAGAAACTTTTTTCGCCCTTAATAACAAAAGCTTCTCTGTTTTGTATAAATGTACCAATATATTCGAATGGATTATCGCTAGTGCAATCGAGCCAAAGCGTATCCCCTTTTATTGGTACGCAAACCACAATATGGTTGGATTGCAGTGATGGAAACGAATGGTCAACTTCTTCTATAGGACTTCCGGCACTAAGTTTGGCATAATAAGATTCAATGTCAATAGTTTTAAGTAAAGACATGAAATAAATGCTTAGTGCCTTACAATCACCATAATGATTTAATGAAACATACCTTGCAGGATACGGTTTTAAACCTCCTGTTTCAAGACTGATGTTTATATATCTGGTTTCATTTTGTACATACTCGTAAATCTTTCTAATCTTGATTTTCTGATCTTCAATGTTACTCGTTAGTTGCTCAATTGTCTTTACTTCATCATCAGGGATTTCGAATAGATCGGCTATGAGTCTTTCTTGCCAAATACCATAAGTTTTCCACGATTCAAAAGAACCATTGATTTCAAATCTGAAATTCCGAGGTACTACCTGAACTAAGGGCACATGGTTTCTGAGAGGAGGACAAAATGACTCATCTCGTAAACTTCCATTATAATGAACTTGCCACTTGTATAGGTATTCATTGTCAGTAGAATCTTTTTTGAATGAAGAGACAAACTTGTTTTTATAAGAAATATCGATATTTTTTCCCGCCCTAACCACCAACTCTGCATTCAATGTAGGTACATCCATGTCAAGTATTGGAATCCAATTCTCTATGAAAATAAATTCATCTTCCATTTCTTCATATTCATAATATAAAGTATAAGGGTAAATGTGATGTTTTAATCTGAATTCTTTCACAAATTGATCCTGAAAGAAAGTACCGTTTGAAAAGTAACTTCGTTCTGAGATGTCACTTTTCTTTAATTTCTTAACAATTTTCCCATTCTTATCTTTTATGTATGCTGTTATATTTGAAACTTTTGACAAACTCGAAAATAGAATTGCTATTTCTGCGTATTTTTCTCCTTCTCTGTTGTTAATAAGGATTTCAAAGGATTTGGTTCTGCTTAAATCGTTTTTTTTAATTGTTACAGATGTTTTCTGTTGTAGAAGAATTGCATCAATTTGTTGTGCAAAAAGTGTTTTCTGGAACAGCAGGCTGACAATTAAACAGATGTAAAATAAACTGCGCCACATAAGTATGGGGTTGTTAGTTAAGTTAAATTAGTTAGTGTTTTTTAGTGTACATTTTAGGATGTTTGCTAACAAAAATAATTTTTTGAATCAGTTAAGAAAATGATTTTAAGGATTGTATCAAATTTAGAATGTGTCTAAAGTGTTATTTAATAACAGATTTAAAATCCCCGAACAATTCCCCCGGGGCTTGAAGAATTATTTTATGGTATGTCCTGTTCGATCGTCAATAACTACTAACCTGTATTTTGTTCCATCCATTACCAAACGGTGGGTATCAATGTGCAGGTGTTTGGTTTTTACCTTGTTGTTTATAACAAAATCGCGAATAAGTACCAACTCCGAAAGGTTTGATCCTGACAATAGATCACGCAATTGGCAGCGCTTACAAAAGCCGCCATCTTTTGCTGTAATTTTTTCGCGTTGGGTGCATCCCATAATTTCGCAAAACTCATGACCAAGAATGTCGCCCTTGGTGCTTTTCGATAGTTTTTGGAACGAGTGGTTAAAGTACTTTACTTTAAAATCGTGATCGGTCAGAAAAATGGCTTGCGGATGATGTTCAATCAATTGGTTAACCAAGTCGTTGGCCTCTTCAATTTTTTTGAATTCTAATCTCATGGCACTTAAATTTAACAGGTTAGTATAATTCCCCTACGAACTCAGCTCTCTCTTGCTGATTAGGGTATAATGAAATTATGAATTATTGATCAATATTTCAATCAAATATGTTTTACAAGCTAAAAATTGTGGATGGTGATTTAGCTGTCAACCGAGCCAAAAACTTTTTTTAGCAAACTGGTAACACGGGCAGCCGGATCTTCCCGGATTAATTTTTCTTCTGCTGCAATTTTTATGAATACACCATCAAGAGCTTTTGCCGTAAGGTAGTCTTCCAATTGAGTATCAACTTTTTCCAGTCCTGCTGTTTTTCCGATAAAAGAATCGGCCACCAGGTTCCATTTTCCTACCAGAGTGTCCCAGCTTTCTTTGGTTGAAACACCACCAACTAAATCTTTTTCAACTGAAGTTTTGATTTTGGGTTGGTAAAGCTCAAAAAGCTGATCGTAGGTGGTTTTATGCAAATAGGAAGTTGCTGCATTGTCGTCGCCTTTTAATATTCCAACAGCATCGTTTATGGTCATACTTTTAATGCTATTTACAAAAATCGGGGCAGCCTCCTTTGCTGCGTCTTCGGCAGCACGGTTAATATGAAGCAGTACATCGTCCAGCAGTTTTTGACCTCCCGGAACTTTACCTATGTTATCTACAATAATATCAGCTTCCGGTGGCAATAATATTTTTACCAGTTCATCTTTGTAATAGCCGTCTTGAGCCCCTAAAATACTCACCGAATTATTAGTCCCGGTAATCAACGCTTCTTTTAATCCGGCAACTATTTCTGATTGGGTTAGTGGAGTATTGCCTTCAAGCGTTTGTTGGGCAATTTGCATTACTTCTGCGCAGCCTGCCAGAAAAACAGCAAGAGCCAGGGTTAATGATCGAATAATTTTCATTTCGCGCCAGTATTTTGATTTTTATTGAATAGCCTTTTTACAAGGTCTTCGCGGCCTTTTGCTTTTAGGTCGCGGATAATTTTATTCCGAAACTCTTTTTTATACCAGAAAAAGAACTGGCGTTGTTGTTCTTTGGCGTTTTTATTTCGGGCCGTGTAAATTTGCTCCATCGTGTAAGGATGATAGCCTGAATAATAAACCACGGTTGCCAGTGTCATTGGTGTGGGAGTAAAATCCTGCACCTGCTCCAACCTGAAATTCATGTCTTTAGTTTGTATCGCCAGGTTGGCCATGTCTTCGGATTTACTGCCCGGGTGGCTCGAAATAAAATACGGAATCAACTGCTGGTTGAGTTTTTCTTCCTTGTTTATTTTTATAAACTCCTGGTTCAGTTCCTCAAACAGTTTAAACGACGGTTTGCGCATAAATTTCAGCACATCGTCCGACGAGTGTTCCGGTGCCACTTTCAGCCTTCCTGAAACGTGGTGTTTAATTACTTCGCGCAGGTATTTTCGGTTATTTTGGTTTACCTCTTTGTCGTTGGTGTTTTCCAAAATCATGTCGTAACGAATGCCACTGCCAATAAAAGCTTTTTTCACTTTCGGGTTATGTCGTACTTTTTCGTACAAATCGAGCATTGGTTTGTGGTTAATGTCAAGGTTTTTACAAACCGACGGAAAAATACATGATGGCCGTTTGCATTTTTTGCAAATCTCCTCGTGAATGCCCTTCATTTTATACATGTTGGCTGATGGGCCTCCCAAATCGGAAATGTATCCTTTAAAGTCAGGCATTTCAGTTACTTTCTCTACTTCTCTAAGTACTGATTTCTCGGAACGGCTGGCAATAAATTTTCCCTGGTGCGCTGAAATGGTACAAAAGGTACAGCCGCCAAAACACCCACGGTGGATATTTATGGAGTGCCGGATCATATCGTAAGCCGGAATGGCTCCTTTATTATTGTAGCGCGGATGTGGCAAACGTGTGTAAGGCAAATCGTAAATGCGGTCGATCTCCTTTTCCTTAAAAGTTGGCCACGGCGGATTAACAACTACTTTTCTGTCGCCAATTCGTTGCACCAGCTTTTTTGCCTCCATTTTGTTCGATTCCTCTTCGATGTGCATAAAGTTTCGGGCAAACTCTTTCTTTTCCTGTAAACAGGTATCGTGTGATGCCAGTTCCAATTCATCCCAGTTCTTTTTGGTGGCATAGGTTTCATCAGCACCAACCATAAAAACGGTTTGTGGAATGGTTGTTAAACTCTCGATTGGAATACCACGCTTTACCAGTCGGGCAAAATCTACAATCGATTTTTCGCCCATTCCGTAAAACAGCAGATCGGCTTGCGTATCGGCCAAAATCGATGGCATTAATCGGTCCGACCAATAATCGTAATGTGTTAACCGGCGTAACGACGCTTCAATTCCTCCAAGTACCAGCGGCACATCCGGATACAGTTCTTTTAATATTTTCGAGTAAGTGATAGTGGCGTAATCCGGACGTTTCCCAATTTGGCCGCCGGGCGTGTATGCATCATCAGATCGTTTGCGTTTTCCGGCAGTGTAATGATTCACCATCGAGTCCATGTTTCCAGCCGTTACTGCAAAAAACAGGTTGGGTTTCCCCAGCTTTTTAAAGTCTCGTAAATCATCGGTCCAGTTGGGTTGCGGAACAATTGCTACGCGCAAACCTTCGGCATCAAGCACGCGGCCAATAACGGCTGCTCCAAACGATGGATGGTCGATGTAAGCGTCGCCGGTAAATAAAATAACATCCAGCTCCTCCCAGCCCATTTGTTTTACTTCCTTCTTCGATGTGGGGAGCCAGTCTGTAATATGTAGTTTGTTTTCTGTCATTTATCTAATTTGTAACCCTATAACAAATAAAGTTCAAATATGATTAAAAAAATATTCTTAGTGCTCAAATTGCTCGTTTTAGCTCAAAAGTGCAACTCTAAAATAATTACATAGTATTATTAAGGTAACGGTGTTAATTCAAAAAACCTTTTATTTTTGTAATAATCTGAGTTCGATTTAATAGTAATCAATGGAATTGCCAGAGCCAAAGGATTTGTTCAAAAACCAACACCCCGCACCAACCAACGGTGATTATTTCGCCAAGTTCCTCATGTTTATTCTTCGTTTTAAAAAGCTGGATAAAGTTTACAGGCAGATTGTCGATAAACAGGGTGTGGATTTTATCGACGAGCTGATAAAAATGCTGGAGTTTGACATTGAATTTGATGAAGAGCAGCTAAAAAAAATACCAAAAGAAGGTCCGCTTATTATTGTTGCCAATCATCCGCTTGGAGGTTTCGATGGATTGTTGCTGATAAAATACCTGTCGCTGGTGCGTAACGACGTAAAAGTGCTGGCCAATTATTTGCTAAAAAAAATAGACGCTGTTTCGGAGTATTTTATGGAAGACGATCCGTTTGACGATTCGGAGCAGGGAATTTATTATGGATTTAAAGAAGCCGTAACTCATTTGAACACCGGGGGAGTGCTTTGTCTTTTTCCTGCAATTGATGTACACACCAAGGATTCTTATGGTAGTGTAACCGATAAAGTCTGGCAGTTTCCGGTGGTTAATTTTATAAAAGTGGCGCGCGTACCTGTTGTTCCTGTGTTGTTTCAGGGTACTAACAGTCGTTTGTTGCATTTGGTGGCTAAAATCAATCCATCGTTGAAAAGTGCGCGTTTGCCTTCGGAGATTTTGCGGAAAAAGCATAAGAAAATAAAGTTGCGAATTGGCAGCCCGATAAAAGTTGACGAGCAGGATACTTATAAAGATGTGTATCAGCTGGGGCGTTTTCTACGTGCAAAAACCTACAGCATGGAATCGGACATTGAAGTGCGGCGCTTTTTTAATTATGCGCTCAAAGCCAATGTAAAACCCGATGAAATTATCGATGCTGTTCCGCTGGAGAAAATTCAGAAAGAAATTCAGCTGATAAAATCAAAGCACACTCTTTTTACATTAAAAAATTATACGGCGTATTGTGCACCATCGGCAATGATTCCGAATATTCTGAATGAAATTGGACGTTTGCGCGAGATTACTTTCCGCGAAGTAGGCGAGGGAACCAATCGTAGCATCGATATCGACGAGTATGATTTGTACTACAACCAGATGTTTATTTGGGATGAAGATGAGCAACGGATTGTTGGAGCGTATCGACTGGGGAAAGGCAAAGATATTATGGAGCAGTTGGGACGACGCGGATTTTACCTGCATTCGCTGTTCCGCATCTCGGAAAGTTTTAAGCCGGTTTTAAAGGAAAGCATTGAGTTGGGGCGATCGTTTGTAATTAAAGAATACCAGCGCAAACCCATGCCATTGTTTTTGCTGTGGAAAGGGATTTTGTATTTCCTGCTGAAAAACCCGGAATACCGTTACCTGATTGGCCCGGTGAGTATCAGTAATAATTATTCGAAGGTATCGAAAGACCTGATCATTAAATTTATAATGAAGAACCATTTGAACTGGCGAATGGCGCAGCACATAAAACCGCGCAACAGCTATAAATTTAAAAGCGACAATGTGGATTTGAATCTGCTGATGGAAAATATGGAGCACGATATTAACCGGCTCGACAAAACCATTGGCGATTTGGATGAGCAGAACTCAGGCCTTCCGGTTTTGCTTAAAAAGTACATTAAACTCAATGCTGAGATTATCGGGTTTAATGTAGATCCGAAATTTAATAACTGTCTGGATGGATTGATTGTGCTCGACGTGTACAACGTTCCGAAAAACACCATCGAGTCGCTGTCAAAAGAAGCCAACGACGGCTCCATTCTCGACCGCTTTTACGGCAGCCGGGAGGTGGAGTGAAACTCAAAGCAAAAGTAAAAAGGAGAAAGGTAAAAGTATCTGTCATCTCGACAAGCGACAGAGAGAGATCTGTTACAATTTATCAGTTTGACGATTTAATGAATTGAGCCAGAAGTTACACAAAGAAGAATTAAAGCATTTACGCATTCAATCCCTCAATCCCTCAATCCTTTAATTCTTCAATTTCTCAGTTCTTCAGTTCCTTAGCTCTCCTGCATAATTTTCTGTACACGCCCAACTTCTCCGCTTTCAAGCATTACCTTTATTCCATGAGGATGGATGGCGGATTTCGTCAAAATTTTCTGAACAATACCACAGGTTAATTCACCCGATTGCTGGTGTTCTTTTTTTACAACGGCTACGTTTAAGCCAACTTTAATGTTTTTACGTTGCTGGTTATTCATGTGCTAATTTTTTGGTTAATATTATCGCACAAGCCAGGTAAGTTTTATAGGTAGTTATTAGTGCAAATATCTTTAATTTCCGTAAAGTTTTTCGCGTAGTGCATGAATTTTATCGTCTTCGATATATTCGTCGTAAGGCATTAGTTTGTCGATAATACCATTTGGAGTTAATTCAATAATGCGGTTACACACCGATGAAATAAACTCGTGGTCGTGCGACGACATAAACACGTTGCCCGGATATTTAATCAGGTTGTTGTTAAACGCCTGAATCGATTCCAGATCGAGGTGGTTGGTTGGCGTATCCAGTATCAGTGCATTGGCATCGAGTAACTGCATTTTTGCAATCATACAGCGCATTTTTTCGCCCCCCGAAAGTACATTTACTTTTTTGTAAATCTCCTCGCCGGCAAATAGCATCCGGCCTAAGTAGCCACGAATGTAAATTTCGGTAGTATCGGTGGTAAACTGGCACAACCAGTCGAACAAAGTCATGTCGCTATCGAAAAATTCAGAGTTGTCTAATGGCAGATAAGCTGATGTAATTGTTTGTCCCCACTGGTATGTTCCCGAGTCGGCTTGGCGTTTTCCGTTAATAATCTCGAAAAAGGCGGTCATTGCACGGTGGTCGCGCGACAGGAATACAATTTTTTCACCTTTTTGTGCCGAGAATTCCACATCTTTAAAAAGTGTGGTTCCTTCAATGCTGGCGCTCAGGTTTTCCACATCCAGAATACGATCGCCGGCCTCGCGCTCGGGTGTGAAAATAATTCCCGGATATTTTCTTGTTGAAGGTTGGATATCTTCAACGTTCAATTTTTCCAGCATTTTTTTACGGCTGGTGGTTTGTTTCGATTTAGCCACGTTGGCACTAAAACGCGAAATAAACTCCTGCAGTTCTTTCTTCTTCTCCTCGGCCTTTTTGTTTTGTGCCTGCTGCTGACGCAATGCCAGCTGGCTGCTTTCGTACCAGAAACTGTAGTTTCCGGCAAACATTTTTATATCGTTGTAATCGATGTCGATGGTGTGGGTAGAAATGGCATCGAGGAAGTGACGGTCGTGTGATACAACCAAAACAGTATTCTCGTAATTCGCCAGGTAATTCTCCAGCCAAACCACGGTTTCCAGGTCGAGGTCGTTGGTTGGCTCATCGAGTAACAAGTTATCAGGATTTCCGAATAAAGCCTGCGCCAGCAAAACACGAACTTTCTGGTTCCCGCTCATGTCTTTCATCAGCGTGTAGTGGAATTCCTCTTTAATCCCCAGATTGCTCAACAGGGTGGCCGCATCGCTTTCGGCATTCCAACCGCCCATGTCGCCAAATTTTTCTTCCAGCTCGCCGGCTAAAATTCCATCGGCTTCCGAAAAATCAGGTTTCATGTAAAGCGCATCTTTTTCCTTCATCAAATCCCAAAGCTCGGCGTGACCTTTCATTACAGTATCCAGAACAGAGAACTCATCAAAAGCAAAGTGATCCTGGCTAAGAACCGAAAGACGTTCGCCCGAGCCCAATGTTATACTTCCCGTTGTTGGATCAATTTGTCCTGAAATGGCTTTTAAAAATGTTGATTTTCCTGCTCCGTTTGCTCCGATAACGCCATAGCAGTTTCCGGCCGTAAATTTCATGTTAACGTCCTGGAATAGTATGCGTTTCCCAAATTGTATTCTTAAATTCGATACTGTAATCATTGTCTAATTCTGTTTTCAATTTTAGCCCTTTTTTCAAAGGGAGTGCAAACGTAGGCAAATATTTGATACCGTGTGTTAAGCGATTAACAAGTAATGGTGGAGTTAGTCTTAAATTAATATAGTTGGTAAGGAACTGACTTTTTTGATTTAAAGACCCCAATAGGCCAAAAGAACATGGAAGAAGGTTTGATGGATATTGACCGCGGTTTTGGAGTATCATTTTGATGGTTTATTTTGACCGCCGTGGATTTGGAGTTACATTCTGGCAGTTCATAATTGCTGCCGTGGTTTTGGAGTACTGTTTTGGTAATTATTTTTTATCGCCGCGAAATTGGAATAGTATTTTGATGATTAATTTTTGTTGCCGCGAAATTGGAGTTCTATTCTGATGATTATTTAAGCTCTCCGCCATTTTGGAGCTTCATTCTGACGATTTATTTTGACTGCCGTGGTTTTGGAGTTCTCTCCCAAACATCAAAACTTTCTTTTAATAAACAAAAAGTCCCACTCAAACGAGCAGGACTTTGCAATGTATAGTTAACTAAATTGGCTATTCGTTGTCTTCAGGTAAACCATATTTATCAACCACAAAGTCGATGTCTTTATCGCCACGGCCACTTAGGTTAATGAGGATGGATTGTTGCTGGTTTTCTTTGGCCAACTTCAAACTGTAGGCCACAGCGTGTGCACTTTCCAGTGCCGGTATAATTCCCTCCAAACGACTTAACTCGTAAAAAGCGTCGATGGTTTCTGCATCGTCGGCAACACCGTAGTTCACTTTGCCCATATCTTTTAACATACTGTGCTCTGGTCCAACACCCGGATAATCCAATCCGCTGGCCACCGAATAAACCGGAGCCGGCTCGCCTTTTTCATCCTGCAAAGTGTAGCATTTAAAGCCGTGGATAACGCCAGGTTTTCCGTAAGTAATTGTACTGGCATGGTCGCCCAGTTTGGTTCCAACGCCACCCGGCTCAACACCGTGCAATTCGGTTTCTTCAATATCAAGGAAACCCGAGAACATTCCCATAGCGTTACTTCCGCCACCAACACAAGCTACAACATGATCGGGATTTTCGCCGGTCATTTCGTAGAATTGCTCTTGTGCTTCAATTCCAACAACGCGCTGGAAATCGCGTACCATCATCGGGAATGGGTGTGGACCAACCACTGAACCAATACAGTAAATGGTATTTATCGGATCTTTTAGGTAAGCTTCGAAAGCCGAATCAACAGCTTCTTTAAGTGTTTTTAATCCGTGAGAAACAGGAACAACTTCAGCTCCCAGAATTTTCATACGAACCACATTCGGGTGTTCTTTGGCAATGTCAACTTCTCCCATGTGAATTTCGCACTCCAACCCAAAATAAGCTGCTGCAGTTGCCAAAGCCACACCGTGTTGTCCGGCGCCTGTTTCGGCAATCAGTTTCTTTTTGCCCAGGTGTTTGGCCAATAAAGCCTCGCCCATACAGTGGTTGAGTTTGTGCGCTCCCGAATGGTTCAGGTCTTCGCGTTTCAGGTAAATGCGGCCACCGTATTTTGCCGACAAATTCTGGCAGTAATACACCGGAGTTGGCCTGCCCTGAAAGTGTTTGCGAATGCTGCGAAGTTCAGAAATAAAATTGTGCGATTTGCTGATGCTGTGGTATGCATCGGTAATTTTGTCCATCTCTTTTTGCAAATCGGGTGGAATAAACGAACCACCATATTCCTTATAGAATCCCTCTTTGTTAGGGTATTGCTTGAAATAATCAGTCATAGGTTTTTTGAATTTTTTAAATTGAACCTACGAATGTAAAATTTTATCGCTTTGGGTTGATTCTAAATAGGGATTAATTCAGGAATTTTCAAGAATTAATGATACAGATAACGTTTAATTTTTTGTGTAGCCGTTTTTATAAAAGGCGTAGGATGAGAAATGAAATCCTGAATTTTGGAAAACTTGTTAACCCGCGAATTGATATATTGTTTTAACTCAACGCTTAGCTCCTCAATTTTTTCATCTACCTGGTGAGATATTTCCTCCATTTTATCGCCTAACTCAGAACGCATTTCTTTCACTTTTTGCTCCAGCTCTTCTCTGTTAAAATGAACCAACGCCACCAGTTTTCCTTTTTTCTGAACGACTACCGACTCTACCACATGCCTGAAATTGTTGATGATGGATTCAATCTCTTCAGGATATATATTTTCGCCATTGGCACCAACAATCATATTTTTCAATCGGCCTTTGTGGCTTAACCAGCCGTCTTTGTCAAAAACTCCCAGGTCGCCGGTTTTAAACCAGCCGTCTTTGGTTAATACTTGTTTCGTTTCTTCCGGATTTTTGTAGTAGCCCAACATAACGTTCGGCCCTTTTGCCCAGATTTCACCTTCTCCCGTTTCCGGATTTGGATCATGGATTTTTACTTCGCAATTAATCACTTTTGGACCAATGGCTCTGAAACGTGTGGTTGTTGGATTCGATCCTGCTAAAAGTGGCGAAGTTTCGGTTAACCCGTAGCCAATGGCATACGGAAATTTTGCATCGCGCAGAAAACGTTCCACTTTGCCATCGAGCTTTGCACCGCCAATGCCAAAAAACTCAAGACGGCCACCAAAAGTTTCCATCAGTTTTTTCCCTGCCAAACGATGAACAAGTTTGCGTGTTGGTTTAAACCGGTGCATTAAACGCGTAATCGCTTTTTTATTGATAGCCGGCAAAATGCTGCTTTTGTATACTTTTTCAATAATCATTGGAACCGTGAGCATAATCTCAGGGCGTATTTTCTTTAAGGCTGGTAAAAGTACACTTGCCGTTGGCGGTTTATGCAAGTAAGTTACACTGGCACCTTTGTAAATGGCCAGTAAAAAGCCAATCGTATTTTCGTAAGTGTGCGAAAGTGGCAACACGGATAAAAAATGAAAATGAGGTTTTATTTCCTGAACGGCTGCCGACTGAACAACATTCACTAAAATATTTTTTTGCGACAACATTACACCTTTCGAGTTTCCGGTTGTGCCGGATGTGTAAATTAAAACCGCCAGCTCGTTTTCTTTAGGAATATAAGCTTTATCGGAACGTGCTTCTTCATCAAAAGTCACCGATTCGTTTACAGCTCTTAACACCGAGAGATCGTCTATTTTAACTACAATATCCAGCGTTGATGCGTCAACCTCTTTTAGTTTATACTGAAGATTTGAAGAGATAAACATGGCTTTCGACTCGGAATGTTTGATCACATTCTCCAACTCAACCGGACTAAAATCAGGAAGAACAGGAACCGCAACAATACCCGAGCACTGCAAGGCAAAATAAATAACTCCCCAGTTGGGCATGTTCTGACTGTAAATAATCACCTTGTCTCCTTCGCCAATATCAAGCTTTTCCAAAAATGCCTGAACCGCGGAAATTTTCTGGCCCATTTCGCCATAGGTCAGGTATTCACCATCAATAAAACCAAGTGCCTTGTTGTTGGCATAGTTTTTTACTGATTCGGAAATAAAGGAGGAAAAGCTGTCGATTTTATCTCTCTGCATAGTAGCCACAAATATGGTTAAACTTAGCTTTTGTGCAAATATTTGGTCTTAAAAAATGTTATTTCGAGCTGGCAGAACAGAGTTAATTTCTATTGAAGAAGAAGTAACTCCCTGATTTTTGGTGCAACCTTGTTATACCCTTCAGCATTGGGATGCAGCCCGTCGGAAAATAGTGTTTCATCAATCTTTCCGTTATCCTGAAGAAGAACAGTTCCCACATCTGAGTAATCAAGTTTCACTTCACCGGCTAGTTGCGCAATTTTTAAATTAAGGTTCGCAACTCTTTCTTCATTGTCTCTACGCGGATAAATACCCAGAATTAAAATGCGGGCATGTGGTTGACGGGTTTTTACTGCCTGATAAACGAGCTGCAGTCCGGCAATAATTTCTTCGTCGGTATTTAAATGAAGGTTATTGGTTCCCAGCATAAAAATGATCTGTTCCGCCTGAAAACCATCCAGTTCTTCGTGGTAAATACGCCAAAGCACATTTTCAACACGGTCCCAGCCATAACCAAAGTTCTGAACAGAAAGATCGCCCAGGTATTTATTCCATGAATCCGGCCCGTTTTTCCGTGGATCATCAGGTTTGCCGCCCCAGTAGTGTGTAATGGAATTGCCAAAGAAACATATTTTTGGAGGTGTGTTTTTATTCATCTCCAGCAGCTTGTTATGACGGGCTTCCCAGTTGTAATTGCCCGGCTCGCGCGACTGAGTAATTGGAATTGTAGTGGAAATCGATCCTTTTGGCTCATTCAAAAACTCACGAAGTTTCTTTTCGTAAGCCAGCGCATATTGTTCCATTCCACGGTCGGTTGGATGTACTCCATCAACATAACTGTCGAAATCGAGATTCAACTCCTTCTGAGTTAAAACGGAAATATTTGTGTAGCCTGCTGTCATCAAATCGGCAAACGCTTTTGCCTGCGCTGCATTTAATTTATCGGTACTTTCTTTTTGGGCTTTGTTACTGCTCTCAAAACCGTAACCTGCATGCTCAACCAACAAAATAGGTGCCGACGATTTTGTGCGCAATATTTTTACGGTATTCATTAGCTTTTGGTAAACATTATCTTCCGAATATTTTTCACCCAACGTAAGGTTTGGCAGACAATCCAAAATATATACTTTGGCATCAATCTCGCTAATTAATTCTGCAACTTCATTCTCTAGTCTACCGTTTCCTGAAAATGCAAGATTGATTAGCGGATTATCCATTTTTCGTTCTAAGATCGAAGTCCATGCCATGCCTGGGCGAGAAGCACAGCCTCCTTGTGCTATAGAAGTTCCGTAAACTACAATAGGTTTTTCCTTGCGTAATGGAATCGGTTCAAAAAGCGCATCATCGGAAACACCAATTTTCATCCATTTTACCGAGTTGTAAAGTGGCAGATAGAGGTGATATTCTCTCCCCATTTTGTGGTATTGATCGTTAGGAGTGATATTTCGGAATTCGTATGTAATGGTATCTCCAAACGAATAATGTCCGCGACACCACATCCATTCTCCGTCGGCATTTTTTGCATATAAATCCAATCCACTCACTCCAGTTGCTGGCATGTGTGGCATATCCAGATTTCCGCCAACCTGATACTTAATTTTAATTTCTGAAGCATTGGTGCAAAAGCGGATCTTTAATCCGGCTGTATGTTTCGAAAGATTCCAAACCGCATCGCGAACAGTGTTTTCAGCTTTTGCGGGTAGTCGGTCGTAAGGTGATTCAAGCCCTTCGTTCCAGCCTTGTCCGTCGATAACATCAAAACTGTTTTCTGCGGGATTCCACCATTTTGTTTCATGGTTTTGCGCAAAGGCAGAGAATGAAATTAATAATGTGAGGAGGATGAGGTTTAATCTGAGTTTCATTTTACGTACTTTATTTTAGGTAAAGGTTGCTGTCGCCATAACTTAAAAAACGGAAGTCGTTAGCCAATGCATAATCGTATACTTCTTTCCATTTATTTCCTAAAAATGCGCTGATCAAGAGTAATAGCGTACTTTGTGGCTGATGAAAATTGGTAAACATGCCGCTGATCAGTTTAAAATCGTAACCTGGCAGAATAATAATCTGTGTGGAAAAACGAATTGCTTTTTCTCCGTTTTCTGCCAGAAAATAAATGATGTTCTGCAAGGCTTTTTCGAGTGAAATCGTAGCTTCGTTTTCGTACGGTTCCCATTGTTTAACTTCAGGATGAAACGGATCGAAACGTTTTTCTTCCAGTTGTAGCCCAATCCAATACAAACTTTCCAGTGATCGTACAGAAGTGGTTCCCACCGCAATAATGTTTTTAGGATTTTCCAGGAAAGAACGAAGAATATCTATGGGGATAATCACCTGTTCGTGGTGCATGGTGTGCCCTTCTATAGTTTCCGATTTTACGGGTTGGAAAGTACCGGCTCCCACGTGCAGGGTAATTTCGTTGGTTGAAATGTTTTTGTTGGCCAGCTGCGCAATCACAGGATCGGTAAAATGCAAACCGGCTGTTGGTGCTGCTACTGAACCATCGATTTTTGCGTAAACGGTTTGGTAGCTTTCCTCGTCGCTTTCTTCGGTGTCTCGGTTCAGGTATGGAGGGATTGGTAACTGCCCAATGTGCTCAATAATTTCTGAGAAGTGTACGCCGCCATTCCACACAAAACGGATATGGAAAGAGTTTCCTTCCTGTGCAATTTTAGCTGCTGTAAGTTCAATGACTTTTCCATCGATTTCGAAAGTCTGGCTCAGAAAACCTTCTTTCCATTTTTTTGAGTTGCCAACCATACATTTCCAGGTTACTTCTTCGGTTTCCTGAAATGCTACCTGGTAATCGGCCGGTTCTACAGGCTCCAGACAAAAGATCTCAATTTTGGCACCGGTCTCCTTGTAAAAAAACAAACGGGCATGAATAACACGCGTGTTGTTAAAAACCAGCTGCGCATCTTCCGGAAGGTAATTGGCGCAGTTTTCAAAAAAATCCTGTTTAATAGTGCCGTTCTGCCTGATAAGCAATTTCGATTTGTCGCGCTCAGTAAGCGGGTATTTGGCAATTCGCTCGTCAGGCAGATTGTAAGTGTAATCGCTAATCTTTATGTCTTTGTATCTGTTCAAAACAATTGTCTTTTAGGACTGCAAAAGTAATATTTTTATTATTTGCCGAGTGATAGCCTCACTTCGAGTGAGACTATCACTAAGTAAAAAATAGTACTTTTGCGAGAAATTAAAAAGTCATGATAAAAGTAGGTGATAAGGTTAAGTTTTTAAACGATGTTGGAGGTGGAGTAGTAACCGGTTTTGTTAACAAGAACACGGTAAATGTTGAAGGCGATGATGGGTTTGAAGTACCTTGTCTGATTAAGGAACTGGTGAATGTGAGTGCCCCGGAATTAAATATTAGCAGTAATACTCCGGCACAACAGGAAACGCCTGCACAAGTACAGCTTGAACCTGAGTATATTGAGGAAAAAGGAGAGATAATTAATGGTAAAAATGCAGCAGAATTTTATTTCTGTTTTGTACCTACGAATCCAAAAAATCCGCTGTCGGGAGAAATCGAATTATATTTGGTTAACGACAGCAATTATAAGGTGCTTTTCAATTATTCTTATATAAAATCCGATGAAGTTGAGGCCGTAAAACAAGGCACGGTTCGTTCCAATTCAAGAGAAAAGATTGATGCATTGGTTCAGGAGGATTTTAGCGATCTGCCGGATTTTGGATTTCAGTTGATTTATTTCCGTGAAACAGAAAGCGAGTGGAATGCGCCGATGGTGAAGAAGTTCAGGGTAAATCCTGTGAAGTTTTACAAAGAATCTACTTTCCGCGAGAATTCATATTTCAAAAAGAATGCATTGGTGTTGAAAATTACATCTGATGCTTTTCAGACAGAGTTGGACAAACTAACGCAGGATGATTTCAAGAAAGTTGTAAAGGCCAAAGAAACTGAGGTGGCACAAAAACGAAAAGAACGCAAACGCAATGCCGAAGAGGTGGTGATCGATTTGCATATTACTGAATTGCTCGACGAATCGGAAGGTTTGAGTAACCGCGAAATGCTGGATATACAAATGGATACTGTTGAATCGGAAATGAATCTGGCCATTAAAAACCACACAAAACGAATTGTATTTATTCACGGCGTTGGACAGGGCGTACTAAAACAGGAAGTGACTAATCTGCTGAAACGCAAATTCAAAAAATATTATTTCCAGGATGCGTCGTTTAAGGAGTATGGCTATGGAGCAACGATGGTTATTCTGAGGAGGTAGTTTGGGATTTTACCACAAAGTTACACAAAGGAATCTCCAAGTTTCACAAAGTTTCAAGTGTAACTTCTAATATGTAGCAAGAAAGAACTTGTAACCTGAAGCTTGCAACTAGCAACTTATTTAATACTTTTGCACCGGCAAGCCGCTTTATCGCTGTCCCGATTTATCGGGAGAGAGGAAAGTCCGGGCAACACAGGGCACCGTGCTTCTTAGCGGGAAGATCTTTGAAAGGGGATAGCAACGTAACAGAAAATAACCACCTTGTTGTGGCGTGTCCACGGCAGGGAACGGGTGAAAAGGTGCGGTAAAAGCGCACCGGTGGAGGTGGCAACATCACCAGCCGTACGTCTCACGGGTTGCAAAGCCATGTATATCCAAAGTGTTTGCCGCTGTCGCGGTACAGCGAAACGGCCCGTTTTGCTCTCAACGCACAAGAGACTTTGGAGGGGTAGGCTGCAGGATCCCGGCAGTGATGTCGGGACTAGATAAATGATAAAGGACCGTCTTTTGACGGTTACAGGACCCGGCTTACAGGCTTGCCTTTATATATTCAGCGGGTGACTAGTTGTTTTAACTTTTAGTCACCCGCTGAATTATTTTACCGGCTTATTTTAATTGCCAGTCAATTTCTTCTTTTAGCAAATTCTCCAGTGGAAACGAGAATTTTATCTGCTCACCAAATTCAATGGCATCAGCCAGTTTGTAACCTTTGTATTCAACCATGTAAGCCATCATAAAATTAGTTACCCTGCCGGCACTTCCACAATGAATTAGTACCTTCTTGTATTTGCTATTCATGGCCTCAGCGAATTTCTCCAGGTTTTCGGGCGTGTACCCATCATATCCTGAAACCGGCAACGAAACGTATTTCATTTTTAGCTTGGCAACCATTTCTTCCTCGTTAAAGGCTTCTTCTGCAAAATCCTCGTTTTCACCTTCTGTGCGAAGATTGATAACCAAATCAACACCTTGATCTTTCAGCCATTCAAAAGTTTCGAGATTGGGCTGACCACTAAAAAACATATTCTCGCTTTTAAACAGGTTGGGCGCATTATCGAGTTCTTCAACCTCAGGAACTTCTTTTTTCTGAAGACTTGAAGCATCTGCCTGAGGTGCATTGAAAAGAAATATTGCACAACAAAATAGCACTAGAGTAAACGTTTTCATGAAATAGAATTTAGAGTTATTTTTTAAAGTTAGTAATCCTGAACCTCAATTCTGTTAATGAAGTGTTATTGCTTGTTAATGAGACTAAAAACAAAAAATCCGATTCTGCTTACTTTAGAAACAAGAATCGGATCTTAATTTAAATGTTGAAATTGAACTCCAACTATTTATAAAACTCTTTGTACCATTTTACAAACTCGCCAATTCCTTCTGCCAGCGTCGTATCGGGCGAGTAGCCAAAGTCTTTTTCAAGTGCACTAACATCGGCGTAGGTTTTGTATACATCGCCGGGTTGCATATCGTGGTATTCCTTAACGGCTTCCTGTCCCAGTGCTTTTTCAATGGTTTCGATAAATTCCATCAGTTTAACCGGACTGGAGTTTCCAATGTTATGCACCTTGTAAGGAGCTCCTGATTCTCTCGATGGTGGTCCGTTCAGTATTTTAATGATTCCCTCAACAATATCGTCGATGTAAGTAAAATCGCGGTACAGATCACCATGGTTAAATATCTTAATCGCATCTCCGGTCAATATATTTTTCGTGAACGAGAAATACGCCATATCAGGTCGTCCCCACGGTCCGTAAACCGTGAAAAAGCGTAGCCCTGTTGTTGGGATACCAAACAAATGACTGTAGGTATGTGCCATCAACTCGTTGCTTTTTTTGGTGGCTGCATATAAACTCACCGGGTTATTCACCGTGTCGTCAACCGACAACGGCATTTTTTTACTGTTGCCATACACACTCGACGAGCTGGCGTAAACCAAATGCTGAATGTTATTGTGGCGACATGCTTCAAGAATATTGATGAAACCAACAATATTGCTGTCGATATAAGCGCGCGGATTTTCAATACTGTAACGCACGCCGGCCTGTGCGGCCAGGTTACAAACCATATCGAACTTCTCAGTTTCGAAAAGCTGATCGATCTGTTCGCTGTCTTCCAGGTTCATTCGAACAAACGAATAGGCTGGATTTTTTGTGCTAACAACTTTTTTATGCCAGTTCTCAGCCTCTCTGGAAATTCCTGCTTCAGCCAAACGGGCATATTTCAGCTCGGTAGAATAGTAGTCGTTGATATTGTCGATACCTACAACTTCAACTCCTTGCTCCAATAATTTATTGGCAAGGTGAAACCCGATAAATCCTGCTGTGCCTGTTACTAAAACTTTCATTCTATATTTTTCCTAGTGGTTAGGAAATACTTTATTCATTGCCAAATAATCCAAAATTGCATCCAGATTCTCTTCGTTTTTCTCTGGATTGAAAACCAGTTTTGCATTTGTAGGTGCTTCGTATTCCAGATCAACACCCGGCAGACCACTTGTTTTTCCTTGTTCAAGCAATTCATACAATTCAGGTTTATTGTTTTTGCAATACTCCAAATCTGCATCCATGTAGAACATATGGAAACGGTCTTTACCGATAATCTCTGCAACCTGATCGCGCAACGATTCATTTCGTGAGATAAACGATGCAATTGCAATAATTCCCTGGTCGTTCAGTATTTTGCAAATATGTGCTACACGACGCAGGTTCTCAGCACGGTCGGCAGGAGAGAAGTCAAGCTCGCGGCTTAATCCTGAGCGTACAGAACTTCCATCGATCAATACCACTGTTGCACCGTTGTCGAACAGTTTTTTCTCCAGACTAAATGCCAGCTCGTTTTTACCCGAACCATGCAGACCGGTAATCCAGATTGTTTCACCTTTCTGGTTATATTTCTGTACATATTCTTCCGGTTTGATCAGCGCTTCACCTTTCGCAATTTTTTCCTTGTCGACATCTGTAATTCTCGATGGAAGGTTATTGCTACCCAGTTTATCAATGATCATACCCACCGCAACGGTGTTATGAGTAACCGGATCGATCAGAATAAACGAACCGGTTTGTTTATTCTTTTTGTACGGATCGAAGAAAAGTGGCTTGGTAGTGGTGATTACCACACGGCCAATTTCGTTCAGCTTGAATTTTTCGATGTTCGATTTCTCAAGCGTATTCACATCTACTTTGTATTTTATTTCATCAATACGAGCTTTTGTATTGTTGTTGGCCTGTTTGATGTAAAACTGGGTAGAAAGATTCATTTGATTCTCATCCATCCAAACCAGCATTGCCTCGAACTGACGCTCAACACGTGGCAGATTATCCGGGTGTACCAACATATCGCCACGCGAAATGTCGATCTCGTCTTCCAGTGTAACGGTTACCGATTCCGGAGGGAACGCATATTCTTTCTCTCCATCGTAAGTAACGATTTTCTCCACTTTCGATTTTTTCATCGAAGGCAGTACCATTACTTCATCGCCTTTTTTAATGATACCAGAAGCCACTGATGTTGAGAAACCACGGAATTTAATATCTGGGCGCAATACATACTGAACCGGGTAACGCAGGTCGTCGAAGTTACGGTCGGAGCTTACATGAACGTTCTCCAAAAACTCCAGCAAACAAGGACCGTGATACCAATCCATGTTGTCGCCTTTTTCTACCACGTTGTCGCCTTTCAAAGCCGACAGTGGGATGAAGTTTACATCCGGAACGTCAAGTTGGGTAACAAAAGCTTTGTAATCGGCTTTAATTTCCTCGAAACGTTCCTGTTTGTAATCTGCTAAATCCATTTTGTTAATGGCTACCACAACGTGTTTAATTCCCAAAAGGTTGGCCAGATAAGTGTGGCGCTTGGTCTGGGTAATTACACCGTGGCGCGCATCGATAAGAATAATAGCCAGGTTGGCAGTTGATCCACCGGTAATCATGTTACGGGTATATTGCTCGTGTCCCGGAGTATCGGCGATGATAAATTTACGCTTGGCAGTTGAGAAATAACGGTAAGCCACATCAATGGTAATTCCCTGCTCACGTTCGGCTTTCAAACCGTCGAGCAACAATGCGTAGTCAATTTCTTCGCCGGCATGGCCAATACGTTTACTGTCGCGGTGCAAAGCCTCCAGCTGATCCTCATAAAGCATTTTACTGTCAGCCATCAGACGACCGATAAGCGTTGATTTGCCATCGTCAACCGATCCTGCAGTCAGTAAGCGTAAAAGGTCTTTTTTCTGGTCCTGATCCAGAAACTCTTGTATATTTAATTTTTTTGTAGTCATTGTGTGCAGCTTTTAGAAATACCCTTCTCTTTTTTTCTGTTCCATACTTGCTTCCTGGTCGAAGTCGATAACACGCGTAGTCCGTTCCGAAACGGTAACGGTCATCATTTCTTCAACGATCTTTTCGATGGTGTCAGCCTCTGATTCAATAGCACCGGTAAGCGGGTAACATCCCAATGTACGGAAACGTACTTTGCGCATTTCAGCTTTGTCTCGCAATTCTTTTGGCATACGTTCGTCGTCCACCAAAATCAGGCTGCCGTCCATATTAACCACCGGACGTTCTTTTGCGTAATACAACGGAACAATCGGGATATTTTCCAAACGAATGTATTGCCAGATGTCCAGCTCAGTCCAGTTCGAGATAGGGAATACACGAATGGATTCACCTTTCTGAACGCGGCTGTTGTAGATATTCCAAAGCTCAGGGCGCTGGTTTTTTGGATCCCACTGGTGGAATTTATCGCGGAACGAGAAGATACGTTCTTTAGCACGCGACTTTTCTTCATCACGACGGGCGCCGCCAAAAGCAGCATCAAATTTGTATTTGTTCAGACCTCCAAGCAAGGCCTGTGTTTTCATAATATCGGTGTGTACTTTACTACCGTGAGTAAACGGACCAACGCCACTTTCAAAACCTTCTTTGTTGTAATGAACGATCAGGTCCCAGCCTTTTTCTTTCGCATAGCTGTCGCGGAAATCGATCATTTCCTGGAATTTCCATTTCGAGTCGATGTGCATCAACGGAAAAGGAACTTTACCTGGGTAAAAAGCTTTTTCGGCCAGACGAACCATCACCGACGAGTCTTTCCCGATGGAATAAAGCATTACTGGATTTTCGAACTCGGCTGCCACCTCGCGGATGATGTGAATGGCTTCTGCCTCAAGTTCGCGAAGGTTGGTTAATGAATAATTATCCATTCTTTTCTATTTTAGTTTTTACAGCCCGGTATAATTACTTTTTGGGTATGTTGCTGATATTTACCAATAGTAGGCTGTAGCTGTATTAAATTTCTTCTCTTTTTTTGAAACGAATGCAAATATAGAACTTTATTCTGGTTGGCTTAAGGATTCAAAGGATTTGTCAGTCGAGGGATTTCTTTCTTAAGAATGAATTTAAATAAGAGTCAGGACGGGATGAAATCTAGAAACTCCAGAAATAGGGGATAAGAAGCATTGACAAGATAAATGCGATTAAATTTAGCGGAAGACCAATTTTTAAATAGTCGCGGAATTTGTAGTTACCAATAGCCTGAATAATCAGGTTTGTTTGATAGCCGATAGGTGTTGAGAAACTCGCCGATGCGGCTATTGCTATGGTTACAAAAAATGGTTTCGGATCGACATTTAACTGTTGCGATGCTGCAAGTGCAATTGGGAATACAAGTGCTGCCGCTGCATTATTTGTGATTATTTCGGTAAAAATTGCCGTAAGAATATAGAGTGCTGCCATAACACCAACTGGCCCAAATGCTTTTGAAAAGTTTATGGTTGTTCGAGCCAAAACTTCTGCTGCTCCCGAGTTTTGCATGGCTTTACTAATGGCAAAAGCACAGGCAATAGTAATTAATACATCCCAGCTTATGGCTTTGGTGTATTTTTGGTGTGGCATAATTTTCAACCAAATCAAAAGCATGGCAGCAAGCGATGCAAAAAAGAACATATCCAGTGATAAACCATCAGGCGAAGAAAGGAATTTGCCAATGGTTGTACCAATAATCATGGCCAGCAGAATTATAAATGCAATCCATTTTTTCCAGAAAGTACCAGTGCTTCTATAATCGCGGATATAAGAGGTTAGTAGGAAAATTTTTGATTCGCCCCAGTTTTCAATAAATTTTTCGGTGGTGAGCAAAACCAGGTTGTCGCCGGTTTTCAGGTGCAGCATGTCTTTGTTACTCGTAATGCGTTCACCATTTCGGTGTACTGCAAGCACTACTGCCTGGTAATGATCGTAAAAGTTAAACTCGTGAATGGTTTTGCCAATTGCCGGAAACCTGGGCGACAAAACAGCTTCGTATTGTTTTAGTTTTTCTTTGGGGACATTTTTTATTAAATCTATACCACTCAGCTTAATATTCGAATTAGCCAGAATATAGTTTAAACGATCTGATTTTCCGGCAACCAGTAATTTGTCGTTTTCAAGTAGTTTAAACGAACCTTTTTTTGTTTCAATAATATTGCCATCGCGATTAATGGTCTGAATAATCAAGCCTTTTAGCTCCTTCATCCGGCCATTTTTAATTTCAAGACCGATCAGGTTACTGTTTTCGGTGATGATAATATCGTAATGGTAATCTTTGTATTCTGTAGAACTTTTTGAGTTGAAAAATATCTTTTCGCCGGGAAGCAGTTTGTTACTAAAAACAGTCATGTAAATAGTACCTGCAATGGCAACAAACCCACCAATTTTTGCCAGCTCGAACATGCTAAATCCTTCGTACCCGTTTTCCAAAATTAATCCGTGTACAACAAGGTTAGTCGATGTGCCAATCAGTGTACACATTCCTCCAAAAATAGTGGCGTACGAAAGTGGAATAAGGAATTTTTTAGACGACAGGTTTAGATTTTCAGACCACTTTTTTATGATCGGAGCAAAAATAATTACCACCGGAGTATTATTCAGAAAAGCGGATAGCACCGAAACCGGAAGCATAATCTGCGGAATCAGTGAAACCATTTTTCTTCTCTTTCGCGGGAGATAAGTTTGAGCCAGCCGATTTAATATTCCTGATTGTCTGACACCTTCACTAACGATAAAAAGAATACCAATAGTAATCATTCCCTTGTTGGAAAAACCTGCCAGCATTTCTTTGTCAGTTATTGCTCCGGTTGCCATTAAAATAATTGCTGCCGAGAAAAAGATAAGCCCGGGACGCATTAACTCTTTAGCTAAAGCAATGATGGTTAACAAAACAATTGCGAGTACAATATATCCTTCGGTACTTATCAAAGTGATGCGGTATTAAGTTGTCTTTCCTCTCGAGTAATAGCTTCTTGGAAAAATCAAAGCTAGTATTAAAATTTTTTCTCTTCAAATTATTTTTCTGAAATAAAATTGTTCAAATCTATGTTGCTTTTTAAGTTGCACATATTGTGATAGATATGTGCGTTGTAGATGGTTTTTGTAAATCGGGGTCGAAATATGTGGAGCTGATGAAATTCAAAAAACCCGATTTTTTTTGAAAAAAAATGCCTGATGATTTGTGTGAAAAAAAATAATAGTTACTTTTGCACCCGCCTTTGAGAAACAACGGCACTACAAGGATGACTCAGTAGCTCAGTTGGTAGAGCACATCCCTTTTAAGGATGGGGTCCTGGGTTCGAACCCCAGCTGAGTCACCAAGTCGGAAATCATTCCGAACCAAAAGCGCTTAAATCGTTGATTTACAGCGCTTTTTTCTTTTGCGGTAATTCATAATAAGTCAAAAAACACCAAAAAAAAGGGGACTAAATCGAGACCCATCGATTTTTGGCTAAAAAATAGGTCTCTTTTTTGTAACTCTCTGATATTCATAATTTAATTTGGTCTGAATTGGTCTCTTTTGCTGTTGTGAGACGGCACTTTTTAGGGTAATTTTACCCAAAAAGAGACCTATCGAGACCCTAAAACTTAAAAATTTAGGAGTTATGAGAATCAGAATTAGTCTTCTGTTAAAGAAATCAAAGAGTAAAAACAGCGGGAAATGCCCTGTTTATGCGCGTTGTGTGATGGATGGACGAAGAATTGAGCTGTCAACGTCAATTTTAGTGGATGTAGATAATTGGGATAAAACAAGGCAGGAAATTGCCGGAAGCTCTCATGAAGTTAGAATTCTAAATAATCGCTTATTGAAATTTGTATCTGGTATTTATGATATCTATAATCAGTTGGAAGCGGGCAGGGATGATTTTGATATTTACACCATCAAAGAAAAAATTACGGGTACAAGTTCGAAAGATTATTTTATTGAGCTATTTGAGTCAGTTATCGATTCGATTGAGAAAAAGTTGGGGAAGGGCTATTCTAAAGGTACTTTAAAGCACTATAAAACGTCGTTAATGCGATTGAAAGATTTCGTTAAGGAATTTTATTTTCGGAAAGATATTGAGATAAAAAAGGTAGATTATACTTTTCTGAGTGCTTTTGACATTTACCTAAAATCGAAACACAATATAGGAACAAACACAGTGTGGGGATATCATAGGCATGTGAAAAAGGTGTTGAATGATGCGGTTTCTATGGGGCTAATTGTTCGTAATCCTTATGAAAATTTCAAAGTAAAAAGAGGTGATGCAAATCGGGACTTTCTTACACTAAAAGAAATTAAAAAAATAGAGAAAAAACGTATTCAGATTGATAGGCTTTCCATTGTGCGGGATGTTTTTGTTTTTGCGTGTTACACCGGTTTGTCGTACTCTGACATTGCAAAGTTGAGCTATCATCACATTCATAAAGGTGATGATGGTGAAGATTGGATTATTATCGATCGGAACAAAACAAAGAACCGGTGTCGTATTCCTTTACTTCCTAATGCTTTAAAAATTTTGAGAAAATATAAAGATTATGCCTGGAATGAATCACAAGGCTTATTATTGCCTGTTCGTTCGAACCAAAAAATGAATGCTTATCTTAAAGAGTTGGCATCTATTTGTGGGATTAAAAAGAACTTATCAATGCACGTTGCCAGGCATTCTTTTGCGACTTCTGTTACTCTTTCAAATGGAATTCCGATAGAGACTGTATCAAAAATGCTGGGGCATAATTCATTAAAAACGACACAGGTTTATGCGCGAATAGTTGATAAGAAGATTTCTGATGATATGAAGAAGTTGAAGGCAATTTTGTGAATTGGAATTCATCGTTCTTTTGTTCTCGATATAGTCTCTTTTAAATTGGGTTTAAATATTTTGAATTGAGATTTAGTGTGGAAAGTTGAAAAAGGTTTGCATAAATTATAGTTAGGAATGTATCTGTTTGACTTTTGGAAAGTGCCCAGTTAACAATTCTCCAAAAATTGCTAATATTGTACCTCTAACTAATAATCAGGATGAAAGTATTATGCTTCATCTAAATTGGAACTTCGCTTGTGAGTAATAAAACCGATAAAAAAATATGGGACGACTTCCGTAATGGAGATGATTATGCACTCTCACACATCTACTATCAATATGTTCAGGATTTATTTCGATATGGTAAAAAATTTTTTCACGACGATGAGTTGATTAAAGATATGATCCAGGCTTTGTTTTTTGATTTAATAAGAACCAGAAAAAACCTTGGACCAACAGACAATATTAAATTTTACCTGATAACGTCGTTTCGAAATAAATTAGCATTGGTTGCTAAAAAAGGCAAATTTTTTGAACGTCCAACCGAAGCAAATATGATGAAAGCAGATATTGTTTATTCCATAGAAAAGGAAATGATAGAAGAAGAGGAGCTTTCTGAAAATAAACGCCTGGTTCAGGATGCTTTAAAAGAATTATCACCGAAGCAACGAGAAATTCTTTACTATAAATATACCTGCGATTTTTCGTACGAACAAATTTGTGAAGTTATGTCCTTAAAATATGATTCTGCCAGGAAGCAGGTTTTCAGGGCATTACGGTCGTTGAGAAAAGCACTCGGAGACAAAGGAAGTGTGCTATTGTTACTTGCTTTTTCTTCTCAAAGAAATATTTTTTCAAAAAATAATTGATTTTTCTGTCCACAAAATTTTCTAATCACTCTTTCTTTTTATAAACGGGGGAAATACTTGTTGACCAAGTAATATTTCTCATCCGTGTTTTAATTAGAAAAAGACAAAATGGACAGTAAATATTTAAATTATATACTGGAAGAGCTACTTGATGACAAACAATTTGTTGCGTGGGTATTAAAAGGTCACAAAAACAAAGAGTGGAGTTCTTTCATAAATAATCATCCCGAAATACAGGATCGAGTAAAAAAAGCCCGGAAAATTATTTCTCTTTTAAAAGATACTTGCGATATACTGGATGAAGAAGATGTCTTGCTGATGTGGCAAAATATCGATCAATTTAATAAATCGCGCAAAAACAAAGTACACTCAATAAAAATTCGTAGATCATTATCAATTGCAGCGTCAATTTTGATTATAGTTTCGTTTGGTATTTTGGGCTATTCGTATTTAAATAACAAGAATGCCGAATATCAGTTTGCTACTTCAAACATTGCCGATAATCAGGAAGATGCACGTTTGGTCTTGTCCGATGGTGAACAAATTGCGCTTAAAAACGAAAAATCAACCATTGCTTTAAACAATGATGAAGAGCTTGTTATTGATAATGAAAATACAATTGACTTATCGGACAAAGTCACAGACAATGCAAGCAAAGTTCAAATGAACGAAGTAATTGTTCCATTTGGTAAACGATCAGAATTAACTCTTGCCGATGGAACACAAGTATGGTTAAATGCCGGAAGTCGTTTTGCTTTTCCTACAAAGTTTACAAATGAAACACGTGAAGTTTACTTGCAGGGAGAAGCCTGTTTTAAGGTTACAAAAAACGAATCGCAACCTTTTATTGTTAATGCCAACGATCTTGGAATAAAAGTCTTGGGAACACATTTTAATGTGACTGCATATCCTGACGATAAATCTATTGAAACAATTTTAGTTGAAGGGAGTGTTGAGCTGTCCAAGAGGAAAACCTTTGGTCTAAGCTCAAAAAGTGTTGTGCTAGAACCAATGCAAAAAGCAACTTTCAGTAAAGATGAGAAAGAAATATTTGTAACAGACGAACCTGATGCGGATGTTTATATCGCTTGGACAGAAGGATGGTTTACATTCTCGCAGCAAAGTCTGGAACAGGTTTTTACCAAATTGGAACGTTTTTATAATGTCGATATAATAGTTGCTCAGAATTTCCCTTCTAATGAAAAAATTACCGGGAAACTCGATTTGAAAGATTCGCTGGAGGAAGTATTGAAAGCATTATCAGAAGTGGCAAAAATCAATTACAGGATTACAAACAATCAGGTACTGGTTGATAAAAAAGTAGAGGAGATTCCTATGAAATAAAAAATGAAAACCGGTTAGCGGGCAGGCTTTCCGGTTTTCGAAACTAAATTAAATAAAGTATTTAATCTAAACATTTCAAAATTATGAAAAAAAAGCGAACTGTGCTTTGCTTTCCCCGGGGAAGTATGGCCAAAATTCTTTTGAAAATGAAACTACTAACTATTCTGTTGCTTTCTGTATTTGCCGTTTCAGCTGCAAATAATTCTTATTCGCAACAAACAAAATTTAATCTGAAACTTTCGGAAGTTAGTGTAAAAGAGGTATTTGAAGAAATTGAGAAGAACAGTGAATTCATTCTTCTTTACGACGAGAACGATGTGGATGTGACCAGAACGGTAAATGTTTCGGTGGAGAATAAGACAGTTGAGGATATTCTCGATCAGGTTTTTAAAGGAACCCAAAACGCGTATAAAATTTACGACCGCCAGATTGTAATTCTTGAGGATAAAAACATAGAGGTTCCAGCTAATGAAAATGAACCAACAGAATCCAATAAGCAAGAAAAGACCATCACAGGAAAGGTTACAGACAAAAATGGCGAACCAATGCCAGGTGTAACAGTAATAGTTAAGGGAACCACCGTTGGGATCACTACAGACTTTGATGGCAATTACACATTGGAAATACCTGCTGATGCCGAAATCCTTTTATTTTCATTTGTAGGAATGAAATCGCAGGAAATTGCATTGACTGATCAGACTCAAATTGATGTTGTACTGGAAGAAGAAACGTTAGGTTTGGATGAAGTTGTTGTCGTAGGGTATGGTACCCAAAAGAAAAGTAATATTACCGGGGCTATTGCAAGTGTCAAATCAGAAGACTTTGAAAATCGTTCAACTGCAAATGCAGCTTCAGCTATACAGGGTAAAGTAGCCGGTGTGCAAATTGTTAATAATTCAGGTTCTCCGGGCGCCTCTTCAACCGTAAGAATTCGTGGTTATTCATCAAACGGATCATCAGATCCACTGTACATTGTGGATGGTTTGAAAGTAACCGACATTGACTACCTGGATCCGGGCAATATCGAAAGTATGGAAATACTGAAGGATGCTGCGTCAGCCGCGATTTACGGAGCCGAAGCAGGTAATGGAGTTGTTTTGATAACAACAAAGACAGGAAAAAAGGGAGGCAGTCTAATAAAATTTGATTCGCAATATTCCATATCAAGGTTAGCCAAGAAACTGGATGTGCTAAATGCGGATGAATTTATTACTTATATGCTGGAAGTTAGCCCGACAAATGCCGAACGACTCGACATGTTTTACTATAATGACCCAAGTGCTTATGTGAACAATAAACTGGCAGATACCGACTGGCAGAATGAAGTTTATGAAAAAGGTGTTCGCCAGCAATACAATGTAAGTTTTCAGGGGGGGACTGAAAATGGTTCCTTGTATATATCATTAGGATATCTTGACCACGATGGTATTGTCGTTGGCAGCAACGACAAGTACAATCGAATAACCGGTCAGTTTAATGGTAACTACAACGTAAAAAAATGGCTTGAGGTGGGAATTACGAATTCAATCGAAACATCAAAGCGAAGAAGTATTGGTGAAAATGCTGTTTTGTACGGTACTCCAATAAGTATGATTAACTTAGTGGATCCCCTAACACCGGTAGAATATTCACATGGACTTGTTGGAACCTCACTTCAGGTACAGGAAGCAGTTGCAGCTGGCTATTTCCCAACAATTAATCCGGAAACAGGTAACTACTATGGCGTCTCATCTTTCAACACTAGCAATCCCAATCCAATTGCAGCTTTACAAAGAGATAACGAACATACCGATGCTTTTAGGATAAACGGAACTTTGTATGGTAACTTTAAACCATTTAAAAATTTTGTTTATACCTCCCGCCTGGGTTATCGCCTAAGCAACTCAGAATTTTACCGCTATATGGATCCCAATTGGTCGGCTCCTACATCAAACTCAGTTAAACCCCGTCTCGAAGTCAGTCAGAGAACCAACAGGTATTACCAATGGGAAAATTTTGCCAATTACAGTTTTGATATTCAGAAAAGCACGATATCAGTATTGGGCGGTATGTCTTACATAAAAAACAGAACCAATTTCATGTCATCGGTTACTGATGAACTGGAAAGTACCGCTGAAAATTATCGTTATTTAGATTATTCCACTACAACAGCTAACGACAGGATATTAGGGAATCAAGCAGAAAGTGCACAGATTGCTTATTTTGGAAGGTTAACCTGGGACTACGCGAATAAATATAATGTTCAGGTTAACTTCAGGGCAGATTCGTATGATGCAGCCTACCTGGATTTGGATCATAACTGGGGGTATTTCCCTTCAGTTTCGGCTGGGTGGACAGTTACCAACGAAGATTTTATGAAAAATTCGAACCGGGATTTTTTGTCGTCTCTTAAATTACGTGCTTCGTATGGTAAAAACGGTAGTATTAGTAATCTTGGTGGTTATATGTATGCTGCAACACTTAATTCAAGCCCTACACTATCTGGAGGACAATTTATCGTTGAAAACTATAAAACCTGGATGAATGATCAGTTATACATCGGAATTCGTCCCAGTTCATACTTGGCGAATCCTAATTTGAGGTGGGAAGAATCGAAACAATTGAACTTAGGTATGGATGTTCGTTTCTTTAAAGACAGGTTGAGTTTGACGGCTGATTACTTTAATAAAAATACGGATGGTTTGTTGATTCAATCCTCGGCACTCCTTACAACAGGTACCAGTTATGTGTTTCAGAATGTAGGTGTTGTCAACAACCACGGATTTGAGTTTGACCTGGAATGGAAAGACGTTATTAAAAATGAATTTAAATATAGTGTAAAAGCTAATATCGCAACGGTAAAAAATAATGTAAATGAATATAAAGGGGAAGGAGTAAGGATTTCAGGGAGTTCGCTTTCGCAAAGTGAAATACCGATTTCATTTTTTGAAGAGGGGTATCCGATCTGGTACCTTCGTGGTTATAAAATCGCCGGAGTTAGTGAAACAGACGGTAGCCCGATTTTTGAGGATATCACGAATGACGGAGAAATTACCGACGCTGACCGTACCAATCTTGGTAGTGGTATTCCTGATTTTACCTATGGGGCAACCCTTACTTTGGCCTATAAAAACTTCGATTTTTTGATGTATGGAACAGGTGCATACGGTCAGGAATTGATGTATGGAATATCGAGAGTTAATGTTGAAATCTCAAACCGGCCACAGTTTTTATTTGACAACCGATGGACGCCTGAAAACACCGTTGCTCAGCAACCTGCGCCATATTATAATACAGATGTTAGATTCCTAAATTCTGACGCATTTGTATTCGATGGTTCTTATTTCAAAATTAAACAAATACAGTTAGGGTACAATGTTCCTGCATCATTGCTTAATAAGCTTCAAATCTCAGCTTTAAGAGCTTATGTGTCTTTGGATGACTTCTTTACATTCACGAAATATCCGGGTAATGATCCTGAGGTACGTCCATTAACGGCAAGTTCGATGGCCATTGATTTGGGAGGATATCCAATTGCTAAGAATGTGATGTTTGGTGTTAATGTAACTTTCTAAATTAATTTTAAATTTTAAAATGATGAAAAAATATATAAAACTAATACTGATTTTCCTGTTGGCAGGTTTTGTGTCCTGTAACGAAGATGTGTTAGATATACCGCAGCGAGGTGTACTTGAGGTTGAAAGAACATATCTAAATGCGGATGATGAAACAGTGACATCTTTTATGGCGGCTATCCATTATAAGATACATGGCGATTCCTTTACAGATGGATACTCACGTACATCCGTTTCAGCTTTGAGTTTAAGATCCCATTTGGGCAAGATGGGTGGAGAGTTTGCCGAATATTTTCAATACCTGGGAACAGCAGAAAATTCTGTTTATACCTTAACCTGGTCGTACTATTATACCATAATCTATTGGTGTAATATGGTAATTGAACAACTTCCTAATAACCAGGTTGCTTCGGAAGAGGTAATAAATCTGGCTATTGCCGAAGCAAGAGCTATCCGATCTATTATGATGATGAATTTGGTACAGCTTTACGGCAATCCACCATTAGCAGATCATATTATGACCGGAGAAGAGGGAAATACCCCCGCCGATGAATCCTGGTCTTTTGTTGAAAGTGAATTGGCAGCCGTAGCAGAACAGCTTCCATCTAAGATCGGTATTGACGGACAGTGTGCCATTGGGAGCCGGTTAACAAAAGAAGCTGTCCATGCCTATCTCGGTAAAGCCTATCTGTGGCAGAAAAAATATGCAGAAGCAGCACAAATACTTTATAACAAAGTAATTGCTACAAATTTATATGCGTTAGTTAATGATTTCTCAGAACTTAACCGATATACCTCTGATTTTTGCCCGGAATATTTATGGGAATATGATATTACCGATGCTTCAGGTTACGAAATATCGCAAGCCGGATTGTTTGATGCGGTAAACTATAATTGGGCTCCTAATTCATTGTTTATTCCTGAGGGGTTATACAATGAAGGTGGTTTTAGCAAGACTGCCTATGCTTCAGATGCTTTTGGTGTTTTTATGGACGAACACGAAACTAACGGCAATACCAAATCGAATCGCTATCGGGCTTCGATAGCAAGTTATGATGAGCTATTGGACGAGACACTATTTTCATACTCCGCCGGAGAGAAAGGGATGCAGTCTGGGGGCGCTACTAATTGTGAGGGATATTTTCGAATTAAACTTCTCCCAAGAGCGGAAAATGTAATTGGTCCAGATGGTTGGACTTACGATTTCTTGCACAATAATCTTTGTTATATGAGATATGCAGAAGTTCTGCTGAATTATGCAGAAGCTGTTGCCATGGGGGGAAATGAGGGTGCAATTACCGGATTGGATGCATTGAATATGGTTCGTAGCAGAGCTGGCTTACCGGAAGCTCCATCTCTAAGTATGGATAATGCGGAATATGGAGTTAAAGCGGAAAGAAGAGCTGAATTGTTTTTTGAAGGTAGCCGTTTTATTGATTTGGTACGATGGGGAGATGCAGTAAATGTTCTGGCGGATTGTGGTAAATATAAACCTGATTTTTACGGTTATCAAAATGGAAATAATGCAGCCCCTCAGGGTAAAGATCAGTGGAAGATCATTAAAACAGCAACCATTGGTGAGGGATTTAAAGCGAATAAACATGAATTGTTCCCAATTCCGGCAGTTGATTTAAACAACAATCCAAGCCTGGTTCAAAACCCGGGATGGTAAACTTAATTAACACTAAAGAATACAATTATGAAAAAATATAAATTTCTTTTTCTCTTTGCAGTAGTTATTTCAGGTTTAGCCTTGTTTAGTGCCTGCGAAGATGATGTGGAAGAAATATTAATTCCCGAAATAAATCCAAGCGAAACCAGTTTTGATGTTGATTACAAAGAAGGTGAAGTGAATATCGAGTTAAACTCGAATGTAACAGTTTACACAACCATTGACAGCGAAGACAAGGATTGGCTGAAGTATCATTATCTGGATTCATGTAAAACGCTTGTTTTAAACTTTTTTGAAAATGACACTACTGCTGACCGTATTGGCCATGCCTTGCTTACCTATGGGGATTCAACGCTTGATGTAACTATCAATCAGGCAGGAAACCCAAATGCAATAAGTGGGAAAAAAGTGGTTGAAATAGCTTATGAAATTTCAACCGTTGATTACGGTGGTACAACAGTAACCTTATTTTCTGTTGCCGCAGAAGAAACAGCCAAAATCCCGGTTGGTGCAATGGTTGAGGTTCAGAGTGCCAGCGATGAAGGTACAATCATGTTCATCGGAACTGAACCTTTGATTTCGGGTAGTCCGGTAAATGGCAAATTTAACTTTGTTTGGACAGAGGCGTTGGCGGCAGGAGAAGGTTTATTGGCTCGTTTGGATGGCGGTTTCGAACCTGTTTTGATGAAAGCCTTGTACAGTCAACAAAGTCACCTGTTTGAATTGCTGACTGTCGATTATGGTGGTACACCGGTCAACTTGCTTCAGGTTAGTGCAGAAGAAGAGGCAAAAATTCCGGTAGGTTCAATTGTAACCATCGAATGCAACAGTGACGAAGGTTCAATCATGATAATTGGTACTGACCCAATGATAATGGGTAGTCCGGTTAACGGTAAATTCTCGTTTTCCTGGACCGCAGCTTTGGCTGCCGGTGAGGGTTTGTTAGCTAGGATCGATGGAGGTTTTGCCCCGGTTGTGATATACTCTATTTCATTTAAAACCGATCTTGCCTATGAAATTTCAACCGTGGATTATGGAGGAACTCCTGTGACATTATTCAACGTTGCTGCCGAAGAAACTGCAAATATCCCACTTGGGGCATCAGTCGTTATTGAGTGTTCAAGTGATGAAGGAACCATTATGCTTATTGGTACTGATCCAATGATTACGGGCAGCCCGGTGAATGGAGAATTTGTATTTACCTGGACATCAGCCCTGGCCGGAGATGGAATATTCGCACGGATTGATGGTGGATTTGATCCGGTTTCAATGTATTGTCGTAACTGATAATAGATTCAGATAGTTTAGTTAGTTAAAGGGAGGTGGTGTTGCGCCACCTTTCTTTTAGCACTTTCTCAATTTAATTCAAATATTAATCAAACAAAACGAACCTGGATGAAACAAACCGTAATCCTGTTAATACTATTATTTTTTTGTAGTGCTACAGCAAATTCACAGGAAAACGCTACTATAAAAGGCAAATTAATTCTGAAAGACCTAAAATATATAGGTCAGGTTGATGAGCGGTACCAGTCGATAAATGTTGAAATGTGCGAAGTGGTTGGTGGTAATTTTTGGATACCGTATCATTTGATCAATAGCGAGCGTGTAAAAACTGAGGGGATTGCAGCCTTAAAAAGGTCAATTCCTCCAATAAATCTGTACGATAAAAAATTACGAACGCTTGCTTCTGCACTGGGGCCAATGTATGTACGGGTAAGTGGTACCTGGGCCAATTCTACCTTTTTTCAGGACGATGATAAGCCCAAATTAGAAATTGCTCCTGGAGGTTATGAGAATGTGCTTACAAGAGCAGAGTGGAAAAGCGTAATTGATTTCTGCGAGGCGATAGATGCCAGATTGGTAACCTCTTTTGCCATTAGCGACGGAATCAGGGATGCCGAAGGAAATTGGACACCTGCACAACTGAAACCTTTGTTAAATTTTACAAAATCAATAGGAGGTGAAATTGCAGCAGCCGAAATGTTCAACGAACCATCGCATGCAAGTTACGGCGCTGCTCCCGAAGGGTATGATGCAAGTTGGTATGCAAAAGATTTTGCTGATTTTAAGTGTTATGTTGATTCTGTTTATCCGGAAATGAAGATCATGGGGCCGGGTTCAACAGGTGAAGGAGGAGTTTTGCCTGGCCACAGGTCAATGGAAACCGATCAGATTTTTGCAGCCTTACCAAAACCCGAATTCGATATCTTTTCATACCATTACTACGGAGGCGTTTCAAAAAGATGTCGAGGGGAACTTACTCCCGAAAATGCACTCACCAATGCCTGGTTAAGCCGGACAGAACTGGGTTTAAACTATTATGAAGAAGCTCGCGATAAATACCTGCCGGATGCTCCAATTTGGTTAACCGAAACTGCCGAAGCATCATGTGGAGGAAATCCCTGGGCGGCAACGTATACCGACTGTTTTCGTTACCTCGAACAATTGGGAAGATTGGCAAAAAAGAATGTGCAGGTGGTTATGCACAATACCTTGTGCGCCAGTGAGTATGCCTTGCTCGATCAGGATACGCACGAGCCAAGACCCAATTACTGGGCAGCATTGCTTTGGAACAAGTTAATGGGAACTAAAGTATACGAAGCGAAATCGACAATCGATGGGCTCGATATTTTTATACATAATCAGAAGGAATCTTCCGAAGGTATGGCAGTATTGATAGTAAATCCAATAGAGACGGAAACTTTTATTGAAATACCTGCCAAGGCTCAACAATATCTGTTAACCGCCGACGATATTATGTCAAAGATTGTTAAACTAAATGGCGAAGTGCTGAAATTAAAATCTGATGACAAATTGCCCAAAATTACAGGAAAAGTATTAAATGCCGGAGAAATAACAATTCCTCCATATAGCATTATTTTTCTTTCATTTAAAAATTTGAAGATTCAATAAATAACTAATAAAATAAGCTATGAAGATTTTTAGTCTTTTCATTATTTTATGCTGTTTGGCTTTAGTTTATAGTCCTGCTATACAAGCTCAAAAAAGTTTGGTTCATCAAAATTATTCCTTTGAGGCCAAGGATTCAGTATTCAAAAATCCTTTCATTGATGTGGACGAATGGCGTGATAAACCAGTGAAACACCGCTATGTTCATGGCGGTTTTGATGATGGAACACGTTTTTCATTCTACTTTCCCGAAAAGGAAAAATATACAGGCCGTTTCTTTCAGTACATAACTCCCTTTCCCGATAGTGAAACATCGGTGCAGGCGTATGGTGAGGCGCTTAACCCGATTGGTTTTAGTATTACCCATGGGGCTTATTTTGTAGCAACCAATCAGGGCGGCAAGCTTGATTTTGCCGATCCTTCAACAAGAAGAGAAGCTTCAATAGGTGCTTATCGTGCCAATGCAGTTTGTGCCGAATTTTCGAGGCATATTGCGCAACTGATTTACAATTGCGAGCGTCCGTTTGGTTATTGTTACGGTGGCAGCGGTGGAGCTTATCGTACGGTGGGTAGCATGGAAAATACCGTAGGTATTTGGGATGGAGCAGTTCCCTTTGTCTTGGGGTCTCCCCAGGCTATTCCAAATGTATTCGCTGTAAGGATGTATGCTTTACGAATCCTAAAAGATAAAATGGCTGATATTGTTGATGCACTACGTCCCGGGGGAAGTGGTGATCCTTATGCTACCTTAACAGTGGAGCAACGCCAGGTATTACAGGAGTGCACGAGAATGGGCTTTCCAATTAAATCATGGTATGGCTGGCAATATATGGATGCGCACGGTTTTCTTGTTTTGTATAAAAGCATCGTTGCCATGGATCAGAAATATTTTCGCGAAGATTTCTGGAATAAACCGGGGTATTTGGGCTATGACAATCCTGCATCATTACAACATGACCATGTGCAGACTAAGGGAGTTGTTAAAAAAATTATTGGACAATCAGAAGCCGAAAAGCTTAAACTTGTGAAACCTCTTTCCGAATCGGACCGTGGTACTGCTGATCGCGCCTGGGCAAGTATGGGCTCTGAGATTAAAGATAAACCTGTTGTCTACCAGATAGATGTTGATGTGAAGGAAATTGGCATGGGGGCTGACCTTATCATCCTTTCAGGCGAAGGGAAAGGCCAGGTTTTACAAATTATCGGAACCAATGGCAAGAATGTCGTTCTGGCTGCGGTAAATGAACCAAAATTGTTAACGTATTTGAATGTCGGTGACTCTGTTCAGGTTGATAATTCAGATTTTCTGGCTGTTCAGACCTATTATCGTCATCAGGTGCCAAGTCCTGATTATTATGTTTGGAACCAGTTTCGCGGATACAACAATGTCCCAATATACCCACAGCGCCCATTTCTGGTTGGTCCAATGATCACAATGGGAGCTGCCGGATCTATACCTAATGGAAAAATGAATGGAAAAATGATTCTGTGTTGCTCGGTATGGGATCGTGAAGCATTTGCCTGGCAGGGCGATTGGTACCGAAACAAAGTAAAAGAGCATCTTGACGAGGCTACCGAAGATAACTTTCGACTTTGGTACACCGACAGGGCTACTCATGGTGAAATAGATAATCCTTGCGAAGTGGTTTCGTATCAATCGACTCTTTATCAGGCTTTGCTGGATGTTAGCGACTGGGTGCAAAAAGGCATTGAACCGCCAATGAATACAAATTACAAAGTCGAAGACGGGCAGGTAGTTATATCTGATATCGCAAATGAGAGGGGAGGAATTCAACCGGCTGTTGCAATAACAGCAAACGGAAAAGAACGGGCCGACATTAAACCAGGAGAATCAGTTACACTGGAAGCTGTCATAGAAGTTCCGACGAACACAGGTGGAATTGTTACTGCCGAGTGGAATTTCGAGGATGACGAATATATCCCGGTAGAAAATATTGAGAAGTTTTACACCAGTTCCGGTGGAAATAAGGTAAAGATTCAAACTACGCATGTGTTTCAAAAGAAAGGGACTTATTTCCCCACACTTCGGGTTGCATCGCAACGAAATGCGGATAGCAAGGCACTTTATACGAGGATTCAGAATCTTAGTAGGGCTAGAGTTGTGGTTAACTAGTTACAATCAAAATCTTAAACGGATGACGAATAAATAACGGTATTACCAAAATAAAATATTAATCATGAACTTAATTAGAACAACCATTTTCTTGTTCGCAGTTCTGTTATTTACGAATTGCACTGACAATCAGATAAACCTTGTAGAAGCAAAATTTCAGTTTGAATCAGCCGATACATTGTTTGACCAGCCTTTTGTTGATATTGACGAATGGCGTGATAAACCAGTCCGCCACCGGTACGTACATGGAGGTTTTGAAGGTACCAACACCCGTTTTTCCTTTTATTTTCCACCAGAAGAAAAATACGAAGGCCGTTTTTTTCAGTATATAACACCTTTCCCCGATAATGAAAATATTTCGCAGGGTGCTTCCGGCGAAAATGATAAAATCGGATTCTCAATTTCTAGTGGTGCATATTTTGTGGAAACAAATGGAGGAGGAAAAACCGATATGGCCAATCCAAGGGCTAACGATCCGACGATTGGAGCTTATCGTGCCAATGCTGCCTCTGCACTGTTTTCGCGGGTTGTAGCAAAAGAACTATTCGGAGGTGAGCGTCCGTATGGCTATTCATTTGGAGGTAGTGGCGGTGCTTACCGCACGGTTGGAGGAATTGAAAACACCAATGGTGTGTGGGATGGGTGTGTACCTTATGTGTTAGGTTCTCCGGTGGCCATTCCCAATGTATTTACCGTTCGTATGCATGCCATGCGGATTCTAAAGGATAAATTTCCACAAATTGTTGATGCGCTAGAACCTGGTGGGAGTGGCGACATGTATGCGGGATTAAATGAAGAAGAAAGATCAGCTTTGGAGGAAGTTACAAAAATGGGATTTCCACCAGCTGCATGGTATGGGTACAAGGGAATGGGAATACACGGATTCCTGGTTCTTTATCCCGGTGTAGTCATGGCCGATCAAAGTTATTTTAACAAAGATTTCTGGAACAAACCCGGGTATTTAGGATACGATAATCCAGGATCTTTCGATGGTTTTCGTATTCAGAAAAAGAGTAAAATTAAAGCATTAATTGGGTATGAAGAGTCTGTTAAACTTGGTATTAGTGAGGCAATGTCGGATGCAGATAGGGGAAGTGCTGATAACTCGTGGAAAAATACTGGCGACAAAGGTGAAAAACCCGAAGCTATACAACTGGATGATATTATGCCAGAAATTCAATTTCTGGGAGGTGATTTAATCATATTATCGGGCGAAGCAGCTGGTGCTTCCATTCAAATAACAAAGATTGAGAGTGATAAAATAGGTTTGGCACCAACGATTCCTCTCGCGATTTTGGCAAAAATAAAACCGGGGGATGAAGTCCAGGTTGATAACTCTAACTTCCTGGCAGTACAAACTTACCACCGACATCAGGATCCCGGAAGTCAATATCCGGTTTGGAACCAATTCCGCGATGCTGATGGAAATCCTGTTTATCCGCAACGACCAATGATTATCGGACCAATGTTTACCATGGGAGCAGCAGGTTCGTTACCTACCGGAAAATTTGAAGGAAAAATGATACTTCTTGGATCTTTATGGGACCGGGAAGCCTTTCCCTGGCAATGCGACTGGTATCGTCAGCGGGTAAAAGAAAATCTTGGAGATAAAACAGATGATAATTTCCGGCTTTGGTATACCGAACATGCTTTGCATGGAGACCAGGCCGATCAATTGGATGATGCAACACATGCTGTGAGTTATATTGGAGTATTGCAGCAAGCATTACGCGATTTAAGTAAATGGGTTGAGAAAGGGATTGAGCCTGCAACCACAACGAACTATAAAATTGTAGATGGACAGGTTGTTGTACCATCTGTAGCAAACGAAAGAGCAGGGATTCAACCCGTTGTTAATGTAACGATTAACGATACTAAGCGTGCTGATATTCTTGCTGGTGAAACAGTAACCTTTAATGCAACCGTGGAAATTCCTAAAGGAATGGGAAAACTGGTAGATGCAGTCTGGGATTTTGATGGTTCTGGGGAGTATAAAGACCCTGTTGATTTATCCAAAGCAAAAGTGTCGGCTGACGGCACAAATATCGAAATTACAACGGAGCATACGTTTTCTGAAGCAGGAACACACTTCCCGGTTTTGCGTGTGGTATCGGAAAGAGATGGTGATACACAGACGGCATTTGCCAGGATTCAGAATCTGGATAGAGTGAGAGTAGTCGTAAAATAAAAAGACTTGAGATGATAATTCAACAACAAATAAAAAAAATAGTATTTGCGCTAGCTATAATTGCCAGTCTTTCGTTTCAGGTATTTTGTCAGGAAGGTCAAAAACAACGCCTGATTGTTCTAACCGATCTCGATTACTTCGAACCGGACGATGCACAGTCTCTGGTTAGATTGCTACTTTATTCTAATCAGCTTGACATTGAAGGATTAATAGCTACTGGTAATGCAGAAAATGCAGATGATCTTTATCCTGATTATATTCGGAAAATCATTGGAGAATATGATAAAGTACAAGCGAATCTTTTAAAGCATGAAGCAGGCTTCCCAACTGGCCAAGAGTTACTGAATGTAGTAAAGGCAGGAATACCACTTTATGGTATGGAAGGTGTTGGTGAAGGCAAAGACTCTGAAGGTTCGGATTGGATTATTGCAAAATTGGAAGAAAAAGATGAGCGGCCATTGTGGATTAATGTTTGGGGCGGTTCAAATACACTTGCTCAGGCACTTTGGAAGATTAAGGAAACAGAATCCGAAAAAGAAGCAAAGAGGTTAATAAGCAAACTAAGGATTTACGCTATCTCTGATCAGGATGATTCTGGAGCATGGATTAGAAAAAACTTTCCCGATTTATTTTATATCGTAAGTCCGGGTAGATACCAAGATGGAACCTGGGGAGGAATGATGAGTGTAATTCCAGGATTAAACAATGATGTGGTATCTAATTTTTGGTTTGCTGAAAATGTACAACAAGCACATGGATCGCTTGGTGCTATTTATCCAAATGTGGTTTTTGGTGTTGAAGGCGATACACCGTCCTTTCTGTATTTGATAAATAACGGATTAAATTCTCCGGAACATCCTGATTGGGGAAGCTGGGGAGGACGTTACGAGTATTACACTCCTGATAACGATACTACCGTTGAGTGGCGAATTCCGATTGTACAGGAAACCAGGCCTATCTGGACAAATGCAGAAGATACTTATACGCCTACGGTTGAAGCTCCTTATGGAATGTCAATTGTAAATGATACAACAACAATTAAAGGAGATAAAGTAACTGTTTCCAGGTGGCGCGAAGAATTTCAAAACGATTTTGCAGCCCGGATGGACTGGTGTGTTAAGGAATATGAAGAAGCCAACCATCCTCCGGTTGTGGAATTGGTTACCCCGAAAGAGATTACAGTAAAATCAGGAGAGATTTTTCAGCTCGATGGGACGAAATGCTCTGATCCAGACGGCGATGGAATAATTTATTACTGGTTTAATTATCAGGAAGCCGGTTCATGTAAAGAACCTGCCCGTCTTTTCCCGCCTAATTCAGCCAAAGTAAGAGCCATGGCTCCTAAAGTTGACGAAACTGAAACCGTTCACTTTATATTAAAAGTTACCGACCGGGGTACACCAAGATTAACAAGATATGCCCGTGTCATTGTAACTGTTGAACCTGCTAAATAAAATATTATGATCCGATCTGCTACTGCAATTTTAACCTTATTAATCACTATTAGTGTTTCAGGACAAAATCCTTTTATAACGAATATGTATACAGCCGATCCATCGGCAAGAGTGTTTAATGATACACTGTATGTTTATCCATCTCATGACCAGGATACAGCAACGCTTTTCAGTATGGAAGACTGGCATGTCTTTTCTACAACTGATATGAAGAACTGGACTGATCATGGTGTGGCATTTTCGCTGGATGATATAAGTTGGGCCAGCTCACAGGCATGGGCACCTGATTGTATCGACCGCAATGGAAAGTACTATTTCTATTATCCGGTAGAATCGAGTAAAATAGGTGTAGCAGTTAGCGATAAACCTACGGGTCCTTTTAAGGATCCGCTTGATTCAGCTCTGATACATATAAAATCAAAAGGAGCTTATTGTACTCGCGATTTTATCGATCCCTGTGTTTTTATCGATGACGACGGACAGGCCTATCTGTATATGGGACAATTGGTGGTTAATGCCATAAAACTTAACGAGGATATGATTTCCTACGACGGACAGGTATATCTCCTGCAAGGTACCGATGGCTTTTTTGAAGCCAGTTGGATGCATAAATATAATGGTAATTATTACCTTTCATATGCAGCTACTTCTGGTAAAATTGAATATTGTATGAGTGATAATCCGCTGGGACCTTTTCAATACAAAGGAGTTGTTTTGGAGGAGATGAACAGTGGAACAAATCACCATTCAATAGTAGAGTACAACAATCAATGGTATTTGTTCTATCACAATGCCGATTTGTATTTTAAAAATCATCCTGAAGAAGAACCAAAATTTGGGTGGACCGACGGTGTGCATCCTTTCCGACGATCCATCTGCCTTGATAAACTGTATTACAATGAAGATGGTACTATTCAACAAGTTAAACCAACAAAATAGAAATGAAAAAAATAATATTTGCTCTGACCTATGCATTTGCAATAAGTTTTAACATTTTAGCAAATCAACCAGTAAAACCCCGTGTTATTGCTATGACTGACGGTGAAGTAGACGATCGTTGTTCAATGGTTCGCTTCCTGCTTTACACAAACGATATGAATCTTGAAGCCATAATTCAAACCAATTCAGTTTATCAACTAAAAGGTTGGAGTTCCGAAAAATGGATTGAGCAGCAAATTGATGCGTATGAACAAGTTTATCCGAACTTAAAAATTCATGATTCTGCATATCCGTCTCCGGATTATATCAGAAGCAAATTGTTCATAGGTGATGAGGAGTCGACACACGTGGTTGTCGATCATGATGCACCTTTACGAATTCCCGGAGTAGAGCCGGTAATCGATCCTGCTAATTGGGCCGATACTCCGGGTTCTGATAAAATTGTAGAAATTTTGTTGGAAGACGATCCACGACTTGTTTATATTCAGGCATGGGGAGGCGGAAACACTGCTGCTAGGGCTTTTTATAAGCTCAAAACACAATATCCTGCTGATTATAAAAGAGCCGTTTCGAAAGTAGTAATGTACAATATATGGTACCAGGATGGTGCAGGCAGCTATATTGAAAAATATCATCCGGGTGTAATCATGTTGCTCTCACACTATTTCAGCGGAACCTGGGATTATGGAAGCCAGCGTTACACGAAACCTTTCGTAACAGAATACTTGCATAATAATCACGGGCCATTGGCAGCTCTGTATCCCCAGGACTACATCAGCGAAGGGGATTCTCCTGCATTTTTATACATACTGGGTAATGGACTAAGAGGCTATGAGAATCCGACCTGGGGTGGCTGGGGTGGTCGCTTTTATAAGGTTGATGGTTTTGAAAATGTTTACCGCGATATAGACAAAGGCTCATTTCTCAGATGGATTGAATATGCCAACCGTGATTTTGAAGCCAGATTGAAATGGTGTGTTGCAGATAAGTATGAAGACGCCAATCATAAACCGAATATTAAAATAGTGGGTGAATTGGATCGAACGGTTAAGTCGGGGGAGTTGGTTGAGATTGAAGCTGAAATTAATGATCCTGATCCGGTTGATTTAGAGGCGCTTTGGGAAAAGATGGGGCCTATTGTGCAACAACGCGGATACGATAAATCAATACTGCCGGCACTGGCGGCCCGACAACCTAAATTTTCACCACTTTGGTGGCAATATGTTGAAGCCGGCAGCTATCAGGGAAATATAAAACTTTCCGATCCTGCACAAAATAAAGTTCAGTTTGTAGCGCCAAAGGTTAATAAGCCCGAAACAATTCATTTGATTTTGGAGGCAAAAGATGGTGGCTCTCCGGGCTTAACGGCTTTTTCGAGGGTAGTAATAACCGTGATGCCAGAGTAATCAAGAAATAATTAAGCACTCTTACGCATAGGATAAATTCAAACAAATTATCAAATGGACAACGGTTTTGACTGAAAGAAATACGTTTTCACCTTCATATTTTCTTCCTATTGGCAAAACAAACCCCTAATGTTTGCCCCTGAAAATAAATAAATTATTGAAGTTATAATCAAATTAAACATGAATATGAAATATCATCCTAAACTAAAATTACTGTGCATTTTTTTATTGGCTTATATGAGTTCTTTTACACAGGTAAATAATACAGATAGTACGGATAAACTCTGGAAAGCCAATTGGATAAGCTTACCGGGGATTGAAGCAAACGAGTATGGAGTGTATTATTTCCGAAAAAATATTGAACTCAATTTGCCTCCTGAATCGTTCCCGATACATGTTTCTGCGGACAATCGGTATAAGTTATATGTCAATGAAAAATTGGTTTCACTGGGACCTGCAAGAGGAGACTTGTTACATTGGAATTATGAGACCGTAGATTTAGCTCCTTATTTGCATTTGGGTAAAAACGTAGTTGCCGCACAGGTTTGGAATGAAGGCGAATATCGGGCAGAAGGACACCTTTCGTTAAAAACAGCATTTATCCTTCAGGGTGGGACAACAGAGTCAGAAGTTCTTAATACAAACGAAACATGGAAGTGTATTCAGGATAATAGTTACAGTCCTTTACCTGTTCAAATGCAAACTTTTTATGTTGCCGGACCAGGAGAAAAGGTAACTATGGCTTCACATCTCAAAAACTGGAAGACGGTTTCGTGTGATGAAACAGAATGGAAAGCTTCACAAGCACTTTTCCCCGGACTCCCAAAAAATATTTTAGGATTTCCCGGTGTATTGGATAGTTGGCTGTTGGTGCCGTCTTCACTGCCGCAAATGGAACTTAAAGAACAACGGCTTCAAAAGCTAAGACAAGCAGAAGGTATTTCGGTTCCATCAACCTTTCCTGTAACTCAAACAAGAATCACTATTCCTTCCAACAAGACGGTTTCGCTCTTGCTGGATCAAACTTTCCTTACAAATGCATATCCAACACTTGTTTTTAGTGGAGGGAAAGATGGAATTATTGCAATCGGATATCAGGAAGCCTTGTTTTCAGAATATCCTGAAAAAGGTAACCGAAATGAAGTGATAGGCAAAACGTTAATAGGCCGTGTAGATAGTATTATTTCAGATGGCTCTGAAAAACAGGTTTTTACCACAATGAACTACCGGACATATCGCTACCTTCAATTAAAGATTACGACCAAAGAATCGCCGCTTGTGTTAGACGATATTTACGGCACTTTTACCGGCTATCCGTTTCAATTCAACGCAAAATTGGAATCTGATAATCCGGAACTTCAAAAGATGATGGAAATTGGCTGGCGTTCTGCCCGCTTGTGTGCTATGGAAACTTATATGGATTGCCCTTATTACGAGCAACTACAGTATATTGGCGATGGTAGGATTCAGGCCCTGGTTTCTTTATACAACAGCGGAGATGACCGTTTGTTGCGAAATGCCTTAAATCAGATGTATTATTCGCAACAGCCCGAAGGAGTTACAGCCAGCCGTCATCCTTCGGTAACGCCACAATATATTTCAACATTTTCTTTGTGGTACATTGCCATGCTTCACGACTACATGATGTATGGTGGTGACAATGAATTTGTGAAAGATAAACTTCAGAGTACACGAAATGTATTGGAATTCTTTAAGCGATATCAAGCTGAAGATGGTTCTTTGAGAGATGTTCCGTACTGGACTTTTACCGACTGGGTTGATGCTGAAGGCTGGGGAGAAGGAATACCACCAATGGGAAAAGATGGATGTTCATCTTCACTGGACTTGCAGCTATTGTGGGCTTATCAGGTTGCAGCTAGTCTCGAACACAATTTGGGATTGGAAGAGCTTGCAGCGGATTACACGAAAAAGGCCGAGCAATTAAAAAAGACAATCAAAGCAAAATACTGGGATGAAAAAAAGCAATTATTCGCCGATAGAATAGAGAAAGATTTGTTTTCGCAACATGCCAGTATTTTGGCGATCCTTACGGGAACCGTAAGTTCTGAAGAGGCTAAAGACATGGCACAAAAGATTGTGTCTGATTCAACACTGGCACCAGCTTCTATCTATTTTAAATTTTACCTGCATCAGGCATTGACAAAAGCAGGTTTCGGAAACGACTACCTGAGTTGGTTGGGGAAATGGAGAGAAAACATGGATATGGGCTTAACAACCTGGGCTGAGACTTCTGAAGTGAACGATACCCGTTCTGATTGCCATGCCTGGGGTTCAAGCCCGAATATCGAGTTTTTCAGAATTATTCTGGGAATTGATAGTGATGCCCCCGGTTTTTCAAAAGTAAAGATTGAGCCCCATCTTGGTGGATTAAAAGAAATTGGAGGAGAAATGCCGCATCCAAACGGAAAAATTAAAGTAAAATATTCGCATTCAGAGAATAGCCTGAGAGCCACTATTGATTTACCTGTAAATACATCTGGTGTTTTTGTCTGGGATGGTAAAACCTACGAGTTAAAATCTGGAAACAATTCACTTAAACTTTATGAATAATGAAGATAGTAACACATTTGACAGCAATCGTTTTATTATTCATGTACTGTTCCATTTCTAAAAAGAACGAACAGCAGACAGATAATAAATTAAGATATAATTCAATTAGACCTGGGCAAACTTATTTGGATACTGAAGGAAAACCAATTCAGGCTCATGGCTTTTCTGTTTTTTATAAAGATGGAACTTATTACTGGTACGGTGAGAATAAAGAAAAGACAGTTGAAGGTAGTAATGTTTGGACTTGGGGAATTCGTTGCTATACTTCCACCGATTTTTATAATTGGGAAGACCGCGGACTTATAATTGAACCGGATACCTTGAATCCTTATTCTCCGTTAAATCCATCTCAGGGAATAGATCGGCCACATATTATATTCAATGAAGCGACACAGAAATATGTTTGTTGGATAAAAGTAATGGGTGAAGATGGACAATTTATGACGGTCTTAACAGCAGATAATTTTTTTGGTCCTTATGAGATTGTTCAAAAAGCAATACGACCAAATGGTTTTGAAGCTGGCGATTTTGATTTGTTCGTGGATGAAGAAACTGGAAAGGGATACATTTGGCACGAACGGCCACATTATGAAATGATTTGTGCTGAATTAACAGATGATTTTATTTCTGTGAATGGTAAGTTCTCAGTGCATTATTCAGGTTTAATTCCACCTGATACAAGAGAAGCACCAACACATTTCGTAGCCCAAGGTAAACATTACATGTACACCTCGGGTACTACGGGGTATTCTCCTAACCAATCATTAATTTCAATTTTTGAAGATTACCATGGTGAATATATCGATCTTGGAAATCCACATCCGGCCGATACGACATTTAGTTCGTATTGTTCGCAGATTACCGAGGTTATTAAAATACCTGGTAAAAAGAACCTTTATGTTGTCATGGCTGACAGGTGGATGCCTGAATGGTGTGGGACGGACGAGCCCCGAAGAGAAGTTGAACGAATCAGAAATCGATTCTTAGGTCATAAACCCGATCCTTTAAATTTTGATGAAGTGAAATTGATGGACAGAACAGGAGAAAAACGTTCGGATTGGGATGTACGTGATAAAGCAACATATGTGTGGTTGCCCATTATTTGGGAAAGTGGCGTGCCAAATATTTATTGGAAAGATGAATGGAAACTTGAAGATTTTAAATAAACAAATAGCATTATGCGAAAAATTATATTACTAAGTTTAATTATGCTTGTTGGAATCAATTTTATTTCAGCGCAACTACCAGCCTATAAAAACAAAGGGCTTTCTCCCGAAGAACGTGCTAATGATTTGTTAAAACAGATGACTGTGGGGGAAAAAATTGCCCAAATGCAATGTTTGTGGAGGGGAGAACCCAGTAAAAAATCATTATTTAACAATGGCGTTTTTGATGCGGAGAAGGCGCGAGAACTTCTTCCAAACAGCATTGGTAGTATAGCCCGGATTAATGAAGATATGAGACCTGGCGCTGTTGGTGCACATCCGACATTGCCGCCGGCAGATGCCGCCAGGCAATACAACAAAGTGCAGAAATATTTTATCGAGGAAACCCGTCTTGGAATTCCGGTATTGATTCATGAAGAAGGATTGCATGGACAACAAGCTACTGAGGCAACAAGTTTTCCCGCTCCCATAGGTTTAGCTAGTTCATGGAATGAAGATTTGATACATGATATCTACTCAATTGTTGCCAAAGAAATTCGTTATCGGGGGGGAAGCCAGGTATTGGCTCCGGTAGTTGATGTTGTGCGGGATCCGCGGTGGGGGCGCACCGAAGAAACAATGGGCGAGGATCCTTTCCTGATATCAAGATTGGGTGTAGCACAGGTAAAAGCATATCAGGGTGATGGTATTTATTTGGATGGCGATCATGTTGGGGCGACATTAAAGCACTTTGGAGTACATGGACAAAGTGAAGGAGGAAGCAACACTGCTCCCAGCAATATCGACGAAAGAACAGCTCGGGAAGTGTTTTTTAAACCATTTCAGGCTTGCATTAAGGAAGCCAGGCCAATGAACATTATGGTTACATACAACGAATTATGGGGAATACCAGCCCATGCCAATAAAAAGCTACTCAAAGACATTTTACGGGATGACTTTGGATTTGAGGGAGTAGTAGTTTCTGATTATTACGGAATTAGCAATTTGGTTGACATCGACAAAGTAACTCCGTCAAAGGCAGAGGCTGGTTACCTGGCATTTAAAGCAGGAGTTGATATTGAATTGCCCGACTATTTTGGTTATCAGAATTTAGTGGCGTTGGTTAAAGAAGGTAAAATAAAAGAATCAGAAATTGATGAAAAGGTTAAAAGCATTTTAATTGAAAAGTTTCGTTTGGGACTGTTTGACCGTCCATATGTAAATGCAGACAAAGCTGAACAATTTGTTGGTTGCGAAGCAAACAGGGAGGTTGCTTATAAAGCTGCTGCCGAATCAATGGTATTATTGAAAAACGAAAAAGATTTTCTGCCACTAAACAAAGATGCGATAAAGACGATTGCTTTTATTGGCCCCAATGCCGACCGATGTATTTTGGGAGGCTATTCATCTTCACCAAAACAGTGTATCTCACCATTACAGGCTATTAGGGAAAAATATGGAGATAAAATGAACATACTTTATGCCGAGGGTTGCCGTATCACTGATGTCAACAGTCCTTTTCCGGAAGTGATCAGATTGGTGCCAAGGGAAGATAATGATGTGAGAATAACAGAGGCTGTAGAAGTAGCAAAACAAGCGGATGTTGTTGTACTATTTGTCGGTTCGAATGAAGCAGTTGCGCGCGAAGCATACGGCCCTACCGCCCCCGGTGATATGCCAACTCTTGAACTACTGAATGGTCAGAATGAACTGATTGAACAAATCGTTGCCCTGGGGAAACCAACCTGTGCGTTTGTAAATAGTGGTCAACCTTTGAGTATAGGAAATCTTGCTGAAGCTGTCCCTGCGGTGATGCAGTGTTGGTTTTTAGGACAGGAAGGTGGCTACGCAATTGTAGATGCTTTGTTTGGCGATATTAATCCAAGTGGCAAGTTACCAATAACTTTCCCTCGAAGTGCAGGACATATTCCATCCTATTATGCTTATAAACCTTCCTCGCGCAGGGGGTACAATTTAGGCTTGGATGTTACTCCCTTATTCCCGTTTGGATATGGTCTGAGTTACACAACATTTGAATATTCAAACCTGAAAATCAGCAGTCCAACCATCACAAAAGAGGATTCGGTTGAAGTAAGCGTTGACGTAACGAACACCGGGAGTCGACGGGGGGCAGAAGTGGTTCAGTTATATATTCGCGACGAATATTCATCAGTAACCAGACCTGTTAAAGAGCTGAAAGGATTTGAAAAACTGTGGTTGGAGCCCGGACAAACTCAAACAGTAACATTTGCGATCACTCCTGACTTACTGGCTTTTTACGATGGTAATATGAATTGGGTGGTTGAACCGGGAGACTTTTCAATTATGGTAGGTACTTCATCTGATAATGTTGATAACCTTAAGTTAAGCGTCACGGATTATTAAAAAGAAATAACAAACGAATCAATTATGAAACAACAACTAGTGTATCGTTTATTTCTTCTCGTTTCCCTGTTCTCCAGTCATACAACAACTGCACAGATGGAGAATATTGATCGAATAATGGACCAATTAACGCTTGAAGAAAAAGCATCACTTTGTGCCGGAAAAGATATGTGGCATACGCAGGAAATCGAAAGACTAGGAATTCCGTCAATTTTTATGACTGATGGTCCACACGAAGTTCGGATTAATGAAGGGACGGACTTCACAACGCCTAGTGTTAAAGCAACCTGCTTTCCTACTGCCTCACTTGCCGCTTCAACCTGGGACAAAGACTTGCTTTATAAAATGGGGGAAGCATTGGGAAAAGAAGCCAGTTATTATGGCGTGAAAATATTATTGGGACCCGGAACAAATATTAAAAGGTCGCCGCTTGGCGGTAGAAATTTTGAATATTTTTCAGAAGACCCAATCGTATCTGGGAAACTGGAAGCTGGCTATATTAATGGTGTACAATCGACGGGTGTTGGAACTTCAGTAAAACATTTTGCTGCCAATAATCAGGAATATGAGCACATGCTGATGAGTTCTGAAGTGGATGAACGAACACTACGTGAAATTTATCTCAGAGCCTTTGAAATTGCGGTTAAAGAATCCCAACCTACATCGGTAATGTGTGCTTACAATAAAGTAAATGGCACCTACTGTACGGAAAACGAGTGGCTCATTTCAGATATTCTGCGAAATGAATTTGGTTTTAAAGGTTTGACTGTAACCGATTGGGGTGCTGTTAATGAACGGGTTGCATGAATAAAGGCCGGCCTCGATCTTCAGATGCCAGGCGATGGTGGGATCTTTGGCGGTTTAGACTATACAATGAGCCGTAATGTTGTTGTCCAGTTTCAGGTAACAAACTTCCTTGACCAACGAGGAATTAAAGGAGACCTTGTAAATGCAATGCAAATGACGCAGGAACCGGATGCAGGAACGGGTGTAGTTGCCTCTGCAATTCGCCACATCAATACGAATTAACAATCGACTTTAAGTTTTAATCATATAATAATAAAAAAAAGAGAATTATGAAAAAAGTGATGATGATTTTTGTAGCCGGATTGATAATGATGCTGGCTAACCTGAACGTAAATGCTCAGGATGAAAAAGATTATTTCGTTGGGAAATGGGATATTCTGGTAGAAGGAACGCCAAGTGGCGATACCCATAATGCCCTGATTTTGAAACGAGGAGAAGATGGCAACCTGACAGGTACTTTTCAGTCGGAAGGCAAAGAACCAACAAAAATTACGCGTGTTGAAGAATCAGCAAATGAAGTAACAGTATATTTTTTAGCAAGTGGCTACGATGTGTATCTGGACATGGAAAAGATCGACGAAGATAAGATGGAAGGTTCCATGATGGATATGTTTGATTGTTATGCAACCCGTGTAAAAGAAGAAAAGTAAAAAGTAATTTTAAGCAGGTAGTTTCTCGAGGGGTAACTACCTGCTTTTTACTTCTTCAAATATATTCAATGCTCTATTTCGAAAAGAAGCGATAATGGATTTTTCTATTCAGTCAAAACTATTCTTTCAAAGACAACATGAATACCAGCGAAGTAATTACTAATTAATATTCACTTATTCGATAAAAAATATAATGAAACAGATAAAAGTATTCATAATGCTGTCCGTGTTTGTCTTTAGCTCAATATACTTGAAGGCACAGGAAAATACGCAGCCACTGAAACCGGTTGGAAAGCCAGGAAAGACTGTTTTAACTGCTAGTGCCAGCGGATTGAATCCTGATGAAGTAACAATATTAATAGAGCGATAATTAACTATAAATATAATCCAATGATGTATAAGAATCTAAAACACTTAGTGCTAGCAAGTATTGTTTGTTTGTCTACTATACAACTATTTGCACAGAATAATATAAATGATCGAGAAAGCCTTTTTGATTATGGTTGGTCTTTCAAGTTAGACACAATTTCTTCCGGCCCGGAAAATCCTGATTATGATGTTTCAGGTTGGAGAAGAGTTAATTTACCTCATGATTGGAGTAATGAGGACGTTGCGGTTCAAATTCCCGATTCGATCGTCGGTCCTTTTTCCCGAAATTCACCGGGTGGAACCTTTGATGGTTTCACTTTTGGCGGAACAGGTTGGTATCGTAAATCTTTTGTTTTATCGAAAGAAGATGAAGGGAAGAAAGTGTTTATCAAATTTGATGGAGTTTACATGAATTCTGATGTCTGGATTAACGGACATCATTTAGGTAACCATCCTTATGGGTATACGCCGTTTAATTATGAACTCACGCCTTTTCTTAAGTCGGTAGGAGAAAGTAATGTGCTTTCTGTTCGGGTAAAGAATGAAGGAAAAAACAGCCGTTGGTATGCCGGTTCCGGCATCTACCGCGATGTGAAACTGGTGGTTGTAAATCCGGTGCATATTGACCTTTGGGGTCTGTATCTAACAACACCTCAGGTTTCGGAGATGCAGGCTACGGTAAATCTGACAACAACCATTGTTAATACAGGAGGTCGTGATGAGAAATTAGATTTGAAGCTCAAAGTCAGGGATTCAAAAGGAGAAATTGTAGCTACAAAAGTAAGTCGGTTTGAACTTGGTGTGAATGACACCATAGACGTCACCCAAACCCTAACAATAGAAAAACCCTTATTATGGTCAGCCGAATCCCCGAATCTTTACACTGCTGAAATTAGCCTAATCAAAAAAGAGAAGGGGGTAGACAAAGTAGCTGTTTCCTTTGGAATCCGGAATATTCAGATTAGTGCCAAAGACGGATTACTGGTAAATGGCATACCGACACTTTTAAAAGGAGGTTGCATTCACCACGATAATGGGCCTTTGGGAGCTGTATCAATAGAGGCAGCAGAAGAGCGAAAAATAAAATTATTAAAGGAGAGTGGCTTTAATGCGGTGAGGATGAGTCATAACCCTCCATCTAAAATTCTTTTGGACGTATGTGACAGATTAGGGATGTATGTTATTGATGAGGCTTTCGACGCATGGGAGAAAACTAAATTTACGGATGATTATCATCTGTATTTCGAGAATAACTGGAATAAGGATCTGACGGCAATGGTTCTTCGTGACCGTAATCATCCTTCTATCATACTCTGGAGTATTGGTAATGAAATCAGAGAGCGGGCTTCAGAGAGAGGTTTGGAAATTACTCAAATGCTAAAGAATCGGGTGAAGGAACTTGATTCTTCCAGAATGGTTACTGAAGCAGTTTGCGACTTTTGGGATGCACGCAGAACCTATAATTGGGAAGAGCATACACCGGCTATTTTTGATATCCTTGATGTTGGTGGATACAACTATATGGATGAAAAGTATCTGGCAGACCATGCAAAGTATCCTGACAGGATCATGTTGGGAACTGAATCCTACGCGTCAAAGTCTTATGAAATATGGCAAATGATGCAAAAATACCCCTATCTGGTTGGCGATTTTGTTTGGACTGCAATGGATTATCGAGGAGAAGCAGGATGTGCAAATACCGGATTTATTAAAGGGAATCAAAAAAAGATATTCGTACAATGGCCATGGTTCAATGCATTTTGCGGAGATCTGGATTTTGTTGGACATAAAAAGCCACAGTCCTATTACAGAGATGTGGTTTGGGATCGCAGTCAAATAGAAATGATGGTTCAGAAGCTTGAAGTGCCGGAGGGTATGAGGTATTACGTGAATAATTGGGGATGGCCGGATGAATTGAAAAGTTGGACATGGCCAGGCTCTGAAGGCGATACGTTGCAGGTTCGAGTGTATACAAAGAGTAAATTGGTGAAGCTCGAATTGAATGGAAAACTGATGGCTGAACAAGCGATAGCAGATAATTCGATAACAGCGCTTTTTAATGTGCCTTATCAACCGGGTACATTGGTTGCCAAAGCATATGAGAATGGAAAGGAAGTATCGTCAACAATACTAAAAACTGTTGGAAAACCCGCGGCCATTCAGCTGATTGCAGACCGAACTACCATAAAAGCGAATCGGAATGATTTGGCTTATGTTTCAGTTGAAATTGTAGATACAGAAGGCAATCTTGTTCCTTATGCCGATGATATCGAGATCAAATACACAATCACTGGTCAGGGCGAAATTGCGGGAGTTGGTAATGGAAATCCGAAAGATGTTTCCAGTTTTCAGCAACCTAAAAAGAAAGTTTGGCATGGTAAAGGGCTGGCGATTGTTAGACCAAATGGACCAGCAGGCAAAATAAAACTTACTGCTAAAGCCAAAGGATTAAAAGAAGGCTCAATAGATATCATCACACAATAGTTATAACTGCAATGGAATTATCATTTAATATTAATAAAGTTTTCCGGCTTCTTCTTTTTATATTTATGGGGACAGTTTTGCATGCCCAAAATAGTCCAAACGTTCGTACAAGACCTTAATTTGTTTGTGAATTAGTCATTATATAGAAAAGTTACAATAAGATATATGGTTTAGGATTCACTAATAAAATGTCAGATGAAACGTGCAATGATTTGGCTTTTCTCAAATACGAAGATGACAAAATTGGCGAGTTTCATTTGGCAATTAATAACATCTAGACATATGAAAATTGCACTGTTTGTAAAAGCATTTTTTTGTACCAGCCTTGGGGCTGCCCAGGCATCTGATTTCTCCGGGAAAAATGAAAAGCCCCGTGTCATAGTTTTAACAGATATCAGTACCAGTTCTGGTGATCCTGATGATAAACAATCCTTGGTCAGATTCCTGCTTTATGCAAATGAATTTGAAGTTGAGGGGCTGATAGCTACTTCAGCCTGCAGTAGAAGAAACTCTAATCCAACAGGCGAATCGTCACCTGATGAAATTTCAGAGCGGGTAGAAGCGTACGGAAAGGTTCTTGGAAATATTCGGCTTCATTCAAACGATTATCTCTCTGAAGAGTATTTGCTTGGTATCATTAGAAAAGGGATGTTGACCGGACGCAAACCGGGAAGTTCTTCAAATGCCATTGGATGGCCTGTTGAAGAAGTTATTGGAGAAGGTAAGGATACGGAAGCTTCAAACCTGATTGTGCAATCACTTCAAAAAAAGGATGATCGTCCGTTATGGATTTGTGTATGCGGTGGACCCATGGATTTGGCTCAGGCTCTATGGAATTTGAGAAAAAGTCATTCCTGGGATGAGTTGCAACAAATGCTTTCCCGTTTACGGGTTTATGCTTGGGGACACCAGGAATTGGGCGGTCAGTGGATACGCGATAAATTCCCCGAACTGTTTTACATTAACTCGACTGGGGGAATTAGTTATAGCATAAATCCATACCTGAACAGTGTAAATTGGCTAAATACCAACATTCGTAAAAACCATGGGCCACTAGGCGAATTGGATAAGAGTATAATTTTTTCAATGTGTTGTTGTTGTCTTTATTAATCAAAAATCCTAGTTTGGCTCAGAATACTTTACATGATCAGAGCTATCAACTTGGTGTCTTGGGTTCTAATTTTATCAAATTCAATTGTGTGCTAAAGCAAATGAACTACCAATAACGGAAATAAAGATTTCTGTAAAAGAATAAATTTCATTGCTAATATGATGGAAGGTAATGACATTAAGAATGTCAACGTTAGTTATTTGTTAAATAGAACTCAACATCCATATTTTTACATGTGAACAGTTTATACAATCTCTTATTGTGTAATTTTGAAGGATCTTATTAGAACAACAACAATAAATCAATTCTACCGAATCAGCTTCTTCAGGGGCATGCTAAGCCCGAATTTCAACTACTATTTTTGATTTACTTTGAGTTAATTTGAACTCATTTTGATAGGTACAGGCCTGTGGAAAGACTTTGATATTCATGCGTTAGCAAGTGATCTTGAGTTTAGTTAGGGTCAAAATGAATCAAAGATTGTGTTAAATTGGTTTAAAGTGTAATTTTAAAACAGAACTATAAAAAATGGACAAGTTAAATCCACATATTTCTGTTGATTGTGTTGTTTTTGCCTATGATTATTCTCAATTAAAAGTGTTGTTAATTGAAATTGAAAAGGTTCAGGAAGTAAATGCAATGCGACATAAACTAAAACTCCCGGGGAGTCTGATTTATGAACGAGAAGATTTCGATTTGTCTGCCAGGAGAATACTTTATGAGTTAACAGGATTACAGAATATTTACATGCAACAGTTTGGTGTATTTAGTAATCCTGAAAGATTAAATCCTCCCGAAGATCTTGAATGGGCAAGAATAACCACTCAGAATCAAAGTCTCAGTCGGGTTGTGACAATAGCATATTTTGCCCTTATTCAGTTGAAAGATGTAAATAGAACCGCTCAGACGATTTGGTATCCTGTGGATGAGTTACCGGATCTGATTTTCGATCACAATCTTATAATAAGAAGATCATTATGCCATTTACGTGAAGAGATGCGTACGAAATCTCTTTGTTTTGAATTATTGCCTAAGAAGTTTACAATCAGGCAGGTTTTTGAAATATACAGGACTATCTTGGGCATAAACATCGATAAAAGTAATTTCAGGAGAAAACTTAAACACTTTACTTTTCTTGTGCCACTAATGGAAAAGGAAAAGTGTGTTAGCCATAAACCAGCACAACTTTATCGATTTGACAGAAGATTATATGAAAAATATGAAAAAGGACGAAAAGAGATAATTTTTTAAGATTTCAATTTTTCTGTTTGAAGAAATGAAACCGTCGACTATAGTGTGCATTCGCTGGACACTTTGCACCCCCCCTTGCCGTAATTATCTGCCCTCCCTCAGACTTTTTTTAACTGACCCCACCTAAGAAGAGAAAAACGTAAAAGAAAACAACACAGTTTTTCCTTAAGTTCAAAGCACTTTTTATTCGCGCATATTTAATTGATAATGGTTTGATTAGCAGTGACGATAACACTATTAATCATGTCTAAAAATTTAATTATTATGAGCAGAGTACGAAAAATTATTGAACTCTTCCACGGTTCAACCGGTAAGAAAGCGATTGCAAGAAGGTTAAACCTGCCATTAAATACAGTGCGTAGGTACATCTGGCTTTTCCTGGCATCAGGGAAAAGCTATGAAGAATTGATGCAGATGAATGACACGGAGTTAGAGCGTATGTTTATCCAAATGGGTAACAGAAAGCAGGTAACCAAAGAAGAACGTTACCTAAACCTAATCGAATACTTCCCAAAAGTGGAGAAAGAGGTTAAGAAAACAGTGGTTACGCGGTTTATGGTGTGGGAAAAATACAAAAAGCAGCACCCTGATGGTTATGGCAGGTCCCAATTTAATCGCTACTATGTTATCTGGCACCGGTCTGGGTATCCATCAGCAGTAATTACCCACAAGGCCGGGGCAAAAATGTATGTCGACTACACCGGTAAGAAACTTTACATCGTAGATCCAGAGAAAAATGATGCTATTGAGCTGGAAGTATTTGTAGCGATTCTTGGAGCAAGCCAACTAATTTACTGTGAGGCAAATTCCAGTCAACGGCTATCTCGGCGTGAAAGTTTTCCAGCTCCGAAGTCCGACTTTTCAAGCGAGCCATTTCGTGATTAAACTCGTCACTGGTTTCCTGCATCTGCTGTACAAAATATTGGTCATCTTCGTTTTTTCTCCTTTCTTTTTTTAATGTACTGAAGCAATTCACAAGCGGTTGGATGATTGTGGAATGAATTGTGTGAAATCAGCTTATTTCGAGGATTTTACCCATTTGTGCGTGATTATGTATTCAGCTCCGGCAGCGTCTTAACCATTTTAGTCCTGAAAGATGAATATAATTCAAATAATCCTTGCAGACTATGCTTTACTAAATAAAACGACGTGCTGCCCAATGAATTTTTCCCAAACTTAATTATTGACGAATATTTCTTTTCATTCAGAATTTACTTAGGGTATTTGGAGACTGTTTAATTACGCTTTTTACTTTCCAAAACTCTTGCCTATCAGTTATTCCCAATAGTTCTTTTTTTTGCTAAAGGTCAAAATGAATCGAAGTTTGTGTTGAATTTGATCAAAGTCTAATTTTATGTCATTAGTTGTGAGTGAATGAGTTAGTGTGGTGTGTGTTTCCGCCCTGCTGGATTCATTTAAAATAATTTTTAACAAAAAAAACTAATAAGAGCTAAACTATTTTTAGATATGAACGAAAAACCTACAATATATTTAACGAGTATAACCTTAGTTGCAACACTTGGTGGATTACTTTTTGGTTATGGTACTGCGGTAATTTCAGGTGCTGAAAAATCCATTAATAATTATCTGGTTCAGGGCTTGGGCCTAAACTCCTGGATACATGGGGCAACAGTTTCAAGTGCGTTAGTTGGATGTATTATTGGTGGGGCCGTTTCAGGGATTTTTGCTTCCCAAATAGGTCGCAAAAAATCGTTAATGATTGCTGCATTATTATTTTTTATCTCGGCGTTGGGTTCCGGGCATCCTGAATTCCTCTTTTTTGAAAAGGGCAAGGCTACTTTGGGACTATTATACATGTTTAACTTCTACCGTATTATTGGCGGAATTGGAGTAGGGATGGCATCGGCATTGGTACCTATGTATATTGGCGAGATTGCACCTGCAGAACTTCGTGGGCGACTGGTATCATTAAATCAGTTTGCGATTGTGTTCGGAATGTTGGTGGTATATTTTGTAAACTGGGGAATTATCAATGATCAATCTTTGGAATGGGTGAATGCCATCGGATGGAGGCGCATGTTTCTTTCCGAAGCCATACCAGCTGGCCTGTTTGGTCTATTATTATTTTTAGTACCTAAGTCACCCCGATACCTCGCCTTAAATAATAATGATGAAAAGGCGCTCTCGATTCTTACAAAAATTAACGGTAAAAACGAAGCAAATAAAATTCTAAAAGAGATTAAAGGAACAATCGAGCATCATTCCGGTAAATTATTTTCATATGGGAAGTTGGTAATTCTGGTAGGGGTGTTGCTGTCTGTATTTCAGCAGCTTGTGGGTATTAATGTGGCACTTTACTATGCACCGCGCATATTTGAAAGCATGGGAGCGGCAAAAGATGCCTCAATGTTGCAGACCATAGTGATGGGGCTAATAAACGTAATTTTTACGGTAATTGCAATACTGACAGTTGACAGGTGGGGGCGAAAGCCTTTGCTGATGGTTGGTTCCATTGGTATGGCCATAGGGATGTTTGCTATTGCAGCCTTATCTTATTCCGAAATAATAGGTATAAGTACACTGGCTTTTATAATTCTTTACACTGCTTCTTTTATGATGTCGTGGGGGCCAGTTTGCTGGGTTTTGATTTCTGAAATTTACCCCAATAAAATTCGTGGTCGTGCAGTGGCCATTGCCGTTATGGCACAATGGGGAGCAAATTATTTCATTTCCTCAACCTATCCGGCAATGATGGAATTTAGCGGAGCAGCGACCTACAGCTTCTACGGAATAATGAGTGTCCTCTCTTTCTTGTTTGTATGGAAGTTGGTACCCGAAACCAAAAACCGTTCTCTCGAGGAAATGGAAGAATTGTGGATAACCCAAAAATCAAAATAAGCCAATATATCAGTGAGTATTCAATTTTTTGAATTAGACAAATAAAATCAAAGAATTAAAAATCAAATTTTTAACATTCAAATTAATAATTATGGCAGGAACATTTAAGTTTACATTCGGTCCATGGAACATTCATGAAGGAGCCGATCCTTTTGGCCCAACGGTAAGAGACAGTATTTCATTTGGTAAAAAACTTGCAGAGTTTAAGAAACTAGGTTTTGAAGGCGTTCAGTTTCATGATGATGATGCAGTGCCTGATATGAACGAACTTTCTCCCCTGCAAATAATCGGCAAAGCAAAGGAATTGAAAAAAGTGTTGGATGACAACGGATTAGTTGCAGAGTTTGTCGCTCCACGCCTCTGGGAAGATCCTAGAACGATTGATGGGGGTTACACTTCAAACGATCCAGCATGTAGACAATTTGCTTTAGATAGAAGCAAACGTACTATAGACATTGCTAATGCATTGGGAACTGATCTTATTGTACTTTGGCTGGCACGTGAAGGTACATATATCCGAGAAGCTAAAGACAGTAAAGTAGCTACAGAAAGAATCGTTGAAGCTATCAATGTAATGCAAGCCTACGATACAAAAGCAAGAATTTGTATTGAGCCAAAACCAAATGAGCCAATGGATCACAGTTATATTCCAACAACAGGTCATGCCATTGCGCTCTCATTACTTTGTGATGATCCAAAAAGAGTAGGGGTTAATATTGAAAGCGCACATGCTGTATTAGCTGGTCTGGATCCTTCAGACGAAATGGGTTATGCTTTGGCTTTCGATAAACTATGGACTGTTCACCTTAACGATCAGAACGGATTAAAATTTGACCAGGATAAAACATTCGGCTCTGTTGATCTTCGTCGTGCTTTTAACCAGGTTCGAATTCTTGACAAACACAATTACGGTCAAAATGGTGAATTTGTAGGCCTTGATGTAAAGGCAATGCGATCACAAAAAGATGACGTAGCTACAAAACATTTGTCAAACAGTAAGGTAATTTTCATGAAACTACTGGAAATCTCTCGCAGTATTGACGAATCATTTATAAAAAAATGCAGGCAGGAAAGAGATTATGAAGAACTTGATCTCTATATCATGAAATCCTTGCTTGGATCATAGTTCGAAATTGTTCTTCTAAATCTTTACTATTCAGGCAGAGTATTCACTCTGTCTGAATACAGATTAATATTTCAACTTATATGGAAAAAAAGATAATCGTGTCCGGAGTAGGATGCTGTTTGGTAGACCTATTGTATAATAACATCAATTTTCAAAGTGAGGAAATTCAACCTTTCCTATCTAAAAGTAGTGGGGATGGTGGATTAAGTCCAGGTAAACTTGTTTTATTGGAAGACTTTGAACGTTTTTGTAATAACAATTTACATGATTTTTTCAATGTTATTTTACACGGTCATGAGGCTAATAAAATCAATATTGGTGGTCCATCAATTGTTTCACTTATCCATGCTGCTCAGATTACCCAGAATCAAAATTGTGAAATAAGATTTTATGGCCGGGCAGGAATAGATGAAAATGGGGAATACTTGCAGAAACAACTTGCCCCACTGCCTGTAAAACTTCAAGATTTCAAATTAATTGACAATCGTACACCATCAACTATTGTCTTATCGGATCCTAATTATGATAATGGACAAGGTGAGAGGATGTTTATTAACGCAATTGGAGCAGCATGGGAAATGCATGCGAAAGACTTAGATGAAGATTTTTTTAATTCTGAAGTTGTTGTTTTTGGTGGTACTGCAATAGTTCCAGGTATTCATGATAAGCTTCCATCTCTTTTGAAAAAAGCCAAAGAGAATGGCTGCTTAACCATTATCAATACAGTTTATGATTTTATAAATGAAAAGAAAAATCCCAATCAAAAATGGACGCTGGGTGAAACCGACTATACTTATGCTTTTACCGATATTCTGATTACTGATGCAGAAGAAGCATTACGGTTAAGTGGATGTGAGTCTGTGGAGGCAGCTTTTGATTTTTTTATTAAAACAAAAGTAGAAAGCGTAATAATTACAAATGGGTCAAAAGACATTCACCTCTTTTCTAATGGAGAAGTTTTTAACGTAAAGGGGAAGTTTGTGTTGCCTATTTCAGAGCTTATAAAGCAAGAGCTTAAAATTTCTAAAAGTGGTGACACAACGGGGTGCGGCGACAATTTCGCGGGTGGATTAATAGGATCTGTAGTAAATCAATTGAGCCTGGGGATTTCAAAACCTGACCTCTTTGAGGCGTTGGCATGGGCTGTGGTATCTGGTGGTTTTGCTTGCTTTTATATGGGTGGAACTTATTTTGAAGAGAAACCAATGGAGAAACAGAGAAAGATAATACCCTATTATAAAGCCTATATAAAGCAATTAGCAAACATAATACAAACTAAAGAAGTTGCAAGATGAAGAAGCTAGTATTATTTGGAGCAGGAAAAATCGGCAGGTCGTTTGTCGGACAACTTTTTGCGCAGTCGGGGTATGAAGTTGTTTTCATTGATATTGATGAAATGGTAATAACAGAATTGAATGCCAAAAGGCAATATAAGGTTGTAATAAAAAGTAATTCTCCGGATCAGGTCTTACTGGTAAAAAATGTTCGTGGTGTTTTAGGAACGCAAAAAGATAAGGTTGTGTCGGAATTAGTTTCGTGCGATTTAGCTGCTGTTTCTGTAGGACAAAGAGGGTTAATGGCTATTATTCCAGTTTTAGCACGAGCTATAACTGAACGGAAAAGAATAGCAGGAAATCCACTGGACATAATAATCGCAGAAAATATGCGAAATGCCGATGAATTTATTTTTAATGAATTGTCTCAAAATGTTGAAAATGATTTCCCACTTAAGGATTGGGTAGGGCTGGTTGAAACAAGCATTGGCAAAATGGTACCTATAATGCCTGATGAAGAGGTGCAAAGAGATCCACTTTTGGTTTATGCCGAACCTTACAACACCTTAATTCTGGATAAAAAGGCATTCAAAAATCCTATTCCAGAGGTTGAAGGGGTGGCTCCAAAGGATAATATTAAAGCCTGGGTCGATCGTAAATCTTATATCCATAATTTTGGACATGCTGCTACTGCTTATGCCGGACACCTCGCTTCTACAGATGCGGTTTATCTTTCCGAAGTACTAGAAAGTAAGGCTGTAAAAAAGTTTGTAAGAAGTGCTATGTTGCAAAGTGCCAATATCCTTGTGCAAAAATATCGGGGGGAATTTACTATTGAAGATCTTACCCTGCACATAGACGACCTTCTTCATCGTTTCAGTAACAGAGCACTCCGTGATACAGTATTTCGGGTTGGTTGTGACTTGCAGCGTAAATTACACCGTAACGACAGAGTCCTGAGCCCTTTATTAGATGGGATAAGAATGAACTTACCGGAAAACAAAATCATGCAAGTATTTGCATATGGTCTTTGTTTTGGACAAAAAGATGAAAACGGAAATCGAATAGCTGGCGATAAACATTTTTCCAAAATGCTGTATACTAAAGGGCTCCCATGGGTGCTAACTAATATATGTGGATTGAAACGAGATGAAGATACTCAATATATTCAGCGGATACTCGCTGCACAATGGAGTCTCTCACCGTTGAAACTTACACTTGGTAACCGATTCGCAAAGAATAATAGATTTCAACATGCTTAGGCTTAATTGTAGTGAAAGTGACGCTTCATCTAAATCAGATAGTGGCATTTTAAAAAATGACTTTAATGAAATTGGAAGTTTAAGAACCTGGAGTATTAGATGTAACAGTCTGGAGACAAAAAGATTCTATGATAGTACACCTAGTAAATTTGACTAATCCGATGATGATGAAAGGTCCTTTTTGGGAAATATTTCCTATAGACACTAATGTGAATATAAAAATTCCTGATAATAAGAAAGTAACAGGAGTAAGTTTGCTGATGAGTGATTCTAAGCCATCTTTTGAGAATAAAGGAGGAATGATTACAATTCATGTGCCGCAAATAATGGATCACGAAATGTTGCTTTAGATTTATTGTAAGTACTATAAAGTACTCATATCTATATAATTAATTGGATAAATTAGATATTTGAGTTTTGCTAAAAAATGGAAACTTAAATGTCCATTTCTTCTTCATAGTCAAACCTCCTAATTTGTCAAAAATTAGGAGAAATTAATAATTGGCTCTGACAATAGGATAATTCTAGTGACTATATTTGCACTGAAATGAATATTAAAAACCATAATCCTTATACTATGAAACGCAGATTTTTTCTTGGATCACTTGGGGTGACTACCCTTTTCGGAACATTATTCTCAAATAAATCTATAGCATCCAACATGAGTATAGAAAATTGCGCACTAAAAGAAGGCGAAATTCAGCACATGGTTATTTTTAATTTGTCGCATCAAAAAGATTCAGTAGAAGCACAGAGGTTTATCCAAGACGGAACAAGAATATTGACCGGAATTCCGGTAGTGAAAAACTTTCAGGCTTTTAATCAGGTCAGCAAAAAGAATAAATATCAGTATGGATTTTCGATGGTTTTTGCCAATCAGGCTGATTATGCGACTTACAATAATCATCCGGATCATGTGGCATTTGTTCAGAACCGATGGTTTAAAGAAGTTAGCGACTTTCTGGAGATCGATTTCGAAAAATAAGCGGCTCAAAGTTTTCGTTCCCAGAACATCATTCTCGGCACACAATCGGTAAAGCCCATCTTTTTGTAGAGCGATTTGGCACTAAGGTTATCTTCGTGGACTACGAGGTTGACCCGGCAAAAGCCGTTTTTTCGTGACCAAACAACTCTCTTTCAATCAGTGTATCAGGCAAAGCCGAACAGTTCACTTTGATATAATTCTACTTGGCCCTTTTATCCAAAGCAGCCTCTCCTGTCAAATTGGAAAATTTAATTCTTTCTGATGTTATCGGCAATCCTCTTGACGTAATCGCATTAGGTCCTACAGCTCCCGATCCGACAACTTTTGTTGATGCCATCTCAACTTTGAGGAAATTCAAAATTGAAAATGAAATAACTGTTCAAGTCTTATAGGTGCTTCAGTAGACGGGAAATCTTCATAAGCAACTGTTCTTAAATTACTTAAAGATATTAAATAGTAGTCTAACTGTCAAGAAAAAATCAATCTAATGTGCTGATAAACAAATATTTAATCACATGTATTTTCCCCAAATGTGACGAAGAACCAATTTAAACTGAACCCAGATGGTCAATTTCACCTTTTTTTCCACTCAATAGCTTTCAACAACATAAAAAAATATTGCATTTTCATAATATAATAACTGCCTACCAGGACATTTATGTGGAGAATTTGCGTCTGTCTACACCCTTTTTATGTAATTTTTCTTAAATTGAGATATTTTGCTAACATTGCACTTCCTTTGTGTTCTTATGAAAGCATTAAGCGCTGGTATCATAGCATTATTAAATAAAAAAATGAAGCTTCTTTTGAAGTTGCTTTTAATATTTATTACCCAAAATTATTGGCATTTGTAAAGCAATATGTGTCTGAAGAAGACGCATTTAATCATACCCAGGATGCATTTGTTGCTATATTGGACAAAAATCTTTCATTTATAAATGAAAATCAGCTGCAAAGTTATCTTTACACTACTGTTAAAAATAACTGTCTTATGTTTTTACGGCATGAGCAAGTAAAAAAGAAATACTTTGAGCGTAAAATGGCCGATCAAAGCCAAATTAATTTAAATATCCACGCCCTCGATAGGTTGAATACTTCTTCGATTGTGTTTTCCGAAATTGAGAGAATCATTAATTTAACCCTTAGCGAACTTCCACCCAAATGCCGTGAAGTGTTCTTATTAAGTCGGTTTGAGGGAAAGCGTAACAGGGTAGTTGCTGAATTATTGAATATTTCTGAAAAGACAGGTTGTAAGCTCTGACTACTTTGAGATTGACAAATTAAGAGGTTTGTTATAAAATTCAATTATTTGATGTTACAGTCAACAAAACCGTTCCATAAGAAAACCGTCCACTTTCAGGGACCAGTAGTAAAACCTTATCATAAACTTTTAGCATTTCAATTTTGAATATATCATCCAGCGCAGCAAAAATGGAAGCAGAGGCTATATTGCCAATTTCAGTAAGATTGGTGAACCACTTGTTAGTCCCCAGGTCCAAACCTCTTGCTTGGATCCACTCGGCAAGCTTCCCATAAAAGAACATAGATGAGACAGGAGGGATAACATAGTCGACATCCTTCGGATCAAGGTTATATTTTTCCAGACAAAATTCCAGGTAGTCAACCCAGTGAGGATACTGAAGATCAGATCGGACCTTTTTCAAGTAACGGTTCCGAGGCAACTGGTTATGTAGTTGGTGGGATTGAGTGGTACCGTAAACATTTTAAGCTGGACAAATCGGAAACAGGAAAAACAGTTATCCTTAAATTTAATGGGATTTTTATGAATTCGGAAGTTTGGATTAACGGCATTTCGGTGGGAAGCCATCCTTATGGTTTCACTCCTTTTTGGTTTGATATCACCCCATATTTGAATCAAACAGGTGAGGAAAATGTAATTGCTGTTAAAGTAAATAATACAGGTTATACTGCCCGATGGTATTCGGGGTCAGGAATTTACCGAAATGTTCATTTGACTATAACCGACCCAGTACATTTTTCTGTATGGGGTGCCTATATTACAACGCCTGAAGTTTCTATCGGTTCTGCAGATGTTAACCTGGAAGTAACGCTTCAGAACGATGCTGATGTGGTCAGTGATGCACATGTTTCCATAAAAATTATTTCACCTGGTGGAAATGTTGTAGAAGAAACCGAATGGCAAGTGAAAATAGGTGCAAAAGAAAAATCTGTTTTTAGTCAGGCAGTTGTTGTGAAAGACCCGCTCCTTTGGTCTGTAAATTCTCCCAACCTTTATGAGGCTGAAATGACAGTCAAGGATAGTAACGGAAAAATTACAGACCGATATGTACAAACCTTTGGTATCAGGTCAATTGAATTCTCTGCAAAAAAAGGATTCCTGCTAAATGGCGAACCGTTGTTGATAAAGGGCGGTTGTGTGCACCATGATAATGGACTGCTGGGTTCTGCCGCGATTGATCGTGCGGAAGAGAGAAGGGTTGAAATCATGAAAGCAAATGGTTACAATGCGATTCGTTGCTCGCATAACCCACCTTCTGAAGCTTTTCTAAATGCATGCGACCGGCTGGGCATTTTGGTTATTAATGAAATATTTGATGTCTGGGAGAAAAACAAGTTTATGCCCCAAGGCTCCCACCTGTTCTTTAAAGAATATTGGAAGAAAGATGTGGAGGCATGGGTATTACGCGACAGGAACCATCCGTCAGTGATTATGTGGAGTATTGGCAATGAAATAGGGGAAGCTGCGGATACATCAGGTTTAAGGATTGCTACGAACCTTGTTAATGCAGTTCGCTCCCTGGATTCGACAAGAGCTATAACTGAGGTTATGACGGATGCTGGTCTTGCCCTTACAGGTGTTCCTACATGGCATAAACAGTCAGAGCACAAGGGCCTACTCGATGTTGTAGGCTATAATTACAAATATCAAGTTTATGAGGAAGACCATAAACTATACCCTGACAGGATTATGTATGCAAGTGAATCATCGCCGTTTGATGCTTATGAAAGTTGGCAGGCGGTTGAGAAATCCCCCTGGGTGATTGGGGATTTTGTTTGGACTGGTATGGATTACCTGGATGAGTCAGGTATTGCAATAGGCTTTGGAACTCCAAAATATTTTCGAAAAGATCGACCTAACGATCAGATGCTTTCGAATTATAAAAAACTTGCAGATAAACTTAGTAAGGGCGAACAGGTAACAATAGATGATATTTTTAACTGGCCAAATAAAATACCTGCCGTGTTTGTTGCCTGGTGCGGAGATATCTATATTACTGGGGAAATGGAATTACAAATGTATTACAAAAATATATTATGGGGTAACAGCAATTTGGGATAGTGGTACATGAACCAATTCCGGAAGGTTACATTGAAGCATCAAATGGTTGGAGCTGGCCTTATGAATTCCCCATCTGGAATTGGGAAGGAAATGAAGGGAAACCTATGCAGGTGAGAGTTTTCACAAAAGCACCAAAGGTTAGTCTCGAGTTGAATGGGGAAGTAATAGGAGAGAAGTTATTAACAACCAAAGATAAATATACGGCAGTTTTTGAAGTCCCATACCAACCAGGCGAACTTAAAGCTATTGCAATTGAGGATGGGAAAGAAATAGCTACAAAGGTTTTGAAAACTGCTGGCAAGCCTGTGGCAATCAGGTTGACAGCTGACCGTACTAAACTAAAAGCTGATCGTAATGATCTTTCTTTTATAAAAATTGAGGTTATAGATGAAAATGGGCAACTTGTACCAAAGGATTCTATAAAAATTAATTTAACAATATCCGGAAATGGAGAACTGGCTGCTTCGGGCAAAGCAAACCCAATTGATATGGGAAGTGTTAACAACCAAGTAATAAATACCTACAAAGGCAAAGCACAGGCTATTATTCGTCCATTCTCGACGTCTGGAAAAATAATTATAAAAGCGGAATCAGAAGGATTACGAAGCGAAGAGCTTGATTTAAACATTATGAAATCATCACTCGGATCGTAGTCTGAATTAAATCTTCTAAAACTTTAAAATTCAGGCAGAGCGTTGGCTTTGCCTGAATTGAGATGAAAATTCTCAATTTATATGAAAAAAAGATAATCGTGTCCGGAGTAGGATGCTGGCTGGTTGGCCTAATTTATAATAACATCGATTTTCAGAGCAAGGAGAATATAATTACAACCATAATTAGAATAAATGCATAACATGCTAAAATTAGTGAGGTTGAAAAAAAGATAACAAGCATTAAAGGTGTTGCTGAAGTAGATTCAATTAGAGACCGATATAATTTGTCTGTAATAATTCGACAAAGAAGATTGATGATATTTCCGGAAATTGTTGCTGAAAAATTAATGCGATAAAAGGTATTAAAAGAGCCGATTCGATAATGTCCTGCAGAATGCTGTCAAAATATGAATAGGCTGGTGTGCATTTGATATAGATAATTGACATTGAAGCATCGTAACATCTTCGAAAACTTTAGATTACCCTTACTCATATCGATTTCGTATCTGCTTTCTGTAGTTAACCGGCGATACATTGTGGTATTTTTTAAAGATGCGATAAAAATATGATGAGGATTCATAACCACATTCATAGGCAACTTCAAGGATATTTTTATCTGTTTCTATTAGTAGCTTTTGGGCATGGGCGATCCGTGTTTCATTCACAAACTCCATAAATTTCTTTTTGGTTCTTCGCTTAAAATACCGGCAAAATGCTGCTTTTTGCATATTTGCGATTTCGGCAGCCTTGGCGAGACTTATTTCCCTTTGAAAATTCTCCGCAACATATTTAATGACCTCATTTATATTTTGTGATTCTGATATGTTATGAATAATCTGTCCCGATGTTAAAAGCTTATAGTTTTTGGTATTGGCCAGTTCGCTTAAAATAAACAGCAGGTATCCCAATTTTTGCAGGTTATTTGTTTTACCCAGTTCTTTAATTCTCTGGATTATTCTTTTGGAAGGATTTGTAAAAAGAATCCCAGATTTTGCCAGTCCTGTTAATTCTTTCAACTTGTAGGCTTCTGTTTTATTAAAGAAATCTTCTCCCAAAAAGTCAGATTTAAACTGTACAACAACAGCATGTGCCAATTCTCCTTCAAGTTCAAAACCCTTTGTATTGTGAAAGCAATGTGGTATATCCGGCGCAAATAAAAATACATCACCATCTGAAAAGTTAGTCACTTGATTGCCTACATATAACTTCCCATGACTTTTGTTTACGAGAATAAGTTCAAACTCATCATGAATGTGGAATGGCGAGGTGAAACGTTCTTGTTTGAATTCCTGAAAATGGAATAGACTGTTTTCATCAACTACTAATTTTTCATATGTAGCATGCATTGTATTGTCGACAACTAGTTAATGTTTAAATATTGACGTAAATATAGTGTATTTATTGGCAAATATTAAGATAGACTGAAGACGTGCTCCGAAATATCTTTGATAGTCAGTAAATCAAGTACTAAATCAAGTAAAAAGATGAAAACGTCAGATATGAATGTTAAGGATATCATGCAAATGTCCTTGGAAAACGGAATTGTCATTCCCGGATTCAATATCCCCCACTTACCGATGATGGAACCGGTTGTGAAAGCCTTGGAAGACACTGAGACTTTTGGTCTTATTATGGTTGCGCGTCTAGAGTGGATAAAGTTTCAATCGCGCAGTATAAAAGCGATTTGTGAAGAATATCAAATATTGAAAAATGAAAATTTCACACGCCTGCATTTAGACCATATTCCCGTGATTGATGAAGACAATAAAAAGGTTGATTTTGTTAAGGACATTTCCGAGGCAATAGAGTTAGGTTACGACTCTGTGATGGTTGATGGTTCGCGTTTATCGCTCGAAGAAAATATCATGTGTACAGAAGAAGTAGTTGATTTGGCTCATCAGGTCAATATTCCTGTAGAGGCAGAATTGGGTGCAGTAATGGGACACGAAAAGGGACCATTGCCTCCATATGAAGAACTTTTTGCATCGGCAAAAGGATTTACTTCGCCTGAAGAGGCAAAGAAATTTGTTGATGAAACAGGTGTTGACTGGTTATCTGTAGCTATTGGCAATATTCACGGGGCAATTTCGGAAGCCAGAAAAGAGAAAAAGCAGGAAGCCCGGCTGTCGATTCAACATTTAGATTTAATCAATCAAACTGTTAAAAGACCTTTAGTATTACACGGAGGTACCGGTATACGAAAAGAATACCTGATGGAGTCGTTTAAAAACGGTATCTCAAAAATCAATATTGCAACTGCTATTCGGCAACCTTATGAAAGAATGATTGGGAAATCAGTGAAAGCTGCCCAGGATGCAGTCTATGTTGAAATGATGGCTCTTATTCACAACCAGTTAGAGATTGCCGGTACAGCCCAAAAACTTTCAGATTTATAACCAAGACTGATAAAATAATATTTCAAATACTAAATCAATAAATTATGCAAGTAGGAAAATCAACATTCGCCTTGTATTTCGGAAACCGAGGATTTTTTCCGGAATCACTAATTGCAGAGGCACGTACAGAATTAAGCGCAGTATTAAATAAATTGGGTTACGGTAATATTATGATGGATGCCGATCTGACCCGCTATGGAGCAGTTGAAAGCCCCCAGGAAGGAAAACTTTATGCAAAGTTTCTGGAGGAGAATAAAGGAAAATTTGATGGAATAATCCTATGTTTGCCAAACTTTGGTGACGAAACAGGTGCAATCTCTGCATTAGAGGAAGCCGGTGTGCCGATTTTTATTCTGGCTTACCCCGATGAGTTGGATAAAATGGATTTCAAACAACGTCGAGATGCATTTTGCGGTAAATTTTCGATAATGGATGTATTTTATCAGTACCAGCTTCCATACACCGCACTTCAACCACATACCGTTCATCCAAATTCGAAAACTTTCGAAGAGCAAATTAATACATTCGACATGGTTTGCCGTATCGTAAAAGGTATGCGTAAAATGACTGTTGGTGCTATTGGTGCACGCACTACAGCGTTTAAAACTGTCCGCTATGATGAGTTGGCACTTCAAAAATACGGAATTACTACTGAGGTTTTGGATATGTCAGAAGTATTTCGGCGCGTGAGAAAGCTGGATTTTAACTCGGAAAAGGCAAAATCAAAGGCAATCACCCTAAAAAACTACACCAACTTTAAAAATGTTCCGGATAAATCGTTTGAAAACCTGGTACGCTTTGGTGTCGTTATCGACGAAATAATTGAAGAATACGAATTGGATGCATTAGCACTTCGTTGCTGGCTCGAAATGGAGATTGAATTTGGAGTGGCACCATGTGTACTTTTGAGTGAGATTAACGACAGGGGGTTCCCGGCAGCCTGCGAATTAGATATTTGTAATGCGGTAAGTATGTATGCTTTGCAATTGGCAACAGGCAAACCTACCACTTGTTTAGACTGGAACAATAATTACGGAGATGATCCGGATAAGTGTATCCTTTTCCATTGTGGTCCTGTACCACAAACCTTAATGGAAGCCAAGGGTGAAGTTATCGACCATCCGATGTTTGCTAAATCATTAGGAGCAGGTTGTGGTTATGGATGCAATGTTGGAAGAATAGCGGCTAATCCAATAACCTTTGCCAGTTCAAAAACGCAGGACGGTAAGTTATTCTTCTATTTTGGTGAAGGTGAATTTACGGGTGAGCCTATTCAGGAAGGTTTCTTTGGTTGCGGAGGTGTAGCTAAAATCGATAAACTTCAGGAAAAGCTGAATAAAATCGGTTACACTGGCTACCGTCATCATGTGAGTGTTGCCCCTGGGAATGTTGCTGCCGCGCTTAGAGAAGCCTTTACTCGGTATTTAGGGTATGAAATAACAGAAATTTAGTTGAAGTGAGCTATATCGGTATTGATATTGGTACAAGTGGATGTAAAGCAGTTGTATTTGACAACGATGGTATTGAATTAGCTTCCAGCTATCGTGAATACACTGTTTTGCGTCCTTTTGAGAATTGGGCAGAACTGAATTCAGAAGATGTCCTGTCCAAATGTTTCGAGGTAATAAAAGAGGTGAATTCCAAGGTGAGTGTGCCAGTAGTAGCTATGGGGATTTCAAGCCAGGGAGAAGCATTTACGCCTGTTGGAGAAAACGGAAAAATAATCGGGAACGCCATGGTTTCATCAGATTCGCGGGCTGTTGATTTAATTCCTGAGTTTTCCAACACGTTTGGGGAAGAGAAATTGTATTCAATAACCGGACATACTTCTCATCCACTCTTTACGCTGTTCAAACTTATATGGGTAAAACAAAACCAACCAAAGATTTGGGAAGATGCCCGGTACTTTTTATGTTTTGAAGATTTATTGCATCTTAAACTGGGGATTCAGCCTCATATAAGCTGGCCCATGGCTGGCAGAACAATGCTTTTTGATGTAATAAAGCACGAATGGAGTGATGACATTCTTTCTGTTATTGGACTCGATAAATCGCGTTTGGCAAATCCCGTTCCTTCAGGACAGATCGTCGGTAAAATCGAAGAGTCAAAAGCCAGAGAGCTTGGATTTCAAAATGAAGTAGCTGTAGTTTCCGGTGGTCACGACCAGACAGTCGCCGCATTGGGAGCAGGCATTGTTAATCCGGGATCTTGTATGTATGCAACAGGTACGGTAGAATGTTTTTGTCCTATTCTAAGTAAACCCACTTTTTCAGAGCAATTAAGGAAGAACAATTTATGTTGTTATGATTACACCGTTGATGGGAGTTATACAACAGTTGCTTACAGCCTTACCGGAGGTAATATCCTGAAATGGGTAAGAAATGAATTGGGATATGAAGAAAAGCAGAAGGCTGAAACACTGGATGGAAATGCCTATACCTTCCTTCTGGAAAAAATGCCCGATGATCCAACTAAGTTATTAGTGCTTCCTTATTTCTCGGCAACAGGCACACCCTATTTCGATACCAAAGCAAAAGGAGCCATAATTGGCTTACAGCACAGTACAACCAAGGGTGAAATTACCAAAGCATTACTTGAGGGAGTTGCTTTGGAAATGAAGCTTAATTTGCAGTTAATGGAAGAATCCGGAATGTGCATTGACTCTTTTGTTGCAACCGGAGGCGGAACCAAAAACAATGCCTGGACTCAGCTAAAAGCCGATGTTTTGAATAAAAAGGTAATTGTTCGAAATGTAAATGAAGCTGGTTGTTATGGAGCTGCTTTACTTGCCCAAAGTGCTGTGTCAGACGTTCCTGTAAAAGGACTAATTAGATCGTTTAGCCAGTCGGATAAGGTTTTTCAACCCGACCCGGTGAAAGCCAAAGAATACGAGAAAAAATTTGAGAGTTACAAAAACCTGTACCCGGCTTTAAAACAGTTTTGGAGTGTTAACAAGTAATAATTTAAGCAATGGATTTAAACGAAAAACTAAAATATATTGGTAATATTAACCAGTTATGGGGCGTTCGCCCATATGAGTTAAGCGACGGCTGGGCACGCAAAATGAGGGCTTTTGATGTAAATGCCGGATGTGGCCTTCTATACACCGTGTTACCGGACAGGGGAATGGACATCTCTTTGGCCTCATTCAAAGGAAATAACCTGGTCTATTTAACCTGCAACGGTGAAACCAGTCCGACTTACTACGAACCGGAAGGAATAGGTTGGTTGCATACTTTTAGTGGGGGCTTATTAACTACCTGTGGCCTCACACATTTGGGGCCTCCATCGCTAGATGATGGCGAGAACCTTGGATTGCATGGACGTTACTCTACCATTCCGGCCAGGCAGGTTGCCGATTGTTCAAGCTGGGTTGGCGATGAATACCATATAAAACTTAGAGGAATCATTGAAGAAGGTCGTCTGTTCGGAAATAAACTCAGGTTAGAAAGAGAGATTTTATCCGTAGTCGGTCAAAATAGTATTGAGATCACAGATACCATTACCAATTTTGGGAACAAACCTTCTCCTTATACCATATTGTATCACATGAATTTAGGCTATCCACTATTATCTGAGAAATCGGAATTGGAAATTAAACCGCTGGATACTTCACCGAGGGATGAAAGTGCTCTTTCTGGTCTAAATGATTTTCGTCAATTTATCGAACCACAGGAGAATTACAATGAACAGGTATTTTTCCATAAAATGAAAGGTAATCAGGATGGTTTCACCCAGGCCAGCCTATTAAATATAGAACTTGGTATTCGGTTAAATATAATATTCAATGTGAACCAGCTTCCATTTCTTACCGAATGGAAAATGATGGGCTATGGAGAATATGTTCTTGGATTGGAACCTTGTAATGTTTTTGTGAAATCAAGAAAACTACTTCGGGAAGAAGGCGAACTGCCCTATCTGAAGCCACAGGAATTTGTAACAAATAAAGTAGTAATCAGCATTGAAGAATTAAAAGGGTGAAAAAGCTAGTTTTATTTGGGGCAGGAAAGATTGGGCGTTCTTTTATCGGGCAACTTTTTTCGCAGTCCGATTACGAGGTTGTTTTTATCGACATTGATGAAAATGTTATAAACGAACTCAATACAAAGAGGCAGTATCAGGTCGTAATAAAAAGCAACGAGTCTGACCGAACTATACTTGTTGAAAATGTGCGGGGTGTTCAGGGAACCCAAAAAGAAAAGGTTGTTTCGGAATTGGTTTCATGTGACATCGCTGCAGTTTCTGTCGGTCAACGTGGACTATCAGCAATCACACCAGTTTTGGCCGAGGCAATTACTCAACGCAGAAACACTGCAGCACAACCTTTAGATCTTATTATCGCAGAAAATATGCGAAATGCAGATGAGTTTATTTTTAATGAATTGTCTCAACATGTGGGAAATGATTTTCCACTTAAAGATTGGGTAGGGCTGGTTGAAACAAGCATTGGCAAAATGGTACCTATAATGCCTGATGAAGAGGTGCAAAAGGATCCACTTTTGGTTTATGCCGAACCTTACGATACTTTAATTTTGGATAAAAAGGCTTTCAAGAATCCAATTCCTGAGGTTGAAGGATTGGCTCCAAAGGATAATATTAAAGCCTGGGTCGATCGTAAATCATACCTCCATAACTTTGGACATGTCGCTGTTGCTTATGCCGGCTTTTTAGCTGAACCTTCAAAAGAGTATTTATCTGATGTGATTAAAAATCCTTTTGTAAAAGAGTTCGCCCGAAAAGCAATGCTTGAATCTGCTGGAATTCTACAAAAAAAGTATCCTGATGAATTTTCTGAATCGGATTTAGTAGATCACATAGACGATTTATTATCCCGTTTTGAAAACAGCTCTTTAAAAGATACGGTTTTTAGGGTAGGATGCGACTTGAAAAGAAAATTGAATAAGAACGACAGGATTTTAAGTCCATTAATAGATGGGGCAAAATTAAACCTGGGAATTGAAAAAATAAGACTGACTTATGCATATGGATTATGTTTTAAGGGCAAAGACAATAAAGGAAATATGCATGAAGAGGATGTAGATTTTATTAATAACCTTAACGAGAAAGGACTTTTAACCGTGTTGAGAGATTTTTGTGGCTTAAATCAAAAACACGACAATCAAACAATAGAATGTATCCTCTCAACTGTGTGGGATGTAACACCTATTCAACTTACATTGGAAAAACTTTTCTCAAATTTTGTTTTCACCAAACAATAACCGAAAAAACTAAAAATATAGCAATAATTGATTGGCTGATAATGGGCCATTTTATAATAGGTATAATCTTTGCGGTTTGGTGGGTATTAAGAAATAAAAACGATAATACCGATAATTGTTTAAGATACAACCCTACAGCAGTGCTTAATTTAAAATTCTTTGATGGATACTTATTTGTATGGTATTGCATATGAATGCCCCAAAAGAAATAGAAACAAAAATTGTCCCTTATTTGAAATTGATCATTTATCATTCGAAGAAAAAATAATATGGATTAATAAACTCAATGAAGACAAAATAGAAGCTATCTTAAATTATCATGTGCTATGCACAAAAGACTGTTTGCCAGAAAGATGATTAGACGAAAATGCATTATGACAGATTCTGTGATGTGTGAATGGGAGTGAGCTTTAAGCTTTATATCATTATGAGAATATTTAATGATTGAAATTTACTAACGAAGAAAAGGTAATTGTGATGGTAGTTTTTATCACATAGTTTAGTTTGTTTAGTTAGGTCTCTCTTTCATTTTGAAGGAGAAATCCTGGGAGTTTATTCGCTCCCGAGATATCTTAAACAGTGGTTTGGAGTATTGTTAAAATATTTAGATCCAGTAATCATAAATATGAAAATACTAAATTCTCAATATTAAATATACAGCACATAGTTGATTTGAATTGGTATTAATCTTCAGGTTGCATAATTGTAACTTGTTTTCTGGGAGCACATTGTGCTCTCAGAATTTACAAAAAATTAAATTCTAAATTTCGAAATATGAAATAGAAAATTTGTTTCACCCCATTCTGTTCAGTTTTATAGATAAAACTTCAAATTGCTGTTCAGAGGAATACATAAAGCCATGAATCGACATTCGTATAAAGAAACAATTAGATCTCTGGAAGAAACCTTAACCCAGTTAAAAACACAGGCCCAAGACTTTGTAGAGCTAACCGAAAAAGCAATGGGGCTTTGTGATAGTGTCATGTCAAAATTCAGGGTTTCGGTGCTAAAATATGGCTTCAGCTCGGAGGAAGAAGAAATTCATTTTTTCAAACATGTTAAACCCAAGATAGAAAGTAGGTTCATTTTTTATACCGAACTATTTATTTTGGAGGCACACCGGCCAGATGGTGAGTGTAAGGTGCAGGTTAAATATTTGCAAAATGAAATTGCAAAGCTCTGTACTTATCAAAAGGATAACTGGGAGCTTTACCAATATTATAAAAGGAATAAAACAGATTTGGATCTTATCTATTTTTTAAGAGGTAATCTGGACTTACGAGTTCATGAGGATAATATTTCGTGTCACAGTGATCCCAATTTTAGTACCGGATACGATAGAACGCTGGCTAGAATAATGGCTAACGAACAACTCAAAAAATATATCAGTAATGAGATTAAAAAACTAAAAGGGAACCAAGAGTTTGTCAGTAATCTATACTGGACGAATCCTAATATTGATGCATTGGAAATAGTGTATTCACTTTTCCTGGCTAATGCTATTAATAATGGAAAGGCTAGCCGAATTGAAATTGCCCGTGCCTTTGAAAAAATGTTCAATATCAAATTCAAGGATATTTACGGCACCTTTAAAGAAATGCGGGGCAGAAATGATCAGATTAGTTTTCTGAAACATTTAATCGAAGTCTTACAAAAGCGAATGGATGATATGGATGAATAAGAGTGAACGAATATTTAGATAGAAACATTAAAATGAAACAGGAAATGAGTAAGAATTGAATTAACTTTGTAGTAGAAAATACAAGATCTTCTCACCAACAGGGAATGGTGAGTGATATATAGATATTAGAGCGTTAGCTTTTATTCTTGAACTGAAAAACCGCTAATTTTTTAAAGTACAACAAGAGTATAGGTATGACGCCCACGATTTGCGTGGGGCGTGCTTATTTGTTGTACAGGGATTTAGCGGTCCCTCAGTTCAGATAATGTATCTGTCCCACGCTACTTTTTAAATTTACTGTTTTAGGGACAGGACAGTAACCAAAATATTAACACATGACTTTTTCGGAACGAAGCATAAAGTATGCAGATTTACTTGTGCCCATAAAAAAATGCCCGCTTGGCGAAGCTGTGCCGGATTGTCCCTTTGTGGAATACTGGCAAATCGACGACGAGACAAAACAAATGAACCTGATTGAAGAACTTCCTGAAGAAAAACTGGATGAACTTCGAGAGTTTCACCGCAAGTGTCTGGCAAAAAAAATTAAACAGGCACGGAAAATGTCAGAAGAGCTTTATAAAAGTCAAAAAATATAATATTTTTTGACTTTTATATTGACTTGTTCTCCAGTGTCTTAATGGCTTATTGTTTATGAAAAGCAATACCCCAGTAGGGTGTTCATGGGGAATAAAATCCAATTGGACTCTTCAATTTTGGCAAAACGCAAATTGTATCATTTTAAAACAAATTGTTATGCCAACAGAAATAGTAACTACCGACGATCTTCGGGAATTCAAACTCGAATTAATCAAAGAAATCAAACAACTCTTCGCGGCCCATCACGGGCAACCTACCAAAAAATGGTTAAAATCCTACGAAGTTCGTAAACTGCTAAACATCTCGCCGGGTACACTCCAGAACATGCGCGTTAACGGCACTCTAGCCTTTACCAAAATTGGCGGTGTGATCTTCTACGACAGTGAAGAAATCCAGAAAATGATGGCTGAAAACCGGGTGCAAAACCGTTTTGAATTTGGGCGAAAAAAATGAATTATATCCGACACCTGCGCGGCTTTTTCGATCACTTGGAACAAGATGCAAACATTACAGCTCAGCATATCAGCCTGTACATGGCTCTATTTAACCTTTGGAACCTGAATCGTTTCCGGGAACAATTTGAAATTAACCGGCTGGATGTGATGGCCATGGCCCGGATTGGTTCCAAAAGCACCTATTCCAAGTGTATGAAAGAACTAGACGACTGGGGATATATCCGGTATTCTCCCGGAGCCAATCGCTACCAGGTAAGCAAAGTTAGCTGTACCAAATTCGGGACCGCTAGTGGGACTGCTACTGGGACCGCTACCGGGACTACTAGTGGGACCGCAAGTGGGTCACCTTTTATAAACTATATAAACAAGAAAAACAGTAAAGAAGAATCCTCCCAAAATTTAAGAAAAAATGGAAGAAAAAAACAAAACGGAAAATCCAATCTCCTTCATGTCGAAACCGAAAAAGATTACTCCGAACCCCTATAAAGAGATCGCCGGTTTTGAAAACGGGAAACACCAGTTCAGTTTAAGCACCTGCAAAAAGTGGCTGGAAGAGCTGGGAAAAAAAACGTATGGGCAGCAATTTCGTTTGTACCCGGAAGATTCAGAAGTGCTTTACACTTTGATTGTTTATGCGATTGAAGACAAAGAAGTAGCCGAAAAACGAAACCTTGACCTGAAAAAAGGTATTTTGCTAACCGGCCCGATTGGCTGTGGAAAAACAACACTGATGAGCCTGGTGAAATATTTCTTTCAACACGGAAAACAATACCGGGTAGTATCCACCCGGGACATCAGTTTTGAATTTGAAAAAGAAGGATATAAAGTAATTAACCGTTACAGCAAAAATCCGGTGAACCTGAGTTACTCCAATCCCATTCCGATTATTTATTGTTTTGACGATTTAGGAGTTGAGCAGGTTCAAAAATATTTTGGGAATGAATGCAATGTAATGGGTGAAATCCTGCTAAGTCGCTACGATCTGTTTGTTTCCAAAGGCATTCCTACTCATGTGACAACGAATCTCTCTGCCAGTGAAATAGAAGAAAAATATGGCAACCGAGTCCGCAGCCGTATGCGCGAAATGTTTAACCTGGTGGCATTCGATAAAAACGCAGGAGATAAAAGATTTTGAAGGTTCTCTTTTTCGGTATTCTCCCGTGCATCGGCACATCATTCTGGTCTGCTGAACCAGCTCTGATCATGATTAGCCATATTTGCTCTCCCGGTGATATCCCGGAATGATCAGCCTCATTGCACCCCACGGCAAAAGCCGATATTCCGGTCAGTTTTGCTCAATCCATCCCCGGACTTTCCTTACACCAGCCCCGTATTTTCGGCCATCCACCATCCAGCACCAAGCGAAAAACCGGATCCAGGTTTCAGTCAGTCCAGCCCTATTCGCAAAACTTCCCTGCATTCCTGCACTTGCCTTTAGCCAACCCACTTAATAATTTTGACAGGTATTGAGGTAATTCTCCCGTGCTCAGGCCATTTCCCCTGACGGGCTTCGACACTCCCTAAACCCGTTCGCCCACTCACGGGAAACGGTCGCTGGTCTCGCCCTTACAGTGAAAAAAGCCTTCTTGGCACCGCACGGAAAGAGCCCTCCTTGCGTTTCACTCCAGTCCTGCACTTTCCTGTAGCCCGCACACTAACTCTAGCTTAGCCGATTTTAATAGTTTAACAGGTGGAAAAACCAAAAAGAAACCCAAGATCGCCGGCCTCCCCGCAAAAGCCTACGCCCGGAAAAATGCAAGATCAAGATGAATGCCCCGGATAGAAACTTATCAGGTTGATTTTTTTTGATTAAAAGGTCCCGTGGCAATCTTGCATTTTATCCACGGCCGTCAGTAATCCTGGTTTCTTTTCTTTTTTTTTCCTTTTTTCTTTTCTTTTGGGGAAAAGTTATTTTACTATTTAAAAGCAAACAAAAGCATTTAAAATTCAATTGTTAATAGCTTTTGCTAATCAGCTTCTTTTCACTCCAAACCCAAATAAATCCTATGTCATAGAAGAAATTTATTTAACCATATACAACACCCCAGTGGGGTATTACTGGGGTGATACTTCAATTGAAGTCTTCCACATTTGCATGACCGGAAATCTACCAGCAATGGCATTCCGGGAATACATAAACTTAAATCGTAACGCAAATGTTTGGAATCGACAAAATCACCTGGTCAACATTTTTATTGATTATCTCTCTGTGCCTGGGAGCATGGTATTTTTTGTTACTGGCTTATTGCTGGTCAAAGTCAAAACAAAAAGCAAAAGAGCAGCACTTTGAGACAGGTGCTTCCGAAAATACTTCTTGTGAGGGATTTCAGCCCATTGCCGTTTATGCCAATGATTTTCCATCAAAGATTTTACCTGTAAATCCGGTAGAGAACCAGCCTGTTGGCGCATGTATGTATGAAGAAACGGGCATGGATGAAGGCATGGCACTGGACCATTTTACCCACAAGAACAATCCGGTTCTGGCGGCAAAAATCGACGAATATCAATATCAGCAATAATCCATTTAAAATTTAAAATTATGAGAAAACAAATGCATGCGATTTATCGCAGGGGCATGGCAGCGATAGCCATGCTGGTTTTAGGAGTGTATAATGCAATGGCACAAAGTTCAGCAGGAATCGACCAGGCTACCACGGAAGTGAATTCTTATGTGGATCCGGTGGCTAACCTGATCATAGCCATCGGAGCAGTAGTGGGCCTGATCGGCGGTGTGCGTGTCTACATCAAATGGCAGAGTGGGGACCAGGATACCCAAAAGGCAATAATGGGCTGGTTTGGAGCCTGTCTGTTCCTGATACTGGTTGGTGTAGTAATCCGCTCATTCTTTGCTTAACGGTCCATCCGTCAAAAGCCGGACAAGTTAACCGCGATGTTAAATGAGGAACGACAGTGCTTCGTTCCTCACTTTTTCTCAAACATCTAATTCTAATAAGAAAATGAAAACGTACACCATCCAAAAAATAGATACCAACCTTTACATCAAAGGATTTTCCGGGCAGCTGGTTTACCTGGCCCTTTACGGAATCCTTGCCGCACTCATTCTCTTTGTAATCCTTTATATCGCTGTAGGAACTTTTGTGTCAGTAGTCGTTTGTGTGCCTGCTTTTTTTGCCTGGCTCTACCGGCTGAATCGTATCCAGAAAAACTACGGGCACCGGGGCTGGTACAAGAAGCGTATTGCCCGCCAGCTCCCTGAGTTTATCACCATCAAACAACGCATTTATCAGTAGTAACATGAGAGTAAAACCAATACAAATAAGCCTGCCTGTACTGGGGTTTGATGGAGATATCCTGATCTCCAATAACCTGGATATGGGATTCGGACTGCGATTATTTTTACCGGAGTTGTTGTCTTGCAGCACGGAAAAATTATACATGCTTCACGATACCTTTCAGCGGGTAGTAAATATCCTTCCGGAAAATACCCTGCTTCATAAGCAGGACTTCTTTTTCCCCGAAGAATTTTCTACAAATTACGAAACTGCGTTGAAGAATAAATCAACGTTGAGTGGAAACTATTTGAAGCATTTTCAGGGGAGAAACTATCTGAAACATGAATGCTATCTCTATGTCAGTTTGCTTAATACCGGCCTTTTGAAAAACTACCTGGGCTCTTCGTTGATTTTTTCAAGAAAAGCAAGACTGGAAGAAGCCCGGTTACAGGAAAAGATTCGGGAACTGCAGACCAACCTGGCCTCGATCTTCCGTCAGGCAGGAATAGAAAGCATACCGATAACCAGAGAACAAGCCGTGGGGACAGCCACGGAAATTGGCCTGATTGAACGCTATCTGACCTTGAACTTCAGGGAAGGACAGCCTCTGCTGGGAGGAATTGATTTCCGGGACAGGTTAAGGGTAATGGACCGCTTTGTGGAAATTCTGAGTCTGAGTGACCATTCGCACTTGCCATCAGAAGTACGCCCCACCAGCGGCCATCCCCGGACCGGGCTGCCTGTTTCGATGGTTTATCCGTTGAGCTGGCACCTGCCATATTCACATATTACCAACCAGTTTATTTATGTGCCGGGACAGCAGGAAGTAAAAGCCGGACTGGAAGGCGATTACAAAAAGATCTACAGCCTGTCAAAATTTTCCTCAGAGAACAAGATCAATGCCGGCCTGATCGAAAACTTTCTGGATACAGTACAAGCCTCGGGAGAGAAGATCGTTAAGACCCACTTTAATGTGACACTGCTGGATACTTCGATCTCAAATTTGAAGAAAATCAAAAGCGAAACGGCCACCGCTTTTTCGCTGATGAACTGTTTTCCTTACCAGCATACTTTTGATCTGCCGTTTTTGTTTTTTGCCGGGTTGCCTTTCAGTACTCAGCTACCCGAAACAGAACTATTTTTGACGCAGGTACCGCAAGCCTGCTGTTTGACCAATTTTGAAGGCGCGGTCAAGAACACAGATTCTACGTTTACTATTCACTTGTCGGATCGGATGGAAGGCTGCCCGGTAAAAATTGACCTGTCGGATGAGCCCATGAAAAAGCACCTGATCCATAACCGCAACAAAATTATTATCGGCGGATCGGGATCCGGAAAATCCTTTTTTACCAATCACCTGTTGCGGCAGTATGCCGAAAGTAAAAACTGCCATGTTGTATTACTGGATGTGGGGCGTAGCTATGAGATACTGACCCGTTACCTGGACGAACGACTAAAGGAAAAAGGCGGGGCCAGAATGATTGAGTTCTCAGAAACCAATCCCATTTCCTTTAATCCTTTTGTGGTGGATGGTTCACCGGACCTGGAACGCCGGCAAACCATTCTGTCGGTTATTTACACCATTTACAAAGAGCAGCTTACCGAAATGGAAAAGGATGTCATTGCCTTTTCTGTCAACCGCTATTTTGAGACAAAACGCCAAAAGAAACGCTCGTTTAACGACTACTTCGAGTTTTGCAAGGAGATCATTCCACGGTTGGCCGAAGAAGAATCCATTGAGTTTAATAGCAATGAATTTTTCTTTATTCTCAGTAAATACTACGAAGGAGGAGAATACGATTACCTGTTAAATAAACCCATGCAAACCGATGAGTTTTTCTCCTGTCCGTTTCTGGTGTTCGAGCTGGATGCCATAAAAGACCATCCGGTTATTTTTCCGGTAGCCACGCTGATCATCATGGATATTTTTCTGCAGAAGATGCGGAAGCTAAAAGGTACCCGAAAAGTTATCTGTTTGGAAGAAGCCTGGAAAGCCATCGCCACACCACAAATGGCAGATTATCTAAAGTATTTTTTCAAAACCATTCGTAAATTCTTTGGAGAAGCGATGGTGGTAACACAGGAAGTGGATGATGTGATTTCATCGCCCATTATCCGTGATGCCATTATCAACAATGCCGATACCCGGATTCTGCTGGACATGGGCAAGTTCAAAAACAAGTTCGATGAAATCAGTCGTTTTCTGGGATTGAATAATTTCCAAAAAGAACAAATCCTGTCGATCAATAAAAATCTTCCATCCAACCGAAAATTTAAGGAGGTATTTATCTCGCTGGGAGAATATTCACGGGTGTTTGCCCTTGAAGTAAGCCGGGCCGAATACTACTGTTACACCACCGAACAAACCGAAAAGGAACAAGTGCTGGAACAACTGATCAAAGACCAATCCATTCTTGAGATCTTAAAACAAATGTAAAACCATAAAAACAGAAAGAGCATGAAAAATTTAATCGTATTCATTTTAATTGTCATTCTTGCAGCAGCTGCAAATACAAGCAAAGCCCAGACGCCGGTAACGGATGTGGGAGCCGGAATACAACGCGAAGCCCTCTGGACAGAGGAAGAAGGAATCCTTTCCAAAATCAACCTGTATAATGTGCTGATCAAAGCTCTAAACGGAGATATCAAAGGGCTGACCGGAGAGATATTAGGAATCGATCAAAAAATGCTGGAAAGCCTGGAAAAGGTTTCCCTGCTGATTAAAGACTACAAGCGTATAAAGGAAACCAAAGACATCCTGCAGCAGATCATTGCTATCTATACCGAAAAGGTACCGCTCTTAGTTCAGGACGGAAATTTTACCACCCAACAGGCGGCTGCCATTGTGCAGAGCTTTGACCTGATACTGGATGACAGCAAGGCATTGGTTACGTCCATTCTAAATATCATCGTAAAGGACAACCTGTTTATGATGGATGATAAACAGCGTTACGATGCCATTAACGGAATCTACCTGAGTGTAAAACAACACTACGGAACCATCTGCTACCTGCACAACAAATTGATGTATGCTTCCTATTTGAAAAGCTATGACAGCGGCGACCTGGAAGGATTTGCCATGTATTACAGCCTGTATAACTAATTCAACGAAAAACGATGAAAAGATTATTCCAATTGCTTATAATGGTTCTGCTGCTTTTTGCTGCAACAGAACAGTCAAAAGCACAACTTATTGAAATCAAACCCTGGCACGGTTACTACCCTGAAATGGAAGGAACCTATCCGCTGACTTTTATTGCTTTTACCGGCTGGCTGATACCTATACCTCATGTTTTTGTACGCACCTGGCCCACACATTACTATGTGGAATTGGGGGCACTGCCGGTCACCGATGCAGGAGAAATTGCCGGAGAGCTAAAAACCGGTCTTTTACGATTGGTCGCCAAAGCTATCGAACGTAGCCAGATGAAAGGCAGACAGGAAGAAACTGAAGGTATAAAAGTCAATACGGACTTTACCCAACAGATAAATGATAAATTATTTGATGCCCGCTCGGATGAACTAGGTGATATCTATAAGCTGGCAGCACAGTTTCTCAAACTCTATCAAAAAGTGAATAAGCTGGGGAGCCTTAAAAACTCAGCCAAAATTCATTCGATCTACGAGAAGGAAGCAGATCAGCTATTAATGCAGTTTATAATGGTCAACCTGTTTCAGACCGACCATGGAAGCAAGCTGGATGCTTTTACCTGCATCAGCAGGGAGATGTGGAACCTACTGGGAGAGCTGGATTATACCCATGGCAAACTGCTCTTTTTTAACAGCTACAACAGCCAACCACTGAGCTATTCCTTTTTAAGCAAATAAACATTTAACTGCAAACAAATCAGTTATGATATTACAAGTAATTACAACTAATGATTTTTTCGCATTTACCGATACACTGGTAGACTCCGGTGTTAATCATGCCCGAATTCTTGTGGATATGGCAAGAGCCATTGGCGGGATTGCTGCCTTTTTCTATATCTCCAAACGGATATACGAGCAACTGATCGCAGACAATCCGGTATCCATTTTGCCTTTGCTACGACCTTTTGCACTGGTGCTGGTGATCACCTTCTGGGGGCCTTTTGTGAATCTGCTTTTGGCACCCACAAAAGGATTGACCCATTTATCGGAAGCCGTGTATGCCGATAAAAAGCACATCGTAAAAGAGCGGCTGGAAGACAAGCAGCAGGCTATTCTAAGCACTGATCTTCCCCTGTTTTATGAGAATGAAGAAAAGGAAGCTGATCTCTGGGACAAAGGGGTGAACCTGATCCTGACCACTTACAATATATTTAGTGGAAGGGCCATTCAAAACCAAATCAACTTTTATATAATGGATGCCACCCGGCAACTGTTGGAATCCTTTTTTGAAGTGTTGGTTTACCTGATTGCTTTTCTGCGTACTGTGTTTTGTGTGTTACTGGTAATCTTTGGTCCGCTGGTCTTTGCCCTGTCCATTTTTGATGGTTTTCAGGACAATTACCTGCAATGGATCGCGCGGTTTATCAATGTCAACCTGTATCTGCCCATTGCCCTGCTGATCCTCTCCATTGTGCAGGAGATCCTGATTTATGTACTGGAAATGGAAATTGCCCAGATCAATTCCATGCTGATCTATGAGCCCAAACTATTTTTTGTTTCCAACCTGATCGTTCCCGTTTGTGGAATTATTGGAATGGCCATGGTTCCTAAAATTTCATCATGGATCATCCATGCCTCGGGAACAAATTCCGGAGGAGGAAGACTTGTGCGCACTGCGGCAGTGATGGCAATTACCAAAGGGGCAATGAAGTAGCAGGCAACTGCCTTCTAAGTAGTCGGTCAACAACCTTGAAAAGATAATCAATAAAGAGTACTTAAAATCTCAATACTGAAAAAGAAATGCATAAACAATTTGATATACAACGTAAGTTCCGCTTTATCGTTTATGTGCTGGTGCTGATCAGTCTCTCGCTGATGGGGGTGAGCAGTTACATCTACTATGAGTCGGTGCAGCTGGTAGAACTTTCCAAAGAGAAAATCTATGTGCTTGATAACGGTAAATCTCTGCTGGTCGCTCTTCGGGAAGATATCAGTGAAAACAGGGACGCGGAGGCCAGAGATCATGTAAAACGTTTTCATGAGCTGTTTTTTACCCTCGAACCCGATAAAACCTACATTAAAAACAACGTCAGGGAAGCCTTGTATCTGGCTGATCGGAGTGCCATGGAGCAATACCAGGCTTTTAAGGAGAATAATCTGTATAACCAGGTGATCGCTTCTGATATCAGCATGACCCTGCAGACCGATTCAATAAGGCTGGATTTTTCAGCTTATCCTTATCGTTTCACATTTATCGGGAAGCAGAAGATCGTTCGTAAATCCAACATCACGATCCGCAGCTTAAAGACCTCCGGTTACCTGAGAAACATCTCCCGGACAGACAATAATCCCCATGGTTTTCTGATGGAAAACTGGCGGATCGATGAAAACAAAGACCTGGAAAGCATCCGTAGAAAATCATTCTAACAGCTAATACTATGAATAATAAAAACAAGATTCAACACCCGAAAGATGTCAGCCGTTTTACCCGCTGGGTACACGAATTGGACGATAAAGACAAAAACCTTGATCCTTTAAAACGAAAAAGCAAATGGATATTGATAACAGCTTTTCTGTTTGCCCTATTCGCCATCTCGTTTATCTGGTTCCCGACCGGGAATGTAAAGCCGCAGAAGGTGGAAGCACCATTGGCCGGACCAATAATCAATGCACCAACAAACAGCGGTAGCTCCGCTTTTGAGTTACCCGTGGATTCATTTGAAAACCAATTAAAATCGTACATCAATGAAGAAAATTTTGATAAAGAATAAAGCGCTGTTTATCCTTCCGCTGGTATTATTGCCCTTTGTGATTTTGATCTTCTGGGTATTGGGTGGAGGAGGAGTTCCAGAGGAAAAAGAAAAGCTTGCTCAGTCACCCAATAAAGGAATAAACTACGACCTGCCGGATGCGGATAATTCCATTGAGATCTACGATAAAATGGAAGCTTATCAGAAGGATGATCAGCAGGTGGCTGAAGTTTCTGAAGTAAATATTCAGGATACTTCTCAGACTGAAGAAGTGAGTCTTCAGGATAGTATGGTACAGGACAATACCTTACTTGATGAAAATGCAGATCAGAAAGAAATCCTTGCTCATATCCGAAATAAAGAAAAGCAACTACAGCAGGAACTGCAAGGTGAACCGGAAGTTAGAAAAAAGGTAAAAACAACTTCTATACAACACCGAAGTAAGCTTAAAAAGCCAGTTGTTAAAAATCAGGTCAAAACAACAAAATCGATAGGATCCACAACACCAACAACCGGCATCGAAGAGCTGGATGAGATCATCGATCAGAACATGGTGTTGAATCGCAAAAATGATTCTCTAAAATATACGCTTCAACAAGCGCAGGGACGATTGCAACAAATCGAGGCCATACAAAACCGGTCCTTTACCCTGGAGAAGAAACGGTCATCCGGGTTTAACAGGGAAGAGAAGACAGAACATGTATTGATCAAAGCCGAGATCTATGAAACCGCAACGGTACTGAACAGTAATCGGGTAAAACTTCGCTTGCTGGAAGATACACGAATCAGCGGTCAGAAAATACCACGTAACACTTTTATCTATGGAATCTGTAAGATCAAAAATGAACGTCTGCTGATTGAGATTACTCAAATGCCTGTTCAGGAAAACTTTGTTCCGGTAAGACTTACGATTTGTGATCTGGATGGACTGGAAGGACTTTATGTGCCTGATAATGCCGCACGAAAAGTTTACCAGGAGGTAGGTGCTTCTACCAATACATCTTCACTGATGGGAGTTACAAACAATCCACTAACCTATACAGGAATCCGTGCAGCTGACCGTGCTGCCCAAACTATGCTCAAACGGGTACGCCTGAAAAAAGTAACCGTCAAGAAAAACACACTGGTTTATATCATCAATCAAAAATAATCGTCATGAAACATTCACTATTAATCATCGTATTCTTTTTCTTTTCACTGGCAATAAATGCCCAGAACCAAATAGAAATCTGTCAAAACAAAACAACACACCTGATTGCAAAGGAGAAGATCACCTATGTACAGGTTGGAGATCCTGATAAACTAATTGCGGAAGTCGTTCCCGAACAACCGAATATGGTCCGGGTAAAAGCTGTGGATGACTTTGAGGGAGAATCCTCGATAACGGTAGTGAGTGCCAATCGCTCGTATTCCTTGTTTGTAAAATATTCTGATGCGAATAAGATTTCTTATCAACTGGAAGATTTTATCGGACAGATTGCTGGAAATATAAATATAGGACCGGTACCGGAATATCTGCTAAATGAATTGTGTGGCCAGATTCTCAATGATTGTACGCAAAAACCGATTCAGGCAAAAAGCAAAAATGACGGTATTATTTTTCGTTTGAGAAATCTTTACCTTAAACAGGATTTGCTGTTTTTTGAGCTGGAAATCTCCAATACCACCAATATGGTTCTGGAGATGGAAGCCATCAATTGGTGGATCGATGACAGGAAGCAGGTAAAAGCCACCAATGTGCAGGAATATCAGGTAGAAGAATTGTACCGGCATTATAAATGGGAGTGTATCCCTGCAAAAACAACACTACGGGAGGTTGTAGTATTGCCCAAGTTTATTGTTCCCGATAAACGCATTTTAAAGATCGAACTGTTGGAAAAAGCCCTGGGAAACACCGGGCGCAAACTAACGCTTGAAGTGAAGAATAAAGCCATTCTAAAAGCCAAATCATTCTAATTTCTAATACCCTAATCTACCAGAAAAATGCTTAACGAATCCAGGGAATTACAACGTCTGCACGAAGGTTTCAGGTTCTTTTCTTACCTGCTGCTCTTTGTGGTGCTTTATATCAGTCAGCTCCTTTATTTTATGGAGAAAGGACTGTACATCCCTGAATTTTCAGTTGTAACAGATAAGCTGATTTCCATGCAATACCTGAAAAACACAGCATTGGCAAAAATGATATGCCTGGGATTTTTGATCGTTACCTGCATTGGTACCAAGGCTAAAAAGGACCGTGACCTGAAGGTATCCAATATTGTGATTCAGGTGCTGATTGGCCTGGCAATGTATTGGGGAAGCTTATTACTATTTGATATTTCGTTGGTGTATTTACTGCTTTCTTTCTTTGGTTTTGTCTTGCTGAATATTGGTTTTGACAATATCTCCAAACTGATCAATGTGAACCTGATGAAAGACCGTTTTAACCTGGAAAATGAAAGTTTCCCACAGGAACAAGCTTATGAGGAGAATGAGTATTCCATCAATCTGGAAACATTGTACCAGTATAAAAACAAACAATACGAAGGCTGGATTAATGTGGTCAATCCCTTTCGTGGAACCATTGTAATCGGTACCCCCGGATCGGGAAAATCCTATTCAGTGGTTATACCCTTTATCAAACAACACCTGGAGAAAGGTTTTGCCATGTGTGTCTATGACTTTAAATACCCCGATCTGTCACAAGTAACCTATAACTATTTTCTTAAAGCAAAAAAGGAAAAAGCCTTACCGGAAAGCACCGGATTTTATGTGATCAATTTTGATGATATTCGTAAATCTTATCGTTGTAATCCGCTGGCACCGGAACTGATGGAAAGCCCTATCGATGCCTTTGAGTCTTCCCGCACCGTACTGTATAATCTAAACCGTGAATGGATCCGTAAACAGGGAGAGTTTTTTGCAGAATCCGCCGTTTCCTTTTTCGCAGCAGTAATCTGGTTCCTGAAAAAATACAAGAAAGGGGAATATTGTACTTTGCCACATGCCATCGAGTTGTTGCAGCTGGATTATGACGATCTGTTTCCTATCCTTGCCAGAGAAAAGGATGTAGAGAACATCATCAATCCCTTTGTAAACGCACATAGACGCGGAGCCAGTAAACAGCTGGAAGGCCAGTTGGGAGGTCTGAAAATCGCAATCGCCAAAATCATTAGTAAAGAAATCTACTGGATTTGCTCCGGTAATGATTTTTCACTGGACATTAACAATCCTAAAAATCCCAAGGTAGTCTGTCTGGCCAATAATCCGCTTCGAATAGAAATGTACGGAGCTGTACTGTCCTTGTTTCTCACCCGGATGATGAAAGTGATCAACCAGAGAGGGAAGCATAAATCGTCGTTAATATTTGATGAGCTGCCTACGATCTATTTTCGCGGATTGGATACGCTGATTGCAACGGCCAGAAGTAACAAAATATCAACGCTGGCTGGACTACAAACCATCGATCAGCTTATCCGGGACTATGGAAAAGAACAGGCCAATGCCATGTTAACCAACATCGGGAATGTATTTGCCGGACAATCCATCGGCGAAACCGCTAAGTTTATCCAGGGGCGCATGGGAAAAATCCTGCAGGAACGCCAGTCCATAAATATCAACCGAAATACCCAGTCATCGACAATCTCTACCCAAATGGATTTTCTGGTACCGGAAGGAAAAATTGCCACGCTGCCACAAGGTTATATGGTAGGGCAGGTAGCTGATAACTTCGGCCAGCAGGTAAGCCAGCGTAATTTTAACTGCCTGATTGATGTGGATACCGCAGTCATTGAAAAAGAAGAGGAGCAATTTAAAACCATACCAGACATTTATCGCTTCGACCACATTGACAAAGTACTCGAAAATAACCGCAATACGATCTGTAACGACATTGTAGGCATACTCAGAAATGAAGCTTAAACACCAGAGACAGCATATTTATTAATCATTTAAAAATTTAATTATGGAACAAAGTACCCGTATTAAAAAAGAAGAAATTCCTTTTGAAAAACTGGAAAAAGTGGGCGTGGACAAGGAATTTGTTAGTCGCATGGATGAGAATGAACTAAAGGATTTTCTGAATGGATTTCGTAGTCAGAAACTCTACACCATCAATGCCACCATCAACGATGAACAAAAACGAATCCCTGCAAAACTACGTCTGAAAAAAGAACAGGATGGTTCAATAACTGTAAAAGTCCATCCCATTCAGCGCTTAAGTATTCCTGAAAAGTACATGGGGCACACCTTCAGTCAGGAAGAACGGAACAAACTGGTGGCAGAACGAAACCTGGGAAAAACCATTGAGCTCACCGGTAAGGATGGAAAAAAGGACAGTTATTACCTGGCACTCGATCCGAAAACCAATGAGCTGATTCCGCTCAGGACAAAAAATATCAAAGTGCCGGATAAAATCAAAGGGGCAACTTTATCAGCCGAACAAAAGCAAAAACTGGCTCGTGGCGAAAAAGTTTACCTGGATAAAATGACCGGAAGAAATGGAAAACAATTTGGAGCTTCCTTGCAAGTCGATGCCGCTAACCGAACCATTAATTTTTCTGAATTTAAACAGGAAAAAGCCCAGGATAAGAAGATGGCAAAAAGCCAGGGAGTACAAATGGAAAGGTAGAAATTCCACGACCTGAGAAGACCTCGAAAAGACACTAATAAATAACTACGGGGGAGGGGAATGCAAGATGTGCATTTGTATATACAAATGCCTTGTCATCTTGCCCGGCAGGGGCCGGACGGTTTTTCCAAAACCGACAAGGATTCCCCTCCCCCTAAAACGAAGATAATAGCTCATAATGCTAGGAAAATCGACTGAAAAAGACAAACGGGATCAGATGCTGCTCGTAAGGGTAAGCAGGGATGAAAAGCTGCGGATAAAGGCCTTGGCACGATCCGAAGGCTATCCCTGTATGAGCGATTATGTACGATCCCGGATCTTCAGACGATTGGATAAAAAGGTTATTTCGTTGGATGAAAATACCAGTCAGCAACTGCAGGAATTGGATTTTGAACTCAATAAAATAGGTGTTAACCTGAATCAGCTTTCCAAAAAAATGAATTCTTTTTCTGCTTATAACGTTGGCGATAACGACCGGCAATTGCTAAAACAAGCTTTTCAGATGATGATGAAATGTCTTGCTTTTCTGCAAGAGCAACTTAACTAATCCTCGTTATGGTCATTGTCATCCATCAGTCGTCCAGTACACAAAATGCTTTGTCTTACAATGAGAAGAAAGTGGAACAGAAGAAGGCTGTATTTTATAAAAGTGCCAATACGCCAACCATAAATCCTTTTGCCGGAACCAAACAAAACCGGCTGAATACCCTTACAAAGATTGAGGACATGAATACCCGTGTAAAAAGTAAAGGACTGCATATTTCTGTAAATCCGACGGTGACAGATCTGGTAAAACTGGGAGACACTGGCATCCGTACCGAAATCGGAAACCTGATGGAACACCTGGGCTATGGTAACCAACCTTACTTTGTATATAAACACACCGATTTGGACCGCACACACTTTCATATCGTTTCCACACGAATCGATAAAACAACATTCCGAAAGATCAGGGATGATTACGAGAAAAAGAAAACGCAGCGGTTTATTAAATCCCTGGAACAAAAATATGATCTGACCAAAGAACAAAGCCAGGCCCAATCCAATCTGAAATTTTCGGCTGGAAGCAGAAACCTGAAACAAAACCTGGAGAGTTTGTTTTACCAACTAAATCAGATTGAATCGATAAGCAATAAACAACTTTACAATAAATCGCTGGAACTTTTTAATGTAGAGATCCGGAAATCGGGAAGAGGGCACGTGGTATTGATAACGGACGAAAACGGAAGCCCGGTACGCTATCCCATCCGGCTTTCAGAATTTGAAGAAAGACCACGATTTTATCTTTCACAAAGTGCTGAAAAGGTACTTCAAACTACTACGCCGGTGATCGATCATTTTCAGTTGGCGCAATGGGCGAGGGATGTGAACCGGTTAATAGAGCGGAGTAACCGGCGTAAAAAGGAACCAGCTATAAAGTATAAGGTGAAAAATAGGGATAGGGGGATGAGCCGCTGATGTTTTTTGCTTTTGGCTTTTTTTGAACATTAGTAAATTGTTGCACCATTTTTACTTGATCTTATTAACAATATAATTATCTTAGCGAGAAACAACTAATGTGATGACTCGACCTCGAAATTTAGAATTAGAAATCAATCGGTATCGCCATTTCCTATGTGGAGGAGTACTCAATTCTTTAAGTTGGGTAGGAACGTACTCGTAATCATATCTCTCCAAATTTCTAATCGTTAATCTGAATTTAAGCTAAGGACAAATCAACTAATAAATATGAAAAAAATAGATTTACATATTCACACAATTTCAACTTTAAGTGATTGTGAGTTTGAATTTAGTTTATTAAAACTTAAAGAGTATGTAGATAAACTTAAAATTGATTGTATTGCAATAACAAATCACAATCTTTTTAATTTACGACAATTCACAGAAATCTCGGAGGCTTTAGATATTGATGTGTTGCCAGGTATAGAAATTGATTTGGAGGGAGGTCATCTTCTTGTAATATCCGAAAATGAGGATTTCGAATTAGGTAATTTTTCCGAAAAATGTAAAACTGTCGAAAGTTTAATTAAAAGCCCGAGTGACTCAATTGATTTTGAGAAGTTTAAAGAGATTTTTCTTGATTTAAACAAATATCTGTTGATCCCTCACTATGATAAAAAACCTCGGATTCGGCAAGAAACTTTTAATAAGCTCACCGACTATGTTTTTTGTGGCGAGGTAACAAGCATAAGCAAATTTAGAAATTGCATTAAAGATCCTTCTCAATTAGTTCCTGTTTTATTTAGTGATATGAGAATGAAAGATGATTTAGTTTCATTTTCAACTAGGCAGACATTTATTGATTTAAATGAAATTTCACTTGGAGGAATAAGACAATGTTTAAACGATAAGAACAAAGTTTCATTAACAAAAGAAGATGGTAATAACTTTTTTCAGGCTACTGATAATGGAATAATGCTATCTACTGGGTTGAATGTTATTTTAGGACAGCGGTCTACAGGAAAAACATTCACATTAAATAAAATTTCGGCATCTTTTGAAAATGCAAAATACATTAAGCAATTTTCGTTGCTTCAACACAGCGGACAAAAATTTGATGAACTCAATAAAATAAAACTGAGTAATGTTTATGAGTCGTATTTAAATACTTTCAAAAAAGTAGTGGAAGATATTACTCTAGTTGATAAGCGAAAAAATGAATTGGATTTAGAGAAGTACATTGATTCTTTATTAAAGTCGGCAGAGGAAAGTGAGAAAAAGGATTCGTTTGCAAAAGCTGTTTTGTTTAATGAAGAATTATACTCCGAAACTAATTTAACTAGTCTTAAAGAATTAATTAAATCGGTAGAACTTCTTATCAATAATACAGAGTATAAAGAAATTATCAACAAGCATATTGAAGATAAAAACTTAAAAGCTTTGGCATTGGAATTAATGGAAGAGTATACTAAATCAACTGAATTAGAATTAAAGAAAAAATACTTAAACACTTTAATTAAAGATATAAAAACAGATTTAAGGGTCAGGACTTCAATAACATACGTTGAAGATATAGATTTTTATAATGTTGTCTTGGAGAATGAAAAAGTAAGAAACTTCAATCACGTCACTAAATTATTGCAAGAAGAAAGAGAAATAGATAAAGAAGAAATAAGTAGATTTAGACTTGTCACAAAATCTCGTCCTTTTACCGGTGCTGGGCAATTACAAAAAGTCAAGAACAGAAGAATAGCTTTTTCAGAAGCATTTAAGTGTTATTCAAATCCTTATAAATACTTGAACGAATTGAAAAAGTTAGATATTGAACCAACAGAATATTATAAGTTTTTTATTGATGTTCAAACTACAACTTTAAATAAACATGGTTTTCCTGTCTCAGGTGGAGAAAGGTCTGAATTTAATTTGCTCAATGAAATTAGTGATTCATTCAAAAGTGATATTTTATTAATCGATGAGCCAGAATCTTCTTTTGATAATATTTTCTTGAAAGACGAAGTAAATGAACTCATTAAAGATATTTCAAAAAAGATTCCTGTGGTGGTGGTAACCCATAATAATACAGTAGGTGCTTCAATTAAGCCTGATTACGTAGCGTACACTCATAAAGAAATTGAGGATGGAGAGGTTGTTTATAAAATATATTCAGGTTATCCTTCCGATAAGGTTTTAAAGAATGTGAACGGAGCTGAAGAAATCAGTAACTATAATATAATACTTAATTGCTTAGAGGCTGGAAACGAGGCATATTCTGAGCGCAGAACCAAATCATATGAAATACTTAAAGATAGAGAATAATAAAGCTTTCTATTTGGAAACAGAAACTCCAGAAAAATGGACAGAAATTGATAATCTCAATAAAGAAGACTTGATGAAATTATTGGATAAGGCAATTAGTTCAGATTTTGAGATGGATGAATTTAAAGAAGATTTACTTCAAAATAAGGCTCACCAAATTATATACAAGAATATCCACCAGAAATTCCAGAGCCTATTGTTGAATAAAACGAAATTTAAAGACGAAAGTGAGATTTTATATAAAGATGCTATTGAAAAATATAAGATTGTGGAGGAAGATTAAGACTACATTTATTAAGCGTCAGCATGAACCTTGAATCAAAAATAATAAGCCTAATAAACACCAAACGTGAAGGTGAATTTTGGGACTTTAAGCTTGAACCTCATGAGAATAATGCAAGCTTGTTGCACGACATTATTTGTTTGGCAAATAGCCTTCATAGAGGGAGGCGATTTTTAATCTTCGGAGTTTCTGACCCAAGTGACGGTGCAAATGTGATTGGATTAACTGACGGTCAAAATGGAAGAAAGACGCAAGTCCAGTTTATCGATTTTTTAAGAAGAAAGCCTTTTGCTGGAGATTGTCGCCCTGAAATTGAATTACAAACTATTGAGATTGAGAGTAAAGAAATAGATGTTTTAGTAATATTTGACAATCCGTTAAAACCTTACTACTTAACACAGGATTATAAAAACAAAGGAAAAAATGTAAGAGCTAATTTTATTTATTCCCGCATCAATGACACTAATACTCCGATAGATAAATCTGCAGATATTGGCATGATTGAAAAAATGTGGAAACAGAGATTTGGACTTGACCTATCTCCACTAGATCGAATGAGATTACTGCTAATGCAACCGCAGAATTGGATCAAGGATATTTGGAATAAAAGCTATGCTTATCATGAGCAGTTCCCGGAGTTTAGAATCGAGTTTTCGGATTTAAGTTCTATTAAGGAAAGTTACAGCTATTTATATGCCAATCCTAATACTGATCTTGGACAGGCAACATTTAAGTATCATTCTACAACTTTATTTGAACTGAAATATCTAACTATTGATGGAATGCTCAAATATATAGGTGAACCCAGCGTCCGCGTTGTTAATAAGCATAAATATGATATTTGTTATTACTATTTCAACCTTGACACCATGGATGGAATATTTCATTCCTTTTTGAACGATGGAAATATTGACACATCATCAAGAGGACGCAAATGTCCATTTCTTTTTTTTACTAATAAGGATCAGCAAAATCAATTCGATGAGTACTTGATTAATAATCCGGAGTTGATAACTGAAATTGAAGGAAATGCGGTTGCAATTCATGCGAAAGAACTGATGAAAACAAACGGATCTGACTTTCATCCAGATCCTATTCTAATGTATAAGATTAAACAGATATATGAAACATGGTATTCAAAAAATTACTAAAGAAATCATTCCCAGGTTATGTTAGTGAATTAAAATACTTAAGAAGAAGTTAGCGTGTCAGATATATTAATGGGATATTGGTTTTTTATATCATAAAGAAGAATTGTCGTATGAGCAAAGCAGGAACTTATTCAAGTCAGGGCGACGATTACCAAAGGGCAATTGCTGTGAGTTGGATCATTGAATTGTTAGCCAATGAGAAAATTGAATATATACAGGTTGAGTCCAATGGATTGCTCAACAAAAATGAAAAAGTTACTGTTGACGATATTATTGTAGTCTATAAAGATGGAACAAGGAGACATATTCAAGCTAAGAAGAATCACCCTACTCAAAGAGCATGGACGATAAATGACTGGGGCAGTGAATTGCCAAAGATTCTCTCGCAATTAGAACAAGGTAACCATATTACGGTTGAATTGTATTCTTCTACTTCGTTAGGAGAATTTGAAACCCTGACAGAGGCATGTCGGATATTTCCCAACTTTAGCGATTTTAAAAGGGAGTTAAGTATTGTAAATAAGAAAGCACTTTCAACATTAGAAGATGAATGGCAACGTTCGACTAATGAAATCTTTAACTTATTGAAAAGACTCCAAATAGGTTCACATCTTAATACTAAAGATTGGAGGAAAAACAACAGAACACTATTGAAACAAGCTGTAATTCATCCAGAACGCGCATTGGATACTTTGGAAGCTTTTATTAATAGGCACCAGTCAAAAGACTTATCAAGTAAATTTGAAATCACTTCGAAAGATGTTCTGGAAGAATTTGCAAGCAAGGGGATAACGAGACAACCTAAGTATAGTGAGAAGGAGATTGTTGTACAATTTCAGAGAACATCGGCTATTGGTAGAAAAGATTGGAAAAGAACAATCGCAGGTGACAAGATAATACGGAGTGAACTTGATGATATTTTAAAAAATATTACAGGCAAAAAGAATACCATTTTAGTTCAAGATAGGCCAGGCAGTGGAAAAACTTGCTTGTTATTAGACTTGGCTGATGTGATAGAACAAAGTAATGAGTTTCAGTTATTATTTATTAAAGGAGATCGGTTTGAAAAAATTGATTCGGCAGAGAGTTTATTACCCAAAGAAATAGTAGAAAGTTGTGGGGCATTAAGTTGCAATTCACATGTTGTAGTAATCATAGATTCTTTGGATGTTCTTTCTTGCCAGCGTGATCATGCTGCGTTAAATTTCTTTCTAAAAATTATTGACCAATTACAGATTATTCAAAATGTAACTGTTGTAGCAGCTTGTCGGGAATTTGATTTAAAATATGACCCAAGACTTCGTGACCGAAAATGGGATGTAGAAATTAAACTAAAAGACTTTGACTTTCAAAATACGGTTCTTCCAATCCTGAACAAGTTAAATGTTAATGCCTCGCAATTAAATCCGGATCTTGAGGAGTTGCTGTGCCTTCCTCAAAACTTAAGTCTCTTTGAGAAAGTGTCTGGCTATAGTAAGGTGTTTTATGTTCGAACCACTTATGAACTATACAATGCATTTATCGATTACACACTAAAACATGATACTGATATTGAAGAGCAGGTTTTAAAAATGTGTGTATTCTCAATTGTCGATAAGATGCTAAAAGAGAGAGAACACAGTATTTCCAAAACCGCTATCGATATTGAAGAACATATTCTTCATAGCATGATAAGCAAAGGTGTTCTGAATGAGGAAGCTGGCGTTAAAATTGGTTTTAGTCACCAAACCTTGTTTGATAATTTTGTCGCAGGCAATGCTTTACAAAACGGAACTACACTCTCGAAATTAATACTAGAACATCCCCCTTTGCCTTTCTTTCGTCCATCAGTCCGCAGTTATTTGTTTTTTGTAAGAAGTCAATCGTTTAAAGCTTTTAGCCGGAATATTCGCGAAACTCTCTTAAATAACGAAATCGCCTATCATTTCAAAAGGTTAGTGGTCGAAACATACGCAGAGATGATTCCGGTAGGTGATGATTGGAATTTAATAAGATGGATGTTTTTGAACCAAAATGATCTGTTTAAAAGATTCTTTTGGGTTTTAAAATCCAAGTATTGGTTTGAATTAATGGCAACCCAATGGTATCCATCTTTATCTCATCAGCCTGATTCATACGAGTGGCGTTCCACATTTATAAACAAACTGGATACATGGATGGATTTTTATCCAAACGAAGTTGTAGCGATTTGGAATAGTGTACTTAGTCAAGATATAGGAAGAGATAATGTCTGGATAATATGTCATAGTTTAACACGATTTAAGCATTATCACGTCGAAGGAGTGAGGGATCTTGTTTATAATCTTAAAGATTTACCAAATACAGACTTTCATTTTATAGGTAACATTTACTGTAATTATATAGAAGCAACAGGTAAAGGTTATGACATTTTATGGAATTGGATGACTCGTGATATTTCTGTAAAAGAGATGAATATCAGGAGTAAGGAAAATGAATTGCATTGCGAAAGCCATGATCTAAAGGATGGAAACTTTCTAAAGAAGCATCTGGTAAATTCGGAAGAATTTCTAAATCTTGTATTGAATTCATTATTTGATTGGAACGAAAAATCTCAGTATTGGAAAGAAGGTGGGTTAACCAACAAATTGTTAGAATATACGAGCATGCCTAATAATGTTTCTCGGATGGGTAGTATCAATATTGGAAATATTTCAATCCTTGTGCAGGCTGTGGAAGAGGCTCTCTTAAACCATGCAAAAACAAATTCTGACTGGTGGAAAAAGGCGGAGAAAGAATTTAGAGAGTCTAAAGAATTAGCTATCCGATATATATTAATCAAGGCATATTTGGAAAATATTGAGACTAATTTGGATGGAATTATCTCTCTACTACTTGATAAAGAACTTTATGAGTCAGGTGAGTTAAATTTTGAAATAGGTTTGCTGATAAATCAATCTTTTCATCTGTTGCAAGAGCAAATTCAGGATGATATAATAAGAGTAATAGAAAATTTGTTCTCAGCGCGAACTGAAGAGGAGGAGTATTTAAGAAATTGGTACAATCGTGTTAGGTTTGATCTGTTTATTAGAATACCAGCTTATTTTAGAGCAGATACCGTGAATACTTTCATTGACAAGTATGTAAAACAATTTGGCTATTACGAGCCAGTTAGGGAAAAATATACGCGGGGTGGATTTATAGGTTCTCCTGTTAGTGCTGAAACTTTGGATAATTTAAGTATTAACGCACTGTATAAACTTTTTACCTACTATAACGATTATAACGGGAATAATTACCATCCAGCTGATGAACACAAAGGAGGATTACGACAATTAAGCAGTAATATATTAACGTTGGCCAAGAATAATCCTGCTAAATACTTGAGGATAATCAATAATCCAAAGTTTGATGAATTTTCAGATTCAATTATAAAACCAATATTAGAAGGAGTCAGTTCCCATATTCATTGTAGATTAGGAAAAGTTAATGATAGTAGTTATAAGCCAATATCCCCTCTGGTAAACATCAATGTTATTGCAAGTCACTTGCTTGATGCTATAGAGAAAAAACACTCATCATTTCACAATGATATTACTTACGCCAGGATGTTAGAATATTGTATTGACGCATTATCTACTCAAGAGGATTTAGATCGGATTATTAAATTGCTCGCCCCCTTGAGTGTTGATCCTGATCCAGATGGTGAAAAATTAAATGTTAGAAGGCCAAATGATAATAACATAACAGCCGAGGACATAGCTAATAACTCAATAAATTGTACGCGTGGGATTGTTGGAAAATCGGCGATAGAGGTCCTTAATAAACTATTGGATATTGAAATAAGACCATTTGAATCTGTTATAGATATAATAAAACAATTGGCTCTTGATAAGGCACGAGAGGTTAGAGCTTCATTATTATGGAACTTAGCCTACACCTGTTATAAAAATAAGGAACTTGGTTGGCAGATTTTTAATATCATCTTTGATAAAAGGCAAACTCATTTATGGGTTTTAGGAGAAACTTTCTTGTATAATCAATACTATGGAAATTTTGAGATGGTAAAACCATGTCTAGATAGGATAAAAAAAGAAGCATTAATTGAAGCTGGTGCCACATGGGGAAGACTTTCTGCTCTATGCATGATACAGGGGCACATTAATCAGCAAGAATACTTTGAAGAATTAATAGAAGTAGATACAAAAGACGTTTGGGATGGAGCATTAAGTGTGTTTATAGCAAATTTAGAAAAGAATCCCGATGGATTATGTCAAAAATCATTTAGAGAATTCATTAAAGAAAACAAAATTTCAAAAGAATTCGGACATAAAATAGATGGAGCTTTTCGGTTAGATGAAAAGGGTAAATACATTAATTCAGAAACGGGTAAGTTATTTATAAACTTTTTGACTTTGGATGACGACAAAATACCAAGAATGCATTCTTTTATAGACTGGATTGAATATCAAGCTATAATTAATCCACTAATTGCATTAGAGTTAAGTGAAAGCTTACTCTCTAAACTGCAATCATTTGAATCTAAATCAAAGTTCTGGCATTCAAAACCATTAATCTCTAGTTTAACCAAAATCTTACGGGAGGCGGATGAAATGAATGATTTGGAACTAATTAATCGAGCTGTACATTTACAAGATCAATTCTTATTAATGGGTATTGATGGTATGGAAGAATATCTTGAAGAAGCCTCAAGGTTATGATGCTAATGATTAGATTACAAGTGTTTTTCAATATTAAATCTTGTAAAAGTTATTTGCTGTCAGGAAAAGTCAATGGTGGCTGAAATTACCCATTTTTAGCCAGCCGTTCTTCAGAACCATTCAGTATTTAATTCAAACACTTATTAAAAACAGACATAATCTCTTGACAAGAATCCAGCCGACTCAATGGCCTGTCGGGATAAAATAAGTCTTTGTTGTTATATTTGCCAAATGGAAACATTCAAACTTAGGCAAACTACTGACAGCCAGTGTTCATACAGGGATATGTTGGCGGACATAAATAATCAGATTGCATATTTTCGAAAACGAAATGAGTTGTTACCAAATTATATCATCGTCAATACCGAAGATTACGAGAGACTTGTTACCGATGCGCAAATTGCTAAACTCATCCCTGTCAATACAAAAGATTTTTCCAAAATCCAGGATGTTTTAATTATGCCAAGTTCATTTATGCCAGTCGGTAGTTTTGATGTCGTTGGGAATTAGTGCACACATTAGTAATCCATTATTAATTCCTTCTCTTCAAATTCAGTTTGTACTCTTGCTCGTTTGTTAATTAAATAGAAGAGCCCGTCATCCCTTAAATCCTGTCAAAGTTACTTCGCCGTACGGAAAAGTCAATGGCGGCTGATATTGCCTATTTTTAGCCAGCCGCCTTTCAGGTGCGTTCAGTTTTTTGTTTCGCATACTTCACAAAAAAAAGACATGCACCATTGACAAGAATCCATCCGGCTCAATGGCATGCGCCAAAATTTAATGGCGTGCCAGAAGCTGCAAAAAATCCCAAAGGCATGGGTGGATTCAATGAGTAAATTTGATATTTATGAAACAGTAACTAATTTGATTGTAGAACGCCTGGAAGCTGGTGTAATTCCTTGGCATATGCCATGGAGAACTGCCAATGCTATTCCGCGTAACCTGGTATCAAAAAAGCCTTACCGGGGATTTAATTTCTGGTACCTGTTTAGTTTTGGTTTCGAAAGGCCTTATTTTCTTACCTTCAAACAAGTTCAGGATCTTGGTGGAAAGATCAAAAAAGGGTCTTCATCATTTATGATTGTATTCTGGAAAGTGATAGAATATGAAAAGGATGACGAAACCAAAGAGATTCCAATGCTTCGTTATTACCGGGTATTTCATATTGATGATGTGGAAGGTATCGATCCTGACAAGATTCCTGAGAATACATCTTACGATCACGAGTTTGATCCGATTGCTTCCTGTGAGCAGCTTATCGAGTTTTGGGTCGATTCACCGGTTATCAAAATTGGAATGAACAAGGCCTGTTATATTCCTTCACTTGATGAGATACACATGCCCGATCCACGTACCTTTTTCAAGGATGAAGAGTACTACGCCACGCTCTTCCACGAAGCAATCCATGGGGTTGGGCATCGCAAGCGTTTAAATCGCCACGCAAGGTTTTCTAGTCTGAACTTCGCGGACTCTGGATATTCGCAAGAAGAACTTGTTGCAGAGATGGGAGCTGCATACCTCTGCGGTATTTGCGGCATTGAAAATGCGACGATCGATAACAGTGCAGCCTATATTCAAGGCTGGTTAAATAAGCTAAAAAGTGATAAGAAGTTTATTGTTATCGCTTCCGGTTTAGCTCAAAAAGCTGTTGATTATATTCTGGATCATCAGGATTCGAATCCTAAATCAGTGGTAAAGGTTTCAAAAAGGAGGAAAGGTAAATCTGCTTCTCTTTCCATGAATTTCTGATTATAAGCTAATGTTACCCTCCAATTTTTAATTTCTTCTAAGCTTATATGTGTAAATAATAGAGTGAGTTAGATTGTCATCTTGCAGGTTTTACTAATATTAGCACAACAGAAAAAACAAATCATGGTACGTGTATTAAAAAAATCAAAATAGGATTTTAGAAAAAGATATAATCGAAAGTTACCATACGAGGTAACTTTTTTTGTATCTTTGCAATAATGAGAATTATCAAAGAAAGAACTCTAACGGATTATTGCAAATCAAGTAAATACAAAAATGCGGAAGAATCTTTGAAGGCATGGATTTACGAGGTTAAATTTTCTGTTTGGGATAATGCAAATGAGCTAAAGGCAAAATATCGGAACGCCAGCATTATAAGTTCTAAGCGGGTTGTGTTTAATATAAAAGGAAATGATTATAGGTTGATCGTGGATATTGAATATAAACTCAAGATTGTTTTTATTGTGTGGTTTGGTACACATAAAGAATATGACAAAATTGATGCAAAAACAGTAAGTTATGAAAACTAAAATATTAAAAACAGAGGAAGAATATAATAAAGCATGTGAAAGAATTTATTCACTTATTAATGCTTCTGAGGATGCAGTTGAACCAAACAGCCCGGAAGGTGAAGAATTGGAGTTGCTTTCATTGTTGGTTGAGAAATACGAGCATGAAAATCATCAGATGGACGCTCCATCGCCTATAGAAGCTATTAAGTTCAGAATGGAGCAAATGAACTTGAAACAAATGGATGTGGCACCACTTTTTGGAGGGAAAACAAGAGTCTCTGAAGTATTAAATGGAAAACGAAATCTCACCCTGAAGATGATAACCTTATTAAACAGATACCTGGGTATTCCATTGGAATCTTTAATGAGTGGGAATAGAGAAATAAAGTTGGATGATGATAAGAAAGAGAAGTTACTTCATATATCTTCCATTAGGGAGTATTTAAGCTCAGGAAGAGCGGCGGTAATTTAATTTTTAATATTTAAGTGAAATATAAAATGAGATAGTAACGAATATTTGGAGAGAGACCCATAAGAGACCCAAAGATTTTGGCGTTTTTAAAGTATTGGTAATCAGATCAGTATGGAGGAGGTTCTGCCCCCAGCTGAGTCACATCACTAAAAAGCTTCGAAGAAATTCGGAGCTTTTTTTGTTTCCCAAAATTTTAAATTGAATTAAAACAAGCATCTCAACCAGTACTTGTTTTAAAAAGAAACAGGAAATAAGAATGCAAATGCAAGCATCCGATTCTTTATTTCCTGTATCCGATTTATTTAGTTTTTACCCGAATAGTTCAGAACCGGCCATTGCCATCTTTTTAAAACAGTACCGGTTTTTGATTCAGAAATATTGCCATTTATTAATGTAACCTGGTATTCTCCTTCGTTTGCTCTGAAAGTTGGCCAATATATTTTGTTAATTCCAGGTTGTTGTGGTACGATTTTTTCAAATACCAACTCTCCGGATTTATCTTTAATCTCAATTTTGCTTTCCCCTTGTGCCGTTTTTCCTAATCGGTACCAAATTTCCAAACCATTGGGTTCGTTAGGGGAGTTTAAATGGTTGCTTCCGGTCATTTGATAATTACCCCAGGTTGCCTGTTCCGAGAAGTTCATTTGAGGTTTTGGTTCGATATCGAATAAATGCAATTCTTTCTTTTCAATTTCGGGAGTAAGTTGTTGTAGCGGGCTAATATCGGTGATCCATGCAGCACGACCATAGGTTCCCACAATTAGATCATTTTCTCTTGGGTGAATCAATAAATCTTTGACCACTACATTGGGCATGTTCGCATTAAACGACGACCAGTTTTCGCCTTTATCAGTCGATACATAAACACCCAAATCGTTTCCTGCAAATAGAAGGTCCGGATTTTTAACATCTTCAATAACAACATTGACAGGAGAGGCAGGTAATCCATTTGTTATCTTTTTCCAGGAATTTCCATAATCATGGGTAACATAAATGTGTGCATCGAAAATATCATCGGTAAAACCGCATTTTGAAATGTATGCTGTGGCAACATCATGATTTGATGGAAATACTTTGCTGACCCACATTTTTTTCGGAGCTCCGGCTTTCTCAAGATTTGATGTGAGATCGGTCCATGTGTGACCATAATCAGTTGTCAACTGAACGTGGCCATCATCTGTTCCTGCCCAAATTACACCTGCTTTTACCGGCGACTCATCAAGAGTTGAAATTGTGCAATACTGAATATGTCCTTTCCCATGGATTTTTTCGGGGTCATTGTCGGTCAGGTCCGGGCTTATTTCTTCCCAGTTTTCACCGCGATCTAATGAACGTAAAACTTTTTGTGCTCCGGTGTAAATTATTGCGCTGTTGTGAGGCGAGATTGCTAGTGGAGTAGTCCAGGTGTACCGATAACGTTCACCTTCTTCCGGCTGCGGAAGAATTGATGTTCTTTCGCCTTTTTGCTGGTCAATTTTTATATGAGAGCCAAATTGAGTTGTGGCATAAATTGTTTTATTGTCTTCCGGATCTACTTTCGAGTACATTCCGTCCCACATACCGGTAATAACCCAGTCGGCAGGTGTAATCTGTCCCGACCAGCCATTCGAAGGCGCTTTCCATGTTTCATGATCTTGCAAACCAATATAAATGTTATAAGGCGTTTCGTTGTCGGCTTCAACGGTATAAACTTCGCCAAGCGGCAGGTGGTAGTAATGATTCATCGTCCGGCCGCCATCGAAAGTAGAATAAATTCCACCGTCAGAGCCCAACATCATATGACGCGGATCTTTTGGATCGATCCAGAAAATACGGTTGTCGCCAAAGTTGGTTTGAAACAACTCCTGTTCTCGATATTCCGGCCATGTTTTGCCGCCGTCGAGCGTGTAAAACATATTTACGCCGATTACATATATTTTGTCGGGATCAACTGGGTCGATAGTAATTCGGTTAAAACTGTAGGCAGCTTTGCCGCTAACATCGTTTGTTCCCGGATCGTTTATCCTTTCCCAGCTTTCTCCGGCATTTTTTGTAATGTATACTTCTCCGCCAATTAAATTGTCGAACGAGTGGTCGGTGTATTCGTCAAATTCAGTTGCTGCATTCGGATCGATTCCCGGTTTTACATTCAGATTTTGCACCACTGCCACAATGATATTAGGATTGGCACGATGAATATCCAATCCAATTCGTCCGAGAGGACCAGTTGGTAGTCCTCCTTCGAGAATTTTCCAGGTTTCTCCGCCGTCGGTTGATTTGTAAATCCGGCTTTTTTCTCCGCCGGGTTCATAAGTCCATGCTGTACGTGTTTTTACGTATGTGGCAGCATATAATATTTCGGGATTTGAGGGATTGATGATCAAATCAGTAACACCGGTTTCGTCATCAACATATAAAACTTTGTCCCAGCTTTTTCCACCATCGGTGGTTTTAAAAACTCCTCTTTCTTCGTTTTTCGAAAACAGGTGACCCATCGACGCCACCCAAACAACATCGGGATTTTTGGGATGAATAACCACCTTTGCAATATGGTGCGAATCGTGTAAACCCATATTTTCCCAGGTTTTGCCGGCATCGGCTGATTTCCATATTCCATTGCCGTAATAGGATGAGCGGGCGTTAAAAGCTTCGCCGGTTCCGGCCCAAATAACTTCAGGGTTAGAAGGTGCCACCGCAAAATCACCAACCGAAGAAGTTCTGAAACTATTTGATATACATTCGAAAGTAGTTCCATTGTTCACCGTTTTCCAGATTCCGCCACTACGTGGTCCAACGTACCAGGTGTATTTGTGTTTCTCGCCCGGATTTTCAGGAACTGCAAGCGAACCCACCCAGGCGCTTATTCTGAAGGCACCAAGATTTCGGTATTGAAAAGCTTCATATTTTTTTGATGCGTCATCCTGCGCCGAAACCTTAATAATGGGCAGTATAGAAATAAAAATGACTATAAGTATTTTGAAGAAGTTATTCATGATTAAATGCTATTTAGGTAAAAATAAGGTCGTTTAGATGAAAGTAAACGACCTTTTAAATTATTCGATAATGTAATTTTATGGTTCAGGTTCATATCTTCTGCGGCGCATGAGCTTTTCTTTCTCGTTAATCGGGTTGGCATCCATAACAAAAACACCGCGGCCATGTGTAGCAATAATAATAATGTTGTCGCGCGGGTGAACTTGCAGGTCGTGTACATAGGCAAATGGAAGGTCGCCCAGTACATTCCAGCTTTCGCCTTTGTTTTTGCTGATGTAAACCGAGGCGTCGGTGCCGAGGTACAAAACTTCAGGATTAAACGGATCTTCGCGAATAACATTTACCGGCCCTACCGGAATGTCTCCCGAGATATCTTCCCATGTTTTGCCAAAGTCTGTCGATTTCCAAACATAAACCTGGAAATCATCATCGCGTCTTCCGGTTTGTGTCATATAAACCGTTCCAAGCTCATATTTCGATGCAATGATTCTGGATACCCAGCGCTGAGGTACAGCCCCACTTCTTATTTCATCCCAGTTTTTGCCTCCGTCTCTGGTTCGCCAAATGCGGCCATCGTCGGTTCCGGCATAAAGTAAACCGTGTAACAGTGGCGATTCGTCCAAAGCCTGAATAGTCTGGTAGTTGATATCACCAAATTTATCCGGATCGTTAAACGTTAAATCCGGGCTTATTTTTTCCCACGTACTTCCTTTGTCGATTGATTTCATGACGTACTGCGTACCAAAATAAATAATGTCGTTGTTGTGTGGCGACATTACAATTGGCGAAACCCACTGTCCGCGTAACGCCGGTTCGTCAGGATAATTCGGAGGAAGTACCTGTTTGGCGCTCGCCGGGTAATTATCCAATTCCGCACGAGCCAGGTTTCCGTAATAAACACTGGCGTAAACAGTGTTATTATCACGCGGATCAATTACGTGCGTACTTCCTTCGGCTCCCAGCGTGTGTTCAAACTCAACTTGCCGGGCTCTGTCTCTTCCGTAGGAAAGATCTACAGTTCCGTAATAACTGTGATGATCCTGTATCGATCCGAAAACGCGGAAAGGCATGCTGTAATCGTAAGCCACATTATAAAATTGTGCTAGCGGCAGCGGTTCAATCGGGTGTTTCCATGTTTCGCCTGCATCATACGAAATCGAAATTCCTCCGTCTTGTGCATCGATTATGTAGTTTGTATTGTTTGGATCGATCCAAAGTCCGTGGTGGTCGGCATGTGGATCGCGAATAGGCGTAAATGTTTTTCCTCCGTCAGTCGATTTGTTTAGCCAGATTCCCAAAGTATAAATGGTATTTTCATCTTTCGGATCAACCCTGATTTGTCCGAAAACCCAACCGTAAGTTCCCGAATGATTTTCCATGTAAACTTTTGTTTCGGGTGTTAATCCGCTGGTTTGCTGCCATGTTTTTCCAGCATCGGTAGATTTGTATACGGTGGCACCTTTAATAACATCTTGTTTTTGGCGGTTATACGAATCCAGTTCTCCTTTTTTTGCCTTGTAAGCAATTTCGTAATTGTCGAGTAAAGCGTATAAAACATTTGGATTGGTTGGTGAGATATCAATTCCAATGCGGCCACGATTTTTAGCTTCCGGCAAACCTGTGTTGATTTGTTTCCAGTTGTTACCACCGTCGGTTGATTTCCAAATGCCACAATTTCTCGTTTTTTTAAATGTTCGCGGGTCATTCCATTTCAAACGCATTCTTTCCCAGCTTGTGGCATAAACTGTTTCCGGGGAGGAAGGATCGAGCACAACATCGAAAACTCCTGTGTTTTCATCTATTTCCAGAATTTTGTCCCACGTTGCTCCTCCGTCTGTGGTTTTGTACAATCCGCGCTCTTCATTTGGAGTCCATTCGTGCCCGGTTGCCGCCACATAAACAATATCCGAATTCTCAGGATGTACTCTTATTCTTCCAATTGTATGGGTATTTTCCAATCCCATTACTTTCCACGATTTTCCGCCGTCGATGGTTTTAAATACGCCGCATCCGGCATTTGAACTTCTGAAGATGTTCGCTTCTCCGGTTCCAGCCCAAACCACGTCCTGGTTTTGTGGATCGATAGCCAGATCGCCAATCGAGGCACTTGGCATTTCGTCAAAAACAGGTTCAAAAGTTGTTCCTTCATTTACCGATTTCCAAACACCTCCTGTTGCCGACCCAACCCAAATGGTGTATTGGTTTCCCCGTGGTGAAATCGCTTCAACATCAGTGCATCTGCCACTAATGTTTGTGGGGCCAATGTATTGCCAGTGATTGTCTTTGTATGGCGATGATTCAGCTAATTCTTTCTGTTTGCTGAACATTTTTATTCGCTCTTTTCCGGATAAAACGGGCTTCTTTTCCTGTGAGTACCCTGTAAAAGAGGCAACAATAAAAAGTGATGCGAGCCCTTTTGCAAAGTTGGCTTTTAGATTTTTACTCATTGATAATGTGATTTTTATTTTGGAAATACGTCAATTTGAAAACATGCTATTATATAAATCGAAGTTGGATTTGTCATGGTTTTAGTTGATATGAAAATGACAAGGTATGTAATATTTTTATAACATTTGGCCGGCATATTGTAATATTACCCACCATAATGACAAATGTTATAAAGATGATGAACTTTGTTTAAGGAGGGAAGATGGTTAAGCTGCTTTTACGGCCGTTCAGAAGATAAACGTGGGTTAAATAGTTTGACCTGCAGGGCGTGGGGCGTATCACGAATTATATTCTTCGAGAAAAATAGATATTGAACTGTCATAAAATTTAGGCAAAAAAATTACCCTCTCGGGTAAAAAAGGAAGGGGAAAGCTCTATGGACGCTTTTTGAAGATGATTGATAATTTACAAACCCCTAAACACAAAACCAATCATAAATACAGAAGTCGCTTTCCCCTTTTAAGTTTTACTTATTGAAAATAAAACCAACCATTAAATCGATAACAAATATAAGGAAATGATTAAAGCAGAAAAGGCTTATCAAACATAAAATCACTTTTGTGCATACAAAATGGGCTGGTTTTCCCATAATGGGAAAAACTATTTTTTTTTGGGAAATGAGAGTTTAAACAATAATAATGCAATAATGAATATTGAATTATATTTGCCCAAAATTTGATAATTGTGGGAAGAAGAAAAAGAACAAAACCGTTTTACGAGAATGTAACTATTGAAGATATTGGCGCCGAAGGAAAAGCTGTGGCACGAGTTGGCGATGTTGTAGTTTTTACAAAACTGGCTATCCCCGGCGATGTTGTTGACTTACAGGTAACAAAAAAGCGAAAACGTTATCAGGAAGCCATTGTAAAAGAATTTAAATCTTATAGCATCGATAGGGCAGAAGCGTTTTGTGAGCATTTCGGTGTTTGCGGAGGATGTAAATGGCAAATACTGCCTTACGAAAAGCAACTCTGCTATAAACAAAAACAGGTTCAGGACCAGCTCTCCAGGATCGGTAAAATTGAGTTGCCTGAAATGTCGCCAATACTTGGATCTGAAAAAAATACATTCTATCGAAATAAAATGGAGTTCACGTTCTCGAATAAACGCTGGTTAAGTTTCGAGGAGATTGAAAAAGACGAAGATATTAAAGATCCTAATGCGCTTGGGTTCCACGTTCCGGGTTTATTCGATAAGGTTGTTAACATTAATAAATGTTGGTTGCAGGACGATCCGTCAAATCAAATACGCAACTTTATTTATGAATATGCTCTAAACAACAATCTGTCATTTTTTGATATTCGAGAGCAAAAGGGCTTTTTAAGAACCCTGATAATCAGAACCACTTCAACCGGCGAACTGATGGTTATTTTAAGTATGTTTTACGAGGACAAAATGGCACGTGAGCAGTTGCTTGAAGCTGTGAAAAAAGAATTTCCAGCAATTACTTCGCTAATGTATGTTATCAATTCAAAAGGAAACGATACGATCACCGATCAGGAAATAAAAGTATTTGCCGGGCGCGATTATGTGCTGGAAGAAATGGAAGGCTTACAATTTAAAATCGGACCTAAGAGTTTCTATCAAACCAATTCGGAGCAGGCATACGAGTTGTACAAAATAGCACGCGATTTTGCTGAGCTTACCGGTGATGAAACTGTTTACGATTTATACACCGGAACCGGAACCATTGCAAATTTTGTGGCCCCAAAAGCAAAAAAAGTAGTAGGTATTGAATATGTGCCTGAGGCAATTGAGGATGCTAAGATAAATTCGGAACTGAATAAAATTGAAAATACACGGTTTTTTGCCGGCGATATGAAAGACGTACTAAACGAAGCTTTTATCAGTACGCATGGCACTCCTGAGGTTGTAATTACCGACCCTCCACGAGCCGGAATGCATAATGATGTTGTGGATACGATATTAAAAATGGAACCACAAAAAATTGTTTATGTTAGCTGTAATCCTGCTACCCAGGCGCGCGACCTCGCATTGCTCGATTCGTTGTACCAAATTGAGAAAATTCAGCCCGTAGATATGTTTCCGCACACCCATCACGTGGAAAATGTAGTAATGCTCAGAAAAAGACTTGATTAATTACATGAAATAGCCTAACTTGGTAACTCAAAAGCAACTAAAAGTTGCAAAAAATAAGGGTCGTATTAAGAAGTCTGAGACTTTCTTAATATTGTTATATGTATAATGTTAAATAAGTTTTCTGAAAATCCTAAATTCAAATAATTATGAAAAGAGTATTACTTTTTCTTTTTGCAGTTGTTCCTATGCTGACGTTTGCGCAACAGGAGTGTGTTTATTTTAAAAAA